>NZ_CM173819.1:622500-4600000 GCF_057812155.1 Bacillus sp. 2175 | reverse complement strand
GCCGTAAGGCGAAGTATAGGGGGTGACACCTGCCCGGTGCTGGAAGGTTAAGGAGAGGGGTTAGCGTAAGCGAAGCTCTGAACTGAAGCCCCAGTAAACGGCGGCCGTAACTATAACGGTCCTAAGGTAGCGAAATTCCTTGTCGGGTAAGTTCCGACCCGCACGAAAGGTGTAACGATTTGGGCACTGTCTCAACCAGAGACTCGGTGAAATTATAGTACCTGTGAAGATGCAGGTTACCCGCGACAGGACGGAAAGACCCCGTGGAGCTTTACTGTAGCCTGATATTGAATTTTGGTACAGTTTGTACAGGATAGGCGGGAGCCATTGAAACCGGAGCGCTAGCTTCGGTGGAGGCGCTGGTGGGATACCGCCCTGACTGTATTGAAATTCTAACCTACGGGTCTTATCGACCCGGGAGACAGTGTCAGGTGGGCAGTTTGACTGGGGCGGTCGCCTCCTAAAGTGTAACGGAGGCGCCCAAAGGTTCCCTCAGAATGGTTGGAAATCATTCGTAGAGTGCAAAGGCATAAGGGAGCTTGACTGCGAGACCTACAAGTCGAGCAGGGACGAAAGTCGGGCTTAGTGATCCGGTGGTTCCGCATGGAAGGGCCATCGCTCAACGGATAAAAGCTACCCCGGGGATAACAGGCTTATCTCCCCCAAGAGTCCACATCGACGGGGAGGTTTGGCACCTCGATGTCGGCTCATCGCATCCTGGGGCTGTAGTCGGTCCCAAGGGTTGGGCTGTTCGCCCATTAAAGCGGTACGCGAGCTGGGTTCAGAACGTCGTGAGACAGTTCGGTCCCTATCCGTCGTGGGCGTAGGAAATTTGAGAGGAGCTGTCCTTAGTACGAGAGGACCGGGATGGACGCACCGCTGGTGTACCAGTTGTTCTGCCAAGGGCATAGCTGGGTAGCTATGTGCGGAAGGGATAAGTGCTGAAAGCATCTAAGCATGAAGCCCCCCTCAAGATGAGATTTCCCATAGCGTAAGCTAGTAAGATCCCTGAAAGATGATCAGGTTGATAGGTTCGAGGTGGAAGCATGGTGACATGTGGAGCTGACGAATACTAATAGATCGAGGACTTAACCATATAATATGAAGCAATGTTATCTAGTTTTGAAAGAATATAAAAAACTTGTTGACTTTCAAAAGTGAATGAGTTACAATAATTCTTGTCTTAAATGAATACAGTCTGGTAATGATGGCAGAGAGGTCACACCCGTTCCCATACCGAACACGGAAGTTAAGCTCTCTAGCGCCGATGGTAGTTGGGACCTTGTCCCTGTGAGAGTAGGACGTTGCCAGGCAAATGGAGGATTAGCTCAGCTGGGAGAGCACCTGCCTTACAAGCAGGGGGTCGGCGGTTCGATCCCGTCATCCTCCACCATTTAGCCGACTTAGCTCAATTGGTAGAGCAACTGACTTGTAATCAGTAGGTTGGGGGTTCAAGTCCTCTAGTCGGCACCAGAAATCATGGCGGTTGTGGCGAAGTGGTTAACGCACCGGATTGTGGCTCCGGCATTCGTGGGTTCGATTCCCATCAGTCGCCCCATTTTTCTTAAATAAATTAATATGCGGGTGTGGCGGAATTGGCAGACGCACCAGACTTAGGATCTGGCGCCTTTGGCGTGGGGGTTCGACTCCCTTCACCCGCACTTTTAATTAAATAACTCATACATGTCTTGCGGAAGTAGTTCAGTGGTAGAATACAACCTTGCCAAGGTTGGGGTCGCGGGTTCGAATCCCGTCTTCCGCTCCAATTTTCAATATGACATGCCGGGGTGGCGGAACAGGCAGACGCACAGGACTTAAAATCCTGCGGTGGGTGACCACCGTGCGGGTTCGACCCCCGCCCTCGGCACCATATGCGCCCGTAGCTCAATTGGATAGAGCGTTTGACTACGGATCAAGAGGTTAGGGGTTCGACTCCTCTCGGGCGCGCTTTTATTAACGGGAAGTGGCTCAGCTTGGTAGAGCACCTGGTTTGGGACCAGGGGGTCGCAGGTTCAAATCCTGTCTTCCCGATATTCCTAAAAACATGGGGCCTTAGCTCAGCTGGGAGAGCGCCTGCCTTGCACGCAGGAGGTCAGCGGTTCGATCCCGCTAGGCTCCACTTATATTAATATCATTTATGGCGGTGTAGCTCAGCTGGCTAGAGCGTACGGTTCATACCCGTGAGGTCGGGGGTTCGATCCCCTCCGCCGCTACCATAAAGGACCTTTAGCTCAGCTGGTTAGAGCAGACGGCTCATAACCGTCCGGTCGTAGGTTCGAGTCCTACAAGGTCCACCATTAGACGTATATATCTCGGAGGTATACCCAAGTTCGGCTGAAGGGATCGGTCTTGAAAACCGACAGGCGGCGAGAGTCGCGCGGGGGTTCGAATCCCTCTACCTCCTCCATTTTTTCTAAAGTGAATATTTTATCATCGCGGGGTGGAGCAGCACGGTAGCTCGTCGGGCTCATAACCCGAAGGTCGCAGGTTCAAATCCTGTCCCCGCAACCAAATGGTCCCGTGGTGTAGTGGTTAACATGCCTGCCTGTCACGCAGGAGATCGCCGGTTCGACCCCGGTCGGGACCGCCATTTTTTACATAAAGGCTCGGTAGCTCAGTCGGTAGAGCAGAGGACTGAAAATCCTCGTGTCGGCGGTTCGATTCCGTCCCGAGCCACCATTTTGAAATCACGAGCCGACTTAGCTCAATTGGTAGAGCAACTGACTTGTAATCAGTAGGTTGGGGGTTCAAGTCCTCTAGTCGGCACCACTTTCAAAATGAGCCATTAGCTCAGTTGGTAGAGCATCTGACTTTTAATCAGAGGGTCGAAGGTTCGAGTCCTTCATGGCTCACCATTTACAATTTAATGCGGGTGTAGTTTAGTGGTAAAACAAGAGCCTTCCAAGCTCTGGTCGAGAGTTCGATTCTCTTCACCCGCTTTTTAATTATGGGCCTATAGCTCAGCTGGTTAGAGCGCACGCCTGATAAGCGTGAGGTCGATGGTTCGAGTCCATTTAGGCCCACCATAATTGTTCCGCAGTAGCTCAGTGGTAGAGCTATCGGCTGTTAACCGATCGGTCGTAGGTTCGAGTCCTACCTGCGGAGCCATATTTATAGAGAAGTACCCAAGTGGCTCAAGGGGCTCCCCTGCTAAGGGAGTAGATCGCGAACGCGGTGCGAGGGTTCGAATCCCTTCTTCTCTGCCAGAACTGGCCCGTTGGTCAAGTGGTTAAGACACCGCCCTTTCACGGCGGTAACACGGGTTCGAATCCCGTACGGGTCATACTAAAAGAGATAGCATAATCTGCTATCTCTTTTTTGTTGTATAAAAGTGAACTTTGGATAGTCTGCTTTTTTATGCATAGAAGAAATATGAAGTATGGGCTGTTGCAGTTGGGTATATAGAGCGGTAAATACAATCATGTTATTTATTTGGACCTGTATGGATATGAAGGAATTATCTATCTAAAATGATACCTCAAGTTGAACTTTTACCCCAGCTGTATGGCTGTAGCCTCCTACACTTGGAGAAACGGATGAAAATAAATAATATATAGAAGAAGCTGCTTTCTCTCAACAGGTGTGATCTACTGAAGACAGCTTTTTTATGTTGTCAGTATTGTCGAGTTTTGTCGGTAAATCGATATATTGCAAAAATCGCTGATATAATTTGAGTTACGATCGATAAATTTTAATAATCGCTGATATATTTGGAGTTACGGTCGATATATTCTAAAAATCGCCGATATAATTTCACTTACCGATGAAAACCACAAGAAAAACCCTTTCACAATCTAAAGAAAACGCCTCCATTGAAATGGATTCCACACCTATTCCAATAACTTTACACTCTATGTGAAAAAGTTCACAAATAGGTCATAATTTGTGAAGTAATTCACAATAATACGTGCTACAATATGAATGTAAAGAAGTTAAACAACATTAAATTAGTATTTTAATTAATTACTTAAACAATCATAAAAAAATATATGTGAACAATAGAGAGGGGAAATTACCATGAAAAAAGGTATCAATCGTGTAGTATTAGTAGGAACAGGAGCTGTAGGTTGTAGTTACGCTTACTCAATGATTAACCAAGGTGTAGCTGAAGAATTCGTATTAGTAGATGTTAATGAAGCAAAAGCAGAAGGGGAAGCAATGGACTTAAGCCATGCGGTACCATTCTCTCCATCACCAACAAAAGTTTGGAGCGGTAGCTATGCAGATTGTAAAGATGCAGATTTAGTTGTTATCACTGCTGGGTTACCACAAAAGCCAGGTGAAACTCGTTTAGACTTAGTTGAGAAAAATACAAAGATCTTTAAACAAATCGTTCGCGTCATTATGGATAGCGGATTCGATGGAATCTTCTTAATCGCAACTAATCCAGTTGATATTTTAACTTACGTAACTTGGAAAGAATCTGGTTTACCGAAAGAGCGCGTAATCGGTTCTGGTACTACTTTAGACTCTGCTCGTTTCCGTTACATGTTAGGTGACTACTTAGATGTAGATCCACGTAACGTTCATGCTTACATCGTTGGTGAACACGGTGACACTGAACTTCCAGTATGGAGCCACGCTACTATCGGTGTACAAAAATTAGAAACAATCTTAGCTAACAACGAACAGTACAAACAAGAAGACTTAGACAAAATCTTCGAAAACGTACGTGATGCAGCTTACCATATCATCGAGCGTAAAGGTGCAACTTACTACGGAATCGGTATGTCACTACTTCGTGTAACTAAAGCAATCTTAAACAACGAGAACAGCGTATTAACTGTATCTGCATACCTTGAAGGTCAATACGGCGAGAAAGATGCTTACGTAGGTGTTCCAGCTGTAATTAACCGCGAAGGTGTACGTGAAATCGTAGAACTTGAGCTAAATGAAGAGGAAAAAGTGAAGTTCGCTCATTCTGTAAAAGTATTAAAAGAAACAATGGCACCAGTACTATAATAATTGCTAAATAATTCAGAGGTGGGAAACTGCTTCTTACCTCTGAACTTATATAATTTAATATAAATTCCTTTTCCGGTTTCCCTTGTATATCCCCAATATACCCCTTTTGCTGGATAAGGGTCGTTTATAGAAAAGAGCACTCTATTTTACGTAGAGTGCTCTTTATTATTCCGCTATTTGCCGGGCAGTAAAAACCCACTGATTAAAGTTTCATTTTATTATTTTTTAGGTGTTAATCCTAATTTCTTTAAAATATCTGCCAGTGTACCGCTTTTGGATTTTTCTACAGGTGTTTGTGATTTAGATGCATCTGGACCTTTTTTCAAGAAGTTCCTTTCAACGAAGCGAATATCTTTTTCGTCGACAATACCATCTTTATTAAGGTCTCCGTCTTTTACAGTTAGTCCTTTTTTACCATAGTTGCTAGCGATAATTTCAGCATCTTTAATATCGATTACTTTATCAGCATTTACATCGCCGGCAAGGTTTTCGTCAGGTCTTGCATAATAATATTGGCCAAGCAGCTTACCGTCTTTTTCAGTACCAAGTTTCGTTGTTAGGCGGTTTGTTAAATGTCCTGTCACCTCTACATATAAGTTATAGTCGCGTTTATTAACTGGAAGTCCATTTAGTTTGAAGTATCCGTATTTATCTAGTGAGCCTTCAAACTTATGACGGTAAGAATCAGTCGCATATACTTTTACGCCAAGCTTTGTATAATCGAACTTTTCATCTAAATATTCGCGTTCATTTAAGAACGCACCAGGTTTAATATTTCCTTCTACTAGTGAGTTTAAGGACATAACTGAGAATGTTTGATCTTGAAGTACACGCATTCTATTTGGTTCTGATTCACCTTGTTTCCAGTAAACAAAAATTGGTGACTCTAATTGAGCGTTTGCTTCATAAAATTCATCATTTTCTACTTTGAAAGTTACATCAATGAACGGGAAATCACCATCTAATCCAGCAAAGTTTTTGTCATCGATAGCGCCGCCAACTGTAACAGAACCTGCCTCTAATTTCGGTTCATTTACTTTTGCAGTTACTCCTTTTTCGGAAAGTAGCTTTTCAAAAGCAGGATTAAATTTCGCATTTCAATAACATTGTGACAAAAAATATTGAGAAACATTTTTTTATGACAGATTATTTTGTTTTGATTTTGAGTGGAAAATAGCATGAAAAATAGGATAAACATAATAAAATAAAGGTTGAGAAAAAATAATTGGTAAAAATATAGAAGAATAATAAAGCGTTTTCAATGAATATTCGTCAAAATTCGATATTTTACACGGAAATGTGAAGAAAAACTAACATTTTTAAGAAAAAAACGAATGTTTTTTATAAATTAACAAGGATATTGCAGTTTTTCGCAGAAATAGTTAAAGTATAAAAAATTCTGTCATCTAAGTGAGGTGAACATATTGAGTGTAATAAATTGTGAAGAAGTGAAACGAGATGAGTTTCATACAGAAAAGTACTATGAAAGTTATAACATCTTTGGCGCACATGTTGTGACGGAAGATGAGATTCAAGGGGTACGATTTACAGTCTGGGCTCCTCATGCGAAAGCAATGAGTGTTGTTGGAGATTTTAATGAGTGGGATTATGAGCAACATAAGATGCTACAAGTGACAGAAGAAGGGATTTGGTCCTTATTTATACCGCATATTGAAGAAGGAGAAATATATAAATATGCGATTGAAACGTTGGCTGGTGACGTCATTTTAAAGGCAGATCCGTATGCTATATATGCAGAAGTAAGACCGAATACGGCATCTGTAGTTTTTGATATAAAAGGATATGAATGGAATGATAAAAACTGGAATCGTAAGAAAAAGAAAAAACCGATTTATAAAGAAGCGATGACAGTTTATGAATTACATTTTGGTTCTTGGAAAAAGAAAGAAGATGGAACACTATATTCTTACAGGGAAATGGCAGAAGAACTCATTCCGTATGTGGTGGAACATCAATTTACACATATTGAAATTATGCCGCTTGTTGAGCATCCATATGATCGTTCTTGGGGATATCAAGGAACGGGATATTATGCAGCGACGAGTAGATTTGGTACACCGCATGATTTAATGTATTTTGTCGACGAATGTCATAAATATGGAATCGGTGTCATTTTAGATTGGGTACCGGGGCATTTTTGTAAAGATGCTCACGGTTTATATTTGTTTGATGGCACACCGACCTATGAATATAAAGATAAAGATGTACAAGAAAATCTAGTATGGGGAACTGTCAATTTTGATTTAGGAAAGAGAGAGGTACGTAATTTCTTAATTTCAAATGCGTTATTTTGGATGAGATATTTCCATATTGATGGTTTCAGAGTAGATGCAGTTGCGAACATGTTGTACTGGAATAAAGAAGGACAAGAGCAAAGTAATGAGTACGCTGTGTCATTTTTAAGGGAGTTAAATGAAGCAGTGTTTGCAGAGGATGAAGATTTTCTTATGACGGCAGAGGATTCAACAGCTTGGCCACTTGTAACAGCACCAACGTATGAAGGTGGGCTTGGATTCAATTACAAATGGAATATGGGCTGGATGAATGACGTGCTGAAATATATGGAGTGTGCGCCAGAGTACAGAAAATATATTCATGAGAAAATGACGTTCTCTTTACTATATGCTTACTCTGAAAACTTCATATTACCCCTTTCTCATGATGAAGTCGTTCATGGGAAAAAGTCGTTATTAAATAAAATGCCAGGTGATTACTGGGATAAGTTTGCTCAGCTTCGTTTATTATATGGATATTTCTTTACTCACCCAGGAAAGAAATTACTTTTCATGGGAGGAGAATTCGGGCAGTTTGATGAGTGGAAAGACCTTGAAGATTTAGATTGGAATTTACATGATTTTGAAATGCATCGTTATATGCATGATTACTTTAAAGAGCTCATAGCATTGTATAAGCGCTCAAAACCACTTTGGCAGCTTGATCATTCGCCTGAAGGTTTTCAGTGGATTGATGCTAATAATAACGAGCAAAGTATTTTCTCGTTTATCCGCCAAGGGGATAAACAAGAAGATGCGTTAGTTATCGTATGTAATTTTACGAAAGCTACATATGAAAACTATAAAGTAGGTGTACCAGATTTCGAGTATTATAACGAGATTTTAAACAGTGATGCACAGCAATATGGCGGTTCGGGACAAGTGAATAAGAAACGTCTTAAGACGATTCTAGAACCGTACCATAATCAAGCAGCACATGTAGAGATTACAATTCCACCATTTGGCGTATCCATATTACGACCAGTGAAGACGAGAAAGGGGAGCAAAAAACAAGATGGCTCAAAAACAAAAGTGCGTAGCAATGTTACTAGCAGGGGGAAAAGGTAGTCGTTTAAGTGCATTAACAAAGAATTTAGCCAAGCCAGCTGTTCCATTTGGTGGTAAATATCGCATTATTGATTTTACGCTAAGTAACTGTGCGAATTCTGGTATTGAAACGGTTGGGATTTTAACGCAATATCAACCACTCGAACTTCATAATTATATCGGAATCGGAAATGCGTGGGATTTAGACCGAGTAAACGGTGGGGTCACAGTCTTACCTCCTTATGCGGAGTCTTCAGGGGTTAAGTGGTATACAGGTACGGCAAGTGCCATTTATCAAAACTTAAACTATTTAAGTCAGTATGAACCGGAGTATGTTCTCATTTTATCAGGCGACCATATTTATAAAATGGATTACAGTAAGATGCTAGATTACCATATTCAGAAAGAATCGGACGTATCCATTTCTGTTATTGAAGTACCTTGGGATGAAGCGAGTCGCTTTGGCATTATGAATACAAATGAAGAAATGGAGATTGTTGAGTTTGAAGAGAAACCACAATTTCCAAGAAGTAATCTTGCATCAATGGGAATCTATATTTTTAATTGGTCAATTTTGAAAGAGTATTTAGAGATGGATGCAAGAAACCCTGAATCTAGTAACGATTTTGGAAAAGACGTACTTCCCCTTTTATTGGATGAAGGGAAGAAGCTAATGGCGTATCCGTTTGAAGGATATTGGAAAGATGTTGGAACGGTGAAGAGCTTATGGGAAGCGAATATGGATTTGCTTCGCGATGAAACATCACTGAATTTAAACGATCGTAATTGGCGTATTTACTCTGTCAATCCAAACGAACCGCCTCAATATATTGCTGAAAAGGCGAAAGTAGAAGAATCGCTTATTAACGAAGGGTGCGTCATTGAAGGGGACGTGAAGCATTCTGTGTTATTCCAAGGAGTGACGGTGGAAGAAGGAAGTATGGTGATTGATTCTGTCGTTATGCCAGGGGCTAAGATTGGTAAAAATGTTGTGATTGAAAGAGCGATTGTTGGATCAGAAATGGTTATCGAGGATGGAACAATCATTCGTCCAGAAAAGAATGTTGACGATGTAGTATTAATTGCTGAAGGGAAATAGAAAAGGGGGATGAAATGAATGGGAGAAAAAATGTTAGGAATTATTAATGCAACGGGAAGTTTTCCTTCCTTAAAGAAAGTAACAGGGCATCGTTCACTAGCGGCGTTACCGTTTGGGGGCCGTTATCGACTCATTGATTTCATGCTTTCAAATATGGTGAATTCTAGTATTCATAGTGTGGCAGTTTTTACAAGCCATAAAAATCGTTCGTTAATGGACCATGTTGGTTCAGGAAAACAGTGGGATTTAGATAGAAAACGAGACGGACTATTTTTATTCCCGCCAAACTGCCAATGTGACCAAGATGAATTTGGGTCTTTTGCACACTTTAGAAGACATATTGATTATTTTCTAAGAAGCAGAGAAGAGTACGTTGTTATTACGAATAGCCATCTCGTAACAGCATTAAATTTTCAAGCGGTGTTAGAGCGACATATACATACGGCAGCTGATATTACGGAAGTTTGCCATGAAGGGGTTTCACTTCAAACATATGTGTTAAAGAAACAATTATTGTTAGACTTATTTGAGTCATATAAAGATCTGGAACAATACAGTTTATTTGATGTAGTGAGAGAAAAGCGCGGGAAATCATTACACATTGCTACATATGAACATACTGGATATGTAGCAATTATTGACTCGATTGAAAGTTACTATAAACATAGCTTAGAAATTTTGCAACCTGCTATTTGGAAGCAATTATTTAAGAAAGAAGCACCGATCTTTACGAAAGTAAAAGATGAGCCACCAACTCGTTATTTAAAGGGTGCAGTCGTGAAAAATACAATGATTGCAAACGGTAGTATTATTGAAGGGGAAGTCGAAAACAGTGTTGTTTCTCGTTCAGTTAAAATTGGAAAAGGTTCAATTATTCGTAACAGTATTATTATGCAAAAGAGCCAAATTGGAGATAACTGTATAATAGATGGTGTTATTATTGATAAAGATGTGAAAATTGGTGACGGTGTCGTATTAAAAGGAAACGCCGATGGGCCGTATGTTGTAGAAAAAGGAAGCGTACAAAACAGTACGATTAATAGTTATTCTTAAAAGAATCAGTGGGGGCTTTTTCCTCCACTGATTAAAGTTTTAATTCAAATGAAAACTCGAAGGGAGGAAGCTGCAAGAGGAGTAATAAAAACTTTTCGCGCAGTGGGACAACAAGTGAATATTTTATTTGCAGTATCAGAATGTGTACCGTTTGTGAAATCGGGAGGATTAGCTGATGTAGCGGGTGCGCTCCCAAAAGAGCTGAAAAAATTAGGAGTGGACGTTCGTATTATACTTCCGAATTATAGCCTCATTCCGCAAAAGTTAAGAGATGGATGTACGTTACATAAAGTAATTAACGTCCCGCTTGGGTGGAGAAATCAATATTGTGGAATTTTAAAAGGTGAGCAAGACGGAATTACGTATTACTTAATAGATAATGAATATTATTTTAAGAGAGATTCTCTGTATGGTCATTATGATGACGGAGAGCGTTTTTCTTATTTCTCAAAAGCGGTGTTAGAGTGTATTCCGCACCTTGATTTTGAAGTGGATGTTCTTCATAGCCACGATTGGCATACGGCTATGGTTAATTTCTTACTTCGTGAAAAGTATCAAGATAACCCGTTATATGAGCGTATTAAAACGGTATATACAATTCATAACTTACAGTTCCAAGGTGTATTTCCTCCTGAAGTAATGTACGACTTGTTAGAACTTGGTGATGAATATTTCCACAGTGAGCAGTTAGAGTTTTATGGGAATGTGAACTTTATGAAGGGCGGTATTATCGCTTCGGATCAAATTACAGCGGTGAGCCCGACATATAAAGAAGAAATTCAATATGAATTTTTCGGTGAGAAGTTAGATGGATTACTGCGAAAATATAATGATAAGCTTAGCGGCATTGTAAATGGTATTGATACGAGCGTATATAATCCAGAAACGGATTCGTATATTAAGGCTCAGTATGATGCAGAGTCATTATATGAAAAGAGTGAAAATAAACGCGCCTTGCAGCGTTATTTTGGTTTGCCAGAAAAAGAGGATACACCAATTATTTCAATGGTAACGAGATTAACGAAGCAAAAAGGTCTTGATTTAGTACGTACTGTATTCCGCGAAATAATGGAAGAAGATGTACAATGTATTATTTTAGGATCAGGTGATTCGGAATATGAGCAATTCTTTGAATGGATGGCATATGAGTATCCGGAGAAGGTAAAAGTTTATATCGGATTTAATGAAGAATTAGCTCATCAAGTGTATGCAGGAAGTGATTTATTCTTAATGCCATCGCTGTTTGAACCGTGTGGACTTGGACAACTTATCGCATTAGCATACGGTACGATTCCAATTGTAAGAGAAACAGGTGGATTAAACGATACGGTACATTCTTATGATGAAGAAACTGGAGAAGGAAATGGTTTTAGTTTCACGAATTTTAATGCACATGACATGCTGCATACGATTCATCGTGCAATTGAATTCTATCACGATAAACCGGTATGGGAGCAGCTTGTAAAACAAGCGATGACTGAAGATTATAGCTGGGAGCAATCGGCTCTTGCTTATAAGGAATTGTATAAAAGTCTCATGGAATAACATGTAGGTGGTGAAAAAATGTTTACTCATGTTGAAAGTTTTAAATCAACTTTTCTAGAAAAGTTAGAGACGATGTATGGTAAAAGTTTTAAAGATTCTACAACTCGTGATCAATATAATACACTCGGCCATATGGTACGTGAGTATATGAATAGTCAATGGATTGCAACGAATGAGAGTTATCGATCCGGAGAGCAAAAGCAAATGTATTACTTGTCTATTGAGTTTTTGCTTGGACGTTTGCTTGGAAGTAACATCTTGAATTTAGGTATTAGAGATGTATGCGAGCAAGGGTTATCTGAACTAGGGATTTCGTTACAAGAGTTAGAAGAAGTGGAAGCAGATGCAGGCCTTGGTAATGGTGGGCTTGGACGCTTAGCAGCCTGTTTTCTCGATTCACTTGCATCTTTAAACTTGCCAGGACACGGCTGTGGAATTCGTTATAAACATGGTTTGTTTGATCAGAAAATTGTTGATGGTTATCAAGTCGAATTTCCAGAACAGTGGCTTCTTCATGAAAACGTATGGGAAGTAAGAAGGCATGATCAAGCTGTAGAAGTAAGTTATTTCGGCAATGTTGAACCGCTAGAAATTGACGGGCGTTTAGAGTTTAGGCATACAAATGCAGAAGTCATTATGGCCGTGCCATATGATGTGCCGGTAGTTGGCTATGAGACGAGTACTGTAAATACACTTAGACTTTGGAATGCTGAACCAGTTCCTTTCCCGCAAAACTGCAAAGATATTTTGAAATATAAGCGTGAAACAGAGGCTGTATCGGAGTTTTTATATCCAGATGATACGCATGATGAGGGAAAAATACTTCGTTTAAAACAACAGTATTTCCTCGTATCAGCAAGTTTGCAAAATATCGTTCGAATGCATAGAGAAAGATATGGTGACCTTCGTCAACTACATGAAAAAATTGCGATCCACATTAACGATACACATCCGGTTTTAGCAATTCCGGAACTGATGCGTATTTTACTAGACGAAGAAAAGTTAGCATGGGAAGAAGCTTGGCACATAACGACGCAGACGATTTCTTATACGAATCATACGACGTTATCAGAAGCGCTCGAAAAGTGGCCAATTCACATTTTTAAACCGTTATTACCGAGAATTTATATGATTATTGAAGAGATTAATGAACGTTTCTGTCATGAACTGTGGGAACAGTATCCGTATGAGTGGGATCGTATTGAAGCAATGGCGATTATTGCACATGACCTTGTGAAAATGGCTCATTTAGCGATTGTCGGTAGCCATAGCGTAAACGGTGTAGCGAAAATTCATACGGAAATATTAAAGCAGCGGGAAATGCGATTGTTTTATGAATTTTATCCAGATAAGTTTAATAATAAGACGAATGGAATTGCTCATAGGCGCTGGCTTATGAAAGCAAATCCACAGTTAACAAATCTCATTTCAGAGGCGATTGGAACAGAGTGGAAGAAAGAACCGATTAAGCTTCAAGAGCTACAATTAGTTCAATATGATGCGAGTTTCCAAGAGAAATTTGCAGAGGTAAAACAAGAGCGTAAAGAGATTTTAGCGGAGCGTATTCATAATACAATGGGGATTACCATTGATCCAAATTCTATTTTTGATGTGCAAGTGAAAAGATTACATGCTTACAAACGACAATTATTAAATGTTCTTCATATTTTATATTTGTATAACCGTTTGAAAGAGGATGCTAGTTTTACATTTTATCCGCGTACTTTTA
The DNA here is from genome assembly GCF_057812155.1 of Bacillus sp. 2175. Lineage (NCBI taxonomy): Bacteria > Bacillati > Bacillota > Bacilli > Caryophanales > Bacillaceae > Bacillus > Bacillus sp. 2175. Next base: position 4,586,268 of record NZ_CM173819.1, on the reverse strand, counting down.
TTTTTGGAGCGAAAGCATCACCTGGCTATTATTACGCGAAAAAAATTATTAAATTAATAAATGAACTCGCAAGAAAAGTAAATAATGACCCGTATGTCAGTCAATATATGAAAGTTATCTTTCTAGAAAACTATCGAGTTTCTTTAGCAGAAGATATATTCCCGGCAGCGGATGTAAGTGAACAAATTTCAACGGCGAGTAAAGAAGCATCGGGAACAGGTAATATGAAATTTATGATGAATGGTGCGATTACACTCGGAACGCTAGACGGTGCTAACGTTGAAATAAAAGACCGGGTCGGTGATGATAACTGTTTCATTTTCGGTTTAACAGCCGAAGAGGTTCTTCATTACTATCAAAATGGTGGATATCGTGCAAGTGATTATTATCACCACAATGGGCACATTAAAAAGGTAGTAGATCAGTTAACGAATGGTTTCTTTGCACAGTCGGGAGCCGAATTTGAAGCAATTTACGATTCTCTCGTTATTCAAAATGATGAATATTTCGTTCTGCGAGATTTTGGTCCATATGCTGAAAGACAAGAAGCTGTCGGTAGAGCTTATGAGAACCGAACGAAGTGGCTAGAAATGTCGATTTTAAATATTGCACAGTCTGGTCATTTTGCGAGCGATCGAACGATTTTGCAGTACAGTAATGAAATTTGGGGTATTGGTAATGCAGTTAAACAGTTTTAAAGAGGTTGCTATATTGGGAGATATATTATCGATTTACCAACAGAAATGGATATTAATAAATAAAACGTGCTTAATAAAATTAAGCTCGTTTTATTTATTTTGCTTAAGAAAGAAATGGAACAGTGGTATATATGATACCTGCCCCATCATACTCTCCTGTCGCAAAGTATGAAAATGTAAAGAAACCTGTAACCGTAAAAATTACAATAAGGAAAAATGCGAAGATAAATTTTAACATGTAAGGTCCCCTCATCCAAAAATAACTTCATAGATTATTATAGTATACGAATATTTTATTTCCAATTGTTTACTGGTTAAAAATGAGAAGTCAGACATGTTTTGTATGTTGTAATGGAATGATTATTTGTAATGGATTTTGTGTTTTTTGTAAATGTCATGTTGTGATGGACGTGTGCATACTCCCAATCATGATCATTAAAATTTATGTTTCGGGGAGGGAGAAGTGGGACGACATCGAATAAGTTGACGAAACGAAAGCTACTAGCTACTTGTAGTTTATAATAATTTCGAAAAGCGATATCTCCTACTTTTGGAGAAGCGAATGTATAAAGTCCATACTGTGCGAAGGCAGTATTTATACGTGCATCTAATATGTGTAATGTGGCAAGCGCGCCACCTAGACTATGCCCAGTAGCTAGCAGTTTTTTATGTGCTGGCAATGATACGAGCATATCCATAATAGAATCACGACAAGACTCATAAATAGAGAGAAAACCGTTATGGACATTTCCGCCATTTAAAGCATAAGGATAAGGTTTTTGATTGACGAGAGAATCAATAATCCAATCTGGATCTGTTTGAGTGCCTCTGAAGGCAACGATAATTGTATCCTCAGATTCTAATATAAATCCGAACCATTCTGTTGTTTGAATGGCCTTTCCTTGAAAACCTTGTACATATTGAAAACCATCTGGTATTTCGAAAATACCATTTTGTTTATATTGTTCATACGTTAACTCACAACAAGAAGCTAACAGTATGGCAGTTTCTTTATCAAAGGATAAAGGAGTACGCATTAAGGTAGCCCTCCTTAAGAAAAGGTATAGTTTAATATATGCGGTGAGGAACTTGATTCATTCTTTTGGAGGTGGGGAATAGCTTGTATCGCTTACCTAAATCAGTGGAGGAAATTATAATGGCAAAATAAAACAGTGCCTGATAAGGGCACTGTTTACTCTTTTTCATCTCAAGGAATCGACTTTTTTAGTTATTCTTAATGAACTGACGCATGCGTTAGTTGCATAAGTAAGAGGTTTGAAAAAATAGCCTGTATATATTTGAATGATGAATAACTTACCTATTTTCTTGTGTTTGTTTGCGTTACATACAGAAAAAATTCGGAAAATAAAACATATTATTTATCTGTTTGTTTTTGCTTCTTTTTCAAATACTCCGTACGCAATTTTTCAAGTTGCTGCTTTTTATCAAATTTGGCAGGCTTCTGTTTTTCATGGAACTTTGCCACAGCTACCTGACTTTTGGAATCCAATTGATATTTTCCCACTTTGTTCACCTACTTTTCTTGTCTCTAAAGAGAATCTACTCAACAAATATAATATACCTTATTTTCCTGAAGTAAACCTTATTACTTTATTTTAACTGCTTTTTCTCGTTTGTAGACGTAAATTAAAACACCCTTTCACTTTATTACTGCAAGCAAGGGTGTTTTAATTTTATTATTTTATTAGTTGATGGCCATGCCCCATGCCCATCAACTTAAGGATAGAAACTCTACGGTTTTCCATTAATTGAAATGAACAAACTTTTAAACAGTATAATCCTCTTAAAAATGAGCATACGAAATAAACCCTAACGGGTTTCATTTTTTTCTTATGCAGCTTTCTTTTGTTTTCTCAATCCATTATACTCATAGACAACACCCATAATATCAAAGATAGTTTTCTTCTCATATCGATGGGATTTCCGGCCATTTTTCTTTAGTAGGGTAAACAGGCGGATTAAAACCTTTGTTATTATACGGGTGTTTCTCTGTATCGCTTGATATAACAGGGATAGATGATCTTGAATCATCCCAATTGCTTTATATTCGCTTAGTTCTCTTTTGTGCTTTTGCAACAGAAGTTGGCGCATCTTAAACATCGTGGAAGAACATATAAAAATGGCAATGAGTTTTCCATACACATGGCATTCTAATCGCTCTTGTTTGATAGTTTGCCAATGATGAATTTGAAATAGAGATTTCCACGTTTTAAATATGATTTCGATCTGCCAGCGGAGGGAGTAAAAATCATGAATTTGTTCCATCGGAACCACTTCCCAAGGCGTATTCGTAACATATATGTTGATACCCGTTAATCGTTTACTCTTTTCTGAAAATGTAATCCCCTTTTTACTTTCGGTATAGCTTTGTTTTTTTCTACGTTCCAGTATTTGTTCCTCTGTTAATCGGTAGATAATTACTCTTGTAAATAATCTTTGATTCTTGCCAATATACGACTCTTTTATTTCATACGTTTGTCCTGGTTTTAACGTGTGCATAATGTTCTCTAAATCAACTTGGATATACTGTGACTGTTTTTTGATTGTCCCATTTCGAAAGTATTCTGGAAATGGATTTTTCGTATAGACGGTATGGTTTAACTTAAGTCTTGATATATAGCACACGCCACGTTGATCCATTTGATCTAAGTCTTCCAATGAAAAATATCCTAAATCACGAATACACAGATCACCCGGCCGTAAGGTATCTAAGCAATCTGTTCCAAATGTTTTATCATTATTTTTTCCAGGACCTACCTGGAAGTTTAAAAACTGTCCGCTGTGTAAGTCATATTCTAATTGAATCTTGATACCTGCAGTTTGTGCACAACCACCTGACCCAGGATATACATGTGCTAAATGTTTCGGTACTTGGAAAATCGTCGCATCTAAAATACGGATTCGTTGAAAATACGTGAGTGCTGCACTTGAAATGGCTGATGTTTTACAAAGTTTACTTTTCCATAATGCAGAAAAAATATATTTCAAAAATTCAACCGCTTTTTTATCAAAGCGTTTATTGAGTCCTTCTGGACTCATAAGAGTGCCTGTGGCGGCGTGTAATTGACTGCATAGTCGAACGAGAGAATCACTCGCTGTACGTTGACTGACCCAGATACATATGGTAGCTAATTCATTTCCTGAAAACTTTCGTTTTCTTTTTACAAAACCTAATTCTTTAGCGAGTTCTTCCAAAAGAGAAGGGGTTAAATGACGATACAGCTCTTCAGAAAATAGTTGTAATTCATCTTGAATTGAAAGATTCATAAAAAATGTCATCCTTTCTAGCTAGCTTTTTAGAAAGAATAACGTTTTTTGACACTTGGGGGTAGTGCAAATTCTTAAGTTGATGGGCATGTGGCCATGCCCACATAAGGGCACAGTTTACTCTTTCCCATCTAATAAACGACCAAGGCCACCTAATACACTACCTTCGCCAGTACTTTGCGCTGCTGGGCTTGTAAGGCGTGCTGCTAATCGGCTAAGTGTTAAGGACTGAATCCAAACTGTTCCAGGTCCTTCTAACGTTGCGAAGAATAAACCTTCGCCGCCAAATAGAGCTGTTTTTACTTTTCCAACGAACTCGACATCATAGTTAATGTCTTTTGTCATAGCAACGAGACAACCTGTATCAATGCGAAGTTTCTCACCAGGTTTTAATTCACGTTTATATACAGTTCCACCTGCGTGCATGAAAGCAAGACCGTCACCTTCAAGTTTCTGCATGATGAAACCTTCACCGCCGAAGAAACCAGTTCCGATTTTTTTCGTAAACTCGATTCCGATAGAAACGCCTTTTGCAGCACAAAGAAATGCATCTTTTTGACAAACTACTTTTCCTTGATATTCTGTTAAATCTACAGGAATAATTTTACCCGGATAAGGAGCAGCAAAGGATACGTGACGCTTACCGTGACCTGTATTTGTAAATACAGTCATAAACATGCTTTCGCCTGTAACGAGACGCTTACCAGCGCCCATTAATTTTCCGAATAAACCTCCAGATGGGCCAGAACCATCACCGAAGATTGTTTCCATTTCGATGTAATCTTCCATCATCATCATTGCGCCAGCTTCTGCGATAACGCTTTCTTCTGGATCTAACTCAATTTCAACAAACTGCATATCATCGCCGTATAATTTATACTCGATTTCATGTGCTTGCATTTTTTTCACCTCGTATGTAATAGATACTTATATTGTACAGAATTTAATAGGATTAGAATACTTTAGTTTTGTTAATTTTCAAATAAAGTGGAACAAACCAAAACTGATTATCAGCTCCCGCCAATCAAGCTGTCCGCAAATACCGGGCTAAAATATGAATATGGAAATTCAACATTATATTAAAATTATAAAAAAATGGTGGAATGAAAGTGTTCTCATTTGACGTTTTGGATATAGCGTGATATAGTGAAATCACTATTGAGCTACATAATGTGGTACGGAAATAAAGCACGTTGAATTAAAGGCTGTAAGCTTGTTATACATTCATGTCCTTTATATCCACCTTTTCATGTGGATTCATAGTTTCATTTTTATTTAGGAGGTACATGACATGCAAACAGGTAAAGTTAAATGGTTCAACAGCGAAAAAGGTTTCGGTTTCATCGAAGTTGAAGGTGGAGACGATGTATTCGTTCACTTCTCAGCTATCCAAGGTGACGGATTCAAAACTTTAGAAGAAGGTCAAGAAGTTTCTTTCGAAATCGTTGAAGGTAACCGTGGACCACAAGCTGCTAACGTTACAAAAAACTAATTAGCTAGCGATAAAAAGCATTCCGATTTTCGGAATGCTTTTTTTTTATTCTTTGGAACTCGACTCATTTGAAGATAATTCGCCCTTAAAGGTACGCTCTTCAAAGTCATCAAGCATTTGCTCATATTCTTCATGTTCTTCCGTAGCGAAAACTTGCGGATTTTTTCCATACATATCTGTACCAATAAAGTTTTCGAAATCCTCTACGTAGCCTACGTTTTCTTCACTATTTACGTACATGCCATTATAGTTTTTCGAATCTTGTCTTTCTAAATCAGATGGTGTTTCAGATGTTCCGTAATTAGCAACATCTTGCCATGCATCTTCTGCATCATATTCAACAGAACGATCTTCATCATGTTTGTGGAAAGAAGGAGATAACACTTCTTCTTCGACTGGTCGTGTATTCATATTTAGCTTATTTGTCGCGTGCTGGATGCATGTTGTAGCAGTCGGCATTGCTTCTAATCTTTCAAATGGAATTTCTTCGCCAGACACTTCGCAAATGCCGTACGTACCCGCTTCTATTTTTTGCAAGGCATGTTTCGTATCCGCTAGCTGTTTATGCCAAAGTTCAATAAGCCCGAAGTCTTTTTCACGTTCATATAGCTCTGTTGCCATATCAGCTGGATGGTTATCATAGCTAGATAATTCTCCAACAGACTCACGTTCAGATGCACGATCTTCATTTTCGTGTGTTTGTATCGTTTGCTCTAGTTCGTGTTTTTGTTTTTCTAAAACGGATTTAAATTGATTTATTTGTTGTGGAGTTAACATAGTCGTCCACCTTCCTACAATTCAGTTTCTTTACATAGTATGAGCGTTGCGAGTAGGAATTATGAGATGAATTTCAGATATGAAAAAGGAGCCGCATAAGCAGCTCCTTTTATAGAAAGTATCCAAGTAATAATCCGATTCCCATGAGGAGACCGAAGATCGTATTTGTTTTTGCTGTTGCAATCATCGCAGGTACCATTTCCATTGGAATGCTTTTGCCGATAAAGCCTTTCGTCGCTTTAAATGCTTTCGGTGCACTTAAAAATACGATAAGCATCCATGGTGATACGATGCCCACGATAATTAAAGCAATTGTCCAAATGTAGGAAACGATGAACATAGAAGCAAGTACACCAACCGCTCTTTCACGTCCAACGAGAATTGCTAACGTTTTACGACCGTTTTCTTTATCGCCATCTAAGTCACGAATATTATTAGCTAGTAAAATGGCACCAATTAAAATGGAGCTTGGAATAGATAGTAAAATGACTTCTGATGTTACAGTTCCAGTTTGAATAAAGAATGAAATTCCAATAATGATAACACCCATAAATAATCCGGCTGTTAACTCTCCAAATGGTGTATAGGCAATGGGAAGTGGGCCACCCGTGTAAAGGTAAGCAACGGCCATACAAACAAGACCGATTGCAGCAAGCCACCAGCTAGAATTCATACAAATATAAACACCTAATAGTATTGCGATGCCGAAAAATCCAAATGCTAAGTTAAGCACTGTTTTTGGCTGAATGCCATCGCGAACGATAGCGCCGCCGATACCAACTGAACCTTCGTGATCGAGTCCTCTTTTATAATCAAAGTATTCATTAAACATGTTTGTTGCTGCCTGAATGAGAAGACAAGCAAGAAGCATTATAAGGAAAAGAGGGAGATGGATTTGATTTATACCTCCGACCTGCATTGCATAGGCTGTTCCGATGAAAACAGGAACGAAAGCTGCTGTTAATGTATGGGGACGTAGTAAACTCCACCAAATGCGCCAGCCTGTTTGCTTGCTTGGTTTTGGCGCCGTAGGAGAGGAATTCGTTTCGACGTTCATTTCCATGTTGAATCCTCCTTTGGTCACATATTGTACACAACTAAGTGTAGAAAAAGCATCATTTAGTGTCAACGTTTATTTTCTAGGAAGAGAAGGTGAATTTCTCAGAAATGCTAAACGTTGACAGGCCTTTCGTTTGAGGTGTATCTTAAAATCAAGCGTAATTATGACTATTTTTCGCCCATAGGGGGGAGACAATTGTGATTCAAACGAAACAAAAAGGCTTGCAAGAAGTTCTTAGTGCAGCCATTAAGCATGCAACTGATGAAAAAATATTGGTTAGTTTTGTAAAACAAATAGACTGGATGGATCCGCTTCTGTTTTATGCAGCAGGAAAAAGGATTGCATTGGAAAATAGATGTTATTTTGCAGATCCAGCTCAGCATGTAATATTTGCTGGAATTGGCTCTGTTTTCACTATAGCAAATTCTTCTCACAAACGCTTTCAAGCGGCTCGTGACGAGTGGGATAAAGTAAAAGAGAAAGCATTTGTACAAAGAGAAAAATATGAATTTGGAACAGGTCCTCTTTTATTTGGTGGATTTTCATTTGACCAAGAAAAAGAGAAAACGGACTTATGGAAAGAATTCGATGATACGACATTTTCACTACCAGCATTTTTATTAACTGTAAAAAATGAAAAAGCATGGTTAACGATGAATACATTCGTTTCAGCAACAGATTGTGCAGAAACTCTTTATAACGAAATTGTTTCTTTAGAAGAGAAAATTTTTGGGGAGAGTAAATGTGCATTAGAAGGATTGAAATTAACAGTTACTTCTAAAGTGGAAGTGGATCCGAAAGGCTGGATGAAAGCCATTAAGAAAGTGCAAGATGAGATGAAGCAGGGTAACGTGCAGAAGGTTGTATTAGCGAGGGAGCTAAAAGTAGAAATGGATCATCATATTGATTCTGCTCTTGTTTTAGAAGCACTTCGCATTGGGCAACCGGATTGTTACGTATTTTCTTTTGATTATAAAGGAGCATGCTTCTTAGGAGCGACGCCAGAGAGGTTAATTCGTAAAGAAGATGAGAAGTTTACTTCGATGTGTCTTGCTGGTTCAACTGGTCATGGTCAATCTATAGAAGAAAGTAAGCGAAATAGTAATGCGCTTCTTCATGATGAAAAGAATTTAGCTGAACACGGTTATGTTGTGAACATGATCAGGTCGGTATTAAATGAGCACTGCGAATACGTTAATATTCCGGAGAGTCCAGGTCTATTAACAACGAAAAACTTAATTCATTTATATACGCCTGTAGAGGCAAAAGGCACTGCGAGTCTTTTAACGATGGTAGAAGAATTACATCCAACACCAGCTCTTGGCGGGACACCTCGTTTGGAAGCGATGAAACTGATTCGTGATGTTGAATTGTTAGACAGAGGATTATATGGTGCACCGATTGGCTGGATAGATGATGAAGGAAATGGTGAATTTGCGGTTGCACTTCGCTGCGGATTATTAAATGGCGAGAAAGCATCCTTATTTGCCGGTTGCGGGATTGTAATTGATTCAGTACCGCAACTTGAATATGAAGAGACAAGTTTGAAGTTTAGACCGATGCTTGGTGCTTTGGAGGAATTAATGAAATGAACAATCATATAGAAGCATTATCATATTATTTAGGCGCGTTCGTGGATGAACTGACGCGTCTAAATGTATGTGATGTTGTCATTAGTCCAGGCTCACGGTCAACGCCGATTGCTCTACTAATGGAACAACACGAAGGAATGAACACATATTTACATGTAGATGAAAGATCTGCAGGATTTTTTGCGCTCGGTATCGCAAAAGCGAAAAAACGTCCGGTTGCATTATTATGTACGTCAGGAACGGCAGCAGCGAACTACTATCCAGCTGTATGTGAAGCTTTCCATTCACGAGTGCCGCTTATCGTCTTAACAGCAGATAGACCGCATGAATTAAGAGATGTCGGTGCACCACAAGCGATGAATCAATTTAATTTATACGGTACGTTTGTGAAGCAATTTACAGAGATGGCACTTCCAGAAGCGAGTGAAGCGATGTACCACTACGCTCGCATGACAACGCAGCGCATGATAGCAAGTGCTTGTTTAGCGCCGCAAGGACCTGTTCATCTTAATTTTCCAGTTCGTGAACCGCTTATCCCGGACTTTTCATTAGAAAGTTTATGGGATAAAGGACGCGGGGAATATACAGAAGTAGTTCAGCAAGGGAACGTGGTGATGCCGAGTGAATATGTAGATTCTCTTGTAGGGCGCCTTTCACATATGGAAAAGGGGCTTATTATTTGTGGAGATGATAGTCATTCAGAAATCGCAACGTTTGCAACGCAACTAGCTGAAAAAACGGGATACCCAATATTAGCAGACCCACTTTCTAATATTCGTAGCGGACACCACGATAAAACGATGGTAATCGACTGTTATGATACATTTTTACGAAATGAATTGTTAAAAGAGACGTGGAAGCCGGACGTTTTAATTCGTTTTGGTGGTATGCCTGTTTCGAAAGCATTAACGCAGTTCATTAAAAAACAAACGAAAGCTGTTCATATCGTTGTTGACGAATCTGGACAATGGAGAGATCCAGCTCTTGTTGCGACAGAAGTTGTACAGGCAAGTGATATTGCATTTTGCAGTACATTAATAGAAAAAATGCCAGTTATGAAAAAGAATGATTGGTCCCAAATGTGGCAACATATAAACGAAAAAACGAAGGAAACGCTTCGTGAAATGGAAACATATGAAACTGCATTTGAAGGAAAAGTCATTACAGATATTGTACGCGTATTACCAGAAGGAGCAACGTTATTTGCGAGTAATAGTATGCCAATTCGTGATACAGATTCATTCTTCTTCACATCAGATAAAAATATTCAAGTGATGGCAAACCGCGGTGTAAATGGGATTGATGGCATCATTTCGACAGCTTTAGGAGCGAGCATGATTTGCGATCCGCTCGTATTAGTCATCGGTGACTTATCATTCTATCACGATTTAAATGGACTATTAGCTGCAAAATTACATGAATTAAATATAACGATTGTCGTTGTAAATAATGATGGTGGGGGTATTTTCTCATTCTTACCACAATATGAGAAAAAGGAACACTTCGAATCGTTATTTGGAACGCCGATTGGGCTTGACTATGAGCATGTTGTTAAAATGTACGGTGGTTCATTTAGCCGTGTAAATGGTTGGGAGCAATTCCGGGAGGAAGTACAAAAGGGAGCAACGACAGAAGGTTTACACGTTGTAGAAATTTGTACGAACCGTGATGAAAACTTAACGTTGCACCGTACGTTATGGGCAAAAACACAGGACGTAATTACTACATCATTGCAAGGTGAATCAAAATGAAAGTAACGCTGCAAGGTGTATCGTATGAATATGAAGTAGTCGGAAGCGGGGAACCACTTCTACTTCTTCATGGTTTTACGGGAAGCATGGAAACGTGGCGTTCTTTTATCTCTTCATGGAGTGGGCAGTTTCAAGTTATTGTAGTGGATCTTGTTGGACACGGAAAGACCGAGAGTCCTGAAGATGTTGCGCATTATGACATTCGAAATGTGGCATTGCAAATGAAAGAACTATTAGATTACCTTCATATTGAAAAAGCACATATACTTGGCTATTCAATGGGCGGTAGACTGGCGATTACGATGGCGTGTCTATATCCAGAATATGTACGTTCTCTTTTATTAGAAAATTGTACAGCTGGACTCAAAAGTGAAGATGAGCGAAAAGAACGCTGTGAAAAAGATGAGCGACTTGCCGATAAAATTGAGCGAGAAGGCATAGAAAGTTTTGTATCGATGTGGGAAAATATTCCGCTGTTTGAAACGCAAAAACGTTTAGCAAAAAACGTACAAGAAGCGGTGCGAAAAGAACGACTTGCTAACAATCCAAAAGGACTTGCAAATAGCTTGCGCGGCATGGGAACAGGGGCTCAGCCTTCATGGTGGGATGAGCTACACAACTTGAAAATGCCTGTTCTTTTAATGAACGGAGAGCATGATGAAAAGTTCTTTCGCATATTAAAAAACATCGAAAAATGCGTCTCTGACGCGAAATTTGTCAAAATTGATGGTGCTGGCCATGCAATTCATGTGGAACAACCGGAAAAGTTTGATACAATAGTAAAGGGATTTCTAAAAACTATGCAGTGATGCTTTTTTCAGTTAAGAATGAAGTTACACTTATAGATGAGATCAGAAATATACAAGGAGGTAGTTGTAATGGCTATTGAATGGGTAAAAGAAGGCAATTACGAAGATATTATTTATTCAACATACAATGGTATCGCAAAAATTTCGATTAACCGTCCTGAAGTACATAACGCATTCCGTCCAAAAACGGTAATGGAGTTAATCGACGCTTTTGCACAAGCTCGTGATGATGCAAATGTTGGCGTTATCATTTTAACAGGTGAAGGTGGACGTGCATTCTGTTCTGGCGGCGACCAAAAAGTTCGTGGTCATGGTGGATATGTAGGTGACGACCAAATCCCACGTCTAAACGTATTAGACTTACAACGTCTAATTCGTGCAATTCCTAAACCAGTTATCGCAATGGTAGCAGGTTATGCAATCGGTGGAGGACACGTACTTCATATCGTATGTGACTTAACAATCGCTGCAGACAACGCTGTATTCGGACAAACAGGTCCTAAAGTAGGAAGCTTTGACGGTGGATACGGAGCTGGTTACTTAGCTCGTATGGTAGGCCACAAGAAAGCTCGCGAAATTTGGTACCTATGCCGTCAATACAGTGCTGGGGAAGCGCTTGATATGGGCTTAGTAAATACAGTAGTACCATTAGAACAACTTGAAGCAGAAACAGTACAATGGGCACAAGAGATCTTAGCAAACAGCCCAATGGCACTTCGTTTCCTAAAAGCTGCATTCAACGCAGACACAGACGGTCTAGCTGGTATTCAACAACTAGCTGGAGATGCAACGTTATTGTACTACACAACTGACGAAGCAAAAGAAGGTCGCGACGCATTCAAAGAAAAACGCAGTCCGGACTTCGGTCAATTCCCTCGTTTCCCTTGATCAAATCAAAAGCGGAGCCGACTGTTTAGCCCCGTTGACTAAGGTTCTTAGACGGAAGCGGCTCGCCCACAAAGTGAGTCGCAACCAAATGATCAAACCGGAAACAAAACAACTAAGAGACTTGATGTCACATCAAGTCTCTTTCTTTCATGAAAGGAGAATGTATGATGGAGACGATGCCAAATTGGTTAAAGCAACGTGCATTTTTAACACCAGATCGTACTGCAATTGAAATAGAGGAAAAGGAAGTTACTTTTATGCAGCTGCATGAAAAGGTAGTATCTGTTTGTGAACACCTCACGCATGTAGGAGTGAAGCGAGGGGAAAAGGTGGCTGTTCTGATGAAAAATGGTATGGAGATGATTACAGTTATTCACGCCCTATCGTACGTAGGAGCAGTAGCTGTGCTTTTAAATACGCGTCTTTCAAGAGAAGAGCTACTTTGGCAAATGGATGATGCTGAAGTTATTTGTTTAGTGACCGATCAAGAATTTGATGCTAAAGATGTTCCTGTCTATTCATTCGCCGAAGTGATGAATGGACCAAAAGAGGAAGCCTCTATACAAGAAGAATTCTCTTTAGAAGAAGCGATGACGATTATTTATACGTCAGGGACGACAGGGAAACCGAAAGGCGTTATTTTAACATATGGAAATCACTGGGCCAGCGCGGTTGGCTCTTCGCTTAATTTAGGACTTCGTGATGATGATTGCTGGTTAGCGTGTATGCCGATGTTCCATGTTGGCGGGTTATCTCTTCTAATGAAAAATATTATGTACGGCATGCGCATTTTACTCGTTCCGAAATATGATGCTGATTTTATTCATACAGCACTTCAAACGAGAGGCGTAACGATTATTTCAGTCGTATCAAAAATGTTAACTGATTTATTAGAGAGACTTGGAGAAGAAACATATCCTTCTTCTTTACGATGTATGTTACTTGGCGGAGGACCAGCGCCAAAACCGTTACTCGAAACATGTGTAGATAAAGGAATTCCTGTGTATCAAACGTACGGTATGACAGAAACGTCTTCGCAAATTTGTACGTTGTCCGCAGATTACATGTTAACGAAAGTAGGATCAGCTGGAAAGCCACTATTTCAGTGCCAACTTCGTATTGAAAAAGACGGCGTAGTAGTGCCGCCACATGCGGAAGGCGAAATTGTAGTAAAAGGGCCGAACGTAACAGGCGGTTATTTTAACCGTGAAGATGCGACGCGTGAGACAATTCAAAACGGATGGCTTCATACTGGCGACCTCGGTTATTTAGATGAAGAAGGATTTTTATACGTATTAGATCGCCGCAGTGATTTAATTATTTCTGGCGGAGAGAATATATATCCGGCTCAAATTGAAGAAGTGTTGCTGTCCCATCCAGCGATAGCGGAAGCTGGTGTTGTAGGTATGACTGATGATAAATGGGGACAAGTACCCGCTGCTTTTGTTGTGAAAAGCGGGGCGGTAACAGAAGAAGAAATTCTTCACTTTTGCGAGGAGAAATTAGCGAAATATAAAGTGCCGAAGAAAGCATGTTTCTTAGAGGAATTACCACGTAACGCTTCGAAAAAATTGTTAAGACGAGAGTTAAGAGAATTAGTGGAGGAGAAAGAAACAGTAAACAAAAACATAGACAAAAGTAGGCATATATAATAAAAAGTAATTATGAAACAATATAAACCAAAAGAATTTTCAGAAATGCTTAATGTCTCTGTTAAGACATTGCAAAGGTGGGACAATCAAGGTGTTTTAACTGCTTACCGAAACCAAAAAGGAAGATGATACTATACAGAAGAACAGTATAAGGAATATATGGGTATTCAAGAAGAAAATAAAGTAGGCAAAGTAGTTATTTACACAAGAGTATCAAATCCAGGTCAGAAAGATGATTTAGAAAATCAGGTTGAGTTTTTAAAAACATTCGCAAATGCACGAGGGATGATTGTAGATGAAGTTATCAAAGATATTGGTAGCGGATTAAACTACAAAAGAAAACAGTGGAATAACCTGATTGACAGTTGTATGGAAAGAAATATTTCGACTATCATCATTGCACACAAAGATAGATTTGTACGTTTTGGATATGAGTGGTTTGAAAAGTTTCTTCGTAAAATGGGAGTGGAAATTATGATTGTTAACAATGAAAAACTATCTCCTCAAGAAGAACTTGTGCAGGATTTAATATCTATCATTCATGTATTTAGCGGTAGAATATATGGGTTGAGAAAATACAAAAAGAAAATGTCGGAGGATGAAGATTTATGAAAAGAGCATATTTAATAGAAATCAAACCGACAACTGAACAAGTTAGTAAAATCCGTCAAACTATTGGGGTGTGTCGATATGTATATAACCTGTATATCTCTAAAAATAAAGAGGCATATGAGTCGGATGGGAAATTTCTTAGTGGCTATGACTTTTCTAAATGGTTAAACAACATTCATACAAAAGAGTGTGACCAGTGGATTAAAGAAGTGTCGAGCAAAGCGGTAAAACAAGCGATTATGAATGGAGATAAAGCTTTTAAGCGATTTTTTAAAGGTTTATCTAAGTTTCCACGATATAAAAAAAGAAGAAGCAAGATGTGAAGTGCTACTTTCCGAAAAACAACAAAACAGATTGGACAGTAGAAAGACATAGAGTAAAAGTCCCTACAATTGGTTGGATAAGGTTAAAAGAGTATGGATATATTTCAAAAAATACAACTGTAAAAAGTGGTACAGTATATCAAAGAGCAGGAAGATACTATGTGTCTATACTCTGTGAAGTGAAAGAGGTAAAACCAAATTCAATTCTCAATGCAGTAGGTATAGGAATTGATTTGGGAATTAAAGACTTCGCTGTACGTAGCGATGGAAAAACTCACAAAAATATAAATAAAACAGTACAAGTAAAAAAGATAGAAAAACGGTTAAAACGTGAACAACGCTCTTTATCACGCAAATTTGAAAATATAAGAAAGAGAGGTGAACAACCTGTTACTAATAAAAGAGCGAATATAAACAAAAATATTCTTAGGGTGCAACAGCTACATGCTAGGCTAGCAAATATTCGATTAGCGTATGTAAAGTCTATTGTAAATGATGTGGTGAAAACCAAGCCAATGTTTATTACAGTAGAAGATTTGAATGTGAAAGGTATGATGAAGAACAAACATCTATCTAAAGCTGTAGCGCAACCATGTTTTTATGCTTTTAAAACATGGTTATCAACGAAATGTAGGGAATATGGAATTGAACTACGGCAAGTGGACAGATTCTATCCATCTTCTAAAATATGTTCATGTTGCGGTCAAAAAAAGTCGGATTTAAAGCTGTCTGACCGAGTATATACATGTGATTGTGGAAATGTAATGGATAGAGATTTAAATGCATCTATCAACCTTTTACAAGCAAAAAAATATACAATACTAACGTAAATAGATTGTATATATGTACGGTGGGCTACATCGGAATTTACGCCTGTGGAGTGTCACAGCAAACTGTAGTAGCAAGTGATTAGCGAGGCAGGGCACGTAGAAGCAGGAATACTCTAAGAATATACATTTGTCTATATTTTTAGTAGCAGATGTAGGTGGAAATAAAAAAAGCGACACTTCATATAACAGAAATGCCACTCGTAATCCCGTTTGCTGCAAGCTACGGGACTTACGAAAAGCGTGAGAGTATCGTTATTGAATTAGAAGATGAAGATGGGTACATTGGATTTGGCGAAGTCGTTGCGTTCTCTGAACCGTGGTATACGGAAGAAACGGTGAAGACGGCGCTGCATGTACTGCAAGACTTTTTAATACCTGATTTATTAAAGGCTGAAATTTCTCATCCGAATGAGGTACCGGGTCTATTTCAACATATAAAAAGAAACCGAATGGCAAAGGCCGGAATTGAAGGGGCTGTTTGGGATTTATATGCGAAGTGTCAAAAGAAATCGTTAGCGACAGTGCTTGGCGGAACGAAGTCTGAAATTGAAGTCGGCGTTGTAATTGGGATCAATACGATTCCGGTTATGTTAAAACAAATCGAGAAGTACGCAGAAGAAGGATACGAGCGTTTTAAAGTGAAAATAAAGCCAGAGCATGATTACGAATTATTGAAAGAGATTCGAAAAGAGTTTCCGCATATCCCGCTAATGGCAGATGCAAATTCAGCATATACATTAGGGGATACGGAGAGGCTGAAACGACTAGATGAATTCCAATTAATGATGATTGAACAACCGTTAGCCGATTATGATTTTCTTGATCACGCGGAGTTGCAAAAGAAAATTGAAACGCCGATTTGTTTAGATGAAAGTATTCATAGTTTAGAAGATGCACGCGTTGCGATTACCCTTGGTAGCTGCCAAATTGTGAACGTTAAACCAGGGCGAGTGGGCGGATTAACAGAATCGGTTCAAATCCATAATTATTGCATGGAGCACAACATACCCGTTTGGTGCGGCGGTATGGTGGAGATGGGGATTTCAAGAGCACAAAATGTTGCGCTTGCCTCATTGCCGAACTTTACGATTCCAGGCGATATATCTGCTTCTAGCAGACATTGGGAGCAGGATATTATTTCGCCGGAAGTGACGCTTAAGGGCGGAAAAGTTATGGTGCCGCAAAGTGTTGAAGCTGAGTATGAAGTAGACCACGGAAGGTTGGCGGAGATCACGAAACAGCGAATTGTTTTGGAGCGGTAACTTGAGTCTTTAAAGTAGCGGGCGAATTTCGTTGTTAATTGTCGGTAAGTCGATATATTTCAATAATCGCTGATATAATGCGAGTTACGGTCGATATAATTGAGAAATCGCCGATATAATTCAAGTTATGGTCGATATATTTGGAAAATCGCTGATATAATTTTATTTACAAAGGTTACTCTAACGGGTAACCTTTTCGTATTGTACAAATTGGATAGACTAGTTTACAATCGAGCGTATAAAAGGGGGAGTAAAATGAAGCGCATTTCAATTTTAATAGTGGATGATGAGGCAGAAATTGCTGATTTAATTGAGATACATTTAGAAAAAGAAGGGTACCACGTCGTGAAGGCAGCAGACGGGGAAGAGGCTGTTCATATTATTGAAACGCAGCCAATCGACTTAGTGGTTTTAGATATTATGATGCCGAAAATGGATGGGTATGAAGTGACGCGTCAAATTCGCGCGAAGCACCATATGCCAATCATTTTCTTAAGTGCGAAAACGTCTGATTTTGATAAGGTGACAGGTCTTGTATTAGGTGCAGATGATTATATGACGAAACCTTTTACACCGATTGAATTAGTTGCGCGTGTAAATGCACAATTACGTAGGTTTCTTACATTAAATCAGCCGAAAGTAGCGGGGAATAAATCTGCTTTAGAGGTAGGCGGAGTTATTATTGATCCTGAGCAAAGAACAGTGAACGTCTATGGAGAGCAAATTGAGTTAACGCCGAAAGAGTTTGATATTTTATATTTATTAGCGAGCCATCCGAAGAAAGTGTATAATGTGGAAAATATTTTTCAGCAAGTATGGGCAGATGATTATTATGAAGGCGGAAATACAGTTATGGTACATATTCGTACGTTGCGGAAAAAGCTTGGGGAAGATAAAAGAAAAGATAAGCTAATAAAAACAGTGTGGGGAGTAGGGTATACTTTCAATGGCTAATATGATGAAAAGTTTTCGATTTAAAATGATTGCCTTATTTGCGTTAAGTATGGTGCTTGCAGCAACTGTAACTTATATAATTTATAAAGGATTGCAGCTGTATTATAAAACGATGGTTCGCTATGAAGAGCCTTTAGCGCAATTTAGGTCAGTGGTAAGGGAAGTTGGAGACATTAACTTCTTTTTAATTTTCTTTATTCCGTTATCTATTATCTTTTTCTTCTTTTTGACAAAACCGTATTTAAAGTATTTTAGTGAGATTTCTAACGGGATTCATCATCTTGCGAACGGTAACTTTACGAATAAAGTTCAAGTTTCATCAAACGATGAGTTTGGAGATATCGCACGTGAAATAAATGTTGCGAGTGAAAAGTTAAAAGAAGCGGTGGAAAGAGGAGACTTTGCTGAAAGTAGTAAAGATCAGCTCGTTGTAAACTTAGCTCATGATTTAAGAACTCCATTAACATCCGTGTTAGGGTATTTAGATTTAATTCTTAAAGATGAGAATTTAACAAAAGAACAAATTAAACATTTCTCCACAATTGCATATACGAAATCGCAAAGGCTCGAAAGTTTAATTGATGAGTTATTTGAAATTACACGTATGAATTATGGCATGCTAAAGCTAGATAAAAAGCCGATTGATATAAGTGAACTACTTATACAGTTAGATGAGGAATTGTATCCTTTATTAGAGAAACATCATTTACAAGCTAGGTTGAATATTGATCCTCATTTGCCAATTAACGGTGATGGAAAATTGTTAGCTAGAGTATTTGAAAACTTGTTAACAAATGCCGTTCGATACGGATATGATGGGCAATTTGTTGATCTGAATGGGTATATCGATAATGGAGAAGTTGTCGTACAAGTTATGAATTATGGAGACAGCATTCCAGAAGAAGATTTACCGTATCTTTTTGATATGTTTTATACAGGTGATAAATCGAGAACTGAGAACCGTGGCGGGACAGGCCTTGGACTGTTTATTGCGAAAAATATTGTTGAGCAGCATAACGGTACAATTTCTGCTGAAAGTAATGTAGTTAGAACAATGTTTGAAGTGCGATTGCCAAAAGACGAGAACTTAACAATTTAATAAAAATTTAAACTTTACCCCACTTTTTATTTTAATAGTTTTTTCTATTCTATACGTAAGTTACGTTAAGGAGGAACTAGAAATGAAAAAGTGGGTATTTATTTCTTTTTTTATAGCATGCACAGTATGTGTAGGCTTTTATATATCACCGTTATTTCAAAAGGAAATCGATGTTAAAATTGTCGGAAAAGATGAGCTAGTAAAGGCGGCAAATACCGAGAGGAAAGAGATTACGAAGGAACAAATTTATAAGGGTGATTTATTATTAGTTAATAGGGATTATCCAGTAAAAAAAGATAGTATTAGGTCTGATATTATAAATGTAAATCATAATAGTGAATTAGTAAGAGGCTACGTAATATTTGATAGAAATCTTCGTTTATCAAAGTATGTTGTAAAAAAGTTTTTGAACGTTGTCGATGCGGCTGGAAAAGATGGCGTACAGCATTTCTTAATGAGTAGTGGGTATCGAGATTTTAAAGAACAAAGTAAATTATATAAAGAAATGGGATCTGATTACGCGCTTCCAGCAGGATATAGTGAACATAATTTAGGATTATCACTAGACGTTGGATCAACGCAAAAGAAGATGGAGAAAGCGCCTGAAGGAAAATGGATCGAAGAGAACGTATGGAAGCATGGCTTTGTATTACGTTATCCGAAAAATAAAAGTAACATTACTGGAATTCAATATGAGCCATGGCATATCCGTTATGTTGGCCTACCTCATAGCGCAATTATGCAAAAAAAGAATTTCACACTAGAGGAATATTTAGAGTTTTTAAAAGAGGAAAAAGAGGTTTCAACTGAAGTAGAAGGTAAGAAATATACTGTTTCTTATTATAAAGTTTCTGAGAATACGAAAGTGAACGTTCCAGCAAACAAGCAGTATGAAATTTCCGGGAACAATATGGATGGGGTTATTGTGACGGTTCAGGAATAGAGAAAAAAGGCTGTGCCATTTGGGACAGCCTTTTCTTATATAAGAAAGGAATTGAAGTTTTTTTGTCGGTAAATCGATATTCCTTGTCGAATCGTTGATATATTGTAAGTTATGATAGATATAATTGAAAAATCGTTGATATAATTTCCTATACTATTACCATTTTGGAGGAGCATCTTTTTATTCACTTTCAAACATTATAACGTTATATTTACTTCTCCCTTTTTTTGTGTTACGCTAAACGTGTGAAAGACATATAAAATGAAACTTTAATGTAAGCGTATTCTTATGGCTTCTTATAGAAAAGGGTGGAAGTACAATGACAGAACGATTCGTACTACGTAATGTAAAACGTGTGAACGGGGAAGAGATTGACATTGTAATTGAAAATAATAAAATCGCACAGGTGACGAAAGCTGGTGCTGGCGAGGGTGGAAAGGTTCTTGATTACTCTGGTACTTACGTATCGAGTGGTTGGATTGATTTACATGTTCATGCTTTTCCGGAGTTTGATCCGTATGGCGATGAGGTGGATGAAATTGGCGTTAAGCAAGGGGTAACGACAATTGTTGATGCGGGTAGCTGCGGTGCTGATCGTATTGCAGATTTAGTAAAAAGTAGAGAGCAGGTAAAAACGAATTTATTTGCCTTTTTAAATATTTCTCGTATCGGTTTGAAACGAATCGATGAATTATCCAATATGGAATGGATAGATAAAGAGAAAGTAATAGAAGCAGTAGAAAAGTATAAAGATGTAATCGTTGGGTTAAAGGCGAGAATGAGTAAAAGTGTCGTTTGTGATAGCGGAATTGAACCGCTTCATGTTGCACGCTCTTTATCTCGTGAAACATCATTACCAATTATGGTACATATCGGTTCAGCGCCTCCTCGCATTGAGGAAGTTGTACCTCTTTTAGAAAAAGATGATGTCATTACACATTACTTAAACGGGAAAGAAAATAATTTATTCGATGAAGAAGGCAAACCGCTACCTGTATTACTAGATGCAGTGAATCGTGGTGTTCATTTAGATGTTGGTCACGGTAATGCTAGTTTTTCTTTTAAAGTAGCAGAGGCGGCGAAGCATCACGGTATTGCTTTTAATACAATTAGTACAGATATTTACCGGAAGAATCGTATACACGGTCCCGTGTATAGTATGGCTCACGTTCTTTCGAAATTCCTTTACTTAGGTTATCCGCTAGAAGAAGTAATTGACGCGGTTACGAAAAATGCAGCAGAGTGGCTGAAAAAACCAGAGCTTGGCCGCATTCAAGAAGGAGATATTGCAAACTTAACTTTATTTACAGTGAAAGATGAGAAGGTTACGTTAATTGATTCAGAAGGGGATCAGCACATTGCTGAAAGAAGGATTGATACGAAAGGGGTTGTAATCAATGGGTCATTCATTGAATGCTAAGTACGGATTAAAAAGAGTAATTAATGCGAGCGGTAGAATGAGTATTTTAGGTGTATCCGCTCCTACAGATACAGTTATGGATGCGATGAAACATGGTGGACAAAATTATGTGGAAATTGCTGATTTAGTAGATAAAGCGGGAGACCATATTGCGAGAATTCTAGATTCAGAGGCAGCGGTCGTTGTGAACTCAGCATCGAGTGGCATTGCGCTTTCTATCGCTGGTATCGTGACGGAAGGAAATCGCCGTAAAAGTGAAAGACTTCATCAAGAAGTAATCGCGAAAAACGAAGTAATTATGTTAAAAGGTCATAACGTTCAATACGGTGCTCCAGTTGAAACGATGATTTATTTAGGCGGCGGTAAGCTTGTTGAAGTGGGTTACGCAAATGAAGGGAAAGCAGAGCATATTGAAGATGCAATTGGTGAAAATACAGCAGCGATTCTGTATGTGAAATCACATCATGCAGTGCAAAAAAATATGATTTCTGTTGAAGAAGCATGGGAAGTAGCGCAGCGAAATAACGTACCACTTATCGTTGATGCGGCAGCTGAAGAAGACATTCAAAAATATGTGAAGTATTCAGACCTTGCCATTTATAGTGGTTCAAAGGCAATTGAAGGACCTACTTCTGGTATTGTTGGCGGTAAACGAAAATATATCGAATGGCTGAAAGTGCAATTACATTGCATCGGAAGAAGTATGAAAGTTGGGAAAGAAACAACTTTCGCCTTACTTCAAGCGCTTGATGAGTACGGCGTAAAAGAAGATAAAAGTGAGCAAGAAAAAGAATTGCTACAAGTACTTATGCCGCTAAAAGAATTAAAAGGTGTAAATGTAACGATCGTTCAAGATGAAGCTGGAAGAGCAATCTTTAGAGCACGTATTCATATTAGCGAAAAAGAGTTAAATAAATCGGCAAAAGACGTTGTGACAGCATTACGCGAAGGGGAAATCGCAATCTATACACGTGATTACGGAGTAAGACAAGGATTCTTTGATATTGATCCACGTCCACTTCAAGGTGATGACATACATGTAATTGAAGAAAAATTGAGAGAAATTGTAGGGGGAAACTAAAATGACAAATATTCAAAAACGTTTTTATAAAGGCCGCGTAGCATTAAATGTATTAGCGAACAATACCCGAAATGCGAAAGATATTTTTGAAGCAGCAGAAGGGTATGTAGTAGTGGGGGTATTATCAAAAGACTACCCAACAGTAGAAGAAGCCGTTACAGCAATGAAAGCATACGGAAAAGAAATTGATGACGCTGTATCAATCGGACTAGGAGCAGGAGATAATCGCCAAGCGGCAGTTGTAGCTGAAATTGCGAAGCATTATCCTGGCAGCCATATTAACCAAGTGTTCCCTTCAGTTGGAGCGACACGTGCAAATCTTGGCGAAAAAGATAGCTGGATTAATAGTTTAGTATCCCCAACAGGAAAAGTGGGTTACGTAAATATTTCTACTGGTCCAATTAGCGCAGCTGGAGAAGAAAAAGCAATCGTTCCAATTAAAACAGCAATTGCACTTGTACGTGATATGGGCGGAAATTCATTGAAATACTTCCCAATGAAAGGTTTAGCTCATGAGGAAGAATATCGCGCAGTTGCGAAGGCTTGTGCAGAAGAAGGATTTGCATTAGAGCCAACAGGCGGAATTGATAAAGAAAACTTCGAAACAATTGTACGTATTGCGCTTGAAGCAAACGTAGAGCAAGTTATCCCGCACGTGTACTCTTCTATTATTGATAAAGAAACTGGTAACACGAAAGTAGAAGATGTTCGTGAATTATTAGCAGTCGTGAAGAAGCTAGTTGATCAATATGCGTAAGAAAATTGCAGCGTTTGGCGAAGTAATGATGCGCATGCAAGTACCTGGATATGAATTGTTGTCGCAAGCTAACACGTTAAATTACTCATTTTCAGGTACAGGTGTGAACGTTGCAGCGGCACTTTCTCACTTAGGGCATGAAGGGCTTCTTATTTCAACTTTACCGGAAAATTCGGTTGGAGAGGCAGCTGTATCTTACATTCAAAAGTTAGGGATTCAAACTTCTCTTGTTTCAAGAGGCGGTAAATATGTAGGTATGTATTTTTTAGAAAATGGATTCGGTGCACGTGCAAGCCGCGTTACGTATTCGAATCGACTAGAAAGTAGCTTCAATACGGCGTCTGAAGAGATGTACCAATTTGAAGAAATTGCTAAGGAAATTGATATCGTTCATTTTTGCGGTATTACACTTGCGATGAATGATACGGTGCGCCATCATATGAAGTCTTTAGCGAGAGCAGTTAAAGAAAACGGAGGAACCGTCGTTTTTGATTGTAATTATCGTCCATCACTTTGGGGAGAAGACGGATATGAACAGGCAAAACCGCATTATGAAGAAATGCTGGGACTTGCTGATATCGTTATGATGAACGAAAAAGATGCAATGTTCGTTCTTGGAATGAAAACAGAAGAGACAGAGCGAGAGGCGCAACTTGTTGATCTTATTCCAAAGGTTGCTGAAACATATCATATCGCTACAATCGCTGGTACACATCGCTCTATTAATAGTGATAATACACACTCGCTACGCGGGTTTATATGTAAAGATGGTGCGTTCACTTTTGCAAAAACACTTGCGTTTTCTGTATATGATAGAATAGGTGCTGGAGATGCTTATACGAGCGGGATTATTCATGGCGAGATAGAAGAGTTTGCACCAGAGAAAGCTGTTTCATTTGCGTCAGCAGCTGGAATGCTTGCACATACAATCGTCGGTGATACGCCCATGTCATCAGAGAAGGATATACTTCGGGCAATGACGGCATCAGTAGGTGATGTAGAAAGGTAGTGGGTGTAACGGTGAACGTAACGAGGAAAAAAGGACCATTATATTTACAAATAAAAAATATTATTCGTGATCGAATATTGCATGGTGTATATGCGATTCATACGAATATTCCTTCTGAACCGCAGTTAGAAGAAGAGTTCAAAGTGAGCAAAATTACAGTGCGTAATGCAATTAAAGAACTCGCTCAAGAAGGATATTTAGAAAAGAAAAGCGGTAAAGGAACGAAAGTTATCCGTAATACTTCTGCGACAAAGTTGTCAAAAGGTAAGAAATTTACAGAAGTGTTAGTGGAAGAAGGATATAAAGTACAAAAGAAATTGCTAAAAGCAGAAATCGTTCATAATGAAGAAGGAACGGTGCCATTTCGATTATTCGGCAAGGAGAGTTTTCGTATTGAACGTTTATATACGTTAAATGATGCACCTTACATTCATTATACGCACTATTTCTCAGCAGGAATGGCAAGTACAGATTTATCGGACTTTGACTTGCAATCGCTTTATGATTTAGTTGAAGACCGAGGCATTCACTTAGAAAACTTCAGAGATGAATTCGCTGTTGGACTCGCGCCTAGTTTCGTTGCAGAAGCGCTAGGTGAAAAAGAGGGGACAGCGTTATTAAAACGTATGCGCTATTCTTATGATGAAGTTGGCGAAGTAATTGAATATAGCGAAGGCTACTACAATACAGAAATGCAGTATTATGTAGTGAATTATGACGTATAAAAAAGAGGGGATGTTGGTCATCTCCCTGTCAAGTAGACAGAAATAAAAAGAGTATTATGCCACGGCCTTTTCCCGATATTCTATCGGGGAAAGGCCGTGAAGTTTTTCTTGGAATCTTTCTGTATTATAAAATTGAATATATTCTTGAATTGCTCGGTAGGCCATTTCATATGTTTTTGGGCACACTAAATACAACTTCTCTGTTTTTAAATGTGAGAAGAATGATTCGATACACGCATTATCAAAACAGTTTCCACGTCTAGAATGACTACCGACAAATCCTAATTTCTCTAACTGTTTTGCGTAGGATTTAGATGTATATTGAAACCCTTGATCTGAATGGAAAAGGGGCTTAGTAGTTAATGACTTCCCTTCTAATTGACGTAATGTAGTTAAAACCAAATCTAAATCATTTCTTGAAGATAGCTTCCAGGCAACAATTTCATTGTTGTATAAATCTAACACAGCCGACAAATAGGCAAATTGTTCTCCGATTCGTACATAAGTAATATCTGTTACGAATTTTTGATTTTGCTTTTCAGCTTGAAACTCTCGATTCAAATGATTTTTAAATACCACAGATGTTTTTCTTCCATAAAACGGACGTTTTTTTCGAATGATAGATTGAATACCCAGCTCTCTCATAAGACGACGAACACGTTTATGATTCATTACCATTCCTTCTCGAGCCAAAGCACGAGTCATACGTTTATACCCATAGTAAGGGTGCTGACGATGAATAGATAAAATATGTTCTTTATGCCACATATCCCTTTTCTGACGTAAACGCTGCACGTTATGATATTTCCGCCATTTATAGTAGCCAGCCTTAGAAACTTCCGCGATTTGAAGCAACCATCGGAGTGGATAGGCTTGGCGTAATGAATCGATAAGAGAAAATCGTTCTTTCTTTAGGACCATTCCTTCCCGTGTAGATTTGGATTGCGCTTTTTTAAATACTCAACCTGTGCCTTCAAATAAGCATTTTCTTCTTCTAGACTATTAAAATTCTTTCGATTCCAGACACCACGTTGATCATCAAAGGACTCCCCTTGTTGCGCACGTTTTACCCACTCAATAATCTGGGCATCGCTCTTCACACCGAGTTGTTCACGAATTTCTCGCAATGATTTTCTCTCTTCTAATCGAAGACGAACTGCTTCTCGCTTTAGTTCTTCTGTATATTTTTGAAATGATTGTCCTTTTCTTGCCATAAAAAAATCCCCTCCAGATAAAACAGTATTGAGTCCATCATATCAGATGGACTCTTTTTTTACTGTCTACCTATAGGGGATAATACCATGTTCCCTCTTTTTTTATAAAGTAAAACTTTAATTAGTGGAGGAGGGCATCATCCACTAATTATTAGCTCACACCAATCGGGATAAAAGTAAGGGGAATGAGAGATGGATATATACTTATTAATCGTCACGTTACTTGCGATCACAATTGTTATTTTAGGGGTATCATGGTGGAAATGGCATGCATTTATTAGTTTAACAGTTGCGAGTTTATTTTTAGCTATTATGTCTGGACTGAATGTAACGAAAATAGTGGCTGCCTATGAAACTGGTGTTGGTAGTGTACTAGGGCATTTAGTTGGTATTTTAGCACTTGGAACAATTTTAGGAAAAATGATGTCCGATTCAGGGGCAGGCATGCAAGTTGCAGATTTCTTTATTCGATTTTTCGGTGTAAAAAAATTACCTTGGGCTATGTTATTTGCAGGGTTTGTTATAGGGATTCCCGTATTTTTTGAAGTGGGGATTGTCATTTTATTACCACTCGTTATTTCAATTCGAAAAACGACGAAGCAAAATATATTATTAATTGCGTTACCTGTCATTGCAGGATTATCTATTGTTCACGGGCTCGTACCACCACATCCAGGGGCGATGACAGCAATCGGTATTTATAACGCGAACTTAGGAAAGGTACTTTTATATTCATTAATTATCGCGTTACCAACAGCCATTATCGCAGGCCCAATATTTGCAAAGTGGGTACATAAGAGGGTTATACCTGAAAATGAACCGGAGCTTGTTCGAGTTACGACAGTATCAACTGATTTGCCAAGTCGTAAAGTTTCATTCTTTATTATTTTATTACCAGTTGTATTGATGATTTTATCAGTAGTTGCACCATATATTTCATTACCGAAAAAATTGACTGAATTTTTTGTGTTTATAGGGAGTCCAGTAATCGCCTTACTTATTTCATGTTTCGCAGCATTTTATTTACTTGGTATCAAACAAGGTATTAATAAAAAGATGATTAAAAAATTAACAGATGAAAGTTTATTGCCTGTCGGTTCTATTATTTTAATAATTGGTGCAGGCGGTGGATTTAAACAAATATTAATTGAAAGCGGCGTTGGAACAGCTATTGCACAAATGGCAGAACATATTTCGTTATCACCAATTGTATTAGCTTTCATGGTAGCTGGTTTAATTCGAATTGCAACAGGTTCAGCTACAGTAGCATTAACGACAGCAGCAGGGATTGTTTCACCAGTTATTCAGCACATGTCTGGTGTGAATTTAGAGTTGCTAGTTATTGCAACCGGTGCAGGATCATTAATGTTTTCTCACGTAAATGATGCAGGGTTCTGGCTTGTAAAAGAGTATTTAGGTTTGACGGTGAAGGAAACATTTAAAACGTGGACGGTACTCGAGACATTGTTATCATTTATTGCATTTGGTTTTGCTCTTTTGTTGAATATGTTTCTTTAGGGAGAAAAGCCCATTTTAATTAATAAAACCCACAGGAGAAATTCAATTTCTCTGTGGGTTTTGCTATTTTTTAATCGTAGTTACTTACAAATATACAGGGCAAGGTGCTTTTTATATCTTTTTTCTATTGTCCTATTATTTAATAGAACGGACATACTGATTTTCTCCATCGTCTTTGACAAAGACTCCTAGCTCATTCAAATCTTTGCGTAAATGCTTCTTTTTTTTCGAGTTTCCTTCTCGAAGGGCATTTCGTCTTTCATACAAAATAGTATTTATGCTTTTATTAAATCGCGCATCCTCTAATTTCCATAAGCTATACTCATGTTTATAAGGATCTTGTTCCACCCAGGGGAAGTCGTGCATTAAGAAAGTATCTTTAATTTTGCTTGGGGTAATGTCAGATGTTTCACGTAACCATTCTCGGTCTTCTTGATCAATGATAACCACTTGACGCTTATCTACAAAAACGGCTTTTACATTTGATCTGGTGATTTGTTTCTTTTGATCGTCCTTATTCACGTGAATGCTTTCCGAAGTAATGTTCATTTTTAAAGCTTCACTATAAATAATTAAAGAAAATAAAATTCCTGCAATAACACCAATTAGCATGAGGATAATAGGAAGCCAGAAGGGATTAATAAAATTTAAAAGTTCTATAATTTTTGAATCAGAAAAGAGAGGAATCTTTTTTATAATCTCTATTAATTTAGGTGAAAAATATCCAATAACGCCTAAAAGGATTGGACTTACTATAGCAAGTAACTTTTCTAAAAAACCTAATCCAATGACAGATGCCTTTTTCATGTGTAGTTCATCCTTTCTTATATATATTTTTTAACCAGGGCATGTTTTAAATAGTGAGTTTTTTCACCATTTTTATGAGCTCATCTGAGTAATTTTCTATGGATATAGATGAATTTGCCTTCAACATTCTTTCTTCGATTGCTCCTAAAATAAATGAAGCTAATGTGTCGGTTTGAAAAGAGTTAGAAAACACGCCATTTTGTTGTCCAGTCTTCAAAATATCTAATAACATCGTTCTAAGAGCATCCTCTTCGTCGTCTTCGATTCTGTAATAAGGAATGTTCTCTTCATTTCTTGCATTAAAGACAATCTCAATTAAGGCAATATTATTTTTGTAATGAGTTTCTTGATAAGCCAAGTGTGCTTCAATAAAAGCCTCTAGTTTATTTATTTCAGATTGAGCTAATAGTACTCGATTACTAATAAATTCATGTTGTTTGGCAACTAAAAATTGTAATGTACGGTTCATAAGGTAAAGCTTATCATTAAAATGATAAGAAATAAGTCCGGTACTAATCTTAGCCTTTTTTGCCACCTTCGTTAAGCTCAAGTTGTTATATCCAACCTCTTCTAATGTATCAATACATGCAAGAATAATTTGTTCACGCCTAGCCTCTGCAATAAAAGAATCAGTCACGCTATTCAACTCCTGATTTATATAATTTGAATGTATAATCAAAAAATTGATTGATCGTTCAATTAAATATTAGTAAGAAATTATTAGTATGTCAAATGTTTTATACCTACATCTTGATAAGGCTCATTTTCTGAAACAAGCCCGTTTTTAAGAAAGCCAAGCTTCCTATTCGCCCTGAAAACATACTATAAATGGAATCCCCTCATTTAGAACAAGAGGAACTTGTTATGAATGATACTAAAGGAGGAATAGGGTAATGAGCGAAAAGTGTGAACACAGACATGATGATTGTAACCGCAGACATGGTTGCGGAGGCGGTTTTGCGCTTCTAATCGTATTGTTTATTTTATTAATTATCATCGGTGCTAGCTGCTTCGGCGGAGGCGGCGGTTGTGGTTATGGCGGTTACGGCGGCTACGGATATGGTGGCTACGGCGGATATTGCTGCTAATTATTAAAAACTATTGAAAATGGCCTTGTGCAATACGCACAAGGCCATTTTATTCATATTTTTATATGCTGTGATAATTTATTAATGTACAGAGAACGGATTAAGAAGAAGAAAATGATCTCGATAATCCCGAAAAAGGTGAGTACGATACATGTCTCTTTTAGTAAGGAGAAAGAAAACATGCTTTGTAAAAACTTAACCGCAAATAATGTGTGAACACCAGCAACGATGTAAGGAACGAAAAATAAAATTCCTAATTGAATCGTTGCAGAGCGAAACATTTCTGATTCAGTTAAGCCAAGCTTTGTAATCGTAATATACTTTTGTCTTTCAGTTGTTAAGTCATTATACATACGGAAGTATAGAACACTAGCCGCACCGATAAAGAAAATAAAGCCGAGAAATGCCCAAATAAAGAATTGAGCAACTGCATTTCCTTTACCGTAAATGAGTTCATCCGTAGCCGTATGTATGAAGAAAGGAACTTGAGCGTTCTCTTCTGTATGCTTTTCGTAGAACTCACGCGCATCGCCACTAATAACACGTAACATATTTTTGGTTGGAACGATTGCATTTTCCCAGTTTTCTACGAAGTAGTTATAGATTACAGTTGTTTCAATATGAGGAATCATATTATCAAATACATAATCTTGTACGACAGCTAAATGTGGGAATGCAAAGGATGGTTCGATTCCCTTATTAATAAACCCTTTAATATGAAATTCTTTTTTATTAGACCCGAGTGTAATCGTATTTTGCTTTGCAAATGGATTAGATACGAGATCGAGAAGTTCTGGTGAGTGCCGAGAAATAATATAAACTTCTGTAGAATCGATTGTTATTTCCGGTCTTTTCAATTGTTTAGCAATTGCGTTATAATCACTCATCTTCATAAGCATAATATCTTCTTTGGAAGCTGTATCTTTTAATACTGTAAACTTATATTTTTTGTAAAGAAAATTATTAGTTGTAAGCTCCGTTTCAATTGTAGAAATATGCTTTTGTTCAAGGGAATTGTCACCTTCTGATGTATACGTGAAGGGAACGGGATATCGCTCTAATACTGATGCCTTCGTATTGTTATTAGCGGCGAATAATCCAATAATAATCGTAAATGCAAGTGCAGATAGCATAGAAACAATAAAGAGTACATTAATATTACTGCGTGTACGAGAAACTAAATCTGAAATCCATAACATATTTATTTGTTTCAAATAAAACTTTCTGCGCTTCTTTAAAATATAGATGAAAAGAAGGAATGTTTGTGAAAAGAATAAATATGTCCCGACTATTACGAGCGGTAAAATAGATAACATAATAAAAAAGACAGATCCATTTTGCACATTTTTTTCCGTTACGTAGCCTCGCGGATAACCAGCGATATAATAGCATAGCCCTAAACAAATTAAAGCGAATAAAGAGATGAGTATAGATGGTCTTTTTTCAGCTGGCATTTTCTTGTTCCCTTTAATGAGGTGGGCTGTCTTTCGAGTACGAATAAACATTGGTGTAAATGTAGAAACGATTAAAAATAAAATGATAAACGTTACGGTTGTAACGATAATCGCTTCTGTTGGCCAATATAAATAGAGACCTTTCGCACTTGTTAATTTCGAAGTGACTAATAAGAAAAAGTTAGAAAATACAAGTCCACCTTGAATGCCGATAAAGATAGATAATATCCCAATTATCATGTTTTCGGTAAATAACAATCTTTTTAATTGTCTCTGTGAGATACCAAGAATAGTGAGTATCCCGAATTGCTGCTTCCGAACATTTAAAAATGTTCCAATTGAATATAAGAGAAAGAAGAACGAGAACATAACGATCACAAGTTGTGCTGTACTAGCTAAGTTCATTAGAGGATCACGTTCTTGAAAGCTTTGTACACTCTGTAAGCGCGGATGATACGCGTATACAGTAAATGAAAAGAAAACCATGATAGAAAAAGCACTACTTACAAAGTAGGCGAAATATGCTTTCGAATTACGTGAGACATTTTTAAATGCGAATTGCCAAAATGTCATCCACGTCTTCCTCCTAATAACGCTAGAACATCTAATATTTCTTGATAAAATTTCTCGCGATATAATCCGCGGTGTAGTTCATTGTAAAGCTCTCCATCTTTAATGAAAATAACACGGTTACAATAACTTGCTGCAAACGGATCGTGCGTAACCATTAAAATCGTTGCATCTTCTTCTTTATTTAATTTCGTAAATAACTCCATTACGTCAATTGCCGCTTTTGAATCTAAGTTTCCTGTCGGTTCATCGGCTAGTAAGAGAGAAGGGTGATGAATAACAGCACGTGCTACTGCGGTACGCTGTGCTTGTCCCCCAGAAACTTCAAAAATACGCTTGTCCAAAATATGATCAATTCCAAGCTTTTTTGAAATGTTATCAAGCTTTTCATCCATTTCTTTTAATGGAACATTATCTAATGTTAAAGGTAGTACGATATTTTCACCGATTGTTAGTGTATCTAGTAGGTTAAAGTTTTGGAAAACAAATCCTAACTCTTGTCTTCGGAAAATAGCTAACTTCTCTCTACGAAATGTGTGCGGTTTTTTTCCGTTAATCACGACATCACCAGAAGTCGGAGAATCGATTGTAGAGATAACGTTTAAAAATGTAGATTTTCCGCTACCAGATGGTCCCATAATGGCAACGAATTCCCCTTTATCCACGTGTAAATTTATATTTTTTAAAGCAGTATGAGGGACTTTCCCCTCATATACTTTTGAGACGTTTTTTATGTGTAATACTTCTTCCATAGTAATCACCTTTCTACTTTTTAAAACTTAATGTGTTGTGATAATTTTTGCATATAAAAGGAACGAATTAAAAGGAAAAATAAAATTTCAACTGTTCCAAAAATCAACAGTACGACTGTAATTTCAGCGAAGAACGAGAGATGTAATATTTCTTGTAGCATCTTTGTCGCAAACATCGTATGGATTGATGCCATAATGTAAGGTACGAAGAAAAGAATCGCAAGCTGAATTGTCGCTGAACGTTTCATTTCAGTCTCAGTTAAGCCGATTTTCGTAATCGTTATATATTTTTCTTGCTCATTTGTTAAATCTGTATACATCCGGAAGTAAAGAACACTGCCAGCACCGATAAAGAAAATAACTCCTAGGAAAGTACCAATTAAGAAGAACGAAGCGACATTTAGTTTTGTCTTATATAGAGAATCGCTCGCTTCACTTGCATGGAAAGGTGGATGCTCTGCTTGAATTGCTGCATTATCGTTATGGATTTTTGTTATAAACGATGAACCGATATTATGTGCTTTTTCCCAATCTGTAACTTTAAAGCTATATACACTCATTTGTTTTGAAACGTTGGATAATGCTTCTACATTTTCATCAGATAGTATGAGCAATTGGTATATTAAGCGATTTGGGAATGGGTTATAACTTTTATATTCTTTCACTTGTAGTTGTAAATTGTTTTGAGTAAGTGTAAGAGTATTTTTGTTGTCTTTATTATGAAGCGTTCCAATAACTTGATCATCTAAGTCTTTCATAAGAATATAAGATTCATTCTTATTGACCGTGAGCGTTTCCCAATTTAAAGCCTTAGCAAGTACATTATAGTCACTTTGTTTAATGGCATAATAGAGCTGCGTGTTATCTTCAGCCGAAGATACTTCATATATATCCGTTTTAAATTTTGTATAAGTAAAGTGCTCTTCATTAAATTTCTGCTCTAACCAGTTTAAATGTTCATCAGCTAACGTATTTTCAGTATGTGATAAATAAGTAAACGGGAAAGGGTTTTGTCTAATTTCATCAAACTTTGTAAACTTCCCGAATCCATATAAGAATGTAATCATTGTAAAAGCGAGCGTCGATAGCATCGCTACAATAAAGAGCATGTTAATGTTTGTCCGAATACGTGATGCTAGATCTGAAATCCAAAGCATATTAATTCGTTTCATATAAAACTTTCTTCGTGTTTTTAAAATACGAATAAGTAAAAAACTAATTTGTGAAAAGAAAAAGTATGTTCCAGCTGCAATAAGCGATGGGATGACAAATATACTAGAGACGGCATATAAAAGCCCAATTATGTCACCTAGCGACATAAAATACAGCGGATTTGCGGCTAACGCATATCCACATATTAAACAGGTCGCACCAAATAGAGAGATGAGCACGGATGCTTTTCTTTCTTTTTGTTGTTTTCCTTCTTTTAAAAGACGTACGGCTTTTCTCGTGCGAATGAGCATCGGTGTAAAAGATGATACGAGAATGAAGAGGCCGAGAAAGATGATGATAGTTAAAACGATAGCACTTGTAGGCGGATATAAATATAAACCAGGTACGTGTGTAATTTTGGCGGTAACTAACAAAAAGAACTGTGAAAAGACAAGTCCAAGTTGAATGCCAAAAAATATAGAAAGAGCACCAATTAACATATTTTCTATAAATATGAGTCGCTTTAATTGTTTTTGAGATATGCCAAGCACTGTTAAAATCCCGAACTGTTTTTTTCGTACTTTTAAAAACGTCCCGATTGAATACAGTAAAAAGAAAAATGAAAAGAACACAATGACAACTTCTGAAATTGTCATTAATATGTTCAGAGAAAAATTCACGTCTGTCATATGCAATTTAGGATGAAATAAATAAACTGCAAATGAGAAAAAGATTGCGATGGAGAACGCACTGCTTACAAAATAGGCGAAATAAGCTCTGGCGTTTCTTGTGACGTTTTTAAATGCAAACTGCCAAAATGTCATTCACCTAAACCTCCTAATAGGGTGAAGATGAAAAGAGTATGAGAGATACTCTTTTCATCAAGTTTGTTTTAAATATTTTGTCCACTCGTGTAATGTGATAATTTTTGCATATAAAGTGAACGAATGAATAAGAAAAATACGATTTCAACGAATCCAAAAATAATAAGAACGGCTGAAACTTCTTTGAACAGAGATAAACCAATTACATCTTGTAGCATTTTTGTTGCGAACATTGTATGAATGGATGCCATAATGTACGGAATGAAAAATAAAATACTAAGTTGAATGGTTGCAGATCGTTTCATCTCTGTATCTGTTACACCGATTTTAGAAATCGTTATATATTTCTCTTGTTCGTTCGTCAAATCCGTATACATTCTAAAGTAAAGAACGCTACCAGCTCCAATGAAGAAAATAACTCCTAAAAATGTCCCGATTAGGAAGTACGCGGCACTACCTGATGTTATTTTGTATAACGATCCTGCTGATTCAAAGGAACGAATAAGAGGCCCTTCATACTGGTATTTATTTCGATCTTTTTGTACCTTTTCTATAAAATTATCAGCAATTTCATATGTCTGTTCCCAGTTTTGAATTTTGTAATTGTATGCTGATATATGTTTTACGGTGTTAGGTAAGTTATTTACGATAACATCAGGCAACACTATCGTTTGATATGAAAAGTCAGATGGGATTGCGTTTACATGCTCATAGCCTTTAACTCTTAATTTCGTATTTGTACTAGAGAGTGTAATGTAATCTCTATTGTAGCTTTGCTCAAATTCGTTGAATATGGTGATATAAGATGTCCCTGTTAACACATATGCTTCGTTATCATCCATAAATAGTTGTTTCATTCGTAAAGAATTCGCAAGTTTGTTATAGTCACTTTGCTTAATTGCGTATACGTCATTATAAATAGCTATATCTTTATCTTCTTTTAGTGGTGTTTCATATATATCAGCTTTTATTTTTTGATAAGGGAAATGCTCTTTTTGTAATTGTTGCTCAAGCCAATTTAAATGCTCTGTAACAAAAGGGTTCGCATCATACGAGAAATAAGAAATTGGGAAAGGGGAAGTTCTATTCACCTCTAGCTTAATAAATTTCCCGAATCCATATAGGAACGTGATCATTGTGAAAGCAATTGTAGAGAGCATCGCTACAATAAAAAGCATATTAATATTCGTCCGAATACGGTTTGCTAAATCTGAAATCCAAAGCATATTAATCCGTTTCATATAAAATCTTCTTCTTTTCTTTAAAATATAAATCAGTAAGAAACTAATTTGAGAAAAGAAAAAATATGTTCCTATTGTAACAAGCATTGGGATAACGAAAATACTCGAAACCATATATATAACACCGATTTGCGGGCTTACTGATACGAAATATTTAGGATTTCCAGCTAACGCATAACCACCAAATAAACAAATCGCACCAAATAATGAAACAAGTATGGATGGTTTTCTTTCTTTTTGTTTTCCACCATTTGTTTTTAAAAGGTGTACCGCTTTTTTTGTACGAATAAGCATTGGTGTGAATGCAGATACAATGATAAAAAGACTAAGGAAAACAATGGTTGTTAAAATAAACGCGTTAGTAGGACCGTATAAATATATTCCTGGAACATGCGTAAGTTTGGCTGTTACTAATAAAAAAAATTGAGAAAAAACAACTCCAAACTGCATGCCGAAAAAGATAGATAAAATCCCGATTAACATATTCTCCATAAAAACAAGACGATGTAATTGTTTTCTTGATATTCCTAAAATGGTCAAAACACCAAATTGTTTTTTTCTAACTTTAAAAAAAGTACCAATGGAATATAGTAAAAAGAAGAAAGAGAAAAATACAATTACTACTTCTGAAAATATCATTAATCCTGAAATTTCAGAGGTCATGTCAAAGTTTTGTAATTTCGGATGGAATAAGTAAACAGCAAACGAAAAGAACACAGCAATGGAAAAGGAACTACTTACAAAGTAAGCAAAATAAGCTCTCGAGTTGCGCGTGACGTTTTTAAATGCAAATTGCCAAAATGTCATAGATTATACCTCCGGCTAGAAGATATAGAAGTAGTTGTATTGCAAAAAATGTATGAGAGTGTGTTCTCATACATTTTGCTTGCATATGTTACGATCATGCTTCGGTCACCTTCTCCGTATGTTCTGCTTGATTATTTGCAGCGTTGTGGAAGATGATTTTAATCGTCGTTCCTTTACCAACTTCAGAATCTAGTTTGACAGAGTGACCTAAATAATCACAAATTTTACTTACAATATAAAGCCCCATACCAGTAGATTCTCCGAATGCGCGACCGTTTTTCCCAGTGTAAAATGGTTCAAATACTCTTCGAATATCTTCTTGCGGAATACCAACACCTTCATCACGAACTTCTAAAATAATATCCTTTCCGTTTCGGTAAGCAGATAAGAAAACTTTCTTTCCGCGCTCACCAGAGTAACGAACAGCATTTGTCATTAACTGATAGATGATAAATTTTAGCCATTTCGCATCAGAAGCAACTTTTAAATCAGAATGGACTTCTAAAACAGGGAAGACACCATTACGAATGAATAGTTCTTTTAATCCGTTAATATTTTTTGTTACCGTATCTTTTAATGAAATCGTCTCAACATGGAAATCTTCATGGAAGTTATTTAACCTAGCCATGTATAAAGCCATATCAAGCCCTTGGTTTAGACGCTCTAATTCTTTTTTAAACTTTGGAATTAAATGCTCGTCTTCCATTTCTAGCACCATAAGCTGCATAACAGAAACAGGTGTCTTCATTTGATGTACCCAGTGGTTAATGAATAATTGATGTTCTTGTTGTTTTACTTCATACGATTGTAGTTCTTTTTGGAAGAGGCGGTACTGCGTACGCACGAGTTCATTGACACCGTGAGGCATCGGAGCAGTTGCTCTTTCAATAAACGCATCTTCCATTTTTTCTGGTTGCTCGCTTAATCTATGGTACATTCTACGATTGCGAACGTAACGGTAAGCGAGGAAACAAATAAATAAATATAAACTTAAAACGACGAAATAAAATTTATTGTTTTGAAATCCATCTACTGCATCATAAAGAACGAAAATGATACCGAAGTTTAAAACGTACAGTAGGAAAAATGCAAAATGATCACGTAAAAATAGCTTCATGCTTATTCACTCCAAGTTGCGTTAAAGCGATATCCAAGTCCACGTACTGTTTCAATAGAGTTCTCAATACCAAGCTCATTAAACTTTTTACGAAGACGCGTAATGTTTACGTTTAATGTATTTTCTTCAACGAAGCTTTCGTCATCCCAAAGCGCAGCTAATAAATCTTCACGGCTTGCTGTACGAGGGAATTTAGATAATAACATTTCAGCTAAAATAGCTTCTTTTTTCGTTAAAAGAACTTGTTCAGATCCGAAGTGAATTTCAGGACGTTCTGGGAATAGTTTTAAACCTTCTACTTCAACGATACGTTCAGAAATATTTGGTGCATAATCACCGTAAATACGGCGTAATTGTCCTTTAATTTTTGCCATTACAACGTCGTAGTGGAATGGTTTTGTAATGTAATCATCCGCACCGCTTTCAATTGCCATAATTTGTTCCATCTCACCAGCACGCGCTGAAATGAAAATAATTGGACAAGTAGATTCATGACGAATTTGACGGCACCAGTAGAAACCATCGAATTTCGGTAAGTTTACATCAAGTAAAACAAGATGTGGTTTCACAGCGTTAAACGATTCCATAATATCATCGAAATTCTCTGCAACAACAGCTTCATAACCGTACTTCTGAATGTGAGATTGCAGTAATGATGAAATATTTGGATCGTCTTCAACGATTAAAATTTTATACATATGTATATTCCTCCTCAGAAAAACAATTGTAGCTATAGTGTATCATGTGTTTCAAGTCTTTTCATTATGTTGAAAGATAAGCTAGTAAACAGTATAGGTTAAAAGTGAGAAAAGTAAAAAGGGCCTCGTATATAATTGACAATCAACTGAAATCATTTTAACATTTAGATAAGTATCTAAATGTCTAATTATCGAAAGGAAGAAAGACATTGAATCAAGCATTCAAAGCATTAGCAGATCCAACAAGGCGAAAAATTTTAGACTTATTAAAAGAAGGTGATCTAACCGCTGGTGAGATCGCTGAACATTTCAATATGACAAAACCAAGTATTTCACACCACTTAAACGCACTTAAAAATGCTGAACTTATTCAAGATGAAAAGAAAGGGCAATTCGTTGTGTACTCTTTAAACACAACGGTCTTTCAAGATTTGTTGACTTGGGTGTTTACATTTACGAATAAGGGGGAAGAGGGGAAATGAGAAAGCATATATTTCCGTTACTATTAATAGCTTTAACGATTATTGCATGGTGCATCGCGTGGCCGCATTTACCGGGAGAGGTTCCGAGTCATTGGAATGTGTCTGGTGAGGTAGATGGGCGTATGTCAAAAATGGGCATGATGATTTTGGATGTTGCAGTTATGGTTTTTATATATGCTTTATTGACTTTATTGCCTAAGATAGATCCTAAGCATGAGAATTATGAGAAATTTTCTAAAGGGTATAATGTAATAAATTATAGCGTATTATTCCTATTATTTTTAGTAAGTATCATTGGAATTGGAGCTGGATTAGGTTATGACATTCCAATGAAGAGTACACCATATATTCTTGTTGGTCTTTTATTTATAATCATCGGAAACTATTTACCACAATGTAAACCAAATTACTTTGTAGGTATAAAAACACCGTGGACATTAAGTAACGAGGAAGTATGGAGAAAGACACACCGTTTTAGTGGGAAGGTGTTTGTTGTATTAGGAGTTATTATGATTTTAAGTATTTTTGCTCCGGCAGCGTGGAAAGGTTTCCTAATCATTGGCATTATTACCGGTGCAGTAGGATTAACAATGGGATATTCATATATTGCTTATAAAAAAGAAATAGGGGCTTAATAAAAAATTATGGGGGAGAGAGGATGAAAAGACACGTATTACCATGGAGTTTAATTATTGGCATTGTAATTGGATGGTATATTGTATGGCCACATTTACCAGAACAAATTCCACGCCATTATAATGCAGCAGGAGTAGTAGATGGATATTTTTCTAAAGTAGAAGCAAGTTCTGTTTCAATAGGAAGCATGATGTTGCTGTATTTGATATGGCTAGCTCTTGGGTATATTGACGTAACGAAAGATAAGTATAAACAGCATGCTAAAGTCCTTTCCGCAATCCGTTATGCTATTCTTTTGATAGGATTCGGCTGTAACTTATTTGCGCTATTAGCAGCGTCTAATTATATTGCATCGGGCTCAATTGCATTTAATTTTGGACTTGGAACATTGTTTCTTGTACTAGGTAATTACATGCAACAAACGAAGCCAAACGGGTTAGTAGGCATTCGAATGGACTGGACATTAGAAAATCCTGTAGTTTGGAGGAAAACACATAGATTTGCTTCGAGGGTATTTGTAATAGGTTCACTTTGTATATATGCCGGGGCTTTGCTTCCAGATCCATTTAATATTTTTATAGGGATTGGAATCATATTAATATGCATTATCGTATCAACAATAAAGTCATATAGTATTTATAAAGAAGAGTTGAAAATGTAAATAAAGCTGCTTTTCCTTTTAGGGAAGAGCAGCTTTGTTTTTTATCACTTCTTCAAAACCGGTATCCAAATTTCACTTTTAAAGTTTGGAGAAGATATATCTTTCTGTTTATTCCACAATATCTCCGGTCCTTCCGCTAGTTCATAGTTCGAAGAAGGGAACCATTCAGAGTAAATACGTCCCCATACATTTTGTAATGCATCAGGAAATGGACCGACAGCTTCGAATATAGCCCATGTTGAAGCAGTAACTTCAAGCTGTTTAAACTGCTCTGGACAATCCTTTGTTGTGGCTACTCCAATGTAGTGATCGAGTTCTCCCTTTTCCTCCATTCTTCCTTCAGAAAAGTTAGTAGAAGCACTAATGATTCCAGTAGGTTCAATGTTTGAAAGGGACTTTAATGTTTGAATAGAATCTGGGTTTAAACTTTTCCACATAGAAGCAATTTCTTCATTTACACCGTTAAAAACGATTGGTACTCGTTTTGTAATACCTATAATTCGAAATGGCTCTTTTTCTTCAATTCGATAGTTCATTTCATTTCCTCCTTGAATGGATAATTGGAAGGTCATTGGTGAATAAGCCTTCAAAGAATGGCTACTATTTCGGGCTTCAGAAGGTGTTATACCGTGCAAGTTTTGAAATGCACGAGCGAATGAATCTGGTGAGTTGTACCCATATTTTATAGCGACATCAATGACTTTTGCATCGCTATTTTTTAGTTCAAAGGCAGCGAGAGTAAGACGTCTACAGCGAATATAATCAGACAGTGATATACCTGCTAAAAACGAAAACATTCTTTTAAAGTGATACTCAGAACAGAGAGCTAGCCTCGCAACTTCTTTAAAATCAATTTCATTCGTAAGGTTATCTTCAATATAGCGCATTGCAGTATTCATATTTTTAAGTGAATCCATATTATGACCTCCTCTGTACATAGAATAGCAGGAACGAAATAGCTCCATCCGACATTTCGTGCACAACTTTGTAGGGGACATTTTTAACCTTACAAAATTGTAATGTTCCTGTAAGGAGAATGAATGGATGGTATGATATCCCAATGTTATAGTAACAAAGTACTTTTGTTCAGTAGGTTAAATTTTTATATCTTTACTTATGCGTCTTACATAACTGTCATGTTTGTGTAAGAAACATCGATAGTGGCAAGAGTAGAGAGTGTATATAGTTGAAAATAGAGAATAGAAGAAATGAGGGATGTCGAGATGAAAACAGTGTTAGAAGCAAAAAATATTGAAAAAGTGTACGACACGGGTGGGAATAAATTTGCAGCGTTAAAAGGTATTAACTTACAAGTAAAAGAAGGTGAGTTCGTTGGAATTATGGGACCTTCTGGTTCTGGTAAGACGACTTTACTAAATGTTCTTTCTACAATTGATAATGCGACGAACGGTGAAATTTTAATTGATGGAAAAGATATTGTAAAGATGAATGATGATAAGTTAGCGTTATTCCGCCGTGATCATTTAGGTTTCATTTTCCAAGATTATAACTTATTAGATACGTTAACGGTGAAAGAGAATATCGCTTTACCACTTGCGTTATCAAAGGTGAAAGCGAGTGAGATTGATCGCCGCGTTCTTGAAATCTCAAAGAAATTCGGTATTGATCATATTTTAAGTCAGTTCCCATATCAAGTATCTGGTGGACAGAAGCAGCGCTGTGCAGCATCGCGTGCAATTGTTACGAATCCAAGTATGATTTTCGGAGACGAGCCAACTGGAGCACTTGATTCTAAATCTGCAACAGATTTACTTGAAAGTATGAAGTCGTTAAATGAATATGATAACTCAACAATTTTAATGGTAACGCACGATGCGTTTGCAGCAAGTTATTGTAAACGAGTTATTTTCATTAAAGATGGTGAACTATATAAAGAATTACATCGCGGTGAATCGACGCGTAAACAGTTCTTCCAAAAAATTGTTGACGTAATGTCTTCTATTTCTGGAGGTATGGCTGATGACCTTATCTAGCATTGCCCTCCGCAACATACAGCGGAACTTTAAAGACTACTTTGTATATTTTGCATCTATGATTTTTAGTATCGTTATTTATTTTACATTTAAAGCACTGCAATATAATTCACAAATGGAAAAAGCAGCAGAAGCTTCAAAAAAAATTAGCGGAGCGTTCCAAGTTTCAAGTGTGATGCTTATCATTTTCGTAGCAGTGTTCATTATATATTCGAACGGATTCTTTACACGTAAACGTAAAAAAGAAGTTGGCTTATATTCGTTATTAGGTATCCGTAAAAGACAAATTGGTAAAATGCTCTTTTATGAAAATATGTTAATGGGATTAATGTCATTAGTAATTGGGATTGCGATCGGTAGTGTCCTTTCAAAATTATTCCTTGAGTTATTAGTAAATATGATGGGATTAAATTTAAACGTTCATTTTGAAGTACCGATGGCTGCCATTATTGATACAGCAATTATTTTCTTTGTGATTATTTTATATACATCACTTCAAGGATATCGTTTAATTTATCGCTTTAAGTTAATTGAACTTTTCCGTGCAGAACGTGAAGGAGAAGCAATGCCAAAAGGATCTGTCATTATGGCATTAATTTCAGTTTTCTTAATCGGTTCAGGTTATTTTTTAGCATTAATGTACATGAAAGCAGTTATGTATGCAGACTTTATGGTCGTTGCATTATATATTTTATTAGCGACAGTAGCAGGGACTTATTTACTGTTCATGTTCTTCACAGTATTTGTATTGAAACGTGCAAGAAATAATAAGTCAGCATTTTATAATGGTATGAATATGGTAACGACATCACAGTTACTATATCGTATTAAAGGAAATGCGAAATCACTGGCGACAATCGCTATTTTAAGTGCGGTAACATTAACAGCGGTTGGTACGTCAGTTACGATGTATTACAACACATTTACGCAATCAAAAGTTGCTGCGCCGTATAGTTATTCCTATGAGAAAAAAGATGCAGCATTAGATAAAAAAGTAAATGAAATACTTGCTGGAGAGAAGAATAATCACCCAGTCACATATGAATCAGAAGTTGAAATGATTCCTGTGAAGGGAACATTTAAAGGTGAAAGAGCTGATCAAGTTCTGAACACACACTATAATGTTACGAATCAGTACCAGCTTATTTCTCAATCAAGCTTTAATACACTTGTGAAACATTTAGATGTAGAACCTGTAAATTTAAGTGCGAATGAAGCTTTCGTATATGATAGCTTATATATTGAGAAACTTGATTTTGGTCCTCTTTATACAGGAAATACAGCTGTATTCCCTGTTGGAAACGAGTCAAAAGAATTAAAAATTAAAGGTGTAAATAATAGAAGCCTTACAAATTTAAATGAACTATTTGTAATCGTTCCTGATAAAACATATGAGCAAGTGAAACAAGTAAATGAAACGCGTACTGTAAAAAATATTGATGTAAAAGGTGAGCGAAATAGTAAAGAGTTAACAGCAAAATTAGCAAGCATTATGCCAGCTGGAGAATCAGAAGTTTTAAAACCA
Source organism: Bacillus sp. 2175 (assembly GCF_057812155.1). Lineage (NCBI taxonomy): Bacteria > Bacillati > Bacillota > Bacilli > Caryophanales > Bacillaceae > Bacillus > Bacillus sp. 2175. Next base: position 4,542,706 of record NZ_CM173819.1, on the reverse strand, counting down.
TTTAACGATTTCTATACAGGATTCCAAATGGGGCTTGAAACAACAGGCTTAATGATGTTTATTGGGTTATTCTTAGGATTAGTATTCCTATTAGCAACAGGCTCAATCATTTACTTTAAACAATTAACAGAAGCAAGTGCTGACCGTGATCGCTACGTTGTTCTTCATAAAATTGGTGTAACGAAGCAAGAGATGAAGAGAGCTATCGCAAAACAAGTGAGCTTTATCTTTGCTATTCCGTTAGTAATTGGTATTTTACACAGCCTATTTGCACTAAAAGGTTTATCAAATATATTACCATTTGAAATTATGATTCCGCTTCTAATTAGTATCGGAGTATACGGCGCGATTTATATTGGATATTACTTCTTAACAGTTCGTTCTTATTATAAGATCGTGAGTGCGAAGTAATAAGGGACAGCTATCGCTAGAGGCGATAGCTGTTTTTTTATTCTTCATAAAATCTTAAGAAATCTCCTCAATTTTTGTTAAGAAATAATAGTTATACTTAGAAACAAGTTAAAAACTATTGAACGAATGAGGAGAGGTTTATATGCAACTCATAACATTCTTACATGAATTTATTAAACATCCGAAACATACTGGTGCAATTGCGCCAAGTTCAAAAATATTAGCAAAGAAAATGGTAGATGTAATTGATTTTAATAAAGCGAAATGCATTGTAGAGTTAGGTCCTGGTACGGGAGTCTTTACGAAAGAAATTATGAAGAGAAAGAAGAAGGAAACAATATTTCTTCTTATTGAAATTAATGAAGTGTTTTGCAAGGAACTAAAGAGAAAATTTAAAGATGAGCAGAACGTCATTGTTGTACACGGTTCAGCCGAAAATATAAAAAAGTATATAGAAGATCTCAATATAGAATGCGTGGATTACGTTTTATCGGGATTACCTTTTACCTCTTTACCAGAAGAAGTTTCAAAGCGTATTTTAAACAATGTAATGGAAGGGATACATGAGAATGGTGAATTTATTACATTTCAATATTCACTTGTGAAAAAAGGATTTATACAGCACTTCTTTCCTGAAATTACGCTAGAGAAAGTGTGGCTCAATTTCCCACCAGCGTATGTCTTTAGCTGTAAAAAAGAGCTAAGGAGAGCATATGCATAATGGAATTACATGAATTATTATCTTATATTGAACAATACGGTTATTGGGCATTATTTTTCTGTTTATGGTTAGGTATTATTGGTATGCCAATTCCAGACGAAATGATCGTAATGAGTGGTGGCTTTGTATCTTCACTAGGGATATTAAGTGTCATTCCTGCATTTTTATTAACATATTTAGGTGTTGTATCTGGGCTTTCTTTAGGTTATATATTAGGGAAAATATTTGGTACGAAAGTACTTGATAAGCTAATGAAAAAGAAAAAGGCGAAATATCTTTTGAAATCTCAACAAATGGTAGAGAAGTATGGTCATTATGCGTTAGTCACAAGTTACTTCATACCAGTTGTAAGACATATCGTACCGTATTTAGTTGGAATGAATAACATGCCATTTAAGACGTATGCTTTGTATTCTTATACGACAGGATTTGTTTGGACACTCGTTTACTTTGTGCTCGGTGCTTTATTTGGACAACACATTGAAAGTATTGTAGCGATTGCGATAGAATATGGCTTGTATTTTGGCGTGATTGTTTTTATTGTTACAGGTATTCTTTATTTATATAGACAAAAAAGAATCACACTGATGAGTAAATAGAAGTAAAGAAAGTTTCTTCCAGTATGAAGGAAAAGATAGGATTATAAGTATAAAATTATCTTTATTTAATGGTAAAATATAGGTAAGTAGTTAAGGGAGGAAGAGCGTTGTGCTACTCATTTTTAGCCTTATCTTAATTGGAATTATGTGCAGTATGAAAATAGTATCTTTACACATGATAGAACGACAAAAGGTAGAGGAATGATATGTATATTGTCCAAAATGTGATACAAAAATTAGAAGAGGAAATTCAGCTCCTTTTTGTTCGAAATGTAATTTAATATTTTTAAGTAAACATTAATCCACCTAGTTCTCTTTCGTTTGCTTATTAGCTAAAATGGATTATGAATAACAATAGTATGTAAACGAAAATAAATATAAATGTACACATGGAGTGTTATATTTGGAGATTTTAATCATAGTAGGATGCCTAAACTGTATGGATGTTAACCTTTTTAGAGAAAGATATCCCAGCTAATTTAGTTTGGAAGATTGAAAGAATAGATTGAAAATAGATGAGAAGTGGAGTGCATATGATGGAGACACAAATCGTTATTGGAGTACCTGGTTTATGGAAAGATAGAACAGAATTAATACAAGAAGTTGTGAATAAAAGTAACTATATATTAGCGGGAAATGTTATGCACCATAAGGAGAAAGAGATTGGCTTTGAAATTGATATATATGAACAAGGGATTGAGTATACGAATATTATTGAAGGATATCCCATTATTATGAAGTCTTTCGTAGAGATGGATTGAGAAGTTTTGAGGGTTTTATTACCTGATGACAGGGGGATTCTTCCTACTAGGCCAGAGTGTGATGAATGTTATAAGACTCAATTGGATAGTATTGAGGAAATTTGATAAAAAATAGCTTGAAACCATTTAAGCTATTTTTGAATTATTACATATGCTGTAAAGTAGGTTTTCGATTTGTAGTAATATCTGCTACTGAATAACGCTTCGTTTTATTAGTGCCAGTTAGCCCATTTCGTATTTAGCATATTTTTTTCTTCTTCTGAAATTATATTGTCTTTATACCAGGGTAAATGTTTACAGGTGAAATTATCAGCTACCCTTACGGCATTATAAAAACCGTTACTAATAAATTTTTTATTGTAAACAGCAAAAGTTGTATCAATTCCAGCGTTGAAAACTTTAGGTTTATTGTATTTAGTTATAGGAAAAAGCCAATACTGCATTTCCCATTCTGTTACTGTACATTTTTCATTTGACATGAGCTCTCTGTTGAAATTAGAAGTAGGTATAATGTCTAAAGCAAGGCCGGCTTTAAAGAGTGAAAGCTCGATTGTTAACTGCTTTAAATACTCTAAAAAGTTATCTGACATTTTTTCATTAAAAGATAAATCAGGATCAGTTACAGCAAAAAAATCTGGAAGTAAATCGAAAATATAAGGAACGGCAAAAAAACGTGGTCCATAGTTGGCATTATTTTTCACTAAATTATATTTAGTTGATATTTGCTCATAAAAAGCAAGCAAAGCGGGAGCGGTTGAATTATTGTCCCAAATCCATATATCTTCACTTTTTATCTTTTTGTTTTCTAATTGTTTTAACATATTTTTCACATAAGTAAGGTTATTGAAGGCTATTACTATTATAGGAATGTTTGAATTATATTTTAAGTTTTCTATATTAGAGAGACTTAGTTCGTTCTTACATTCGAACACGATTTATAACACCTCCGAGCAAAAATAAAACACACTGCATTAGAAGCAACAATATTCCAATATATGCGTAAGTAAGAGAAATGGAATCGGTGTACGGCCTATATATGATGGAAGTAGGAAAAGCATTTTTGTTAAGATAGATTGAGTATACGAATAGTGATGAAAGAGGAATTTTTCTAGCTACATGAGAGCACGGTAAACGTTAGATAATATTAATGAAAAGGTGATACATGTGCAAAAAGAGATTTTAAGGTTATTAGATAAAAAGCAAAGTAACTATGAATTTCCTGCCTTTGATAATGAATATATGGATATTTCACAAGTGAAATTCTCTCTTTTCTTTAAAGATGCTAAGGATTGGCTAATGGTGTTTCAAATTGTGGGTGTAGGTTCATTAGGTGTATGTAATGATATTCAAGTATATGGCGATAGAATTACTCATTCAATGGGTGATGATTGCATTTTACAATTAAATAATGGCGATTATGAGTTGTTTGATGATGAAGGTGAATTTATACCGAATATTTATAACGGCAGTTTAAAAATTCGCGAGCATCATTTTGAATATGAATTTACAGAAGAGGATTATATAAATAATGGAATAGAAGTACAAACGACAGAGCATTATCCAACATACTTTATGCGTATGCTCGCTACTAATGAGGAAGCTCAAAAATTATTGTGGTGGGATAAAGGAGAAATTTTAGAAGAGTTCGGTTTAGAAGGCGACTGGGAAGTAGCGTATGAAACGGAAGAATGGAAACATGTTGAAGACGAAAAAGTAAGTGAAAATGAATTCTTCCAATCAGTAGCCGCTGCAATAGAGAAGAAAGATCCAAGTGTTATTGTGAATGAAAATGCTAATACGCATTGGAGAAATTGGGTAGAGTTTGATTGTGACTGAAAAGGATAGGAGAAAGAATGACAAATGAAAAGAAGAAGAAAATCCGGAGAAAAAGTACAAATGCATCGTTTTGCACTACCTCTATGCTACGGAAGTGAAGCACCATATTATTATTACGAGGTAGCGCCCCATGAAAGAGAGGAACGCTTCCATTTAACATCAGATCTTTGTGTAATGGATGGTGAACATTATTTTATTAGAGGATGTTTAGAGATTCCTATAATTGACTACCACAAAAATTTCATATGGACTGTGTGGGTATCACTTAGTAAAGAAAGTTGTGATGAAGTATTAGAAAAGTGGGATGAAAGAGGCAGGGAAAATAGTGATCTTTATTTTGGATGGTTATCTGTAGAGATACCAGTTTATCCAGAAACATTAAATTTAAAAACAAATGTACATATAAGAGAAGTAGGAACGGCACCGTATGTTGAATTAGAGCCAACCGACCATCCTTTAGCGATCGAACAAAGAAATGGAATTACTTTAGAGAGAGTTAAAGAAATAGAGGAAATGATCCAACAATATAACTAGATTAGAAGAGAAAAAACGAGTGCTAGCACTCGTTTTTTTATTACACAACCGCAGGATTATAAATCATCGTAAAGTGTCCTGGTAATAATTCAATGTGACAAGGTGTATGAAGCGAGTTTTCTCCATCTGTATCTACTTCTTTTTCTTCTTTCGTTTCAATATGAATGGATTTCGCTTTTACGTGGAAGATGTCATTTTCATTTGAGTCTTCAAATAGTTTCTTTCCGATGTAATCTTTAAATGCTTGAATACCTGTTGATTTGACTACGAAAATATCAAGTGTTCCGTCATCACATTTTACGTTCGGAATAAAGGATGGAATACCACCAAGATATTCACCATTTCCAACCATGACAAGGACAGCTTCGTCTTCATATACTTGTCCGTCATAAGTAATTTTTACTGGGAATGTTTCAGCATTTTTTACAGTTCGAATTGTGCTTAAATAGTAACCGATTTTACCAAGCTTTGCTTTTTCTTCTGCATCGATATTGTTTGATACTTCAGATACGAGTCCAATGCCCCAGAAGTTTAAGAAATGTTGTTCATTTGCTTTTGCAACGTCAACTGGTTTTATATGTTCTTTTGTAATAAGTTTTGCCGCTTCTGCAATGTTTTGCGGAACACCAAGTGTGCGAGAGAAGTCGTTGCAAGTTCCACCTGGAATGATTGCAAGTGTAGGTCTAGTTTCGAGAGGTGCTAAGCCATTTGTGCATTCAAATACTGTTCCATCACCACCAAAGACGATAATTAAATCTACTTTACTAGCAAACTCTTGGCAATATTTTGTTGCATCACCTTGTTTTTTCGTATGAAGGATATGTAGATCAGGAAAAGCTGCGGCAAGAGGTGGTACGATTTTCGTTAAATTTGTATGTAAGTCACCTTGACCAGCTTTCGGATTTACGATGAGGAGTACTTTTTCAAATTTTGTCTTTGTCATATTTCATCTCTCCCTGTAGTTTGTAATGGAAAGAAAGGAGCTGTTCCCATGTATTTTAGAACAGCTTCTCCCTATTAATTGGGTGCTAAGATTGTCAGTTATTGTCGGTAAGTCGATATATTAAAAAAATCGCCGATATACATTTTATGTACTATCGATTTTTTAAGTTATACGATTATTCCGTTACAACTGAAGCAATGAATGGTAAGTTACGATATTTTTCCGCACAGTCGATACCGTATCCAACGATGAATTCGTCTGGAATTTGGAAGCCAACATATTCAGCTGTTAAGTCTACTTTACGACGTTCTGGCTTATCAAGTAATGTACAGAACTTGAGTGCTTTTGGTTTATGCATAAAGAAGTGGTCTTTTAGGAAATGAAGTGTTAAACCAGAATCGATAATATCTTCTACAACAATTACGTTTTTCCCAGTAATGTTTACGTCGATATCTTTTAGTAGTTTCACTTTTCCTGTTGTTTCTGTTTGATTTCCGTAGCTAGATGCAGAAATAAAGTCAATTGTTACATCATTTTTGATGTTACGAATTAAATCAGCAGCAAATACGAATGAACCTTTTAATACTGCGATAACTACGATTTCTTCTCCTTCAAAGTCACGTTCGATTTGAAGTGCTAATTCTTTAACTTTTGCTTGTAATTGTTCTTCAGAAATTAAAGTGTCTTTTATTTCAATATTCATTGTAATCCTCCTACAGTGTAAAACTTACGAACATTTCGACTGTAAAGGATAGAATAGAAAAAGTCAAAGGAGATAGTAATTTTTTACAAAGATAACGACAAAATCATCTGATGATATGATATACTAAGTATATTAAGAAAACGCTTCCATAAAGGGTGAATATGATGAAGAAGAAACAGTACACAAGTGTAACATTTATAAAAGCATTACTTTTAACAATTGTTCTTGGCCTGTTGGCTTACGTAATTGATGTACCTGTGATTCGTATTTCATTAATTGGAATGACTTTAGTGTTAGGAGCAATTTCGCATGGTATGATGTCGCAGCTAAAAGAAGCTGGACTTGATGATATGAGAGATCATATAGATAAAAAGTGAGAAACCTTCATTATATAGAGTGAAGGTTTTTTTGTTTCTTACAAAAATGTAAGGTAGTTGTAAGGCAAATCGATAGTTGCATAAGAGCATTTTGGATAAACTATGGGTGTAAGGTAAAAGGCAAGCATATTTTAGGTAAATTAAGTTTTAGGCACTCTATATGTGAAAAAGGAGTAGGAGGGCATGGAGAAACGTTGGACGACCTTTTCTTTTTTAGCGACTAGTAACACCGTAATGCTAGATGGAAAAATGGATTTTTTGCACTTGTTTGATCGTGAAGATGATCATTCTTCTTCTAAATTTACAATGAAATGGAATAAATGGAGCGAGAGTTGTAGGTTTGAAGAAGAGGCCCCTAACGAAGAGCAAAAGATTATTTTAACAAACCCTATTAAAGCGTGGGTTGTTCAACGTCGTAAGTGTAACGTCAAAAATCACTTCAAGAAAACTGAGCCGAGACAATTAGTTATCGCTCCGGCCCGTTCTACTTCCAAATCACGCGAAAGTAACATGTAAATAATTGAGACACACACCCGAAAAAAACATCGTACATATTGCGATGTTTTTTTCTTTTTCTACAATGAAATCTTTAAATGAAATATATTTCATCTGCATCTTATATTTATATCTCTTGCTTATTCTAGTAATACATCCGATGCGAGTAGATGTGAATAAAATATAAGGAGAGAGTGAAAATGAAAAAGAAACTATTACCAATTTGTGCAATGGCACTTTTAACAGTAGGATATTCTTCAGTAGCGAGTGCGGATACTGGAACAGTAACAAAGGAAGAAGAAGCGCAAGTACAACAGGATAAAGCTAAAAAAGAAGAAGCAATCAAGGAACAGCAAAAAAGTGAAATAGAGAAAAAGCAAGCAGCACAAGTACAAGAAAAAAATGATATGGCTAAAAAAGAGGAAACAATAAAAGCTGAGAAAAAAAGTGAAGAAGAGAAAAAGAGAATAGCGCAAGAACAGTTAAAAAACGATATGGCTAAAAAAGAAGCAGCGATAAAAGCCGAGCAAAAGAATGAAGTAGCTAAAAAAGAAGAAGCAAAGCCAGTTGTACAAGGTGAAAAATTACCAAATACAGCATCAAATAATGTAGCAATGATGGGATTAAGTGCATGTCTTGTAGCGGTAGGTACATTATTTGGTTTGAATCGTCGCAATAAGATTAAAGCGTAAATAAAATATTTTCCTATAAAGAATGGGATAATTTCATATATTAAAAATGGTAGGTTACTCCTACCATTTTTGGCATGGAGGAATGAAGAATGAAGTTACTCAATTATATCGGTATCATATTGATGGCTATAGGGCTATTCATGGGATCCTATTATGCTGTGGAATGGTATAAAGGAAGAAGCTCTGCCGGGCAATTAACGGCAGAAGAAATAAAGAGCCTTAAAAATATACAAGATACTCAACTTTCTCATGAAACACCTGTAACTTCTCAAGTGCCTTCTTCTCAAACAGAACATAAAGAAGGAGAAAAGGTAGCGATGTTAAACATACCGAAAATAAAGAAGAAGTTTTCTATATATTGGGGAGCAGATGATACGACTTTGAAAAAAGGAGTGGGTATGTTCGTTAGTGATTTAACGACAACTCCATCTGGAGGGGGACATACTGTACTGAGTGGACATCGAGATACTGTATTTACAGATTTAGAAGAGTTGAAAGAAAAGGATACCCTTGTTTTAGAGTATGATAATAAAACGTACACATATGAAATTCAAAAGACATGGATTACTCATGCGGATGATCGTACTGTTATTATAAAAAAAGAAGAACCGATATTAACACTGACAACTTGTTACCCATTTGATTATATAGGGGATGCACCAGATAGATATATTATCGAGGCGAAGTTAACTGGCAGTTATTCAAAGTGAAATTATAGTTTCTGAAAGCGAGAGGGGGATATATAAGTTATGTCAAAAAACATTTTAATTGTTGAAGATGAAGACATATTACGCGAAATATTAAAAGATTATTTTTTAAGTGAACAATATGTAGTGTTTGAAGCGAGGGACGGGAAAGAGGCTTTAGTTGTATTTGAAGAAGAAGAGGTTGATTTAGTTATTTTAGATATCATGTTGCCAGAACTCGATGGATGGTCTGTTTGCCGAAGGATTAGGAAGACGTCCGAGGTGCCTATTATTATGCTGACGGCGCGTGTAGATGAAGACGATACGTTACTTGGTTTTGAACTTGGAGCAGATGACTATGTGACGAAGCCGTATAGTCCTCCAATTTTATTAGCAAGAGCGAAACGATTATTAGAAAGTAGAAAAGCATCGAAGAAACCTTTAGAGAACGAAGATGATACGTTATCGATTCATGGCATCCATGTCCATTTTCCGTCGCGTACTGTTACTGTTGATGAGGCAGATGTTAGTTTAACGCATACGGAGTTTGAAATATTGGTGTATTTCATGAAAAATCAAGGAATCGTTTTAACGCGAGAGCAACTCATTTCAAGAATTTGGGGATATGAATTTGCTGGCGATGATCGAACGGTGAATAGCCATATTCGTAATTTAAGAAATAAATTAGGAGAGAAAGCAAAGTATATTACAACTGTAGTACGAACTGGTTATAAATTTGAGGGGAATGTATGAAGAAAGGAATTGTACTAAAATTATTTACTCTTACAACAGCATTATGTATGTTGATTTTAGCGACGATATTTATTGGACAAACGATATTTTTTAAACAATATTATGCGAATCGAAAAGTGGAAGATATTAAAGTGAATTTAAATTCTTTTGAGAAGAATTATTTAAATTATGCAGGAAATGCAGAAGAAATTCAGAAACTAGAGCAAGACTTTTTAAGAGAAAATAATACGTGGATTACGACATTAGATAAGAACGGGAATTTAAAACATGCAGATGATTTTTATTTTGAAGTAACGATAGATCGTAGGCAACAAAAGAGCTTTGGACAACAAATATTTAAAATTCCCTTAGGTAATCTCGTCAATATAGAGGAAATTGATAATAAATTATCAGAGCAGTTTTTAGGGCAAGAAATTTATTTTTCTGGAGTGAGAAAAGAAGATAGTTTTATTCCATTCTCTTTTTCTTTATCTAAGCAGAATTTAAGTGGATCTAATAAACCGTTAGAAAAAGCATTTAATGAGAAAATGAGCAAATTAAATGAGGAGAAAAAGAGAGCAGTTGAGGAACAACTTGTTAAGGAAAAGAAACCAGCTGTTCAGGAGCAAGCTGCTCAGGAATTAGGCGTTTACATAGGAGGACGTGTTACAAAAGTACAGTTACCAGATGTAAAAGGTCCTGTGAATCCAATTTATAAAAATGGCATCTTCTTAGATAGCATAAAAGAATTTCAAACTAATTTATTATTAAAAGAGAGCAAGCCCATACAATATACAACACAAACAATGGACTATGAAAAAAATGATATTAAATATAAATTATTAATCAAGCCAATAGAAAAAGACGGATCAGTAACATATATTTATGCGATGGCTTCTTTACAGCCCGTAGATGAAGCTGTACAAATGGTGCAAGATTATTACATCTATATCATTGCATTTGTAGTCGTTCTTATTTTGTTAGCTTCGTTCTATTACTCAAAACAAATTGCCAAACCGTTATTAAAAATAAATGATACGACGAAGAAAATAGCACAATTAGATTTTACAGAAAAAATACCGATTACTTCAAAAGATGAAATTGGAGATTTGTCGAAAAATATTAATGTGCTATCAAATAAACTCCATTCACATATTGGACAGTTAGAAGAAGATATTGAAAAGGAAAGAAAGTTAGAAAATACACGGAAAGAATTCATTTCTGGTGTTTCGCATGAATTAAAAACACCGCTAAGTATTATGAAAAGTTGTATTTCCATTTTAAAAGACGGGGTAGCTGAGCATAAAAAAGAGTATTATTTTCAAGCGATGGAGAGAGAAGTAGACAAAATGGATACTTTAATTTTGGATATGCTTGAGCTAGCTAAATTTGAATCTGGTACATATAAAATGAAAAAGTCTGCGTTTTATATTGATACAGTAATTGAAGATATATGTGAACATCTATCTGTGGAAATAGAGAAAAAAGAACTTCATGTTCATAAAAATATACATTCATTTGAAGTGATTGCAAATCAAGGCCGGATTGAACAAGTCATCGTTAACTTCATTACGAATGCCATACGTTATACACCAAATAAAGAAGATATTATTATTTCTGCAATAGATGAGAAGGATCGTATAAAAGTTTGTATTGAAAATAAAGGTACTCACATTGAAGAAGAACAATTAGATAAAATTTGGGATCGTTTTTATCGCGTGGATACAGCTCGTCAGCGTTCACAAGGTGGGACGGGACTGGGGCTTGCTATTTCTAAAAATATTTTAGAATTACACGATGCTGAATATGGAGTGAAAAATACAGAAGACGGTGTATTATTTTACTTTTACTTACCGAAAAAAGCGTAGATAATGCATGCTACGCTTTTTTTAATTTATTTTCATATTATCTTTACCTAATCTTTATTTTTAAGCGATATAATCTGGTTAGAAAATGAGGTTATGTAAGGAGTCGATGAACCGTGCATAGCAATTGGCTAAGTATAATGGTATTTATTTTCTTTTGCGCATTTATTGTATTTTTAATTAATATTACGATATGAAAAAAGAGCGCTCATTAAGCGCCCTTTTTTTGTGTATTCATTTGATAAGCACTGATGCTTTTGAATAAGCGTGGGGAAGTGAGGAATAAAAATATAAGTAAAACTGTACATAAAATAAAAGAACCAAGCATTGTACTTCCATTTACGATTAATGAATATAACACAGCTGATTGACCTTTCGGCGCATATTGTCCCCAGAAAATAATACCGGCAATAAAGTGACAGAAATAGCGAGCAAAGCTACCGACAAATGTAGCAAGGATAATGTAAACAAGGATTTTCTTACCATGGTTTTGTTTTGCTGAAGGTTTTTCATTGCGACTACCTAAACTTGAATGTTCTTCACTATTTTCATTAGACGTTAAAAGTGCTTTTTGAATTGGACGATAGAATAAGCCAGCAAATCCGATAAAAGCAAAGGCAATGAAGTACTCAATGAATGCTTGAACAGGTGTTAAAATATAAGCATCCCCCACGACTATTTGTAATAGTCCCCAAACTAAACCACCTAAGAAAGCTGATTTAAAGCCCCAGCGGTAAGCGATAATAAAAATAGGAATCATAGCGAATGAGATAGAACCGCCTGTTGGAAGTTTAAGTGATAATGGTAAAATATCGATAATCATGGCGAAGGCTGCAAGAATAGCAGATTCGATCATCGCTTGTAAATTAGTGTTACGCATGTTGTCTCCCCCTAAATCCAAGTTGTACAAAAAAGAATAGATATCATAGGAGGATACGAAATACGTAAATAAAAATGAGGTATGTATTTCGGACGTTTGCACAATCCCTGCGTTAGCATTAACTAACAGGTTCGAAGGGTCGGAACGAAGTGTTCCCTCTCAGCGGCATGGCTCCCCCAGTGATAACGAGATTCTTTATTTGCTATTGTTTATTGTAAGCGAAATGGATGAGAATGGCAAACGAATACAGTATGACAATAATTGAAATAGAATTGTAGCGAAATGTTAATAAATATGAAGCAAAAGGGTATAGTACAAGAGAAATTGGGTGTGGTATAATTTTTTTGAAAATAATTATCATTCTCTTCTGAGGGGGAAGGTTATGAGTTTAGTAGATATTAAAATTGGAGAGAAAGTGTTAGTAAAAAGTATTCAGTCTTTAGATCAGCTATTAAAGCGTAGACTAGCTGCTTTCGGTCTTGCTGAAGGAAGCGAACTTCGCCTGAAACAGAAAGCGATGTTTAAAGGTCCTTGTACATTGGAGTGTCGTGGACAGTTAATTAGTATTCGTCATTGTGACGCGAAAATGATAAAGGTGGAATTAGCGTGAATAAGGTAGCTTTGCTAGGGAATCCGAATACAGGGAAGACATCATTATTTAATGCACTTACTGGTTCTTATGAGTATGTAGGAAACTGGAGCGGTGTAACAGTAGAAAAGAAGGTTGGTAAATTAAAAGATAGACAAGGAACATTAATTGATTTACCAGGTGTTTATGATTTAAATCCAGTTTCACGTGATGAAGGTGTTGTAACAAACTTTCTATTAACAGAAGAATTTAATCATATGTTAAATATCGTAGATTCCTCGCAGTTTGAAAGAAATATGCATTTAACGTTGCAGTTACTTGAATTTGGTAAGCCAGTCTCAATTGGTTTAAACATGGTTGATGTGGCGAAGCAAAGAGGAATTGTCATTGATGTAAAACGATTATCAGAACTATTAGGTGTAACAGTCGTTCCTGTTGTTGCAAGGAGTGGAAAAGGCTGTGAAGAACTGCTTACGACTCTTAAAGAAAATGACAAAAAAGAGAAAAAGCCATTCCTTATTTCATATGGTGTACAAATGGATGAAGGAATTGGAGAAGTAATTGCTCTTTTAGAGACAGTGAATTACGAGCATCCGAGATGGTTAGCACTTCAATTTTTAAGCAATAACGAAGTAGTAGAAAAAGAAATGAAAGCATTACCAATTTATAAGGAACTCATAGCCATTCGATCTCGCTTAGAAGGAAAACTTGATTGTACGTTAGAAGAGCACATTTACAAAACTCGTGAAGCGTATATTGAAAAGTTAAAAACAAATGTTATGAAGCATGAGAAAGAAGGAAAAATTCCTTTTTCAGAAAAAATTGATAGATTAATTACACATAAAATTTTAGGACTTCCAATCTTTTTAGCAGTTATGTTTTTTATTTTTCAGGTTACGTTTACGTGGATTGGTACACCTTTATCTGATATGTTAGATGAGTTTTTTGGTGGCCAGCTTACGGATTGGGTGACGGCTGGACTTACAAGTATTGGAGCTTCTCATTTTATTCAAGCACTCGTTACAGAAGGTATTATTGCCGGTGTTGGTGCTGTATTAGTATTCGTACCACAAATCTTTGCACTATTCTTTTTCATTTCATTATTAGAAGACTCAGGGTATATGGCGCGAATTGCAGTTGTTATGGATAGAATTATGGAGTTTTTCGGCTTAAACGGAAAAGCTTTTATTCCGATGATTATCGGTTTTGGATGTAACGTTCCAGGTATTATGGCTGCGAGAACGATTGAACAGGAGAAAGAACGTTTACTTACCATTTTAGTAACACCATTTATGTCTTGTTCAGCACGATTACCTGTATATGCATTATTTGCGGGCGTATTCTTCCCGCATAGTCAGGCGACTGTTGTATTTTCTTTATATGTTGCAGGGATTGTTCTTGCGTTATTAGTTACAAAAATTATGTCTCTTACGATTTTGAAAGCGGAAAAGTCTATTTTCGTAATTGAATTACCGCCTTACCGTGTGCCACAAGCGAAAACATTATGGCTGAGCACGTGGGAGAAAGGAAAAGGATTTGTTCGTAAAGCTGGTACATTCATCTTTGGTGGTTCGGTTGTCATTTGGTTATTAAACTATGCAGGTCCATCAGGATTTGGTGTTGATATGGGAGACAGTTACTTAGCGATGATTGGTGGATTTATCGCACCGCTATTCGCACCGCTCGGCTTTGGAACGTGGCAAGCTGCAGCATCCCTTTTAACAGGATTTTTAGCGAAGGAAGTTGTCGTTTCTACAATGGCAATTATTTATGCAGTTAAAGAAGATGTGCTTGGAAATGTAATGGGAGTACATTATACAGCATTATCAGCTTATGCATTTATGTTCTTTATTTTATTATATGTTCCGTGTTTAGCGACGGTAGCTGTTATTAAACGTGAAACAGGATCAGCGAAATGGACGATTTTCTCAGTCGTTTATCCACTCGTAGTTGCTTATGTATTAACGCTCATTATATATCAAGTTGGATCCTTACTCGGATTCTAGAAGGAGATGTATTACGATGATGGTCAATATTATAATTGGAGCTATCATTTTTGGTTATGCAGCATACACGTTAGTTAATTTTGTAAAGAGAAGTAAAAAGGGAAAATGCGCAGCATGTTCTTTAAATAAGTCATGTCAGTCGAAAACTTGTAGTCCAGATATGGAACAAGTTGCTCATAATAAATAGAAAAAAGCTTTGCGAATGTCGCAAAGCTTTTTTGTTTTACTTTTTAATTTTTACAAGTTGAGAAGCTTCGACGCCGTTGTAACCAGGGAATTCTTTACTTGGGTCTTTATCAAATTTTAATACACCTACAGATTTTTCATCACCTTTTACATTGTTGTAAGTTGCGTCATCGACAATCGCATACATATCTGTATATGCACGGCCACTTCCGATAATTGTGTTGCCTTCATATTTTAATTTCGCTCCATCAAGTGTAGCATTTTTTACTTTTTCTTTTGCAAATAATACACCTTGTTCTGTTGTTATAGCTGGTAATTTATCAAGTGGTTTCGTGTTGTCTTTTTCATCAACTTTGCTAAGTAACTCTTTTTTCACTAGTTCCTCACCAGTTTTCTTATCCATTACAAGAACTTTTTTACCATCTAATGTTGTCATTTTCATTTTATAGAAGTCTTTTTCTTTCACTTCTTTTTTGTTTTTATCTGTAATTTGCTGAACTTGTTCTTCTGAGCCGTACAGTACAAAACCGTTCGCTTTCTCTCCTAATAAAGAACAACCTGATAATGCTCCAAGTGAAATTGCTGCTGCTAATCCGATTCCTACTAATTTTTTCATGATGATTTCTCCTTTTATATGTTTTATATTAAATACAATTTTTGTATTATTGCTTACAAGTGAAGAAGCTTGTTTGTTGCTTCTGGTATTAGTGTATAAGAAATATTAGAATGCAACTATCGAGTTAGCTTACAGTAACATTACACTTATGTAATTTAGTGAAATTGCACAAAAGTAAGTTAATTTCAAAGAGGAATAATGAGAATATATTAGAAATACAATATTGTATATAGAATGTCATATTATAATGGATGTATTTTGGAAATAACATGTAAGGACATATTAGTTTTGTTATAATAAACACATAGGCTGTAAAAATGAATATTCTTTACTGTAAAGGGAGATTTTTCAGTTTTCCAAGTAGTGAATTTGAAATATGAGGTATATCATAGGAGGAATTTAGATGTCTGTATTTAAACGATTAAGAGATTTAACAATGTCAAATGTGTATTCGTTAATTGAGAAAGCGGAAGATCCAGTTAAGATGACGGATCAATATTTACGCGATATGCAAGCGGATGTACAAGAAGCTGAGAAAAGTGTAGCAGCTCAAATCGCGCTTGAGAAGAAATTCAAAATATTATTTGAAGAGCAAGAAGCACTTGTGAAAAAACGTGAAGAGCAAGCTCATATGGCTGTTCAAGCTAATAACTTAGATCTTGCGCGCCGTGCACTAGAAGAAAAACAAAATGCGGAGCAAAAGATGAATGAGTATAAAGCAAGCTATGAGCAAAATAAAGCTGCTGCTGATAACCTGCGCCTAAAGCTAGAAGAAATGCGTAAGCAATTAAATGAGCTGAAAAATAAACGTGAGACACTTGTAGCGCGTGTAAATGCGGCGAAAGCACAAAAGAATATTAATCAGGCGATGTCTGGATTTGATTCAAACTCAGCAAAAGCTGGTTTAAGCCGTATGGAAGAGAAAGCTCTTCAATTAGAGGCTGAAGCAGAAGCGAGCGGTGAAGTTTATAAGAAAGAAAAATCATTAGATGATGAATTCGCAAGCTTAAACAAAAATTCTGCTGTTGACGATGAATTAGCTCGTATTATGAAGCAGTATGAGAAATAATATAGAATAGAGACAAATGAACCGACATGTCTAAATATATTCATGTCGGTTTTCTATTATATTTAGAGGAGGTTTTGCAATGACATGGACAAATGTATTAGCCATGCTTGTATGGACTGGAGCGAGTGCAGTACTTTTATTTGCAATTATGTGGGTTGATTCAATTTTTACAAAATACAATGATTTAAAAGAAATCAAAAATGGAAATACAGCTGTAACAACTCGTTTTATTATGAAATTATTTGCACAAGGGTACATTTTATCTCAATCAATTACGAAAGCAAATGACTTATGGCAAGCACTTCTTGCATCAGCAGTTTCTTTCGTTATTTTATTAGTGGTAGAAATGTTTATCGAATTCGTATTAAAGAAAATGTCTGGTCTTGATTTAGAAGAAGGTACGAAAGAAGGCAGCGTTGCACATGCGATGTTAGCTGGATCATTACATATTGTTGGTGCACTTATTTTAGGTGCTTGTTTATAAAGAGAAAAGGAGGGGTAAATCATGAGTTTATTTAAACGAATTAAAAATATAATGAAAAGCCCAGAGCCACCGAAGCCGGAAAAGAGTCTTTTAACGTTAGCTCCTGGCGATATGATTGAAGTGTCATTAGTTATGTATGAATTAATTGGGAAAACGAGTATGCATTCGCGTAAGGAAATTGTTTTGACATTGCAAGATGGAAAAGACATTCGTTATTTAAAAATTGAAGATCGTGAAAATACGTATTACAAATTATATACACCAATTGATGGTCGCTTAGATTCAATTGATGAAATTCCGACGACAATTGAAATGGATGATACCGAGTACCATATGGAAGAACAATATAACGGACGTGTTGTTGTGATGGGAAAAACTCCATTCTCAGCTTCAGAAGAACAGTACGTATGGGAATTCCAATCAGACAATCGAAAATTATTGCGTATTGAATGGCAAAATGGTCGCACAATGATGTATGAGGGAGAAGCAATCATTCCTGCTGATGTACAAATTATAAGAGCAACGTAAGGGGGCGTAATCATGTCAAACCGATTGTTTACCATGATTAAATCGTTTGTAATCCCTATACTTGCTATCGTTATATTACTTGTTGTTGCTGGTTATGCCTTATCAGGTTGTCAAGGCGGGCAGACAAAGTCGATTCAAGACCGTTATCCACTTGAATCTGTTGCCAAGGAAGGTAAACAAGAATCTTACGTGTATAGGGCCGCCAATCGGTCAGTTCCTGAAGTAGCGAAGGAACTCATTAACGAAAGAGAACCGAAGCAAGCATCTAAAGAAGACGAAAATCAAATGTTCCTCGTTTATTCTGATAAGATTTATAACCTGCAAAAGGATAAAGAGAAACCATCTGATACGTTAATTGAAATAAGTAATAAAGAATTTGTCCGTCAAAATTACCAACCGTCCTTCTTGCAAGGATATATTATGGGTAGCATATTAAACGATATATTCGGTTCAAAAAGATCATCATCCGGTGATTACCGAGGATATAATGACAGACAAAATCATCAACCAGTTATTCCAGAAAGACCACCTACAAAAGAAGAAAAGAAAACCCCACCTCCAATTACGAAGGAAGGGAAAGGGTCTATCATTAAGCGAGGCGATAATGTAGATTCGAAACCATCAGTAGGTGATAAGGGAAGTATTACTGAAAAAGGAAGTAATACGACGCCCCCACCTTCTACTGGAAGCAAGGGGAAAATTACGAAAACACCAGGCGGTTCAAGCGGATCAGATGTGAAGCCAAAATCATCTATTAAAACGCCGCCAAGGAATACATCTCCTCCGAAAACGAGGGTCGGTGGTTCAGGAAAGATTACGAAGAGAAGATAGTGTAGAGGCCAAAAAGTGGAATTTGCTTTTTGGTCTTTTTTCGTGTTATGGGAATTAATCCCTTTCAGTTGGTACGATTTAGGCATAAGGGGGCGAGTAAAAATATATCAGCGATTATTAGAATATATCGACCACAACTCAAAATATATCAGCGATTATTGAAATATATCGACTTACCGACAAAAACTGACAACGATAGCAACTTAATAATAAAAAGAGGGTGTGCCAAAATTTTGGCACACCCTCTTTTATATAACGATTAATGAATATCACGTTTCTTGAAATTACCGCCTTTTACTTCTGCTACGTCATAAACTGTAATAAAGGCGTGTGGATCGATTTCATTAATAAGTTCTTTCATTTTACTTTCTTCTAAACGGTTAATTACGCAAGAAATTTCTTTGAATTTCTCTCTTGAATAACCACCGTATACTTCGTTATATGTTGCACTTCGGCCTAAACGATCGCGAATTGTTTCTACCATTAATTCAGGCTCTTTTGTAATAATTTTAAATGCTTTTGAACCACTTAAACCAACTTCAACGATATGAATCACTTTCGAAGCGATAAAGTAAGCAATTGCCGAAAGGATAGCTCCTTGAAGACCGAATACCGTTGATACGAAAATAAATACGAACATGTTTAAGAATAAAATAAGGTCACTCGTTCCAAATGGTAACTTACGAGAAAGCAATACAGCAAGCATATCGATCCCATCTAATGCCCCACCGTTACGTAATGCTAGTCCCATACCAAAACCGATGATAATACCACCAACAACTGTAACTAATAATGTATCGCCTTCAATAATAGCTGGTATTCCGTGCATGACAACGGTACCTACTGCTAATGAAGCAATTCCGATAATAGAATAAATCGCAAAGCTTTTACCGATTTGCTTATACCCTAACCAAACGAAAGGAATGTTAATAACTGCGATTAGAGCTCCTAATGGCAATCCAAATAATCTTGAACTAACGATACTTAAACCAGTCACACCACCGTCTGATACGTTATTTGGAATTAATACTGCTTCTAATCCGTACGCTGTGATAAATGCCCCAATAATAATCATCAAAGCTTTTGAAGCAATTTTTAGCTTATTGGGCTTGTTTTTGATAATTTTCTCCATATAATTTCCTCGTTTCAAACTAGTTTCTTATTTGTTACGTAATTCACACCTAAATTTTATTTTAACATTTAATTTGAAAAAATTCTCCTTTAATGGATGTATGCAGGGAATATTATCACCATATTATCTTTAAAATATTTTTGAAATCAGTATAAGAAATCCCATCCTTTCAAAGGATGGGATGCTATTAAGAAAATATAAAACTAAGTACTGATACGAATAAAGCGAAACCTAAAATAGTTCCACATATTTTCATATGGCGCTTACGTCCCATTACGACAATCGCAACATATTCGCGAATCATTGCGTTAGGCCAGTAATAAAATGCAGTTTTTGACCCGATTCCTTGGCTATTAAGACCAGCTTGTCTAGCGTATATGCCAGCGCGGAAAAGGTGGAAATTATTTGTGGTAAAAATACTTTTATATTTACCTTCAGGTTTTAAAGAATCCATAATTTCTTTAGAGAACAACATATTTTGATATGTGTTTACAGAGCGATTTTCTTGCACCGTATGTTCAAGAGGAATTCCTTTTTCAACAGCATAATTTTGCATTGCTTCTGCCTCTGGAAGACCTTCATCTGGACCTTGACCACCAGAGAAAATAATTGTTGGTGGTGTATTTACAGCTGCTTGTTTCCAATAGAAGTCGATAGCTTTATTAATGCGGCTTGCAAGTAATGGTGGTACTTTATCATTAATTAAGCCGCTACCAAGAACGATAATGAAATCTTGATTACGTCTTGGTCTGTTGAATTGGTATAAAAAATATGCGCTTAAGAAGTTAGATAAGTGTATAAAGAAATAGAAGCTTATAAGAGAAATAGCTGCAAAAATAGGCTCTAAATGCGATGAGACCAAACTTGCTGGGTTTATAATAGGGAGTAACATAAAGAATAACATCCCTAAAGCAGCAAGGAGTGTTAAACAGTTAGTGAACCGTCTTCCTTCTCGCTTCATTAAAATTCTAGCATTAAGAAATAGCCCAAACATTAAAGCAACAATACCGAAAGGAAGCATAATAAGAAGTGCTAAAATAGGTAAAATTATAATATAGCGTAGGACATCACTACTTGAATTTACAGATATAATCACACAAAAAAGAAGGAAAAAACAGACAAAGGAATTAAATAAAAAGCCGTTTATTATTTTTCGCGGATCTTTTAAATATGAGATAAGAAAAATAATAAATAATATAAGAGGAATAATTCCGAAATACATCATAAATATAGTACACCTCAATTTGTATAAGAATTTGACATACCTTTTATATTACATGATTTTATAAGTGAAAATGAAAGAAAAAGGATTTTGAATTTTCTCAATAAAATATATGGATACATATGTTACAATATATTCAAAGCGATATATTAAAAGTAAAATGGTTGAAAAGGCACTCAATAGAGTGCTTTTTCTTTTTGTATGCAATTGTGCATATTATATTTTTTTTCAAATGAAGAGGATTACAATATAATTTGTAGACAGACTTTATAAAGCAGAATTTAATACAAACATTTCCCTCTACTTTTTGTATCTAACAATCGTATAACAATAAATAATTCTGTTTTATAGTGTCTGTTTTTGAAAGGTGTCTTTTTTGAAGGCACCTTTTTTTATTAGTATAGATAGTTTTCACTGTTAGCATAGTGTAAACTATCTATACTAAACATTAGCAATCTTCCGTATAAATATTATCAATTTACTATATATTCCAGTGGTGTTAACCTACATATGAAAGGCTTTCTTTTTCAAAATATTACCCCTAATAAAATTTTGAAGAAGTCAACTGTCTCCAAACTTGTCTTTATGCTTAAAGAAAAAGCACTCAAATTGAGTGCTTTTTCTTATTGAAACATGCTATTTTTCTAGGCGATTTTCATAAAATAAAAGTAAAGAAATGAAAGTGGGTGACAAAATGCCGGCAGTTGTGGAAGGTGTTATTATTGAAAACTGCAATGGAACAATTAATGTAGGGGATAAATATAACGTACAGCCGATTGAAAAGACGAAAGCTTATAATGGATCGGGATCATCAAATACAGGAATGAAAGTACAAACGTTTAGCGGGATTAGTACGGCGGATGTAAGGGATAATGATGCGTATGATCAAGTTATTCAATCAACGTTATAATTTTAAAATGCAAAATTGCATAAAGTAACATGTTTGTTGTATGTTACACTCTAGCTGTGAGCTGTTAATGATTCTTCTGTATTATAGTTGTTAGATTAGAAATATAACATCTTATCGAAAATCATACGTACAAAAAAAGACACTTCAAACGAAGTGTCTTTTTTTACTTTAGTGATACCCTTTAGCAGAGTCTTTATGAATTTTATTTTTAAAAATACTGTAGCTCCAAAGCTGATATCCAATAACGATTGGTACCATAACCATTGCAACGAAGAACATAATTTTTAAGTTTAATTGACTACCAGCTGCGTTATATAACGTTGTACTGTATGCATCGTTAATACGAGATGGTAACATTCTTGGGAACATACCTGCAAAGCCAGTTGTCATAAACATTGCGATTGTTAGGCAAACGAATGTGAATGCAAGGCCAATTTTATGTTTGTACACCATAATAAGTGCGAGTACACTCATTAGCATTGCAAGTACTGGAAGAATGAATAGTACCGGATATTCCGTAAAGTTTTGGAATAAGTTTGTCCGATTAGCAGTTGCTACATAGAAGATAGCTAAAATAATAGCAGCTGCCATTGAAAATGGTCTTGCGATTTTATAAGCACGATCAGATACTTCACCAGTCGTTTTAATCATGACCCAAAGGGCACCGGATACGACAAATATAGCAGTGAAGAAAAGACCACCTAATATACCGTAATGGTTTAGTAAGCTAAGTAAATTTCCTTCATAGCCATTTTTTCCGATTTGTAGTCCGTAATAAAGATTAGCGAATGTAACACCGAATAAGAAGGCGATTAGGAAACTGCCAATTGCAAATGCCCATTTACAAGTTTTTTGCCAAATTGGTGAATCATCTTTATGCATGAATTCCAGTCCAGCGGCACGAGCAAATAGTGCAAGTAATACTAAGAATAACGGTGTATATAAATAACTAAACATATTAGCATATGTGACTGGGAAGGCAGCAAATGTTGCGCCACCAGCTGTAATTAACCATACTTCATTACCGCCCCAGAACGGGCCAATTGCTTCTTGTAATTGATTTCGTTCTTGTCGATCTTTCGTAACGAAAGGAAAAATCATTCCGTTACCAAGTGCATACCCGTCAAGAATGAAGTAAACTGTCCAAATCACGCCCCATAAACCGAACCAGATGATTGCAAGCATATCATGAGACATGAGCTACACCTCCCTCAGTAGCAGGTTCTTCTAATGCGGCAGGTCCTTTTTTCGCGAACTTCAGCATTAAGTATACGTCTGCGATTAAAAGTAAAGTGTAGAATAAAATTAAACTAATTAATGAGAACCAAATTTGCGGGACAGATATAGGTGATACAGATTCTGCTGTACGCATTAGTTTATATACTGTCCATGGTTGACGACCTACTTCAGCGACAATCCATCCTGCGTTAATTGCGATATAAGGAAGTAAGACAGACCATATTGTAATTTTCAAATAACGTTTTGAGTTTTCTAGTTTTCCTTTTCGGTTTAAATAGAAGCCATACCAAGTTAATGCCATAAAGAACATGCCGAGTGCAACCATTAAGCGGAAGCTATAATACACGAGGTTAACATTTGGACGTTCATCTTTCGGAATATCTTTTAAACCAACAATTTCGCCATTAAATGAATTTGTGTAGAAGAAGCTTCCGAGTTTTGGAATCGTAAGGAATTCAAAGTTCTTCTCATTTTTTACATCAGGAATTTGAACAATTGAGAAGCCTTGTCCTTTTCCAGTTTCCCAAACTGCTTCCATCGCAGCACCTTTTGCGGGTTGATATTTAGCTGCTGATACACCAGATTGATGTCCCATAAACGGTGTAATTGTTGCGGCGAATAAGCCTAACATTAAACCAAACTTAAATGATTTTTTGAAGAATTCTACTTCATTTTTACGTAATAAGTGATAAGCACTAATTGCCATAACGAAGAAAGCACCTACGATATAACAACCAACTACAGTATGGAAGAACATGTTCCAAGCGTATGGATTCGTAACGAGTGCCCAGAAATCATTTAATTCAGCGCGGCCGTTACGCACGACGTATCCAACAGGGTTTTGCATAAAGCCGTTTGCTGTAATAATCCAAAGGGCGGAAATGTTTGTTCCAAGTGCAACCATCCACATACAGAAGGCACGGAACTTTGGTGAAATTTTGTCTTTACCGAATAACCATATTCCCATGAAAGTAGATTCTAAGAAGAAGGCAACGAGTGCTTCGATTGCGAGAGGGGATCCGAAAATGTCTCCCATATATTTGGAGTACTCAGACCAGTTTGTTCCAAATTGGAATTCCATCGTAATCCCGGTTATAATCCCCATTACGAAGTTAATTGTAAATAATTTACCCCAGAAATTTGCCATTTTACGGTATGTTGGATTCAATGTGCGGGCGTATTGAGTTTCCATACATGCTACTAAAATGACAAGTCCGATTGTCAAAGGTACAAATAAAAAGTGATAAAAAATAGTAATTGCAAATTGAAAACGACTCAGTAACAGAACGTCGGACATAATAAATATTCACTCCTTTTTTACATTATCTACAATCAGTTTATAGTGAAAATACGTTTAAAGTATGTGAAACTTGTTACAAAGATGTGTGTATATTTTGAAAGAATTATGTCGATTATCTGAAAATATCTTATTTTTACTATAAAGCGATATCCTTTTTGAGTTTTTCATATTTTGGTACACTATTTATGTAGTGTAAACGAGAGAAAAGAGGGTCCTTTACTATGAAGTCATTAGAAGAGATTTTGCAGTACAATGAGAAATTTGTTGAAGAGAAAAAATATGAAGAGTTTGTAGCGGGGAAATTTCCAAACAAAAAAATGGTAATTATTTCTTGTATGGATACACGACTTGTTGAACTATTACCAAAAGCGATGAATATGCGTAACGGTGATGTGAAAATTATTAAAGTAGCAGGCGCTGTTATTTCACATCCATTTGGAAGTATTATGCGTAGTATTTTAGTCGCTGTATACGAACTTGGCGCTGATGAAGTATGTGTAGTTGGTCACCATGATTGTGGTATGGCAAAAATTCAAGCAAGTAGTACGATTGAGAGAATGAAAGAACGCGGTATAACAGAAGAGAAATTAGATATGCTTCGTTATTCTGGAATCGATTTAGAACAATTCTTGCGCGGTTTCTCTAGTGTGGAAGAAAGTGTAGAACATAGCGTATCAGTACTTCGCAACCACCCATTACTTCCGGAAGAAGTACCTGTTCACGGTCTTGTTATAGATCCTGATACAGGAAAATTAGATTTAGTTGTGAATGGTTACGACAATTAAGAATTTACTTTGTCATCCTTTTTATCTGGGACAGGATCAAATCCTCCCGGGTGGAAAGGGTGACATTTTAATATACGCTTACAAGTAAGCCAAAAGCCTTTGAATGCACCATGTTTTTGAAACGCTTCTAATCCATAATGAGAACAAGTTGGATAAAAACGGCATGTTGGTGGTGTCATCGGAGAAATGAACTTTTGATAAAAGCGTATAATCCCAATAAAAATCTGTTTCATAACGGTCTCCTTTTCAGCATATTCTTAAAGTATTATAGCACGACTGTACATAATACTTTACTAATGTGCATTTCCGTTATATCATATTGGATATAACGGAATTAAATTAAAAGCGGGAGAGATGTTGTATGCCATCAGTAGAAAGCTTTGAATTAGATCATACGATTGTAAAGGCACCTTATGTAAGACATTGCGGAGTTCACAATGTAGGTAGTGACGGTATTGTAAATAAATTCGATATTCGTTTCTGCCAACCGAATAAACAAGCAATGAAACCAGATGTTATTCATACGTTAGAGCATTTATTAGCATTTAATTTACGTAAATATATTGATCGTTATCCGCACTTTGATATTATCGATATTTCACCGATGGGCTGCCAAACAGGATATTATCTTGTAGTAAGCGGAACACCGACAGTACGAGAAATCATTGATTTATTAGAACTAACATTAAAAGATGCGGTTCAAATTACAGAAATTCCGGCTGCAAATGAAACGCAATGTGGTCAAGCGAAGCTTCACGACTTAGAAGGAGCACAACGCTTAATGAACTTCTGGTTAAGCCAAGATAAAGATGAACTTGAGAAAGTTTTTGGATAAAAAGAAAAACTGCCTGTGAAAGGGCAGTTTTTTTATTGTGCTAAGAGCGACTATACTCTTCTTTTGTATGAAAATATATTAGATACTCCAACATATAAAATAAAGGCAGAACAGAGAAAATAAACAAATGCTTTCGCTTTTTGCTGCTTCTTTATTTCATCGATTCCAAAAAGGATACACATAATACTTAAAAGGATAGACACGTAAGGTAAAAGAATAGTGAAGTTTGCAAAGAAGCTAAATAGGGCGAGAGAAAGAGCGATAGTGGCGATTATAATTTGAATGTTTTTTAACATGGAATCCCCCTTAAGTAGAAAGAAATAGTTACTGAGAGAAAATAATTATAAATGCTAAATTGGTCAAAATTTCATTCTACATATAACGAAAGTAGTTTGATATTAAAAAGAAGAATATGAGACTGGAAACGAAAAAATACGGGATACTCATTGATTTTCGTCCGGATTTCAATTCATTAATTCCTAGAAGAATAAAGAAACAACTGAGAATAAATTGTACGTATGGGAGAAGTGAAAAATTATCGGTAACATGGATATAAGTGCTTAGAATGAGTAAGAGAAGCATGAGAAATGCTAAAAAACTCCGTAATATAGTTAGAGTTAGCATTGTATAGCCTCCTTTAGACCATTTACTAGAATATTTCTGTGAAACCAATAAATAAAGCAGCGGCCCCTGCTAGTAGAGCGAGCAGACTACCTCCTGTTTGTCGTTTTAATATTTCCTCTAAACTTATGGTGAGGGCCATACCTCCTAAAAAGATGAACATATAAGGCATTATTTCTCTACTACCAGTAAAAAATCCATAGATTGCTATAGATAAGGCAATAAGTGATAAAGTAATCCGACCCCCTTTTAGCATAAAAGACCTCCTCTATTTTATGTAGGTAATAATGAGAACTATCCAAATGAAAGCACCGGCAATAATACAAATAAATCCAGTTGCTAATTCCTTTTTCTTTATTTGTTCAAATGCGATGAGAAACATTAAAGCCCCTAATAGAAATTGTGAAAGAGGTAAAAAATTATTTTGACCTGTATATAATCCAATTGCCGACATAACGATCACAGTGAGTGCTACTATGATGCGAAGTATACGAAGCATATTAGGAATTCTCCTTATTCTTTTTTGTATAAGGATTGTCTTCTAGTTTATCGACGGAATGTTTATAAGCATAGCCTTTATTAATTGTCATGATGGAGAGTACGAGGATGATTAGGACGATGATAATACCGATAATTAATATTTTGAACATAAAATCCCTCCTTTTCTTTATTTTACATAATTTTGTAATTGATGAAAACAATAGAAAATAAAAGGATGAAAGAAGGGTGTTACATGGAGACGAAAAAAACATATTATATATCAATAGGAAATGGTCAAATTTCACAAGTGAAGACGGCGGATACGTATAATTTTGAGATTTCCGCAAATGATGAGGAAATTACGGAATTAAGAGAGCACTTTGATCAAGCATATGTAGAAGATTTAGGGTCATTTGTACGCTCCCACGTTCCATTTGTTGAGTATCATCACGATTCAAATAATGACCGATATGATGAACAACTACAAAAAGCATATAAAATGATTTACGATTTAGGAAATCATGAGACGAAAGAATTAGTCGCGCAAATGGGAATAATCAATGGATTGTAATTGGATAATATTATGCAGAAAAGCGAGAATATGCTACAATTTGTGGTAGGAAAAACTTGTAACCATCAATAGGGGAGTAATGGCATGTACAAATTTAAAGATTATTACCACAACACTGTACAATTATCGTTTGAACGTTATCCATTTTCTCCTGAGCCAAAGCATGTTTGGGTTGTATGCCGGTACGGGGATCAATGGTTATTAACGCATCATTTACGTCGCGGTCTTGAATTTCCAGGTGGTAAAGTAGAACTAGGGGAAACACCGGAAGAAGCGGCAGTTCGAGAGGTTCATGAAGAAACCGGCGGCATAGTTTCTGATTTAACTTACTTAGGACAATACAAAGTATCTGGAAAAGACAAAATAATCATTAAAAACATTTATTTTGCAACAATTAGTGCGGTAGAAGAACATACGCATTACGAAGAAACGAAAGGGTCTGTTTTATTAAAAGACATTCCTGACAACATTAAAACGAATAGAAAATTTAGCTTTATAATGCGCGATGACGTATTAGCGCGTACGATGAAACATATAGAAGAAATCGGCTGTTTTACGAAGTAAAGTAGCCGGTTTCTTTTTTTTGTATGTAAGAATAAATGTAAATATATCTTTATATTATTTTGGGTATATTATACAATTTTGTAAAGATATATTTACATTTTAGGAGGGGAAAGATGGATAAAAGAAAAGAAACGACTGTTACTGTTTCGATGGTTAAATTAAACTTTTCTTTATTTTTTATAATAATTGCTTTGTCGTTTGGAATTGGTTATTTGCATATATTTCTTTCGGGTGGGGGCGGATTAAAGTTTCACTTTATCTCCACCTCTAAAAACGAAAGCACCTCCAACAAATCATCTACGATACGTGAATGCTTAAAATTCCCCCAAAACGAATCTTTTTTCCAAACACCAAGAATCCCTACTTGTTCAGAACCAAGCACATCGTTTTCTGGATGATCTCCAACATAAAGACATTCTTCTGCCTTCACATCTAGTCTTTGCAAAGCACGTTCGAAAATTTCAGGATGAGGTTTTTTAATTCCTTCAGCTTCTGAAACGAGAATGGTGTTTGTATACGTATGTATATGTAGTGCTCGAAGGTTGCTCATCTGAAATTCAGTAAAACCATTTGTAATAATACCAATTTTAATGTTTCGCTGTTTTAACTGTTGAAGTAGTTCATGCGTGTTTTTGAAAGGAATACAATGATGTTGGAAGTTTGTAATATAGTCGTGTAGTAGTTGTTCTTGCGTTAAAGTAGTAATGTTGTATTCGGAAAGGAGAGTAGCATATACTTTATCCTTCCACGTATAGCCATTATTATCGAGTTCAAGAAATCGAGAACAATACTTTGATTTCTCTATGCTCTTCAAATGTGAGGCGAAGCGATTATATTGCTCACAAATAAATTGTTCTAAAGATTGGCGCCGATCTAATAGTGTTCCATCTAAGTCGAATAAGATTGCACGAATCATGGGAAGCCTCCTTGCAGTTTTTATAATTAATTATCGCATATTCGTAAAAAAATGATTATGATATTTTGTAGAATGGAATAATGGGGGATTGTATGAAGAAACTGTATGGCAAGTTAGTGTGTTGTATTATAGCAAGCAGTTTAGTTGCAGGATGCGAGAGTGCTATCGAGGTTACGAAAGAAAAAGAAATTTGTAAAACAGAAGAAGAGTGCACGCAAATAGGAGATAAAACATTACAAAAAGTATATAAAAAGATAGAGGGACTTTCAGAACTTGAAAAAGTAGAGGATTATGACATAGAAGAGTATGAAAGTATGAATATGAAAGAGGCGGAACAGAAAAAAGAAGAGGATGACAATTACTTCTTTTTAGCTTCTTATTATATCGATGATGATGAAATTGTAGATCCTTATTTTGAGAAATTGGATCGTAAGAGATTGAATAAAGTTTTTGCAGATGACAAAGTAGCAAAAGATGATTTGTTAAGCCAGCGGCAAGATAGAGAGTATCATGAAACGTTATGGGACATGTACCGCACTCTCATTCCAGTGAAATATCGTGAGAATATAACAGGGTTGGATTTAATAACGGATGGTTATGACGGCGTTGTTGCCCATGTCATGCCAAGTATGGATGACCCGAGAGATTGGTTGCTTAGTTTAGACGTGCTCGATTCTGGGGTGAATATAGATGAAGTGATGAAAACATTAATTCATGAAACGGCTCACGTATTAACGATTGGGCATAAACAAGTACCAGTGGATAGGAAATATTTAGAGGCGTTTGATGAAGAGAAAGACATTTCATCATATCGAAATAAATGTAAAACGGTGTTCTTGAAAAATGGATGTGCGAGAAAAACTTCGTATATTAACCAATTTTATAATGAATTTTGGAAACCAATTGAGCAAGAGTGGACAGAAAAGAAAGTAGAAGAAAGTGAAGAGGCACAAATTGAATTTTATAAAGAAAAGCATGATGATTTTGTATCGCTGTATGGAATAACAAATGTAACGGAGGATATCGCAGATACATTTACAGCGTTCATTTTACAAGATTCAAAAAAGGTGAAAGAAGGAACAGAGTTAAAATATAAAAAAATTGCTTTCTTCTATCAGTTCCCTGAGCTTGTAAAAATGAGAGCGGAAGTGCTGTCGGGATTATATGATGTTTCAAAAACGATAGAACAACAAAGTGGAGACTAATGTGAGGTATGCTTTCGATATAGTTTCGTTAAAGAAAAGCGTGAAGAATTTTTAATTCTTTGCGTTTTTTTATGTTGATAAAATTGAAAATTCTGTATTTTTATTAAAAAGAAGAAGGAACTTTCGGTATAAAATAGAATTAGTATAAAAATGTCACAATTTAGACACAATTATAATGCGCGTGTTGTAGGGACTATAAGTTTACTCTCGAGGAGGTAATGAAACGTATGAAAACGATTCTTGCTGTTGCTGGTCTCATTTGGGTAATGTCTCACGGTTTTCCGATTTTTGAAGGGGAGCAAATTCGTAGTGCTTTGAATGAAAAGTTTAATGATTATCATGTGATAGATCGAAAAGATAATGTCGTTACAGTACGTGTGAAAGACTGTTTCCATACAGTTACGGTTGCGGATGGAAACATTACAAATGAAACGAAAATGTGTGATAAAAGGTAAAAGAAAGAAGCTGACTATAGCGCACTGTTTTGAGTCAGCTTCTTTTTCTTTTTCCAATTAGAATTTTTTCAAATGCCTCAACAAATACATACATAAGAGTTGCAAGAACACATGTGAGTAGTACGCTAAGTAAGACGAGTGTGAAGTTAAAGACTTGGAATCCGTAGCTAATTAAGTAGCCAAGTCCTTGTTTGGAAACGAGAAGTTCTCCGAAAATAACACCGACCCAGGATAAACCAACATTTACTTTTAACGTTGAGATAATTGCTGGAAAGGATGCAGGGAGAACGACTTGCTTATAACATTGCCATTTATTTGCGCCAAATGTGTCCATCACTTTTATATAGTTAGAATCGACTTCTTGAAATGCACTGTAAATAACGAGAATGGTAATGATGATGGAAATGATTACTCCCATTGCGATAGAAGATGAAATGTTTGGACCGAAAATAACGATGATGATTGGACCGAGTGCAACTTTTGGCATTGCATTTAGGACGACGAGGTAAGGATCAAGTACGCGGGCTAGAAGTGGCATCCACCAAAGAAATGTGGCAATAATAGCACCGAGTACCGTTCCGAGAATGAAGCCTACTCCTGTTTCCAGCAATGTCGTCCATATGTGGACCCAAAGTGAACCGTCGATCCATTTCGTTAAGAAGAGATCCCAAATACTCGAAGGAGAACTAAAGAGTAAAGGATCGATCCATTCTTTTTTGCTAGCTATTTCCCATAGTGCAAAGAAAAGAATAAGTAGTAAAAGCTGTAATGAGCGAGCAATCCAAGCACGCCTGCGTTCTTTCTTTCGAAATTGTTCATGTAGTTGTTTTATATTATCCAAGTCGTTCCAGCTCCTTCCATATATCTTGAAAGAGGGCTGGGAAATCGTAGTGATGGCGTGCTTCTAACGGTGATAAAGAACGGATACTTTCCGGGACGATAAAGGTTTTTGCGATTTTTCCAGGATTCGCTTGCAGTAAATAAATACGATCACTCATCGCAATCGCCTCTTCAATATCGTGAGTAACAAGTAGTGATGTTTTCTTATATTTATTTAGTAAGTTGAAAACGAGTTCTTCTAGTTTTAATTTCGTTTGATAATCGAGTGCGGAGAATGGTTCATCTAGTAATAAAATTTTCGGATCAGTTGCTAACGTTCGAACGAGAGCAGCACGTTGACGCATACCGCCGGATAGTTCACGAGGATATTGTCCTTCTACCCCATGTAGACCGACTTGTTTTAAAAGATTTAAAGTATGTTCTTTCATCTGTTCATCATAAATCTTTCGAATATGAAGTCCAAGCATAATATTTTCTTCAATTGTTTTCCACGGGAATAAGTAATCTTGCTGCAACATATATCCCATAGATGAAGTTTTCGTTGTAATTGGTTCACCATCTAAAAAGACGATACCATCAATTGGATCAAGTAGTCCAGCAATGATTGAGAGGAGCGTTGTTTTACCGCAACCACTTGGGCCGAGTATAGAAATAAATTCGCCTTCTTCCACTTGTAAGCTCATATCTTCGAGAATAAGTTTGGCATTCTCTTTTGCGAAAAAACAGTGAGAAACGTTACGTATTTGTAAAAAACTCATACACTTCGCCTCTATTTCTTAATAACGCTTTCGGCAATTTTTGTATTGACGAGCGCTTCATGTGGGACTTCTTTTTGTAATTCACCAGCATCTTTCATAATCGTTTGGAGCTGTTTCCATTCTTCCGCATCTAGTAGTGGATTTGTCGCATAAGAATGTTGTTTTTTATACCGTTCAATTACTTTTACTGTAATGTCTTTCGAAGTGTCTTTAAATAGCGGAGAAACAGCATCAGCAATCTCTTCTGGACTATGTGTATCAACCCATTGCTGTGCTTTATAGAGCGCACGTGTGAACTTTTCAGCAGCAGCTTTATCTTTCTTTAAGAAACTTTCTTTTGCCATGAACGTTGTATAAGGAACAGTACCAGATTCATTTCCGAATGAAGCGACGATATAACCTTTACCTTCTTTTTCGAATATGCTTGCAGTCGGTTCAAAGAGCTGCACAAACTCTCCTGTACCAGATGCAAAGGCATTTGCAATATTAGCAAATTCGATATTTTGAATTAAGTTCGTATCTTTCCGAGGATCAATGCCATTTTTCTTTAAAACGTATTCCCCAACCATTTGCGGCATGCCGCCTTTACGCTGTCCTAAAAATGTAACACCTTTTACGTCATTCCAATTAAAAGAGTCTAGTTTTTTACGTGAAACTAAAAATGTCCCATCTGTTTGTGTAAGCTGTGCAAAGTTAATGACAGGGTCTTTCGCTCCTTGTTGATGAACGTAAATAGACGTTTCAGAACCGACGAGAGCAATATCAATTCCGCCAGATAATAGGGCGGTCATCGTTTTATCGCCACCAGCTGTTGTTTGTAGGTCAATATTTAGTCCTTCATCTTTAAAAAATCCTTTTTCAATCCCGACATATAATGGGGCATAGAAGAGAGAATGGGTAACTTCGCCAACGCGAATGTTTTGAGTTTGTTCTTTCGTACTTTCTTTTTTACTACTACAAGCAGCAAAAGTAAAAACAGCTAGTAACATGATGCAAAAAATCGCGATTAATTTTTTCACTATATAACACCTCCTAGAAGTCACTCTACAAGCATGATATGTAGGTAAGTGCCCATATGTGAGTGTAGATAGCAGGAATTTTTTGGGTGGTAAAGAAGTACAAATATAAGGGGTGATAAAATGGAGTACGAATACGATGATAGCGTACATTTACATCTTGATTATTTCGGGACAGAATGTGATATGGAATCGATCGCTTATAAGAGGAAGAATGAAGACGTATGGGATGTGTATTTTAATTTTGGAGTATACGGTATTCAGAAAGACGATGTAGAGTTAGGTAGGTTTATGGACGAATATGCCGGTTATTACGTTTTTTCTGTACATGCTCGCGATCTTAGTTGGGAATTTGGAAGTGCCCAGTTTGAAGAGTGGGTTTTGAAAAATCGGATAGTAGAAAAAACGCTACAAAAATAGGAGGAATTTTGTGATTGGATTTCTCATCTTATTATTTATTTTTGTGGCCGGATTTTTTATTATGCAAATGCTTATTTACCGATTTGCAAAGAAAAACATCCATAAATATACAAAAATAAAATGGTTTCATATGTGGCTACATATGAATATGAAAAAAGGACCGAGATTAGATTTTTTTGATTTTGTAGTTATAGTGCTCGTATGTATCGTATGGAAAATATGGCTGCTCCCTTTTATATAATACACATACTAATCATTTTCTCTTTTCGTTATAGTAATAGTTGTAAAAAACTTGCATTTATACGTAAAACAGTGAGTGGTGTTGTGAAAGATATTTTGACAAATACAGACACACATACATACGGAATTAAAGTGTGATTACAGAATGGACAAATTGGCCGTGTGTAAAGTGTGGGGGAATAAGAAAGAGGTCGTCCAACGGTGGACGACCTCTTTCTTATTATGCTTGATTAGTGCGGAAGAATGGAAGCTTCTGCACAATGTGAATTAATCCGTATGCAAGAATTAAGCACATAAGAGGATTAATGAAAAATCCATAGCGATTAATTGCTAAGAATAAGTTTGAGAAGATAATGTAAATAATTGAACTTGCTACTAGCATCATAACGCGTTTATGTTTAAATGAATTTAGCATGAAGCAGAAGCTGCTCAAGAATGTACCGATGATAAACACTCTATGACATAGTTGCATAAAGTTGTGAATACGATATTGGTCTACAGCAGGAGCTGTTTTGAATAATTCAATTGTTTTACCGACAGTGAACCAAGAGAACCAATAAGTGAAGTCCGTCTTAAATCCGTTCTTAATTAATTCTTTTGCGTATGCACCTTTGTCATCTAAGCCTTTAGCTCTCATTTCATTTACTATATTTTCATATCCAATTTTATTAAATGGATCTGCACCGGCAATTAGTGGATCTGCACCTTGGGTTGAGAATAAAATAAATTGGTTGAGTGCTAAGTAGTTACGAACAACCCATGCGCCAATAATAAAGAAAGGTCCGATAAACCATAACAATCCGATTCGAATGGATTCTTTAAATCCATATGTAAATAACACAACAAGAACAGGAATGAGCATCATTGGAGCTGGATTTGGACGGAACATAAGTAAAATTGAAACGACAATTCCAAACCATATATGGAATTTCACTTTATTGTATTTCCATGCGAGAACAAATACATATACACATAACGCCAATAAGAATATGGATGGAACTTCTGTTAGCAATGTACGGAAGTATGTATAGTTACTTGGATAAATAGCATATAAAATACTTGCAACAATTCCATAAATGTTTTTTTCGAACAATTCTTTTCCTATTAAGAATACTAATAGCACTGTGCAAAGGTTCATGATCATGTTAATAACAGTTGCTACGTAATAGTAAGGAATTGATGTAATATCAGAAATAATCATAGCGCCAGCTAATAGTAATGGCTGACCTGGTGTAATATATGCATTTTTCCCTGGAACTTCACTAGGTTCTAAATACACATAACCAAATACACCATGTTTTAATAGTTGTTCAGCTGTTAACGAATAGTTAAAGGCATCATTTGCACCATATGTTACTTTGACTAACTCTCCATCTAATCCTGGCTGTTTTACTAAACAAAAAACGTGCAACAGGAAAGAAAGCGCCAAAATTGCATATACCGCTTTAGGCAAACTCTTAAACTTAGTAAGCAAAAATGAGCAACTCCTTTTTTATTAATTCTTTCGTAATTTTATGTGAAATCTTTAATAGTATTAAGGATTTCCAAAACATAGTTATTATATCATAAAGTGGAATGCTGAAATTAAGTTTTTCAAGAATGAGTAATTTGTATACCACAATTTAACTGTTGATTAAGGGAAGATTAAGACAATACATTTATGGTAGAAGCAAGTATGCTGACGAAATATGTAATATATGTTATTTTAATAGAAATAGTTCTTTCGATGCGGGGAAATTAAGACATAGAAACGAGGGAATGAATTGAAGTATGGTTCTACACTTTTTCATCTTCCAAAAAGAAATATATTAATTTCTAGCATTATAAGTAGTATGGTGACTTTATTAGTAATAACTATGCTGTTTATGATTTTAAAGGTTTTTAATTTAGACATGATGAAAGATCATTTAAATCAAAAGCTTGTTTTAAGTGTTATGATGATGTTCATATGGGGCATAACGTTTTATATTACGCATTTCATTAAAAAAGAGATGTCTATACTTAGAGCATCCCTGCGAGTGCATTTTATATTACTTTTATTAGCTCATACAGTAGCGTTATTTTATATTGTCATGCAAGTTAATATGAGTTTCATAGAGGCAATGAATTGGATTTACTTTTATAATATGCAGTTTATATTAAGTTTTGTAGTAATTTATGCGATATATATTCTTGTATATAATTTAATAGGTAAGGTTTTTCTAAGTATGGTTTTAACGAGCTGTACGTTAGTCATTTTATGTATTGTGAATTATTTGAAGCTTATTTTTAGAGGTGATCCGTTATATCCTTCTGATTTCACACAAATTACTCATATGCAATCTGTTATACCGATGGTGATGGACTATTTTAGTTGGAGTTATATTTTTGTCATTATCTTAAGTATCGTAGCTTGTATTGTAGCAGGGATATATATGAGAAGGTATATTCAAAATGTAAAGATTCATCTAGGAATAAGAGCCTTATTAGTAGTAGGATCTATTTTTGTTCTATATGCGTATGGCAATTTTGCGAATACATTTATGAATAAAGTATTTCAAAAATCAGGTGTAGATTTTGTTTTGTGGAATCAAAATGAGAACTACGCTTCAAATGGTTTTATACTTGGGTTTATTAGCAATTTAGATACAACAGTTATGGAAAAACCAAAAAATTATTCTAAAGAAAATATGCTTCAAATAGCAAACGATATAAAAAAACAATATAGTGGAAATATAGGGAGTCAAAAGAAAAAAGAGAAACCGAATATTATTTTTGTAATGAGTGAATCGTTTTGGGATCCGACGAAAGTAACCAACCTTTCTTTTAGTGAAGATCCTGTACCAAATTTACATCATTATATAGAAAACTTTCCTGGGGGACAAACTATTTCTCCTACATTTGGGGGAAATACGGCGAACGTTGAATTTGAGGCATTAACAAGTTATTCAATGAGTTTGTTAAAGCCAGGTTCTATACCATATCAGCAGGTTATTACAAATAAGAAAGAAATTCCATCAATCCCTACGGCGTTGAAAAAAGAAGGGTATTACACAAGTGCAATTCATTCATTTGGTCGCACATTCTTTAAACGTGATGATGTATATAAGGTGTTAGGATTTGATAAGTTTAATGCAGAGGACACGATGAAAAATGTGGATATTGATGGAGATTATATTAGTGATTTAGCGATGAGTAAAGAGATAATTGCTGAGTTAGAGGAACAAAAACAGCCTACATTTATTCATGCAGTTACGATGCAAAATCATTTTCCATTTACAGAGGGCCGATTTGGTGAAAACCTAATAGAAATTAGCGGGCTAGAAAATGAAGAATCAAAGGGAGAATTAGAGACGTATACAGAAGGGTTAAGACGTTCAGATGAGGCACTTCAATATTTAATAGAGCAACTAGATAATTTAGATAGACCTACATTATTAGTATTCTTTGGAGATCATCTTCCATCACTAGGAACAAATAAATCTTTTTATAAAGAAAACGGGTATATAACGAATGAAAAAACACCGAGTGAACGTTTAGCGATGGCGCAAACGCCGCTATTAATGTATGCAAACTTTGATATGCCAAATGATAATTTAGGTTTAGTAAGCCCAATTCATTTTTCTAATCTTATTTTTGATTATGCAGGATTAAATAAATCCTTATTTTATCAATTTTTATCGGAACTTTACAAGGAAATACCAGTGCTTAGAGATGAATTAAAAGTTGATAAAAATGGAGAAGTAATCAATGATTTAACAAAGAAACAAAAAGAAATGTTAGAGCAATATAAAATGCTCCAATATGATTTACTCGTTGGAAATCAATATAGTACAGATATCCTCTTTAAATAAAAGAAACAAAAAGAACTTGTATAACGATACAAGTTCTTTTTTCATAGTATTTAACGGGGTAACCAGACAAGCTGGGTTTAGGGAGTATTACCTGTACATTTAGTATATATGAAAATGTAATCGTTTTATTTGTGTATTTGTGAGAAATATGTGAATTTTATGTTTTGTGAAAAATCTATTATATTAACTTTCGTTCTTGTATTGCAGTTGTTATGCATGTAAAAATTTTATCAGTTCTTTATTTAATTCATCCGCTTGATCGATTGGTGAACCATGACCACTATTTGTAAGAGCATGTAACTGAGAATTTTTAATTCGTTGTTGCGTAAGCTCAGCACTTTTGTAAGGAATTAGTTGGTCGTGAACGCCGTGGAAGATTTTTGTTGGGACGTTAATTTTATTTAAATCTTTCGTTACATCTTCATTTGCAGCTGCTTGTAAAATTTTGATAAGGGCATAAGAAGCGGACTGCATACCGAGATAAGAAAACCATTCAAGGGTTGCAGCCCCTAAGTTTCTATTGAAAAAGGATAAAGATACGTCATTTAAAAATTTTGGTAAATTAGCATACATTTGATTAATGAGAGCATCTGCTTGTTCTTTCGGTACACCGTAAGGGGACTCTTGATTTTTAACGAAAGAGGGGGAGACAGCGTCAATTAATGCGAGCTTAGAAATGCGGCGCCCATGATAGCGAGACATATAGCGAATAGAAAGAGCACCACCAACTGAGAAACCGACTAATGTAGCGTTCTCTACTTGGAGTGCTTCTAGAACAATTGCGATATCATCGGCTAATCGATCATACGTGTAACCAGTCCATGGCTTATCAGATTGCCCATTCCCTCGTATATCCATGGCGATACAACGAAAGCCATGCTCTGGTAAAACATTGAGTTGATATTGATACATTTGATGATTTAAAGGCCATCCGTGAACGAAGAAAACAGTCTTACTACCTGGACCAGGATTAACGTCTTGCACAAAAATATGCACATCTTTCTCGACAGTAACAAACATAAAACTCCCCCTGTTCTATCAATAGGCTCCATTCTAAAAGCTTTGTTTTACTTTTTAGGCCGTCTATATAAAACATCCTCCATAATATACGTATTAATGATCATAGATTTTATGCTCTGTATATAGTCTAAATATATTGCGTTTTTGGTACGATTTTCCTCAAATGTTCGATTTATCTTTGTTTGTCTATGAAAATCATTTATTATAATAAATGGTATTCTTTGAGATGTTATTTTGAAGGGGTGTTGAAGTGAAAGAAAGTTTTCTATCATATAAAGAAGAAGAAAGGAATGCAAAACTCCTTTTATGGGTGTTATATGTCATTGTTATTGTATATCAAATTTTCTATGCAATCGTATTAGAAGATAAATCAATAATGGATAAGGGATACAACATAATATGGCAAGTTATTTGCGGAGTAGCAATACTATGCGTGAATATATATTTACTGAAAAAAGAGAAGGCAAACCTTGTTAAATATGCATGGATATTTGCATACATAGGGATAGAAATCGCTAATATAGTTTCGTATATTTTTTATAATAAGGCGGCGTTTGATGCGACAAATATAATAGAAATTATTCTCATTTTCTTTGTACCCATATTTTTAAATAAAAAATTTTATGTGTTTTTGCTTTCCTCTATTGTAGGAAAATATTTAATTTATTTATTTGTATTAGAGGAAATAAAAGCATTTATGTTCCTTATTATGTGTACACTTATGTTAATAGTTGTATATATCATTTTAAATCGATTTTTACAATATCTTTCAGCCGTAAAGGAAAGTATTGCGATTGCTAGTGAATCACAAAAATTAGCAGTAATCGGAAAAATGGCAGCGACTGTTGGACATGAAATTAAAAATCCACTGGCTTCATTAAAAGGATTTACGCAATTACAACGAGAGAAGCATGAAGAGGATCCTATTTATAAACGTATGATTTTTGAAATAGAAAATATGAATAATATGATAAGCGAGTTGATGGAAGTTGCTACATGCAAACCTTCTATTTATAAGAAACATGATGTAGGAAAAATTGTATTACAAGTAATAACAAGTCTTCGCGGAAAAATGAATGAATTAAACGTGCAGTTTATTTCTAATGTGGAAGAAAAAACAATAGAAGTTGAATGTGATGAACGAAAAATAAGAGGAGTCTTTTTATATACGATAAAAAATGCTTTAGAGGCAATGGAACAAGGTGGCATATTACATTTGCAATTAGAGAATAAAGGGAAAGAATATATAATAATCAGCGTAATCGATAATGGTCATGGTATTAAGCAAGAAAACTTAACCCGTGTTACAGAAGCCTTTTATACAACGAAACAAGATAAAATTGGTCTGGGACTTACGGTAGCGAATCGAATTGTCGCCGAGCACCTTGGTGAGCTGCATATTTCAAGTGAAAGAGATACTGGAACGAGAATAGACATCATTCTCCCAAGGAAGTGTGGAAATACTGAAATCCAAGTGGAAGAAAAGCTAGGAGTTACCATATGAATAAAGGCTATATATTTAAAAATGAAGAAATAAAGGCATTGAAAGTATTTTTAAGTTTATTTTTTATTATATTTTTTGTGTATGATCTTGCCTATGAATTTATCGTACCTTTAATCGCGGGAGAGCAAGAAGGCGTAGGAAAGTTTGAAGATGGTTTAGGTTTATGGCTTTACTTTTTGACGGTAGTATTGTTTTGCAGTGGAATATACTTTATGAAATGGAAGAATGTTTTTGTGGTAAAGTATATTATTCTAATTGGCTATAATGTATTAGATTGTATCCATAACATTATGATTTATTATGGTAGCGATGCGGAATTTGACGGTGGAAATATAGTAGAAGTATTTTTTATTTTGTTTGCACCAATCTTTGTGAACAAAAGATATTTCTGGTTAGTTCCAGCGATACTTGTCGGGAAGTACGCTCTTACAGGAATCATTATTCAATCTTCTCTCGTTTTAATCCCAATGGCATTATATAGTGTATTTACTATTATATGTTGGATTATATTTTTGAGGGTTCAGTCTTACGTTCGTACGCTTGAGATGATGGACAAAGAAATAAAACAGACAGAAAAACTAGCAGCTGTTGGAAAAATGGCAACGGTTATTGGTTATAAGATTAGAAGACCTTTAGCAAACTTAAAAAAACTTGTGAATAAACAAGCCGACAAGCATCCAGAGGATAAAATTTATAGTGATATTATGAAACAAGAAGTAGATCGGATTCATATAATTGCTACAGAACTTAGTGGATTTGAGAAATCTAAATCACTAGAATCAGAAACTCATAACATACAAGAAATTATCTCTTATGTTATTCGAGTTATGGAAAAGCCTGCTTTAAAACAAGGAGTCCACATACAAGGTATTTACAGTAAAGACTTACCGTCCATTACATGTGATGAAAAACGATTAAAACAGGTCTTTTTTAATTTAATCAAAAATGCAATTGAAGCAATGTCAGTTGGGGGAAAAATTACGATTAAAGTTACTGTAAAAGATGGAATCATCGTTCAAGTGAAAGATGAGGGATGTGGTATTCCAAAAGATAAAATTCCAAAGTTAAATGAAGCCTTTTATACAACGAAAGAAACAGGAACTGGTCTAGGTTTAGTAGTTACAGAAAAAATTATTAAAGACCACAATGGTAAAATGAGTTTTGAAAGTGAAGTTGGGGTTGGAACAACGGTTGAGGTTATGTTACCACTGCATTAAATAGAAAAAACATCACTTATTTGGAAGTAATGCTTTTGTGTTCTTCTTAGGTAGACGTTCTAAAAAAGAGGACGATAACGAAAAATAATATATTGATAGTGTAAAAAGAAAA
Organism: Bacillus sp. 2175; assembly: GCF_057812155.1. NCBI lineage: Bacteria > Bacillati > Bacillota > Bacilli > Caryophanales > Bacillaceae > Bacillus > Bacillus sp. 2175. The sequence goes on along the minus strand of NZ_CM173819.1, from coordinate 4,500,967 downwards.
TAATGGATGTTTTACTATGAAAAATATATAATGGCTTTGTCTGTTATTTGTTGTAGTTCATTTATATTTCTATTTGTTGACCCGAATCTCGGGTCTTTTTTTTATGAAATGAATTGCTATATGTCAGTGATTAGAAAAATAGAATATACAGCACTTGCAGTAATTCCAGGGGTAATATAAAGGGATATAGCATCTCCTCTTGCAACTGGGTTTCCAGTTGTAATACTAGTCCAAGTTACAGTAGCGGAACCTACTGCCGGAGTAGGATTAAATACTTGAATTTGTCCTACTCCGCTATCCGTTGGTTTAATGGAAAATACCATAGTTCTGGTGTTTCCGTTAGAACTGCTGTTGCGTCTGCCGTCGCAACTAAAGCAATTAAGTGGTACATATACGTTCTCCTTTCTATATTTTGAAAATCTAGTATTTAAAATATAACTTAATATATATATTATGAATTCTATATTTTTGTGTGGCGGATCGTATTTTGTGTCTAGATTTCAAAAATAGGGTGAGAGTGTATTGTATATCGAATTTTTTTCTATAAATACAGAATAATAAGTAGTTATAAAATATCCATTACTTATTTTGAAAATCTAGTATTTAATGAGATGAGAAAATCATCTGTTTTCTTAATAAAATCATCTGGTTGCACAGTAAATGTAGCAGATTGATAGTTTGGTAACCATTGTACGCCAATCGTTCGTACATCTGCCTGTTTTCCAGCAAGTATGTCAGCATCACTATCCCCAATAAAAATTGCTTCGTTTGCATTTACATTTAATGTATTTAATACAAGAAGAATACCTTCAGGGTCAGGTTTTGGCTTCATTACATCATCTCCAGCTACTATACAGTCGAAGAAAGAAACTAATCCTAATGCTTTTAGAGAAATATCCAGGCTTCTTTTTGCTTTTCCAGTTACGATAGCTAACTGAAACCCTTGTTTTTTTAAATGTATTAAAAGGTCTACTATTTCATGATTTCGCTTTACGTAATCATGATGCTTTTCTTCATAACATTCATAGTATCTTTCAACTGCTACTTCTTTTTCTTCAGAAAGTAAGTTCTCATGAATAATACCAACTTCACTTGGACCAAACATAGAAAGAATCTCTGCTTCAGTAATTTCTTTATTATCAAATTGCCAAAAAACGTTTTGAAACGAGTAATAACATAAAGGTAAAGTATCAGCTAGTGTGCCATCAAAATCAAAAATAATTGTACGTAGCATTTTCTCACTTCCGTTTTAAGTTATTTTAAGGTTTATTTAAGAGATTTTGTTGTGATATACTTAAAATAACTTAAAAGTACTTAAAAGTAAATGAAAATGGGTGAGAGTATGAATCAAGAGGAACGTTTAATAAAAATAATGGATTATTTGAATGAACATAGGACGATGAGTTTGAAGATGATGTGTGAGCTATTTCAAGTTTCCAGAGATACAGCAAGAAGAGATATTGTAAAGTTAACAAATGAAACAACAATAATACGAACTCATGGTGGTGTAGCTTTATCATCTTTCCACCGTAAAATATCGGATTATGTAAATCGTGAGGAAAAAGAAATTGAATATAAGATATCTATTGGAAAGCAAGCTGCTTCTTTTGTAGGAGATAATGAAATTATTTATCTTGATGTTTCAACAACTGTTAACTGTATGGCTTCATTTTTGACAGCAAGTAATATAACGGTTGTTACAAATTCAATTGATACAGTAAATCATTTAATGGATATGGAGAATGTAAATATTCATATTTTGGGTGGAGAATTAAATAAACACTCACGTTATATGGCGGGTTTTTCTGCAATGGAGAAACTAAAAGATTATCATTTTGATAAAGTTTTTATTGGATCACCCGGCCTTACAGAAGATGGTGTTTATTATGCGTATGAGGAAGATATTCATTTTAAGCGTCAAATTGTTAAACAAACGAATGGAGTGTTTTTACTTGCCGATGAGACAAAAATGAATCAACGTCAAAACTTTAAGGCACTGTCATTAGAATCAATAGATACAATTATTACGAATGATGTTATTCCCGGCAATTTAGAAAGAGTAGTGAAAGAATATGGAATTGAGCTAATCACTGGAGTGAAGTAAAGGGGGACGCAAAAATGAAGGGAATTATATTTGATATTGACGGAACAATGTTAGATACGGAAAAAGCAGTTTTATATTCATTACAGAGAACGTTGCGAGATGAAGGGATGAATTATTCATTAGAAAAGCTACATTTTGCATTAGGTATTCCTGGTATGGCTGCGTTACAAGAAATTGGTGTGGAAAATATGAAAGCAGTTCATGAGAAATGGATACGTAATATGGCAGATTTTAAGAATGAAATTACAGTATTTAAAGGAATTGCGGAAGTGATTGAAATAGTATCTTCATATAAGATTCGAACAGGTATTGTTACTTCAAAAACACGCCAAGAGTTTATCAATGATTTCAAGCCATTTGGATTACATTCATATTTTGAACACTCTATTTGTGTAGAAGATACAATAAAACATAAACCACATCCAGAGCCACTTGTGACATGTCTAAAAAGATTGAATATAGATGCACAAGAAGCGATATACATAGGTGATTCAGTATATGACTTACAATGCGCAAAACAAGCGGGAGCAAAATTTGGTTTAGCCCTGTGGGGAGCGAAAACAAGGAAAGGATTCGAGGTGGCTGATTATATTTTTCAAACGCCTCATGAAATTTTAAGTTTAGTAAAAAGAGATAGCTAAATTGGCTATCTCTTTAAAAATTTATAACCACCATTTCTCCTGCGGAAGCAAAATAATATCCACATCAAAATTTTCTTTAAACCAATCATACATCAATGTCTCTTTCACTAAATATTCAGAGGCAGAGTGTGACACACCAATTAGAGACATATTCGTTTCTTTTACATAATCCATAATGAGCGAGTATTTATGTCGGCCGTAATCATTGTCGATATGGCAGTGGATTTCTCCTGTAATATATGCTTCAGCACCTTTTTCTTCTGCTTCCTTCATTAAAGATACAACATCGCCACACCCAGCGATAATTGCGATTTTTTTAATGGAATCATGTCGTTTACCTTCGAAGTCTGTGTAAGGAATCTGGAAGAGTTGTTTTAGATGTTTTTGGAGTGCTTCTGTTGATGTTTCATCTATTTCACAAATAAGGCCAATTGGTTCTTGTTCTGGACCTCCATATGCAAAGTCGTCCACTACAGTAGCGTTTAATGCTTTTGCAATTGAAATACTCGTTCCATGCGTTTGATGAAAATCCATTGGTACATGACATGTATATATAGAAAGTTGTTTTTCTTTTATTCCTTGCAAATATTTTTCAGGAATTGGTATGAAACCGCGACCTGATCTTCCAAGCGGATCACCACACTCCATTACAAGGGGATGGTGCATAAAGAGTAAATCACCAGGTGTGGATTGTGAAATGAATGTTTCAAGAATGTCATCTGTAGGGAATACAGCTAAAAATACTTTGTTTACATTTTCAGATCCGTGCATCATAAGGCCGTTAAATAAATCTACAAAATTTGCTTCGAAAAATTGTTGCCAAGGAAATTTGATAGGATCATATATGGCTGGGATAAATCGACTAAAGGCACTATCTTTTCCGTATTTTTCAATTTGGAATAAGTGATCGAGTGATTGCTCTATTTTTTTTAAGGCTGGCATGTTTGATAATCCTCCTTAAGATGATTCTTGCTTTATGAGTTGTTTGTATTCTTCGTAGCAAAATAAGAAGCGGATAGGAAACAAATAAAACCTAGGATCCAGCTAATAGAAGGAGAATAGGGAAGTACATGCTGTAATAGCATTCCGCTAGAAATGAAGAAACTACTAAATAGACCTAATAACATGGGATATCGTTGTAGTTTGAACACGGATAGTAAACATCCTTTCTCCTGCATGAACTACTCATAAAAGCTCGATTACTGAAACTTTATCACATACATTGTATATTAGTCTTAATTTTCTGTATATAACTTTTAAGAAAAATGATGATACAATATATGAATGATAAGAGAAGAGAGGATGAAGATTAACATATGTACGTTACTGTAACAGAAGCAGCATATAAAAAGATTATGGATACGATTCCAAGTGAAGCGAAATATATAAAGTTATTTTACGATAATGAGGGTTGCGGTTGTGTCATGAGCGGAATCATCGATTTAGTAGCTGTAGCAGAGAAAGATGAGCGCGATGTGGATATTGAATCAAGCACAATGAACTTTATCGCTGATCGTACAAAGCTTGTATTTATGGACGATAAGTTAACGGTTGATTGGCATGAAGGTGGAGGAACTTTTCAGTTGAAGAGCCCAAGCCAGTTTTATAATCCAAATATGAAGTTACACGTTCGAATATAGTAAAGGAAAGGTGATTCCAAAATGTATTTTGGAATCACCTTTTTTATTTTATAAGTCGCTATTATTGTCGATTTTTGTTGATAAGTCGATATATTGAAAAAATCGCTGATATAAATGGAGTTGCGCTGATATATTTGGGAAATCGCCGATATAAATGGAGTTGCACCGATATATTCAGAAAATCGCCGATATAATTTCATTTACCAAAACGTTTCAAAAGTAAAAAGATTTTTTCACATAATGAAATGTACATGTGATTGAATTTTCTGTATAATCTTCTTTGCGGAGGGGATACGCATGAGAAGATGGGGAATTGAGTTGTTAATTTTAAGTGTTGTTATTATTTGGGGGATTAACTATACAATTGCGAAGTATGGACTTTTAGAATTTACAGCAATTGAGTTTACTGCACTTCGCATGATGGCGGCGGCACCGCTTCTGTTACTCCTTACCTTTTTTATTGAAAAGTCGGTTTATATGGAGCGAAAGGATATACCTAGATTAATTATCGTTAGCATTGTAGGTATTGTACTGTATCAAACGTTATTTATGGAAACTGTCAAATATACATCTGCTACAAATGCCTCTTTACTCATTTCTATTTCACCTATTTTTACAACTGCATTTGCGATTTTCTTGAAACAAGAAAAGTTTTCTTCTCGAAAGTTAATCGGTTCTATGACTGCCTTTGTTGGTGCAGCATTAGTTTTAGTAGCAGGACATTCGCTTACTAGTTCTTTTTATGGCAATGGAATTGGACTTATTACATCAATATGCTGGGGGCTTTATCCTGTTTTAGCAGGACCATTAATTAAAAAATATTCAGCATTACGTGTTACAGCATGGTCTGCATTAGTGGGTGCGATTCCGCTATTATTGTTAAGTGGTCCACATGTGTTTGTCATGCCATTTCACATTACTCACGGAATGACACTATTTGCTTTACTATATTCTATTTTCTTTGTAACAGTATTTGGTCTAGTAATGTGGTATGTTGGTGTTCAAAAAATTGGGGCGTCACATACGATGGTATATATGTATATAACGCCGCTTGTAGCTGTTTTATTTGCAGCTGTCTGGGCAAATGAATATGTATCGTTTCAACAAATCATCGGTGGAATTATCATTTTTGTCGGTCTATGGTTTGTGAAATCGGAGAAAGTAAAAGTTCATTCTATTGCAGGGGAACCTATATCAAAATAGGAAAACAGATCACCTATGATCTGCTTTCCTATTTTTTTATTTTTGGTAAGAAGATGAGAAATAAGATAGCAGTAATAAGTGGAATTAAGTTTAAAAATGGAATACGGAAGAGTGTAATAAGAATAATACCTGGAAGAAGAACACCGAGGACAGCGTAAAAAATGCTATGGTTTTTCGTGTACCAATACAATGAAAGTCCAATAAGTGCAGGGATAATGAGGTGAATGAGAGCCATTAAAAAATAAATCATTAGACGCCCCCTTTATTTGTGTGCTTATTACATCATATCCGTATGTTCATAGATTGATATCATTTTTTTCATAAATGGACGAAAAAAGTTTGAAAAACCGTCACAAAATATGAGAATATGATGTTTTAAATCTTGTATAATATTATTTCCTAAAAATATTTAAACAACATAAACATACTGTTTATGTTGTTTTTAATTTGAGTGAAATGGATGTAAGGAATATGAATTTGAAAGAAATTTTTTGTTGGATAGATAAAAATTACTGAAGAGGAGAACAGCATGATTAGTATGTCATTAAGATCGTTTAAAATTCAATCGTATTATTTACTAGGTTTTCTTTTACTAGGCTGGATGTTAACGCCGTTTTCAGCTCATTTTCTAGGTGCTGGAATTGGGCTTATTGTAAGTATGTATTGCGTTTGGCTTTTAGGGAGACGAATTGAGAAGCTTGGAGATAGTATTGTAAAGAAGACGAAAGCACCGACACTCGGTATGTTTAACCGTTTTGCAGCTGCAATTTTGGGTGCTATTATTATGTACGAAATTGAGCACCACATGGTTATGTGGGCATTTGCAGTAGGGATTTTGGGTGGGTATTTCTTAATTGTTGTTAATTTAGGATACTATAGCATGAAAGATGAGAAAGAACTAACAAAGAGCTAAAAAAGATAAAAGACTTCTTTTTAGATGGAATAGATGATCCAGCCACGGATAGAAGCGGTCAGGGCCTTTTTTAGCCCCATACGATGTGAAACCCAGTAGGGATATAATGTATATATTCGAAGCTGTAATTTTATAATCTAGGTCATAGATGAAGAGATTAGCGTTTCACTTTATATAAGATATAGAAAGAAGCTTACGTTTTCACGTAAGCTTCTTTTTTATGTAAGTGTGTGTAACCGTTAAGCCGCATTGGGTTTTGTCGGTGAGTACGCGAAACTTTACGGTTACACGACACTTATTCATATGAGTAAAGGGTTATTCCAACAGAAAGTTTTAATTTAAGCGATTGGACCGCCTAAGTTAATAATGTCTTCAGATACGCTGTCGAACTTTTTGAAGTTAGCTTTGAATTCATTTGCAAGTTCGATTGCTTTTGCTTTGTAAGCAGCTTTATCAGCCCAAGTTTGTTCAGGCATTAACACTTCGTCAGGTACACCTGGTACGTGAAGTGGAACTTCAAGACCGAAGATGTCATGTTTAGCTGTTTCAGTTTTCGCAAGTTCACCGTTTAATGCAGCTTGAATCATTGCACGAGTGTAACCTAAGTTCATACGTTTACCAACGCCGTATTCGCCACCAGTCCAGCCAGTGTTTACTAAGAATACTTTCGCATCGTGTTTCTCAATTTTTTCACCAAGCATTTCAGCATAGCGAGATGCATCAAGTGGTAAGAATGGTGAACCGAAGCAAGTTGAGAATGTTGCTTGCGGAGATGTAACACCGCGCTCTGTTCCTGCTAGTTTACTAGTGTAACCACTTAAGAAATGATACATAGCTTGTTCTTTTGATAACTTACTGATTGGAGGCAATACGCCAGATGCATCAGCAGTTAAGAAAATGATTGTATTTGGGTGTCCAGCAACACTTGGCAGTACGATATTGTCGATCGCATGCATAGGGTATGCAGCACGAGTATTTTCTGTTAAAGTAGTATCGTTATAGTCTGCGATACGCGTTTGGTCATTAATGATAACGTTTTCTAAAACAGATCCAAATGTGATTGCATCGAAAATTTGTGGTTCTTTCTCGTGAGAAAGGTTTACACATTTCGCGTAGCAACCGCCTTCAATATTGAATACACCGTTATCAGACCAACCGTGCTCATCATCACCAATTAATTTACGGTTTGGATCAGCAGATAATGTTGTTTTACCTGTTCCAGATAAACCGAAGAATAATGCTACATCGCCTTCTTCACCTACGTTTGCAGAACAGTGCATAGAAAGAATATCTTGTTCAGGTAATAAGAAGTTCATAATAGAGAAGATTGATTTTTTCATTTCTCCAGCGTATTCTGTACCACCAATTAATACGATGCGTTTTTCGAATGAAACCATAATGAATGCTTCAGAGTTTGTACCGTCAACAGCTGGATCAGCTTTGAAATTCGGTGCAGAAACAATTGTGAACTCTGATTCATGAGTCGTTAATTCTTCTTCAGTTGGACGAATGAATAATTGATGTACAAATAAATTGTGCCATGCATATTCGTTAATAACTTGAATTGGTAGGCGGTAATTGCGGTCAGCGCCTGCAAATCCTTTGAAGACGAATAACTCTTCTTTTTCTTTTAAGTATTCTAAAACTTTAGTATATAATTTATTAAAATGTTCTTCAGAAATCGGTTGGTTCACAGCTCCCCAAGCAATTTTGTCAGCAACCGATGCTTCTTTCACAATAAATTTATCTTTAGGAGAACGTCCTGTATATTTTCCTGTTGAAGCAGAAACGGCACCAGTAGAAGTTAATTTCCCTTCATTTCGCATTAATACTTTTTCCACTAATTGCGGAACACTTAGTTGAATCTGTGCATTGCTTCCGTTCAATAATTCGTGTAAACCAATTTGGACATTCACAGTACTCATATTTATATACCATCCTTTTCATTTAATGAAATATTTCTCGTAATCCCCAACAAGAGTATAACACAATTATATAAATAATGTATACTATTTATTTCTTTTTGTTTGTGTGAATGCATTATTTCCTTATTAATATTTCATTTCAGGCGTATTGAGAAAAACTTTCAGGAAAATGTGAATATTAATTGACAAATGAATATCATTTCTTTAGTATAGGTTGGGACGGATACTCTCTTATCCCGAGCTGGCGGAGGGACAGGCCCGATGAAGCCCAGCAACCTCACTTGTATTGATAAATGCAGGTGAATAGGTGCTAAAACCTGTGCGAGGCTACAGGTCTCGAACGATAAGAGCGAAGGGCAAAAAGCAGTATGCAAGTAGCAAATTAAACCTTTCCTCTATGTAAAGTAGGAAAGGTTTTTCTGTATGCTTGTGTGGGAGAATAAATGTATGTCGCAGTTTGTGGCAAATTAAGGATGAGTTCCGTACAATATATACAATTACTGTAGGGAGGTTTACCACATGACAAAAAAACGTCATCTGTTCACATCTGAGTCTGTAACTGAAGGACATCCAGATAAAATTTGTGACCAAATTTCTGATTCAATTTTAGATGCGATCTTATCAAAAGACGCAAATGCACGTGTAGCTTGTGAAACAACTGTAACAACTGGTTTAGTATTGGTAGCGGGGGAAATTACGACTTCTACTTACGTAGATATTCCGAAAATCGTTCGTGAAACAATTCAAGGCATTGGTTACACACGCGCAAAATACGGATTCGATGCAGAAACTTGTGCTGTTTTAACATCTATCGATGAGCAGTCTGCTGACATCGCTATGGGTGTTGACCAAGCGCTAGAAGCACGCGAAGGTCAAATGACTGACGCTGAGATTGAGGCAATTGGTGCAGGAGACCAAGGTTTAATGTTTGGTTTTGCATGTAATGAAACACAAGAATTAATGCCACTTCCAATCTCGCTTGCTCACAAATTAGCTCGCCGTTTAACTGAAGTACGTAAAGATGATACATTATCATACTTACGTCCAGATGGAAAAACGCAAGTTACAGTTGAGTATGATGAAAATGGTAAACCAGTACGTGTTGATACTATCGTAATTTCTACACAACATCATCCAGATGTTACATGGGAAGAAATCGATCGCGACTTAAAAGAGCACGTAATTAAAGCTGTAGTACCAGCAGAATTAATGGATGGAGAAACGAAATTCTTCATTAATCCAACTGGCCGCTTCGTAATTGGTGGACCACAAGGTGATGCTGGTTTAACAGGACGTAAAATCATCGTTGATACTTACGGTGGATACGCTCGCCACGGTGGCGGTGCATTCTCTGGTAAAGATGCAACGAAAGTTGACCGTTCTGCAGCATATGCAGCTCGTTATGTTGCGAAAAACATCGTAGCAGCTGGTCTTGCTGAAAAAGCAGAAGTACAACTTGCATACGCAATCGGTGTAGCACAACCAGTATCAATTTCAGTTGATACATTCGGCACTGGTAAAGTATCTGAAGACGTACTAGTAGAACTAGTTCGTAACAACTTCGATCTTCGCCCGGCTGGTATTATTAAAATGTTAGACTTACGTCGCCCAATTTACAAACAAACAGCAGCTTACGGCCACTTCGGACGTACTGATGTAGATCTATCATGGGAACGTACAGACAAAGCTGCAGCTTTAAAAGAGCAAGCTGGTCTATAATATATGAAAAAAAGCTTTGCGCGGTGAGCGCAAAGCTTTTTTTATTTATAATTACGTTGGAATAAAGCGAAGAGTTCAATGTCATGCCAAGTGCCGTTGCGGAATATAGCTTCTTTACAAGTTCCTTCATGTTGAAAACCAAGTGATTTATATAATTTAACTGCTCTATCGTTAAAAGAAAATACTCGTAAAGAAAGGCGATGTAAATTTAATTCTAAAAATGCATAATCCAATAATAGGGTTAAAGCTTCCTGCCCATAACCTTGCCCCCAGTAATCCTTTTTACCAATATCAATAATGCATTCAGCGTTTCGATTATACGAATCAATATGAATTAAAGAAGTAATACCAATTGGAAGATGCGTAGCTTTTTCTTCAATGATATAGGTCTTAGAGTTCGAAGAATGAATAAATTGCCGGCAAAGTTTTTCTGTGTCTTGAAAGGAATATTTATCAAGAGTGAGTGTAGTTGAACTCATAACGTCTATATCATTATGCCATTTATAATATGTTAGAATATCATCTTCGGAAAACTTTCGTAACTGGATACGGTTGGATTCAAACAATGTAAACACCCCTTTTGTATTTACTGGTTTTTGTTCATTATCTCAACACACGAACTACAATAAATTTGTCCTTCTAATTCAATATACTTTTTCATATTCGTCATGTCATTCGCCGGAAAGGGCATATGAATCCACGCTTTTTCATACGTTTGTATTTCTGTTTTACATGATTTACAAAAGATTGATTTCTTTTTGAACATATGTGATCAACCTTTCATTTGACGTGCTTTACTTGCGCAAAAGGCACTACTTAGTAAAAATAGTGTCGCGAATATAATGCTTACTAATGTAGCGTATGGAATTGCGCCTTTTAAGGAAAAGCCGACAGTGATTGAAGCGATGAATAAGAGGATAAATGTTGTTGTTAATTTTTTATAAAGTTCCATACAATGTAGACCTCCAATTTATTTTTTAGTACAAGTTTTAAAATTGAATTCTATTATGTAGAAAATATAAAGAGTAGCTAAAGATGTGTAGTCTAGGAGTATAAGAAAGTACACTTTCCTTTTTGTGGGTTAGTATACTTATATTGTATCATGGCGCATGATTGGCTTCATACATAATTGTGTAAAGGTATGTATGATAAAATGAAGAAAAGTCTTTAAGAAAGGAAAGATAAAAAATGAGTGTAACTGAACATAAAAAACAAGCTCCAAAAGAAGTGCGTTGCAAGATTGTTACAATTTCCGATACACGTACGGAAGAAACAGATAAGAGCGGACAACTATTACATGAATTGTTAAAAGAAGCGGGACATAAAGTAACTTCTTATGAAATTGTAAAAGATGATAAAGAAAGTATTCAGCAAGCGGTGTTAGCTGGTTATCATAAGGAAGATGTAGATGTTGTATTAACAAATGGCGGTACTGGTATTACGAAACGCGATGTCACAATTGAAGCAGTATCAGCGTTATTAGATAAAGAAATTGTTGGATTTGGTGAGCTGTTCCGTATGATTAGTTATTTAGAAGATATCGGAAGCAGCGCAATGTTAAGTAGAGCGATTGGTGGTACAATTGGGCGCAAAGTAGTCTTCTCGATGCCAGGGTCTAGCGGAGCGGTTCGACTTGCGATGAATAAATTAATTTTACCGGAATTAGGCCATATTACATTTGAGCTGCATCGCCAATGAGTAAGTATGCTGGAATTGTATTAGCGGGCGGTATGTCGAGTAGATTTGGTGAGCCGAAGGCGTTAGCAATTTGGAAGGGAACTACTTTTGTTGAGCATATTGTGAAAGTGATGGGAACTACTTTGCAAGACATTGTAGTAATTAGCCATACTGATATAAAAGAGCGAGTAGAGCAATTCGTACAAGTTCCTGTTATAGAAGACATTCCGCACTATAAAGGAAATGGACCGCTTGCGGGCATTGTATCAGGTATGGAATACATAGAAGCAGATTGGTACGCTATTATGCCTTGCGATGCACCAAACGTTTCGCATCAATGGTTTGCCATTTTACTAGAGCAAACGAGCAATGAATATGATGCGGTTGTACCTATTATTAATGGAAGAAAACAACCGCTACTTGCGGCGTATCATAACCGCGTGAAAGAAAAGATTTATGCTTTACTTCAGGAAGAAAAAAGAAGTATGGGCCAGCTTTTATCACAATGTAATGTGAAGTATGTTTCTGGAGAAGATGTACAAGCGAATGCGGATTGGTTTATAAATGTAAATACGAAAGAAGAATATGTGCAGGCTCAAAAAGACCTTTCAAATGAATGAAAGGTTTTTTGATATACAGAATTGGGGAACAATTACTGTATAAAGGTATGTGAGTAAGTTGATTTTAAGGGGAATTCTTAAAATCATTATACAGTTTAAAATACTGTATAACCATATATTAATTTTTATGGGTTTTTATTACAAGTCTGTTTAGTTATGTTTATTTTTGATATAATTAATATAGAAATAAAACAATGTTTAACCTTATGTATCATTTATTAAACTAAAATTTATGACCATGTAATAAACTCCCTTCGTTTTTTTGAAGGGAGTTTTTCTATTTAAGCAAGCAACTCTGATGCGTTATGCTGCAGGACTTCTTCATAATGGTTAAGCAAACCGCGAAAGATCTCATCCCAGCTCTTTGATTTCGCAAAAGATGAAGCTGATATTCCCATCTGCTCAAGTTTTTCTTCATTTTGTAATAAAAAATAAATGGATGATAGAAATGCATCTTCATTTTTAGGCGGACAAAGAACTCCCGTTTTTCCATCTGTAATAATATTTTTAACCCCGCCACTATTTGCACCAATGACAGGTGTACCGCATGCGAGTGATTCAAGTACGACATTTCCGAATGTTTCAGTAGCTGATGGAAACACCATTATGTTAGAACAAGCATATGCTTCAGCTAAATCTGCACTTTGTAAATAGCCAGTAAAAGTGATATTTGTTTTCGGAACAGCTTCACGTAAACTTGTTGCTAGAGGACCGTCTCCTGCAATGAGCCAATGAATATCGTTTCGAGTATGTGCTGTTTTAACGATAAGGTGTTGCAGCGTATCAATATCTTTTTCAGGAGCAATTCGTCCAACATAGGAAAGGACATACTTCGCTGTAATATTATATTTTTTTCGGAATAGGTCTGTATTGTAAGCAGGATGAAAGAGTGTGCAATCTACACCACGTCCCCATATAGAGAGGGTCTGAAAGCCTTTGTTTTTTAATTGATGTAATGTTTCAAAGGAAGGTACAAAATTTTTTTGCATATGACTATGAAACCATTTTAAATAGTTCCACAGCATATTGGAGAGGAATTCGATTTTGTAATAACGTAAATAGGCATCGAAATCAGTATGATAAGAACCGACAACTGGGATGTTTAACTTTTTTGCATAATACAATCCACAAAGTCCCATGTTGAAAGGTGTGGCAATGTGAATAATGTCAGGTTTAAAGGAAAGTAGTTCCCGTTTAATGCGCGGAGTAGGAAAAGAAAAACGACATTCTGGATATAATATTGTTAACGGGATACTTCTCATCTTATTCACATTCGCTACAAAATTATCTTCAGCTGTATGCTGAGGGGCGAAAACAGAATAGGCGATCTGTTCTTTCTGAAAATATTGTGTTAATCGCTCTAACGTTTTCGCAACCCCGTTAACTTGTGGCGTAAAAGTATCGGTAAAAATGGCGACTCTCATCATATCACTCCTTTATGTGAAAAGTGGGATGAATTGATAAAAAGAGATGATGCCAGAACAAGTGCCAAGGCACATACCGACGAATACATCTGACGGATAGTGAAGGCCTAAATAAATACGTGAAATACCGACGCATAACGCTAACGGTAATAGGAAAGCAAGTAAGCTTGGATTATAGCAAATAAATGGAATGAAGACAGAGAAAACGGCTGTTGTATGACCAGACGGGAAAGAGTGGTCTTTTAATGGATGGACTGGATATTTTGCATCCTGAATTGTTAAATAAGGACGTTTTCGCGGATACCACCTTTTTAATATTTGCACAGGAATATGGCTAATTGCTAACGAAATAGCAGTTGCAATTGCAGCTTGATGCAAAGTTCCCTTTGCGAAAATTAAAAAGAAAAGTGTGAGTCCGATGGAGAAAGTCGCGCCACCGATATGAGTAATATTGCTGAAAAAGATATTTAATGTTTTTTGATCAAAGTAGCGGTTAATTCCTCTGAAAATGTAACATTCTATTTTATATAATCCACTGACCTTCATGAAAATTCTCCTCCCTCATCTACATATATATGGAGATATTAGCTTTTATTTTAATAAGATTTTGTTGAGGGAGTAATAATGTTTTGTAAAGAAAAAGTTAGATTTTATATAAAAAAAGCTGCCAATCTTATGGCAGCGGAAATTTACTTCTGTAATGATTTATAATATTGACCTTTTTCAACGTATTGCGTGCGAATACGCTCCATATCTTTACGGTCTTCTTCTGTTAATTCACGAATGACTTTCGCGGGACGACCGAAAGCTAACGTGTTCGGCGGAATTTTCTTTCCTTGTGAAACGAGGCTTCCAGCGCCGATAAAAGCTCCTTCGCCAATTTCAGCACCATCTAATATAATAGATCCCATTCCAATTAAAGCATCTTTCTTAATATGGCAACTATGTAAAATGACTTGATGCCCAATTGTTACGTCGTTTTCTAAAATAAGAGGATACTGCGGGCTTTGGTGAAGTGTACATTGGTCTTGTACATTTACTCGGTCTCCAATGATTGTCGGTGACACATCACCACGGATGACTGTATTAAACCAAATACTTGATTCCTCGCCAACGGAAACATCGCCTGTAATCGTAACATAGTCAGCGATAAAAGCACTACTCGCAATTTTCGGTTTTTTTTCTTTGTAAGGATATATCATGTAAAGTCTTCCTTTCCTAGAGACTAGTTTTAGTGTATCAAATTATGAGAAAGAGTGAAATGGAGGAGAGCCGTATGTGGAATTATGAAGCGGAGGAAGCAAAAGCTGTCATTGTTATTGTGCACGGCGCAATGGAATATCACGGACGTTACGAAGCCGTTGCGGAAATGTGGAATCATATCGGCTACCACGTCGTGATGGGGGATCTTCCGTCACATGGAACGACTTCAAGAAATAGAGGACATATTGATTCATTTGATGAATACATAGAGGAAGTTAAATTATGGGTGAAAGAAGCAAGAAAGTATAGGTTACCTATTTTTCTATTCGGTCATAGTATGGGTGGTCTTATTGTCATTCGTATGATGCAAGAAACGAAGAGAGAAGATGTAGAGGGTATTATTTTGAGTTCGCCTTGTTTAGGGGTAGTGACTGGACCCTCTGCTCCGCTTCAATTTGCTTCAAGAATATTAAATGTTGTGGCTCCAAAATTGCAATTTGCAACGAATCTTACGGTGGAAATGTCAACACGTAACCATGAAGTGAGAGATGCAATGGAGAATGATTCTTTGTTCTTGCGCAAAGTATCAGTACGTTGGTATAGTGAATTGATTAAGTCTATCGAAATTGCTCATAAAAAAATAGATGATTTTCCAGATGTTCCGCTCTTGCTAATGCAAGCTTGTGAGGATAAACTTGTAGATAAAATACGTGTCCGCACTTGGTTTGATAATGTTAAAATAAGTGATAAGGCTTTTAAAGAATGGCCGAATTGTTATCACGAGCTATTAAATGAGTATGAGCGTGATGAAATTTTGAGTTATATTCAGTCATTTACTGAAATGCATGTCAATAATATAGTAAAAACAAACAAATAAATCATTATTTGTACATTTAATAGAGGAGATGAAGGAAGAAGTGAACGTACCGAGTAATCCCATAACGCTCATGGCGAAAGTATACCGTGATGTGTTTCCGGTTGTACACCATGAGCTAGCGATGTGGAAAGAGCGTGCCTACCATATTCCGAATGATGAGCTTCATAGTCAGGCAATCGCAAGTATTGAGCATAAAACGTTTCATTGTGAGGGCGGTGGCATTTTAGCTCTGCTAGCAAATGAACACCGAGAAGAATGTATTCGTTTTATCGTAGCGTATCAAACGATCAGCGACTATTTAGATAATTTATGTGATCGCAGTACATCACTTGATCCAAATGATTTTGCCGCACTGCATGAATCGATGTTAATGGCATTATCACCTGAAGTAGAAGGTGGCGGTAATTATTATCGTTATCGTGATGATCAAGATGATGGTGGTTATTTAGATGAACTTGTTGAAACATGCCAAGATGTTTTAAAGAAAACGAAGCACTATGACAAAATTGCTCCTGTTCTTCATGAACTTGCTTGTTATTATTGTGATTTGCAAATTCATAAACACGTGAAATTAGAAGAAAGAGAGCCGCGACTGAAAAATTGGTTTGAAGCACATAAAGAAAACTTACCTGAGATGAGTTGGTTTGAATTTTCAGCATGTGCCGGTTCTACACTTGGAATTTTCTGTCTTGTTGCATATGCATTTCATGATGAATTACATGATGAAGATATTGCGAAAATTAGACAAGGATACTTCCCTTACGTACAAGGACTTCATATTTTGCTTGATTATTTCATTGATCAAGAAGAAGACCGTATAGGCGGAGATTTGAATTTCTGTAGTTATTACGAAAACGAGCAAGCGATATTAGATCGGATGAAACACTTTGTAGAAGAAGCAGAGAAGAGCATTGGTGATTTGCCTCATGCGAAGTTTCATCGTCTCATAAGCAGAGGGTTACTTGGTATTTATTTATCAGATCAAAAAGTATCAGCACAAAAGAATATGCACAAAATGGCACGGCGCATTGTAAAGTACGGAGGCCTCACTTCACGATTCTTCTATTGGAACGGGAAGATGTACCGAAAGAAAACAGCGCAGTGATGAAGAAAACCACTAATTTAGTTAAAGACACTCTTATGAGTGTCTTTTTTGTTATTTTGAAAATGGCGTATTTTATCAGTATACAGAAAATAAAAAGGGTCCACGATCTGTTGTATATAGTAGGTGGTGGGCTTTTTCAGTAGCCTCATCTTAAGTAGGAACACTTTTTTTCACCTATCATACAATAACCCAGAAAATAACTTGCTGTTTTTTGTGAAAAGGAGTATGACAATTATGACTATAGTAGCTTTAATTACCATTTTATTACTTTCGTTATCTTCTAGTATAGATAATTTTGGAGTAGGGCTATCTTATGGGATTCGTAATATTCGAATAGGTTTTTTAGCTAACTTTATAATTGCAATTATTGCTTTTATTTTTAGTGAAATGGGTATTTTGTTTGGGCAATATATTTCAAAAGTTTTTCCAGGTACATTATCTGACGTTATTGGTACATTGTTTTTGTTTGTAATTGGTTTACGAATTATTTTAATGACAATTCCACAAAAAAAGAAGGCTAATCAAGAAGTACTTGATGAAGATGAATCTGTTTCGAATGTTATTACTGGATATTTAAAATCTCCTGAAAAAGCTGACCTTGATAGATCAGGGAATATTAGTTTTTTTGAATCTATTGTTCTTGGTATTGCTATATCGATGAATGCTCTAACGAATGGACTAGGTGCAGGTTTATTAAAATTATCTCCATTTGCTATTTCATTATCAGCAGCTGTATTCAGTTTTTTCACTGTTTGGTTAGGAGTTAAATTAGGAAAAAAAGTTGCAAATGTAAAAATTGGATCTTGGACATTAGGACAATTTAGCACAGCTTTAAGTGGATTTATATTATTATTAATCGCTGTACACAATTTGTTTTAAGTACAAATTGTGGTGAATACATTGGGGGGATTTAATTTTAATGGTGGGAAGTGTGTTATTGGCTGGAAAGATAAAAAAGTTATTAATAAAAAAGAAAATGCCATTGAAGATAGATAAGTGATCTAGAGAGAAATAAAAAGCATTTGTACAACGCGTGTACAAATGCTTTTTATTATGATCGTATTTTTGAAAATACATATATAAGAAGTTCAATCGCAAAAATCACTAATACAGATAGTCCGAATAAAGGCATGGCAGCGCCTAGTATAACCATCATGATAAAGAAAACGATTATGCTTTTCTTATCTCTTTGCTTTGGTGGTGCTGCTAATTTTCCTTTCGGCTTTCTTGCTAACCACATTTTTACTCCGTAATAAATAAGAAGTAGTAGAGATAATGTCGTTAGTAAGCATAATATTTTATTTGGCCATCCGAATAAATGTCCTTCATGAAGCGGGATGCCGTAAGTGAACCATTGTGCAAGTAATCCATAATCACGATAGTCCGTTTTTGAAATGAATTCCCCGCTATATTGATCAAAGTAAGCTGTTATCTCTTCATTTGGTGCAACATGCATACCTGTAATACCAGAACCGCTCGATTTCGAAACGGTGAATACACCTTTTGGATCAGCTGGTAGTGAAATAACATATGGCTTCTTTATTTCAATTCCTTTTTGTAATTCATCGACAGAAATTGCTTTCGGTTCATTTGAATTCGATTCAGGCGGAGCTTCTTTTCTTGTTGCCCACGGCAATTCTTTTACCTTTGATTCAGGCGGCGCCATATACAATTTCGGATATCCGAGCGATTCATTCGACGACGCAATTTTATAAATTTGGTTACCCATAAATCCTGACCATGGCAATCCAGATGCGACTAGCAGAACGAGTGGAATTGTAAATATAATACCGATAATAGAATGACGTCGTTTTGCTTTTTCTCGCTTATTGGATGCCGGTTTGTTTTTGAACTGGCGTATACTCATGTACAACCCAGTCACGATTAAAAAGATAGTCCAGCATGCCGCAAGTTCTACAGTATAGTTGACGACAGTGCCACCAACTAAAAGAGAACTATGTAATTCCCTCATTATATTGGCAAACGTTTCACTTGCATTTTGATCCCCAACAATTTGATTATTACTATCTAAATACACATATTTTTGTTGTCCAGTATACTCATTTGCAATGGTAAGTCTCGTATTATAATCCCCATTAAACTCACTAATTTTCGCCACACTATAATGTGGATATTTTTTCTCTGTTAACGAAATAGAATCAGCCATCGAAATAGATTCTGTTTGAGCGCTCTTCCCAAAATATAAATCTTTATAGATGAAATCTTCAACTTCCTCTCGAAATAAATACCCAATTCCGCTCAGTGACAACGTAATAAGAAGTGGCGTAATAAAAAGCCCAGCATAAAAATGCCAACGCCAAAAAATGTAATGAAGCGAACGATTTACTTTCATACTTTCAGTTCCCCTAACCTTCCCTATATGAATAACTACTTATTTAATATAGCGAGATTAAGTGTGATTACTTTGAAAGAATTGTGAAGAAAGTTAAAAGTTTGTGGGATTTTTATTAAACATAAAACACATTTTAGAAGGAGTGTTTTCTATGTTTATGAAGATCTCTTTATATTTGATAAGTACATCCTAACAACCGCTTTCGCAAGACATTGAGAAGAATCAACAAAATCCTCACTAGCCACAACATTCAAATCAGTACATGCGATAATTGCGGTATCTACTTCATCCTTCAACTGCACAATGAGCGCGCTCCATAATTTGCGAGCTTCTTCAACTTCTCCGCTTTTAATATACATAATAATTTGATTAATCATCGTTTGCCATTTTTCATAATGAATGTATTCTATATTCCGTTTTGCAATCCCGTCTTGATAAATACCAGCTTGAACTGTCGCTTCCGTTGCAAGAAGAGCGACTCTTTTTGCAGTTTCAGGAATTGCTTGTAACGTTTCGTCAACTATATTTAAAATCGGGATAGAAAGAGAACGCTGTAATTCTTCAAAATAAAGATGCGCCGTATTGCACGGCATAGCGATAAAGCTTGCGCCAGTACTTTCAAGTTTTTGTGCTCCTTCAATAATCGCTTTTTTCATCGCTTCGTGATCAATAGGGCGATCCATGTAAAACGGTGTTGGGCACGAATAAATCATCATATGAGGAAAGTCCATATCATGCTTTGCTCCGTATATTGTTTGGCACCCTGCTACAACTGTATCGACGAATGGTCCAGTTGATTTTGGCCCCATTCCTGCTAGTATTCCGATCATTGTCTCGTCTCCTTTAAGAATGTTTATATCCATTATATAGGAGAATAACAAAAAGACGTGCAGTGAGTGCACGTCTTTTTTTGTTATGTTTTGTCGAATCGTCGATATATCCGAGAAATCGTTGATATATTGTAAGTTATGATAGATATATCGAAAAAATCGTTTATATATCCCGAGTTACGATAGATATAATTGAAAAATCGTTGATATATTACCCCGCATTAACGGGCAGTAAAACTCCCACCTTAAAATTCGCCTGGAGCAAAGAAGTTAGTTGGGAAATAAACTGCCCATAAATGCCCGATTGGTTCAACTAATAATCAGTGGGGATTCCCCCCACTGATTAAAGTTTCACTTTATCGTTTCTCAATCGCCACAATAAATGGCGGGTTGTTTTGTTGGTTAATGAAGCCATATCGCAGTACGTGAGCTTGTTTTTGGTCTAGCTCTTCTGCAAATTTGAGAACAGCGTCGCGTTCTACTTGTCCTTCTGGGTGTCCGTGGTAAGTGACGAGGACGATGATACCTTCAGGTGCCATTACTTCTAGTAATTGTTCAATTGCCGAAATTGTTGAGTTCGGTTTTGTAACGATATGCTTGTCACCGCCAGGAAGGTAACCTAAGTTGAAGATAGCGCCTGTTACTTTTCCTTTTGCGTCTTCTGGTAGTACGGATAGAAGTGTATCGTGACTATCGTGAACTAAAACAGTACGTTCAAAAAGTTCTTTTTCTTTTAGACGAGTTGTTGAGCTTTCAATCGCTTCTTTTTGAATATCAAATCCAAATACTTTTCCGCTATCCCCAACAATTTCAGCTAGGAAGCAAGTGTCATGACCATTTCCAAGTGTTGCATCTACAGCGTAGTCGCCTTCTTTAACAGCCGTTTGCAGCAGTGTGCGAGCAAACGGTAATACACGTTCTAATTTCATTGTTGTTTCTCCTCATTTGCATATTTTCCTTGCCAGCTTCCGCGGCGTACAAATTCTGCATCGATGGAATTTAATACTTCCCATTTATTTAAGCTCCACATTGGACCAATCATTAAATCAGGTGGGCCGTCACCTGTGATACGGTGCACAATTACGTCTTCTGGAATAATTTCAAGTTGGTCAACAACAAGACTTACGTAATCCTCAAGAGAAAGGAATTCGAGTTGTCCTTTTTCATATTGCTTCACCATTGGCGTTCCTTTTAATAAGTGAAGTAAGTGGATTTTAATTCCTTGTACATCAAGTTTCGCTACTTCACGAGCTGTTTCCATCATCATGTCGTAATCTTCAAGTGGAAGACCGTTAATAATATGAGAGCAAACTCTAATGCCGTGCTTACGTAATTTATTTACGCCTTCCACGTAAGACGGATAATCGTGAGCGCGATTAATAAGGTTTGCAGTGCGTTCATGAACGGTTTGTAGTCCAAGTTCAACCCAAAGATACGTACGTTTATTTAAGTCCGCTAAATATTCAACGACATCGTCTGGTAAACAATCTGGACGAGTTGCGATAGAAAGACCGACAACATCTTTTTCTGCTAGAAGCGGTTCGAATTTTTCTTTTAACACTTCAAGTGGTGCGTGTGTATTTGTGTACGCTTGGAAATAAGCGATACATTTTCCATCTTTCCACTTTGAGCGCATTTTTTCTTTCATTTCATGATATTGTGTTATAACATCATCGCGGCGATCACCAGCGAAGTCGCCAGATCCGGCAGCGCTGCAAAATGTACAACCACCGTAAGCAACTGTACCATCACGGTTCGGACAATCGAAGCCAGCATCTAATGAAACTTTAAAGATTTTTTCACCAAATTCATTTCGTAAATGGTAATTCCATGTATGATAACGTTTATTGTCGTTTGTATATGGAAAAGGGTTTTGAACCTTCATTATTTTCCCTCCTAAGCCGAGTCAAAATGAAACAAAATCCATTATAACATACTCATAAGGTAGAGATGGAAGGGACACACTAAAGGGGAATTGAAGCAAGGAGGGACAATTATGGCAGAGCGTCAATCACTTGAATCGTATATTACACAAGCGGAACAAGCGGTGGAATATGCAAAAGAACAATTAGAACAAGGCATGAGACAAGAGCATTACAATACGATGGAGTATTCAGATGCACAGTTACAATTAGAACAAGCGTATAACGATTTACAAACGATGCAACAACATGCGAATGATGAGCAACGTGAGCAATTAAATAGAGCACGTATGGCAATTCGCCAATTGCAACATCAAATGATTATTACACCGCACTAATAAGGAGTGAATGTAATGGCGAAACGTTCAGATCAAAATAACCCAGAGCAAAAAACACAAAATGGACATAACGCTGAGTTTTCGAATGAACTTGATCCCATTGTTCAAGTAAAACAGCGTAATAGTAAAAAAGGACAACCTCAAAAATCAAAACAATCAGAGTAAACCAGGTCGAAATATGACCTGGTTTTATTTTGCTATATGACAATAGTGTAAGATTTCTGTAAGGTTTGCCGATAGTTGTAATTGTCCTTTTCCAGTAGAGTAAGGGAGGATTAAATTTTGGACAAGGAGCTGCTTTATGGGGAACAATATTACAAACAAACGAATTGATGAGTTAGATTACATTCGTGGCTTCGCATTACTGGGGATTATTTTAGTAAATATTTTAGCACTACTTAATATTAAAACTCCAGATCCTAATACAGTAGATGCTAGCTATCAAAGGTTTCTATACTTATTTGTAGAAGGTCGTTTCTTCTCGATTTTCTCATTCTTATTTGGAGTGGGATTCTATATCTTCATTACAAGAGCGATTGCGAAAGGGAAAAATGGATATGTTCTATTTTTCCGCCGCGTAGTTGCATTATTTATTTTTGGTTTAATTCATCAAATGTTTCAGCCTGGAGAAGCACTAGCGTTATACGCAATTTGTGGGTTAATCGTTTTGCCGTTTTATAAAGCGAAAAAAGAAGTGAACCTAGCACTAGGACTTATTTTGACAATTGCCTTCAGTGTAATGGGAGTTAAAGAACTATTACCACTTGGCTTAATTTTATTAGGACTTGCTGCAGGACAATATCGTGTATTTGAAAATCTTTCAAAAAACATAAAGCAAGTCGCTATTTTTACAGGCATTATGTTTGTTTTAAGTGTGGCAGCTGTATGGTATCAATATGGACACGTGCCTGCTGGCCCATTTGTAAATATGATATTGATGAATGAAGATGGAACAATGGATGCTGCAAGCCAGTTTCTAAAAATTGGTATTAATGTTGGACCAATTATTTCAGCTTTCTATGTAGGAGCATTAATTTTATTACTTCAGTTAAAACCAGTTCAAACATTATTAGCACCATTGAAATACTACGGTCGTATGGCTTTAACAAATTATATCGGACAAACGGCAATGATTTTAATTGCTGGTAGTGTATTTAACTTTGCAGGTAACTTAACATACATGCAGACGCTATATGTATGTATCGCAATTTATGCAATTCAAATTGTGTTTAGTGTAATTTGGATGAAAATCTTTAAAATGGGTCCATTAGAATGGGTTTGGCGTGTTATTACGTACTGGACGGTAACACCTTTAAAGAAATAAAGTGAAACTTTAATCAGTGGGCTGTTCCTTTCGCGGAACAGCCTATTTTTATTGTCATCTTTTGTCGATAAGTCGATATATTTTGGTAATCGCTGATAAAAGTGTAAGAATCGCCGATATATTTGAAAAATCGCTGATAAAAGTGTAAGAACCGCTGATATATTTTAACAATCGCCGATATAATTTCATTTACCGATTTACTATGTCGAAATGTGAACTAGTATGAAAAGCCAACCTTACACGCATCCATTTTCTATCTTACAAAAGTGTAAGGTAATTGTAATGTTAACAAATAGCAGTTCACTTCTAAAAAGCGCAAAATAGGTAATGGAAAAACAAGCGTAGGAGGATATATATGACGAAACCAGTTGTAGACGTGAAAAACGTTCAAAAAGTGTACGGTAAAAAAGGTGAGAACCAATCACACGCGTTAAAAGGTGTATCATTCTCAATTCAAGAGGGTGAGTTTGTTGGAATTATGGGACCATCTGGTTCTGGTAAAACGACATTATTAAATGTAATTTCAACGTTAGATAAGGCAACGGGCGGCGTTGTTGAAATTGCGGGAACGGATATTACAAAAATGAAGCAAGGTGAGCTTTCAGATTTCCGTTCGCAAAAATTAGGATTTATCTTCCAAGATTTTAACTTATTAGAGAACTTATCTATTTATGAAAACATTGCACTTCCACTTTCTCTTCAAGGTGTCGCATCACGTAACATTGGACCAAAAGTCGAGAAAGTAGCGGATATGTTAGGAATTACAGAAATACTTCAAAAGTACCCATCTGAAGTATCTGGTGGGCAAAAGCAACGTTCGGCAGCAGCGCGTGCTTTA
This sequence comes from Bacillus sp. 2175, assembly GCF_057812155.1. NCBI lineage: Bacteria > Bacillati > Bacillota > Bacilli > Caryophanales > Bacillaceae > Bacillus > Bacillus sp. 2175. The sequence continues at coordinate 4,476,311 of NZ_CM173819.1, read as the reverse complement.
GTGCATGAGCCGGCAATTATTTTAGGGGACGAGCCAACAGGAGCGCTTGATTCTAAAAATGCAACGAGTTTACTTGATGCGATGACAAACTTAAATAAAGATCAAGGCGTATCGATTATGATGGTTACGCATGATCCATATAGCGCAAGTTACTGTCAGCGTATTTTATTCATTCAAGATGGTGAGCTATATAAAGAAATTCATCGCGGTGGTACGCGTGAAGAGTTCTACAAAGAAATTTTAGATGTACTTGCAGATTTAGGTACACAAAAGGCGTAAGAAAGGAGGTTCCAGTATGTTATTTAAACTTTCCATGTCGGGGCTGAAAAGTAAGCTGAAAGATTATATCGTCTTACTTGTCGGTCTTGTCATGTCGATTTCAATTTTTTACATGTTCCAAACGTTAGCACTGAATAAAGCATTTTTAGAATCTAATTCAGTGATTAAATCTATTGGATTCGTATTCCAAGCAGGATCATTTTTATTAGCAATTATAACGTTCTTCTACATTTTATATGCAAACTCTTTCTTATTATCTCTTCGTCAAAAAGAGTTCGGTATGTATATGATGTTAGGTGCGAAAAAACATAAAGTTACATTACTTATGTTTATTGAAACAATCGTATTAGGTGCTGCGTCTCTTGCAATTGGGATTGCAGTTGGAGTAGGACTTGCAGAAGGTATTGGACAGTTATTAATGAAACAGCTTGAATTTGCTGGTGAAGGGTATAAAGCATTTTATCTACCATCTATGACTGTTACTTGCATCTTCTTCTTTGCACTATTTGTATTATCAGCAATTATGAACAGTATTAAATTGTCACGTATTTCTGTATTGCAACTAGTACATGCAGATGCACAAACAGAGCGTGTTGCAGTAAAAGGTAAAAAGACAGTTGTAGTGGCATTCCTTGCTGTTATTTTATTAGGTATAGGTTATGCATCTATGATCTATATGGAAAAACTAAAAGAGATGGGAATCCTTATTGCATTAATTACAACGACAGCTGGTACTTACATGCTATTTGGCTCACTTCTTCCAGTCATTATTAAAAAGTTAAAAAGTAATAAAAAGCGTAGTGAAAAAGGACTTAATGCTTTTACATTTGCACAATTAAACTTCCGAATTAATAGTTTAACAAAAGTACTTGCAACAGTGGCAATGTTAGTTGCACTTGGAGCTGGTGCAATTTCGGGCGGTATGGCGTTCAAAAATAACGTTATAAAAATGGTAGATGGTTTAGTAATATATGATTCAGTAGTTCATAATCCAACAGCTGAAGAAAAGAAAATTTTAGATGGTATTACATTTAAAGAGAAAAGCGAATATCGTTATAAAGTTGATGATAAATACGTTTACTATGTAAAAGAAGATTTAGAGAAAAATCGTCCTTTCGTAAAAGATATGGCAAAGATGAAGTCTATGAAGGATTTAGTAAATACGAAAAAAGTTTCAGAGGAACTACCGGTAGGTGCAGTTTCTAGAGAGATGAATCAAAAAGATGCGAATACTAAAGAACTTTCAGCGGAATGGACAGATGCTTTTAGTACAATCCATCCATATTATTTATACAATGATCATGCAATTAAAATTGTAGATCAAAAAATGTACGATGGGATAAATGGTAAAGAAGGTATAGCATTTATCGGAAAAACAGATGATTTTTTAACATATAAAAAAGAATGGAAAAAACTTGACGAGTTGCAGCTAGATAAATATAAAAATGTAAAAGTTGAACAAATGGATAGTAAATATCAAGCTTATAGTGGGTTCTATGGCATTGCGAGTGGAACAGTATTTATGGGGTTCTTCCTTGGAATTGCGTTCTTAGCAATGATGGCAAGCTGCCTTATGTTTAAAATTCTTTCTGGTGCATCAAAAGATATTACGCGTTATCAAATGCTGCGTAAAATCGGTGTGCGCCGTGAGTTACTAACGAAATCGATTTATAAAGAGCTATTCTTAGTATTCTTATTCCCAGCAATTGTGGGTATCGCTCACGTATTAGTTGGTATGAATATTTTCGGATTTATTTTAATCGATCCGTACTTCCGTATTTGGGTACCAATTGTAATTTTCGTAGTTATTTATGCGATTTATTACTTCATTACAGTTCAATTGTATAAAGGAATTGTTCTTCCGAAAGAAGATTAATAATAAAAACCGAGCAAAAACGCTCGGTTTTTATTATTTTCAGAAAAAATACTTTAATGTTACTGAAATGTATAATATAATGTAAGTAAGTAACGTAATATAAAAGTAGAAGTAGCTGTATAAGGAAAGGAGGAATCCAATCTGTAGAAAGAAGCTGAACTTTTATCCCCACATTTTTTTACCGCAACGTATTTATACAATCGTAAGTTTCCACATTGAAAGTTTTCAGAACCACCTGAGTATATTGTGAAAATAATGGATAACACATGGAAATCTCATAGCATGATAAGGTAAAATGGACAACATAATGAGAAAATTACCGTTCATAAGATGAGGAGAATACATGTATGGAAGTTGTAGAGGCATTAAAAGATATAAGCCAAATTGAGGCTATGAAAAAATATTTAAAAGAGCACTCCCAGCGAGATTATCTTTTATTTGTTATTGGAATTAACACAGGATTAAAAATTACAGAACTACTTAGCATGAAATTTGAAGATGTATTAAATGAAGACGGGACTGTTAAAGAGTTTTATGCTCTTCCTGTGAAAGATGAAAAATTTAAACAAGATATTTATTTAAATACAAAAGTAAAAGAAGCGCTTTTAGATTACGTACAATCTATTGGCGTTAAAAGAGAAAATTACGTATTTCAATCTAATAAAACGCCAAATTCAATTACGCGCCAACAAGCGTATCGTGTAATTCATAATGCTGCAGAAGCAGTTGGAGTTGTTGGTAAAATCGGAACGAATTCAATGCGAAAAACGTTCGGATTTCATGCGTACAAAAGAGGGATAGCGATTGCGCTATTGCAAAAACATTTTCATCACGCGACTCCATCAGAGACACTAAAGTATTTAGGTATCTCAAAGGATGAGAGCTTTAAAACGGAGATTGATGTCGATTTATAAAAGCCGTAACTAAAAAATTAGGAGGCGGAAAATATGAATATTAGAGAGAGTGAACTGCCGGGTATTGGATGTAAGTTTGAAGTGATTACAAAAGGTAATGAAAAGATGGTTATCGTTATTCATGATGATGGCCGAAGAGAAATGTACCATTTTGATGCTGATCATGAAGAGAGTATTTCAAGCGTCTCTCTTCGTGATTCTGAAGCGAGACAAATTGCAGCTATATTGGGCGGAATGGTATATAGGCCACAAGCTTTAGATACGATTGAAATGGCTTTTGAGGGATTATCAATTGAGTGGTTTAAGGTGGAAAATAATGCACCAGTTGTACAAAAAACAATTGGTAGTTTACATGTTCGAAACACATATAACGTAACGATTATTGCCATTTTGAAAAAGAATATGAAGAAGTTCTTTAATCCAGGCCCAGATTCTATCATTGAAGCTGGCGATATGCTCGTATTATCAGGTGAAAGACATGAAGTGAAAAGAATTATTAATGAGTTGCTTTCAGTAGGAGGGGATTCATAATCGATGGATACTTTAATCTTTGAAGTTGGAACTGCGTTAGTATTAGTCGCTTTTGCAGCTATTCTCGCTGCAAAGTTAAAGTTCTCGATTATTCCGTTTCTTATTATACTCGGTATGCTAGTGGGGCCTCATGCCCCAGATTTAGGGCTTATCGATTTAAGATTTATTGAAAGTGGAGAAGTTATTTCCTTCCTCGGCCGTGTTGGCGTCATATTCCTCCTATTTTACTTAGGTTTAGAATTCTCAATTAAAAAATTAATTAAATCAGGAAAATCAATTGCTTTTGGGGGAACTGTTCATATATCGCTTAATTTTATATTAGGTTTACTTTACGGATATATAATGGGTTTCCCCTTATTAGAAACATTAATTATTGCTGGGATCATAACAATTTCATCGAGTGCAATTGTTGCGAAAGTAATTGTTGATTTAAGAAGATCTGGTAATAAAGAGACGGAGCTAATTTTAGGAATCATTATGTTTGATGATATCTTTTTAGCGGTATATTTATCAGTCGTTTCAGGATTAGTACTTGGAGGGGCAACATCATTTGTAGGTGCTCTTACATCTATTTTAATCGCAGTAGGTTATATGCTACTATTCTTTGTAGTTGCTAGGAAAGCTACACGGTTTTTAAATAAAATGTTAGATATTTCGTCCAATGAAATTTTTATTATTGTAATATTCGCTATTTTGTTCTTTGTAGCAGGATTTTCAGAAACGATTCATGTTGCAGAGGCAATTGGAGCATTATTACTAGGACTCGTTTTTTCTGAAACAGAGCATAGTGATCGAATTGAACAGCTTGTCGTTCCGTTTCGTGATTTCTTTGGAGCTATATTCTTTTTCAGCTTCGGTTTAAGTATAGACCCATTTTCACTTGGCGGAGCAGTGTGGTTGGCATTAGGAGCAGTTTTCATTACTCTTATCGGTAATTTTACTGCTGGAATGGTTGCGGGGCGTAAAGCTGGGTTATCGCATAAGGCTTCTACGAATATCGGTTTAACACTTGTATCACGCGGAGAATTTTCTATTATCGTCGCGAATATTGGAATTGCGGGTGGCTTAATGGCAGCGATTAAACCGTTCTCAGCTTTGTATGTTTTAATATTAGCATCGTTAGGACCTTTGTTAACGAAAGAATCTGGGAGAATATACTCGCTACTAGATAAGGTGTTTAAATGGAGTGCTAAAGAACGTGTGAAGCGAGAAAAGGAAGTTGGATAGTACAAATAAGGGTAGACTGCATGAAAATTTCATGCAGTCTACCCTTTTATATATTGTTACTGTTGTCGTTTTTTGTCGGTAAGTCGATATATTTTAATAATCGCTGATATATTTGTAGTTGCGCCGATATATTCTGATAATCGCTGATATAATCCAAGAAGCAACCAATATAAATTCATTTACCGACGAACTATTATCTGAATTTCATCAACTATTAATCAGTTGCCTTCCTATTTAAAAACGACTACAATTTTACTGTTATATATATGAACGAAAAAAATAGAATAGGAGGGGAAGCTATGCCAAGGAAAGTATGGCTATTAGTAGCTGGGATGATTATTAATGTCACGGGTGCTTCTTTTTTATGGCCTTTTAATACAATTTATTTACATGATCACTTGGGAAAATCTTTATCTGTGGCCGGAATGGTATTAATGATCAACTCGCTTACTGGTGTAATCGGAAACTTGCTCGGCGGTGTTTTATTTGATAAATGGGGCGGTTATAAATCAACTTTAGTAGGGATTGTGATTACACTTGTATCAATTTTAGGTCTTGTGTTCTTCCACGGTTGGCCGTTATATGTTGTATGGCTAGCGTTAATCGGCTTCGGTTCTGGAATGGTCTTCCCATCGATGTATGCGATGGTTGGTACGGTTTGGCCAGAAGGCGGAAGACGGGCATTTAATGCGATGTACGTTGGACAAAATGTTGGTATTGCGATCGGAACAGCATGTGGTGGATTAGTTGCATCGTATCGTTTTGATTATATTTTCTTAGCGAACTTTATTTTATACTTTGTTTTCTTCTTAATTGCTTTTATTGGATTCCGCGGTATGGAAGACAAGAAAGAGCCAGGAGTGCAAAAAGAAGTCGAAACGAAAAAAGGGTGGTCACTTACACCTGGATTTAAAGCACTTCTTATCGTGTGTGTAGCATATGCTTTATGCTGGGTTACATACGTACAGTGGCAAGGAGCGATTGCAACACATATGCAAGAATTGAATATTAGCCTTCGTCACTATAGTTTATTATGGACGATAAACGGAGCGATGATTGTTTGTGCGCAGCCACTTGTTAGTATGCTAATTCGCTGGATGAAGCGTTCTTTAAAACAGCAAATTATGATTGGAATCTTCATTTTTGCAGCTTCATTCATTGTGTTAAGTCAAGCGCAACAATTTACGATGTTCCTCGTTGCGATGGTAACATTAACAATAGGTGAGTTATTTGTATGGCCTGCGGTTCCAACGATTGCAAATATACTTGCACCAAAAGATAAATTAGGTTTTTATCAAGGGGTTGTAAATAGTGCGGCGACTGTAGGGAAAATGTTCGGGCCAGTCGTTGGCGGAGCAATTGTGGATTTATACAATATGGAAGTATTGTTTATAGCAATCATGGTAATGCTTGTAGTAGCGCTTATAGCAACGAGCATTTATGATAAACGAGTAAAAGTAGAAGAAACAGTTGAAGAAAAAATTGCAGTTTAGTTTGACGGAACATGTAACATGTTTTAGAATATATTTAAATAAAACAACCTTTAGAACAAGGGAGATAGCTCGGCTGTCTTAAGATGAATTCGTTAGTTATTAAGAGTAACGATTAACCGAGAAGTCCTCGCTTTAAGTAAGCTCTTAAGAGATACTAGGTGAAGGATAGTTCACGTAACTTATATGTGTAATAACAGTGAGAAGGAGTAGTAGTAATAGAAGCTGGTTTAGAGAGTTGACGGTCGGTGCAAGTCAATCCACGTTTCGTTATGAACTCGCCTTTGAGTTGCAGTTGTGAAACTAATAGTAGCAATTGCCGTTAATCCACGTTACGGATCTAAGCGAATGTATATTTGTACATTAATTTAGGGTGGTACCGCGGGAATCTATAACCTCTCGTCCCTTTTTAGGGATGAGAGGTTTTTTGTATTTTGGGCGGTGAAAATAAATAGAATTTCAAGGAGGGTATCTCATGAGCTTTAATCATCAAGAAATTGAGAAGAAGTGGCAAGGGTACTGGGAAGAGAATAAAACATTCCGTACGCCAGATGAGACAGAAAAACCAAAATTTTATGCACTAGATATGTTCCCATATCCATCAGGTGCAGGCTTACACGTAGGACATCCAGAAGGTTATACAGCGACAGATATTTTATCTCGTATGAAGCGTATGCAAGGATATAACGTTCTTCATCCAATGGGATGGGATGCATTTGGTCTTCCAGCAGAGCAATATGCACTTGATACTGGAAACAGCCCAGCTGAATTTACAGAGCATAATATTAATACGTTCCGTAACCAAATTAAATCATTAGGTTTCTCTTACGATTGGGACCGTGAAGTAAATACAACAGATCCAAACTACTATAAGTGGACGCAATGGATCTTCCTAAAACTATTTGAAAAAGGCTTAGCTTACGTTGATGAAGTACCTGTAAACTGGTGCCCAGCACTTGGTACAGTACTTGCAAACGAAGAAATCATTGACGGTAAGAGTGAGCGTGGTGGACATCCAGTTGAGCGTCGTCCGATGAGACAGTGGATGTTAAAAATTACAGCTTACGGAGATCGTCTATTAGAAGATCTAGATGAGCTTGATTGGCCTGAAAGCTTAAAAGATATGCAACGTAACTGGATCGGTCGTTCTGAAGGTGCAGAAGTACACTTCAACATCGATGGTACAGACGAGAAATTCACAGTTTTCACAACACGCCCTGATACATTATTTGGTGCAACATACTGTGTACTAGCTCCAGAACATGCACTTGTTGCAGAAATTACAACAGCAGAACAAAAAGAAGCGGTAGAAGCTTACATTAACGCTGTAAAAATGAAGAGTGATCTAGAGCGTACAGAACTTGCGAAAGAAAAAACTGGTGTATTCACTGGTGCTTACGCAATTAACCCAGTAAACGGTGAGAAATTACCAATCTGGATTGCTGACTATGTTCTTGCAACTTACGGAACAGGTGCTGTAATGGCAGTTCCAGCTCACGATGAGCGTGACTATGAATTCGCATCAGTATTTAATCTTCCAATGAAGGAAGTTGTAAAAGGCGGAGATATTACGAAAGAAGTGTACACAGGTGATGGTGCACACGTAAACTCAGCATTCCTTGATGGTTTAAATAAAGAAGAAGCAATCGCAAAAATGATTGAATGGCTTGAAGTAACGAGCGCAGGAAATCAAAAAGTAACGTACCGTCTACGTGACTGGTTATTCAGCCGTCAACGTTACTGGGGTGAGCCAATTCCAGTAATTCACTGGGAAGATGGTACAATGACAGCTGTGAAAGAAGAGGAATTACCATTAGTTCTTCCGAAAACAGAAAACATCCGTCCTTCAGGTACAGGTGAATCACCACTTGCTAACATTGACGAGTGGGTAAATGTTGTTGATCCTGAGACTGGTAAAAAAGGTCGTCGTGAAACAAATACAATGCCGCAATGGGCTGGTAGCTGTTGGTATTACCTACGTTACATCGATCCAAACAATAGCGAAGCACTTGTAGATCCTGAAAAAGTAAAACAATGGCTTCCAGTTGATATTTATATCGGTGGTGCAGAGCACGCTGTACTTCACTTACTATATGCTCGTTTCTGGCATAAAGTATTATACGATATCGGTGTAGTTCCAACGAAAGAACCGTTCCAACAATTATTCAACCAAGGTATGATTCTAGGTGAAAACAACGAGAAAATGAGTAAATCAAAAGGTAACGTTGTAAACCCTGATGATATCGTAGCAAGCCACGGTGCAGATACACTTCGTCTATACGAAATGTTCATGGGACCATTAGATGCTTCAATCGCTTGGTCTGAAAATGGTCTTGACGGAGCTCGTCGTTTCCTAGACCGCGTATGGCGTCTATTCGTTCAAGATAACGGTGAATTAAGTGAGAAAATTACTGACGCACCAAATAAAGAGCTTGAAAAAGCTTACCATCAAACAGTGAAGAAAGTAACAGAAGACTATGCAGAGCTTCGCTTCAACACAGCGATTTCTCAAATGATGGTATTCATCAATGATGCATACAAAGCTGAAACACTTCCAAGAGAATATGTAGAAGGTTTCGTAAAAATGATTGCACCAGTTGCACCTCATATCGGGGAAGAGCTATGGAGCAAACTTGGATACAATGAAACAATCACATATGCAAGCTGGCCAACATTTGATGAGTCTAAACTTGTAGAAGATGAAGTTGAAATCGTTGTTCAAGTTATGGGTAAAGTTCGCGCAAAACTAACAATGAGTAAAGACGCATCAAAAGAAGAAATGGAACAACTTGCACTTGAAGCAATTCAAGACCAAATTGAAGGGAAAACAGTTCGTAAAGTAATTGTTGTTCCTGGAAAACTTGTTAACGTTGTTGCAAACTAAATCATTTGAAAAAGCTCAGAGCGTTTATGTTCTGAGCTTTTTTGTATAGAAAATAATCTCAGGGTCACCTTCATCTAAGTTTTCAACTATTCCGCTACGTATAAAACCATTCGAGTTAAATACTTTCTGCATACTTTCATTCGATTCGTTCGTTGAAGAAAATATTTTTTGAGTAGGAGAATGACTTAACATATATGAGATTAACGAGCTTGCATAGCCTTGCCTTCTTTTAGTTGGTGAAACAATGATTAATGAGAGGAAAGTACAACCAAAGAAATTTGTATCGTATGTTAGAAAGCCAGAGATAGAATTTTCTTCTGTTACAATGATGCATCTGCCTTCACGGATAGTGTGCTTAATATAATTTCGTCTACTATCGTTTCCAATTACGTCAATATCTATATGGACGATTGAATCTAAATCATTGATAGAAGCCTTTGTTACATTCTTCAATATAAATACCTCCTAGAAAAAATATTCAGTTAATTAATTTTATCATGAATGAAGAAAAAGAAGCGGAATTCTAGTGCAGACAAACACCTATTCTTCTATAGGAAATATGATAAAAAAGGTAGGCTAAATTGAGTAGAAGAGGTGAAAGGAATGAAAGGGATGGACAATAATGCACCACATGGTTTCTTCGGGAGTGGATCGGATAGTTATGAACAAATGATGTTAATGGGAGGAGGACAACAAGGATACGGTGGAATTCCGAGCTGGATGGGCGGAACACCTGGAGGGTTTTCTACATCAGTAGCGGGTGTACAAACTGGAATTCCAACATTAACAGGAGGATTTCCATCATCGGTAGCCGGAGTGCAAACTGGAATCCCAACATTTGTTGGCGGAGCAGCGGGAGGAGTACCAGTAGGCGTACCAACTGCATTTCCATCTTTCGTTGGAGGAGTACAGACAGGATTTCCTGTACCGGGAGTAGGTGTTGTAGCAGGAGGAGTAGGTGGATATCCGCAAGTAGTTCACGGCTACCATGGTCATCATCACCACCATCAAGGTCAACATGGCCATCATGGACATCACCACCATCAAGGTCAACACGGCCATCATGGACATCACCACCATCAAGGTCAACACGGCCATCATGGACATCACCACCATCAAGGTCAACACGGCCATCAAGGTCATCACCACCATCAAGGTCAACACGGCCATCATGGTCATCACCATCATCAAGGTCAACATGGTCATCAGGGGCAACAAGTACATCACCACGGTCACCACCACATTCATCCGCAAGCTGTTCTTTATCAAACTCACCAAGGCCAACATGGTCACCATGGACATCACCACCAAGGCCAACATCATGGACACCAAGGTCACCACCATCACCAAGGTCATCAAGGCCAACACGGTCATCATGGGCAACAAGGCCAACATCATGGACACCAAGGTCAACATCATGGACACCAAGGTCAACATCATGGACACCAAGGTCAACATCATGGATACCAAGGTCAACAGCACCAACAGCACCAACAATATCAGCAATATCAACAACAACAACAATCTTCTCCTTGGACAGGTGGAATTGGAGCAGGAGGAGCAGGGGCAGCAGCAGGAGCAGCTAGTATTAGTGGAGCAGCAGGACACGCAGGGCACGTGGGTCATTAATGATTGGCAGAAAAAAAGCCATAATAAAAAACTGCTAGGAAATCCTAGCAGTTTTTTTCAGCTTCTTGACGCTGACGTTCAATTTCAGCACGAAGTTGTGGTTCCGGTGCTTGCCAGCCTTCTGGCTTTAGAATCTTACCGTCGCCTTCACGGAATCGAGGTTTCCCATCAGGGAATAGTTTTGCCATGTTGGCGTTGTTTACAATTTCGAATCCTTTATCTGGACGTACACCCATTTCGGCAAACGTTCCGAATGCAAAGTAAATAAGGTCAATTAGTGCATCGTATTGATCTTCAACAGTCGTTGCCTCTAGAAATTCTTCTAGTTCTTCCTGCATAAAACTTGCACGGATTTTTGCACGCTCTTCTGTTAATTTTGTTGGAGTATTTGTCACAGGATGTCCGAATACTTCATGCATTTTCGCAACAAGTTCGTATCCTTTATCTAAACCTTTTTCGTTTGTCATGTTGTTTCATCCTTTCTTACGTTATGCCGAAGTTTATTGTAACATAAGGTGATTATGAAATGAAAAGAACATCTTATTGAAATAAGATGTTCGCTCGTTATTCTTCTTTTTTTATTAAAAGCGATGAAATAAGATCGATGCCAAAAATACCGACGAGTAACATTGGTATAACGACAAGCAAGTAACGTGTGAAGGAAACATTTTTTAAGTATGTATGAGCAAATAAAAAGACGCCGAGAAATAAAATACCATTTAAAATAGGCTTTACTAATTTTTTAGACATAAGCTCCCCCATAAATATCTTCTCTCTCTATCTAAAATAAAAACTCCTCTCTCCGTTGTATCATGCTGGAGAGAGGAGTTCAATCATTTCTCATTCAATTACACCAGAATTTGTAATATTCACGGTGTATTTTATATGAACTGGAACATCTTTATACATTTGTCTCCATTCTTCTAATTTGAATGGGCGATAATGTTGCTTATACTTTGCACCTAGCCCGAGAGGATCGACGCCTAAAGATTTAAATTGCTTAATTAACTTAGCAGCTTGTTTATCTAATTGTTTTTGGACATCTTTTTCAATGTTTTTTGTGTTCTTGTTATTTTCTAAGTTAATTTGCTTTGATAGTTCTTGAATACGTGCGTCAAGACGAACGTGAATGAAAAAAGAAGGCTTTCCGTTTTTAATTTTTATATCGTAAGTTGGAACAGAACGAATATTATTAATCATTACGTACGCAGAATCTGTTTTAAATTCATGTGAATCTAATTTATGTTTCTCTAATAGTCCTTTAAATATGAACATATCTTTTTCCGCAATTTTACCGATATATTTATCCTTTTTAAAAAGACCAATTCCAGTGATTTTTATTTTATCACCATGCTTCTTTAGAATGGGAATATAGTAGTCTTGCCCTTCTTGATAATAACGAAATGCTCCTACATGCAGATTATCCGTTGGTAAAGGACCGGTCTCCATATTATGTTCTAACAACTTTTTTATATAAATTGCAACGTTGTATGAAGTGGAATATTTGCCTTTTAAAAGTTCAGTACCATTCCCCTCTAATAAAGCGGCATATAAAGCGTTCCCTATATTCACATCTCGAAGTAATGTATCGAATGAAGTAGACATTCCTGTTTTGGCAAGTCTTATCGTATATAGAGCGACACGCATTTGTCCACTAGCAAAAGGTTGAGAAGATTCTAATGATGTATCTGCTTTTACTTGTTTTACCGCATTTGCAGTTCCTTCAAAAACTTGAACTTTATTTCCTTTTTTCTGAATGGGGCAAACGAATGTCACTTTTACTTTGTTGCCTTTTGCAACGTCAAATACGGATCCTTGAATAAGTTGTACATCGTCGATAATATTTTTTTGTAAACATCCAATTAGACTGAAGAATGTTATACAAGAAATAAGTATTAATTTGCTTGTGCTTTTGATTTTTTCCATTTTCTTTTCACCCACACAATAATAAATAGGATTGGGATGTATACATAAATGAGCCAAAAACTAACCTTTGATACATTACTAATAAAGTTATTAATATCGTGTCTGTTTGTTAAAAGTTGTGAAACAATGAGGGTGATAAGGATAAAAGCGATTAAAACCCCTCTTTGTTTTACACGGAATATTTCATGAGTTGCTCTCATTGACGCCCATAAAGGGAGGATAAAACTTGAAATAATAACGAGTGCGTAGCCTGAAATTGCAATATATTCGAGTCTTTCTATAAATGGTAATTGAATGACTTGGGTCATAGAAAGTTGTGCCCATATCGTTTTTAATAATTGTTTTTCACTAAAAAATGCAAAGGCTAAAAGGGTGCTAAATAAATATAGAAGATTTGAAAATAGTGCTCCAAGCTGAGCGTATTTATGAGATTGCATAGGCTTTTTCACAAATGGATATACCATGAGGTAAATCTCAAAACCGGTCATACTGTAGATTGACAGTTGAGCGGATTTTAAAATGTCTGAAAAAGAATGTGTGAATATAGGTAGTAAATTATCCCAATGTGAATATTTCAAAACGAATAAGCTTAGAAATAAATATCCTAATGTACCACCAACAGAGATGACACAAATGCCAGTAATGACACGAAATCCAGAAGAGATAATGTAATAGCTAACTAAGCATAAAAAGAGTGTTAACATAAAGGTGGAAGCGGTAGGAAACATCCATACTTGAATAATTTCAACATATGTTCGAATAACCGAAATGCTGACGTTTAAAAAATAAGCTGCAAAGATGATATTAAAGATATTCCCTATCCACTTTCCGAACGTTTGCCTTTGTAAATCAATTAAATTTCCATTTGTTTCTTTTAATAAAAAATACATCATCCATATAAGGAGATGGATACAGAGTCCCGTGATTAGAACGCCCATCCATCCGTCGTATCCAGCGGCCTTTGCGATGATTCGAGCGAAGCCGAGAACGCCAGCACCAAACTGTGCACCGTGAATTAAGAAGAAAACAAAGACAGGAGATATTTGATATTTTTCTTGAACTTTACTCATCAATGCACCTCATTTCTTAATCATCAAAATCCGATCTATGTTTTGTTGAAATTCCTTTCGCAGCTTTTTTTACATGTTGTGGTCTTGCTTGTACATCTCTTGTATCAATCATTGTTAAAGGAAAACGGATCCAAGAATCTTTAACAGATTGTTGTCTTGTTGGATAGAACAAAGCGTACGGCTTGCGTAAAGAAGTAAGTCTAAACAGATGGGTGAATAAAAAGATAAATCCAAGTGAAATACCGAAAAGTCCTCCTATTTCTGCAAATATGAGAAACGGGAAACGTAGTAATCGAACCGCATTACCCATTTTATAAATAGGTGTAATAAAGGAAGCGAGTGCTGATAAGGCAACGATAATTAATAAAATATTACTCGTTAAACCTGCTTGTACAGATGCTTGCCCGATTACGATACCCCCTACGATACCGAGCGTTTGACCAACTTTCATCGGTAACCTTGCGCCGGCTTCTCTTAATAAATCAATTGCAAGTTCTAAAAAGAGAGCTTCAATTAAAGGCGGGAACGGTACTTGTGCTCTTGATAAAATTAAAGTTTCAAGTAAATCACTCGGAATAAGTTCATAATGATAATTTAAAACTGCAACGTATAACGGTGTAGCGCAAATTGAAAATAGAACGGCAATTAATCTTAAAACCCTTGAAAATGTAGCGTACATCCAGGAGACGTTATAGTCTTCTGGTGAAATGAAAAAATCGAAATAGGATACCGGTGTTAGTAAAACACTCGGAGAACCATCAACAAAAATAGCAATTTTCCCATCAATAAGCGCTTTTGTAACTCTATCAGTACGTTCTGTATTGATATATAGAGGGAAAATTGATTTTTCACCCATCAATTCTTGTATATAAGCACTATCATTAATTTGATCATATTCAAGAGCGCGTAATGATTCCTCGAGAAAATCTACATTATCTTTTTCAGCGAGGTTGTCTAAATACATCATGACAACTTTCGTTTTGGAAAACTCGCCGATAATCATTTCTTTTGTTTGTAAATCTAAAACAGGCAGACGTTTTCGAACTAAATTAATGTTTGTATCAATAGCCTCTACGAAACCTTCTTGCGGACCAATAACAGTTGATTCGTTTAAAGGAGGGGTTGGTGCACGATAATTATCAATTGCAATGTTTGCAAGCATACATTTTTGATCTTGCTGATTCAATTGAATGATCGCATGTCCCTTTAAAACCATGTCTTCAATTTTTTGCAAGTCGTTCGTAATTGTAATGCCACTCATCGGAATATGTTCTTTTAGTTCTTCTAGCGAAGTACAAGGTCTCTCTAAAAGAGTAGGCATTAAATATTTTTGTAATTTCTCCCCATCAAGTGAAGGGCGATAGTAAGAAATCCAATAAGGCATCGTTTCATCGTCAGATGTATGGTAATTAATAAAATCACTAGACTTTTTAAGTTTCTCTATTAAATCTTGTAGAGAATGAATACGGTCTTTTTCTGGTTTTGTAAAGTCATAAATACTATTACCTCCAGAGCTTTGTTGCTTACTTTGAGAAGGTTCATCTTGCTTAGCGTTTTGTTGTTTATCTTGAGACGAATCACCTTGTTTAGCACTTTGTTGTTTATCTTGAGATGAATCATCTTGTTTAGCACTTTGTTGCCTATCTTGAGACGAATCATCCTGTTTAGAGCTTTGTTGCTTATCCTGAAACGAATCATCTTGTTTAGAGCTTTGTTGCTTATCCTGAAACGAATCATCTTGTTTAGCGCTTTGTTGCTTATCCTGAAATGAATCATCTTGTTTAGCACTTTGTTGCCTATCTTGAGATGAATCATTCTGTTTAGCGCTTTGTTGTTTATCCTGTGAAGATTCATCTCGTTTAGATTTTTGTTGTTTATCTTGAGATGAATCATCTTGTTTAGCACTTTGTTGTTTATCTTGAGATGAATCATCTTGTTTAGCACTTTGTTGCCTATCTTGAAATGAATCATTCTGTTTAGCGCTTTGTTGTTTATCCTGTGAAGATTCATCTTGCTTAGAACTTTGTTGCTTATCCTGAGAAGATTCATCTTGTTTAGCGCTTTGTTGTTTATCCTGAGAAGAATCTTTTTGCTCGTTATTTTTACCTTTATTATGTTTTATACTTCTAGTCTGTTCTTTGTTATCATCCTCTTCATTGTTAGAATGCTGCTCCTGGTTATCTCTTTCGTTTGCTTCTGGTTTATTTAATTTTTTTTTCTTACGTAACCAATTCCAAATCATATGTATGCCCTCTTTAATCTTGTAATATAGTGCTATTTTGTGGCTAATTTTGTATATTATTCATTTATTTATGAAAAGAAGAAGGAGATTAGTTGCATGGAAAAAAATCTTTAGTAAGCAGTTCATACTATAACGGGGAGAGGGAGAGTCTGTGCAAATTGTAAAAAAAGAGAAGTTTGTTTTAAAAGAGTTTACGTTTGAAAATGGTAGGGAAATTCCTGTTCAAATGGGATACGAGACATATGGTACGTTAAATAGAGAAAGGTCAAATGTGATTTTGGTTTGTCATTATTTTAGTGCAACAAGTCATGCGGCGGGAAAATATACAGTGCATGATGAGGAGTCTGGTTGGTGGGATGGGCTCATTGGACCTGGGAAAGCAATTGATACAAATAAGTATTTTGTTATATGTACGGATAATCTTTGTAATGTGCAGGTGAGGAATCCATATGTGATTACAACAGGACCGAAATCAATTAATCCAGAAACTGGAGAAGAATATGCTATGGAGTTTCCGGTTTTTACATTTCTTGATGTAGCTTGTATGCAATATGAGTTAATAAAAGGTATGGGAATTTCAAGGTTACACGCTGTAATCGGACCGTCGGCGGGGGGAATGATTGCACAACAATGGGCGGTTCACTATCCACATATGGTAGAGCGGATGATTGGCGTTATTACGAACCCACAAAATCCAATTATTACGTCAGTAAACGTAGCGCAAAATGCGATTGAAGCAATTCAACTGGATCCAAGTTGGAAAGATGGAAAATATGGAGAACAGCAACCGATAAAGGGGCTTCATTTAGCAAATAGAATGATGTTTATGAACGCGTTTGATGAGCATTTTTATGAAATGACATTTCCTCGTAATAGTATAGAGGTAGAACCTTATGAAAAGTTTTCTACACTAACATCATTTGAAAAAGAGATAAATAAAGCGACATATACAAGTTTAGAGCTAGTAGATGCAAATTCATGGATGTATACTGCGAAGGCAGTTTTATTGCATGATATTGCACATGGGTTTTCTTCACTAGAAGAATCTCTTTCTAACATAGAAGCGAATGTGCTTATGATTCCGTGTAAACAAGATTTGCTTCAGCCGTCTCGTTATAATTATAAAATGGTAGATATTTTGCAAAAACAAGGGAAATATGCGGAAGTATATGAGATAGAAAGTATAAATGGGCATATGGCAGGAGCACTTGATATTTATTTATTTGAAAAAAAAGTTTATGAATTTTTGAATCGGAAAGTATCTAGTTTTGTGTAGAAGAAAAATGATGGGGAAAAGGTGCAATGTTTGTAGTAGGCACCTTTTTTCACATGATTTGTAGACGGAAAATATATGTAGCTATTGCTATACCAAAGAACGCTATGCTAAGCAATAGAAATAAGAATGACATTTCTTGTGAGGATTTTATTTTTTTATTATTTTTCATACTGAGAGTAATAATTGCAGCGATTAAGAAAATGATGCCCATAATGAAAAGGGAAAGTGTCATTTTCATTGGCTCCTTTCATAAAACAAGTATATTGAGGATACAATGCAAGAGTTATGTTTGTAAAGAATAAGTTTTGCGGGAAAATTGAGAAATAGTTTTTCGATTCTTTGCGTTCTTTCTTTTGCATGCTAAAATTGGTAGAGAATGTTTGTGAAAAAGAAACTAAAGGTTTTATTGTATATAAGGAGGAACTACATATGACAGAAGTTAAAACAATTACTACAGAAGAAGTGCAAGAGCGTTTAGAAAATGGAGAAACGTTATTTTTAGTGGACGTAAGAGAAGATGAAGAAGTAGCGGCAGGGAAAATTCCAGAAGCTGTACATATTAAAATGGGTGATATCCCACATAAAGTAGATTTCTTTAATAAAGAGAATGAATATATCTTTATTTGTCGTTCAGGAATGCGCAGTGAAAATGTATGTCATTATTTAAATGAGCAAGGATTTAAAACAGTGAACATGGTCGGCGGTATGCTTCAATATGAAGGTGAAACGAAATAGTAAATAGTTAAAAACTTGAAACGAGTATGTTTCAAGTTTTTTTTCTTTTGCATACAGTATATAAAAGGAGGATGGAGAAGATGGGAATTAACATGCGTAAAGTAAAAATTATAAATAATACAGGAGCTGTTAATGTTGGCGATTGTTATGATCTCTCACCTTTTGCTGTATCAAAAGCGTATGCGGGTGCCGGAGGGGCGAGTGCGGCTATTTTTTTAAATGGGAAAAGGCAGCCAGAAGCGGTAATTAGAACATCAGTATTTCTTCCACCATTAGCAACAAGTACACGTACGTTAGGTTCGTAAAGGAAAGGTAGTGTGTAAGTATGCCGGCACATATAAAAGAGTTTGTTATCGTTAATAATACAGGAAATATATTTACGGGCGATAATTTAAGAGACACTTCATTTACTGCTTCGAAATCGTATAGTGGTTCAATGGGGTGTACTTGGATTGATGTTGTTACTGTAATAGGGACGGAGACAAAGCTTTGTTTACAGCCAGGAGATTCTGTCACAACAACGTATACGAGAGGTACTCCTGCTGGTACTGTAACAGGAACGAATACTGGGCAAGGTGCAAATGTGTCGAGTACTATGCAGGCGGTGCCAAATATAGATAATATGGATTCAGTTGCTGGACTCCCTTAAGGAATTAAGGGAGTTTTTATTATTTAAAATAAAAATAGTCTTGGAAATTATTTTTGAAAATAGATTAAGAAGAGGTTTATTTATTATGAAAAAGAAGGTTTGTAGGTGGTGAAAGTGTGAAGAAACGTGATAATAATGGGAAGCAAAATTCGTTAAGCTCTAATTTTAGAATTCCACCCGAACTTATTGGACCTACTTTCCCTCCTGTTCCAACTGGATTTACAGGTATAGGGATTACTGGCCCAACAGGTCCACGGGGTCCAACTGGTCCTCAAGGACCGAGAGGGTTACAAGGTCCGATGGGGGAGATGGGCCCGACAGGACCTCAAGGTGTGCAAGGGATACAAGGACCAGTTGGTTCAATAGGTGCAACTGGACCAGAAGGACAGCAGGGACCACAAGGGTTAAGGGGGCCACAAGGAGCAACAGGAGCGACAGGTTTACAAGGGGTGCAAGGAATTCAAGGTCCGATTGGTTCGACAGGAGCAACTGGAGCGCAGGGGATACAGGGCGTACAGGGATTACAAGGTCCGATTGGAGCTACTGGACCTGAGGGACCTCGAGGAATCCAAGGTGTGCAAGGAGTGCCAGGGGTAACTGGTCCTCAAGGAATTCAAGGAGCTCAAGGAATTCAAGGGGCACAAGGACTAACTGGAAGTACGGGGTTAACGGGAGCAACTGGTCAGGGGATAACAGGCCCGACTGGAATAACAGGTCCAACTGGGATAACTGGACCATCTGGAGGACCTCCTGGTCCGACAGGGCCGACTGGTGCGACAGGTCCGGGCGGTGGACCGAGTGGAAGTACAGGTGCGACTGGAGCAACTGGGAATACTGGAGCTACAGGAAGTACAGGGGTAACAGGAGCAACGGGAAGTACAGGTCCTACTGGAAGCACGGGAGCACAGGGCTTGCAAGGAATCCAAGGGATTCAAGGGATTCAAGGGCCAATTGGGCCAACAGGTCCAGAAGGTCCGCAGGGTATTCAAGGTATTCCTGGTCCGACGGGAGTAACTGGTGAACAAGGAATACAAGGAGTTCAAGGTATTCAAGGGGTAACGGGAGCAACAGGAGATCAAGGTCCGCAAGGTATACAAGGGGCTATAGGACCACAAGGGGCAACAGGGGTAACAGGAGATCAAGGTCCACAAGGAATACAAGGAGTACCAGGGCCATCAGGAGCAACAGGGCCACAGGGAGTTGAAGGGATACAAGGTCCGATGGGTGATATAGGACCAACAGGTCCAGAAGGCCCAGAGGGACTTCAGGGCCCGCAAGGAATACAAGGTGTTCAAGGGCCAGTTGGAGCGACGGGTCCAGAGGGTCCTCAGGGGATACAAGGTATTCAAGGACCGGTAGGAGCAACAGGCCCACAAGGTCCACAAGGGATTCAGGGAATACAAGGTGTGCAAGGGATAACGGGAGCAACAGGAGTACAAGGAGCAACTGGAATTCAAGGGATACAAGGGGAAATAGGAGCAACGGGTCCAGAGGGTCCACAAGGAGTGCAAGGTGCTCAAGGGGGGATTGGTCCAACAGGTCCGATGGGTTCACAAGGAGTGCAAGGAATACAAGGAATTCAAGGCCCAACAGGTACACAAGGAGTGCAAGGAATACAAGGAATACAAGGAATTCAAGGTCCGACGGGGGCAACAGGAGATACGGGAGCAACCGGGGCGACAGGGGAAGGCACTACAGGCCCAACGGGAGTAACCGGTCCAACAGGCGTGACTGGCCCATCTGGTGGACCAGCAGGACCGACCGGTCCAACGGGGCCATCAGGTCCGGCGGGAGTGACAGGTCCATCTGGTGGACCACCCGGCCCGACAGGAGCAACCGGGGCAACAGGAGTAACAGGAGATACTGGGGCGACAGGCTCAACTGGAGTGACAGGAGCGACAGGAGAAACGGGAGCAACCGGAGTGACGGGTTTACAAGGTCCGCAAGGAATCCAAGGAGTGCAGGGAGAGATAGGTCCGACGGGTCCCCAAGGTGTTCAAGGTCCCCAAGGAATTCAAGGAGTAACGGGGGCCACTGGAGATCAAGGTCCGCAAGGGATTCAAGGCCCACAAGGCGACATAGGTCCAACTGGCCCCCAAGGAATTCAAGGCCCACAAGGTTCTCAAGGAATCCAAGGAGCGACAGGGGGAACAGGAGCACAAGGCCCACAGGGAATCCAAGGTCCGCAAGGTGACATAGGTCCGACTGGGTCACAAGGTCCAACTGGAATCCAAGGGATACAAGGAGAGATAGGACCAACAGGTCCAGAAGGCCCAGAGGGACTTCAGGGCCCGCAAGGAATACAAGGTGTTCCAGGGCCAGTTGGAGCAACGGGTCCAGAGGGTCCTCAGGGGATACAAGGCATTCAAGGACCGGTAGGAGCAACAGGCCCACAAGGTCCACAAGGAATACAGGGAATACAAGGTGTGCAAGGGATAACGGGAGCAACTGGAGCACAAGGAGCAACTGGAATTCAAGGGATACAAGGGGAAATAGGAGCAACGGGTCCAGAGGGCCCCCAAGGAGTGCAAGGTATACAAGGGGCGATTGGTCCAACCGGTCCGATGGGCGCACAAGGAGTGCAAGGAATACAAGGGGTTCAAGGAGCAACAGGTGCACAAGGAGTGCAAGGACCACAAGGAATTCAAGGGATACAAGGTCCGACGGGAGCAACAGGAGATACGGGGGCAACCGGAGCGACGGGAGAAGGAACTACCGGCCCAACAGGAGTAACTGGTCCAACAGGGGTGACTGGCCCGTCAGGAGGACCAGCAGGACCGACCGGCCCGACGGGGCCATCAGGTCCGGCAGGAGTGACAGGTCCATCAGGTGGACCACCTGGCCCGACAGGAGTAACAGGTGCGACAGGAGTAACAGGAGATACCGGGGCGACAGGCTCAACTGGAGCGACAGGAGCAACGGGAGCAACAGGAGTGACGGGTTTACAGGGCCCGCAAGGAATCCAAGGTGTTCAAGGAGAGATAGGTCCAACCGGCCCACAGGGTATTCAAGGTCCCCAAGGAATCCAAGGAGTAACGGGGGCAACAGGAGCACAAGGTCCACAAGGAATTCAAGGCCCACAAGGAGAGATAGGTCCAACCGGCCCCCAAGGAATTCAAGGTCCACAAGGTCCTCAAGGAATCCAAGGAGTGACAGGGGCAACCGGGGCACAAGGCCCACAGGGAATCCAAGGCCCGCAAGGTGATATAGGCCCGACCGGCCCACAAGGCCCCCAAGGAATTCAAGGCCCGCAAGGAATTCAAGGTCCAACGGGAGCTACAGGAGCAACCGGAGCGACAGGTCTCCAAGGAATTCAAGGCCCACAAGGAATCCAAGGCCCGCAAGGAATTCAAGGTCCAACGGGAGCTACAGGAGCAACCGGAGCGACAGGTCTCCAAGGAATTCAAGGTCCCCAAGGAATCCAAGGCCCGCAAGGAATTCAAGGTCCAACGGGAGCTACAGGAGCAACCGGAGCGACAGGTCCCCAAGGAATTCAAGGTCCCCAAGGAATCCAAGGCCCGCAAGGAATTCAAGGTCCAACGGGAGCTACAGGAGCAACCGGAGCGACAGGTCCCCAAGGAATTCAAGGCCCGCAAGGAATCCAAGGTCCAACGGGGGCTACAGGAGCAACCGGTTCACAAGGTCCAACTGGAGATACAGGTCCAACCGGAGCTGGAGCCACAGGAGCGACCGGGGTGACTGGAGTTAGTACAACTGCAACGTATGCATTTGCGAATAATACATCAGGAACCGCTATTTCCGTTTTATTAGGTGGTACGAATGTACCATTACCGAACAATCAAAATATTGGTCCAGGAATAACCGTTAGTGGTGGAAATACTGTATTTACAGTTGCGAATGCAGGAAATTATTATATAGCTTATACAATTAATTTAACGGCAGGATTACTTGTAAGTTCTCGTATAACTGTAAATGGCAGTCCGCTTGCGGGAACGATAAACGCCCCGACAGTGGCTACTGGTTCATTTAGTGCAACAATAATTGCTAACTTGCCTGCTGGAGCTGCTGTTAGCTTACAGTTATTTGGAGTAGTTGCAATAGCTACATTATCTACAGCAACGCCAGGGGCTACCCTGACTATTATTAGATTAAGTTAATAAGCAGAGAACCTTGAAGCTTTTATGTTTCAAGGTTTTTTTATCTTTGTATTTGTAAGTAAACCTCGTTAACCAGGGGGAGTGAATCCCCTCTAATTATTTAAAGTTTCACTTTATTCACTTGAGCAAAAACATCGCAGTTCGAAAATATATTATAATAGAATGAAAAGAAAGAAATTTGGCAGAAAGGGAGGGTGGCGATGCAGGAGATGGTTAAAGATTTTTTTGGACGCCCACTTCAAGATTTACGTATATCTGTCATTGATCGTTGCAATTTTAGATGTACATATTGTATGCCAGCGGAAATATTTGGGCCAGAATATGCTTTTTTGAAAGACGAGTTTTTACTAACTTTTGATGAAATTGAGCGTTTGGCAAAATTATTTGTTAGCATCGGTGTACGGAAAATTAGACTTACTGGCGGTGAGCCACTGCTTCGTAAAGATTTAACAAAACTTATTGCACGTCTTGTGAAAATTGATGGGCTAATAGATATAGGGTTAACGACAAATGCTATTCATTTAACGAAACAAGCGAAGGCATTAAAAGAAGCTGGATTACATAGAGTGAATGTTAGTTTAGATGCGATAGATGATGACATATTTAAGAATATTAATGGTCGAAATATTAATACGAAACCGGTAATTAAGGGAATTATAGCAGCTAAAGAGGCGGGCTTGGAAGTAAAGGTAAATATGGTTGTGAAAAAAGGGATGAACGATCATCAAGTACTACCGATGGCTGCGTATTTTAAAGAGCAAGGAATCACGCTTCGGTTTATTGAGTTTATGGATGTTGGTAGTACAAATGGGTGGAATTTTGATCAAGTCGTTACAAAACGAGAATTGATTGAGATGATTCATAAGGTGTATCCGCTTGAGCCAGCTGAAGCGCATTACTTTGGTGAAGTTGCGAAGCGATATCGGTACGTTGGAACAAATGTTGAAGTTGGTTTTATTACATCTGTTTCTGAGTCATTTTGTGTCTCTTGTACGAGGGCGAGAATTTCGGCAGATGGAAAGTTTTATACGTGCTTATTTGCGACAGAGGGTTTGGATGTAAGAGAACTTCTTAGAGGAAATCTTTCGGATGAGGAGTTATTAAGTGTTATACAAGATGTATGGATGAATAGAAAAGATAGGTATTCGGATGAACGAACAGAAGAAAGTGCAAAAAATCGTCCAAAAATCGAAATGTCTTATATAGGAGGATAAGAAAGGGGGCTATCGCATGCAGGAGCGATATTCAAGACAAATATTATTTTCTGGTGTTGGAGAAGAAGGGCAGAGAAAAATAAGAGAGAAGCATGTGCTTATTATTGGTGCTGGTGCTCTCGGTGCGGCAAATGCAGAAGCGATTGTTAGAGCGGGTGTTGGAAAAGTAACGATTGCTGATCGTGATTATGTAGAATGGAGTAATTTACAAAGACAACAACTATATACAGAAGAAGATGCAAAGCAGTATAAACCGAAGGCGGTAGCGGCAGCAGAGCATTTAAGAGCGATTAATTCTGAGGTGGAAATAACTCCGGTTGTGACAGATGTAACGGTGCAAGAAATGGAAGAATTAGTGAATGATGTAGATTTAATATTAGATGCGACAGATAATTTTGAAACGCGTCTTCTCATTAATGATATTTCACAAAAGTATAATATTCCGTGGATATATGGTGGGTGCGTTGGAAGCTATGGAGTAACGTATACAATTTTACCAGGGAAAACACCGTGTTTTCGCTGTTTAATGGAGCATCCGGCGAGCGGAGCAACATGTGACACAGCTGGTATTATACAACCGGCAGTACAATTAGTAGTTGCGCATCAAACTACGGAAGCGCTGAAAATATTAGTAGAAGACTACGGAGCGCTTCGTGAAACGATGTTATCATTTGATCTTTGGAATAATCAACAGATGGCATTTAAAGTGAATAGGCAGAAAAAAGATACTTGTTTATCTTGCGGAAGGTTACGTACATATCCGAGTTTAACATTTGAAGCACAAACGAAAACAGAAGTGTTATGTGGGCGAAATACAGTGCAAATTCGTCCAGGTGTGCGGAAGAATTTTAATTTGGAAGAAATTAAAAAGCGCTTACAAAGAAGCGTAGAGATAAAGGCGACACCTTATTTATTGTCGTTTCCGGTAGAAGAATATCGTTTTGTTTTATTTACAGATGGCAGAGCTTTCATTCATGGGACGAATGATATAAATGTAGCGAAAAGTTTATATGCAAGATATATAGGTTGAACCTAAAGGGAATCCTTTAGGTTCAACGGAGAAAGGATTATGAATTTCTCGTATAATCTCCACTTTTTCCGCCTGTTTTTTCAAGTAAGTACGTTTCGCCGATAATCATACCTTTATCGACAGCTTTACACATATCATACACAGTAAGAGCGGTAGCCGAAGCAGCTGTTAAAGCTTCCATTTCAACACCGGTGCTACCTTCTGTTTTAACTTTTACTTCAATGAGTAAACGATATTGTTCTTCTGATTGTTTCCAATCGAAAGAAACGTCAACACCTTTTAATAGTAAAGGATGGCACATTGGGATAATATCAGAAGTTCGTTTCGCAGCCATAATGCCTGCGATTTGCGCAACTGCTAATACGTCACCTTTCCCAATTTCATTGTGAGAGATTTTATCGTAAATTTCTTTCGTAACGACAATGCTAGAGCACGCAATTGCTGTTCGAACGGTTGCTTTTTTGTCACTTATATCAACCATCTTCGCGCGTCCTTGGTCATTAAAGTGTGTAAATGAAGACATGGAATTCCTCCTTGAAGTAATTTCTATTGAATATATAAAGTTTAATCGAGATAAAAAAAATTGCAAATATGAGGTGAGAAACGATGGTAGAAAAACGAATTCCAATTCAAGTTGCTGAGGCAGTAGAACGGGTAATGAAATATGCAAAGCATGGTGAAGTAGAAGAAATTTCTATTACGGAAAGTTACGGGAGAATTCTCGGGGAAGATGTTGTCTCAGATCATGACGTTCCTCATTTTGATCGTTCCCCTTACGATGGTTTCGCCATTCGAGCAGAAGATACGAAAGAAGCAACTCAAGAGAATCCAGTTGAATTTGAAGTAATAGGAGAAATCGGGGCAGGTTCTGTTTTTACAGAAGAAGTAGGATCTTTTCAGGTGGTTCGTATTATGACAGGAGCAGCTATTCCAAAAGATTGCAATGCAGTCGTAATGCTAGAGCTGACAGAAGGGTTTGAGAAGAACGGGAAAACATATATGAAGTTAAAACGCCCTTTTAATAACGGTGACAATGTGTCGTTTAAAGGAGAAGATATAAAACAAAATCAAGTTCTCGTTCAGAAAGGCGTTGCAATTAATCCAGGTGTTGCCGCCTTATTAGCAACGTTTGGATATAGCACTGTGAAAGTTGTAAAACAGCCTGTTGTCGGTATTGTAACGACAGGAAGTGAATTATTAGAAGTACATGAGCCGTTAGAACCGGGGAAAATTAGAAATAGTAACTCGTATATGATCGCAGCTCAAATTATGAAAGCTGGCGGGAAAGTTCGTTATTATGGTCAACTCGCGGATGAGTTAGATGCATGTTTTACAGCTGTTCAATCAGCGGTGGATGAGGTCGACATTTTAATTACAACAGGCGGTGTATCAGTAGGAGATTATGACTACTTACCAGCTATTTATGAAAGGTTACAGGCAAATGTACTCTTTAATAAGATAGCCATGAGGCCCGGAAGTGTAACGACAGTAGCTGAAGTTGATGGAAAGTTACTCTTTGGTTTATCAGGAAATCCGTCTGCTTGTTATGTAGGCTTTGAATTATTTGTGCATCCAATTATAAAAACGTATTTGTATGCGAAGGAACCTCACGTATATAGAGCGGATGCTATTTTACAAAAAGATTTTCCAAAGCCAAATCCATTTACTCGTTTCGTAAGAGCGAACGTAACAATTGTGGACGGGGCGTTACAAGCGATGCCAGTTGGTTTAGATAAATCGAGTGCGGTATCTTCACTTGCAGATGCGAATGCTTTTATCGTGTTACCTGGAGGAACGAGAGGATTTGAGACCGGAATGAAAGTATCCGTATTATTGTTAGAGCACTCTGAGGGATGTGATTGGCCATGGGCAAAGCCACTTCAATCTTACAAATAGTAGGATATCAAAATAGCGGGAAAACAACACTTGTTGAGAAAGTGGTGCATGCATTAGCTGAACGAAAAATGAAAGTTGCTACAATTAAACATCACGGGCACGGAGGCTTTCCAGAAGTAGCGCAAAAAGATAGCGAAAGACACCGTAAAGCTGGTGCTGTCGTAAGTAGTGTAGAAGGTGCTGGATTGCTTTCACTTTCTTCACTAAGAAAGAAATGGTCCTTGCAAGAAATTATTCGCTTATATGAGTTTTTTGAAGTGGATACAATTTTAATAGAAGGCTATAAAAAAGAGAATTACTCGAAAGTAGTGTTACTTCGTTCTGCGGAAGACATTGAGCTTTTACATAAAGTAGAAAATATTGTGGCGGTTATTACGTGGTATGATGTTCCGGCAAATATACGAGAAGAATATAAAGTATTTCATATAACAGAAGAAGAGTTGTACATAGACTGGTTTTTACAAACGGTTAGGAGTGCGAAATGATAAATACATATTATGAAGTAATTGATACAGAAATCTCAATTGAAGAAGTAACGAAGAAAGTAATTCGACGTGAATGCGGTGCTGTTACAACATTTATTGGAACGGTTAGAGAGTTTACGAAAGGGCGTCGTACATTATACTTAGAGTATGTTGCTTATAAGACGATGGCAGAAAAGATGCTAGAGAAAATTGGCTTGGAAGTGAAAGAGAAATGGCCAGGTACATATGTTGCGATTACACATCGCATCGGTACGTTGCAAATTTCTGATATAGCGGTTGTTGTTGCTGTTTCAACACCACACCGTAAAGCGGCTTATGAAGCGAACGAATATATTATGGAACGCATAAAACAAATTGTTCCGATTTGGAAAAAGGAGTTTTGGGAAGATGGTGACTCATGGATTGGTGATCAATTAGAAAAAACACCATATCCGGCGGGAGAGCCTGGGAAGGAGCTATAAGTATGATTAGAGTATTGTTATTTGCGCACTTGCAAGAAGAAGCAGGGACAAGTGAATTACAAATAGAGAAAGAAAATATTACGGTTGCACAGTTAAAAGATGTTGTTGCGAACGAATATAATGTACCAGTTTCAGAGCCAATTATGGTTGCGATTAATGAAGAATACGCAAATGAAGATGACAGGGTCCAATCTGGTGATGTTGTTGCACTAATTCCACCAGTGAGCGGTGGTTAATATTGGATTCATTAAAACGACTTTCCTACATAGGGAAAGTCGTTTTTTTATGGCAGTTTTGAGAACACTAATCTATAGAACAAGGAGGGAACTATGAAAAAAATATGTGTAGTTATCACAATGCTATGTGTGGCCTTTTTCTCTTCTCCAAGCGATTCTTTCGCGAAAGAATCAAGAGAACAGCTTTTAGAGAGTGCATTATCAAATAGGTACTATTCAGTTATTAGACAAGTGACAGAAGATCAATATGAATGTGCTTCAGTTATAGATATAAAGCGTCTCGGCAAGAAAGATGAATTTGTTCCTAGATACGAAGTGAAGCTACAATTTCTTACATTTCAAGGAGCGCATAATCCGCCGAACGATAAAGTTACGCTTACTTTGGAAGACCATTTAGATCACGTAAAGATAAAGAAAGTGGAGCGAGAAAAGAATGTTTCTGACGTTATTGCAGAAAAAGTTTGTGAACGGGAAAAAGAAAAAATAAAAGCTCACTCTAACGACTTAGAGTGATAATCTATGGCATTTAGTAAAGAAAGGTAATGAGTGATGGATATATTTTTAGCGATTTTACCAGCTATATTTTGGGGAAGTATTGTGCTATTTAACGTAAAACTGGGCGGGGGCCCGTATAGTCAAACGCTCGGAACAACGTTTGGAGCACTTATTTTCTCAATTGTTGTTTATATTTTTATGAAGCCAGTATTAACACCTACCGTTATCGGAGTTGGAGTTGTGTCAGGTTTATTTTGGGCGCTTGGTCAGGCAAATCAATTGAAAAGTATTGATTTAATGGGTGTTTCGAGGACGATGCCAATTTCAACAGGACTTCAATTAGTCGCGACGACTTTATTTGGCGTTATCGTATTTCATGAATGGTCCACGACAATATCGGTCGTCCTTGGGATTTTAGCGCTCGTTTGTATTATTATCGGTGTTATTTTAACATCGCTTCAAAGTGAAGAAGAAAAGAATGCAGAGCAAGCAGCAAACTTTAAAAGAGGTATCGTAATTTTATTAATTTCAACAGTCGGTTATTTAGTTTACGTAGTAGTAATTAGGTTATTTAACGTAGATGGCTGGTCGGCTTTGTTGCCACAAGCAGTTGGTATGGTGTTAGGTGGGATTTTGCTTACCTTTAAACATCATCCATTTAATAAATATGCAATTCGCAATATTATTCCAGGATTAATTTGGGCAGCTGGAAATATGTTTTTATTCATTTCACAGCCGCGTGTTGGAGTTGCAACAAGTTTCTCGCTATCGCAAATGGGAATTATTATTTCCACGCTTGGTGGGATCCTTATATTAGGTGAAAAGAAAACGAAACGTCAATTAACGGGTATCGTTGTCGGTATCGTTTTTATTATCGCAGCCGGAATTATGTTAGGTATAGCCAAAAGTTAAAGGAGGTATGGAAATGTATAGTGATTTAGCAGGGAAAGTTGTCGTTATTACAGGATCAGCAACTGGTCTCGGAAGAGCGATGGGAGTGAGGTTTGCTAAGGAAAAAGCGAAAGTGGTTATTAATTATCGCTCACGAGAATCAGAAGCGAATGATGTGTTAGAAGAAATTAAAAAGGTAGGCGGCGAAGCGATTGCTGTAAAAGGTGATGTAACCGTCGAATCAGATGTTGTGAATCTCATTCAATCTGCTGTGAAAGAGTTTGGTACGCTTGACGTTATGATTAATAATGCAGGGATAGAAAACGCGGTACCGTCGCATGAAATGCCGCTTGAAGATTGGAATAGGGTAATTAATACAAATTTAACAGGTGCTTTTTTAGGAAGTCGTGAAGCGATTAAATATTTTGTAGAACATGATATTAAAGGGTCTGTCATTAATATGTCTAGTGTTCATGAGAAAATTCCGTGGCCACTATTTGTGCACTATGCAGCAAGTAAGGGTGGCATTAAACTGATGACAGAAACGTTAGCGCTAGAATATGCGCCAAAAGGTATTCGAGTAAATAATATAGGACCAGGTGCAATTAATACGCCAATCAATGCAGAAAAGTTTGCTGATCCTAAAAAACGTGCTGACGTAGAAAGTATGATACCTATGGGCTATATTGGAAAACCTGAAGAAATCGCAGCAGTAGCAACTTGGCTTGCTTCATCAGAGGCGAGTTACGTAACGGGAATTACGCTATTTGCAGATGGTGGAATGACGTTATATCCATCGTTTCAAGCTGGGCGTGGGTAATATAAAAGGACGAAGAGATAAAACTCTTCGTCCTTTTTTTACAAAAAAAAATAGCGGCCAGCTATTTTAAATTTAGTGATTAATTGTATCTTGAAGAAATTCTGTTGCTTGATGTTCAGTAACATTTTGTACGAGCGCGACTTCGCTGATCATCATTTTTCGTGCATTATCTAGCATTTGTTTTTCGCTCGCATTTAATGTTCTCTCTTTATTACGGCGAAGTAAATCCCGAACCACTTCTGCGCTATCTTGTAAATTGCCATTTTTCATTTTTTCCATATTCATTGTATATCTTTGTTTCCATGAGAGTGATGGGTCTGACTCCCCGTTTTGAAATTCAAGAAGTATATCATCTAACGTACCTCGATCAACGATATAACGAATACCTGATTTTTTTAATTGATCCATCGGAAGCATTACTTGCATATCTTTACTAATGATGCGTATCACACAATATTGACGTGAAGTACCTAATATTTCTTTCTCTTCAATTGCTTCGATGATTCCTGCACCGTGCATTGGATAAACGATTTTATCACCAATTTGAAACAAATCATCCACCTCCATATGTGGTAACCACTTTTAATGATAGCATACGTATGTAAAAATGTCAAATTTTATATGATAACATAATATTTATATTCGAGTCAATAAGATAAAGTGCTTTTTTATGTTTTTTTTTGAACTTATTTATCCCGCATTAACGGGCAATAAGACCCCCACCTCAAAATTCAGCGAAAGCAAAGAAGTTAGGTGGGTGGTCGGGCTGATTAAAGTTTCACTTTATAGTGATTTTTTTAGAAAAATAGTACAGGTGAGAAAGAGGGCATATCCACTTATTTTTAAGCATAAAATGTAAAAGCGCTAATACAATATACCTAAATCCGTTCTTTGCAAAGGAGGGAGAGAAGGTGGGGCGCACAATAAAAATTGATATTACAAATAAAGTTGTAGCTAAATTTAGACCAAATTATTTGGAATTATATACGAGTAAATTTATGATAGGTAAGTTTTATGTCTATACTGAAGATAAAAAATATGTGTTAGAAGACGGATATATATATGAGAATGGAAAGTTTTATCGCATCATAGATACGCACCGTGGCAATAATCAAGCGGCGGAGGGCTGCGATCTAGGATGGTGTTAACATGATTCGTGTGAAAGTGTTTGATGAAAGTCACGAAAAAGACTTAGAAGACGCTGTGAATGTGTTTTTGAAAAAGATTGATGATAGCAACTTTGTAGATATTAAGTATCAAGTTGGTGTTTCCATTAACGACGATGAAAACCAAATTTATTGTTTTTCAGCAATGATCGTTTATAAAGCATAAAAAAGAGCTGGCTCACCCAGCTCTTTTTTATGTTTTATGTTGGGACAACATGTGTCGGTAATACGTTCATAATAGATTGGGGTGTGCCTAATTTCTTTGTCGTTAAAAGAGGCTCCCCTGTTTCATGATTTTGGGCATCTTTACACATACCAAGGTGATAACGATCACCTAAAAATGGATCAATATAAAAACCGTTTTTGAATACTTTATCATTCGGATGTTTTTCATGATGAATATCAGAACAGTTAATGCAATAGAACATAGCTTTCATCCCCTTTTTATTTTTGTTTGAAAAAAGTGAGTCGGTAGTCATTTCGCTCCTGAGGAAATGTTGAGGAGAAGAGAAATAACTACCTACTCAAATGGTGGGCATATTCCTTCTGATTTGTCATATCTCGCGTATTGTCCCTTGAGGGAAGGAGGAGAGACGAAGTACGCATGATATAAGTAAGGCGCTTCTTTCAATATGAATGATGGAGTTTCATGTTGAGAGAAGTTTTTATTTTGTATTGCCTTTGTGAGTATATTATGAGGGAATGCTAAGAGGGTGTTTGTCCTGTTGAAAAAATGTTGAGAATTTCTCAACAGTAAAAGAATTGGCGTTGACATGAAACTAAAAGGTGTTATATTATCGAAGTATAACCAAAAGGTGTTATGTTGTAACGCCGAGTAAAGGAGAATGAAAATGGAACAACAAAATACATTAAATGATATTAAACAAACAATCGTTTTTAACGCGTCTATTCAAAAGGTATGGAGTGTAGTATCAACTGCAGAAGGGATTGCGTCATGGTTTATGCCAAATGATTTTGTATTAGAGGTAGGACATGAATTTCATGTGCAATCACCATTTGGGCCATCACCATGTAAAGTGTTAGAAATTGATGAGCCAAACCATTTGTCTTTCTCATGGGATACAGATGGCTGGGTTGTTTCATTTATTTTGAAAGACTTAGGAGATAACAAAACAGAATTTACGTTAATTCACGGCGGCTGGAAACATCCTGATGAAATTCTTCCGAAAGCAAATGCGAAGAGCTCTATTATTCGCGATAGAATGAGCGGTGGTTGGGTAGCAATTGTAAATGAAAAACTGAAAAAGGTTGTCGAAGGCTAAGTGTCCTCGTCAGCAGCGAAATATGATGTATTTCAAGCAATTGCTGATCCAACCCGCCGAGAAGTAATACGGTTATTAAGTGACAAAGAGTTACCGATTTCCAAAATAACGGATCATTTTCCGATGAGTCGTACTGCGGTTGTAAAGCACCTTCATATTCTTTCGGAAGCGAATTTAGTAAGTGGAAGAAAAAGCGGAAGAGAGAAGATATATCGTTTGCATCCAGAACCATTAGAAGAATTACAACAGTGGCTCTCATATTATGAACGTTTTTGGGATAATAAATTATCCATGCTGAAACATATTGTGGAGAATGAAGAATAAAAAAAGGATGACCAAAATGGTCATCCTTTTTATTGTTGCTCACTTGTTTGTGTAGCTGGCTTTAATAAAAGCCAACCGATAATTAATGTACATACTGCTAATACGAAAGTGCTCATATAAATAACGTGTACACTTGCAGCTAATGCGGATTGTGATTCAGTGGCTACACTTGCTGTAGTCCCGCCGTGTCCACCAGATACAAGATCAAGGTTTTTAATGCCGCGTGCATGAATCATCGTATTAAAGATTGTTCCAAAGATTGCAGCACCTAACGTTTGACTGAATGTATTAATAAATGTGTTTAAACCAACGGCTGTTCCGCGTGTATGAGCTGGTACGGCTGCTTGAATTGTTACCATGTAAATCGGTGTCACAAGCCCCATTCCTAAGCCGAATAATCCGACTGCTACATAAATAAGGAACGATGGTGAATTTGTTGATAGTGTAAATAATAAGAACGTAGCGACTGATAAAATGCTAGCTCCAAGTAAAATGATTTGTTTCGTTTTTAATTTGCCTACTAAGTTACCAGAGAAAATAGCGCCAAATGTCCACATAACAGGGATTGGCATTAAAATAAGTCCAGCTTCTGTAGCATTTTTCCCTAATACACCTTGGCTCCAAATTGGAAGGTACATTGTAATACTAATAATCATTGCGCCAGCAATAAGAGTTAATATATTTATCGTAGATAATGTGCGGTTAGAGAAAAGTGCTAGCGGAATTAATGGTTCTGGAGATTTTTTCTCGATGAATAAGAAAATAATAAATGAAATCGCGGCAAAGATTAATAGGCCGATAATTGTCATGTCTCCCCAGTTTTGCTTACTGCTACCTGTTAATAATGCATATAGTAGAGCGATTGTACTTAATGAGAAGACTGTTGCACCAAGATAATCGATATGATGCTTAGCAGCTTTAATAGATTCTTTGTAGTAAATTGCAATCATTAAGCAAGCGATAATTCCGAATGGAACGTTTAGGAAGAAAATATAGCGCCAAGAAAGGGAATCAACTAAAAATCCACCTACTAACGGTCCGATAACACCGGATACACCCCAAACGGCACTCATCCAACCTTGTGCTTTCGCGCGGTCTTTCGCTTCGCTATATAAGTCTCCAATAATCGTCATTGTGATTGGCATAACAGCACCAGCACCGATACCTTGAAGCGCGCGGAAAAAGATTAATTGTTCCATCGATGTAACGACTCCGCAAAGTGCAGAACCGACTAAAAAGATTGTAGCTCCGATCAGTAAAACTTTTTTACGGCCAAATAAATCAGCGAGCTTTCCGTATATTGGAGTCGAAACAGCTGTTGCAAGCATATAAATTGCATATACCCAACTAACAAGTTCGACGCCTGACAAATCACTCGTTATACGAGGGATTGCTGTACTAACAATCGTTCCTTCTACCGCAGAAAGAAACGTCATTAACATTAAAGACATCATGACTTTTTTTCTCATTTGTTTTCCCCTTACCCTTTTTTAAATATTCAACAATATAAAATATAAAGGTACTAAGGTAAATAAAGCAACAAAAAAGCAATGGAAAGTTACATGGAGCAGATATTTGTCGTTTCTTCTCGGTAAGTCGATAAATTTGGAAAATCGCCGATATAAGTTGCAGAATCGCTGATAAATTTGGGGAATCGCCGATATAAGTTGCGGAATCGCTGATATATTTGTGGAATTGCTCATATAATTTCATGTACCTATAAAAAAAGAAACAGGAATCCCTGTTTCTTTTTTTAATACTGCATTTTCGCGTTTTCTCCAGCTGTCGTTCCGGCAATTCTACCAGTAACAAGGGCTGATGTAATATTATAGCCACCAGTATAACCGTGAATATCAAGAACTTCTCCGCAGAAATATAAGCCGTTCGTAAATTTAGAAGACATTTCTTTCGGGTTAATTTCTTTCACGGATACACCGCCGCCAGTAACGAATGCTTTTTCAATTGACTGCGTACCATTTACATTCACAGTAAACTCTTTAAAGTCTTTCACAAGTGCACGAATCTTTTCGTGAGAAACTTGTCCAGCTTGTTCGCTACCGTCAATTTCATTTTTTTCTAATAAGAATAGGAAGTAACGTTCAGGAACATAACCTTTTAAAACGTTTTTAATTCCTTTTTTCGGATCTTCTTTCATTTGTTTCAGCATGCGCTGAAATAGTTGCTCACTATTTTCCTCTGGCAATGCATCAATACTCATTTGTATTGTATTCGTTTTAAACTTTTTCAGTGCTTTCACGACGAATTGACTACAGCGAAGAGCAGCGGGTCCGGATAGGCCGAAATGAGTGAAGAGCATGTCCATTTTGTGAGAAATGATAGCTTTTCCTTTCGGGTTTAATACACTTAAGTTTATATCACGTAAAGCAAGGCCTTGTAATGAGCGGTCACGTATAAACGGCTCGTTTGAAAGGATAGGTACTTCTGTTGGGAATAATTCTGTGATTGTATGACCCGCTTTTTCAGCCCAAGCATATCCGTCTCCAGTAGATCCAGTTTGAGGAACTGATTTTCCGCCAACAGCGATAACGACGTGATTTGTTTCTAACACTTCACCTGTTTGCAGTATAACTGCTTTCGTTTGACCATTTTCATATTCAATCGTTTCAACAGGCGTATTTGTACGAATTTTTACACCTAAGTCTTTTAATCGTGTTAAAAGTGCGTCTACAACAGATTGTGCTTTGTTTGACACAGGGAACATGCGACCGTGGTCTTCTTCTTTCAATTTAACACCAAGATTTTCGAAGAATGTAATAATATCTTCATTATTAAAAATAGAAAAAGCGCTGTATAAGAAGCGACCGTTTCCTGGTATATGTTTAACAATTTCATCAAGTGGTAGACGGTTCGTTACGTTACAGCGTCCGCCACCAGAAATTGCAAGTTTACGCCCAAGTTTATTTCCTTTATCAAGAAGTAAGACATTTGCGCCTTCTTCTGCAGCACCAATTGCAGCCATTAGCCCAGAAGGACCGCCGCCGATGACAATAACATCATAATGCATAATATATCGACCTCATTTTCTACATTTCCTGCCTAAAAGAATAGCATGTTTTCCCTTAAAAGAAAAATAGAGTGAAGTACTGCTTAATGAGAGAATTGTGGTACAATACAAAAGTTAGAGTTCAGCACTATCCTGCCATTTGTAGGCGATAAGACTAAAACCTCAAGATTTAGGAGAAGTAAATAGGGAGTCTGTTAGCCTGTAAATGCTCGAATGGTTCAACTAATAAGGAGTAGGAGAGAAGTCTCCAACTAATTATAGTTTCACTTTATGTAGATGTAGGAGGATTTTTGTATGTCCGATTCGAAATTTCTGCGCGGAACGCTTATTGTTACGCTAGGGACATTTTTAGTAAAGTTCTTAGGCATGATTTACGTCTTTCCGTTTCATGCATTAGTAGGAACAGAAGGCGGAACGCTCTATACATATGGATACATTCCATATACGATCTTTTTAAGTATCGCAACGGCAGGTGTGCCACTTGCTGTTTCAAAATTTGTTTCCAAATATAATGCGCTTGGCGATTATAAAACGAGCCGGAGAATGTTCCGCTCGGGAATGGTTATGATGATAGTAACAGGAGTTCTTTCGTTCCTAGTACTGTACATGACGGCGCCATTGTTTGCAGAAGCGATGCTTGGTAAACAAAGTATACACAATAATGTAGGAGAAGTTACGACGATTATTCGTCTTGTAAGTTTCGCACTTATTGTTGTACCAGCAGCGAGTTTAATTCGTGGTTATTTCCAAGGTCACCAGTCTATGGGACCAACTACCGTTTCACAAATTATTGAACAAATTATTCGTATCGTCTTTTTATTAGCAGGTAGTTTTATCGTTATTAAAGTACTTGGCGGTACAGTTGCAACAGCAGTTGGAGTAGCGACATTTGCTGCGTTCGTTTCAGCGGTTGGAGCACTCGGTGTGTTAATTTGGTACTGGTTAAAACGTAAAAAATATTTGGATCAATATCTAATTGAACAAACTGTACCAGAATCAACAGTAAGCACCGTTCAATTGTTTAAAGAGTTATTTGCATATGCGATTCCTTACGTTGTAATTGGGTTAACAATTCCTTTATATCAACAAATTGATACATTGACATTTAACTCAATTATGCAGGCGATTGGTCAAGGTGATATCGCAGAGCGAGCTCTCGGTATTTTCACAATGTGGACGCATAAGTTAATTATGATTCCTGTATCACTTGCAACAGCGTTTAGTTTAACGCTTGTACCAGCAATTACAAAATCATTTACTGAAAAACAATACCGCTATTTGAAATTGCAAATTACACAAACATTCCAGGCGAATATGTTTTTAACATTGCCAGCAGTTGTCGGTATTTCTTCACTGGCATATCCAATTTATACTGCGTTTTACGATTCAGATCCACTAGGTGGACAAGTATTAATGTGGTATGCACCAGTTGCGTTGTTATTCGCTTTATTTACAGTAACAGCGGCAATCCTGCAAGGTATTAACCAGCAGAAGCATGCGATTATTGCGCTTATAATGGGCGTTATTTTGAAATTTGTATGTAACGTAATCTTTATTCGTTATTTCGGTACAGTAGGAGCAATTCTAGCAACAGCAGTTGGTTTCTTAGCTTCTGTTTGGTACACAAATCAACAAATTAAAAAATACGCACACTATTCATTCGGTGTTGTATATAAAAGAACATTCCAAATTGCAGTACTAACACTTATAATGGTCGTTGCTGTAAAACTATCACAATGGCTTCTATCCTTCATGATTTCGCCTGATGGCCGTATTGGTGCTCTTATAACAGTTGCAATTTGTGCAGGTATTGGCGGTCTTGTTTACGGATTGTTAGCAATTCGCACAGGAGTACTTGAAAGAGTATTTGGCGGAGAAGCATTAGATAAAATTCAACGTAAACTTGGTAGTAGATTTAAAATAAAGTTGAAATCAAGAGGGGCGTAATTACGTCCCCCTTTTCTATGATAAATAAAGAAGGTGAAAAACGTGAGATTAGATAAATTATTAGCAAATATGGGATATGGAAGTAGAAAAGAAGTAAAGAAATTATTGAAAGACGGCGTTGTGAAAATTGATGGAACGCCAGTAAAAGATGCGAAAGTTCATGTAAATGTAGAAGAGCAAGAAGTTATGATTCACGGTGAAGTTGTGGAATACAAAGAATTTGTTTACTTAATGATGCATAAACCACAAGGTGTTATTTCAGCGACGGAAGATGATAATCATGAAACAGTAATAGATTTATTAGAATTAGAAGATGCAATCTTTGATCCGTTCCCAGTTGGACGACTTGATATCGATACGGAAGGTTTCTTATTGATAACAAATGATGGGAAGTTATCACATCAATTATTATCTCCGAAAAAGCATGTGCCGAAAAAATATTATGCACACGTTGCAGGAGTAGTAACAGAAGAGGATGTAAAAGAGTTTGCTAAAGGTGTTATTTTAGATGATGGCTATGAAACGAAGCCAGGTGCACTTACAATATTGAAAAGCGATGATATTTCTGAAATTGAGCTTGTGATTACGGAAGGGAAATTCCATCAAGTGAAGCGTATGTTTGAAGCGGTAGGGAAAAAAGTAGTCTACCTAAAGAGAACAGAGATGGGTCCGTTAGTATTAGATGAAGAACTAGAACTTGGACAATACCGAGAGCTAACAGATGAAGAAGTAGAAATGTTAAAAACATATCAAGTAGATACTGAAAAGTAGTACCTTTATAGGCGCAGAAAAGACCCCTTTCTAATTATTAGAAAGGGGTATGTATTTATTTACATACAATTATTTTTCATTATGAGGTCATTCTCACTTTCTTTCCTGTTGTTGTCCACTTACCGCGGCAAGGGCTATACACGAGTTCATTAAACTGCAACACATTTAGATCACGTTGTATCGTTCGCGGTGTGATCCCGAACTCATCTACAAGGTCTTTCGTCGTTACCGTTCCGTTTTCATTGATGTACATATAAATTGATTTAATGCGTGTTAGCATACGAGTAGTTGTAGGTTTCAAGAGAAAACCACTCCTCTACTAGTTTTTTTGACCCCATTCAGGAAAGAAGGTCGTTACTACCATTGTACTCTACATGATAAAATTCATGCTTTAATCTACTTAAATTTTACAGAAATTTAACAAATATTCATATAGAAAAATATTGGTAGTTGACATTGTATATATGGTCAGTCAACTAACACATAAAATTCTACGTAAAACGCCAAATTCCTGCAAATTTTTTTGAAAAAATAAAAGAAAAACTAATAAGAAATATCTGAAATATTACAATTGTTCGGTATTTAGTTTTCGTGTATGGCATAAGAGATTTCGGTTTGTTATGATGAAAGAAACAATATAGTGAAGGATGGATGCGTGATGTCAGCAATTAATTGGACAGAAGAAGTTGCGAAACGAAAAGATGATTTAATTCGTGATACACAACAATTTTTACAAATTAAAAGTGTATGGGAAGAAGAATCGGCGAAAGAGGGCGCACCATTCGGTGAAGGTGTAGAAAAAGCTTTATCTTTCATGTTACATAAAGGAGAAACTGAAGGTTTTGCTTCTAAAAATTTAGAAGGATATGCAGGTCATCTTGAAATGGGACAAGGAGAAGAGTTAGTAGGCATTCTTTGTCACGTTGATGTTGTACCAGAAGGAGATGGCTGGACGACTCCTGCATATAGTGCGGATATTCGCGATGGAAAGATTTTTGCACGTGGTGCAATTGACGATAAAGGCCCAACGATGGCAGCATATTATGCGATGAAAATTGTGAAAGAATTAGGCTTACCTCTTTCCAAACGTGTTCGTATGATTATAGGAACAGATGAGGAAAGTAATTGGAAATGTGTAGATCACTACTTTAAAAATGAAGAAATGCCAACAATCGGTTTTGCACCAGATGCAGACTTTCCAATTATTAATGCAGAAAAAGGAATTTCTGACATACAAGTTGTGCAAAATGGTAGTGAAGAGAAAAAAGGTACATATGAACTTGTTTCATTTGATTCAGGGCGCCGTTTAAATATGGTTCCTGATTTTGCAGAAGCGGTTATTACAGGAGAAGATGTAAATGCACTTACAGTAGCATATGAAGAGTATTTACAAACTGCTAAAAAAATAGGGAAATCGACTATAGAAGGAAATGCAGTGACGTTGCAAATAGAAGGAATTTCAGCGCACGGATCTACTCCTGAAAAAGGAGAAAATGCAGGTTTATTATTAGCAAACTTCTTAACTACAGTTTCACTTGATGGAAAAGCAACTGCATTTGCGACATTTGCAACAGAAACATTTACTGGTGATATTTTTGGTGAAAAAGCTACTATTGCTTATAAAGATGAAATTAGCGGTCCGTTAACAGTGAATGTCGGTCGCATTTCTTATACGAAAGAAAACGGTGGTAACTTAGGGCTAAACGTACGTTACCCAGTTACAACTAACTTTGAAGAAACAATTGTGAAGTTGAAAGAATATGTTGGTACGCATGGTTTTGAAGTGGCTGACTATTCTAATTCTCGCCCACATCACGTCGATAAAGATCACGTATTAATCCGTACGTTACAACGTGTGTATGAAGAACAAACAGGTGAAAAAGCAGAACTATTAGCAATCGGCGGCGGTACTTATGCTCGTTCATTAAAAGCTGGTGTGGCATTTGGCCCGCTATTCCCTGGAAAAGAAGAACTTGCACATCAAAAAGATGAGTATATCGAAATTGAAGACTTATTAAAAGCAACAGCAATTTACGCGCAAGCAATTCATGAATTAGCGAAGTAATGGATATATAAATAATGTCCGCTCTCTATTTTGGAGAGCGGCTTCTTTTTACCTGAATGAGATAAGAAAGAAAAGCAACAATAGAAAGAAGGAGAAGATGTACATGGAACTGCATTATTTTGTCGCAATTACGTTACCGAATCATATAAAAGAAATGCTGTATAACTATAAAAAGGACATGCAAGAGGAATTACAATTTCGTTCATGGGTACATAAAGAAGACTATCATATTACCCTTTCATTTTTAGGGAGTGCAACGGAGGAACAATTAGAGGGAATAAAAAATGGATTACAAACAGTTGCAGAAACAAAAGAACTATCGTTCACGTTACAAGGTTTTTCAACGTTTGGTAGGGAAAATCAGCCCCGTATTTTTTGGGCGAAGGTAAGTGAGAATCACGATTTGTTTCAGTTGCAAAAGCAAGTACATGCCATTTGTGAAGAAAATGGATTTTCTCTAGAAATACGCCCGTATCACCTGCATATTACCGTTGCTCGTAAATGGATAGGAGAAGAAAAGTTTCGTTTAGAAAGTATAAAAG
This sequence comes from Bacillus sp. 2175, assembly GCF_057812155.1. Taxonomy (NCBI): domain Bacteria; kingdom Bacillati; phylum Bacillota; class Bacilli; order Caryophanales; family Bacillaceae; genus Bacillus; species Bacillus sp. 2175. The sequence goes on along the minus strand of NZ_CM173819.1, from coordinate 4,434,814 downwards.
AAGTGCCTGAAATATCATTTCAAGCAGATACAATTACTTTATACGAATCCCACGTGAAAGAAACCCCGAAGTATAAATCGATTGCTGAAATAAAATTACAAAAATAGAATGTTGAAAACGTTTTTTATGCAGGTGAATATACTATAGAGAAGAATGGAGTTACTGTATAGAGTCTTGTTGATAAGAAAAGCCTTATCATTTGCAGCTCATTTTATCTCGCCTAATTGGTGAAGGCTAATAATAAGTGAGGATGGAAAAATTTTCTCGCTCATTAAAGTTTCACTTTATTTTAACTTTGAGAATGATGGTGATTTTTTTATGTTGAAAGTAAAACGTCCATTTGATGCCTATTTAGATGAAATGAATAAAATTACAATTTTGCTCCCACATGCGTATGGAACAAGTCGGACATTTCGTTTGCAAGAAGGAAGTAATGTGAAAGATTTACCGATTGCTCATACTATTGCGCTTCCAGATGCAACGAAGTATGAGTGCTTTATAGAAGAGCCGCTAGATGTGGGGAAGTATTATACAGTACGAGATGAACGGAATGAAGAAACTGATTTACAAATAGGTGCTGTTATTCGAACAAAAATTTTCGATGAAAAGTATTATTACGAAGGTACAGATTTAGGTGCTGTGTATCAAAAACAAGAAACGACATTTAAAGTATGGGCCCCAACTGCAAGGCTTGCGAAAGTAAGAATTTATAAGAGTGATAAAGAATATACCGATCATGAAATGTACAGGGGAGAAAACGGAGTTTGGATTCAAACATTACAAGGTGATTTAGACGGAGCACGCTATACATTTCTTGTTTGTATTAATTTAATATGGAACGAAGCGGTGGATCCTTACGCAAAGTCAGTGACTGTAAATGGAAAGTATGGCATTGTTATCGATTTAGAAAAGACGACTGTAACGAAACGAGAGCAATTACCACCATTACAAGCAATGACAGATGCCATATTGTATGAATTGCATATTCGTGATGCTACTATTCATCCGAACAGTGGAGTGAGTAAAAAAGGGACGTATAAAGGGCTAATGGAAGAAGGAACAACAGGACGAAATGGGACATTGACAGGTTTGTCTCATATAAAAGATTTAGGCGTTACGCATGTTGAATTATTACCTTTATATTGTTTCGGTGGTGTAGATGAGGCGAATCCTTCGTCCGCCTATAATTGGGGATATAATCCATTATATTACAATGCACCAACAGGATTTTATGCTACAAACCCCTCTGATCCGTATAACAGGATAGTTGAGTGCAAACAACTAATTGAAACATTTCATGAACAAGGTATTAGGGTGATTATAGATGTTGTATATAATCATGTTTATGAAAGAGAGCTATCATCATTTGAGAAGCTTGTTCCAGGATATTATTTTCGTCATGGTGAAGATGGTATGCCTTCTAATGGGACGGGAGTCGGAAATGATGTAGCGTCTGAACGGAAAATGATGAGGAAATTCATTGTAGAGTCTATTTTATATTGGCTTACTGAATACAATGTCGATGGATTCCGATTCGACTTAATGGGAATTTTAGATGTTGATACAATGAATATGATAGAGAAAGAAGTGCGAAACATAAAACGAGATGCTTTGTTATTAGGAGAAGGATGGGATTTACAAACACCGCTTCCTCTTGAGGAAAAAGCAACGTTAAATAATGCGAAGAAAATGCCACATATCGCGCAGTTTAATGATCAATTTCGTGATGGGATAAAAGGGAGTACATTTCATATAAATAAGCGTGGTTTTGCATTTGGTGGGCATGTAGACTGTAATCATTTGCAGTATATTGCAGCAGGAAGTCTTTTAAGTATGAAAGAAACAGGGCTGTTTTTAGAGCCGGCGCAAAGCATTAACTATGTAGAATGTCATGATAATATGACGATGTGGGATAAACTAGTGCGCAGTAATGAAGAATCAGAAACGATTTTGAAAAAACGTCACCTATTAGCGAGCGCAATGGTTATTCTTTCACAAGGCATTCCTTTCTTACACGCAGGGCAAGAGTTTTATCGTACGAAGAAAGGAAATGAAAATAGTTATAATGCAAATGATGAGATCAATCAATTAGATTGGGATCAAAAAGAGAAAGAGATAGAGACCGTTAACTATATAAAAGGTTTAATTGCGATTCGTAAAGAGCATGGGGCATTCCGATTACAAAATGCAGACCTTATAAAAAAACATATGACTTTTTTACAAACATCTACAGAAGTACTTGCATATCACCTAGAGCATGCAGAATCGTTTGGGCCGTGGAAAGAGATTATCGTCTTATTTAATAGCGGTTTAGAAGCTAAAACTGTGCAACTTCCGAAAGAAGCAACGTGGCATGTGTTAGTAAACGAAAACGAAGCGAAAATAGAGCCAATTTCTTCATTTAGAGGAAAGGAACTTAGGCTCGCTCCAATTAGCACGTATATATTGACGATAATGTGACAAATCGCTACTTGACGATGAGAATGTAATAAATGTAGAATTGACAAAGGTGACGATTTTGATAAGTTGTCATTCTATGACAGGTTTTGTAAAATAAAATAGAGGATTTTTGGCTTAGGCTAATTTTTCTTTTCATTTACAGTAAAATATATGAATCCACAACATGTGTAGAAATGTTGCGGTTTTTCTTTTCATAACTATAAAAGATAAGGATTTGTTAACGGGTAATGAATATGGAATGGTTGGAACAATTATTAGGAAAAGAGTGGAGTCTTGTACCGGCTGGTGGAGTAACGGGCGATGCATATATTGCGCAAAACGGACAACAGAAGTTATTTTTAAAGCGGAATACATCGCCCTTTTTAGCGGTATTGTCAGCAGAAGGAATTGTTCCAAAATTACTTTGGACAAGAAGGGTAACGAATGGTGATGTAATTTCTGCTCAAAAATGGCTTCCGGGACAGAAGCTAGAGCCAGAGGATATGAAACTAGAACGTGTTGCGAAACTTTTAAAGAAAATACACTCCTCTAAAGCGCTTGTACAGATGATTCAAAGACTTGGGAAGCAGCCGCTTCACGCACAAGAGTTATTACAACAACTGCAACTCGTTTTAAGAGGAGATATAAGGGATGATGAAACAATTCAGCAAGGCCTTCAATATTTAATGGATTCATTAAAAGCTATTGAATACAATGAATTCGTTGTATGCCATTGTGATGTAAACCATAACAACTGGCTATTGTCGGATGAAGATGAATTGTTTTTAATTGATTGGGATGGAGCTGTAATTGCTGACCCAGCTCTAGACCTCGGTATGTTATTATATTGGTACATTCCGCGCCAGGAGTGGAGTGAGTGGCTCGGTTATTATGATATTGAAATGGATGAATCGCTGCTTAGGCGTATGAGATGGTATGTGATAGCACAAACGATTTTGTCTATTCAATGGCATACAACAAAAAAACAGCAAGCAGAAGCTGAATATTGGCATCAATATTTACAGCAACTACTTGCTTCAGAATAATACTTAAGAAAAATTGTCCATTCCAGCAATCCACTGAGTAAGTTGTTCTTGATTATTGGAAATATGGTTGTCCAAATTAGAGGAAGATTTACCCGATTGACTATAAGAATATACATCGTTTAGCATTGTTTTAGCGTCACTACTTATATTATCGTTTGCGAGTAACGATTGAATGAGGCGCTCTAATTGCTCGCATTCTGAAACTGTCCCGCAGCAATCACTTTGGTGGTTGACTAAAATATCTTTCAGCACTTCTAATTGATGTTGTTGATTAATTGGCATGAACGGATCATCCTTTCGATTGTTTTTCTCTTCAAATGTAAGAGAAAAAGCTGTTTCGTCATGGAATGTTTAATGCTGTATGTAGTTTTTATCAAAATGGTACATCTTATACTTGAAAGAAACGGACCGAGTGCTCGTACGTACTTGGTTTTTTGTTTGGTAGATTGATTAAAAAAGAAAGAAGGAATTATTCCTTTAAAATAGCTATGTAAAGAGAGGGAAACATCTATGCGTTTAAGACATAAACCGTATGCAATGGATCGAATTAATGAATATTCACATATCGTAATCGGAAACCCAGAGGAGCGCGCTGGTAGCTGGAAAGAAGTATTTGGAAACGAACAACCAATTCACATTGAAGTAGGTACAGGTCGTGGCCGCTTCATGTATGATATGGCAAAAGCGAATCCACATATTAATTATATTGGAATTGAAAAATTCACAAGTGTTGTTGTAGATGCACTTGATAAATTAATTGAAGAAGAATTACCAAACTTAAAGTTAATTAATAAAGATGCTGAAGATTTAACAGTTTTCTTTGCGAAAGGTGAAATTGATCGCGTTTATTTAAACTTCTCAGATCCATGGCCAAAGAAACGTCATACGAAGCGTCGTTTAACGTATAAAACATTTTTACGTAATTACGAAGAAGTGTTAGTAGAAGGCGGAGAAATTCATTTCAAAACAGATAACCAAGGTCTATTTGAATATTCTCTTATGAGTATGGCTGAGTATGGTATGTTACTAACGTACTTAAGCTTAGATCTTCATAACAGCGACTTTGAAGGTAACATCATGACTGAATACGAAGAGAAATTCTCTAGTAAAGGTCATCGTATTTACCGAGTTGAAGCAAAATATCGTACAGAGCCTATGCAGTAATGCATAGGTTTTTTTACATCTAAAATAATCAGAATTTTATGTTAAGATTAATTGAAAGGGGGATGTGTAATGGAACAGTTACAAATTGGAGATATAAAAGTAACGTGGTTAAAAGGCGGGAATACACATTTAGACGGGGGAGCGATGTTTGGTGTTGTGCCGAAAGTACTTTGGTCACGTAAGTATAAACATAATGATACAAATCATATTTATTTACGAACAGATCCGTTACTTTTGCAAACGAAAGACGGAAATATGCTCATTGATTCCGGAATAGGAAACGGTAAATTGAATGAGAAGATGAAGCGGAATCAAGGTGTAACAGAAGAATCATCGGTTTATGAATCATTAGAAAAACTAGGATTAAAGCCAGAAGATATTCACTATGTTTTAATGACGCACCTTCATTTTGATCATGCATCTGGTTTAACAAAATGGGAAGGTGATCACCTTGTACCAGCGTTTCCGAACGCGAAAGTTTACGTAAGTGAAACAGAGTGGAATGAAATGAGGAACCCAAATATTAGATCCCGTAATACATATTGGAAGGAAAATTGGGAGCCGATTGTAGATCAAGTTGTTACGTTCCAGCAAGAAATAGAAATTACAGATGAAATAAAAATGGTGCATACAGGTGGTCATAGTGATGGACATGCAGTTATTGCTTTAGAAAGCCATGGGGAAACGATGCTTCATTTAGCAGACCTATTACCGACGCACGCACATCAAAATGTATTATGGGTAATGGCATACGACGATTATCCGATGACCTCGATTGAAAATAAACAAAAGTGGATGAAGTATGGTGCTGAAAAAGAGGCATGGTTTACGTTTTACCATGACGCATATTATCGCGCTGTGAAGTGGAATGAGGAAGGGCATATCGTAGAAAAAGTAGAACGGAAAACGAGTATAGAAGCATAAAAATAGGAGGTTGTTCCATCATATTTATTGGAGCAGCCTCTTTTTTATTGTCGGGTTTTGTCGGTAAGTCGATATATTTAAACAAACGCTGATATAAATTGAGTTGCGCCGATATAATTGGGAAATCGCTGATATAAATTGAGTTGCGCCGATATATTCGGAAAATCGCTGATATAATTTTAATCAATACCCGCAATTTCAAAAAAATAAGAGGTTCACCTAATGGGAACCCTCCTTTTTATGCTGCTATAACCTCTAAAACAGTACCTGTTTTAGCATCAACTAAAAATTCAAATCGTTCTTGTATATCATTTAACATTGTTGTAAGACCGCCGCGATAAACTTCATATGCGACATCATATTTTTCAAATGTCTCTGGAACCATATGTACCCAAGAGCCAGTAATTTCACCTTTATGACTTAATGCTTGTTTCACCATTTTCAATGCTTTTTCTGAAGAAATATGGGATTGTTCTTGTACTTTGTTTGCAACGAGATAACCAGCTGCGAACCCAACGCCAAGACCTGCTACTAAACCTTTCCAGCTCATATATTCACCTCAATTCTATAAAATAAAAATAGTGTACCGATAATAATTATAAAGCAAATACAGCTAAAAAAGAAGAAACTAGAAACATTTCGAAAATTTCGTTACAATAAAAGAGGTATTCTACTAAGGTTTGAAAGAAGGGGACTTCGTGAATAAAGAGACATTACAATTATTTCGTACGTTAACAGAATTACAAGGTGCATCAGGTTTTGAACATGATGTACGCCGTTTTATGAAACAAGAATTAAGCAAATATGCGGATGAAATTGTACAAGACGGTTTAGGTAGCGTATTTGGTCTGAAAAAAGGGGACGAAACTGGTCCGCGTGTTCTTGTAGCAGGTCATATGGATGAAGTAGGTTTCATGATTACGCAAATTACGAAAAACGGAATGCTTCGTTTTCAAACGTTAGGCGGATGGTGGAGTCAAGTTTTATTAGCACAGCGTGTACAAGTTATGACGAAGAATGGTCCTGTTATTGGGGTTGTTGGTTCTATTCCTCCTCATTTATTAAGTGACGCGCAACGTGCAAAACCGATGGATATAAAAAATATGTTAATTGATATAGGTGCAGATAGTTATGAAGACGCGATTGAAATTGGTGTAAAACCAGGACAACAAATCGTGCCGATTTGCCCATTCACGCCGATGGCAAACGAAAAGAAAATTATGGCGAAAGCTTGGGACAACCGTTACGGATGTGGTCTTGCAATCGAATTGTTAAAAGAATTAAAAGATGAAACATTACCAAATACATTATATTCTGGTGCTACTGTACAAGAAGAAGTAGGCCTCCGCGGAGCGCAAACAGCTGCAAATATGATTCAACCAGACATTTTCTATGCGCTTGATGCAAGTCCAGCAAACGATGCATCTGGTGACAAAACACAGTTCGGTCAATTAGGAAAAGGTGCTCTTCTTCGTATCTACGATCGCACGATGGTAACACATAGAGGAATACGCGAATTTATTTTAGATACAGCAGAAACAAACAACATTCCGTACCAATACTTTATTTCACAAGGTGGTACAGATGCGGGCCGTGTACATACAAGTAACTCTGGTATCCCATCAGCAGTAATTGGTGTTTGTGCACGCTACGTTCATACACATGCTTCAATTTTACATGTTGATGATTATGCAGCGGCGAAAGAATTAATTACGAAGCTTGTAAGAACAACAGATAAAACGACGTTAGAGACAATTAAGAATAACGCGTAGAGAAGAAGGGCGAAAAACCCTTCTTTTTTTAGGTTGAATAGATGACCCAGCGATGAGTGGTGGCGGTTAGTGCCTAATGGGTGCTCGAATGATGTATTAAGACCGCGGGTAGGAAGAAAGAAGAAGCCTGTTTTTGTGTTTAGGACCAGTAATATTTTAGAAAGCGACCTTCTTTTATGGGGAGAAGGAATTCCCTGATGGTGTGTGGTAGTGGTTGGTACTTAATTTGTGCCGAAGCGGATATTAGAATAGAATGATGAATTTTTATAGAGGTGAACGAAATGAAAGTAGTAGTTGGATCGAAGAATAAAACGAAGGTTGGCGCTGTGGAGAAGGTTTGGAAAGATGCTGAAATTACATCTCTTTCTGTTCCGTCAGGAGTATCAGCTCAGCCTTTCTCAGATGAAGAGACGATGCAAGGAGCGATCAATAGAGCGAAGCGAGCGCTAGAGGACGGAGAAGCTCCAATTGGGATTGGGCTAGAAGGCGGCGTAATGAAAACGGAGCACGGTTTATTTATGTGTAACTGGGGCGCGCTAGCAACAAGTGATGGGAAAGTATTTGTGGCCGGAGGAGCGCGTATTACGTTACCAGACGATTTTTTAGCACCTCTTGAAGATGGTAAGGAATTAAGCGAAGTGATGGAAGAGTTTGTGCAGCGAAAAGATATTCGTAGTCACGAAGGTGCGATCGGTATTTTTACAGATGATTATGTCGACCGTACGGAATTATTTGTACACGTTGTTAAGTTGTTAGTTGGGCAATATAAGTATGACAAAAAGCAAGCATAAACCTTGCACCGTGCGCGATGTATGGTAGTATAAAAGAAAGATTATAACATGAAAAATGTACCCGTTAGAGGAGGAAATATAGATGAAGTCATTAGAAAGCATGGAGCAATTCCAACAGTTAAAAAATGAAGAGAATGTAGTCTTTATGTTCTCAGCAGAATGGTGCCCAGACTGCCGCTTTGTAGACCCATTTATGCCAGAAGTAGAAGAGAAATATAGTGATTTCTCATTTTACTATGTAGATCGCGATGAGTTTATTGATCTATGCGTAAAATTAGACGTATTTGGCATTCCGAGCTTTGTAGCGTACAATAAAGGTGAAGAAACTGGTCGCTATGTAAACAAAGATCGTAAAACACAAGAACAAATCGAAGAGTTCATTGAAGGTTTAAAATAAGGCAATTTGCCAATTGAATTGTAAAACAACCTCTACCTTCGCGGGGGAGGTTATTTTTTTGGAAGGGAGGAAAAAGAGATGAAGATGACAAGTAAAAAGATGAAAGATGAGCTAATAAAGAAATTATCTCGCCCAGAATGGGACTTTCAGTATGATAGTGAGAAAGAAGTTTTACGTATTGAACAAAAAGACTCCAAAAAAGGTATTAACGTATCGCTTCCAGGAGTTGTGGCAAAATGGGAAGTGAACAAAGAAAAGGCAATTGAAGAAGTTGCTTATTACGTACAAGAAGCGCTAATTGCGATGCATAAAGAAGAAAATAGCGGAGCGAAAATTTTACCTGTTATTCGCTCTACTTCTTTCCCGAAACAAGCAGAAGAAGGAAATCCGTTTATTATGACGGATCATACGGCGGAAACACGTATTTACTATGCGTTAGATTCGAATAAAACGTATCGACTAATTGACGAGCGTCTATTACAAAAATTAGAACTTACAGAACAGCAAGTGCGTGAAATGGCATTATTCAACGCACGCTCATTAGGTTATGAATTTAAACAAGACACAGTAGCGGGTAATACATTCTACTTTTTAAACACAAATGATGGGTATGACGCGACTCGTATTTTAAACGAATCGTTACTACAATCGATGCGTGAAAAGATTTCTGGTGACATGGTTGTTGCTGTTCCTCACCAAGATGTATTAATTATTGCTGATATCGTCAACGAAATCGGTTATGATATTATTGCACAAATGACAATGAAATTTTTTGCCGAAGGGCATGTTCCGATTACATCACTTTCATTCGTATATGAAGATGGAGAATTTGAACCAATCTTTATTTTAGCGAAAAATCGGAAGAAGACAGATGGAAAAGAGAAAGGATGAACGAAGTGAACGTTTTTTACAACCTTGAAGGAATTGGTGACACTTTAATTGTTGCCTTACAAGATATTACTTTAGAGAACCGTACTTTTGATCGCAAAGGAGATGTTGCACGCGTATACGATCGTGAAAGCAACGAGACAGCAGGATTCAACATCTTTAATGCATCTTCTTACTTAGAAGTAAAAGAAACAGGCAACCTTACATTAACGAAAGAGCTTGTAGAGAAAATCAACGAAATTTTAGCGAAGAATGGCTTTGAAGAAACAGTAGAAGCAGATCTTTCTCCGAAATTTGTTGTAGGCTATGTAGCTGAAAAAGAAAAACATCCAAATGCTGATAAGTTAAACATCTGTAAAGTAGAAATCGGTACAGAAACATTACAAATCGTATGTGGTGCACCAAACGTTGATGCAGGACAAAAAGTTGTCGTTGCAAAAATCGGCGCTGTAATGCCAAGCGGTATGTTAATCAAGCCAGCTGAGCTTCGCGGTGTTCCTTCTTCTGGAATGATCTGCTCTGCACGTGAATTAGAGCTTCCAGATGCTCCACAAGAAAAAGGTATTCTTGTATTAGAAGATAGCTTTGAAGTTGGACAAGAGTTTAAATTTTAATTGATATAAGAAAAGAGAGGTTGTCCTTTTGGACAGCCTCTCTTTTTTTGTCATTCTTTGTCGGTAAATCGAAATTTCGTGTTAAATCGTTGATATATTGAGAGTTGTGATAGATATATTTAAAAAATCGTTAATATGATAAGGATGTCACTTTTTTTCTTAAAATCTATATTGTATTTTATAAACAATCTAGTTAAAATTTAGAAAAGTAGAAGGGGATAGAAGTATGAAACAGCAACCAAAAATCGCAGAACTTCTAAAACGAATTGAAACTTCAAAACAGCAAGATGTTGAGCTAGGTACTTATGAAATATATTTGTTTAGTGAAAGTGAATTAGAAAAAGGACAAATCGGTTACCGATACGATAAACATAAAAATTCATTAATAAGTGAAGAACACGGAAAATGGAAAGAAGAATGGATTACAATTGGATATGAAACGGATATGGGCGATCCAGTTTTCGTAAATATAGATGATGCCGCTTATCCGCTTTATACTGCAGAACGTGGTACAGAAAAATGGCAACCAGTTTATATTGGAAATATAGATGAGATTATAGGGCAATTATAAGAAAAACTTTGAATCCGGTGCAAAGTGATGGGAGAGAAGTATGAAGTATATAAAAATAATGAGCATGATTGCATTCATTGGAATATATATGGCCGGTTGTTCACAAGGGCAGCCGAAAAAAGAAACTACATCTTCTATACAAGAGAAAAACAAAGATACCAAAGAAGACGCACCGGTAGAAAAGCAACAAGAAAAGAACGAAGAATCGCAAGCAATTCAAACGAATGAGCAAGTAGAACATAAGCAAGAGGAAGTATCATCTGATGAAAAGAAAGAAGAAACTACGCCAGTGCAGCCGACTGAGCAACCAGTGCAAAATAATGAACAAAAAGTAGAGAGTAATGAAAAACAAGAGAAGTTTCTCGTCGTTATTGATCCAGGGCATCAACAAAAAGCGAATTTAAATTTAGAGCCGATTGGACCAGGGGCAACAACGCAAAAATATAAAGTGACAGACGGTACAACAGGTGTTGTGACGAAAAAGAGAGAGGCTGTACTTGTATTAGAAATGGCTTTTTTATTAAAAGAAAAGCTTGAAGCAAAAGGGATACAAGTATTAATGACGAGAACATCACAAGACGTTGATATAAGTAATAAAGAAAGGGCGACATTCGCAAATAATCATAAGGCTAATTTATTTTTACGTCTTCATGCAGATGGTTCTGAAAATCCAAACCAAAGTGGATTCGCTGTATTGACGCCGGCAGAAGGAAGTCCGTATACGAAAGAGATTTATGCGGAAAGTCTTCAAATCTCTCAAACGATTGTAAATAAAATGAGAGAGAATCAACAAGTGAAAGTGAATGGAATTAAATTCAGGGATGATCTTTCTGGATTTAATTGGTCCAAAGTACCTGGTGTACTATTAGAACTTGGGTTTATGTCAAATCCTGAAGAAGATAAAAAATTATCTGACTCGCAGTATGTAAATTCCTTGTTGCAAAGTGTAACGGATAGTGTAGATGAATATCGGAAGAGTAAAGCTTAAACGCAGTCTTACATGAAAGACTGCGTTTTTTTATATGAAAACACTCGTAAATTAGAATATTATGGATAAATATGACATGCTTAATTTTACCTGCACTTTTTGCCGAATGCTGATACAATAAAGGATGTTACTATTTAGTAGAAAGAGTGGTAAGCATGTTAGATTGGATGAAAAAGCTGTTTAACAAAGAGGAAGAACAAACAGCGATGAATAAAGAAGTACCAAAGCAAATTGAAAGTCAGCCGAAAATTCCTCGTGTAAACCACTACACTGAAGCAAGAGAAGCACAAATGGCAAGTAGGAATGCAGGTAAATGCCGTTTTCCTTTAGTACCGGATAATGGGTTCGATGAAGAGGATGAAAGCGAAGTAAATCGCTTCGAAGAACAACCTGTTCAAGGAGTAACATATGAAGAACCGACTGCCCAAAGAGGAATAAAGGTGGAAAGAAGCAGACGACCGTATGTGGAAAAGGTAGTTTCTACATATGAAGAGCCGGAAGTGCAATATGAACCGGTGCGGGAGTCTGTCGTAAAGAAAGCATCTACACCAGCGCAAGAGAGTAACCGTAGACCATTTCGGCCAACAGAAATGATTTCGCCAATTTATGGATATAATCGTCCTTCAGTAGAGAAAAAGGAAGAAAAGCAGGAGGAAGTAAAGGAAAGAGAAGACCTTGAAATATCTGTAGAGGGTAAATCAGTCGTTGATGCATGGTTAGAGAAAAAAGGATATACATTATCTGATTTCTCAGAAGGACAAGCACCAACTTCTTCTAGTCATAGAGCTGCTAACCAGCAAGGAGAGCAACAATATAAAGAGAATAAAAAGGAAGAAAAGTCAGTAGTTGATCAATGGCTAGAGAAAAACGGTTATGAAATTGAACGCCAAGTGCCTTTAGTAGAAGAAAAAGAAGTGATTCAAGAAATGAGTACACCGCAGGAAGTTTCAGCGGATGAATTACTTCATAAAACAGTAGCTGAGCAGATGGAAAGTGCTAAGCTAGAAAAAGATGTAGTGGTGTTAAACGAAAACAATCTACAAGAAGAATTAGTAGCTTCTAAAGTAGAGCACGAGGATACAATATTATCAGAAGAAATTAAACGTAATACAGAAATAAAACAACCTACTATTGAAGTAGAAAAGCAAGCTCCAGAAGAATCAGTGATTGTCAAAGCAGAAGAAAAACTTGAAGAAACAATCATTGTGGAAATACCAGAAGAAGTGTCAAAAGTAGAAGTAATTGCAGAAACGGAAGAGTTTGAAGAAGTAGTTATGGAAACAGAGGCACCTGAAGAAGTGGAAGTAATTACAGAAACAGAAGAGTCAGAAGAAGCTGAAGTAATTGCGGAAGCAGAAGAGTCAGAAGAAGTAGAAGTAATTACAGAAACAGAAGAGCTAGAAGAAGTAGAAGTAATTGCGGAAGCGGAAGAGTCAGAAGAAGTAGAAGTAATTACAGAAACAGAAGAGCTAGAAGAAGTAGAAGTAATTGCGGAAACAGAAGAGCTAGAAGAAGTGGAAGTAATTACAGAAACAGAAGAGTCAGAAGAAGCTGAAGTAATTGCGGAAGTAGAAGAGTCAGAAGAAGTGGAAGTAATTGCGGAAGCAGAAGAGTCAGAAGAAGCTGAAGTAATTGCAGAAATAAACGCGCCTGTAGTAGAGACATTTGTAGCACTTGAGGAAATTCAGCAAGAAGATGAAGCAATTGAACAAAAGAGTGAATTCATACATGTTGCTGAGGCTGATGAACAAACGAAGAAAGATGTTCAAAGCTTTGCGGATGTTTTAATTGCAGAAGAACAACCAGTTGTAGAAGAAGCGCCAGTCGTAGAAAAACAACCAGTTGCCGAGGAAACACTAGTCGCAGAAGAGCAACGAGTTGTAGAAGAAGCGCCAGTCGCAGAAGAGCAACAAGTTGTAGAAGAAGCACCGGTCGTAGAAGAGCAATCAGTTGTAGAAGAAGCGCCAGTCGTAGAAGAACAACCAGTTGCCGAGGAAACACCAGTCGCAGAAGAACAACCAGTTGTACAAAAAGAAGAACCAAAACGTGAGAAAAAGCGTCATGTACCATTTAATGTTGTTATGTTGAAACAAGATAGAACACGATTAATGGAAAGACATGCAGCTAGAGCAAATGCAATGCAGCCTTCTGCTAATGTACGAGTAGAGAATAAGCCAGTGCAACAAGAGGTAGCAGAACCACAAGTGGAAGAACGCCCAGTGCAGCAAGTAGCAGCAGAACCACAAATGGAAGAGCACCCAGTGCAGCAAGTAGTAGCAAAACCACAAGTGGAAGAGCAAACAATGAAGCAAGTAGTAGCAGAGCCACAAGTGGAAGAACGCCCAGTGCAGCAAGTAGTAGCAGAACCACAAGTGGAAGAGCACCCAGTGCAGCAAGTAGTAGCAGAGCCACAAGTGGAAGAACAACCAATACAGCAAGTAGTGGTAGAGCAAGTACAAAAGCCAATTTCAAGTACGGAAGTACAAGAGAAAGCATATGTTGTAAATCAAAGAGAGAACGATATGCGAAATGTATTGCACACACCACCGACATACACTGTTCCGCCATTAGCGCTGTTGTCGATTCCACAGCAATCAGCGTTAGATAATACTGAATGGTTAGAGGAGCAGAAAGAATTATTAGATACAACGTTTAATAATTTTCACGTTGGAGCACATGTTATTAATGTATCGCAAGGTCCGGCAGTCACTCGTTTTGAGGTGCAGCCAGACCCAGGTGTGAAAGTAAATAAAATTACAAATTTAAGTGATGATATTAAGTTAAGCTTAGCTGCGAAAGATATTCGTATTGAAGCACCGATTCCAGGGAAGAGTGCGATTGGAATTGAAGTTCCAAATAAAGAAAGTAAGCCAGTATTTCTTCGTGAAATTTTAAGAAGTCCTGTATTCACAAAGAGTGAATCACCGCTTACTGTTGCGCTGGGGCTTGATATTTCAGGGGATCCAATTGTAACGGATATTCGAAAAATGCCGCACGGACTTATTGCGGGGGCGACGGGTTCAGGTAAAAGTGTGTGTATTAACGCGATTTTAACGAGTATTTTATATAAAGCGAAACCACATGAAGTGAAGTTAATGTTAATCGATCCGAAGATGGTTGAGCTTGCACCATACAATTCTGTTCCACATCTTGTAGCACCTGTTATTACGGATGTAAAAGCAGCGACAGCTGCATTAAAATGGGCAGTTGAGGAAATGGAACGCCGTTATGAATTGTTTGCGCATGCTGGTGCTCGTGATTTAACTCGCTACAATACGATTGTAAGTGAGCGAGAAATTCCAGGAGAGACATTACCTTATATCGTTATTGTCATTGACGAGTTAGCCGATTTAATGATGGTAGCACCTGGTGATGTTGAGGAAGCGATTTGTCGTATTGCGCAAAAAGCACGTGCTTGTGGTATTCATTTATTAGTAGCAACGCAGCGTCCATCTGTAGATGTTATTACAGGTTTAATTAAGTCAAATATTCCAACGCGTATTGCGTTTACTGTATCATCTCAAGTTGATTCGCGTACGATTATTGATATTGGGGGCGCGGAGAAATTACTTGGCCGTGGTGATATGTTATTCTTAGGGAACGGTACATCTAAGCCAGTTCGTGTACAAGGTGTATATGTATCGGATGATGAGATTGAAAAAACAGTTGATCATGTGAAAAAGCAAATGAAGCCGAATTATTTATTTAAGCAAGAGGATTTATTAGCGAAAACAGAACAAGCTGAGTCGGAAGACGAATTGTTCCTTGATGCATGTCAATTTGTTGTAGAACAAGGGGGAGCGTCCACATCTTCTGTACAGCGAAAATTCCGCATCGGTTATAATCGCGCGGCACGTCTCATTGAAGAGATGGAATCGCAAGGAATTATTTCTGAAGGTAGAGGAACGAAACCGAGAGATGTCCTTATTTCTGAGGACGAATTTGCCGCTATGCAGGAAACGAATGTATAGTAAACGGTTTTGCTGTATACTAAGAGAAAATGTTGGATAGTAAAGTAGGGAGTAAAGCGACATGAAAGAAATTGAATTAAAATTAAAAGGTGAAATAAATAGACTAACAAATAAAACATTTAAATTTGACGAACGTGTTGGAGAAGGGTGGTTCTCTGCCGTTTACTTTTTAAAGACTAGAGAAATCATCGAAGAATTTCGCCCGAAAAGTGTTGTAACGATGCAATTTTTCCAAAAGGAAAATGCAGTTCTTTGCGGAACGGATGAAGTAATTGCATTGCTACAAACATTCGCTAAAAATCCTGAGGAACTTGAGATTAATTCTTTAAAAGATGGCGATAAAATTAGTCCATTTGAAACAGTGTTAACAATTCATGGTCCTTATGAAAATTTCGGATTTTTAGAAGGTGTCATTGATGGGATTTTAGCTCGTCGTACATCGGTTGCGACAAACGTATATAACGTTGTCCAAGCTGCGCGTAGCGTAGATAAAGAAAAACCAGTTATTTTCATGGGAGATCGTGACGATCATTATACACAACAAGCTGGTGACGGTTATGCAGCATACATCGGAGGTATGAGCGCACAAGCGACGCATGCGATGAATGAATGGTGGGGCAAAAGTGGTATGGGGACGATGCCTCACGCATTAATTCAAATGTTTAATGGTGATGTTGTGGAAGCGGCAAAAGCATATCATAAGAAATTCCCAGAAGATGAATTAGTTGTATTAATTGATTACAACAATGATGTCATTACAGATGCACTTCGCGTAGCGCGTGAATTTGGATCAACATTAAAAGGTGTACGTGTAGATACGTCCCGCACGATGATTGATCAATACTTCATTCGCCACCCAGAAGTACTTGGAACATTCGATCCACGTGGTGTAAACCCATCGCTTGTATTCGCACTTCGTAAAGCACTTGATGAAGAAGGATTCCAGCATGTAGACATCGTTGTAACTGGTGGATTTGATGAGAAGCGTATTCGTGAATTTGAAGCTCAAAACGTACCTGTTGACATATACGGGGTAGGAAGTAGCTTATTAAAAATGAATATTGGCTTTACTGGTGATAATGTAGAATTAAATGGGAAACCAGAAGCAAAAGCTGGTCGTAAATATCGTCCAAACCCACGTTTAGAGCGTGTTCAATTAGAAAAAAGAGAAGAGATGTAAAAGAGAGAAAAACTGATAGGTGATTGACCCTATCAGTTTTTCTGTTATCATAGTATAGCGGCTTCTTTTTTGCTATAATGGACTTGTTATGGACATATAAAGAAGTACGTACGAGTTTATCCTGATAAGTGAAGGGAAAAAATAACTTCACTACATCAAAAATGTATGATGATTACCAAAATAAGAAAAGATTCATATACTGTCTTATAGATAGGCCGTTGTATTAGTTCGAAATGTTGGAGGTTCTTTAAGATGACAGTTTACCATTTTGTAGGAATTAAAGGAACAGGAATGAGTTCATTAGCGCAAATTCTTCATGATATGAAGCATACTGTTCAAGGGTCTGATTATGAAAAGCGTTTCTTTACACAAACAGCGTTGGAAAAGCGTAGTATCTCGATCCTTCCTTTTGATAAGAATAATGTAGAAGAAGGACAAGTGATTATTGCAGGAAATGCATTTCCTGATACGCATGAAGAAATCGTAGCAGCAAAAGAATTAAACATCCCAGTCCATCGTTACCATCATTTCTTAGGTGACCTGATGAGCCAATACACAAGTGTTGCTGTAACTGGTGCACACGGAAAAACATCAACAACAGGTTTGTTAGCCCATGTAATGCAAGGTGCACACCCGACATCTTACCTTATTGGAGATGGAACAGGGCATGGGGTAGAAAATAGTAAGTATTTTGTATTTGAAGCTTGTGAGTATCGTCGTCATTTCTTGTCTTATAATCCAGACTATGCAATTATGACGAATATTGATTTTGATCATCCAGATTATTTTGCAGACATCAATGATGTATTCAGTGCATTCCAAGAGATGGCATTGCAAGTGAAAAAAGGCATTATTGCATGTGGAGATGATGAAGAACTTCAAAAAATTCAAGCGAAAGTACCTGTTATTTTCTATGGATTTGGAGAAGATAATGATTTCCAAGCACGCAACATCCAAAAGAGAACAGATGGCACGATATTCGATGTATTCGTTCGTAACACGTACTATGATACGTTCAAAATTACAGGATACGGCAATCACAGCGTATTAAATGCGTTAGCAGTAATCGCGCTTTGCCATTATGAAAATGTTGATGTAGAAGCAGTAAAACATCAATTAACAACTTTTGAAGGCGTAAAACGTCGCTTTAATGAAAAGCCGATGGGAGAGCAAGTAATCATCGATGACTACGCACACCATCCGACAGAGATTAATGCAACGATTGAAGCTGCTCGTCAAAAACATCCAGAGCGTGAAATTGTCGCTGTATTCCAGCCACACACATTCTCACGTACAGAAAAGTTCTTAGATGAGTTCGCAGAAAGCCTAAGCAAAGCTGATCAAGTATACTTATGTGATATTTTCGGATCAGCGCGCGAAAATAAAGGTGAATTAACAATCGAAGATCTGCAAAAGCGTATTGACGGTGCAGAGCTAATTACAGATACAACAACGGATGTATTAAAGAAACATAAAAACGGCGTTCTAATTTTCATGGGCGCAGGTGACATCCAAAAATTCGAAGCAGCTTACGTAAAAGAAGTTCAAGTTGCAGAGAAGTAATAGAAAAGACGCATAGCTTAGCTGTGCGTCTTTTTTATGTTGTCGTGGTTATGCATTAATGTTGAAACGTCTATATATATGGAGTTGTGTTCGATATATTTCAAAAATCGTTGATATATTGGTACGCGTTTTGAAATATAAGTGTTAGAATAATAAGAAAACTAAAAAGGGGACTAAAAAACATGTTCACACTCCGAGTAGATGACGAAATCGAACTACAATTACTAGAAAAACATCATAAAGAGGAATTATATCAATTATTAGATCAAAACCGTAATCATTTACGAAAATGGCTCCCTTGGGTAGATGGGACGAAATCTGCTGATGCTTATGATGAGATTTTTCCGATGTGGTTAAAGAAATTTGCAGAGGGAGATGGTTTTGAAAGTGGCATACGTTACAAAGGAAAGCTCGTTGGGATGGTAGGTATTCATCCAGTGAGCTGGGGGAAGAAAGCGACGAGTCTTGGGTATTATCTTGCAGAAGATGCTGGCGGGAAAGGTATTATGACGCGTAGTGTGAAGGCTGTACTTCACTATGCATTTGAGAATTTAAAATTAAATAAAATGGAAATTAGATGCGGTGTTGAAAATGTGAAAAGCCGCGCTATTCCAGAACGTTTAGGATTTAAGTTAGATGGCATTTTAAGAGATGATGAATGGCTATATGATCATTTTCACGATATCGCTGTATATAGTTTACTAGCTTCAGAGTGGAAGGAGATTCGATGAACGAGAAGATACGCATTATTCCGTATGAAAGTACGTTTCAAGAGGAAGTAGTAGATCTTATCGTTCATATTCAGCAAAAAGAGTATAATGTTTCAATTACGAAAGAAGAGCAACCTGATTTACTTGAAATAGAAACATTCTATCAAAAGGATTACGGAAACTTTTGGATAGCAATTTATGATGGTAAAGTAGTTGGAACAGTAGCTTTATTAGATATTGAGAATCATCAAGTAGCGTTAAGAAAAATGTTCGTGAAGAAAGAGTTTCGCGGAAAAGAATGGGGCGCATCACATATGTTGCTTCAAACAGCAATTTCATGGGCTGAGGATAAAAAATTGAAAGATATTTACTTAGGAACAACAGTAAAATTTTTAGCGGCACATCGTTTTTATGAAAAGAATGGTTTTGAAAGTGTGAGTATAGACGAGTTGCCGAAAAACTTTCCGGTGCTACAGGTAGATAAGAAATTTTATAGGTACATTGTGAAAAAGGTCATTTAGAAATGGCCTTTTTCTATGAAGCAAAATGGAAATAGTGGTATAATTTGGGTTAGGGGGTGTAGGTATGAACTTTCCAATTCAAAGAAGTAAGTCAGTAGTCATTTTCGTTTGTCTTACGTTAGCGTTTATGTTTATATATCCAATTGTCATGCTTTTCACCAATAAAGCGCATTGGATGTCAGCGTTGATTGGGATGGGTTTATGCTTCATTGTAAATGTACCACTCGTTTGGGAAGTATTTATTAAAAAACATAAAGTAGAAAATGGCGTATTAAAGTACGGTATTTTAAATGATGATATTGTATTAAAAGATGTGAGAATTATACGTCAGGTCGGAAAGTCTCTTGAAATTACGACGAATGCATATAAAGTACATATGGTTGCGATGCCGCAAAATATGGATGAATTCTTGGGGCTTATAGAGAAAGAAAATCCACATGTGAAAATAGAAATGGTAGGAAAGAAATAAAAACGCTCGGCGAAAATTCCGAGCGTTTTTATTATTATTTTAAGTTCTCTGGGTTTAAAGCTTCTAGTTCAGGTACAACGAAGCGTCCGTCTTTACGGATTAGTACGTCGTCGAAGTAAATTTCGCCGCCGCCGTATTCAGGGCGTTGGATGCATACTAAATCCCAGTGGATGTTCGAGTTGTTGCCGTTCCATGCATCGTCGTAAGCTTGTCCAGGAGTGAAGTGGAAGCTGCCATCGATTTTTTCATCGAATAGGATGTCTCCCATTGGATGTAAGATGTATGGGTTTACGCCAATTGCGAACTCACCAACGTAGCGTGCGCCTTCGTCTGTATCGAAGATTTTGTTAATGCGCTCTGTATCGTTTGCAGTTGCTTCAACGATTTGACCGTTCTCAAACTTAAGTTGTACATTTTCAAATGTATAACCGTTGTAAGGAGATGGTGTGTTGTAAGAAACTGTACCGTTAACAGAATCACGAACTGGTGCAGAGTATACTTCACCGTCTGGAATGTTTAAATGACCTGAGCATTTAATTGCTGGAATGTCTTTAATAGAGAATGTTAAGTCAGTTCCAGGACCAGTTAAACGAACTTTATCTGTTTTATTCATTAATGTAACAAGGCTATCCATTGCCTTATCCATTTTACCGTAGTCTAAGTTACATACTTCGAAGTAGAAGTCTTCGAAAGCTTCTGTACTCATTTTAGCAAGCTGTGCCATAGAAGCATTTGGGTAGCGAAGAACAACCCAGCGTGTTTTTGGAACGCGAATGTCTCTATGAACTTTTTTACCAACTGTTTGGCCATGAACTTTCATACGCTCACTTGGAACGTCAGCTTGTTCATTAATATTATCACCAGAGCGAAGGCCGATATAAGCGTCCATGTCTTTCATTACGCTTGCTTCATATGCAGCGATTTGTTCGAAATGTTCTTCAGTAGCACCCATTAATAAAGAGCGATCTACTTGATGATCTTTTAAAGAGACGAATGGGAAACCACCAGCTGCATATGCTTCTTTTACAAGTGCAGTTACAAGTTCTTTTTGTAAGCCAAAGTTTTCAATTAATACTTTTTCACCTTTTTGTAAGCGGATAGAGTAGTTAATTAAATTGTATGCTAACTTTTCAATACGTGGATCTTTCATATGTAAAGCCTCCCTACTAATTATGTATCCTCTCCTATTGTAACCTACTTAGTGGAATTTGTTGAATGATTTATGTTACAGTTAACGAATAAGTATGAAAATTCTAATGATGAGATAGGGATTAGAATGAAACGGAAAATGATTGTATAATAGGGGAAAGTATGAAAAAGATAAAGGAAGTGATGAAATGCAAGTTCTTTTATATGTAAGTGCGGCTATTATCGCGGTTGCTTTCGCAGTATTAGTAGTGTATGTATGCAGAACGTTGTTATCGGTTCAGAAGACGTTGGAAAACGTTGCAAGCACGTTAGAAGGTTTAGAAAAGCAAATGCAAGGAATTAGCGTAGAGACAGAGCAATTATTACATAAAACGAATGCGTTAGCTGATGATATTCAACAGAAGTCACAGTCATTAAATAAAGTGGTAGCGGGTGTAGATGGGATTGGAACGACAATCCAATCTTTAAATACGAAGCTTCGTAATGTATCGGACTCTGTAACGGACGAAATTGAAAATAACGCTGATAAAGTAGCGCAAGTTGTACAGTGGAGCAGTGCGGCGATTGAAGTATACAATCATTACCGTGCGTCGAGACAAGAGAAGAAGGTTGAAAAAGAAGAGCGTAAATTAGAAAGAATTGAGAAAAAAGCTGAAAAGAAAGAGAAGCGCTCTAGATTTCGTATGAGAGGTGAATCGTGATGAATATGACAAAACTTGAAACAATTGAAGAGCTTGAAGTCTTAGTAGAAAAGAACGAGCCGTATGTTCTTTTTAAACATAGTACGACATGCCCGATTAGTCACGGTGCATACACAGAATTTCAAGCGTATTGCAGCGAAGAAAGAGAAGTGCCAGCGTATTACTTATACGTACAAGATGCGAGAGATGTGTCAAATCGTGTTGCAGAACAATACAGTATTAGACATGAATCACCGCAAGTGCTATACATAAAAGATGGGATGGTAGTATGGAATACATCTCATTGGAATATTAAAAAAGATGCTTTAGAAGAGAATATAAAGTAAAAAGAAGCAAGCTAAAGGTGCTTGCTTCTTTTTTTTGTTTTTGTTGAAATATATTTAGTGGTACACTATTAATAGTTCAAACTAAATAACTAGATTGTTGAAAGTAGGTTTTAAGTAATGAAGAAAATGGCATTATCCTTCGCAGTCGTAAGTTTATTACTGGGAGCTTGTAGTAACAATAGTAATACGATTAGTAAGAAGGATGAAGTTATACAAAAAGATACAAAAGAAAAAAGTATGATTCCGAGAACTGCTGTTTCTAAAGATTATTATAGAACTGTTATTCCTTTAAAAGAACAAAAGGTTATTAATACAGCTAATATAAAAACAAATTCTAAATTAGATTTAGCAGAGTATGAAAATGGTTTAATAAATATTGCAACGCAGCAATTTGATACAGAGAGTCACGTACTGCAATTAAACCAGTATATTCCAGAGAAACTAATTGATGAACTAGTTGCGAAAGTAGAAGCGCCAGTTTTGACGAATATTATAGAACAAGACTATTTCGGAAAACAGAATTCAAATGAACTAAGTTTATCTGGTGTTATGATTGGCTTAGCTATGTCTTCAAGTGTATCGAATGAAGAAGCTATGTCTAAAGGGTCTGAAGTTGCTAAACAACTTATTGAAGCTATTAACAAAAATGATAAGTATAACAAATCTCCAATTACGTTTGCTATCTTTAAGCAAGAAAGTACTAGTTCTTTAAAAAATGGTACGTATATTGCTAGTGCTACTGTTCAAAAGAATGATACGAACCTTGGAAATTGGAGTACAATTGATGAAAAGTCGTATTCATATCCTTCTGATGAATTTACACAAGCACATGGAGAAGATAATACAAAAATAAATAACTTTGCTAAGGAAATAAAAGGTTTTTCTAATGGAGATTTTATTCCAGTCAACGCTAAAGTTTCTTATAAGAAAGATCAAATGGATACATTAAATATGAATATTGTTATTAAATATAACGGTAAAACAGAATTAATGGCTCTTACCCAATTGGCTGCGCAAGGTATGTTAGACAAATTGCCTAAAGATGCGAAAGTACAATTACAGATCAAGTCCGAAAGTAAAATCGAGGCTGTGATTATAAAAGAGAAAAACAGTGATAAACCGTTTGTTTCCTTCTTGTAAAAAAGACAGTATGTAAACTGTCTTTTTTTATTTTAAATGAAAATATACAACGTTTTTTGATGGTAATTCATTGCTGTATATCGTGTGACAATCGTATATGTATCAGCTATAATAAGTTATCTTAAAAAAGTAACATATAGGAATTTGAAAGAGGTGGCTTTCTTATGGCATCACAACAATTAGGTCGTTTACGTTCTGAAATTGATCAACTTAATTTACAAATATTAGAGTTACTAAACGAAAGAGGTCGTCTCGTACAAGAAGTTGGTAATTTAAAAGAAGTACAAGGTGTGAAACGTTTTGATCCTGTACGTGAAAGAAATATGCTGGATTTAATTGCAGAGAATAATAATGGTCCATTTGAAACTTCGACTTTACAACATATTTTCAAACAAATTTTTCAAGCTGGTTTAGAATTACAAGAAGATGATCATCGTAAAGCATTACTTGTTTCTCGTAAGAAAAAAACAGAAGATACGATTGTTGAAATTAAAGGTGAAAAAATTGGTGACGGAAATCAGCATTTTATTATGGGACCGTGTGCAGTGGAAAGTTATGAACAAGTACGTCAAGTTGCTGAAGCAATGAAAGAGCAAGGTCTGAAATTAATGCGTGGTGGTGCGTTCAAACCACGTACTTCACCGTATGATTTTCAAGGTCTTGGGTTAGAGGGATTACAAATTTTGCGCCAGGTAGCAGATGAATATGATTTGGCTGTTATTAGTGAAATTTTAAATCCGAATGATATTGAGATGTCATTAGATTACGTTGATGTTATTCAAATTGGTGCTCGCAATATGCAAAACTTTGATTTGCTAAGGGCAGCTGGTGCTGTAAATAAACCAGTATTATTAAAACGTGGTCTATCAGCAACGATTGAAGAATTCATTAATGCGGCAGAATATATTATGGCAAAGGGAAATGGGAACATTATTTTATGTGAACGAGGTATTCGCACGTATGAAAGAGCGACGCGTAATACGCTTGATATTTCCGCTGTGCCGATTTTAAAGAAAGAAACACATTTACCTGTCGTTGTCGATGTAACGCATTCTACAGGGCGACGTGACCTTCTCTTACCAACTGCAAAAGCAGCGATGGCAATTGGTGCAGATGCAATTATGGCTGAAGTACATCCAGATCCAGCTGTAGCTTTATCAGATGCGGCGCAGCAAATGAATATACCGCAGTTCAATGATTTTATGAATGAATTAAAATCATTTGGAAGTAAATTATAAAAACTTTTAATGAGCTGTTCCAAAAAGGGATTTTGGAACAGCTTTCTCTTATTGTATAGCGACTGTCATTGTCGATTTTTGTTGGTAAGTTGATATATTTAAAAAATCGCTGATATAATTAGAGTTGCGGTCGATATATTTGGAAAATCGCTGATATATTTCGAGTTACAGTCGATATATTCGAAAAATCGCCGATATAAATTTCATTTACTATCGTACTGCTTAAAATAAGATTTCTACTTAGGAAACATCTATTTTTTTACAAAAAATGCCCTTTTTTCATAAAAAATACGAAAATACGAGAAAAGAAGCGAATTTTTTCGAAACTTTTGCGGGAAAATATTGTATGAGCCTGCGTTTTTATCGTATCATTAGTAAAAGGAAGAACTCGGGACGATTGGTGGCATCTGCAAATAGAGTTGATGTCTTTTTTTCATTCAAGTAACCGATACATAAAAATAGATAACAAAAATAGAAGGAGTGTGCGATGAGATGAACGTAACAATCTATGATGTAGCGCGCGAAGCAAACGTTTCAATGGCTACCGTATCTCGTGTTGTGAACGGTAACCCAAATGTAAAGCCTACAACAAGAAAGAAAGTATTAGAAGCAATTGATCGTTTAGGATACCGCCCGAATGCGGTAGCACGTGGACTAGCAAGTAAGAAGACAACTACAGTAGGTGTTATTATTCCTGATATCTCAAATACGTTTTATGCAGAACTTGCACGTGGAATTGAAGATATCGCAACAATGTACAAATATAACATCATTTTAAGTAACTCTGATCAAAACAAAGAGAAAGAGTTCCATTTATTAAATACGATGCTTGGAAAACAAGTGGACGGAATTGTTTTCATGGGTGAAGATATTACAGACATTCACATTGAAGAATTTAAAAAATCTCCAGTACCAATTGTATTAGCAGCGTCATTTGATGAGCAAAATGAAACGCCATCAGTAAATATTGATTATACACAAGCAGCTTATGATGCAATGAAGCACTTTATCGAGCAAGGACATAAACGTATCGGTTTCGTCTCTGGTCCTTTCATTGATAAAGCGGGAAGTGCGAAGAAGTTACAAGGTTATAAAAAAGCTTTAGAAGAAGCTGGTATTTCATATGATGAAAATCTTGTAATCGATGGAGATTACACATATGACTCAGGTATCGAAGCATTCGAAAAGCTTTGGAGCAATGATGAAAAGCCAACAGCAATCTTCGTATCTTCTGATGAAATGGCACTAGGTGTAATCCATGCAGCACAAGACGCTGGATTAAACGTACCAACTGACGTAGAAGTACTTGGTTTCGATAACACACGTCTTGCATTAATGGTTCGTCCGCAGCTTTCAACAGTTGTTCAACCGATGTATGATATCGGTGCAGTAGCAATGCGTCTATTAACAAAGTATATGAACAAAGAAAAAGTGGAAGATCACACTGTTATCTTACCTCACCGTATCCAATTTAGAGATTCAACGAAGTAAGTATAAAAAAGCTCACAGCGATTGCTGTGAGCTTTTATTCGTATTCAGGATAGTATTTTTGTACGACTGCATTTACCATTTCGTCTTTCTTAACGTGTAAAAATCTTGCGTACAGTTCTTTTCCGGTTTCAAATGGTGTATCGTCTAATTCAAACACATGCAACACTTTTCGGAACTTCCACGTTATTTGCTCACCGTACATATTATCGTACGTATCTTCAGATTGCATAGCAATTTTTTTACCAAGTTCGTGAGCATCTTCTAAATTGTTTGCTTTAACAAGAATAATACTTTCTTCAAAAAGTGTATCGTGATTCTCTTCATAATGCTCATCAATTTTCGTAGGATCAGGCTCACTACAATGAACAGATTCAAACAATAATTTTACAGCGTACATATTATGCTGCATGTTTCACTTTATAAATAATACTTGCGACAAGCGAAGCAGGTATTGTAAATACGTTACTTTGATAATGGTAATGTACTTGGGATTCTTCATAAGACATGTTATCATATAGTTCGTTTTGTGAGACACTCAATTTTTTCTGTTTTTCTTTGAGCATTTTAATGTAGTTGTACTGTATTGGGACGAGAATGATGAAATAAGCTAATACGATTAGTGAAATCCAAATCATTATGAACACTCCCTTACAAAGAATATTTCTCTATAACAATTATATCAATAAAAAGAAAAAATAACCATTTTTAGTGGGGCTAATTTTCTTCTAAAAATGCGAACAGTTCCTTTTGGTTTTTTAAATTGCGATCAATACATGTTCGAGCAACATATTTCAATCCTTGTAATAATGCATCTACGTGCAAAGTATCATAATGAATTATATTTCCCTCTACCATCGTTTCGTCTTTTTGCAAGTTAATTGATATTTTTAGTACAGTTATATTACTTTGTAAATTTACAACTTCTATGTAAAAAAACTGTTTGTCTAAGTCAATCGTAACATAATCGAATCGTTCGGATAGCTCTAATTTACATGTAGTAGTATAGTCCAAATGAAAGCCTCCTTATTGTATAAGTGTATGTTATAATGCCTTCGCTATAGATGGGGCTATTCCTTGTTATATGTCACATAAGTGCAAATTTAACTATTATAGGGCAATGTCATGTATAATAGAAAGAAAAGGCTTGTGAGGGGGGAAAAGAGATGATCGTTCTTTGGATAATTACGCTTTGTATGACTGCTATTTTTGCATATATGACGTTAAAACAAAATGGTTTAAAGCGATTTGTTCCAGGAAGTATTCTTGCAGGAATTGCCCTTATCACGTATGTAATTTCTATTTTTATTGAAAGTGTATCAGTAGATATGAGCACAAGTTTAATGTTTATTGGTATTACACTATTTGCAGGTAGCATTATGGTACTTATGGTTGCTGGTATTATTTTATTTATTCATATGAATTCGGAAACGTTATAGCATATAGAAAAGGCATGTCCCGAGGGACATGCCTTTTTATCCGTTCAATTATGCTCTATCTTTAGAAGAGTTTTGCTGTTTTAGTAAGTCGCGAATTTCGCCAAGAAGAACTTCTTCTTTTGTTGGTTCTGGAATTTCTTCCTCTTTTTCTTCTTCTTCTTTTTTAGATGTTAGTTTGTTGAAAACTTTAACAAACATAAAGATAGAAGCTGCGATAATTAAGAAGTCAAAAATTGTTTGGATGAAGTTACCATACATAACAGCAGATTTACCGTATCCAAAGTGTAAATCTGTAAAGTCAACGCCACCTAATACCATACCAAGTAATGGTGTGATGATATCTTTTACTAAAGAACTAACGATTTTACCGAATGCAGCACCGATTACAACCCCGACAGCTAAATCAACGACATTCCCTTTGAAAGCGAATTTTTTAAACTCGTTCCACATGTGTTAATCCCATCCTTTCCACGATTCATTATGAAATTTATAATTCCTATCAACATATTCTATAGAAATTTACGAGAGAAATAAAGAGGGAATGGGAATGAAAGTAAATTCTGAAAAATGTATCTGTTTTAATTTTTGTTTACATCATCTAGTAAAGATTGTAGCATTTGCTGTGTTTTTAATCCTTCTAATCCATCTACAACGGGCTTTGTATCGCCTTGTACACACTCAATAAAATGATGAACAGCATCTTCAAAACCACGTTGTTTTAACGTCGTATCCCATGATGGGGAACCACTTTGTGAAACTGAGTTTTCCTGTTCAATTTCAAATGTATTCATATTTTTTACGCGAATGATTTTCCCTGGCGTTACAAGTTCAATTTGTTCTAAATTAGTACCGGCATGGCGATGCATTGCAGTAGAAAGTAACAGTCCACTTGGAGTTGTATATGTATGATGTCCGTAAAGAAGTTCATTCTTTTCATTGATTTGCATCATATTGTGAACGGCGTTAAGGTCATCATTAGCTAACCAGCGAGCGGTATCTACAATGTGTAAATAATCATCTAACATAGTGAAGTCGTACGTATATGGCCCGACTTTATTTGTACGATGCTTTTCAATTCGAATCCATGAAATATCATTAGCCTGTTCTTTGGCAGCGACATACATAGGAACGAATCTGCGATTAAATCCGACCATTAATTTTCGGTTATACTTCTCGCTCAACTCGACTAGTTGCTCAGCTTGTTCCACTGTAGCTGCTAGCGGTTTATCAACATAAACGTCGATCCCTTTTTTTAGAAGTTCAGAAACGATTTCATAATGCGATGCAGTTGAACTATGAACGAAGATTGCATCGCATTCCGAAGCTAACATTTCAATAGAATGAAAGTCTTGAATTCGGTATTGCTGGCAAACTTGTTTTCTTTTCTCTGCATTAGGTGTAAACGCCCCTACAAAATTCCAATCAGTTTCTTTTGTAAGTGTTGGAAGATAGGCCTTTTGCGCAATACTTCCAAGTCCAATCATTCCGATTTTAGGTATATTCATTTTATCTCCGCCTTATTATTCAATATTTATATGCCGGAATAAATGTAGCATAGGATAGCTGAGAATGGCAAAAATGAAGAATCTATATTGAGAGATTCTTTATATCATAGTAAGTTCGCTGTCGCTTAATAATTTGTGTAGCATTTTTTCTTGATTTTGTTTAGCTGTTTTATTCCCTGTTTTAGCGTATAAGGAAATTAAATGGTGATACGTATTTTCTTCAAATGGATTCATAGATTGCATACGCATGCAAATATCAATTGCTTCAGTGTAACTCGCGCCTTCTATATAAAAACGAATAAGGGAAAAGGCGTGTTGAAAATATAAGTTTTGTAATCTTGTTCTTTCTCCTTCGCTCCACCAATAGTCCATATCAATAAGGTAATCTCCAGTATATAAAGAGAGGCATGCAATGTATTTATCTAATGTATCGCTACATATTTCTTTTGGAAGAGCGGCTGCTGCTTGTTCGAATAGATCAACATCAATCAAAATGTTTTGTAAATCGAGTTTATATCCGTCATTCACTCGAGTAATGTTTACATTCATTTCGTAAGCATGGATGGTTCTTCGAATTTGATATATGGCTGAATGTAGATTTACTCTTGCTTGTTCTAAATCAGTATTTGACCAGAGTAATTCAATTAAAGTATCTCTATTAATAACTTTATTTCGATTATGAACTAAAAATAAAAATAGTTCTTTCGCTTTTTTTGTGCGCCATTTTTCTAGGGGGATTTTTTTGTCTTTTTCATGATCTACATAATATAACTCACCAAGGCAATTGAGTATCGAAGTTTCTATTGTAGAGGAATTAGTTGTTTCAATCGTCATGCTTTGCATAAGACGTTGAATAGTGTTATGCAATCTTTCCCTCGTAATAGGTTTCATAATGTAATCCAATGCATAAATTTCAAATGCTTCAACCGCATAACGGTCGTGTCCTGTAATGAAAACTATTTTTATATTTTTATGTTTTGATTGTAGTTCGCGGGCTAACATAACGCCATTTTTTTCAGGTATCTCAATATCAAGAAATGCGACATCAATTGTATGATCTTTACTATAAAAACTAAGAGATTCACAATCATCAAAGCAAACGATATCTTTAAAAATTTGAAGTTCTTTTAACATCTTTTCAAGTCTTTGGAGTATTAATGGTTCATCATCAACAATAATTGCCCTCATAGTTCATTACCTCTTTCTTACAATCTTGTTTAATGATTTAACTCAAGTCATATCACCAATAAATATTTAGACAAAATAGGACATTTTTCATTCCTCCATAAATAACCATAAATATTACATGGTAATTATTTGTAATTACTATTATAAATGATTCTTATTAATTGTTATATACGATAAATTATTTAAATATTTCTATTTTTTGATTTTTTGTTCAGTTTTTGTTCAGTGTCCCAATTTATACTTTGAGCGTAAAAGTAATTTAGCGAAAAAGGGGGAAATGAGGCGAGATAAATTTATGTTAAGTGAGAGGATGGAACGATGAAGAAGAACGTCACATTATTTATGTTGCTTCTACTCGTATTTCAAGTGATTAGCCCAGGGATAATAGCGGTTGCTGCTAATACGGTGGAAGCGGTGCAGCATAAGGTAACAACTAAATCGACAGGGAATATGTGTTTAAGGGAGCATGAAGGGGAGCTAATTTTTAAGTGGCCAGCACCAAAACAAAAGAAAGTTGATTTTGTTATTGTGCAAGATGCAAGTGGAAGTTTCAAAGGCACAATGCCAAATGTGAAAAAAGCATTGAGCAATATCGTAGATGAACTAAATCCTGCGACGGATCGGATTATGGTAACGAGTTATCAAGATTATAAGGGATATAAAGCTAGTGACGGTCGTGTACTTGAAAGTAGAGGTAATGGGATTAAAACAACCTTGCAAGCAGGATTAACTAATAACTTTACCTCAGCAAAGAATGGCATCAATAAAATAACTCCAGATAGCGGTACACCAACTGCCAGTGGTCTTCAGTTTGCGTTAGCTGAGTATGAGAAAGCGAAGGGACAAAATGATCCAGACCGAGAAACAGTTTTTCTGCTTGTTACAGATGGTGTTGCTAACATTCGAAAGGATGGCTATATTTACAAATTAACAAATCAACTAACGGATCAGGGCACAGGTTATAGGTCGAATGAATATGGGCAAGATTATGTAGGTGCTTTGAAGGAAGTAACTACAGAGGCTCAAAATATAAAAAACGCGGGATATAAACTTGTTACAGCTTTTTGGGAAGATAAAAGTATACTAGCAGCATCTGACCAATATTATACTAAGTACGATAAAGAAGTAGGTCCATATGCAAGGCAAGAGTTAAAAAAGATGGCAACAAAACCGGAATGGTTTGTACTGGCAAATGATATTGAAGAGTTTACAAAAAATTTAATTGAAACCGTTACAAAAGTGACAAAAAAAGAAAAAGATAAGTTGATTTTAAATATTAATAATGATTTGCTCGTAACAGGTGTGCAAGGGTCTGGTCCAAATGGTGTTAATACAAAGCCTGTTATACAAGGGAATCAGATCATTTGGGATTTAGACGGACAGCCAGAAGGAACGTATAAAGTCACTTATAAGGTGAAGGAAAAAACACCGCAATCGAAAGAATTTAATGTTGCGGATGGATATTTTATGTTCTTTGATCAAAAGTTTGATATTCAAGCCGTCAAGGCACTTCCGAATGAAAATGCTACTAAGTGTAATACGGCGGTAACGAAAAAAGTTTCTGATTCAGATCAAAAACTGGTCGATGAGGCATTGTTAAATTCATTGCATGAAGAATTTGTATATGATGTCAATTACAACTTTGGATTTGATATGGAGTCAAAACAAGAAATCGTTATACAAGATGATTTGGAAGATATTTTAGAAGTTTTAGAGACGAAATTAGTAAATGAAAAAGGCGAAGTTGTAAATATAGCGCCAGTTATAGATAAAGAAAAGTCAATTGTAACGTATAAGTTGCCAAAGCAAAATGATTCGTACGCGTATTTAGCTGGTGGACAATATCGATTAACGATTAAAGCGAAGATAAAGATTGGTACAAATATCGATGTGATCAAAGGGTACCTAGATAAAGGTGGCGTTCCGAATACGGCAAAGCTCATTATAGATAACAATCCAGTTGTTTCTAATAAAGTCATTGTGAAGCCACCAATTGAAGAACCGAAATTACGCAAGACTGTATCGGATGATGATGAAAAGAACGTGGAAAAGGCTACATTATCCAATGTAAAAGAGAAGTTTGTTTGGAATGTGCAGTATGAATTTGGAAGTTCACCAAGTGGATACGATTCTATCGTATTACAAGATGATTTAGAAGATGTTTTAGACATATTAGATGTGAAGGTCATCAATAAAAAAGGTGAAGTCGTAAATATAAAACCCAAAATTGATACTGCTAAGAAACAGGTAATGATTGAAGTACCGAAGCAAGAAGGAAGTTATGTGTATTTAACAGGTGAAGTATATACGGTGCAAATTACATCTAAAATTGCTGATGGTGTAAATCAATCAGAATTAGCACGTTATATAGTAAAAGGTGGAATCCCAAATACAGCAGAGTTAGTACTAAATAATAAGTCAGTGAAATCTAACGAAGTGTATGTGGTTCCTCCGAAGGAAAAACCGAAAGTAACAAAAACCGTTTCTACTCAAAATGAGAAAGAAGTGGAAAAGGGTACATTGCAAGAGAGAAATGAAGAGTTTACTTGGAATGTAGCATATCAATTTGGTAATGATACAGCAAATTTAGAGAAGGTTACCTTACAAGATGACTTAGAGGATATTCTAGATATTTTAGATGTGAAGCTTATGAATGAAAAAGGTGAAGTTGTAAAAGTAACACCGAACATTGATAAGCAAACAAAGAAAGTGACAATTGAGTTAGAGAAGAAAGATGGTTCATATGCGTATTTAGCTGGTTTAAAGTACACGATGCATATTAAAAGCAAAATAGCAGAAGGTACACCAGTAGAGGTGTTAGCGAAATATATTGCAAATGGCGGCGTGCCAAATATAGCAGAGCTCATATTTGATAATACGCCAATTAGTTCGAATAAAGTAGTTGTTATTCCGCCATCTATAGGTAAGATCGAAATTGAAAAGGTAGATGCAGCTGATGAAAATATTAAGTTGCAACATGCGGAATTTCAAGTTTTTAACCAAGAAGGAAAAGAAGTTGGAAAGTTAATTACAGATGAAAATGGCAAGGCTAGCTTAGAGAAACTACCGTTTGGAAAATATACGATTAAAGAAGTGAAAGCGCCGAATGGATATATGTTGCTCCGTGATCCAATTGAGGTCGAGGTAACGGCAGCGACACCTACACAAACGTTAAAAGTAGAAAACAAAAAAAGCGAGTGGGAAATTCCAAACACAGGCGGTGCTGGAACAAATGTATTTTATTTAATTGGTACTTTTTTAATGATTGTAGTTGTATTTTTGTTTTTCCATAAGAGAAATAGTAATTACTAGAATATTAAATTGGTAGAAGAGGAGAACGAGAAATGAAAAAATTTTTAAGTATGTTTTTAATCTTTTTGCTAGCATTTGCTTCATTGCCAAGTATGTTAATAAAAGCGGAATCGAAAAGTGAAAAAAAAGGCACGTTAACAATCCATAAATTTGAACAAGAGCCGCTTAATAATCCAGCTTTAAAAGAAAGTAGCTCTAAAGGAGTAGAAATTCCTAAAGATGCGAAGCCTTTAGCAGGAGTTGTGTATCAAATTAAACAAGTTGAATCATTTGGAACAATTTCAAACGATGGGAAAATTGTTAAAGAAGACATCAAACCAGTAAATGGAGTTCCAATTGAAGTTGAAACGAATGCGGATGGGATTGCATTTTTTGGCGATTTACCACTAGGTCGTTACGAAGTGAAAGAAATTTCTGGACCACCACATGTAAATATAGACACAAAAACATACAAAGTTGATATCCCGATGACAAGTGAAGATGGGAAAGTATTAACATATGATGTTAAAATTTATCCGAAAAATGAAACGAAACGTGGTGCAGTAGAATTAACAAAAATTGGTGTGGAAAATAAAGCGTTAAAGGGTGTTCAATTCTCTTTATATAAAGAAGATGGAACAGAGTTAGAAAAAGGTTTGGAGACAGATGGAAATGGTAAAATTCGTGTCGGTAACTTATCGTACGGGAAGTATTACTTTTTAGAAACGAAAGCGCTAGATGGTTATGTGTTGGATCCGAAAAAATATGAATTCTTCATTAAAGAATCTGGTGTAATTAATAAAGATGGTACAGTTACTTCTGGTGAAGTAGTTAAAGTTGATGTGAAAAACTATGAAGAACCAACAATTGATAAGAAGATTAATGGAGATTTAAACAATTTACCAATTAATACGAAGACGGATTATAACTATGATATTAAAACACTAATTCCAGAAGATATTAAGGATTATAAATATTATGTCGTAACAGATGTATTAGATAGTCGATTAGAAATTCAAGATCAACCAGTTGTAAAAATTGATGGTAAAGTAGTAGATGCAAGTGTTGTAGAAGTAGTTGTAGACGGTCAAAAAGTAACGGCTACTGTAAAAGATTTCTCTAAATTAGATAACAAAAAAGAGTTTCATTTGCAAATTAAAGCACAAATTAGAGATGGCGTAGAAACAGGAGTAGAGATTCCGAATACGGCAACAATTACATTTAAAAACAAAGATGATGTAACAGGTGAGAAGGCAACAAAACCAGTTATCGTTACTCCAACGACTGGTGGTATTACATTAACGAAAGTTGATGGGAAGGATGGTAAGAAATTAGAAGGTGCAGAATTTGCGCTGCAAGATACAAAAGGAAATCCAGTAGAAATCGATGGAAAGAAAGTAGTAGGTACATCTGATAAAAATGGTGTAATTACATGGAATAAGCTACCTTACGGTGAGTATCAAGTTGTGGAAACGAAAGCTCCAACTTATGAAAAAGAAGATGGTACAACAGGTAGTTATCAACAATTAAGAGAGCCAATTCATGTAAAGATTGATGCTGATCATAAAACAGTTACACTTACTGTAGAAAATAATAAGAGTGGATGGATTTTACCTTCAACAGGTGGTATCGGTACAATCTTATTTACTGTAGTAGGTCTTGTATTAATGATAATAGCAGCATTTGTTTTCTTTAGAAAAAAAGCAACAAATAATTAATAAGCGATTTAAACGGTAATGAAAAGAGGAGAGGGAGGCCTTTCCTCTTTTTCGGCATTTTAGCCCGTTATTTGAGGGCTAACAATCAGTGGGGTGAACAAAACCTACACTGATTAAAGTTTCACTTTATAGGAGGATATGATGAAACGTAACATTATATTTGGTGCTATTTTTTTATTGGGACTTTGTATTTTCTTATATCCAACAGTTAGTAATTGGTTAGCAACACGAGCTCATTATTCAGCGGTTAGTTCGTATGATAAAAAAGTAAAAGAGTTACAGCAAAAAGAAATTGAACGTAGGAAGAAAGAAGCGAATGAATATAATAAAAATGTCCAGACGACGTCACAGTCATTTTCGGATCCATTTAATGAAAAAGGGGGCGACGAGAGTGGACGTTCATATGCAGATGTATTAAATGTAGGTGAGAGTATGGGGTATATTGAAATTCCTACAATTGATGTAAAGCTTCCAATTTATGCTGGCACATCTGAAAATGTTTTGAGCCGAGGAGTAGGACATATTAATGCTTCTTCTTTGCCAGTAGGGGGAGAAAGTACGCATGCTGTTTTAACGGGGCATCGTGGTTTGCCTTCTGCTTTATTATTTACGGACTTGGATAAGGTGAAGAAGGGAGATACTTTTTACATACATTCATTAAATAAAGTGCTTGCTTATAAGGTGGATCAAATAAAAGTTGTATTACCAAATGAAACAAATGATTTATTAGTTGTGAAAAATAAAGATTACGTTACGTTAGTTACATGCACACCTTATGGAGTAAATACACATAGATTGATAGTTCGAGGGGAACGGGTTCCTTTTGAAGTGGAAGAAAAGGAAGCAGTTGTGGCTCAAGTGAATCCATTTGTAGTAGAAAAGTGGATGATTGGAATAGTAATCGTTCTATTATTTTTCATTGGAATGTTTCTTTATTTTAAAGTGAAAAAACGTTAAAGTACGAGTGATGGAAATATTTTTAGAATATAGTTATTATTCACTCGATAAAGAAAGTGTGATATGTTATGGTAAAGATTTGAAAAGATTCCGTAATTTTATAAAGAGGGAATAAGTATGTCTAAAAGAAAAATATTGATAGTAGTATTCTTATTTATCCTTTGTATTGTCGGTTTTCGTTCCATTTGGTTTAAACAATCTCTTTATATAAATCAACCACATGCTGAAGAAGGGATAGTAAATTTATCAGATATAACATTTGGCGAAAAAAATTTAGTTACGTTAAATGGTGAATGGAAATTTTATCCGAATGTTTTACTTACCCCGGATCAAATGAAGGAAAATAATAAAGATTATGAATATATTAATGTTCCGGGGAACTGGAAAGAAAGAGTTGATCGTACTCATCAAAAAGAATATGGCACATATGCGCTATCTATCAAAGTGAAGAATTCGAATGAAAATTACGGCTTAAAAATACAGCGTGTTCATAATCAGTTCGATTTGTATGTAAATGGAGAACTTGTACAGGAAAGAGGAAGTATTTTTAAACCGAATGATGTACATAAAACTTCACTTACACCAACTGTCATAAAGGTAAAAGCGAATGAACAAGGGGTAATTAATCTTCTTATTCCTGTTACGAAAACGACACAAGAATCGAAACATGGCGGGATTACAGGTGGAGTGCGTTTTGGCAGTGAAAATGCTATTGTACAGGATAGCTTTAACAATCTTATGATGCAAATTATTGCAACGACAATAGTGTTTTTACATGGTATATATGCATTTATCATTTTTGTGATGAAGCCGAAAAATGTTGAGATTCTATATTTTTCACTTGGTAGTATATTTGCAGGTATTATATTTTTAATTACGGATGAACGTTTTTTGTTCTCTTTGTATGAATTTGAATTTTCAACATATATGAAAATTATATATACATCGTTTGTAGGTTTCGCTTTATTTATTTTACTGTATATGAAAAGGTTTTTACGAGGTTATGGGGACAATAAATTTATTTTATTTACCATCGTATTATGTGGAATTTATGTTTTCGTAGTATTGTTTTCTTCACCTAGACTAGTGCAAGATTTTGGATTTATATTATTTTTTACAATTATTATTCCATTCATTTTAACAGCAATTATTGTTTTACGAGTGGTGGAAAGTGGAAAGTATGATTTAATCTTTTTACTTTTTACAGTGATTAGTGCTACTTCTGGAGTATTGTGTGCGAGTTTTAAAGAGTTTGCGTTCATGTATAGCATAGGGTTTGCGAGGATATTTGATGCGGATTTTTATCCATTTGATATTTTTTTAGCAATGGTATCATTTTCGACTTTTTGGTTTATCCGATTCTTTCGCACGAGTGATGAGAATAGTGAACTGGTTGGAAAATTAAAAGAAGAGCATCATAAGAAAGATCAATTTTTAGCAAATACAGCGCACGAACTTAGAAATCCGTTACATGGGATGATGAATATTGCACAAAGTGTAATGGATGAAGAGAAAGCGATAAATGGTGAAAGTAAACAACATCTAAAACTATTAATGACAATAGGAAGGCGTATGTCGTATTTGTTGAACGATTTAATAGATGTTACAAGAATGGAGCAGAAAGG
Source organism: Bacillus sp. 2175 (assembly GCF_057812155.1). NCBI lineage: Bacteria > Bacillati > Bacillota > Bacilli > Caryophanales > Bacillaceae > Bacillus > Bacillus sp. 2175. The sequence continues at coordinate 4,397,041 of NZ_CM173819.1, read as the reverse complement.
GATACCGATTCATAAGAGACCGGTTGATTTGCAACCAATTATTACAATGGTGATTGATATGCAAAAGTTTATTGGAGAAGAAAAGAAATTACAAATTATCGCGAATATCCCTGAACGGTTTCCATTTGTATTAGCTGACCAAAATCGTCTTATTCAAATTTTATTTAACCTACTTCATAATGCAGTTAAATTTACGGATGAAGGGGCTATTACAATTGATGTTGAAAAACGAAAAAATTACGCGGCTATTCAGGTTACAGATACTGGTATTGGAATTGATAAAGAAGCGCAAAAGCGAATCTTCCTTCCATATGAACAAGGTAGTGATTCATATGGTGAAAGTGGAGGATTTGGACTTGGGCTAAGTATTTGTAAACAATTAGTGGAAATGCACGGGGGAACACTTACTGTTACATCCGTTTTACACAAAGGCTCTACTTTTACATTCACATTACCACTTGCTGAAAGAGAAGAGATGCTAATTGTGTCAAAAGAAACAATTGAAAAAGTAGTGGAATTAAAACAAGTTGAAATGAAGGATAATCGAGTCGGTAATAGAAGGAGAATTCTTGCTGTTGATGATGATCCTATAAATTTAAAAGTATTAAAGAGTATATTACCACAAGATGAATATGAACTTGAAACGGTAACAACCGGAAGAGAGGTTTTGGAGCGGTTAAATATGGAGTGGGATATGATATTAGTAGATGTGATGATGCCGAAAATGTCAGGTTATGAATTAACAAAAATGATTCGTACCCAATACTCTATTGCAGAGTTGCCTATTGTACTGTTAACCGCTAGGTCGCAGCCAGAAGATATTTATACAGGATTTCTTGCTGGGGCGAATGATTACATTGTAAAGCCTATAGATGCACTGGAATTAAAAGTGAGAATTAATGCATTAACAGAGTTAAAGCAATCAATTCATGAGCGAATAAGAATGGAAGGTGCTTGGCTTCAGGCGCAAATTCAGCCGCATTTTCTGTTTAATACACTAAATACGATTGCTGCATTAGGTGAAATTGATATTGTTAGGATGGAGAAATTAATTGTTGAGTTTGGAACGTATTTAAGAGCCAGTTTTGGTGAAGAAGTGTTAGCGGAAACCGTACCTATACAGCATGAATTAGATTTACTTCAATCATACCTTTATATTGAAAGAGAGCGATTTGGAAAGAGAATACAGAGCGTGCTGGAAGTCGAAGATGGAATAGAATGTGTAGTACCACCGTTTTCTATTCAAACATTAGTAGAGAATGCTGTGCGTCATGGTATATTAAAAAAAGCAAAGGGTGGAAGCATTCATATAAAAATAGAGAGTGTGAGTGGATTTATAAACATTTCGATTGCGGATGATGGGATAGGCATGTCAGATGAAAAAATAAAAGAAATATTAGTGAAAAAACCGAATCAAAAACAGGGAATAGGTTTATTGAATACGGATGCACGATTAAAACAGTTATACGGAACTGGATTAGAAATAAAAAGTGAACTTGGAAAAGGAACGATTGTTTCATTCCAGCTTCCTGTTGTTATGGATAAATAAGGTTGTTAAAAAATCCGAAGTGATGAGCGCTTCGGATTTTTTAGTACATTTTTTACTTATTCCCCTCTAACAAAATCTTCTCTATCTCCTCAAAGTGATGAGTGCGAGCATGCTCTAGCGGGGTAACACCATCATTGTCTGGAATATTTACATCTGCACCGTGCTCAATAAGAAGGCGAATGACTTGTTGCTGTGTTTCGTTTCCGTTACTTAGTACTATGGCTTCCATTAAAGCTGTCCATCCCAGGTTATTTACATGATTTACATCAATATTTGTTCGAGTGAGGAGTTCTTTTATAACGTCAATATAGCCATGTTCTGAGGCTGGGATAAGAGCTGTTCCGCCGTAACGATTTGTAATCGTAGGATCTGCACCAGCATCAATTGTTAATTTTAAAATGTCTAAGTAACCTTCCGCACCGGCGTATAGAAAGGGATTATTTTTCATGTCATCTTGGATATTTACGTCAGCACCAGCTTCGATAAGTGCCTTTGCGGTTTTTACATCATTTTTGTATGTAGCAATCATAAGCGGAGTGCGTCCTTGACTATCCGTCGCATTTATATTTGCGCCTTGTTTTAGTAAAGATATAACAGTATTCGTTTCATTTTTTTCAGTGGCTGCTAGTAGTGCAGTCTCCATGTTTATCATCTCCTTTTTTACTTCTTGTTCTTGCGAGCATCCTTGTAAAAAAATTACGCAACATATCATACTGAATGTTTTTTTGAACATGGAATTTCAACCTCCTAATTTCAACTGTAAAATAGGAACATTAAATTTTTATAAACTGACGCTAAAATTACTATAAAATCGCTTGAGTAATTGAACATATATTTTTATGCTTATAAATAATAAGGTTTGATAAAGTGAGGATTTAAGATATGTCTATTAAAACAAGGTTTTTATTTTCTTATATTGCTGTTATCCTCGTTTCCATTACGCTTATATTAGTCGCGGGATTTTTAATCGTTTTTTCGATAACAGGTGACTTGGAAGCAGTGAAAAATTTCTATAAAAGTTCTTACATTCAAAAGCCGCTTACACCAGAAGAAGAGAATGCCTATCTTGAGTTGAAGTCAGCAGCCAAACAGCATCAATCTCAATTGCTAGATGAGTCGTTTGTCTCAGCAATAGAAAAAGAGGGTGTGAAAATAGTAGTAAGAAAAGGAGAAACACTTTCATATGCTTCAAACGTATTTGAAAGTGTATCTTTAAAAGAAGCCCTTCCGAAATTTGAATCAGCAAATATTAATAGTCGTGGTACAACGGAACTAGGCGATACATTTTATCGATATGTAAAGTTTGATTTTTATTTTCCTCAGGAAGAAGAGGGAAGTATATTTGTATTAAAAAAGCAAAGTTCATTTGTAGATCTTACACAAAAATTATTTCCAATCTTATTCGTATCGCTTTTACTACTAGCCATTTTACTCATTGGATTATTAAGTTACCTCGTTTCAAGAAGTGTAATAAAACCAATTTTTGTATTGAAAGGCGCAACGGAGAAAATTAAAGAAGGAAATTTAGATTTTCAAATACCAATTACATCACACGACGAAATAGGGCAATTAAATCAAGGGTTTGAGGAAATGAGGAAGAGATTAAAAGAATCGATAGAGATGCAAACACAGTATGAAGAAAATCGAAAAGAGCTTATTTCAAACATCTCTCATGACTTAAAAACACCGATTACATCAATTATAGGATATGTAGAAGGAATAAAGGACGGGGTAGCAAATACGCCAGAAAAAATGGATAAGTATTTAACAACTATCCATACGAAGGCAAAACATATGGACACACTCATTGATGAACTCTTTTTGTTTTCGAAGCTCGATTTGAATCGAGTTCCATTCCAGTTTGAAACAGTTGAATTAAATACGTTTATGCAAGAATTAATAGAAGAGATGCAGATGGATTTAAGTAAAGAAGGTATAGAAGTTAACTTACAATTACATGCATCAACACTATATGTAACGGCTGATTGTGAAAAAATAAATAGAGTGATATCAAATTTAGTTCATAATAGTGTGAAATACATGGATAAAGAAGAGAAGAAAATTACTGTAACAGTATCGAGTGATAATAATAAAGTTATTGTGAAAGTGATGGACAACGGATCAGGTATAGAAGCTGATACATTGCCGTATATCTTTGAACGTTTTTATCGTGCAGAGCAATCGCGGAATTCTAGCACAGGTGGAAGTGGACTTGGTTTAGCAATAGCGAAGCAAATTGTTGAAGAACATGGCGGGGAAATTTGGGCGGAAAGCGAGCTTGGTAAAGGCACAAGCATTTTCTTCTCATTGGAAAAAGTAGAGGAATGTGGTGAGTAAATTGAAAAGAATTTTATTAATAGAAGATGAAGTAAGTATTGCAGAATTACAGCGAGATTATTTAGAAATTAATGATTTCCAAGTTGATGTAGAGCATTCAGGAGAAATAGGTTTACAAACAGCTCTGCAAGAAGACTATGATTTAATTATTTTAGATATTATGCTTCCGAAAATGAACGGATTCGAAATTTGTAAACAAATACGTGCTGTAAAAGATATTCCGATTCTACTTGTTTCAGCAAAAAAAGAAGATATAGATAAAATTCGCGGACTCGGATTAGGAGCGGATGATTATATAACGAAACCGTTTAGCCCGAGTGAATTAGTCGCAAGAGTAAAAGCACATATTGCCCGTTATGAAAGATTATTAGGAAATGTAAGTAAGCAACGTGATACGTTATATATTCACGGAATTTCTATCGATCAACGAGCGAGAAAAGTTTTTATAAACAATGAAGAAGTTGCGTTTACAACGAAGGAATTTGATTTATTAACATTCTTTGTTACACATCCAAACCAAGTATTAAATAAAGAACAGTTATTTGAACGCATTTGGGGATTAGATTCCGCTGGTGATTTAGCCACTGTTGTCGTCCACATTAGAAAGCTACGTGAAAAAATTGAAAGAGATCCTGCTCACCCGCAATATATTGAAACAGTATGGGGAGCTGGTTATCGTTTTAACGTGTAATATACCTGCCGAGTAATTGGCAGGTTTTTTATGTTATTTGTCAAAAGGAAATAATAGGTAATTTGTGTTAAGATATAAAGAGAGATAAAACATAGTAGAGCATGAGAGGGTGTGCTACATTTTGGGAGATACATTACAAGATAATAAATCAAACAAGGTCTTAAGGATTGGAACTAATATTATAATTATTTTATTAATTATTGGTGCAATACAAATGTTTTATGATAAAGATTATACAAATGATCATTTCGGCTGGTTATTTTTAGTATTAGGTTGGATAGTTAGAAGCATTTTTAATATTACGATAGGTTTAAAAGAAGGAGATAAAAAGTCAGTGTTGTTTGATGTAGGTTTGGTGCTCTTTTCCTTTTATCTTTTATTTTTATATAGTACGAAATATTTCTTCTGAAAATTTAGCTCATAGTCTTATAGAGACTGTGAGCTTTCCTTAATAATAACGGTACTGGCGTAACGATTTATAAAATATTTGAGTAGTAGAAGTAAACAGGGTCGCTTCTTCTAAAAAAGGATAATGGTTGCTGTTTTCGAATGGAATGAAGATAGAGTTACGTATCCCATCATGTATCTCGATAGAATATTGAACTGGACACTGCACATCATATCTTCCGCATATAATAAGTGTCTTTGTTTGGATGAAAGGTAAATACTCTCTTAAATCAAATGAAGGATATTCATTGGCGAAAGCGTTCATCCGGCTAACGGACATTGTTTTATTGATTGGTTTACAAAAATAAGAGTTGTAGTTTTCTGGTTTATACAATGATAATTTTGTTCTCTCAGTAGATAGTTCTTTTCGTTCTTCACTTGTAAGGTGAGGGCTTTTTAAGTTTTCGATGTGTTTTTGCATATAATGAAACTGTGGATGTGCTGGGTGATAAATGCAAAATGGTGTTTCGGTATAGTTACTTGCTGCAGCTCCTGCTACGACTAATGATTGTAAGGAATTTGGATATGTAATCGCATATAAAAGTCCAAGCATACCACCTGTTGAATGACCGGCGAAATGCCATGTTGGAAGTTGTAATGCTTCTCGTATTGCTTCTAAGTCGTGGATTGTTTCAATCATGCTTAATTCGTTTTCTGACTGGGCGGTTACAGAGCGACCAGTATCTCGTAAATTAATGAGAAATACACGATGCGTAGCAGTAAAAACATCCGCAAAGTAATCACCAGTTTCATTAAATTGTGAATAGTGATGTGTAATACAAAGCGATTCGCCATTTCCTTTTGTAAAGAGTTCAAATGTACCGCGTTTCGTGTTGATTATTTGTTGTGTCCACATAATATCACGACCTTTTCTCATAAAAGTTGGGCCAGACTGTTATAAAATGAAAATATATCAGCGATTATTAGAATATATCGGCGCAACTCGGAATATATCAGCGATTATCAAAATATATCGGCGTAACTCGGAATATATCAGCGATTATTAAAATATATCGACTTACCGACAGAAAACGACAATAATAGCAAGCTTTAAATAAAAGGAGGCTATTCAAAAACGAGCCTCCTTTTCGTTTAGTATAAAGATTTTGTCATATTATTCCGAATAATTTCAAGGGATTTCGCTACAGTTAATGCGTTTTTTTCTTCAATTTCTGGTTTACGGGGGATAGGTTTATACATGTTGTCTGGATCTTCCCATGTGAGGGGAAGTTCTGTTTCTGCTTGTCCTTTCCAAGCTTCAATCCATTCTGGAGGGAGATAACCTGAGATGTTTTGGATGTTGTTCATTTCGAGCCAAATGAGTGCCCATGCTCTTGGTACGACACGCCAATGGTCATAGCCGCCACCGCCGACAGCGATCCAGCGACCTTCGCAATATTCATTAGCAATTTCACGAGCGAGCTTCGGTATTTCGCGGTAAATATTCATTGTCGCACAAAGATGTGTAAGTGGGTCATAATAATGTGCGTCAGCACCATTTTGCGTTAAAATAATATCCGGTTTAAAGTACGCTGCAACTTCTGTTACAACAGTTCGATATGATTCTAAGAACGATTCATCTTCTGTAAAAGCATCGAGTGGAACATTAAAAGAATAACTATAACCATTACCTTGGCCACGTTCGTTTACAGCGCCAGTTCCAGGGAATAAATAACGACCAGTTTCATGCAGTGAAATGGTGCATACGTTAGGGTCATCATAAAACGACCACTGTACGCCATCACCGTGATGAGCATCTGTATCAATATATAAGACGCGTAAACCGTATTTCTTTTGAATATATTTTATTGCGATAGAACTGTCGTTATAAATACAAAAGCCAGATGCTTTGCCGCGAAAGCCGTGATGTAAGCCGCCGCCCAAATTAAGTGCGTGTTTTACTTTTCCGGAAAGAACAGCATCGACAGCTGTTAACGTACCGCCAACGAGCAATGCGCTTGCTTCGTGCATATTTGGGAACATCGGTGTATCTTCTGTTCCGAGTCCATATGTCATTGCAATTGATTTTTCTAACTTTCCTTCTCCAGCACGTTTTACCGCATTTATGTACTCCTCTGTATGAACGTAGGCGATCTCTTCATCTGTAGCCATCCGTGGTGAGATGATTTGAGAGGGAGAGATGAAACCGCCCTTTTGTAATAAATCATACGTAAGTGTGACGCGCAGTTGGTTAAAAGGATGATCAGGGCTAAATGAATAGCCCCGAAAGTCATCCGAATAAATAAACGCGCTACTCATGCTTGCATCCCCATGATGTTTGGCCATAATACGCGGTAACCTTCTGCTTCAAGTGCATCAATCACTTTTAGAGGATTCATCGTTTGAATGCGGAAAACGAGTACTTTATCATTCTCGTCTTTTGCTGGGTAGACGAGAACGCTCACGATATTTATTTGTAAATCACTAAAAATAGCAACGACTTTTCCAAGAATACCAGGTTCGTTTTTTACTTGAATTTCAATTTGCGAACTTGGTTGATGTGCTCCTGTTAATTTTACTAATGTGTGCAGTACTGTAGATTCAGAAATGATTCCAACTAACTTCCCGGCCTTTGTAACAGGAAGACAGCCAATTTTATTTTCAAAAAATAAAGTAGCAATTTCCTCAACGAAATCGAGAGGATGGCAAGTCATAACAGGATGTTTCATAATAAGTTCGAGCGGTTGCTGTAGCATATCGATTGAAACTTGTTCATCTAGAATAGACGGACTTGCATCTCTTACATCCCGATCAGAAATAATGCCTACGACGTGATTATTTTGATCGACAATTGGAATGTGCCGAATGCCTTTCGTGCGTATCGTTCGGATTGCTGTTTCGATTGTATCGTTTGGATGCAATGTAACTACATTTTGATTCATAATTTCTTCTACAATCATTCCAGTTGCCCCCTTTATTAATACATAAAACGATTGTGAAAACGTAGACGATCAAAAGCTTGAATAGAATCCGTATCAACGCGTTTACCGATGCGGACCATTAAACAGTTGGCAGGATGTGAACAAATTTCAGGATCGTCTGTAGCCATCCATTGTAACCCGCCAGCATTCATCATCTTCTCCATTACTTTTCGGTATTCCCACACATTCAATCCTGTTTGTTTCAAATCCCAGTGCCAATAATATTCAGTCGTCAATATAATGTAATCTTCCATATAATCGTCCATCATAGAAACCTCTAGTAAGTTCTTTCCGACAGAACTCCCGCGGAAGGCTGGGACTACTTCAATTGCCCCAAGCTCAATTAAGTTTTCCATTTTTCCTTCTGACCATCGTTCAAGTGGATCAGGATACAAGTATGTAACATATCCAACAATTGTTTGGTCATGTCTAGCAATAATGAGACGAGCTTCTGGTAATTTAGAAATTTCGACAATTGCTTTATATTGTTGCTCGGCAGGACGAAACGCAATTAAGTCTGGATGAAACTCATACATTTCTAAGTTATGTGTAGAGACAGGACCTTCAATAATTAAAGTGCCTTTCGCCGTTTTTAAGTTTCTAGCATTATATATTTTTTTATGAATCAATGTATTGCTCACCACCTTGAGGGTTTGTGAATCTATTAATATCGTACTTTATAATATATGCGATGTGAATCGAAATTTGTCATTAAAAATTTGTCTAAAAATCAACAAATATACTGAAAATTTTAAATAATGTCATTATAATAGATAATAGAATACATAGGAGGGGGATGTAAAGTATGAAAGTAGAAACGCTTCCTGTCATTAAAGGAGAAAATAATTTGCCGAATTATGATGAGGCATACGCGAATTTTAACTGGGAAGAGGTTAATAAAAACTTTACTTGGAATGAAACAGGCCGAGTAAATATGGCGTATGAGGCAATTGATAAGCATGCGAAATCCGATCGAAAGAATAAAGTAGCTCTTTATTATCAAGATGGATCGCGAAAAGAGAAATATACATTTAAGGAAATGAAGGATTTTTCTAATAAAGCAGGAAACGTCCTTAAGAATTATGGCGATGTAGAAAAAGGCGATCGCGTTTTTATTTTTATGCCACGTTCTCCAGAGTTATATTTCGCACTTTTAGGTGCAGTGAAATTAGGAGCAATTGTTGGACCGCTATTTGAAGCATTTATGGAAGGCGCAGTTCGCGATCGCTTAGAAGATAGCGAAGCAAAGGTGTTAATTACAACGCCTGAATTGTTAGAGCGCGTACCATTAAATGATTTACCGGCTTTAAAAACAGTTTTCCTTGTTGGAGATAATGTAGAAGAAGGCGGTAAAACGGTAGCGTTCAATCCTTTATTTGAACAAGCTTCAAAAGAATTACATATTGAATGGTTAGGCCGTGAAGACGGCTTGATTCTACATTACACGTCTGGTTCTACTGGTAAGCCAAAAGGTGTGCTTCATGCGCAAAACGCAATGGTTCAGCACTATCAAACGGCGAAGTGGGTATTAGATTTAAAAGAAGACGATGTATATTGGTGTACTGCTGACCCGGGCTGGGTAACTGGAACAGCTTACGGTATTTTCGCACCGTGGTTAGTTGGAGCGTCAAACGTTATTTTAGGTGGACGCTTTAGTCCAGAAGCTTGGTATGAAGCACTGCAAGATTACGGTGTGACGGTTTGGTACAGCGCACCAACAGCATTCCGTATGTTAATGGGAGCTGGACAAGACGCAATTAAAAAATATGACTTATCACAAGTGCGCCACGTATTAAGCGTTGGTGAGCCGTTAAATCCAGAAGTAATTCGCTGGGGTATGAACGCATTTGGACTTCGTATTCATGATACGTGGTGGATGACAGAAACAGGTGGACAAGTTATTTGTAACTACCCTTGTATGGAAATCCGTCCAGGCTCAATGGGTAAACCAATTCCAGGTGTGAAAGCAGCGATTGTTGATAATGAAGGAAATGAAGTGCCTCCTTACACAATGGGTAACTTAGCAATTGCGAAAGGTTGGCCATCTATGATGCGTGGGATCTGGAATAACGAGCAAAAATATGAATCTTATTTCATGCCGGGAGATTGGTACGTATCAGGTGACTCTGCCTATATGGATGAAGATGGATACTTCTGGTTCCAAGGGCGTATTGACGATGTAATTATGACGTCAGGTGAGCGCGTTGGTCCGTTTGAAGTAGAAAGTAAATTAATTGAGCACGCTGCTGTTGCAGAAGCTGGTGTAATTGGTATTCCTGATCCGGTGCGCGGCGAAATTATTAAAGCATTTATCGCACTTCGAGCAGGATACGAACCATCTGATGAATTAAAAGAAGAAATTCGTCAATTTGTAAAGAAAGGCCTAGCAGCTCATGCAGCGCCACGACAAATTGAATTTAGAGATAAATTACCGAAAACGAGAAGTGGTAAAATTATGCGCCGCGTATTAAAAGCGTGGGAGTTAAACTTACCAACAGGTGACTTATCAACGATGGAAGATTAAGAGAGAAAGGTCTGAACGAAAAATGTTCAGGCCTTTCTTTTTTATGATATCATGAACTTATATATATAAGTTAAAGGGGATAGTATGATGAAAACAGAAAAAGAAAAGATGATACTAGGTGAAATGTACATACCAGCTGATCCAGTTTTAGTTCAAGAGAGGGAGCAAGCTCGTATATTAACGAGAAAATTAAATGAAACGCCAGAAGTACAATTAAAAGAGCGTAGCGAAATCGTAAAAGAACTATTCGGAACGACTGGAGATAACATTCATCTTGAATCTTCTTTCAGATGTGATTACGGCTATAACATTCATGTGGGTGAAAATTTTTACGCGAACTTTGACTGTACCATTTTAGATGTATGTCCAGTAACAATCGGAGTGAACTGTATGTTAGCTCCAGGTGTTCACATTTATACAGCAACGCACCCGCTTGATCCGGTAGAGCGCATAAGCGGATCAGAATACGGAAAACCAGTTACAATTGGCGATAACGTATGGATTGGCGGAAGAGCAATTATTAATCCAGGTGTAACAATTGGAGACAATGCGGTGATCGCATCTGGTGCTGTCGTAACGAAAGATGTGCCTAATAATGTAGTAGTTGGCGGGAATCCTGCAAAGATTATAAAAAAACTAAAATAATATTTGAACGAAGTGCCTTCCTCGTCTGTATACATTTATGAAAGAATAGATGAGGGAGGCTTTTATATGTCTAATAAATTACTTCTTACTTTTGCTGTAATTGGAATTATAGTTGTATTTTCTTGTGGTCTTTTCTTACCGATACCAATTGGATATAGAGTATCAATGCTTACAGCTGGAGTTATAATGGGTGTTATGTTTTCAATCATTATTCCATTTGATAGAAAACATATAGTACGGAAAAATGGATATAAAATTGATTTTACAAAAACAAAAGTGTATTTTCGCTGGAATGTATTTGACACTATTTCTATCTGCCTTGCGTTGTATGCATGCATATGTGTGCAAGCGTTAAATACTTTAGTTACTATGGGATTTACGATTCAAAACCCATATGTGCAATTTTTTACAAATCAATCACAATTGTGGATTTTTATTGCGATTGCATATTTAATTTCCCGTATTTCATTAACGTTAAAAGGAATAAAGGAGATCAAAAATCATGGCGCAGATTGGGATTGAGGAGGAGCTCATGCTTGCGTATCAAAGTGGAGATAAACAAGCGGGAGAAAGACTATATGTTTTAATCAAACCAGCGCTATACACATTTTTATATCGATTTAACCGAGATGAACAATTAAGTATCGATCTTGTGCAAGATACGTTTTTGACGCTAGAGCGTAAGAAACATATGTATGAACTTGAAAAAGGTAAAATAAAAACGTATTTATTTCAAATTGGTTATCGTCTTATGATTAATAAATTAAATAGGAGAAAAAAGTGGCGTACGCTTTTGCCATTTTTAGTGCCGATTCCGGAAAAAGAATTTTCTCACGAAGATCGGCTCACAGTAAGAGAAGCAATTTTGAAAGTTCCAGAAGAGCAAAGAGCGGTCCTAATCCTTTCTTATTATCATGACATGCAGCAAAAAGAAATTGCAGAGATATTAAACATTCCGATTGGAACGGTGAAATCGAGACTTCATAACGGGATAAAGAAATTGAAACAATTGCTGGAGGTGGACGAAATTGAGCGAAAATCCCTTTAAGAGTGAATATAAGTTAAAGCAACATTTAGATAGTGATCATGTAGAAATACCAGACTTTCCAAAAACGGTAAGTCGATTCGATCGATTAATCGGGTTTCTTGGTTCCCCAGCGAAAGATCCTGTGGAGGCGACCATTGGGAATGATTTATCGATTGTGTTTCATGTATCGTTATTAGTTGGGGTTCCAATTCTTTCTCTTATTACGATACTCTTTATGGTGTTGTAAAGGATTGACAAGAAGGGAAACCTGACCTCTATTTGACATGCCTATATAAATGATGGTATAAAGAAAAGTATATGAATAATTGAGCGTGGAAAGGGAGAAGTAGTGATCATTTCCCTGTTTTAGAGAGCTGATGGCCGGTGAAAATCAGCACATAGATGATCGCGAATTACGCCCCTAGAGCATCTTTTTTCGATTGAATTTTATTCAAAAGGGAAAAGACGGTGCTAAGCCGTTATGTAAATAAGGTGGTAGGCTTTTTTGCCTGCAACTAGGGTGGTAACGCGATAATCAAAATCGTCCCTTATTTGAAGGGGCGATTTTTTTATGTTTTCAACCTTCACGCCAGTAATGAACTTAAAGGAGAGTATGTAGGATATGGGTATTTTACAAGATCTTGAATTTCGCGGTCTAATTAATCAGCAAACAGATGCTGAGGGCCTTGAGCAATTATTAGAAAAAGAAAGCGTTAAATTATACTGTGGTTTCGACCCGACAGCGGATAGCTTACACATTGGTCATATGTTACCAGTATTAATGTTACGTCGTTTCCAATTAGCTGGTCACCAACCAATCGCACTTGTTGGCGGTGGTACTGGTATGATCGGTGACCCGAGTGGTAAAAAAGCAGAACGTACATTAAATACGAAAGATACAGTTGCTTACTACACAGAAAGCATTAAAAACCAACTTTCAAACTTCTTAGAGTTTGAAAACGTGGACAACCCAGCAACGATGGCTAACAACTACGACTGGCTTGGTAGCTTAGATGTAATTTCATTCTTACGCGATATCGGTAAAAACTTCGGTTTAAACTATATGTTAGCAAAAGATACAGTAGCATCTCGTTTAGAAACTGGTATTTCATTCACTGAGTTTAGTTACATGATTTTACAATCATACGACTTCTTAAACTTATATCAGCAACATAATTGCCGTCTACAAATCGGTGGTAGTGACCAATGGGGTAACATTACAGCTGGTCTTGAATTAATCCGTAAATCAGAAGAAGATGCGAAAGCATTCGGTTTAACAATTCCACTAGTTACTAAATCTGACGGTACGAAGTTTGGTAAAACCGAAGGCGGCGCAATTTGGTTAGACCCAGAGAAAACAACTCCTTACGAGTTCTACCAATTCTGGATTAACACAGATGACCGCGACGTTGTTAAATACTTAAAATACTTCACATTCTTATCTCATGAAGAAATTCTTGAGCTTGAAAAGCAAGTAGCTGAAGCGCCAGAAAAACGTGCAGCACAAAAAGCATTAGGTTCTGAAATGACAAAACTTGTTCATGGTGAAGAAGCATTAGAGCAAGCGATTAAAATTTCAGCTGCATTATTCAGCGGTTCTGTAGCAGAACTGACTGCAAGCGAAATCGAGCAAGGATTCAAAGACGTACCATCTGTAGAACGTACTGCAGAAGATACAGTATTAATCGACTTACTTGTAGAAAGCAAAATCTCTCCATCAAAACGTCAAGCACGTGAAGATGTAACGAATGGCGCAATCTACGTAAACGGTGAGCGTACACAAGCATTAGACTACGTTGTAACAGAAAACGACCGCATCGAAGGTAAATTCACAATCATTCGCCGCGGTAAGAAGAAATATTTCTTAATTCGTTACTAATTAGAAACGAATGTAAACAAATAGTACCCCGAATTGTAGGCTGAAAAGTCTATGATTCGGGGTTTTTATGTATGGATTTAAATCGCCGGATCTTTTCTTTTAAATAGAATATAAAGAATTAATATGAGCATATAAAGTAAACTAACTAGCATAACGATAAATGCTGTTGGATAAAATTTTGCCGCATATATAAAGAAATCGATTTGATAAATATCTTGGTAATTTGAAACGGTGCCTTTAAAGTAATTTGTAAACTTAGCGCTATATTTCCATTCATCAGGATTATCTATTAAATTACTCCCCTGATACCAACTCATCAGTGCGGAAGTAATAAATAGCATAAATGAACTTCCGAGTTGAACCATTTGATTTATTGTCAAAAAGAATCCACCTCCCATTTTATGGTTATTATAACGTGCATTCATATGCTTGTAACCATTTTGTTGTAATCTCCTTTTCGAGTTCATACGGAAATCACATGTAAGCGGTATGATAAATGTATAACAACTAGAAAGGAGTGGTAAAACGAAATGTCACTAGAAGCGCTCATTATTTTTTCTTTGCTAAATGCGGGTCAGCTTGCAGAGAATTCGAAGGTGGATGTACATAAAGAGCAGAAAGATGCTTATGTATATGTTCAGAAAGAGGAAAATAAATAACTTTAATATATATAAATAAAGGCTGCCAGAGAAAGGTTTTAGTTTCTTTGGCAGCTTTTCTATTGAAATGTTTTATTCATCCTCATTTTGGAAGCATTAGGTGACTAAAACAACTAATGTAAGTTTATTAATTATAACTACATCTTTATCTTTATCTTTTTCGTCATCATAATCAACTGATTTTGTTTTTCCACCTACAAAGTTAGCTAAAATACTTGTTATTGATTCTGAGTCTAGTAATTTGCCGATCTCAATATTTTGCTTCTTTGGCACATACCCCTTTAAACTCCATTTTGTACATTTTGTATTTCATTCAATGTTGAAGACATTATATCTACATAATCTATCATAGCACCTATGTTTAACTTGGCTGTTTCAGTATCATTTTCATTTAAAGCTATAAATGCTTGGTCTACCATTTGTTTAATTGCTCTTGCATCGTCTCTTAATTGAACTTTGAAGTAATCATACTCCTTAGGAGGTTCTATACTTGCTAGTCTATTAGCTCTCCCACTTACTCTACTTAATTCTCCCTTTAATCCTGTTTGAGTTGTTTTCCACGTTCCATCTTTTTCAGCTAAGGATTTAATAGATTGAACTGCCGTCTTTAAGTCATTAGAAGTATCCTTAATATCTTCTTGATACTTCTCTAAAGGAGAAGATGCACTAGAACCTTTAGTTAACTGCTTATCTCTATACTCTCTTTCCTCAGCTAGTGTTCTACCTTCTCCAATTACAGCTTCTTTTACTGTTTTATCGTTTGAGACTTCATTTTTATCTGTATCCTCTTTCTTTTTCGTTACCTCTTTTTCTTCCTTAGCTTTCTTTTCAGCAAGCAATTTTTCCTTTTCAGCAAGCAATTCTTCCTTTTTAGCAAGCAATTCTTCTTTTTCCTTGTTTAGCTTATCTGCTTCTTTGTCTATTGACTCGTCTTTCTTCTTTTCTGACTCTGAAATCTTTAAGCTATCAGTCTTATTCTCTTCTGTATTGTTCTTAGAACATCCTACCCACGCTACTAACATAAGTGGTAATGCTAAAAAACATATTAGTTTCTTTGCTTTCATTGCGTATACTCCTTTTAAAAAGAATTGTAATTAATTAACATATGAAACTATAACATAAGTTACATAAATAAGATATATAGATATTTCATCCTTAAGAGGGTTTTAACAATATGAAAACATGTATTACGGTTGTGGAGAATCCCACTCCGTATACTTTTAAAAAATTCCTTTATAAATTCCTTAGCGTTTGGGGGCTTTTTTATGCTTTCATAAACTCTTTATCAAAGAAGTTGTTTACGTAACTGATTATTTTTGTAAGGGTATTAATAAAACTCAAAGCGAACTTATCCATATTCATAATGAAAGGGTGATGAAATGATTATTAGAGAAGGTATTGAAGTAACTAGAATAACTTTAGATGGTATGAATTACCGATTCCAGAAGGGGATTCTGAGTTTCTGCTTCGTGCTGGATATTGGGAAGTTGGTGAAAAAGTAGAAAGAATAAATCGTGAGGAAATTCTGGCGGATTATGACAGAAAGGTTTTTCTGGAAGATGGAAAATTGTGTACGATACTCACTTACAAAGGGAATAAAAAGAAAAGATGTGATAGAGGATGAGTGAAGAACAAATTATTCGTGATGAATATGAGTATGTGGTGAAAGTAATCCTTACAAAGGAACAGCGGAAGAAATTTTTAACACCGTTAATACCAGCTGTACGGGAGCTAATTATAAAAAGGAAAGTAGAACAACGAAATAAGCAAAATGAAAGTATGAAAGAAGGTGAATAACAACATTCTTGATATTAAAATAGATGAACAAAAGATTGAAGAACTTTTCTTAGAAGAGTTACGAAAACGGCTAGATCATATTGAACATAGAAAAATGTTTTGGGATATGAAAGAATTGTGTAGACAAACATGTATGAGTGGAAATTCCATCAGAGAAAATTGCTTTTATGATGAACGTTTCCCGAAATTTAAAATAGATGGAAAGTGGTATTTTTCAGCGTTAGAAGTGGAAAAGTTTCTTCTTATGTAGATAAAAGAACAATGAACAATTTTAAAGAAAGAAGGGCTAATAATTATTAATTACTAATAAGATGAATGTACTACGGACCTACAGAGGTTTTATTATTTTACTTACACTTATCCATTTCTATACACACGCCAGCCATATTATTTTTTGCCCCCAGTACATTCTTTTTTATGCTTTATATAAATAAAAAAAGCCCAGGAACCTTGAATTAACAAGGTTCCTAAGGCTTTTAATACGACTCTTTTCAGAGTACCGAGATTAACGAGAGTAGAACTCTACGATTAATGCTTCGTTGATTTCAGCTGGTAACTCAGAACGCTCAGCGTGACGAGTGTAAGTAGCTTCTAATTTGTCAGCATCGAAAGTTAAGTATTCTGGTACGAAGTTGTTAACTTCGATCGCTTCTTTAACAACAACAAGGCTGTTAGATTTTTCGCGAACGCTGATAGTTTGACCAGGTTTTACACGGTAAGATGGGATATCTACGCGAGCGCCATCAACCATGATGTGACCGTGGTTTACTAATTGGCGAGCTGCACGACGAGTGCGAGCTAAGCCCATACGGTAAACTAAGTTGTCAAGACGAGCTTCAAGAAGGATCATGAAGTTTTCGCCGTGCTTACCAGGCATTTTACCTGCTTGGTCAAATGTGCGACGGAATTGACGCTCAGTCATGCCGTACATGTGACGAAGTTTTTGTTTCTCTTGTAATTGTAAACCGTATTCTGAAAGTTTCTTACGTTGGTTAGGACCGTGAGGACCTGGTGCGTAAGGGCGTTTTTCTAATTCTTTTCCTGTGCCGCTTAGAGAGATTCCAAGACGACGAGACAGTTTCCAAGCTGGACCTGTATAACGAGCCATAGTTGACTCCTCCTTTAAAAATGTTTTTATTTACGTAAAATAAAAACAGACGTAATCGATATTTACGGGCATTTTGTTTTCATGTACCTTCGCTCCAGCAGCAGGGAGTTACGAGATACACCTCCGTAGAGGAACAAAATACAAACGATAAACTCACATTACAAGGCTGCCTTTTTATTTTACACAAACGCTATTATATCTTTTACCCAGAGTTTCGTCAAGCGAGTACGTTTTTGTTTTATGCATATAAATTTTGGAAATTAATATAAGAAGGAATTTAAAACAATATAGAAGAAGAGATAGAAACACAAATAAAGCGCTTACATAAAATGAAGGAAAATGTTCATCAAATTTTTATGGATGAATATGCGGCAATAAAAACATAAGGGGGATGTTTTTATGAAAAAGAAGCATATGGAGACAGCGTTAATTCATCACGGTTATACATCTGAGGAACATAAAGGAAGTTTAACACCACCTTTATTTCAAACTTCTACATTTACATTTGAGACTGCGCAGCAAGGAGAGGCGAGTTTTGCGGGAGTGGATCCATCTTATATTTACTCACGGCTTGGAAATCCAACTGTGAAATTATTTGAAGAACGTATGGCGGTGTTAGAAGGAGGAGAAGAGGCACTTGCCTTCGGATCTGGTATGGCAGCTATTTCAGCGACTTTAATCGGTTTTTTAAAGGCTGGAGATCATATTATTTGTTCAAATGGATTATACGGATGCACGTACGGTTTTTTAGAAGTGTTAGAAGAAAAATTTATGATTACGCATTCGTTTTGTGATATGGAGACAGAGGTTGATATTGAAAATAAAATTCGCCCAAATACAAAGCTTATTTTCGTTGAAACACCAATTAATCCGACAATGAAATTAATTGATTTAAAACAAGTGATTCGGGTTGCGAAGCGAAAAGGCTTACTTGTTATTGTTGATAATACGTTTTGTTCACCTTATTTACAAAGGCCGCTTGAGCTTGGCTGTGACGCTGTTGTGCATAGTGCGACAAAATATATTGGTGGTCACGGTGACGTTGTAGCAGGTGTAACAATTTGTAAAACGAAAGCATTAGCTGAAAAGATTCGCCCGATGCGAAAGGATATCGGCGGTATTATGGCGCCGTTTGATGCGTGGTTATTATTACGTGGGTTAAAGACGTTAGCAGTAAGAATGGATCGTCATTGTGATAATGCAGAAAAAATTGTATCGTTCTTAAGAAAACATGATGCGGTAGAAGGTGTTTGGTATCCAGAAGGGGAGTTAGCATCTCGTCAAATGAAACGCGGGGGCGGTGTTATTTCTTTTTCAGTAAAAGGCGGAAAAGAAGAGACGCAAGCGTTTATTAATGATCTTCACTTTATTACAATTGCGGTGAGTTTAGGAGATACAGAAACGTTAATTCAGCATCCAGCAACGATGACGCACGCTGCGATTCCAGCGGAACTAAGAAAAGAAATGGGCATTTTCGATAATTTAATACGCTTATCGGTCGGTTTAGAATCGTGGGAGGATATCGTTTCTGATTTAGAGCAGGCATTAAAGAAAATATCTACTGTTAATCAATGAAAAAAGAGTGAGCTATCGGTTTTGTACAGGACGTACTAAATCGATAACTCGCTCTTTTCTTTTTACATATGTTTTAGGAGTGTTTCCACAAACTTTTCTAAATAGCGCTGATCTAATTCATCAAAACGATTTTTTTCAGGACTATCAATGTCCAGTACACCAATGACAGCTCCTTCTTTCACAATCGGTACAACGATTTCCGAATTAGAAGCACTATCGCAAGCGATGTGACCTGGGAATTGGTGAACGTCCGCTACAAGCTGCGTTGTTTTCGTTTCAGCTGCTACGCCGCAAACGCCTCGTCCAAATGGAATGCGTACGCAAGCAGGCATTCCTTGGAACGGTCCAAGGACAAGCTGATTTCCTTCTGTTACGTAAAAGCCAACCCAATTAACGCGATCTAAAAATTGGTTTAATAATGCGGACGCATTTGATAAGTTTGCGACTACGTTTGATTCGCCAGTTAATAACGCATCCAGTTGTTTAATTACTGTCTCATATTGCTGCACGCGAGATCCTGCATAACTTTCTTTAGTAAACATGGAAACAGCTCCTTTTTTATCGAGATGTGTAAAATATTAGCAAAATACGATGTATTTCACATGACTTTGTCGATAGAAAATTAAAGGAATTTGTCTTAAAAGTCAAGAAATTTAAACTATAGCTGTTCATTGAAGGGAAGTGAGCGCATGAAGCAGACGAAACAAAAAGTAATTGATGCGGCAATATCGTTGTTTAATACGAAAGGTTATGATGGAACGTCGGTGCGAGACATTGCAAAGCGAGCGGATGTGAATGTAGCGAATATTTCATATTATTTTGCTGGGAAGCAAGGTTTATTAGAACAGCTTATTACTGATTTTTTAGAAGGATATATTCATGTGATTGAAATGTCGTTTGAACAGAGAGAGTATTTGTCGGCTAAAGATGTGATGGTGCAAATGGTGCGAGGGATTTTACGATATCAATTTGAAAATAGAGAACTAACACGTTTCTTCTACCGAGAGCTTTCGCTTGATACGACATTAATTCGTGAAGTGATGACCGTTTATTTTTCTAAAGAAAGATATTATATAGAACAAATGATTAGACAAGGACAAATGAAACAAGAATTTCAGAAAGTATCATTTACAATGTTTATGACGCAATTAAAAGGTATGATAAATATGCCGTTTTTATATCCACAATATATATCAGAAGTACTCCATTCTTTCCCGTCTGAGACATTTTTTATAGAGATGTACACGAAAGAGATTGAGCAATGGATGGAACAAGCATTATGTAAAGCGAATATGTACCATGAATGGCCAAGAGCTGTTCATATGTGAAGAATCCCCACCTAACGAACTGAGGTGGGGATTTTTATGTTTACTTTTCTTTGCCATAAATTGTTACATAATAGCGCGATAATTGTTAATGCAGCTCCAGCGATTTCAATTTTATCGACTGTATAACCTCGAAAGATAGAACCAATCAGTGCAAGGATAGGAACTAAATTCATAAATAATATGCCGTTAATAGATGAAATATAGCGATTTCCCATATTCCAGCAAAATACAGCGATAACGCCTGCGATAATCGACATATAAAAGAGTTCAAAACGAACGCTCACAACTGTACGCAGTGACGGCATAGTAACTATATTTGTGTACGTTAAGAAAGTAACAATAACGATGAGTGAAATGGAGCCAAATAAACAAGTTAATGTCGTGTACCTAAGTGGTGACCAAGATTGAAAACGAGCACCCCCGTTTGTATAAATGACCCAGCAAGTAACGCCGCATAGCATCAATATATTTGTTGATAAGTGGCTTGCAGCTCCAAATAGTAATTCAATATTTCCTTTTGAAATGACAAGCATAACACCAAGTAATGCAACGAACATACAAAGGAATGTATAGTTTTGTGGGCGGCGATTTTTCGTTATCCATTGCAGTGATAAGGCAATCAGTGGCATAAGGGATTGAATCATAGCTGCATGGATTGCTCCGGAAGGTCCGGCAAGTTGTTGTCCGTAGAAAACGAGAAAACCATACCCCGCGAAACCGACTGTCCCGTAAAAGAATAGAGAAAGTGTTCTTTTTTCTAAGCGGAGTGAAGTCTTTCCTTCAGTAATTAATAGCAAAATAAGAAAAATAATAGCTGCTGATCCATAGCGAAGCGTTGTGAAGAAGAATGGATCGATAAATTGCAGAGCATTTGCCATTACAGGAAACATAAATCCCCAGGCAGTGACGGCGAGTAAGCATAGAAAGGATCCGAGTAGCATTTGTTTTTTGTTCAAGAGTATCTTTCCCCTTTACATTTCGTTATAGTAAGTTGATGAAATAAGTATAAAGAGTAATTGTTTATAGGAGGAAATATCGATTTCTTATAACGGTTATAACTTTTTGTTAGAGGTGTGTACGATGGATTTGGAGGCAGTACGATCGTTTATTGAAGTGAAGCATACGCGAAGTTTATCAAAGGCAAGTAAGATTTTACATATATCTCAACCAGCGCTTAGTAAACAAATTCAAAAGTTAGAAGCGGATTTAGAGGTTACTTTACTTAAGCGTTCGGCGCAAGGAGTAGAGTTAACGGAGGCAGGAGAGTTATTTATAAAAAGAATGTTACCGATTTTGGAGCAAATAAATGAAGTGAAAACAGAAATGAGGGGGTATCAAGAGAACCGGAAGTTTTCAATTGGTATACTACCGAGTTTAGCGGAGCATTACATATCAGAATGTAAAGATATATTAGGTGATGAGTTCGAAGTGGAATGGCAAATCGGTCATACGGAAGTATTAAGAGATTTATTTAAAGCGCGGGAGATTGACGCGATGTTCATCGATTCAGTAGTAGAAGGTGTTACGTATATAAAAGAAGTGCAACAAGAGAAAATTGTTTGTGCCGTTTCAAATAATCATCCGTACAAAGAGAAGGTAGTCATTCAAATAGAAGAGCTGCACAATGAAAAATTAATTGTATATCCAGAAATATGTGATGTAAGGAAAATGATTATGAACATGTTTCATGAAATAGGTGTAAAACCAACTATAGCTGTGGAAACATCTTACGCAGAACCGATGCTTGCAATGGTAAAAGCTGGCCTTGGTATCACGTTACTTCCAGAAAGGGCAGTAGAGCAGTCTGTAAGGCAAGGAAATGTACATGTAATCTCTGTTGAACCACCACTCATGCGGAAAATTTATTTCGTATCCCATACGAAAGATTGTTTGTTATTACAATCATTTGAGGATAGGTAGTGAGGTAGGCGGAATATTGAGAAAGATTACAATCACATTGAAAGGAACATGAAATTTTTAAAAAAACTAGGTCAAAAACAAACCATTACATGGTATGATTAGTACATTGTTAGTTGTTAAATATAGGGGAATTCCCTTTTTATACATAATGCCTTCCATTTCATAAACGGAACGGACAAAAAAAGAGATATAACTAGGAGGCTTTTTTGCATGGATTCTATCCTGACGATCGTTATCATTGTAGTAAGCTCTATTCTAGTGCTGCTCATGATAGAGCTTGTGATAAGAAATCGTTCATATAAAGATATTGAAGCACTGGAGCAGTGGAAACAAGAGATAAAAGATAAACCTGTGGCAGATGAATTAAAACGGGTAAAAGATTTAAACATGACGGGTCAAACAGAAGAACTGTTTGGTAAATGGCGTGAAGAATGGGATGAAATTGTATCAACAACCCTTCCGAAAGCTGACAAAGATTTAGCGCAAGCGCGAAAATTCGCCTCGCAATTCTCCTTCCGAAAAGCAAAGCATGCGATGAACGAATCCATAAGTGGTTTAGATGACGCTGATAATCGTATTACGGACATTTTAAATGAATTACAGCAATTGTTAGAAAGCCATGAGAAAAATAGCTCGGAAATTGAAGGGTTACGTGATACATATCGTAGTATGAAAAAGAGTGTTCTTGCTCATAGACATATGTATGGAGCAGCAGAGCAGAAAATCGAAGAGATGCTAGACGCTGAATCTGAGAAATTTAAAACCTTTGAAGAAGCAACAAACAATGGCGACTATTTAAAAGCGAGAGAAATTGTTATTAGTTTGGAAGAAGGTTTAGCAGATTTAGAAATCATTATTCACCAAATTCCAGATTTATTGGTAGAGTGCCAAGCGACGTTACCAGTTCAGCTGGAAGATTTATTACACGGACATAATGATATGGTAAGACAAGGTTATGTATTAGATTATTTGGAAGTCCCTAAAGAAGTTCGCGATATGACGAAACAACTACAAACATGTTTAATGGATATACAGGAGCTTCATATAACAGAAGCGGCTGAAAAAGTAGAAAACTTAAAAACACGTTTAGATGGCTTCTACGATCAATTGGAACAAGAAGTACATGCGAGACATTATGTGGAGCAAAAAACACTTTCTGTTTACGATGACTTAGAAGAAATGCGTATCGAAACGATTGAAACGAAAACAGAAACACAACTTGTGAAACAAAGCTATCAGTTACAAGATAAAGACATTGAGTCTCAAAAAGTAATTGAAAAGCAAATGCACATTTTAACGAAACGTTTTGAAATGCTGCAATTACGCGTTGCAGAACAAGATATTGCCTTCTCTATTATTCGTGAGGAACTAGAAGAGGTTTATGAGCAATGTGAAACGTTAAAAGTACTTCATGCAGAATATAAAGAAATGCTGCAAGCGATGCGCAAAGAAGAATTTGAAGCACGTGAGAAGTTACAAGAAATGCGAAATATTATTTTCGAAACGAAACGCTTTATGCAAAAGTCGAATTTGCCAGGTCTTCCAGAGAGTATTATGGAAGATTTAAAAAGAGGGCAAATGGCAATGCAAGCTGTATATGAACAATTAGAAGTGAAGCCGTTAAATATGAACGCTGTAAATAGCAGTTTAGAAGAAGCATACACAACTGTGAACGGTGTAGCTGAAATGACAGAAGAGTTAATTGGACAAGCATATTTAGTGGAAAAATTAATTCAGTACGGTAACCGTTACCGTAGTCATGATGAAAACCTAGCAGAAAGTTTAAATTATGCTGAGAAATTATTCCGTGAATACCAATACGATGCAGCTTTAGAACAAGCGGCTTCAGTGTTAGAGCAACTTGAACCTGGCGTTGTTCAAAAAATAGCTGAATATGTAGACAATGAACAAACCCTTTCATAAAAGGGTTTGTTTTTTTATGTAATTTTGCAGGCGATGTTGCTATAATGAATAGCGGAATACAGTAAGGTTATTCGTTTCAAAATAAAGTGAAACTGTAATCGGTGGGAAGATTCATCCCCACTGATTACTAGCCTTCACCAATCGGGCATTTACGGGCAGTTAATCTCCCATCTAACTTCTTTGCTCTAACTGGATTTTGAGGTGAGAGTCTTATTGCCCGTTAACGCGGGATAAAGTGAAACTGTAATAGGAGGGCATCCTCGCCAATTATTAGCCTTCACCAATCGAGATAAAACGGAACCTTTGCGTAGTCTTAGCGTAATGACACGTATTTATGATATGATTATACGATGTGATAGCGCTGAAAGGGGAAGAACGATGATCTATTTTGATAATAGTGCGACGACTAAGCCATATCCAGAAGCTCTTCAATCGTACGTGACGGTTGCTGGGAAATATTTTGGTAATCCTTCTTCTATTCATTCGCTTGGAGGAGAGGCAGAGCGTCTATTAACACAATCAAGAACGATTGCAGCGCAGCTTCTTCGTGTTAAACCTTCTGAAATTATTTTTACATCAGGTGGAACGGAAGGGAATAACCTTGCGATTAAAGGGATAGCGATGAGGAATCGTTCGCGTGGTAAACATATCATTACAACAAATATTGAACACGCGTCTGTGTTTGAAGCATATAAGCAATTAGAAGAACTCGGGTTTGATGTAACATACTTACCGGTTAACGAGCATGGTGTTGTATCGGTAGAAGATGTGAAACGAGCGCTTCGTGAAGATACGATTCTTGTGTCAATTATTCATGTGAACAACGAAACTGGAGCAATTCAGCCTGTTGCTGAAATTGGAACGTTATTATCGAATCATCCGAAAATAAGATTCCATGTAGATCATGTACAAGGGATAGGAAAAGTACCGCTTGATTTATATGCTTCTCATATTGATCTTTGCTCAATATCTGGACATAAATTCCACAGTGTAAAAGGAACAGGTCTTCTTTATGTACGCGATGGCGTAAGATTAGATCCGATTTTATCAGGTGGTCAACAAGAGCTTAAGTATCGCTCTGGTACAGAAAATTTACCTGGCATTGTAGCGATGGTGAAAGCACTTCGCATGACAATGGAACAAGTGAAAGAAAAGGTAGCTCATTTGCAAAGTTTACAAGCAGAGCTTGTTCGTTTCTTTAAAGAGATGGAAGATGTAACGATTAACACGTCGCTTGCATATGCAGCACCGCACATTTTAAATGTATCATTTGTTGGTTTAAAACCAGAAGTAGTCGTTCATGCTTTAGAAGAACACGGTGTATATGTGTCAACGAAATCTGCTTGTTCTTCAAAAGCAAATGAAGTGAGCAGAGTGTTAGTGTCAATGGGAGTGCCGCATGCAGCAGCTGCAAGCGCTATTCGTATTAGTTTAGCACCAGAAAACACAATGGAAGAAGTAAAACAATTTGAAGGTATTGTAAAAGAGACGATGCCAAAATTATATGAAGTGATGAGGTAAAGAAATTATGTTGAAATATGAATATATTTTAGTGCGTTACGGAGAAATGACGACAAAAGGTAAGAACCGTTCTAAGTTTGTAAGCACATTAAAAGATAACGTGAAGTTCAAACTGAAAAAATTCCCAAATATTAAAATCGATGCAACACATGATCGTATGTACATCCAGTTAAATGGTGAAGATCATGAAGCAGTCTCTGAAAGATTGAAAGATGTATTCGGTATTCATAAATTTAACTTAGCGATGAAAGTACCATCAGAATTAGAAGACATTAAAGAAGGTGCATTAGCAGCTTTCTTACAAGTAAAAGGTGATGTGAAAACATTTAAAATTACTGTACACCGTTCTTATAAGCATTTCCCAATGAGAACGATGGAATTATTACCTGAGATTGGCGGACACATTCTAGAAAACACAGAAGATATTACAGTAGATGTTCATAATCCAGATGTAAATGTACGCGTAGAAATTCGCAGTGGTTATAGCTACATTATGTGTGATGAGCGTATGGGAGCTGGCGGTTTACCAGTTGGCGTTGGCGGAAAAGTAATGGTACTTCTTTCTGGTGGTATTGATAGCCCAGTAGCAGCTTACTTAACGATGAAACGCGGCGTATCTGTGGAAGCAGTTCACTTCCATAGTCCACCTTTCACAAGTGAGCGTGCAAAACAAAAAGTAATCGATTTAGCGCAAGAGTTAACGAAGTATTGTAAACGAGTAACGCTTCACCTTGTTCCGTTTACAGAAGTGCAAAAAACGATTAATAAAGAAATTCCATCTAGCTATTCAATGACGGTTATGCGCCGTATGATGATGCGTATTACAGAACGTATTGCTGAGGAGCGTAACGCACTTGCAATTACGACTGGTGAAAGTCTTGGACAAGTAGCAAGCCAAACGTTAGATAGTATGCATACGATTAACGAAGTAACAAACTACCCAGTTATTCGTCCGCTTATTACGATGGATAAATTAGAGATTATTAAAATCTCTGAAGAAATCGGCACGTATGATATTTCAATTCGTCCATATGAAGATTGCTGTACTGTATTTACACCAGCAAGCCCAGCGACGAAGCCGAAACGTGAAAAAGCAAATCGTTTTGAAGCGAAATACGATTTCACACCATTAATCGATGAAGCTGTAGCGAACAAAGAAACAATGGTATTACAAACGGTAGAAGTAGTGGCGGAAGAAGAAAAATTTGAAGAACTTTTCTAAAACCATAAATTACCATATTTAAAACGTGTATGAAGTCATGTTATTTATCACACTCTATACTCACAAGGAGGTGATATAACATGTCACGTAGC
This sequence comes from Bacillus sp. 2175, assembly GCF_057812155.1. Lineage (NCBI taxonomy): Bacteria > Bacillati > Bacillota > Bacilli > Caryophanales > Bacillaceae > Bacillus > Bacillus sp. 2175. The sequence continues at coordinate 4,369,876 of NZ_CM173819.1, read as the reverse complement.
ACAAATAAATTAGCGGTTCCTGGTGCTGAATCAGCATTAGACCAAATGAAATACGAAATCGCTCAAGAGTTTGGTGTTCAACTTGGAGCTGATGCAACAGCTCGCGCTAACGGTTCTGTTGGTGGTGAAATCACTAAACGTCTAGTTTCACTAGCTGAGCAACAATTAGGCGGTTACCAAAAATAATCCCATATGATGGCTTAGAAAGAGCGGGTTCTCCCGCTCTTTCTTTTTTGTGTTGCCATTTGTCGGTAAGTTGATGTAATTTCATTTAGTAATTCGACAGAACTGAAAAATTTGTCAAAAGAAGAGGGTTCAAAATTAACAGAAAATTCTTTATTATATAAAGGAGGCATAAAGAAAAGGGAGGATATTTTATGAAGAGAGAAGAATTGTTGGCGCCACCGTCTTATAATTTAGTTTCTGAAATAGAGAAATATACGGGTGATAAAGGGAAATTAGCTTTAATTTGGCAAGATGATAAAGGGAATCGAAGGGAAGTTACATACGCTGAATTAATGCAAGGTGCGAATAAAATTGGAAACGCTTTTATAAAAAGTGGTTTGCAAAAAGGGGACAAGCTTCTCATTATGATGCCGCGTTTAATTGAAGCGTACATGACGTATATTGCTGCTATTAAAGCAGGATTTGTCGTAATTCCAAGCTCGGAAATGTTACGTAAAAAAGATATAGAATATCGAATTGGACATGGAGAAGTAAAAGCGATAGTAAGCTATGAGCCGTATATTAGGCAGTTTGATGATATAGAAGCGATGGAATCTCTTCGGAAATTTGTCCTGAGCGAGCAGTCAGTAGATGGATGGATTAATTTAAAAACAGCGTTAGAAACAGAGAGTGACATGTTAGAAATGGCGAAGACAGATAAAGAAGATATGGTCTTTTTATCTTACACGTCAGGAACGACAGGAAATCCAAAAGGTGTCGTTCATACACATGCTTGGGCATACGCTCATTTACGTACGAGCGCTCCAAATTGGCTCGGAATTGAAGAGAATGATATTGTATGGGCAACAGCTAGTCCAGGCTGGCAAAAGTGGATTTGGAGCCCGTTTTTAGCAACGCTAGGATCAGGGGCAACAGGGTTTGTATATCACGGTAAGTTTGAACCGGAAACGTACCTAAACTTATTAGACGATAATAAGGTGAATGTACTTTGTTGTACACCGACTGAGTATAGATTAATGGCAAAGGTAGAAGATTTAAGTCAGTACAATTTAGAGGCATTACATAGCGCTGTATCAGCAGGTGAGCCGTTAAATAGAGAAGTCATTGGAACGTTCCAAAAGCACTTTCATATTACAGTGAGAGACGGCTATGGGCAAACGGAAAATACATTACTTGTTGGTGTAATGAAAGGGATGGATATTAGACCAGGTTCAATGGGGAAACCAACGCCAGGTAACCACGTCGATATCGTAAATGAGGAAGGTACTCCAGTTAAAGTAGGCGAAGTTGGTGATATTGCAGTTCACATTGAAACGCCGGCCCTCTTTAAACAATATTACAAAGACGATGAACGTACAGCGATGCAATTCCGCGGTGATTATTATATTACAGGTGATAAAGCGAAGAAAGATGAAGACGGCTACTTCTGGTTTGAAGGGCGCGGTGATGATATCATTATTAGCTCTGGTTATACAATCGGGCCGTTTGAAGTAGAGGATGCACTTGTAAAACATCCTTACGTAAGAGAATGTGCAGTTGTCGCAAGTCCTGATGAAATTCGTGGAAGTGTCGTGAAGGCATTTATCGTATTAAGAGAGAATATAGAAAAGAACGAAGAAACATTAATTCCAACACTCCAACAACACGTCAAAGAACTCACTGCACCATATAAATACCCTCGCAAAATTGAATTTGTAGATGAACTACCAAAAACGATTTCTGGAAAAATTCGCCGTATTGAACTTAGAAAACAAGAGATGGAGATTCCGTCAAAATAATTTTGAAAACAGTGAAGTAAATAGTTGAATGAAATGCAAAACAATGATAATATAAAAACGAACACAAGTTCGATTTTATAAACTTAAAAAAGAGGTGTCCGTATGATTTTAGGTATTAATCCGTACTTAGTTTTAGATGGTAGTGGGCAAGAAGCTGTACAGTTTTATAAAGAGGCTTTAGATGCAAAAGTAGAAGTCATGCAAACTTTTGGTGACATGCCTGAAAATCCAGAATACCCGATTCCAGCTGAAGCGAAAGAGCGCGTTTTACACGCTACTTTAAAAGTTGGTAATACGGATCTTATGATTTCTGATACATTCCCAGGTCAAGGACATGCAAACGGATCTCAAGTAACAATCGCAATTCAAATTAGTAATGCAGAAAAAGCAAAAGAAGTATTCGATAAGTTACAAGAAGGTGGAGAAGTTATCATGCCACTTCAAGAAACATTCTGGAGCCCAGCATACGGACAAGTAAAAGATAAATTTAATATTGAATGGCAAGTTACAACGTCTACTACTGAACAAAAGTAATTTTTAGAAAAGCACCATGTTTTGAAATGGTGCTTTTTTTATACAATAAAAAATAAAGGAGATGGGATATATGGGAGAAATTTGGTATGGCGGCACCATTTACACAATGAGAGAAGAAAATGAAAAAGTGGACGCTGTTTACGTTGAAAACGGCATAATTGTTGATGCTGGTAATAAGGGAGAATTAGAAAGCAGATATTCAAACGTAAAGTTACATGACCTAAAAGGAAAAACAATGATCCCAGGTCTCGTTGATAGCCATATGCATCTTATTGGGCATGGAGAGAGATTACTCCGTCTAGATTTATCAAATTGTACATCTTATAGCGAAGTACTGACTCTTGTTCAGAAGCGAGTGGAAGAAGCTCCAAAGGGCTCTTGGATTATTGGAGAAGGATGGAATGAAAATAACTTTACAGATACGAAAGATGTTCACGCGCGTGATTTAGATGAAATTTCGAAAGACCATCCTATTTTATTAAAGAGAGTTTGTCGTCACGTTACATGGGTGAATTCATACATACTGCAAGAAGCGAATATAACAGAAGCGACAGAAGATCCAAAAGGCGGGAAAATTGGCAGAGATTCATCAAATAAGTTAACAGGACTTTTATATGAACAAGGGCAAGAATTAATTAAACATGTTCAGCCAGAAATTGATGAAGCTTATTTACAAAGAGCTCTGCAAACAGCGATTAAAGATTGCTGGAAATACGGACTTGTTGGCGGGCATACGGAAGATTTAAATTATTATGGTGGTTTTAGAAAAACGCATAATGCGTTTTCTCATGTGATAAAAGAAATGCCATTTAAAGCCCATTTGCTCGTTCACCATGAAGTAGCACATGAACGAAAAGAATATGAAAATGAACATTATATTGAATTTGGGGCAATGAAAATTTTTTCTGACGGTTCTTTTGGCGGAAGAACAGCATTATTAAGTGAACCGTATGAAGATGCGAAGGAAACGAATGGGGTTGCGATTTTCTCATGTGAAGAACTTGCAGAATTAGTGAAGAAAGCACGAGATTTACATATGCCAGTTGCGATTCATACTATCGGTGATTTATCGCTTGAATATGTCATTGATGCACTCGAATTATATCCACCAGCAAAAGGGTTACGTGACCGCATTATTCATTGTCAGCTTGCTCGTGAGGAGTTAATTGAAAGAATGAAAAACTTGCAAGTCATTATAGATATACAGCCAGTCTTTCTTTCATCAGATTTTCCGTCAGTCATTGAAAAACTAGGAGAGCGCCGTCTTCGTTATGCGTATGCTTGGAAGACATTACTGGAAGCAGGGCTACATTGTAATGGTGGCTCAGATGCCCCCATTGAACAAGTAAATCCGTTTCTAGGTATATATAGCGCTGTTACACGTAGAAGTTTTATTGACGGTGTATGCTATATGCCTGAGGAAAGATTAACGGTATATGAGGCTGTTTCTTTATTTACAACAGGAAGTTCCTATGCAATCGGAAAAGAAGCGAAGCGAGGGCAAATTACAAAAGGATATGAAGCAGACTTTACAATATTAGACCGCAATATTTTTGAAATTGAGGCAGAAGAAATAAAAGAAGTAGAAGCAGAAATGACCGTAATAGATGGCCAAGTTGTCTATAGAAAAAATGCGTAAAAATATATCAGCGATTTTCGGAATATATCGACTGTAACTCGAAATATATAAGCGATTATTGAAATATATCTATCGTAACTCGAAATATATGAGCGATTATTAAAATATATCGACTTACCGACAAAAACTGACAAGAATAACGGGTGGATAGTAAGAGAGTATTGTCCGCGCCAATCGGGGTAAATAAATAACCGCAGAATTATGGAATTCCATAATTCTGCGGTTATTTTAATCCTATAAAAACGTTCTCTGTACTTTTTCCCAGAAAGAATTGTTTTTTAATTTAACTGTTTTAATTTGTTTATCGCTTAAGCGTACAACAGCTTTTTCCACTTGTTTAATGCTAAGCGCTTCGTTATCCATGCCGATAACAGGATAATCGTTACCGTCTGGTCTTAGTTTTAAAGTTAATGTACGTTCGTGATTTAAAATGAAAGGTGAACCGAGCGTACGGTAAGTGTTGTTGTTTAAAGATGCTAGTTCGCTTACTTGGAAACATGGAATAAGTGGGTCAACAACTGCGCCATGCAATGATTTATTGTAAGCAGTACTTCCTGTTGGGGTAGAAACTACTAAACCGTCACCTCTAAATGTTTCGAAATATAAATCATCAACGTGAACATCTACAACGAATGTTTTTATAATACTAGAACGTAATGAGAACTCATTTAAACAATGGAAAGATGTACTGTGATCTACATCTACCTGAATTGTTGGATATTTACGCACTTCAATTTCATTTTTTGTAATTTCTTGAAGGGCTGTATCAACGTGATCAATATGGAAATCACAGTAGAACGAAGTTTCATCTTTCGTAGAAATCCCTGCGTATAAGCAATCTTCCCTAAAACCAGTTTTACGAACGGTTTGTAAGAAGGTTGCATCATCTCCAACACTGACGATAGCGTTTGCATTTTTTGGATGATCTAATATGGTAAATCCATTCTCTTCTAAAATACGATAGATTGGTTTCATTTTTTCAACGAGCGTTGCTTTGTCATCACCATAAAAGAAAAATAAATTGCGACGATCTGCCATTATGTATCCCTCCACTGCAGTTAAATTTTCTGTTTTTCGTGCTACATATCATTAGAGTCCGTTCCCTGATGATATGTTCAAATAATATATTTCGATATAAAATGTCAAAACACCTTTTTATTTTTAGAAAAATTTTTATATTCAATCTTATAGAACTCTGTTTAATGATGAATAAAGTTGTCGATAATGGGTACGGAGTGAAAGGATGATACGTATGAAGTGGCTCGTAATTGGAATAATAATTCTTCTTCTTTTTATTTTGTTTATACTATTGTCAAAAATAAAGCTTAAGGTGACATTTTTATATTCAGAAATGGAAAAGAAATGTTTGCTTCAAGTGAAAATATGGATGATTCGATATACATTTGATGTGTTGGAAAGAATTGAAAAACAGCAGAAAAAGACAGGACAGAAAATCGAAAAAGCTGAAGAGGACGGCGGACTCGATAATAAAATTATGGCGCAACTTGACAGCATTGGTGAACTGATAAAAAAGCTTCAAGAAGTTCATACTATTGTTAAAGATTTTCTCAAACGAGTGAAAATCAATGGTTGGAAATGGCATACACAAATTGGAGCAGGCGACGCAGCTAGTACTGGAATTGTCACTGGATATGCATGGGGGACAAAAGGTATGGCTGCTGGAGTTGTCGGACAATATATGCATATTGTCGACGTACCAGAATTTGAAATTACCCCAGTTTTTCAAGGAAAAGGATTTGCATCAAGATGTGAGTTAACAGCATCTTTTCGTATATTCCGCACTATAAAAACAGCGGTGAAATTGCTCATATTTATGAGGAAGCAAAGATCTGGTATGACAGAAAAATCTGTTCAAGCATAGGGGGGATATAGAATGGAACATCCAATTCAAGGTTTAATGACAACAGCAATGCAGCATTTAAAACAAATGACTGATGTAAATACAATTGTTGGTGACCCAATTAAAGCGGCAGATGGAAGTGTAATTCTTACTGTTTCGAAAGTAAGTTTCGGGTTTGCTGCTGGTGGAAGTGAATTTGGTAAAGTAGAACATTCAGGCCGCCATCCATTTGGCGGGGGAAGTGGTGGAGGAGTTTCTATTAATCCTGTTGCCTTTCTTGTTATAAATGGAGATGGTGTGAAAGTATTGCACTTAGATAAACAAACACATGTCATCGATAAAATAATTGAATTAGCGCCACAAGCTGTTGATAAAGTGAAAGAAATGATGGATAAACGAAAAGAAGATGATCCTGAATTTCAAATTTAACGAATAAAGAAGCTAATCAATAGGTTAGCTTCTTTAATTTTTTTGTAAATAAAGCGATTTTATTTGCATTATCGATAGGGACAAACTATCATTTACATTGTACATATTTTGTTTAAATAAGGGAGGATTTTCAAGTGGCAAACGTAACTTTTAAAGGTAATCCAATGACTTTAGTTGGAACAGAAGTTAAAGTTGGCGATCAAGCGCCAAACTTCCAAGTATTAGCAAACGACTTATCTCCAGTAAGTTTAGAAACATACAAAGGCGAAGTGAAATTAATTAGTGTTGTACCTTCAATCGACACAGGTGTGTGTGATGCACAAACACGTCGTTTTAACCAAGATGCAGCAGGTATTGAAAACGCGAAAGTATTAACAATTAGCGCTGATTTACCATTCGCTCAAAAACGCTGGTGTGCAGCAAACGGTTTAGAAAATGTTGTAACACTTTCTGACCACCGCGACCTTTCATTCGGTGAAGCTTACGGCTTAGTAATGAAAGAACTTCGTTTACTTGCTCGTGCAGTATTCGTAGTAGATAGCAATGACAAAGTAGTTTACGTAGAATACGTAAGCGAAGGTACAAGCCATCCAAACTATGAAGCAGCATTAGAAGCAGCTAAATCTGCGAAGTAATGTGAAGAAAATGACCTCTTATAAAGAGGTCGTTTTTTCTCATATATTGCTCTGTAACGGCATCGATATATGAGAAAAAACGTTATATCATATATAACTAAAGGGGAGCTCTTTACAGGAGGTCGCTTTTTCTTTTTGGAAAAAATCACTTTGTGGTATGATATAAGTTATGTGTAAAAGAGAGAAGGAGGAATGTACGTGAGTCAGACAGTAGAAACATTATTTTCTATTTTTGATTCTTCTGCGGTAGTTTTACGTAAAGAATTAGATGTAACATATTTAGAGGCGCTTGTAGAAACAGGTGATAACTTGTTTGAGGGAGCGATTTTACAAGAGGAATTATCCGAATCAGCAATTGAAAGGCTGAATCGTGAATATAGTACGTTTAATGAAGAAACATATAAAGGTGAAGAAATTCGTAAAGCATTTCAGTTAGCCATCTTAAAAGGAATGAAAGAAGGCGTACAAGCGAATCACGAAATGACACCTGATGCAGTTGGGATGTTCATGAGTTACTTATTCCATAAATTTATGCAAGGTCAAAATGAAATTACAGTTTTAGATCCTGCAATTGGAACAGGTAACTTAATGACTACAGTGTTTAATAGCGCTAAAGAAGGACTAACAATGAGTGGATTTGGTGTAGAAGTGGATGAAGTGCTAATTAAACTTGCTTTAGTAAATGCAAATTTACAAAAGCATGCAATCGAATTCTTCCATCAAGATGGACTAGCACCACTTTATATCGATCCAGTTGATGCAGTCGTTTCAGACTTACCGGTTGGTTATTATCCAAACGAAATCGGTGCAAGTGAATATAAATTAAAAGCAGATGAAGGAATGTCGTATGCCCATCACTTATTTATTGAACAAAGTGTGAAACATACGAAAGAGGGCGGTTACTTATTCTTCTTAGTACCAAACTTCATTTTTGAAAGTGACCAAGCACCGAAATTACATGCATTTATTAAAGAAACATGCTTTATTCAAGGGTTATTACAGCTTCCTGTTTCCATGTTTAAAAACGAGAAAAATGCAAAAAGTATATTTGTTCTCCAAAAGAAAGGCGCTAATGTAACAATGCCAAAACAGGCGTTATTAGTGGAGTTGCCTAAATTCTCTAATATGAAGGCGATGGAAGACATTATGGATCAATTAAATACTTGGTTTGCAACACATAAATAAAGCTAGGTATATGTAACAGCATTAGTGATTTATGTAGTACAGTTTTATATAATATGTCATATTTTTAAATATATACAAGATTTAACTGAATTTTTTTGAAATCTGTAATATATATTTTTTCTTGGTGTTACAATTTTTTCACTTGAAATATATGTCGGACGATGTTTAAATTAAAATCGTGAGTATAAAATTTGCTAATGATGAAACGTTTTCATATTTAGTGAATTTGATCAGATAAAATCGAGCGGTTTGTGGAAACATCCACACAACTACCAAGAGAAAAAGGGGCGAAAGACTAGATGTCAAAAATCATCGCGATTAACGCAGGAAGCTCTTCCTTAAAATTCCAATTATTTGAAATGCCAAGTGAAACAGTATTAACAAAAGGTTTAGTAGAACGTATCGGTTTAGAAGATAGTATCTTCACTATTACTGTAGATGGCGAAAAACAAAAAGAAATTACAAACATTCCAGATCACGCAGTAGCAGTTAATATGCTTCTTAAAAAGTTAACTGAAAACGGAATCGTTAAATCTCTAGATGAGATTGGCGGTATCGGTCACCGTGTTGTTCACGGCGGCGAAAAATTTGCTGACTCTGTTTTAATTACTGATGAAGTATTAGCTGATATCGAAGAATTAAGCGATTTAGCACCACTTCATAACCCAGCAAACGTTGTTGGTATTAAAGCATTCCAAGAAGTATTACCAAACGTACCAGCAGTAGCAGTATTCGATACAGCATTCCACCAAACAATGCCGGAATCTGCATTCCTATACAGCTTACCATATGAGTACTATGAAAAATTCGGCATCCGTAAATACGGTTTCCACGGAACTTCTCATAAATATGTAACTGAGCGTGCGGCTGAATTATTAGGTCGTCCAATTGAAAGCTTAAGCTTACTTTCTTGTCACTTAGGTAACGGTGCAAGTATCGCAGCAGTAGAAGGCGGTAAATCTATTGATACTTCTATGGGCTTCACTCCACTTGCTGGTGTAACAATGGGTACACGTTCTGGTAACCTTGACCCTGCGTTAATTCCATACATCATGGAAAAAACAGGCCAAACAGTAGAAGAAGTAGTTAACGTATTAAACAAGAAGAGTGGTATGTTAGGTCTTACTGGTTACTCTAGTGACCTACGTGACATCATTGCGAAAGAAGAAGAAGGCGACCACCGTGCGAAAGTAGCACTTGATGTATTCGTAAGCCGTATCCACAAATACATCGGTTCTTACACTGCTCGTATGAAAGGTGTAGACGCAATCATCTTCACAGCTGGTGTAGGTGAAAACAGTGCGATTATTCGTGAGCGCGTATTAGAAGGCCTTGAGTACATGGGCGTATACTTCGATGCAAAACGTAATAACGTATTCGGTGAAGAAGCATTCATCAGCTTCCCACACTCTCCAGTAAAAATTATCGTAATTCCAACTGACGAAGAAGTTATGATTGCTCGTGACGTACTACGTCTTGGAGATATTGGTTAATATATGAAAAAAAAGACGAGATCCTATAGGATTTCGTCTTTTTTCTTTTAGATGTATTTTAAAACTCCATCCGGATATAATATTTTTTCTTTCTGAATGAATGCCGTAATAGGAATCCATTTCGCATATGCTACTGTTTCCTCATCTTGTATATTTAATATTTTCATTTCATATAGTGACGTGTCTAATAAACGCAAAGAATATAGTTGAATAATTTCATGACCAATGTCTCCATCTAGATGAAAGACATTTTCTAAACAGCCTAAATAATTGGTGATTTCCACTTCTGTATGAAGCTCTTCCCTAAATTCACGAATAACGGTATGTGCTGATTGTTCACCAAGTTCAATTGAACCACCAAGAGGTCGGTAAAATGTTTCATCGGCTGAATGATATTCTTGTACGAGAAGACGCCCGTGATGTATAGCAATGCCAAAAGCCTTTGCACGTGGATACATATACAATCACTCCTTATTTTTTTGTATAAGGAAGATTATAATATGTTTTGTAGTAAAGGTGTCATGTATTTAAGAATGTGGTCTAATCGTAATTCCATCAAATAAGTCTTTCCAAAATGCTTCATTGTATTGGTATACATCCATAATAGGACATTTCATAACGCAAACACGTTGTAATCCCCAATCTTCTTGGGTGATAGTTGGTATATCGGCAGGAATTAGTAACAGGACAGAGAATGTATGTGTAACGATTTGAGATAAAATTTGTTCTAGGGAACATGCTTCTTCATATGTTCCTCCAGTTCGAATAAATAATATGGATTCGGCCGTTTCAATTGTAGCTAGAAAACGATTAATACGATGTTCATAATTTAACTTAATTTCTGTATAAGAAGGCCAAGAAGTTGGTGTGTTTACATCTGTTTTAAAGTCATGACAGGAGTCAATTTCATAAAGGTTGTCCCTTAATCTTAATTTTGCATCATCATCCCAAAATGAGATGAAGGATAAATTTTCGAAATTTAAAAAGCGGTCAAATCGATTTTGTAATAATACATTCACTTTTTCTAATGAGGGGCTTAGCATAAAATCAATAACGCCAAAAAATGGTGATAATTCTAATTGATATAATGCCCAAGCAGGCCAGCAGTTTTGTCCTAAGCTGAATACCGCATTATATTCTTTTTTTATATCGGATAGATTCATGTGATTTATCTCATCCTTTTTGTTAATATTTTATGCCATTCAAAAATGGTATGTGAATAAAGATAGACAAGCATATTTGCAAAGAATAAGCAGAAATATGTTACAATAGAAAAAAATCGAACGAGGTGGTTGTTACGATGCGATCGAAGCGAGAACAAGCCATTTTAGACAATATAAAAGAATGGGAAGCGCAATTAGTTGAGCAAGAAGCGACCGATTTTCAAAAAGTGTTTGATAAATGGTTACATACTACAGTTGCGAAATTACCTGAGAAAAAGCGAAAAGAATTCTTCACGAAAGCAGATGGATGGCTCTTTCATTTGCATGCATTTATTCAAAGTTCACAAGCACAGTTAGATGCACGTAATCGGATTTTAGGAACATCAAGATTATTTGATGAATCGATTGAACAGCTTGAAGATTTGAAAGCATTATCTATTGATCAATTAACATACATAGCAGAGCAGCAAACAGCACGTCATCGTCTATATTCATTTGTACAAGGCGGGGCAACAGGTGCTGGAGGTTTATTATTATTAACGGCGGATTTTCCGGTTATGATCGCATTAAATGTGAAGGCAGTCCAACTTATTGCAACATCATTTGGACATGATGTGAACAAGCCGTATGAAATGATGCTTGCGTTAAAGGTGTTTCATGCGTCATTACTACCAGGAAGACTTCAGCAATACGCATGGTACAATTTATTGCAAGAGCTGGAGCAAGAAGATTCGTTCTTCTACGAAGGAGACGAAGCAGTGCTACAAACAGCTTCTACTGAGGTTGTGTTAAAACAAATTTTGAAGACATTTTCGATTTATGCTCTTCGTCGTAAATTATTCCAAGGTATACCGGTAATTGGAATGGCAATTGGATCTACAGTGAATTATCGTTTAACAAGAAACGTTACTGAATTTGCAAATAGATTTTATCAAGTGCGCCATATAGTCGAGAAAGAAAAAAGAGCATAAAAAAAGCGAGAGGCCGAAGCCTTTCGCTTTTTTAATTTGTTGCATGTTTTTTAGACATTGGAACAGATACTGGCTGCTTTTCTGCTGTTTTTTCTGTTTTTGGATAATAAATTAAATCCAATGTTTTTGCCTGTACGGCAATCGAAAGAATAGTAAAAGCAATTTCTGTCCAATTTAAATAATATAATGAAAGCGCAAGAACAATCGCGTCAAAGACGAAGAAAATTTGCCCAATTGTAAAACGAGTTCGTTTACTTAATACAATTGTTAAAATATCGTCTCCACCGGTTGCACCGCCAAATCGCAATATAAAACCGAGTCCAATACCAGCTAACGCACCGCCAACTACTGCAGCTATAAATAAGTTATTTGATAAATCTACCGTAAATGGAGAATAATTTTCCATAAAGGAATAAAATACTCCGAATGAAATTGAACCTAGGAATGAATAGCCAACCATTTTTCTACCTAAAAATGAAGCACACAGTAAAATAATTGGGATATCCATTAATACAGTTGAAATAGATGGTGAAATATCATAAAAGTTTTGAATGAATAGTGCAATTCCTACAAAGCCACCTTCTGTTAAGTGGTTTTGGAAGTGAATGTGATATAGCGCTGCTGCTAAAATAAATGAACCGATTAAAACCATAAAAATTTCTTTAATAATTTGCCGACTTTGGATGTTCCTCATCGTTATTCCTTCTTTCCGTAGTTAGTAGTCCTTTTTGTGTTGTAAACTAACTACGAGCTCACATGTAGCTTTCAGTTAGTTTACGAAAAAACTAACTACGCTATATGTCGCTGAAGAAATAACGAATAATCCTCTCGTCCATCAATTCTCCCTACCTTCGTTTTAGTTTAAGTCTTAAAACGACTAAACAAAACGTGGAGTAGGATTCTTCATTTAGCAATCCTGCTCTTCTTTGTTTTGTTTAGTTAGTAACAATTAAGTCCTAAACAAAACGCTATGTGTAAGAAGAGTCTTTTTTTTGCCAAATTATCCTTCGGGCAATCATAATTTCCCCACTCTCGTATTTTTTTCGCTAGACTAAAGTATCTGAGCTGAAAAATACGCTACGTGTATGATTCGTCAATACGATGCCACATGCTCCTTCGAGCGATCATGATATCAAAATCCCTTCCTTCAAGATTTATACTATTATATCATACTTTTAAAAAATGTATGCGGATGGAAACCGACAATAAACGGAGGGAATCTACAAAAAATGTTATGTTTAAATATTTTTGTAGAAAAGCCTAAGTTATTTCGGAGGATTGGACAGTTTGTAACGGTTTGTCCAATAAGTAAGAAAAAAAGGTTTTATTCCGTTGTATTCTTTTCATCACTTTTATCTTTGAAAAACGCATCCCAACTAATCACACTTAAAAAAGTTAAAGCGATAATAACGAAAGCACGCATAAGCTGTAGACCTCCTTTTGTACATAGTATATGAATCATTCGATTCGGAATGTGTCATTTTTTTACAAGTCTTAACTATTATGAGAGTATATTAATATAGATAGATGAAGGGGAGAGTGAAGGTATGCTAAAAGAAATGTTCAAAAGAAAAGAATTAATATGTATTTCATGTCAGAAAAAAATTCAATATGAAGAAGAGCTTGTTGCTTTTGTAAAGTTGCCGAAAGAAAGAAGTATATTAGTTGGCCCTTTTGATGTGTGTTTGGCAAAAACAGCACAAGAGATATATTGTAAATCATGTTACGACAAAAAAAGCATGACCCAAAGTAATTGAGGGACATGCTTTTTTCATTGGTGTGCTTTCCCCATGCCCATCAACTTAAGGATAGAAACTCTACGGTTTTCCATTAATTGAAATGAACAAACTTTTAAACAGTATAATCCTCTTAAAAATGAGCATACGAAATAAACCCTAACGGGTTTCATTTTTTTCTTATGCAGCTTTCTTTTGTTTTCTCAATCCATTATACTCATAGACAACACCCATAATATCAAAGATAGTTTTCTTCTCATATCGATGGGATTTCCGGCCATTTTTCTTTAGTAGGGTAAACAGGCGGATTAAAACCTTTGTTATTATACGGGTGTTTCTCTGTATCGCTTGATATAACAGGGATAGATGATCTTGAATCATCCCAATTGCTTTATATTCGCTTAGTTCTCTTTTGTGCTTTTGCAACAGAAGTTGGCGCATCTTAAACATCGTGGAAGAACATATAAAAATGGCAATGAGTTTTCCATACACATGGCATTCTAATCGCTCTTGTTTGATAGTTTGCCAATGATGAATTTGAAATAGAGATTTCCACGTTTTAAATATGATTTCGATCTGCCAGCGGAGGGAGTAAAAATCATGGATTTGTTCCATCGGAACCACTTCCCAAGGCGTATTCGTAACATATATGTTGATACCCGTTAATCGTTTACTCTTTTCTGAAAATGTAATCCCCTTTTTACTTTCGGTATAGCTTTGTTTTTTTCTACGTTCCAGTATTTGTTCCTCTGTTAATCGGTAGATAATTACTCTTGTAAATAATCTTTGATTCTTGCCAATATACGACTCTTTTATTTCATACGTTTGTCCTGGTTTTAACGTGTGCATAATGTTCTCTAAATCAACTTGGATATACTGTGACTGTTTTTTGATTGTCCCATTTCGAAAGTATTCTGGAAATGGATTTTTCGTATAGACGGTATGGTTTAACTTAAGTCTTGATATATAGCACACGCCACGTTGATCCATTTGATCTAAGTCTTCCAATGAAAAATATCCTAAATCACGAATACACAGATCACCCGGCCGTAAGGTATCTAAGCAATCTGTTCCAAATGTTTTATCATTATTTTTTCCAGGACCTACCTGGAAGTTTAAAAACTGTCCGCTGTGTAAGTCATATTCTAATTGAATCTTGATACCTGCAGTTTGTGCACAACCACCTGACCCAGGATATACATGTGCTAAATGTTTCGGTACTTGGAAAATCGTCGCATCTAAAATACGGATTCGTTGAAAATACGTGAGTGCTGCACTTGAAATGGCTGATGTTTTACAAAGTTTACTTTTCCATAATGCAGAAAAAATATATTTCAAAAATTCAACCGCTTTTTTATCAAAGCGTTTATTGAGTCCTTCTGGACTCATAAGAGTGCCTGTGGCGGCGTGTAATTGACTGCATAGTCGAACGAGAGAATCACTCGCTGTACGTTGACTGACCCAGATACATATGGTAGCTAATTCATTTCCTGAAAACTTTCGTTTTCTTTTTACAAAACCTAATTCTTTAGCGAGTTCTTCCAAAAGAGAAGGGGTTAAATGACGATACAGCTCTTCAGAAAATAGTTGTAATTCATCTTGAATTGAAAGATTCATAAAAAATGTCATCCTTTCTAGCTAGCTTTTTAGAAAGAATAACGTTTTTTGACACTTGGGGGTAGTGCAAATTCTTAAGTTGATGGGCATGTGTGCTTTCCCCTCAGATACATTTTGAGTGAGTCGATACCAAAGCCAAAGGTCATTAATGATGGAAGCAAGATCGGCAATTTCTGAATTTAGTTTACAAGAAACTTCGAAGTCTTCTTCGTTATTTAAATAATGTTGTTTTTTATTAATATAGTGCTCAAGTTCTTTTATACGATCAGGAATTTTCCCGCGAACTTGTTCCCATTTTAGTAAAATAGCATGTTGCATTTTTTCGGGGATTTCTTCCCAGTCTTCTTGTAAATGTGGAATTTCAATTCCTAGATGTTCATCGTATAAGAAATACTTTTCCATAAGTTCACCCCCGTTTTCCTGCTTATATTGTACAGAAAAACAGAAAGAAGTTCGACGAAATTGTTTGAAAAAATTTGAAAATGACTCTTGATACATTTTGTGAAAGGTGTTAAAGTGTGAATTATTATAAAAGAAAATGAATATTTATTCTTTAGGAGGATGCAAAATGGAGAAGAAAAAAGTTGTATTAGCATATTCCGGAGGTCTTGATACTTCCGTTGCAATTAAATGGTTACAAGAGAAGAATTATGATATTATCGCGCTTTGTTTAGACTTAGGGGAAGGTAAAGACTTAGCATTTGTAAAAGAAAAGGCACTTTCAGTAGGTGCAATTAAATCATATATGATTGACGTTCAAGAAGAATTTGCAAACGAATATGCATTGATGGCGATGCAAGCACACACATTATACGAAGGAAAATACCCTCTTGTCTCTGCATTATCTCGTCCGCTTATTGCGAAGAAATTAGTAGAAATCGCAGAACAAGAAGGCGCAACTGCAGTTGCACACGGATGTACAGGAAAAGGAAATGACCAAGTTCGTTTTGAAGTTTCTATCCAAGCATTAAATCCTTACTTAGAAGTGATTGCGCCTGTACGTGAATGGAAATGGTCACGTGAAGAAGAAATTGCATATGCAAAAGAAAACGATGTACCAATTCCGATTAATTTAGATAGCCCGTTTTCAATCGATCAAAACTTATGGGGACGCAGCAACGAATGTGGAATTTTAGAAGATCCATGGGCAGCGCCGCCAGAAGATGCATATGAGATGACATTAGCGTTAGAAGATACACCGAATAAACCAGAGTTTGTAGAAATCGGATTTGAAGCGGGCGTACCGACTACTTTAAATGGCACTGCATATTCACTTGCAGAATTAATTAAAACGTTAAATGCGCTTGCTGGAAAACACGGCGTTGGACGTATTGATCACGTAGAAAATCGTCTTGTCGGTATTAAATCTCGTGAAGTATACGAATGCCCAGCAGCAATGACGTTAATCACTGCGCATAAAGAGTTGGAAGATTTAACACACGTAAAAGAAGTAGCGCATTTTAAACCAGTGATTGAACAGAAAATAACAGAACTTATTTATAACGGTTTATGGTTCTCACCTTTAAAACAAGCGCTTCATGCATTTTTACAAGAAACGCAAAAGAATGTAACAGGTACAGTGCGTGTGAAATTATTTAAAGGTCATGCGATTGTAGAAGGACGTAAATCTGAATACTCTTTATACGATGAAAAATTAGCAACATATACTGCCCAGGACGAATTTAATCATGATGCAGCAGTTGGATTCATTTCATTATTTGGTTTACCGACGAAAGTATACAGCCAAGTGAATCAAAAGAAGGTGGAAGCGTGAGCAAACTTTGGGGCGGACGTTTTACTGAAGAAGCGGAAGCGTGGGTTGAAGAGTTTGGAGCATCCATCTCTTTCGATCAACAATTAGTAAATCAAGATATAAACGGGAGTATTGCACACGTAACGATGCTAGCAAAGCAAGGCATCGTTACGAAAGAAGAAGCAGAGAAAATAAAGGTAGGTCTTCAATATTTATTGAAAGAAGCAAAAGAGAATAAGCTACAATTTTTAGTAGAAGCAGAGGATATTCATTTAAACATCGAAAAAATGTTAATTGAACAAATTGGCGAAGTAGGAGGAAAACTTCACACTGGCCGAAGTCGTAATGATCAAGTAGCGACAGATATGCATTTGTATTTAAAAGAAAAGGTAGAACATATTATAAAAGCTACAAAACAATTGCAAACTGTTCTTGTTCATCAAGCAGAAAATAATATTGAAACGATTATGCCTGGCTATACGCATTTGCAACGTGCTCAGCCGATTTCATTTGCTCATCATATTCTCGCTTACTTTTGGATGTTAGAGCGTGATGTAAATCGTTATGAAGATTCGTTAAAGCGTATTAATATCTCCCCATTAGGAGCAGGAGCGCTAGCTGGGACGACATTCCCGATTGACCGAGAATATAGTGCGGAGCTTCTTGGATTTAATGGAATATATGAAAATAGTTTAGATGCAGTAAGCGATCGTGATTTCATCTTGGAGTTTTTAAGTAACTCATCTATGCTTATGATGCACTTATCGCGCTTTTGTGAAGAACTTATTTTATGGAGTAGCCAAGAGTTTCAATTTATTGAAATGAGCGATCAATACGCAACTGGAAGCAGCATTATGCCGCAAAAGAAAAACCCGGATATGGCGGAACTAATCCGTGGTAAAACAGGCAGAGTATACGGTAATTTATTCAGTTTACTTACAGTAATGAAAGGATTACCGCTCGCTTACAATAAAGACTTGCAAGAAGATAAAGAAGGAATGTTTGATACAGTAAAAACAGTAGAAGGATGCCTTCATATTATGGCGGGCATGCTTGAAACGATGACTGTAAACAAAGAAAAAATGGGGCAAGCTGTGACGCAAGATTTCTCCAATGCAACAGAAATTGCCGACTATTTAGCAAACAAAGGACTACCATTCCGTCAAGCTCATGAAATTGTTGGGAAGTTAGTGCTATATTGCACACAAAAAGGAATTTATTTATTAGATGTCTCGCTTGAAACATATAAAGAAATGAGCTCTTTATTTGAAGAGGATTTGTATGAAGTTCTTTCACCATATGCGGCTGTAAAGCGTCGTAATAGTTCGGGTGGAACAGGATTTGAACAAATCAAAAACGCTTTGGAGAAGGCGAAGGGGTTAACGAAAGAATTTATTAAGAATTGAGTTGGGAAGTACGCCAGTCTAGTAAAGTCTGGCGTACTTTGTTTTTTAATAATATTTAAGTTACAATATAGTAAAAAATAACAATTTAGGGGAAGTCTATGAAAAAAATAGTGTTTATCATTGTACTGGTAATTAGTTTAATTGCAAATGCTAAAGTGTTTCTTTTGGACAAATATATGTATGTTGGTGAAAAAGAAAAGCGAGAAGAAGCGATTATCGCAACGATGTGGCATTTGCAAGATAAAGGATATAAAGAAAGTGATATTTTATATATAAAACCGGCCTTTTATAGCAAAATGGATTCGTATGGAATGAATGTGCAGTTTAAAGATGAACCAAATGAATCATATACATATAGAGTTTTAAAAGATACGAAAACAAATAAACTAACTGTACACCAAGATAGCAATGAGCAAGGTGGTATGGGCGGGAAGCATCAAGAGCTTAAATAAAGAAAGAAAACGACTGATGGCATTCGCCTGCAGTCGTTTTTCTTTTAATCATACTTATGTCGTTCTTCCGTAATTCGAATATACTCAATATCCATCAAATCTCTAAGTAATGCACCGTTACTTAGTTCAACGCCATGTTTCTCTTTAAAATGAGTACGAATCGTATCTAGCATTTCGAGTTCTTTCCCATTCACATCTAAAATAATACGTTCAGAATCATCCATGTTGCATCCTCCTTTTTTACACATATATATTTTGTCCGTCTATTTCTAAAAAATGTATGTTAACGTAATGTTAGGAAATAAGAAAGGGATGAAAAATGAGACGTATTTATTTTATAGGGTTAATTTTGTACACGCTAATTGTATTACACGTTGCATTCCCAAATATCTTTTCATTTGAGGATTTAGAAACAGTACACGTTGCGATATTTATTTTTGCTCTATTTGTAGTAGATTGCTTTATTTCTATATGGATTTCGAAAAGAAAAGATATACAAGGTGAAAAAGAAATGGAACGGAAAAAGAGAAAACATTCATTTTGGATGATGACATACTGTTTGTCTTTAGTGCTTACTGCTGCTTTTTTTAGTGAACATATTCCATTAGAAAGATTAAATATTGGATTTGGAGCGTTCGTATTCGCATACTATTTTTTTTATGCACTTTCTTCCTTATATGAAAGAAAAGCGAGGAGAAGAGGAAAATCCGCTTGTAGAAGAAGCGAAAGAACAAGAGAGTAAGAGAATTGAAGGAGATATAAAGAAACTTGGAGAACAAAAATGGTATTTAAAATCAAAAATCATATATGTTCTTTGCTTCATTACGCCGCCAATCGGCTATTTGTACGTCTTCTTACTTCGTAAAAAAATGACAGAGGGTGCAAAGCAAACGTACTTAACGATCGCGACAATCATGATGGCGTTATGGTCTTTGAAGTTTCTTCCGCCTTATGTGTTGGCAATTACCGTTGTTGTCGTAGCATGTCTTGTGTTTATAGTGAAGTTTATGAAATGAAAAACACCAAGCCTATGTGGACTTGGTGTTTTATCTATAAATTAAAGCTCACCTTGCTCTTCATCACCACGAACAACAAGGACATCGCATTTCGCATAGCGAATAATATGTTCAGAGACGCTACCAATTAGGAAACGCTCAACAGCATTTAAACCAGTCGCACCACACATAATTAAATCTACTTTATGGTTTGGAGCGATTTCTTTTGAAATTTTTGATTTAGGATTACCGAATTCTAATACAGTTTCAATTTTTTCAAGACCAGCTTCAAGCGCAGTTTTTTTGTAGTCTTCTAATAAGTCTTCTGCAAATAGATTTGCCCGTTCAGCAATTGCACGGCTATAAGCTTCTACTGCTGAGTATGCTTTTACATCAACGATATGAGCAATTGTTAATGTTGCATTGTTGCGCTTTGCGACTTGAATTGCTTTTTTAAAGGCTTTTTCTGCTTCTTTAGAACCATCCACCGCGATTAAAATATTTGTATATGTATTATTCATAGTAAATTCCTCCCAATCTGTTTTATAACTGTTTACAACTTAATTATAAAACAAATTTTGGTAACGTGCTTGCCAGAAACGTTACAGAATTTTGAAAACTCTGTTTCAATTCATTTTAGTTGTAATTGGAGCGAGAACTTGTTACATATGAAGTATAGCAATTTAAAAGGGGGCAGTTTTGTGAGACATGCGCTCATTACAGCCGGTACGAAAGGTTTAGGAAAGCAAGTAACAGAAAAGTTATTGGCTAAAGGCTATTCAGTAACAGTAACGTACCATAGCGATACCACGGCTATGGAAACGATGAAAGAAACATATAAAGATGTGGAAGAGCGTCTACAATTCGTGCAAGCGGATGTCACGAAAAAGGAAGATTTACATAAAATAGTAGAAGAAGCGATGAGCCATTTTGGCAAAATTGACTTTTTAATTAATAATGCTGGTCCATATGTATTTGAACGAAAAAAGTTAGTTGATTATGAAGAAGATGAATGGAATGAAATGATTCAGGGGAATTTAACAGCGGTATTTCATTTATTAAAACTTGTCGTCCCGGTCATGAGAAAACAGAACTTTGGCCGTATTATTAATTACGGATTTCAAGGGGCGGATAGTGCACCGGGATGGATTTATCGTTCAGCTTTTGCCGCAGCGAAAGTAGGACTTGTTTCATTAACGAAAACAGTTGCTTATGAAGAAGCGGAGTATGGTATTACTGCGAACATGGTATGTCCTGGTGATATTATAGGCGAGATGAAAGAGGCAACTATTCAAGAAGCACGTCAGCTGAAAGAGCATAACACACCGATTGGTAGATCTGGAACAGGTGAAGATATTGCAAGAACCATTTCGTTTTTATGTGAGGACGATTCCGATATGATTACCGGTACAATTATTGAAGTGACTGGTGCAGTGGATGTTATTCATAGACATCGATAGAATAAAATAAGATGAAGTTTCGAATAATTGGACAGTTTATCCATTGTGCTGAGAGGTGCGGATAATACTGTCCTTTAATATAAAATTAAATCTATCGGAAAACTCGTGTTATTTTTTTGTCAAATATTGAGATATTATGTTAAAATATAAGAGCGTAGAAAGCGCTTTAAAAAAATGATTCAGGGGTCATTTCATAACTCAAGGGGGAACTAATCATGCGTATCGGTATTCCAACAGAAATTAAAAACAATGAAAACCGTGTGGCAATGACGCCAGCGGGAGCAGTACATTTAGTACAAAATGGTCATGAAGTTTTTGTTCAAAAAGGAGCAGGTTTAGGATCTGGCTTTACGGATGAAGAATACGTACAAGCTGGTGCGAAACTTGTAGAAACTGCTGAAGAAGCATGGAATCAAGATATGGTTATGAAGGTAAAAGAGCCAGTAGCAAGTGAATACGGCTATTTCCGTGAAGGTTTAATTTTATTCACATACTTACACTTAGCTCCAGAACCAGAATTAACGAAAGCATTAATCGATAACAAAGTTGCATCAATCGCATACGAAACAGTACAATTAGACAATCGTTCTTTACCATTACTTGCACCTATGAGTGAAGTAGCTGGTCGTATGTCTGCACAAATCGGTGCACAATTCCTTGAGAAAAACAAAGGTGGTAAAGGTATTTTACTTGCAGGCGTTCCAGGGGTAAAACGCGGCAAAGTAACAATCATCGGCGGTGGTCAAGCTGGTACAAACGCAGCTAAGATTGCAGTAGGTTTAGGTGCAGATGTAACAATCATTGACTTAAGTGCAGAACGTCTTCGTCAATTAGATGATATTTTCGGTAACCAAGTAAAAACATTAATGTCTAATCCATACAACATTGCAGAAGCTGTTAAAGAATCTGACCTTGTTATTGGAGCAGTATTAATTCCAGGTGCAAAAGCGCCAAAACTTGTAACTGAAGAAATGATTCAATCAATGGAACCAGGTTCTGTCGTTGTAGATATCGCGATTGACCAAGGTGGTATTTTCGAAACAACTGATCGTATTACAACTCATGACAACCCAACTTACGAAAAACACGGCGTTGTTCATTATGCAGTTGCTAATATGCCAGGTGCAGTTCCACGTACGTCAACTCTTGCATTAACAAACGTAACAGTACCATATGCAGTACAAATTGCGAACAAAGGTTACAAAGATGCTTGCTTAGGCAACACTGCATTACTAAAAGGTATTAACACATTAGATGGCTATGTAACATTCGAAGCAGTTGCAGAAGCGCACGGCTTACAATACGCTGATGCGAAAGAGCTTCTTGAAAAAGCTCCTGCTTTATCATAATAGAAATACATTCGAGACCTTCCTTTATGAGGAGGGTCTTTTTTTATGGAGAAATAACATGTGAATAATTGTTATTTATTGGTGTAAATCATTTTTTATTATGATAATTTAGAATTATATAATAAAAAGAGGGGATTCAATGGGGAGTAAAAAGAGGAAGAAAAAGCAAGCAAAGAGACAAAAGTACATAAAGAAAAAACAGGAGCAGAACATACCTTTTTCACAAAAAGTAGTCCTTATGATAGAAAAAGTATTTCGATATATTTGTATGTTCTTGTATGTGATTTTTTGTGTGTTTTTATGTGGGATGGTTAAATGTTTGGGGATAACACCTAATGTTATTGAAGGTATTTTTGGCGTTATGCTTGTTATGGTAGAAGGAATCTTATTCTTTATATTATTTGATAAGGTTTGGCCTAGTCATGAAAGTAAAAAAGATAGAAAAAGAAGCAAAAAATCTTCATCCAATTCAAGCTCATCAAGTGGATTCGGTGACTACAGTAGCAACGATTGTAGCAGCTCAAGTGATGGCGGAGGAGATTGCGGAGGTGGTGGAGACTAAGTTGGTTTTTCAGAAGAACGACTAATGGAAGGATGGGATGAAATATGGAAACTGTGAACTTAATAGAATTAACAAAAGACATTCAAGATCAACATAAAAACTTCGTCGTTTCAAACATAAACAGTCATTGCTTACGCATCGCTGTATTTACTGGTGAATATGATTGGCACTATCATTCTAATTCGGATGAATTATTTATTGTGCTAGAGGGAGAGTTACTTATTGATTTTGAAGATGGAGAAACGGCGGTTTTAAAGCCAAATGATTCTATTTTAATTCCAGCATGTACGATTCATAGAACGAGAGCATTAAAGAGGACGGTAAATCTTTGTTTTGAACATATAGAGGCTGATACGATTATAGTGGAGCAATTATGAAAAAATTATCTGTAGCCGAGTATAGAAAAATCATTCCGATTTTGGAAAGTAATACAAGAACGACGACATTTGCTTATGCGGTATGTGATCAAATGGTAGATGGTGAGGTTTTTGCCAACGAGAAGTTAACAGCAGGATTAATTCGTACAGTTAACGGTATCTATTATTTATTTGGTCATACGGATGATCAAAATTATAATGAAGATTTATTGATGTATTTAAAAATGGCTATTGAAAAAACAGAGAAGAGATTTACACTATTCGCTTCAAGTGAAGAGTGGGAAATGATGATTGAAGGGTGTTTTAGTAATGTACTTCGGAATATGCCACGAATGAAATTCCAAAGAGAAATCTTTGAAGAGCGAACACAAGATGCAAATAAAAATACATATGCAGTGAAGCGTATTGATAAAAGTGATATAGAACGAAGCAGTGAATTTACAGAGGAGTACTACAAAGGATATTGGGGATCAAAAGAAACGTTTTTGAATAGTGGTTTTGGATTTTGTATAGAACAAGATGGGATAATTGTAGCTGAATGTGTCTCAATATTTAGCGGGAATGGTTATGCTGAAATAGATATCGCAACACATGAAGCATATCAAGGAAAAGGATTAGCTCAAGCTGTTGCGACACGGTTCGTTGAGCATTGCATGCAAAATGATATTACACCGTGCTGGGATTGTTATGTAGACAATATTCCTTCGCAAAAACTAGCTAGTAAATTAAGTTTTCATAATCCGATAGAATATAGATTGTTTGTAAGTAAGAAAACGGGGGAATAAAAATGAATGTGGAATTAACGAGATTTAAAGTTAAGCCTGGTAAGAGTCATCGAGTAGATGAATGGATGCAGCTTCTTAATGACAATATGAAAGAAGTCCTTTTGACATTAAACGACGAAAAGATGTACGTTGAGACAATTTTCCGGGAAATAAGAGATGGAGAAGAGTACTTATATTGGTATTCTGTGCAAGGAGAAGGCGGGGCTCTTGTCGAAAATTCTCATTATGAAATCGATAAAAAGCACTTAGCGTTTTGGTATGAATGTATTGATGAAGAAGCAATGTCTATTGATATGAAAACAGAAGTTGTTATGATTCAAGATGTTGTGAGGGAAGCGATGGAGTAATAGAGTAATATTTTGTGAACAAAAAACAGTCTTATTTTTTTGCTGAAATATATATTATTGGAGATGCTATAGGATGAGAATTAGTAATAAATATATCACTCTCGATGAAATAGAGATAATAAGAGAATCCTTAAATAAATTGCATGAATATCATAATAATAAATCAAAATATTTTTCTGGCGATTACCCAAGAATGACATTTGAGGAACGTATTGAAAATTATAAAAAGAACTCAAAGTACGGAGAATATAGAATTGAATTATTGATTGAGTCAGAAACAGATAATATATTAGGATTTTGTATAGCGTATAGTAAAAGCGTAAGCGGAAAGATTGAAGTTTTATTTGTTGATGAAAAATACCGAAGAAACGGATTTGGTTTGAAATTAATGAATAGTGCAGTGGAATGGTTTAAAGTGAAAAAGATAGATGAAATTGAATTAACAGTAGTGTATGGAAATGAAGCTGTATCATTTTATGAAAAGCTGGGATTTTATCCTCGTTCAATTATTATGGCAACTAAGTCATAACGATAGTATGGGGAGAGATGAGTGGGAGTTTTTGTTTCAAAAAAATGGTTCATATTTTACTAAATTATATGTGAAGAGCACATC
Organism: Bacillus sp. 2175; assembly: GCF_057812155.1. Classification (NCBI taxonomy): domain Bacteria; kingdom Bacillati; phylum Bacillota; class Bacilli; order Caryophanales; family Bacillaceae; genus Bacillus; species Bacillus sp. 2175. Next base: position 4,344,550 of record NZ_CM173819.1, on the reverse strand, counting down.
AAAATAAATGTGCTTTTTATTATGGAAAAATTTATAAAAGCTGTATTTGGATATCTTTAAGTGAAAATAAAGAGGGATATCGAGAATATTTTAGGATAAACTATAAAGTGAAACTTTAATCAGTGGGGGGGGCATCCCCTACTGATTATCAGCCCTCACCAATCGGGCTTTTACGAGCAGTCCGCCCCCCCCTAACTTCTTTGCTTCCGCTGAATTTTGATGTGGGGGTCTTACTGCCTGTTAATGCGGGATAAAGAAATAAAAAACACCAAAACAAAAGACTTACCAATATACGGTGTAGTCGTAACAGGAAAACAGAGGATTTACAAAGTTTACAAGGGTCACCGTATATTAAGGCTGCTGTAAGAGGTGTAACAGTTGAGAAATATTGATTACGAGTAATTAATGTGAATAATCAGAAAACTTATGTTATAATATGGGAAAAGGAGGTTTATATGAGGCAAATACATGGAGCAATTTATATTTACATAACAATGTTTTTCGTGGCGATATCCTATGGATTGGGGCACGTGTATTCGCATCCTATACTAACTTTTTTAAGCGGAGCATGTATGGCGTTTGCGCTTCTTGTCCACCTTTTCTCAGTTTGGATCGTGAAATTTCAATTAAATATTAGTGAAATAGAAGAAGGCACTTTCTAAGTGGCCTTCTTTTTTTAATAATATTTTGGAAGGTCTTGCAGCAATTTTTCAATTTTGCATTCGGTTTCTTCACATATAGACAGTGTGCGTAGTCGGAAAAACAAACTACGTAAGAAAGATTTTATATTTCCGTATAGGTACTCGTACGATTCAGTATGTAATGTCTGTTTTTTGACGGGTAATTGAGCTACTAATTCATGAAGGGCTAATAGGAGTACCTCTTCCTTTAGACCATTTTGTAGCATTGCGACAATCGGATAAACGAGACGTTCGTCTTCTTCATATTTGTAGTAAATAGAATGGACACAAACTTTGTTTAATAAAGTTTGTAATATTTCTTCGTAATATAAAGTTTCCAGTTTAGGACTACGAACAAGCGCCTCAAATGTATCAGAAGCGTGAGCGATACTATGTGCCCAGCCGTGGTCTTGCACATATCCGCGGAAATCATGCTCGTTGTTCATATATAACACTAATCGATCTTTTACATGTAAAAGATCAGCCTGTGATAAGAAATTATGATTTGTATCGGCATCAATAATGAGTGCAATTAATAATGTTGTAAATGCACGGGTAAATACCGCATCTTCGTCATCCGAATGAATCTTATACAATAAATATTTGTCACTGATGCTTTCTAATAATAGTTTCTGTAATTGTGTGTGTGAAAGGTAGTCCTTTTTGATGAGATGGTAAAAAGTAGAGCAAATAAGTTTGTCCCTTAAATAGCTATCGGTAACACCGATATGTTTAAGCATATTGGAAATTAAAGAATCCATGTTAATTGTATCCATTACGTAATGATTATTACGAATTTCTTCTAACTGTTGTTGTAACATATAAACCACCTATTTTAGAAAATTCTGTATTTTAATAGTATAATAAGAGGAAGAAATAGACAATAAATAAATGCTTTTGAATGGAGGGGGGCATTATGAAGAGAGCATTATTCTTTTTCATTAGTATTTTCTTTTTAGGAAGCTGTTCCATTTCGTATGTTACTTTTTCTAGCGAGAGCAAAAGTTGGACTGGACAATATAAAGGGCATATTAAGGATGACAGTGAAGATGGGATGTTTACGTTTCAATATAAGGGCGGGGATGGAAAGACAGAATTTAAAAACTTAGAGATTGCTATTAATGGAGCCTTTAGTACAATGACACAAACGTCAGAAGTTCATAGAGGAGCAAAGATTGAAATGAAGTCTTCTTGTGTAAGTTGCGCGCCTATCTCTAAAGATGAACCTATAGAAGTTGTGATTAAATGGGATGATAAGTATGAGGAGAAGATGGTGCTAAATTTGAAATAGTAGAGAAATAGAAAAAGGCAGCAATCCCGCTGCCTTTTTTATTATTTTACAAATTGTAATTCTTTCGGGAATTTCGTTAAAATTTCTGATCCGTCTTTTGTGATGTAAATATCATCTTCAATACGAACGCCACCTACGTTTGGTACGTAAATACCTGGCTCGATTGTGAAGACCATACCTTCTTTTAATGGAGACTCGTTGCCAGCTTTTACATCTGGATATTCGTGTACGCTAATTCCAAGTCCGTGACCCAGGCGGTGTGGGAAGAAGTCACCGTAACCTGCATCTGCGATAACAGAACGAGCAGCGTTGTCGATTGCGCCAAGTGTAACACCTGGTTTACATGCTTCAACTGCTTGTAGTTGTCCAGCAAGTACAGTGTTGTAAATGCGAGTTTGCTCTTCAGAAATTTCACCGAATGCTACTGTACGTGTAATATCAGAGCAATAACCATCAATGATTACGCCTAAATCAAATAGTACGAAATCGCCGCGTTTCATTTTGTTTGCGCCAGGAATACCGTGTGGAAGAGCAGAGTTCGCACCTGCTAATACCATCGTATCAAATGACATTTTATGTATGCCTTTTGTTTTTAATTCGTGTTCAATAATTGCTAATACTTCTAGCTCGCTGCGGTTTTCTTTAATTGCATTTACACCAACTTCAACAGCATAGTCCGCCATTTTAGCTGCTTCGCGTAAAATAGAAAGTTCTTTTTCATCTTTAATTAAACGAAGTTCGCGAACTTTCTCCTCAGCTGATTTGAAAGCTGCATTTGGGAATAATTTCGTTAATTCTTCGTAGCGCTCTACGTTTAAATGTTCTTTTTCAATTGCAACTGCATTTGCATTGATGCCGCGGTCTTTAATTGCTTTTGCAATCATATCCCATGGTCTGTCAGTATCAGTAAATCCGATAATTTCATGTGCCCAGCCAGCGTTACGCGCTTGACCTTCTTCCATTTTAGGGCAAATTAAAATAGGTTCTTTTTCTTGGAATACAAACATACCAAGTAATCTTTCGTGTGGTTCACAGTGGAAGTTTGTCATGTAGAAGACGTTCGGTGTAGAAGTTAAGAACGCAGCTTCTACGTTTTTTTCTTTTAGCCATTGCATTAAATTTTCTAATCTAGCATTCATCGATTGGCACCCCCGAGATATTTAATTACAAATATAACTTTAACTCGGAAGAAAGTGTTATGACAAGTAAATAGATGTTAGAAAAGACAGGGAATTGAAAAATCATGTAGAATAAAAAGTGAGAATGTGAATAGGGGAGGAATGTAATAATGAAAGTATCTTATCATGGACATTCAGTTGTGAAAATTGAGGCGAATGAAAAAGTTATTTTAATTGACCCGTTTTTAACAGGTAATCCGAAAACAGATTTAAAAGCTGAAGATGTAAAAGTGGATGCAATCCTTTTATCGCATGGACACGGTGATCATGTTGGAGATACAGTAGAGCTTGCGAAGAAAAATAATGCAGTTGTTGTAGCGCCATTTGAACTAGCAACATTTTTAAGTTGGCAAGGTGTAAATACACACCCGATGCATATTGGTGGTTCACATGAATTTGACTTCGGAAAAGTGAAGTTTACACAAGCATTCCACGGCTCTAGTTATATTGATGAAGAAAATAAGACGATTACATATACAGGTATGCCAGCAGGTATTTTATTTACAGCAGAAGAGAGAACTGTATACCACGCAGGAGATACTGCACTATTCTCTGATATGAAGTTAATTGGGGAATTAAATAAAGTTGATCTAGCATTTTTACCAATTGGTGATAATTTCACAATGGGACCAGAAGATGCTGTACTAGCGGCAAAATGGATTAATGCGAAAACTGTTGTACCGATGCATTACAATACGTTCCCAGTTATTGAACAAGATCCATATCAATTTGTAGAAAAGCTACAAAATTGTACAGGGAAAGTATTAGAAGCTGGAGAAAGTATTACACTATAGAAAAGAAACCCTTCATTTGAAAAGAAAAGTGAAGGGTTTTTACGTGTGTAGGACAGCTTTTAATACTTGTATTTGTTTTGGTGATTCTTTTCTTTTGGTACGTGGCTGCTCAGGTGTTTCATTCAATTCCATTGTAACTTTTTTCCCATCTACGAAAGCTAAAAATACAGCACCTACAACCTCTAAAAGTTTTTTCATCATGTGTTCGCTCCTTTGTTTTATTTCTTGTCTTAATTGTATAGGTAATCAAGTGTGCGAACTATCGAATGAGATGACAATAGCATTACATTGTTGTAATAGAATGACTGGTGGAATGTAAGAGTCATTTTGTTATAAAAAAAATAGTACAGGTATGCAAAGAGAGAGTGTAACAGTTTTGAAAATATAGTATACTGAAAGTACAACACATGAAGAATTTAGGGAAAAGAAAGTATGGTGAAACCATTTGGCTACCAAGCATAACCAAATTTTAGAACATATTAATAGCCTGCCAGTAGGCCATAAAATTTCTGTAAGACAAATTGCGAAAGATTTGAGTGTAAGTGAAGGGACCGCTTACCGTGCAATTAAAGATGCAGAAAATAAAGGGTATGTTAGTACAATTGAACGTGTCGGAACAATTCGAATTGAACAAAAGAAGAAAGAGAATATCGAAAAACTGACATATGCAGAAGTCGTTAACATTGTCGACGGTCAAGTACTTGGAGGCAGAGAAGGACTACATAAAACGTTAAATAAATTCGTAATCGGGGCAATGAAATTAGAAGCGATGATGCGCTATACAGAAGCTGGGAACTTACTTATTGTCGGTAACCGTACGAACGCACATCAATTAGCGTTAGAAACTGGAGCCGCTGTATTAATTACGGGCGGATTTGATACGGAAGATCATGTGAAGAAATTAGCAGATGAATTAAAACTGCCGATTATTTCAAGTAGTTACGATACCTTTACAGTTGCAACGTTAATTAACCGTGCGATTTACGATCAGCTTATTAAGAAAGAAATTGTACTCGTTGAAGATATTTTAACGCCAATTGAAGAAACGTTATATTTAAAGCCAAATGATACAGTGCAGCAATGGCATGCCTATAATGAAGAGACGATGCACGGAAGGTATCCGATTGTTGATGAAAGTAACAAAGTGCTAGGAATCGTGACTTCAAAAGATATGATCGGTGTAGCGAAAGAAACACCAATTGATAAAGTGATGACAAAACACCCAATTACAGTGAACGGTAAAATGTCTGTCGCAGCTGCGGCACGTATGATGGTGTGGGAAGGTATTGAGTTACTTCCTGTTGTTGATGAAGGAAATAAACTACAAGGTATTATTAGCCGTCAAGATGTACTTCAGGCACTGCAAATGATTCAACGGCAGCCACAAGTTGGAGAAACCATTGATGATATTGTAACGAATCAATTTATGACGCCGAAAGAAGCGAAGAATGAGCATCTATATCAATTTTCGGTGACGCCGCAAATGACGAACTCAATCGGAACGTTATCGTACGGTGTATTTGCAACAATTGTGACAGAAGCGACAAATCGCGTCATTCGTGCGCAAAAGAAAAGCGATTTAATTGTTGAAAACTTAACGATTTATTTCGTAAAGCCGGTTCAAATTGATAATGTTGTATCTGTTCATCCGAAAGTATTAGAAATTGGGCGTAAATTTGGTAAGGTCGATGTAGAGGTGCATCATGAAGGTAATGTTGTTGGAAAGGCATTACTTATGGTGCAGTTAATCGATAAATAAAAAGATGGAACAAATCGTTTTGATTTGTTCCATCTTTTTTTGTTGTTTTAAATTTGAAAGGCATGATTTTAGATGGGAGTTTTAGTGAAATATGTATGGAGTGGAGTGGAAAAGTAACGTAAGAAAAGACAGAATAGTAATTCAATTTAGTTGTATATTGTGTTATGATTATATTGTAAGAAAATGGAATTCTGAAAGGTGGTATGCATTATGTCGTCAGCCGTACTCTTTTTTGGTAGTATCGCACTATTTTACTTTCTTGTAATGATACCGATCCAATATTTATATTTACAAGGTTTACATGAAAAAAAGGAAAAGACAGGATTATCTCAGCGAGAGCTATATGAAAAAATGTCTTTTGGAGAAGAACAACTACATTTTCATGTACAAGGTAACCCATTTAATATACCATCTGCGTTTGTTGCATATATGATTTTGAAAGTTAAGGGACGTAAAAAAGCATCACAATATTGATGCTTTTTTATGTTGCTTCATAGACTTCGGCTTCTTTAACTGCTAATGGCAAGAAATGTTTGTATTGGCGAAACCCGTTAAATACACTTGCACTACCAAATAGAACGAATAAAACACCAACGATAATACGAGCGGTTGAAAGTTCTAAAAAGAATTGGTTTATCCCGAAAAATAAAACGAATGAACCGAGTGCCATTGCGGATTTTCCTGAGAGCCAACCTTTCTCCATTGGGCGGTTTGTACGAAAGTATTTTGTTTTGTAAAAGAGGTACAACATAAATGAGATGATAATACAGAAGACTAATACTGGCATAGTGAACACTCCCATCGCTTTGTGAAAAATAATAGAAAAGAAAAAGAAATATCTAAACTTTCTAACTTTTATTATAAAGCAATTGTTCGCATGAATGAAATACTTTCCGTTATAATGGAGGATAAAGTGAAGAAGTTGATTAAAAAGGAGATTATACATATGCATGAGCAAATTTTAGGAGCAATTAAAGAGTTTGATACAATTATTATTCATCGCCACGTGCGTCCGGACCCAGATGCGTTAGGTTCACAGGGTGGTCTTGGTACAATTCTACAAGAATCGTTTCCAGAGAAAAATATTTATACGGTTGGGTACAATGAACCGTCACTAGCATACTTACGAGTAATGGATGATATTGAAGATAGTGTATACGAAAATGCGCTTGTTATTGTTTGTGATACTGCGAATCAAGAACGGGTTGACGATCAACGCTATACAAAAGGGAAGATGTTAATTAAAATTGATCATCATCCAAATGAAGATCCATATGGAGATATTACGTGGGTAGACACGACAGCGAGTTCTACAAGTGAAATGATTTATGAGTTTTATAACTATGGAAAAGATAAAGGATTAAAAATAACAAAAGAAGCAGCTCGCCTTATTTTAGCAGGAATTGTTGGAGATACAGGTCGTTTCTTATTCCCAAATACGACAGCAAAAACACTTCGTTACGTAAGTGAGCTTGTTGATATGGGTGTGAAATTCACAGATTTATACAATGAAATGTATAAGACAAAAGAAAAAATTGCTCGTTTAAACGGTTATATTTTACAAAACTTTACGATGGTAGAAGAAGGAGCAGCTTACATTAAATTAACGAAAGAAGTATTAGAAGAGTTTGATGTACTTCCTTCTGAAGCATCTGGTGTTGTTGGAGCGCTTGGCAATATTGATGGATTAAAGGCGTGGGTTCTATTTTTAGAGGAAGATGACGTAATTCGTGTTCGTCTTCGTTCAAAAGGACCAGTTATAAACAAATTGGCAATGCAATATAACGGCGGAGGGCATCCGATGGCTTCTGGTGCCAAGGCATCTTCTTGGGAAGAAGCGGATCGTCTTTTTGCTGATTTACGTGAGATTTGTAAATAAAAGACTATATGTTAGAACGAAAAGAAGGAGCGGCGCTAAAGCCCTCCTTCTTTATTTTTCTTTCTCTATAGTAATGCTAATTTCAAGCACTGTATCAAAAGATATTGTATCGACTTTAAAACGGTATAGGCGATCGTAATGTTTGTATGTTTTATTTTCGATTACCTTTTTTAGTAGGTCTTTATTTTTTGCGATACTTTGAATGTTTTTCGTTAAAAGATGCTGGAGATCATTATGAATAGATGTAGTCATATTTTCGAGTGTAAGATTGTCTAAATCGTATTTTTCTCGATTGATAAGTTTTATTTTAATCTCTTGAATGGTTAAGAGCCGTTTATTTTCAGTGTTCAATTTTTCTTGATCTTCGAGAAGGACGTGGAGCTTTGCTTCTTGTTTTTCTATAATTTCTCTTTGTTCTGCTATTTTACTAGCTTGTTCTTGTTGAAAAACACCGTATATGTACAAAAAAATAAACCAGCTCAACACGCCTCCAACAGCAGCACCAGCTAATACTAAGTACCATCTTTTTGCTGTATTGGCACTTGGTACTCTCATACATGTTCCTGCGTTAGCCATTTAATAATAATGAGACCTGTTTGCATACCACCAGTTGCGAAAAAAATAAGGAGAATTTGTTTTACGATATCTTTCATATCTCCGCCAAAGAAACTTCTTTCAAAGCTATAAAAGGTATCGAATGTTCCGCCGATTGCTGCAACGAGTGCCCAAATTCTTAAATTTTGGGCGAATTGATTAATGTAAGTTAGAGCTGGTTTTCCGATAAGAAACGCACCAAATCCACCAATTAATGAACCGCCAAGTATAACCCCAAAGGCAATAAAATAACTAATAATAAGCAGAGAGAAAAAAGTATGTTCTCTTACATCCATCGTCATTCCCCTTTCTTCTTCATATATATGGACAAAGTATAAGAAGTATGTTTTGATTTCCGCTTTCCTCATCACCTATAATAAAAGTAGTCAAATAGGTAAAGAGAGGGTACAACAGTGAAGTTTGTGCATTTACAATGTCAAACCGTTTTTAGTTTATTAAAAAGTGCTTGTAAAATTGATGAGCTTGTAGTCAGGGCGAAAGAACTTGGTTTTTCATCGCTAGCTATTACGGATGAAAATGTTATGTATGGTGTTATTCCGTTTTATAAAGCATGTAAGAAACATGGTATACAGCCTGTTATTGGATTAACCGCTTCTATTTTTAGTGAAGAAGAAGAAAGGTCTTATCCGCTTGTATTACTTGCTGAGAATGAAATAGGCTACCAAAATTTATTAAAGATTTCTAGCAGTATTATGACAAAGTCCAAAGAAGGTATTCCTAAGAAGTGGCTTGCGCATTATGCGAAAGGATTAATTGCTATTTCGCCAGGTAAAGATGGCGAAATTGAGCAATTATTACTAGAAGACAATGAGAGTCAGGCTGAAGAAGTAGCTCGCACGTATCAAAATATGTTCGGCCATTTTTATATGAGTTTGCAGCATCATGCAATTCAAGATGAGTTGCTTTTACAAGAGAAACTACCTGAATTTATTAGTAGGGTTAATATTCCAGTCGTTGCAACAAATGATGTGCGCTATATCAATCAAAGTGACGCGCTTGTTCACGAATGTTTACTATCTGTTGAAAGTGGAACGAAAATGACTGATCCAGATAGGCCGAGGCTGAAAACAGATCAGTATTATTTAAAGTCATCGGATGAAATGGAAGCACTATTTTCCCATGCGCCGGAAGCAATCCAAAATACAATAAAAATTGCAGAGCGTTGCCAAGTAGAAATACCGTTCCATGTAAATCAACTTCCGAAGTTTCCTGTTCCGTCTAATGAAACGAGTGATATATACTTGCGTCGTGTTTGTGAAGAAGGTTTGCGGAAACGATATGGTGAACCGAAAGAAGTGCATATAAAGCGTTTGGATCATGAATTAAATGTTATTTCTCGTATGGGATTTAGTGATTATTTCCTCATCGTATGGGATTTTATGAAGTATGCACATGAAAATCATATTCTAACAGGACCAGGTCGTGGATCGGCAGCTGGTTCACTCGTTTCATACGTATTAGAAATTACAGATATTGATCCAATTGAATACGATCTATTATTTGAAAGGTTTTTAAATCCTGAACGTGTGACGCTTCCTGATATTGATATTGATTTTCCAGACGTAAGACGTGATGAGATGATTCGCTATGTGAAAGATAAATACGGTCAGCTCCGTGTTGCGCAAATTGTAACGTTTGGTACGCTTGCAGCAAAAGCGGCAATTAGAGACATTGCCCGCGTAATGGGGCTTCCGCCGCGAGATATTGATATATTTTCAAAACTTATCCCATCAAAGCTTGGTATAACGTTAAAAGATGCATATGAAGAATCACAATCACTTCGTGAGTTTATACAAGGGAATCTTTTGCATGAGCGTGTGTTTGAAATCGCAAAACGTGTAGAAGGTTTACCACGTCATACGTCTATTCATGCGGCTGGTGTTATTATGAGTCAAGAACCGCTAACAGGCAGTGTAGCAATTCAAGAAGGACATAACGATGTTTATGTTACGCAATATCCAGCCGATGCGCTAGAAGAACTTGGGTTGCTTAAGATGGACTTTTTAGGATTACGTAATTTAACGTTACTTGAAAATATTATAAAATTTATCGCGAACAAAACTGGGAAAGAAATCGATATAAGAAACTTACCTCTTCAAGATGAAAAGACATTCCAATTATTAGGGAGAGGAGATACAACAGGTGTATTCCAGCTTGAGTCAGGCGGTATGCGAAATGTACTTCGCGGGTTAAAACCGAATGAGTTTGAAGATATCGTAGCTGTTAACTCGTTATACAGACCAGGACCGATGGAACAGATACCGACTTTTATTGAATCGAAACATGGAAAAAGAAAAATCGAATATTTACATCCGGATTTAAAGCCAATTTTAGAAAGAACATACGGCGTCATTGTATACCAAGAACAAATTATGCAAATTGCATCGAAGTTAGCAGGGTTTTCGCTTGGAGAAGCAGATTTACTGCGCCGTGCAGTGAGTAAAAAAAATCGTGATATTTTAGATCAGGAACGTAAGCATTTCGTCCAGGGATGTTTGCGAAATGGATATGATGAGACGTCTGCTGAAAAAATTTATGATTTAATTGTAAGATTTGCGAATTACGGTTTTAACCGAAGTCACGCTGTAGCTTACAGTATGATCGGATATCAGCTTGCCTATTTGAAAGCGAACTATACGCTGGAATTTATGACGGCATTATTATCAAGCGCAATTGGAAATGAAGATAAAATTGTACAGTATATACGAGAAACGAAGCGGAAAGGTTTTCACGTTTTGCCGCCGTCTCTTCAGAGAAGTGGTTATAACTTCCAAATAGAAGGGAATGCGATACGTTACAGTTTACTTTCGATCCGAAATATTGGAATGGCTACAGTGACGGCATTATTAGAAGAACGAGAGAAAAAAATGTTCGAAGATTTATTTGAATTTTGTCTCCGTATGCCGTCAAAGTTCGTAACGGAGCGTAATTTAGAAGCTTTCGTCTGGTCGGGATGTTTTGATGATTTTGGTGTTTCGAGAACGAATTTATGGAAAAGTATTAAAGGGGCGTTAGAGTACGCGAATCTCGCACGTGATTTAGGAGATGCTGTTCCAAAATCAAAATATGTACAAGGAGAAGAGCTATCTTTTATTGAACAACTAAATAAAGAGAAAGAAGTACTTGGCTTTTATTTATCAAGTTATCCGACAGCGCAATATGTGAAGTTAGCAAAAGAATTAGAAATTCCATCTCTCGCTCAGGCGATGCGACACAAGAAAAAAGTACAAAGAGCTATTGTGTATATAACAAGTGTTAGAGTGATTCGTACGAAAAAGTTTCAAAAGATGGCATTTATTACATTCTGTGATCAAAATGATGAAATGGAAGCGGTCCTCTTCCCGGAAACGTATATACATTTCTCGGATAAGTTGCAAGAAGGAGCAATTGTTTTAGTTGACGGTACGATTGAGCTAAGAAATCATAAGCTGCAATGGATTGTAAATGGACTATATCCGCTAGAGGAAATGGATGTTTATGAAGAAAAGAAAGACGCATCTGTTTACGTGAAATTGCCATCTCAGTATGAGAAAAAGCTTTTAAATCGGGTTACGAAAATATTGTTCGACTATTCAGGTTTTGCGAAAGTACTAATTTATTATGAAAAGGAACATAAAATGGTACAATTATCTCGGAGTTTATCGATTCATCCAAGTGAAGAATGTTTAGGAGCACTTCGTGAAATTGTCGGGGAAGAAAATGTAGTTGTGAAAATATAATGGACAATTTCCCTACACTTCGATTATTATAGTAGTAGTGTTCGTGGTCAGACCACTTGGAGAAATTGATATCAGCAAGAATAATTTGAGGAGAGTGGATAGTTTGTCAACACTTCGTGAAGAAGCACTTCACATGCATAAAGTGCATCAAGGAAAATTAGAAACTGTATCAAAAGTAAAAGTAGAAAATGCAAAAGATTTAAGTCTTGCATATTCTCCAGGGGTTGCAGAACCTTGTAAAGAAATTTATGACGATAAAAGTAAGGTATATGAATATACGATGAAGGGAAATATGGTAGCAGTTGTGACAGATGGAACAGCTGTACTTGGTCTTGGTAACATTGGACCTGAAGCATCTCTTCCAGTAATGGAAGGTAAAGCTGTATTATTCAAGAGCTTTGCTGGTGTAGATGCATTCCCAATTGCCTTAAATACAAACGATGTAGATAAAATTGTTGAAACTGTAAAATTAATGGAGCCAACTTTTGGCGGCGTTAACTTAGAAGATATCGCAGCACCAAACTGCTTCATTATTGAAGAGCGTTTGAAAAAAGAAACAAATATTCCTATCTTCCATGATGATCAACACGGAACAGCTATTGTAACAGTAGCAGGTCTTGTAAATGCACTGAAATTAGTTGGAAAGAAAATGTCTGACATTAAAGTTGTCGCAAATGGCGCAGGTGCAGCAGGTATTGCAATTATTAAACTTTTATATCGCTATGGTGTACGCGACATTATTATGTGTGACCGTAAAGGGGCAATCTATGATGGTCGTCCTACAGGTATGAATCCGGTGAAGGATGAAGTTGCAAAATATACAAATAAGAATCGTATAGAAGGTTCTTTAGCTGATGTTGTACAAGGTGCAGACGTATTCATTGGTGTATCTGCAGAAGGTGCATTAACAGAAGAGATGGTTCGTACAATGAATGACGATGCGATTATTTTTGCAATGGCGAATCCAGTTCCAGAAATTATGCCAGAATTGGCAAAAGCAGCGGGCGCAGCTGTTGTTGGAACAGGTCGTTCTGACTTCCCGAACCAAGTAAATAATGTACTGGCGTTCCCTGGTATTTTCCGCGGTGCACTTGACGTACATGCGACACAAATTAACGAAGAAATGAAGATGGCAGCTGTACAGGCTATTGCTGAGCTTGTAGCAGAAGATGAGTTAAATGCAGACTATATCATTCCGGCACCATTTGACGCGCGTGTAGCGCCTCAAGTAGCGGCTTACGTTGCAAAAGCAGCAATGGAGACAGGAGTAGCTCGCCGTCAAGTAGATCCAAATGAGATCGCTGAAAAAACAAAACAATTAGCGCTGATTGGTAAAGAATAAGCGAGGAAATTCCATTGACATCATCAAATACAAAAGTATATCTCGAAATTGTAAAAAAAATCCGTTCCATTATGGAAGAGGATGGATTGGTGGCGGGGGATCGTTTGCCGTCTGAGCGTGAGTTAAGTTCACGCTTAAACGTAGGACGTTCCTCTGTAAGAGAAGCATTGCGTGCTTTAGAACTGGTAGGATTGATTGAAACGAGACGTGGTGAAGGGACGTTTATTCGAAACTTTTATGATAACGGTCTTGTACAATTAATTGCTCCGTTCTTATTGCAAGATGAGAAAACAATTCGTGATTTATTACAAACGAAACGATTACTCGAGAAAGATATGATTCGAATTGTATGTAATTTACCGAAAGAAACGTTTTCTAAAGTGCTAAGTAAATTACACCAAGTACTTGAAGGAAATGAAAACTCAATCCCAACGCTTCATCAAACGTTCTTTAAAACACTTATTGAACAAGTCGATAATTATTTACTATATCGCATTTGGATGATCGTAAATGATTACGTATCAACGCTTTCTTGTAAAGTTTCAAGAGATTCTATCGATATGTATAGAAAGCTTTACGCTACTTTGGAAGAAAAACAAGAAAATGATGCACTAAAAATTTACGATGAATTAGTAGAGAATATACAGTTTCACTCGTAATGTATAAAATTTGTCGAAATGACCATGACACGTTATGACAAACATTCTACCGCGTAGCGGTTAAAGTTAAACGTAAAGAGTGAGGTTATTAGACAGATTGAGAAGATAAGGCTAACATCAAACTTTGGTGTTAGCCCCATTTTCTTCTTACGCTAACCTTAGCTCTCAACGAAGGGGGTCAAATTGTGCTAAGAGATTTATTCGTGAAAAAGAAAAAGTACGCTGCAATACCTTCAGAACAAGTACGAAAAGATGTGCCAGATGGCGTTATGACAAAATGTCCGGAATGTAAAAAAATCATGTATACGAAAGAACTTCTAAAAAATTTAAAAGTATGTGTGAATTGTGGATATCATCATCCTATGAATGCATGGGAACGTCTTGATAGTATATTGGACGAAGGGTCATTCCGTGAGTATGACAAAGAAATGGTTTCATTAAATCCACTCGAGTTTCCAGGTTATGAAGAGAAACTAGAGAGCGATCGTAAGAAGACTGAATTGAACGAAGCGGTTGTAACTGGTGAAGGAACAATTGATGACATGCTTGTTGTTGTTGCAGTAATGGATTCTCGTTTTCGAATGGGGAGCATGGGCTCTGTAGTAGGAGAAAAAATCGCCCGTGCGGTTGAAAAGGCGTACGACTTACAAGTTCCATTTATTATCTTTACTGCTTCGGGTGGTGCCCGTATGCAAGAAGGTATATTAAGTTTAATGCAAATGGCAAAAACAAGCGTAGCTTTGAAAAAGCATAGTAATGCAGGAGGATTATTTATTTCTGTTATGACTCACCCAACGACGGGCGGGGTTTCAGCGAGTTTCGCTTCACTTGGTGATTATAATCTTGCAGAACCAGGTGCACTTATCGGATTTGCTGGTAGACGTGTAATTGAACAAACGGTGCGTGAGAAACTACCGGAAGATTTCCAAACGGCAGAATTCTTACTAGATCATGGTCAATTAGATGCGGTGGTGCATCGTGATGATATGAGAGAATCGCTTCGTAAGATTTTAGAAGTTCATCAAGGAGGGGAAGTGGCTGTATGGCAGAGCTAGAATTTGAAAAACCAGTTGTTGAGCTAAGAAATAAGATTCGTGAACTGAAAGACTATACGAAAAACAGCCAGATGGACTTCAGTGAGGAGATTCGTATTTTGGAAGAAAAGCTAGAAAATTTAGAGGAAGATATATACGGCAATCTAAAAGTATGGGACCGTGTTCAAATTGCTCGTCATGCAGAACGACCGACAACGCTCGATTATATTGAGCACTTATTTACTGATTTTTTCGAATGTCATGGAGATCGTCTATTTGGCGATGATGCAGCGATTGTCGGCGGCATTGCGAAATATAAAGGGATGCCTGTAACTGTAATTGGGCATCAGCGCGGAAAAGATACGAAAGAAAATATTCGCCGTAACTTTGGAATGCCTCATCCAGAAGGATATCGAAAAGCACTGCGTCTCATGAAACAAGCGGAAAAGTTTAATCGTCCTATTATTTGTTTCATCGATACGAAGGGAGCTTATCCTGGTAAAGCAGCTGAAGAACGTGGACAAAGTGAAGCTATTGCCCGCAACCTATTTGAGATGGCAGGTTTAACGGTACCAGTTATTTGTATCGTTATCGGTGAAGGCGGTAGTGGTGGTGCGCTAGGCCTTGGAGTAGGAGATTACATTCATATGCTAGAAAATTCCACTTATTCTGTTATTACACCAGAGGGTGCAGCGGCAATTCTTTGGAAAGATGCAGGAAAAGCAAAGGAAGCTGCAGAGGCAATGAAAATTACAGCAGCAGATTTGAAAGAATTAGGTGTAATTGATGAAATTATTCCAGAGACAAAAGGTGGAGCTCACCGTAATATTTTGAAACAGTCAGAAAATATAGACTTAATAATTAGAAAAACTTTTGAACAATTAAACGGAATTTCGAAAGATGAATTAATCGAAAAACGTTATGAAAAATATATGAAAATTGGGCAAGTTTCGTTTTCAAACGCTTCCATTGGGATAAAATAAGAAAAGCGTGCGTTCCTCTTCGCGAATGCACGTTTTTATTATGAAAAGACACATCTTCTCCATTGTGTTTTTATATTTTTTCGTGTTATTTTATTATAAGGCAAATAATCTTTATGAGGTGAGTACAAATGAAACGTATTGGTGTATTAACAAGTGGTGGAGATTCACCTGGTATGAATGCTGCCATTCGTGCAGTTGTTCGTAAAGCGATTTTCCATGATATTGAAGTATATGGTATTTACCATGGATACGCTGGATTAATTTCTGGTCACATTGAAAAATTAGAACTTGGTTCTGTTGGCGATATTATCCACCGCGGTGGTACGAAATTATATACAGCAAGATGTCCTGAGTTTAAAGACCCAGAAGTACGACTAAAAGGTATCGAGCAATTAAAGAAACATGGTATCGAAGGACTTGTTGTTATTGGTGGAGATGGTTCTTACCAAGGCGCTAAAAAATTAACTGAACAAGGATTCCCATGTGTTGGTGTACCAGGTACAATCGACAATGATATCCCTGGAACAGACTTCACAATTGGTTTCGATACAGCTTTAAACACTGTTATTGATGCAATTGATAAAATCCGTGATACAGCTACATCTCATGAACGTACATATGTTATCGAAGTAATGGGACGTCATGCTGGAGATATCGCATTATGGGCTGGTTTAGCTGATGGTGCAGAAACAATCTTAATTCCAGAAGAAGAGTATGACATGGATGATGTAATCGCTCGTCTAAAACGTGGTAGCGAACGTGGTAAAAAACACAGTATTATCATTGTAGCTGAAGGTGTTGGAAGTGCAATTGACATCGGTAAGCACATTGAAGAAGCAACAAACTTTGATACTCGTGTAACTGTATTAGGTCACGTACAACGTGGTGGATCACCAAGTGCACAAGACCGTGTATTAGCAAGTCGTCTTGGTGCAAGAGCAGTTGAGTTGTTAATTGCTGGTAAAGGTGGACGTTGTGTAGGTATTCAAGATAATAAACTTGTTGATCATGACATTATCGAAGCGTTAGCTCAAAAGCATACAATCGATAAAGATATGTATCAATTATCTAAAGAATTATCCATCTAATCGGCGTAATGTCAGATATTTGGGAACGGTTTCATAATTTTCGGAGGTGCAATATGCGTAAAACTAAAATTGTATGTACTATAGGTCCTGCTAGTGAAAGTATTGAAAAATTAGAGCAATTAATCGAAGCAGGTATGAACGTTGCTCGTTTAAACTTCTCTCATGGTAGCCATGAAGAGCACGGAGCTCGTATTAAAAACATTCGTGAAGCTTCAAAGAAAACTGGTAAAACAGTTGGTATCTTACTTGATACAAAAGGTCCAGAAATCCGTACTCACGACTTCGTAGACGGACAAGCTGAGCTTGTAACAGGTGCAGAGGTAGTTCTTTCTACTGAGCAAGTATTAGGTACTGCAGAGAAGTTCTCTGTATCTTATGCTGGTCTTTATGACGATGTAGACCCAGGTTCTCGTATTCTAATCGATGACGGTCTTATCGAACTAGAAGTAATCGAAAAAGCTGATGGAAACATCCGTACAAAAGTTCTTAACAGCGGAACTGTAAAAAATAAAAAAGGTGTTAACGTACCAAACGTAAGCATTAAGCTTCCTGGTATCACTGAAAAAGACGTAAAAGATATCATCTTCGGTATCGAGCAAAAAGTTGATTTCATTGCAGCTTCATTCGTACGTAAAGCGTCTGACGTATTAGAAATCCGTGAATTATTAGAAGAGCATAACGCTCAATACATCCAAATCGTACCAAAAATCGAAAACCAAGAAGGTATCGACAACATCGATTCAATCTTAGAAGTTTCTGACGGTTTAATGGTAGCTCGTGGTGATATGGGTGTAGAAATTCCACCAGAAGAAGTACCGTTAGTACAAAAACGTCTAATTAAAAAATGTAACGTGTTAGGTAAACCGGTTATTACTGCAACACAAATGTTAGATTCTATGCAACGTAACCCACGTCCAACTCGTGCGGAAGCAAGTGACGTAGCTAACGCAATCTTCGATGGTACAGATGCAATCATGCTTTCAGGTGAAACAGCTGCTGGACAATATCCGGTAGAAGCAGTAACAATGATGGCTAACATTGCGGTACGTGTTGAAAAATCATTACAATATGAAGATATGTTCAAAAAACGTATTAAAGAGTTCACTCCAACAATTACAGATGCAATTAGCCAATCTGTTGCGCATACAGCACTTGCTCTTGATGTAGCTGCAATCGTAGCTCCAACAGAAAGTGGATATACTGCGAAAATGATCTCTAAATACCGTCCAAAATCTCCAATCGTAGCTGTAACATCTGACGAGCAAGTAGGACGTCGTCTTGCACTTGTTTGGGGTGTACAAGCATTTATGGCTGAGAAGCGCGCAGCTTCAACTGACGAAATGTTAGATACAGCAATTCAAACAGGCATGGATGCGGGTCTAATTGGACTTGGAGATACTGTAGTGATTACTGCGGGTGTACCAGTTGCTGAAACTGGTACAACAAACTTAATGAAAATCCACGTTGTTGGTGAAGAAATTGCTAAAGGACAAGGAATTGGTCGTAAAGCTGCAAAAGGTAAAGTAGTTGTAGCAAAAACAGCTGCTGAAGCTGTAGCGAACGTAAACGAAGGTGATATCCTTGTTACAACAAGCACTGATAAAGATATGATTCCTGCAATCGAAAAAGCTGCGGCTTTAGTTGTAGAAGAAGGTGGCTTAACAAGCCATGCAGCTGTTGTAGGCGTATCAATCGGTATTCCTGTTATCGTTGGTGTAAACTGCGTAACAGCAACTTTAAAAAATGGCCAAGAAGTAACAGTTGATGCAGCACGCGGAATTGTTTATAATGGACATGCGGAAGTGCTATAAGTAATACGGAGAGAAGGATCGGAGTCCTTCTCTTTTTTTTACACAAAAACGAGATAGAATTAGCTTAAAGCGCCTAGAATTGCTTTTAAAAGCTGTTTGTTATGTGTTTTAATATGAAAGAGTATCTATATTTCATATGATGTATATAGGCGTTGTGAGGACGTTAAAAGTGAGTTGTGAGAGAGGTGTAGAACTATGAAGTGGTTACTATTCTTGTTTATTTTAATACCGGCGATTGAGATTACGGTCTTAATTGGATCAAGTCATGTAATAGGTTTATGGTCTACGTTCGCTATGATTGTATTTACAGGTGTTGTAGGTGTGTATTTGGCGAAAAGACAAGGGTTTAAAGTGCTTGGAGAGATTCAATCTAAGTTGAATAGAGGGGAAATGCCAGGTGAGGCGGTACTAGATGGTATTTTTGTATTTGTAGGAGGTATTCTCTTAGTGCTTCCTGGGTATGTGACAGATGTGCTAGGGTTTATCTGCGTGATCCCTATTACGAGAGCTTTATTGAAGCCGTTTGTTATGAAGTGGATGGAATGGAAATTTAGAAAGAACTCTACTATTATTATTCAGAAATAGCACTTAGATTGTAGAAATCTAAGTGCTATTTTTTGTGTTGTAAGAGGAGAGGAACTTTCTGGTTGAAGCTTTGCTTTGCCGCGCTATTTGTGGGGTGGAATTTCTATCTCAAAGCTGGGCTGCTCGTAAGTGTCTGGTGTGGGGCGAATGATGAGTGGGGATGAACAAAACGTTCGCTTATTATATGTGCTATATAATTTTCGTTTGAATTCTTGTGTGTACTTCGATTAAACTTGTGATTTTTTAGTGCTATTAATTTAGATGAATAAGATGGAGGGAACGCTGCTGAATTAAATTTTTGCTTTCTCATATAAAGGAACGATTGGTGTAAAAAATTCATATAAAAAGGCGGAGATTGTTAGTTGAAGTCTTGTTTTATGCTATTTTGTATATTTATTCATTTACATAAAAAGTAATAAATGTAAATGATAATTATAAAATAAATAGAATAAATATGTAAAAACACCACGAAATATGCGTTTTTCATGCAAAAAAACAAGAGAATTATCTTTTTTGAGTGCAATTCTCTTGTTTTATGTAATGAGTATGAAAAATAAGTACAAGGAATAATCAGTGGGAAATTCCCACTGATTACATGTAAGTTTTTTGTTGTGTATGAATTAGAAACTATTATTTTGAAGGTGAACCTTTAATATATTTCCACAAGTCATGGAAGACATTAGCTTTGTGTAATGTATTAAGTAGTACTAAGGTGACTGGGCCGATGATTAATCCTAAAAAGCCAAAAAGTTTAAAGCCGACAAATAGAGCGACGAGTGTTGCTAATGGATCGAGACCGATGTTAGATGAAAGTACTTTCGGCTCCATAATTTGTCTTTGGACAATCACGACGATGTATAAAATGAGAAGACCAATGGCGAATGCGGTATCGCCAGTGAAAAATACGTATATAACCCATGGAACGAAGACTGCGCCTGTTCCTAAGTATGGTAGTAAATCTACAACTCCTGTAATAATCGCAATAGTAATGGCGTATGGTACGCGTAATATTAAAAGTCCGATTAGTACAATGACGGTTGTCATAGATACGAGTGTAAGTTGTGCTTTCACAAAACCAAACAAAGCTTTTCTTAAGTCGACAAAAATAGTTTTTCCATAGCCATGTACACGATTCGGTAGCAATTTTCTTGCTTTCTGAGCAAGACGGTGCCAATCGTAACTAATGAAGAAAGTGGCTAATAAAATGAATACAAGAACAGTTAAAGTTGTTGGCAGTGCACTAATGAAATTCGTTAACCCGCTTATAATGGCGGTTAAAAGTTCTTTCATTTGTGTTGTTGCTTCTGTTCCTAAGTTTTGAATGTTTTGTGTAATTGTATAGCGCTGTGGTTCTCCAAGATGATTAAATTTAGAGATTAAATCATCGTAGAGAGGCATAATATGATTAAGTGCAAATTGCTGAGCGAATGTAACGATATCTGGAAACTTTACTGTAACAAGTTGTAGTAAGTATGTTGTGGCAGATATTGCTTCAGTCACAAGATATGTAACAAGTCCAACGATAGCTCCAAATACGAGAATTAAGCTAACGAGTACTGCTAGTGCGCGAGGAAATTGTAGTTTTTGATTAAGGAAATTGACGACAGGATTAATCAAATAAGCAAATGCAAAAGCGATAATAAAAGGATAGATAAGCCCTGACATGTATAGTAATACATAGAACCCAGCTACCGTTGCTACAATGACAAATATGAGTCGCAATATCATATATAGTAAGTTTCGGTTCAAAGATGTATACCTCCCATTCCAATTTGGATTATCCTAATTCGTTCAACTTATAACGAGTGTGCTCCACTGATTAAAGTTTCACTTTACCCCGCATTAACGGGCAGTAAATCTCCTACCCGAAGTGCGGCTGGATCAAAGGAGTTAGCTGGAGATAAACTGCCCGTAAAAGCCCGATTGGTGAAGGCTAATAATCAGTGGAAAATGCCCCACTGATTAAAGTTTCACTTTATGTTATAGTGGAATGATGGATTTTTCCTGCTTTTTCAGTATATGAGTGACTGTGAAAGCTTGGTGTTGATGCTTCTACTATATGGTAAAAACTTCATTTTCTCTTCTTTTTATTTTACCTGTTTCTAATTAGAAAAGAAAGAAGAGACGCCCGTTTTTTAAAATGTATACATGCTTAAATTTTGATGGTGAAAGTCTCAGTTTGTCATTTTAAAATACATAAAAAATGAAGTAATTCATGTTGAATAGGCATCGATATAGCATGTATAACGATAGGTTTAAAGGTATTTTTGTTTGGAAATGAGTTCATTATTTTCAGAAAGGAAGTGCAAACATGATTAGTCAGTCAACGTTATTTTTATTCATACTACTTATTATAGGACTTATTGCTAAAAACCAATCGCTTACTGTAGCTATTGGTGTGTTATTTTTATTGAAGTTTACGTTTTTAGGAGATAAGGTCTTTCCTTATTTACAAACGAAAGGAATTAACCTAGGTGTAACGGTCATTACAATAGCGGTGCTCGTACCGATTGCGACAGGGGAAATAGGTTTTAAACAACTTGGAGAAGCGGCGAAATCTTATTATGCGTGGATTGCTTTAGCTTCAGGTGTAGCGGTCGCTTTGTTAGCGAAAGGCGGCGTACAATTGTTGACGACGGATCCTCACATTACAACTGCGCTTGTTTTTGGGACAATTATAGCGGTTGCGCTATTTAATGGGGTTGCTGTTGGTCCGTTAATTGGGGCTGGAATTGCCTATGCGGTTATGAGTATTATACAGATGTTTAAATAAGGAATTTTATAGTAATATAAAATTTTTGAATTCTTTCTGTTCACAAAAGTCAGATAATTGTTTATAATAGGATTAGAAACTTTGAAAAGTTACATAACAGCAGAGACTTTACACCAGATAAAATAAAAACAACATAAAACAATTTTATAATGATATTGTTTTATGTTGTTTTTATCATAAAACTCTTCGGAATGTATTTTCCTCACTAACTTGTTGTTTTGAGCGTGAGGATTCGGGGAGACATTCACGCTCATGCTTTCCATGTAAACAATGGACAATAAGAGGGGAACATCGCAACAAATTTGCATGATCGTGCATTTTGCTTGCCTAAAGAGTGAACGGGCGTTCATAATTCATAAGGGGAGCAAATAGATATAAGGAGCAAGATTGGGAGAATTTTCAGGAAAAGGAGAGAATGTCATGACTGTTATTCGAGGTTTAGAAGGGGTAGTAGCAACAACATCATCTGTGAGCTCTATTATTGATGATACATTAACTTATGTTGGGTATAATATTGATGATTTAGCTGAGAATGCTACGTTTGAAGAAGTAGTGTACTTATTATGGCACCGCAAGCTTCCTAATGAAAAAGAACTAGCGGAATTTAATGAAATTGTATCTGAATACTATAAAGTTCCAGGTGAGATTTTAACATATTTGAAACAAGTAGATTTAAAAATTGCACATCCGATGTCTGTTTTACGAACTGCAATTTCCATGCTATCATTATACGATGAGAGCGCTGAAATTATGGATGAAAAGTCCAATTATTTGAAAGCGGTTAAATTACAGGCGCAAGTCGGAACTTTAGTTGCTGCTTACGCGAGAATCCGTAAAGGTTTAGATGTTGTTGAGCCAAGAAAGGATTTATCATTAGCTGCAAACTTCTTGTACATGTTAAATGATCGCGAGCCAAATGAAGTTGAAATTGAAGCTTTTGATAAGGCGCTTGTACTTCATGCAGATCATGAGTTAAACGCTTCTACATTTACTGCACGTGTTTGCGTAGCTACACTTTCAGATGTATATTCTGGTATTACAGCAGCAATCGGTGCATTAAAAGGTCCTCTTCACGGTGGGGCAAATGAAAATGTAATGAAGATGTTAACTGAGATTGGTGAAGAAGAAAATGTAGAGTCATATATTCATAATGCTCTTCAAAATAAAGTGAAAATCATGGGCTTTGGCCACCGTGTGTATGAGCAGGGTGATCCACGTGCAAAACACTTACGTGAAATGTCTAAGAGATTATGCGTGCTTTTAGGAGAAGAGAAATGGTATAATATGTCTATCAAAATTGAAGACATTGTAACAAAAGAAAAAGGTCTTCCACCAAATGTTGATTTCTATTCAGCTTCTGTATACCATTGTTTAGGAATTGACCATGACTTATTTACACCTATTTTTGCAATTAGCCGTATGTCAGGCTGGTTAGCTCATATTCTAGAACAATATGAAAACAACCGTTTAATTCGTCCGCGTGCTGATTATAATGGACCAACGCATCAAGTGTATGTTCCAATTGCACAACGATAAGCGAATAACACTATTTTGATAGTGAAAATACGCTTTCAAAAGTCTGATTTTTTCGGAAAGATGTAATGATTAGAATATTTTAATTTGACTAACGGTTTGAACTGAGGGGTTATTCCCTCAGTTTCATACATATGAAATTTCAAACATGGGGGTTATCACATTGACGACAGGTGAAAAAATTACTGTAACTAATGGTGTTATGAATGTACCAAACAATCCGATTATTCCATTTATCGAGGGAGATGGAATTGGTCCTGATATTTGGGCGGCTGCATCTCGCGTACTAGAAGCAGCAGTTGAAAAAGCTTATGATGGTGAGAAGAAAATCGTTTGGAAAGAAGTGCTTGCAGGGGAAAAAGCATTCAACCAAACAGGCGAGTGGTTACCAGAAGAAACTTTAAACTTAATTCGTGAATATTTAATCGCGATTAAAGGTCCACTTACAACTCCAGTTGGCGGTGGTATTCGTTCTCTAAACGTAGCACTTCGTCAAGAATTAGATTTATATGTATGTCTACGTCCAGTTCGTTATTTTGAAGGTGTTCCTTCACCTGTAAAACGTCCGGAAGATACTGATATGGTTATTTTCCGTGAAAATACAGAAGACATTTATGCTGGAATTGAATATGCACAAGGATCTCCAGAAGCAGAAAAAGTTCTTGCTTTCTTAAAAGAAGCAATGGGTGTTAATAAAATCCGCTTCCCAGAAACATCTGGTATTGGTATTAAGCCGATTTCAGAAGAAGGGACAAAGCGTCTTGTTCGTGCTGCAATTCAATATGCAATTAACGAAAAACGCTCTTCTGTTACATTAGTTCATAAAGGAAACATTATGAAATTTACAGAAGGTGCTTTCAAAAACTGGGGTTACGAAGTAGCGGAACAAGAATTCGGCGACAAAGTATTTACTTGGGCTGAATACGATCGTATCGTTGAAAAAGATGGTAAAGATGCAGCGAATAAAGCGATGGCAGACGCTGAAGTGGCTGGAAAAATCATCGTAAAAGATTCTATTGCAGACATCTTCTTACAACAAATTTTAACTCGTCCACGTGAGTTCGATGTTGTTGCAACAATGAACTTAAATGGTGACTATATCTCTGATGCACTTGCTGCACAAGTAGGTGGAATTGGTATTGCACCTGGTGCAAACATTAACTATGTGACTGGACATGCTATCTTTGAAGCTACACACGGTACAGCTCCAAAATATGCAGGTTTAGATAAAGTAAACCCATCTTCTGTTCTTCTTTCAGGTGTATTATTATTAGAACACTTAGGATGGAACGAAGCTGCGAAATTAGTAACTGCTTCTGTTGAGAAAACAATTGCTTCAAAAGTAGTAACTTATGATTTCGCACGCTTAATGGAAGGTGCAACAGAAGTGAAATGTTCTGAGTTCGCTAATGAACTTATTAAAAACATGGATGTAGCGATAATCAAAAACGCATAATTAAAGCGGGGGGGTAAATTATGACAATCAAACGCAAGAAGGTTTCAGTCATCGGTGCAGGATTTACAGGAGCAACAACGGCATTCTTATTAGCACAAAAAGAACTGGCAGATGTTGTATTAGTGGACATTCCACAACTGGAAAATCCAACAAAAGGGAAAGCGTTAGATATGTTAGAAGCGAGCCCAGTACAAGGTTTTGATGCTAACATTATTGGAACATCTGATTACGCAGATACTGCTGATTCTGACGTTGTCGTTATTACAGCAGGTATTGCACGTAAGCCTGGTATGAGCCGTGATGACTTAGTAGCAACAAACTCTAAAATTATGAAAAGTATTACGCGCGACATTGCAAAACATTCACCAAATGCAATTATTGTTGTGTTAACAAATCCAGTTGATGCAATGACATATTCTGTATTTAAAGAAGCAGGATTCCCGAAAGAGCGTGTTATCGGTCAATCGGGTGTATTAGATACAGCTCGTTTCCGTACATTCATCGCACAAGAATTAAATCTTTCTGTAAAAGATATTACAGGATTTGTTCTTGGTGGACACGGTGACGACATGGTACCTCTTGTGCGTTATTCATATGCAGGCGGTATTCCGTTAGAAACGTTAATTCCGAAAGAGCGTTTAGAAGCAATCGTAGAACGTACACGTAAAGGTGGCGGTGAGATTGTAGGCTTATTAGGAAACGGTAGTGCATATTACGCACCAGCAGCTTCTTTAGTTGAAATGACAGAAGCAATCTTAAAAGATCAACGCCGTGTATTACCGGCTATTGCGTACCTTGAAGGTGAGTATGGTTATAGTGACCTTTACTTAGGGGTACCAGTAATTCTAGGTGGTAACGGAATTGAAAAAATTATTGAATTAGAACTTCTTGCAGATGAAAAAGAAGCGTTAGATCGCTCTGTAGAATCTGTACGTAACGTAATGAAAGTTCTTGTTTAATAATTGAATAGTAGTGAAAAAGATTCGGGATTCCGAATCTTTTTCTACTATTTACCGAATTGTTTTTTTGAAATAATATGAAAACGCTATCATTTGTAATATCCTATAATGAAACTGTAGATTTATACTATACATTGCCCTCATCATAGTAAATTTCGGATAAGGTATCGCTTTTAGTAGGATAATAAGGTGAAAAAATCGGAGGGGGTTGTAACATGTTAAAGAAAAAAGTTCAAATTGGTCGTAAAATGGATGAAATTACAGTAGGAGAGAAATTATCTATCACTGAAAAAATTGAGGATAAAGATTTGTTATTGTACTTAGGGTTAACGAATGATGCCAATCCATTATATATTCAGCATGATTACGCATCCCAAACTCCGTATGAAAAGCCGATTGTACCAAGCATTATGCTAACGGGAATGATTACAACGGCGGTTACGAAATATTTACCGGGTCCAGGAAGTCATATTACGAGAAAGGACCTTACATTCGTGAAACATGTTCACCATTATGAAACGTTACAAATCCACTTTGAAGTTGTGGCTGTTTCTGAGGAGGAACATACAATTGATATGCTTGTATCTGCTCATGATGAAAAAGGAGAAACTGTTGTAAAGGGTTCATTAACAGTAACGCCACCTTATAAATCTGTTTCCATTATGGAAAAAGCATTAGATAACTTTTAAAAGATGAAAATAAAAATAGCGCTAGCATACCTTTAATAAGGATGCTAGCGCTATTTTTAGTTGAAAAACCCTTCTTTGAACCCTTCAGCAAATTCTGAGCAACCCGTTTTAATCGTATCCCAGCTAGGAGCGTTAAAAGCAAGGATACATGTGATTGCTAAAGATAGAATGGATAGTATTAGTCGCATAATAGACCTCCGAATATTATTAATTTATATATTAAGATTAATAATATTATTATCGGTAATTGAAGTCAATTAAAGGAGTGATTTTTTAGGTGAGGTGGAAAAGAGAAGACGCGATCTTTGAAACGGTAAGAGAAGCTGAAGTGTGGGCAGACGGGTTTGTGAATGAAATGTACGGGAGAGTATTTGATGGATATGAAACACCAGATTATAAAATAGCGTATGCTTTATCTTTTCTCTTAGCGCAAAATCGAGAACTCAATATTCATACGGAAGTAGAATTTAATAACGATATGGAAGTATATAAAGTATGGATAACAAAACATAATTGAGGCGAACGTAATTGTTTTTAGGAATAACAATAGCACAATCCGAATCCATGAATAGACAATTATATTGAGAGGGACCTTGTTTTCTAGTATGATGAGAATAACGGGGAAAATACTAGGATGAAGAAGGTTTCAAGTCTATAACTTGGAGGAAAAGAATGAACAATCGTATTTTAGTAGTTGATGATGAGGAATTTATCTTAACTTTAATCGAATTTAATTTACAACAAGCTGGGTTTGAAGTTATAACAGCGATGGATGGAGAAATGGCGCTTCAAAAAGCGACA
This sequence comes from Bacillus sp. 2175, assembly GCF_057812155.1. Taxonomy (NCBI): domain Bacteria; kingdom Bacillati; phylum Bacillota; class Bacilli; order Caryophanales; family Bacillaceae; genus Bacillus; species Bacillus sp. 2175. The sequence goes on along the minus strand of NZ_CM173819.1, from coordinate 4,316,922 downwards.
ACAGAACGCCCAGATTTAATTATATTAGATTTAATGCTTCCGAAAATGGATGGTATGGAAGTGTGTAAAGAATTACGATTGCAGCGCGTTATGACGCCGATTTTAATGTTAACGGCAAAAGATGATGAGTTTGATAAGGTGCTAGGCCTTGAACTTGGGGCAGATGATTATATGACAAAGCCATTTAGTCCAAGAGAAGTAGTTGCTCGTGTGAAGGCGATTTTGCGCCGTACGAAATTACAACAAGAAGAACAAGTTGCAGAAGCGCCAGATGAAGATAGCATCACAATTGCAGAACTTAAAATTTTACCGGAGTTTTATGAGGCTTATTTCCAAGGAAGAAAGCTTGAATTAACACCAAAAGAATTTGAACTACTTGTGTATCTTGCGAAAAATAAAAGTCGCGTGTTGACACGTGATCAATTATTAAGTGCTGTATGGAATTATGATTTTGCTGGTGATACACGAATTGTTGATGTTCATATTAGCCATTTGCGCGATAAAATTGAACAAAATACGAAAAAACCGACGTACATTAAAACGATACGTGGTTTAGGATATAAATTAGAGGAGCCAAAAGGGAATGAATAAATTTCGTTCCAGGCTTCTTTTTACATTTGTTTCTCTTATTGTATTTATTTTAGTTGGACTAGGTTTATTACTAGAAACTGTGTTTGAAAACTACTATATAGATCATGCTAAAGAGAGAATGGTAAAAGAGACGGAGTATGTTGCGACGTTAGCAGAAGAGCAAGGTTTTGATAATGTCTTAAAAAATCCATACGTATTTGAAAAGTTAGAAGAAAAAATACCAGCTTCTATCGTATTTTTGGATGAAAAAAAGAAAGTTCAATATAGAAAAGGACAAGAATTGGCATTTAGTCCAGAGACGATTAAAGAACTTTCTTCGGAAGTGGCAAAACAACGAAGTAAAGTAATTACGAAAGAAACGGATCGAAAGAATGAATTTTATCATGCGGTGTTCGTTCAAGATGTAGAAGGAAAACAAGGATACATTTTGGTGAAAAGTATAATTGATCCTTTAAGAGACGTACATCAAAAAACGTGGGGATTATTAATTATCGGATTTGTCATTGCTTGTCTCGTAGTTGTATTTTTAGGTATGAAAATTACAGGGCAATATATTAGGCCAATTGAATCGGTTACGAAAGTTGCAATTGAATTGGCAAAGGGTAATTATAAAGCACGTGCATACGAAAGTCATTCGGATGAAACAGGAATGCTGAGTAAAGCGATTAATATTTTAGCACGAAATTTACAAGAGATGACACTTGAACAAGAAATGCAGCAAGATCGTCTGCATACGTTAATTGAAAATATGGGAAGCGGAATGATTTTAATTGATAGCCGAGGATATATAAACCTTGTAAACCGCTCTTATAAGGAAACTTTCCACGTAACAGATGAAGAATATTTAGATCGCTTATATTATGAATCGTTTCATCATACAGAAATTATTGAGCTTGTAGAAGAAATCTTTATGACAGAAGTGAAAGTGCGTAAACAAATGTTATTACCACTTGGAATTGAACGGAAGCATTTCGAAGTATATGGAGCGCCTATTATCGGGACAAACCATGAATGGAAAGGGATTGTTCTCGTATTCCATGACATAACAGAGTTAAAGAAATTAGAACAAATGAGAAAAGACTTTTTAGCGAATGTTTCTCATGAATTAAAGACACCGATTACTTCTATTAAAGGTTTTTCAGAAACACTCTTAGACGGAGCGATGGATAATAAAAAATTCTGCGAACATTTCTTGCACATTATTTTAAAAGAAAGTGAGCGCATGCAAGGATTAATTGAAGATTTATTAGATTTGTCGAAGATCGAACAACAAGGATTTAAATTAAATATGGGAACCGTTGACATGAAGGGGCTGCTTGAAGATATTCATATGGTGCTTGATAATAAAGCAGGAGAAAAAGAAATCTCTTTACAAGTGAATGTATTAAAACGTGCCTCTGTTATTGGAGATCCAAGTCGTTTGAAACAAATCTTTATTAATTTAATTAATAACGCAATCGTATATACACCGGCTGGAGGCGTTGTTTCAGTAGAGTTAGCGGAAGATAAATATAATGCTTATATAAAAGTATCGGATACTGGAATTGGTATTAGTAAAGAGGAAATTCCGCGTATTTTTGAACGTTTCTACCGGGTGGATAAAGCAAGAAGTAGAAATACTGGTGGTACCGGCCTTGGATTGTCGATCGTAAAGCATTTAGTTGAGGCGCATCAAGGTACGATTACAGTAGATAGTGAAGTTGGAGAAGGAACAACGTTTACAGTTGTTTTACCGAAATCAGCAACTGAAAAATAGGATGAAGGATGTTTACAATATATTAACAATGGCTTAATTAAATATTAATAAAGCTCTGTTAATATAATACATGAAAACCCCTTCATCCAAGGAGTAATTTTGGACGAGAATAGTTAAGCTGTTCTCGTCACTTCCCTTTATGCCAATATAAGTCTGTTTTATATATGAAAGAAAATAGCCGTTATTTTTCTTCTCTCTATTAGTCATGTTAATATAGAGAGAGGAAAGGAACGGTTTTTTTCTGTGAAAAAAATCATTTCAAATTTGTATGGGGAGGTTTCAATTTTGGAAAAAAAGGTCGTATTAGTAGATGGTAATAATATCGCGTATCGTGCATTCTTTGCACTACCGCTTTTAAATAACGACAAAGGTATACATACGAACGCAATTTACGGTTTTACAATGATGTTAATGAGAATATTAGAGGAAGAAAAGCCAACTCATATGTTAGTGGCGTTTGATGCAGGCAAAACAACGTTCCGTCATAAAACGTATAGTGAGTATAAAGGAGGGCGTCAAAAGACTCCACCTGAATTATCAGAGCAGTTCCCGTTTATTCGTGAGATGCTGGATGCGTTCAATGTACCGCGTTATGAATTAGAAAATTATGAAGCGGATGACATCATGGGAACGTTAGCGAAAGAAGCGAGTGAGCAAGGGGCAAGTGTAAAAGTTATTTCAGGAGATAAAGATTTACTTCAACTTGTTTCTGATAACACGCTTGTATGTATTCCGCGAAAAGGGATTACAGAAGTGGATGAATATACGAAAGAAGCTTTATTTGAAAAATACAGCTTATCACCAAAGCAAATTATCGATATGAAAGGTTTAATGGGAGACCAGTCAGATAATATACCGGGTGTACCAGGAGTTGGTGAAAAAACGGCAATTAAATTGTTAACACAGTTTGGAACGGTTGAAGCGGTGTATGAAAATATAGATCAAGTAAGTGGGAAGAAATTAAAAGAAAAACTGGAAGAAAATAAAGAACAAGCTCTTATGAGTAAGGATCTTGCAACTATTATTACAGATGCGCCGATTACAGTTCGTGTGGATGATATGGCGTATAAAGGATATGAAGCAAGTGATGTCATTCCAATGTTCGAGAGTTTAGGATTTACATCCCTTTTAAATAAATTAGGCGTTACGCCAGAAGAAACTGCTCCAGCTGAATTAGATGATATTACATTTGATATTGTGGAAGAAGTTACAGAAGAAATGCTTCAGCAAGATAGTGCGCTTATCGTTGAAGTACAAGAAGATAACTATCATAAAGCAGACATTCAAGGTTTCGGTATTCAAAATGAAAATGGATGTTACTTTATTCAGACAGACATTGCTCTTAAGTCAGATGCTTTTAAAGAGTGGCTTGCAGATGGAGAAATGAGAAAGCATACATTTGATGCGAAGCGTGCAATCGTTGCACTGAAATGGAATGGGATAGATATGCAAGGGATTGACTTTGATCTATTAATCGCTGCTTATTTACTTGATCCAGCTGATACGGATAAAGACTTCCGTACTGTAGCGAAAATGAAAGAAACGCATGCTGTGAAATCTGATGAAGAAGTTTACGGAAAAGGTGCGAAGCGTGCTGTTCCAAAGTTAGAGGTAGTAGCGGAGCATGTGGCTCGTAAAGTGCATGTATTATATGATGTAAAGCAAACATTCGTTGAAGAGTTAAAGAAGAATGAGCAATATGAACTGTTTACAGAGTTAGAATTGCCGCTTGCACGTGTATTAGCTGATATGGAAGTAAAGGGTGTAAAAGTTGATACAGAGCGTCTTCGTAATATGGGAGAAGAACTTGCGGGTAGATTAAAGGAAATGGAACAGGAAATTTATAAGCTTGCGGGAACAGAATTTAATATTAATTCACCGAAGCAGCTTGGTGTTATTCTGTTTGAGAACTTAAACTTGCCGGTTATTAAAAAGACGAAAACAGGTTATTCTACGTCAGCTGATGTACTAGATAAGCTTATGAATCACCATGAAATTATTCCAAATATTTTACATTATCGTCAATTAGGGAAACTAAATTCAACTTACATTGAAGGTTTGCTGAAAGTTGTACATGAAGATTCATCTAAAATTCATACTCGCTTTAATCAAGTGTTAACGCAAACAGGTCGATTAAGTTCAACGGATCCGAACTTGCAAAATATCCCAATTCGATTAGAAGAAGGAAGAAAGATTCGTCAGGCATTTGTTCCGTCAGAAGAAGGATGGATTATGTATGCGGCTGATTACTCACAAATCGAACTGCGTGTATTAGCTCATATTGCAAATGATAAAGGGCTAGTTGAAGCATTCCAACATGATATGGATATTCATACGAAAACAGCTATGGATGTATTTGGCGTTAAAAAAGATGAAGTAACTTCAAATATGAGACGACAAGCGAAAGCTGTTAATTTCGGAATTGTATATGGTATTAGTGATTATGGTCTTTCACAAAACTTAGGAATTACAAGAAAAGCAGCAGCGGAATTTATTGAAAAGTATTTAGAAAGTTTCCCTGGTGTACAAGAATACATGGAGGACATCGTAAAAGATGCGAAACAAAAAGGATATGTGGCTACATTATTAAATCGTCGCCGTTATATTCCAGAAATTACGAGTCGTAATTTCAATTTACGTAGCTTCGCTGAGCGTACAGCGATGAATACACCAATTCAAGGTACTGCCGCAGATATTATTAAAAAAGCGATGATTATTATGGCGGATCGTTTAGAAGAAGAAGGATTACAAGCACGTCTTCTTCTGCAAGTACACGATGAATTGATATTTGAAGCGCCAAAAGAAGAAATTGAAAAATTAGAGAAGCTTGTACCTGAAGTAATGGAGCATGCAATTGAACTTGCAGTTCCGCTGAAAGTTGATTATTCTTACGGTCCAACTTGGTACGACGCAAAATAAGGAAGTGATGAAATGCCTGAATTACCAGAGGTTGAAAACGTCAGACGGACACTTGAAAATCTTGTAACAGGAAAAACGATTGAAGATGTTATTGTTACTTATCCAAAAATAGTGAAACGACCGGATGATGCAGAAATCTTTAAAGAAATGCTAAAAGGCGAGAAGATTGAAAATATAAAGCGAAGAGGAAAGTTTTTGCTTTTATATGTAACGAATTATGTTATTGTTTCACATTTGCGTATGGAAGGTAAGTTTTTACTACATCAAGAGGATGAGCCGATTGATAAACATACGCACGTCCGTTTCTTATTTACAGATGGAACGGAATTACATTATAAAGATGTGAGAAAGTTTGGTACGATGCATCTCTTTAAGAAAGGTGAAGAAATGAACCAAATGCCTCTTGCGGACTTAGGTCCGGAGCCATTTGATCCTGAAATGACACCGCAGTATTTACAAGAAAGATTACAAAAGACAAATCGTAAAATAAAAGTTGTGCTACTGGATCAGCGTCTTTTAGTAGGGCTTGGAAATATATATGTAGATGAAGTTTTATTCCGTTCTCAAATTCATCCGGAACGAGAAGCTTCGTCTTTAACAGTAGAAGAAATTGAGCGAATTTATGAGGCTACCGTTACAACGCTAGGCGAAGCAGTAAAGCGTGGCGGAAGTACAATTCGGACGTATATCAACTCACAAGGGCAAATTGGTTCGTTCCAAGAACTCCTAAATGTATATGGGAAAAAAGGAGAGCCGTGCGTAACTTGTGGCACGATATTAGAAAAAACAGTTGTTGGCGGGCGAGGAACGCATTACTGCCCAATTTGTCAGCCTAGAATATAGAAAAGAGATAACATCGGATAGGCATTTGTCATATACATACAGCAGAGCTATGTATAAGGGAGGAGCTTACCGATGTACCTTTATTTATCTCTTATTTTATTAGCTTTTACATTAAGCTTGGATAGCTGTAGTGTAGGGCTAACATATGGTTTAAGAAGCGTAAGAATTCCACTAAGATCAATTATAATTATCGGAATGTGTTCAGCGGCTGTTATGCTTGTTTCAATGGGAATTGGACATATGATCGCGAAAGTATTTTCACCTGTTATCGCAACGCGTATCGGTGGGCTTGTTCTTATTGGAATAGGGATTTGGGTATTATATCAATTTTTTCGAAGTGAGAAAAAAGAAGAACCGAAGCAAGAGGAGAAGGTCTGGAAATTAGAGATTGCCTCGCTAGGGCTAGTGATTCAAATTTTACGGAAACCGACTGTAGCAGATTTTGATAAATCAGGAACCATTTCTGCAGGAGAAGCATTGCTTCTTGGTATCGCTCTTTCTGTAGACTCATTTGGTGCCGGAATTGGTGCATCTTTATTAGGGTATGTACCCGCTATGATGGCGATATTAGTTGCAATTATGAGTTCTTTGTTTTTATTTATTGGAATGAAACTTGGAACGGTTTTATCGAATATGAAGTGGTTACAAAAATTTACATTCCTGCCTGGAGTATTACTCATTATTATTGGAATTTGGAAAATGTAAGTATGGGCGTGGAACATTAGTTTCGCGCCTTTTATTATGAGGAGGATTATGATGACAGTAGTAATTGGATTAACAGGAGGCATTGCAAGTGGAAAAAGTACAGTGTCTCAAATGTTTCGTGAACTGAGCATACCAGTTATTGATGCAGATATTATTGCACGAGAAGTTGTAGAGCGAGGAAAACCAGCATATAACAAAATAGTAGAAGTATTTGGAACGGAAGTGTTACAAGAAGATGGAGAACTAGATCGTCCAAAACTAGGAAGTGTCGTTTTCTATAATGAAGAAAAACGATTGGAGTTAAATAAAATTGTTCATCCTGCAGTGCGTGAGGAAATGAATAGGCAAAAGGAAATGTACATAAAAGAAGGTATGCAAGCGGTTGTGTTAGATATTCCTCTCTTATTTGAAAGCAAATTAACAAGTCTCGTTGACCGAATTTTAGTTGTAGCGGTTAAGCCGCATACGCAATTAGAACGTTTAATGAAACGAAATAACTTTTCAGAAGAAGAAGCAACAGCTCGTATTCAATCTCAAATGCCGTTAGAAGAAAAAGTGAAAAATGCAGATGAAGTGATAAATAATGATGGCACAATTATGGGAACGAAAACACAATTGCAGGTAATTTTAAAGAAGTGGAACATTATTGACTAAAAAATTGTGAAATTAATGAAAATGCTTAGTGACATATCCCCTTTTTGTGTTATACTATTATTGGGATTGGAGATAAATAGTATAACGCATTCAAGGGGGATAACATATTATGACTCGTGTGGCAATTAATGGATTTGGACGTATTGGGAGAATGGTATTTCGTCAAGCAATAAAAGAAAGCGCATTCGAAATTGTAGCAATCAATGCAAGCTATCCATCTGAAACGTTAGCACACTTAATTAAATATGATACAGTTCATGGCAAGTTTGACGGAACAGTAGAAGCATTTGAAGATCACTTATTAGTTGATGGGAAAATGATTCGCCTTTTAAACAACCGCGATCCAAAGGAATTGCCTTGGACAGATTTAGGTGTTGAAGTTGTAATTGAAGCAACTGGTAAATTTAATTCAAAAGAAAAAGCAATTCTTCACGTTGAAGCTGGAGCGAAAAAAGTAATTTTAACAGCGCCTGGTAAAAATGAAGATGTAACAATTGTAGTTGGTGTGAACGAAGACCAATTAGATATTACAAAACATACTGTTATTTCAAATGCATCTTGTACAACAAACTGTTTAGCGCCTGTTGTGAAGGTGTTAGATGAGCAGTTTGGAATTGAAAACGGTTTAATGACGACAGTTCACGCCTATACAAATGACCAAAAAAATATTGATAACCCACATAAAGATTTAAGAAGAGCACGTGCTTGCGGACAATCAATCATTCCGACAACGACAGGTGCTGCGAAAGCGCTAGCAAAAGTTCTTCCACATTTAAACGGAAAACTTCATGGTATGGCACTTCGTGTACCAACACCAAACGTGTCTCTTGTTGATTTAGTAGTAGATGTAAAACGCGATGTGACAGTTGAAGCCATTAACGATGCATTCAAAACTGTTGCAAACGGTGCGTTAAAAGGTATTGTAGAATTCAGCGAAGAGCCTTTAGTATCTATCGACTTTAATACAAATACACACTCAGCTATTATTGATGGTTTATCTACAATGGTAATGGGTGATCGTAAAGTGAAAGTACTTGCTTGGTATGATAACGAGTGGGGCTACTCTCGTCGTGTTGTAGATCTTGTAACGTTAGTTGTTGAAGAGTTAGCGAAACAAGAAAATGTGCAACACATTTAAGTGAATAAGGGAGGAGAGGGCAAGGCAACATTTGCCCTCTTTTTTTAATTTTTTCTGAAAAGGAAAAAAATTATATAAGTATATTTAAAAAAGTGGACATACCACGAAGCGTTGTGATTACTGCATTTGTGAATCGTTTATTTTTTTTAGGGAAAAGTAAAGAGGAAAATATGACAGAAAATCGAAAAAACTGTTGTTGCAAAATGAAAATAAACAAAGTATACTAACACTCGTAAACTTAAGAGCTGAGGTACGTAGTCACTACTTAAAGGGTTAGGACCTCTCTGGACTAACTTTCCCCCGTGGTAGTGGAGCAAGCCAAATTGCAAATTAGTTTTCAATTCGAACAGTTAGAATAAATTTACAAGGGGGAACTGTAGAATGGATACTATGGATACGATGGGTCGTCACGTGATTGCTGAACTTTGGGATTGCGATTTCGACAAACTGAATGACATGCCGTATATTGAACAATTATTTGTGGATGCAGCACTAAAAGCTGGTGCTGAAGTGCGTGAGGTTGCTTTCCATAAATTTGCACCACAAGGTGTAAGTGGAGTAGTAATTATCTCGGAATCACATTTAACAATTCATAGCTTTCCGGAGCACGGTTACGCAAGTATTGATGTTTATACTTGTGGGGATCGTATTGATCCAAATGTTGCTGCAGAATATATTGCAGAAGGTTTAAACGCGAAAACGCGTGAGAGCATCGAGCTTCCTCGAGGAACTGGTAGCTTCGAAATTAAGCAGAGAGAAACAAAAGCTCTTTAAAAAAGAACATAATTGATTTAAAATGTAAAGAGGTGTATAATGCACCTCTTTTTTAGTTTATAAAAAAGGAAAAATATAACGTACTCGTTAGTTGAATAAATTGGATTCTTGCAAATGAGGTAGTGCTCTATATACCATCTTATTTTTAAGGATGAGATGATAAAGTGATGCGCTGAAACTTAAAGTGGTAAGAGAGTTAGAATGAGTTATATAATATTGTATATATATTTTAGGTGAAGTGAGTAGAGAAAAATAAAGAGTATAGTGTAAAGGAGTGAATGTATTGCGTTGTCCATCCTGTTCTCATAATGGTACAAGAGTGTTAGATTCGCGTCCGGTAGACGAGGGGCGCTCTATTCGAAGAAGGAGAGAGTGTGAAAGCTGCTTAAGTCGCTTTACGACCTTTGAAAGGGTAGAAGAGTCACCTCTTATCGTTGTAAAAAAAGAAGGCACACGAGAAGAGTTTAATAAAGAAAAGATTTTACGTGGTTTAATTAAAGCGTGTGAAAAAAGACCAGTATCTTTAAGACAATTAGAAGAAGTAACACAAAGCGTGGAACGTGAACTGCGTAATTTAGGTATATCAGAAGTGAAAAGTGATATGATTGGTGAAATTGTCATGGAAGAACTTCGCGATATTGATGATGTTGCTTACGTACGTTTTGCTTCTGTATATCGTCAATTTAAAGATTTAAATGTATTTATTGAAGAATTAAAAGATATACTGCAAAAAGAAAGAGAGTAGAAGTTGTATTTTATTCTCTTTACATACCGTAAATAATAGGATAAGAGAGCTAGAAGCGCAAGCTAATAGCTCTTTTTCACTAAGAATTTATATAATGAAGATAGAACGAATGAAGTAGAGGATAGATTGGATGAGAGAAAGGAAAAGCAAGAATGGAAAAACAGTCATGGATGGAGCTATTGCCGATTGATCGTTATAAAGTAAGTGCGAAAGGGCTACTGCACAATTACGACCGAAAAGTGTTAACGATGTTGTATCAGCCGTTAATAGGTAGTAGAGCTTTTAGCTTATACATGACACTATGGGGAGAGCTAGAGCAAGATCGTGTATTTGGAAAAGAGAATACGCATCATTCCCTTATGGTGACTATGCAAATGCAACTTCCTGAAATATATGAGGAACGAGTAAAGTTAGAGGCAATTGGGCTATTGAAGGTATATATTAAGAAAGAAAAAGATATTCGAATGTTCATATATGAGTTGCAACCACCTTTATCTCCGAAGCAGTTTTTTGATGATATTGTTTTAAGTATCTTTTTATACAATCGATTGAGCCGGACAAAATATAATCAAGTAAAGCAATATTTCTTAGAAGAAGAATTTGATTTTGCTTCTTATGAAAATGTTACGCGTTCTTTCAATGATGTGTTTGGTTCGTTTAATCCAGGACAGCTTGAGCATGCGCAAGAAGACCTTCGTATTCCAAAAACGACAACTATGCCAAGTAACGAGAAGGGAGACGCTCCGAAAGTTTGGAATGATTTCTTTGATTTCTCTTTATTTGTAGATGGATTGTCCGCTCTTGTTCCTAAAAAGGCGATTACAGATCAAGTGAGAGACTGCGTTATAACACTTGCTTACGTGTATGGTGTAGATGTGTTATCGATGCAAAATATCGTTCTTGGTGCAGTGACAGAGATGCAAACAATTGATACGGAAAGGCTTAGAAAAGGAGCGCGCGATTGGTATCAATTTGAAAATGGTCAAGCATTACCGGTATTAAGTGAAAGAGTACAGCCTCATGCTGCACGTACGATGAAAGAGAAAGAGCCTTCATCGCAAGAGGAGATGTTAATAAAGCAGCTAGAGGAAATCTCGCCAAAACAACTATTGAAAGAGATTTCTGGTGGTGCAGAGGCAACGAAAGCGGACTTGCAGATCGTTGAAGATGTCATGATTAATCAAAAATTGACACCAGGAGTTGTGAATGTACTTATTTATTACGTTATGCTACGCTCAGATATGAAACTTGCGAAAACGTATGTCGAGAAGATTGCTGGGCATTGGGCACGTAAAAAGGTCGGTACAGTAGCGGACGCGATGGCGTTAGCGAAAGAAGAGAACCGTCAATATCAAGAGTGGGCTGAGACGAAGAAAAAAGGCCGTACGGCGAAGAAAACGGTGCGGAAAGAAATGGTGCCAGATTGGCTTAAGGAAGAAGAGCCGAAAGAACAAGAGAAAGAAACAGAGAAGAAAGATACAAGTGTAGAAAAAGATGCAAGTACGCTAGAAGATGAAAGAAAACGACTAGAAGAAGTGTTAAAAAAATATAAGCGTGATTAATAGAAGAGAATGAACGCTCTTTGAGGTGAGAAAATGGAGCATATTCAAAATTCATTTGCAAAATTAATGGAAAATGAAAACTTTAAAAATAGATATGAAGTACTAAAGGCAGAAGTAATGGCGCATCCGCGGGTGAAAGAATTTATAGACGAACATAAGGGTGAAGTAACGACTTCTATGATTGAGCGCAGTCTTGTGAAGTTATATGAATATATTGGACAAAGTGTAGGTTGCGTGGATTGTCCGGATTTAGGTTCATGTAAAAATATGCTACAAGGTTATGAGCCAAAGCTTGTTATTCAAGGGAAGATGATTGATATTCAATACGATCGCTGCGTTAGAAAAGTAGCGCATGACGAGAGAAAGAAATATGAAAAACTCGTTCAAAGTGTATATATGCCAACGGATATTTTGCAGGCAACTATGGAAAACTTAGACCCTTCTGATTTAAATGCACGTATCGATGCAATTGGTGCAGCGAATGAATTTTTAAGTACATATGAACCAGGTAAAAAAGCACAAGGTTTATATTTGTACGGTAAATTTGGTGTAGGAAAAACGTACCTTTTAGGAGCAATAGCGAACGAGCTTGCTCGAAAGAAAATAAGTTCGATGCTCGTATACTTCCCGGAATTTTTACGTGAAATTAAAAGTTCAATTCAAGATAATTCGATTGGTGAAAAGATTGATGCGGTTAAACGCGTACAAGTTTTAATGTTAGACGATATCGGGGCAGAAGCGATGTCAAGCTTTGTGCGTGACGATGTGCTTGGTGCAATCTTGCAATTCCGTATGTTAGAAAACTTACCGACGTTCTTTACGTCTAATTTTGATTTTAAACAACTGGAACACCATTTAACGTATACGCAGCGTGGTGAGGCTGAAGAAATGAAAGCAGCACGTATTATGGAAAGAATTAAATATTTAGCGAAACCAGTTCCAATTGGTGGGAAAAACCGTCGTCATAAGTAAAAGAGTAAGCTTCTCAGCTTGCTCTTTTTTTGTATTATAGTGATATTTTCTTTTCGAATATGAGATCGAAATATTCAGGTTGTCCAGAACTGCCAAACGTAGGGGCAACAATCTGTACGAACCTCCAGCCATCTCTAGCATGTTCTTGAATAATTTCTTGGTAGTCTTCAGCTGGTTTTGAGCGAGTGAACCCCCAATGTAATTCGACTTTTACGAATTTATATTCAAACATTCAGATACCCCCTTTTATTGATAAGTAAAGTATACAATAAAAATTCATAGTAGCTTGTATCATTTTTTTCTCCCTCCCTTAATATATATAAAATTAGCAAGCCATATTGAGTGGATTTTCTAACGATAGGAAATGTGATTCTACTAAGAGTGAAATTCACGCGGGACGGACTCTTATAGGATTTGTAACGTATAGATACAGTCCTTTAGAGCGGGGATAAAAGGGGGGACAAAAGTGATTGAAATTTGCTTCGAAGAAAAAAATGATGCTATGCACGTATATAGACAATTGCTGAAAAGAGCGGAAGTGTTATATAAGGAAACGAGTGTGTATTTACAGGAACAAAAAGTGGTGATTCACATACCAGTACGTGAATCGAATTATATTGAAAAAATCTTATTGCCAGTAATGGTGTATTTCATTGTGAATGTGAAACAAAATGAGTGGATTTATACGATTTTAAAAGAAAAGTTTTTTTATGAAGAACAAGAAGAGTGTCATCAAATATTGCACATGGCACATGAGATTTTAAAGGGAAGAAGAAAAGGTGTAGCTCAGGATTTAACGCGTAACGCATTTGAGTCATATATTAAGTCTTCTTTAAATAATTGGCTTTGTGATCCGCTCTCATTCTCGTTTTCATCATATATCCGTTTTCGTCTTCGTACATATAGGGAAATGGTGACTAAACTTGCGGAAGTGGCAATTGATGAATATAAGATGGAGCAAGAATACCAAATGTTCATTGAGACGCTTCGGCAACAAGTAAGTAGCCGTAAATCACGTTTGTCTTGCGTGCATCTTATTTTTGATGAAAGCTTTATCTTTTATGATGATAAAGGTAGACGTTTAAAACAGGAGAAGTTGGTCCAATATATAGATGAGGAATTATTAAAGCAAAATGATGTATATATTGATACGAAAGTAATTGCGCCGCTTCTTTCTATTTCGCCTAAAAAGATTTATTTATATACGAAAGAACAAGACCATAATATGATTATTACTTTGCGAAATGTGTTCCAAGAACGGGTCCAATTACATGGATTACATGATTTTGAGCGCAATGTGAAAAATTTAAAAAATAAAGGTAACGCCCTTGATTTTCTAAGTTTTTGAGCATATAATTACCTACATAAATGAAATATATTGAAATGTCATGATGAGGACATGAGTAGTTTTCTACGATTTTCAGAGAGGGAAGCCTTAGGGTGTGAGCTTCCTAGTACGGGATTATTACTTACCACCTCTAAACTTTAGCAGTGAACGGTTTTTCTAGTAATTGCTAACGGACAACACCGTTATGTTGAACTTGAGCAATTAACAATTATGTTAATTGGAACAAGGGTGGAACCACGAATTCAACACTCGTCCCTTTTTACGGGATGAGTGTTTTTTATTTTGAGAAAAAGAGGAGTGACCAGTGATGGCAGATGTAGTTAAAATTACTTTCCCTGATGGAGCTGTGAAGGAGTTTCCAAAAGGCGTAACAACTGAAGAAATCGCAGCTTCTATTAGCCCAGGCTTAAAGAAAAAAGCTGTAGCTGGAAAATTAAACGATGAGATGATCGATCTTGTTACACCAATCGAAGAAGATGGTGCAGTTTCTATCATTACATTAGATTCTGAAGATGGCCTATATATTTTACGCCATTCAACAGCCCACCTTTTAGCACAAGCGTTAAAACGTTTATATAAAGATGTTAAGGTTGAGCTTGGCATTGGTCCAGTAATTGAAAATGGCTTCTACTACGATATTGATATGGAAGAAGCAATTACAGTTGAAGACTTCAAGAAAATCGAAAAAGAAATGCAAAAAATCGTGAACGAGAACTTAGAAATCGTTCGTCATGAAGTACCACGTGCAGAAGCAATTCGTCGCTTTGAAGAAATCGGCGATGAGTTAAAATTAGATTTAATTAACGATCTTCCAGAAGATGCAGTTATTTCAATCTATGAGCAAGGCGAATTTTTCGACCTTTGTCGTGGTGTTCACCTTCCATCTACAGGGAAAATTAAAGTGTTTAAATTATTAAGCGTTGCAGGTGCTTACTGGCGCGGCGATAGCAATAATAAAATGCTACAACGTATTTACGGTACTGCATTCGTTAAGAAAGCAGAATTAGATGAGCACTTACGTATGCTTGAAGAAGCGAAAGAGCGCGATCACCGTAAATTAGGTAAAGAATTAAAACTATTTACTAATAGCCAAAAAGTAGGACAAGGTTTACCACTTTGGTTACCAAAAGGTGCAACAATCCGCCGCATTATCGAGCGTTACATCGTTGATAAAGAAGCAAGCTTAGGCTATGATCACGTATATACTCCAGTACTAGGGAGCAGAGAGCTTTATGAAACTTCTGGTCACTGGAACCACTACCGTGATGGCATGTTCCCATCAATGGAAATGGATAACGAAGAATTAGTTCTTCGTCCAATGAACTGTCCTCATCATATGATGGTTTATAAAAATGATATTCACAGCTACCGTGAATTACCAATCCGTATTGCAGAACTTGGAACAATGCACCGTTATGAAATGTCAGGTGCGTTATCTGGATTACAACGTGTACGCGGAATGACTTTAAACGATGCGCACATTTTCGTTCGTCCAGATCAAATTAAAGAAGAGTTAAAACGTGTTGTAAACTTAACTCTAGAAGTGTACAAAGATTTCGGTTTAGAGAACTACTCATTCCGTCTATCTTACCGCGACCCAGCAGATACTAAAAAGTATTATGCGGATGATGAGATGTGGGAAAAAGCACAAGGTATGTTAAAAGAAGCTATGGATGAAATGGGTCTTGATTACTATGAAGCTGAAGGTGAAGCGGCATTCTACGGTCCAAAACTTGATGTTCAAGTTCGTACTGCTCTTGGAAAAGACGAAACACTTTCAACTGTACAATTAGACTTCTTACTTCCAGAACGCTTTGAATTATCATACGTTGGTGAAGACGGTAAACAACATCGTCCAGTTGTAATTCACCGTGGTGTTGTATCAACTATGGAACGTTTTGTAGCCTTCTTAATTGAAGAATACAAAGGTGCATTCCCAACATGGTTAGCTCCAGTTCAAGTACAAGTAATTCCAGTTTCTCCGCAAGTACATTTAGACTATGCGAAGAAAGTACAAGACGAATTGCGTCGTGCTGGTATCCGTGTTGAATTAGACACTCGTGAAGAGAAGATCGGTTACAAAATCCGTGAAGCACAAATGCAAAAAATTCCGTACATGCTTGTAGTAGGTGACAATGAAGTAACTGAAAACGGCGTAAACGTACGTAAATATGGTGAACAAAAATCAGAAACAATCGCATTAGATGCTTTTGTTGACATGATTAAAGTAGAAGGAAAACGATAAGAAAAAGCCGCGGTATACCGCGGCTTTTTTATGTAATATACTCGAGAGAAATTAGAAAAAATAACCATGTGACACTTATCATAAAAAAGTATTGCAAGTATGTTAGTTGTTTGTTACAATATTTCTTGTTGTTAGTAAAACACATCGCGTCTTCTTGACAGACGTCATGTCCTATGATAAACTCATCAAGGATAATAGAATATTGTTTTGTGGAACAAGTAGAAGCACCCGCTTCTCACCTGATGGACGCATTCGCAGTTAACAGGTAAATGTATTTCTTACTTAAGATTTTACAAGTGTGGGTGTCGTATGCCCGCACTTTTTTTGTTCGGGTTCTATGACTACAAAATATGTTCTGAGAAAACCTTGGAGGTGGCTTACTATTAGCAAGGATATGATGATTAACGAGCAAATTCGTGCACGTGAAGTACGTTTAGTTGGCGCAAATGGCGATCAACTTGGAATCAAGTCTCGTAATGACGCTTTAGACTTAGCTGCAAATCTTAATCTTGATTTAGTATTAGTTGCTCCAAATGCGAAACCGCCAGTATGCCGCATTATGGACTACGGTAAATTCCGCTTTGAGCAACAGAAGAAAGAAAAAGAGCAGCGCAAAAATCAAAAAGTAATTAGCATGAAAGAAGTTCGTTTAAGTCCAACAATTGATGAACACGACTTTAACACAAAACTTCGTAATGCTATCAAGTTTTTAGAGAAAGGCGACAAGGTTAAAGCGTCAATTCGCTTTAAAGGACGTGCCATTACTCATAAAGAAATCGGTCAACGTGTTTTAGATCGCTTCTCAGAAGCTTGTGCTGAAGTTAGTACAGTTGAATCTAAGCCTAAAATGGAAGGACGCAGTATGTTCTTAGTTTTAGCACCGAAAAACGATAAGTAATAGATAGAGGAGGAAATACCTATGCCTAAACAAAAAACTCATCGCGGCGCTGCAAAGCGTTTCAAAAAGACTGGATCAGGTAAACTGAAACGTTCTCACGCTTACACAAGCCATTTATTCGCTAACAAATCTACAAAAGCTAAACGTAAACTACGTAAAGCTGGTGTAGTAAGCGCTGGTGACTTCAAACGCATTCGTCAAATGCTTGACAACTTAAAATAAGTTCGGCTGATATATAGAACAATTAGGAGGTAATATTATGCCAAGAGTAAAAGGTGGTACAGTTACTCGTCAACGTCGTAAAAAAGTAATTAAATTAGCAAAAGGTTACTACGGTTCAAAAAATACATTATTCAAGGTTGCTAACCAACAGGTTATGAAATCTCTAATGTATGCATTCCGTGACCGCCGTCAAAAGAAACGTGACTTCCGTAAATTATGGATTACACGTATCAACGCAGCAGCTCGTATGAATGGTCTTTCTTACAGCCGCTTAATGCACGGTCTTAAAAATGCTGGCATCGAAGTTAACCGCAAGATGCTTGCTGACTTAGCTGTTCATGACGAAAAAGCTTTCGCTGAATTAGCAACAGTTGCAAAAAACAACATTAACTAATTAATTAGTTAAAACCTTAGAAGAATTTTCTTCTAAGGTTTTTTATTTGTATTCAAAGAGAAGTTAGAAGTGAAAAGAAATTCTAAAGATTAACGACTATGTCATTATCAATATGACAAAATCAATATAAAAGTTATAGCAGTATAGAAGAATATATATATGAAGTCAGGAGAATACTCCTGGCTTTTTTTAATTCTGCTCTTTTGGAAAGAAGAGTATCTTTCCTAGCCGAAACGACACTGCTATAATGGAAAGATGATATGGAACTTTCATCAGATGAACAATTTAAGAGCGATGACTGAAACGTATTTGTAAATTAAGGACAAGCTATTTTATAAAGAGGTAGATAGCTGACTTATTCATAAGAACTGAAACATAATAATGAACTTTGAGATGAAACAACATTGTTGCGAAAAATGCGATGTTGGAGGAGGACAATAGAATGGACTTACTACAACTATTTAAATTACAAAAAGAATTAGATGACCGTATTGCAAAAGAACATGACTTACAACCGAAAAAATTGTTAAAAGAAAAAATGTTAGCTCTTCTTGTAGAAATTGGAGAACTTGCAAATGAAACACGTTGTTTTAAATATTGGAGCAACAAACCAGCTTCGGAACGTGAAGTAATATTAGAAGAGTACGTAGATGGTTTGCATTTTATTTTATCAATCGGAATTGATTTAGGTATTGATAAAAACTTCCTATTCTATAAATGTGCACAAACGAATAAAACACAAGTGGAAATTTTCTTAGACACATATGCGAAAGTAATTCGTTTTACAGATCAACCATCTATTACAAACTATATTGAATTATTTACGAGCTATCTTCGACTTGGACAAGCACTTGAATTTGAGCAAGAAGAGATTGAAAAAGCATATTTAGATAAAAATGAAGTAAATCATCAGCGTCAAACACAAGGATACTAATTTAATTTTTGAATATTTCAATTTAATTATTGTATAATAAATTGACTGAAGAAAAAGGAGGGTGTTGGCAATGACAAAATTAGACGCGACATTGACAATGCTAAAAGAATTAACAGATGCACGTGGTATTGCCGGTAACGAGCGTGAACCACGTGAAGTAATGAAGAAATATATCGAGCCGTTTGCGGACGAACTTTCTACTGATAATTTAGGGAGTTTAGTTGCGAAAAAAGTAGGGGAAGAAAACGGTCCGAAAATTATGGTTGCAGGTCATTTAGATGAAGTTGGATTTATGATTACACAAATCGATGACAAAGGTTTCCTTCGCTTCCAAACGGTTGGTGGCTGGTGGTCACAAGTTATGCTTGCGCAGCGCGTGACGATTGTAACGCGTAAAGGAGATGTAACAGGTGTAATTGGTTCAAAACCACCGCACATTTTACCTCCAGAAGCTCGTAAAAAGCCAGTTGAAATTAAAGACATGTTCATCGATATCGGTGCTTCTAGCCAAGAAGAAGCAATGGAGTGGGGCGTACGACCAGGAGATCAAGTTGTACCTTACTTTGAATTCCAAGTGATGAAGAATGAAAAAATGTTACTTGCAAAAGCATGGGATAACCGAATCGGTTGTGCAATTGCAATTGACGTATTAAAACAATTAAAAGATGAAAAGCATCCAAACGTTGTATACGGCGTTGGAACTGTACAAGAAGAAGTTGGTCTTCGTGGCGCAAAAACATCTGCGAATTATATTAAACCAGATATCGCGTTCGCAGTAGATGTTGGTATCGCTGGAGATACACCGGGTGTAACGTCAAAAGAAGCGCAAAGTAAAATGGGCGATGGACCACAAATCATTTTATATGATGCTTCTGTTATTGGACATACAGGTTTACGTGATTTCGTAGTTGATGTTGCTGATGAATTACAAATCCCGTATCAATATGATTCAGTAGCGGGCGGAGGAACGGATGCGGGTGCGATTCACATTGCTGTAAATGGTATTCCTTCTATGGCAATTACAATTGCAACGCGCTATATCCATTCTCATGCGGCAATGTTACACCGTGATGATTATGAAAATGCAGTAAAGTTAATTGTAGAAGTTATTAAACGTCTTGATAAAGAGGCTGTACATAACATTACATTTAATTAATAGAAAAAGCGAAGGACATTCTCCTTCGCTTTTTTATGTTTTAAAAAGGCCGTTCTAATCCCGCTGCAGTATGAGCACCTAAAATAATTAAACGAGTTAATTGCATCGCCATAAAATGCGGGGTATATATCATCCCTCTTTTTAGCCATGACATAATCATCCCTAGATGGGCACCAGTAACATAACTAATGAGAATATCGCGTGGAACCATTAGTTTTTCATCGTTAGGTTGTGAAATAGAGAGGCTTAATGTTAAATGCGTTTGAATTGCTTTCATCATCTTATACGTATAGTTTCCGGCCGCTTTATCACCAAGCATGACGTTATAGAAGTTAGTGTTTTCTGCAATATGTTCGAACAAGGCCAAAAAACTTGGATGTGGCGAATCAAATGTTAGTTGGAAATCTTCTTTATTTCTATTTCTTGGTTTAATTACTTCAGTTAGCTTTTCTAACATTTCTTCAATGCTTTTGTCTAGTAAGTCATATTTATCGTGGTAATGGCTATAAAATGTAGCGCGGTTTACAGGAGCGCGTTCTGCAATATGTTGAACAGTTACATTTTCAAAACCTTTTTCGCCTACTAAAGCGACAAAAGCATCCTGTATGAGTTGTCTCGTCCGTTTTACACGTGGATCATTTGTATTTTTAATAGACATTTTTATTTCCCCTCGTTTAATTTTCTATACTTAAACAACATATTGGTATTATATTGTTGTTTAACCGACATTTCATACATAAATTGTCGGTTGTAGATTCAAAATAATTATTTATAATTATAAACGATAGTCCTTCAGAAATCAGCACCGCTCGCAGGTAGATAAATTTCGATTTACGCTGCAAATGGTGTGATTTTTTTGTTAAAAGGTTAATATAATTAACAATTAAACAATCTAAACAATAAGGACATAAATAGTTTAGAAAAAAATTATATGCGATATAAGGAGAGGAATGCAATGAATCAGTTTCGAAGAATGGTAATTATCAACATTATCACATTAATTGTACTAGTTGGCGGCGGTATTGGCGGTTATTACTATTACAATCAAACGGAAAATTACTTAAAAACAGACAATGCAAAGATTGATGGAAAGGTAATTCCGGTTGCTTCACCAGTAGCAGGTAAACTAACTGAATGGAAAGCTGAAGTAGGAAAAAATTATAATGAGAACGATAAATTAGGTACTGTTACTGTAGCGGCAGCTAATGGAGAACAAACAGTAGATGTAACAATTCCACAAAATGCAACAGTTGTACAATCAAACGCGACAACAAATGCTTTCGTTGGAGCAGGTAGCCCGATTGCTTATGCATTTGATATGAACAATTTATGGGTAACAGCAAACATTGAAGAAACAGATGTTGATGATGTTCAAAAAGGTCAAAATGTAGATGTGTATGTAGATGCATACCCAGATACAACGTTAACAGGAAAAGTAGAACAAGTTGGCTTAACAACAGCGAATACATTCTCTATGTTGCCATCAAGCAACGCAACAGCGAACTATACGAAAGTAACACAAGTAGTACCAGTTAAAATTTCTTTAGATCATAGCAAATCAGTAAATATTGTTCCTGGCATGAATGTGACAGTTCGTATTCATAAGTAAGGGGGAGATGAGATGTCCTCAATTGTAATTGCAGGATATGCACTATTTTGTATAATCGTCTTCTTCCTTGTAAATCGTCTTTTACGAAAGAAAAAAACGAAAATGGGAGAAGAACAAGTCCCAGCCGTAAGTAAAATAGAAATAAGTAAAGTTGAAACAGAAGAGAAAGAAATTGAACGAAAGCAAGAATCGGAAATTTCTAATGTAGTTGAGTTAGAAACAGGAAAGCAAGAAGAAGTAAAACAAGAAAAAGAAGTGCCGAAAAAACAAATGTCTACGCCTGTAGAGAATGTGAACGTAAAAGCAGTTGTAGCTGTATTAATTCTCGGCATGTTCGTTTCTATTTTAAACCAAACAATCATTAACGTTGCATTACCTCCGTTAATGAATGAATTTAACGTATCAACTTCAACAGCACAATGGTTAATTACAGGCTTCATGCTTGTAAATGGTATTTTAGTACCGATTAGTGCATTTTTAGTTTCACGATTTACGTATCGTAAATTATTCGTAGCAGCAATGTTATTCTTCACGGTAGGATCTATCATTTGTGCTACTTCCGGAAACTTTACGATGATGATGACGGGCCGCGTAATTCAAGCAGTTGGTGCGGGTATTTTAATGCCGGTTGGTATGAATATCTTTATGACATTGTTCCCGCCTCATAAGCGCGGAGCAGCGATGGGGTTACTAGGTGTAGCGATGATTTTAGCTCCAGCTATCGGACCGACTGTAACAGGTTGGGTAATTGAAAATTACAGCTGGAACTTAATGTTCTATGCGATGTTTATTATCGGTTTAATTATTACGTTCCTATCTTTAAAATTCTTTACACTAGCTCAGCCAGTGTCTAAAACAAAATTAGATGTATTTGGTGTTGTTAGTTCAAGTATTGGGCTAGGAAGCTTGCTGTACGGATTTAGTGAGGCTGGAAATAATAGTTGGACTAGTGCAGAAGTTGTTATTTCACTTATCATTGGTGTAATTGGTTTAGCGTTATTTATTTGGAGAGAGTTAACAACGGACAATAAAATGCTTGATTTACAAGTATTTAAATATCCAGTATTTACTTTCACTTTAGTAATTAACGCAATCGTTACGATGGCATTATTCGGAGGTATGTTATTGCTTCCAGTATATCTGCAAAACATTCGTGGCTTTACGCCAATTGAATCTGGTTTACTACTTCTTCCAGGATCATTAATTATGGGGATCATGGGACCAGTAGCGGGTAAATTATTCGATAAATATGGCATTCGTCCATTAGCGATAATTGGATTGGCAATTACGACGTATGCGACATATGAATTTACAAAATTATCGATGGATACACCGTATAGCGTTATTATGACGGATTATATTATACGTTCAATTGGTATGTCATTCATTATGATGCCAATTATGACGGCTGGTATGAACGCGCTGCCGATGAAATTAATTTCTCACGGTACAGCAACGCAAAATACGTCAAGACAAGTAGCGGGTTCAATCGGAACAGCGATTTTAATTACACTTATGACGCAACAAACGACTGCTCACGTAGCAGATTACGGCAACATGTTAACAACATCAAACCCAATTTTAGTTGATAAAATACATGGCATGGGGCAAAGTTTAGCGGCCTTAGCTGGATCAGCTCAAGCAGGAGACGCGATGAGCACACAACTATTATATGGACAAATTTCAAAGCTATCTGCAATTAACGGTATTAACGATGCCTTCTTAATCGCAACGATACTAGCAGGTATCGCTTGGGTGTTATCGTTCTTCTTACCATCAGGCAATAAACCAAATAGAAAAGCAGGGAATTAATTTCCCTGCTTTTTTTGTCTTTTTAAAGAGTAAGATATAAAAGGTAATAACCACTTACAGAGCATAATCCTGTTATAAATAAAATCGTCCCCATAGAACGAATACTCGATATGTGTCTTCCGTTTACTATAGCTAATAGTCCAGCTAAAGAGAAGAGACCCCAATATAAAGTTCCTGAAATTGGAATCATCCCCTCTAAGTCTATTCCATAACCTATACAAATGATAGGAACAACGATAAGAGATATGCTAATTAAACCAGCTATAATAGTAAATGATTTACGACATTTCATACCAGCAATAATTAAAAAAATGCCGACGATGAATTCGCATAACATTAAAGTAAAAGCTAAAATCATCCAAATTAATATTCCGAACATTTCTGTATTACCTCCGATTTGTGGGTTTCGAAAAAAGTTATATAGAATCAATCACCTACAGACATGAGTACCCAGAAGATAACCCCTAATATTCCAATGGTAAAAATAATGAACCCCATATTACGTATACTTTTAATTTTTGCTTGGAATCCACTTATCCCTGCTAATAATCCAGTTAAAGAAAATAGGGTCCAGTAAAGAGCAGTTGGAATGGGGAATATTGTATCCATATTAATTCCTATACTTAAAAAAACAAAAGGTAGTGTGACAAAGGATAGGCTAAGTAGCCCCATTAAACCAACGAGTAATTTCCGATATTTAATTCCTGTTACTATTAAAAAAATACCACCAGCAATCCCGCATAGTAAGAGAAGTGGCGTGAAAAGCATCCAAATAACACTAAACATATGTAAACTCCTTTATATGAATTAAGTTATATTTTACTACATGAAGTTTATTTTGGATAATATTAATAAATATGTATAAATTGATGGAAATGAGAAGTGATTATACGAATTAATAAAAGAGGTATCGTGAGGATACCTCTTTCTAATTCAAGAATGCCAACATATTATTCATAATATGAAATAACATAGCTGGAATAATGGATTTTGTTTTTTTACATAAAATAGCCATTAATAATCCCATGAAGAAAGTAATGACCATTACGCCAAGTGAGTATGTATGAGCGATACCGAAGAAGAAGCTTGTTATAATCGCTGCAATCCAAAATGGAAAGCGTTCTGAGAAAAAGCGAAGTATAAAGCCACGGAAAATAAGCTCTTCAAAAATTGGTGTGAGTATTGCAAAGCCGAGAAGTAATAATATTTGATACTGCTTAAAGACATCTAAGTTTAGTGCGGAAGATTGCTGCTTTGTAGCGTCTTGGAACACATAATTTAACAAGATGTAATTGAGTAAAATGTTTATAGCGAAGAAAAGAAGTAAGTATACGTATGTACGCCATTCTTTCAGTGCTTTAAAGTTAAATGATTGTAGTAGTAATTTTTTTGCGGGTTCGAATTTAAAAATGAAGAATAACAACACGGCTAGCTGTAATACAATACTTGCAGTATTTACGATAGATTCATACAGGGCAATTTGTTTTTTATCTGTAAGACTGGCTGTATAAATTGTTAAGGGCATTGCGAGGAACACAGTAATAAGTCCGGTTCCGAAAAAAGCGAATACAACGGAGCTAATAAATTGTCCCCATGACATAGAGTATTTCTGTTCATTAGAAAGTTGTGTAGCGGGTTGCATATGTAGAATCACCTCTTTATATTTGTATATTTAATTATAAGGCATTTTGTTTTCAGGCGTAATATTTAAATATTACATATAAAGGTGTATTTTCCATAAAATAATAAAAGAGGTATCACCCTGTAGTGATGCCTCTTTCTCATTGATAACTATGTTCTGTCTTGTTATTCAATTTTGCTTGCTCTATTTGCAATTCACGCTCTACCAATCGATCTAATTGCTGAATTGCTTTAAGTGCTTTTTCATAAGAAATTGTTCGATAATGATGCGCTCCGCCCGGTTCTTCATCTGCTTCGTCTGCCCATTTAATAATATTTTGAAGAGATGTTCTTTCAATTTCTTGTTCCACTAAGAAAGAATCTGTATGAAGAAGAATTGCAATAGAAATTTCTTTTGCTAGTTTTGGATGTTCTCCTAATCTAATAAGTAATTTATGTGCTCTTTCAGCGCCTTTAATTGCGTGTATATCATTCTTTTTATATAAGTCATAATCCCATTCACCGCCTGTGTACCACGTATGATGTCCGATATCATGAAGGAAGCCAGCTTTTGTGGCAGCATCGACTGAGGCGTGATGCTTTTTGGCTAGGTGAAACGCATGGTAAGCGACAGCGATCGCGTGGACCATTCCAGAACGGTTTACGTATTTTTGTGTAATGTGGTGTTTAAAAATTTGTTCAAGCGTAATACGGTGCATAAAACATTCACTCCTTTTATCTTATGGTGTATATGAAGAAAAATCGATCGGTTTAAATGTATTTTGAACATTGTACTCCATCATAGTTCGTTAGTAAAGTAGAAATGTTTAGGAGAAGAAAAAATTTTTCTGCAAAAAAATCACCTTAGCTTATGCAAAGGTGATTTTCAAATTGCTTATTTTTTTAATCCTTGCTCTAGTGTTTCTAACATTTCGTGCTTTTCATTTTCATCAGCGTTTTTCCAAATGACTTCAAATAAAACGCCAAGACCTGGAAGCATTTTTTCTTCACCGCTTTGAATTGCATCGACGATTGTTTCTTGTAATTGATCTTGTGAATTTCCAGATACATTCGCTAATACAGCACCGCGTAAATTAAAACTCATTGCTTTCACCTCTTCTTCAGAATTGAAACTGACGTTAGTTTTTGTTCTTTTTTATGTAAATATGTATGAAAAATAGGCTATAATGATAAGACAAGAAGAGAGGGAAATACATATTATGAAAAACATTGATTCAGTACAAAATCCGCGTGTAAAGCAGTGGAAAAAGCTGCAAACGAAAAAAGAACGCGATAAAAAAGGTTTATTTTTTGTAGAAGGATTCCACTTAGTCGAGGAAGCTTTGAAGGCAGGAATTGTAACAGAACTTATCGTTTCAGATCAGACAGACCTTCCGAAAGATTGGACAGTTAATGATGTGGAAATGTATATCGTACCTGAGGCGATTGTCAAAATACTTCGTGAAACAGAAACGACACAAGGTGTATTTGCTGTTTGTGAGAAGCATGAGAAAGAAGTAGCTCTTACTGATGGGAAATTCCTTTTATTAGATGGCCTGCAAGACCCAGGTAATTTAGGAACAATTATTCGTACAGCTGATGCAGCTGGTATTCACGCCGTTGTGCTTGGAGAAGGTTGTGTTGATGTTTACAATAGTAAAGTACTCCGCTCTACACAAGGCTCTATTTTCCACTTACCAATTGTAAAAGGGAACTTAGAAGAATGGGTAGACAAGTTAAAAGAAAACAACGTTCCTGTATATGGAACAGCTCTTGAAAATGGAGTTCCGTATGGTGAAGTAACGCCGGCTGGCAGTTTTGCATTAATTGTAGGAAATGAAGGAAATGGCGTACGCCAAGAAATTCTTGCAAAAACGGATCAAAACTTGTATATTCCGATTTACGGCGGGGCAGAATCATTAAATGTTGCGGTTGCAGCAGGGATTTTAACGTATTATTTGCAAAGCCCGGTTGCGAACAAATAAAAAACTTCTTATAATAAGTTGAAGTACATTATATTAAAAGTTAAATAACGAAAAACGTTGATAGAGAAGAGTAACTTACAAAATCGCCATATAGGGAGAGAGTGCCGTAGACTGAAAGCATTCTTATGGTAGACGGAAGTGAATTCACCTCTGGAGTTGACGCCAGGACCATGTATATGTAAAGGCGTTCCGGTCAGAATTGATCGTTATAACTAATGAGTGGGCAGACTTGTTCTGTCAATTTAGGGTGGTACCGCGAATTTACCTCGTCCCTTTTTGGGAGCGAGGTTTTTTTATTTTTAAAATTAGGAGGGTTCCAAAATGGAAGCACGTTTAAAAGAGCTAAAGCAAAAAGCGTTAGAGCTTATTGAAGAAGCGAAAGAGCTAAAGGGCTTAAACGACGTACGCGTAGCGTATTTAGGAAAAAAAGGCCCAATTACAGAAGTATTACGCGGCATGGGAAAATTGTCAGCAGAAGAGCGTCCACGTATGGGAGCATTAGTAAATGAAGTGCGTGAAGCGATTCAAACGCGTTTAGATGACAAAATTAGTAACTTAGAAAAAGCAGTAATCGAAGCGAAATTAGCTACTGAAACAATCGATGTTACACTGCCAGGTCGTCCTGTTGAAACAGGTTGTCACCATCCGTTAACAGCTGTTGTTGAGCAAATTGAAGATGTATTCATCGGTATGGGTTATGAAGTAGCTGAAGGAACAGAAGTAGAAAAAGACTACTACAACTTCGAAGCACTAAACTTACCGAAAGATCACCCAGCGCGTGATATGCAAGATACATTCTACATTACAGAAGAAACGTTACTACGTACACATACATCTTCTGTGCAAGCACGTACGATGGAAAATAATAAAGAAAAAGGCCCAATCAAAATTATTTGTCCTGGTAAAGTGTATCGCCGTGATGACGACGATGCGACGCATTCGCATCAGTTCATGCAAATTGAAGGTCTTGTAATTGATAAAAACATTCGTATGAGTGACTTAAAAGGTACACTGCAAGTATTCGTGAAAAAGATGTTCGGTGAAGATCGTGAAATCCGTCTTCGTCCAAGTTTCTTCCCATTCACAGAGCCATCTGTAGAGATGGATATTTCTTGTATGATGTGTCATGGCAAAGGTTGCGGCACTTGTAAAGGAACTGGCTGGATTGAAATTCTAGGCGCAGGTATGGTTCACCCGAACGTACTTGAAATGGCTGGTTATGATTCAAAAGAATATCAAGGTTTCGCATTCGGTATGGGCGCAGAGCGTATCGCAATGTTGAAATACGGAGTAGATGACATTCGTCATTTCTATACAAATGATGTACGTTTCTTACAACAATTCAAACGAGCGTAAGGGAAGGAGAGGATAAATATGTTCGTATCATATCGTTGGTTACAAGAGTATGTAGATATTAAAGATGTAACAGCACAAGAACTAGCAGACAAAATCACGAAAAGTGGTATTGAAGTAGAAGGCGTTGAAGTATTAAATAAAGGTGTAAAAGGTGTTGTAGTTGGTCACGTATTAGAATGTGAAAAACACCCAGAAGCTGATAAATTAAGCAAATGCTTAATCGATATCGGTGAAGAAGAGCCAGTTCAAATTATTTGTGGAGCTGCTAACATTGCAAAAGGTTTAAAAGTACCAGTTGCAAAAGTTGGTGCTGTACTTCCTGGTAACTTCAAAATTAAAAAAGCAAAACTACGTGGTGAAGCTTCTCACGGTATGGTTTGTGCTCTTCAAGAGCTTGGCATTGATGGAAAGTTAGTTTCAAAAGAATATGCAGATGGTATCTTCATCTTCCCAAGTGACGCTGAAGTTGGTGCAGATGCACTTGAAATTTTAAACTTACACGATGAAGTACTTGAGCTTGGTTTAACACCAAACCGTGCAGATTGCCTAAACATGTTAGGTGTTGCATATGAAGTAGCTGCTATTTATGGCCGCGAAGTAAAACTTCCAGCTATCGACTTACAAGAAACAGCAGAAAAAACTTCTGATTATATTTCTGTAAGTGTAGAAGCGAAAGAAGAAAACCCGTTATACATTGCAAAAATGGTTAAAAACGTAAAGATTGGTCCATCACCAATGTGGATGCAAACTCGTCTTATGGCAGCTGGCATTCGTCCAATTAGCAACGTAGTTGATATTACAAACTACATTTTAATGGAATACGGTCAACCGTTACATGCATTCGATTACGATAAATTAGGTTCAAAAGAAATCGTTGTTCGTCTTGCAAAAGAAGGCGAAAAAATTGAAACGTTAGATGATCAAGAGCGTACATTACAAAGCCACCATCTTGTAATTACAAACGGCACGAAAGCTTTAGCTGTTGCTGGTGTAATGGGCGGGGCGGATTCTGAAGTTACAAATGAGACAGTAAACGTTCTAATTGAGTCTGCATACTTTGCAGGTCAAACAGTACGTCGTACATCAAAAGACTTAGGTCTTCGTAGTGAATCAAGTGCACGTTTCGAAAAAGGAATCGATCCAACACGTACATTTGAAGCAATTCAACACGCAGCTGCTTTAATGGCGAAATATGCTGGCGGTGAAGCACTTGAAGGTGTAGTAGAAGCTGACAACTTACAAGTACAAGAGCGTACAGTATCTGTTACTGCTGAAAAAGTAAACCGTGTATTAGGTACAAATATTTCTGCGAGTGAAATGGGTACAATGTTCACAAACTTGAAATTCCCATTTACAGAAGTAGAAGGAACATTCCATGTAAATGTACCAGCACGTCGTCCTGATATTACAATTTCAGAAGACTTAGTAGAAGAAGTGGGCCGTCTATACGGTTATGACCACATTCCAGTTACATTACCTTCTGGAACGATGACTCGTGGTAAATTAACATCAGCACAAACGAAACGTCGTAAAGTACGCCGCTTCTTAGAGGGTGCTGGTTTATATGAAGCAATTACGTATTCATTAACAAGCGCTGACAAAGCGAAACAATATATGGTTGAGCCAAACGAAAAGGCGCCTGTAGGTCTTGCACTTCCAATGAGTGAAGAACGTAGCCAACTTCGTTTAAGCTTAGTACCGCAATTACTAGAAGCAGTTTCATACAATGTCGCTCGTAAAAACGACAGCGTTGCTTTATACGAAGTAGGTTCTATCTTCTTACCGACAGAAGAAGGAGAACTTCCGAAAGAAGAACAACATCTTGCAGGTGTTATGACAGGTCTTGCTCTTCACCATGCATGGCAAGGTGAGAAGAAAGTAGTAGACTTCTTCGTTGTGAAAGGTGTACTAGAAGGACTATTCGACGTGCTTGGCGTTTCAAATCAAATCACATATGCACCAGCAAAACGTGAAGGTATGCACCCAGGCCGTACAGCTGACATCGTATTAGATGGCGAAGTAATTGGTTTCATCGGTCAATTGCACCCAGAAGCAGAAAAACAATTAGATGTGAAAAATACATTCGTATTTGAATTATCTCTTGTAAAAGTATTCGGTGCAGACGCTGAGGAAACTTACTACTCAGCAATTCCACGTTTCCCATCTATGACACGTGACATGGCTGTTGTAGTAACAAAAGAAACAAAAGCTGGTGAAATGAAGCAAGTCATTGCTGAAGCTGGCGGAGAACTTCTGAAAGACGTAACACTATTCGACTTATACGAAGGTGAAAAAATGGAAGAAGGCAAGAAATCACTTGCATTCTCTATGACTTACTTCGATGCAGAACGTACATTAACAGACGAAGAAGTAACAGAAGCACATAACCGTGTACTAACAACGGTAGAAGAGAAATTCGGTGCGGAGTTACGTAAGTAATTAGAAAATTGCCGGATTCATTCCGGCAATTTTTTTATTGGATTGGTTGTCGGACACTGTCGGTAAGTCGATATATTACAAAAATCGCTCATATATTTTCCGACACCTTGCATCTTTCTCTCGAATGTAGTACATTAATTTTAGTTTAACAAAATGAAAGACGATGATAAGGAAAAGTAGTATATACTATAATCCAAAGCGAGTCAGGGACGGTGAGAGCCTGATGAGGCGGTATATGTGAAGAACACCTTGGAGTTGCTAACCGAAATTGAATTTTGTATTCAAGAGTAGACTTAGACGGGAATCCGGCCTGTTACAAACCGGGAAGTATGTATTACATACGAGTTAAAGTTGGTCTTTATGACAAATTGGGTGGTACCGCGAAGTTTAACCTTTCGTCCCTTTATGGATGAAAGGTTTTTTTGTATTTAAATATATGAGCAAAGGAGAATTTCACTATGGAAAACACATTAGTAAAAAGTCTGTATAGAGATACAGAAAAGTATGCAGATCAAACAGTACAAGTATCAGGGTGGATTCGTAACTTACGTGATTCAAAAGCATTTGGTTTCATCGAATTAAACGACGGTAGCTTCTTTAAAAGCGTTCAAATCGTTTTCGATACAGAATTAGAGAACTTCAAAGAAATTGCAAAACTTCCACTTAGCTCTTCAGTTAAAGTAGAAGGTAAAGTAATTGCAACGCCGGGAGCGAAGCAACCATTTGAAATTAAAGCAGAAAAAATTGATATCGAGGGTTTATCAGATTCTGATTACCCACTTCAAAAGAAACGTCATACGTTTGAATACTTACGTACAATCGCTCACTTACGTCCAAGAACAAATGCATTCTCTGCAACGTTCCGCGTACGTTCTATCGCAGCATTTGCGATTCACCAATTCTTCCAAGAGCGTGGATTCGTACATGTTCACACACCAATCATCACTGGTAGTGATACAGAAGGTGCTGGCGAAATGTTCCGCGTAACAACGCAAGATTTAAATAACCTACCAAAAGGTGAAGACGGAAAAGTTGATGAGTCAAAAGACTTCTTCGGTAAAGAAACAAACTTAACAGTAAGTGGACAGCTGAACGCTGAAGCTTATGCATTAGCATTCCGTGACGTATACACATTCGGACCTACATTCCGTGCAGAAAACTCAAACACAACTCGCCACGCTGCTGAGTTCTGGATGGTTGAGCCTGAGATTGCATTCGCTGAACTAGGGGACGTAATGAACCTTACAGAAGATATGCTGAAATATGCAATGAAATACGTATTAGAGCATGCACCAGAAGAAATGGAATTCTTCAACAGCTTCGTTGATAAAACAGTTCTTGAGCGCATGAACAACGTAATTAACTCTGACTTCGGTCGCATCACTTATACAGAAGCAATTAAAGTGCTTCAAGAATCAGGTGCTGACTTCAAATACCCAGTAGAATGGGGAATTGACTTACAAACAGAGCACGAAAGATACTTATCAGAAGAAATCTTCAAACGCCCTGTATTCGTAACTGACTATCCGAAAGACATTAAAGCATTCTACATGCGTTTAAATGAAGACGGTAAAACAGTAGCTGCTACTGACCTTCTAGTTCCTGGCATCGGCGAATTAATCGGCGGAAGCCAACGTGAAGAAAGAATGGACGTTTTAGTAGACAGAATTAAAGAATTAGGTATGAACGAAGAGGACTACTGGTGGTACTTAGAACTTAGAAAATACGGCGGTACAAAACACGCTGGATTCGGTCTAGGTTTCGAGCGCTTCCTAATGTACATCACTGGTATGGCTAACATCCGTGACGTAATTCCATTCCCAAGAACTCCAGGTTCTTCTGAATTCTAAAATATGAAAAAAGGCGAGAGGATTTCCTCTCGCTTTTTATTTTACATATTGTATAGTTTATTCCCTCGTAGCAAAAAGTAACGCGAAGGGGTGAATATAAATGAGTAAAAAAGTGAAAAAAGATCATTCAAGATCGGGCCTAGGTTCTCCAGAAGTTGAAGGACAAGGAACGACGACACATGAAACAGGTTCTCATAAAGTATCTTCATCAAATAAGAAGCAGAAACGAAGCTAACATAACAAAGGAGAGTCTTAAGGGCTCTCCTTTGTTATGTGTTACATCTTATTATCGTTAATTTCTTTTGTAATCTTATTTATGTCTTTGTCTAATCGATCTAAATAGAAAAACCACAGTAAACTCATGAACACGTAATAGATGGCCATCACGCCAAGATTATCATATATATTTTCGAATGTGGATTTAGTAGTGAAAAAAGCTCCCCAAATGATAGAAATAGTGAGGTAAGAAAGTGGACCTACGAGGTGTACGAAAGCATATCGTACCTTTTTAACTTTTACAGCGTTCATATGAAAAACCTCCTTTTTCTAATCATACATTCAAGTTCTTCACAGAAGTGTTGTAGTTTTGCTGGATTATGTATTAACAAGCGTGCATCGTGTTTCCCGATAAATCTTCGAATCCGAAAGTTTAATAAGAAAGATCGACCATAACGTTCTATTAAATCGTTGAACGCTGGTTGTCCACTTAGTAGCTGAATGTTTTCTCTAATTTCGAACTGTCTTTCGTGTGGATCGCCTAGTAAAATATTTAGAATCATTTGTAGAAGTAGCAATGTAGATCTCCTCCTATGTTAGAATAATCTGTATATTATAATTATAACAAAACTATAAGGACAATAGTAGGATGAAACAAAAAACAGGAGTTTGTAGGCTCCTGTTTTTGTCGATACTATTTTAATAAGCGAAGCGCCTTCTCCGTATTAGCGAAATGCAGTTTCACAAACTCGGGTAATCGTTCTTTACCAAGCTTTTGAATTAATTTAGCAGCAGCGATATCAACTTGTTTACCAGCACCTTTCGGAAGTGGCATACCAGCTTTTT
This sequence comes from Bacillus sp. 2175, assembly GCF_057812155.1. NCBI lineage: Bacteria > Bacillati > Bacillota > Bacilli > Caryophanales > Bacillaceae > Bacillus > Bacillus sp. 2175. Next base: position 4,283,333 of record NZ_CM173819.1, on the reverse strand, counting down.
TACTTAGTTCGTCAAACTGTTTTACGAATGAGTAGCGAGCTAAAATAGAAGCAGCGGCTACTGCTAAATGGACGCTTTCACCTTTCGTAGCAAAATAAACATTTTCACGCTGTACCTGTTTTTGTTTTGCTAAATATTTGTAGTATGTATCAGGTTGTGTGAATTGGTCGATTAAGACGCCTTCAGGTTTTGTAGGTGCCATTTTCGCTAATAAGTTTGTAATAGCTTTATTATGTAGCAAGGCTTTTAACTTACCTTGGTTGTTTCCTTTATCAAATAGCTCGTTATATTTTTCATTATGAAGGACAAGAGAGCTATAAGGAACAACGTGTAGAAGTTGTTTCGCAATGGCAATAATTTGATCGTCATTTAAGTTTTTAGAGTCTTTTACACCAAGTTCTTTTAGTAGTGGAATTTGCTTCGCATCCACATATACAGCAACGACTGTCATCGGTCCAAAGAAATCTCCCGTACCAACTTCATCAGACCCTACAATAGACATTGTACTGATGGAAGTAGGCGGCGCATAACGATGGGAATCGACAGATTTTTTTACAGCTGTTTTCGGCGCGTGAGAGACAGTTTGCCAACGAGAAGCTTCTGCTTCAGCGCGGCCTCCTTGGAACATTACTTTTCCAGATTTATACGCTGTAATCGTGCAAGATGGCACCTTAGCCATAAAGATACCGCCTTGCGGAATTTTCGGGCTAAGTGAATGTTTATATTGTTGTTTCATGTCTTCAATTACTGTAGAATTTGTTTGAATTACGATAGAATTTGACATAATGGTCGCCCCTTTTTTTATATTGTTATTTTTATCATATCGGATTGTTCTTTCTGTTTCCATATTATGAAGGTTCATGGTATGATAAACTTTAGGATTCTGTACGTGATTGGAGGCCGGTGAGTTGTCACAACAAAAGGGAAAGAAAAGTCGAATTAATGTAGAAATCTATGGTCAGCAATATTCAGTTGTTGGCGATGAAAGTACAAGTCATATCCGCATGGTAGCAGCGATTGTGGATGATAAAATGCGCGAACTCAATGCCAAGAATCCTTCGCTTGACACGAGTAGACTAGCGGTATTGACGGCGGTAAACGTCATACACGATTACATAAAATTAAAAGAAGAACATGAGAAATTGAAAGAAAGTATGACAAAAAAAGGAATGGAATAACATGATTGATATTATTATCATTTTACTGCTTGTTATGGGATTTTTCCTCGGCTTACGCAGAGGGTTTATTCTGCAACTTGTAAAGTTAACAAGCTTTATTATCGCATACCTTGTTGCATACTGGTACTGTAAAGATTTAGCGCCAGCACTTGCGAAATTTATTCCGTATCCATTTGATAAAAACGTATCTGTTCCAGAATGGATTGATGCAAATAATATTGAGACAGTATTTTATCAAGCGCTTGCGTTTATCATATTGTTTATTATTACAAAAATAGCACTTTCATTACTTGGTAATTTGTTAAATATGTTTGCAGAAATACCGGTTTTAAAGCAAGTAAATGCGTTTGCGGGGGCAATCCTCGGATTTTTAGAAGTATATATTGTTTTGTTTGTCTTAATTATCATTGGAAACATTCTTCCGATTGAACAAGTACAAACACCATTACAAAAATCATCAATTAGCAAAATAATTGTAGACGATACACCGATTCTATCTGAAAAGGTGAAGGAACTATGGCAGACAGGTAGCAGAGTATAACTTCTCTTTTTTCGGAAAGAGAAGTTTTTTTCTATGAAAGAAAGGCGGGGTAATGATGAAAGTAAATAAAAAACAAGTTATCAAATTATTAGAGACAATCGGGCTTTTTATGGAACTAAAGGGTGCGAATCCATTTAAAATATCTGCATTTCGTAAAGCGGCAGCAGCATTAGAAAGTGACGATCGTAGTCTTTCTGAGATTGAAGATTTCACAAAGATTCCGGGCATCGGAAAAGGAACAGCAGCCGTTATTCAAGAATATATAGAATCGGGAACATCTGAAGTATTACAAGAACTTGAAAAAGAAGTACCGAGTAGCTTATTGCCGTTATTAAAACTACCAGGTCTTGGTGGTAAAAAGGTGGCTAAGTTATATAAAGAGCTAGGCGTTATTGATATGGAGACGTTAAAAGCTGCTTGTGAGGAAAATAAAGTACAAGCTTTAGCTGGTTTCGGTAAGAAGACAGAAGAGAAAATATTAGAAGCAATCGATCAAGTAGGCTCTCGTCCAGAGCGTTTACCAATTGCGATGGTATTGCCTATTGCCGGGGAAATAGAGGAGAAATTGTCGAATATTGCTGAAGTAATTCGTTTCTCTCGCGCTGGTAGTTTGCGCCGTGTTCGTGAAACAGTGAAAGATTTAGATTTTATCATTGCAACGACAGAACCAGCAACGGTACGTGAGCATTTACTACAATTCGATAATATGATTGAGGTAATCGCAAGTGGGGATACGAAAGTTTCTGTTCGTCTTCAATATGAATATGATATTTCAATCGATTTCCGCTTAGTAAAACCAGAAGAGTTTATTACAACACTTCACCATTTCACAGGATCAAAAGACCATAACGTAAAAATGCGTCAAATCGCAAAAGATAAAGGCGAGAAAATTAGTGAGTACGGTGTAGAGAACTTAGAAACAGGTGAAGTGAAAACATTTGAGACTGAAGAAGACTTCTTTGCTCATTTCGGTCTACCATTTATTCCGCCAGAAGTGCGTGAAGATGGAAAAGAAATTGAATTAATTAAAGAGTATCCGAACTTAATTCAGTTTTCCGATATACAAGGTGATTTACATATGCATACAACTTGGAGTGACGGTGCTTTTTCTATTGAAGAAATGGTACAAGCGTGCCGTGCTCGTGGATATAAGTTTATGGCGATTACTGATCACTCGCAATACTTAAAAGTAGCGAATGGTTTAACGAAAGAGCGTCTTCGTGAGCAAGCGAAAGAAATTGAACGTATGAATGAAAAGTATCCAGACATTACAATTTTACGCGGAATTGAAATGGACATTTTACCAGATGCCTCGCTTGATTTTGATGATGAAGTATTAGAAGAATTAGACTATGTTATTGGAGCGATTCACTCTAGCTTCTCACAAGACCGTGAAACGATCATGAAGCGTCTGCGTACTGCACTTGAGAATAAACATGTCACAATGATTGCTCATCCGACAGGACGTCTTCTCGGGCGCCGTGAGGGTTATGATGTAGATACAGATTTATTAATTGAACTCGCAAAAGAGACAAATACAGTTTTAGAATTAAATGCGAATCCGAACCGTCTAGATTTAAGCGCTAAATTATTAAAACAAGCACAAGATGCTGGTGTAAAAGTAGCGATTAATACAGATGCTCATACACTTGAAATGTTAGAAGATATGGAAACAGGTGTAGCAGCAGCACGTAAAGGTTGGATTCAAAAAGATAACGTGATTAACACATGGGATATTGAACGTTTATTAGACTATATTAAACGTAATAAGTAACGCAAGGGGGACCTGCAACATGTTAGAAAGAACGTTGCGTGTATTAGAATACAATAAAGTAAAAGAACAATTACTTGAACATACAGCCTCTTCACTTGGCCGTGACAAAGTGAAGCATTTAGTGCCGAGCACTGATTTTGAAGAAATTGTAGAAATGCAAGATACAACGGATGAAGCAGCGAAAGTTATTCGTTTAAAAGGTAGTGCACCATTAGGTGGTATTACGGATATTCGCTCAAATGTGAAGCGTGCAAAAATTGGGAGTATGTTAAGTCCAAATGAATTACTTGATATTGCGAATACGATGTATGGTAGTCGTAATATGAAACGTTTCATTGAAGATATGGCTGATAACGGTGTCGAGCTTCCGATTTTAGAAACTCACGTCGCTCAAATTGTATCTTTATATGATTTAGAAAAGAAAATTACAAATTGTATCGGTGACGGCGGTGAAGTAGTCGATAGCGCAAGTGATAAACTGCGTGGTATTCGTACTCAAATTCGTACTGCGGAAAGCCGTATTCGTGAAAAATTAGAAAATATGACGCGCTCTTCAAATGCGCAAAAGATGCTGTCTGACTCGATTGTAACGATTCGTAACGAACGTTACGTAATCCCAGTAAAACAAGAATACCGCGGCGTATATGGTGGTATTGTTCACGATCAATCAGCTTCTGGACAAACGTTATTTATTGAACCGCAAGTCATTGTAGAATTAAATAACGCACTGCAAGAAGCTCGTGTGAAAGAGAAACAAGAAATCGAACGCATCTTATTGATGTTAACAGAAGAAGTGGCAGTAGAAGCCGATATCGTTTTATCAAACGTAGAAGTAGTTGCGAATCTTGATTTCATTTTTGCGAAAGCTTTTTATGCAAAGCGAATTAAAGCAACGAAACCAATCGTAAATAACGAGCGTTATATGGATTTAAGACAAGCTCGCCATCCGCTAATCGATCCAGAAATTATTGTGCCAAATAACATTATGTTAGGTAAAGATTTCACGACAATTGTTATTACAGGACCGAATACAGGTGGTAAAACAGTTACGCTGAAAACAGTTGGTATTTGTGTTTTAATGGCGCAATCTGGTCTTCACATTCCAGTAATGGATGAGTCAGAGATTTGTGTGTTTAAAAATATATTTGCTGATATCGGTGATGAGCAATCGATTGAACAAAGTTTAAGTACGTTCTCCTCACATATGGTGAACATCGTTGATATTTTAGAAAAAGCTGATTTTGAAAGCTTAGTTTTATTCGATGAATTAGGTGCTGGAACAGACCCACAAGAAGGGGCTGCACTAGCAATTTCGATTTTAGATGAAGTATGTAATCGCGGTGCTCGCGTTGTTGCAACGACGCATTATCCAGAATTAAAAGCATACGGATATAACCGTGAGCAAGTTATTAATGCGAGTGTTGAGTTTGATGTAAATACATTAAGTCCAACTTATAAATTATTAATCGGTGTACCAGGCCGTAGTAATGCCTTTGAAATTTCGAAACGTCTTGGATTATCTGATCGCGTTATTGACCAAGCACGCAACCACATTAGTACAGATACGAATAAAATTGAAAATATGATTGCGAAGTTAGAAGAAAGCCAGAAGAACGCAGAGCGTGACTGGAACGAAGCAGAAGCACTTCGCAAACAATCTGAAAAACTTCATCGTGAATTACAACGTCAAATTATTGAATTTAACGAAGATCGCGATGAACGATTATTAAAAGCGCAAAAAGAAGGGGAAGAAAAAGTCGAAGCTGCAAAGAAAGAAGCAGAAGGCATTATTCAAGAACTTCGTCAATTGCGTAAAGCACAGCTTGCAAACGTGAAAGACCACGAGTTAATTGAAGCGAAGAGCCGTCTAGAAGGCGCAGCACCAGAGCTTGTTAAGAAACAAAAAGTAAACGTGAAAAACACTGCGCCGAAACAACAGTTACGTGCAGGTGATGAAGTAAAAGTATTAACGTTCGGTCAAAAAGGTCAATTACTTGAAAAAGTAAGCGATACTGAGTGGAGCGTACAAATCGGTATTCTGAAGATGAAAGTAAAAGAATCTAACATGGAATACATTAACACACCGAAGCAAACAGAGAAAAAAGCAGTTGCAACGGTAAAAGGTAGAGACTATCACGTTTCATTAGAACTTGACCTTCGTGGTGAGCGATTTGAAAATGCAATGGCGCGCGTTGAGAAATACTTAGACGATGCCCAGCTTGCAAGCTATCCTCGCGTATCAATTATTCACGGTAAAGGGACAGGAGCACTTCGCCAAGGTGTACAAGATTACTTGAAGAAGCATCGCGGTGTAAAAACCTTCCGTTACGGTGACATGGGCGAGGGAGGCCTAGGCGTAACAGTTGTCGAATTAAAATAGAAAACAACGAAACAAAGGGGAAACCATTATATGTTTATGGACAAACTTGCAAAAGTATTGTTAGCTTGTTGCGGAATATTTTTGGTGATTGGGGTTATTTATTTAGTTGTTTTTGCGAAGTGAAAAAGCGTCAATCGTGGCAGAATGATATTGCCATAGATTGACGCTTTTAATATATGTGAAAAGGAATAGAACATGAAAATCAACCAATACATAAGCGAAGCAAAATCATGCTCCAGACGTGAAACAGATCGCCTCATTAAAGCTGGACGCGTGGCTATTAATGGTGAAATATGTACGCACGGTGAACTTGTGAGCGATGGTGATGTTGTAACGATTGATGGGCAAGTTATTGTAAAAGAAGAGAAAGAAAAGGTGTACATAGCCTTTCATAAACCAGTCGGAATTACTTGTACAGCAGCTGATCATATTGAAGATAATATTATTGATTATATCAATTATCCAGAGCGAATCTTTCCAGTTGGACGATTAGATAAAGTATCGGAAGGACTTATCTTATTAACGAATGACGGCGGCATTGCGAATCGAATTTTACATGGTGATCATGAGCACGAGAAGGAATATGTTGTCACAGTCGATAAACCTTTTACGGACTGGTTTATTAATGAGATGTCCAGCGGTGTAAAGATTAAAGATGGAATGACGAAGCCGTGCAAAGTGACAAGAGTCGATCAATCAACATTTCGTATCGTTTTAACGCAAGGAATGAACAGGCAAATTCGTAGAATGAGTCGTGCTTTCGGATTTACTGTAATAAAGCTAAAGCGAGTACGCATTATGAATATAGAGCTAAATGAGCTTGAAGTTGGAAAGTGGCGGAGCGTTACAGCTGAAGAGTTAGAAATTTTAATAGGGCAGTTATAGGGAGGGAAAATTTTCTCCCTATATTTTTTTGTCAGAAAAAATAAAACTATTGATTTTTTAAAAAATAGCCCATATAATAAAAAACAACAAGTTTCGACAAGATATTTTATAAAAGTAATGATGAGGACATGAGTTGTATTTTACGATTCTCAGAGAGGGAAGCCTTAGGCTGTGAGCTTCCTAATACGAAAAGACAAGCTTACCACCTCTAAACTTCAAGAGTGAACTGCATACATGATGCATTGTAATTCTTGGCGGATAAAACCGTTATCAATTTACACGAGCTATAAAATGAGCTTATTTCGTTATGAATTCATTTTATTAGAATAAGGGTGGAACCACGATTTCAACACTCGTCCCTTTGTTAGGGACGGGTGTTTTTTGCGTTCTTTTACGGGGAAGTATGCTTGAAAGAGGATATGTGACGGATTTTAATTCAGAATATTTTGTTAATTAATTATTTTAGGAGGTTAGTAGGAATGAAATCATCTTTAAAGTTTTCGGAGATGTTTGCAATAAGTTTAATGTTATTTGCACTGTTTTTTGGTGCAGGTAATATGATTTTTCCACCAGCGTTAGGGCAAGGTGCTGGAACGGACGTATGGATCGCGCTGTTTGGTTTTATCGTAACAGGCGTTGGACTACCTTTATTAGGAGTAATTGTTATAGCTTTAAAGGGAGATATTAATGAGCTAGCAGGACGTGTACATCCTATATTCGCACTTGTTTTTATCACTGCAATTTATTTATGTTTAGGCGTATTCGTAAGTGTACCGCGTACAGGAACAGTAGCTTATGAGATGAGTGTTGCACCGTTTTTACCAAGTGAGATAGCTGGTCAGTCATATCCACTTGTTATCTTTACACTTATTTTCTTTGCAGTCACTTTCTATTTAGCTTTAAATCCTTCGAAATTAGTGGGTCGTATTGGTAAGGTGCTAACTCCAATATTATTAGCTGTTATTGCAATTATCGTAGGTAAAGCACTTATTACACCAATTGGAGAATTTGGTGCACCGACAGAAGCGTATAGTGCTCCTCTCTTTAAAGGATTTATTGATGGATATTTAACTTTAGATGGACTTGCAGCACTGGTATTCGGAAATGTTGTAATTCATGCGTTAAAAGAAAAAGGAATTACAAATAAAAACAGTATTGCAAAAGTAACAATCTTTGCAGGATTTATTGCAGCACTTGGTCTACTACTTGTGTATTTAGCACTTGCTTATCTTGGAGCTTCTAGTGTGTCACTTGGAATGGGCGCAAACGGAGGAATTATTTTAACAAATGTCGTGAATCATTTATTTGGTAGCTACGGAACTTTATTACTAGGGATCGCAATTACAGCAGCATGTTTAACAACTTCTGTAGGTATTGTTGCAGCTTGTGGTGATTACTTCTCTTCCTTATTACCAAAGCTTTCTTATCAAAAAGTCGTTTTCATTTTCTGTGTATTAGCATTTATGGTAGCAAACCTTGGGTTAACTCAGTTAAATGCATTAGCATTACCAATCTTAATCGCAATTTATCCAATTGGAATCGTACTTATCGTATTATCACTTGTTGAAAACTACGTTCGTCTTCCATTAGCGATGTATGTGGGCGGGATTGTAGGAGCATTTGCAATAAGTTTCTTTGATGGATTACACAATGCAAACCTTCAAATTGCAGCGCTAGCACCTATTTTAGATAAGATTCCATTATATAGTGTAGGAATTGGTTGGTTAGTTCCAGGCATAATCGGTATAGGATTTGGTTATATAGTTTCTAAGTTTCAAAAGCAGGAAATTGCTGTAGAAAAATAGAGAAAAGAGGCTTTCTATTATAGAAAGTCTCTTTTTTTGTAAAAAAAGCCGTATATAGAGAAATTCAGATATTAAAAATTTTATACGTAATATAGTTGACAAAAAATTTATGAGTAGGCTAAGATTGACTTAGTTGTGGAAATATTGGAAGGGAAGTGAGGGAAAAGGGGTTTCTATAACTATAGTGTTGTTGTGGGAAGAGGTGAAAGAAGAGGAGAAGAGATAGTTTATTTTTTTTTGATTTACATTGAGAATGATAATCAATAAATGCGTTTTATCATTTTTTCTCAGTTTCTATGCCTTCGTATAAGGAATAGGGTGAGATATTATTTTTAATATTCAATGAGAATGATAATCAATAATACTTATGTTACATAAAAGAATGCTAATTAAATAATAGGTAGAAGAGATTATTTTTTTTCTTATAAATTGAGAATAATTATCATTTTCAAAAAGTGAAATGAAAGATAACCAAGGAGGAAACAAGAAAAATGAAAAAGGTTTCTGTATTACCCGCTTTTATTATAACGTTCGTATGTATGCTAGCTTTTCTTGTAATGCCATACGGGAATGCTTCAGCAAAACTAGCTGATGGTACTTACGATATTAATTACGTAATTCAAAAAGCGGAAAATGATTCAGCTTCAATGGCAAATGACTATTTTGAAAAGCCGGCAAAATTAATAGTGAAAAACGGTGAGATGAGAGTACAAGTTCCGATGAATCATAGTGCTTGGATTACAGAATTTAAAGCACCAGAGAATGGGGATTTTGTTGATGCGAAAGTTGTTAGTAAAGATGAATCGGCAGATAAAAGAACAGTAGAGTTTAAAGTAGATGATTTATCCAAACCGGCAGCTGTAAAAATTCATGTTGTTGTACCAAATGCAAACTATGACCACCACTACACAATTCGTTTTGCTTTTGATGCAAATGTAAAAGCTGTAGGTGGCGATAACGGCGTAGCTGCTACAACAAAAAATAATGATCAAGCGAAAACAGATACACAAGTAAAAGAAGAGAAAACAAAAGTAGAGAGTAAGGAAACAGCTAAAGAAGTGAACAAAGAAACAAAAAATGAAAATGGAAAAGCTGAAAAAACAGATAACCCAAAAACAGGCGATGAAGCACGTATTGGATTGTTTGTAGCGTTAATTCTTATTTCAGGTGCTTTCTTAATTCGTAAAGTGAAGTTGAGTAAATAAATCTTTTGAAGGGGGATGAATATATGTTTAAACAATTTAAAATGATTATTGCTGTATTTGCTGTTTTATTTACGTTTATCGCAACACTAGGTTTACAAGATGCAAAGGCTGCTACAAAACTAGCTGATGGAAAATATAATATTGCTTTTACTGTATGGAAAGGCGATAAAGATGAATCGTCTAGAATGAATAGTTATTTTGAAAGCCCAGCAACATTAACAGTTAAAAATGGAAAACAATATGTTTCATTTAAAGTGAAAGATAGTGCTTCTATTAAAAGTTTCCAAGTAGAAAAAGATGGTCAATTTGTAGAAACAAACGTGTTAAGTGAAAACAAAAAAGATAATACTAGAGTAGTAGAATTTGAAGTTGCTGACTTGTCAAAAAAACTAAATGGAAAGGTGGAAATTAATATTCCAATTATTAATTATAATGCTTCATATGATATTCGCTTTGTATTTGATGGGAGCAGTATTAAATAATTTTCAAAAGGGAGAGTCGTTCCATTGAACAGGTATACAAAAATTATTGTTGCTATGTTTTTAATGATATTTACATTCGTATCAACATTACAACCACTTGCAGTTCAAGCAGCTACCAAGTTGGCTGACGGTGAATATTCAATTGGGTTCAAAGTTTTAAAAGATACATCAGATGAAGAATCAATGATGAATCAATATTCAGTAAGTCCGGGAACTTTAAAAGTGAAGGATGGGAAAAAGAAAGTATCCTTTACATTAACGAATAGTTCATGGATTACGAAGTTTGAAACAGAAAAAGCAGGTAAGCTAGTTGCGACAAATGTAATTAGTGAAGATAAAGAAAAAGATACAAGAGTAGTAGAATTTGATGTAGAAGATATAGAGAAGGTATTAAATGCAAAAGTAAAAGTAGATATTGATTTTTTAAATTATCATCATGAGTACGACGTTCGTATTGCATTTGATCAAAATAGCATTACACCAATTCATGTAGAAAAACCAAATGAAAAAGAGGACCCAGCTAATAAGCCAGATCCAAATGAAACTACCGATCCAGGTCAGAAGCCCGACCAAAAGCCTGACCCAGATCAACAACCAAATTCTAACACAATTACAGATGGTACGTACAGCATTCCATTTAAAGTATTAAAAGATCAAACAGATGAAGAATCTAAGATGAATACTTACATGGTAAATCCAGGAGTATTAAAAGTAGAAAACGGTAAGAAAAAAGCAATTGTAACACTAAAAAGTAGCTCATTAATTAAAAATTTCCAAACGGAAAAAGATGGCGCATTTGTTGATGCAAAAGTAGTGAGTGAGGATAAGGAAAAAGATACAAGAGTAGTAGAGTTTGAAGTAAACGATTTATCTAAAAAACTAAATACAAAAGTATTTATCGAAATGGCATCAAGAAATTATAAGCAAACGCATGATGTACAACTTTTATTTGAACAAGATAAACTTGAACAAATTAAAAATGAAGAGAAACAACCAGAAGCAGAAAAACCGGAAGCAGAAAAACCGGAAGTAGAAAAACCAGATGAAAATAAAAAACCAGATGCTGAAACAATTAAAGATGGTGAATACAGCATCAATTTCAAAGCATTAAAAGATCAAACAGACGAAATTTCAATGATGAACACATATACAAAAAGTCCAGGTGTGCTAAAAGTAAAAGATGGTAAGAAGTATGTATCATTTACGTTAACGAACAGTTCTTGGATTACAAAATTTGAATTTGAGAAAAATGGTTCGTTTGTTGATGCACATGTAATAAGTGAAGATAAAAAAGCTGATACACGCGTAGTGGAAGTAGAAGTACCAGATTTATCAAAAAAGTTAAATGCAAAAGTAAAAGTAGATATCGATTCAATGAATTATCACCATTTTTACGATATTCAATTTGCATTTGATAAAGGTAGCATTAAGCCGTTAGATAGCCAAGGCGGAAACAACAACCAAGGCGGAAACGACAACCAAGGCGGAAACAACAACCAAGGCGGAAACGACAACCAAGGCGGAAACGACAACCAAGGCGGAAACGACAACCAAGGCGGAAACGACAACCAAGGCGGAAACGACAACCAAGGCGGAAACGACAACCAAGGTGGAAACAACAACCAAGATGAAAATAATAAACCGAGAGTAATAGTTGATTCGAAAAATTTAGTAGATGGCCAATATGATATTACATTTAAAGTATTAAAAGATAAAACAGATGAGATTTCAAAGATGCATGACTATGTTGTAAATCCAGCGAAATTAATCGTAAAAGATGGTAAAAAATATATTGAGATGACGCTGAAAAATAGTGCGTGGATTACGAAATTCCAAGCGGAAAACAATGAACTATTCGCTGATGCGAAAGTAGTAAGCGAAGATAAAAATGCAAATACGCGAGTAGTACAGTTTGAAGTAGAAGATCTATTTAAAAAATTAAACGCAAAAGTAAAGGTAGACATCGATGAGATGAACTACCATCATTTCTACGATGTACAAATTCAATTTGATACAAATAATATCGGCGCGTTAGGAACTATTAAAGAGGAACCGAAAAATGAACCGAAAAATCCAGTGACTACACCGAAAGTAGATAATGTAAAAACAGTAGGTACTCCTGATTTTAACCGAAATGCAGATGGTCAGAAGAAAAAAGAAGATACAAAAAATGATTCAAAAAAAGAGAAAAACTCAAAAACTGCAGATACAGCACAACTTGGTTTATACATGGTGTTACTGCTAGGTTCACTTGCTTTACTAGTTCGTAAATATAGAGCAGGTAGATTGTAATTTTTGGAGTCTTGATGCATGTTCGCGTGCATCAAGACTTGTTTCATATTGTATGGAAAGGAGTGGTGATTGAGAGTGAAGAAAATTGCAAGTGTACTAATGGCTATCATTTTGTTAATGGGTATAGCCGGGTGCTCATCACCAAAAAAAGAATCAGCAAAGCAGGTAAAGAGTGAAAGTAAAGAGCACGTTGTTGCAACAACAGTGGCTGTTACTGAAATTATGGATGCGTTAGAAGTAGATTTAGTCGGCGTTCCAACAAGTTCTAAAACTTTACCGAAGCGATATAAAGGTTTACCTGAAGTTGGGAATCCAATGAGTCCAGATATGGAAAAGGTAAAGTCATTAAAGCCTTCAGAAGTGTTATCTGTGACAACACTTGAATATGAATTAAAGCCAGTTTTTGATGGTGTGGGTATGAAAGCAAACTTTTTAGATTTAACGAGTTTGAAAAATATGCAAAGTTCTATTAGCGATTTAGGTAAGAAATATGGGCGTGAAAAACAGGCCGAAGCAGTAGTAACTAAATTAGATAAAAAGGTTGCTAGCATTCAAAAAGAAGTAAAAGGAAAGAAAGAACCGACAGTGCTTATTTTATTAGGTGTGCCGGGAAGTTATTTAGTAGCAACAGAGCATTCTTATATTGGAGATTTAGTGAAACAACTAGGTGGTAAAAATATTGTGCAAGGTGAACAAGTAGAATATTTAGCTTCTAATACAGAGTATTTAAAGAAAGCTGATCCAGATATTATTTTACGAGCAGCTCATGGTATGCCTGATGAAGTTGTAAAAATGTTTGATAAAGAATTTAAAACAAATGATATTTGGAAACACTTTGCTGCGGTTAAAAATAACCGTGTTTACGATTTAGAAGAGCGTTTATTTGGAACGACAGGTAATTTAGCAGCAATTGAAGCATTAGATGAATTGAAAAAAATGATGTATCCGTGATGCATTTTAATATAAAGGAAGAGTAGAATGAATAAAAAAACTTGGAGTTTCCTCATTGTTACTGCATTGCTTATTGTTATGACATCATTGTCAGCGATGAAAGGTAGTTTAGAAGTAGGTATTGTTGAACTTGTACAAGGGATATTTACAGGTGGAAATGAAGATGTTGAAGTCATTAAAGATTTACGTTTTCCGCGTATTATTATTGCGTTGTTCACTGGAGCGGCTCTCGCTGTTTCAGGTGTGCTTTTTCAAGCTGTTATGAAAAATCCACTCGCTGATGCTGGGGTAATCGGTATATCTTCAGGAGCAAGTTTTATGACACTCGTTATTATTACGTTGTTCCCGCAATTCTTTTTCTGGACACCCGTATTCGCCTTTTTAGGTGGTGCGCTTGCATGTTATCTCGTTTATTCGTTTTCATGGAAATCAGGATTAAGCCCGCTTCGCATTATTTTAATTGGTATTGCCATTAATGCAATGTTTACTGGATTAAATGAATCATTCGTTACGATTTGTGGATATTTTATTAAGAGTATTAAGCAAACGACGACTTCTAACATAACAATGAAGACGTGGGGCGATGTAGAAATAATGGTGACTTATGGAACGATTGGTCTTATTCTTGCTCTGTTCGTAGGAGCTTGGTGTAACTTATTATCGCTACAAGATAAGACTGCGAAAAACTTAGGCTTGCACGTGACGAGAGTTCGTCTTATTATTTCTGCCATTGCAGTACTCTTAGCGGCAGTATCAACAGCGATTGCAGGTGTTATTGCTTTTGTAGGATTACTAGTTCCGCATATTTCAAGACAATTAGTCGGTTCAGACCATAAAGTATTAATTCCATTTTCTGCTCTTGCAGGGGCGTTATTAATTTTGACGGCAGATACGATTGGAAGGTTAATTGTGCCACCTAACGAAATTCCAGCAGCAACAATTATGGCGGTTATTGGTGGTCCATTCTTAATATTCTTGCTTGGAAAGAGTGATAAAGTTCATGGAAATTAAAAATGTAACCTTTTCATACGATAACGTAACAAATCGATTAAAGTCTGTTAGTAGTGAAATAGAAATTGGGAAAATTACAACAATCATTGGACCGAATGGATGTGGGAAATCAACATTACTTAGTGTCATGTCTAGAAACCACGCTCCTAGCAGTGGAGAAGTAATACTTGATGGGAAAGCGATTAGTGAATATAAACCGAAAGAGTTTGCTAGAAAACTAGCGGTTGTCCATCAACAAAATGAGGCTCCAGCAGATATTACAGTGGAAAAGCTAATAAGCTTCGGGCGTATGCCATATAAAAATATATTCTCTCCGCAAACAGATGAAGATAGAGAAGCGATTGAGCGTGCGCTAGTATGTACGAATTTACAAAGTAAGCGTGATAAGCCAATTTATGCTTTATCTGGTGGAGAGAGGCAGCGAGTTTGGATCGCAATGACATTAGCTCAAAATACACCAATGCTCTTCTTAGATGAGCCGACCACATATTTAGATATTTACTATCAGCTAGAAATATTAGAGTTAGTGAAAGAGTTAAATGAAGTGCATGGACTAACGATTGTAATGGTATTACATGATATTAATCAAGCCATTCGTTATAGCGACCATATTATCGTTATGAAAGATGGAGAAATCATTACGAAAGGTAATCCTAATGATGTAATAACAGAAGAAATGATTAAAGCAATATATGGTGTAGATGTCATTGTAAAGCAGGATGAAGATACCGGATTGTACATGGTACCTATGGGAATCTAAAGGCTGAGCATAATCCGTTTTGAGGTGATAATTTGAATAGTAAGAAAGGACGGAAAAAGAATTCTTTTTTTCAACGCATACTTACAATTGTGTTTTTAGGAATCTTTTTCTATTCAATGTATGAGTTGGGCGGGATTTTCATGGATTATTATGAAAATCGTAAAGTAATGGCTGAGGCACAACATATTTATAAAAGAAGTCCAATGGAAGAAAAATCAGAAGATGGAGAGGTACGTAAACAGTTTCAGGATCTCCAGAAAATTAATCCAGAGATAGTCGGATGGATTACGATGGATGATACACAAATTAATTATCCAATCGTTCAAGCAAAAGATAATGATTACTATTTATTTCGTAATTATAAAGGTGAAGATATGAGAGCGGGAAGCATTTTTATGGACCATCGTAATGATGTGAAATCTCAAAATCGAAATACGATTTTATATGGCCATCGTATGAAAGACGGTTCTATGTTTGGTAGTTTAAAAAAGATGTTGGATGAAGACTTTTTTATGTCTCATCGTAAATTATATTACGATACATTATTTGAAGGATACGACGTGGAAGTTTTTTCAGTATACACGACAACAACGGACTTTTATTACATTGAAACGGATTTTGAAAATGATGCAGCATATACATCGTTCTTAAAGGAAATTCAAGAAAAATCACTGTACAAAACGGATACGGAATTGACGGCTAATGATGAAATCGTAACACTTTCTACTTGTGACTATGCGCTTGATCCAGAGGCTGGAAGGCTAGTTGTACACGCAAAATTAATAAAAAGAAATTAAAGAAAAAAGTATAGAATATGAGAAGTGATAGATAACGCTTCTCATATTCTATACTTTAAAAAAGGACTGTTTTTACTGTGCTGCAGCCATTGGCATACGTACAACTTTTACATCATAGTAAGCAATTTTATTATCAAGAATATATTCTGGCATTCCGCCTTGATGTGAGTGAGCATCTTTAAATGCAGCGCTCTTTGTCCAACCTTGGAAATCTTCTTTTGCATTCCAGCGAGTGCTAATTGTTACTTCATCATAATCAACTGTATTTTGCGTTAAAAGAACTTCTAGACCTAAAAAGCCTGGCATCGTTTCAACTTTACCTACTTTATTAAAACGCTCAATTAATTTATATCCATTTCCCTTTGTAATTTTAGCTGTATTTGTAACGATAATCATGTTTATTCCTCCTATAAATATAGCCTTTATTTTCGAGAACTCATATACATTAAATGATAATGAAAATCATTATCATTGTCAATGCTAAATGTGAAATATAAAAGTTTTTTATATTATATTGGACAGTAAGATTTCCAGTTCAAAATGTAGTAAATATGTGGCAGTTAAGCGAGAGAATGAGCGAGTTGTACTAGCAAAGCAATAATATGGTATAGTGAAACGAGGCTGTTTTTTCAGTCTCGTTTTTTAAATGCTTCCTGTAGAGAAAGCATGCAAATGGAAAGGAAGTTATTATATGCGATCAGAAGTAACTGTAAAAATAAAACCGAAATTTATAAAAGAAATTAAAAGTGGATATCCGCTTATTTTAAAAGATGCGATTCAAAATTTAAATGATGTTCGTGAAGAAGGAACAATCATTAAAGTAGTAGATGAGAAGAACCAATTTATCGGAAAAGGCTATTATGGAAAACAAAATAAAGGGTACGGCTGGATTTTAACGAGAAAAGAGAGTGAACAAATTAATCAATCTTTCTTTGAAAGTAAAATCAAATCTGCCTTACATAAACGAAAGCAATTTTACAAATCAAGTGATACGACAGCATTCCGTGTGGTGAATGGTGAAGGTGATGGTCTTGGAGGACTAATTATCGATTATTATGATGGCTATTATGTAGTAAGTTGGTATAGTGAAGGGATTTATACTTTCAGAGATGAGATTATAGCCGCTCTTCAAAAAGTAGCAAACTTTAAAGGTATTTATGAGAAAAAGCGTTTTGATACGAAAGGGAAATATATTGAGGGGGATGATTTCGTAGCAGGAGAGCGCGGCGAGTTCCCACTTATCGTAAAAGAAAATGGTGTAAACTTTGCGGTGTATTTAAATGATGGGGCAATGGTTGGGGTATTTTTAGATCAACGTAACGTTCGAAAACAAATTCGTGATAAATATGCAAAAGGAAGAACAGTGTTAAATATGTTCTCTTATACAGGTGCTTTCTCTGTATTTGCAGCGCTTGGCGGAGCGAGTAAAACGACGAGTGTTGACCTTGCAAATCGTAGTTTAAGTAAAACGATTGAGCAGTTTAGTGTAAATGAAGTTGATTATGAAGCGCAAGATATTATTGTAGAAGATGTATTTCTTTACTTCAAATATGCAGCGAAGAAAAAAATGAAATTTGATATGGTCGTACTTGACCCTCCAAGCTTTGCACGCTCAAAAAAATATACATTTAGTGCAGCAAAAGATTATAAAAATTTATTAAAAGAAACAATTGCTATTACAGAAAATAACGGTATTATCGTTGCTTCTACAAATTGTAGCGCATTCGATATGAAAAAGTTTAAAGGCTTTATCGATACAGCCTTTAAAGAAATGAATGGCAAATATAAAATATTAGAAGAACATTCTTTACCAGAAGATTTCCGTACCATTGATCAATTTAAAGAAGGAGACTACTTAAAAGTAGTTTTCATCGAGAAAATTAAAGGTTAATAAAGAAAAGGAGCTCGAGTTTACTTGAGCTCCTTTTCTTATTGAACGATATTTTGTACTCTACCGACTTGCCCGTCCTGCAATCGCACTTTAATGCCATGCGGATGGGAAGGGGAGTTTGTTAAAATATCTTTTACAATTCCACGTGTTAATTTGCCTGTTCGTTGATCTTGTTTTAATACAATATCAACTTCAAGACCGGGGGCGATATTAGAACGTTTTTGTCCGTTCATTTATACACCTGTACGTCTACGTTGGTTGTTTGTTTTCTTTGTTTGTTGGTTTTGTAATTTTTTTGTTTCTTGGCTTTGATTTTTTGCATTTTGACCATTTCCATTTCCTTGCTTTTTCTTAGCAAGTTGTTCACGCATTAAATCAGCTAAGCTTACTTTTTTGTTTTCTGACATGATAAGTCTCCTTTATATAAAGTTAATTATGAACAATCGTAGTGAATTTCATCATATCATTGTTAAGGAAGGAAGGGAAGTTGGTTTGAAAATTCATATAATTGTTTCCAGTCTGTAGTAGTTACGATACAATTGGATTGTTAACGTTTGTAAAAAGGGGATAGACATATGTCACATCATATTTTATTAGTTGAAGATGATATCTCAATTCAAGAGATGGTGGAAAAGTATTTAATAAAGGAAGGCTTTCAAGTTACGATTGCGTCTGATGGAGAAGAAGGCGTGAACACATATTTAAAAGGTTCATTTGATTTGATTATCCTTGACATTATGATGCCAAAGCTAGATGGCTTAGAGGTTGTACGAATCATTCGAGAAAAAAGTGCAGTTCCGATTTTAATGATGTCGGCAAAAGATACAGATGTTGATAAAGCTGTTGGATTAGGACTTGGAGCAGATGATTACATTTGTAAGCCGTTTTCTATGATTGAATTGGCTGCACGTGTAAAAGCAGGTATTCGGAGGTCTACGAAATACTCGGCTACAGAAACAATAGAAAAAATGATTCAAATTGGTGATTTAACAATTGATCCAATTAATTTTACTGTAGAAAAAAACGGGAAGCCTCTCAAACTTACTTTAAAAGAATTTGAGATTTTAAAGCTATTCGTAAAGAACCAAAATCGTGTATTTACGAAAGCGCAAATATATACGTTAGTTTGGAATGAAGAGTATTACGGTGACGATAACGTTATTAATGTTCATATGAGAAGATTGCGTGAGAAAATCGAAAGTGATCCATCTAATCCAGAATATATTAAAACGCTATGGGGCATCGGCTATAAGCTGGAAGTGATGTAATATGATCAATTTGTTAATAGGTATTATTTTTATATTGTTATGTGTTATTTATATGCAATATAAAATGAGAAAAAATAGTAGTAAAAATTTACGATACACATATGAAAAGTTAGAAAGTATTGTAAATGAAAAAACAGGTGAGACGTTACTCGTTATGACAGATGATCTAGAATTGCAAAAATTATTAGTGGCGATTAATCAATTATTAGATGCAAAACAGAAAACGAATGCAGATCATGCAAAAGTAGAAATTTCGATGAGAAAAATGCTTTCAAATATTTCGCATGACTTGAAAACACCACTAACAGTTATTCTTGGATATACAGAAATGTTAAATAAGGATAAAACGATAAATAAAGAAGAACAACAAATATTACTTGAGAAAGTGCATACGAAAACACTAGAAGTGATGGAATTAATTCATAAGTTTTTTGATTTAGCGAAATTAGAATCTGGTGACAAAGCAATTGAAATGACAAAAATAAATATGAATGAAGTTTGCCGCGAGAAGATTTTATCATTTTATGATTTAGTGACGACGAAAGGTTTTCAGGTTCATATTGATATACCAGAAAGAAATATATATGCACTTGGAAATGTAGAAGTATTAGGTAGGGTATTGAATAATTTAATATCAAATGCAATTACATATGGAGACGATGGAAAGGCACTCGGTATGACGTTAAGAGATGATGACACGGGCGTGTATATAGATGTATGGGATAAAGGAAAAGGGATTGATGAATCTCATATTGATAAAGTGTTTGAGCGTATGTACACACTTGAAGATTCAAGAAATAGATTGTACCAAGGAAGCGGTCTAGGATTAACGATTACGAAACGGCTTGTGGAAGCGATGGACGGAAAAATTCATCTTTCTAGTAAACCGTATGAAAAAACAATTTTTACAATTGCATTAATAAAGATACAGTTTTAGCTTGTAGAGCAGTAGATTCTACAAGCTTTTTTTCAGCGTAAGGAATTTGTAAGAAACGGGTAAGAAAAAAGAGATTTCCGTTGTCTATTATAGAAATATAGAGTATTGCGAAAGGGGAAAGTAACATGACATATATATTAAAAACAAACCAGTTAACGAAGGTGTTTAAAGGGAAAGAAGTTATTTCCGGTGTTAACATGCATGTGAAAAAAGGAGAAATTTACGGTTTTTTAGGACCAAACGGTGCTGGTAAAACAACGATTATGAAAATGATTACAAATTTAATAAAACCGACGAGTGGTGATATTGAAATCTTCGGTGAGAAATTAACAGATACATCTTATGAAGTATTAAAAAGAATGGGGACAATTATTGAATACCCAATCTTTTATGATAAATTAACGGCGAAAGAAAACTTAGACCTACATTGTGAATACATGGGCTACTACGATAAAAATGCAATTGACCATGCTTTACATTTAGTGAAACTACAAGGGGTAGATAATAAAAAAGTAAAAGATTTTTCATTAGGAATGAAACAACGACTCGGTATTGCAAGAGCAATCGTGACAAAGCCAGAATTGCTCATTTTAGATGAACCAATTAACGGTTTAGATCCAATTGGTATTAAAGAGTTACGAGACTTATTTAAAATGCTCTGCAAAGAATATGGCATTACATTATTAGTTTCTAGTCATATTTTAGGTGAAATGGAACTAATGGCCGATACAATTGGTGTGATTCAAAATGGAAAACTAATAAAAGAAGTTTCAATGAAGAGTATTAACGGAAAACAAACAGAGTACATTGAAATCACTGTTCCTGATGTGAAACGTGCAGCTTATATTTTAGAAGATAAACTTGGTATAAAAAACTACAAAATAATGAGTGGAACCATGATTCGTGTGTATGATACGTTAGCGTCTCAGCAGGCCATTTCAAAAGCACTTATTATGAACGATGTGGAAATTGAAAGTATTAATAAGAAACATAGTTCCTTAGAAGAATATTTCTTAAATGTAATGGATGGAGAGGGCATTCATGCTTAATGGATTGTTAGTGAATCTACTAAGTGGATTGATCGTAATGTTCATAAGTGGGATTTTATATTATAGAAAACCTGAGCGGAAATGGTTGTTAATTCTAATAGTAATAGGAATGTTAAGCTTCGTTACTGCTGGAATTAGAATGTTAGCAGCATAAAGACAGTTATATAAAGAATGGAGGAGTGGTTTGTATGCTTAGATTAATGAAGCTCGAATGGAAGAAACATAAATTATCTAGTTACTTTAAAGGGGTAGCAATTTGTATTATAGCAATTTTCGCTGCAGTAAGCCTTATGGCGTTGGGAATGAAAGCCGAGGGAGACGTGCTCTTCTTTGACTTCACGCAACAAATGGTTTTAATAAACACTTTTATTAGGATAACATTCATTATTTTTAGTTCGGTCATTTTATCACGTTTAGTAATTGATGAGTATAAGAACAAAACGATGCAATTATCGTTTATGTACCCGCTGCAAAGGAAAATGCTAATGAGGGCGAAATTAACAATTGTTTTTTGTTTTTGTTTTGTGAGCACGATTATCGCTACTTTCAGTATCAGTTTGCTTGTATATTTTGTGAGTCCAATGATGGGACTGATTGAAACACCAGCTACGATAGGTGAAATAATATCTATCGTTCCAACTACTTTTATAAGTGCATTTATGATATCTGGTATAAGTTTAATTCCTTTATTTTTTGGGATGAGAAAGAAATCGACACCCACAACAATTACTTCTGCAGTAATAATCGGAATGCTAATTAGTAGTAACTTTGGTCCTGGAAACGGTCAAGTAAGTCTGTTTAATTTTATAGCTATCCCAATAGTGCTCTGTTTATTAGGAATTTTCATCAGTTATCTTTCATATCGTAAAATCGATAAGATTGATGTGGTGTGAAGCAAGCTTAAAACAACAATGAACTGGGGTATGAATGGTGAAAAAGATAATAGTAATTGCAATATTATTCATTACAATTGCTAGTGTAGTTTTTGGTATTAAGGTATTTCAGGGGAAAGATTTTAAGAAAGAAAAGTCTTTTGAGATAAATAATATAAAAGAAATAGAAGTAGATAATGAAAACTGGAATCTTGAATTTAAAAGTACAGACGCTAATAAAATAGTAATTTTCGCTCAAGGTGAACAAGCAGATAAAGAGATAGATCCTGTCAAAATAGAAAATGATGAAAATAAAATTGTGATTAAGCAAAAACAAAAGATGAACAGATTTTTTAATGGTTTCACGTTTAGGAAGAAAAATAGTATATCTATAGCTATTCCGAAGAAAGAAATAGATAAAATTGTAGTAAATAATAAATCGGGTGATGTGAAAATAAGAGATATAGTAGTAAAAAATATCATGACAAAAGGCAAGTCTGGAGATGAAATGATTACAGGACTATCAGCCGAGAAAGGTGAATTTATATCGCAAAGTGGAGAGTTAGTTTTAAAAGGTAGTTCAGTACAAGAATTAAATATAAAGTCTACGACTGGTGATAACTATATAACAAATGTAAGTAACTCAAATATGAACATCACATCAACATCTGGGGAAGTATTACTGAAAGATATGACAGAAGGAAAATCATTATTTATAGAAACAAAATCAGGTGATATTGGCGTACGGTATAAAGGTGTCCCTGCATCATTGAAGCTTATGGCTAAAAGTAATTCGGCTGACGTAATAGTGGATTTAAAAGGACTTAAGAAAGATAAAAATACAGACAAAATAAAAGTAGGAACGATTGGTGATGCAAAAAATGAAGCGAAGATTTTAAGTGAAACAGGAGTCATTTATATTGATTAAGTCCAAGGAGGAAGGAGGAATATCATGCTACGTCTTATGAAGTTAGAATTGAAGAAATTTAAGTTTGGATGGTATGTGAGGGGAGCAGTTATTGCAAATATTATTATACTGGCATTATTAATCTTTGTTAGTTTCATTGCACAAATAGAAGGAGATCCAGAAATAAGAGATCCGCAGATGATTTTGTTAATGGCTAGTACAGTAGTAAGAGCAACATTTATTATTTTTGGTAGTGTATTAATAGCAAGGTTAATAATTGACGAATATAAAAATAAAACAATACTACTCATGTTTTCTTATCCCATTAATCGAAAGAAAATGATGGCTAGTAAGTTGGCTATTACAGCGATAGTAACATTTATAACAGTTATTGTATCTAACATTTTAGTAGTAGGAATTTTCTTTGGGATAGATAGTTGTTTTTCAATTCTTCCTCATTCATTCACAGTAGATCAATTGGTGCAAGAAGGAATAAAACTAGTTCCTTTAGCCATTGCAACTGCGGGGATGAGTTTAATCCCATTATATTTCGGAATGCGTAAACGTTCAGTGCCAACTACAATTGTTTCATCTCTTATCGTTGTAGCAATTGCAATGAATACCAACCCAGAGTTTCCTACAGCAACTTTACTTCCCCTTCAACTAGCACTCGCAGCAATTGGAGCTGTGATTGCATATTACGGAATTAAAAATATAGAGAAGGAAGATATAACAGTTTGACAAGAATAAATAAAAAAAGAGTTGGCGTTACACCAACTCTTTTTTTGTATATGTATGCTTCGGTACTACTCTGTAAATTTATAGTGTTTACTTAAATACTCTTGCACTCCTGGAGAAATGTTAAAGTTATTAGGACTTTTATATTCGATAGTAAACTCTCCGTCTCCACTTGTTTCAAAGGCGATTGCATAGCTATTCATTTTAGCATCGTAAGAAGTGTTTTTGACTTCTGCATCTAGATTAAAATATTTTGTAATATATTCTTTTGATTCCGTAATTGCTGCTTGTTTTCCCCAAGGGGTACCATAATAGGTGAAATAAAGAGATACACTAATAACTCCAATAATAGAAGTTAATAAAATAGTGCCCATAGCTATTTTTTTATTCTTTGTATTCAATTTGGTTACTCCTCTTCATAGTATGTATTCATTTTAACCTATCTTTTCCATAAAACAACTATTAAGAAAAAATAGTTTCACATGAAACAAGTTACAGAAAAAGACAAGATATGTAAACATCTTGTCTTTTTTGTCGTTACATTTTAGGAGCTTCCATTCCAGCCGCAGCCCATTCTTCTTTTGCGGGGCCATATACGCCAGGAACTGTTAAGCCAGCTTGTCGCATTAAAACCGTCATTTGTCCGCGGTGGTGATTTTGATGATTAATGAGTGTCATTAAAAATATAGAATTCGGCATAGGGCGACCAAAGAAGTCATTAATAGTAGCTAAGTCTTTATCAGTCCATTTACTTTGAAGTGTTTCAACAAAAGCCGCGTTTACTTTACGGTATTCATCTGCAATTGTTTTTGCAGAAGTTGGAACAGGATAATCTTTCGTTTCTCCTTCAAACTTTAGCCCTGTGCCAGATAGTATCACAGGAACTGCCGTCACGATGTGCCAAGCAATTCTTCCTAACGTCCAGTGCCCAGGTGCAATTTCCTGTGATAAAGATGCATCGGTTAATGAATCAAGCATTTTCTGAGTAGACTCAGCCTCGTATGTCCATGATTGTAAAAAGCCTTCAATTGTTTGGTACATAGTTATCCCTCCTATTTTTGTTCATAGATTAAATTCGTGAGAGATAATATAATCCCTGTTCCACAAGAAATAATTAATTAAGCATTGCTACAATATGAAAACAATTAGAAAATATTTGTAAAAGTGTCAGGAAACGAATGTGCTCATTCGTATATATAATGAATAAAGAATGGGATAAAGAGTGGTGATAAGGGTGAAGGATATAGAAATAGTAGAAGGTCTTCGAAAACAAGATATGTTAGCATTACATACAGCGATTGATCGATATGGAGATTTAATTTATAAGGTAGTTCATAGTATTTTAGATACGGCACATAGTAAGGTGTTAGTGGATGAATGTGTTGACGATATTTTATTAATCGTTTGGTACAACATTAGTAGTTATGATGAAAATCGTGGGAAGTTTAGAAACTGGCTTATATCTGTCGCTAAGTTTAAAGCCATTGATTATAAACGAAAAAGTAATAAGGCTTATCAATTACAAGAGTTTCAGCAAGAAAGATATGAAGATAGAAAAAATGTCAATTTAACAAAAGAAGAGAGAGATTATAATTTTTACGTTTTAATTAAAGAATTGAATGAAGAAGATAAGAAAATTTTTATAAAAAGGTATTTAGATGAATATAGCGTACAAGAAATAGCGCTTGAATTCGGTATGACACGAGATACGGTATATAGCAGGCTGTCAAGAGGGAGAAAGAAATTGAAGAAGCTGTTGGGGGGGAAAAGCAATGAATAAAGAAAAGTTACTTCAGGAATTAAATAACTTACAGTATAGCGATAATTTTGTAGATGATTATAGAAATGATGAGAAAATAGATAAAACGAAAATAGATCGTACAAAAGAAACTGTAACCAAAACAATTTTAATGAAACGTTGTTATGAGGTTGTACAAGAAGAGTTACAGGGAAGCGAAGAGATTTTATATAGTATGCTTGCCGAAAATCATCATGTGAAAAATTGGCAGACAGGCACAGCCATGACATTAGGGGTAGGCGTTCTTGCAATGAACTTCGGTATTAATAATGTGTTAATCGTTACAAATAAACGGTTGTATGTGTTTTTTATGGATCGTTATTATAATGAAGTTGATTTAAAGGTATGTGTATTGAATGAAGTAGCTTATATGAAAACAATATTAGACCGTAAAGGTGGAAGCGAGTTTCTGCATATAAAGTATAAAAATGATAAGGAATACGTATTATTGGGAAATGCTGATGATTACAGAGAGTTATTTCAAATAGTAGGTAGGTTGAAAATAGCAAATGGAATAGAATTGAGATTACAAGATAAGAAATTAAAGAGAAAGTTAACTTTAAAACGAAGTGTATTCAATATAATCATGTATTTACTTGTTATATATATTATGTACAAAGCCTATATTAATTTTCTGCCATAATAGGAAAAGACGGCTTCACATATATGAAGCCGTCTTTTAATTAACTTTCTTCCCACTTTTCCTCATCAACCATAAGAAATAAGGTGTTCCAAGTATAGCAACTTTTTTCGCCGGTTTATCTAATTTTGTTTCCCCTTCAGTATGTTTAATTGTTATAGTTTGCTTTTTATCTTCTATCGTTGTTACCTTTTTCTCCTCTTTTTTGCTGTCCGCATTCAACAGCGAATAGAAGAACAACCATGAAAATACTAAGAATTTTCTTCATCTTCTTTCCCAAAATAAGTTTTTTATTCGTAATTATATTTTTAAAATTTTGCTGAAAAATAACGAATTATACGAATATCGTTATGTAAGATTAAAATCCATATGTGTATGAAGAATTTAGAAAAGGAATTTCATTTAACTAGAGAGGCGAAAGTACAAGCAAAAGGAGATAGTATCGCATGTAATAATTATTAGAATGTACGGGATAAATCTATATTTATCTCCACTGAATAAAGCTTTCGGTCTGATTTGATAAATGTTTTTTAATTTCTTACTTGTACTTATAAGATTGAATTTGAAGGAAGGAATCAACATGTCTTCATGGCTCAATAATACAAATGGATATTGTAGTTGTAATAATCAAAATGGTGTACATGTTGATTCGTGTTGTTTTAGTTGTGATGGGACAGTCCCTAAGCTTGGTCCAACAGGTCCAACGGGAGCAACGGGTTCAACAGGAGCAACGGGTTCAACAGGTCCAACCGGAGCGACAGGTTCAACAGGTCCGACGGGAGCAACGGGAGCAACAGGAGCAACGGGTTCAACAGGAGCAACAGGTCCGACGGGATCAACAGGTCCGACGGGATCAACAGGTCCAACGGGTTCAACAGGTCCGACGGGATCAACAGGTCCAACGGGAGCAACGGGTTCAACCGGTTCAACAGGTCCAACAGGTCCAACAGGTCCAACGGGATCAACAGGTCCAACGGGAGCAACAGGTCCAACGGGAGCAACAGGTCCGACGGGTTCAACAGGTCCGACGGGATCAACAGGTCCAACGGGTTCAACAGGTCCAACAGGATCGACGGGATCAACAGGTCCAACGGGTTCAACCGGTCCGACGGGTTCAACAGGTTCAACCGGAGCGACAGGTTCAACAGGTTCAACAGGTCCGACGGGAGCAACAGGTCCAACAGGATCAACGGGAGCAACAGGTCCAACGGGAGCGACAGGTTCAACAGGTTCAACAGGTTCAACAGGTCCAACGGGAGCGACAGGCTCAACGGGAGTAACAGGTCCAACGGGAGCAACGGGATCAACAGGAGCAACAGGTCCAACGGGTTCAACAGGCTCAACAGGTCCAACGGGAGCAACAGGTCCGACGGGAGCAACAGGTCCAACGGGATCAACGGGTTCAACCGGTTCAACGGGTTCAACCGGTCCAACGGGAGCAACAGGTCCGACGGGTTCAACAGGTCCAATAGGAGCAACAGGTCCAACGGGAGCAACAGGTCCGACGGGTTCAACAGGTCCAACAGGAGCGACAGGATCAACAGGTCCGACGGGAGCAACAGGTCCAACAGGATCAACGGGAGCAACAGGTTCAACAGGATCGACGGGAGCAACAGGTCCAACGGGAGCAACAGGTCCGACGGGTTCAACAGGTCCGACGGGAGCAACGGGTTCAACCGGTTCAACAGGTCCAACAGGTCCAACGGGAGCAACAGGTCCAACAGGATCAACGGGAGCAACAGGTTCAACAGGATCGACGGGATCAACAGGTCCAACGGGATCAACGGGTTCAACCGGTTCAACAGGTCCAACAGGATCAACGGGATCAACAGGTCCGACGGGATCAACAGGTCCAACGGGATCAACGGGTTCAACAGGATCAACAGGTCCGACGGGAGCGACAGGTCCAACGGGATCAACGGGTTCAACAGGTCCAACCGGAGCAACAGGTACAAGTATCACGGCGACATATGCATTTGCAAATAATACGTCGGGAACAGCGATATCTGTAGTTCTTGGTGGAACGAATGTCCCGCTTCCAAATAATCAAAACATCGGTCCAGGAATTACTGTTTCTGGTGGAAACACAGTATTTACGGTTGCAAATGCTGGTAATTATTATATTTCATATACAATTAATATAACGGCTTCATTATTAGTCAGTTCACGGATTACAATTAATGGAGGGGCACTTGCTGGGACGATTAATGCTCCTGCGGTAGCAACCACATCATTTAGTGCAACAATCATTACAACTCTTGCAGCAGGAGATGCTATTAGCTTGCAATTATTTGGTTTGTTAGCTGTCGCAACATTATCAACAACTACTCCAGGAGCAGTGTTAACGATAATAAGATTAAGTTAAACTATAACTCTCTTACTCTTTTAAGATTAAGAGAGTTTCTACATATAATAAGAAGTTAATGAAGTAAAGCATAGTTATACAAAAGTCAGAATATTATGATTGTAACGCTATGGTGACTATAATATAATGAAAATAACCATCATGAATGAACATTCATTTATTTTTATGTATTTGAAGGGGGAATGAAGGTGGAAAAACCATGGTTGAAAAGTTATCCAGAGGAAATTCCGAGTACGATTTCTTATGATATTCAGCCGCTTCATAGATATGTAGAACAGATGGCTTCTCGCTACCCAGAAAAGAAAGCGCTTCACTTTTTAGGGAAGGATATTACGTTTTCGGACTTCCATGATAAGGTGAAGAGGTTTGCAAATTATCTTCAAAAGCTCGGTGTGGAAAAGGGTGATCGAGTTGCTATTATGTTGCCGAATTGTCCGCAAGCTGTAATTGGTTATTACGGCACATTACTTGCGGGAGGTATCGTAGTACAAACAAATCCACTGTATACAGAGAGAGAATTAGAATATCAGCTTCATGACTCGGGAGCAAAAGTAATTCTTTGTCTCGATTTAGTGTTTCCAAGAGTAACGAATGTTCAATCTGCTACAAAAATTGAGCATATTATCGTAACTCGTATTGCGGACTTTTTACCATTCCCTAAAAATCTATTGTATCCATTTGTGCAGAAAAAACAGTCAAATTTAGTTGTGAAAGTATCAGAGAGTGAAACGATTCATCTTTGGAATTCAGTAGAAAAAGAAGTGAATACGGATGTTGAGGAGCCTTGTGATCCTGAAAATGATCTAGCTCTTTTACAGTACACAGGAGGAACAACCGGATTTCCGAAAGGCGTTATGTTAACGCATAAAAACCTCGTCTCTAACACGTTAATGGGAGTTCAATGGTTATATAATTGCAAAGAAGGAGAAGAAGTCGTTCTTGGGGTTCTTCCATTTTTCCACGTGTACGGCATGACGGCTGTTATGAATTTGAGTGTTATGCAAGGATACAAAATGGTCCTTATTCCAAAGTTTGATATGAAAATGGTTTTTGAAGCGATTAAGAAGCATAAAGTGACACTATTTCCAGGGGCACCAACTATTTATATCGCTCTTTTAAATAGCCCACTTTTAAAAGAATACGATATTTCTTCTATTCGTGCTTGTATTAGTGGATCAGCACCACTGCCAGTAGAAGTACAGGAAAAGTTCGAAACAGTTACAGGTGGTAAACTAGTAGAGGGATATGGTTTAACAGAATCCTCTCCAGTTACACATAGTAATTTTTTATGGGAAAAGCGAGTGCCAGGTAGCATTGGAGTTCCGTGGCCAGATACAGAAGCAATCATTATGTCACTTGAGACTGGTGAGGCATTACCGCCAGGAGAAATAGGGGAAATTGTAGTGAAAGGTCCTCAAATTATGAAAGGATACTGGAATAAGCCAGAGGAAACAGCGGCTGTATTGCAAGATGGCTGGCTCCATACAGGTGATGTTGGCTACATGGATGAAGATGGATTTTTCTATGTAAAAGATCGCAAGAAAGATATGATTGTCGCGAGTGGATTTAATGTGTATCCTCGTGAAGTTGAAGAAGTATTATATGAGCATGAAAAAGTGCAAGAAGTAGTGACAATTGGAGTTCCAGATCCGTACCGAGGAGAGACAGTTAAAGCATTTGTTGTGTTAAAAGAAGGTACGGAGTGCTCTGAGGAAGAATTAAATCAGTTTGCACGTAAATATTTAGCGGCTTATAAAGTGCCGAAAGTATATGAGTTTAGAGATGAATTGCCGAAAACGACAGTAGGGAAAATTTTGCGCCGTGTTCTAATAGATGAAGAGAAGAGAAAGAATGAGGATGAGCAAACGGGCTAAGGCCCTTTCTTTTTGAAAAAATAGGATTGACACTTTTCTAAATAGTCAGTATTATAAGAATATGAATGACTATTCATTCAGTCATCTTCTTGAAGGGGACAGTAAAGTGAAGAAAAATAGACCGAAATACAATCAAATTATTGATGCGGCAGTCATTGTGATTGCGGAGAATGGGTACCACCAAGCGCAAGTTTCTAAAATCGCAAAGCAAGCTGGGGTAGCTGATGGCACGATTTATTTATATTTTAAAAATAAAGAAGATATATTAATATCCTTATTCCAAGAGAAGATGGGAGAATTTGTCGAAACAATTCGTCAAAAAACAGCAGGAATTGAAAGCGCTGTATCGAAGTTATTCATGTTGGTAGAAACGCACTTCTTGCTGTTGTCGCAAAATGATCCTCTTGCTATCGTTACGCAATTAGAGCTGAGGCAGTCCAATCAAGACTTGCGCCTTAAAATAAATGAAGTATTAAAAGGCTACTTACAAGTTATGGATGAGATTTTAGAGACTGGTATAAAACAAGGTGAATTTCAAGCAGATTTAAATGTTCGCGTGGCAAGACAAATGATCTTTGGAACAGTGGATGAAGTTGTGACCAATTGGGTAATGAGCGATCATAAGTATGATCTGGTCGCACTTTCAAAAACGGTACACGGGCTACTTATTGCAGCTTGTGGTTATCGTCAATAATGGGAGGGATCATGTTGAAATTCCTATCTGTAAGAGTTGAAGATCATATCGCGGTGGCGACGTTAAATCACGCACCAGCGAATGCGATGTCTTCACAAGTTATGCATGACGTTACTGAATTAATTGATCAAGTGGAAAAGGATGATAACATTCGTGTTGTTGTTATTCATGGTGAAGGACGTTTCTTCTCAGCGGGAGCAGATATTAAAGAATTTACATCTGTTACTGAAGCGAAGCAAGCAACAGAATTAGCACAGCTTGGACAAGTTACGTTTGAGCGTGTTGAAAAATGTTCAAAACCAGTTATTGCGGCAATTCATGGAGCGGCACTGGGCGGCGGCCTTGAGTTTGCTATGTCTTGCCACATGCGCTTTGCAACTGAAAGTGCAAAACTTGGTTTACCTGAATTAACACTTGGATTAATTCCTGGCTTTGCAGGTACACAGCGCTTACCACGTTATGTTGGGAAAGCGAAAGCTTGTGAAATGATGTTAACAAGCACACCAATTACTGGTGCAGAAGCATTAAAGTGGGGACTTGTTAACGGATTGTTCTCTGAAGAATCTCTTTTAGATGATACGCTTAAAGTTGCAAAACAAATTGCTGGAAAAAGTCCAGCAACAACTCGTGCTGTACTAGAGTTATTGCAAACGACAAAATCGTCTCATTACTATGAAGGTGTACAACGTGAATCACAGATTTTTGGTGAAGTATTTACGAGTGAAGATGGAAGAGAAGGTGTAGCTGCATTTTTAGAAAAGCGTAAACCTTCATTTAGTGGCAGGTAGTTCAATTATTTTTTTAATATAAATTAACAGAAAATTAAAATTGATAGAATCTTTCTGAAAAACAAGGGGGTAAATGGAATGAACATCTACGTACTCATGAAACGAACATTTGATACAGAAGAAAAAATCGTAATTAAAAACGGTGCAATTTACGATGGCGAAGCGGAATTCATCATCAACCCTTACGATGAATATGCAATTGAAGAAGCAATTCAAGTAAGAGACGCACAAGGTGGAGAAGTTACAGTTGTAACAGTCGGTGGCGAAGATAGTGAGAAAGAACTTCGTACTGCATTAGCAATGGGCTGTGATAAAGCTGTATTAATTAATATTGAAGATGACGTAGAAAATGGTGACCAGTTCACGACAGCAAAAGTGCTTGCTGAATATTTAAAAGATAAAGATGCAGATTTAATTTTAGGCGGAAACGTTGCAATTGATGGTGCATCTGGACAAGTAGGACCACGCGTAGCTGAAGCGTTAAATATTCCGTATGTAACGACAATTACAAAACTTGAAATTGACGGTACAAATGTGAAGATTGAGCGTGATGTTGAAGGTGATACAGAAGTGATTGCAACTTCATTACCAGTTTTAGTAACAGCACAGCAAGGTTTAAATGAACCGCGTTACCCATCGCTTCCAGGTATTATGAAAGCGAAGAAAAAGCCGCTAGAAGAATTAGAATTAGATGATTTAGATTTAGAAGAAGATGATGTGGAAGCAAAGACAAAAACAATTGAAATCTATTTGCCTCCTAAGAAAGATGCAGGAAAAGTGTTACAAGGCGAGCTGCAAGATCAAGTAAAAGAACTTGTATCGTTGCTCCATACAGAAGCGAAAGTAATCTAATAAAATACGAAATTATATATGCAGGAGGGAAAATCTATGGCTCGTAAAGTATTAGTAATGGGTGAAGTTCGTGATGGATCGCTACGTAACGTTTCTTTTGAAGCGGTAGCAGCAGCAAAAACAATTGCAGAAGGCGGTGAAGTAGTAGGTCTTCTAATTGGAGACAGCGTTGCCTCTTTTGCAAATGAATTGATTCATTACGGTGCAGATCGCGTTGTGACAGTTGAAAATGATAAATTAAAATCATATACATCTGATGGTTATGCACAAGCGTTTTTAGCTGTACATGCTGAAGAAAATCCAGAAGGTATTGTCTTGGGACATACAGCACTTGGCAAAGATTTATCACCAAAATTAGCAGCGAAGCTTGAAGCTGGTTTAATTTCTGACGTAACTGCTTTAGAGGTTGAAGGTGGAAATGTTATCTTCACTCGTCCAATTTACTCTGGTAAAGCATTCGAGAAGAAGATTGTAACAGACGGCATCTTATTTGCGACAGTGCGTCCAAATAACATTGCAACTCTGGAAAAAGATGAGTCTCGCAGCGGTGACGTATCTTCTATTACAGTTGATGTGAAAGATTTACGTACAATCATTCAAGATGTTGTCCGTAAAACGGCAGAAGGTGTGGATCTTTCTGAAGCGAAAGTTATTATCGCTGGTGGACGCGGTGTGAAGAGTGAAGAAGGTTTTAAACCATTAAAAGAGTTGGCTGACGTACTAGGCGGCGCTGTTGGGGCATCTCGTGGTGCTTGTGACGCTGAATACTGTGATTACTCATTACAAATTGGTCAAACTGGTAAAGTTGTTACCCCAGACTTATACATTGCATGTGGTATTTCTGGTGCGATTCAGCATTTAGCAGGTATGTCTAACTCAAAAATAATCGTTGCGATTAATAAAGATCCAGAAGCAAGTATCTTTAAAGTAGCTGACTACGGTATTGTCGGTGACTTATTCGAAGTTGTACCTCTTTTAACAGAAGAGTTTAAAAAGTTAAAAGTACATTCATGATTTTAGTACCCTTGAGTTCCAAGTGAAGTACCCCTATATATAGAAAAAGGTGAGAGATCCCCTGTCTCTCATCTTTTTAGTATTTAATCCGTATTTTTATATAGTATAAAGGAACATTTTTTTGTTACAATACATAACGATACATATTATTCGCCACGTATATAAGTTAATGATATACTCTTGGTAGAATATACTTGAAGGAGGAAATAAAATGGCAATTGTAAACGCAAATGACCAAAGCTTCGCAGCTGAAACTAGCGAAGGTGTTGTATTATTAGATTTCTGGGCACCTTGGTGTGGACCTTGTAAAATGATCGCTCCTGTATTAGAGGAAATCGATGCAGAACTAGGCGAAAAAGTAAAAGTAGTAAAAGTAGACGTTGATGAAAACCAAGAAACTGCTCGTCAATTCGAAGTAATGAGCATTCCAGCTCTTTTCGTATTAAAAGACGGTAAAGTAGTTGATCAAGCGTTAGGTTACAAACCGAAAGAAGCGTTAGTAGAATTAGTTTCTAAACACTTCTAAAATAAAAAAAGCTACCATTTGGTAGCTTTTTTTATTTTCTTTTTTACAGTCTTTCCGTTACAATAAAAGAACGTATGTTGGGTGTTTGGGCATAGTATGTTTTCAAGGGAAAATAAAAATGCTAAGTATGTAGAAATGGAGGGAGACGAGTGCACGAACATTTGAAAGAGAAGTTGGCTATTTTACCAGATCAACCTGGTTGTTATTTGATGAAAGATAAGCAAGGAACGGTTATATATGTCGGAAAGGCAAAAGTGCTTAAAAATCGTGTGCGCTCGTACTTTACTGGTTCACATGATGGGAAAACACTGCGGCTTGTAGGAGAAATTGTTGATTTTGAATATATTGTAACTTCTTCGAATTTAGAAGCACTTATTTTAGAGTTAAATCTAATTAAAAAATATGATCCGAAATATAATATTCAATTAAAAGATGATAAAACATATCCTTTTATTAAAATTACAGCGGAGAAGCAACCTCGCTTACTCATTACTCGAAACGTAAAAAAAGATAAAGGGAAATATTTTGGTCCTTATCCAAATGCACAATCTGCTCATGAAACGAAAAAACTGCTAGATCGTATGTATCCACTTCGGAAATGCACGAATATGCCAGATAAAGTTTGTTTGTATTATCATATGGGTCAATGTTTAGCGCCTTGTGTGAAAGAAGTGACGGAAGAACAAAATAAAGAAATTGTAGATGAAATTATTAAGTTTTTAAATGGTGGACATAAAGAAGTTCGTTCAGAACTAGAAATAAAAATGTATGAGGCCTCAGAGAAACTAGAGTTTGAACGTGCAAAAGAGTTGCGTGATCAAATTGCTCATATTGATGCGATTATGGAAAAGCAAAAGATGATTATGAGTGACTTAGTGGATCGTGATGTGTTTGGATATGCAGTGGATAAAGGATGGATGTGTGTTCAAGTTTTCTTCGTTCGAAAAGGAAAGCTAATTGAACGTGATGTTTCTATGTTTCCAATTTACGATGAACCAGAAGAGGGTTTTTTAACGTTTATCGGCCAATTTTATGAAAACAGTAGTCATTTTAAGCCGAAGGAAATTGTCGTTCCAGGAAGTATAGACTCGGAATTAGTAGAGCGCTTTTTAGAAGTGGAAGCGACGCAGCCGAAACGTGGTAAGAAAAAAGACCTTGTAGAATTGGCAAATAAAAATGCGAAGATTGCTCTTGAAGAGAAGTTTTACTTAATTGAACGTGATGAAGAACGAACGATTAAAGCGGTAGATCATTTAGGGAAGCAGCTTGGGATTGAAACGCCATATCGTATTGAAGCGTTTGATAACTCAAATATTCAAGGAACAAATCCCGTTTCTGCAATGATTGCTTTTATCGATGGGAAACCGGCGAAGAAAGAGTATCGAAAATATAAAATTAAAACGGTTCAAGGACCAGATGATTATGAGTCTATGAGAGAAGTTGTGAGGCGCCGTTATACAAGGGCGCTTAAAGAAAATTCACCTTTACCTGATTTGATTATTATTGATGGAGGAAAAGGCCATCTAGCGGCTGCAAGTGATATTTTAGAGAATGAGCTCGGATTATATATTCCGATGGCAGGTCTTGTAAAAGATGATAAACATAAAACCTCCCATTTAATTATTGGGGATCCACCGGAACCTGTGATGCTTGAGAGAAATAGCCAAGAATTTTATTTATTGCAGCGTATTCAAGATGAGGTGCATCGATTTGCGATTACATTCCATCGTCAATTACACGGGAAATCTGTTATTCAATCAGCATTGGATGATATTCCAGGAATCGGTGATAAACGGAAAAAGGTATTGTTAAAACATTTTGGTTCATTAAAGAAGATGAAAGAAGCTTCTATAGAGGAATTTGTCGAAGCGGGTATGCCGAAAAATGTCGCGGAGACGATTTATACGTATTTAACAGATAAGAAGACGTTGTAGTTTACAACGTCTTCTGTTTTTTGGTATAATTTCTGAAGATTTAAAATAAATGCATCTGAATGAAAATACAAAAAAGTCAACTAAACTGATATGTCTAGTTGACTGTAGGTAATGCTTACACTTCAATGAGATCTTTTATATCCCATTTTACAAGAAATGTAATAGAGTCAGAACGTTTTTTCTTTTCTTCGTATGACTCTGCAACGACGTTCCGTTGCTTTTGGATTTGTTCAGCGATGAATCCGGCTTCTAGTTGATAAGAAGAATGTCGTTTTTGTTTTTGACGTTCTGCGATGAGTGTGCCTTTAAGTTGGAACTGCATTTCACGACGCTTATGTTCAACAATGCTTAAAGTGCCCCAGCCAGCCTTTTCAAAGAACTGAATGACTTCTTCAATTGTTTCTAGCGGATATTTTCTTGCAAGGTTTCTACCAGACCAGTATAAAATACCATCTAAATCGTTGCCGATTAAATCAGGTAGTAATTCTTCACGTAGCAATTCATAAGCGAAGGCGTTCAATGAAACATCTTCTAAAGATGTTGTATCGATTGTATTTTTACTCACAATATTCCCCTCTTTCTATAGGGAGTATTATATAACATTTCACATTTATAAAAACAGATTTTTCTTTAGGAAAATCTGAATATATAAGAAGAAAAAAAGAATTGGCAAATTATATGCAAATTATGTATACGTTTTCTTGACGCTTCGACAAAAATAGGAGTAAAATGAACTTGGTATCAAATTATGCTGAAATATTTCGAATAATTTTTTCAGTTTTTCTTATGCCAATAGTGAAAAAACATTATTGTCATAAACTAATCTGAAAACAGCAGTCAAACATTCAAGGGGGGTAATGGGGACATGAAAGGCCGCGAGTATACGTTTCGTAAGTGGCACTCATTAATGGGGGTCATCCCGGTTGGTGTCTTTTTGACGCAACATTTAATTGTAAACAACTTTGCAACACGAGGAGCAGAGGCTTTTAACAAAGCTGCAGGCTTTATGGAGCTCCTTCCATTCCGGTATGCGCTAGAAATTTTCATCATCTTTTTACCGATACTGTACCATGCTATATATGGCTTATATATTGCATTTACAGCTAAGAACAATGCGGTTTCTTACGGTTATTTCCGTAACTGGATGTTCGTTTTCCAAAGAATTTCAGGTATCGTTACGCTGATCTTCATTTCTTGGCACGTCTGGGAAACTCGTATTCAAGCAATGTTAGGTAAAGAGGTAAACTATGATATGATGGCAGATATTTTAAACAATCCAGCTATGTTTGCATTCTACTTAGTTGGTGTTGTTTCAACAATTTTCCACTTTGCAAATGGACTATGGACATTCTGCATCAGCTGGGGAATTACAGTATCTCCACGTTCACAAAGAATCTCTACTTATGTAACATTAGCTATTTTCTTAGGTTTATCTTATGTAGGTGTGAGTGCATTATTAGCGTTCATCGATCCACAGCTAGCAAACCAGTAAGGAGTGGGAGAGCATGAAAGGGAAACTTATAGTAGTCGGCGGTGGCTTGGCTGGCTTAATGGCAACGATTAAAGCGGCAGAAGCAGGAGTAAATGTTGAACTGTTTTCTTTAGTACCAGTAAAACGTTCACATTCTGTATGTGCTCAGGGCGGAATTAACGGTGCCGTAAATACGAAAGGTGAAGGGGATTCTCCATGGATCCACTTTGACGATACAATTTATGGTGGGGACTTCTTAGCGAACCAACCACCAGTTAAAGCAATGTGTGAAGCAGCACCTGGTATCATTCATTTAATGGACCGTATGGGTGTTATGTTCAACCGTACGGAAGAAGGACTTCTTGATTTCCGTCGATTTGGTGGAACGCAACATCACCGTACAGCATTTGCTGGTGCAACAACTGGACAGCAATTACTTTACGCATTAGATGAGCAAGTACGTCGTCACGAAGTAGCAGGACTTGTAACGAAATATGAAGGTTGGGATTTCTTACGAGCTGTTGTTGATGATGAAGGTGTGTGCCGAGGAATCGTTGCACAAGACTTACAAACTATGGAGATTAGAAGTTTCGGAGCAGATGCCGTGATTATGGCAACAGGGGGCCCTGGTATCATTTTCGGAAAATCAACAAACTCCATTATCAATACAGGTACAGCAGCTTCTGCTGTATATCAACAAGGCGCATATTATGCAAACGGTGAGTTCATTCAAATTCACCCAACGGCAATTCCTGGAGACGATAAATTACGTCTTATGAGTGAATCTGCACGTGGTGAAGGTGGACGTGTTTGGACATATAAAGATGGTAAACCATGGTACTTCTTAGAAGAAAAATATCCGGCTTACGGAAACCTTGTACCTCGTGACATCGCAACGCGTGAAATCTTTGATGTTTGCGTAGAGCAAAAACTAGGTATTAACGGTGAAAACATGGTGTACTTAGATCTTTCTCATAAAGATCCAAAAGAACTAGATATTAAACTAGGTGGAATTATTGAAATCTATGAGAAATTTACAGGGGATGATCCTCGTAAACTACCGATGAAAATCTTCCCAGCTGTTCACTATTCAATGGGCGGACTATGGGTTGATTATAAACAGATGACAAATATTCCAGGTTTATTTGCAGCAGGTGAGTGTGATTATTCTATGCACGGTGGTAACCGTCTTGGTGCAAACTCACTATTATCAGCAATTTATGGTGGTATGGTAGCAGGACCAAACGCAATTGAGTATATGAAAGGTCTTTCTAAATCATCTGATGCTGTTTCATCTACTGTATATGAGCAAAATGAATTAATCGAAACAGAGAAATTTAACAATATTTTAACGATGGATGGTAACGAAAATGCGTATGTTCTTCATAAAGAGCTTGGAGAATGGATGACAGATAACGTTACAGTAGTTCGTGAAAATAAAAAATTATTAGAAACAGATGCGAAAATTGAAGAATTAATGGCTCGTTACAAACGTATTAACATTAACGATACAGCAAGATGGAGTAACCAAGGTGCTTCATTTACACGCCAACTTGCAAATATGTTTGAGTTAGCACGTGTTATTACAATTGGCGCATATAACCGTAATGAGAGCCGTGGGGCGCATTACAAACCTGAATTCCCAAATCGTGATGATGCAAACTTCTTAAAAACTACGATGGCAAAATTTGAGGGAGAAGGAAATGCACCAGCATTCCATTACGAGGACGTTGATATTTCGTTAATTAAACCACGTAAACGTGATTATTCTTCAAAACACGATGTAGCTGCTAAGGGTGAAGAGAAGGGGGATAAACAACATGTCTGAGAAAACAATCCGCTTCATCATTACGAGACAAGACGGGCCAGATGCGCAAGCGTTTGACCAAGAGTTTGAAATTCCATATCGTCCGAATATGAATATTATCTCAGCACTTATGGAAATCCGTCGTAATCCTGTTGATTCAAAAGGGAACCAAACAACTCCGATTGCATGGGATATGAACTGCTTAGAGGAAGTATGTGGTGCATGTTCGATGGTGATTAACGGAAAACCACGTCAATCATGTACGGCACTTATCGATCAATTAGAGCAACCAATTCGCTTAAAACCGATGAAGACATTCCCGGTTGTACGTGACTTGCAAGTTGATCGTAGTCGCATGTTTAATGCTCTAAAACGCGTTAAAGCGTGGATTCCAATTGATGGTACGTATGACCTAGGTCCAGGACCAAGAATGCCTGAGAAAAAGCGTCAATGGGCTTATGAGCTTTCAAAATGCATGACATGTGGTGTTTGCTTAGAATCATGTCCAAACGTAAACAGTAAGTCTGACTTTATTGGACCAGCACCGTTATCACAAGCTCGCTTATTCAACTCACATCCAACGGGTGAAATGCATAAAGCAGATCGCTTACGTGCAATTATGGGAGATGGAGGACTAGCAAACTGTGGTAACTCTCAAAACTGTGTGCAATCATGTCCGAAGGGTATTCCTTTAACAACTTCAATTGCGGCATTAAACCGTGATACAACAATTCAATCGTTCAAAGATTTCTTTGGTAGCGATAATAACTATTAATAAATATTGCCTCTTCATATCGAAGAGGCAATATTTATAACTTTATTTTTCTGTTTATTCTGTTTATTTAAAGGTGAAAAGGGGAGATAACAATGAAGAGGATTTCTTATATTGAAGACTTTGAGCAATGGGAAAGTGGTTTTTCGTTTTACAACCCTGTAAAGGTTCGTTTTGGTGAAGTAGATATGTTTGGACATGTAAATAATGTCGTTGCTTTTACTTATTTTGAAGAAGCTCGTATTGCGTTGTTTAAAGAACTTGGATTTATGCAAGAGTGGACACATGCATCATCAGAAACGATGATCGTTGTTGCGGATTTACAATGTAATTTTATTAAGCAAATATATTTTGATGAACAGCTGAAGGTGTATGTAAAGGCAGGATCGGTCGGGAATTCTTCTTTAGATTTACATTATATGGTGAAGAATGCAGCAGGAGAGGTTTGTTTAGTAGGTCGTGGAATGATGGTTCAAGCGTCGAAAAAAACAGGAAGAGGCGAACCATGGCCTGAAGAATGGAAGAAGAAATTACTACAATAATAGAGTGAAAGAAAAATAAGAGAGCAATTTGCTCTCTTATTTTTTGTCTTCCATCGCTTCTTCTAATGTTAAGTGATGTTTATATAGGTATGTAGCGTATGGATTACCAACGTAGCGTAAGTGCCATGGTTCATATGCATATTCTGTTGTATCTGTTTTATCTTCTAAGTAACGAATGACAAAGCCGAATTCATGAGCGTGTTCTGCGACCCATTTTCCTTCTGCTGTCTCCCCGAAGATAGGCTCTAATTGAAATTTAGCTGATTTTGAACTAATATCCATTGCTAAACCCGTTTGGTGTTCACTTGTACCAGGAATTGCGCTTACCGAATTAGCTTCGGCTTTTCCCTGGCGTCTAACGTATGTATCATGCAACGATTTTTGGCGTTTGTATGAACGATAACCAGATACAGCTGTAAGATCAAGCCCTTCTTTTTTCGCAGCTTTAAACATGTTTTCAAGTGCCTCTGCAGCATCTTTTCGCAGCAATGTTTTTTCTTTATCTTTTGGACTAATAAATGGTACATTTGGTCTCGTTAAGTCTTCAGGAATGTATCCATCTGGTAGTTTTCGATGTTTATTAATTAAGACAAGATTAGATTTGGGATTTGTTACCACTGAAAAGTCATTGTCTATTTTCTTTGCATTATGATCAGCTTTTGGAAAAGCAGGAATCTCTTCTTTTTTATGGTTATTATGCTTTTGACTTTCGACAGCTTTTGCTTCATTATGTAGTGGTGTTTTAGAACCAAAGTAAGCGAAAGATGTGATCCCGATTACAATAGTAGTGGCAGAAATAATTATTATCTTTTTCATGATGCCTTGTAATCACAGTCCCTTCTTAATAAAATGTGTAATGTTTTTTTATTATAAATCTAGTTTGTTGGAAAAGGAATATAAGAGTCATAACGTAATAGAAATGCAAAGAAAATGTCAGAAAATGTGTGAATTTGTAGTATTTTTTTATATAATTCATTTCTTATCTTTCATGAAATGCATTTTTTATGTAATATATATACATAAGAAGATGTAGCGATTATCGAGAATAGAGAACTTCTTGTATAGACTGGGAGTGAATGGGAATGGATTTTGCAACAATTATTGGACTTATTTTAGGATTTGTAGCAGTGGTAGTAGGGATGGTCGTCAAGGGCGCTGACATAACAGCCTTATTAAATCCTGCCGCAGCATTAATTATTTTTATCGGTACATTTGCTGCAGTATGTATTGCATTTCCGATGAATCAACTAAAAAGGGTTCCAAAACTATTTAAAGTTCTTTTTGGTTCAAATAAAAAGGATTTAAGTTATGAACAGTTGCTAGAATTATTTGTTCATTGGACATCTGAAAGTAGAAAATACGGTATTTTGTCTTTAGAGCAACAATTAGACAAAATTCAAGATGAATTTCTTTTGCGCGGTATGAAATTTGTGATTGATGGCGTATCCGCAGAAGATTTGGAGCAGATTTTGGAATCTGAATTAGAGGCAATTGAAGAAAGACATGCAAAGGGAGCTGCTATTTTTTCACAAGCTGGTACGTATGCACCGACATTAGGAGTTTTAGGTGCTGTTATCGGTCTTGTAGCTGCGCTTGGTAACTTAACTGATATTGAAAAGTTAGGTCATGCTATTTCGGGTGCGTTTATTGCAACGATTTTTGGTATTTTTTCAGGTTATGTATTATGGCATCCATTTGCAAATAAGTTAAAGCAAAAATCTTCAGCTGAAATTGAGAAAAAACGTTTAATCATTGATTGTTTATTAATGTTACAAGAAGGTACATATCCGTTTATTATGAAGAACCGCATTTTAGGTGCACTTTCTGCAACTGAGCGTAAAAAGCTAGAAAAAGGAGCAGAAAAAAATGCGGAGTAAGAAAAATAGAAGAGGCAAAAAGAAAAAACATGATGAGCATATC
The DNA here is from genome assembly GCF_057812155.1 of Bacillus sp. 2175. Taxonomy (NCBI): domain Bacteria; kingdom Bacillati; phylum Bacillota; class Bacilli; order Caryophanales; family Bacillaceae; genus Bacillus; species Bacillus sp. 2175. The sequence continues at coordinate 4,240,613 of NZ_CM173819.1, read as the reverse complement.
GATGAAACGTGGTTAATCCCATATTCTGATATGTTAACGTTGTTATTTGCATTGTTTATCGTTTTATTCGCAATGAGTAGTATAGATGCTGCGAAGTTTAAACAGATGGCAGTTGCTTTTCGAAGTGAATTAGCTGGGGGAACAGGTAACAAAGAATTTTTAAGTGATCAAAAGCCAAATGATGAAAAAGAATTATCAGCAAGTAGCCTTGAGGCAGAACAAGCAAAAAAACAAGAAGAAGCTAGAGCTAAAGAAAAAAAAGAGATGGATGAATTGAAAGCATTACAAAAAAAGATTGATCAATATATTAATGAAAAACAATTATCCTCTTCTTTTCAAACTAAATTAACTGAAAAGGGATTAATGGTGACAATATTAGAAAATATACTGTTTGATTCGGGGAAAGCAGATGTGAAATTAGAATCTTTAGGGATTGCAAAAGAGATGTCTAGCTTACTTGTTTCAGCGTCACCTCGTGAAATTACAGTATCGGGTCATACGGATAATGTCCCTATTGCCAATGCGCAGTTTGCGTCGAATTGGGAATTAAGTACGCAGCGGGCAGTTAATTTTATGCAAGTATTACTGCAAAATAAAGAATTACAACCAGAAAAATTTAGTGCGATTGGATACGGAGAATACCGTTCAATTGCTCCAAACGATACACAAGAAGGAAAGGCAAAGAATAGACGTGTGGAAGTATTTATCTTGCCTTTAACAGAGAAAGTAAAATAAAAGAGGATGGCGAATGCCATCCTCTTTTATTTTACTTCAAATGATTTTAAGTTGTCGCGACGGATTTTATCTTTTTCTGCATCTGATTTTTTGAAATCATAATCATATAAAGCGCCTTCCCAATCGCCATACATTGGATTCGGGAAAATAATGAATTTCTCACCAAATTGTGCTTTTGAATCTGCTACTGTTTGGTTACGATCTTTTACAGATTTTCCATCAAAACCTGTGAAATCAGATAAGTTATCACCGAAGAATAAGACAATATCATGAGTTTGAGAAACGAGTTCACGGCGTTTTTCTTTTCCTTTTTCTTTCGGATCTTGTAGTAATATATGTTCTTTCGTTGCTTGAGGAGCACCTACACGCTCAAGATTTTTAATTGTCGCATCTAGTTGATTCGTTTTACGATTTGAGATGTAGTAAATATCTACACCTTTAGACTCTGTATATTTTAAGAAATCAATTGCGCCTGGAAGGGCTTCAGCCTCAGCTTTGTTAATCCAATCATCCCATTTGTAAGGATAGCCTTTGCCTGTTTTTACGCTCATTGCTTGATGAGGACTGTTATCTAAAACAGTTTCGTCTAAATCAAGCACGATAGCAGGTTTTTTCTCTGTCCCTTTTGCAAGAATTGTATCAAGCTTTAATTGACCAATGTTGTACCCTTGGTAGTAAAGTGCTTTCGTTTCACCGGCTGTTTGATACCATAAATCAGCCATTAATTGTTGTTCTGTTAATTTTACTTTCTCTTCTTTTGCCACTGTTTTCTCTGGTGTTCCTGAACATGCTACAAGTGATGTAGATAGAACCGCTACAGATAATAAAGTGGTAATGCCCCTCTTCATCTTCATATGTATCCTCCTTGATGTTAGAAAATCATTTTATATTATATATTAAAATATAATATTTTTATATGAACATTTGCATATTGTCTTTTGTATATATAGTAGTATGTCCTATATTAGAAAGATGAGCAAAATAATAATAGTTGTTTTGACAATTTTTATTGTCGTAATGACAATTATAATTGACAAAAAGAACTTTGTTATTTACAATTTTAACTAAATAGAACAAATGATGGATTAATGACGATGTTTACATATAAGAGGATGAAGCGCGGTGCTATATTTTGTCTTGAATAAACATAGTCTTTGAAAGAGAGTACGAATGATACTAAAGGGGAGGCTTTATACTTGAGTTTACAAATTCAAAACTTAACGAAACAATTTGGGGAATCAAAAGCAGTTAACGGTTTGCAAATTTCGTTACCAAAAGGTGAAGTACTAGGGTTACTTGGACGAAATGGTGCAGGGAAAACAACAACAATCAAAATGCTTCTCGGATTATTAACGCCTAATGAAGGTTCGATTACATGGGATGGAAAAGCATTTGGAAATAGTGGTGTAACAATTGGGTATTTACCAGAAGAAAGAGGTTTATATACAAAAAGTAGAGTAATAGATCAGCTGCGATATTTTGGTAGATTAGAAGGAATGTCGAAGAAAGAAGTGGATCACGCTATTGATCACTGGTTAGAGCGTTTAGCGATACCAGAATATAAATTTAAAACGGCTGGAGAGCTTTCAAAAGGGAATCAGCAAAAAATCCAATTAATTGCTGCTCTTCTTCATAATCCGGAACTTCTCATTTTAGATGAACCATTCAGCGGCCTTGATCCAGTTAATGCTGGGATGTTAGCTAGTATTATTGAAGAACAAGTACAGAGCGGAAAGACGATTATTTTATCAAGTCATCGTATGGAACAAGTAGAGGCTTTTTGCCAACATGTATGTATTTTGAAAAAAGGTGAAGCAGTCGTAAAAGGACAGCTAAGTGATATTAAGAAAGAATACGGTTTCCGTAATTTAACGATTGAAGATACAGTAGAGAATGAAAAGGGATTAGAAGCTATACATGTATCGTATGAAAAACAACAAGGCCTTCTTTATGTGAAAGTACAAGACGATGCGGAAGCTCTCAAGATTTTGCAACAGTTGCAAGAGCAAGGTGTTAGCTTACGACAATTCAAAATGTTAGAGCCGACGTTAAACGAAATCTTTGTAGAGAGGGCGAAATAACGATGCGTAAATTTTCTCACGTATTTTCATTTTATTTTAGGGAAGCATTTTTATCTAAAAAATCATTAATTACGAGTGCGATTTTATTTTTAGTTGTGTTTGGGATTTTTGCATTTAATCATTTTACTTCAGGCGATGATAAAAATAAGGATAAAGATAAAATTGCAGTTGTAGTAGAGAGTTCCACATATAAAGTACAAAAAGATGAGCTAAATAAGCTATTGCCATCAGCAAAAATAACAATTGGTTCAAAGGATGATTTTGATAAACTGCATAAGCAAGTAGAAGAAGGCGATTTAGATGGTCTATTCCATGTGACGGAAAAGGATGGGGCTCCATCGATTACATATATGTATAATGGATTTCCAAGCCAAGCAACTTCTGCAATTATGGCAGGATATTTAAAGCAACAATATACGATGGTGACGATTGCCAAAAATAATGTTTCACCAGAAATTGCACAGCAATTACAAACAGAAATTCAAGTAAAGCAAGAAGCGATAAAAGATCGTACATCTTCTTTCGGAATTGCCTATTTCTTTACATTTGCTTTATATATGTTTATTGTAGCGTTCGGAAATACAATCGCAATGAATATTGCATCTGAAAAGGCGTCACGTGTAATGGAAGTAATGCTTCCGAAAGTGAAGCCTCTTACGATGATGTATGCGAAAATTTTAGCGGTTGTTTCAACGGCGTTATTGCAACTTGTCATATTGGCGTGTGGTTATCTTATTCCATATTTGTTAGGTTGGGTCGATTTAGAAAGTGCCTCACTACTTGGTATTCCAATTGACTTTACGAAATTAGATGCAAAGGTTATCAGCATGTTTCTTGTTTATTTCATTACGGGATATTTACTTTATGCGATGATGTATGCTGCTGCTGGAGCTGTCGTGTCTAAGACGGAGGATTTACAAGCTGTATCTTTCCCGGTAATGATTTTAATTATGGCTGCATTCTTTATTAGTATTAAATCATTAAGTGATCCGAATAGTACTATCGTCGTTGTAAATTCTTACGTTCCCTTTTTTACACCGATGGTTACCTTCTCACGTATTGTAGCTGGTGAAGCAGGTATGCTAGAAATTACGATAACATTAGCAGTCTTATTGGCGACAATTGCGGTATTAAATGCTGTTACAAGCCGCATTTACGTAAACGGCGTAATGAATTACTCAGATAAAGTGAAATTTAAAGATTTAGCGAAATTTATAAAGCGTCAATAATGAGAGAAAAGCATGATTTCCTATTGAAATCATGCTTTTTCTTTATGTATAAATTAAAAATAGTATATAATGATAAGAGTCGTCTTTTAATAGAATGAATAAAAAGGAGGGTGTGCAGATGGGGATTAGTAGTCGTTTTACAGTAGGTGTTCATATGCTGACATTACTTGCGATAGATCGAAACTCTCGCTGTACCTCTGAATGGATTGCCGGTAGTGTGAATACAAATCCAGTTGTGATTCGTCGCATTACAGGAATGTTGAAGAGAGCAGGACTTGTTGATGTACAAGCTGGTAAAGGTGGTACGACACTTGCTCGAGATTTAGAAGAAATTACATTACTTGATGTATATAAAGCAGTGGAAGTTGTAGAAGAAGGACAGCTATTTTCCTTCCATGAAAATCCCAACATTGAATGTCCAGTAGGAGCTAATATTCAATCAGTATTAGAAATTATTTTAATGCAAGCGCAAGAAGCGATGGAAAACGTACTTGCAAATGTAACGGTAGATCAATTAGTTACAAATTTAAAGTCTAAAATGAAAGAATAAAAAAAAGCGAGCTTCCTCATAATGAGGGCTCGCCTTTTTTTATTCAGAAATATTGAAAATTCTATTTTTCAGTATTTAAAATGAATTTACCTACGATAGCTGCGAAGATACCACCAAGAATTGGTGCTACGATGAATACCCATAGTTGAGAAAGTGCTTCTCCACCAACAAATAAAGCTGGTGCGATACTACGAGCTGGGTTAACAGATGTTCCAGTTAACGGAATTCCTAATAAGTGAATTAAAACTAATGTGAAACCAATTACTAGTCCAGCTAAAGAAGAACTTCCTTTTTTACCTGTTACAGCAACGATAACTAAAATAAATACGAAAGTTAAAATGAACTCAACTAAAAATGCTCCAGATAAACCAAGAGTTCCGAAACCATTTTGTCCTAAATTATCTAAAGGTGTTTTAGCAGATTTTAAAATTGTTACTAACGTTGCAGTTCCTAATAAACCACCTAAAATTTGAGCTAATACATAATAACAAAGTTCCATAGCGTTCATTCGTTTGTTGATGAACATAGCTACTGATACTGCTGGGTTAATGTGACATCCAGAAATTGTTCCGATGCTATATGCCATAGCTACAATAGATAGACCGAAAGCCATAGCGATTCCTAATGTTCCAATTCCTTCAATTCCGCCGCCAGTGACGGCTACTCCAGTTCCGAATAATACAAGTACAAATGTACCAATAAATTCAGCGATTGCTTTTTTTAACATAATTTACCTCCTATTAATGCGCATGAAACGTATTATAACATAAGTTTTAGTATAAAGAGCCAATGAAATACTATTCTGATAAGGCGAAATAGGGGGACAATAAAAAAGAGTATGGTTCATCTCTATAGAACCATACTCTTTTTTTATGCTGATTTTTTCTGTTTAACGACTGGAACAGAACGGTTTAAAATACTATTTGCAACCATTCCTAACATGATAATAATCATTCCGATGAGAGAAAGTCCTCCAGGGAGTGAACCATTTAAGAAAATGATTTCACCAAGCACGGTAAAGACCATCGTTCCAGCTTGTGTTGCTTCAACAGCTCCAAGTAGAGAGAGGTTATCTTTTGCTAAGTCAGTAGCAAAGAAAAATGTCATCGTTGCAATAACACCGGAACATAATGCTAACAGAAATCCTTGAAGCATTTGGTTGGATGTTGGAATGCCAGTAGTAGAAAATCCGTATATACCAAGCAAGATTGTTATAGGAAGACTTCCAATTGCCATTCCTAATACACGTTGGAACGTATCAAGGCGTCCACCAACAAGCTCCATCATTTTTCGGTTACCGAACGGATATAAGAAAGCGGCTAATACGACAGGTAAAAAACCTGAAATGAACTGAGTCATTGTAATATGGCCTGCGGCAGTTGTTTGCATACAAATTACACCAAGTAAAATAAATAATGCAACATATAAGCTACGAAGTGGAATTTTTCCACGTACAAGTTTCGTACCTGATTTTGTTTCTATTTTCACGAAAAATAGTGGTGATAGTAGTAAACCAGCTAAAATCGTAACTTGCCAAGTTCCAGCAACGAGCCAAGCTGGAGAAAAGACAGCTGCGAAACTTAATAAAGAATAAAAACCAATACCGGCAACAGAACCCCATCCGATCCATGCCAATGGATGTTTTTTTAACTCTTCCCATAATCCCCTAAAGTTTTTGCGAAATAAAACGATAAGGAATAAAATAGGAAGAGCAAATAAAAAACGGAAGGAAGCTGTCCAAGCCCAGCTCGTTCCAGATACATTCATTGCTCTATTAATAATAAAGGTTGCAGAAAAAAAGGCCGATGATAAAAGACCTAATAAAATTGCGCGCATGAAGTATAACACTCCTTTCGAAAATAAATAATTATGTATAGTATGATATACTTTTAATTATTAAAAGTAAACTATTTTATACTTTAAGGTGGTTTTATATATGAAAGAAAATGAAGATATGCAAACGAAAGAAGTCATTCAACAAGTTGGACAGTTATTGAGACAAATTCGAAATGAACAGAAATTAAGTTTAGAAGAATTAGCTCATAAAACAGGAGTTAGTAAATTAACATTAGGAAAGATCGAAAGAGGGGAAACAAATCCGACACTAGCTGTCATTTGGAAAATAACGAAAGGGTTATCAATTCCTTTATCCAGATTAATGGTTGTTGGAGAACCTGTAGCTGTTGCGCGCTGTGGAGAAGGATTTGCAGTAGATGAAGGACAAGCGTGGCATTTAGAAACGATGTTCCGTTATACGAAAGAAACAGGGATGGAAATGCACCGTGCTTGTTTACGATCAAATAGTATATATGAGCCAGAAGCTCATCATGAAGGTGCGATTGAGCTTGTAACGGTAATGAAAGGGAAAGTGTCTATTCAAGTGGAGAATGATGTATACGAATTAAATGAGTTTGATTCCATTCAATTTGAAGCGAATAAGAAGCATATTTATAAAAATGAAGAAGAAGAAGTAGCGGTATTACATTTAACGATGAAATATTCTTCATGAAAAAATCACCTATAGGATTCTATAGGTGATTTGCTCTTCTTAAGTATGTGAAATAATGCCGTTAGTACGAACGTGGCATAAGTAATAAACAAATGAAATAAACTAAAAATCCTGTCCCAAAACATAAAACAGCAATAACCCAAATGATACGAATAAGAGTAGAGCTAATATCAAAATATTCTCCTAAACCACCACATATACCAAATAGCATTTTATCAGTTTCGGATTTACATAACTTTTTTGACATATTCCAATCAACTCCTTTTTATATCAAACTGCATACTTTTATTCTATATGGAAATTTATGAGAAGACTATGGGGTTGTATTACATTTTTTTGTGAGAAGTGATCGTATTAATTGTCTTAATTTTCAGTGGATATTAAAATTGTAGTTATGAGGTGATTTTTAATAAAGGGTGGGGAAATAGAGATGACAGTATATTGGTTGGCTAACGTAATGCTTGAATCAGGATATACATATGAAGAAGAGAGAATTTCAAAAACAGAAACAGAATTATGCAGTTTACTTATTGAAGATGGTCGAATTAAAAAAATTATAAAAGGGATTGTTCAAGAGGAAGATATAGTAACTTTTGATGCTAAGAACTTATTAATGTTGCCAGCTTTCAAAGAGATGCACATTCACATTGATAAAACATATTATAGTGGCCCATGGAAAGCTTGTATGCCAGCAGAAAGTATTTTTACACGTTTTAATGAAGAAGAAAAAATTTTACCAAAGCAATTAGCGACTGCCCGAAATAGAGCGGAAAATATGCTAGAGTTACTACTGCAAAATGGTGCAACGAATATTAGAACGCATTGTAATGTCGATCCGATTATTGGGCTTGGTAATCTGGAGGCGACGTTAGCGGCATTAGAAACATATAAAAATCGAGTGTCTAGTAGAATTGTTGCGTTTCCGCAACATGGATTATTGCGCAGTGATTCTGTGCAACTCGTGAAAGATGCGATGCGTATGGGTGCTCATCTAGTCGGAGGAGTAGATCCAGCTACAGTAGATAATGACATTGAAAAGTCATTACATACAATTATGGATATCGCAGTAGAATTTAATGCGGATGTTGATATTCATTTGCACGATGCGAATAATCTTGGAACGTTTACGATGAAGAGATTGGCAAGTTTAACAGAAGAAGCAGGATGGCAAGGCCGTGTAACGATTAGTCATGCACTTGGACTTGGTGGTGTTACTGGTAAAGAGGCTGAAGAAGTGGCAGAAAGACTCGCAAATGTAAATATTGATATTACTTCAACAGTGCCAATTGGTAAACAAGTAATCCCAATTCCGTTATTAGATAAAAAAGGTGTTAAGGTTGCATTAGGCAATGATAGCATTACAGATCATTGGTCACCGTTTGGAACAGGTGATATGCTTCAAAAGGCGAATCGATTAGCAGAGCGTTTTGGGTGGAGTGACGAAAGGTCTTTAGGAAAAGCACTCCGCTTTATTACAGGGGGAAAAGAAACGTTAAATAATGAAGGGAAGCGAGTATGGCCGAATGTAGGGGATGAAGCGAGCTTTGTTTTGACGAATGCGACATGCGCTGCTGAAGCAGTAGCGCGTCAAACAGAAAAACGTTTAGTCGTGTATAAAGGAAATATTGTTGTTGGAAGTTTAAATGAGGTGGAATTAAATAATCTTGTGTAGAAGAATCGTTTAAATATTTTGAGGAGGGTTCTAATGGTGAGTATAGAACTCTTCTTTTTTATTCTTACAATATATTTTTATAGGAAAGCTAGAAGGGATGAAAAAATTGGACAATCAACATAACCAAAATCATATTATGGGAACTTTGCAATGGTTTATATTTTTATTAGCAAATTCAATAGCACTACCAATTGTCGTTGGCGGATTATTTCATCTTACGACGGAAGAAATATTTTATTTAATGCAGCGTACGTTTTTTGTAGTTGGTATATCTTCTTTTTTACAAGGGTGGCTTGGGCATAGACTGCCAATTGCGGATGGGCTGGCTGGATCTTGGGTTGGTGTATTTACCGTACTTGCTTATGCAACGGCCGGACAGGATCAATTACATAGTACACTGCAAATTTTAGAATTAGGAATGATAATCTCCGGTGTTATTTTAATAGGATTAGGAGTAACTGGTTTTATAGGACGTATTTTATTTTTATTTACGCCGCTTGTGACAGGGACGTTTTTACTTTTATTATGTTTACAATTAAGTGGTGTATTTTTAAAAGGAATGTTAGGAATTACAGCTACTATTTCTCAAATCGACGGATTTACAGCAATGATCGCGTTTAGTATATTTCTGTTCGTTATTATACTATCTAATTTTGGAAAAGGCTTTGTCAAAAGTTATGCAGTTTTAATAGGATTAATTAGTGGGTGGATTATTTTTCTCATTGCAGGAAAAGTGACAATCCCATCTCAAGTAACTCATTTTGTGCAACTTCCACATATATTTGCTTGGGGACTTCCAAAATGGAATACAGGTATGGCTGTATCAAGTTTCGTTATGGTATGTATTTTAGTTTCGAATACGGTGGCAGCTATTATAGCAATTAATCAAGCAACTATTCATAAAGCGACTATTGAACAAAAACAGTTGAAAGATGGAACATGGGTTGGGGGGATTTCGCATCTCATCTCTTCTGTATTTTCAACTGTAGGTGTCGTTCCGTTACCAGCAACGGCAGGATTCATACGTTTAACAAAACAAAAGTATATACGATCGTTCTTAATGGCATGTGCGTTACTAGTCGTAATGTCTCTTTTTCCAAGTATTATTCGTTACTTAGCATCTTTACCATCAGCTGTCGCATCGGCTGTTTTAATGGCTTCGTTCGTACAGTTAATTGGAATTGGATTTAATAATATAAAACAAGTGCCGATGAGTGAAAGGAATGTAACGATCTTAGGCGTTGCAGTATTATTTGGCAGCGGCGTTATGTTTTTACCGTCTGGAGCACTCCAATCCTTGCCGTCTGTTATGCAATATATATTCGGTAATGGTTTATTTGTAGGTACGGTTGTAAGTATATTGCTAGAACAAATATGGCGCGTTGGAAAGTAAGTGGATAAAAAGAGTGTACGCACTGTATAAAAGTCTAAAATAACATAGGAAATAAAGCCCATTTTCATTCACCACCTGCACATTTCGTTCATACAATATCTTGACTAAATAAACACCCAACTTACACATACACAGCTCTGGCTTAAGCAAGGAGGGTTATACCAGTTGAAGGAAAAAGCGTATCAATCTAAACCTTTACTCACAAAGAGAGAGAGAGAAGTATTTGAATTGCTGGTTCAAGATAAAACAACGAAGGAAATTGCAGGTGAACTTTTTATAAGTGAAAAGACAGTTCGCAACCATATCTCAAACGCAATGCAAAAGCTAGGGGTTAAAGGACGTTCACAAGCAGTTGTGGAGCTTCTTCGTATGGGAGAGCTCGAATTATAAGAAAGCAGCCGACTTTTATATAAAAGTCGGCTATTTTTTGTTTGCTTCACTTGCTATATGAATGATAAGAACACTCCATACATAAATAGGTAATAAGACCTGCGGTAGTATGTCAACTGAAAAACAAAAGAATTTTTAGTTATCAAAGGCCTATTTACTAAAAAAAGACATCACGAAACTAAACCAGTAACGTATGTAATTTACTGGAAATTAATTGAAAGGTAGCGATGACAAGTTTTATGTCACACTTTCACGCACCTTTCTGGCGTAAAGAGTTGGTGACTACGTAGTAGCGCATCCACCAATCGCACAAGTTTTCTTGCGGTTAGAACGAGTGCACGTTTGTGTTGATGTTTTGGTACTTCATTATATTTTTTTACGTAATATTCTTGATAATCAGATACGTGCCTTCTTACTGAGTTGGCGGCTTCAACTAAGTAATACCGCAAGTAATGATTTCCATTACGGGATAACGAAGTGTTTTCTGCGGTGAATCGACCAGACTGGTGCGTACGCCAATATAATCCGGCATATTTTGCTACCTTGGTTTCATCATCAAATCTTTCGATTTGACCAATCTCAGCGATAATACCGGCGGCGAATACAGGACCAATTCCAGGAATGGACTCAAGTGTTTGCGTTAATCCAGCCATGATTCGCTTAATGGATTTTTCTAGTTCTTTGATTTGCTGTTGATAGGTACGAATCACCGCAATTGATGTTCCTAGAAGAACATCGATTGAGTCTTCTACGACCTTATCCAAACGATAGGAAGAGCGAACAGCCTTTTGAATGGTCGATGCGATACATTTTGGGTCACCGAATCGGTTTTTCCCTTTCTTTTGTAGGAACTCAGCGAGTTCCTCTAAAGGCATGTCAGCTAATTCTTCTAGACTGAATTTTTCAAGAAACAGTTCCATCATGGCGTTGCCAAAGATAGAAGAATCCACTTCTTGTGAGAACGTATTACATTTATAACTTAGGTGTTGGAGAAAATGTTGTTTTTCCTTTGTCAACATTCTAACGAGCTGATAACGAGATCTTGTTAATTGCTGGAGTGCCACATACTGACTTTCTTTTACGATGGACATTTGATTCCGTCCAAATCGTAAGTAATCAGCGATGACAAAGGCATCAATCTCATCTGTTTTATCCATGTCAGAATAGCTTTTCTTGAAATTTGCAATTTGTTTTGGATTCATCAGAAATACCTTTGCCCCAAACCGTTGTAAGTCTTCATCATAATGAAGAAACATAGATGGATGAAAACTATAAACAGATGTGGATTCTAGACCGATTTTAAAAGTTTCAATTTCTTGGTTGGCTATACACTGTAACACTCGCTCTTTGAGCGCTGTGGCACCTGGCAAGTCGTTGTTGACCGAAAAGGAATCTAGCTTTTTCCCTTCACCATTTAAAATACAAGCTTTTATATCAAACGAACTTACATCTAAACCAACAAATAATCTCATGTAAGAGACCTCCCTTCTATTTAGAATCATTCCTCGGACGTCTCGAGATATCTCTAGTGTGCACGCCGACCAACAACCTCGTGTATGAGAGCTAGTCCTGAATCGAAAGCCGCCCTAGAGCTACTAACATCTAGGTTCGAGGGTCAGGCTGCTCAGCCTGCGAGTAGGGAGTCCCGCACGTTCACTGAGAAACACTCTTAATTATGTGGTAAGTCCACAGGAGCGGTAAGAATTGTCCCAAATGATCCTAAGACCATTATCTAGAAATATCTTGAGACGTCCAAGAGTTATTTTACAGGTCTCTCATGAAAGTAAAAAAATTAAGTTTAAACATACTATACGAGGAGGGGATATGTTGAAAAGGATACTGTTAGTTTCAACAAGTGCTCATGATATGAATGGACACCCGACTGGTTTGTGGCTGGAAGAGCTCGCAGCTCCTTATCATGTATTTAAAAAGGCTAAGTTTGATGTTGATATTGTGTCAATAAAAGGTGGGAGAGTACCTATAGATAGAGTGTCTATTCCGAATGGTATACCTCGCGAATTCAAGCATGTAGCTTCTTTATTGCAAAATACGAGGCCGATTTCAAATGTTCATTTTTCGGATTATGATGCGGTTTTATTTGGTGGTGGGCACGGGGCGATTGTAGATTTTCCAGGTAATCCATATGTAGCAAATTTGATTGAGAATATGTATAACAATAACCGGATTGTAGCGGCTGTTTGTCACGGAGTAAGCTCTTTAGTCGGTGTGAAAAATAAGGATGGCTCGTTTTTTGTTGCGGGTAAGCGTATAACAGGTTATACAAACGATGAAGAAAGAGCTGTACATTTAGAAAAGCGCGTTCCGTTTTTGTTAGAAAGTAAGTTGAAAGAAGAAGGAGCTTTGTTTTATGTAGCCCCCAATTTTACGCCGCATGTAGTAGTAGATGGTCATTTAATTACAGGACAAAATCCACAGTCTAGCGTGGAAATAGGTAAGGCTATAAAAAGGGCTGTAAATAAATTATCGTCATTTTAATTTCTGCTCATTTCTTCTTATTAACGGGAATGTCTTCTTTTCAAAAAAAGATGGAGCAATGAATATGCACTTTATATAGAAGAAACCGACTTTCTTATAGAAGGTCGGTTATTTTTCTATCTTGCAAATTACGAAAAAAAGGAGCAAAATAAAAAAGGTCCTAGTCTATACATGGGCAAATGAAAATTTTCATACAGAAGCATTTGAAGTGAGCGAACTTAAAGTGTGTAAAATATAATGATAAACATAAAAGATGATGAATGAGAAAACGGGTGATGAAGTTGAATAGAGCAATCGGTGTTATCGATTCAGGAGTTGGCGGTTTAACAGTAGCGAAGGAATTAATTCGTCAGTTGCCGAAAGAGCGTATCATATATTTAGGAGATACAGCACGTTGTCCTTATGGTCCACGTTCTCGAGAAGAAGTACGTCGATTTACGTGGGAAATGACGGAGCATTTACTAAATTTAAATATTAAAATGTTAGTTATTGCGTGTAATACAGCAACTGCAGTTGTATTAGAAGAGATGCAAAAACAATTACCAATTCCAGTAGTAGGAGTTATTCACCCAGGATCACGTACAGCTTTAAAAGTGACAAACACGTATCACGTTGGGATTATTGGAACGATTGGAACGGTGAAAAGTGGTGCATACGAAGAGGCGTTAAAGTCTATTAATAACCGTGTTATGGTAGAAAGTTTAGCTTGTCCACCTTTCGTTGAACTTGTAGAGAGTGGGAATTTCGAAAGTGAAATGGCGTATGAAGTTGTAAGAGAAACGCTGCAACCACTGAAAAGTACCGATATTGATACACTTATATTAGGGTGTACACATTATCCGATTTTAGGACCTGTTATTAAAAAAGTAATGGGAGATAAAGTGCAACTAATTAGTTCTGGTGATGAAACAGCACGTGAAGTAAGTACAATCTTATATCATAGTAAAATGTTGAATGAAGGAGAAGAACAAAGCGATCATCTCTTCTTAACAACAGGAAAAATAGGCTTGTTTAAAGAAATTGCATCAAAATGGTTCGGTCAACCGATTGAAAATGTGAAGCATATTCATTTAGAAAAAGAATAATAGTAGAATTTATATAAGTGAGCTCCTGAGAAATCAGGAGCTTTTGTTTTATCTTGCTATTTGCTGGGTAGTAAGACCCCTGCTGATTAAAGTTTCAATTTATAAGAGGCACAGCTTGTTCTAAAACGTGAAACAGCTCGTATACATAATAGTACAAACTTAGATTTTAGGGGGGAATGGCATGCCTAAATCCACTTTTAAATGGGTTGTTGGTGCTACTGTGAGCGCTGTTTTACTAACAGGGTGTGGCTTTATAAATCAAGAGAAAGCAACTGAACAAATTGATCCACCAAAACAAGTTACGTATACAGAGGGTGGGAAGAAAGAAGTAGCTAAAAAAGATAAGCAAGGGCAAATGGTAAATAGAGAACTATACCTTGTTGATAAAAATGGTTATGTTGTACCACAAACGTTAGCTATACCTACTCCGAAAGCAAATGAGACTGTGAAGCAAACGTTAGAATACCTTGTGAAAGATGGACCGGTAACGAATTTATTACCAAATGGGTTTCGTGCAGTCATTCCGGCGAATACAACGATGACCTTAGATTTGAAAAAGGACGGAACGGCAGTTATTGATTTCTCTAAAGAAATGAAAAACTATGCGAAAGAAGAAGAGCGTCAAATTGTTGAATCTATAGCTTGGACGTTGACGCAATTTACAGAGATAAAACAAGTGCAGTTCCAAATAAATGGTGAGAAATTGGCAAAAATGCCGGTTGGTGGTACACCGCTTGGTGAAGGAGTGAGCCGTGCAAATGGTATTAACTTCGATGATGAACAAGTAACAGATGTAACAAATACAAAACCAGTCACACTGTATTTTATGGCGCAAAATAATAATAAACAGCAATACTACGTACCAGTCACACGCCGCGTTGCGGAAGGTAAAGAAAATGACTATGCAGCAATTATAGATGAGCTTGTAAAAGGTCCGATCCATCAATCGCTCCTAAATGATTTTAATCCAGGCGTTAAGCTTATTACGAATCCGAAATTACAAGACGGAAACCTTACATTAAACTTTAATGAAAATATATTTGTAAACCCAGATAAAAATATGATTTCAAATTACGTATTGAAGTCGTTAGTTTTATCTTTAACAGAAAAGAAAGGTGTGAAAAATATTTCTATTGAAGTAAATGGAAAAGCAAATCTTATAGATGAAAAGGGCGGAAAGTTAATAAAACCTGTAGATCGTCCAGAAAACGTGAATACAGGTAGTTTTTAATCTTGAATAATTTGATATACTTAAGTAAGAAAGGAGAATTGCTTTTTGGGTTCTCCTTCTTTTATTGTATACATATCATACATTTAAATTTGGCTATACTAACGAGTAGTAATTAAGAGGAGGTTATTTTTATGCGAGTAGATGGTAGAGAGAAAACAGAATTACGCCATATACATATTCATACGAATTATTTAAAACATCCAGAGGGATCTGTATTAATTGAAGTTGGGGATACAAAGGTGATTTGCTCAGCAACAATTGAAGAGCGTGTACCGCCATTTATGCGTGGAGAAGGAAAAGGATGGGTAACAGCTGAATACGCGATGATTCCACGTGCGACAGAACAACGTACAATTAGGGAGTCAAGTAAAGGGAAAGTAACAGGACGTACAATGGAAATCCAGCGCTTAATTGGACGAGCATTACGTGCGGTAGTTGACTTAGAAGCGCTTGGTGAGAGAACGGTTTGGATTGATTGTGATGTTATTCAAGCGGATGGTGGAACGAGAACAGCTTCTATTACAGGTGCATATGTAGCCATGGTATTAGCGTTTGAGAAGTTATTACAAGTAGAAAAAGTATCTAAAATTCCAGTAAAAGATTATTTAGCAGCAACGTCAGTAGGGATTGTTGAAGAACAAGGTGTTGTTTTAGATTTAAACTATGCAGAAGATTCTAAAGCAGACGTTGATATGAACGTGATTATGACTGGAAAAGGCCAGTTTGTTGAAGTGCAAGGAACTGGAGAAGAAGCGACGTTTAGTAGAGCGCAGTTAAATGAACTACTTGATGCAGCAGAACAAGGCATTTTCCAACTGATTGATATGCAAAAAGAAGCGTTAGGTGACATCGTATCTCATATAGAGTAGAGGTGGAAAAAATGAAACAAGTTGTTGTAGCGACAAAAAATATGGGGAAAGTACGTGAATTTGCTGAGTTATTTGAGCGATTTGATTTAGAAGTGAAATCATTACACGATTTTCCTCATATTGAAGAAGTCGAAGAAACTGGTGAAACATTTGAAGAAAATGCGATCTTAAAAGCGGATAGTTTGAGTAGACAGTTGAATGCAATTGTAATTGCGGATGATTCAGGTCTTATTGTAGATGCGTTAAACGGGAAACCAGGCGTGTATTCAGCTCGTTTTGCTGGAGAGCCGAAAGATGATCAAGCGAATATTGATAAAGTGTTACAAGAATTAAATGAAGTAGCGTTTGAAAAGCGTAAAGCTCGTTTCTATTGTGCATTAGCAGTTGCTTTCCCTGAAGGTGATAAAAAGCCTGTCATTGTAAACGGGACATGTGAAGGATTTATTTTAGAACAACGCCGCGGGGAAAACGGCTTTGGATATGATCCGATTTTTTATGTGGAAGAATATAAAAAAGCGATGGCGGAACTAAGTTCAGATGAGAAAAATGCTATTAGCCATCGTGGCCGTGCTCTTCGTAAATTAGAAGAAAAAATCCCGGAATGGTTTTTAGGAGAATAAGGGAGAGAGAATGATGAAAGCTTTAATCGTAAGTGATAGTCATAGCTCTGTGAAGGAATTACAGCAGTTGAAAGAGAAATATGAAGGGAAAGTAGATATCATGATTCATTGCGGTGATTCAGAGCTAACGCCTGCTCATGAAGAACTGCAAGGTTTCCGTGTTGTAAAAGGAAACTGTGATTATGCTAACTTTCAAGATGAAATTGTAACTGATGTAGATGGAATTCGCTTCTTAGTTGTGCATGGACATCGCCATAATGTGAAAATGACATTACAAACGCTAGCGTACCATGCTGAAGAAGTGGGAGCGCAAGTTGCATGCTTTGGACATTCTCACGTATTAGGTGCTGAATTAATCGAGGGCGTTTTATTTATTAATCCAGGCAGTATTTTATTACCACGTCAGCGTGTAGAAAAGACATTTGCTTTATTAGAAATGGATGGAAATCAAATGGAAGTTCGTTTTGAAACGTTAGACGGACAACTAGTTGAACAAGCAGTTTTTAAAAGAGGATAAGAAAATTTATCCTCTTTTAAAAAAGGTGTTGACTTTATGTGTGGTTATACATATAATAAATATTGTCGATAGGGAAACGGCGCTAACGAAGAAAAGAAAATAACATATGCGGGTGTAGTTTAGTGGTAAAACAAGAGCCTTCCAAGCTCTGGTCGAGAGTTCGATTCTCTTCACCCGCTCCATGTCCCAGTAGCTCAGCCGGATAGAGCATACGCCTTCTAAGCGTACGGTCGGGAGTTCGAATCTCTCCTGGGACGCTAAAAAAACCTTGTTATCTTTTGATAACAAGGTTTTTTGTTTGTCTAAAATTTGATGTTTGGGTTATAGGTGTAGTTCATTCTTGATATTTGCGACCTTTCCTTTGATATTAAGTAGTTGCATATGTACTTCTTTTTCTTAAATAAAAAGAGCGCCATTTATGCGCCCTATTCCTCTTATTTAATTTAAAGAATCAATAGGTTTATGATGGAACTCAAATCCATATCCAGATTCTCTTAATTGTTTACTTACAATATTATAAAACTCTTTACCATTCTAGTACAATTCAGCAGCAGTTATCGGAACTTATTCCCGGTAGTGTGTTACAATTAATAGAAGCGGAAAACGAGAATCTCCAATTGACTGGACCTGTGATTGGTTAGATGGTTTAAGAAGGTCGTATAAAAAAGGGAGATGGCGCAAAGATGGCGAGATCAAATGAGAATGATTTAACGGAGAAATTGGCGGAAGGTCACCGGAAATATGGTGATGGCAATTTTACAGTACAGAACATCGGTGATGAAACTAACCCGAATTGGACTGTCGTAAAAAATGTGAGGAAAGGATCGGCAGGCATTCGCGAAGGAGAAGATATATTAAGACTGCGATCAAAATATATAAAATAGTACGGAAATGGGCGGAGCGGGAGTTCGAATCTCTCCTGGGGCGCCAAGAAAACCTTGTTATCTTTTGATAACAAGGTTTTTTGTTTGTTTTAAATTAGTTGTTAATAAACTTGTCAAAGACAAAACCATAATCTTTCACATTATATTGTTTCTTCGTATCAACGAGCCAGTTAAAGGCAATCTCGTTCATCTCTTTAAATTGCTCTGCTAAGTTTACTTGTGCGTTTGAAATACGGCTGAAAGCGTTAGATGCCATATCTAAACTTTTGTGTGCATATTGTAATGTAATATCGTTGTCGTATGAAATTTCTTCAATTTTAAGTAAAGCTTTATATAAATCTTTTAATTCTTCAATATGTTTTTTATGGACATCAATTGAATAGTGTTCATCGCCCATTTGGAACTTAATTTCTACATCTAAATCAATCGTTCCCGCAGTTTCAAGCGCTACGTTTTTAATTTGATATTTACTATAGCTAAAGCGGCGTAGTGTACGTTTTTTACTTGTTGCGCTTGTACCGTCTAAGTGAATTAACCCTTTGTTTGTGAAGCAATATTCATCTGATTTCGATTTAATTAGAAAGTAAATTTTCTCCCCATCTTCATGCATTACATAATCATCGGCATCGACCTTATCATAGTCTTTAGGTGTAATAACAGAACCTACATCGCTTAGTCCTAATACATCTGCGGCCATTTTTTTAAACATATATAATCCCCCTTGTAAATTAAAGTCTTAATTGTACAAAAATATATTAACATGATCTTCATCCTTTGTTTTCTTGTAATACGAAAATATCTGAAGGTAAGTTAAGAAAAGTAATGAATAATTATTTTGATCCTAAATTATTTAGTAAATCTATTAGTTTAAGAGTGGATTCTCCGAAAAATAACCAAGAGAAAAAAGTTAATTTTGCAAGTGATTATAAATAAATTCCGTGAAAGCACCTCAAGCGATATGAGGTGTTTTTCAATCTCTTTTTGAAATCTTACAATTCTGTAAGGTAACTGTAAGGTAGTTCGATGGTAAGAAATTGCTAATCTTTTATAATGAAGATAACAACGATAAAACGAGGAGGCAGAAATGATGAAAGGATTAGTTGTAACGGGCTTGACGGTTGCTTTTGGATTTGTAGCGTATGAGAAATTAACGTATGTAGTTGATGTTGTGAAACATTTGATTGCTTAGAGAAAACAGCCATGAGAGGGAAAGGGAATGAGTGAATGAATGGAATGGTTATTTGGAATTATAGGTACTTGTAGTGTAGTGTTATTGTTCTTTGTCCCAAGTGGTATACTTAGTTCGACAACAAGTTTGTTCTTCTTAAGTTTGTTTGCTTGTACGATGCTTATTATTATGTTTTTAATGAAGCGAAGTAAACCAATCTTCTATTTTAGCATGATTGTTATGGCAATTATTGTTCTCCAAATTATTACCCTTGTAATATACCCCACAATTATAAAAGCTTTCCATTAATGATGAATCCTCTGCGTTTGTTGCTGGGGATTTTTACTTGTACAATTTTAATTTTTAGTAGAGATTTATTTGTATTGGAATGTAAAAATTAAATATTTTTATATTTCAAACAAATAATTTGGGGATGTTGTGTTCTCATTACGCATTTGATATATTTACTTTGAACATAATTAAAATCAAGAAAAAGAGGCGGACGTATGGATAAAAAAGAAAATACGGTCGTATTGTTTCCGCAGCTATCAGAGCGCTATATTGATGAAGGTTTTTTAGCGTTGAAAGAGCGGAAGTTCGAAGATGCATTGCGCTGCTTTGAAATATTACGTCAGTATAATGCGGAAACGGAACAAACGGAATTAGCTTCAGTTATTTGTTTACTCGAATTAAAACGTATGGAAGAAGCGAAAGACAAATGTGAACAGTTGCTTAAAACAGGAGTTGTCTTATTTGGTGATATTCTTGAAACGTACGTGACTATTTTAGTTCAAACAAATGATTATGAAGGTGTTATTGAAACTGTTGAAAAGGTTTTACAAACGAAAGATATAATGCCTGATCAAAAGGAAAAATTAGCGCAGCTTGCTTTATTTGCAGAAGGTATGCTAAATGAGGGAGACGCATCGCTAGTGGATTCAAATTTTGAGTTGAATGAGTTTACTAATGAAATTTTTGGAGAAAACTTTGGACAGAAGCTAAGAGCGATTCAGCGACTTTCATTAAAAGACTTAGATCTTGCATTACCTGTTTTAAAGAAATTTTTAATAGATGAAGAGCAACACCCCTATTTGAAAACTTCTATTTTGTATAAAATGATAGAAAGTCAGGTAGAAGAGGAAATAGAGGTGGAAAAGTTTGGGAATGCAATTAAGGTAATTCCGGCATTTACAGGTCATAATGAGGAGCAATCCAATAACATTATACATAAATTATCAAGTCGATTAGAGCAAAAATATCCCGATATATTTGAAGCGATGGTTACATATTGGAAAGAATTGCAAATTAGCATTTTCCCATTCGCTCTATTAATGGATAAAGAAGAGATTTGGTCAGCTGTTTTAGAGAGAATTGGAAGAAAGCGTTTCGGATTGGCTATTGATGAAGAAGAGCTTATGGCAGCATACAATATCGAATTGGAAGAGTTTCATATTGCCTATCAATGGTTATTACGTGTTGAAAGAGAAGGATATTTGCCCGTATAATTATGAAAAAGAATCGTTCAGTTCTTGAAACGAGCATATTCTATGTTATAATGTAAGGGTTGCAAAAGGCAGAAAACTGCCTGTTTGTAAGAGAAGAGAAGTGTAATTCTCTTACTTAATATGTTTCATATTATTCTCGAACAAAATATACCGTAGTTGTCTTCTGGGCAATTAGTAGATTGGAACATTATATCTGAAAGCTTTTGCTAGAGGATTATTTGTGTATTTGTTATTTCAAAAAAGAGATAATGAAGATCTTAATCTATAGAGGTATGTGCATACATTATTATAGTTGGAGGGAAAGAATAAATGTCTACAAAATGGGAAAAATTAGAAGGTAACGTTGGCGTTTTAACAATCGAAGTTGATGCTAAAGAAGTAAACAACTCTATCGACGCTGCGTTCAAAAAAGTAGTAAAAACAATTAACGTACCAGGTTTCCGTAAAGGAAAAATGCCTCGTCCATTATTCGAACAACGCTTTGGTATTGAATCTTTATACCAAGATGCTTTAGATATCATTTTACCAAAAGCATACGGTGAAGCGATTGAAGAAGCTGGTATCTTCCCAGTTGATCATCCTGAAATCGACATCGAGAAGTTCGAAAAAAATGCTAACCTTATCTTCACTGCAAAAGTTACAGTGAAACCTGAAGTTAAATTAGGTGAGTACAAAGGTTTGGCAGTAGAAAAAGTTGAAACAACTGTAACTGACGAAGATGTAGAGAACGAATTAAAATCTTTACAAGAGCGTCAAGCTGAACTAGTTGTTAAAGAAGAAGGAACTGTTGAAAACGGTGATACAGCTGTAATCGACTTCGAAGGTTTCGTTGATGGCGAAGCATTTGAAGGCGGAAAAGGCGAAAACTACTCTCTAGCAATCGGTTCTGGTACATTCATCCCAGGTTTCGAAGAGCAAGTAATCGGTCTTAAATCTGGTGAGTCTAAAGACGTTGAAGTATCATTCCCAGAAGAGTACCATGCTGCTGAATTAGCTGGCAAACCAGCAACATTCAAAGTAACAATTCACGAAATCAAAACAAAAGAACTTCCTGAGTTAAACGACGAGTTCGCTAAAGAAGCAGACGAAGCGGTTGCAACTCTTGATGAATTAAAAGCAAAACTTCGCACAAACTTAGAAGAAGGCAAAAAGCACGAAGCTGAGCACAAAGTACGTGACGAAGTAGTAGAATTAGCTGCTGCTAACGCTGAAATCGAAATTCCAGAAGCTATGATCAACACTGAGTTAGATCGTATGGTTCGTGAATTCGAGCAACGTTTAAGCCAACAAGGTATGAACCTTGAGCTTTACTACCAATTCACAGGTACTGATGCTGACAAATTAAAAGAGCAAATGAAAGAAGATGCACAAAAACGTGTAAGAATCAATCTTGTTCTTGAAGCTATCATTGAAGCTGAAAACATCGAAGTTACTGAAGAAGAAGTAACTGCAGAAGTTGAAAAAATGGCTGAAATGTACGGTATGCCAGTAGACGCTATCAAGCAAGCTCTTGGAAGCGTAGACGCTTTAGCTGAAGATCTTAAAGTGCGTAAAGCTGTAGACTTCTTAGTAGAAAACGCTGCATAATAAAATAACAAGGCACGATTAAAATCGTGCCTTGTTTTATAAATATAGAAATATATTTATAAAACTTTTCGATGGAGAAGGAAAAGTTCCTTTACAAGTCGAATATACATATTTCAAAAGTTTTAAAAATTTTTTATTTGTACATAACTAGTCATATTATTTGTATTTCTCGCCACGTAGTGACATAATATGTATTTACATACGATACATTTATCGTGTACATACGAAGGCAAGAGGTTAGCACTTTGTAAGGGGTGTGAAAATATGTTTAAATTTAATGATGAAAAAGGGCAATTAAAATGTTCTTTCTGTGGTAAAACACAAACGCAAGTTCGAAAGTTAGTGGCAGGTCCAGGTGTTTACATTTGTGACGAGTGTATCGAACTTTGTACTGAAATTGTACAAGAGGAGCTTGCGAAGGACGAAGAAGTAGAATTCAAAGATGTACCGAAACCGGTAGAAATTCGTGAAATCTTAGATGAGTATGTCATCGGGCAAGATAGCGCGAAAAAAGCACTAGCGGTAGCGGTATATAACCATTACAAACGCATTAATTCTAACAGCAAAATTGATGATGTAGAATTAGCGAAGAGTAATATCGCACTTATCGGGCCAACAGGTAGTGGTAAAACATTACTTGCACAAACGTTAGCGCGTATTCTAAATGTTCCATTTGCAATCGCGGACGCAACATCTTTAACAGAAGCTGGATATGTTGGAGAAGATGTAGAAAATATCTTACTAAAATTAATTCAAGCAGCTGATTATGATGTAGAGAAAGCGGAAAAAGGAATCATTTATATTGATGAGATTGATAAAGTGGCACGTAAGTCCGAAAATCCATCAATTACACGTGATGTATCTGGTGAAGGTGTGCAGCAAGCACTTCTGAAAATTTTAGAAGGTACTGTAGCAAGCGTTCCACCTCAAGGTGGTCGTAAGCATCCGCACCAAGAGTTTATTCAAATTGATACAACGAACATCTTATTCATTTGTGGTGGAGCGTTTGATGGCATTGAGCCGATTATTAAACGTCGCCTTGGTGAAAAAGTAATTGGATTTGGTTCTGAGAAGAAAAATGCTGATGTAAATGAGAAGCATGTTTTATCTCACGTATTACCAGAGGATCTTTTAAGATTTGGTTTAATTCCAGAGTTTATCGGTCGTCTTCCAGTTATTGCGAACCTAGAGCCACTTGATGAAGATGCTCTTGTTGATATTTTAACGAAACCGAAAAATGCACTTGTTAAGCAATTCCAAAAACTATTGGAGCTTGACGATGTTGAGTTAGAGTTTGAAGAAGGTGCACTAATCGAAATTGCGAAAAAAGCAATTGAACGTAAAACGGGTGCTCGTGGACTTCGTTCTATTATTGAAGGCTTAATGCTTGATGTAATGTTCGAACTTCCATCTCGTAAAGATATCGAGAAGTGTATTCTTACAAAAGAAACAGTAGCTGATAATGAGCCGCCAAAATTGGTGTTACAAGACGGTACTGTACTTGATACAAAAACATCTGCATAATGCGAAAGGGAAACAGCAATTTTTATAATTGCTGTTTTTCTTTATGTTTAGCTACGTTCCTCCGCGGAAATACTAAGAGATAAAATATTGCGGGAGGAAATAAATAATGAGCTGGACAAATATATTTTTAGTTGTTCAACTTGTTTTTGGTGTAATTGTCGGATTGTATTTCTGGCATTTACTTCGAAATCAACGAACACAAAAAGTTTCAATTGATCGAGAATCGAAAAAAGAATTAGAACAGCTTCGTAAAATGCGTGAGATTTCTTTAACAGAGCCGCTAGCAGAAAAGGTGCGTCCTACAACCTTTTTAGATATTGTAGGGCAAGAGGACGGGATTAAGTCGTTAAAAGCGGCTCTTTGTGGTCCGAATCCGCAACATGTAATCATATATGGCCCACCCGGTGTTGGGAAAACAGCGGCAGCACGTCTTGTATTAGAAGAAGCGAAACGAAATCCTAAATCTCCATTTCGTACGAATGCAACATTTATTGAACTTGATGCGACAACAGCTCGGTTTGATGAACGTGGTATCGCAGACCCTTTAATTGGTTCGGTGCATGATCCGATTTATCAAGGTGCTGGGGCGATGGGGCAAGCAGGTATTCCACAACCGAAAAAAGGTGCTGTAACAGATGCACATGGTGGTATTTTGTTTATTGATGAGATTGGCGAGCTCCATCCGATTCAAATGAACAAAATGTTAAAGGTGTTAGAAGATCGAAAAGTATTTT
Organism: Bacillus sp. 2175; assembly: GCF_057812155.1. Taxonomy (NCBI): domain Bacteria; kingdom Bacillati; phylum Bacillota; class Bacilli; order Caryophanales; family Bacillaceae; genus Bacillus; species Bacillus sp. 2175. Next base: position 4,215,834 of record NZ_CM173819.1, on the reverse strand, counting down.
TAGAAAGTGCGTACTATAGTGAAGAAAATACAATGATCCCAACATATATACATGATATTTTCCAAAAAGGCTTACCGGCAGATTTTCGCTTAGTTGGAGCAACGACACGTTCGCCAGAGGAAATTCCTCCTGCTATTCGGTCACGTTGCTTAGAAGTATTTTTCCGTGAATTAGATACGGAAGAAATTCAAAAAGTAGCGAAAAATGCCGCGGAAAAAGTAGAAATGCAAATAGGTGAAAATGGTATTGAGATGATTGGGATGTATGCAAGGAATGGACGAGAAGCGATTAATCTCGTGCAAATCTCTGCGGGTATGGCGATAAATGAAGAACGTTCTTTCATTAAGGATGAAGATATAGAGTGGGTTGTTCACTCAAGTCAGCTTACACCGAAATATGAAAAGCGCATTTATCCGATTCCAAGGATTGGTCTTGTAAATGGTCTTGCTGTATACGGACCAAATACAGGTGCGTTATTAGAAATTGAAGTAACAGCAATTCCGGCGAAAGATAAAGGATCGGTAAATGTTACCGGAATTGTGGAAGAAGAAAGTATTGGTAGTCAAACGAAATCTATTCGTCGTAAAAGTATGGCGAAAGGCTCTGTTGATAATGTATTAACAGTACTTCGTTCTTTAGATGTGTTGCCAGAAGGATACGATATACATATTAATTTTCCAGGGGGTATCCCAATTGATGGCCCTTCTGCAGGAATCGCTATGGCAACAGGTGTATATTCTGCGGTGCATCGCACGTATGTAAATAATGAAGTAGCGATGACAGGTGAAATAAGTATACACGGAGAAGTAAAGCCTATTGGTGGTGTATACGCAAAAATAAAAGCTGCGAAAAAAGCGGGAGCTAAGAAAGTCATTATTCCTGCTGAAAATATGCAACCATTTTTGTATACGATCAAGGGAATTGAAATTATTCCTGTCCGTAAGTTAAAAGAAGTATTTGAGTTAACGTTTATGCAAGGAAATATGCATAGAGAGCTAGATGTACATACTAACGTAGACGAAACAGATGCACAATCTATGTAAAAATAAACAATAATAAAATTTGCCAGACTTCGTTTAAGTTTGTATGCTTAATCGGAGTCTTTTTCTTTTCGTGAGGTAGAAAAACAAGCTATTTACAATTGCGCGGAATCTCAGCAATTGCATCTAGGTGTATTGTAATATAAAATAGTTGAACAGGAGTTTAATTTATTATGGAGGTGCTATGTCTAGTATGAATACGAACGAAAGAATCGTGCCCCTCCTACCATTAAGAGGCGTTCTCGTATATCCAACGATGGTTTTGCATCTTGATGTAGGACGTGATAAATCGATACAAGCACTAGAGCAGGCGGCAATGGATGAAAATATCATCTTTTTAGCAATGCAAAAAGAAATGAATATCGATGATCCGAAAGAAGATGACATATATAGTGTAGGTACAGTGGCGAAAGTGAAGCAAATGTTAAAATTGCCGAACGGTACGCTTCGTGTCCTTGTGGAAGGTTTACATAGAGCAGAAGTAATAGAGTTTATCGAAGAAGAAAATGTAGTACAAGTGTCTATTAAAACGGTAACTGAAGAAGTAGAAGATGATTTAGAAGAGAAAGCTTTTATGCGTACGTTACTGGAGCATTTCGAACAATATATTAAAGTTTCGAAAAAAGTTTCAAATGAAACTTTTGCAACGGTAGCTGATGTGGAAGAACCAGGGAGATTAGCTGATTTAATTGCTTCTCACTTGCCGATTAAAACGAAGCAGAAACAAGAGATTTTAGAGATTGTATCTGTAAAAGAACGATTACAAACACTTATTTCAATTATTCAAGATGAACAAGAGTTACTTAGCCTAGAAAAGAAAATTGGGCAAAAAGTGAAACGTTCCATGGAGCGCACGCAAAAAGAATATTTCTTACGTGAGCAAATGAAGGCGATTCAAACTGAACTTGGCGACAAAGAAGGCAAGGGCGGAGAAGTAGAAGAACTTCGTGAGAAAATTGAACAGTCGGGAATGCCGGAAGAAACAATGAAGGCTGCCCTGAAAGAATTAGATCGTTATGAAAAGTTACCAGCAAGTTCTGCGGAGAGTGGTGTTATTCGCAATTATATTGATTGGTTATTAGCGCTTCCGTGGACAGAGGCAACAGAAGATATAATTGATCTTGCTCATTCGGAAGAGATTTTAAATAATGATCATTACGGTCTTGAAAAAGTGAAAGAGCGTGTACTTGAATATTTAGCTGTACAGAAGTTAACGAATTCATTAAAAGGACCTATCCTTTGTTTAGTAGGCCCTCCTGGGGTCGGCAAAACTTCGTTAGCGCGTTCAATTGCAACATCATTGAATCGTAACTTCGTCCGTGTATCTCTTGGTGGTGTGCGTGATGAATCTGAAATTCGTGGTCACCGTCGTACATATGTTGGAGCAATGCCAGGACGCATTATTCAAGGTATGAAAAAGGCGAAAACAGTTAATCCAGTCTTCTTATTAGATGAGATTGATAAAATGTCTAACGATTTCCGTGGAGATCCATCAGCGGCATTACTTGAAGTATTAGATCCAGAACAAAACCATAACTTCAGTGATCATTACATTGAAGAACCATATGATCTATCAAAAGTTATGTTTGTAGCAACTGCTAATACACTTTCAAGTATTCCAGGTCCATTACTTGACCGTATGGAAATCATTTCGATTGCTGGCTATACAGAACTTGAAAAAGTACACATTGCTCGTGAGCATTTATTGCCGAAACAATTAAAAGAACATGGCTTACGAAAAGGTAATTTACAAGTGCGTGATGAAGCGCTGCTTGAGATTATTCGTTATTATACACGTGAGGCTGGTGTTCGTACGCTAGAGCGCCAAATTGCAAAAGTTTGCCGTAAAGTAGCGAAGATTATCGTTACAGCAGAACGTAAACGTATCGTTGTGACAGAGAAAAAGATTGTTGATTTACTTGGTAAACACATATTCCGTTATGGGCAAGCTGAAAAAACAGACCAAGTTGGTATGGCAACAGGTCTAGCTTACACAGCAGCAGGCGGCGATACACTTGCCATTGAAGTTTCTGTAGCGCCAGGAAAAGGGAAACTAATTTTAACAGGGAAACTTGGGGATGTTATGAAAGAATCAGCACAAGCTGCGTTTAGTTATATACGTTCTCGTGCAGAAGAGCTTCAGATCGATCCGAATTTCCATGAGAAAAATGATATTCATATTCACGTTCCAGAAGGAGCAGTTCCAAAAGACGGACCGTCAGCAGGTATTACGATGGCAACGGCACTTATTTCTGCGCTAACAGGTATTCCTGTAAGTAAAGAAGTGGGTATGACAGGTGAAATTACACTTCGTGGTCGTGTATTACCAATTGGTGGTTTAAAAGAAAAAACATTAAGTGCTCACCGCGCAGGCTTAACAAAAATTATTTTGCCAGCAGAAAACGAGAAAGATTTAGATGATATTCCAGAGAGCGTAAAAGAAAACCTTACGTTTGTGCTTGCATCTCATTTAGATGAAGTATTGGAGCACGCATTAGTAGGAGTGAAACAATGAAAGTAACAAAAGCAGATATTGTAATTAGTGCTGTTAAACCAGAACAATATCCAGACAGTGATTTACCAGAAATTGCATTAGCAGGTCGTTCAAATGTGGGGAAGTCTTCCTTTATTAATAAAATTTTAAATCGTAAAAAGTTAGTGCGTATTTCTTCTAAACCAGGAAAAACGCAAACGCTGAACTTTTTCTTAATCAATGAGATGATGCACTTTGTTGACGTTCCAGGTTATGGATATGCAAAAGTATCTAAATCAGAGCGCGCTGCATGGGGGAAAATGATTGAAACGTACTTTACAACTCGTGAGCAATTAGACGCAGCTGTATTAGTAGTTGATTTACGTCACCAACCAACAAGTGATGACGTGATGATGTATGATTTCTTAAAGCATTATGAAATCCCAACAATTATTATTGCGACGAAAGCCGATAAAATTCCGAAAGGGAAATGGCAAAAGCATTTAAAAGTTGTAAAAGAAACGCTTGCTGTTGAAATTGGCGATGAAATTGTTCTATTCTCTTCTGAAACAGGACTTGGAAAAGAAGAAGCGTGGAAAGCAATTCATAAATTTACAAAAACAAAAAACGCGTGACGAATGTCGCGCGTTTTTGTTTTGCTAAATTTTTTAGCGTACGTTTAATGTAACTTCAATATTTCCTCGTGTTGCTTTCGAGTAAGGACATACACCGTGAGCCGCTTCTACAAGTTCTTGTGCTTCGCTATGTGAAACGCCAGCCACATGTACATCAAGTACAGCAGATAGACCGAAACCACCATCTGTATCTTTTCCGATAGAAACGTGAGCAGTTACTTCTGTACTTTCTACTTTCACACGTTTTGTACGAATGACAAGTTGTAATGCACTATCGAAACAAGCTGCATAACCAGCTGCAAATAGTTGTTCTGGATTTGTTGCTTCTCCGCCTGCACCACCTAGTGCTTTCGGCATTTTTACATCAAGATTTAATATGCCATCATCTGAAACTACTTTCCCATTTCTTCCACCTGTTGCTGTTACTGAAGCAGTATATAATTTATCCATATTTATTCCCCTTTTCCATCATTAATTGTTTTCATTGTGTCAATTAGTTTATTTAGTTGAATTAATAAAGAGCGATATTCTTGCTCTGTAATTCCTAAGTTTGTAGCCATCGTTGTCGGTAATGAACAAGCCTTTTCCTTTAAATCGTTGCCTTGTTCTGTTAATTCAATACAAACTTTTCGCTCGTCTTCTTTGGAACGAACACGTTTTACAAGTTTTAATGATTCCATGCGTTTTAACATAGGTGTTAACGTACCAGAATCTAAAAATAGACGTTCTCCAATTTCTTTTACTGTTAGTCCATCTTGCTCCCATAGTACGAGTAAAGTAATGTACTGGGGATACGTAATACCCATTTCTTCTAAATAAGGTCGATAAAAACGAGTAACCTCTCTAGAGCAGGTGTAAATAGAAAAACAAAGTTGGTTATCTAGATGCAAAGAGTCCTCTGTCATAAATAACTCCCTTCCAATTAAGTTGTGCACAATTTAATTTTGTAAAACCAATATAACGAAAAAGAAATACAATGTCAAATACATTGTATTGAGAAAGTCTTTGTTGCATTTTGGAACAATCATACATATTTTCCTTCATGATGAAAGAAGATAGGGAAGATGATGTTATAATTTATATGGAATAGTTTCCATCACTTGATTATGAGGGCTTTTTTTGGTAACGTACAAATAGAGTTATTAATTTATAATCATTATAAAGTAGAAGTTTTTTTATTAGTGTTACTGAATCTCCTTTATTACATACGGAGAATAATTAAAAAATAATCGGTTGTTCACACGATTGTCAGATTCATAAGAGGAAAGTTGTATTATGATAGTAGATAAAGTGATAAAACGGGTGAAGGGGGACATGCTGCGTGCATATTCTTGTTGTTAGTGTAAATTATCGAACAGCCCCTGTAGAATTTCGTGAGAAACTCACATTTCAGGCAGCAGAACTAGAGCGAGCGATGACTACATTACAAAATCAAAAGAGCGTGTTAGAGAATGTCATTGTATCAACTTGTAATCGCACTGAGATTTATGCTGTTGTCGATCAATTACACACGGGACGGTATTATATTAAGAAGTTTTTAGCTGATTGGTTTCAGCTTGAAATAGAAGAAGTCGCGCCATATTTAACTATTTTTGAACAAGATGGTGCAATAGATCATTTATTCCGCGTAACGTGCGGTTTAGATTCTATGGTAGTCGGAGAAACGCAGATTTTAGGTCAAATAAAAGATAGCTTTTTAGAAGCGCAACAAGTTAAAGCAACAGGCACAATTTTTAATGAATTGTTTAAGCAAGTCATTACATTAGCAAAACGTGCCCACTCAGAAACAACAATCGGGGAAAGTGCGATGTCTGTTAGTTATGCTGCTGTTGAGCTTGGAAAGAAAATATTTGGCGAGTTAACAGATTGTCATGTGCTTATTCTTGGTGCTGGTAAAATGGGCGAACTTGCACTGCAAAACTTATATGGAAGTGGTGCTCGTAAAGTAACAGTTATGAATAGGACGCTTTCGAAAGCAGAAGTAATGGCTGAGAAATATATGGGACATGCAAAATCGTTAAGCGAATTACAATGTGCATTATTAGAAGCAGATATTTTAATTAGTTCAACTGGTGCATCGGAGTATGTCATTACGAAAGAGATGATGACGAAGGTAGAGAAAATGCGCTCTGGTCGCCCTTTGTTTATGGTTGACATTGCAGTGCCACGTGATATTGATCCAGCGATTGATGAGCTAGAAGGTTCTTTCTTGTATGATATTGATGATTTACAAGGAGTAGTGGAGGCAAACCGTGCTGAGCGTTTGAAAGAAGCAGAGAAAATTCAATTTATGATTGAAGAGGAAATTGTTCTATTTAAAACGTGGTTAAGTACACTTGGTGTTGTTCCATTAATATCAGCTCTTCGTGATAAGGCACTTGCAATCCAAAGTGAAACGATGGTAAGCCTAGAGCGAAAAATACCAAACCTTAGTGATCGTGAGAAAAAAGTCATTAGTAAGCATACGAAAAGTATTATTAATCAATTATTAAAAGACCCAATTTTAGTAGCGAAAGAAATAGCTGCTGAAGAGGGAGCGAGCGAAAAATTAGCGTTATTTGCGAAGATTTTCGATTTAGAAACGGAAGACGTAGAGAGTTGTGCGGAAGAAGTAGAACATAAAAAAGTGTGGACACCATCCGTTCCATCTTTATAATTTGGAAGGATGATCGGATGAGTTTTTTAAATAACAGTATTATTTATCATATTGCAATTATTTTATATGCTTGTAGCATTAGTTTATATTTTATAGATTATTTCCAAAGTAACCGAAAGGCGAACCGATTTGCTTTTTGGTTACTTGCGATTGTATGGGTCCTGCAGTCTATTTTTATGTTGCTTAGGGCTACAGATTCAGAAACGAATCCTATTTTAACTTTATTATCAGGGATTTATTTTTATGTTTGGTTATTGATTACGATGTCGTTAGTCATTAATCGATTTATGAGAATCGACTTTTTAGTCTTTTTTACAAATGTTGTTGCATTTGGCGTAAGCGCTTTTTCTATTTTTACACCGCTCGGAAAGATGTCGCCAGTACTTGCGGAACAATTAGTTTCAGAACTTGTATACGTGCATGTCGGTATGGCAATTATTTCTTACGCAACGTTTACTGTATCGTTCATTTTTTCTATTATGTACTTATTACAATATCGCCTATTAAAAAAGAAAAAATGGAATGCGAGATTAAGAAGGTTAGGGAATTTACCGAAGCTAGAATCTATGTCTTACGGATTAAATTTATTTTCTGTTCCATTTTTCTTACTAGCAATTTTATTAGGATGTATATGGGGATATACAAAATTGGATAATTTCCATTGGTATGATACGAAAGTAATCGGATCTTTTGTCGTTCTATTTGTGTATTGCACAGGTTTATATTTACGAGCGGCAGATGTGTTGCAAGGTAAGAAAATTGTACAGTGGAATATCGGATCGTTTCTCGTAATGCTAGTAAACATTTTTCTATTAAGCAGTTTATCCAATTTCCACTTTTGGTATTTATAATGAGGAGAGAGAATTATGCGCAAAATTATTGTAGGATCACGAAAGAGTAAACTAGCATTAACGCAAACAAACTGGTTTATTGATCAGTTAAAAGCCCTAGGTCTACCATATGAATTTGAAGTGAAAGAAATTGTCACAAAAGGTGATGTTATTTTAGATGTTACTCTTTCAAAAGTAGGCGGCAAAGGCTTGTTTGTAAAAGAGATTGAACATGCGCTACTTACGAAAGAAATCGATATGGCTGTACATAGTATGAAAGATATGCCAGCCGTACTTCCAGAAGGTTTAATGATTGGCTGTACACCAAAGCGTGTTGACCCTCGTGATGCTTTTATCTCAAAAAATGGAGCATCGTTTAAAGAGTTAGCGGAAGGTGCTATTTTAGGTACGAGTAGTTTAAGACGTAGTGCACAGCTACTCGCTGCGAGACCAGATTTACAAGTTAAGTGGATTCGCGGGAATATCGATACACGTTTACGTAAATTAAAAGAAGAAGATTACGATGCGATTATTTTAGCGACAGCTGGATTACAAAGAATGGGCTGGGATGATGAAGTTATTACAGAACATTTAGATGAAGCGTTATGTGTACCTGCTGTAGGACAAGGTGCATTAGCGATTGAGTGTCGTGAGGATGATAAGGATTTATTACAATTGTTAGCGCATATTAATGATACGATAACAGAAAGAACAGTGGCAGCGGAGCGAGTATTTCTTCATAAACTTGAAGGTGGATGCCAAGTTCCAATTGCTGGATATGCAACCCTTACAGAAAACGATGCAATCGAATTAACAGCTCTTGTCGGCTCTATGGATGGCTCTGTTTTATTAAAAGAGACAGTAGTGGGTACTAATCCTGAGGAAGTAGGATTAGAGGCCGCGGACCGTTTAATTAAGCAAGGCGCCAAAGAACTCATTCTTGCTGCAAATAAGGAGCAACAATAAATATGAACGCTCTCGCTGGAAAAACGGTATTGATTACACGTGCCCAGCATCAAGCGAAACAAATGAGTGTAGCAGTGAAAGAAAAGAGCGGAATTCCATTGGAAATTCCGCTTTTGCGTATGGAAGGTATGTCTCATAGGCAAATTCAACATATTGAAGAGCAGCTACATTCATACGACTGGGTTATTTTTACGAGCAGAAATGGTGTAGCTTTTTTTATAGATAGTTTAAAAAAGAAACTACCACTAACCATTAAAATCGCTGCGGTAGGTGTGAAAACAAAATTAGAGTTAGAAAAAAGGGGCTATCAAGTTCATTTTGTTCCCACTTCATTTGTTGCAGAAGCATTTGCAGAAGAGTTTCTAAAAGAATTAAGTGGAAATGAACGTATTTTATTTCCGAAAGGGAATTTAGCAAGAGAGGTAATTCCGGTTGCCCTACGGGAAATTGGTATTTCTCTAGATGAGCTAACCGTATACGGTACGAAAGTGAATATAGAAAAAAAGCAAGAGCTTATAGCGGCATTGAAGTTAGGGAAAGTAGACATTATTACATTTACGAGCCCTTCAACTGTTACTAGTTTTGTTCGTTTACTTAAGGGTACAAACTGGAGAGAATGGACAAAAAAATGTACAATTGCTTGTATAGGACCTATTACGGAAAAAGAGGCAAGTCTTTATTTTCCGTCTGTTATTGTGCCGAAAGAGTACACTGTAGAAGCATTACTACAATGTGTTTGTGAATCTATAAAATGAAAGAATGGGGATAGAAATCTATGAACTCTTTACAATTTAATCGTCATCGTCGTTTAAGACAAAGCGGGGGCATGCGTGCGCTTGTGCGTGAAACGTTTTTACATACGGAAGATTTTATTTACCCTATTTTTGTATTAGAAGGTGAAAATGTTCGTAATGAAGTTCCTTCTATGCCAGGCGTATATCAAATGTCTTTAGATTTATTGCAAGCTGAAATGCAAGAAGTTGTTGATTTAGGTATTCGTTCTGTTATTGTATTTGGTTTACCTGCTGAAAAAGATGAAGTTGGATCATCAGCATATTGTGATCATGGAATTGTACAACGTGCTATTCAGCAAATTAAAGGTGATTTCCCTGAGCTAGTAGTAGTTGCAGACACATGTTTATGTCAATTTACAAGCCATGGTCATTGCGGTGTAATTGAAGATGGTATTATTTTAAATGACGAGTCTCTTGCAGTTCTTGCGAAAACAGCTGTAAGTCAAGCGAAAGCAGGAGCGGACATTATTGCGCCATCAAACATGATGGACGGCTTCGTAACAGCAATTCGCCATGCATTAGACGAAAATGGTTTTGGACACGTGCCAGTTATGTCGTACGCTGTGAAATATTCATCAGCATTTTATGGACCATTCCGCGATGCTGCGCACGGTGCACCGCAATTTGGTGACCGTAAAACATATCAAATGGATCCGGCAAACCGTATGGAAGCATTCCGTGAAGCAGAATCAGATGTAATGGAAGGTGCAGACTTCTTAATCGTAAAACCAGCGCTTTCTTACTTAGATATCGTTCGTGATGTGAAAAATAACTTTAATTTACCAGTTGTCGCTTATAATGTAAGTGGTGAATATTCGATGATTAAAGCGGCAGCGCAAAATGGTTGGATTAATGAAAAAGAAGTTGTTCTTGAAAAATTAATTAGTATGAAACGTGCAGGAGCAGATTTAATTATTACGTATCATGCAAAAGATGCAGCAAGATGGTTACAAGAAGGAGGCGCTAAATAATGAAAAAGTTTGATAAGTCAATTGCAGCGTTTGAAGAGGCGCAAGACTTAATGCCTGGTGGCGTAAATAGCCCGGTTCGTGCCTTTAAGTCTGTTGGGATGAATCCGTTGTTTATGGAGCGTGGAAAAGGCTCTAAAGTATATGATATCGATGGGAATGAATACATCGACTACGTATTATCATGGGGTCCTTTAATTCATGGTCATGCAAATGATCGTGTTGTAGAAGCGTTAAAATCTGTTGCTGAAAGAGGTACAAGCTTCGGTGCACCAACAGAAATTGAAAATAAATTAGCAAAACTTGTTATTGAGCGCGTGCCATCAATTGAGATTGTGCGTATGGTTAACTCTGGAACGGAAGCAACAATGAGTGCACTACGTTTAGCTCGTGGTTATACAGGTCGTAATAAAATCTTGAAATTTATCGGTTGTTACCACGGTCATGGTGATTCGTTATTAATTAAAGCTGGTTCTGGTGTGGCGACTTTAGGTTTACCAGATAGTCCTGGTGTACCAGAAGGTGTAGCGAAAAATACGATTACAGTAGCTTATAACGATTTAGAAAGTGTAAAATACGCGTTTGAACAATTCGGTGATGATATTGCTTGTGTAATTGTAGAACCAGTAGCAGGAAATATGGGGGTTGTTCCTCCGCAGCCTGGATTTTTAGAAGGTCTTCGTGAAGTAACAGAACAAAACGGTGCATTGCTTATTTTTGATGAAGTAATGACAGGGTTCCGAGTAGCTTATAATTGTGGCCAAGGTTATTATGGCGTAACGCCTGATTTAACATGCTTAGGTAAAGTAATCGGTGGTGGTTTACCAGTAGGAGCATACGGTGGTAAAGCGGAAATTATGCGCCAAGTTGCGCCAAGCGGACCGATTTACCAAGCTGGTACTTTATCAGGTAACCCACTTGCAATGGCGGCAGGTTATGAAACGTTAGTACAGTTAACGCCAGAATCATATGTAGAATTTGAGCGTAAAGCTGAAATGTTAGAAGCTGGATTACGTAAAGCAGCTGAAAAACATGGCATTCCTCACCATATTAACCGTGCAGGCTCTATGATTGGTATTTTCTTTACAGATGAACCCGTTATTAATTACGATGCAGCAAAATCTTCAAACTTAGAATTCTTTGCGGCTTACTATCGTGAAATGGTAGAACAAGGTGTATTCTTACCGCCATCTCAATTCGAAGGTTTATTCTTATCGACAGCACATAGTGATGCAGATATTGAAGCGACGATTGCAGCAGCTGAAATTGCAATGTCAAAATTAAAAGCGTAATGTATTAGAGAAAATCGCTCTCCATAAGGGGAGCGATTTTTTTATTCATAAAGTAAGCTTTCCGCACATAAATCTGTAATGACATATAGTTTGGGAGGGGGAAAAGAAGTGGCTGCAGATCATTCATTACGATTTTCATTAAAAGAATCTGTGTGGTTCCAAAAAGGACAGGAAGTCGAAGAACTTTTGTCAATTTCGTTAGATCCAGACGTTGAGATAGAAGAGCTTGATCATGAAGTAATCGTGAGAGGACAATTAGATTTAACGGGAGAGTATGTTGCACGAAAAGATGATTCAGCGTATTCATTAAGAGAACTATCGCCAGCAAAGTCAATTGATTATGTAGAAACAAGAGAAGATGGGGTTAATGAACTTGTTCATTCCTTTCCACTTGAAATATCAATTCCGAGAAATCGAGTGAAAGTAATTGAAGAGCTATATGTATCAATCGAGGAATTTGATTATGAATTAAAGGAAAATGGTTGCTTACAATTATTAGCGGATATATCTATTACCGGTTTGTGTGATGAAGAGAGAAGCGAGGATGAAGTTGAAGAGGAAGAAACGGTGTATGCTGAGTTAGAAGAAGATTCAGCGCAAGAGGATGAAAATAGACCGGCGCCGCATGTAGAAGAACCAGCATATAAGGAATCAGATGAGTGGGAAGATTACGCATTTGAACCGTTCCAATTAGAGGAAAGAAAAGAGCAGGAATTAGAAGAAGAGAAAATAGAAGAACATGAATTTGTGGAACGTGAAGAGGAGCAAGAAACAACGCCGCAATTTGAACTGTTCGGACGAAAAGATTTCAAGAAAGAAAAAGCAAAAAAGCAGGAAGAACAAGAAGAAGAGTACTCACAGCGAGATGAAAATGCGCTTTATTTAACAAAACTATTTACGAAAGAACCGGAAGAAGAATTTACAAAGTTAAGAATGTATTTCGTGCAAGAAGGGGATACAATTGAATCTATTGCAGACCGTTATGAAACGTCTGTACAAAATTTACACCGTGTCAATCAAACAGAAGATATATTTTTAAATACGGGGCAAATTATTTATATTCCCGTTTCAAGGGTAAAGACGAAATAAGGAAGTGAGTGTTTTCACTCACTTCCTTTCTTAGAGGCTATGTTTTGAATAGAAAGGGTTATTCGTATGGATATTGAGTTGCGAAATCACTATGAACCTATCGTGAGGCAATATAGATTGGATACGCAGCATATGGAAGAGCACGGAAATGTAATGAAAATTTATACGAATCAAGGTCCATATGCACTCAAGAAAATAGAAGGCAGAAAGTTAGAGCGGAATAACTTTCTGCATCATATTCAATATTTGAAGGAGAAAGGTTTTTCAAATTATGTACCTATATATCATGCGACGGATGGAAGTTATATTTTAAGTGACGGGACGTATAATTATTATTTAATGCCTTGGTTAGAACGTGCAGAAGGAAACGGTGATGACAATGATCAATACCATAAAATGTTTCAGACACTTGGAACGTTGCATCAAAAAACTGTGAAGGAAGAAACGTATACGGAAGAAGATTTAGAAAAACATTATACAAGTATATCCGATCGTTGGGAAAATGATGGTGAGATGTTAGAAGAGTTTCTCGTAGAATCTGAATCAAAATGGTATATGTCCCCGTTTGAATTGCAATATTGTACGTACTATCATCATGTAATGAGAGCGCGTGAATTTGCAACGAAGCAATTAAATGAGTGGAACGATGCGATGAAAGAAAAAGAGAAAACGCGTATTACTTTTGTGCATGGTAATGTGTCACTTAATCATTTTTTATTTGACTATGAGCGGAATGGCTATTTTATTAGTTTAGAAAAATCGAAGTTTGCAACGCCTGTGCAAGATATAGTAGGTTTTTATTCACGGTCTTTAAACACATATCCAATCGCAAGAAGTGATCGGTTTGAATGGTTTCAAATGTATCAAAAAAATTTCCCTTTTACGAAAGAAGAGCAACTACTTATGTTTGCGTATATGACGTATCCATCGCAATTTATTCGGCAAATCCAGTCTTATAAGAAAAGAAGAGATAATCGCAACGAGGAAAATGAACTGCGCGGAGTAAAGAGTTTGCAACAATCGCATTGGCTCGTTAGCAATATAGAATATTTCCTGTCGCAATTACAAGCTGCCCAGCAAGGGAACGGATAAAGTAAAGGCATTCTCCGCTGATGATTAGCCTTCACCAATTGGGCGTTTACGGGCAGCAGGGCTCCCATCTAACTTCTTTGCTTCAGCTGAGTTTTGAGGTGGAGGTCTTACTGCCCGCAAATAGCGGGGGAAAGAAGATAAGTAGAGGATTCTACTTATCTTCTTTTTTTTGCACGAAAAGCTGTAGTTTTAAATTTATCTTGACGAATAAGGTTTCGTTTTTTACACTATTGTATATAATAATTAACAATCATATAAATGCCTTGAAGGGGAAGAGTATAACATGAAACGTCTTCAGAGAGGAGAATCATTAGCTGAGAGATTCTCTAGATAGTTATGTTAGAAGGTAGCCCTGGAGCATCTTTTCTGAACGGAATAGTTCTTATTAGGAAAAGACGGATTTGTCCGTTATCAAATTAAGAGTATAAGCAAATTATGAATTTGTTTGTAAATAAAGGTGGTACCGCGATGTCCCTCGTCCTTTTTGGATGAGGGACATTTTTTATTTTAAGGAGGGAAAATAATGTCAAACACGGAAAAGAATTTACCAACTAAATATGATCATATGTCCGTTGAAGAAGGCCTTTATCAATGGTGGCTTGAAGGCAAATATTTTGAAGCAACAGGAGACGAGAAGAAACAACCGTATACAATTGTAATTCCACCTCCGAACGTAACTGGTAAGTTACACCTAGGTCATGCTTGGGATACAACTCTTCAAGATATTTTAACTCGTACGAAGCGTATGCAAGGATACGATGTACTATGGCTTCCAGGAATGGACCATGCTGGTATCGCAACACAAGCGAAAGTAGAAGGAAAACTTCGTGAAGAAGGTATTTCACGTTACGATCTTGGCCGTGAAAAATTCCTTGAAAAAGCTTGGGAGTGGAAAGAAGAGTACGCTTCTCACATTCGTCAACAATGGGGGAAAGTTGGTTTAGGACTAGACTATTCTCGTGAACGATTCACATTAGACAAAGGTTTATCAGATGCGGTTAATAAAGTATTCGTTCAATTATACGAAAAAGGCTTAATTTACCGTGGTGAATATATCATCAACTGGGATCCAGCAACACGTACAGCTCTTTCTGATATTGAAGTAATTCATAAAGAAGTTCAAGGTGCATTCTACCATATGAACTATCCGTTAACAGATGGTTCTGGTCACATTCGTCTTGCGACAACTCGTCCAGAAACGATGCTTGGTGATACAGCAGTAGCAGTTCATCCAGAAGACGATCGTTACAAACATTTAATCGGAAAAACAGTTACACTTCCAATCGTAGGCCGTGAGATTCCGATTATTGCTGATGAGTACGTAGAAAAAGATTTCGGAACGGGCGTTGTAAAAATTACACCAGCTCATGACCCGAATGACTTTGAAGTAGGTAACCGTCATGACTTACCACGCATATTAGTAATGAACGAAGATGGAACAATGAACGAAAAAGCTGGTAAGTATAACGGTATGGATCGTTTCGAATGCCGTAAAGAATTAGTAAAAGACTTACAAGAAGCTGGCGTATTAGTAGAAATCGAGCCACATATGCATTCAGTAGGTCATAGTGAGCGTAGCGGTGCAGTTGTTGAGCCTTATTTATCAACACAGTGGTTCGTAAAAATGGCTCCACTTGCTGAAAAAGCAGTAGCGCTTCAACAAAAAGAAGAAGAAAAAGTAACGTTCGTACCAGAGCGTTTTGAAAACACATATTTACGTTGGATGGAAAATATTCATGACTGGTGTATTTCTCGTCAATTATGGTGGGGACACCGTATTCCAGCTTGGTACCATAAAGAAACTGGTGAAGTATACGTAGGTACAGAAGCACCAGCAGATATTGAAAACTGGAATCAAGATAACGACGTACTTGATACATGGTTCAGTTCAGCGTTATGGCCATTCTCAACACTTGGTTGGCCAAATGAAGATTCAGCAGATTTCAAACGTTACTATTCAACAGATGCACTAGTAACGGGTTATGATATCATCTTCTTCTGGGTATCTCGTATGATTTTCCAAGGTTTAGAGTTTACAGGAGAGCGTCCATTTAAAGATGTATTAATTCACGGTTTAGTTCGTGACGAGCAAGGTCGTAAGATGAGTAAATCTCTTGGTAACGGTATTGACCCAATGGATGTTATCGAGAAGTACGGTGCAGATGCAATGCGTTTCTTCTTATCAACAGGAAGTGCACCAGGTCAAGATTTACGTTTCAGCATGGAAAAAGTAGAATCTACTTGGAACTTCATTAATAAAATTTGGAACGCATCACGTTTCGTATTAATGAACATGGATGATATGAAGTATGAAGAAATCGATTTAACTGGTGAAAAATCAGTAGCAGATAAGTGGATCTTAACGCGCTTAAACGAAACAATCGAAAGCGTAACACGTAACATGGATAAATATGAGTTCGGTGAAGCTGGTCGTTCATTATACAACTTCATTTGGGACGATTTCTGTGATTGGTATATTGAAATGGCGAAACTTCCACTATACGGTGAAGATGAAGCAGCTAAGAAAACAACTCGTTCTATTTTAGCTTACGTATTAGATCAAACAATGCGTCTATTACACCCATTCATGCCATTCGTAACAGAGAAAATTTGGCAACATTTACCGCATGAAGGCGAGTCTATTACAGTAGCTGCGTGGCCAACAGTTCGCGAAGATTTACAAGATACGGAAGCTGCGGCAGAAATGCACCTTCTAGTTGATATCATTCGCTCTGTTCGTAACATCCGTGCAGAAGTAAATACGCCAATGAGCAAAAAAGTTCAAATGCAAATTAAAGCAAAAGATGAGGCTGTACTTGCTCAACTTACGAAAAACAGCTCTTACATTGAGCGTTTCTGTAACCCAAGCGAATTAACAATTCAAACAGACTTACAAGCGCCAGAAAAGGCAATGACTGCAATCGTATCAGGTGCAGAGTTATTCTTACCGTTAGCTGATCTTATCAATCTTGATGAAGAGAGAGCTCGTCTTGAGAAAGAACTTGAGAAGTTCGATAAAGAAGTAGAACGTGTACAGAAGAAACTTTCTAACCAAGGTTTCGTAGCGAAAGCTCCTGCAGCGGTTATTGAAGGAGAGCGTGCGAAAGAGCAAGATTACCTAGAAAAACGCGAAGCAGTTCGTCAACGTCTAGCAGATCTTGAAAAGTAAAAATGTTTTTAGAGACTCACTATATTGGTGAGTCTCTTTTCTTTGCGTATAATAGAACTATGAAAGTTGTCTATTGAAAGGGGAAAAACATACGTGATACATACATACGAAGAAGCGATAGGGTGGATCCATAGCCGATTGAAATTTGGAATTAAACCAGGATTAGAAAGAATGAGATGGATGTTAGAAGAACTTGGAAATCCAGAGCGTCATATAAAATGTGTTCATCTTGCTGGTACAAATGGAAAAGGTTCAACGTTAACATATATGCGTTACATGTTAGAAGGCGCGAAATATAAGGTAGGAACGTTTACCTCTCCTTACATCGAATCATTTAATGAACGCATTAGTGTGAATGGAACACCAATTGCAGACGAAGAGATTACTGAACTTGTAAAGATGGTAAAACCAGTCGTTGAAAAACTAGATGAAACGGATTTAGGGGAAGCGACAGAGTTTGAAATTATTACTGTTATGGCGATTTGCTATTTCGGTAAAGTCAATTTCTGTGATGTTGTTTTATTTGAAACAGGGCTTGGTGGACGTTTTGACTCTACCAATGTTATACACCCTGTCCTCACGATTATTACGAATATCGGTCACGATCATATGCATATTTTAGGAAATACACTAGGGGAAATTGCATATGAAAAGGCGGGGATTATTAAGTCTGGCGTGCCGGTAATTACTGGTGTACAAGATGAAGAAGCTTTGCAAGTCATTCAAAATGTTGCAAAGGAAAACCATGCAAACTTATACGAACTTAGCAAGCATTTTACAGCGTTACATAAACAGTCTAATGAAGATGGGGAACAGTTTGATTTTACTTGTCCTTTTTCCGCATTTGAAGATTTGCAAATCTCAATGAAAGGCATTCATCAAGTAGGAAATGCAGCGTTAGCACTTATGGCAGTAATGTATGTAAAAACATATTTATCATTTTTAATTGAAGAAGAGGAAATAAGAACGGGATTACTGGAAGCATATTGGATTGGGCGCTTTGAAAAGTTGCAAAGTAACCCGGATATTATTATAGATGGTGCTCATAATCCAGAAGGTATCGAAAGCCTTGTGAAAACAGTAGAAGCGCATTACAAAGATAAAAATGTAATAGTGTTATTTACTGCTCTTGGTGATAAACAATTACATAACATGGTAGGCCAATTAGAAACCATTGCAGATGAAATTATTTTTACAACATTC
Organism: Bacillus sp. 2175; assembly: GCF_057812155.1. Classification (NCBI taxonomy): domain Bacteria; kingdom Bacillati; phylum Bacillota; class Bacilli; order Caryophanales; family Bacillaceae; genus Bacillus; species Bacillus sp. 2175. The sequence goes on along the minus strand of NZ_CM173819.1, from coordinate 4,197,627 downwards.
GCCTTTGATCGTGCTATTTCTGCTGATAAGCTTGCATCATATTCACAGAAAGAATCAAAATTAGTTTTTGAAAATTGGAAAGAGGCAATTGATACAAAAGTTGAAATGATAGCAGAAAATGATGTTTTTATCATAACGGGTTCTCTTTATTTCATTTCTGAAGTACGAAAATATATTCGCGAGAAAAACTAGATAGTCTTTGCTATCTAGTTTTTTTGTTCTACAAATGAAGTCAAATGCATACATATAAGATAAATATATAGGGTTATTTGGCGAATTCCTCTGACAAATATCTCGTTTTTTTATGAAATGAATATGATATGATGCGGACAACGATAAGAGGTGAGGTGTGAGTGTATGGACAAGCAATCACGAACGATCTCAGTGAAAGTGAATGGAACAGAAGCGAAGTATGAGGAAAAAAAGAAAGATGAATTTGAATGGATGGTAGTAGAAAGTGAACGACCGAAAAATGTTGTTCCGTTTCAAAAAGCGAAATCAATGTCTGTGGAAAAATACCGAAAGAAGTGGAGTAATACATTAATTGTAATCGTTGCAACTGCAATCATTATCGGTACGGCGTTTGGAATGGGGATGCTTCATTTACTTACTGGACAAGGAACGACAGGAGGAAGTGAAGTGACAGCTTCAAGGCCGACTGGAAATGGAGAATCAAGGGTGGGTGGAACGGCAGAACAAACACCAGCACCGAAAGAAGAAAAACAAAAAGCACAGGCAGGAACGTCATTGGATCCGATGAAATTATTTTTTGTTCAAGGGGGGCTTTATTCTTCTGAAGAAAAGGGACAGGCAGCTCTTGAAGAATGGAAAGGCAATGGGGGCATTGGTGCTTTGAGACCGAGCGGTGATAAGTATGCAATAGTTGTTGGTATTGCTAGCGATGAACAGTCTATAAATCAATTAATGACTAAGTATAAAAATGATGGTGTCTCCGTTTTAAAAAAGAGCTGGGATATAACAGATAAAGCATTGCTGAAAGATGATAAAGAAGTAGGGACATTTTTAACAAAAGTGCAGCCATTATACACTCATTTAGCAAAATATGCTTCTAGCGTACAAGTTGGTGGAAAAAGCAGCCCAAAAGATATAGAAGCAATTGAAAAAGAATGGAAAAAGGTTGAAAAAGAAGGGGAAAGTATGAAACGAGAAGAAGCAAAGAAACTGTATATGTATACGTCGGTAGCTGTACAAACAGTAAAAGATGGGAAGATGGATAAGGAATCTTTGGCGAAATTAAATCAAGTTATTATTGATGGTTTACTCTCGTATGAAAAAATTGTTTCGTAGAAAGTGAAATGATAGGATAATAAAATGAGTAAGAAAGAAGTACATGTACTTCTTTCTTTTCTTTTGAATTTAGAGCAAAGTGCTTTCTCTATGATGGGAATATAATCGTATGCAATAAAGAAGTGTTATTTTAGTTAGAGAAATTAATATTTCTTTCATTTGTGGGCAAACTATTCCTTTGATACGATTAATATAAATTGTTCTGCTTCATGTGAGAAAGGAAGGAGAAAATATGAGAAAAATAATTTTAGCTTCAGGATCACCTCGGAGGAAGGAATTGCTTGAGTTAGCTAGTGTGCCATTTGAAATCGTTGTAAGTGAAGTAGAGGAAACAATTGGTGCATATTCATCGCCTTCTGATATTGTAATGTCGCTTGCCTTGCAAAAAGCATCAGCGGTGGCAGAAAATAATAGTGATCACATTGTGTTAGGTGCAGATACAATTGTTACATATGAGTCGCGTATTCTTGGTAAGCCTTCTAATGAGGATGAGGCGAAAGAGATGTTACAATTACTATCAGGGAAAACACATGAAGTGTATACAGGTGTTGCGATTATAGCAAAAGAAAAAACGGTTACTTTTTATGAGCGTACAGAAGTTACATTTTGGGAGTTAACAGAAGAGGAAATTGATACATACGTCGCGTCGAAAGAACCTCTTGATAAAGCCGGTAGTTATGGGATTCAAGGTAAAGGATCTATTTTCGTTCAAAATATTCAAGGGGACTACTATAGTGTAGTTGGCTTACCAATCGCACGCCTCGTTCGGGAATTAAAACAATTTGATATTGATGTAACCCATGCGTAAAATTGCATGGGGTTTTCTTTGAGAGAACAAATAAAGGGGTGGAGAGATGAACGGTATTCGTGATGTTGTAAGAGAAGAACAGCCACGGGAGCGTTTATTGTTAGAAGGTGCTGGAAGTTTATCAAATCGAGAGCTTCTCGCAGTGTTACTCAGAACAGGTTCTAAAGAAGAAACAGTTTTAAAGTTGTCAGATAAAATTTTACACCAATTTGATGGCTTACGTATGTTGAAAGATGCAACATTAGAGGAGCTAATTAGTATACATGGTATTGGGATTTCAAAGGCATCGCAACTTATGGCAGCCTTTGAACTAGGCAGAAGAATGGTACGTTTAGAATATCAAAATAGATATAGTATTCGAAGTCCAGAAGATTGTGCGAAATACATGATGGAAGAAATGCGTTTTTTACAACAAGAGCATTTTGTTTGTTTATATTTAAATACAAAAAATCAAGTTATACATAGGCAAACGATCTTTATTGGAAGTTTAAACACGTCAATTGTACACCCGAGGGAGGTTTTTAAAGAAGCCTTCCGTCGTGCAGCAGCCTCTATCATATGTCTTCATAACCATCCCTCAGGAGATCCCACGCCGAGCCGTGAAGATATTGAAGTAACAAAACGCTTAGTAGAATGCGGCCAGATTATCGGAATTGAAGTGCTTGATCATATTATAATAGGTGACCATAAATTCGTGAGTTTAAAGGAAAAAGGTCATATTTAAGACTATGCTTTTTACTTATTTTGTTTTATAATGTGATTTATGAGTTTTTTGTAGAAATTTATCTACAAAAAGGATAAAGATATAAAAAACGTACTGTTTTTATAATATAAATTAAGAAAAAATGAGTCCGTGAAAACAAGAAAGGAAGATAAATAATATGTTTGGATTTGGTGGATTTACTCGCGATCTTGGAATAGACTTAGGAACTGCGAACACGCTTGTATATGTAAAAGGAAAAGGTGTAGTTTTACGTGAACCTTCAGTAGTGGCGTTACAAACTGATACGAAACAAATCGTTGCTGTAGGTAGCGACGCAAAACAAATGATTGGTCGTACACCAGGGAACGTTGTGGCACTTCGCCCGATGAAAGACGGTGTAATTGCTGATTACGAAACAACTGCAACAATGATGAAATATTACATTCAACAAGCTCAAAAATCAAACGGTTTCTTCTCACGTAAGCCGTATGTAATGGTATGTGTACCATCTGGTATTACAGCTGTAGAAAGACGTGCAGTAATCGATGCGACTCGTCAAGCGGGTGCTCGTGATGCTTATCCTATCGAAGAGCCATTTGCAGCAGCGATTGGTGCAAACTTACCTGTTTGGGAACCAACTGGTAGTATGGTTGTTGATATCGGTGGTGGTACAACAGAAGTTGCAATTATTTCTCTAGGTGGTATTGTAACAAGCCAGTCAGTCCGTGTTGCTGGTGATGATATGGACGATTCAATCATTCAGTACATTAAGAAAAGCTATAACTTAATGATCGGTGAAAGAACAGCTGAAGCATTAAAATTAGAAATTGGTTCTGCAGGCGAGCCAGAAGGTATCGAGCCTATGGAAATTCGCGGTCGTGATTTAGTAAGTGGTTTACCAAAAACAGTACTAATTCAGCCAGAAGAAATTGCAGATGCATTAAAAGATACAGTAGATGCGATTGTAGAATCAGTTAAAAATACGTTAGAAAAAACTCCACCTGAATTAGCGGCTGATATTATGGACCGCGGTATCGTATTAACAGGTGGCGGGGCATTACTACGTAATTTAGATAAAGTAATTAGTGAAGAAACGAAAATGCCAGTTCTTGTTGCAGAAGATCCATTAGATTGCGTAGCAATTGGAACAGGTAAAGCATTAGACAATATCGATCTTTTCAAAACTGCTGCTCGATAATATTGCAAAATAAAAATCAGTGAAATTAAGAGGGTGTGAACGTGCCACAGTTTTTCTTAAACAAAAGATTAATTGTTTTGTTGGTTAGTATTATTCTTCTCGTGGCATTGATTGGAATCTCATTGAAAGAACGGAACAGTTTAACATGGCCAGAGCAGTTTGTTAAAGATACTGTCGGTGTTGTAGAACGTGTATTCCAAAAGCCAGCGAAATACGTAGCTGGATTCTTCGAAAATGTAGAGGATGTAAAGCGCACGTATGAAGAGAATAAAGAATTAAAAGCAAAATTAGATAATTATGCAGGTCTATCAGGGAAAGTAAAACAATTAGAAGATGATAACAAGAAGCTACAAGAGCTAACTGGTAAAAAAGAGTTAAATAGCGGGTATACTGAAATTCCAGCTACTGTTGTTTCTCGTAATCCAGATAAATGGTACGATTTAATTGGAATTGATAAAGGGGCACAGCAAGGAATTAAAAAAGATATGGCTGTAGTAACTTCACAAGGGTTAGTTGGAAGAGTGAAAAGTGTATCTCAGTTTACATCATCAGTAGAATTACTAAGTTCTATGAGCCGAACAAATCGTGTTTCTGCTATTGTACAAGGGCAAGAGAAAATCTTTGGATTGATTGAAGGTTATGACAAAGAAAAGCAATTACTTCTTTTCACAAAGATTGGCTCTGATGCACCGGTAGTGAAAGATCAACTAGTTGTAACATCTGGACTGGGTGATATTTTCCCGAAAGGTCTTGTAATTGGAAAAATCGTTGAAGTTCAGCCAGATGCATATGGCTTAACAAAAACAGCTTATGTAAAACCTGCCGCTGATTTAAATGACGTAGAGCATATTACGGTTGCTAAACGTGCAACACCTTCAGCGCCATTAGAATAGGAGGAGAAGAAGAGATGATGAAGATATTAAAAAGAGCAGCTCTTCCTCTTTTGCTCCTTTTTGTGTTTCTATTTGAAAATATGTTTGCTACTGTTGTTCCAACGGATGTGTTTTGGAAAGACAGCATAGCAGCACCGCATTTCTTTATAATCGTCTTATGTTTTATTACAGTGTATTATAGTCCGGTCCAAGGGATTTATTACGGACTATTATTTGGCTTCTTATTTGATACCGTATACACAGAACTTGTCGGGATATATATTTTTGCTTATCCGATTTTAGCTTATTTAGTATATAGTGTGATGAAAGTACTACAATTGAATTTATTTATTGTTGTTTCTATCATATTAGCTAGCGTTGTAGCACTAGAGTATTATGTGTATGGATTCTTAACTTTATTAGGACGTACTCATATGCCAGCGTATGTCTTTTTCACAGATCGTCTCCTTTCTACTTTATTGTTAAATGCTATTTTCTTATTGATAGTTTGTTTCCCACTGAGACGATATATAGTGCGTCTTTCAAAAGCGATGGAAGAAAAAGAAAAAAGGATTTTCTAATTTTATGTCGAATTGAATCGGTGGGGTGAACTTTAGTGGAAGAAAAAAAGCAACAAAATGTAACGATAAAAGGGACAAAAGATGGGATAACGCTTCATTTAGATGATTGTTGTTCATTCTCAGAATTATTGGTGGAATTAGACGAAAAACTTTCTACACATTACTACGATGGTGATGGGCGCTCTTTAATTGAAGTGCATGTGAAAGTAGGAAATCGTTATTTAACAGAAGTCCAACAAGAAGAGATTCGTACGTTAATTCGTAATAAAAAGAATCTTGTTGTGGATTCAATTGAAAGTGATGTTATCACTAAAGCAGAAGCAATAGCTTGGAAAGAAGAAACAGAAATTGTCCCTATTTCCAAAATTGTTCGCTCTGGACAAGTTTTACATGTAAAAGGAAATTTGTTGTTAATTGGAGATGTTAATCCAGGCGGAACGGTTATCGCTGGGGGGAATATTTTTGTCGTAGGATCATTAAGAGGAATTGCACATGCTGGGTATTATGGGGATTCGGATGCTGTAATCGCTGCATCTGTTATGAACCCGATGCAACTTCGAATTAGTGATGTGGCAATGCGGGCTCCGGAAGAGAAAGAAGACGGAGCGGAGGCGGCAGAATGTGCGTATATTAATGAGAACAATCACATTGTTGTCGATCGCCTGCAACTTCTCACTCATCTCAGACCTAATTTAACAAAGTTAGAAAGGGGAATTGTATAGCTGTGGGAGAGGCAATAGTAATTACATCTGGAAAAGGCGGAGTAGGTAAAACTACTACATCTGCGAACATTGGTACGGCCCTAGCGTTATCTGGAAAGAAAGTGTGCTTAATTGACACAGATATCGGTCTTCGAAATTTAGACGTAGTAATGGGGCTGGAAAATCGTATTGTATTTGATCTTGTTGATGTCGTTGAAGGGCGTTGCCGTTTACCTCAGGCTCTTATTAAAGACAAACGTTTTGATGATCTTTATTTATTACCTGCAGCACAAACGAGTGATAAATCAGCGGTAACACCTGAACAAATGGATGAATTAATACAAGTATTACGTCAAGATTATGATTACATATTAATCGATTGTCCTGCGGGGATTGAGCAGGGATTTAAAAATGCGGTAGCTGGTGCGGATAAAGCAATCGTTGTTACGACTCCAGAAGTATCCTCAATGCGCGATGCGGATCGTATTATTGGGCTTTTAGAAAAAGAGGATATTGAACCACCGAAACTTGTTATTAACCGTGTACGTAGTCATATGCTTCATGAACAGGATATGTTAGATGTTGATGAAATTGTACGTACATTGTCAATCGAGCTTCTTGGTGTTGTCGAAGATGACGATGAAGTTATTCGAGCTACAAATACAGGTGAACCTGTGGCGTTGCAACCAAGCGGAAAAGCAGCGTTGGCTTATCGTAATATTGCAAGACGCTTGTTAGGTGAGAATGTACCATTACAAGCATTTGAACAAGAAAAGGTATCGGTATTTGCAAAGGTGAAAAACTTCTTTGGAATCCGTTAAGAGCACTTCGCACATATGCGAGGTGCTTTCTTTTTTCTTCACACGAATATCTTTCTTTCTTAGCTCATACATATGTACAAACTGTATACAACTGTTTCTAATGAAATTAGCTTAACGAAAGAAAGGAGACAGTATGAAGAATAGACGCGTAGAAGAAATTAAAAAGCGGATTGCAAAAAGGAAGGCCGAGCAAGAAAGGATGGAGGAAGAGCAGTATTTTAACGGAGGGAATTTCGATAGTGAAGCGGTATTTATTGAAGATGGAGAAAAGGAAATGCATCCTTTATTTCGAAAGGAAGTCTTTTTCTTCAAAGTTTTATTATCAGCAATATTAGTTCTTTCGGTTGCTATTTTATATAAGAATGCTCCTTCTTCATTCAATGGAGCTAAAGCTGTTACAGAAAAAGTGATGAAAGAGGAATTTCAGTTTGCTACTGTAGCGAAATGGTATGAAAAGCAATTTGGAAAACCGCTCGTATTCTATTCGCCGAACGAGAAAAAAGAAGGAAGTATTCAGCAAAAGGATTATGCAATTCCTGCTTCTGGAAAGGTAATGCAAGGGTTTCAAAAAAATGGCCAAGGTGTATTTGTCCAAACAGCTACAAATGCAAAAGTGGAGTCAGTAAATGAAGGGTTAGTTGTTTTTGCAGGCAAGAAAGAGGAACTTGGAAATACAGTTCAAATTCAACATGCAGATGGTACGGAGTCATGGTATGCAAACTTAAACGATATGTCAGTGAAATTATATGATTACGTTTCAAAGAAACAAAAAATTGGAACGGTGAGTAATGATACAAATGATAAAAACGGAAAGTTTTATTTCGCGATAAAAAAGAATGAAAAATTTATTGATCCGATCCAGGTGATATCATTTGATTAAATATAGGGACGTTTTAACGAAAATTTCCGTGCATCCATTATTTTGGGTTATTATTGTCATTGGTATTTTTACTGCGCGTTTTAAAGAGTTACTACTGTTATTTTGTATTGTTCTTATTCATGAACTTGGGCATGCTTTTGCAGCAGCACACTATAATTGGCGTATAAAAAGAATTCAACTTTTGCCGTTTGGTGGCGTGGCCGAGCTTGAGGAACATGGTAATAAGTCATTGAAAGAGGAACTTGTTGTCGTAATTGCAGGACCGATTCAACATGTTTGGATGATGCTGGTAGGTTATATGTTGTTCGAAGTCGGTTGGCTGAATACAGATTTATATTATTTCTTTATGTGGAATAATATAATTATTTTAGCATTTAATTTACTCCCTATTTGGCCGTTAGATGGCGGGAAAGTATTGTTTAATGTATTATCATATCGTTTCCCTTATTTACAAGCACATGAAAAGATGATGCAATTGTCATGTGTTTTTTTTGGTGTAATATTAGGATGGCAGTTACTCTGGAATAGTAACAATATTATGATGTGGATACTACTCATATTTTTAGCAGTGTCATTATATCAAGAGTGGAAACAAAGACGGTATGCATTTATGCGTTTTTTATTAGAACGTTATTATGGAAACAAAAGAGGAATCGAAAAGATTGCACCTATTGAAGTGCAAACGGAAGATCGTTTATATACGATCTTTACAAAATTTCGTAGAGGATATAAGCATTCTATTATCGTCCGTGGAAAATATAAAGAGCATTACACATTGGATGAAAATGAATTGCTCTATGCATATTTTACTGAAAAACGAACAACTTCATCAGTTGAAGAATTAATCGGTTAGTGTTGACGATAGCACTAACCTTTTATTATTGTAAAAGCAAAGAAGATTATAAAGTGAGGAAATAATTTTGAAAACGTTATATGTGAATTACGCTGGTTCGGAAAAGCGCGTTGCAATTGAAGAGAAGAAAAAAATTGTTGAGTTTTTATGGAAACGTAATGAAGAGCAAGAGATTGTTGGGCATATTTATGTTGGACGTGTCGTAAGAACAATTGCTGGAATGAATGCAGCTTTTGTAAACATCGGTTTAGAAAAACATGCTTACCTTTCATACGATGATGTACCATCTTCTTATCGTATACATGAAGGGCAAGCGATACTCGTACAAGTTGTGAAAGAGGCAATTGATACGAAAGGGCCTAAATTGACAGCGAATATAGAATTTACCGGGAAATATGTCGTTTATATGCCGTTTGATGAGATGCGCGCTGTTTCTCGAAAAATAAAAAATAATAAAAGAAGACAACAGTTACTCCAAATTGAAATAGAGGGAACGGGGGGATACATTTTCCGCTCTGCTTCTGAAAAAGGAGCAATTGAAGAAATACAAGCTGAAATGCAAGGGTTACAACAGTTGTATGAAGAGTTAAAAAGAAAAGAGGGCCAAGGAAAGGCGCCGTTATTACTTCATCGACCGGCGACCTTTTTAGATCGTGTATTTCAAGAGAATCCAATTGAAACCATTGAAAAAGTAGTTGTAGATACAAGAAGTATAGTAAAAGAATTAGAAGACAAAGTTGGAAAAGAAAAAGTATCTTTTTATAATGAAAAGTCTTCGATGTTTAACCATTTTGGAATAGAGCGTGAAATTGAGAAAGCACTCCAAAAAATTGTGTGGCTTCCAAATGGTGCTTATTTAATTGTAGAACAAATGGAGACGATGACTGTAATTGATGTGAATACGGGCAAGTTTACGGGAAAACAAAATTTACAAGATACAGTACTTCGCACAAATGAGATGGCAGCTGAAGAAATTGCACGCCAATTAAGACTTCGTGATATTGGTGGTATGATATTAATTGATTTTATTAATATGAAAAAAAGAGAAGATAAAGAAAAGGTAAGAGAATGTCTTATAGCTGCTATGCAAGATGACCGCACATATACAAGGGTGCTCGGCTTTACGGAGCTAGGGATTTTGGAAATGACACGTAAACGTAAAAAGCATTCTTTACGGGACGTATTATTAAAAGAGTGTGTACCTTGCAAAGCGACGGGTTATGTGATGTCGCATGAAACAATTGCGTATGAGTTAGAGAGAGAACTAATCACATATGGCAATATAGAAGATGAAGCGGTATTAATCGCTGCGCCTAAAGAACTGCAAAAACAGTTTTTGCAAAAAGAATTACAAAAAAATATTCCATTTGAAATTTATTTCAAAGATGATAATATCGAAAAGTATGCTATCGTTCGTTTTGGAAGTAAAAAAGAAATTGTAGAGCGGAAAAAATAGTTAGCAGAACATTTATTGACAACCGTCTATGATTCATGATAACATCTTTATGTTATAGTTTATAGCACCTAAACGGCTATATGCTACAACCGCACAAGACAGGTTCCCTAAAGGCATTTATGTCTACCTCGTTTTTGGCGAGTCTTAGTAATTAAGAGGAGGTGCAAGTATGTACGCAATTATCGAAACAGGTGGAAAACAAATTAAAGTTGAAGCTGGTCAAGCAATCTACATTGAAAAATTAGATGTTGAAGCTGGTGAAACTGTTACTTTTGACAAAGTTCTTTTCGTTGGTGGCGAAAACGTTAAAGTTGGTAGCCCAGTTGTAGAAGGTGCAACAGTTACTGCGAAAGTTGAAAAACAAGGTCGCGCTAAGAAAATTATCGTTTTCAAATACAAAGCGAAAAAGAACAATCGTAAGAAACAAGGTCATCGTCAACCTTACACTAAGCTAGTTGTTGAAGCTATCAACGCTTAATTCTGGTTAACATGATTAAAATTACGATAAGTCGCACGAAATTAGGAAGTATCCAATCATTTAAAATGACTGGACATGCCGATTATGCGCCACATGGACAAGACCTTGTCTGTGCTGGAACTACAGCGGTTGTGTTTGGTTCTATAAATGCAGTGGAAGAACTTTGTAATGTGCAAGCAACTATTGAACTCGGAAGTGATGGCGGATTCTTAACATATGAATTGCCTAATGATTTAGACGTTCATACAGCAGAAAAAGCACAAACGCTTTTAGAAGGATTAGTTGTTTCGCTTAAGACGATCGAACTTGATTACGGAAAGTATATCCGTTTAATAGAAAAAGTGCAGGAGGTGTAACGTATGTTAAGATTAGATCTTCAGTTTTTCGCATCTAAGAAAGGTGTAGGTAGTACAAAGAACGGTCGTGACTCTCAGTCAAAACGTCTTGGTGCTAAACGCGCAGATGGTCAAACGGTTACAGGTGGTTCAATTCTTTACCGTCAACGCGGTACAAAAATTTATCCAGGTGTTAACGTTGGTCGTGGTGGCGATGACACTTTATACGCGAAAGTTGACGGCGTAGTACGCTTTGAGCGTCTTGGTCGTGACCGCAAACAAGTGAGCGTATATCCTGTTGCTCAAGAAGCATAAGAACTCACGGAAAACTCTAACCTGAGTGCAGGTTAGAGTTTTTCTATATTAAGGGGTATCTAAATGAATGAAAAATGGACAATTATAGATGCATTGCGCCATTCAAGACATGATTGGCTCAATCGTATGCAGATGGTGAAAGGAAACCTTTCCCTTGGAAAAGTGGAAGAAATTCATAGTCTCATCGATCGTTTTGTCCAAGAAGCGAGACAAGAATCCAATCTGATGGGGCTATCAATGCCTTTATTTTCAGAGTGGATTTTAACATATAATTGGAAACAGCAGCCGTGCTTATTGGAGTACGAAGTATTAGGGAAATTACATAACTTATCTCACTTAGATGAGACTGTATGTACATGGACGAATCAATTTTTCTCGATGCTTCAGCATAGTTTAGACGTATATGTTGAAAATTATGTTTGTATCACAATTGAATGTGACGCGGATAATGCTCGTTTCTTTTTTGATTTTCGTGGTAAGCTAACGAGTGTAGAAGAACTACAGAATTGGCTTGCGACCCAAAACAATAAATGGTATTCCATTTCTTATACAGTGCGAGACGAAGAAGTCTCAGTTATATTACAACCAATTGAAAAAAGTGTGGTGAAATAATGTTTGTAGATCAGGTCAAGATATATGTAAAAGGCGGCGACGGTGGTAACGGTATGGTTGCGTATCGTCGTGAGAAGTATGTACCAAAAGGTGGCCCAGCAGGTGGCGACGGCGGTAAAGGTGCAGATGTTGTTTTCGTAGTTGAGGAAGGCTTACGTACATTAATGGACTTCCGCTACCAACGTCATTTCAAAGCTGATCGCGGTCAGCACGGAATGAGTAAAGGTCAGCACGGACGTAAATCTGAAGATTTACTTGTAAAGGTTCCACCAGGAACAGTAGTAAAAGATGAAAAAACTGGTCAAATTCTTGCCGATTTAGTAACGCATGGACAAACTGCTGTAATTGCAAAAGGTGGCCGCGGTGGCCGTGGTAACTCACGTTTTGCAACAGCTACGAACCCAGCGCCAGAAATCGCTGAGAACGGGGAACCAGGTCAAGAGCGTGATGTTATTCTAGAACTTAAAGTACTAGCAGACGTTGGACTTGTTGGATTCCCAAGTGTAGGTAAATCTACATTATTATCTGTTGTATCATCAGCGCGTCCGAAAATTGCAGAGTATCACTTCACAACAATCGTTCCAAATCTTGGTGTTGTTGAAACTGGTGATAACCGCAGCTTCGTTATGGCTGACCTTCCAGGACTAATTGAAGGCGCACATGCTGGCGTCGGACTTGGACACCAATTCTTACGTCATATTGAGCGTACACGTGTAATCGTGCATGTTATTGATATGTCTGGTTTAGAAGGCCGTGATCCATATGAAGATTACGTAACGATTAATAATGAATTAAAAGAATACAATCTTCGCTTAACTGAGCGTCCACAAGTTGTTGTTGCAAACAAAATGGATATGCCAGATGCAGAAGAAAACTTACAAGCATTTAAAGAGAAAGTGGGAGACGAAGTAAAAATCTTCCCAATCTCAGCTGTAACAAGACAAGGTGTTCGTGACTTATTGTTTGAAGTAGCGAACTTAATAGAAACAACACCAGAATTCCCAATACATGAAGTTGCGGATGAGTCTGATACAAGTGTAATGTACAAATTTGATACTGAAGGTGTTAAATTTGAAATTACACGTGAAAGTGATGGCACGTTTGTTATCTCTGGTTACGATATTGAGAAAACATTCAAGATGACAGACTTCTCACGTGATGAATCTGTACGTCGTTTCGCTCGTCAAATGCGCGGAATGGGTATTGATGAAGCGCTTCGTGCACGTGGTGCAAAAGACGGAGATATTGTAAAAATTCTTGAATATGAATTTGAATTTATCGATTAAGACTGCCGAAATACGGCAGTCTTTTTTTATATCGTAAAAATCGGATTTATATAGGAAAAAATCCCCACTAATTAAATTTTCAATTTATAATAAAAAGGGGAGTGGTTTTAGAAGAATTTTTTTATGGGGAGAAAACGAACATGTATAAAATATTAATTGTAGAAGATGATGAGAAAATCGCGGGAATATTAGAAGAGCATTTAGAAAGGTATGGCTATCAATCATTTAGAGCAAGTGATTTACGTCAAATAAAAGATGAGTTTGTAAAAGTGAATCCTCATCTCGTGTTACTTGATATTAATTTACCGTACTTTGACGGTTTTTATTGGTGTCGTCAAATTCGTACTGTATCGAATGCACCAATTATTTTTGTTTCTGCAAGAACAGGAGAAATGGATCAAGTAATGGCGATTGAAAATGGCGGCGATGATTATATTACGAAGCCATTCCATTTAGATATCGTAATGGCAAAGGTGAAGAGTGCACTTCGCCGTGGTTACGGAGAGTATGCTTCTGCCGCTGAGAGTGATTGTTTAGGTGTAAATGGACTGTTGTTATTCCCGTCTCAGCATATTGTTGAGTGGCAAGGACAACAAACTGAACTGACAAAAAATGAGTTTTACTTATTAGAGTGTTTAATGAAACAGGTGAATCAATATGTAACGCGCGAAGAACTGTTAGAAGCTCTATGGGATGAAGTAGCATTTGTGGATGATAATACATTAACCGTAAATGTAAAACGTGTAAGGAAGAAACTAGAGGAGTTAGGCATTAAAAATGCAATTGTAACGAAACGTGGATATGGTTATGCGCTTTTTACGGAGTGGGGCGAAGGGCATGAAGGTTAAAAATTACCTTATGGGCCGCTTTTCTTTAATTCTTTCTTATATTGTTAGCCTTTGTTTATTTGGGCTCGTTTTACAGCTGCAAAGTCTTTTAGAAAAGAAATCCATTGATTGGAGTACGTGGTTATATGGACTTTTATTAGGAACAGTTGTGTTTACTGTATACCTCATTTACGATTACCGAAAACGGAGTGTGTTTTTAAAGAGGATCGAAAAGTATGTTACTGATGGAAATACATTACATGACTCTTTACTTATTGATGAATCTTATACATCAGAGCAAGAAATGGTCGTTGAATCTTTTACGTTATTAAGACAGCAATATATGAATGAAGTTCATAAACAGCATGCGAAAGAGCAACAGCAAATGATATTTATGAACCAATGGATTCACCAAATGAAAACACCAGTATCTGTTATTGAATTATTGCTGCAAAAGTTTGGCAAAGAGCATCGTGAGGCAAGAGCAACAGTTGAAAGTATTCGTGAAGAAAATAACCGTATACTAAATGGTTTAGATTTAGCGTTACATATGGCAAGACTAGAGCAGTTTGCGAAAGATTATAAGATAGAAGTAGTAAATGTTATAGATGTCGTGCGAGGTATTATTAATGAAAATCGGAAATCCTTTATTCAATCGTCTGTATTTCCGAAAGTGATGTTTGAAGAAGATACTTGTATGGTTGCATCTGATAGAAAATGGCTGAGTATTGCTATAGGTCAAATTGTTGTAAACGCAATCAAGTATACAAAAATTTCAGCGGCAGAGAAAAAAGAAATTCAATTTCAAATTGAAGAGAAAAATCAAAAGGTGTTATTACATATTAAGGACAATGGAATTGGTATTCCAGAGCAAGACGTAAAGCGCATATTTGATCCATTTTTTACGGGAATAAATGGACGTAAAACGAGAGAAGCGACTGGGATGGGCTTATATATTACGAAGGAAATTTGCGATAATTTACATCATGGAATGTATGTCCAATCGGCTGAAGGAGAAGGGACAACATTCACGTTCCAATTTGCAAAAGATGAAGAATATCATACATTGATGAGAAAAATGACAAAACTGTAAGATAACAAAACGTTTTGTAAGGGAAATCACTCGTTTCTTTTTCTTATTTTTCTTATAGTAAATGTAAGAAGAAAACACGTAGGGGGATTAGAAATGAGTGTTCTTGAAGTAAAAGGATTAACGAAGGTGTACCAATCAAAAGGTTCAGTAGCGACGACTGCTTTAAACGATATAAATTTTAAAATAGAAGAAGGCGAATTTGTAGGGATTATGGGTCCTTCAGGAAGTGGGAAAACGACGCTTTTAAATTTATTAGCAACAATTGATAAGCAAACTTCAGGTCATGTGCTTGTAAATGGTGAAGAAATTAATCAAATGCGTGCTGCAAAATTAGCGGAGTTTCGCCGTACACATTTAGGGTTCATCTTCCAAGATTTTAATTTACTTGATACGTTATCCATTAAAGAAAACATTATTTTACCACTTGTAATGGCGAAGAAATCTGTAAATGAAATCGATGCGAAAGTACTAGAAATTGCGAAGTTTTTAAACATCGAAGAAATTTTAAATAAAAAAGTATACGAAGTATCTGGGGGACAACAACAACGTGCAGCAGCAGCGAGAGCAATCATTCATGAACCGACGTTAATTTTAGCAGATGAGCCAACTGGAAACTTAGACTCGAAGTCAGCAAAATCGCTAATGGGCGCTCTGCAAGATTTACACGAGCAAAAGAAAGTAACGATTGCAATGGTTACGCACGATCCAGTAGCGGCTAGTTATTGTGAACGTATCCTTTTCATACGCGATGGAGAAATTTTCTCGGAAATACATAAAGGAAGAACGAAACAAGCCTTTTTCCAAGAAATCCTGGACGTACTTGCGATGCTAGGAGGAGAATATCATGAACTTTCGCCAGCTCGCGCTTAATAACGTAAAAGGAAATTGGCGTAACTATAAAGCGTTTCTTATAAGTAGTTGTTTATCGATTGTCGTATTTTTCATGTATGCTTCTTTTATTTATCATCCAGATGTCGTAAGCGGTAATATTAGTATGAGAAAGATGATCACAAAAGGATTAGAATCGATGAATTATATTGTGGTCATCTTCTCGGCACTCTTTATTTTATATGCAAATTCAACGTTTTTACGAGCAAGAAAAAAAGAGTTTGGTCTACTAACATTAATAGGCGGAACGAAATCGCAGCTCGGCCGAATGATTATATTAGAGCAACTGATGTTAGGTAGTATTGCAATTGTAGTTGGTATTGGGGTTGGGATGCTTTGTTCAAAATTATTTTTCCAAGCGTTAAGCGTATTATTAAAAATAGATAAGACACTTCCACTTGTTTGGAATAGTAAAGCAGTTCTTATTACAGCTGGTGTATACTTTATTCTATTTTTAATCCTATCATTGTTTAGTGTTTGGACAGTAGGACGCTTGCAAATTATTGATTTATTAAGAGAGGCAAGAAAGCAAAAAGTAGAGCCGTTTGCATTTACATGGTTATGTGTAGTTGGTATAGGATGTATTATTGTTGCATATGTACTTAGCTTCCAAGTAACGTTTCTGAATTTCCTCATCCTTTTTTTACCGGTGGTGGGACTGACAATTGGCGGAACGTATTTACTATTTACACAAGGTAGTACAGTTGTATTAAAAGCATTACAAAAAAGAAAGCAATCTTTTTATACGTACCCAAATATGTTCGTCCTTAGCAACCTTATTTATAAAATGAAAGATAATGCTCGTTTTCTATTTGTAATTTCTATCATTACGGCGGTAGTATCTTCAGCGGTGGGTACACTGTACGTATATTTTGAAAATATGAGTGCGAAAACGGTAGAACTTACACCACATGCTATTTCATATGAGGAAAAGGGGTTAAATACGCATAACCTTATTAATGAAGAAAAGGTACAGGAGCTTGTGAAGAGACACGGGTTTGAAGATGCGCGAAAAGTAACATACGTTAAACTACCGGCAACACAGAAAATAACGTTGTTTAATAGTGAACATGAAGTACCGATGACGATTATTTCAGAAAAAGAATATAATGCAGAAGTGCGCAAACAAAAGAGAGAGCAACCTACAGAAGTTCATAATGCACCAGGTAGTGCAACGATGGTTATGGTTGATATGTCAAATGAACTGATGAAGATAGATCGTACGAAACCGTATGAATTTACAATTAACGGACAAAAGCAGTCTGTTCAATTAAATAATCCAACGCAGTATTCTGTTTTTAATGATAGTGAATATCTCATTGTAAATGATCAAGATTTTGAGAAATATGCAAAACTCGTACCAGATGAAGAAAAGTCGAAATATTACGGTTATTATATTGAGGATTGGAAAAGTACAGAAAATCTTGTATTAGATTTGAAAAATGAAATTGTACCAGAAAAGCAAGGGGAATTGAGAAATTCAGTGTTTGCGTATAAGGATATAAGAGAAGGTGGAGCAATTACAATGTTCATCGGTTTCTTCGTAGCGGTACTGTTCTTCTTCTTCGCTTGTAGTATGACATACTTTAAATGGTTTAACGATAAAGAACAAGATCGTATTCAATTTAAATCGTTAAAGAGAATTGGTATGACAGATAAAGAAATTCGCAAAATTGCGATTCGACAAATGGGAGTTATCTTCTTTATCCCAATTTTAATCGGTTCCATTCATAGTGGATTTGCTCTTCATACGTTAGGGAAAATGCTTTATATTAATTTATGGAAATCAGGTGCGCTTGTAATTGGAGCATACATTTTAGCTTCTGCCATTTACTTTATGATCGCGCAAAGAGGATATTTAAAACACGTAAAAAGCTAGGGGAACCTCTAGCTTTTTGCCTATGTAGTAAGTTACAGGAGGACGATAGATGAACATTCGGCAACTAGCGCTGCAAAATATAAAAGGAAATTGGCGTAATTATAAAGTGTTTTTCTTAAGTAGTTGTTTTGCAATATTTGCTTCTTACGCATATATGTCTGTCATTGTGCATCCATATATGCAAGAGACGATGTGGTATCAAAACGTACGCTGGGGACTTATCATATGTAATGTTATAATCATTTCTTTTTTCGTCATATTTATTTTGTACTCTACTTCTATTTTCATAGAAGCACGTAAGAAAGAATTAGGGTTATATATGTTAATGGGAGCAACGAAGTCTAACGTAATAGGAGTGATTATGACCGAGCAAATTTTAATCGGGGTCTTCGCGAATATTTTCGGTATTGGGCTTGGTATGATATTTTTAAAGCTCTTTTTTATGGTATTTAGTATGTTACTGGGGCTTCCGAAAGAACTCCCTGTCATATTTGACGTAAGGGCGATTGGTGTAACATTTATTACATATATGGTCGTTTTTATTTTGTTATCTTTTATAAGTGCTTTACGTATATGGAATATAAAAATCATTCGGTTATTGAAAGAATTTCGAACAGATAAAAAAGAGAAGAAAACATCAAAGTGGCTCTGTTTATTCGGTTTTGCTTGTTTAGTGGGCGGGTATGCATTGGCGCTACAAGTGACGATGGCTACGATAGCGATATACTTTTTCCCTGTGTCTATACTTGTCTTTTTTGGAACGTACTTTTCTTTTACACATGGAGCTACCCAAGTGTTAGAAATAATAAAGAGAAATAAAAAGATTATGTATACATATCCTTATTTATTTATAGTGAATCAATTGTCACATCGAATGAAGGAAAATGGTCGCTTTTTCTTTCTGATGTCTATGGCAACGACGTTTGTAGTTACAGCAACAGGTACGGTGTTCTTATATTTTTCTAGCATGCAAGATATGTGGCGAACTGGAGGGGTACACTCGTTTTCGTACATAGAAAAAGGTATTTCTACTCATGAAGTCTTTGAGGAAGGTGCGGTTGAAAAATTACTGCATCAATATGGGTATGACGATTTTCAATATATGAGTTTTGTTGGAGTGTATGCATCCTTTCAGTCTAGTAAAGGAGAAACAACAATAGTACCGCTTATAAAAGAAAGTGAATATAACCAAGAAGCAAGGAAACAAAAACAAAAAATGTATCGTCCTAAAAAAGGTACAGTGACACTTGTTTATTATAATAAATACAATAATTCGAATGTATATAATCAAAAAGAGATTGAATTGCAAGTAATGAATCAACCATATCAATTCGTATTTAACGGTCAGAAAGAAGGGGTTCAATTTAACCATCACCCTTCGTACATTAATGGTCTGTTCTTCGTTATGAATGATGAAGATTTTGATAGTATAGCAAATCAGGTTCCTGATTCTGAAAAAATGATATATAGAGGCTACACATTACCAAATATCGAAAAGACGAAGAAATTAAATGAAGATTTACGGAAACATATGAAACAAGATAATAATAATGCATTTCGAAGCAATATGGAGTTGTATGTAAATGTGAAAGAAGGCGGCGATATTACTCTATTTGTAGGCTCATTTATTAGTATATTATTCTTTCTTACTTCATGTAGTATCGTTTATTTTAAATGGTTCCATAATATTGCATCGGACCGAAAGCAGTATGGTGCACTCTCTAAACTTGGAATGACGAAGGAAGAAGTATGGAAAATTTCTCGTTGGCAATTATGTATGCTATTTTTTGCGCCAATTATAGTAGGGAGTATGCATAGTGCAGTTGCGTTATATACGTTTCATAATACGCTTTTTATGGATGGATCATTAAGAAAAGTAGGTTTGTTCATTCTGTTTTATATCGCAGCATGTATCATTTATTTCTTCTTCGCTCAAAGAGAATATAAGAAACATTTAGACTAGCGAACGCTAGTCTTTTTTTAATATTCGAAATTTACATAGAAGAATATAAAAAAGTATGGTATAACAGTAAGAAAACGAAAAAGAGGGGAAAAGACGATGATTCGAGTAGGATATTTAGGACCAGAAGCAACATTTACAAATATGGCGGTGAGTCGTTTTTTTCCGGAAGCAGAGCATGTACCATATCGAACGATTCCAGATTGTATAGATGCAGCTGCAAATGAAAATGTAGACTTCGCAGTTGTACCGTTAGAAAATGCAATAGAAGGTTCAGTGAATATAACGGTTGATTACCTTGTACATGAGCAGCCGCTTTCCATTGTAGGAGAAATTACAGTACCAATTCAGCAGCATTTACTTGTACATCCGCAGTATGCAGAAGTGTGGGATGAAGTATATGCAGTGCATTCTCATCCGCATGCCATTGCACAGTGCCATAAATTTTTAAATGAAGAATTAAAAGGAGTAACTGTTCGAGATATGACATCTACAAGTGCTGCTGCGCAATATGTGAAAGAACATCCTGAAGAGAAAATTGCCGCTATTGCAAATGAAGCGGCTGCAGAAAAATACGGATTAACAATTGTGAGACGTAGTATTCATACGCATAAAAATAATCACACACGTTTCTTGGTACTCCATAAGAAAAAGAAAGCAGTACTCCCGAATAACGGAGAGAATCGCGGAGAGAAAACGACGCTTATGATAACGTTACCTGCAGATTATGCAGGTGCCCTATATCAAGTGTTATCAGCTTTCGCATGGAGAAAATTAAACTTATCAAAAATCGAATCGCGTCCGATGAAAACAGGTCTTGGAAATTACTTTTTCTTAATTGATGTTGATAAAGCATACGATGACGTATTATTGCCAGGCGTAACGATGGAACTTGAAGCACTCGGTTTTTCTGTTACTGTGCTGGGGAGTTATTCTTCTTATTGGTTGTAAGATGTAGATGGAATGTTGGTATTTGTCTAATCGTCAATATCATTTCATTGCCTAATATATTTTTTAATAGATTAATAAAATCCCACCTGCAGAAGGTGGGATTCTTTATTTTAACTTCGCAAGACGATCTTCTAACTGACCACGCCAAATATCAGCTAGTTCTGGAACAGCAAGAATTTTTTCAATGCCATCTTTATCTTTTCTATTATGAAAATAAATTTCGTTAGAGAACAAGACAGAAACATTGCTCGGTTGACGTTCTAGTAATGTAATTTTAGAATCTTTACGTACAGTACCTTCTTGAAGAACGCGGCATAGGTAGCCTGTAAATCCAGTTGCTACAATGCGTGGCAGTATGCCAGGGATGCCAAGACGTTTTGAAATTGTGCTACAAGGTACTCTTGCTTGTGTCACTTGAATGATTGTTTCACCTAGTTGATATGTATCTCCGATGCAAACATCACGCTCTAACATATTTGTTACGGTAATGTTTTCGCCAAATGTGGAAGCTGGAAGCGTAGTTTGAAATTCCTCTTCCCATAGTGCGTAATGCTCGTGTGGGTACACACAAACAGCACGATCAGGACCGCCGTGATGTTTTAAATCCGCTACGTCATCACCAAGAAATCCGTCTTTTGAGAGAAAGGCCTCTTCTGTAGGATCTTTACATATACCTGTTATCATTTCTTTATCTTCGCCATATTTCATTTGTTTCGGTTTGCCAATGCTAAAGTGAACGAGTTCAATTCCCATGTTTGATCTCCTTTACGATTGATTACAATATTATAGCATTAAAAAAGCACAGAGGATGATAAAAAACTCTGTGCTTTACATTAATAAACGAGAAATCCTGCTTTATCTAACGCCTCACAAGCAGCATCTAACTTTTCTTTAGAATCTGCTTCAATTGTATGTAAGTGAATACCGTCTGTTAGTTGCGATAGATAGGAAGCATTTGTGTTTTCGATTTTTTGTAAATATTGCTCTACATCAAATCGATTACTTACCATAATTGATGCTGTTAAGTCGCCGTATACAGGATGCTCAACTTTTACATCTTTAATTGTAACGCCATGGTCAACAAGCATTGTAAGTTCTTGACGTACTTCTGCTGGTTTGTGCTGGCATACGATTACGCGTTCAAAAGCTTGTTGTTTCTCTTGTGGTTTTAAATATAAATAGCCTTGGGCAGTCGCAATAATTGGTTCGTTTCGTGCTTTAAGCAAGGAAATATCTTGCACGATAACTTGTCTACTTACGTTTGTCTTCTTCGATAGTTCATTCCCAGATAACGGCTCATTTGCAGCGAGAAGCCACTGAAGGATAAGCTGTCGTCTTTCTTCGCCTAAAATCTTTTTTTGTTCATTTTGTTTCATTATGATTTAACACCTCTATAAAATTGATTTCCAATTGTGTGTAGTGCATGAATAGTAGTATCAATTTGATCTTTCGTTGTTTGTTGTCCGAAAGAGAAGCGGACATATTGTTTGGCCTCTTCATACGTTTTTCCAATTGCAAGCATAGTTTTCGAAGGTTCTTGTTTACCGACTTGGCAAGCACTTCCGGTGGAAATGGCGATACCATGGCGATTACATTCTAACATAGTATATTGACCTTCTATTCCTTTTATTGTAACCCCAACAATATGTGGTAAACAAGAAGTAGAATGACCTTCTACTTCAATTTCTAGCGGAAGTGTTTGTATTTGCCCTAAAAAGTAGGAGCGTAACTCTTTAAAACGTAAACTTTCTTCCCATTGAGTTTTTAATATATTTTCAGCAGCTGTTAAAAAAGATGCGATGCCGGGAACGTTCACTGTACCTGGGCGAAATCCCTTTTCGTGAGAAGTTCCTGGAAATACTTGCTCCCAGCGCGATTGCGGATTTATGTAGCAAGCGCCGACACCTTTTGGTCCGTATATTTTATGTGCTGAAACAGAAAGACTATCAATCCCCATCTCAAAAACATGGATAGGCAGTTTACCAAACGTTTGCACACAATCCGTATGAAATAAAACATTATATTTTTTTAAAAGTGCCCCAATTTCTGTAATGTTTTGAACGGTTCCGATTTCAGAGTTTCCATGCTGTATACTTGCTAGCACAGTATCTTCTGTAATAGCTGCCTCTAAATCTACTAAACAAATGAGTCCATTTTTATCAACAGGAATTTCAGTGATCGTATAGCCTTTTGATTTTAGAGATTGAAAATAACTTCGAATGGATGCATGTTCCATAGGTGTCGTAATAATATGCTTCTTATTTTGGGCATTTAGAAGTGATTGGATCGCAAGATAGTTCGATTCCGATCCACCACTTGTGAAAAATACTCCTTGTTCTTTTCCTCCAATCATTTCCGCAAATGTTTTTCGGCAAACTTGTAATAAAGAAGAAGCCGTTCCTCCAATATCATGTAAGCTTTGTTCATTTCCGAAGTATTGCGACGCTGCTTTCATATATGTTTGTAACGCTTCCTCGCTCATAGGTGTAGTAGCTGCATAGTCAAGATATATCATCATGTAAGTTCCTCTCTCTAGTAAGAGTTACATTTCTTTTACTTTTTAAATGGTAGTGAAAATAAGAATTATAAAAAAACTCTTGTCATTATTTTAAAATTATGTAAATATAGGTGTCAAGACAGTTGAAAAGTGTAAAGTAGGAGGCAACAATTATGCCAAGCGCAGATGTCTTAATTATTGGAAGTGGCGTTGCGGCACTTCGTGTTGCAAAAGAGATTTGTCACGAAAAGAATGTGATTATTATCACAAAGGAGACGAAACGTAATAATAATACACATTTAGCTCAAGGTGGAATTGCCGCAGCGGTAGCTACATATGACAATCCTAATGATCATTTTGAAGATACATTAGTAGCAGGGTGTCATTATAACAATGAAGAAGTGGTCCGTTATTTAGTCGAGGAAGGACCGAAAGAAATTAATAACCTTATTGAGAATGGAATGAAATTTGATGGAGATGAAACAGGTCCTCATCTTGGAAAAGAAGGAGCGCATCGAAAACGTCGTATTTTACATGCAGGTGGCGATGCAACAGGAAAGAATTTATTAGAGCATCTTATTCAAGAAGTAGCTCCATACGTTACGGTAGTGGAACAGGAAATGGTGCTCGATTTTATTATAGAAAAAGATAAATGTGTTGGGGCTTTAACTCGCAACAATAAAGGAGAATTGAAACGTTACAATGCAGATTGTACGGTGTTAGCTTCAGGCGGTATTGGCGGTTTATACGCCTTTACTTCTAATGATGAGACGATTACAGGCGATGGACTTGCAATGGTGTACCGTGCAGGCGGAGAGCTTGTAGATTTAGAGTTTATACAATTTCATCCGACGATGTTATACGCGGGTGGGCGTTGTTCCGGCCTCGTGTCCGAAGCTGTTCGCGGAGAAGGAGCTGTCCTTATAAATGGAAAAGGGCAGCGTTTTATGATGGATATACATTCCGAACAGGATCTAGCACCTCGTGATGTAGTCGCACGGGCTATTCATGAACAGCTACTTGCGGGTGAAAAAGTGTACTTAAACATCGAAATGATTCAAAACTTTGAACAACGCTTTCCGACCGTGTCATCGATATGTAAAACAAATGGAGTCGATATAAATAAAAAACTTATTCCAGTCGTGCCTGGTACTCATTTTCACATGGGCGGCGTGAAAACGAACTGTGATGGAGAGACGTCTATTCCGAACTTATACGCAGTCGGTGAAGTAGCTTGTAACGGAGTTCATGGTGCAAATAGATTAGCTAGTAATTCATTATTAGAAGGTCTTGTGTTTGGAAAAAGAACCGGACGACACATTTTATCTAGAGAGACAAAAGAAAAGGTGAACATGCTAGCTGAAAAGGAACCAAAGTTCATCGTTCTGAATCATTTACCGACGAAAGAAGAAATACAAAAATGCATGATGAAATATGTTGGGATTGTGCGAACAGAGCAAAGTTTATCTTATGCGAAGAGATGGTTTAGTAAGTATGGTGTTCGAAATATGATATTACAACATGATGTTCTTACGAATGAAGAGATAACACTTATTAATATGTTAACGGCTTGTGAGCTTATAGTTGTGTCAGCCTTGCAAAGAGAAGAAAGTATTGGCGGGCATTACCGGAGTGATTATCCAGATAGAAATATAGGAAAGAAAGAGATTGTTCGAGTAAAGAGAAAATTACAACTTGTGTGATGAGGGGAAGAGAGGCTTTATGAACACGATAAAAGTTAAAGAAGCATTAAACCGATTTTTTTTAGAAGATATAGGAGAAAGAGATGTAACATCTCAGCTTATTTT
The DNA here is from genome assembly GCF_057812155.1 of Bacillus sp. 2175. Lineage (NCBI taxonomy): Bacteria > Bacillati > Bacillota > Bacilli > Caryophanales > Bacillaceae > Bacillus > Bacillus sp. 2175. The sequence goes on along the minus strand of NZ_CM173819.1, from coordinate 4,172,517 downwards.
TCCAGATAACTTGCTTTCGAAAGGAACGTTTCTTGCGAAGGATACAGGGGTCTTTGCAGGATGTTTAGTAATTGAATCAGGATTTAAATTAATTGATGAGAGAATTGAAATAGAGCTTCATAAAAAAGATGGGGATCTTGTAGAAAAAGGAGAAATTATTGCAACAGTGCAAGGTCCAATCGCATCGTTATTAACAGCAGAGCGCGTTATATTAAATGTTATTCAGCGTATGAGCGGAATAGCGACGATGACGCGTAAAGCGGTTCTTGCTTTAGATAGCAGTCATACTCGCATTTGTGATACACGAAAAACGATGCCAGGACTACGTATGTTTGATAAGTATGGAGTCGTGTGCGGCGGTGGATTTAATCATCGCTTCGGTTTATATGATGGTGTCATGATTAAAGACAATCATATTGCGTTTGCTGGTTCTATTACAAAAGCTGTTACATCAGTGAAAGAAAAGTTAGGACATATGGTGAAAGTAGAAGTAGAAACAGAAACTGAGGAACAGGTGAGAGAGGCTGTTGCTGCTGGTGCGGATATTATTATGTTCGATAATCGTACGCCAGATGAAATCCGGGAGTTTTCAAAAATTGTACCAAGCGCTATCGTTACAGAAGCTTCAGGGGGCATTACAATTAAAGATTTATCAAAATACGGAAAAACAGGGGTAGATTATATTTCACTTGGAGCGTTAACACATTCAGTGAAAGCACTTGATATTAGTTTCAATATTGAAGAGTAAGGAAAGTGGCTTAGAGGGGGAGAAACGTATATGAGTATTTTAGAACAAGTACAGTCAATTGAAACGATGTTACCAGAGCGTTATTACACGATGTCAACGGAAGATATGGAAAAGCGTGTTCGTGAAATTAAAGAGAAAATGGGGAAAATGTTATTCATTCCAGGGCATCATTATCAAAAAGATGAAGTGGTACAATTTTCAGATGCAGCAGGGGATTCACTTCAGCTTGCGCAAGTTGCAGCGAGCAATAAAGATGCAAAATATATTGTGTTTTGCGGGGTGCACTTTATGGCGGAAACAGCAGATATGTTAACTACAGATGATCAAGTTGTCATCTTACCAGATATGCGTGCAGGTTGTTCGATGGCGGATATGGCAGATATTGAACAAACAGAAAGAGCATGGAAAGAGCTCACGAAATTATTTGGAGATACGATGATTCCGTTAACATATGTGAACTCTACAGCTGCAATTAAAGCGTTTTGTGGTCGTAACGGAGGAGCAACAGTAACTTCTTCTAATGCAAAGCAAATGGTATCTTGGGCGTTTACTCAAAAAGAACGTCTCGTCTTTTTACCAGACCAACATTTAGGGAGAAATACAGCGCACAATCTAGGTATCCCGTTAGATAAAATGGCAGTATGGGACCCACACACAGATTCATTAGAGTACGATGGGGATATAGAAGAAATTCAAGTGATTTTATGGAAAGGACATTGTTCTGTTCATCAAAATTTTACAGTGAAGAATATTGAGAGTGTACGAAAAAATCATTCTAATATGAATATTATTGTACATCCAGAATGTTGCTATGAAGTTGTAGCTGCTTCAGATTATGCAGGCTCAACGAAATATATTATTGATATGATTGAATCAGCGCCATCTAGTAGCAAATGGGCGATTGGTACAGAAATGAATTTAGTAAATCGAATTATTAAGCAACATCCAGATAAAGAAATTGTTTCGCTTAATCCATTTATGTGTCCGTGCTTAACGATGAATCGAATTGATCTGCCTCACTTATTATGGACACTTGAAACGATAGAAAGAGGAGAAGAAATTAACGTTATTAGCGTAGACAAACAAGTAACGGCAGAAGCAGTTCTTGCATTAAATCGTATGTTAGAGCGTGTGTAAAGCAACGGTATTCCCGTTGCTTTTTTTCATACATATAATCATAACGAGAACGAAATGGGCATACATTGTTTTGAAGAAATCATTGTGGTTCTTTATGCTTATTCCACTTCGAATGATATTGAAAATCGAAGAAGTGATAAAAGTGAAAAGAAGTTAATGTTATTTAGAAAGAGTTACTTCAAGAGATTTGTTACTTATAGATAAGTTATACAGGAGGGGGAAAATTTGAAAATTCATATCGTGCAAAAAGGGGATACCCTTTGGAAAATTGCGAAAAAGTACGGAGTGGATTTTGACACGTTGAAAAAAACAAATACACAACTTAGTAATCCAGATTTAATCATGCCAGGTATGAAAATTAAAGTGCCATCAAAGAGTGTTCACATGAAACAACAGGCTGGAGCAGGTTCAGCGCCTCCAAAGCAATACGTAAAAGAAGTGCAGCAAAAAGAATTTGCAGCAACACCAACTCCGCTTGGAATAGAAGATGAGGAAGAAGTTACGTATCAATCAGCACCAATTACACAGCAGCCAGCTATGCAACAAACACAAAAAGAAGTGCAAGTAAAACCGCAGAAAGAGCTGCAAGTAAAGCCACAAAAAGAAGTACAGGTGAAACCACAGAAGGAGATGCAGGTAAAGCCGCAAAAAGAAGTACAGGTGAAACCGCAAAAAGAGGTGCAAAAAGAACAGCCAATTCAAAAAGAAAAACCGTCTGTTATTCAAAAACCACCTGTGATAGAAAAACAAAAACCGGCGGAAAAAGAAAACACGAAGTTTTCGGTAAATGTATTACCGCAGCCGCCACAACCACCAATAAAACCGAAAAAAGAATATAAAATTTCAGATGTAATAAAAAAAGGAAGCGAGTTAATTGCTCCTCAAATTAGTAAAATGAAACCTAACAATATCATTTCTCCGCAAACGAAAAAAAATAATATAATATCGCCGCAAGTGAAAAAAGAAAATGTAGGGAATATAGTGTCGCCGCAAGTGAAAAAAGAAAATGTAGGGAATATAGTGTCGCCGCAAGTGAAGAAAGAGAATGTAGGGAATATAGTGTCACCACAAGTGAAAAAAGAAAATGTAGGAAATATAGTGTCGCCGCAAGTGAAAAAAGAAAATGTAGGAAATATAGTGTCGCCGCAAGTGAAAAAAGAAAATGTAGGGAATATAGTGTCACCACAAGTGAAGAAAGAGAATGTAGGAAATATAGTGTCACCACAAGTGAAGAAAGAGAATGTAGGAAATATAGTGTCACCACAAGTGAAGAAAGAGAATGTAGGAAATATAGTATCGCCAAATGTATCGAAAGAAAATGTAGTTATTCCACAAGTCATACCGCCAAATATTCAAATGCCAAATATAATGCCAATCATGGATAACAACCAACCACCGAATATAATGCCAATTATGGATAACAATCAAATGCCGAATATGATGCCAATTATGGATAACAATCAACCACCGAATATGATGCCAATCATGGATAACAATCAAATGCCGAATATGATGCCAATTATGGATAACAATCAAATGCCGAATATAATGCCAATTATGGATAATAACCAAATGCCGAATATGATGCCAATCATGGATAACAATCAAATGCCGAATATGATGCCAATTATGGATAACAATCAAATGCCGAATATGATGCCAATCATGGATAACAATCAAATGCCGAATATAATGCCAATTATGGATAACAATCAAATGCCGAATATGATGCCGAGTATGGATAACAATCAACCACCAAATATGATGCCCTATCAAATGCCCATGATGCCGCCGAATCCGTATTATCAACAACCAAATCCATATCAAATGCCATATCAGCAAGGAGCGCCGTTTGGACCGCAACATACGTCTATGCCAAACCCGAATATGATGCCAATGGATAATAACATGCCGCCGCTTGTGCAGGGTGAGGAAGATTGTGGATGCGGAGGAGAAAGTAGACTATATAGTCCACAACCAGGCGGTCCGCAATATGCGAATCCTTTATATTATCAACCAACTCAGTCTGCATATGCACCACAGCCAGGAACGATGTATTATCAACCAGATCCACCAAATGTATTTGGAGAGCCCGTTTCAGAAGAAGAGGACGAAGAAGAAGTTTAAAAAGGCGGGAGTATTCCCGCCTTTTTTGCATTCCTGTTAATTAAGAAAAGGCAGTTTTTTTATGAAGTGCTAGAAAATTCCCAGTGAAATATTAACAGTGTAAAAACCTTCTCTGTTACTCATCATAAGAGGGAGCTTTTCAGTAGAGAAGCTCATTCTAACAGAGGGGGTTTTTGTATTGAATACGAAAGTAAAAGTGATTGCTGCTTCTTTGTTAGTTACTAGTGCATTAGCTGCATGTGGTACACCAAAAAACAATGCAATGGATGGACGTAACTACAATTACGAGCGTACATCTTATAATGATACACACCAGTATCGTGATAATGTGACGCGTAATGATCGTTATACAGATTATGTAACATATAGAAATGGTCGTAACGATACAGGATACAATTATTACCGTGATGTAAATTACAATGGACAAATTGCTAATCCGCATCCAACTCGTAATATTACAATGAACAATTCATACATTAACAATGATGGTAAAACAGCTGAAAGAATAACAAATCGTGTGAAACGTATGAATAACGTAGACCGTGTGTCTACAGTTGTATATGGAAACGATGTAGCGATTGCGGTAAAACCACGTAACACAGTGACAAATGAAACGGCGATGGCGAACGAAATTCGTCAAGCTGTTGCAAATGAAGTTGGAAACAGAAACGTATATGTTTCTGTAAGAAATGATATGTTTACTCGTGTCGATGCAATGAGTACGCGTCTACGTAACGGTACAGTTACAAACGATTTTAATCGTGATATAGGAAATATGTTCAGAGACATTCGTTACGGTTTAACTGGTACAGTGCGATAGCAAAACAAAAGAGGAAGGGGGAGCCCTTCCTCTTTATTCATTTTCGTCTTGTAAACGACGTTTTTTAATAAAATAACTAACGGAATAAGAACCTAAAAAGCATATGAAGAGAATACCACCTGTTAAAATAGCTTCAAATAGGGGGCTTTCTGGACTGAAAATGATATAAATAATAGCCATAACGATTCCTACAATAAGAGAGCGTAAAACAATTTTGTAATAAGGAGTTAATTTTATCTCCTTTTCACTTTCTTCTACATCAATTGAAACACTTAACTGTAAATAACTAAGGATTATACTCGTAAGAATAAATACTAGCCATAATGGAGATTTCGTAATTTGATCTATTCCTTCAGTGAATCCGATATAGCCTAAAATACCGATTATACCAAGTGATTGAAAAAGAAAAGCAATACGTACGTTTTTTAACGTTTGCAGAATGAGACGTTCATCCTTTATTTTTTTCACACTACCCATCTCCTGTTTATTATGATTTCGCTGTTACATTAATTGTAACATATACATTACATTTATCAATTTATAATTTACATATAATTTGTTTAGATGAAAGAGGAAATAAAATATTTTTATAAACATGTTGCACTTATACTTTATTAATGTTATATTAGCAAAGCGATGAGCTAATTTACGTAAGACGAGAGATATGCTTAAGTGCTAAACACGCGAATGTGGTCGCCTGGTCTCTCGCCGTAAACGCATCAAGACGCCTGCTTTGCAGGCGTCTTTCATTTTATATAAAAGTAAATGATACATGCAGATGAGGTGAATCCTTATCTGCATTTTTTATATTTTCGAAAGAAATATAATATGGATAAAACCCCCATTTCCGGAAAAACTACTAATGAAAGTATGATCTTGCCTAAAAGAGGTGAACGGAAATGAAATGGATACTGATTGCGATGCAAGCTTTCGTTATAATGTTTTGTTTCGTTTATGAAACGAATGTGAAGGCGGAAGGGCCAGTACCAGAAGTGACGAAAAAAGAACCTGAGGTTACAATTTTATTAGAGCGTATGTATGTTGATGGCGAAGTAAGCGAAGAAATACTTACAGAAAAAGTGACGGATTTAGAAAAGTTTTTACAGCAGTATAAAGAATGGCAGCTCGTTGATCGTGATGATGTACAAATTGTATTGCAAAAGAAAGTTGATGATATTTCTCCGTTATTGAAAACGAGCGGGTATTTTGGTGTTTCAGAGGAAGGGATATTACAAATTTTCAAAGGTGTGCCAAAAAATGATAATGCGATCCATTCTTTCTTTCAAATTGATATGAAAAAGCTTGAGAGCTATGAACGTGCGAAATTGAAACGTGGCATTCGTATTAAATCAAAAGAAGGTTTTGTGAAGACGATTGAAAAAATGAAGCAATACGCAGTTCAAAGTAAGAAAAAAAGCAGCTCATGGTGAGCTGCTTTTTTTCTTATTTATTTTTAGCTAAAATTTCTTTTGCGATTTCATCAATTAGCATATCTTTTCCGATTGGATTGAATGCTTTCGTATTGAAGACTTCATTTAATACTTCATATACGTGATTATTTTTAACTGCTTTATTGTCTTTCCAAACGGCACTGTTTTTGTAGTCTTCGTAAACTTTATCAGCTTCGCCGCCGAAGTTTACAATAAACATTTGGTCAGGCTGGAATGCAACTAGACCTTCTAGTGATACTTGCGCCATCGTTTGTTTTAAATCCGTACCTTTTGTTGCTGGAAGTTTTAAGTCATTAAAGATGATGTCACCGTATCCGAAGCTACCGTATACACGGAAGTTTTGTGGTGTAACTGCAACGAACATAAAGTTCTCATCTTTTGTTTTCTCTTTAATTTTTTTAGATAAAGAGTCTGCTTTCTTATCGTAGTCTGCAATCCATTTGTCTGCTTTCTTCTCTTCGTCAAATAGCTTACCTACTTCTTTAAACTTACCACGCCAGTCTTCTAAGTTTGTTTCTAGAACAACTGTAGGTGCAACCTTTTCTAGTTGATCATAAATTTTTAATTGCCGGTTGTTTAAAATAATTAAGTCTGGTTTTAAAGCAGTAACAGCTTCTAAATCAACTTTAGGTGCCCAGTACCAACCTACTGCTTTTACTCCATCTAACTTGTCTGTTAAGTGATTTTGGATTTTATCTTTATATGTATTTGCTGTACCAACAGGTTTATGTCCAAGAAGTAATAGTTCTTCTGTTGATCCAGATAAGTCAACAATTCTCTTTGGATTTACTGGAATTGTAGCTTCACCTTTAGCATGTTTTACAACTTTTGTTTTCGGTTGTTCTTTTGCTTTCGATTCTTCTTTTTGAGAAGAACAGCCAACGATAGAAAGAACAACAAGCATAATAGTAAATAAAATAAATAGCTTACGTTTCATCCTGATGTAACCCCTTTAATTAGTATTGATAATCATTATCGACTTCTGTATATTAAGGTGCTTTAACCTTTCTGTCAATGGAAAATAACAGAAGTTTCAAGTGGAGAACATTTGTTGGGGCAGTCTCGCTTTTCTATCATTAAATATGTTAAAATGGAATACATGATTTAAGAGGGAGAGATCGTATTTTGTTTGAATATGTTACAGGTTACGTGGAGTATGTAGGGCCGGAATATGTCGTAATTGATCATAATGGAATTGGTTATCAAATTTTCACACCAAATCCGTATGTATTTCAAAGAAGTAAGCAAGAAATCCGTGTCTATACATATCATTATGTGAGAGAAGATATTATGGCACTTTACGGTTTTAAAACACGTGAAGAGCGTTTATTATTTACAAAGTTGTTAGGCGTGTCTGGCATTGGGCCAAAAGGCGCTCTTGCAATTTTAGCTTCTGGTCAAACAGGACAGGTCGTTCAAGCGATTGAGCATGAAGATGAGAAGTTTTTAGTGAAATTCCCAGGCGTCGGAAAGAAAACAGCACGCCAAATGATTTTAGATTTAAAAGGAAAACTAGCAGATGTCGTACCAGATGCATTTGTTGATTTATTCTCAGACACAGAACGTTTTGATGAGAATAAAGGTTCATCAGCTGAGCTTGATGAGGCACTGGAAGCTCTGCGCGCACTTGGATACGCAGAACGCGAAGTTTCTCGTGTTGTACCAGAGTTATTAAAAGAAGCATTAACGACGGATCAGTATATTAAAAAGGCACTTAGTCTTTTACTAAATGGTAAGAGGTGAGTATAATGGACGAACGTCTCCTTTCAGGGGAATCTGCATATGAAGATGCGGATTTAGAATATTCATTACGGCCACAGACGCTCCGTCAGTATATTGGCCAAGATAAAGCGAAACATAATTTAGAAGTATTTATTGAAGCGGCGAAAATGCGTGAAGAAACGTTAGATCACGTGCTTTTATATGGACCACCAGGTCTTGGTAAAACGACGCTTGCGAATATTATTGCCAATGAGATGGGCGTTAATGTTAGAACAACTTCAGGTCCCGCAATTGAAAGACCAGGAGATTTAGCTGCTGTATTAACAGCGCTTCAGCCAGGTGATGTATTATTTATTGATGAAATTCATCGTTTGCATAGATCAATTGAAGAAGTATTGTATCCTGCGATGGAAGACTTTTGCCTTGATATTGTAATTGGAAAAGGGCCTTCAGCACGTTCTGTACGCCTAGATTTACCGCCATTTACATTAGTTGGAGCAACGACACGTGCTGGAGCATTATCGGCACCGCTTCGTGACCGCTTCGGTGTACTTTCAAGGTTAGAGTACTACACAGTAGATCAGCTTTCTGCGATTGTTGAACGTACAGCAGAAGTATTTGAAGTTGAAATCGATTCGTTAGCTGCATTAGAAATTGCAAGACGTGCTCGTGGTACACCTCGTATTGCGAATCGTCTTTTAAGACGTGTACGTGATTTCGCACAAGTTCGTGGTAATGGAACGGTTACGATGGAAATTACACAAATGGCATTAGAGCTACTGCAAGTAGATAAATTAGGTCTAGATCATATTGATCATAAATTACTGCTTGGTATTATTGAGAAATTCCGTGGCGGTCCAGTTGGATTAGAAACGGTTTCAGCAACAATTGGAGAAGAATCTCATACGATTGAAGATGTGTATGAGCCGTATTTATTACAAATTGGCTTTTTACAACGAACGCCGAGGGGCCGAATTGTAACGCCGCTTGCGTATGAACATTTCGAAATGGAGATACCAAAAGTATGACGGAGATGCCAAAGCTGCTTATTACAGCCGGGATCTTACTCATCGTTGTTGGATTAGCTTGGAAGTTCATTGGAAGGCTTCCAGGCGATATTTTTGTGAAAAAAGGAAACGTTACCTTTTATTTTCCTATCATTACATGTATTGTGTTAAGTATTGTATTATCTTTTATTATGTATATAATAAATCGATTTAAATAAGAAATAGGTGGATATAGCTATGGATATAAATCTGTTTGATTTTCATTTACCAGAAGAACTTATTGCACAAGTCCCGTTAGAAGAGCGTGAAACATCAAGATTAATGGTGTTAGACCGTGAAACAGGTGATATTGAGCATAAACATTTTACGGACATTCTTTCTTACTTACATGAGGGGGATTGCTTAGTTTTAAATGAAACGAAAGTTATGCCTGCTCGTTTGCACGGTGTGAAAGAAGATACAGGCGCGCACATTGAAGTACTTCTTTTAAAACAAGAAGAAGGTGATAAGTGGGAAACGCTTGTAAAGCCAGCGAAACGTGTAAAAGAAGGAACTGTTATCTCTTTTGGCGAAGGGAAATTAAAAGCAACTTGCACAGGAACTGCAGATCAAGGTGGACGTCAGCTTGAATTTTCATATGACGGCATCTTCTATGAAATTTTAGATGAACTTGGGGAAATGCCACTTCCTCCATATATTAAAGAGACGCTAGAAGATCGCGATCGCTATCAAACAGTATATGCGAAAGAAATCGGTTCAGCAGCAGCGCCGACTGCGGGACTTCACTTTACAGAAGAGTTACTTGAGAAGTTAAAGCAAAAAGGCGTTCAGTTAGCATTCATTACACTTCACGTAGGACTTGGAACATTTAGACCAGTTTCTGCAGACACGATTGAAGAACACCATATGCACGCAGAATATTATCATATGTCTGAAGAGACAGCGGCATTATTAAATCGTGTGAAAGAGAATGGTGGACGTATTATTACTGTAGGTACGACATCAACTCGTACGTTAGAAACAATTGCAACAGATCATGAAGGTAAGCTTTGCGCCGCTTCTGGATGGACAGATATTTTCATGTATCCGGGATATGAATTTAAAGCAATTGATGGTTTAATTACAAACTTCCATTTACCGAAATCAACATTAATTATGCTTGTAAGTGCATTTGCAAATAGAGATAATGTACTTCATGCTTATAATGAAGCAGTAAAAGAAAAATATCGTTTCTTTAGCTTCGGTGATGCAATGTTTGTTGCATCTCACGCTAAAATGAGAAACAAATAAAAGGAGTAAGTTATGACAGCAATTCGTTATGAATTTATTAAGACATGTAAACAAACGGGTGCCCGTTTAGGTCGTGTGCATACGCCGCACGGTTCATTTGATACACCAACATTTATGCCAGTTGGTACACTTGCAACAGTTAAGACAATGTCACCAGAAGAATTAAAAGCAATGGATTCTGGCATTATTTTAAGTAATACGTATCATTTATGGCTACGTCCAGGTCATGAAATTATTCGTGAAGCAGGCGGCTTGCATAAATTTATGAACTGGGATCGTGCAATCTTAACAGACTCTGGTGGTTTCCAAGTATTCAGTTTAAGTGACTTCCGTCGTATTGAAGAGGAAGGCGTTCACTTCCGCAATCACTTAAATGGAGATAAATTATTCTTATCACCAGAAAAAGCGATGGAAATCCAAAATGCATTAGGTTCAGATATTATGATGGCATTTGATGAGTGTCCACCATTCCCAGCTACTTTTGAATATATGAAGAAATCTGTAGAGCGTACGAGCCGCTGGGCAGAACGTTGCTTAAAAGCGCATGAACGTCCGCAAGATCAAGGTTTATTCGGTATTGTACAGGGGGGAGAGTACGAAGAGCTTCGTCGTCAAAGTGCGAAAGATCTTGTTTCAATGGACTTCCCTGGTTACGCTGTAGGTGGTTTATCTGTAGGCGAACCGAAAGATATTATGAACCGTGTACTTGAGTTTACAACACCACTTCTTCCAGATAATAAGCCTCGTTACTTAATGGGTGTAGGTTCTCCTGACTCGTTAATCGATGGCGCAATTCGTGGTATTGATATGTTTGACTGCGTACTTCCAACTCGTATCGCTCGAAATGGTACATGTATGACAAGTGAAGGTCGCCTCGTTGTAAAAAATGCGAAATTCGCAAGAGACTTCGGTCCGCTTGATCCAAACTGTGATTGCTACACATGTAAAAACTACTCTCGTGCGTACATTCGTCACTTAATGAAATGTGATGAAACGTTCGGAATTCGTTTAACGTCTTATCACAACCTTCATTTTCTGTTAAACTTAATGGAGCAGGTGAGACAAGCTATTCGTGAAGACCGTCTTGGCGATTTCCGCGAAGAGTTCTTTGAACAGTATGGCTTTAATAAACCGAATGCTAAAAACTTCTAATACATAATTTAAAAGGAGGAACAAAAGATGAATGCAGGTATGATGAATATCGTTATGATCGTTGCGATGTTTGCGATTTTCTATTTCTTATTAATTCGCCCGCAACAAAAACGTCAAAAAGCAGTTGCTCAAATGCAAAGTGAGTTAGCAAAAGGTGATGCTATCGTAACAATCGGTGGTTTACACGGTACAATCGAATCAGTAGATGAGACGAAAATTGTTATTAAATCTGGTGGTTCACACTTAACGTTCGATCGCAATGCGATTCGTGAAGTTGTGAAAAACTAATTTGGAAGGCCCTGCATGAAATATGCAGGGCCTTTTTTAGTTACTTTGCTTTGACATATTTACACCGAAAATACCACCGAGTGTACTCGCCCCCATTAATGCTAATTGATAAAGTAATTGTGAGTTCGATAAAGTTTGAGAAAAGCCTAAATAGTTAACTAGAAAAACGAGTATAGTGAACGTGAGACCTGTTGTGAGACCTACTAGCCAACCTTTTCCTTGAGCCTTTTTGCCGGCAGTAAATCCAGACATAAGCATAGATAAAAGAGCGAGTATAAAAATAGTAACGGTTAATGTCCCTTCGTTTATATTCGTAAACTTTAATAAAAGAGCCATAATCATACTAGTAATAGATGCGAGAATTAGTAGTGTAACAATACCGAAGCCAATTGCAGTTGATAATTTTTTCGTTCCATCCATTTATGCATTCCCCCTTTTTAATACAAGCATATTTTCCTTTTGTCTAAGTTAGACTAGTTTCTTTTTTATAGGGGAGTCTATACGTAAAAAAGGAGATGTAGAAATGGAATGGATATCAATAATTGGACGGACAATGCTTTTGTATATCATCATCTTAATTATTTTTCGTCTTATGGGTAAACGTGAGATAGGAGAGCTAAGTGTATTAGATTTAGTCGTATTTATTATGCTTGGAGAAATGGCTGTAGTGGCAATTGAAAATACCGATAAATCACTTTGGCATCAATTAGTTCCGATGACTTTTCTTATGTGCATCCAAATTATTTTGTCAGTCATTTCCCTAAAGTATCAACGCTTTCGGCATTTAATAGAAGGTGAGCCGGCTATTCTTGTAAACGCGGGAAAGATTGATGAAAAGAAGATGAGAAAGCAACGTTATAATATAGATGATTTAATGATGCAATTAAGGGAACAAGGAGTTGGAGATATTCGGGATGTAGAATATGCTATTTTGGAACCGTCTGGGAAGTTATCTGTCTTTCAAAAACAAAAAAATAAACAAGATACATTGCAGTTTACGCTTCCTCTTATTATTGATGGAGAAATTCAATCTAGTCATTTACAAATGATTGAACATACAGATGCATGGCTTATTGAGAAATTAAAAAACTTAGGTTATAACGATGTAACACAAATTTTATACTGTAGTTTTCAAAACGGAAAATTTTTTGTTGATGTAAAAGAAAATTAGAGACTTATTCTTTGAAAGAGTAAGAATGATTAGTGTAACTAATAATCAGTGGAGATTACCCCACTGATTAAAGTTTCACCTTATTTCAAAAATGAAAGTTTACGAATGATAGGGAGACGACTTAACTCTTCTTTTCGAATGAGTTTGAAAGTGAAGAGAAGTACGATATAAACAATTGTTGTTAAAGTGATTTCCCATAATGTTTGTATGCCAAGGGCATGAGAGAAAATAATATATTTATGAAGATAAAAACCGAAGGCGCCTGCGATACCGATGGCAAGTCCGCCGAAAATATAGTCTTTTGCGTAAATGGTAAATGTAATCTTTTTTAAAACAGTAGCGTAGTGAAGAAATGTTACTGTTACAATATTTGCTGCAATAGCGAGAGCAACCCCCATCATTTGAAATTCTGGCCTGGATGCTAGTACAAAAATAACGATTAATTTCACGATGGCTCCAATAAATGTATTCATCATTGCAGCTCTTGCTAAGTTTAAAGCTTGCAAAACAGAGGTAAGTGGACTTTGGAAATAATGAAATAAAAAGCAAGGCGCAAGAAGTTGAATGAATGCTGTTGCGCTGTCTGATCCATACATAAGAGTTAAAACAGGAGAAGCGAATACGTATAATATAACGACAGACCATCCGCCGGTAATTAATGAAATTCGAAGTGCTTGTTGTAAACGGTGCTCCACTAATTTATGTTGTCTTTTTGCCATTGCTTCACTAATAGAAGGGACGAGCGCTGTAGAGAGAGCGTATGTAATAAAGGCGGGTAGTGATAGAAGCGGGAATGCATAACCGTTTAATATACCGTATTGCTGGGTTGCAACAGAAGCAGCGACACCAGCGATTGCTAAGCTTTGCATAACGACAATAGGTTCAAAAAAATATGAAACGGAGCCGATTAAACGACTTCCTGTAGTTGGAAGGGCAATATCCATCAGAGAATAAAATGTCCCTTTGCTTTCCTTTACAGTAGTGAAAAATCCAGAGCGTATTGATAAATGTTTTTCTCGCTGAAATAACGTGAGTAAAAATAATAACGATGCAACTTCACCGAGAACAGCTGATAACATAGCGCCGGCTGCAGCGTATTCTATGCCGTAAGGTAAAAATAATTGAATGCATATAGCGATAATGGTAATGCGGACGACTTGTTCTAGAACTTGCGCATAAGCGCTAGGTTTCATGTTTTGTTTCCCTTGAAAATAACCACGCAAAACAGAAGAAACAGCAATAACAGGAACAACGGGCAAAATGGCCATTAATGGATAGTACGTTCTTTCGTCGGTTAATAATGTTTTTGCTAAAATAGGTGTGAGGAACATAATTCCGATTGTTAAAATGATACTAATAACGGATGTAACAGCTAGTGATACGGTTAATATTTTTTTAACTCTTTGTTTATCGTTCACAGCTTCCGCTTCTGCTACAAATTTTGCGATTGCGACAGGAAGACCAATTTGTGTCAATGTAATTGCTAAAATGAATGTAGGAACGGCCATCATATAAAGACCAACGCCTTCTTCTCCCAAAATACGTGCCATTACTATGCGGTTGATAAAGCCGAGTATTTTTGTAATAAAGCCGGCTATCATTAAAATAAATGCGCCTTTTAAAAAGCTTTGTCTCGTCATGTTCTTCTCCTACCTTCTCAAAATCAATGGAATGATTTACAATAATTTATATGCACGTACGAGACAAGAATGACAAGCATTTAAGAGAGTGAAATATGATAGTGCTCTTGAAAGTAGTTATTGCTGTCCATTAGAGCGGGAATAAAAGCGACTTTTCGTGCGAAATAAGAAGGAGATGTTATAGATGTTAGATAGAGAGGCTTTGGTAGAATCATACCGCGGACAGTTACAAGTCGTTTTAGAAAGTAAAGTAGAAGAGTTTCAAATGTTCGGCTACGACAGAGTGACAGATGATGACATTTGGAAGTTTCTTAAAGTGAAAAAGTGGAAGAAGATAGACAGCGATGTTAGATTGTATGAATTAGTTAATGACGTATTAACAGTAAGTGCTAATGAATATATGACATATTTAACTGTTGAAGCATATCAAGCGCCACTTTGGTCATTTGATGAATATGAAAATAAATAACCGACTGCAATTGGTTTGTTCTTCCTTTTGCAGTATAATGATAGGTATTGATAATCAGGAAATAATTATGTCTAAGATCATATATAAAGGAGGTAGTGAAGAGAGAAAACAAATAATGAAAGTGCAGGTATCGTGAAAACGTACCGGCACAGCTAGTGATGAGCTAGCAAAATTATAGAAAGGAAGTCTACTAACTAGACGTATACACACGTGTAAAAGTGAATCGTAAGAGATTTATTTAAAGTGTTAGTAGCGGAAAGAGGGTACATATGGCAAAGCGTGGTACGAGAATTGCCGCCTTTTTCCTCATCGTTTTATTAATCGGTGGAGTAATTGGTGCGGCAGGAAAAGACATAGCAAAAGGAATTAGTCTAGGACTAGACCTTCGCGGTGGTTTTGAAATTCTGTATGAAGTAAAACCAGCCAAAAAAGGGGACAAAATCGATCGAGACGTACTTGTAAGTACAGTAGGTGCTCTTGAGAATCGTGTCAATGTTCTCGGTGTAAGTGAGCCGAACATTCAAATCGAAGGGCAAGATCGAATTCGTGTACAGCTTGCTGGTGTACAAGATCAGCAAAAAGCACGTGAAATGTTATCAACACAAGCGAAATTAACATTCCGTGATGTAGATGATAATCTTCTTATGGACGGAACGGATTTAAAAGGCGGCGGAGCGAAGCAAACATTTGATGAGCAAGGCCGTGCGAGCGTAGGTCTTACACTAAAGAGCGCTGAAAAATTCCGTGAAGTAACTGAAAAAATTTCAAAAATGCCACCACCAACGAATTTAATGGTAATTTGGCTTGATTTTGAAGAAGGAAAAGATTCGTACAAAGCAGAATCTGCAAAACCGAATCCGAAGTTCTTATCAGCAGCAACAGTAAACCAAGTATTTAACCAAGCTGAAGTATCTATCGTAGGTGGAAACTTCACAGTTGAAAGTGCGAAACAACTTTCATCTTTATTAAATGCAGGTGCACTTCCTGTTGATTTAAAAGAAATGTATTCAACATCTGTTGGAGCGAAGTTTGGTCAACAAGCGTTAGAGCAAACGATTTTCGCTAGTGCGATTGGTATCGCTCTTATTTTCTTATTTATGCTTGTATTCTACCGTTTACCAGGACTTGTAGCGGTTATTATGTTAGGTTTATACGTTTTCGTTACATTACTTGTCTTTAACTGGATGCATGCAGTTCTTACGTTGCCAGGTATTGCGGCGTTAGTGCTCGGAGTAGGTATCGCAGTTGATGCGAATATTATTACGTACGAGAGACTGAAAGAAGAGTTGAAAATTGGTAAGTCCATGATGTCGGCATTCCGCGCTGGTAACCATCGTTCATTAGCAACAATTCTAGATGCAAACGTTACAACTCTTGCGGCAGCTGGTGTGTTATTCGTTTATGGTAATAGCTCTGTAAAAGGATTCGCAACAAGTTTAATCGTAAGTATTTTAGTTGGTTTTATTACGAACGTATTCGGTACTCGTTTCTTACTAGGTTTACTTGTAAAGAGCCGTTACTTTGATAAAAAACCAGGATATTTTGGTGTGAAACAAAAGGATATTATTCCATTAACAAAAGGTGTAGTACATCCGCCAACGAGATTTGATCGTATTAACTTCGTAAATATCGGTCATAAATTCCTTATCTTCTCGATTGTAGTTGTAATTGCGGGTGCAATTATCTTACCAATTTTCAAATTGAATCTTGGTATTGACTTTGCAAGTGGTACACGTATTGACTTGCAATCAAAACAAGCCGTTACGGTGTCTGATGTTCATAAAGATTTTAAAGAACTGAACATTGATGTGAAGGAAGAAAATATTGTACCGACTGGAGATGACAATAAAGGTTTCGCAGTTCGTACATTAGGTGTTTTATCAAAAGATGAAATTGCGAAAACAAAAACATTCTTCCACGATAAATATGGTACAGATCCAAACATAAGTACAGTTTCACCGACAATCGGTAAAGAAATTGCACGAAATGCATTTATCGCTGTACTGATTGCTTCTGCGGTTATCATTTTATACGTAAGTATTCGATTCCGATTTACGTATGCGTTATCTGCAGTACTTGCATTATTACATGACGCTTTCGTTATGGTTGTTATGTTTAGTATTTTCCAACTAGAGGTAGACTTAACGTTTATCGCTGCAGTACTAACAATCATCGGTTATTCTATTAATGACTCGATTGTTACATTTGATAGAAACCGTGAATTATACAAACAGAAAAAACGAGTGCGCGATATAAAAGATCTAGAAGAAATCGTAAATGCAAGTATTCGCCAAACGCTTGGTCGCTCGATTAATACCGTATTAACAGTGTTATTCCCAGTAATTGCACTGCTTATCTTCGGTAGTGAGTCACTACGTAACTTCTCGTTTGCGTTACTTGTTGGATTAATTGTAGGTACGTACTCTTCTGTTTTCGTTGCCTCTCAAATTTGGTTAATGCTTGAAAACCGTCGTTTGAAAAAGGGAAAAAACAAGAAGAAGGTTGAGAAAGTAGAATCTGAACCGCAAGTATAGAAAAGATGATGTCTCTTTATGAGGCATCTCTTTTTTCGTTTGTGGATACAATAAGATAGCAACTTTTTAACAGAAAGAAGATGGAAGAAAGTGGTGGTGTTATCGCTGTTTTTGTTAAAATAAAAAGATAGGTTAAGAAAAGAAGGGATTTTAATTATGGAAAAAGATGAACGTTTTAAACAGGCCGAGTTTGGTGCCATTGTCGGGATCGTTGGTAATATTATATTAGCGATTGTAAAGGCGGTAATTGGTTATATTGGGAACAGTAAAGCGCTATTAGCGGATGCCGTGCATTCTGCATCAGATGTAATTGGTTCGCTAGCTGTACTTTTTGGATTGCGAGCGGCAAAGCAGCCACCTGATGAAGATCATCCGTATGGTCATGGTAAAGCGGAATCGATTTCAGCGATTATTGTTGCGGTATTATTATTTATTGTGGGACTTGAAATCGCGATTTCATCTATAAAAGCTTTTTCGCAAGAACTAGAACCGCCGAAAGGAATTACGATATTTGCTGTTGTTCTTTCAATCGTCGTGAAAGAAGGAATGTTTCAATATAAATTCCGATTAGGGAAAAGGGTAAATAGTGATGCAATTATTGCAAATGCATATGAGCACCGTTCGGATGTGTTTTCTTCAATTGCAGCTTTAATCGGTATTTGTGCAGCTATACTCGGTGGTAAGCTTGGTATAGACTGGCTTGTATATGCTGATCCGATTGCAGGATTAGTTGTTTCGCTTCTTGTTGTAAAAATGGCATGGAGCATTGGAGCGGAAGCAATTCATGCAACGCTTGACCATGTTCTTCATGAGGAGGATGTTATTCCGCTTAGAGAGGCCGTTCTTCAAGTAGATGGTGTGAAAAAAATTGGTTCTTTATATGCACGGGAGCATGGTCATTATGTTATTGTCGATATTAAAGTGTCTGTAGATCCATACATTACCGTAGAAGAAGGACACCGTATTGGAAAACATGTGAAAGAAATACTTATGAAACAAGATAATGTACAAAATGTATTCGTACATATAAATCCGTATTCTCCAAATTAAACATCATTAACATTTTAGTATATAGATATTGCATCGTAGTTTGCATTATATTGTCACCCCTTAATCTGTCTTGTATAATGAACAGGTTAAGGGGTGATTTCGTGTTACAACCGAAGACGCGTTGGAAAGAAAAAGAATATAATGACGAGCGAGTGAGTGAATTAGCAAGTAAATTACAGTTATCGCCACTTGTCGTTTCATTATTCCTCGGTAGAGGACTAGATACAGAAGATAAGATTTTAGATTTTTTAAATACAGAAAATCAAGAATTTCATGATCCATTTTTATTAGAAGGAATGGATAGAACGGTAGAACGTGTAAATAAGGCGATTCAAAATGGAGAGCAAATATTAATATTTGGTGATTACGATGCGGACGGAGTAAGTAGTACGACGGTTTTATATCTTGCTCTTCAAGAATTAGGTGCAGAAGTAGAATTTTACATTCCAAATCGTTTTACAGAAGGGTATGGACCGAACGAAGAAGCATTTCGTTGGGCGCATAGTGCAGGTTTCTCACTGATTATTACTGTCGACACTGGCATCGCAGCAGTACATGAAGCGAATGTAGCGAAAGAGCTTGGAATAGATCTAATTATTACAGATCACCATGAGCCACCGCCAGAATTGCCAGAAGCGCTTGCGATTATACATCCGAAATTAGAAGGTGGCGTATATCCGTTTCACTATTTAGCTGGTGTAGGTGTTGCGTTTAAAGTTGCGCATGCACTATTAGGCCGTGTACCAGAACATTTATTAGAGATTGCAGTAATCGGTACAGTAGCCGATTTAGTATCACTTCATGGTGAAAATAGGTTGCTAGTGAAACGCGGTTTAAAACATATGCGTATGACGAGAAATATTGGTTTGAAGGCATTGTTTAAAGTTGCTAACGTTTCGCAAAGTGAAATTACAGAAGAGAGTATTGGCTTCTCAATTGCACCTCGTATTAATGCGGTTGGGCGTTTAGAAGATGCTGCGCCGGCTGTACACCTTTTATTATCAGATGATCCAGAGGAAGCGAAAGAGTTGGCCGAAGAAATTGATGAGCTGAACAAACTGCGAAAAGATATTGTAAAGCAAATTACAGAAGAAGCTATCGCTGAAGTTGAAAATAAATTCCCGCCAGAAGAAAACAAAGTATTAGTACTTGCAAAAGAAGGCTGGAACCCAGGGGTAATTGGAATTGTTGCTTCTAAATTAGTTGAACGTTTTTATCGTCCGACGATTGTATTAAGCATCGATCCTATAAAAGAAACAGCAAAAGGCTCAGCACGTAGTATTGCAGGATTTGATTTGTTTGCAAACTTATCAGATTGTAGAGAGTTATTGCCACACTTCGGAGGGCATCCGATGGCAGCGGGAATGACGCTACATATGAATGATGTAGATGAATTACGTCGCCGATTAAATGAACAAGCAGATGCGATTTTAACAGAAGAAGATTTTATTCCAATTACAGCAGTTGATGTTTTTTGCAAAGTAGAGGATGTAACGCTAGCGGCAATTGAAGATATGCAAAAACTAGCCCCGTTTGGTATTGGAAATCCGAAACCACGTATTGCAGTAAAAGATGCAGAGTTAGAAAGCATTCGCGCAATCGGATCAGATGGTTCTCATTTAAAAATGGCTCTTCGTGATGGACAAGCAACACTGGATACAATTGGATTTGGTTTTGGTGCATATGCTAAAGAAATCTCTCCAGTTGCAAAAGTATCTGTAATAGGAGAAGCATCCATCAATGAATGGAATAATTTTAAGAAGCCACAACTAATGGTACAAGATATTGCTGTAGAGGCGTGGCAATTATTTGATTGGCGTAGTATGCGTAATGCAGAAGCAAATTTAGCAGAACTTCCGAAAGAAAAAATAACAATGGTGTATTTTTCTGAAGAGGTATTGAATAAATTTTCTTTAGAGAGCTATAAAGAAAAGCTCATGCATGCTTCAGAAGTAACGCATTTAGATGATCAATATATCGTGTTACTTGATTTACCAAAAGGAACCGATGAATTACGTGAGTTATTTAAGGCAGGATTCCCAGCGCGAATTTATACGCTATTTTATCAAGAGAATAACCACTTATTTAGTACAGTTCCTACGAGAGAACACTTTAAATGGTATTATTCTTTCTTAAACCAAAAAACACCATTTTCTTTAAGACAATATGGAGAACAACTATGTCGTCATAAAGGTTGGTCAAAAGATACAGTAAATTTTATGACACAGGTGTTTTTTGAGTTAGAATTTGTTACAATAAAAGATGGCGTCATTTTTATGGCAGACAAAAAACAAAAGCGTGATTTAATTGAATCGAACACATATCGTGAGAAAATGAACCACTTACAATTAGAAAAAGAATTGGTTTATAGCACATATCAGCAACTATATACATGGTTTGAAACGATTCGTAATCATAAAGAAGTAGAACAGTTAGGGTAAAGGATTTGTATTTACAAACCTTTTAGATCTGAGGAGGATTCAGAAATATGGATTTCAAGCAACATATCGCAATTGTACCGGATTATCCGAAAGAAGGTATTGTGTTTAAAGACATTACACCTTTAATGAATGACGGTAAAGCATACAAAGCAGCAACAGATGCAATCGTTGAATACGCAAAAGAAAGAGATATCGATGTTGTAGTAGGACCAGAAGCTCGTGGTTTCATTATCGGTTGCCCAGTTTCTTATGCGTTAGAAGTAGGATTTGCGCCAGTTCGTAAATTAGGAAAATTACCACGTGAAGTAATTACAGTTGACTACGGTAAAGAATATGGTAAAGATGTTTTAACAATCCATAAAGATGCAATTAAGCCAGGTCAACGCGTATTAATTACAGATGACCTATTAGCTACAGGTGGAACTATCGAAGCGACAATTAAGCTAGTTGAAGAACTTGGCGGAGTTGTAGCAGGGATTGCATTCTTAGTAGAGCTTACTTACTTAGATGGTCGTAAAATGTTAGATGGTTACGATGTATTAGTATTAGAAAAATACTAATCACTATATAGGTAAAACTACGGTGATAAAAAGTACCCGTGAATCTCTTGGAGAGGAGCGGGTACTTTTGTATAATTGAACAAAAAATCATGGTGAAATGTCAGTAAAATCTTTTCCTTTTCACAATTCACAATCATTGGGTTATAATGATAGAATATAATTTATTCTATTAAATAAAGATAAAGTCAATTTTCAATAAAAGGTGATTCGATGGCAAATGAGCAGGTACTAACAGCTGAACAGGTACTCGAGAAAGCAAGTCAATATTTAGTGGATGAAGATATTGAGCTAGTAGCACGTGCCTATGAATATGCACGCGATGCGCATAGCGAACAATACAGAAAATCGGGTGAACCGTATATTATTCATCCAATTCAAGTTGCAGGTATTTTAGTTGATTTACACATGGATCCAGCTACGGTATCAGCAGGTTTCTTACATGATGTAGTGGAAGATACAGAGATTACGTTAGAAGATATTGAACGGGAATTTAACAAAGAAATTGCTATGCTTGTTGATGGTGTTACGAAGCTTGGGAAGATCAAATATAAATCTCACGAACAACAACAAGCAGAAAACCATCGCAAAATGTTTATTGCAATGGCTCAAGATATTCGAGTTATTTTAATTAAACTAGCTGATCGTCTTCATAACATGCGTACATTGAAACATTTGCCTCAAGAGAAGCAGCGTCGCATAGCGAATGAAACGCTAGAAATCTTTGCACCTTTAGCACATAGACTCGGAATTAGTACTATTAAATGGGAGCTAGAGGATACGTCACTTCGCTATTTAAATCCACAACAATATTATCGTATTGTAAATTTAATGAAGCGTAAACGTGCAGAACGTGAAGAATACTTAGACGAAGTAATGACTGGTATTCGTGAGAAATTAAAAGAAGTTGCAATTCAACCTGAGATCTCTGGAAGACCGAAACATATTTACAGTATTTATCGTAAAATGGCACTGCAAAATAAACAGTTCAATGAAATTTACGATTTATTAGCTGTACGTGTCGTTGTAAATAGTATTAAAGATTGTTATGCAGTGCTTGGAATTATTCATACGTGCTGGAAGCCGATGCCAGGTCGTTTTAAAGATTATATTGCAATGCCAAAAGCAAATCTATATCAATCTCTTCATACGACTGTAATTGGACCGAAAGGTGATCCACTTGAAGTGCAAATTCGTACGAAAGAAATGCACGAAATTGCAGAATTCGGGATCGCGGCACACTGGGCATACAAAGAAGGAAAAACAGCAGAAACAACAGGTACATTAGAGAAGAAACTCACGTGGTTCCGTCAAATATTAGAATGGCAAAATGAAGCTTCTAATGCAGAAGAATTTATGGAGTCATTAAAAATTGATTTATTCTCTGACATGGTATTCGTCTTTACACCGAAAGGCGATGTAATGGAATTACCACTTGGATCGGTTCCAATTGATTTCGCGTATCGTGTCCATTCGGAAATTGGGAATAAAACAATTGGTGCAAAAGTAAACGGGAAAATGGTGACGCTGGATTATAAATTAAAAACCGGCGATATCATTGAAATTTTAACGTCGAAACATTCATATGGCCCAAGTCAAGATTGGGTAAAACTTGCTCAAACATCTCATGCGAAAAATAAAATTCGTCAATTCTTTAAGAAACAACGTAGAGACGAAAATATTGAAAAAGGCCGTGAACTTGTTGAAAAGGAAGTACGTGGTCTAGAGTATGAGATGAAAGAAGTATTAGCGCCTGATAACTTAAAACGCGTCGCGGAGAAATTTAACTTTGCAAATGAAGAAGATATGTTTGCAGCAGTTGGATATAGCGGAATTACAGCTTCGCAAATTGTTACGCGACTAACGGACAAGTTCCGCAAGCAACGCGAAGAAGAAGAAATTGTTGAAGTCAAAGAAGTTCGTAAACCGATGAAAATTCGAAAATGGGATTCTGGTGTAAAGGTAAGCGGTGCTGATAATTTATTAATCCGTTTATCGAAATGCTGTAACCCAGTTCCGGGTGATGATATCGTTGGGTATATTACGAAAGGCCGAGGTGTATCGATTCATCGCCGTGATTGTGTAAATGTTCATACAGAAGAAGCGATAGAACGTTTATTAGAAGTTGAGTGGGAAGGTAGCCCTGAAAAAGAAATAGAGTATAACGTTGATATTGAAATTTCAGGTTACGATCGCCGCGGTTTATTAAATGAAGTACTGCAAGCTGTTACAGAGACGAAAACATACATTTCAGCTGTTTCTGGTAGAAGTGACCGTAATAAGATGGCAACAATTAATATGTCAATCTCGATTCGTAACTTACAACACTTGAAAAAAGTAGTAGAACGCATTAAACGCGTTCCAGAAATTTATGCAGTACGACGCATGATGCATTAATAGGGAGTGTAGAAAGATGAGAGTTGTTTTACAACGATCAAAGAAAGCGTCTGTCACAGTAGACGGTGAGATCGTAGGACAAATTCCGTTCGGTTTAACATTACTAGTTGGCATTACGCACGAAGATACAGAAAAAGATGCAACTTACATTGCGGAAAAAATTGCAAACTTACGTATTTTTGAAGATGAGAGCGGAAAGATGAATCATTCTGTACTTGATGTAGAAGGACAAGTTCTATCTATTTCGCAATTCACATTATACGGAGATTGCCGCAAGGGAAGACGTCCAAACTTTATGGATGCTGCGAAACCTGATTATGCAGAGCGTTTATACGATTTCTTTAATGAAGAAGTTCGTAAACAAGGATTACATGTGGAAACAGGGAAGTTCGGAGCAATGATGGATGTTTCTTTAATCAATGATGGTCCGGTGACCTTAATTGTAGAAAGTAAATAGTGTTGATAAAAAAGAGAGGGTTATATAATCCTCTCTTTTTTATACATTGTTGTATGTTTTGTTCATTTATTTGGAATTAATAGCAGTTTCGGTTATGTATAACTCTCCCATCAATATGGAACAATAAAAAGTAAAACATCCATATTGAATGTGAGGGATATACGTATGCGTATGAATGAAAAAGGGCATTCTGTTACAAATGGTGCAAATCAACTATTTAACGTGAATTTTCATGATTTTATTTCAAAAGAGCAAAACAATACTTCAATGGAGCTTGCTTCCGAGTTTGGGATTTCTCTTCAAGATGTAAAGCGTTTAAAGAAGCAGATTGAACGTTCTTAGAGCACTTGACAATCCTACTTAACAAACGTATAGTAATTTTATATTTACATATGAATATAACCGTTGATAGAGAAGAGTAAATGAGACACACATGGAAAGAGAAGGAATGTCTTAGGCTGAAAACATTTCTGCATGATGACTGATTGAATGACACTCTAGAGGTTTCAACTTGAACGGCATATACGCTTAGTAGGGATGAACGCACATTTAAGCGTTATTAAAAAAGTGGAAGCATACGTGCTTCAATTAGGGTGGCACCACGGGTATAATACTCTCGTCCCTACTGTTTAAACAGTAGAGGCGGGAGTTTTTTTATTTTTATTAAGATTAAAACAATTTGAGGAGGAACTGAATATGTCTATTCAAATCCCACGCGGAACGCAAGATATTCTTCCAGGCACTGTTGAGTTATGGCAGTATATCGAAGGGCAAGCACGCGAAATTTGCCGTCGTTACAATTATAAAGAAATTCGTACACCAATTTTTGAGCACACTGAGCTATTTTTACGCGGTGTTGGTGATACGACAGATATCGTACAAAAAGAAATGTACTCATTCCAAGATCGTGGAGAGCGCAGCTTAACATTACGTCCAGAAGGTACTGCACCTGTTGTACGTTCTTATGTTGAAAATAAAATGTTTGGTGATGCAACACAACCAACGAAATTATACTATATCGGTCAAATGTTCCGTTATGAAAGACCACAAGCAGGTCGCTATCGTCAATTCGTACAATTCGGTATCGAAGCAATCGGCAGTAATGACCCTGCAATTGATGCAGAAGTAATTGCACTTGCTGTTGAATTTTACCGCGGCATGGGCTTAAAAAATATTAAAGTTGTATTAAACAGTTTAGGTGACGCAGCGAGCCGTCAAGCACACCGTGATGCATTAATCGCACACTTTGAGCCACGTATCGGCGAATTCTGTTCTGACTGTCAATCTCGCTTAGAAAAGAATCCACTTCGAATTTTAGACTGTAAGAAGGACCGTAACCATGAATTAATGGGAACAGCACCATCTATTACAGAATACTTAAACGAAGATTCAGCAATATACTACGACAAAGTTCAAGAACTATTAACGATGATGAATGTTCCGTTTGAAAAAGATCCGAACTTAGTGCGTGGTTTAGACTACTACCAACACACTGTTTTTGAAATTATGAGTGAGGCAGAAGGTTTCGGTGCGATCACTACATTAAGCGGTGGTGGCCGTTATAACGGACTTGTACAAGAAATCGGTGGACCAGAAATGCCAGGTATCGGTTTTGCAATGAGTATTGAACGTTTAATTATGGCGCTAAAAGCTGAAAACATTGAATTACCACTTGAACATAGCATTGATTGTTACGTTGTGGCGCTTGGCGAAAAAGCGAAAGACCATGCTGCAAAAGTTGCGTTCGATCTTCGTAAAGCTGGATTGTCAGTTGAAAAAGATTATTTAGATCGCAAAATGAAAGCACAATTTAAATCAGCAGATCGTCTAAAGGCGAAATTTGTAGCTGTATTAGGAGAAGATGAGCTAGATAAAGGCATCATTAACTTAAAAGATATGGCAACAGGTGAACAAGAAGAAGTAGCGTTAGATGTATTTGCTTCATACGTAGCAGAGAAATTAATATAGGGGGAACTTACAGTGGCTGAAAGAACACATGCATGTGGAAAAGTAACAGTAGAAGCTGTTGGACAAACAGTTCAATTAAAAGGTTGGGTACAAAAACGCCGTGACTTAGGTGGATTAATCTTTATCGACTTACGTGACCGTACAGGTATCGTGCAAGTTGTATTTAACCCAGAAACATCAAAAGAAGCGTTAGAAGTAGCAGAAACAATTCGTAGCGAATACGTATTACACGTAGAAGGTACAGTTGTTGAACGTGGTGAAGGCGCAATTAATGACAATATGGCAACTGGTCGTATTGAAGTACAAGCAACGAAAGTAAATGTACTAAATGCAGCGAAAACAACGCCAATCATCATTGCTGATGATACAGATGCATCAGAAGATGTGCGTTTAAAATATCGTTATTTAGACTTACGTCGTCCAGTAATGTTTAACACATTCAAAATGCGTCATGACGTAACGAAAACAATTCGTAACTTCTTAGACACAGAAGAGTTCTTAGAAGTAGAAACACCAATTTTAACGAAAAGCACGCCAGAAGGAGCTCGTGACTATTTAGTGCCAAGTCGTGTACATGATGGTGAATTCTATGCATTACCACAGTCACCACAGTTATTTAAACAGCTTCTTATGGTCGGCGGATTTGAGCGTTACTATCAAGTAGCACGTTGTTTCCGTGATGAAGATTTACGTGCGGATCGTCAACCGGAATTCACGCAAATCGATATCGAAGCTTCATTCTTAACACAAGATGAAATTTTAGATATGATGGAGCGTATGATGACGAAAGTTATGAAGGATGCAAAAGGTGTAGAAGTTAGTGCACCATTCCCTCGTATGAAATATGCTGATGCAATGGCTCGCTACGGTTCTGATAAGCCAGATACACGCTTTGAAATGGAACTAACAGACTTATCTGAGTTTGCAGCAGGTTGTGGCTTTAAAGTGTTTACAAGTGCTGTAGAAAGCGGCGGACAAGTAAAAGCAATCAATGCAAAAGGTGCTGCAAGTAAATATTCTCGTAAAGACATCGATGCATTAACTGAATTCGTGAAAGTATACGGTGCAAAAGGTTTAGCTTGGCTTAAAGTTGAAGAAGACGGTTTAAAAGGACCGATTGCAAAATTCTTCGGTGAAGAAGATGCAAATGTGTTAATGAGCACATTAGAGGCTACTGCTGGCGACTTATTACTATTCGTAGCAGATAAGAAGAGCGTTGTTGCAGATAGCTTAGGCGCACTTCGTTTACGTCTAGGTAAAGAGCTTGAGTTAATTGATGAAAGTAAATTTAACTTCCTATGGGTAACTGATTGGCCACTTCTTGAGTACGATGAAGATGCAGATCGTTACTTCGCAGCTCACCACCCATTCACAATGCCATTCCGTGAAGACGTTGAGTTACTAGAAACAGCACCAGAAAAAGCACGTGCACAAGCATATGACCTTGTATTAAACGGTTATGAGCTTGGTGGTGGCTCACTTCGTATTTACGAGCGTGACGTACAAGAAAAAATGTTTAAAGCACTTGGATTCTCACAAGAAGAAGCGCAAGAGCAATTCGGATTCTTATTAGAAGCATTCGAATACGGTACACCACCACACGGCGGTATTGCATTAGGTTTAGATCGTCTTGTTATGCTGCTTGCAGGCCGTACGAACCTTCGTGATACAATTGCATTCCCGAAAACAGCAAGCGCAAGCTGCTTATTAACAGAAGCTCCAAGCCCAGTTGCAGAAGCACAGCTTGAAGAGTTAAACTTAAAATTAAGCTTAAAAGAAGAGAAGTAAGAATAGGGTCTAGATGGTTATACTATAACCGTCTAGACTTTTTTTGAGAGGTTGTTTAAAAAGTCCGGTTTAGATAACTGTCGCATCTCATCGTTGCTTCGCCAGTCCGGTGCTCGAGTAGTATTTTTCTACACTGCGCTCCTCCTGGCTTCAGCGCCTCGATCTGCTCGGTTCTCTGAATCCTCTTTTTTAAACGTGTATTGAAAGGAAGTTTAAAAAGTCCGGTTCAGATAACTGTCGCATCTCATCGTTGCTTCGCCAGTCCGGTGCTCGAGTAGTATTTCTACACTGTGCTCCTCCTGGCTTCAGCGCCTCGATCTGCTCGGTTCTCTGAATCCTCTTTTTTAAACGTGTATTTAGGAAGAAATGAAATTCTGGTCTATGTTTTCATTTTCGAAATATGTATTTTTAGGAATTCTATAACTTTTTCTATACAAATAGTCGGAAAAACGCTAGAATACATGGTAGACCATTTTTGTAATAGGAGTGTAGAGCTGAATGTTACATCAATTTTCACGTAATGAATTAGCCTTCGGTAAAGAAGGACTTGAAATATTAAAAAATAGTACAGTCGGTATTTTAGGAATTGGCGGCGTAGGTTCATTTTCAGCTGAAGCGTTAGCGCGTTCTGGAGTAGGACGTCTCGTATTAGTTGATAAAGACGTTGTAGATATTACAAACGTAAACCGTCAAATTCACGCTTTAGTATCTACTGTAGGACGTTCAAAAGTAGAATTAATGAAAGAGCGTATTGCAGACATTAATCCGGAATGTGAAGTAATTGGACTAGAAATGTTTTATACAGATGAAACATATGAGGAGTTCTTTAAACACGGTTTAGATTTCGTAGTGGATGCATCTGATACGATTACGTTCAAAATCCATTTAATTAAACAATGTTTACGTCGTAAAATTAAAATTATCTCATGTATGGGTGCAGCAAATAAAATGGACCCAACTCGTTTCCGTATTGCGGACATTTCTAAAACACACACAGATCCGATTGCGAAAGTCATTCGTACGAAGCTTCGTAAAGAGGGTATTAAAAAAGGTGTAAAAGTTGTCTTCTCTGACGAAAACCCAATCGTAATTCGTGAAGAAGTACGTAAAGAAATCGTACCAGACGAAAATGCAAAAATTCGTAAAGCGAAATTACCGCCTTCATCAAATGCATTCGTACCATCTGTGGCAGGCTTAATTATGGCAAGTCACGTTGTACGTGAACGTATTAAAAATGTAGAAGTGAAACGTGTAGGGCAAGAATAAAAGAAAAGCATATATCCATTTTGGATATATGCTTTTTTATATGTATTAAAGAAATATGGATATTTGCATTACTACTAGTTCAAATGTAAGTAAGGTTAGTAAGTAAAAATCATATTTATCTGATTTATAGGCGGATGTCTTTTTTAGACTGTTAATGGTGAAAAGAGCTAAAGTTAGGACGAGAAGGCCAAGAGTTATTTTGAAGATTATTAATGAAATAGCAACCATCCCCCTTTAAAGGTATATGTTTATAATAATATTTTAGTAAAAAATATCTAATCCGTTTTAGGAGTTTCCTTGTATGACAAGGAGGAATGTTATTGTCAATCTTTGTCGTTAAATCGATATCCTTTATTGAATCGTTGATATATTGCAAGTTGTGATAGATATATTCGAAAAATCGTTGATATATTGCAAGTTACGATAGATATATTCGAAAAATCGTTGATATATTGCAAGTTACGATAGATATATTCGAAAAATCGTTAATATAATTTCATTTACCGACATGTATATATATGATTTACCGAAAACAAACAAGGATGTCACTCAGTTAAAAAAGTGACATCCCTGTTTTTAATTCTCAGCAGAATAAATAATATCTAAATTCCCGTTTTGATCGGTTTTGAAAATCGGGGCAATTTGCTCTTCTTGCTCTTCGACTGAAACAAGTTTTCGAGCACGATCCATAATTCGAACAAGCATCGCGTAATCTTCTTCGATTGCTTGTTGTTTTTTTGTGAGTACCGCTAATTTCGTTTCAAGTTCATGATTCGTTTTTTGCAGAGAAGTGAGCTGAGCTTGTAATACATCATTTTCAGTTTGCAACTTTGCGAGTGAAGGGTTATTATGCTCCAAGTTTTGCAAAAATGAGATGACATTTTGCATCGTAAGTTCTTGTTTACTTGGCGTAATATCTTCAGAAAACTCAGCATCGATTACGAGTTGTTTCGTTTTCGTGAACTGATTTTTTTCTATTTTAGCTTCAGAGCGCTTTAATTCTTTACGTTGTTTCTTCGCAAGCTGCACAGCATCTTCGTAATTCGGTCTTACTTCAGCATTCCATCTAAAGCCGCAAGCTGCTGAAGTCCGGTTCAACGTATCGCCGACTTCATCAAATGCTTTTATTTGTGTACTTCCGCTGCGAATATGTCGTAAAACAGTTTCTGCTAAAAGGAGATCATCTTCTTTTGTCCATGCATCTTGACGTGTTTTCATAAGCGAAGCCTCCATAATGGTGACGTTTTCGTTTATGTTACCCTTTATTTTTCGTTTTATTCGAAGTTTGTAATCTTTCATAAACAGTAGAAAGTGCTTGCTCAAATTTCCCTGTCGTTTTCGGTTTATAATATTGCTTGTTTTTTATTTTATCAGGTAAGTATTGTTGCCTTACCCAGCCGTTTGGATGGTCGTGTGGATATAAATATCCAATGCCTCTTCCAAGTGATTCTGCGCCTTTGTAATGACTATCTTTTAAATGGCTTGGAATGTCACCTGTTTGACCGTTGCGTAAATCGTGTAATGCAGCATCAAGTGCTTTATAAGCTGAATTTGATTTTGGTGATAAGCATAGCTCGATAACGGCATTTGCAAGTGGGATGCGTGCTTCTGGGAATCCAACTCGTTCAGCTGATTCAATTGCAGCTAGTGTACGTGGTCCAGCTTGTGGGCTAGCAAGTCCAATATCTTCATAAGCCATAATAAGAAGGCGTCTGCCAATACTTTGTAAATCACCTGCTTCAATAAGGCGTGCTAAATAATGGAGCGCTGCATTTACATCACTTCCGCGCACTGATTTTTGAAATGCTGATAATACGTCATAATGAGCATCGCCGCCTTTGTCGTGAACGAAGCTCTTCTTTTGTAAGCATTCTTCTGCAATCTCGAGTGTGATTTCAGCCGCTTGATCGTCTGTAGTAAAGCTAGATAATACAGCAAGCTCAAGTGCGTTATAAGCGGAACGCATATCACCACCAGAGGCGTTTGCAAAGTGATGTAGTGCTTCATCTGTTACCGTTACAGCATATTCTCCAAGGCCTTTTTCTTTATCTTCTAAAGCTCTTTTTAACCCAATTAAAATATCATCTTCTGTTAGTGCGTGTAATTCGAAAATTTGACACCTGCTTCGAATAGCGGAGTTTATTGCATGGAATGGATTACTTGTCGTTGCACCAATTAAAGTAAGAAGTCCGCTTTCTAAGTGAGGTAATAGAAAGTCTTGCTTTGCTTTATCTAGACGGTGAACTTCATCTAAAATTAAAACGAGGTGTCGATGCATCTTCGCTTCTTGTACGACAACTTCCATATCTTTTTTATTGTGAGTAACAGCATTCAATAGACGAAACGGGGTACCGGTACTTCCAGCAATTGCACTGGCAATGGATGTTTTTCCTGTACCTGGAGGACCGTATAAAATCATAGATTGAAAATGATTGGCTTGGACCATTCGCCATAAAATCTTTCCTTCACCAACTAAATGTTGTTGCCCAATAATTTCTTGAATATTTGTAGGGCGCATTCGATGTGCGAGTGGTTGTTTCATTTGGACCGTCTCCCTTAATATATAATCTCGTTCTATCGTATCATTTTTTTCTACGAAATTTGAAATAGGATGCTGTTTTATGGGAAAAATAAATGATAATATTTTCATTTTTCTTTCAATTGTAATAATTCCCGAGTTTTTCAATGCGATTTTATGTTATCATTTTGATACACAAGTTGAAATTTCTTATAATACTATATTATGCTATAATTTCATAGGATTTTAAATTGTGTTCTTTTTATAAATAAGATATAACCAATAGAAGTGAAAATTTGAAAAGAGGTGCAAAATAGATGAAAATTTCAACGAAAGGCCGCTATGGCTTAACAATTATGATTGATCTTGCAAAAAAGTTTGGTGAAGGTCCGATTTCATTAAAATCAATTGCGCAGGCACATGACTTATCGGAACATTACTTAGAGCAATTAATTTCACCACTTCGTAACGCGCGTCTAGTAAAGAGTACGCGGGGAGCATATGGGGGATATGTACTATCAGATCAGCCGGCTAACATTACAGCTGGAGATGTAATCCGTGTATTAGAGGGTCCGATTAGTGTTGTAGAAATGATAGAAGAAGAAGAACCAGCACAACGCCAATTATGGATGCGTGTTCGTGATGCGGTGCAAGAAGTGTTAGATAGTACAACGTTAGAAGATTTAGTACGTTATGAGGAAGAAAATCACGGGGGCTATATGTTTTACATTTAATTCCTTGTGAAACGATTTGGAAAGAAGGAGATTTAATGGAACGCATTTACTTAGATCATGCTGCGACATCTCCGACTCACCCAGAAGTGGTCGAAAAGATGATTCCATATATGACAGAAATATTCGGGAACCCGTCTAGTATTCACTTTTATGGACGTCAAACTCGTCACACAGTAGATGAGGCGAGAAGAGTGTGTGCACGCAGCATTCATGCGAATCCGAATGAAATTATATTTACGAGCGGTGGTACAGAAGCTGATAATTTAGCGCTTATCGGTGTAGCACGTGCGAACCGTCATAAAGGTAACCACATTATAACGACGCAAATTGAACATCATGCGATTTTGCATACGTGCGAATTGTTAGAGCGTGAAGGGTTTGAAGTGACATATTTACCTGTCGATGAAACAGGGCGCATTCAAGTTTCTGACATACAAAAGGCATTAACAGAAGAGACGATTCTTGTATCTGTTATGTTTGGGAATAATGAAGTAGGGACGATGCAACCGATTGTGGAAATAGGAAAGCTGTTAAAAGAGCATCAAGCGTATTTCCATACAGATGCGGTACAAGCTTACGGTTTAGTAGAAATTAATGTGAAAGAGTTTGGTATTGATTTATTATCAATTTCAGCTCATAAAATTAACGGGCCAAAAGGTGTAGGTTTCTTATACGCTGGTACAAATGTGAAATTTGAACCGTTATTAATAGGCGGAGAGCAAGAAAGAAAACGCCGTGCTGGTACGGAAAATGTGCCTAGTATTGCTGGGCTTCAGCATGCAATTCTTATAGCTGAAAAAACTCGTGAGCAAAAAAATGCCCAATATGAAGAGTTTAAAGATATAATGGTATCTGTCTTCAAAAATGAAGGCATTACTTTCGAGGTAAACGGAAACTTAGAACATCGCTTACCGCATGTACTTAATGTAAGTTTTACAGGAATGAACATTGAACCGTTTCTTGTGAACTTAGACTTAGCTGGTATTGCAGTATCAAGTGGTTCTGCTTGTACAGCTGGTTCGATTGATCCATCACATGTATTAGTAGCGATGTTTGGAAAAGACTCCGATCAAATACGTTCATCCGTACGCTTTAGTTTTGGACTTGGAAATACGAAAGAGCAAATTGAAAAAGCGGCGTACGAAACAGTGAAAATCGTGAAGCGATTAACACAAAATTAGTATGGGAGGTGACATGATGAACAAACTACCTCACGAAACACGCGTTGTCATCGGAATGTCCGGTGGCGTCGATTCATCTGTAGCAGCACTTTTATTAAAAGAGCAAGGTTATGATGTAATCGGAATTTTTATGAAAAACTGGGATGATACAGATGAGAATGGTGTCTGCACAGCAACAGAAGATTACAATGATGTAATTGAAGTGTGTAACCAAATTGGTATTCCGTATTATGCAGTAAACTTTGAAAAACAATACTGGGATAAAGTATTTACGTACTTCTTAGATGAGTACCGAGCTGGTCGCACACCAAACCCAGATGTAATGTGTAATAAAGAAATTAAATTTAAAGCATTTTTAGAGCATGCAATTGCGCTTGGTGCGGATTATGTGGCAACAGGCCATTATGCACGCGTTGCTTATATGGACGGCGAATATAAAATGCTTCGCGGTGTTGATGACAATAAAGATCAAACATATTTCTTAAATCAATTAAGCCAAGAGCAATTATCAAAAACAATGTTCCCGTTAGGTGAATTAAAGAAACCGCAAATTCGTGAAATGGCGAAAGAAGCTGGCTTAGCGACAGCGGCGAAAAAAGATAGTACAGGTATTTGCTTCATTGGTGAGCGTAACTTTAAAGATTTCTTAAGTAACTACTTACCGGCACAACCAGGTGTAATGCAAACATTATCTGGTGAAGTGAAAGGGAAGCATGACGGTTTAATGTATTATACAATTGGACAACGTCATGGCCTTGGAATTGGTGGTAATGGTGACCCATGGTTTGCTGTTGGGAAAAATCTAAAAGAAAACATTTTATATGTTGATCAAGGATTCCATAACGAACTTCTATATGGTGATGAAGTTATTGCTACGAATGTAGGATGGGTAAGTAACAAAGAAAAAGAAACAGAATTTAAGTGCACGGCGAAATTCCGTTATCGTCAAGAAGACAATAAAGTAACGGTTCAAATCGTTGATGAAAATACAGTTCGTATTCTTTGTGATGAGCCAATTCGTGCAATTACACCAGGACAAGCAGTCGTTTTCTATGATGGAGATGAGTGCTTAGGCGGTGCTACAATTGATGAAGTATACCGTAGTGGTAAGAAATTGGATTATTTAGGATAAATGAGAAGCCTCTGCCGATTAGCGGTTAGAGGTTTCTTTTACATAAAGCGAATTTTCGTTCGCTTGGAAAATACATTCTTTGTTATAATTTGTTGTAGAGGTGAAGGACATGTCAAACAAACTTGAAACAGGTATTCAATATATGCAAGAAGGAAACTGGGAAGAAGCAGCTAAAAATTTTACAGAAGCAATCGAAGAAAATCCGAAAGATGCGCTTGGGTACATTAATTTTGCAAATTTATTAGACGTATTAGGTGATAGCGAGCGAGCGATTTTATTTTATAAACGTGCACTAGAGTTAGATGATAAATCTGCAGCAGCCTATTATGGTTTAGGAAATGTATATTATGGCCAAGAGCAATTTACTGAAGCGAAAGCTGTATTTGAACAAGCAATGCAAGCTGGATTACAATCAGCTGATGTAACATTTATGTTAGGTATCACACATGTACAGCTTGGAAATGATCGTCTTGCACTACCATTCTTACAAAGAGCAACAGAATTAGATGAAAACGATGTAGAAGCTGTATTCCAGTGCGGACTTTGCTTCGCGCGATTAGAACACGTTCAAGAGGCGAAACCTTATTTTGAAAAGGTATTAGAAATGGATGAGGAGCATGCAGATGCGTATTACAATTTAGGTGTTGCGTACGTATTTGAGGAAAATAATGAGAAGGCTCTCGCTTTATTTAAGAAAGCAACTGAAATTCAGCCAGATCACTTTTTAGCGGGTAATGGCGTTCGTTTATTAGAGCAAGAAGCTGAATAAGATAAAAATATAGTTTAATGGGTAGTTATCCCTCATCTAAAAAGGTGGGGGATGTACTGCTCATTAAAGTGAAAATACCGGAAAGGAGAGGAAAAATGGGAAATCAACATGCAATGGATTTGTTTGAGGAAGAGAAAAAGTTTATAAAAGCGCAAGTTCTTCATACCATTTTCCACAACGAAGAAAACCTCTATTCCGTTGTCAGTATGAAAGTCATTGAAACGAATGAAACGTATGACGAAAAGAAAGTAATGATAAACGGTCATTTTCCCCGCATGCATGAAGATGAAGTGTTTACATTGACAGGTCATTTTAAGGACCATCCAAAGTATGGAAAACAATATATGGTTGAAACATTTAAAAAAGAATTGCCGCAAACAAAAGCAGGTATGGTGCAATATTTAGCGAGTGATTTATTTAAAGGGATAGGAAAGCGTACAGCTGAAAAAATTGTGGACCATCTCGGAGAACATGCTATTTCTAAAATTATGGATGACCCTGAGGCATTAAATGGTGTTGTTAATAAACAAAAGGCTCAGGAAATATATGAGACAATTGTTGAACATCAAGGGCTAGAGAAAGTAATGAGCTTTTTAAATGGCTACGGTTTTGGAACGAAACTTTCTATTAAGATTTACCAGCAATATAAAGAGATGACATTAGAAGTGATTCGTAATAATCCGTATCAACTTATCGAAGAAGTGGACGGGATTGGTTTTGGAAGAGCGGATGATATAGGGCGTGCGTTAGGGATATCGGGTAATCATGACGACCGTGTACGCGCAGGATGTTTTTACACATTAGAGAATGTCTCATTACAACTTGGTCACGTTTATATGAGGAAAGATCAACTTGTAAGAGAAACGATGTCACTTTTAAACAATCAAGAAGGAAGAGTGACTGAGGAAGATATTATAGGTTGTATTGAAACGATGCAAAGTGAAGGGAAAGTCATCATAGAAGAAGAACGAGTGTATTTAGCAACGTTATTCTACTCTGAGAAAGGTGTTGTAAAGTCTATTCGCAGGCTTATGAATCAAGAAGAAACACCTTCATTTCCAGAAGCAGAAGTGTTAAAAACGTTAGGTGAAATTGAAGAACAACTGAACGTACAATATGCACCGTTTCAGCAAGAAGCAATTCAAACGGCACTTCATAAACCGATGATGTTATTGACAGGTGGACCAGGAACAGGGAAAACAACAGTTATTAAAGGGATTGTTGAAATGTATGCATCACTACACGGGTTATCGTTAAATCCGAATGAATACAGTGATGATAATCCATTTCCAATACTATTAACAGCTCCAACAGGAAGAGCAGCGAAGCGGATGAGTGAATCGACAGGACTTCCAGCTTGCACAATTCACCGTTTACTTGGTTGGACGCCAGAAGGATCTTTCCAGCGTAATGAAACGGATCCTGTCCAAGGTAAGCTCCTTATTATCGATGAATTTTCAATGGTTGATATTTGGCTTGCAAATCAGCTATTTAAGTCGTTGCCGACGAACATTCAAGTTATCGTTGTAGGTGATGAAGATCAGTTGCCATCTGTAGGACCTGGACAAGTATTAAAAGATTTATTAAATGCAGGCGCAGTTCCGACAGTGAAGCTTACTGAAATTTATCGTCAAGCGGAAGGCTCATCAGTGATTCAACTTGCCCATGCGATAAAAAATGGAACTCTACCACCAGATTTAGCACAAAATCAAAAAGATCGTTCATTTATCGGCTGTACAGGAGCTCAAATTGTTGAGGTTGTGAAAAAAGTTTGTGAAAATGCTAAAACAAAAGGCTTTAGCGCAAGAGATGTACAAGTATTAGCACCTATGTACCGTGGGCCTGCTGGTATTAATGTATTAAACGAAGCGCTGCAACAAGTATTTAATCCGAAGAGGGAAAAGAGTAAAGAAATTGCTTACGGTGATGTTGTGTACCGAAGAGGCGATAAAGTACTGCAACTCGTGAATCAGCCGGAGAGCCAAGTGTTTAATGGTGATATTGGGGAAATTGTTTCGGTGTTTTATGCGAAAGAAAACGTTGAGCAACAAGATATGATTATCGTTTCATTTGACGGAATTGAGGTAACGTATACGAAGCCCGATTTAAATCAAATTACGCATGCATATTGTTGTTCCATTCATAAATCACAAGGTAGTGAATTTCCGATTGTTATTATGCCAATCGTGAAAAGTTACAACCGTATGTTACGTCGTAATTTAATTTACACGGGCATTA
Organism: Bacillus sp. 2175; assembly: GCF_057812155.1. NCBI lineage: Bacteria > Bacillati > Bacillota > Bacilli > Caryophanales > Bacillaceae > Bacillus > Bacillus sp. 2175. The sequence goes on along the minus strand of NZ_CM173819.1, from coordinate 4,134,465 downwards.
CAAGAAGTAAGAAGTTCCTTATTATTTGCGGAGAGGAAGCAGCTTTCCAATCTGGTGTAAATCGCCTTGATGATGCAATGCGTCAAACAACCTTAGCTAGTCGCTTGCAAGAATCACAAGGAGAAGTACAGATGGTCACAGTTAATGGCGAGGAAATGGACGTGGAAAACATTTCACCGTATGATTTCATGTAACAAGGTGAAATTATATAGTGAAACTTTCAAACGCATAGCGTTGAAAGGCTCCAGTAAAATGTATAAATGAATGCAGTTTGGACATAATGGCGAATAGAATCTGGGAGACTGTAAGGAGATGAAAGCCATATGTTTATTTGTCCAAATTGCAAAGGGAAAGACATTGGAAAAATAGGTGTCAACCAATTTTATTGCTGGAATTGTTATATCGAATTATCGGTTTCAAAGGGGAAAATCCATACGCATCAAGTTGAGGAAGATGGTTCACTAAGCTCTCTTGATGATTTATTTGATGAGAATGAAAGAACGATCGGATAACGAAAAGGGGGATTTACTTTGAATCTACGCAATTCATTAATCGCATTAGGTGTTGGAGCTGCAGCATATCAATATGCTCGTAAGCAAGATGTATTTTCAAAACGCAATATGAAAAAAGCACGTAAGATGATTAAGTCTTACTTATAATCATTTCGATAAAGTGAAAAACTCCCTTGTAGACAAGGGAGTTTTTTTATGCACCCATATGTAAATAAAAAAGTCCGATCTCTGAGAAAAGATAAGATAGACCGTAGCAGCCAACGCCAAGTATTCCATACTGCCATAATTGCTTCGCTTTTTCTTTACGTGAGGAATGAATAAAGAACCCCTTCCAAATACCGAACCCGATACAAATCCATTCAAGAATCATAAAAAGTGCTGATAATCCAAGCATAAACAAAACCATAATTAGCCCTCCTGATTATATTAATTCATGCTGTATTCTCAGGGGTGGTTGTCCTTGTTATGTTATTTATATGTACGTCTTTAAAAAACAGTATGGTCCGTATGAAAAGATTTTAAAAGTTTCGCACATAACCTACCCCATTTATTTTCAAAATAAAGGTGGAGGAGGTTTTTCATGTGAAGAATCTTAAAATCATTTGGATATATCGTTTAGGATTATTGTTACTTGTTTTTCTTTGTCTGCTCGTCTTTTTAAAAATTAAGCCGCTATGGGCACCGATTATTTTTGTATTTAAAGTAGCAATCACGCCGTTTCTTATCGCGTGTTTTATTGCGTATTTATTGCACCCTTTAATTGAAAAAATTCATAAGGAAGGGATGCCCCGTACACTTGCCATTTTGCTCATTTATATCCTTTTCTTTGGCGGAATTGGTTATGGGATTTATAAAGGAACACCAGTCGTTATTAAACAGTTACAAGAGATTAATGAACAATTTCCGCAGTTTACAAAAATGTACGATTCGTGGATGGATGGCGTTACAGAACAAACGGCGAATTTCCCTTCGTTCATTCATGAAAAGGTGAAACAACTTTTTGTGGGTGTGGAAACGAAGATTCAAGCGCTTTTAAATAAAGTGATGAGTACAGCTCGTGGTGTACTCGATTCATTGCTCATTATTTTCTTAATACCGTTCATTGTATTTTACATATTAAAAGATTATGGTGAGTTTTATCATATCTTTTGGAAACTAGTCCCAAGTAAATGGCGAGGTACGGGGCAAATGCTTGCGAAAGAAATTGATAAATCACTTGGAAGTTATATTCGAGGACAGTTATTTGTTTGTTTAGTATTAGGGGGAGTATCAGCTCTTTCTTTTTGGTTTATCGGTATGAAATATCCATTATTGCTTGGCATTATTATTGGGGTAACGGATATAATCCCGTACTTCGGTCCTATTTTAGGAGCAATCCCGACGTTAATGATTGCAGCAACAGTATCAACGAGTTTACTTATTAAGGCGGGGATCACAATTGCGATTTTGCAATTTGTGGAGAGTAACATTTTATCGCCTTACATCGTTGGTAAGTCACTTCGTATGCATCCCGTTATTATTATGCTTGCCTTACTAGTTGGGGGAGAGGTAGCTGGGATTGTAGGATTGCTAATATCGGTTCCGATTTTAGCAGTTATTCGCACTGTCATTGTTCATGTGAGACCGCTCTTGAAAAAAGAAGATGTGTAAGTATAGAAGCCCTCTATGTAAGAAATAGAGGGCTAATCATATATTTATTTAGAAAGCTGCTCGTGTATCTTTTGAACGAGGGAGCTCACATCATTTGTTTGAATATGTTTTATTTTTTTCCATTCGTTATCATACATAAATACAATTTGATTGTTGAAAAGACGCTTTTGTTCTTTTAGATTAGAAATTTTTGCGAAAGAGTACTCTTCAAATATTGGATTCTTACTTACATCTGGCCCATAAAAGAATAGCCTTTTGTTCGTTAAAACTAGCATTCCTGGCCTTGCGACGGAACGATAAATAAATATGTCTAATGAACATGCTGCGTAAAATAATATCGTTTCGTCAGTCGCTAATATGTTTTTAGCTTTGCTAAGTAAGGTTGTCATTGTGATCGCTCCTTTATTTTATTAACAATAATTTAATTATAACAAAAAAGTAATATTTAGAAATTTTTATAAATTATTCTTATAAGGAGATTCCGATTTATTAATAAATGCATACTATATGAAAAGGCTGTTAAGAATGAATAGTAGAATACTTATGATTAATAAGTAATTAATCCAATATAAATGATTATCTACATTGACAAACTTAAGAGAATTCTATTATATTTAGTCATATAATACATTAAATCAATGACGGAACAAGTACGTTACAGTCCATTTATAGAGAGAAGCTTCCATATGGCTGAAAGAAGCTTTAAATGAAGGGTAACAGAAAGCTAATCCTGAGAGCAGCTAATCACTGCCGTCTTGCCACGTTACGGCACCATGAGGTGATGAATTGATTGTTATTGTAATCAATTCATAATTAGGGTGGTATCGCGAGTTAACTCTCGTCCCTTTTATAGGGACGGGAGTTTTTTATATTTAAGGAGGAAAATACAATGAAACAACTAACAGGCGCACAAATTCGTCAAATGTTTTTAGACTTTTTCCAAGAAAAAGGACATGCAGTAGAACCTAGTGCATCACTAGTTCCGCATGAAGATCCATCTCTTCTATGGATTAATAGTGGTGTAGCTACATTAAAAAAATATTTTGATGGACGTGTAATCCCACAAAATCCACGTATTACAAATGCTCAAAAATCAATTCGTACAAACGATATTGAAAACGTAGGGAAAACAGCTCGTCACCATACATTCTTTGAAATGTTAGGAAATTTCTCAATTGGTGATTACTTCAAAGAAGAAGCAATTACATGGGCTTGGGAATTCTTAACGAGCGACAAATGGATCGGATTCGATAAAGAATTACTATCAGTTACAATCCATCCAGAAGATGAAGAAGCATTCACAATTTGGAATGAGAAAATGGGCGTTCCAAAAGAGCGTATTATTCGCTTAGAAGAAAACTTCTGGGATATCGGTGAAGGACCAAGTGGACCGAATACAGAGATTTTCTATGACCGCGGAGAAGCTTACGGTAATGACTTTAGTGACCCAGAATTATATCCAGGCGGAGAAAACGAGCGTTACTTAGAAGTATGGAACCTTGTATTCTCTCAATTTAACCATAATCCAGACGGTTCATATACACCACTTCCTAAGAAAAACATTGATACAGGGATGGGTCTAGAGCGTATGACATCTATCGTTCAAGATGTGCCTACAAACTTCGATACAGACCTATTCATGCCGATGATTGATGCAACAGAAACAATTTCTGGTGAAAAATATCGTAATGGCGATTTAGAAAAAGATATGGCATTCAAAGTAATTGCTGACCATATCCGTACAGTAACATTCGCTGTTGGTGACGGTGCTCTTCCATCTAACGAAGGCCGTGGTTATGTATTACGTCGTTTATTACGCCGCGCTGTTCGTTATTCGAAGAAATTAAACATCAATCGTCCATTTATGTTTGAATTAGTACCGGTTGTTGGAGAAGTAATGAAAGACTTCTATCCAGAAGTACTTGAAAAGAAAGATTTCATTGCGAAAGTTGTGAAGAACGAAGAAGAGCGTTTCCATGAAACACTTCATGATGGTGAAGCGATTTTAGCTGAAGTAATTGCAAAAGCAAAAGAAGAAAAAACAACTGTTATTTCTGGAGTAGATGCGTTCCGTCTATATGACACATACGGTTTCCCAATTGAATTAACAGAAGAATATGCAGAAGAAGCTGGCATGACAGTTGATCATGAAGGTTTTGAAAATGAAATGGAAAAACAACGTGAGCGTGCACGTGCTGCTCGTCAAGACGTTGATTCTATGCAAGTTCAAGGTGGTGTCCTTGGAGAAATTAAAGTAGTGAGCGAATTCGTTGGTTACGGTACAGTTGCAACAGAAAGTAACGTTGTTGCACTTGTGAAAAATGGCGAATACACAGACAGCTTACAAGCTGGTGAAGAAGGACAGTTAATTCTTGATGTAACACCATTCTATGCTGAGAGCGGTGGACAAATTGCAGACCGTGGTTACCTTCTTGCTGATGGCGTGAAAGTTCTTGTAAAAGACGTACAAAAAGCACCAAACGGCCAAAACTTGCATAAAGTTGTTGTTGAAGAAGGAACATTAACGAAAGATGCGGCTGTAAAAGCTATTATCGATACGAAAAATCGTAGTAGCGTTGTAAAAAATCATACAGCAACTCATTTACTACACCAAGCATTAAAAGACGTACTTGGAACACACGTTAACCAAGCAGGTTCTCTTGTAACTTCTGAACGTCTACGCTTTGACTTCTCTCACTTCGGTCAAGTACAAGCTGACGAATTAGAAAAAATTGAGCGTATGGTAAACGAGAAAATTTGGGAAAGTATTGATGTTGAGATTTCTCAAAAAGCAATCGAAGAAGCGAAAGAAATGGGCGCAATGGCATTATTCGGTGAAAAGTACGGAGATGTTGTACGCGTTGTACAAGTTGGCGATTACAGCTTAGAGCTTTGTGGTGGTTGTCACGTTGAAAATACAGCTTCTATCGGTATTTTCAAAATCGTTGCTGAGTCTGGTATCGGTGCAGGAACTCGTCGTATTGAAGCAGTAACTGGTAAGTCTGCATACGAATTAATGAACGATCAAGTAGGTTTATTAAAAGAAGCAGCAGGAAAAATGAAAACAAATCCGAAAGATATTTTAACAAGAGTTGATGGTCTATTTGCTGAAGTGAAACAACTGCAAAAAGAAAATGAATCTCTTGCTGCGAAATTAAGCAATATCGAAGCTGGAAACTTAACTGATTCTGTAATGACAGTTGATGGTGTGAATGTATTAGCAGCGAAAGTAAATGTTGCAGATATGAACAACTTACGTACGATGATGGATGACTTGAAAAATAAATTAGAGTCAGCAGTTGTTGTATTAGCGTCTGTTAATGACGATAAAGTAAACATCCTAGCAGGTGTAACGAAAGACTTAATTAGCCAAGGTTACCATGCTGGTAAACTTGTGAAAGAAGTAGCTTCTCGTTGCGGCGGTGGCGGTGGCGGCCGTCCTGATATGGCACAAGCAGGGGGTAAAAACCCAGCTCAAGTCGAAGAAGCTTTAGCATTTGTACAAGAGTACGTTAAATCTGTTTCAAAATAAAGAGATAGTAGTGTACAATGGTAGGGAGAGGAGAAGTTCTTCTCCCTATACTTACTATATAAGTGAGGTGCTTGAAATGGACGGTTTTGATAAAACAATGAAGTTTAGCATTCAAGATGAAAAACAGAGTGTCCATGTAAATGATGTACTTTTAACTGTGTATGATGCACTTCAAGAAAAAGGCTATAATCCGATTAACCAAATCGTCGGTTATTTATTAAGTGGAGACCCAGCATACATACCTCGCCATAAAGATGCACGTAGCATCATTCGCAAGCTTGAACGTGATGAGTTAATTGAAGAGCTTGTGAAGTCTTACTTGAAACATCATCGTGAGGAGTAGTTTATGCGGATATTAGGTTTAGATGTAGGTACAAAAACAGTCGGAGTTGCAATTAGCGACGAAATGGGCTGGACAGCACAAGGATTAGAAACAATTAAGATTAACGAAGAACGAGGTCACTTTGGTTTTGATCGTATTTCTGAGTTAGTAAAGCAGTACAATGTGGACAAGATAGTAGTAGGTTTACCTAAAAATATGAATGGTACAATTGGCCCGCGTGGTGAAGCGTGCCAACAATTTGCAGAAAACCTACGAGAGCTGTTACAATTAGACGTTGTAATGTGGGACGAGCGTTTGTCAACAATGGCAGCGGAACGTCTGCTCATTTCAGCCGATGTAAGCCGTAAGAAGCGAAAGCAAGTAATTGATAAGATGGCTGCAGTCGTAATCTTACAAGGATTTTTAGATAGTAAATAAGAGGTGACCAAAATGGAAGAAAATCAAATTACAATTGTAGACGAAAAAGGTAACGAACATTTATGTGAAATTATTTTCACTTTTGACGCTGAAAAATTTGGAAAAAAATCATACGTAGTCTTCTCTCCAATCGGTGAAGTAGACGAAGATGGAGACCAAATTTATGATGCAATGGCTTATGAGCAAAATGAAGAAGAGGGCGGAACTTTACTTCCAATCGAATCTGAAGAAGAGTGGGAAATGGTACAAGAAATGTTCAACACTCTAGCTGATGAGCAAGAAGCTGAATAATAAGTACTGAAAAGATGGACGACATACAGTCCATCTTTTTTTGTATTTATATGTAAAATGAAAGATTTTTTGTCGAAACTGTGTAAGTCTTTGTAGTATAATGAGACGGATTGTAGAAAAATAAAGTGTCAATTAAAAAAGATAAGTGAATTTTTTGCGTTTTTACATCGTGCTGTATAGAAAGGTGTACATACGGTCTACAATTAAGTAAGGAGGAAATGTTTTGATAGAGAATCAAGTGAAAAAGAAGCGTAGACGTATCTTTTTATTTTCGATTATTGCACTGCTTTTAGTTTGTGGTTCAGTCTATGCGTATATTTCATCCGCATTAGGACCAGTTGATAGCGGGAATAAAAAAGAGATTGAAGTAGAAATTCCGAAAGGATCATCTACAAGTAAAATTGGAGAAATTTTAGAAGAAAAAGGCGCTGTAAAAAACGGTACAGTTTTTAGTTTTTATACAAAGGCTAAATCGAAAAGTTTACAAGCAGGTACATATTTATTAAATCCTTCAATGAATGCTGAAGATGTGATTGAACAAATGTCATCTGGCAACGTGCATCGTCCAGCTCTTTATAAAGTGACGATTAAAGAAGGGGCGCAAGTAACTGAAATTGCAGAAACGATTGCGACAGAACTAAAGTGGAATAAAGATGATGTTACGCGTCAATTAAACGATAAAGCATTTATTCAAAAAATGCAGCAAAAGTATCCGAAGTTATTAACGGATAAAATCTTTGATAGCAATATTAAATACCCATTAGAAGGTTATTTATATCCTGCAACGTATTCGTTTTATAAGAAAGATACGACGTTAGAAGAAATTGTAATTCCAATGCTTGAGAAAACAAATGCAATCATTGTTCAAAATGAGGCGAAAATGAAAGCGAAGAATTGGGATGTTCATCAGCTTTTAACATTATCTTCACTTATTGAAGAAGAGGCAACTGGTTTTACAGATCGTCAAAAGATCTCTAGTGTCTTTTATAATCGTTTAGCAAAAGGTATGCCGCTTCAAACGGATCCAACGGTATTATATGCACTTGGAAAGCATAAACAACGTGTATTATACGAAGATTTAAAGGTCAACTCACCGTACAATACGTATGTTGTAAAAGGATTACCGGTAGGGCCGATCGCAAACTCTGGTAAACATTCAGTAGAAGCTGCGTTAGAACCTGCGCAAACAGATTATTATTATTTCTTAGCTGCACCAAGTGGTGAAGTGTACTATGCGAAAACATTAGAAGAGCATAATGCATTAAAGCAAAAATACATTACGAAAAAATAGTGAAATGGGGAGGGATAGCGAAAAAAGTCGCACATCCCTCTTTTTTGTGGTAAAATATATCGGGTTAAAAACTGGCAGAAGAATCGTTTTTAATATCAAAACGGGACGTACAAGCTAAGGATAAAGCTGGCTTGTATTTTTATTGCATTCTATGTGTGAAAAGACGTCATAGAGGCACTTCTCCATGTAAATAAGGAGGACCATTTATGGAGGATGCAGTTAACGAGTACCTATTATCATTTATTGATCCGAAAGATAAATTAATTCTTGAAATGGAAGAATATGCAACAGAAAATCATGTGCCGATTATGGATCGACTTGGAATGGAATTTATGCTGCAATTTTTACGTTTAATTGGACCGAAAAGCATTTTAGAACTTGGAACAGCAATCGGTTATTCTAGTATTCGTATGATGCAAGCTATTCCAAATTCACGTATTGTGACAGTTGAGCGCAATCGTGAGCGATATGAAAAAGCACTTGAATATATAGAACGTTCCCCAGTAACAGATCGTATTTCAGTTATTTACGGTGATGCGTTAGAGACAGGTGAACAAGTAAAAGAACACGGGACATTTGACGTTATTTTTATTGATGCAGCAAAAGGACAGTATCGTCGCTTTTTTGACTTATATGAACCGTTATTAAATCCTGGTGGCGTAATTATTTCAGATAATGTTATGTACCACGGTCTTGTAACGACAAAAGAGAAAATTGAAAACAGACGTACACGTGGTTTAATCCGTCGTATTAAGACGTACAATGAGTGGCTTATGAACCATGAAGGATATGATACAACGATTTTCCCAATTGGTGATGGAGTAGCTGTTAGTAAAAAGAGAGGGTGACCAAGGTATGAAGAAACCTGAATTGTTAGTAACGCCAAGAGCGGTGGCGGATATCGAACAACTTGCGAAAGCAGGAGCAGATGCGGTAATGATCGGTGAGCAAAAGTTTGGTTTACGTTTAGCAGGGGAGTTTTCACGTGAAGATGTAAAACAAGCTGTGAAGATTGCACATGAAAATGGTGTGAAAGTATACGTAGCCATGAACGCTATGTTCCACAACGATAAAGTAGAAGAATTAACAGATTACGTTTCATTTTTAAACGAAGTAAATGTAGATGCAATTGTTTTCGGAGATCCAGCGGTATTAATGGCTGTTCGTGAAGTAGCACCAAATATGCAGTTGCACTGGAATACAGAAACGACAGCAACAAACTGGTTCACTTGTAATTACTGGGGACAAAGAGGATCAAAGCGTGCTGTATTAGCTCGTGAGCTTAGCTTAGATGAAATTGTTGATTTAAAAGAAAATGCTGAAGTGGAACTGGAAGTACAAATTCACGGTATGACTTGTATGTTCCAATCGAAGCGTTCATTAGTAGGAAACTACTTTGAGTATCAAGGACGTAATCTTGACATTGAAAAGAAAAAATATGAAGAGAATATGTTCTTATATGACCCAGAGCGTAACAATAAATATCCAATTTATGAAGATGAAAATGGTACTCACATTATGAGTCCGAACGACATTTGTTTCATCGATGAATTAGAGGAACTAATCGATGCTGAAGTTGATAGCTTAAAAATCGACGGTGTACTAAAAAGCTCTGAATACATTATTGAAGTAACGAAGAAATATCGTCAAGCGATTGATTTATGCGTAGAAGATCGTGATGCATATTATGACGTGAAAGATGATCTATATAAAGAAATAGAAGAAATGCAACCAGTAAATCGTCCGTTAGATACAGGATTCTTCTTTAAAGAAACGGTTTACTAAACGAGGAGGGTGTAGGAAATGACTGTACAAGAAATTTCACGAGTGATCGATGGCAAACGTGTTATTGTGAAGAAACCTGAACTGTTAATCCCTGCGGGTAACTTAGAAAAATTAAAAGTAGCTATCCATTACGGGGCAGATGCTGTATATTTAGGTGGACAAGAATTTGGTCTTCGTTCGAATGCAGGTAACTTTACGCTAGAAGAAATGGCAGAAGGCGTTGAGTTTGCAAAGAAGTATGGAGCGAAAATATACGTAACAACAAATATCTTTGCACATAATGAAAATATGGACGGGCTAGAGGAATATTTAAAAGGGATTGAAAAAGCTGGCGTAACGGGAATTATCGTTGCTGATCCGCTTATCATTGAGACTTGTAAACGCGTAGCGCCTTCTGTTGAGGTGCATTTAAGCACACAGCAATCACTATCCAACTGGAAAGCAGCACAGTATTGGAAAGAAGAAGGTTTACATCGTCTTGTATTAGCTCGTGAAGCAAGCTATGAAGAAATGAAAGAAATTAAAGAAAAAGTGGATATTGAAATTGAAGCGTTCGTCCATGGTGCAATGTGTATCGCATATTCAGGAAGATGTACATTAAGTAACCATATGACAGCGCGTGATTCTAATCGTGGTGGTTGTTGCCAATCTTGCCGCTGGGATTATGATTTAGTTCAAACAGTATCACAACATAAAGATGCAAAAGAGCTTCCTCTATTCCAAGAAGGAGATGCTCACTTTGCGATGAGTCCAAAAGATTTAAATTTAATTTTATCAATTCCAAAAATGATTGAAATCGGAATCGATAGCTTAAAGGTAGAAGGACGTATGAAATCAATCCATTACGTAGCGACTGTAGCAACTGTATATCGTAAAGTAATTGATGCGTATTGTGCGGATCCAGATAACTTTGAGTTTAAACAAGAATGGTTAGATGAGCTTGATAAATGTGCAAATCGTGATACAGCTCCTGCCTTCTTTGAAGGGGTTCCAGGACATCAAGAGCAAATGTTTGGAAATCATAGTAAGAAAACAACGTATGATTTTGCTGGTTTAGTGTTAGATTATAATGAAGAAACGGGCATCGTAACGATTGAGCAACGTAATCATTTCAAACCAGGACATGAAGTGGAGTTCTTTGGACCAGAAATAGAAAACTTTACGCAAACGGTGGAGAAAATTTGGGATGAGGATGGAAACGAATTAGATGCAGCGAGACATCCGTTGCAAATCGTGAAATTCAAAGTGGATCAACGAGTGTATGTGAATAATATGATGCGCAAAAGCATACTTCAATAAGAAAGAGTGATAGTCGAATGGGGACGAATAAGCCTGTTGTAATTGGAATTGCTGGTGGTTCGGGATCAGGTAAAACGAGTGTAACGAAAGCGATTTTTGACCATTTTAAAGGTCATTCTATTTTAATCTTAGAGCAAGATTATTATTACAAAGATCAAAGCCATTTACCAATGGAAGAGCGTTTAAAAACAAATTATGATCATCCGCTTGCGTTTGATAATGATCTGTTAATTGAACATTTGCAGCAGTTGCTTGCATATGAGCAAATTGATAAGCCTGTATATGACTATACATTGCATACGCGTTCAGAAGAAATTATTCCGGTTGAGCCGAAAGATGTAATTATTTTAGAAGGAATTCTTATTTTAGAAGACCCACGTCTTTGCGAGTTAATGGACATTAAATTATTCGTTGATACGGATGCTGACCTTCGTATTCTGCGCCGCATGCAACGTGATATTAAAGAGCGCGGTCGTACGATGGATTCAGTTATTGATCAGTACGTAAATGTTGTACGTCCAATGCACAATCAATTTATTGAGCCTTCTAAGAAATTTGCGGATATTATTATCCCTGAAGGTGGACAAAACCACGTTGCAATTGATATTATGGTGACAAAAATTGCAACAATTCTTGAACAAAAAGTAAATTTGTAATAGCATAGTAAAAGATATACGGTAGGAAGGGATTTTTTCCCTTCTTATCGAATACAATGAAACATGCAACCTCATCTATATATAGGTGAGGGCATATTTATATCAACTTTCCATACATATCTTCTTTATATAAAGAAGAATTGGAAATACGGGGTTGTATGTGACAACTCCGCTAGTGCAAGGGTACTAGAAACCTCCGCTAACAATGGAAGCGGAGGAGTTTTCATATGGAACTCCTCTTTTTTTTCGGGGGATTGGTATATAAAAGGAGTGGAAAATATGTCAACAGAAAAAACATACCCTATGACGCAAGAGGGTAAGCAAAAACTAGAGAACGAACTTGAGCAATTAAAAACAGTAAGACGTAAAGAAGTAGTAGAACGTATTAAAATCGCACGTAGCTTCGGGGATCTTTCTGAGAACTCTGAGTACGATGCAGCGAAAGATGAGCAAGCGTTCGTAGAAGGACGTATTACACAATTAGAAAATATGATTCGTAACGCAGTTATCATTAAAGATACTGGCGAAGTATCTACTGTTGTTACATTAGGTAAAACAGTAACATTTAAAGAATTACCAAACGGAGATGAAGAAGCGTATACAATCGTAGGTAGCGCGGAAGCTGATCCATTCGAAGGAAGAATTTCTAACGATTCTCCAATCGCAAAAAGCTTATTAGGTAAGCAAATTGGTGAGAAAGTAACAATCCAAACACCAGGCGGAGAAATGCAAGTAGAGATTGTCTCTGTAAAATAAAAAAAGATTCTCCTATCGGGAGAATCTTTTTTTCTGTCGAATGAAAAAAATTGTGTAAACCTTAGAGTGATTCGACAAAAAATGTCAAAAAAACACTTTAAGCTTTGATATCATAATTAGAGACCATAGGTTTTAAAAGGGAAAAGGGGCTAATTATGAAACATAAAATCTTTACAGGATTGGTTTGTAGTATCTCCATATTAGGACTTGCTGCATGCGGAACGAATGAAGAAACTACATCATCAAAGGGAGAAAAAGTGAAGCAAGAAGAAAAAAAGGATATTAAAGCAACTGAGAGTTCAAAAGCCTTAGAAAATCCACAAGATAAAAAGGAATTTAATGATTTTGATGTAGCGTATCAATTAGCAATTGTCATGAAAATATTTCAAGATGTAACGATTAAGTATGATTACGCAATTGGGAATCCAGATTATTTATTGCGAGATTCGATGGATCAAAAAACAATAGATGATATGAAGAATATGTTACAAGAACAGGCGAAGAATAATGATAAAATTTTAAAAGATGAAGTGAATCAAGCATATACATATTTAAAACAATCGAAAGTAAGTAATAAAGATGATATTCAAAAAATAATAGATGCACAAAATAATTATTTACATATTGTAGATAAGATGATTACTTGTATTGATTCTGTAACAGTTGAGAATGCAAAAGAAAAAAGAAATGAAATGGATAATCTTAGTAAGGATTATTTAAAAATAGCGGCTAATGTAACAACCACTGTAATTGAAGTTGCTAAAAACACTGGAGTGAATGAAACTGAATTTAGATCGCTTCTTATGAAATTTTTAGAGAAGCCAAAGAAACAATAATAGCCTTATATAATATCTGTTTTTGTTTTGGAGATTGTATAAATAAAATAGTACCTCGTCTAAACTACAATAGACGAGGTGTTTTTTATGAAAATAAAACGGAGAATTACAATTGTTTTAATTTGTTTTATGAGCGTTATGTTTGTATTGCTTTGTCGTTTAATCCAAATTCAAATTATAGATACAGAATCATTTACTGATCGCAAAATAAATTTAATTGAAAAAAGTGTTACGCAACGCACACAATCCATTACAGTAGACGATGGACGTGGGCAGTTTATAGATCGTAATGGTAAAAAAATAGGTGAGGAAAAATATCCTGTTTTAATTATTTTTCCATTTTTACAAATAAAAAATGACATGTTAGAGAAAATCGCGCATATCATTGGTGTGTCGAGACAAGAGATTAGAAGACAAATGAAAAATAATAAAAATGCATTTACACTACAAGGAGAAACTGCTCCATTTCGAGTGACACGAGAGCAGATGGAGAAGGTAAATGAATTACATGTATTAGGTATTGTAGCAGCTGAAGTGCGATTAAAACAAACTGGAGAGATAAATCATTTAATTGGTGATGTAGGGGAGAACGAAAGGGAGTTTCAAAAGCGATATGGAGAATTGAAAAGAATCTCAAAACAAACGCCGATAGGTATTTCAGGATTACAGCAATCATTTGATGAATTTCTATTGACTGATGGAGAGGCAAAAGTATTATATCAAGTAGATCGGCAAGGAGAACCAATTTTCGGAAAGCAAGCGAAATACACTTCACCAGGAAATCCATTTTATCCAGTTAGGATTCAAACTACTTTACATAAAGAGTTGCAGCAAAAAGCAGAAGAAGTGATTGAAGCGAATGAAATAAAGAAGGGGGGACTAGTATTACTTGATGTAAAGACAAATGAAATATTAGCGATGGCTAGTAAGCCGTCTTTACAAGTAAGGGATGAGAATTTATATAAAACTACACTTGAAAATCAAATGTTAACGCCACATTTTCCAGGCTCTGTTTTTAAAACAGTAGTTGCAGCTGCAGTCATTGATCAAAAAGTAAATTTGTTTAATCGGACATTTAACTGTAATAAAGATTTATATGGTGAAAACGACCCGCAAGTTAGGATGGGTACACTTAACTTTAAAGAGAGCTTTGCTAGGAGCTGTAACAGGACATTTTCCGAGTTAGGTAACGAGCTATTACAAAAGGATAAGACGGTGCTAGAAACATACGTAGCAGCTTTAGGAGCAAATGAAAAGGTTGGATGGAAAGGTTCTGTATTTCATACACCTCATTTTGAGCAAATGCCAGAAGAAAAGGGTACTACTATTTGGGGGAATGAAGAAAATAAAAATAGTAAAAAAGCGGTAGAACAAACAGCAATTGGACAGAAAGATGTACGTATATCACCTCTAGCAATTGCAAATATGATGGCGACGATTGCGAGGAATGGAGAAAAGATGGAAGTGAAAGCAGTTGAAAAAATAGTATATAAAAATGGAGCGGATTTTTTTACATTTGAGAGCCATACGTTAAATGGAAAACAGCTTTCGTATGAAACAGTGAAAACATTACAAGAGTTATTAAGAGGCGTTGTAACAAGGGAGAAAGGAACAGGAACGGCATTCCGTTCGTTGCCACTAAGTGTCGCTGGAAAATCCGGGACAGCGCAAACAGGGAAAGGGACGAGGGTGAATCGCTGGTTTGCAGGTTATTTTCCGTATGAGAATCCAAGATATGCTTTAGTTGTTGTTGATCTAGAGACTGATAGCAAAGTGAATAAAGTTACACCTATTTTTAAAGATATGGTAGGAGCAATCTATCAATTGGAGAATGAAAAGTAATCTTGCAATTTATAGTGAAATGTCTTCATTTCATGAAAATATCATTGTAAATGTTCAACCTTTCTAGATTTAATGTTACAATAGCAATTAGGAAAAACTGCATGGAGGTTTGGAGAATGGCAGGAGGATCAAGATTCCAACAGAAACAACAAAAACGTCGTCAAAACGGTGTTTTAAATATTGCAATCGCTATTGTATTACTATTAGTAGCTATTGTAGCATATCAATTGTTCGTTCCTAGTACGAAAGAGCAAGCATCTTCTACTGATAAGAAAGTCTCTCAACAAACAACAAAGAATGAGAAAGCTGGAAAATCAGAAGATAAAGAATCTGCTAAGAAAAAAGAAAAAGAACAAGAGCAAGCAGAAGCTAAGAAAAAAGCTGAAGAAGAGAAGCTAAAGGCTGAAGAAGAACAGAAAAAAGCTGAAGAAGAAGCGAAAGCTAACGAGAAAGTATCAGCTGAGAAAACTGTATCTAAGGCAAAAGAGGCGTATACAAAACCTTCTTGGAAAGCTGTAGGAACAGAACAAGGTTCATCACCAGCGATGACGTTTAAACAGGGTTCATCAGATTGGAATGAGATGCAAAGTGCAATTGCTGCAGGTGTTGAAGTACCGAAAGAGCAATTAGTATTCCATTTTGTTGGAAGAGACAAAACTGGAAAGAGCAAAGCTTATGGTGATGTTCAAGATAAGCAAAGTGGGAAAAGATATTATGTAAATATTGATTGGGTAGACAATGAGGGCTGGAAACCAGTACTTGTTCAAACTCTAAACTAAAAAAGAGAGGCTCCTTAGGAGCTTCTCTTTTTTGTTAACGCAATTTCTTTAATTTAAAATGAACAACCGCGCTATAATACGGTCTTTTGCTTTCAGGATCCATAACCATTTGATGTGAGATGTGATGAACTTCAAGCATAAGTGCTTTATTATTATCAATTTGTTCACTAATTTTTCGTTCTAAAGAAGCTAAGTCTCCCGCTTCAAAAAACTCTACTTTATCTTCTAACATTTCAAAGGTAAATGACATGAAGACGGCCCCTCTCCTATGTAATCAACTATAGTGTAACAAAGAAAAGAAGGAAATACCATGTACATTTCAATTGACATTTTTAGAAAGAGGGAATATCATACTGATAAAACCGATAAGAAAAAGGGGAATTTTTATGGGTACAGAATTTAATGGTTTATTTGATGAGTGGGCTCATACGTACGACTCATTTGTACAAGGCGAAGATATACAATATAAAGAAGTTTTCGCCCATTATGAGGACATTCTAGAGGATGTAGTTAACAAGTCATTTGGTAATGTATTAGAATTTGGTGTCGGTACAGGTAATTTAACAAATAAATTATTACTTGCTGGCCGCACAGTTTACGGTATAGAACCGTCGCGTGAAATGCGCATGATTGCAAAAGAGAAATTGCCAAAAGAATTTTCAATTACAGACGGTGATTTTCTTTCGTTTGAAGTTCCAAATTCAATTGATACCATTGTAAGCACCTATGCATTTCATCATTTAACAGATGATGAAAAAAATGTAGCGATTGCGAAGTATAGTCAATTGCTAAACAAAGGTGGTAAAATAGTGTTTGCTGATACGATATTTGCAGATCAAGATGCATATGATAAAACTGTTGAAACAGCAAAACAAAGAGGTTTCCACCAGTTAGCAAACGATTTGCAAACGGAATACTATACACGTATTCCAGTTATGCAGACTATTTTTGAAAACAATGGCTTCCATGTAACGTTCACGAGATTAAATCATTTCGTTTGGGTAATGGAGGCAACTAAGCAATAGAAAGAGGGATTAGATTGAGAATTGCTGTAATTGGAGCAATGGAAGAAGAAGTACGTATTTTACGTGACAAATTAGAACAAGCAGAGACAGAAACGGTTGCAGGTTGTGAATTTACGAAAGGGCTATTAGCAGGGCATGAAGTAATCTTGTTAAAGTCTGGTATTGGTAAAGTAAACGCAGCGATGTCAACGACAATTTTATTAGAAAAATATAAGCCTGAAAAAGTAATTAATACTGGTTCAGCTGGTGGATTCCATCATTCTCTAAACGTTGGTGATGTAGTTATTTCCACTGAAGTTCGTCACCATGACGTAGATGTAACAACATTTAACTATGAATATGGTCAAGTACCAGGAATGCCGCCTGGATTTAAAGCTGATGAGGCGTTAGTTGCATTAGCTGAGAAATGTATGCAGGCTGAAGAAAATATTCAAGTTGTAAAAGGTATGATTGCAACAGGTGATTCATTTATGAGTGATTCGAACCGCGTTGCAGCCATCCGTGATAAATTTGAAAATCTTTATGCGGTAGAAATGGAAGCAGCAGCTGTTGCACAAGTATGCCACCAATATGAAATTCCGTTTGTTATCATTCGCGCACTTTCTGATATTGCTGGTAAAGAATCAAATGTTTCATTTGATCAGTTTTTAGATCAAGCAGCTCTTCATTCTACAAACTTTATCGTAAAAGTGTTAGAAGAGTTAAAGTAATGTAACAAAAAGGCAACTGTCTCATATAAAGAAAATACATACAGTTGCCTTTTCTTTATTGGCAAACAAGGGGGAGAACACGATGAATGTATATCGTGGAGTTCATGAGTTAATTGGTCATACACCAATTGTAGAAATTACTCGTTTTTCACTTCCGAAAGGAGTCCGTTTATTTGCAAAGCTTGAATTTTATAACCCAGGCGGAAGCGTTAAGGATCGTTTAGGAAGAGAATTAATCGAAGATGCGCTAGAAAAAGGGCTTGTGACCCAGGGTGGAACAATTATTGAACCGACTGCTGGGAATACTGGTATTGGACTGGCACTTGCAGCATTAGAACATGATTTACGTGTTATTGTTTGTGTACCAGAGAAATTTAGTATTGAAAAACAAGAATTAATGAAAGCACTAGGTGCAACGGTCGTGCATACACCGACTGAGCAAGGAATGACCGGTGCAATTGCTAAAGCAAAAGAGTTAGTAAATGAACTACCGAATTCATACTCTCCAAGTCAGTTCGCAAATGAGGCAAATCCTCGTGCATATTTTAAAACACTAGGACCTGAACTGTGGGACGCATTGAATGGAGAGATTAACATATTTGTTGCTGGAGCAGGAACTGGCGGTACGTTTATGGGGACTGCATCTTATTTGAAAGAAAAAAATATAGATATTAAAACAGTTATCGTAGAGCCAGAAGGATCTATTTTAAATGGTGGTAAGGCTGGTTCACATGAGACCGAAGGAATTGGACTGGAATTTATCCCGCCATTTTTGAAGACATCTTATTTTGATGAAATTCATACGATTTCTGATCGAAATGCATTTTTACGAGTGAAAGAATTAGCGAAAAAAGAAGGACTTCTCGTTGGGAGCTCTTCAGGAGCAGCATTTCATGCGAGCTTACTTGAGGCCGAGAAGGCAGCACCAGGTACAAATATTGTAACGATTTTTCCTGATAGCAGTGAGCGCTATTTAAGTAAAGACATATACAAAGGATGGGAATAAAAAATGAGAGCAAAGACAAAGTTAATTCATGGTATTCGCATAGGAGAACCTTCAACTGGATCTGTAAACGTACCGATTTATCAAACAAGTACGTACAAACAAGAAGCAGTTGGTAAGCATCAAGGATATGAATATTCACGTACAGGTAACCCAACACGTGCAGCTTTAGAAGAAATGATTGCTGTATTAGAAAATGGGCATGCTGGATTTGCATTTGGTTCAGGAATGGCTGCTATTACAGCGACAATTATGTTGTTCTCAAAAGGTGACCACGTTATTTTAACAGATGATGTTTATGGCGGAACATACCGCGTTATTACGAAAGTATTAAACCGTTTCGGTATTGAGCATACATTTGTAGATACAACAAACTTAGAGGAAGTTGAAGAAGCGATTCGTCCAAATACGAAAGCAATTTATGTGGAAACACCAACGAACCCACTACTAAAAATTACTGATATTAAGAAAATATCTACTCTTGCTAAAGAGAAAGACCTATTAACAATTATTGATAACACATTCATGACGCCATATTGGCAGTCGCCGATTTCTTTAGGAGCAGATATTGTGCTTCATAGTGCAACGAAATATTTAGGAGGTCATAGTGATGTAGTTGCAGGTTTAGTAGTTGTAAATAGCCCACAACTAGCAGAAGATCTTCACTTTGTACAAAACTCAACAGGAGGTATTCTTGGGCCACAAGATAGCTTCTTACTACTTCGCGGTTTAAAAACATTAGGAATTCGTATGGAAGAACATGAAACGAATTCACGTGCTATTGCTGAGTTCTTAAATAATCATCCAAAAGTAAATAAAGTATATTACCCAGGTCTTGAATCACATCAAAATCACGAATTAGCAACAGAACAAGCAAACGGGTTTGGTGCTATTATCTCATTTGATGTAGATAGTGAAGAAACATTAAATAAAGTACTTGAGAAACTACAATACTTTACACTTGCTGAAAGCTTAGGAGCGGTAGAAAGTTTAATTTCTATTCCATCTCAAATGACACATGCATCAATCCCGGCTGATCGCCGCAAAGAATTAGGAATTACAGATACATTATTTCGTATTTCTGTCGGTATTGAAGATGGTGAAGATTTAATTGAAGATTTAGCACAAGCGCTAGCATAATAAAAAATGCACTGCTCTATATTAGCAGTGCGTTTTTTTATTACGTCTATTTTGTGAAACATTTCACAAAATAGACATACACAAACGAAATGATTTCATGTATATTGAATTCAGGAAACGTTACTCACGAACAAACTTGTGAAACTTTTCACAAACAATGAAATTCATGTAGGAAAGCATCTCTATTTTTTTGTGTTAATTGGGACTTATTTTGACCTACAGGGACATATAAGGACCGTAATAGTAGAATAGGAGGAAATTCACATGGTAGTCAAAGAGAAAGTTGTAAATGAAATGCAGGAAGTAAAAAAGATGATTGATACGCTAGTAAATAATGGTCAACAAGCTTTACAAGCATTAGAAAGTTTTACACAAGAGGAAATTGACAACATTGTTCATGAAATGGCATTAGCAGGTGTTGATCAACATATGCCGCTAGCGAAATTGGCAGTTGAAGAAACTGGCCGTGGTGTATATGAAGACAAATGCATTAAAAATATTTTTGCCACTGAATATATTTGGCATAGTATAAAGCAAGATAAAACGGTAGGGATTATTCACGAAGATCCTCATGAAGAAATAATAGAAATCGCGGAACCTGTCGGTGTAGTAGCTGGAGTAACACCAGTAACGAATCCAACGTCGACAACAATGTTTAAAGCGTTAATTGCGATAAAAACAAGAAATCCAATTATTTTCGCATTTCATCCTTCCGCACAAAAATGTTCTGTGGCAGCAGCGAAAACCGTATATGATGCAGCGATGAAAGCTGGTGCACCAAAACACTGTATTCAATGGATTGAAAGACCGTCTGTTGAAGCGACGAAACAATTGATGAACCATGATGGTGTAGCACTCGTTCTAGCAACTGGAGGCGCTGGTATGGTGAAATCAGCTTACTCTACTGGAAAACCAGCGTTAGGCGTTGGTCCTGGTAATGTACCGTGTTATATAGAAAAATCAGCACATGTAAAACGAGCTGTTAATGATTTAATTTTATCAAAAACATTTGATAACGGTATGATTTGTGCATCGGAACAAGCAATCATTGTCGATAAAGAAATTTATGATGATGTTAAAACAGAAATGATTGAAAACAGTTGTTACTTTGTAACAGAAGAAGAAAGAAAAAAATTAGAAAAGCTCGTTATAAATGAAAATACATGTGCAGTAAATAGTGATATTGTAGGGAAATCCGCACAGTATATTGCCGATTTAGTTGGGATCACTGTTCCTGGACATACAAAAATGCTTGTAGCTGAAATTCAAGGTATCGGAGCAGCATATCCGTTATCCCGTGAGAAACTGAGTCCAGTATTAGCTTGTGTGAAGGCAAATTCATTAGAAGAAGGATTTACATATTGCGAAGAAATGTTGAACCTCGGTGGTTTAGGACATTCAGCAGTTATCCATTCTACAAATAAAGATGTGCAAAAGCAATTTGGGTTACGTATGAAAGCTTGCCGTCTCATTGTAAATGCACCTTCATCACAAGGTGGAATAGGGGATATATATAATGGATTTATTCCATCACTTACACTTGGTTGTGGTTCATACGGAAAGAATTCAGTTTCCCAAAATGTAACAGCGACTCATTTATTAAATATAAAAAGGCTGGCAAATAGAAAAAAGAATATGCAGTGGTTCAAACTGCCACCAAAAATTTATTTTGAAAAACATGCTACAGCTTATTTAGCAAATATGCCTAACATTTCACGTGCATTTATTGTAACGGACTCCGGAATGGTTGAACATGGCTATGTCGATACAGTCGCGCACTATTTAAACAAGAATGCAAATGATGTGAAAGTTGAAGTTTTCTTTGAGGTCGAACCAGATCCATCAGATGAAACTGTTTTCAAAGGTGCGGAAATGATGAAAAGCTTTAAGCCAGATGTAATTATCGCACTTGGTGGTGGTTCAGCTATGGATGCAGCAAAAGGAATGTGGTTATTCTATGAGCATCCAGAAACGACATTCTATGGTATTAAACAGAAATTTTTAGATATAAGAAAACGTACATGTAAATATCCGGAATTAGGAAATAAGGCGCAGTTTGTTGCGATTCCAACGACATCAGGAACGGGATCAGAAGTGACACCATTTGCGGTTATTACAGATAAGAAAAATAATATAAAGTATCCGCTCGCAGATTATGAATTAACACCAGATGTAGCAATTGTTGATCCACAATTTGTAATGACAGTACCACCACATGTAACAGCAGATACTGGTATGGATGTTTTAACACATGCAATTGAGGCGTATGTGTCTGTTATGGCAAATGACTATACAGATGGATTAGCATTAAAAGCTATTGATCTCGTATTCAAATATTTACCGAGAGCATATAAAGATGGAAATGATGAAGAAGCAAGAGAAAAAATGCATAACGCTTCTGCAATTGCAGGGATGGCATTTGCAAATGCTTTCCTCGGTATTAATCACAGCTTAGCACATAAGATTGGACCAGAATTCCATATTCCGCACGGACGCGCAAATGCCATTCTAATGCCGCACGTAGTCCGCTATAATGCTATTAAGCCAAGAAAACACGCATTGTTCCCAAAATATGAGCACTTTGTGGCAGATGAAAGATATGCACATATAGCGAGAATGCTCGGGCTTCCAGCAAGTTCGGCAGCAGAAGGGGTGGAATCACTCGTCCGAGCAATTATTGAGCTTGGAAAAAGCTTAAATATTAATATGAGTATTGCGGGACAAGGAGTCGATAAAGAGCAATTTGAAGAGGTTGTTGGAGTATTAGCAGAAAGAGCTTTTGAAGATCAATGTACAACTGCTAATCCAAAGTTACCGCTTATTTCAGAGCTGAAAGAAATTTATATGGAAGCATATAAAGGTGAATAATGATAAAAAAAGAGCCGCAGTAAAAGCGGCTCTTTTTTTATTGGAAAACATCTCCCAGAATGGCTGTATTTACTGGTCTTTCAGTTTCATAGAATATGATACAGTGAAATGGAGGAGTGAGAATATAATGAAAGAATTAAAAGGAAAAATAGAAGATTATACTCGGTTTGGACAAATGCTTCTCGCTGTAAGTACATTGTTAATGGTTGGCTTATTGATTCCGAGTGGAGCAAAAGAGACAATCCAATTTTTTGTTATGATGGGGAGCATCGTTATATTTTTAAGCTTATCGTTCTTTTTCTTTCAGCGTGTGAAAGTGATGCGTGACCAGCTAGAGGAAAATGAATGTGAATAATATTGTTAACTAGAGCGCAGCGAAAAGAAAAAATCTTTTTGTCGCGCTTTTTGTTTTTTGTAGGAAAATATATGTGTTTCGTGTTGACAATGATAATCCTTATCAATTAAAGTATAATAGTAGTTAATGATTATCATTATCGATTAGAGGTGAAGAAATGAAGAAATCTATTACGCTATTTACAGCGATTTTATCCATTTTTTTCTTGTTAATAGGTTGCAGTGCCAAAGGGGACGAAAAAGCGTCTGCAACCAAAACAGAAAAAGGAAAAGAGAAAATCGAAATTACCGACCTATCAGGAAGAAAGGTAACATTCGATAAAGTGCCAGAAAGTTTTGCAACATTAAGTATGGGGGACATGGATATTATTCATGCTTTAGGTGGAAAAATAGTAGGTCGCCCGGATACGAAATTAACTCTTCCAGAGGAGTTAAAGAAAGCACAAGTAATTGGGAATGCACATCAACCGAATTTTGAGCAAATTGCTAGTTTGAAGCCCGATGTACTTGTTGCTAACAATGGATTCCAAAAGAATGTGCCAACGGTTGAAGGACAAGGAACGCAAGTTATCATTTCTTCTGCGAATTCTGTACAAGATATTCAAAAGAATATTGAATTATATGGAACGGTAATGAAGAAAGAAGATAAAGCAAAAGAAATTAATCAAAAAATGAATGATCAAATGAAGAAATATGAGAAAAAAAGTGATGTGAAAGCATTGCTAGTGTATGGCGCACCAGGAACTTATTTAGCGGCATTACCAACATCTTTATCAGGTGATATTTTAGAAAAAACAGGCGGAAAAAATATTGCTTCTGATTTTCCAGAAACGAAAGAATATCCGCAATATGCACAGCTAAGTGTAGAACGTATTATTGAGGCGAATCCAGATGTCATTTATTTAATTACACACGGAGATCCAAAAAGTGTGAAAAAAGCATTTGAAGGCGAAATGATGAAAAATGAAGCGTGGAAAAATTTAGAGGCAGTAAAACAAAACCGCGTAGTTATTTTGCCACCTGATTTATTTGGATCTAATCCTGGTACAAAAGTTACAGAAGCAATGGACTTTATGTATAAAAGTATACAAGATGTAAGGAAATGATACGTATGGAAAGTAGTGAAGTAGTAAGAGAAAAGGAACATCCTTTTGCGAAAAAAAGATGGATAATAGCAGTTACTTTAGTTGTATTAACAATCCTAGGTCTCTTTTACGGTCTCTTCGCAGGAAGTTTATCCTTTTCTGTACGAGATATTTTAACAGGTATACAAGAGGAAGGTTCGACAGTTCATCGAATTGTATGGGATCTTCGCATACCGAGAGTGCTCATTGGGTTTATAGTAGGAACATGTTTAGCTGCATCTGGTACACTGCTACAAGGGGTTATGAGAAACCCTCTTGCAGATCCTGGTATTATCGGAGTTTCATCTGGGGCAGGCCTTGTAGCAATTGTCATCATGATTTTATTCCCACAGCATCTAGCTTTTTTACCACTAGGGGCGTTTTTAGGAGCTTTCATAACAGCAATGGTTATTTATGCTTTATCATGGCAAAAAGGGGCATCACCTTCAAGAATCGTCTTAGTAGGGGTGTCGATCAATGCATTAATTGGTGCAGCAACGTCAGCATTAATGTTATTACATAGTGACAAAGTACAATCGGTGTTACCGTGGCTAGCGGGCGGTATTGGTGGTGTAAGTTGGGCACATTTAAACATGATTATTTATTATGCAATATTCGCCATTATATTAGCTTTCTTTGGTATTAAGCATATTCGAGTGTTAATGCTTGGAGATGAAATGGCAAAGTTATTAGGACATAACGTGGAAAAAAGTCGGTTTTATTTAATCGTAGTAAGTACATTATTAGCTGGAATTGCAGTAAGTGTGTCTGGTCTTATTGGATTTGTCGGTCTTGTCGTACCACATATGCTACGTTTATTAGTTGGAAATGATTATAGATATTTGCTACCTTTATCATGCCTTGGCGGCGGGGTATTACTTGTTTTTGCGGATGCAATAGCTCGAAGTTGGTTTGACCCAATCGAATTGCCTGTTGGTATTTTACTGTCCTTCTTAGGTGGTCCGTTCTTCTTATATTTAATTCATAGAGGAGGAAAACAAAGTGATTTCCGTTAACAAAGTGTTTTACGCACACTCTGAAAGATTTCAAATGCAAAATATGAATGTACATATTAAGGTTGGAGAAATCGTTAGTTTAATTGGTCCGAATGGATCGGGAAAATCTACTTTGCTTCGTTTAATAGCAAGGCTACTGAAACAAAGCGAAGGGGACATCATTTTAGATGGGAAAAATATTCATATGATGAAGAGTGCTGATGTAGCGAAGCAATTAGCAATGTTACCACAAATGCATGATCATCAATTAGATTTAACAGTGAAAGAACTAATTGAGTTCGGAAGAGGTCCACATAAATCATGGAGTAGCCACTTAAATAAAGAAGATGAAGAAATTGTTGATTGGGCATTGTCTGTTACAAATCTTGAAGGGTATGAATATCGTCTTTTACATTCTTTATCAGGAGGGGAACGGCAACGTGCTTGGATTGCGATGACGCTAGCGCAACGTACAAATGTCTTATTATTGGATGAACCAACAACCTTTTTAGATATCGTTCACCAGTTGGAAGTAATGGAACTTGTTAAACGATTAAATGAGGAGTTTGGAATGACAATTATAATGGTTTTGCATGACATTAACCAAGCTGCTCAATATAGCGATCGTTTACTTGTATTAAAGCGAGGAAAAATTCAGTATGATGGTATACCAGAAGAAGTACTATGCCATGAAATGTTTCAACATGTGTTTGGCATAGATGTAGATATTTTTCAGGGAAGTGACAAGCCTTTTTTTACACCGAAACGAATTTCTAAAAGGGGAGAAGAGCGATGCAAGCAGAAGAGCGTATTACCATTGAATTAGTAAGAGAATTTGTTATGGCAGCTCACGGGGATTTAGAGAAAGTACAAGAGCTATTGGTTGAATCACCAAGCTTACTTCACGCCTCTTATAATTGGGGTGGATCAGATTGGGAAAGTGCGTTAGGCGCATCGGCACATGTAGGTCGTAAAGATATTGCTCTTTATTTACTAGAAAAGGGTGCTCGGATGGATATTTTTGCAGCAGCTATGCTTGGTGAATTAGAAGTTGTACAAGCTATTTTAGTAGCTCAACCAGAAGCATTGCGTGCATCTGGTCCTCATGGTATTTCTCTTCTTCAACATGCACGAATGGGTGGAGAGAAATCTAAGCGTGTATATGATTATTTAGCAATACTATCTTAATGAACGGAAGAAGTTCTTATGTGCGGTAAACTTTTCACTTGAAACAATTGGAAAGTTTACCGCCCGTTAGAACGGGATAAGTATCTAGTATATTTGAAAATCCTACACCCCCCTCAATTGTAGTTTTCTTTATGCTAGTTATGATATGGATGCAGTGGACAATATTTGTCTACTGCTTTTTTTGTTTCTATAAGATTGAATATTCTGTGTTATGTAGTTGATTCATTTATAATAAATGGTAACATTTATTGTGCATACAAAATATGATCGTGAAATTAAGAATAAATTAGTGGAAAGGAGTGAAGGAATGTTTCATACAGACCGTTTACAAATTCGTAAATATACAATGGATGATTTACAGTTCTACGCTTCACTATGGGGAAACGAAAAAGTAATGCGCTATATTGGAAACGGGAAGTTAAAAACATATATGCAATGTAAAAAAAGTTTGGAGGAGTGGGTAATTCCTAGCTATAAAAACGGCCTCGGTTTATTTGTATTAATTGAAAAGGAAACGGGAATACGGATTGGTCATGCAGGATTAGTAAAGCAGCAGATAGATGGAAAAGAGGAAATTGAAATTGGTTATTGGTTATTACCTCAGTATTGGGGAAAAGGCTATGCGAAAGAAGCAGCGGCAGCATTTCGAGACTATGGCTTCCAAGCGTTAAGAATGAATAAATTGATTTCTCTTATTAATCCGGATCACCCCGCCTCAATCTTTGTTGCTAGAAAAACGGGGCTTAGTTATGAGAAAACAACTTCATTTCATGGGATGGATGTTCTCGTTTATTCCATTAGGCGCGTTGGATGAAAAAAGGTTAATTGCATTTTTTGAAGAATGGTATATAAAAATAAAGGGGGGATTACATGTACATTTATCATAATGGACTTATTATTCGTGAGGGAACGAATGGTGTACCTGCATATGCAATTAAGACTTTATTTGAAGATGCCGGTTGGAGCAATGATAATATCCCTTCTTGGCAAATTGAAAAATTCACGATAGCATTTGAAAATTCAACATGGGCATTCACAATTTGGGATGAAGAAGAGATGATTGCCATGGTTAGAGTCGTTTCTGATGGAATCATGGTCGCGAACATAGTAAATTTAGTTGTGAAATGTGAATATAGAGGGAAGGGATTAGGTAAGAAACTTGTCGCTCTTTGCTTGCAAAAGCTACCACATGGTGACTGGTTTGCACATACTTCTGCGAACAATTTTGATTTTTATAGAAGCTGTGGATTTGAAGTTAGAGAGCTATCGAGAAATGGAACATGTGCGTATTATGGATATCAAGTCGCGAAAAGAGATGGTCACCGATAAATGAATGAAAAGTAAAAGTTTAGCGAGGTAATTTTGAGGATTTGATAATAGAGAATGGATTGAGGCACATTTTATGATAAAATAAAAGAAAATTCTGTTTATTATTAGGGGGATAAAAATGAGTATAAAAGTTGGGGATGTATTTAAATATGAAAGAAGATTTACTGAGGAAGAGGTGTTTGAATTTGCAAATATTACCGGAGATAAAGGTAGACACCATGTGGAATATGATGAAAATGGAAGATTAATGGTCCATGGTTTATTGACTGCTAGCATTGGAACGAAAGTAGGCGAAGAATTACATTACATAGCAAGAGAATTAGTAAGTGAGTTTATTAGACCAGTTTTCACAGGAGATACGATCACTTGTGAATTAACTTTAACAAATGTTGAGCAAATGGAAGGCTATAAAAAAGTTTCAATCGAGTCAGTTTATCGCAATCAACACGAAAAGACTGTACTAGTGGGGACAAGTTATGGAATTATAAGGGGATAAAAAAGAAGCCTGTTTAGCAGGCTTCTTTTTTATTATTTAGTAAACACGTTTTCGATTTTCCGCATAACTAGAGATGAGTAGTAATGCAGTTTCTTCTCCTATATTACGAACAATATGAGGAACGCATGCATTCCATGAGAAAGAATCACCTTCTTCTACAATTGCAATATCTTCACCGTGCTGAACTTCTAGTTTTCCGCGTAATACAAGGTGACATTCTTCCCCTTCATGGGCATTTGGTGAGTTTTCTTTCGGGAATCCAGTAGGGATTTCTACTAAAGATAGGCGAAGGCCCCCTTGCTCCGCAACATGTTCAATTCTTTGCTCATCTTTGCCGTATACACTGTATTTCCGTTCTTCTTTTTTGACAATTTTTAATCGATCTTTTTGCTCTAACAATAAATAGGGAAGGGGAACGTTTAAAAAATTGGAGATCGTTTCTAAAGTTGAGATAGATGGTGATGTTTTATTATTTTCAACCTGACTCATAAATCCTTTAGAAAGACCTGTTCCCTCACAAATTTGTGCGATTGTTATGCCCCTACGTTGACGAATTTCACGTATTGCAGAACCAATATTCATAAAATCAAGCTCCTTTTTGTAAACAACTATTTGTATCATAGCAAAAAAAATATATTTTTTCCCAGTGAAAATGAATTGACGAATAAAAAAAATTAGTGTATGTTTTGTAATGTAAATAAAAGTTTTGTATAAGAAAACTATAAAGGAGAGAAAGAAATGAATCAACATATTGGTAACTTAATTATTCGTATCGTGTTAGGGGTAACATTCTTCATGCACGGTTTAACAAAATTCCAATCAGGAATTGACAATATTGCAGGGTGGTTTACAAGCATTGGTTTACCAGGAGGACTTGCATACGGTGTAGCAACATTTGAATTAGTTGGAGGCCTATTATTAATTCTAGGTTTAGGTGTAAGATATATTGGATTATTATTTGCACTTGTTATGGTTGGAGCAATCGTAAAAGTGAAATGGTCAGCTGGTTTATTGGGAGATGGAAAAAATCCTGGTTTCGAATTAGAACTTGCATTATTAGCAATGGGTGCATACTTATTTGTTGCAAAAGCTGATGGTTTTGTAGATAATTTCTTAAAAGAAAAAATGTCAAAGAAGAACTAATTTAAATGGGGGGCTAACAAGATGAGTTTTCAACTTCATCCCGATACAACACTGGATGTTGTTCATTTATACGTATCTAATGTAAAGAAATCACTAGAGTTTTATACGGAAGTACTAAGTATGAAGGTGCTAAAAGAAGAAAAAGCAGTCGTTACATTTGGGAATGAAAATGATGAACCACTTCTTATCATTGAAGAAAAGAAAGAAGCTTTTCCGAAGCAAAGAGGAAGAACAGGGTTATATCATTACGCAATTTTATTACCAAGTAGGCAGGATTTAGCGAATGTTCTTCGTCATCTTGTAGAAATGGTATATCCACTACATGGTGGGGCCGATCATTACTTTAGTGAAGCTCTTTATTTAGCTGATCCAGATGGAAACGGGATTGAAATTTATCATGATCGACAAAAAGAAGTTTGGCGTGATGAGAATGGAGAGCTCCCATTTGTTAGTAACCCGTTAGCTGGTGAAGAATTATTGCAGCAAGGAAGTACATGGAGTGGATTTCCAGCTGGTACTGTGATGGGGCATATTCATTTCCATGTAGCTGATTTAGAGGAAGCGAAACGTTTCTATGTTGATGGTCTTGGTTTTGAAGTAACAATCCCAGCTCGTAATGGAGCGTTGTTCGTATCAGCAGGTGGCTATCATCACCATATCGGTTTAAATACATGGCAAGGTGAAGGGGTACCACCGCAAATGCCAGGTTCTGTTGGTTTGAAATATTTCACAATTGTATTAGCGGATGAAAAACAAAAAGAGCAAGTATGTGAAAGCTTAAAAAATATTGGTAAGATTGCTACGTACAAAGATGGAATATTACAAGTCGAGGATCCATTTGGACATTGTATCCATTTCCAAATAAAAAGAGAAGCCTAAAAAGGCTTCTCTTTTTTATTTTCTTATAATTGCATTTTCGTTTTGTAAAAATAGTTCATCAAATTGTTTTGCAAGCTCAAAATCTAGTTTCGTTAAACCTTTTGCATTCCAAGATGACAAAGTAATAATAACTGCTTTATACTGGATAAGGATAAATGGATGGTGATTATGTTCTTCTGATAGTTTGGCGGCTTCAGAGACAAATTCGACTCCTTTTAAGTAGTCGGAAAACATATATTTTCGTTCAATCCATTTCTCATCTTTTACCATCCATTTATCTACCTTCAATAATTCCTCGTGAACTTCTTCTTCAGTTAATCTTAGCATCATTTTTCACATCCTTTATTGGAAGTAACGCAAGACCATTGTTAATAAGGCGTGTTACAGCTTCGTCAGTTGTGAAAGTAGAAAGTTGATGTAGTAATGCTGCAGATGTTTCATGCCCTTTGTTATGCTCTAAAAGTAACTCTAATACTTCAAGGCGCAGCAACCATTCTTTCGCATAAAATTTATTTAATACTTCTTGAATTGCTACTAATTGATCGATATGCGCGTCGTGTAAAATCCCCTCACTTCGAATATCTCGAACTGTTTGATACATACGCTCGAGTTCATTCAGTACAAGCGGAGCAGGAATTTCTTGAACTTCTTCATCCATTGGGAAAAATGCTGCTGCATCTGCGGCACCTGGGAATACTGAAGTGATTTGTGAGCCAACAGCCATATCAAATGCGCCCCATGAAGCATCAAATAAAACGCGGGCGTTATAAGTAACTGTGCAATCGATAAAGGAAATAAGAGCAATTTTCTTATCATTTTTCACAATATCTGTTACTGTTCCTTTTACATGAATACCACTTGCAAAAGTAAACTCAGCGATAGTTCCAATTTTAATTCCTAATGATTGTAGTTGTTCGTCTGTACAATTTTCTAATGCAATATTTTCAGTAAGTAATCCAATCGGTGTTCCAAATCCGTCACTGTGTACAGAAGTAGAATGATTCGCTAACTGTTTATTATGAAGCGCTAATGCCGTTGGCGAATTTGTTCGCATGTAAATTAATTCACCTGCATCGTTTTCAATTGTCTCGCTAAATGTACCTGTGATTTGTAATCCACTATTTAGCTCAGCTGTTGCATAGTTCTCAGAGCGAATTGCTTTTTCTAAACCTTCTTTTCCACCTGTTTTAAAGGCCATCGTTTTAGAAAATGTTTCAAGCGCATCTGTTAATTCTTCAAAGGATTCACAAACAAATAGTTGTGGTTGCATTTTTGTTACGTCATAAGTTGTCCCTGTACATGCTTCGATAGAAAATGGAACCTTTTCTACAGCGTCTGTTAAGCAATGTTTGCTTTCGCCAACAGAAGAAAGGAGACCAGCACCATATATCTTTGGATCATCTATATTTCCGATCAATCCATATTCTACTGTCCACCAGAAAAGACGTGAAATTTGTTCAGCTTCCGATAAACCAGAAACTAAGTTTTGTTTTTCAATTACAGCATTTTCAGCAGCCTTAACTTCATCAGGAGTAGAAGTAGGGCTTTCTTTTACTATCGTTAATGTACGAACAGCTTCAAATGCATCATGTTCTTCTTTTGTAGAGAAAGCTTTTGCACCAATTTGCCCAAAACGTTTCACATATTTTGCATATGTAGGATCAAGTAAAATCGGTGCGTGTCCTGCGGCTTCATGTACGATATCTGGAGCTGGTGTGTACTCGATATTTTCTACTTTCCGGATATCTGTTGCAATCGGTAGTAATCCGTGTCCTTGAAAATCGAAGAATGCTACGCCAGGAATAAGTCCGTCAATTGTTACAGCGCCCCAGCCGCTTGGTGCCAAACACTCATTCATTTCTTCTACTTTTGGAATTGCATCTATATTAATACCAGATGATTGTAGTCCGTTCACATAGGCTGGATGAGCAACGTCTTTTAAGAAGCTATGATTTTGTCTCATAATGTAACGCCACACAGCGTGATTCACCGGTGTGTATTGATCATAATGTTGTGTGGATACAAATGGTTTTAAATGCGATGGAATTTCTGTTTTCTTTGTCATTTAGACATCCTCCTTTTTTTCAATAAAATTGAATATCGATTTCGTATAGCTTGTATCACCCCCTTTCATTTTTTTGTAAGCGCTTATAAAATTTTATCATAAGATTCGGAATTATTTAACATATGTTTCTGTGATAAATAGAAAAAGCCCCTATCGGAAAATCCGATAGGGGCGAAAGAATCGCGGTACCACCCTATTTGTAAGTGAAAATATACTTACATCTCAATTAATGATAACGGAAAAATTCCGTCTTTTCCTCCATGCATAAAAGCATTACGAAAAAGAAGCTCCAGAATTGTAATTCATACTTATATATGTGCTAATTTCCACCGACCATTAGCTCTCTGTAACAGGGATATAAGATACTACTGCGATTCTTTCAACGCGTATATATGAAATTGTGTAAGAGGATGGATGCAAAAAAGTCCCTATCGGAAAATCCGATAGGGACGATAAAAATCGCGGTACCACCCTATTTGTAAACAACTAATTGTTTACCACTCACTTTACGATAACGGAAAGATCCGTCTTTCTCTTCATGCATAAAAAGCATTACGGGAAAGAAGCTCCAGAATTGTAATTCACGCTTGTATATGTACTGATTCGCACCAACCATCAGTTCTCTGGGACAGTGATATAAGTCGCTACTAGCATTCCTTCAAAGCCGATATATAATTCGTTAAACTAAACTATGTTTTGTATTATAAAACTATATTAAAAAAATTGTCAACAAAAATTTTTTATCCCGTGTTAATGAGCAGTAAAATTCCTACCTCAAAATTCGGTGGGAGAATAATTGCCCGTAACCCCCGATTGGTGAAGGCTAATAATCAGTGGGGATGAACAAAATCTCTACTGATTAAGGTTTCACTTTATTTCACTTCTAAATTAACAGTTAAATTAGAGGTATTGCCAGCTGCATCAGTTGCTACAATGTGAATAGTATTTTTTTCTTCGTGTAATTGAGTGCGATCGAAATAAATGTCATAGCTTTTCTCCCAAGGGTTCAGGAATGCCTGTTCCCATACACCATTTCCGTTAATTTCATATTGCATTCTCACTGGAATACCAGGTGCTTTTTTTAGCTCAGCATGATAAGACTGAGCATTACTATTTTGTAAATCTGGAGCATGCTGAATATTACTTTGAGCAGCGAGAGGTGCATGTTGCAATTCTACAATTACTGATATTTCTTTTGTTGTTTTCGTTTCAACATTTTGAGCAATTTTATGTTCTCCCCACTGTTCAATCGTTGTTTTTAATTGTGGACTAAATTGCTTCTCCTTTTGTAGTGATTCAGCATGAGCGCTTAAAGCTCCAAAACTAGAAAAGACAAGCGCCATGCTTAATAGTGTAGATGTAGTTTTTTTCATTGATACTCCCCCTAATAAAAAGTGACAATATTCAGAAATTAAATCTTACATTTTAGTTATAACTTATAAATATAAATGTTGGCTAAACTATACTTTCAACATAATTCATACCAATCCTCTATGAATTGAAAATTTCTTGGGAAATTTTTTCTGATTATGTCGAATCGATATTTTTCACATATTGTAGGAAGAAAGTGAGGAATGCTATGAGGGAAATGGAGTGATGGTATGAAAAGGCTAATAGTAAGTGGTAGTGTAGTGTTGTTTATGTTTTTGTGTTCTATCACTATTACTAGCGCAGAAAATAATAGTGTGAAAGTTGCTTTTATTCGTCATCATAACCTTTGGATTAAAGTTGAGGGGAAAGAAAAACAACTTACAAAAGGAGAGAACATAACAGGGCCAAAGTGGTCACATGATGGAGAATGGCTGGCATATGTAAAAGGGAAGAAACAAAATATTCTTGAGTTATATCGGCTGAAAGATGGAAAGAAAGTTACGCCGTTTCACTCAGAAGCATCGAATTATCAATGGTCACCAACAGAAAATATAATTGCATTTATATTTACAGGTACATTAAATACATTTGATGTAGAAAAAAAGAATGCAGATTTTGAAAATGTATCGGCTGGTGTAGGGGATTATGCATGGTACCCCGATGGAAAGAACTTTCTTGTATCCTCTGAAGCGCACTTACTTCCAACAGGATGGACAGGGGCTCAGCTATATGAAGTGCAAAAAGATGCACATATGAATCCTCACAAAATGAAGCATTTGTATGCATTGCCAAATCAACATGATGATTTCCTAGCGCTAGTAGCAAGTGGCTTTAAGTGGTCACCAGATCAAAAGTGGATTTCATTTTTAGCAGTACCGACAGCTTCATGGTCAGCTGATAGTAATACGCTTTGCTTAGTTCGTGCAGATGGCAGTCGGTTTGAAAAAGTAGATCAAATGTTACTAAACGCACAATGGTTTCAATGGGCACCATCAAAAAATATATTAGCTTATATTGAAGGGAGCGGAAGAGTTGCATTAGAAAATAAGCATTTAAAAGTAAAGGAATTGCCAGCACTTCAGCAGAACATATTTACGCCGAAAGGATATGTTGATTGGGATTTTGTATGGAAGAACGATAGAGTAATTATCGTTTCACGAGCAAAGGAGGCAGGGATAGAAACTCCACCAGAAAAAAGGCCACTACCATCTTTGTATGAGGTCGATAGTACAAGTAATGCACAGCATCAAATCACAAAGAAAAAGAACAAGCAAGGGGATTACCACCCGATCTTCATGAAGAAGAGTAATCAATTAATTTGGATACGTTCAGACCGTAAGAAAGCGGATGTATGGCTTGCTCATAAAGATGGGAAACAGGAAAAGAAGTGGATTGAAAATATAGATGTACCAGCGTGGTATTATGAGAAATGGAATTGGGAAAATGTCATCTCGGTGAAATAACAATAAAAAACTGCCTAAAAGATCATTTTAGGCAGTTTTTTATTGTTATTTATGCGTTTTATTTGGCTTTTTTTTCGCTGGGTTTCCGTTCCCTTGGCGCTTTCTATTTTGTTCATCTTTTGCTTGTTTTTCATGTAGTGTATCTAAAAATTCATTCGAGTATATAAATGCTAACTTAAATATGTACATTAACGCTTGAATAAATATGTACATTTTCAATTGGATTCTCCATACTGACTCTGAGGTGGTTAGTATGTATATTAAGCTAGATATTCAAACAGAATTTGAGGTTAAAAGTCTTTCAGACTTACCAAATTTTAAAAAACTAATGGGGAACTTAAAAATGAAGATAAATAAAAGTCAATTAGCCAGAGAATTGAATGTGGATCGGCGTACCATAGATAAGTATTTGAATGGTTTTACACCAAAAGGGACAAAAAATAAAACATCGAAAATCGATACATATTATGAAGTGATTGCAGCTCTTTTATCTAGTGATTCTAAACAAATCTTCTACTACAAACGAGTGTTATGGCAGTATCTAACAGACAATCACGGTTTAAAATGTTCACAGTCTGCATTTCGTGCTTATATTAATAGAAAGCCTGAATTTAGAACATATTTTGATGAGGGGAAGCGTATTTTATCAGGTCATTCAGTGGGTGTCCGTTATGAGACACCTCCAGGAGAACAAGCTCAATTAGATTGGAAAGAAAGCATACGATTTGAAACCAAAAGTGGCGAAATCGTATATGTGAATGTAGCTGTACTTTTATTGTCCTACTCGAGATTTAAAGTTTTTCATTTGAATATTTCAAAATCACAAAGTGTTTTAATGTCATTTATGACAGAGGCATTTGAAATGTTTGGTGGTGTACCGAAGGTAATTGTCACGGATAATATGAAGACGGTAATGGATGAAGCTCGAACAGAACACTTTACAGGAACGATTAACAATAAGTTTGCCCAATTCGCTCAAGATTTTGGATTTAAGGTACAACCTTGTATCGCAGGGCGACCAAATACCAAAGGGAAAGTAGAAGCGCCAATGAAACTTCTAGACGAAATTCATGCTTATCAAGGAAGATTCACTTTTGAAGAATTACATGAATTTGTGCAAAAATTATGTGCAAGAATTAATCAAACATTTCATCAAGGGACTGGTAAGATTCCAGTGTTTGCCCTAAAACAGGAAAAGAATCTCCTACAACCACTCCCGAAGAGCGCGATAAGAGATTCCTATATGATTAAGCATAAACTTGTAAAAGTTAATACATCAGGCATGATATCTTACAAATCGAATCAATACTCAGTTCCAGCTGAATATCAAGGTAAAACCGTCGGTTTACAAGTATATGATAATCAAATATATGTTTATCATAACATGAAGTTAATTGTACAACATAAAATCAGCCAATCTAAGCTCAATTATAAAGAAGAACATTATAAAAAAGCATTGGCTAAGTCACTACCTAAATATCCGAACATTGACAATTTGGCGAAACAAAATTTATCAGTAATTGGTGAGGTATATAGAAATGAAGAATAGCTATCAACAATTAACAACAAACCTAGAGTATTTAAAATTAAAACAAATGGCACAACATTTAGGTGACGTAGTCGATTTTAGCATTAATAATGAATTATCCTTCGTAGAGACACTTGTTAAACTGACAAACTATGAGATTGATGTACGAGAACAAAATATGATTCATTCTATGGTGAAAATGGGCGCATTTCCTCATAGAAAGGAGGTTGATGAGTTTGATTTCGAATTCCAGCCGAGTATTAATAAACAACAAATCTTAGATTTTATTTCTCTACGTTTCTTAGAGCAACAAGAAAACATAGTATTTTTAGGACCTAGTGGTGTTGGTAAGACCCATTTGGCCACGTCTATTGGTATAGCAGCAGCTAAAAAGCGAACAAGTACTTATTTTATTAAATGTCATGATTTACTTCAAAATTTAAAACGTGCCAAGATTGAGAATCGCCTAGAATCTCGTTTAAAGCACTATACAAAATACAAATTACTTATTATTGATGAAATTGGGTACTTGCCTATTGATCCGGAGGATGCAAAATTATTCTTTCAATTAATCGATATGCGTTATGAAAAGCGTAGTACCATCCTAACGACCAATATCAACTTCAAGTCTTGGGACGAAGTATTCCAGGACCCTAAACTCGCCAATGCCATACTAGATCGTGTCTTACATCATGCCACGGTGGTCAGTATTGTAGGACAATCCTATCGAATTAAAGATCATTTTAGCAAAGAAAATGATTGATTTTGTACATGCTTAAACAAGCGAAAATGTACATGTTTATCTTGACATTTACAGAGTTACTCATTTTTCTATCACTCCTTTCATTTCGTCCTAATTACTATAACCATTTAGGAGGATAATCATGAGTTAGAAGTTAGGCACTTAATTTTCTTCGATAATGTAAGTAAAATATTCCATACATAACAAATAGCATGAGTAAAACTTGTAACTCTACATTTTCCTTTAAAATAGCTGCGATAGGGTCTGGTAAGTACGGTGATTTATCGTTTGTGTTTAAACCTAACCATTTATTTAAGAGGCTAATGGTACAAAACATAAAAACACCGGACCAGCTTGCCGTAATTGCTTTTTGTTTAATTTTTGTTTCACGTTCATCATCTGTAATCCAAGGATTAGCAGTTTTATCCCGCATTAACGGGCAGTAAGACCCCCACCTCAAAATTCAGCGGAGGCAAAGAAGTTAGGTGGGGATCAACTGTCCGTAAAAGCCCGATTGGTTCAACTAATAATCCGTGGGGGATGAACAAAACCCCCACGGATTAAAGTTTCACTTTATCACTACTAAAAAATCCATTTATGTATCCCCATATAATCATTCCAATTAAGATGGTTATCCATTTCATATTTTTTGATTCACTTCTCCCTTGTAAAAAGTGTTTTACATATCAGTTTTTCATATAGCAGGAATAAAGTATAAGATAGGGAAGAAATATGTAAGAGGATTTCATAAAGAGAGGAGGAAGAGGATGAAAATCGTTTTTGTTCGGCATGGTGAAGGTGAACATACAACGGATTTACCAGAAAGTTTACAAGTGTTTGACCCACCATTGACGAGAGTAGGAAAGGCTCAAGCTAAATTACTTCAATGCAATGTGCCATTGCAAGAGACGGATATATTAATTGTTAGTCCTACACTTAGAACTTTGCAAACGGCGACAATATGGAGTGCGAAAGTTGCTTGTCAAAAACTAGTCCATCCATATGTATCCCCACGTATTTTTCCTTATCGAGAAGGAGCGAAAACATTACCGTGCGATTATATAGTAGATCAGGGAATGATAACAAAGTTATTTCCGCATTTTTCGATAGAGAAAAGCTCAAATAATCAGTTATGGAAGGAAGGTATAAACACTATTTCAGAGAATAGTTTTCAGCAAATAGTAGATGAATTTCTTCTTTGGTGTTATGAACTGGGTGCTGAAAGAATTTGCATTGTATCTCACGATGGAACAATTACAGCATATAGGCAATATTTACAGAAAGTCGTTTTAACTAGATCAGATTTTTTGAAAGAAAGGGGCATATATGAAATGGATTTATCCCATAAAATTCTGATTGATAAGGGCTGATTATAGGATGGGGGTTGTATGTTGAATATTGCATTAGTAGTTGGTTTTAATTCGGATTTAGAAGCGCAATCAATTCGAGCATCTCTTGAATATTTTGGTGCAAGGGTTGTGACATATTGGATTGGTAGACCGAAAGATTTTGTGGAAGTTCTTTCTGGAAAGAACTTATTTAACAATATTAATTATATTATTTTTTGCTTTCATGGTGAAGAAGGGAAGTTTGTCATGGAAGAGTTAGGCGAAGAAGTATATGAACAAGATGAACCGAGAGGGGATTTTGGTACAGAAGAAATTTATAAATATGCAAAATTGCATAATACACATATTGTAAATAGCGGGTGCACGTTAGGGGAGCAAAATCTAGCAAAATCTTTTTTACATAGTGGTGCGAAATCATATATTGGATCGATTGATTATGTAGATGGAAATGCAGCACTTATGTTTACTATACGCTTATTTTATGGGGTTATTAACCATGGGAAAACGTTAGAAGAAGCGTTTCAAGAAGCGAGTTTAATTGATGAGGAGACACATACATTTCGATTCTATAATTAGTGTGAAACAAGTTTATTCTATATTCGAATAAACTTGTTTCACATTTAACTCACATTTTTTTACATTTTTTTCAATGAAAATGGTTATCACTTGTGGTATGATATGTTCAAGTTTTTACAGGTAATAAAAGTTACTATATAAACGTTAGTTTTTAATGTTTCATACGCATGTCACAGATTATTCATAATTAACGTTTGAAAAATAAGTAACTAATGTTATTATATTATCTGTAACTAACTTAATTACAACTTTAGGAGGAAGATATGGTTATTCAATTTTTAAGAGAAAACAAAGCAGTTTCTTTTGCATTAGCAGTAATTCGAGTATATCTTGGTTACACATGGTTAATGGCTGGAATCGGTAAACTACAAGGAAAAGGATTCGATGCAACAGGTTATTTGCAAGGGGCAATTGAAAAATCTAAAGGTGCACAACCGGCTGTTCAATCTTGGTGGGCATCATTCTTACAAGAATTTGCAATTCCAAATGTAGATTTGTTTAATACACTTGTAACATGGGGAGAAATTTTAGTCGGAATTGGTTTAATTGTAGGCTGTTTAACAAAAACAGCGGTCTTTTTTGGTCTTGTAATGAACTTTTCCTATATGTTTAGTGGGTCAATTGGTGTGAACCCTGAGATGGTTATCTTATCTATGTTTGTTCTTGTTTCCGGTATGAACGCTGGGAAATTTGGAATGGATGGCTTCGTTATCCCGAAAGTATTAGGATCAAAAACTCCAAAACGCCAAAAGCAAGCTGCTTAATATATGAAAACGGGTATCTCATTTTGAGAT
The DNA here is from genome assembly GCF_057812155.1 of Bacillus sp. 2175. Taxonomy (NCBI): domain Bacteria; kingdom Bacillati; phylum Bacillota; class Bacilli; order Caryophanales; family Bacillaceae; genus Bacillus; species Bacillus sp. 2175. The sequence goes on along the minus strand of NZ_CM173819.1, from coordinate 4,094,334 downwards.
ACCCGTTTATGTTATTTTTCAACTTTAATCGGATTGTTCTTAAAGAAATCTTTTACATACCCGACAAATTCTTGTGGTTCTTGGCGAAATGGTGCATGATAACCTTTTTCAATAATATGTAAAGTGCTATTTTTTAAGAATTGATGATACGTTTCTCCTTCTTTCCAGGAAACGCTACTATCATTTCTGCCCCATATAATTAAAGTTGGCTGTTTTATTTCATTTGCATTAATTTTAAGACGTCTAGGCCATAATTTCATTTTATTATAATGCTCTTCATCATTACGTTTGAATTTCACTTTGCTTTCATCATAATCTGTAATAGAAGAAACGGCATTTAAATCAGTCGACAATTGTGGTTTTGGTGAGCCTTGTTTATTAACGAATGTATGAGGGCCACCTGTAGCATCAGTTAAAATAAGGTGAGTAACTGCTTCAGGATATAAATATGTTAAATTTAGAGAAATTTCTCCCCCCATGGAATGCCCCAGTATTGCGAATGAATCATACCCTAGTTTTTTCATTAATTTATAATACAAATTTGCATGAGTTGGAAAAGAATAATAAAAATCCATTGGCTTAGATGAGCGCCCGAATCCTAAAGCATCTACAGAAATAATTGTATGATCTTTTGCTAAATCGGAGTAAATCTTTTGAAAACCATCTGATGACCCTCCAAAGCCATGAATCATAAGTAAAGGTGGTTTTTCATTACCAATCTTTTTAAAGTAAATGGTTTGACCATCTATTTCTACCATTTTTTCCTCGGTAGCTAGTTTCGCTGTAATTGTATTTTTAACTTGTTTTACTTGTTCTACTGGCTTTTCTGCTGCACTACATCCTACTAATAGTGTAAGAGTAAGACAACCTACCATAAAATAGCTAAATCGCTTCAATTAGGTGTCTCCTTTCTAACATAACGCTGTATCTATCATAGCAAATAGCATATTACGATTTCCAGGAAGTTGGCTACCATTTTTTATCATAAGAGGTGAAAGGAGCGTTTCTTGGAAATTTTCTGTTTGAAGAAATTGACGAAATGTAAATTGTGAGTGTGGAACATCAATTCGTACTATACCATTCCAACATTCACATATCTTTTTTAATAATTGGATAGCATCTTCTTCTTGCTGGGCGATAAGTGGATTGATACATAATATATTGCCCTTTTGTATGCATAATGAAAAAGCTTCTATACAGTTATTTCTTTCAATTTTAAAAGAGTGTACGGCCCTTGGTAATAGCAAAGAGTAAAGTAGAGAACGATTCATACCAGTTGCAATTTGATCCAGAGAAGTAACAGGTATAAGGTCTTCTTCTTGTACTTGTTGTAAGTGAGAAGGGTACGTCTTAATAGTTTGCTTTTCAAAACGATGAATCGTTGTTGCTGTTTGAAATCCGCATGATGTGTATAGAGGTTCGCCAGCTTTTGTCGCAATAAGTGCAATGGGTTGTTTTGGATGAATTTGTTCCAAGCAATGATTTAGCAACATGCGCCCTATTCCGCGTCCTTGAAAATTAGGGTGAACAATTAACATACCAATGGAAGCGAAGTTACTTGTAAAGGGAAATACTCCTCCAGTCGCAATGAGTTTGTTTTCATGAATGTAACCTACAAGTGTGCCGATAGAAAGATACATTTCGAATTGTTTTTTCATAAAAATTTCATCGTGTAACCATCCAACAGATTTGCAAAGATTAAGTAATTCAAAAATAAAAGATTCATTTAGCTTTACTATTTTCATAAAGGCTCACCGCATTTCTATTTATTTTCATAAACATAGAGTCAAAATGTAAAAAAAGAGATTTACGTTAAATGAAATCCAACTTGTTTATATTTAAATTGTAAAGGGCGGAATGATTGATACAAAAAGACAAACTTATACAAATTATAACTGATATTTACATAAGTTAACAAAAAATTTACATACAGCTAATTTTCTCTTAATAGTCTTCCATTAAATTTGATAGTGGGAAATGAATAACCTAATTAGGGGGACAAGACAGTGAAAAAGTTTGTGAAAAAAGCATGGCCATTTGCAGTTGTGGCATCATTAGCAGTTACTTCGGTAGCAACATGGAATTTTACTCGTTCTAGTGAGGTTAATGCAGATGAGAACGGAAGCAATGCAAAGATTAAAAATGTTATCGTATTAATTGGGGATGGTATGGGTCCTTCATATATGACGGCTCACCGTTATATGAAAGATAATCCAAAAACCTTTGAAATGGAATCTACAGAATTTGATAAGCATCTTGTAGGAACACAAAAAACATACCCAGAAGATGAACATGAAAATATTACAGACTCTGCATCGGCAGCAACAGCTATGTCAGCAGGAATTAAAACATATAATGCTGCAATTGCAGTTGATAATGATAAAGCGGAAGTGAAAACAGTTCTTGAGCAAGCGAAAGAAAAAGGGAAATCAACGGGACTCGTTGCAACTTCTGAAATTACACATGCAACACCAGCTGCTTTCGGTGCGCATGACATTAGCCGTAAAAATATGGACGCAATTGCAAATGATTATTTTGATGAGAAAATTAAAGGGAAGCATAAGGTAGATGTTATGCTTGGCGGCGGCGTAAAGAACTTTGTTAGAAAAGATCGTAATCTTACAGAAGAGTTTAAGAAATCTGGTTATAGCTATGTAACGGATCGAGATCAATTGTTAAATGATAAAAATGATCAAATTCTTGGTTTATTTGCACCAGGTGGATTAGATAAAATGATTGACCGCAATGAGAAAACACCTTCATTAGAAGAAATGACTAATGCAGCAATTGAGCGTTTGAACAAAAATAAAAATGGTTTCTTCTTAATGGTGGAAGGAAGTCAAATCGACTGGGCTGGACATGATAATGATATTGTTGGTGCAATGAGTGAAATGGAAGACTTCGAAAAAGCTTTCAAAGCAGCGATTGAGTTTGCGAAAAAAGATAAAAATACGTTAGTTGTTGCAACGGCAGATCACGCTACTGGTGGCTTATCTTTAGGTGCCAATGGCGAGTATAACTTTAAAGTAGATCCAATTAAAGCTGCAAAACGCACACCAGACTTTATGGCAAATGAGATTGCAAAAGGTGCAAATGTAGAAGAAACATTGAAAAAGTATATTGATTTACAATTAACTCCAGAAGAAATTCAAGCTGTAAATGATATAGCTCCGTCAAAAGATGTAACAAAGATTGATAATGCAATTGAAGATATTTTCAATAAGCGCTCGGTTACAGGCTGGACAACAGGTGGACATACAGGGGAAGATGTGAACGTGTATGCATTTGGTCCAGGTAAATACTTGTTCTCTGGCGTTCAAGAGAATACAAATATAGCGAAACGTGTCTTTGATATTGTTGGTGGCGGTGATCCGAATAAAGGAAGACGCTAATTAAGAGCGAAAGTGAGGCGAACTGCCTCGCTTTTCTTTTTAGGAGTTGGAAATATGAAAAAAATATTTGCGAAATTAAGATTCCTTCTAGCATTTGTAGTATTACTAGTTGGATGTCAACAAGAAGAGAATAATGTAGCACAAAAATCTACTACTAAAAAAACTGAGGAAAAGGTACAAATAACAAAAGAAGAAGAGAAATCTATTCAAGATGTTATTCATACATTTGTGCGAACGACCAATGAAAAAAATCTTGCAGAACATATGGAGTTATTTTCAAAGAAGATGCCTAGTGCTGAAGACTTAAAAACACAAAAAGAAGCCGCATTTCAAAAGGGAAATAAGAAAATTGAATTGGAACATATAGATATGAAAGTTAGTAAAGTAGGGTATGTTATTGTTGAAACGAAAGAAAAGGAAGTAGACGACAGTATTACTCTTCAAAAGAAAGTACAGTATGCCCTTGGAAAAGAAGAGGATAAATGGAAGATTGAAGAGGTTCGAACAATAGAGAAAAAATAACGTGAAACTTTAATAAGTGTGGAGTCATACTTCCCAAAAATGATAGAAAAAAGGTTCTCATTGGCGAGAACCTTTTTTTATAGTGGTAGCATAATTTGATTTGAACATGCCTCAATATCATCAATATCTTGACGAATTGTGGCCATTTTATTATCCAGATCTTCAGCTTTCATTGCTGCATCATGTAGTTCATCTTTTAAATACTCCGGTATTTTCCCTTCATATTTATAATAAAGTTTGTGTTCTAAACTTGCCCAAAAGTCCATTGCCAGTGTACGTAACTGAATTTCTGCAAATACATCTTTTGTACCAGAATTTAGTGATAAAGGGTATTTAATGATCATGTGTAAACTTTTATATCCGTTTCGTTTTGGGTTAGCGATATAATCTTTTACTTCTATGACTTCCATATCTTCGCGTTTTTGAATGACTTCTTTCAAATGATAGATATCTTCTACGAAGCAACATGTAATACGAATACCAATAATATCTTGTAAATGTGTTTGAGCATTTTCAACTGTTGGTAATAAGCTTTTGCGCTCTAGTTTTTTAATAATACTTTCAGGTTGTTTTAGTCTTGTTTTTATATGTTCAAACGGGTTGTAATCCTCTAGAAATTGAGCTTCCCGGTTCATAATTTCAAATTTAGTTTTTAACTCTTCTAAAGCAAATGTATATGGTAATACAAAAGCTTTCCAGTAGTTAACTGTTGATTGATTATATTCCATTTATATACACACCTTTTCCTATTTGCAAGTGAGGTCGTTATTATACTAAATACCAAATCATATAAGCGCAAGCAGCAAATGATGAGATCATAAAGCGATATTTAGTTTTCATACTTTCAACTCCTTTCGAGTAAGATTTTATATAAATAAACGTGATTGTTAATAAGTTCACTATGTACAGTTTCTATAGTAATAGATTCGTGTGAATTTCGTATGAACTAATTGTTTCAGCTTTTTGTCTTTTTTGCTGTTAATCATAATTATTATTCGGATTTAAAGTGTTTTTATTTGATTTATCTATTTGTATAAATTAATGTATATTTAAATTTACAGTTATCGAGGAGGATATATGGTGAACTTTGAAGAATTAGCAATTGCTAGACGTTCTGCAATGAAATTTATACAAGGTATAGAAATCCCTGATGAGGATTTTAAAAAAATATTTGAGTTAACTAAGCTTTCTCCATCTTGCTATAATTTGCAGCACACACATTATGTTGTAATTCGTGATCAAGAGCGAAAAGAAAGATTAAAAGAATTAGCTTTCGGTCAATATAAAGTATCGAGTGCATCAGCGGTAGTGCTCGTTTGTGGTGATAAAAAAGCATACCAAAATGTTGAAAATATTTACTTCGGTATGAAAGTTTTAAAAATGATTGATGAATGTGAATATGAAGATACAATTAGGCAAACGAAAGGTTTATATGAAGGAAAAGGAGAGCGTTTCATGGAGGATGAAGCGATTAGAAATGCTTCGTTAAGCGCGATGACTTTTATGTACGCAGCTAAATATTATGGCTATGATACATGTCCAATGATTGGTTTCGATGAAAAAGCAGTACAAAGTGAATTAAATATGCCGGAGCATATAGTACCTGTTTTAATGATTACGATAGGAAAAAGTGATACGACTAAAACTCGCCCACGAGGATATCGAAAGCCGATTAGTGAGTTTGTTACATACGAATCGTTTTAATAAAGTGAAACTTTTAATCAGTGGGGGGTCTTACTGCCCGTTAATGCGGGAGAAAATTTATTTAACTATAAAAACAAGGGGATTCTAAATGGAATCTTCTTGTTTTTGCAATTGACAAATGGAATGAAGTTTTATAATATATAAATCGTAATCATTACGTTTTAGTTGCGATTTTTGAAAGAAAGGAGAATTAAATATGCGTGTAAATATTACATTAGCTTGTACGGAGTGCGGTGATCGTAATTACATTTCTAAAAAAAATAAACGAAACAATCCAGAACGCATCGAATTAAAAAAATATTGTCCACGATTAAAGCGAGTAACGTTACATCGTGAAACGAAGTAGAAGACTAGAGATATCTCTAGTCTTTTTTTATAGTTCTTTGGTTTTGTTTGTTATAATTACCTTAAATTGTAATAAAGGGAGCGGTATGATGAATCAAAAAGATAAAGAAAGAAAAGAGCAAGTGGCTCATATTATTAATATTCCAGATGAATATAGTCTTGTTGTAGATGATCAAGAAGGGGGTGATGACCCGTATCATCTATTATGGTGGGAGCATAAAGAGGATCAGGAGAGAACGATACAAATTACATTGAATAGACATACTGGTAATTTAATTGAATTTAGGATAGATGATGAAAATCCTTTTTCAAGTGGCAAGGAAGCGATAGAGGAGAAGAAGGCAAGAGAGATTGCAAATGCGTTCTTGAAAAAATATACAAAAGAAGGATATGAATTCTATACATATGTAACGGTTAAGGACGACAGGCGCGGTTGGAAAGAAGTAAATTATATGCAAGAAGTGAATAGCTATCCATTGCCGAATACAGGGTGCGTTGTGCGAGTGCACTCTTCAGGTAATGTTGTGCATTTTCATTACAATGGACAAAAAGCTATAGAGAAAAAACCGTTATGGCCAAGTGAAATTGTTGAGGAGAATATCGTTTTAGAAAATTTGAAAGCTAGACAAGATATGAGACTTGTATTTATAGATTTAACATACTCTTCATGTGAGTATGAAAACGGGGAAGAAGTAAAAGGGTACCATCTTGTATATGAACCAGAGCCTAGTCATGCGTTTATTGATGCAAGTACAGGTAAAGATTTATTTGGACCAGATCATTATAAATTGCCTTCGGCTGTAGCTGTTGAAAAATCGAAAAAAGGTAACGAACGAGGTGAAGTATTCGAATTATTTGACTGGAATAAAGAAGGTTTTACAAAAGTAGATGAGACAGAAAATGATGATGAAATAAGGATGAAATTTGTTCCGAAAGAGGAATTACAAAAACAGAAAGAAGAAAAGAATCCATATTTAATGAATGAATTCTTTAAAAAGCATTTACCGATGTTGAAATATAATAATTTAGTTAGCGTTACAATTGATAAATTAACCAATGAATTAACTGGTTTTATAAAACTGACAGATGATAAAGAAGTAAAGCAAATACTGTCTAGAGAGGAATGTTTACAAAGAGCACTTCAATTTTTAGAACGAGTTATTCCAGATATCACACAATATCTGCGTCTTTGGGAGGAACGTGAAGAAGCAGAAGATGGGATTGAAAGATTTATCTTTTCTGTATATATAAATGATATTCCGGCAGAGTATAACCAATTTATGATTAACATCAATGCAGAAAATGGTGCTGTTATGCACTACTCGGGGGAGTCTAGCAACTTTATAAAAGAATTGCTCACATATGAAATAACACCAAAAGTAACTAAAGAAAAAGCGTTAGAAATATACAGAGAGGCTATCCGAGTTAAATTAGAATGGTTTTTAGATCATGATGCAGAGGAAACGAAATACAAACTACTTTACAAACAAACGACAGATGAAAAACATAAAGAACCTTTTAATTGTAGGCGGGAAATTCGTTATATTGATGCCCAAGCGGGGAGAAAGATTTGGAGTAAGTAAAATAAAAGAGTTATTTTTCAAAGAAAATAACTCTTTTTATTTTTATACTTTGCCTGTTCGTTTTTCAAAAGTAAATGTGATAGGAAGATTGGAATAAGAACTATCACTTTTAAATATTACTTTCCATTCTTTAGTATGGGCTTTAATTTCAAAATTAAGAAGATTCATCGCTCTACGTTTATCTATTTCTAAAAACATATTATGAATCTCTGGTTCTTGCTGTAAATTAAGAGCCTTTAGTGTGACTGTAAATGTGAAAAAATTCTGTCCTTCATATACTATTTTTGATATTTTTGTTTTTTGTTTATTTAACAGCACATAAAAACGGTCTGATGGAGTTAATTGTACAGAGTCATCAGTAATTTCATTTTCGCTATTATGAAGTTCAACTAAGTAAGATGTACTATGGGAAGAATCTTTTTTGCTTGTAATCTGTAATTCAGTAGGAATCATCGGTATTTCATAAAAATCATTTCTTATTATGTTGTTGTAATCCTCTGAAAATTTACGAACTTCTTTTGGGAAAGAGTCATCTTGTGTACTTAAAAAAGTTTTGTTTTGCTTTGGAATTTTTTTACTAAAATTTAATGTTTCTTTAAAGTAATAATTGGATCCAGTTAAAAATAAACAACTACAGATTAATAAAAAAATTCGATACGGATTTTGAAAGTGAAAGAATAATAGTATACATGTAATAATTCCAATTACATAGAAAATAAAGATAAGTAGTTCTAGTTTTGAGTGAAAGGAGAAACCATAGTTATGAAAAAATTTTATTCCAGTTATAATTTGAGCTCCAAAAAATAAAGAAATTCCAAATTGAAAAAATAATAAATCAGGCCCTCTTTTAATAACAAAAGTAATGAACGAAATGAAAAGTAAAAATACCCCTAAATAAATTGTTACATTTAATAATCGTTCTAATGTAATCATGAATAGTGTCCCCTTTAATAGCATATTCATATATAAATAACAATTTTATTTAATTATAATATAACAATAAAATATTTTAAATGTTAGAAGTGTTGAGTTTTATAAATAAACTGTACAGACACAAACAACCTCACGCCCACATACACATAATAAAGACCACTATTTTGGCGGAGGTGAAAGGTTTGAGTCTATTCGCCGCAATTGGATATATGGTTCGAGAAGTGTTTGTCTTTGTTTCTTATGTGAAGAACAATGCGTTCCCGCAGCCGTTATCATCAGATGATGAGAGAAAGTACTTAGAGTTAATGGAGCAAGGTGATGCTCAAGCGAGAAATCTTTTAATTGAACATAATTTACGGCTTGTAGCTCATATCGTTAAAAAATTTGAGAACACAGGAGAAGATGCAGAAGATTTAATTTCAATTGGTACAATCGGGCTCATTAAAGCGATCGAGAGCTATTCTGCAGGAAAGGGAACGAAGCTTGCGACGTATGCAGCACGCTGTATTGAAAATGAAATTTTGATGCATTTACGTGTACTAAAGAAAACGAAAAAAGATGTTTCACTTCATGATCCGATCGGGCAAGATAAAGAGGGTAATGAAATATCGCTTATTGATATATTAAAATCAGAGTCTGAAGATGTAATTGATATGATTCAGCTTAGTATGGAGTTAGAAAAAATTAAAGAGTATATCGATATTTTAGACGAAAGAGAAAAAGAAGTGATTGTGAAACGTTTTGGACTTGGGCTAGATAAGGAGAAAACACAGCGGGAAATCGCTAAGGCGCTTGGTATTTCTAGAAGCTACGTATCACGGATTGAAAAGCGTGCTTTAATGAAAATGTTCCACGAGTTTGTAAGGGCAGAGAAAGAGAAAAAAGCGAAAGAGTAAAGTGTATTAGAAGCAGCCATATTTAAAATGGGCTGCTTTTTTTATTGTAAATAAGAAAAGAAAACGCGTTATGCTAAGAAGAAATACACGTTCACTGTTGAAAATGACGGATTCTATCTGTAATATTAGAAGGTGCTAAATAATTTAAGAATAATACCATACTTAGTTTTCTGTATATATAATAAGGCTGCTTTATATGATATGTGGGAATAAGAACCAATTTTACATATGATATAGAAAGAAAAGAAGGGAAAACTAAAGTTATAGACTGATTAGGGGGTTTCGCAATTTGCGACGTACATTATATCGACTTATGATAGAACTTACAAATGGTCGCTTTACTTCTTATATATTACGTAAATTTGCACAATCTCGTTTGAGCTCTATCATTATTCCATCGTACGCGAAAGTTTTTCAAATTAATCAAGATGAGATGGAAAAGGGTTTGAAGGAATATAGAACATTGCATGAATTATTTACGCGTAAGCTAAAAGAAGGAAAGCGTAGTATTGATACAGATGCATCGAGTATCGTTAGTCCTGTTGATGGTGTTTTTGCAGATCATGGTCCTATTGAGGATACAAAAACATTTGATATTAAAGGAAAGCGCTATTCAATCGTGGATATGCTAGGTAATGAAGAACGTGCAACGCGATATGCAGGCGGTACATATATGGTAATTTATTTGAGTCCAAGTCATTATCATCGCATTCATAGTCCGCTTTCTGGTTCTGTGACTGAAAGATTTGTACTCGGTAGAAAATCATATCCGGTAAATGCAGCTGGTATGGAATACGGGAAAGAACCACTGTCAAAAAATTATCGTTCTGTTACAGAAGTAAGCAGTGATGGCGAGCATATGGCTCTTGTAAAAGTAGGTGCTATGTTTGTTAATAGTATTGAGCTTTTGCATGAGAGAGACACTGTTCAAAAAGGTGAAGAAATGGCATACTTTACATTTGGTTCAACAGTTGTGTTATTGTTTGAAAAAGATATGATAGAAGTAGTGCAGGAATTAAAGAGTGGACAAGAGCTTCGTCTTGGTGAAAAAATAGCTACTCGCTTAGCTCATAAATAAAGAAAAGCTTTTATAACCGTAAGTAAGAGTTATGGGCAAAGATACTTAATGATGAAATCCCCTAGATGGGAGTACTTGTTTATTCGAGAGCCATCGTAGGATGGCTCTTTTTACAGGGCATCTAATAATTTATCCTTTAACTGTTTGATTGGTAAGGGCTGATTAAACTTTCACTTTATATGTAATCAAGATGATTTGACAAGCTTGTCCTCTAATGAGCGTCTAATGATTTCTTGTTTTATAAGTAAAATGAAGTCGGGATTTAATTTTAGTTCTTTTGCTTTATAATAAGACTCAGTGAGTAACTCAGTGGATAACTGTTCCATATGTTTTGTTTTCAAGGTGAGTCACCTCCTAATAATATAAGGATTGATTCGTTGATGCATTTAATGTACCAAAAAAATATGACAGTCACAAACGAGTGGTTATCCACATACCTAGGTGGATAAAGTGTGTATAGTTTGTTAGTAAATTCCAAATTAACTGCAAAATTAATGTGGAAAATGTGTACAATTTTATCCACAGGTTATATATCGAAAAATGTTGTCGAAAAATTTTATGAAAAATCCTCAAAGAGGTGAAAGAAATTGAAACTATTTTTACCAAATGAATATGTGAAAAATGTATATCATGTTCAACCAGAAGATTTAAAAAAACGTGGGATTAAAGGCGTTATTACTGACTTAGATAACACTTTAATTGAATGGGATCGTCCCAATGCAACGCCGCAACTTGAAAAATGGTTCTTGGAAATGAAAGAGCAAGGCATTCAAGTAACGGTCGTTTCAAATAATAATGAGCAACGTGTGAAAGATTTTGCTGATCCATTAGGTATTCCATTTATTCATAGTGCACGTAAACCATTTGTTCGCGCATTTAAGCGTGCGATACAAGAGATGCGTTTGCAGCCAGATGAAGTTGTAGTAATTGGAGATCAGTTACTGACTGACGTGCTTGGTGGAAACCGAGTAGGCCTTCATACAATTTTAGTTGTACCGGTAGCACAAACGGACGGATTAGTAACGCGCTTTAATCGAAAAATTGAACGAAGAATTATGAAAAATATGAAGAAAAAAGGTTTAATTAACTGGGAGGAATAAAGTTTGACTGAAACAATTAAATGTATTGGTTGCGGTGTAGAAATTCAAACAGAAAATAAAAATGAAGTGGGGTATGCTCCTGCCTCATCTTTAGAGAAAGAACAAGTCATTTGTCAACGTTGTTTTCGCTTGAAGCATTACAATGAAATTCAAGATGTATCGTTAACAGATGATGACTTCCTACGCATTTTAAATGGAATTGGAAAATCAGATGCATTAGTAGTCAAAATTGTAGATATTTTTGATTTTAATGGTAGCTGGTTACCTGGCTTACATCGTTTCGTAGGGAATAATAAAGTATTACTTGTTGGAAATAAAGCTGATTTAATTCCAAAGTCAGTAAAACATGATAAAGTAAAACATTGGATGCGCTATAGTGCAAAGCAGCTAGGATTAAAACCAGAAGATGTCTTTTTAATTAGTGCAGCGAAGGGACAAGGAATTGCTGAACTAGCAGATGCTATTGAGTATTATCGCGGCGGCAAAGATGTTTATGTTGTTGGATGTACGAATGTAGGAAAATCGACATTTATTAATCGTATGATTAAAGAATTTAGTGATGAGACTGAAAATGTAATTACAACATCTCATTTCCCAGGAACAACACTGGATTTAATTGATATTCCATTGGACGAAGAGTCTTCTTTATATGATACGCCAGGTATTATTAACCACCACCAAATGGCTCATTATGTTGGAAAGCAAAGCTTAAAGCTTATTACACCAACAAAAGAAATTAAGCCGATGGTATTCCAATTAAATGAAGAACAAACGTTATTCTTTAGTGGATTGGCACGTTTTGATTATGTAAGTGGTGGTCGTCGTGCATTTACTTGTCACTTCTCGAATCGCTTAACAATCCATCGTACAAAGCTTGAGAAAGCAGATGAATTATATAAAAATCATGCCGGGGATTTATTAAGCCCACCAACGCCAGAAGAATTAGCAAATATGCCTGAGCTAGTGAAATACGAATTTAATATTCGTGAACCTAAAACGGATGTTGTATTCTCTGGATTAGGATGGGTTACTGTGAACGAACCAGGAGCAAAAATTGTTGCACACGTACCAAAAGGAGTAAGTGTTTCACTACGTAAATCTTTAATTTAATATGGAGAGGGATTTATGAAACAATTATATGGTGTAATCGGAAATCCAATTGGACATTCATTATCACCCGTTATGCATAACGATGCATTTGAACACTTGAATATGGATGCCCATTATCATGCGTTCCTTGTTGAAGAGGAATTGCTAGGGGAAGCAGTAAGAGGTTTAAAAGCATTAGGTATTTCAGGATTTAATGTAACAACTCCGCACAAGGTTGCTATTATGGAGTATTTGGATGAGATTGACCCATTGGCAAGGAAAATCGGTGCAGTAAATACAGTGGTTCATAAGGATGGAAGATTAATTGGCTATAACACAGACGGGATTGGTTTTGTTCGAGCGCTGCAGTCAATTAGTAATGAACCACTTCAAGGGAAACGTATTTTGTTACTTGGTTCAGGTGGTGCTAGCCGAGCTATTTATTTTTCTCTTGCTGATGTAGGTGTAAAAGAGATTGATGTAGCCAATCGTACAGTAGATAAGGCGAAGGAACTTATTGCTGCACGTACGGCCGATGTTAATTCTGTTGCTTTGTCGTTAGAAAAAGCGACAGAAGAACAAGGAAATTATGATATTATCATTCAGACGACAACGATAGGTATGCATCCGCACGTAGAATATACGCCATTACAAATTTGTTCGTTAAAAAAAGGAACGATTGTATCAGATATAATTTATAATCCATTTGAAACGAAAATTTTATGTGAGGCAAAAGAGCAAGGTGCAATCATTCAAAATGGTATTGATATGTTTGTTTATCAAGGAGCACTTGCATTTGAAATGTGGACAGGACGCACCCCAAATATCGAGAGAATGAAACAATTAGTTATAGAAAAGCTTGGAGGCTAACATATATGTTAACAGGAAAACAAAAAAGATTTTTACGTGCACAAGCACATCATTTAACACCAATTTTTCAAGTAGGAAAAGGCGGAGTAAATGAAAATATGATTAAACAAATTGCAGATACTTTAGAAGCTCGTGAGTTATTTAAAGTAAGTGTATTACAAAACTGTGAATTTGATCGCCGTGAGGTTGCGGAAGAACTTGCAAAAGGTGCACGTGCTGAAATCGTTCAAGTAATTGGAAGCACAATCGTTTTATACAAAGAATCAAGAGAAAATAAACAAATTAAGCTTCCTCGATAAAAAGATTAGCATGCGCTATTTTTATCGCTGATGCGTAATGATGTAGAGAGCGAAACCAATTGAACTTTTATTAATAGCAACTCTCTTCATTCCTAACCGAGGAGAGTTGCTGTATATAAAAGGAAGGGGCGTTTCTTTTGAGGAAAATTGGCATCATTGGCGGTACATTTGATCCGCCTCACTATGGACATTTGCTAATTGCAAATGAAGTATATCACGCTTTGAACTTGGAAGAAGTATGGTTCTTGCCAAACCAGATTCCGCCACATAAACAAGGGCGGAATATTACAAGTGTAGAAAGTCGTTTACATATGTTAGAGCTCGCGACTGAGGCAGAAGAACACTTTTCTATTTGTTTAGAAGAGCTAAGTAGGAAGGGCCCATCTTATACGTATGACACTATGTTACAATTGACGAAGAAGTATCCGGATGTGCAGTTTCACTTTATTATTGGTGGGGATATGGTTGAATATTTACCGAAGTGGTATAACATTGAAGCTTTACTTAATCTTGTAACGTTTGTTGGAGTTGCAAGACCTGGGTATACATTGCATACACCATATAAGATTACTACAGTGGAAATTCCGGAATTTGCAGTTTCTTCATCCTTATTACGTGAGAGATATAAAGAGAAGAAAACGTGTAAATATTTACTTCCTGAAAAAGTACAGGTATATATCGAGAGGAATGGGTTGTATGAATCGTGAGAATGCACTGCATATTGTCAAACAACAAATGCATGAAAAACGTTATATACACACAATTGGTGTAATGGAGACAGCGATTGAGCTTGCTAAGTTATACGGTGTGGACGAGAAAAAAGCAGAGATGGCAGCTATATTCCATGATTATGCGAAATGTAGAGCAATTTCAGAAATGGAAGAGATTATTAAACGTGAAGATTTGCCGAAAGATTTACTTTGCTATAACAAAGAGTTATGGCATGCACCTGTTGGGGCATACTTAGTAGAAAAAGAAGTAGGCATTACGGATTCTGAAATTTTGCAAGCTATTACATATCATACAAGTGGTCATGAGAATATGACGATGTTAGATAAAGTGATTTATGTAGCTGATTACATTGAACCTGGGCGAAAGTTTCCAGAAGTGGAAGAGGCTCGTAAACTCGCATATACGGATATAAATCAAGCCCTATTATTTGCGTTAAAGAGAACAATTCAATTTTTAATGGAAAAAGATCAGACGATTTATCCATTAACATTCCAAACATACAATGCAGTTATCAAGGAGGAAATGAGTAAATGAACGATAAAGAATTATTAGTATTAGCGGCAAAAGCAGCTGATGATAAGAGAGCAGAAGATATGGTTGTCCTAAATATGCAAGGTATTTCACCAATTGCAGATTATTTCATTATTTGTCACGGAAATTCAGATAAACAAGTGCAAGCAATTGCACGTGAAATTAAATCAAAAGCACATGAGTTCCAAATCGACGTACAACGTATGGAAGGGTTTGACGAAGCACGTTGGGTATTAGTTGATCTTGGAGATGTAGTTGCTCATGTATTCCATAAAGATGAGCGTAATCACTATAATTTAGAGCGTCTATGGGGTGATGTGCCACGTGAAGATATTACAGAAGAGTTAGGCCAATGAAATACGAACAATTTGCATTGTTGTACGACGAACTAATGAATGATGTCCCTTATGATAAATGGGTGGAATTTACAGAGGGAAGTTTACAGCAGGCAGGTATGAAAGAGGCAAAAATTCTTGATGTAGCATGCGGTACAGGTAATGTAACCCTGCCGCTTGTGCAAAAGGGTTACGATTTAATAGGTGTCGATCTTTCAGAAGAAATGTTAACAGTCGCTCAGCAAAAACTAGGCGGAGAAGGGCATTTTATTCCTTTTTACCAA
Source organism: Bacillus sp. 2175 (assembly GCF_057812155.1). NCBI lineage: Bacteria > Bacillati > Bacillota > Bacilli > Caryophanales > Bacillaceae > Bacillus > Bacillus sp. 2175. Next base: position 4,078,641 of record NZ_CM173819.1, on the reverse strand, counting down.
CAAGATATGCGCGAGCTTGATGTTCCGGGTGAGTTTGACTGTGTAACGATTTTTTGTGATTCATTAAATTATGTATTGCAAGAAGATGGAGTACAAGAAACATTTAGAAGAGTATTTCACCATTTACGTCAAGATGGTTTGTTTTTATTTGATGTACACTCTTTATATAAAATACATCATGTATTTCAAAATGAAACGTATACAGTGAATGGAGAAGAAATATCTCTTATTTGGAATTGCTTCCCTGGTGAAGAATCAAATAGTGTAGAGCATGATTTAACATTCTTTGTTCAAGATCCAGAAGAAGATGTGTACCATCGGTTTGACGAATGTCACGTGCAACGTGCATATCAAGTGGAAGAGTTAACGAAATGGCTTGAAGAAGCAGGTTTTACAGTGCTTCGTGTAACAGGTGATTTTGAGCGACTTGAAGTTACAGAACAAACAGAGCGTATTTTCTTCATGGCGAAGAAAAACGGATAAAAACAAAAGCAACCGAGAAGGTTGCTTTTGTTTTATAAAGAAGATGTATTTTTAGTTCTAGCATAATCTAAAGATCGTATGCGTAAAGTGTGGGAATAGTAGTTGAAGTGAAAATGTATTGTAAAAAAGTAAGTATTTATAAAAAGGATTTGGAATGAAAATGACGTATTTATTATGTGTGTTTATTGAATTGCTGATCAACGCATTCTAAATCTTCATCAAATTTTTCATGTGTTCGCTCGATTAACTTATGGAACATATCTCCAACGTGTTCTTCTAAAACCCGAATGCCTTCCCCAGTAACGCCGCCTTTCACGCAAACCTTTTCTTGTAAGGTAGGTAATGTGAAGATTTCTTTTTCAAGTAATTTCCCCATCCCCACGACCATTTCACTTACTAAAGTAGTAGCCTCTTCGTGTGTAATATTTGTTTTATCTACAGCAGCGTTAATGAAGCATTGTAGTAAATAACTAAAGAAAGCAGGACCGCAACTTGCTATATCAGATGAAACGCGCGTTATATCTTCTTTTATTACAAGAGGTGTAGAAATGTTTTTGAATAGACGAAGTAGTTTTTGTTGCCATTCTTCAGAGCAATTATCTCCAAATGTAAATAGTGAGGCGCCAGAGAGAGCGCGATTTGTGATACTTGGAATGATACGCGCGACGTGGCAAGGTACGAGAGTCTCTAATTGTGATGGAGATATTGGACTTGTAATAGAAACTAAGCACGTTTCATCAGAAAAATGTTCAGCGTATTTTTTTAGGATAGGGTATATATCTATCGGCTTAACACAAATAAAAATAAGTTGTGATTGTTCGATTACTTCCGGGATTGTTTTTGCTATCTGAACAGAAGGGTATTTTTCTTTTATATGATATGCTTTTGCGGGCGTCCGATTAATGATTGTAAGGCAAGAAGGTTTGACAGCACGGGTTTCTAAAAATGCATCGATTAGTATATTTCCCATGTTTCCTGTCCCTATAATTCCTATGTTCAAAGTTTCATCCCTCCTTCGTAACAGCTTTCTCCTAAACAATATGAATGATGTTATAAATTTATGATTAGAGGTGTAAAATGATGTGGGATTTTCCGAAAAAGTGGTTAGGTTTAGTAGCTATTATTGGAACTTTACTTTTTCTTGTTTTTTGGAAAACGAATCAGAATGTAGAACGAACGCCTATTACAATGAATGTACAAGAGAAGGAGATAGAAAAAAAGGGTAAACCGAAAATATCGGATACAAAGGAACAGAAAAGAACAATTATAATTGATGTGAAAGGAGCGGTTAGTAAAGAAGGGGTATATGAAATGAAGGAAGGAGATCGCGTAAAGGATGCGGTTCAAAAGGCTGGTGGTTTTTTATCAGAAGTAGATATGAAAAAAGTAAATTTAGCACAAATTGTACAAGATCAAATGCTTCTTTATATACCGAGTAAAAATGAGTCAGAACAAGGGGTGCTTACTTCTTCTAAGGAAGATGGCAAGATTCGAATAAATACAGCGGCGAAAGAACAACTAGAAAAAATTACAGGGATTGGCTCTCGAAAGGCAGAAAGTATTTTGAAATATCGAGAAGAACATGGTCCGTTTCAGAAAATAGAAGATTTATTAGAGATTGATGGGATTGGTGCGAAGTCTCTTGAAAAGATAAAAGGTCAAATTATTATTCCGTAAAAGATTGACGAAGTTTTTCTTCTTTCGCTACACTACAAGTAGACAAAAAAGTAGGTGAAAAATATGGAACGAATTTCATGGGATCAATATTTTATGACGCAAAGCCATCTACTATCTTTGCGTAGTACATGTACAAGGCTTGCGGTAGGAGCGACAATCGTTCGCGATAAACGAATTATTGCTGGTGGGTATAATGGTTCAATTAAAGGTGGCGTACATTGTATAGATGATGGTTGTTACGTAATCGATAATCATTGTGTTCGGACAATTCATGCCGAAATGAATGCTTTATTACAATGTGCCAAGTTTGGTGCGAAAACAGAGGAAGCAGAAATTTACGTTACGCATTTCCCTTGTTTACAATGTTGTAAGGCAATTATTCAAAGTGGTATTACAGCGGTTTATTATGCGCAGGATTATAAAAATCATCCATACGCCATAGAGTTATTTGAACAAGCGAACGTAACAGTGAAGCACGTTCCGCTAGAATATGATATTGCTGCATTAGAGGAGCAAAAACGTTATACAGAGTTGAAAGAATTATTTGCGTCTTTAGAAAAAGATAATTTATCAATGGAAGAATTACAGCATGTATTCACGAAAGCAAAAATGATGCTATAAGGAGTGAGTATAAGTTGCAGGAACAATGGGGGTATGTTGCAATCTCATTTATAATAGGGGTTGCAATTGCCTTTTCCTCGTCACTTTTATTGATAGTTTTTTGCCTCTTTTTAAATGTTTTCTTCTGTTTATATCGCACTTCGCGTAAAACCTTCATTTTTTGTATTGTAGCGTGCTTTAATAGCGCCATATACACTTCCTATGTTCAAACGTGGAATAAGCCTCTAGGGGAGTCCTATGGAGTTACAAGAGGGGTTATACAAAATGCACCGCTTGTTAATGGGGATCGCCTATCTTTTCAATTTGAAGATCAGAATAAAAATATAGTGCAGTTAAGTTATAGAATCAAATCAGTCTTGGAAAAGAAAAAAATGCAACAATTATACGCAGGGATATCATGTGTATTCGAGGGTGAGAGGAAAGAACCGGAAACAGCTCGGAATTTTCATGGTTTTAATTACCGTGATTATTTATACAAACAACATATTCATTTCACATTTGAGGCTACATATATTTCTGAATGCTATAAAACATCACTGTCGCTCACGCAATGGATTCTTCTTTTGAGGCAACAAGTAATCTCGAAAGTTACAGAAATGTTTCCAGAGCAATCAGGTGCTTTTATGAATGCATTACTATTTGGTGATAGACAACAAATGACGTTTGAAGTGGAAGAGCAATATCAACAATTTGGTCTTGTACATTTGTTAGCAATTTCAGGTTCGCACATTGTACTGTTAATGGTGATAGTATATTTTATTTTGCTAAGAAGCGGTGTGACAAGGGAGGTAGCAACAATTTGCCTTATCGTTTGTATTCCTTTGTATATGGTTTTAGCAGGGGCGTCACCCTCTGTTATAAGAGCTTCTATAACAGGAGTTTTGATGTTAATTGCTTTTATGTGCTCGATTCGTTTATCTAGTTTAGATGCTTTAAGTGTAACAGCTATATGCATGCTTATATATGACCCTTATCTTGTTTTTAATATTGGATTTCAGTTTTCTTTTGTAGGTAGCTTCGCTTTACTTTTGTCTGCTCCGTTATTGTTAGAGAGTAGCAACGGAGTAATCCGAAATTCTATTTATATTTCTATCATTTCACAGCTCGTTAGTACTCCGATTTTGTTATACCACTTTGGTTATTTTTCTCCATATAGCATTCTCCTCAATCTCTTATACGTTCCGTTTTTATCTATCATTGTATTACCATGTAGCATTATTATTTTACTGTGTATGCCAATTGTCCCGTTTCTCGCAAAAGGATTTGCCGATGTATTATCAATAGGCTTGAGTATGTCTAATGATTTTCTAAGTTATTGTGAAAGTTTACCATTTACCCAGCTTATCTTCGGGGAAACGCCCTTCAATCTTGTAGCTGTATATTGCGCCAGTATTGTCAGCATATTGATGGTTTGGGAACGGAGAGCGCCGAAAAAAATAGTTTGTATAGTTGCGAGTGTATTTCTTTTTATTAGCACATGTCATTATATATATCCATATTTTAGAGGCGGCGGAAGTGTAACATTTATTGATGTTGGACAAGGTGATGCAATATTAATTCGCCTTCCGTATGATAAAGGGATTTATCTTATTGATACAGGTGGAACGCTTCGTGTGAATAAGGAAGAATGGCAACAAAAAAAGCATGAATTTTCTGTTGGAAAGGATGTTTTAATACCCTTTTTACAAAAAGAAGGTATTAAAACAATTGATAAATTAATCGTAACGCATGGAGATGCAGATCATATAGGTGCTGCGCAAGAATTATTATCATATATACCTGTAAAAGAAGTGGTATTTGGCCGAAAGGGAAAAGATGCAGTATTAGAAAAAGTAGTAAAGAAACAGGCATTAGAAAAGGAAATGAAAATAACTGAAGTGGGGGAAGGGGAGAGTTGGAGTGTAAATGAAGCGGAATTTTTCGTTTTAGCTCCAAAAGGAAAAGAAAAAAGCGAAAATAACGCTTCAATTGTAATATGGGCAAAATTTGGAGGGTTGAAGTGGCTATTTACAGGCGATTTGGAAGAAGAAGGGGAAAAGATTTTAGTAGAGGCATATCCAGATTTACAAGTGGATGTTTTAAAAGTTGCTCATCATGGGAGTAATACGTCATCTATAGAGCCTTTTTTGAACGTCATACAGCCTCGTGTAGCGATTATATCTGTTGGTAAGCAGAATAGGTATGGACACCCGCATAAAGAAGTGATAGAGCGTTTTGAGAAGATGGGGAGTGCGATATGGCGCACGGACAAGCAAGGTGCTATTTCCTATGTTTTTAAAGGGGAAAATGGAACCTTTAAAAGTAAAATCACATATGATAAAACACATAATAGATGAAAAAGAGAAGACTGCCATGAAGTGGCAGTCTTTAAGAACCGATAAATTTAATAACAGTTGCAATGATGAAAAGTGTTGCGAAAAAACCAAATGAGACGATAAATCCTACCCCTGAATCAATAGCGTCATTGCGTTTACTTTGAACGTTTTGTTCAAAATCATTCATTTAGAATCCCTCCCCAACATTCCACTTTAGTATAAAATATTGTCAGAAAAAAATCTACAATTTCCATATGAAGAGAAAACGAGCTTTTTTGTTACTTGTAAATCATGAAGTAATGTGAGTTTTTCGTTTCCAAGCATGTTAACAGTTGGCACTTATACTCAAATTTTTATTGCGAATAATAAAGGGAAGGTGATTACCGCACACCAATAAGAAACCCGGGGCTTATTGCGTGGCGTTTAATATAAATAAAGGGACGGGTTATAAAGCCTGTTCCTTTGTACTTGTAAAACAAAAGCTAGGGCATTAGTATAAATATATATTGCCAAGTTAGGGAGTAGGAAAAAGTATGAGTGATATACATAAAAAAATTAAAAAGAAACAGTTTGCTCCGTTATATTTAATATATGGAACGGAAGCTTTTTTTATAAATGAAACGATAAAGCTTATTACGACAGAAGCACTTGAAGAAGAAGATCGAGAGTTTAATGTTGTGACATACGATTTAGAAGAAGCGTATTTAGAAGATGTGGTTGAGGATGCGCGTACGCTTCCTTTCTTCGGAGAACGGAAAGTACTGTTAATAAAATCACCGCTATTTTTGACTTCGCAAAAAGAAAAGTTAGAGCAAAATATAAAAATTTTAGAAGAATACATTGGTGAACCTTCTCCATTTTCTATTCTTGTTTTTGTTGCGCCTTACGAAAAACTTGATGAGCGAAAAAAAATTACAAAACTATTAAAGAAAACAGCAGATGTAGTAGAAGCGAATGCGATGCAAGTACAGGATGTTCAGAAGTGGATTGTTGCTCGTGCAGATGAAGTGCATGTGCATATTGATAACGCGGCTGTTAGTTTGTTGCTAGAGCTTGTGGGAAGTAATGTAACGATGTTGGCGAAGGAAATGGACAAGTTAACGTTATACGTTGGTATGGGCGGAGAGATTACGACGAAACTTGTTGCAGAGCTTGTGCCAAAATCAGTTGAGCAAAATGTATTTGCTTTGACAGAAAAAGTGGTGAAAAAAGATATTGCAGGTGCAATGCAAATTTTGGATGGATTATTTACGCAGCAGGAAGAGCCGATTAAATTGCTTGCGTTATTAGTGAGTCAATTCCGCTTGTTGTATCAAGTGAAAGAGCTACAGCAACGTGGTTATGGACAAAATCAAATTGCGTCTCATATTGGTGTACATCCGTATCGTGTAAAGTTAGCAATGAATCAAACGAAGTTTTTCTCTTTTGAAGAATTAAAAAAAGTGATTATAGAATTAGCGGAAGCTGATTATAGTATGAAGACGGGAAAGATGGATAAGAAGCTTGTGCTCGAATTTTTCTTAATGCGATTAAATCATATGTGATGACACAAAAAAGTTCATGCACTTAGTGCATGAACTTTTTTGTATATAAAAAAACGATCCAAATGGATCGTTTTTTAAACGCCTTACGCGTTTACTTGTTTCGCTAAGCGAGATTTTTGACGAGCTGCAGCGTTTTGGTGGATAAGACCTTTACGAGCTGCTTTGTCAAGTTTTTTAGAAGCAGTTTTGAAAGCTTCTTTAGCATTTTCAAGATCGTTATTAGTAACTAAAGCTTCTACAGTTTTAACAGCAGAACGCATGTCAGACTTGATAGAAGCGTTATGTGCACGACGCTCTTCGCTAAGTTTAGCGCGTTTGATAGCAGATTTGATGTTTGCCATACTTTTCACCTCCCTGGTGCAATCGAATGACTCGATTCTTACATAGAACAAGTGATATTCTATCAAACGGTGAAGAGAATTGCAATAGTATATCCATGAAATTTCACGTAAAGGAAAGAATGACCTTATATAACTTTGGGAAATCTAACGATATTTACTATGAATTACGGAGGAGATACGATGAAAGAACCATTAGATTTAAGTAAATATAGCATTAGAACTGACCTTGCTGTAGAAGCTCATCAAATGTTGCAAGAAAGCCAAGAAGAACAAAAAGGGATACAGGGAGTTATTGTAAAAGAGAGAGAAGAAGAAGGTACTATAATTACAAAAGTAACGATTGATGAAGCTGCCTCTGAAGCGATGGGGAAAAAACCTGGAAATTATTTAACACTTGAAGTACAAGGGATACGTCAGCAAGATACAGAACTTCAACAAAAAGTGGAGCGTATTTTTGCAAAAGAATTTTCTTGTTTCTTAGAAGAGGTTGGAGTTACAAAAGAAGCAAGCTGTTTAATTGTAGGTCTTGGGAATTGGAATGTAACACCAGATGCTCTTGGACCGATAGTTGTAGAAAATGTATTAGTAACGAGACATTTGTTTCAATTGCAGCCTGAAAGTGTAGAAGAAGGATTTAGGCCTGTTAGTGCAATTCGGCCGGGGGTAATGGGGATTACAGGAATCGAAACGAGCGATGTTATTTATGGAATTATTGAGAAGACGAACCCGGACTTTGTAATTGCAATTGATGCATTAGCTGCTCGTTCTATTGAACGAGTAAATAGCACGATACAAATTTCTGATACTGGAATCCATCCTGGATCAGGGGTTGGGAATAAACGTAAAGAACTAAGTAAAGACACATTAGGTATCCCTGTTATCGCAATTGGTGTTCCGACTGTGGTCGATGCTGTTTCGATTACAAGTGATACGATTGATTTTATTTTGAAACATTTTGGTCGAGAGATGAAAGAAGGAAATAAACCTTCACGATCTTTGTTACCAGCGGGATTTTCATTTGGAGAAAAGAAAAAATTAACAGAAGAAGATATGCCGGATGAAAAGAGCAGAAATATGTTTTTAGGTGCTGTTGGTACATTGGAAGAAGAAGAAAAAAGAAGGCTGATTTATGAAGTGCTATCTCCTCTTGGTCATAATTTAATGGTAACCCCAAAAGAAGTAGATACTTTTATTGAGGATATGGCGAATGTAATAGCGAGTGGTTTAAATGCAGCGCTACATCATCAAATTGATCAAGATAATACGGGAGCATATACACATTGAGGGGAACAGATGATTATGGTTTGAGTCGCTTTGCGCTTTTGTGTATATGTAGTGTAGCTTTATGTTTACTTATGATGATAGCAGGAGTGGCACTTGCTAATCATGGTTTGAAAAGTATGAAAGGCTATCAGCAATTGTCATATGAACAAATAGCTCATATGACAGGGACAGAAAGTACAGGTGCTGAATCAGAAATTTTGGGTAGCTCGTTTTCGGCCTCAGAAAAACAACAGCAATTAGAACGTTTAAGAAGTTTTAATGTTGTAGAAGGAATTGGGATGGCGGTAGCAAGTGTAGCTTATGAAATGACGAAGTTCGGGACGGATATAGTTGTTGGGAAAATAAAAGGAATTTTTAGCTAAGAGTAACATGGGAGGCGGTTGTTTTACTGATTTGTAGGACAGCCGTTTTAAAATTTGAAAAGGGTTTGTCTCTTATGGTTTATTCGCATAAGATATAGATAGAATGATTTGTATCGTAAGCAGCACGAGTTTTCATTGAATCTTTGTTGCTCTATTGATATAATCAGTGCTAGTGTATATTGGCGAGACTATTAGGAGTTGAGAACATAGATGAATAAAGAAGAAAGAGCAAAAAGACAGTCCAAAATTCGTAATTTCTCTATTATTGCTCATATTGACCACGGAAAATCAACGTTAGCAGACCGTATTTTAGAGAAAACAAACGCGTTAACACAACGCGAAATGAAAGCTCAGTTGCTTGACTCTATGGATTTAGAGCGTGAGCGTGGTATTACAATCAAATTAAACGCAGTACAATTAAACTATAAAGCAAAAGATGGTGAAGAGTATATTCTTCATTTAATTGATACACCAGGACATGTCGACTTTACGTACGAAGTATCTCGTAGTTTAGCGGCTTGTGAAGGCGCGATTCTTGTAGTAGATGCAGCGCAAGGTATTGAAGCGCAAACGTTAGCAAACGTATACTTAGCGCTTGATAACAATTTAGAAATTTTACCAGTTATTAATAAAATCGACTTACCAAGTGCGGATCCAGAACGTGTACGTCAAGAGGTAGAAGATGTAATTGGTTTAGATGCATCAGAAGCGGTACTTGCTTCTGCGAAAGCTGGAATTGGTATTGAAGAAATTTTAGAACAAATTGTTGAAAAAGTACCAGCTCCGTCGGGTGATTCAGAAGAGCCATTACAATGTATGATTTTCGACTCTTTATATGATCCGTACCGCGGTGTAATTGCTTATATCCGTGTTGTAAATGGAACAGTAAAAGTTGGCGATAAAGTACGTATGATGGCAACGGGTAAAGAATTTGAAGTAACAGAAGTAGGTGTATTTACACCGAAAACTACGCAACGTGACGAGTTAACAGTAGGTGATGTAGGTTTCTTAGCAGCATCGATTAAAAATGTTGGTGACACACGTGTTGGTGATACGATTACACATGCGAAACGTCCAGCTGCAGAGCCGTTAGCAGGTTACCGTAAGTTAAATCCGATGGTATTCTGTGGTCTGTATCCAATTGACTCTGCTCGTTATAACGATTTACGTGATGCATTAGAAAAATTAGAGTTAAACGATTCTGCTCTTGAGTTTGAACCAGAAACATCTCAAGCGCTAGGATTTGGTTTCCGTTGTGGTTTCTTAGGGCTTCTTCACATGGAAATCATTCAAGAACGTATTGAACGTGAATTTAAGATTGACTTAATTACAACAGCGCCAAGCGTTATTTATAAAGTTTATTTAACTAACGGTGAAGATGTTATTGTTGATAACCCATCTAATATGCCAGATCCACAGTCTATCGATCGTGTAGAAGAGCCGTTTGTGAAGGCTTCAATTATGGTTCCGAATGACTATGTTGGAGCTGTAATGGAGATTTGCCAAGGTAAACGTGGAACGTTTATTGATATGCAATATTTAGATGAAACGCGTGTTACATTAACATATGAAATCCCGTTATCAGAAATCGTATATGACTTCTTCGATCAATTGAAATCAAATACGAAAGGGTATGCATCATTTGATTACGAGTTAATTGGCTATAAACCATCTAAACTTGTGAAAATGGATATTCTTTTAAATAATGAACAAGTGGATGCTTTATCATTTATCGTACACCGTGATTCAGCGTATGACCGTGGTAAAGTAATCGTAGAGAAATTAAAAGAATTAATTCCGAGACAACAGTTTGAAGTGCCAATTCAGGCGACTATCGGAAATAAAGTTGTAGCACGTTCTACAATTAAAGCGATGCGTAAAAACGTACTTGCAAAATGTTACGGCGGTGACATTTCTCGTAAGCGTAAACTTCTTGATAAGCAAAAAGAAGGTAAAAAACGTATGAAGTCTGTTGGTTCTGTAGAAGTACCGCAAGAGGCATTTATGGCTGTACTGAAAATGGATGACAACTAATATTTGAAATAAAAAAGAAGTCGTTTGTGCGGCTTCTTTTTTCTGTATAATTACTTTTTAGACATCTGAGCAGCTCTCATTTACAATAATGAGAGAGCTTTTTAGTTCATATAGAGTTAGGAGATTGTTAATGTCCGAAAATATTCGAAAAGATATTCAAGATAAAATACAAAATGGTAATTTTAATTGTGAAAAGGAATTGACGCTTTCTATTATTAGTGGAAAGTGGAAAGTTGTGATACTGTGGCATCTTGGTGTGGAAGGACCACATCGTTTCAGTGAATTACAACGGTTATTCCCAAGCATTTCTCATAAAGTTTTGTCGAACCAATTAAAAGAGTTAATGGAAGATGGAATTGTTGATCGGACAGTATATCCCGAAATTCCTCCTCGCGTTGAGTATTATATGACGGAACTAGGCATGTCACTTTTACCGATCGTTGAAATGATGTATGATTGGGGAAAAATGCGAATGGAACAAATTCGTAATACGTTAGAGAAGTAGAGAACCCTCCGGAGTGCGGAGGTTTTCTTTTTAGAAAGGTAGGAGTTATATTTGGTACAAGCTGCATATATTCATATTCCGTTTTGTCAGCACATTTGTCACTATTGTGATTTTAATAAAGTGTTTATTGAACGCCAACCGGTTGATCAATATTTAGATTATTTAGAGAAGGAAATAATAAATACGGTTCAAAAAATTCCGTTTGATAGTATAAAAACGATTTTTGTGGGCGGGGGAACTCCGACAGCGTTAAATATGGAACAGACAAAAAAATTACTCGAGATTATTAATCGTCATTTGCGTCCGTTCGCCCCAAATTGTGAATTAACATTTGAAGCGAATCCAGGAGATCTGCCGAAAGAGAAGTTGAATGTACTGCTAGAAGGTGGAGTGAATCGAATTAGTTTTGGTGTGCAAACGTTCCGTGATGAACTGCTTGAGAAAATCGGGCGCAAGCATACGAGGGAAGATGCATTCCTCGCGATTCGAGAAGCGCAGGAAGTAGGATTTAAAAATATTAATGTAGATATTATTTATGCTTTGCCAGGACAGACGATAGAAGATGTAAAAGAAACATTAGATATTGCTTTTACGCTTGGTGTACAACATTTCTCTGCATATTCATTAATTGTAGAACCTAAAACAGTGTTTTATAACTTAATGAACAAAGGGAAATTGCGTCTTCCGGGTGAAGACCATGAAGCGAAAATGTATGAAATAGTAATGGATGAAATGGAGAAACACGGTTATAACCAGTATGAAATTAGTAATTTCTCAAAAGGTGACAATAAAAGTAGACATAATCTCACATACTGGAATAATGAAGAGTATTATGGATTTGGAGCTGGAGCTCATAGTTATGTGAACGGGGAACGTATTCAAAATGTAGGTCCGCTGAAGCAATATTTTAATAAAATTGATGAAACAGGATTTCCGTATTTAGATGTTCACAAAGTGACGGAGAAAGAAAGAATGGAAGAAGAGCTGTTCTTAGGGCTTCGAAAAACAAAAGGTGTTTCTAAAACGGCGTTCCGCAATAAATTTAATATAGAGATGGATCAAGTTTTCGCGAAGCAGTTACAAAGCAACCAAGAGCAGGGATTGCTTGAAGAGGAAGATGGACATGTGCGTTTAACGCGAAAAGGAAAATTATTAGGGAATGAAGTATTCCAATCATTTTTGATTGACTAATTAAATGTTCCATAGGCGTGAAAAAGTTTCATTATTTCGTGACGTTTCCGTTGACAATTGAATGTCAATTTTGGTAAGTTATTAATAGATTTAGCACTCAAAGACAAAGAGTGCTAACAGAGGTGATGATGAGATGCTTACGGAACGTCAGCTCTTAATTTTACAAACAATTATTGATGACTTTATTGGATCAGCGCAGCCCGTTGGGTCTAGAACGTTGGCTAAAAAAGATGAAATTACATTTAGTTCAGCTACTATTCGAAATGAAATGGCGGACTTAGAAGAATTAGGTTTTATTGAAAAAACGCACAGTTCTTCTGGACGTGTTCCTTCTGAGAAAGGCTACCGATTTTATGTAGACCATCTTTTAGCACCGCAAAACTTACCGAACGCTGAAATTGTACAAATTAAAGATTTATTTGCTGAAAGAATTTTTGAAGCGGAAAAAATTGCACAACAATCTGCTCAAATTTTATCAGAACTTACGAATTATACGGCCATTGTTCTTGGACCGAAGTTAAGTACAAATAAACTTAAAAATGTACAAATTGTGCCGCTTGATCGTCAAACTGCTGTCGCTATTATTGTAACCGATACAGGGCATGTACAAAGTAAAACGATTACCGTTCCGGAATCTGTTGATTTATCAGATTTAGAAAAAATGGTTAATATTTTAAATGAAAAGCTATCTGGCGTACCGATGGAAGAACTTCATAATAAAATCTTTAAGGAGATTGTTACAGTTTTACGTGGGTATGTTCATAATTACGATAGTGCAATAAAAATGTTGGATGGTACATTTCAAGTTCCGTTATCGGAAAAGATATACTTTGGAGGAAAAGCAAATATGCTTTCGCAGCCAGAGTTCCATGACATTCAAAAGGTTAGATCTTTACTTACCATGATTGATAATGAAGCCGAATTTTATGACATTTTGCGTCATAAACAAGTCGGGATTCAAGTGAAAATTGGTAGGGAAAACTCTTCGACGGCTATGGAGGATTGTAGTTTAATTTCTGCAACATATTCGATCGGCGAAGAGCAACTTGGAACAATTGCTATTTTAGGTCCTACGAGAATGCAATATTCTCGTGTAATTAGTTTGTTACAGTTATTTACGAGACAATTTACTGATGGACTTAAAAAGTAAATGAGAGTAATACATTCGCTCAAGTGATGAAATTTTCATTGCTGTGTGTAATATATAATGCTTAGGTAATCATGCTATGCATGATACCTAATACCTTTTAAGGAGGTGAATATTGTGGAAGAGCGTAACGAACAAGTGGTAGAAGAAGTAAAAGAAGCGCAAGTTGAAGAAGCTGTCACACCAGAAAACAGTGAAGAAACTGTAGAAGAAAAAAGTGAGGCTGCTCTTTTACAAGAAAAAGTAGATGAGCTACAAGCGAAACTAACGGAAACGGAAGGTCGCACATTACGTCTACAAGCTGATTTTGAAAATTATAAGCGCCGTGTCCAAATGGATAAACAGGCTGCTGAAAAATATAGAGCACAAAGTCTAGTTTCAGACATCTTGCCAGCTCTTGATAATTTTGAAAGAGCAATGCAAGTGGAAGCGACTGATGAGCAAACGAAATCCTTGTTACAAGGTATGGAAATGGTGCATCGTCAATTGTTAGAAGCGCTGACTAAAGAAGGTGTGGAAGTGATTGAAGCTGTTGGTAAACAGTTTGATCCTAATGAACACCAAGCTATTATGCAAGTGGAAGATAGTGAATTTGAATCAAACGCGGTTGTGGAAGAATTCCAAAAAGGTTATAAACTAAAAGACCGTGTGATTCGCCCATCAATGGTAAAAGTAAATCAATAATTTACATAAAACTAGGAGGATTCGCCATGAGTAAAATTATCGGTATTGACTTAGGTACAACAAACTCTTGTGTAGCTGTTATGGAAGGTGGAGAACCAAAGGTTATCCCAAATCCAGAAGGAAACCGTACAACACCTTCTGTTGTAGCTTTCAAAAATGAAGAACGTCAAGTTGGGGAAGTTGCAAAGCGCCAAGCAATTACAAACCCAAATACAATCATGTCTGTTAAACGTCATATGGGTACAGACTACAAAGTAGAAGTTGAAGGTAAAGATTATACACCTCAAGAAATTTCTGCAATCATTTTACAAAACTTAAAAGCTTCTGCTGAAGCATACTTAGGTGAAACAGTAACGAAAGCTGTTATTACAGTACCTGCATACTTCAACGATGCAGAGCGTCAAGCAACGAAAGATGCTGGTCGTATTGCTGGTTTAGAAGTTGAGCGTATCATTAACGAGCCAACAGCAGCAGCACTTGCTTACGGTTTAGAAAAACAAGACGAAGAACAAAAAATCTTAGTATATGACTTAGGTGGCGGTACATTTGACGTATCTATCCTTGAGTTAGCAGACGGCACATTCGAAGTTATTTCAACTGCTGGTGACAACCGTCTTGGTGGCGATGACTTTGACCAAGTTATCATCGATCACTTAGTAGCTGAGTTCAAAAAAGAAAATAACATTGATTTAAGCCAAGATAAAATGGCGCTTCAACGCTTGAAAGATGCAGCTGAAAAAGCGAAAAAAGATCTTTCTGGTGTAACACAAACTCAAATTTCATTACCATTCATTAGTGCTGGAGCTGCTGGTCCATTACACTTAGAATTAACGTTAACAAGAGCGAAATTCGAAGAGCTTTCAGCAGGTCTTGTTGAAAGAACATTAGAGCCAACTCGTCGTGCATTAAAAGACGCTGGTTTTGCTCCAAGCGAATTAGATAAAGTTATTCTTGTTGGTGGATCTACTCGTATCCCAGCTGTACAAGAAGCTATTAAACGTGAAACTGGTAAAGAGCCATATAAAGGTGTAAACCCTGATGAAGTTGTAGCATTAGGTGCTGCAGTTCAAGGTGGCGTACTTACTGGTGATGTAGAAGGCGTTCTATTATTAGACGTAACTCCACTTTCTTTAGGTATTGAAACTATGGGTGGCGTGTTCACGAAATTAATCGAGCGTAACACTACAATTCCAACAAGTAAGTCACAAGTATTCTCGACAGCTGCTGATAATCAACCAGCAGTAGACATTCACGTATTACAAGGTGAGCGTCCAATGTCGGCTGACAACAAAACGTTAGGTCGTTTCCAATTAACTGACCTTCCACCAGCACCACGTGGTATTCCACAAATCGAAGTAACATTCGATATTGATGCGAACGGTATCGTTAACGTACGTGCGAAAGACTTAGGAACAAGCAAAGAGCAAGCTATTACAATCCAATCTTCTTCAGGTCTTTCTGATGAAGAAGTAGAACGTATGGTACAAGAAGCGGAAGCAAATGCTGACGCTGACCAAAAACGTAAGGAAGAAGTTGAACTTCGTAACGAAGCTGACCAACTTGTATTCCAAACAGACAAAGTTGTAAAAGATTTAGAAGGTAAAGTAGATGCAGCTGAAGTTGCAAAAGCAACAGAAGCGAAAGAAGCATTACAAGCTGCAATTGAGAAAAACGAGCTTGAAGAAATTCGTGCGAAAAAAGATGCTTTACAAGAAATCGTACAACAATTAACTGTTAAATTATACGAGCAGGCTCAAGCAGCTGCTGGTCAAGCAGAAGGTGCGCAAGGTGCACAAGATGCTGGCGCAAAGAAAGACAATGTAGTTGACGCTGAGTTTGAAGAAGTAAAAGAAGACAAGTAATTCAATTGTAAACATAATAAGTAAGATGACAAAAAGTCAAAGTCAAGCGTGCCTTGACTTTGGCTTTTTTCACGAATGAGAAGCGATGTGTGAGGATCTTAAGTTTTTCGCTTTGCATACTGTAAGTGAGGAAACTTTGTTGCAAAGCACTTTCTTTCGGTGTTAAAATTACGTTTATGTGAAAGATTCGGGGGTTGTAAATTTATGAGTAAACGAGACTATTATGAGGTCCTTGGACTTAGCAAGGGCGCTTCAACAGATGAAATTAAAAAAGCGTATCGTCGTTTGGCTAAAAAATACCATCCAGACGTAAGCAAAGAAGAAAATGCAATTGAAAAGTTTAAAGAAGTACAAGAAGCATACGAAGTGTTAAGTGATGATCAAAAGCGTGCACAGTACGATCAATTTGGTCATGCTGGTGCAAATCAAGGATTCGGTGGATTTGGCGGCGGAGGAGACTTCGGCGGTGGCTTCGGTTTTGAAGATATATTTAGTTCTTTCTTTGGCGGTGGCGGCGGCAGACGTCGTGATCCAAATGCTCCGCGCCAAGGTGCTGACTTACAATATCAAGTCACTTTAGATTTTGAAGAAGCTATTTTTGGTAAGGAATTAAATGTGGAAATTCCAGTAGAAGATCCATGTGATACTTGTAAAGGTAGTGGAGCAAAACCAGGAACTTCAAAAGAAACATGTAAACATTGTTCAGGCTCTGGTCAAGTGAGTGTAGAACAAAACACACCGTTTGGTCGTATCGTAAATCGTCAAGCTTGTGGTCATTGTTCAGGAACTGGACAAATTATTAAAGAAAAATGTACGACATGTCACGGTTCAGGTAAAGTTCGTAAACGTAAAAAAATCAATGTTAAAATTCCAGCGGGTATCGATAATGGTCAACAAATTCGTGTGTCTGGAAAAGGTGAAGCCGGCGTAAATGGCGGACCAGCAGGAGACTTATATGTTGTCGTTCATGTAAGAAGTCATGAATTCTTCGAGCGTGAAGGAGATCACATTATTTGCGAAATGCCATTAACATTTGCGCAAATGGCGCTTGGTGATGAAGTGGAAGTTCCTACTGTTCATGGTAAAGTGAAGCTGAAGATTCCAGCAGGAACACAAACTGGAACAGAATTCCGCTTAAAAGGAAAAGGTGCTCCGAACGTACGTGGATACGGCCAAGGAGATCAATATGTAGTCGTTCGTGTTGTTGTACCGACGAAATTGACTTCGCAGCAAAAAGATTTATTACGTGAATTTGCAGGACAAGAAGAGCAGGATGATAGTTTATTCGGAAAGCTTAAACGTGCTTTCAAAGGGGAATAATGGAAATAAAAAATGGAGTTGGTAAATTGTGAAATGGTCAGAAATTAGTATTCTTACAACAGAAGAAGCAGTAGAAGCTGTCTCTCATATTTTACATGAAGCTGGTGCTAGTGGAGTTGCGATTGAGGATCCAGCGGAGTTAACGAAAGAGCGCGAGCAACAATATGGTGAAATTTATGCATTGAACCCAGATGAATATCCGGCGGAAGGTGTATTAATAAAAGCGTATTTCCCGCAAACGGATTCTTTACATGAAACGATTGCAGGTGTAAAATCATCTATTGATGTGCTTCCATCTTACGACATCGAAATTGGTACTGGAAATATTACCGTTAACGAAGTCAATGAAGAAGATTGGGCTACTGCTTGGAAAAAATATTACCATCCAGTACAAATTTCTGATACATTCACAATCGTACCGACTTGGGAAGAATATACACCATCTTCTCCTGATGAAAAAATCATTGAATTAGACCCGGGTATGGCGTTTGGTACAGGAACTCATCCAACAACAACGATGTGTATCCGTGCTTTAGAAAAAACAGTACAGCCAGGTGACACTATTATTGATGTAGGAACAGGTTCTGGTGTACTTAGTATTGCGGCTGCAAAATTAGGTGCGTCTTCTGTTCAAGCATATGATTTAGATCCGGTTGCGGTTGAAAGTGCAGAAATGAATGTACGTTTAAATAAAACAGATGATATCGTGTCTGTTGGACAAAATAGTCTTTTAGAAGGCATTGAAGGTCCTGTTGATTTAATCGTAGCTAACTTATTAGCAGAAATTATTCTATTATTCCCTGAAGATGCAGCAAGAGTTGTGAAGTCAGGTGGATTATTTATTACATCGGGCATTATTGCTGCGAAGGAAAAAGTAATTTCTGAGGCGTTAGAACAAGCTGGATTTACAATTGAAGAAGTGTTACGAATGGAAGATTGGGTAGCAATTATTGCACGAAATGCGTAATATAGATTTTAGTCTATAATGAAAAGGGGGAGTCTCTCACTATAAGGTGAGAGACTTGCCGTTTGTTATATGAAAAATGATAACGTTTCGTTCTTTTCGTAAGTGTTGACTTACGAAAGGAACGAAACTCTACTAAGGTGATTATATGCAACGTTATTTTGTAGAAGAGAAATATGTAAATGAGACAAGTATTCGCATTGTAGGTGATGACGTACATCATATCGCAAGAGTGATGCGTATGTCAGCTGGTGATCATATTTATTGCTGTGTAAACGGAAAAACAGCAGTATGTTCAATTGATGAAATTACCAGTGAATTTATTAATACGGCTATTGTAGAATGGGTAGAGGCGTCAAGTGAACTTCCTGTTTTCGTGACGATTGCAAGTGGACTGCCAAAAGGAGACAAGCTAGAGTTAATTTTTCAAAAAGGAACTGAGCTTGGGGCAGCTGCATTCTTACCATTTCAAGCATCTCGCTCTATCGTAAAATGGGATGCGAAAAAAGCTGATAAAAAAGTTGAGCGTTTAAGAAAAATTGTGAAAGAAGCTGCGGAACAATCACATAGAAGTGAAATTCCAGAAGTACATGCTCCGGCATCATTTAAGCAATTGCTTTCAATGAGTGGTGAGTATGATGTTTGTCTTGTTGCTTACGAAGAGGAAGCAAAACAAGGTGAGAAATCTAATTTTGCGAAAGCTTTAACGACAATGAAACCAGGTCAAAAGCTATTGATTGTATTTGGCCCAGAAGGCGGTTTAGCTGAGGAAGAGATTACAGCGCTTCGTGAACATAAATTTGTACCATGTAGTTTAGGACCAAGAATTTTAAGAACAGAAACGGCGCCGTTATACGCGTTAAGTGCTGCTTCGTATCATTTTGAATTGATGGGGTGATGATCAATGTCAACTGTTGCGTTCCATACGTTAGGTTGTAAAGTAAACCACTATGAAACAGAAGCCATTTGGCAATTGTTTAAACAAGGTGGTTATGAAAGAACAGAATATGAAAAGAAAGCTGATGTATATGTTATTAACACATGTACAGTAACGAATACTGGGGACAAAAAAAGCCGTCAAGTAATCAGACGTGCTGTGCGTCAAAATCCAGATGCAGTTATTTGCGTAACGGGATGTTATGCACAAACATCTCCAGCTGAAATTATGGCGATTCCGGGTGTAGATATTGTAGTTGGTACACAGGATCGTGAAAAGATGTTAGGTTACATCGAAGAATTCCGTAAAGAGCGTCAACCAATTAATGCTGTCCGTAATATTATGAAAACACGTGTGTATGAAGAACTTGATGTACCTTATTTCACGGATCGTACACGTGCGTCTTTAAAAATACAAGAGGGTTGCAATAACTTCTGTACATTCTGTATCATTCCTTGGGCGCGTGGTTTAATGCGTTCTCGTGATGGAAAAGAAGTTATTAAACAAGCACAACAATTAGTGGATGCAGGCTATAAAGAAATCGTATTAACGGGTATTCATACAGGTGGATACGGCGAAGACATAAAAGATTATAACTTAGCTGGATTACTTCGTGATATGGAAGCGGAAGTAGGGGGATTAAAACGTCTTCGTATTTCTTCTATTGAAGCGAGTCAAATTTCAGATGAAGTAATTGAAGTGTTAGATAAATCTGAAGTAGTTGTACGCCACTTGCATATTCCGTTGCAATCTGGTTCTAATACTGTATTAAAACGTATGCGTCGTAAATATACGATGGAGTTCTTCCAAGAGCGTTTAGATCGTTTGAAAGAAGCGTTACCAGGCCTTGCGATTACATCTGACGTAATCGTTGGTTTCCCAGGTGAAACAGAAGAAGAATTCATGGAAACATACAATTTCATTAAAGAGAACCGCTTCTCTGAGTTACATGTGTTCCCTTACTCAAAACGTACAGGAACACCTGCAGCACGCATGGAAGATCAAGTTCCTGAAGATGTGAAGAATGATCGTGTTCATCGTTTAATTGAGCTATCTAATCAATTAGCGAAAGAATATGCATCAGCGTTTGAAGGTGAAGTGCTTGAAATCATTCCAGAAGAGCAATTTAAAGACGGCGACCGTGAAGGGTTATATGTAGGGTATACAGATAACTACTTGAAAATTGTATTTGAAGGATCAGAAGAATTAATTGGTAAGCTAGTGAAAGTGAAAATTACGAAAGCTGGTTATCCATATAACGAAGCGCAATTTGTTCGTGTTCTTGAAGATGATGTAAAAAAAGAATCAGCTAGCGCATAAAAAGAGCGTGCAACCGGAAACGGTTTGCATGCTTTCTTTATTTGAAGCGGTTAAGTACTATAAGGTGGGGAGGCGTTTCATGCATCCCTGTATGAAAAAAGATGAAATGATAAAAATATAGTTGTCTTCATCAGTAAAGGATACTAGCTATTTGCATAACTTTTGAAAAGGAAATGCTTCTATTCTTCTTTTATTCTGCCAAATAGTTGACCTGAAGTGATAAAATGTATTATAATCGTAAAAGACATGCTGAAGAAGTGTTTCTTTTTGCATGCTGAAGTTAGTATGTAAGTGTGATGTTTCGGAGGGAGGGAAAGAGAATGTCAAAAACAGTCGTTCGTAAAAACGAGTCTTTGGAGGATGCACTTCGCCGTTTTAAAAGATCGGTTTCTAAAACTGGTACACTTGCTGAAGCAAGAAAGCGCGAGTTTTATGAAAAACCAAGTGTAAAACGTAAGAAGAAATCTGAAGCGGCAAGAAAGCGTAAATTCTAAGAGAGGGTGTAAGTTATGAGTCTTCTCGGTCGTTTAAACGATGATATGAAACAAGCGATGAAGAATAAACAAAAAGAAAAATTAACCGTTATTCGTATGGTTAAGGCTGCTTTACAAAATGAAGGTATTAAACTGCAACATACTCTTACTGAAGAAGAGGAAATAACAGTTTTAGCTCGTGAAGTAAAACAGTATAAGGACTCCCTCCTTGAATTTAAAAAAGCTGGTCGTGAAGACCTTGTTAATAAACTGCAAAGTGAAATTCAGATTTTAAGCGCATATTTGCCAGAGCAATTAACTGAAGAAGAACTAGTTGATGTAATCAAGCAAGTTATTTCTGAAGTTGGTGCGACTTCTAAAGCAGATATGGGTAAGGTGATGACTGCTGTTATGCCGAAAGTAAAAGGTAAAACAGACGGATCACTTGTGAATAAGCTGGTTATCCAGCTATTAGCGTAAAAAAACGTCTCATTTCGTATGAGACGTTTTTTTATTGTTCTTATTAAGGAGAAACGCTATATTGCTTAAAAAGGGTTTCTATAAGTGATAGAAACCCCTCTAGTTAAAGTTTCAATTTATTATTTCCTTGTATAATTCCGATTCTACACCTATTCTTACTTCCTTGACTAAAACTTCTTTCGCAAATAAAAGCTAAGTACCGAACCTTCTGAAAATCAGATTGAAGTTTTATAGCTTGCTCTTCAGCATAATCCTCAAAGGTAACGAAAGAGATTCTAACTATTTTAGATTTTGCATCAGTTGCATAAAATGGCCGGATATTACTGTCGATAATTTGTTTTATAACATTCGAAATTTCTTGACTAAAGCCAATTTACTTTCGTATTTCCTCATTTATTAATTCATTTTTTAATGAACCCTAATATTTTTTGAAATTCATATAACAACCATCTATAAAATATTCTTACTTACAACGTAACATTCAGAGTGGAGAAATTTTCTTTTTTTTTGATTTTATCCCTCATTAACGGGCAGCCCGATTGGTGAGGGGGGATTAAAGTTTCACTTTATCTCATTTGTCCAATAAATGACAACTACTTATTCTATGGTCAGTATGTCACATCCAGAACGAATTGTAACAGTTTTTTTCAAGTTTCTAACTTCTCGCTAGGCTCAATTTCTTAATGTAACTTGTACTGATATCCTGTAGGGGCGCATATTCTTGTATTAATACTTCTATTATTAAAGGTAACATCCTCTGATCCATCATTGTCCTGACAAATATGATTTCATATAGCGACTGTTTTAATTAACATGATATGAACTCTTACAGAATATAGTTATGTTAGTGAAGTCGTTATAACACGATAGGCACTTGTGAAGAAATACATATATATGGGATGAGAGGGGGTCTTTCGAGATGAAGAAATTAGAACAAATGAAAAATTGGTTGACAAAACAAGTAGACCTACCAGTGGATGTATTAATGGATCTACCTCGGATTACTCTTGTTGGGCAAATACATATTTATATAGAAAATCATCGGGGGTTATTAGTGTTTTCAGATAAAGAAGTGCGATTACTTTTAAAACACGGTCAATTATTAATTAAAGGACAATCCTTTGTTATTAAAACGATTCTTCCAGAAGAGCTTTTGCTCGAAGGGATAATTGAGCAAGTAACATTTTTAGAAAATGAAAAAAAAGGTGATTGAAGTGAAACTTCCATTTGTGAAGTTTTTCTTCTTTATCCTGTAAAAGTTCCGTTGATAGAGACTGATTACAGTTTTACTCGGTTTCATTTTAGTACGAGCTATTTTAATGTTTCAAATAAAAAGTAGTATATCTACTTTTAGAAAGGTAGTGAAGGTGGTAAATGAAAAATAAATGGTTTATAAAGTGGCTTGGATATGTAAAAGTGCGAATTGAAGGTAGAGGAGCGGAACGGTTTGTTAATGAATGTGTACGGAGGAATTTATTAGTTTGGGATGTTAAAAAGATAGCTGATGAAACGTTAGTTTTTTGTATGTTGTTACGCGATGTGAAAAAAATAAAACCAATTTATAGAAAAAATGAATGTAAATTATATTTTATTGGACGTTATGGTTTTCCTTTTTGGAATAAGCGTTTAATTAAAAATAGTGGATTTTTAATTGGTTTTTTAATTTTCT
The DNA here is from genome assembly GCF_057812155.1 of Bacillus sp. 2175. Lineage (NCBI taxonomy): Bacteria > Bacillati > Bacillota > Bacilli > Caryophanales > Bacillaceae > Bacillus > Bacillus sp. 2175. The sequence goes on along the minus strand of NZ_CM173819.1, from coordinate 4,055,428 downwards.
TTTTTGGTGTGATTGCAATGTCAAATATGGTTTGGAAAATTGAAATTACAGGAGCAAAACCTGAAACGGAATATATATTGATGAAAGAATTGGATAAAATGGGTATTAAAAAAGGGAAACTACAATTTCAAATGCCGAATGTAGAAGATGTACAACGCCATTTGACAGATAATATTAATGCCATTACTTGGGCGGGACTAGAAGTAAGAGGAACGACGTATCATTTTAAAATTGTTGAAAAAAACGAACCGAAGAAAGAAAAGGAACAAAGGCCGCAAAATTTAGTAGCAAAAAAAGAAGCGATTATTACAAAGACGTTCGTAGAAGTTGGAAAGCCGGTTGTACTGAAAAATGATCATGTAGAAAAAGGGCAGATTCTCGTATCAGGAATATATGGTAATGAGGAAAGTCCGACGATTGTTTCAGCGAAAGGTATTGTGTATGGAGAAACGTGGTATACATCTAAGGTGGATGTCCCGTTAAAGACGCAATTCCAAGTGTATACTGGTAATGTATACAATGAACATTTTCTTAAATTTGGGGATACGAAAATAAAAATATGGGGATTTCAGCATGATAAGTATAAACGCTCTCGTACTGAAAGTGTAAAACATGATGTGAAATTATTTGGTTTTACACTGCCGATTGCATATGAAAAAGATGTTGTGAGAGAAGAGGAAGAAGCGAATCGAGAATATACAGAAAAGCAAGCGCTGAAAGTAGCGAAAGAGATGGCCGAAAAAGAACTAAAGAAAAAATTGGATGAACATGCTATGATTGTAAGTGATAAGATTTTGAGTAAAGAGGTTGAGGCGGGTCAACTAAAGGTCACATTGCATTATACTGTGGTTGAAAATATTGCAGAGCCACAACCAATATCCGAATCCGATATTCAAGGAGACTGAGTAATGGCAGAACAATTAGTAGAAATGAACCAAAAATTGGAAAATACTAACGAAGCAATCGCTCTTTTTGGAGTCAATGATGCACATTTAAAAGTAATTGAACGAGAACTGAATGTATCGATCGTAACTAGAGGAGAAACTGTTCATGTATCTGGGGCAGTTGAAACGGTGACACTCGTAGAAAAAATCTTACAGCAATTACTTGTTGTAATTCGTAAAAGTATATCAATTTCAGAGAGAGATGTTGCGTATGCAATTCAGCTTGCACAACAAGGGAAAATTGCTCAATTTGAAGAGTTATATGAAGAAGAAATTTTCAAGACTGCAAAAGGTAAATCCATTCGTGTAAAAACAATGGGGCAAAGACGATATATTCATGCGATGAAGAAGAATGATATTGTCTTTGGGATAGGGCCTGCAGGAACTGGAAAAACATACTTAGCTGTAGTAATGGCTGTGAGGGCTTTAAAACAAGGGTATGTAAAGAAAATTATTTTAACAAGACCTGCTGTAGAAGCTGGAGAAAATTTAGGTTTTTTACCAGGGGATTTGAAAGAGAAGGTAGATCCATACTTACGCCCATTATATGATGCCTTACATGATATTCTTGGACAAGAATATACGCAGCGTATGATGGAGCGAGGAGTAATTGAAATCGCGCCGCTTGCTTATATGAGGGGGCGTACGCTTGATGATTCATTTGTTATTTTAGATGAGGCTCAAAATACAACGGGTGCTCAAATAAAAATGTTTTTAACAAGATTAGGTTTTAGTTCTAAAATGGTTATTACAGGGGATCCTTCACAAGTAGACTTGCCAAAAGGGGTAAAATCAGGACTATCTATAGCTGCTAATATTTTATCTGATGTATCAGGTCTGTCATTTATTACATTAGAACAAACGGACGTTGTGAGACATCCATTGGTGCAACGTATTATTGAGGCATATGATAAAATGGAATGATCCTATTTGTCAGGATCATTTCTTTTTGTATGATAAGGTTGGCGAACGTCATATTTTTTACTATCATGAAAGATAAGGAAAATAAACTATAGGTACTAGTGTATAAAATGTTGCCTCAAAGTATCGTTTGGTAGAAGAAATGAAAGCTATAAATAGTTTCACTTTATTTCTGGAGAGGAGAAGGTATTGAAATCATGTCAAGATCTCAAGAAATTTCTAAGTGGTTTCGTAATTTACAACATTCGAAAAAACTAAGTTGGATTTCTTACGTTGTATTAGGAGCAGTGCTGTTTTTTGCGCTTATGAATAATGTAAAACCAGAGCAATTAGATGTTAATATGTATTCTATTGCGAAAAAGACAATCCATTCTCCTATAAAAATTGAAGATAAAGTTACAACGGATAAAAAGAAAAAAGAAGCCGCTACAAAAGTTGAAGATCAATATACATATAAAAGTGAGTATAAACAAAACAAAGTTGATATTGTGAATGACGTTTTTGCTAAAGTGGATGAAGTGGTGCAAGAGATTAAAGCTGTTGGACCGGATGATCAAAAAAAGATGACTGATGCTGAGAAAGTGGAGAAGTTAAAAAAGAAACTACCCGCTGACTTAACGAAAGAATTATCTGATTCAAACTTACTAAGTTTGATTAATGCAGATTCGAGCCAATTAGTATTAGCGAAAGATGCTGCGGTCACAGCGATTAATAGTATCATGACTGAGCATATTAAAATGGACGAATTGAAAGATGCGAAAGAACGATATGTAAGTGAGATGAATAGTGTTAATGTTGATAATGGTTTAAAAGAGTCAATTAAGGCGCTAGGAAGATATGCAATTTCAGCAAACTATTTTTATGACCCGATCTTAACGAAAGAGAAAAGAAAAGCAGAGGAAGATTTAGTTCCACCTGTTTATATTCTTCAAGGACAAGTTCTTGTTAGAGAAGGTGAAACAATTTCAAGTGATGTGTATAATCAGTTGAAATTAGTTGGTTTGTTAGAAAAAGGGAACGGCTTTCAACCTTATGTTGGATTAGCGGTACTCATTGGTGTGTTACTATACTTTATGCATAAACAATTTGAATTATTTTTAAAGAGAAAAAGAGAAGATAGACCGTATGTTTTAGCGTATATTACAATTTTGTCTATCACAATCGTCTTAATGAAAATCATTAGTTTGTTTCAAAAACTTGAATACGCGGGGATTGCATATGTTGTCCCAGTTGCGATGGGAACAATACTTGTAAAACTAATGATTGGTGATCGATTTGTCTTTTTAACGAGTATGATTTTTTCTGTATGCGGAAGTATTATGTTTAATGAAGGAGTAACGAGTACATTAAATTATAGTGTAGGGATTTACGTATTGTTAAGTTCATTATCGGTTAGTATTTTCTTGCGAGAAAAAAATCGTCGTACAATGATTTTACAAGCTGGTATACTCGTTTCTGTATTAAATGTAGTCGTATTGGCGGCGCTCTTATTATTACGTAATGGGAATTTTTCGCCTCTTGAAATTGGTACGCAATTATTAATGGCTTCACTTTCAGGGATTATATCATCCGTTTTGGCTATGGGGATTTTACCATATTTAGAAAGTGGACTTGGAATCGTATCAAGCATGAAGCTTATGGAACTATCAAGTCCAAATCATCCGCTTTTACGCAGAATTTTGTTAGAAGCGCCAGGGACATATCATCATAGTGTAATGGTAGCGAATCTTTCTGAGGCTGCTTGTGAAGCAGTCGGGGCAAATGGTGTATTAGCGCGTGTAGGGGCATATTATCATGATGTAGGAAAAACAGTACAACCGCAATTTTTTATTGAAAACCAAATGGGAATTGAAAACCCGCATGATAAATTAGATCCTGTAACGAGTAAAGATATTATAATTGCTCACGTAACGGATGGAGTAAGAATGCTCGAAGAATATCATATTCCACAAGAAATTATTGATATCGCTGGGCAACATCACGGTACAACGTTACTGAAATATTTTTATTATAAAGCTATTAAAGAAGATAAAGAAAAATATACAGAAGAGATGTTCCGTTATCCAGGTTCAAAAGCAACTTCGAAAGAATCGGCAATTGTTGGTATTGCTGATAGTGTAGAAGCTGCGGTACGTTCTATGAATCACCCAACGCCAGAACAAATTAATAATTTGGTGCAAAGTATTATTAAAGATCGACTACAAGACGGTCAATTTAGTGAATGTGATTTGACGTTTAAGGAACTACAAATCGTTGGAAAAACGTTGTGTGAAACGTTAAATGGTATTTTCCATTCGCGTATTACATATCCGGAACTTCCGGAAGAAAAGGAGAAAGAATGAGTTTGTTAATTGATTTTATTGATGAAACAGAAGAAGTAAAAGAAGCGTATATGAGTTTAATTCGTGAAGTGTTAGAAAAAGCAGCTCAAATGGAAAATATCGAGGATGGTGCGGAGGTATCGGTGACATTTGTAGATAATGAGCGCATTAGAGAAATTAATCGTGATTACCGAGATAAAGATCAACCTACAGATGTAATATCCTTTGCGATGGAAGAAATGGGAGAAGGAGAAATGGAGATTGTTGGTGCAGAGATGCCACGCATGTTAGGTGATCTTATTATCTCTATTCCAAGGGCGAAAGAGCAAGCTGAAGAGTACGGACATTCTTTCGATCGTGAACTTGGATTTTTGGCATTACATGGCTTTTTACATTTACTTGGTTATGATCACATGACAGAAGAAGATGAAAAAGAAATGTTCGGAAGACAAAAAGAAATTTTAGAAGCTTTTGGATTAGGACGATGAAAAAAGGAAAACTTATAGATAGTTTTGGATATGCTATAGCTGGTATATTCTTTTGTTTTCGTCATGAGCGAAATATGAAAATCCATTATTTAGCCGCAGTCATTGTTATATGCTGCGGCTTTTATTTCCATATTACGAGAACAGAGTGGATGATATTACTTATTGTAATAGGGAGTGTAATGAGTTTAGAAATGGTAAATACGGCTGTGGAAAAAACAGTAGATTTAGCGACTGCCGATATTCATCCATTTGCAAAAATTGCAAAGGATGTTGCGGCAGGAGCGGTTTTATTGTTTGCAATTATAGCTGTTATAATTGGTGCTATTATCTTTTTACCGTATATGGTATAGTTGCATTCCGAAGCTTTTATTAAGCTTTGGAAGTGCCGTAAGGGGCTTTAATGAGAGAGTGTACCTCTTCATAGCTGTGAACAGGAAGGATGCGGGAATATGAATAGTAAACAATTAATTCTAGAAGCAATCGAAGCGCGTAAACAAGCGTACGTACCATATTCTAAATTTCAAGTAGGTGCAGCACTATTAACGCGCGATGGAAAAGTATATCGTGGATGTAATGTTGAGAATGCATCATATGGCTTATGTAATTGTGCTGAAAGAACAGCTTTATTTAAGGCGGTTTCTGAAGGAGATAAAGAATTTGTAGCCATTGCGGTTGTAGCAGATACAAAGCGCCCAGTACCTCCTTGTGGAGCATGTCGACAAGTTATGGTAGAATTATGTAAACAGGATACGAAAGTATACTTAACAAATTTACATGGTGACGTTCAAGAGACGACAGTCGGAGAATTGTTACCAGGAGCATTTTTAGCGGAGGATTTACATGAATAGAAAAGGTTATAAATCAGGTTTTGTCTCTATTATTGGCAGACCGAATGTTGGGAAATCTACATTTTTAAATCGTATTATCGGCCAGAAAATTGCTATTATGAGTGATAAGCCACAAACGACTCGTAATAAAATTCAAGGTGTATATACAGAAAATGATGCACAAGTTATTTTCATTGATACACCAGGAATACATAAACCTAAACATAAACTAGGCGACTTCATGGTGAAGATGGCGCAAACGACATTAAAAGAAGTTGATATCGTTCTGTTTATGGTTAATGCTGTCGAAGGCTTTGGTCGTGGTGAAGAATTCATCATCGAGAAGTTAAAAGAAACGAAACAACCAGTATTTTTAGTAATTAATAAAATTGACCAACTTCATCCAGAGCAATTACTAGAGTTAATTGATCAATATCGTAAACTACATGAGTTTGCAGAGATTGTACCAATTTCTGCGTTAGACGGTAATAATGTGGACGCTTTAATTGGAACAATTAAAAAGTATTTACCAGAAGGACCACAATACTATCCAGATAATCAAGTAACGGATCATCCGGAGAGATTTATTATTGCAGAGCTTATTCGTGAGAAAGTACTACATTTAACACGTGAAGAAGTGCCGCATTCTGTGGCTGTTGTTATCGATGCGATTCAAAAGCGTGAGGGCGGGGCAGTTTATATAAATGCAACGATTGTTGTTGAACGTGCATCACAAAAAGGAATCATCATCGGAAAACAAGGGAAAATGTTAAAAGAAGTTGGTAAGCGAGCTCGTTTTGATATTGAAGCGCTACTTGGTTCTAAAGTATTTTTAGAAGTATGGGTAAAAGTGCAAAAAGATTGGCGTAATAAAATGTCTCAGCTTCGTGACCTAGGTTTCCGCGAGGATGAGTACTAAAATAGAGTCAAGCTGTAATCAGTGGATGGTTGGTTCATCCACTGATTATTGGTTTTTATGAACTTTGATAAATTAGGAAAAATTTTTCTCACATGAAAATGGACAAAATGGGTCAATTTAATAACAACAAAGGAAATTGGTTTATAGGCTACGCTTATTGAGAAAGGTGGATTCTTATGCTAGATTTTACCTGGAAGTTTTTCTCCAAAACAGGAAGCATTGAAACGTACTTGCTTTTGAAAGAAATGGAAAAAGACGTAAACGATGAGATGGATCAACATGAAGAGGAGCTAGCGCATCTAGACTCTCCAATTTCTTGACCCGTTTTGTTCAAACCTTGGATGGTGACGAACATGTTTCAAAAAGTTGAGGGCATCGTTATCCGTACGACAGATTACGGAGAAACGAACAAGATTGTTACAATATTCTCAAGAGAACTTGGTAAGGTAAGTGCAATGGCAAGAGGGGCAAAAAAACCGAAAAGCCGATTAGCATCTGTGTCGCAATTAATGACACATGGCCAGTTTCTTATTCAAATGGGATCTGGGCTTGGAACATTGCAACAAGGCGAGATTATTTCAACTATGAAAGAAATTCGCGAGGATATATTTTTAACTGCTTATGCATCATTTATTGTTGAATTAACTGATAAAGCAACAGAAGATAAAAAACATAATCCGTATTTATTTGAAATGTTATATCAAACGTTGCATTATATGTGTGAGGGTGTTGATCCAGAAGTATTATCATTAATTTATCAAACGAAAATGCTTCCGGTATTAGGGATGCGCCCGTACTTTGATACATGTGCGATTTGTCATCAAGAAACAGACTTTGTCGCCTTCTCCGTTAGGGAAGGCGGTTTTCTGTGCTCACGTCATGCGGAGCAAGACCCGTATCGTATACCGGTAGGAGAAGCTGTTCATAAATTATTACGTCTTTTCTTCCATTTCGATTTACATAGGCTCGGAAATGTATCGGTAAAGGATAGCACAAAAAAACAAATGCGTTTAGTATTGAATACATATTATGATGAATATTGCGGAATTTATTTGAAATCAAGACGTTTTTTAGAACAACTTGATAAGTTTCAAATATAATTTTGGGCCGTATACGGTCCTTTTTACATACTTTCTTTTTCGAATAGCATATTTAGTATATAATATTTAAGAGATAGTATAACTTTTTTCGTTGTGCATTAAAGGTGGTGATTATCATAGAGCTGAATAAACGGCAAGAACATATCATTCAGATTGTAAAAGATCACGGTCCTATTACAGGGGAATCAATTGCAGCGCAATTGGGTCTAACACGTGCGACGCTAAGACCAGACTTAGCAATTTTAACGATGGCTGGTTATTTAGAAGCACGTCCACGCGTAGGTTATTTTTATACGGGTAAAACTGGGGGGCAGCTATTATCTGAAGCTGTTAAGAAAATTAAAGTACAAGATTATCAATCTAGACCGGTTGTAATTGATAAAAATGTTTCCGTATACGATGCAATTTGTACGATGTTTTTAGAGGACGTTGGTACATTGTTCGTTGTAGATCAGATGACTCTATTAGTTGGTGTTGTGTCTCGTAAAGATTTATTAAGAGCGAGCTTAGGAAAGCAGGATTTAACCTCTCTTCCGGTTAATATTATCATGACAAGGATGCCAAACATTGCGATGTGTCGTAGAGAGGATTCTTTATATGATATTGCGATGGAATTAATAGAAAGACAGATTGATGCAATGCCAGTTGTAAAAGATACGAAACAAGGTTTAGAAGTGATTGGGCGAATTACAAAAACAAATATTACACGTGCGTTTGTAAATTTAGTAAATAACGAATAAGTGTAATTTGTTTAAAGTGAGGTAATGTAATGGATAATAAAATCGTATATGTCGTATCTGACTCTGTAGGAGAAACGGCTGATTTGGTTGTTCGAGCAGCAATGGGGCAATTCCCGTTTGCTCCTGATATTAGACGTGTACCGTATGTAGAAGATACAGGGACATTAAAAGAAGTGATTTCGATTGCTAAGAGTAATCAAGCACTTATATGTTTTACGTTAGTTAAGCCTGATATGCGCAAATATTTAGTAACAGAGGCTGCAAAAGAAGGGGTAGAGGCATACGATATTATCGGCCCTCTTATTGATCAAATTGAAGAAATTACGGGGCAAGTGCCGAGATATGAACCAGGCGTTGTCCGTAGGTTAGATGAAGAATACTTTAAAAAGATTGAAGCGATTGAGTTTGCTGTGAAGTATGATGACGGCAGAGATGCACGAGGTATTTTAAAAGCGGATATCGTGTTGATTGGTGTTTCGCGTACATCAAAAACACCACTTTCCCAATATTTAGCTCATAATAAACGCTTGAAAGTTGCGAATGTACCACTCGTGCCAGAAGTTGACCCACCTGAAGAACTATATCAAGTGGCAAAAGAAAAATGTTTCGGTTTGAAAATTACGCCAGATAAGTTAAATCATATTCGAAAAGAACGATTAAAATCACTTGGATTAAGTGATGGAGCAACATATGCAAATATTAATCGTATTCAAGAAGAAATTGATCACTTTGAGGAAGTAATTAGTAAAATAAATTGTCAAGTAATCGATGTATCGAATAAAGCAATTGAAGAAACAGCAAATATTATTGTGAATGCAGTGCAAAACCAAAAAATGTTTTAGCACATTTACCAAAGGTGAATGTGCTTTTTTCGCTCGTGTGAAATATGGTACCTATGGATTTTGTAATAGATTGTAGTGTAATGGTTATACTTATACTCCTTTGTCTTTTAGTATATTCAAGGTGTGAGTTTGTCATCCTGAAATGTAAGATGAAAAAATAAAGGGATATGTAGCGTAGTTGAAGAAAATATATTATAATAAAAAATTGTGATAAAAACCTATATTTTACGTTTAGACTTTAATTTTTCAGAATAAACTAGGGATAGGATTTACGAAAAAGACATGTAATTACGTTAAATCGACAAAATCTATACAAGAAAACGCACATTATGGAAGGATTCACAGAAGGGATGTAGAATACAGAAATATGCAAAGCATCAACAACATATTAGTTGGTGTAGATGTATATCCCGTGAAGGCTGAAATTGTGCAAGTTGGAGCGGAATTTCATGTCGGAATTTTGTTTGTCGCATCATATGCTCATCCTTTAAGGAAATAGCAAGGCAATTGGATCTTTGTAGATACTGAACAAAATGGAGTTGATCGTTATATGGATCAACATGAAAAAGTTACAAATCTCAAGATCAAACAGTATATGTGGCTTGCTACTCTTCTTATAAAAAGGTGTGTATGTATTGTTTCTAAGAGATACATTTGTAACAGATGAGCAAATGTATACAATTTTATATAGCAAGTATGTATATGCGATTTATGCAGATAAAGGACCTATAGGAAAGGTTCAAAATCGTTTATACAATGTAATCGGCAACACTTTCTAACAAGTTTAGAAAAATATTGTCGAATTATAAAGGAATTTTTTAATTTATATCGAATACAAAATACGACACGGAGATGGAGTTATGGGGAACAGAATTCCCGAAGAAGTTGTTGAACAGATTCGGACATCATCCGATATTGTAGAAGTCATTGGTGAATACGTTCAACTTAGAAAACAGGGGCGTAACTATTTCGGCCTTTGTCCATTTCATGGTGAGAATTCTCCTTCATTCTCTGTTTCATCTGATAAGCAAATTTTTCATTGCTTCGGATGTGGAGAAGGTGGAAATGTATTTTCCTTTCTAATGAAAATGGAAGGACTGGCTTTTACCGAGGCTGTTCAAAAGCTAGGCGAAAGAAATGGAATTGCGGTTGCAGAGTATACATCAGGGCAAGGACAACAAGAAGACATATCTGATGACACTGTCATCATGCAACAAGCTCATGAATTATTGAAAAAGTATTATCATCATTTATTAGTAAATACGGAAGAGGGAAATGAAGCACTTTCATATTTATTAAACCGTGGTATTACGAAAGAGATGATTGAGAAGTTTGAAATTGGTTATGCATCACCTGCTTGGGATGCAGCGACGAAAATTTTACAAAAAAGAGGTTTATCGCTGTCTAGTATGGAACAAGCTGGCCTTCTAATAAGAAGTGAGAAGGATGGTAGTCATTATGATCGCTTCCGTGGAAGAGTTATGTTCCCGATCTATACGTTACAAGGTAAGGTGATAGCGTTTAGTGGAAGGGCGTTAGGAGATGACACTCCGAAATATTTAAATAGCCCTGAAACACCGATTTTTCACAAAAGTAAATTGTTGTATAACTTCCACCAAGCAAGACCGTTTATTAGAAAGCGTGGGCAAGTGGTTCTTTTCGAAGGATATGCCGATGTACTAGCTGCGGTAAAAAGTGGTGTGGAAGAAGCTGTTGCGACAATGGGAACAGCTTTAACTGAAGAACAAGCAAAACTTCTGCGACGTAACGTTGAAACTGTTGTTCTTTGCTATGATGGTGATAAAGCAGGGCGAGAAGCGACGATGAAAGCAGGGCAATTATTGCTAAAAGTTGGTTGCCAAGTGAAAGTCACATCCTTGCCAGATAAGCTTGATCCTGATGAATATGTGCAACAATATGGGACTACTGCTTTTGAAAATCTTGTGAAATCAAGTGTGAGTTTTGTTGGTTTTAAAATAAATTATTTGCGTTTAGGGAAAAATTTGCAAGATGAGTCTGGCAAAGAAGAATATGTGAAGAGTGTTTTAAAAGAGTTATCGTTGTTACAAGATGCGATGCAGGCAGAGTCATATTTGAAGTCATTATCGCAAGAATTTTCGTATTCAATGGAAACACTTTTGAACCAATTGCACCAATATCGCAAAGAACAAAAGGTACAGCAAAAACAAATAAAGCAGGTTGCTAAAACGTCTCAAGTCGTTCAAACAAAACCGAAGTTAACAGGTTTTGAAAGAGCGGAAAGAGAAATTATTTACCATATGTTGCAAAGTGCAGAAGTAGCTGTTCGTATGGAATCCCATATAGAAGATTTTCATACAGAAGAACATAAAGGGATTTTATATGAACTATACGCATATTATGAAAAGGGAAATGAACCTTCAGTTGGAACATTTTTAAGTTGGCTCTCTGATGAAAAGTTGAAAAATATTATCACTGATATTTCGACGGATGAATTTATTAATCCAGAATACACAGAAGAAGTGTTGCAAGGCCATTTGGAGACGCTTAGACGGCATCAGGAAAAACTTGAAAAGATGGAAATTATCTTTAAAGTGAAACAAATGGAAAAAACAGATCCTGTAGAGGCTGCTAAATATTATGTAGCATATTTACAAAATCAAAAAGCGAGAAAATAGCTTTTTTGATAAAGTTTTAGTATAATGAATGTTTGTATCTCGCGTAAGGAGGGGAACAGATGGCTGACAAACCAGCTCGTTCTAAACAAATTGAAACTGAAATGACCCTTGAGCAAGTGAAAGAACAACTCACTGAGCTCGGAAAAAAACGTGGCGTTCTTACATATGAAGAGATTGCAGAACGCATGAATGGATTTGAAATTGAATCCGATCAAATGGATGAATACTATGAATATTTAGGTGAACAAGGCATTGATTTAGTTGGTGATAATGACAACGAAGAAGGCCCTAATAATCGCCAAATTACAAAAACAGAAGAAGAGTTTGACCTCAATGATTTAAGTGTACCACCTGGGGTTAAAATCAACGATCCTGTTCGTATGTATTTAAAAGAAATTGGTCGTGTAGACTTACTATCTGCAGAAGAAGAAATTCGACTTGCAACGCGTATTGAAGAAGGCGATGAAGAAGCGAAACGTCGTCTTGCAGAAGCAAACTTACGTCTTGTAGTAAGTATTGCAAAGCGCTATGTAGGCCGTGGTATGCTTTTCTTAGACTTAATTCAAGAAGGTAATATGGGTCTAATTAAAGCTGTTGAAAAGTTCGATTATCGTAAAGGTTTCAAATTTAGTACGTATGCAACTTGGTGGATTCGCCAAGCTATTACACGTGCCATTGCAGACCAAGCGCGAACAATTCGTATTCCAGTTCATATGGTTGAAACAATTAATAAGTTAATTCGTGTACAACGTCAATTATTACAAGATTTAGGTCGCGAACCATCTCCTGAAGAGATTGGTGAGGAAATGGATCTTGCTCCAGAAAAAGTACGTGAAATCTTAAAAATTGCACAGGAGCCAGTTTCTCTTGAAACACCAATTGGTGAAGAAGATGACTCCCATTTAGGTGACTTTATTGAAGACCAAGAAGCAACATCGCCTGCGGACCATGCAGCCTATGAATTGCTAAAAGAACAATTAGAAGATGTGTTAGATACACTAACAGATCGTGAAGAAAATGTTCTACGTCTTCGTTTCGGTTTAGATGATGGACGAACTCGTACGCTTGAAGAAGTTGGGAAAGTATTCGGCGTAACGAGAGAGCGTATTCGTCAAATTGAAGCAAAAGCACTTCGCAAATTAAGACATCCAAGCCGTAGTAAGCGTCTTAAGGATTTCTTAGAATAGGTTATTTTTTAAGTTTACTTCACTTTTGTGAAGTAAACTTTTTTATTTTGTTAATTTTTGTTAAAATTTAGCTATGGGCAACGATTACAATTTCTTGTAATTTATTTTACAGAATTGTCTTTTGATTTGCAAATGCTCATTTTTCGATTTTTCGATTAATTTTGTTTATTATATACAAAAATATATGTAGAAAAGCGAAAAATATGATGAGAAACGTTAATAATTATCGAAATAATAAGCGATATGACAATAAAAAACAATAAACTGAATTTATGGAATATTTTTAACAAGTGGTAGTTTGCTCTTTTCTGATAGAGCGTTTTCAAGTACAATATAAATGACTGAATCATCTAACTATTTAGGGGTATAGAGGGGGGAGAAGAGATATGAAACGTAATCCGCTGATTCCGTTCGCTCTTATTGCAGCATTGGGTATTATCGTTATGTTTGTATTTTCATTTCAGGGGCTAAATAAATCTAAAGAGTTAGCTGATGCAAAAAATGGCGGGAAGCCAGCACAAACGGCATCAAAACCAGAAGATATTGTGAAGCAAAGCTGTACGAGCTGCCATGGTGATCAGTTACAAGGGGCAGTTGGACCTAACTTACAAAAAATTGGTGGGAAACTTTCAAAGGATGAAATTAAAGAAATTCTTTCGAAAGGAAAAGGCAATATGCCTGCCAATATAGTTCCAGCTGATCAAGCCGCTAAAGTAGCTGATTGGTTATCGAAGAAAAAATAAAGTTCCGTATGACAAGCCTTTTGCTTATGCAAAGGGCTTGTTTTTCTATATTTTCTAAAATACGATGAATGATAGAGCGGTGAATTGTTGTTATGGGCTTGCAACAACTACTGTAAATTCATTATCATGGAGACAGACTGACAAGAGAAGGAGTAATGGAAATACATGAATGAAGTAAAGCTTTCAAAACGATTAGAAGAAGTTGTACGTGAAATACCAGTAGGATCTACAGTTGCTGATATTGGATCGGATCATGCGTATTTACCGTGTTATACAATTATAAATAATATTGCTACAAAAGCAGTTGCAGGAGAGGTTGTAGATGGACCATTTCGCTCTGCGCAAGCAACTGTAGCTGAAAGTGGTTTACAAGATAAAGTAGATGTGCGTAAAGGGAATGGATTAGCTGTTATCGCACCAGGAGAAGTAGATGTAATTACGGTTGCCGGAATGGGCGGAGCGTTAATTCGTGACATTTTAGAAAGTGGTAAAGAAAAATTAGAAGGTGTAACACGTTTAATTTTACAGCCGAATATTGCAGCGCATCATATTCGTGAATGGTTTATTGAGAATGGTTGGGAGCTTATCCATGAAAAAATCGTAAAAGAAGATGGGAAAATTTACGAAATTTTAGTAGGGGAGCGCGGAAATGTTGTAGCGCCTTACTCTGAAAATAAACAAGCTGAATTGTTTATGGGACCATTTTTAATAACAGAAAAAAGTGAAGCCTTCGTTGAAAAATGGGAAGGAGAATTAAAAAACTTCCAAAATATTTTAAAACAGTTAGAACGTGCGGCTGATTCTGAAGAAACAAAAGCGAAGCGTGGGGAAGTAGAAGCGAAAATGAAAATGATAGGGGAGGTTTTATCATGAGTAAAATTCCAAACGGCCATGAAATTATTTCTTTATTTGAAAGTATGTATCCGAAGCATTTGGCAATGGAAGGAGATAAGATTGGTCTGCAGATTGGAGCGCTTAATAAACCCGTGCAGCACGTATTGATTGCGCTAGATGTAACGGAAGAAGTTGTGGATGAAGCAATTCAATTAGGGGCAAATGTCATTATTGCTCATCATCCTTTAATTTTTAACCCGTTAAAAGCGATTCATACAGATAAGGTGTATGGGAAAATTATTGAAAAGTGTATTAAAAATGATATTGCAATCTATGCAGCGCATACAAATGTGGATGTTGCTAAGGGCGGGGTAAACGATTTACTTGCTGAGGCGTTAGGATTGCAAAATACAGAAGTTTTGGCACCGACATATGCAGAAGAAATGAAAAAAGTTGTTGTGTTTGTGCCAGTCACTCATGCAGAAGAAGTAAGGAAAGCATTAGGAGACGCAGGTGCTGGTCATATCGGCAATTATAGCCACTGTACGTTTAGTAGCGAGGGTACAGGCACATTTGTACCTCAAGAGGGGACAAATCCTTATATCGGGGAAACTGGACAGTTAGAACGTGTAGAAGAAGTGCGAATCGAAACGATTATTCCAGCTTCCTTACAGCGGAAAGTGATTAAAGCAATGGTAACGGCGCACCCTTATGAAGAAGTAGCGTACGATGTGTATCCGCTTGATAATAAAGGTGAAACGTTAGGCCTAGGAAAAATAGGATACTTACAAGAAGAAATGACGCTTGGCCAATTTGCAGAACATGTGAAACAATCATTAGACGTGAAGGGCGCAAGAGTTGTCGGTAAGTTAGATGATAAAGTGCGTAAAGTAGCTGTACTTGGTGGAGATGGTGATAAATATATAAACCAAGCGAAATTTAAAGGAGCAGATGTATATGTAACTGGTGACATGTACTATCATGTTGCTCATGATGCGATGATGCTCGGTTTAAATATAGTTGACCCAGGACATAATGTTGAAAAAGTAATGAAACAAGGTGTACAAAAGCAATTACAAGAAAAAGTGGATGCAAAGAAACTCAATGTACACATTCATGCTTCGCAGTTACATACAGATCCATTTATATTTGTATAAGAAAAATAAAAACCGTTGCTCATGTAAGCAACGGTTTTTATTATTGTTCTTTTTTCACTTTCACGCGAGGTAATATTTTTTGTAACGGTACTTTTCGAACTCTTTCCCATGTAGCGGGATTCATTGG
The DNA here is from genome assembly GCF_057812155.1 of Bacillus sp. 2175. Taxonomy (NCBI): domain Bacteria; kingdom Bacillati; phylum Bacillota; class Bacilli; order Caryophanales; family Bacillaceae; genus Bacillus; species Bacillus sp. 2175. The sequence continues at coordinate 4,039,621 of NZ_CM173819.1, read as the reverse complement.
GTCATATTGCTCTAAGAAAGCGATAACTTCTTTCGTAATTGGCGTTGGAGTAGAAGCACCTGCTGTAACAGCTACGTTTTCTACACCTTGTAGCCACTCTAATTGAATTTCGCTTACATCAGCAACTCGATATGCTTTTGTACCCGCGATTTCTTGTGATACTTGTGCTAAGCGATTTGAATTGTTACTTTTCGGATCACCAACAACAATTGTTAAGTCTGCAACATCAGCTTGTTTAGCGACAGCTTCTTGGCGAACTTGAGTAGCTAAACAAATTTCTTTATGGAATTCTGCTGTTGGGAATTTTTTTTGAATGTCCTCCATTAAATGTTGAACATCCCATTGACTCATCGTTGTTTGATTTGTTACTAAAATTTTATCTGTTGGGATTTCTAATGTTTTTAAATCATCGGCTCTTTCGATAAGGTGAACGATGTCAGGTGCAATACCAACTGCGCCTTCTGGCTCTGGATGATTTTTTTTACCGATATAAATGACATGATACCCTTCCGCTTTCTTAGCTTCGATAAGGTCATGCGTCTTGGTAACATCTGGGCAAGTGGCATCGATTGTTGTTAAACCTTTTTCTTTTGCGCGTTGTTTAACTTCTGGAGAAACACCGTGTGCTGTGAAAATAACAGTACCAGAATCAATTTTATCTAAAATTTCTAAGCGACTTGGACCGTCTAATGTGATGATTCCATCTTCTTCAAAAGCGTCTGTAACATGTTTATTGTGAACAATCATACCTAAAATATAAATGGGTCTCGGCAATGATTTATCTAATGCAGCGTTACGTGCAATTACCATTGCATCGACAACACCGTAGCAATAACCACGAGGGGAAATTTTAACAATTTTCATATGAGTAATCCTCTCCTTCTAAACAAGGGATACTTTTGTGCATAGTCTTTTACATTATAAAGGAGGAGTGGATAGAAAACAAAGGATTGTTACACATATAGTTTTGGTTTTGTTGCTGTTTGTTGAACTGGTTCTTTCGGTAACTCTTTTTCTATTACAGGTTCAATCACTATTTTCTTTCGTTTTCGTTTCTTTTTTTGAGGTGCAGGAGGCGGACTTTCTACCTCAACTGGCTCTGTTACATTTTCCGTTTGATTTTCTTCCGTACTTTTTCCAGAGGTGAGGATTTTAACAATGCTTGGTAGACTACGCATAATAGGACCATACTGTTCGACGACAGGACCTACAGATTGAACGACTTGGGATACTTTTTCGATGTTGTTTATCATATTAGTAGGATTCGAAATTAAGTTCGAAAAGAAACTGCCGATGCCACTGCTTGCTGTTGCGGCAGCTGTAGTTGCGCCGCCGCGCGTTTCATTTGATTCATACATTTGAGGCGGTATCATTTGCTCAGGATGTTGCTGCATGTATGGTTGATATTGTGGATGTTGCTGCTGATATTGTTGGTGGTATTGCTGCTGATATTGCTGTTGATATTGTGGCGGTGGTGGTTGCTGATGCATCATCGGTTGCCCTTCCATTTGTCGGTAAGGTGGAACCATTTGCATAAAAGGCTCGGTTGGATCGTGTTTTTTAAAAAGCTTAGCAAGAAAACCTTTCTTTTTTTGTGCCATTGGTGGTAGTTGTGGAATTGGATATGGTGTATAAGGTTGTTGCCCTGGATTCGGATACATTTGCCTTGTAGGGGATTTCGGAAACATGTGAGAAATCCTCCTTTCTTCAGTTAGGTATATACACATACAATATGCAATAAAAGGGAAGAAGGTTAGTTTTTGAAGTGAAAACCTAAACTAAAGATGGATTTTACTTGTAGATTTCGATATAATGTAGACTTGACTGATTTGTGCGCGCAGTAGAAATTTTAGAAAGAAGGTGTAACTTATGACACAACAAACTTTTACACAGTATGATTTTAAACCATTTTTAATAGATGCAGTTCGTGAACTACGCTTTACAGAGCCGACAGGAATTCAGCAGAAAATTTTCCCGGTCGTGAAAAAAGGTGTAAGTGTAATTGGACAATCCCAAACAGGTTCTGGGAAAACACATGCATACTTACTTCCTACATTAAACAGAATTAATGCAAGTCGTGAAGAAGTACAACTTGTTATTACAGCGCCTACTCGTGAGTTAGCACAACAAATTTACGAAGAAATCGTGAAATTAACAAAGTTTTGTGCGGAAGACCAAATGATTACAGCACGTTGTTTAATTGGTGGAACTGATAAACAACGCTCAATTGAAAAGTTGAAAAAACAACCTCATATCGTAGTTGGAACACCAGGACGTATTAAAGATTTAGTAGAAGAGCAAGCATTATTTGTTCATAAAGCAAATACGATTATTGTCGATGAAGCAGACTTAATGCTTGATATGGGATTCATTCATGATGTAGATAAAATTGCAGCACGCATGCCTAAAAACTTGCAAATGTTAGTTTTCTCTGCAACAATTCCTCAAAAACTAAAACCGTTTCTGAAGAAGTATATGGAGAATCCAGAGCATATTCATATCAATCCAAAACAAGTTGCAGCTGGAAACATTGAACACTATTTAGTGCCTTCTAAACATCGTAATAAAATTGATTTAGTGCATAAAATGCTACTTCAATTTAAACCGTATTTAGCAGTTGTTTTCACGAATACGAAAAAGATGGCAGACCAAGTTGCTGATGGATTAATGGAACGTGGCTTAAAAGTTGGACGAATTCACGGGGATTTATCACCACGTGATCGTAAAAAAATGATGAAACAAATTCGTGACCTTGAATTCCAATATATTGTTGCGACTGATTTAGCAGCACGTGGTATTGATATTGAAGGGATTAGCCATGTTATTAACTATGAGCTACCATCAGATTTAGATTTCTTCGTTCACCGCGTTGGAAGAACAGCACGTGCGGGGCATTCTGGTATTGCAGTGACGATATATGATCCAGCAAACGAAGAAGCGTTAGATAGTTTAGAAAAACAACGTCATATTGAGTTCAAGCATGTAGATTTACGCGGAGATGAGTGGGCCGATTTAGGTGAGCGTCGTCGTCGTAAGAGCCGTAAAAAACCAAATGACGAACTTGATGTTATGGCAACGAAAGTTATTAAAAAACCGAAAAAAGTAAAACCAAACTATAAACGTAAACTTGCAACAGAACGTGACAAAGTGAAGAAAAAATATGGCAATAAAAAAAGATAAGGGGTTTCCCTTATCTTTTTTTTATCCCGCTATTTGTGGGAGATGTAATCAATATGGATAGAAAAGTATTGATTAAAGTTTCACTTAATCCAGCTAATTTAAATGAAAAGTATAGTCTGTATAAATAGTCATATAAATTTGTGTAGTGCATCTTTTGTGAACAAACAATTCACTACATATTTCTACAAATTATGCTATCATTATATCTATTGTATATTGAAGAGGTGATTGTATGTTAAAGATTGGATCTCATGTTTCCATGAGTGGTAAGAAAATGTTATTAGCAGCAAGTGAAGAGGCTGTTTCATACGGTGCAACAACGTTTATGATTTATACAGGTGCACCGCAAAATACACGAAGAAAACCAATTGAAGAATTGAACATAGAAGCAGGAAGAAAACATATGGAGCTGAACGGAATTGAGGAAATTATCGTCCATGCGCCGTATATTATTAATGTTGGGAATACGACGAAGCCAGAAACATTCCAATTAGGCGTAGACTTTCTTCGCATGGAAATTGAAAGAACATCGGCATTAGGTGTAGCGAAACAAATTGTTCTTCACCCAGGAGCGCACGTTGGTGCTGGAGCAGATGCTGGTATTCAACAAATTATTAAAGGGCTTAATGAAGTATTAACGCCAGAACAGACGGTTAACATTGCGTTAGAGACGATGGCAGGAAAAGGAACAGAATGCGGTCGTAGCTTTGAAGAAATTGCAAAAATTATTGATGGTGTAAAATATAATGAAAAGCTATCTGTATGCTTTGATACGTGTCATACGCACGATGCAGGATATGATATTGTAAATGACTTTGACGGCGTATTAAACGAATTTGATAAGATCGTTGGTATAGATCGTTTACAAGTACTTCATATTAATGATAGTAAAAATGTACGCGGAGCAGGAAAAGACCGTCATGAAAACATTGGATTTGGTCACATTGGGTATAAAGCATTGCATCACATTGTACATCATCCACAGTTAATGCATGTACCAAAAATTCTTGAAACACCGTATGTAGGGGAAGATAAAAAAGATAAGAAGCCACCATACAAATTGGAAATCGAAATGCTGAAAAACGGCACTTTTGATGAAGGGCTTCTTGAAAAAATTAAAGCGCAATAAGGAGGGGGAAATCCCCTCCTTATTTTAGTAGTTGCTGAAATAATGTATTTACTTGTTGGGCAGTGGCAGGGGAAGTTACTTTTGCGATTTGTTTTAAGAGCTCTAGTCGCTCGTTGTTATCGTAAATATTAATATTTTTACCCTTCATAAGTAAAACGATTTGATCAGCTTGTGCGGCTGTAATGGGAACTTCATATTCTTTGCTATATTTTAATAACTCTTTTGTAGAAATATGATTTAATTTTTTATTAACAATTTGTTTAATGAGGTTCATCTTATTATCCTCCTTCACGCGTTCTTCTATCGAAATATATGAGCATATAGCTTGTACATATTCGTATGGAGTTTCTTTTTTCATGAGGAAAAGAAGCGTATGTTATAATATAAGGACAAAACTACAGAAAAAGAGTAAAGGGAGGACTTATGGAGCAAAAGCAACATCGAAAAGAAAGTGTTATTCATCTCATTTATCGTTTAGTTATGATTATTTTTGGAGCAGCATGCGCGGCGGTAGCAATTGAACTATTTTTAATGCCAAATAAAATTATTGATGGTGGAATTATTGGTATTTCTCTTATATTAGATTATCTTACTCCTAACATTTGGTGGTTAAGTTTTTCTACTTTAGTCGTTGTTCTCAATATCCCATTTATGTATTCCGGTTATAAGCAAATTGGAAAAACATTTATGTTATCTTCGACATTTGGTATTGTAGCATTAGCTTTCATTGAGTCAACGTTACATGCGGTACCACCATTTACAACAGAACCTATTTTAGCGACAGTGTTTGGTGGTCTTATTTTAGGTCTTGGTGTAGGACTTGTAATTCGTCATGGTGGATCGCTAGATGGAACTGAAATTATGGGGATTTTATTAACGAAGAAATTACCGTTCTCTGTTGGTGAATTCGTAATGTTTGTGAACTTATTTATTTTTGCATGGGCAGCATTTGTGTTTGGTGTGGAACAAGCGATGTATTCTGTTATGACGTACTATATCGCATTTAAAACGATCGATACAGTAATTCAAGGGCTAGATGAAACGAAGGCGGTTTTAATTGTATCTGATCAATATGAGGAAGTATCAAACGCGATTTTGCATCGTCTTGGCCGTGGAACTACAAAGCTTGTAGCGAAAGGTGGTTACACGGATAAAGAAAAAGAAGTTATTTATGCAGTTGTAACGCGTCTAGAAGTGACGAAGTTAAAATCAATTGTGCATGAAATTGATGAAAATGCGTTTGTTACGATTATGAGCACGCAAGAGACAAATGGTGGTAAGTTTAAATCGGCTATTCACTAAAAAGTTTATAGGAATATTTTTCGAAAGCAGAGAATTTTTCTCTGCTTTTTGTTATAATAGTAAGGTTTCTTGAAAAAATAGATATATTTTAGGCAGATTGGTTTACAACTATAATAAGCTGTACTATAATTCAAATAGATATAAATCGGAATCATTCTGAATTAAAATAGGTGAGATGCTATGAATAATATATTAGAAATTGAAGGTTTAACATTCCGATACGAAGATCGGAATGTGTTAGAAAATATTAATTTGCAAGTTCCGAAGGGAGCTTTTTTAGGTTTAGTGGGACCGAATGGTTCAGGTAAATCAACTTTACTTAAGTGTTTATTAGGTGTTTTAAAGCCAAAAGAAGGAAGCATTCGCGTGTTTGGCGTTGATAGTAAGAAGTTTAAGGAATGGAACAAAGTTGGTTATGTATCCCAAAAGGCAAATAGTTTCAATTCTGGTTTTCCAGCAACTGTTTCTGAAGTTGTGTCAATGGGACTTGTTTCGAAAAAAGGGCTTTTTCGCTTTTTCACAAAAGAGGATAAGAAAAAGGTAGAAAAAGCAATTGCTGATGTAGGGATGAGTGAGTTTCAAGGTCGTAACATTGGAGAGCTTTCTGGTGGACAGCAACAGCGTGTATTTATTGCTCGTGCGCTCGTTAGTGATCCTGAATTGCTTATTTTGGACGAGCCTACTGTTGGAATCGATGTGAAAAATGTGGAAAGTTTTTACGAAATATTAGAGGATTTAAACAAAAGGCTCGGGATCACATTAATTCTTGTTACTCATGATATGGGAGCTGTTACTGAAAAAGTAACACATGTTGCATGCCTAAACCAACATCTACATTTCCATGGGAATGTAGAGAAGTTCCGAGAGTTAGAAGATGCAGAAATGTCCGTCTTATATGGACATCATGTTCATCGTTTAGAACACGAACATGAGCATCACGGGAGGATATAATGATACAAGATTTTTTACAATATGACTTTTTACGTAATTCTTTATACGCAGGTATTTTAATTGGACTTGTTGCACCGTTAATTGGTGTGTTTGTTGTTATTCGTCGTTTATCTCTTATTGCGGATGCATTAAGTCACGTGACGTTATCGGGTATTGCAGCAAGTTTATTACTTGAAAAAACCATTTTTACAGGTGGGTTTTTAAACCCCTTATATATGGGGATGATTTTCTCGATTGGTGGAGCGCTACTAATCGAAAAGTTACGAACTGTATATAAGCACTATCAAGAATTAGCAATTCCAATTATCCTTTCGGCAGGGATGGGGGTTGGAGTTATTTTCATTTCACTTGCAAATGGATTTAACACAGACTTATTTAGTTATTTATTTGGTAGTGTCAGTGCTGTAACAAGTACAGATTTAATTATTATTGGGATTGTAGCAATTGTTGTTGTTGCGACAATTATTTTATTATATAAAGAGCTGTTTCTATTATCATTTGATGAGGAATACGCAGTATCAACTGGTTTAAGAGCGAAATGGATTCACTTTATTTTCATTATATTAGTTGCTCTTGTCATTGCAGTATCAATGCGTGTAGTGGGGGTTCTTCTTGTATCATCATTAATGACGTTACCAGTTGCAGCAAGTATTCGTATTGCTAAAGGATTTAAACAAACAATTTTCTTTTCCATTTTATTTGGTGAAATTGCAGTAATTGGTGGAATGTTTGCTTCGTATCAACTTGATCTAGCGCCAGGTGGTACAATTGTTATGATAGCAGTTCTTATTTTAATCGGTGCGATTTTATGGAAGAAGAAAAAAACTGCATAAAGTAGGGATAGGTATGAATCTAACAGAAGCTTTACGCCTAATGAAAGAAAAAGGATACAAACATACTGGAAAAAGAGAAGAGATGCTCAGATTATTTGCAGCACATAATCGTTATTTAACTGCGAAAGACGTTTTAGAGCATATGAAGGACGATTATCCAGGGCTTAGTTTTGATACGATTTATCGTAACTTAACAGTTTTTGCTGAGATTGGTGTTTTAGAACAAACGGAATTAAATGGTGAAAAACATTTTCGTTTTACTTGTTCTATTATGGAACATCATCATCATTTTATTTGTTTGGATTGTGGGGGAACGAAAGAGATTACTTCCTGTCCAATGGATTTTATGAATAAAGATTTTACCGGTTATGAAGTAACGGGGCATAAGTTTGAAATATATGGTCGTTGTCCAAAATGTGCAAAGTAAAAGCTCGTCGGTTATATAACTGACGAGCTTTTTTACGTAGAAAAGAAGGTTGCTCACAAATGTTGTGGCAACCTTCTTTTTATTGTTCTTGTGTCTCTTTTTCTTTTTCTCGTTCAGCAGCCATTTCAGCAGCAATTACGTCGATTTCTTTTTTCAGTTCTTCTACCATTGTTTCTTCTGGTACTTTACGAACGACTTGCCCTTTACGGAATAATAATCCCTCTCCACGTGCACCGGCAATACCGATATCAGCTTCACGAGCTTCACCAGGGCCATTTACAGCGCAACCAAGTACTGCAACTTTAATTGGTACTTGAAGTGTAGAGATGTATTCTTCCACTTCGTTAGCGATGCTAATTAAATCAATTTCAATACGACCACAAGTTGGACAAGAGATAAGTGTTGCTGCGTTAGACGCAAGACCGAATGATTTTAATAGTTCACGAGCAACTTTTACTTCTTCAACTGGATCAGCACTTAATGAAATACGTAGTGTATTTCCGATGCCTTTATTTAAGATTGCTCCAAGACCAGCAGCACTTTTTACAGTTCCGGCAAACAATGTTCCAGATTCTGTAATACCTAAATGTAATGGATAATCAAAAGCACGAGCAGCTTTCTCGTATGCTTCAATTGCTAAGTTAACATCAGAGGCTTTCATAGATACGATAATATCGTGGAAATCTAGGTCCTCTAAAATTTTAATATGATGTAGCGCGCTCTCAACCATACCATCTGCAGTTGGGTACCCGTACTTTTCTAAAATATGACGCTCTAATGAACCAGCGTTTACACCAATACGGATTGGAATACCGCGCTCTTTTGCTGCATTTACAACAGCTTCTACTTTATGGCGACGACCAATGTTACCTGGATTGATACGTACTTTATCAATGCCGCCTTCAATTGCTTTTAAAGCAAGGCGATAATCAAAATGAATATCAGCAACAAGTGGAATGTTGATTTGTTTTTTTATATCAGCAATAGCATCTGCTGCGCGTTCATCTGGAACGGCAACGCGGACGACTTGACAGCCGGCTTCTTCTAAACGCTTAATTTCAGCAACTGTTGCTTCAACATCATGTGTTTTTGTTGTTGTCATACTTTGTATAATTAATTCATTATTACCGCCGATTGTTAAATTACCGACTTTAACTGGACGTGTTTTTGTACGATGAGTCATTTCATTCACGAATAGATCGCTCTCCTTATAAAAGAAGTTTCTTATTTAGTCCCTCATATCAATGATAGTATACGTGATATAGGGCTATAGAAACCGAAGTACTCGGTTTCACTTTTACTATTGTATCAGCGCCTTTATGTAATTGACAAGGATTAAGTGATAGCTTATTGATATAAGGGGAATTTATAAGACTTTCCAATTTGTATTTTTGTAGCAGATGTACTTTTGTTTAATTGTTTAAAGTCGTCAATGACTTTTTCTATGGAAGGAATTTTTTTCTTGTTAATTTGTTCTGTAATAGAAAGAACTGTCTCACCAGTTTTTACTTCAATTGTTTTATAAGATACATCCGTTTCTTTTTCTGTTTTGTTCTCTTTATTCTGCTGACTGTCTGTGTTTTCTTTTTTAATCGTTTGAGCAGCAGTTGTTTTTTTATATGAACTTAACATCGGTAAAGTACCGATTTTTATATCGTAATAAAATATATAACCGAGAACAAGCACGAATAGGAATATACCTAATCTCTTCATATTCTTCACTCCTTTGCTAGGAATATATGCTTGTCCAAAAAAAAAATGCCTATTTAGGCATTTTTTTTCGTTCTTATTTTTCTTTCGGTTTTGGAACTTCTTTAATCGTTAAGTACAGAACAATTAAAACAACTGCGATATAGATGAATGTTGATCCAGGTACGACAATCTTACATGCATCCATAATCATAAAGAAGATTGTTGGGATTGTGTAGCTGTATGCAGTTAGTGTCCAAACTTGTTTATAGGATAGTTTACGTTGACCGCTCATAGCAGAACCGATGAACGCAAGTAAAGTCACACCTACAAAAGTGATGAATAATTGGAATAGGTACACTAAGAATCCAATAACAAATAATAAAATTGGATAAATATTATCGAATAAAGAAATAAATTCTTGTAGATCTTTTTTCTCAAGAGATGCACCTAACAAATCGTTATAAGAATACGTTTGTATTTGACCATTTCCCATAGAGACTACTTTATCTTTTAAAACAAATAAACCTGTTTTATTTTGATATTTTTCTAGGTCTGTTGAATTTGGATCAAATACGAAAAGTGCATTTCCTTCTTCTTTTTCAATAGGTTGATCAATATCGGCTTTTAGTTCGCCATTTTCAATTTTAAAATCAGGTAAATCTTTATCGATGACTTGATTTACCATGCTTACACCATCTTGGATAAAACTACCGTACAAAAAAGTTCTTGGAATAGTAGTAATTAAGCAAAGTAGCATAATATACAAAATGGTTTTACCGATTTTTTGAAAACGGAATAGCGCCATATCTTTAGGCGAGTATATGCTTTTTACGAATTGGGTAAATATGGACATAGATTCACTTCCTTTATGTATGTATAAAATCATTGTAACGTAGTAATCTAGAGAATCTCAAGATATATTATATTTACATATAGTGGAGATAACTAAATTTCTTTTATTAACTTTCTTCTTTTAAATAAGAAAAATACAATTGACACTTTTCTTTTCTATATGGTAAATTTATCTTACATTTCTTAAAGAGCATATCCGATAGGAATTCCTTTATTTGATATGTTGTTACATACATAATTGTGGACCCTTAGCTCAGCTGGTTAGAGCAGACGGCTCATAACCGTCCGGTCGTAGGTTCGAGTCCTACAGGGTCCATATCCATTTCACATGTTTATTATGTTAGCAGGAAGCTTCCTTGTAGAAGGAAGCTTTTTTTACGGAATATATGAGCATTTTAATTGAAAAGAAGTGGGGATTTTGCTACTTTAATGATAGCAAGACAATGTGATTTATTTGTTTGCACCCTATGGCAATTAGGGTAGAATGAAGTTGTATGTCACTTAAGTGGCAATACATAAACTGGGAGGAATATAACAATGGCAAAACACGAATTACCAAATTTACCTTATGCGTATGATGCTTTAGAGCCTCACTTTGACAAAGAAACAATGAACATCCATCATACAAAACATCACAACACGTACATTACAAACTTAAACGCTGCTTTAGAAGGTCATGCAGAATTAGCTGACAAAAGCGTAGAAGAATTAGTTGCAAACTTAAACGAAGTACCAGAAGCAATCCGTACAGCAGTACGTAACAATGGTGGCGGACATGCTAACCATACATTCTTCTGGACAATCCTATCTCCAAACGGCGGAGGACAACCTGTAGGTGAACTTGCAACTGCAATTGAAGCAAAATTCGGTAGCTTCGATGCATTCAAAGAAGAATTCGCAAAAGCTGGCGCAACTCGCTTCGGTTCTGGTTGGGCTTGGTTAGTAGTAAACAATGGTGAGTTAGAAGTAACAAGCACTCCAAACCAAGATTCTCCTTTAACTGAAGGTAAAACGCCAGTTATCGGTTTAGATGTTTGGGAGCATGCTTACTACTTAAACTACCAAAACCGTCGTCCAGACTACATCGGTGCATTCTGGAACGTTGTAGATTGGAACGCTGCTGAAAAACGTTACCAAGAAGCAAAATAATTGTAACAAATATAGAAAAAGCTAGGGGAGAGCCCCTAGCTTTTTTCTATGCTTTCCTTTTACATAATTGGGCTTGTCTTTGGAAGACTAGAACATGAAGTAAAGGAGAGTTGTGTATGAAATGGAAACATATAATTGGTGACGTTGAAGTGAATCGGGATTTAGTGTTATTGCTCCTTATAGGAGGTTTATACACGCTCGCAATTTCTTTATCGAATACGTTTGTAAATATTTATTTATGGAAACAAACACAAAATTATGTGAATCTTGGCTTGTATAATTTAGCCAGCGTGGTATTACAGCCTCTCACATTTCTTGTAGGGGGGAAATTAGCGAAACGTATCGATCGCTCGATTTTATTACGAATAGGGGTAGGAACGCTCGCAATTTTTTTTATCGTTGTCTTAGTAGCAGGGAAAAGTGCTTCTCAGTATATTCTATTAATGGGGGCTCTTTTAGGAGTAGGATACGGTTTTTACTGGTTGGCTTTTAACTTATTGACATTTGAAATTACAGAACCAGAAACAAGAGATTTCTTTAATGGGTTTCTTGGACTTCTTACATCCTTCTCTGGGATGATTGGACCAATAGCAGCAGGATACACAATTTCACGTATGGAGAAATGGAGTGGCTATACTGTTATATTCTTTCTTTCATTAGTTCTATTTGCAATTGCTGTCGTCTTAAGCTTCTTTTTATCTAAAAGAGAATGTGAAGGGCGTTATGAAATCGTGCAAGTATTGAAAGAACGACGGATTGATAAAAATTGGGGAAAGATTACACGAGCTCATTTTTTCCAAGGATTGAGAGAAGGGACGTTTATTTTTGTCATTTCAGTATATGTTTATTTAGCAACTAATAGTGAGTTCGCATTAGGGAAATACAGTTTAGTGAACTCTGCTGTATCCTTTGTATGTTATTACTTAGTTGCTCGTATGTTAAAGAAGGAGTGGCGAAAAAAAGCAATTTTACTTGGGGGCATTATTTTATATGCTGTCGTCTTTTTAGTTATTTTCAATGTTACATACACGAAATTACTTATTTATGCGGCATGTATTGCGATTGCATATCCTATTTTACTTGTTCCGTACGGATCAATGACATATGATGTAATTGGTAGAGCGAAAAATGCGAGAGAATGGCGTGTGGAATATGTCGTTGTTCGGGAGTTATGGTTAAACGCCGGAAGAATCTGTTCCATTTTAAGTTTTTTATGTGCTGTACTATTCTTTCCACCTGAAAAAAGTTTACCTTACTTATTATGTATTTTAGGTGCTGGACATTTTCTTATTTATTTTGCAGTTAAAAATGTCAAATATGATGAGGGAAATGCGAGTAAAACAAGTGTTGTAACGCAAGAGAACGCGCAAAACCAAACTGAACCAGAAGGTTAACTTCTCGTTTGTTTTATGCTAGAATAGAAAAAGATGTAAGACAGCAGTGAGGACACCTGTATGAGGGTGTCCCTTTCACATTACATAGCTGTTGGTAGAGGGGGTTTGTATGAGCAAGAAGCAGAAGCAAAATAAGAAAAAGACCCACGTTCCTTTTCGATTAAACGTGTTGTTTTTCTGCGTGTTTTTAATGTTCTCCGCGGTTATTGTAAGGCTCGGATATGTACAAATTGTTCGCGGTGAAGAATATAAGAATGAAGTGGAGAAGAAAGAAAACTCAACGATAAGTAATCCTGTACCGCGTGGGAAAATATTTGACCGTTATGGGCGACCTGTAGTAGATAATGCAGCCATTCGTACTATTACATTTACAAAAATGAAGGGATCAACTGCAGAGGATCGCTTAGAAACAGCGAAAAAGCTAGCAGATTTGATTGAAGTACCGACAGATAAATTAACAGATCGCGATAAAAAAGATTATTGGCTTGCTATGCATAAAGAGGAAGCTAAAGAAAAAATTACGAATAAAGATCGTCAAGAGTTTAAAGATAAAAAAATTGATGATAAAGAATTAGACGAGCGTCAGAGAAGTCGTGTAACAGAAGAAGAGATTAATCAATTATCCGCCAAAGATCTAGAAATACTAGCGATTAAGAGTAAGATGGACGGCGGATATGCAATGACACCTCAAGTTATTAAAAAGGATGCTACAGAAAAGGAATATTCGATTATTAGTGAAAACCTAGCAGCATTACCAGGTGTAGATACGAATGTTGATTGGGAGCGAAAATATACGTACGATGATTTATTCCGAAGTGTACTTGGTGGGGTGTCGACATCTGATGAAGGCTTACCGAGAGAAAGACTAGATTACTATCTTGTTCGTGATTACAATCGAAATGACCGAGTAGGAAAAAGTTATCTTGAACAACAGTATGAAGATAGCCTGCATGGTACGAAAGCAGAAGTTAGAAATGTTACAGATAAAAACGGTAATATTTTAGAAACGATTAATGTATCAAAAGGACAAAGTGGTAATGACCTGAACTTAACAATTGATATGGAATTACAAAAGCGCGTGGAAGATATTCTTGCGAAGAATTTAATGAGGTTTAAAGGAAGTGAACCTCTTTTAGATCGCGCATTTGTTGTAATGATGAACCCAAAAAATGGTGAAGTTTTATCTATGGCGGGGAAACAATTAGTTAACGAAGATGGTCAAACGAAAGTAAATGACTTTGCATTAGGTACCATGACAAGTTCTTATCCGATGGGGTCAACTGTAAAAGGTGCAACAGTACTTACTGGATATCAAACTGGTGCGATTCAACCAGGGGCAGTACAATTGGATGAACCAATTAAATTAAAAGGTACACCTACGAAGTCGTCTTGGAAAACGATGGGATACATTAATGACCTTACAGCTTTAAAAATGTCTTCTAACGTTTATATGTTTAAAACAGCGATGAATATCGCCGGTGTTCCATATGTGAGAGGTGGTACGTTAGATATACCTCAAAAAGCATTTGATACGATGCGTTATTATTTCGGACAGTTTGGACTTGGTGTAAAAACAGGAATTGATTTACCGAATGAATCTGCTGGTCAGATGGGTAAGAGTAGTCAACCAGGTTTCTTACTAGATTTATCAATTGGACAGTATGATACGTATACACCGCTTCAATTAGCGCAATATATTTCGACGATTGCCAATGGCGGATATCGTATGCAACCACAAGTTGTAAAAGAAATTCGTCAACCGGCAGTGAAACCAGATGAAGTTGGGAAAGTTGTTCAATCTATGGAACCGAAAGTATTAAATCGTATTGATATGCCGGAATCGCAAATTAAACGCGTTCAAGAAGGATTTAGACAAGTGTATAATGATTCAGGTGGTACAGCTACAAAGTACTTTACAGGTGCAAAATATAAAGCTGCTGGGAAAACTGGTACAGCTCAAACTGTGTATGGTGGAGATAAAGAGATTGGTAGAAATGCAAAAGGTGAACGTGTGGAAACATATAACTTAACATTAGTAGGTTATGCGCCACTTGAAGATCCAGAAGTAGCATTCTCTGTTGTCGTTCCATGGGTACATGATGATAAGACTGGTATTAATGGATATATTGGTCGTGAAATTATGGACGCTTACTTTGATTTGAAAAACAAAGAAGTAAATGGTGAAGCTCCAAAAGATGATAAAGACAATAAAAACAAAGATCAAGATGATGAATAAAAAAGTTGTAAAAAAGCACACTATATGAAAAGATAGTGTGCTTTTTTTTATGGTTTATGCATATCGTGTAATAAATGTGGACAAGTATACAACATTTAAAAAACGCGGCCCTATAAATGATACTTGTATATGGTGGGATAGGGGATAAATATTTTATAGGGAAATCATCAGAGGAAATGAATAGCTACTACTGAATTAAAATTGTATCGTATGTTGATTTTTGTGGAACTTTACAAAACTTTTACAAACAATTAAAACCGAATTAATAGTTTAGCAGTATTCTTATATCTGTAATCCTGTTATTTCCGGTTACTTCTAGGAGGAAGAACACGTGAAATGGATGCATACACCGATTAAGATTTTCGTATTATCAATATGGTTCCTCTGTTTTGAAATGTCTACTGCATTTGCTTTAAATGATACGGGAGAAGTGAGAGTTGATGGATCCTCAACGGTTTTTCCTATTATAGAAGCAGTAGCGGAGGAATATACAAAGGTGCATCCAGACGTGAAAATTTCCATCAGTATTTCTGGAACTGGGGGAGGATTTAATCGTTTCAGTAAAGGAGAAGTAGATATAAATAATGCTTCGAGAGTAATGAAACAAGTCGAGAAAAATGAAATGAAGAAAAACTCTATTCAGTTCACACCTTTTGAGGTTGCTAACGACGGTCTTACGATTGTTGTGAATCGCCATAATACATGGGTAGACGATATGTCAGTAGACGAGTTACGACTACTTTGGAGTGAAAATGGAAGAGAGAAGCGATGGTCACAAATTCATTCAACATGGCCACGTGAACAAGTGAAGTTTTATGCACCAGGCGTAGACTCTGGTACGTATGATTATTTTCAAAATGTCATCTTACAAAATCATCGCATTGTAAAAAAAGTCTCTTTGTCTGAAGATGATCAAGTTATTATGCAAGGGGTAATGAATGATAAACATGCCATTGCTTTTGTAGGATATGCTTATTATATGGCTAATCGAGATAAGGTGAAAGCAATAAAAGTAAATGGTGTATTTCCGACGAAAGAGACCATTCAATCAGGTAAGTATAAGCCGTTATCTAGGCCGCTACTTGCTTATGTGAATAATGCATCTATCCGAAATAAAATGAATGTAGCAAACTATGTTGAGTTTATGATTCAGCATGTCGGTAACCTCGCTGAAGAGGTCGGGTATGTAAAATTACGAAAAGAAAAATACAATGAACAGCTGCGTATGTTAACAGAAATAAAAAGGTAATGTCAGGGTGGAAAGGGGTTTTCATCTTTGGCTCATAATGACAAAAGTCAAATTACATTTTCTGTACAACATTTGATTGAAAGAAATACAAAACAAAGAAAAAAAAAGCAGCGAATCAATCGAATAGTGCCTTTATTACTAAAAATAATTGCTAGCGTTTCTATTGTGACGACACTTGGAATTGTTTTTACGCTCTCTAATGAAACAATCATGTTTTTTCAAAAAATATCATTATACTCCTTTTTGACGGAGAAAGAATGGTTACCATTTTTTGAAGACCCTAAATTCGGTATATTACCACTCATATGTGGAACGTTCCTTATAACTGCAATTGCTATGTTTGTAGCAATTCCTATCGGTTTAGCGTGTGCCGTATTTTTAAGCGAATATGCTTCAAATAGTGCACGGAAAATATTAAAGCCGATGTTAGAGCTATTAGCAGGTATCCCGACAATTGTATATGGTTTTTTTGCATTAACAATTGTTACGCCGCTTTTACAAAGGCTTATACCAGATTTACAGTTTTTTAATGCGATTAGTCCAGGAATCGTTATCGGATTTATGATGATGCCTACAGTTGCATCTCTATCTGAAGACGCGATGAGAGCTGTGTCGAAAGGGACGAAAGAAGCTTCATTAGCACTCGGGGCGACGCGGTTTGAAATGGTAAAACAAGTGGTGTTTCCGTCCGCTTTTACAGGGATTATGGCAGCAATTATATTAGCGGCTTCTCGTGCAATTGGTGAAACGATGATTGTTGTAATTGCAGCAGGATCCACACCGAATGTATCGCTTGATCCGACACATTCTATTCAAACGTTAACAGCCTATATTGTGCAAGTAAGTTTAGGTGATGCTCCGCATGGAACGATTACGTATTACAGCATGTATGCTGTAGGTGCAACGTTATTTTTGTTTACCTTTATTATGAACATCATTTCGCAGTCTATTATGCGCCGTTTTAGGAGGATGACATAATATGCGAATGTTGAATCATAAAAAAATACAAAAAAACATGGCATCACGCTTTTTAAAAGATCGAATTTACAAATTGTTATTTTATATAGCAATTTTATTTTCAATGGTAATTTTGTTTTTGTTACTGTTTCAAATTGTTGAAAAAGGTATAAGTTATCTTTCAATAAATTTCTTTACAAATTTCGCTTCACGTAATCCGAAAGAAGCTGGTATTGCTGCAGCTTTGTCAGGGACAATATTATTTATGAGTATTGTTATACCTGTTTCTTTTATATTTGGAGTTGGAACAGCACTTTATTTAGAGCAATATGCGAAGGAATCTCTATTTAAAAAAATAATAGAGATTAATAATCAAACGTTAGCAGGAGTACCATCCGTTGTATTTGGATTGCTTGGTTTAACTATTTTTGTATATGCTCTTCATTTAGGAGAGAGTATAGTTGCAGCAGCACTGACGATGAGTCTACTCGTTTTACCAACAGTTGTTGTGGCGAGTCAAGAAGCAATTCGATCAGTACCAAGTGTATTATTAGAGGGTTCTTACGGATTAGGTGCTACGAAGTGGCAAACGATGTATCAAATTGTATTGCCATATGCTTTCCCAGGGATTATAACGGGCTGTACGTTAGCGATATCAAGAGCAATTGGAGAAGCTGCACCACTATTAGTTATTGGGGCACTTGCGTTTGCAAATTATGTTCCATTTAGTATGTTTGATAGATTTACAGTTCTACCAATTCAAATTTTTAATTGGATGAGTAGGCCACAAGAAGAATTTCAGTATGTAGCAGCAGCTGGGATGATTGTTTTGTTAGGTTTGTTGCTATTTATTAATATATTTGTTTTATGGTTACGAAATCGAAAATAAGTTGGAAGTGGATGAAAGGGGAATTCAAATGGTAGCAACAGTAGTAAATGTACAGGTGAAAAACGAAGAGAAAATCGAGACTGCGCCAAAGAAGGTAGTATTTGATACGAAAAACTTAAATTTATGGTATGGGGAAGACCATGCTTTAAAAGATATTAATTTAAGTATTCATGAGAATGAAGTTACAGCCATTATCGGTCCAAGTGGCTGTGGTAAATCAACTTACTTAAAAACATTAAATCGCATGGTAGAATTAGTACCGATTGTTCGAACTACAGGTGTAATTGAATATAGAGAACGCAATATATTTGATAAATCATATCCAGTTGAAGAATTAAGAACGCATGTAGGAATGGTGTTCCAAAAGCCAAATCCATTTCCAAAATCTATTTATGAGAATGTAGCATACGGTCCAAAAATCCATGGTATTCGTGACAAAAAGACATTAGATGAAATTGTTGAAAAAAGTTTACGTGGAGCAGCGATTTGGGATGAGTTAAAAGATCGTTTGCACGATAATGCATACGGTTTATCTGGTGGACAGCAACAGCGTCTATGCATCGCACGCTGCTTAGCTATTGAGCCAGACGTTATTTTAATGGATGAGCCAACATCGGCATTAGACCCAATTTCAACATTAAAAGTAGAAGAATTAATTCAAGAGCTAAAGAAAGATTTTAGTATTGTTATCGTAACGCATAATATGCAACAAGCAGCGCGTATTTCAGACAAAACAGCTTTCTTCTTAAGCGGGGAAGTTGTGGAGTATACAGATACAAACAAATTATTTACGACTCCTTCAGATAAGCGTACAGAAGATTATATTACAGGTCGCTTTGGTTGATATCGTTTCAAAGCTAAGAGCAAATGCCCTCTTAACAGAGGGCATTTCTTATTTTATCTTACTGTTAATAGAGAACTAATACTTCTCCTTATCTTAAGGTTTATTACAAGCGCAAGAGGCTATGTAGGAGATTTACCCCGCTATTTGCGGGCAGTAAGACCCCCACCTTAAAATTTAGCGAAAGCAAAGAAGTTAGGGAGGGGATCTTGCTGCCTATCAAATCCCGATTGATGAGGGTTGATTAAAGTTTCACTTTTATATAATGGCACATAATATTGAGGGGGAAGAAAAATGGTAAGAGAACAGTTTCAAGGTGATTTAAAAGCGTTACAGCAAAAGGTGATCGAGCTTGGAGAATTAGCAAATGCGGCTTTATTGATGGCTATGGAAGGTCTGCATACAAGGGATGTAGAGAAAGCGTTAGAGGTCATTGATGGTGATTACCGCATGGATAATTTAGAAGAGGAAATAAACGATCTTGCGCTTATGCTCATTACGAAGCAGCAACCTGTAGCAAGTGACTTAAGAAGGATTTTTATTTCAATTAAAACAGCGACAGATTTAGAGCGTATTGCAGATCATGCTGTTAATATTGCAAAGGCTACAATTCGTCTTGGGGAAAAAGAAGTGGCTGTTAGTTTGCACAACCTGGATGAAATGTTTGCGGTTGCAAATGAGATGTTGCATTTAGCGCTAGAAGCATATGAACAAGAAAATTTAACTTTTGCGAAACAAATTGCTGAAATGGATGATTCCGTTGATGAAATATATGGAAAAGCAATTCGTGAGTTTATATCGTCGGTTCCGGAACAACCAGAAGCAATTACGCAAATTACACAATTATCATTTGTCGCGAGATATATTGAGCGTGTAGCAGATCATATTACAAATATTGCTGAAAATGTCTTTTATTTAGTAAAAGGAAAGCATTATTTATTGAATGAGTAGGAATAAAAGCAGGTGATGAGAAATCACCTGCTTTTTTTAGTCAAAACATGACAAAAAAAGCTCGTTGTTTCCTTTAGTTTATGATGATAAGATGTATCATAATGTAATGGAAAAATTAGTATATATGTTTGTCGTTAATAAGTATTATTTACCAATTTATAGTAAGCGCTTTCTTGTTGTTTGAAACATACGTTTTTATAGGTGAGAAATTTAATTATATGGTCTTCTAAATGAGGATTTGTTTAACTAATCAAGTTTATGCTGCTAGTTCATGTGGGATAGGGAATATACATATGGTATATGGAGTTACTGAACATTATATAAGTGGAGGCTGAAGTATATGAAGGGGGTTATTTTAGCTGGAGGAAAAGGAAGACGCCTTAGACCATTAACATGCAATACTCCAAAGCCGATGTTACCATTATTAGAAAAACCAGTTTTAGAATATAATATTGAGTTATTACGTCAGCATGGTATTCGTGAAATTGCAATTACTGTTCAATATATGAGTACGACCATTAAGCAATATTTTGGTGACGGTAGTAAATGGGGAGTTAACTTGTATTATTTTGAAGACTCTCCTCCGCTTGGCACAGCAGGGAGTATTAAACAAGCAGAACAATTTTTAGATGAAACATTTGTTGTGATAAGCGGGGATGCATTAACTGACTTTCAATTATCAGAAGGAATTAGGTTTCATGAACAAAAGAAAAGAATGGTAACAATGTTTGTGAAAGAAGTAGAAAATCCACTCTCATTTGGATTGGTTGTAATGAATAAAAACCAGGAGGTTACACGATATATAGAAAAGCCGGGCTGGAATGAGGTAGTATCTAATGTTGTGAATACAGGCATATATATTATGGAGCCAGAAATCTTTTCTTACATACCGCCTAGGCAATTTTTTGATTTCAGTCATGATGTGTTTCCATTATTGGCAAACAAAAATTTGTTATTCGCATATTTGTCAGAAGGTTATTGGTTAGATATCGGCACATTTAATCAATATCGACAAGCACAATTTGATTTGTTAACGAAAAAGTTACAAGTACCTATTCCTTATACAGAAGTATTACCTATGGTATGGATGGGGGAAGGGGTGACGATTGGTAAAGGGACGAAAATTCATGGCCCCTCTTTTATTGGAGAAGGAGCAAAGATTGGTACAGGAGCTGTAATTGAGCCATATTCTATTATTGGGAAAAATAGTATCGTTTCAAGTTATTCTCATCTTCAAAAAAGTATTGTTTTTGCGAATGCCCACATTGGGAAGTATTGTGAACTATTAGAAACGACAATAGGAGAGCGTACAATAGTTGAAGATGATGTTACACTGTTTCAAAAAAGTGTTGTAGCGGATCACTGTCATATCGGGAGAAGTACGGTAATTAAGCAAAAAGGAAAACTATGGCCTTATAAGGCGATTGATAGTCATTCGATAGTAGGAGCGGCTGGTATTCAAGAGAGTGAAATGAGTGCAGGGTGGTTACAAAAAAGCCGCATTGTAGGAAGAGGGAATGTTGAAATTACTCCCCAGTTTATCGTGAAGATTGCGATGGCGTATGGTTCTCTTTTTGAAAAAGGAGAAAGTATATTAATTGGAAGTCAAGAAAATATAGAAACAACCTCTTATAAAAATTTATTTTTACATGCTATTCATGGTATAGGGATTCATACGATGGAATGTAAAGAAATGAACGAGTCACTTTTTCAATATAGTGTTCATCATTTGCAATGTGCAGGTGGTGTTTTCATTCAAGTGGAGAATGAGAATGAGATTGTTATAAAGTTATACGGTCAAGCTGGCATGCCGTTAACGTATAAGCAGCAAAAAGAGATAGAACAAATATATATGTCCGAATTGTTTTATTACGTGCAGGAGAAAGAAATGGGGCGTAATAAGCTCGTTCATGTTTCTATGAATGAGTATATAGAAGTTATATTGGAGCATATTGATATCGAGAAAATACAGATGCAGAAGTTTCATCTTCTTATTAATAAGAGAAATGATACGTTGCAACATTTACTTATGCTCTTTCTGCAAAGACTTGGTTGTACAGTTACATGGATTTATGCAAGCGAACAAAAAGATCATGTGAAAGCTTTGATGAAATCAAGTAAAGCGAATATGGCTCTTATGTTTTCGGAGAAAGGAAATCATTTCGAGTTATACGATAAACATAGTAATATTTACCAAGGTACAGATTTTGAAGAGGTAGATATTCCAGATTTCTTGCTCGAATCGACAGGAAATATTTACCCAATGTCTTTGAAGTTAGGAGAATGTTATCTTCTATTTTATACGCAGGATGAAAGAAAATCGTTTCAAGTGAGGTGGAAGCGAGATATTTTATATCGGATTGGAAAATTATTCGAGCTAATAGCATTGCAAGGAAAAACGTTTCTCAGCATAGTAGAGCAATCACCTCCGCTCTATTTACTTTATGATGAAGTGGTATGTTCATGGAATGAAAAAGGGGAAATTATGAGGAAATTATTGGATGATATAGAAAGGAAGGGAGAAGGGATATTTGAAGGAGTGCAGTTCAAATATACTGAAAAAGAGTGGTCTTATATCGTTTCTGACATAAAACAACCAAAATTTTTGGTGTATTCACATGCTAGAAACCCAGTAATAGCAAGGGAAAATATGAAAAATCTTATAGAAAAAATTAGACAATATCAAAAGGTGTAGAATTTTTATTTTAAAAGTGGTATTATAGTATAGTCTGATTTAAGTTATTAGTACTGGAGGGAAATAAGAATGCGTGTGAATATTACTCTAGCATGTACAGAATGCGGAGATCGTAACTATATCTCAAAGAAAAATAAACGTAACAACGCTGAGCGTATCGAGCTTAAAAAGTATTGCAAGCGTGACAAGAAGTCTACGTTACACCGTGAAACAAAGTAAGCAGTAGGAATATTTTCCTACTGTTTCTTTTTTTATTCGATTCCTATGTTAAAAGTGATACACTATCAGCATAGAGTAAAGTGTCACTGTAAGGGGGAGAATGTGTGAAAGCAGAGAAAGTACGTTTGCGTAAACAAATAATAGAACACATGAATTCTTTATCAGAAGAACAGTATACAACTTTATCAGAACAGATTGTATTTTCGTTGTATGCGCAAAAAGAGTGGGTTGAAGCTAAAACAATTGGAATTACTCTTTCAATGGAAAATGAAGTGAATACATATCCTATTATCGAAAAAGCTTGGGAAGAAGGAAAGAAAGTTGTAGTTCCTAAGTGTAATAAAGGAACAAGAACGATGTCCTTCCGGCAAATTAATAATTTTGATCAATTAGAAACGGTGTATATGAATTTACGTGAACCGATTCCCGGGCTTACGGAAGAAGTGAATATGGATGAAATTGATCT
Source organism: Bacillus sp. 2175 (assembly GCF_057812155.1). NCBI lineage: Bacteria > Bacillati > Bacillota > Bacilli > Caryophanales > Bacillaceae > Bacillus > Bacillus sp. 2175. The sequence continues at coordinate 4,016,209 of NZ_CM173819.1, read as the reverse complement.
TCAAATTGTCCCAGGCGTAGCTTATACAGAACGAGGAGAGCGAATTGGGTACGGCGGTGGCTATTATGATCGTTATCTCGTGCATTATAAAGGGAAAACGCTGTCATTAGCGTATGATTTTCAAATGGTAAAACACATTCCGGTAGAGCCATTTGATAAAAACATAGAAAAAATTATTACAGAAAAAGGAACACTGCTTACAAATAAGCTTGTATAGACAAATAAAAATTGACGAGACTTTTTCTTCTTGATTATAATAAAATATGTGAACGTTTTCTTATTATAATTTTTTATAGTAAGTGAGCATAGAGGGTGATGAAATGGTATCTATTTATGATATTCAGCAATTGCTAAAGAAATTTGGTACGATTATTTATACGGGAGATCGAATTGCAGATTTACAATTAATGCAAGATGAATTGCGTGAATTAAATCAATCACAGCTAATCGATCCACAAGACTATCAAACAGCTTTATTTTTATTGAAGCAAGAAATTCAAAAAGAGCTAAATAAGAATTAGATAAAGGTAGGTAAGCAACATGGAAGAGAAATGGTTAGTTGGTGTTGACCTTGGTGGTACAACGATTAAATTAGCATTTATTAATGTGTACGGTGAAATTTTACATAAGTGGGAAATCCCTACGAATACAGGTGAGCAAGGAAAACATATTACACTTGATGTTGCGAAAGCAATTGATAAAAAGCTAGAAGAATTAGGCGAATTGAAGAGCAAGTTAATTGGTATTGGTATGGGAGCTCCTGGTCCTGTACATGTGGCGTCTGGAATGATTTATGAAGCGGTTAATTTAGGATGGAAAAACTATCCGCTAAAAGATTTATTAGAAGTAGAAACAGGATTACCTGTTGTTATTGATAATGATGCAAACTTAGCAGCGCTTGGTGAAATGTGGAAAGGTGCTGGTGAAGGTGCAAAAGATTTAATCTGTATGACACTTGGTACGGGCGTTGGTGGTGGTGTAATCGCCAATGGTGAGATTGTACACGGCGTGAGTGGTGCTGCTGGTGAGATTGGACATATTACAGTCGTTACAGAAAATGCTTTCCCATGTAATTGCGGGAAGTCTGGTTGCTTAGAAACAGTAGCATCTGCGACAGGTATTGTACGTGTTGCTATGCAAAAAATACAAGAGACTAATAAAGAGAGCATGTTGCGTTCTATGTTAGCTGAAGAAGGACGTATTACATCAAAAGATGTCTTTGAAGCACTTGGACAAGGTGATGAATTAGCAGGTGAAGTAGTAGAAAAAGTAGCCTCTTATTTAGGATTAGCTGTAGCGAACCTTTCTAGTACATTGAACCCAGAGAAAATTGTTATTGGTGGAGGCGTGTCTAAAGCTGGAGATGCGCTATTAGAACCAATTCAACGCTATTTCGAGCAATACGCTTTCTCACGTGCTGTAAAGAGCACGAAGTTAGCTATTGCAACACTTGGTAATGATGCAGGTGTTATCGGAGGAGCTTGGCTTGTAAAAAAGCACAAATACGAAGCGAAGATGATATAAGTTGTGAAATATGAAAAGAGGAAGGGGGAACCCTTCCTCTTTTTGTGTGAAATCTCGATGAAGAATAAAGTGTAAACGAATTAAGCTGCTGGTGGATACCCGTTATATAGAACAGTCATGATCGTAAACCATCCGAAAACGAGTACAGTTGCAATTGCAAAGCCGCTCGCGAAAAAGTTTTTTTCACGAAGTGTTCTAAGCGTAGCAAATACAGCTAACAGAGTGACAAGTGTAAAAATAATAACAAGGCCCATACAATATCCTCCTCTGTCTACCCATTTCTTATTATGAGTTTTTGGAATATTTACTCTTTTATATTGTACATGTTTTAAAAATGATTGTCGAGATAGCATCCTTTCTTTTCCTCAGAGAAAGAAATGTTGTATCATTAAAAGTAAGTTTAATAACTGGAGGAGATTTTCATATGAAATGGATACAAATGCCGTTAGGCCCATTACAAACGAATGCTTATATTTTAATGAACGATCAAAAAGAGTGCATTATCTTTGACCCTGGTCATGAAGGTGAAAAGCTCGTTACATATTTACAAGAAGAACAATTAAAACCATTAGCTGTTTTATTAACACATGCTCACTTTGATCATATCGGTGCTGTTGATGCGGTAAGAGACACTTTTCATATTCCTGTGTATGTACATAAAGAAGAAGCAGATTGGTTAGGAGATGCAACTGTAAACGGCTCTCAAATTTTTATGATGAACCGCAGTATTACAGCAAAACCAGCGGATCATATTATTGATGCAGAAGGTACATTAACAATTGGATCATTTAATTTTGAAATTTTTGAGACACCAGGACATTCTCCAGGAAGTATTTCTTATTATAGTAAAGAGGCGAATGCTGTATTCTCAGGAGATGTATTGTTCCAAATGAGCATTGGAAGAACAGATTTACCTGGTGGAAGTTTCGCTGAATTAATTGGAAGTATTGAAGAGAAATTATTTGTATTACCAGATGAAACAGCGGTTTTATGTGGACATGGTCCAGAAACAAGCATTGGCTTTGAAAAAGAAAATAATCCGTTTTTACAATAAGGAGTCATTATGGGAATGGAGCTCATTTTAAGAGAATGGATGGGGAAAGAAAAGGATTATTCAATTTCATATAGTACGTATATGAACCTTGTATTGTATACAGAAGGTCATGGATATTATATGAAAGAACGTGAAAAGATTGGAAGACAAGGGGATTTTTTTACAAGTAGCAACGTATCCTCTGTGTTTGCAAAAACTTTTGCTAAACTTTTTATTCGTCTTGTTGAAAATGGTGAAGTTGCTCCGAATATTTGTGAAATTGGCGGAGGAACAGGGAAGTTTGCCTATGATGTTTTACAAGAATGGAAGCAATTATCTCCAAAAACCTTTATTGATCTAAACTATTCAATGATTGAAGTGAGCCCTTTTCATAGAAAATTACAGCAGGAGCACCTTGGCTCATTTTCTAATGTATCGTACTATACCTCCTATAGTGAAATGGGAGATTCTTTCGAGGGAATTCTTTTTTCGAATGAGTTGTTTGATGCATTTCCTGTTGAAATAATTGAGAAAAGAAATGGTATGTTGTATGAAGTACGTATTACATATACAGAGGAAGGAAACCTTTCAGAAGTATGTAGGCCGTTAGATAAAAGAATTGGTCGCTATTTATTGAAATATAATATTCATATTGCTGAAGGGCAACGTTTTGAAGTACCAATTGTGATGGAGGAGTATATAAAAGAAATTGCGAAATGGTTTCAAAAAGGTATATGTATTACAGTTGATTACGGATACACAAAAGAAGAATGGATGTATCCAGCACACCGTGAAGGAAGTTTGCGAGGGTATTATCAGCATAAGCTAATACGTAACCCACTAGCGCATCCAGGTGAAATGGATCTTACTACTCATATTCATTGGGACGAGCTAAAGGAGATGTTTAGTATGCAAGGAATGAGTGCAGTATGGCATAAGAAACAATCTGAGTTCTTGTTAGCTGCAGGGATATTAGAACAGCTTACGAGCCATCAAGATATGAATCCTTTTTCTGAAACGCAAAAACAAAATCGAGCCGTTCGTTCTATGATTTTGAATGGAGGAGTAGGGAGTGCATTTGATGTTGTTATACATACAAAAGATATGCAACATTTACATTTGGATCGATATGTAACAATATAAAAAAACAAGACACAGTATATACTGTGTCTTGTTTTTTAATACGACTTATGTAGTATTATATATTTCCTCTCATGATATATATTTATATTAAAGATATGAGATGAAAAATATAGAATACGTTCTTTTTCTTCGATTATTAGTCCCTAACCTAATAATACGCGAACGAGTTGAATGATTGTTTCATTCTCTACTTTGTAATAAATTTCCAATCCTTTTCTTTCACTAGAAACGATTTTAGCGCTTTTTAATTTTGCTAAATGCTGTGAAATTGTAGATTGTGGCATGTTTAAGCCAGTATACATTGTAGAAACGTTGCTTGGACCGCGCTCGATTAATCCTTTTACGATACATAAACGAACAGGATGAGCTAGCACTTTTAATAATTCTGCATTACTTTCATATAGTTCTAATTCTTTTTGAAAGGTTTCTAACATGTTCTTTTCCACCTCCGTGTGAGCTATTATACCATACTATACATACCAAAAATTTAAAGAAAAGAAAATAGTTGTTGCAGAAAAAAAGTCCTAAAGTAAAGAAATTGTAAGAAAAGAGACCCTGATGTAAATAAAATAGGTAAATTAGCATGTTTTTGTAAAATGACATTTTTGGGTGAAAATTTCGATGTGTTTTAAAAATTGAAAGATATAGATATATTTGTAACACAATTTTATCATGATTTTCTTATTCTTTCAAATGAATATACAAAATTTTTAAAATAATATGACAAAGGAATTATAATGATATATATAGAATATAAAACAGGTTAAAAGAAAAGAAGCTGAATGTAATTCGCTTCTTTATGGTGATAATGAAATATTTGCTTACGGCTGATAAATCTTAGGATGATCAAGTCATTAGTCATTTATTCTAAAATTCATCTTTTAGCAACGTTAAAAACCTGTGATTCCATATGTTCTCATAAAAATCAATTGTCTCTTTTGCGGACATAAAAGGATTATTCAACGTAGAGGTTGTTTTCTGTACCATAAAGTTTTCGTATCCTAGTCCGTGGGCAAACTTAATCGTAGCATCCATACAGTACTCTGTTTGGGCGCCACAAAATTCAATGCAATTTACAGATAATTGATCTAAAATTTCTTTTAAGTTTGTTTTATAAAATGAATTTGCATGTGTTTTTCTTACAAAAAAATCTTGTTCTTGAACATCTAGATCGGTATGAATAGCCCAAAGTTCTTTCTCGGGTACTAAATCATCATCACAATGTTGAACAAAAAGGATTGGTTTATTTAATTTTCTGTATGAATAAATTCTTTTATTTACTTTTGTTAGTAAGTTCTGTAAATCAAATAAATGCTCCTCGCTATAACATACGCCATTTTGTAAATCGATAACGATTAAAATATCTGAACAAATATCCATTATTTTCACCCCTTTTTATTTCTTAATATATCAATTAATCCATTATTTAGAAATAGATGATATACTTTTATTTTTTTATGGACTATAAGAAAAGAAGAAATTCAAATGAATATAACTAAAACGCAGAAAAAGAAGATATGAAAACCTAATCTCATATCTTCTTTTTCTCTATGCATTTACAGGTTCTTCTACATAAGAAAGGGCATTTTCAAAATCGGATATTAAATCGTTAACATTTTCAAGACCGACTGATAACCGAAGTAATGAATTAGAGATTCCTCTTTCATCACGAGCTTCTTGCGACAGTGCTGCATGTGACATTTTTGCTGGATAAGAAAGAATTGACTCTACAGCTCCTAAACTAACTGCAAAAACAGGTAATTTTACTTTTGATAAAAATTGGCGGAGTGCATCTTCTGACTGCAAAGTAAACGATAAGACCGCTCCAGCTGATGTTGCTTGAGATTGTTGAATATCAAATCCGAGATGTGTTTGTAATCCCGGATAATAGACATTTTGTACTTTAGCGTGCTCTTGTAAATAATGTGCGATTTTATTGGCATTTTTAGCTGAATGCTCGAGGCGTACGTGCAATGTTTTTAGACCGCGAAGTACGAGAGAACAATCTTGAGGTCCTAAAATAGCACCGAATGCATTTTGTAAAAATCCAAGCTTTTGAGCGAGTTCTGCATCTTTTACTACTGCTAATCCGGCAGTAACATCACTATGACCAGCAATAAATTTTGTAGCACTATGAAGAACGACATCAGCTCCAAGTTCAAGTGGTTTTTGGAATAGTGGTGTCAAAAATGTATTATCAACAAAAGTAAGAGCGCCAATAGATTTTGCGAGTTTAGAAACCTCGCGAATATCTGTCACTTTTAAAAGTGGGTTAGAAGGTGTTTCTACATAAAAGAGCTTTGTATTTGGTTTCATGTTTTGTTTTATTTCTTCTAAATTGGTCATATCAACAAATGTATGTGAAACACCGTAACGGGAGAGTACCTCAGTTATCACTCGGTAAGTGCCTCCGTACACATCTTCTGAAATGAGTACGTGATCACCTTGTGAAAGAAGGAGGAATGCAGTGGAAATCGCTGCAATGCCTGATGCAAAGGCGAATCCTTTTGTTCCGCCTTCTAATAAAGTAATGATATCTTCAAGAGCTTCACGAGTTGGATTTCCTGACCTGCTATAGTCATATTTTCCGAACGTATCTACATCAAACTGGTGAAAAGTTGATGTGTTATAAATAGGAACGTTCACAGCGCCTGTTTGCGAGTCATGTTTATATTGGTTGTGTAGTAAGAGTGTATCTATAGAATAGCTCATATTCTTACACCTTCTTTTACGAGTTTAATGGCTTGCTTTAAGTCTTGAATTAAATCGTTACTATTTTCAATGCCAACTGAGAATCGAAGAAGACGATTGCATACGCCGTTTGCTGTTCTAATTTCTTCAGGAATATCAGCATGTGTTTGCGTTGCTGGATAAGTCATTAAACTTTCTACACCACCAAGACTTTCGGCAAATGTAATTAAGGATAAAGATTGTAAGAATGGATTAATCCAAGCTTCATCTTTAAGGCGGAATGAAATCATGCCGCCTCTTCCTGGATAAAATACATCTGTCACCCCGTCTTCATCATTTAAATACGCAACAACTGCTTTCGCATTTTCTTCATGTTGTCTCATGCGAAGCGCTAACGTTTTCATACCGCGAATTAATAACCATGAGTCAAATGGGCTTAAAACTGCACCTGATGCATTATGATAATGAGCGATTTCCTCGCAAAGTTCCTTTCCTTTTGCAACGACAAGCCCGCTTAGTACATCGTTATGTCCCCCTAAATATTTCGTTGCGCTATGAAGTACAATGTCAGCACCTTCTGTTAATGGTTGCTGTATATAAGGTGTGTAGAATGTGTTGTCTACAATAAGAAGTAGTCCGTGCCTTTTCGCTACAGTTGCGACAGCAGCAATATCAGTAACTTGCATTAATGGATTAGTTGGAGTTTCTATGAAAATAGCCTTCGTTTCAGTTGTGATAGCTTGCTCAATTTGTTTAATAGACTGTGTATTTACGTATCTACATCGAACATTCCACTTTTTTTCATGCTCAGAAAATAATCGATACGTTCCCCCGTATAAATCTTCAGATACAATAAGTTCGTCTCCAGAGCGGAATAGAGAAAGGACGAGGAGAACAGCCGCCATCCCTGAACTACAGGCATAACCTTGTTCGCCATATTCTAAGTCTGCGATCGCCTGTTCTAAAAGACCGCGAGTTGGATTGCCAGTTCGTGAATAGTCAAAGCCAGTAGATTTACCAATTCCTTCGTGGCGATAAGCGGTTGAGAAATAAACTGGTGGATTAACCGTTCCAGTTGTAGTTTCACTACGATTTCCGATTTGTGCTAGTTTTGTTTCGATTGTTGACATGTGAAAATTCCTCCTTTTTAAATTGAAACATTAAGTGAATATAAAATAAAAAAAGCCTTCTAAGAAGAAGGCTTTCGGTTTGAATAGAGTCTTCTTCTCATCTGTCAAATCTTTCACAATTTGCTGGAATTAGCACCTTATTAACAAAATGTTAATGGTTGCTGAGGCGTCACAGGGCCAGTCCCTCTACCTCTCTAGATAAGAATGTTCGTATGAAATTTTTATTATGTTTTTAACTTTACAATAAAAGATAATTGAATTGCAACTTTATTTTAAATAATTTTTATTTTTCCGCAAGTGTCATTGACTTTTAATTTTGTGCATGCTAAATTTATTAAAAAATTAACAAACATTGTTAAAAGGGGAACGCATTTCCTTTTAGCTACATAAATAAAATAATAAAGACAACTCTTATTGAGAGCGGTGGAGGGAAAGGCCCTGTGAAACCCGGCAACCTTCAAACGAAATGTTTGAAACGGTGCTAATACCTGCAAAACGAATGTTTTGCATAATAAGAGGAGGAACAATTATGTCCCCCTCTTCAAAGTGAAGAGGGGGTTTTTATATTGATAGAAATGAGGGAGATTCGTGAAATTACTAGATTTATTATCAAAAGGAATTGTAATAGGTGATGGTGCGGTTGGAACGTTATTGCATTCACATGGTTTGCAAAGTAGCTTTGAAGAATTGAACGTATCTGATCCAGATCTAATTATATCCATTCATAAACAATATGTAGCTGCTGGAGCAGATGTAATTCAAACGAATACGTATGGAGCAAATGAGGCGAAATTACGTATGTATGGTTTAGAAAATCAAGTTACAAAAATTAATAGAGCGGCAGTGAAATTGGCGAAAGCATCTGTGACAGATAAAAATGCAATTTTAGGAACAATTGGTGGTATGAAACATATCGGAGCTGTTACAACGACTGATATGGAAAGGGAGTTTATGTTACTTGAACAGGCGGGGGCTTTACTAGAAGAACAGGTTGATGGATTACTATTAGAAACTTTTTATGATGAATTTGAATTACTTCATGCTGTTAAAGTGTTGCGTAAGCAAACGAATATTCCGATTGTTGCGCAATTAGCGTTACATGAAGCAGGTACGACTCAAAATGGAAATGATGTCAATGAAATATTAAAGCAGTTTATAGATTACGGTGCAAATGTTGTTGGATTGAATTGTCAACTGGGGCCGCTTCATATGACGGAAGCTTTCAAAATGATATCGATTCCGCAAAATGGCTATTTATCAGCATACCCAAATGCAGGTCTCCCGAATTATGTAGAGGGACGTTACGTATATGAGGGAAGTCCAGCTTATTTTGAAGCAATGACACCGAATTTTATTGAGCAAGGTATTCGGTTATTGGGTGGCTGTTGTGGTACGACTCCAGAACATATTCAAAGTATGAAGCGCGCTGTTGCGAATATTACCCCTGTAATAGAAAAAGAAACGATTCAAAGGCCAAAAGTCGTTCATACGCATGAGAAACGTTCGAAGGCTCACGTCACTCTAGCAGAGAAAGCAAAAAAACAAACGACAGTTGTAGTGGAATTAGATCCACCGAAAACGTTAGATACACAGCGTTTTTTTGAAGGAGCAAGAGCGTTAAAAAGAGCGGGAGCAGATGCTATTACTCTAGCAGATAATTCATTAGCATCGCCTCGTGTCTCTAATATGGCGATGGGTGCGTTATTAACGAAGCATGATATCCCAGTATTGACGCATTTAACGTGTAGAGATCATAACGTCATTGGACTACAATCTCATTTGTTAGGTTTATCGGCGTTAGGGATGGAAGAAGTGTTAGCTTTAACTGGTGATCCAGCGCGCGTTGGTGATTTTCCCGGTGCCACTTCTGTATATGATTTATCCTCTATTGAGCTTATTAAAATGATTAAAGAAATGAACGATGGACGTTCAATTTTAGGGAAATCAATTGGACCGGCGACAAGGTTTTCTGTAGGCGGCGCATTTAATCCTCACGTGAGGCACTTAAAAGCAGCAGTTAAGCGAATGGAACGAAAAATAGATGCTGGAGCGGAGTATTTTTTAACTCAGCCAATTTACGATATCAAGTTAATTGAAGAAGTGTATGAAGCGACAAAGCATTTGGAACAACCTATTTTTATTGGAATTATGCCGTTAGTAAGTAAGCGGAATGCAGATTTTCTTCATTTTGAGGTGCCGGGTATTACTCTTCCTGAAGAAATAAGAGAGAGAATGGATGGACATGAAACGAAAGAGGCAGCAATTGAGGAAGGGATTCGCATTTCACAAGAATTGGTCGACGCAGCGATGAAATATTTTAATGGTATTTATCTTATTACACCATTTTTAAAGTATGAAATTACAGAACATCTTGTTAAATATGTAAGAGAAAAGCAAGAAGTGAAAGAAGGTATTAATTGATGAAGTGTATAGAAGAAAAATTGAAAAATAGCATTTTAATATTAGATGGTGCAATGGGGACAATGATTCAGCAAGAGGATTTAACTGCTGAAGATTTCGGAGGAGAAGAGTACGAGGGCTGTAATGAATATTTAGTGGAAACAAGACCAGACGTTATTTTAAAGATTCATAAAGCTTATATTGAAGCTGGAGCGGATATTATTGAAACAAATACATTTGGGGCAACGAATATTGTACTAAGTGATTATGAGCTGTCTCATTTAGATGAAGAACTAAATGAAAAGGCAGCACTTTTGGCGAAGCAAGCTGTTAAAGAAAGCGGGAATGAAGTATATGTTGCGGGAGCGATGGGACCAACAACGAAAGCAATTAGTGTTACTGGTGGTGTGACTTTTGAAGAATTGATTGAGGCTTATACAAGGCAGGCACGAGGATTATTAAAAGGAGAAGTTGATGTATTACTCGTTGAGACGAGTCAAGATATGCGTAACGTGAAAGCAGCTTATATTGGAATTCAAGCTGCTTTTGAAGAACTGAAAAAAACGGTTCCTATTATGATTTCAGGTACGATTGAGCCAATGGGAACGACTCTGGCTGGGCAAACAATTGAAGCTTTTTATTTATCAGTAGAACATATGAAACCATTATCTGTTGGGTTAAACTGTGCGACTGGTCCGGAGTTTATGAGGGACCATATTCGTTCACTATCTGATTTATCGGAGTGTTACATTTCTTGTTATCCAAATGCAGGTCTTCCTGATGAAGATGGACATTACCATGAATCTCCATCTTCTCTTGCTGAAAAGGTGAAGCGATTTGCTGAAGAAGGGTGGGTTAATATTATTGGTGGTTGTTGTGGCACGACACCAGAACATATAAAAGCAATGAAATCCGCGCTAGCATCTCTTAAGCCTCGTGACCATCATGAGAGAGAAGGACATGGAATTAGTGGATTAGAAGCACTGCAATATGATGAGTCTATGAGACCGTTATTTGTAGGTGAAAGAACGAATGTTATTGGGTCACGTAAATTTAAACGATTAGTAGCAGAAGGGAAATTTGAAGAGGCTGCTGAAGTGGCAAGAGCGCAAGTGAAGAAAAATGCTCATATTATTGATATTTGTATGGCAGATCCTGATCGCGATGAAATAGAAGATATGGAAAACTTCTTAGCAGAAGTTACGAAAGTTTTAAAAGTACCGATTATGATTGATTCAACAGATGAAAATGTGATGGAGCGAGCTCTTACTTATATTCAAGGAAAAGCTGTTATTAATTCAATTAATTTAGAAGATGGAGAAGAACGATTTAAAAAAGTGACACCGCTTCTTCAGAAGTATGGTGCTGCTATAGTTGTAGGAACAATTGATGAAGACGGTATGGCGGTTAGTGCGGAGCGAAAGATAGAAATTGCGAAAAGAAGCTATGAATTACTTACAAAGAAGTATGGGATACGCCCGTCAGATATTATTTTTGATGCACTTGTGTTTCCGGTAGGGACAGGTGATGAAGAATATATTGGTTCAGCAGCAGCGACTATAGAAGGAATTCGCCTTATTAAAGAAGCGTTACCAGAGTGTTTAACGATTGTAGGGGTAAGTAACATATCATTTGGTTTACCACCGGCTGGACGTGAGGTATTAAATTCAGTCTTTTTATATCATGCTACGAAAGCAGGGTTAGATTACGCGATTGTGAATACGGAAAAATTAGAACGCTATGCGTCGATTCCAGAGGAAGAAAAACGCCTTGCAGATGCACTACTGTTTGAAACGACGAAAGAGACGTTAGAAGAATTTACAAACTTTTACCGAGTTGCTAAAAAGAAAGATATCGTTGTGCAAGAAACGTTAACGCTTGATGAAAGACTAGCAAATTATATTGTAGAAGGTACGAAACAAGGATTACACGAGGATTTAAGTCTTGCGCTTGAAGAAGGAAGAAAACCTCTTGATATTATTAACGGTCCGCTTATGACAGGGATGGATGAGGTAGGACGACTATTTAATAATAATGAACTTATTGTTGCTGAAGTATTGCAAAGTGCTGAAAGTATGAAAGCTGCTGTAAGCTATTTAGAGCCACATATGGAATCTAGTGATAGTGCGAAAAAAGGGAAAGTATTATTAGCAACTGTAAAAGGTGACGTGCATGATATTGGGAAAAATCTCGTTGAAATTATTTTAGCAAATAACGGATATGAGATTATTAATTTAGGAATTAATGTACGTTCGGATCGAATTGTTCAAGAAGTACAAGAAAAGAAGCCGGATATTATAGGCCTTTCCGGTTTATTAGTAAAATCAGCGCAACAAATGGTAACGACTGCTGAAGATTTAAAAGCAGCAAATATTGATGTTCCCATTGTTGTAGGTGGTGCAGCGTTAACGAGAAAGTTTACAGATAATCGGATTTCACCATCATATAAAGGGCTCGTTTGTTATGCGAGTGATGCGATGACGGGGCTCGATATTATTAATAAGCTTCAAAAAGAAGAAGAGCGTGAGAAGATGAAACAGGATAAAAAAGAACGTCATCTTCATATCGTAAAAAAAGAGGAGAAGAAAGTAGAAATTCCAGCAGTAATTGAGTCATTACCGAAGGCTGAAGTTATCGTGCCTGATTCAACAAAACGAATTGTATTACGCGATATTCCGGCCCTTCATCTCGCTCCATTTTTAAATAGACAAATGCTACTTGGGCATCACCTTGGATTAAAAGGAAATGTGAAGAAGCTTTTGAAAGAGGGAGATAAGAGAGCACATGAATTAAATGATTTAATAGATGAATTATTGCAGGAAGGACAATCTTGGTTAAAGCCGAAAGCAGTGTATCAATTTTTCCCAGCGCAAAGCGACGGACAAAACATTGTAATATATGATCCAGAAGATCATACGCGTGTTATAGAGCGTTTCACATTCCCTAGACAAGGAAAGGCTCCCTATCGTACTTTAGGTGATTATTTGCGCCCAATAGGAGATGAGATGGACTATGTTGCTTTCTTATCTGTTACGGTTGGGGAAGGAGTTCGGGACATTGCTGAAGAGTGGAAGGCGAAAGGTGATTACTTACGTAGTCATGCCATTCAATCGTTAGCGCTTGAATTAGCGGAAGGACTTGCTGAAAAAACACATATGCTCATTCGTGACCGCTGGGGCATTCCGGACTCACCTGAACTGACGATGGAAGAACGTTTCCGTACGAAATATAGAGGAATACGAGTGTCATTTGGTTATCCGGCGTGTCCAGAACTTGCAGATCAAGAAAAGCTATTTCGCTTAATTCATCCAGAGGAAATAGGTATTTCATTAACAGAAGGATTCATGATGGAGCCAGAAGCGTCCGTAACGGCTATGGTATTTTCTCACCCTGAGGCAAGATATTTTAGTGTATTATAGTCTAGAAGGGGGAGACGTATGAAGAAAATAGTCTTTACAGGTGGCGGTTCGGCAGGACATGTAACACCTAATTTAGCCATTATCCCATATTTACAGGAAGACAACTGGGATATCTCTTATATTGGTTCTCATCAAGGTATTGAGAAAACGATTATAGAAAAGGAAGGCATTCCCTACTATAGTATTTCGAGTGGAAAGCTACGTCGTTATTTTGATTTGAAAAATATAAAAGATCCTTTTCTTGTAATGAAGGGTGTTATGGATGCGTATGTAAGGATTCGAAAACTAAAACCAGATGTAATTTTTTCAAAAGGCGGTTTCGTATCTGTACCAGTCGTAATTGGAGGATGGCTAAATAGAGTACCAGTTTTATTACATGAATCTGATATGACACCAGGACTAGCAAATAAAATTGCGCTTCGTTTTGCTTCGAAAATATTTGTTACATTTGAAGAAGCAGCGAAACATTTACCGAAAGAAAAAGTAATATATACGGGATCTCCTGTACGTGAAGAAGTGCTGAAGGGAAATCGTGAAAAAGGTTTAGCGTTTTTAGGTTTTTCACGTAAAAAGCCAGTTATTACGATTATGGGAGGCAGCTTGGGCGCGAAAAAAATTAATGATACGGCTCGAGAAGCATTACCAGAACTTCTTAAAAAATATCAAATTGTTCACCTTTGCGGAAAAGGTAACCTTGATGAAAGTTTACAAAATAAAGAAGGATATAGACAATTTGAATATGTACATGGAGAACTGCCAGATATATTAGCGGTAACAGATTTTGTTATTTCACGCGCGGGCTCCAACGCAATTTTTGAATTTTTAACATTACAAAAGCCGATGGTTTTAATTCCATTATCGAAATTTGCAAGCCGTGGAGATCAAATATTAAATGCAGAGTCCTTTGAAAGGCAAGGGTATGCCTCCGTATTATATGAAGAAGATGTAACTGTAAAATCTCTTATAAAGTATGTCGAAGAATTGAATCAAAATAATGAGAAGTATAAAACAGCACTAAAAAAATATAATGGAAAAGAAGCAATTAAAACAATCATTCAAAATATTTCAGAGGCATGATGAAACAATCATGCCTCTTTTAGTAGGGTGAAAGATTCCAAGAATTGATATTTTTATGTTACAATAAAGTGAAACTTTAATCAGTTGGGTTCATCCCACATCTAACTTCTTTACTGTTACTAAATTTTGAGGAGGTAGTCTTACTGCCCTCAAATAGCGGGATAACAAATGGGTTAATAGGGAAATTCCAATTAATGAGGCGTGAAAATACGAATGGATTAGGAGTGACTGTGTTGGAGCTAAGTCTCTATGAAAATACTGCACTTATTATATGCTTTGTGTTGTACGTTGGTAGTGTTATTGTTTATATTTCAAGGAAATTTTCGCAAGAAAGAGAGCTTGAAAAGTCAGAGATAACAGCTGAACTAGAAATGTTAGCTGATGAAAGTTATAAAAAACAAAAAATAAAAGAAGACCATGAAGCATCCCATCATTTAAACGCAAATAAGTTTTAAAGATGGGGATTTTTTTTGAAATTGTTCTTTATTATAGCTATAACAAATAACGCTAAAAAGGAGTTTCCCCATACACAATGAAGGAGTGTATATAAATGAATTTTTATATCGCCTCAGGTTTCCAAAATAAACATCTTGTACATTCCGTAGCAAATGAACTGAAACATGCAGGATGGCACCATACATATGATTGGACCAAAAATGAAAGAGCAGCGAATGAAGAACAATTAAGAGAAATTGGTCAGGCAGAACGAAATGCTGTAAAAGAAGCGGATGTATTTTTACTTATATTAGATGGCGGAAACGGGAGCCATACAGAGTTTGGAATGGCGATTGCACTAGAGAAAACGATATATGTATATCATGCAGGAAACCCGCTCCAAACAACGTTCTATCACTTGCCAGAAATAAATATTTTTGAAGGAGATGTAGCTGAGTTTGCATCTTTTGTTATGAATCATGTGAAATAATAGTAACTACCTAAAAGGTTATAAAAGTGATCTTTTGGGTACAGTGATGATAAGAAACGTATATAAAGGAGTACATAATATGAAATTAGAAAATGGATGGGAAACGAGCTTTTTAGAAGTCGTACAAAATAGTGAATTTAAGAAAGAGGCACTTCTTAGTCAATTGCTTTGTCAGGATAGTGAAGAAGTAGAAGAGCTTGTGGATGATTACGGCTACGAAGAACTTGTTGAACGTGAACATGATGATGAGTTAGCTGAAATCTTAGGAGAAGAACTTTTTAGTGAGATAGAACGCCAAGTATTCTTATCTTCAAACCCAGAAGAAAAACTTATTTCATTCGTCAATGGATTAGGTTTTCATGTGCTAGATTGGATCGTTCTTCTTGAAACAGAATTTGGCATTGATAGTGCAAACTTTACATCAGATGCTGTGAAGGTGTTAGAAAAGCGTTTCAGACAGTTTCCATACATAGAGGACAAGACAATTTTTGATATGACATTTGGAGAATCGATGGATGTATTAGAATCTGTTACAGGATTACAACTAAAGGAAAAGATGAACGTATAATGAAAAAAGAACGTGATTGGATCACGTTCTTTTTTTACATAATAATAATTTTATCATCTAGTTTTGTCTGCCCGGTAAGAAGTGCGTTTAAATATTCCACTTTTCTTATACAAGCTTGTATATGTCTTTCAATCTCTTGTAACTCTGCTTGGTGATGCGTTTCAATTGGATGAATTTGTACGTTGAATTTTTCAAATTGACTACTATATGTTATTTCTGCATAGCCGCTCATAATATCGGTTTCGTTATGAAATAAAAATTGCTTCGTTTTGTCACAGAATGATACATCCTGAAAGCCATATACTTTTAATGCTTCAATTACTTTTTTAATCATTTTTGTATTCATTTTTTAACCCTCTTTACGAAGTTCTACTTATATATTATAACATAAAAAATTACATAGAAAGCGCTTCCAAGTGTGTTTTATTATAAACTTTACGTTTCAATCACAAAAATGAAACAAAGAAAAAATAATTGTAAAGAAGGAAGGACTCTTTTATTGTTTCGTCATATATATAGAGAAATAGTGCAATGAAAGGAAATTTTCCGAGGTGGAGATCGTATTTCCAATTTGAGCGCAGTAAAAGAGGTGAGAATTTTGAACTTTGATATTGTAGGACAAAAAGCATATATAAAAGATGGACCGCATCGGAACCGAATTGGAATTGTAAAGAAAAACGAGACAAAATTAGCATCGCAGTTTGCTATTGTAATTGGAGAACAAATCATTGATGTAGAGCTAAAGGATATCGTGTTAGTTGGAGTAGACGTAGGACAATTTCATAAATGGTGCGAACAAAATGGTTATTTGTGAAAAGGACGGGCTGTGAGATAATGAAATATATTTGAGGAAAGAGGATATGTTATCATATTCTCTTTTTCTATGTTTCAGGAGGCGAAAATGAAATATAAAGAACAGGAGTTTACGTTGGAGTTAAAAGAGAACATTCAATGTATGGAGAAGGAAATAGAGCGAATATTACTTAAACTGCATAAAGAGTATGCGCATTTATACATAGAAAAACACATGGAATTAGATATGGGATTTGCAAGAGAAAAAGAGAATCCCTTTGAGGTGGGCTATTATTCATCAGTTGCCATAGCTATATTAGATGAAGAAAAAGAGATGATTGAATTTCACTATATTCCAATTTGGAAATGCGAAAGAATCTTTTTAGGAATGTCAATTCAATCAAACATTTTTGGGAGTAAGAAAGTAGGGGAACTTGTTGATGAATCTTGTTATGAGATTGAGGAGGAGTTAAAAGAGCAACTAGAAGAATACTTGGAGTAAGAATTCTCAAGATAAAATCTATAAAGAGGGAACGGAATAAAAAAGACGCTAACAATTGTATGTTAGCGTCTTTTTTTCATTATGAAGCAATTTCACCAGTTTTTGTATCATCTTGATTGTACGTATCTTGATCTAATTCACCAAGCCATTTACTTGAAATAAGACCTGCTGTCATAGAACCACTTACGTTAAGAGCTGTACGCCCCATATCGATTAATGGCTCAACCGAGATAACTAGAGCAACAATACCGATTGGTAAGTTCATTGTAGATAGTACGATTAAAGCTGCGAATGTTGCGCCGCCACCAACTCCGGCAACACCGAATGAGCTAATAGCGATAACAGCGATTAAAGTTAAAATAAATTGTGGTTGTAATGGATCAATTCCTACAGTTGGAGCGACCATCATTGCAAGCATTGCTGGATAAATACCTGCGCAACCGTTTTGTCCGATAGATACCCCAAATGAAGCTGCGAAGTTTGCAATTCCTTCGGAAATACCAAGCTTTTCTTTTTGAGCTTCAATATTTAATGGCATCGCACCAGCACTAGAGCGAGATGTGAATGCAAAAGTTAGTACAGGGAACACTTTTTTCAAATATTGAATTGGATTTAAACCAGACAATGCAATTAATAATAAGTGAATGATAAACATTACGATAAGTGCTACGTAAGAGGCTAACACGAAGTTACCAAGTTTTAAAATAGCATTTATATCGCTACCAGCAACTGTTTTTGCCATAAGAGCTAATACGCCGTATGGAGTAAGGCGTAAAATTAATGTTACCATACGCATTACGATTGCATATACAGCATCAAGCATTTTCTTAAATAGTTCTGCTTGTTCTGGATATTTTCGTTTTACACCTATAAAGGCAATGCCGATAAAGGCTGCAAATATTACGACAGAAATTGTTGATGTTGGACGAGCGCCTGTTAAATCAAGAAACGGATTTGTAGGCAATAGCTCTAATAATTTATCTGGAATTGTTGTCTTTTCAATAGAAGTAAATCTTTCTTCAACTAGTTTCAGACGAGCAGATTCTGCATCACCTTGTTGCAAGCCTGCTGCAGATACATCAAATCCTGCACTTGCAGCGATACCGACAGCTGCAGCGATTCCTGTAGTAAGAATTAAAATTCCGATAATAAGACCACTGATTTTACCAAGGTTTTTCGTTAACTGTAATTTTGTAAAGGCTGAAATAATAGATACTAAAATAAGTGGCATAACGATCATTTGAAGTAATTTCACATAACCGTTACCGATTAAGCCAAACCAAGTATTTGATTCAATAATTATTTTAGAAGTTGGTTCATAAATAAATTGTAATATAAGACCGAATATAATTCCGACTCCTAAAGCAGTAAATACACGTTTATTAAAAGATACATGCTTACGTTGCATATAATATAATACGCCAACTAAAATGAGCATGACTGCAACGTTAATTCCGACAAGCAGTGTATTCATGTTGATTCCCCCTAATTCCAATCTGTTATATAGAATATAAGGCAATAAAACCCATAAGTCAACTAGGAAATTCCGGAATTAAAAAAAGATGGCAAAATGCCATCTTTTAATGTCCAGCCCCAGGGACAAGTAAAAACGTCGTGTAGTATGTAAATCCTATGAAGAAAACAGTTAAATATGCCCCAAATACGTATATATACATACGCTCTGTTAATTTTAAATAGCTTAAAAGTACGAAGAAACCTGTTTGTCCTAAAAATAGTAGTGCGGTCTGTTGCATATCCCCTACGTAAAACATAACCGAGAAAATTCCAGTCCAAAAGCCGAGAACGCGAAACATGCGCTCCATGCCATCTCCCTCCTTTTCTAAAAAAAGTAAACCTCACCTCATTATAGTTTATTTTTCTTACTATTGTAAATATTCATTCACATAAAAAGAAGCCAATTATTATTGGCTTCTTTTTATGTGAGAAATTAAATTGTTAGTTTATAATTACAAGATTTACATCCATCTAATAGACTATCATTTCGAGTTAATTCCATGTTAGGGAATAGGATTTCAAAAATTCCTTTCATCATATCTCCGTGCATGTTACAAATTTCAGTTGGATGATGAACAGCAACTTCTTTAAATGGACAATTGTGTACATCATAGAAAATTTTTGTTCCATCTGCACTTAATTCAAATGCAGGTGATAAGCCAGCTGTTGAGAAAGCTTCTTTTGCAATTTGAACTTTTTGTTCCACTGTTAAAGCATCTTCACTCACATTTAAACGTTGCATATGTTGTTGCATTAATTCAGCTCCGAATTGTTTTCCTGTTTCGTATAGCGCTTTCTCACCAGCAGCGCCAAGGCTAAGTAAAGAATTAAATGCGATTCTTGCTAACAATTGATAATCACGGAATGGAAATTGTAATTGGATAACATCTTCAGATAAGACATATAATCTGCTCGGTCTTCCGCCTTTTCCAGTTTTCTTCGTTTCCGATTTTAGCATATGAACATCTTCTAATTTAGATAAATGTAAACGCGCTACGTTTGGATGAATATCGAATTCATCTGCAATTTCTTGTACCGTTACGTAACTATGTTTTTGCGAAATATATTTATAAATGTAATAACGAGTTGGGTCAGATAATACACCTGTAATTTTTAAAGCTTGTTCCATGAGGATCTCCACCTTTATCACTTTATCCAAGATAATAACATTATAATACAGATAAACATTATTATAGGTAATTTCAGACAATAATTCGGAAATTGTTCATAATTTCACAAACATATTTTTCCTTTTCCCTCTATTGAAAATACAAAAGTCCAAATTTTTATTGCGCATGTTTTCATGCTATATACATAGTGAGGAGGGAAAAGTGATGAATGGGATTGAAATTTTTGCGAATACAATTTTAAAAGAAGCGTGTAGGGTACAAGCGTCAGATTTACATATTGTGCCCCGGCAGAAGGATGTAGCAGTGCAACTACGTATAGGAAAAGATTTAATGACGAGACAGTGTATTGAAAAGGAGTTTGGAGAAAAACTCGTCTCACATTTCAAATTTTTAGCATCTATGGACATAGGAGAGAAACGGAAGCCACAGAATGGTTCGTTGTATTTGCAAATTGATGGACAAGAAGTGTATTTACGCCTTTCAACACTTCCAACAGTATATCAAGAAAGTCTCGTTATTCGCCTTCATTTACAAGCATCTGTTCAGCCCTTATCACATCTTTCGTTATTTCCAAGTACGGCAGCAAAACTACTCTCGTTTTTACGCTATTCACAGGGGTTACTCGTGTTTACTGGACCGACTGGATCTGGGAAGACGACGACAATGTATGCATTATTAGAAGTAATTAGAAAAAAGAAAACACGTCGCATCATTACACTTGAAGATCCGGTTGAAAAAAGAAGTGACGATGTATTACAAATTCAAATAAATGAAAAAGCGGGTCTCACATATGAAACAGGATTAAAGGCTATTTTACGTCATGATCCAGATATTATTTTAGTCGGTGAAATCCGGGATGAGGAAACAGCAAAAATAGCTATAAGAGCAAGTTTGACAGGACATTTAGTAATGACAACGCTGCATACGAATGATGCGAAAGGAGCAATCATTCGTTTCATGGATTATGGTATAACGAGGCAAGAGATTGAACAGTCTTTATTGGCTGTAGCTGCACAGCGACTTGTCGAATTGAAGTGTCCGTTTTGCAGAGGAAAGTGCTCAACTTTATGTAAATCAATGAGGCAAGTAAGGCAAGCAAGCATTTATGAGCTACTATATGGACATGAGTTAAAACAAGCACTTAAAGAAGCAGATGGAGAATGTGTTACTTACAAACATGAGACTTTAGAATCGTCAATACGAAAAGGATATGCTTTAGGTTTTTTAGAAGAAGATGTTTATGTTTAAGAAAACTTGGAGTTTAAGTGATCAAGTAGTATTGTTGAAACGTTTAGGAGAATTATTAGAAAAAGGCTACTCTCTTTTACAAGCATTAGAATTTTTACAGTTTCAATTACCTGTAGAAAAGAAAGTACAATTGCAGCGCATGATTGAGGGGTTAAAAGATGGGAAAAGTCTACACGATTCTTTTCATCAGTTAAAGTTTCATCAGGACATGTTAAGTTATCTATTTTATGCCGAGCAACATGGTGATATTTCTTTTGCTTTGCAACAAGGAAGTGTACTTCTTTATAAGAAAGATAAGTATAGGAGAGACATGATGAAAATAATGCAGTATCCTATGTTCTTGATGTTTTTTCTACTAATCATGCTTTTTATTTTTAACCTCATTTTATTACCTCAGGTTGAAATGGTTTATAGTTCGTTCGGTTCTAATACACCACTACTTACAGAACAAATTTTAAGTGCAATAAAACTGCTACCATACATTATTTTAACCGCTATTTTAACTGTTATTATTGGATGTAGTTTATACATGTTGTATTTTAGGAAACTTCCACATATTAGACAGGTAAAAATCATGCTTCGTATTCCTCTCATCAAAACATTTCTTATTTTAAAGCATTCACATTATTTTGCTACTCAGTTGAGTGGTTTATTAAATGGTGGACTATCAGTATGCGAAGCTTTAACAATAATGATGGAGCAAAGATATCATCCGTTCTTTCAATATGAAGCGAATCGGATTGAAAGACAATTAATTGGAGGAGAACAGTTACAATCTATCATTGCTAAAAGTGGGTATTACGAGAAAGAACTTTCTTATGTTATTACGCATGGACAAGCAAATGGCAATTTAGGGATTGAATTAGGTGACTATAGCGATCTTATTATGGAAAAGATAGAACGAAAAATTAAACATATGTTAGTTATCATTCAGCCTATTTTATTTACATGTATTGGAGGAATCGTTGTCCTTATGTATTTAGCGATGATTATGCCGATGTTTCAAATGATGAATTCTATTTAGGGGGCATTTGTATGCAGAATGAGGAAGGATTTACTCTGTTAGAGATGCTATTAGTAATGGTTGTCATAACTATATTATTACTATTAATTATTCCAAATGTAGTTACACAGCGTTCATCGGTCCAAGGAAAAGGGTGTGCAGCTTACGTGAAATCTATAGAAGCGCAAATACAAGTATATCAATTACAACATAATAAAATTCCATCGTTAAAAGAACTGGCAGATGAAAAGTATATTACAACTGATAAGTGTCCGAATGGCGAATCTATTCATATATCAGATGATGGCACAGTATCAATTAGGGCATTGTGAAACAACAAGGGTTTACTTTTTTAGAAATGTTACTCGTTTTATTTGTTATTTCTGTATTAAGTATAGTTACGTATTTTAGTGTTCATTCCTTATACGAGCGACAAAAAGTTGAACAATTTTTGAGACAGTTTTCAAATGATATTTTGTATATGCAGCAATTAGCGATAAACCATCAAAAGCACTACACATTACGTTGGCATAAAGATAGAAATATGTATGCTATAAAAGAGTCAGGTACAAAGTATTATATCGTCAAGCGAGAGTATGAAGAAGATATACAAATTGATTTGCATACGTTTCCAAATCCGATGACATATAACCCAAGTGGAAATATTAATAGAGGTGGTACGATTATAATTTCGTATAGAAATTATAAATATGAAATTGTATTTCAGCTTGGAAGAGGGAGATTTACGTATCGTGAAATGTCAAAAAGGATCCATAATGGCTGAAATGATTGTATCGTTAAGTGTTTTAATGATGGCTGTATCGTTACTACTACCGCAAACAGTATTAGTTATGCAAGAAAGAAAAAATATACAAATTCGTTATAAGGCAACTGGATTATTAAAAAAAGAAGCAGCTATATATATGTATGGAAATGAAGAAAAGCGAATAATAGAAAAGAATATAAATGGAATTGTGTATTACACATATTGGGGAGGCAATGAAGTTTGTACCATGTGGAAAGATGTGAAAGACAGAATGATGGAACAATGCTTTTATGTAGGAGAAAAAATAAATTAGAATTTGGTTTTTCATTAATAGAAATGATTGTATGTCTGTTTCTATTATCAATATTTTTTTTGCTCTTTCCCCGCCTACATTTCATTGAAATGGAAAATAAACAGTCGAAAGGGTTAAATGATTGGGAGTGGGATGTGTATTTAGGGCAAATGCAATTGGAGTTTCGTGAAGTATCATCTGGAGAACAGCTAGCATTTGAAAATGGAGAAAGTATTTTACAATTCCGATCGCGTAATGGGAGTGAAGTATCGTATGAAAAAGAGAATAGTCGTCTTATAAGAAAGGTAAATAGGCGCGGGAGGGAAGTCGTTTTACAAAATATTGGAACGGTTTCTTACAAACTAACACCTCATGTACTCATTATAAATGTGAAAGATACTAGTGGGAAAATATATGAAGGTGTAGTTATGCGATATAGCGAAATAGGAATAAACGTATGAGAAAGCAAAAGGGATTTACAATGCCTGGAACGATTATCTTTCTTATTTTATTAACTTCTTTTTTTATATACGAAACAAATATGTTGTTTACAGATAAAAATTTTTATATAGGAATAGAACAAAAATTTTTATTGGATGAATTACTTAACCGATCTATTACAGATATAAAAAAAGACTTACAGCAAAAAGAAAAAGAAGGTACATTTTTCTTTCAGTATGAAAAGGGAGAAGCGAGTGGAAATTATGTCTTTGAAAATGATTTAATTCTCGTTGCTTTGCAGTGTACACTCAAACAGGAAGCTTTCTATACGGTGAGTTTTCGGTATAGAAAAAAGGATGGGAAAATAGTCGATTGGATAGAAGGATAATATGTAAAATATATATATAGATAAACCAGGATTTCCTATTGTAAATTGAATTGATTTTTTAGAAGAAATGGATAAATATAATGATTAAAAGTTTAAATTTTCTCAAAAAAGAGAAAGGTAGAAAGAATATGATATATTCATGCTATCCAATCATTATTTTTAGGGAGAATAGGGAAATGACAAACAACAATCAAATAGGTGAAAATAAGGAACAAACTATTTTTGATCATAAAGGAAATACGATTATGACAGAAGATAGAGAAATACACATTATTTCAAAATTCGAAGAACCTCTTATTGTCGTATTAGCAAATGTACTAAGTGATGAAGAGTGTGATGAATTAATTGAAATGTCTAAAAATAAAATGAAACGTTCTAAAGTTGGTTCAGCACGTGATGTAAATGATATTCGAACAAGTAGCGGTGCATTTTTGGAAGACAATGAACTTACTTCAAAGATTGAAAAACGAATTTCATCTATCATGAATGTTCCTGCGTCGCATGGTGAAGGATTGCACATTTTAAATTATGAAGTGGATCAACAATATAAAGCACACTATGATTATTTTGCGGAACATAGTAGATCAGCTGCTAACAATCGTATTAGTACGCTTGTAATGTATTTAAATGATGTAGAAGAAGGCGGAGAAACGTACTTCCCAAAATTAAATCTTTCTGTACACCCTAGAAAGGGAATGGCAGTATACTTTGAGTATTTTTATCAAGATCAATCATTAAACGAGCTTACGTTACACGGAGGGGCACCTGTAACGAAAGGCGAGAAATGGATTGCAACGCAGTGGGTGAGAAGAGGCACTTATAAGTAAAAGCGAGTGTTACGTTTTGTTCTTCATAGTATAAGAACAAAACGTTTTTTTATTAAACAAAGTAGCATCTTTCGTTATAATAACAATTAATAAATGACGATTGAGAGGACAAGAAATGAAATCTATATACATAACCGGCTACATGGGAGCAGGGAAAACAACAATTGGAAAAGCGTTAAGTAAAGAACTTCAAATGGATGTTGTAGATACTGATCAAAAAATCGAAGAGAAGCAAGAGAAGGCAATTCGAAAAATTTTTGCCGAAGAAGGCGAAATGGCTTTTCGGGAATATGAAAGCGAAATGTTACGTGCGCTACCAGTCCATAATGTTATTATTACAACTGGTGGGGGAATTATTGAACGAGCGGAAAATCGCAAGTGGATGAAAGAGAACGGAACTGTCGTGTATTTATATTGTGATCCGCATGTAATTGCAGAAAGGCTTCGTGAAGATACGACACGTCCACTATTTCAAAAGAAAGATATAGATGCATTCGTAAAGAAATTTGAATCACGCCGAGCTTATTATGAAGAGGCTCATATTCATATCGATACGACAAATAAGTCTGTAAAGCAAATTATGAATGAATTAAAGGAAAAGATTAATGTATAAAAAAGTGGACATACTAATCAAGTAGAGGTGATGATAATATGTCTACTAATGATTATGTTCGCTTTGTGACGCAGCAGTTTGTGTCGTATATGGATGCTCCAAAAGAAGATCGAAAACAAAAGAAAGAACAACGCCGTGCTGAAAAAGAGCCATTTATGAATAAGTGGTTTGGTGTTATGCCGCTGAGTGCTGCTTTGTTTTACCGAAATGTAAAAAGTAAAAGAAAAAAATCAAGTTAAATTTTAGTCATATGTTTAACAAACCAAAAATCCCCTAGTGTCGTATTACACTAGGGGATTTTTATTTACTGCACGGATTCTTGTTCTTCCGTAACGGCATGTATTTTATTATTTACCCAAACAAATCCAATTCCGATACAAATGGAAATGCCCCATCCAACAGCGGTCATAATCGCTCTCATTTCACCATAGCCATCTACACCGAAAACAGAGATGAAATAAATTTTTAAGAAGCTTTTTAATATGAATTGTAGACCGAAAAATAGCGTTAAATATTGTAGTGCTGGATAAATACGACTATCACGATAAAGCTCACGACTTTTATCACGGTCATGGCCTTGCAGTGCGGCAATATCCGCAGCGAAATATAACATAAGTGGTTTCTTTATAAAAATTGTACATATGACGATAATACCGAGTACGATGTGATAATATGCATCATTCCACAACATTCGTTCAGCTGACCCAGATAATAAATCTACCGTTGTATTAGAAATGAGTGTAATTAAAATAAAGAACCCTGTCACGTTAAACTGTTTTTCTTTTTTAAAGGTATACAGTGTATAAATAATCCCCGGAACAGAGGAAAGTAACATCGCGTAATAAGGATCGATATAAGGTTTTGCAAATTTCCAAATGAGGAATGGGATTACGAGATAAAAGACAAGATCTAATATAGCTTTTTTATTTTGATTCATACAAAGCCTCCTTAAGTCATACATATATTTTATAATATAATTTCTGAAAATTGTATAAGGTTTAATGGGAAAAGAAAAAATATATCAATTTTCGAGGGGAGAGTAGATTGAAAAAAATTGCCCCTAGCGTAGTAAGTTTTTTTAGTATATAATAAAGGAAACGCTTTCATTTTTAATTTGTTCACAAAATGGACGGAAAATCACATATTTACTATCGATATGTTGCTTTATAATGAAACTAATTAAATATACATGCATACAATATTGTGAAATAAATAACATAAATAATCTATATAAATGTAAACGTTATCAAAATAGAGAGGTGGAGACAATGAGTAAATTTTTCTTCAATCATAATCCAGCAACAGTAGAGGATGGAAGGCTTGTTAAATATGCTGAAATTATTTATGGAGAAGGTGGCCGTTCTGTATTAGAAAATTTAATGGTGAAGGCATCTATCAGATTGCGTGATCGTTATCCGAATAAATCTGACGAGCAGATCTCGAACCTAGTAAATAAAGGCATCCATGATATGTTTCAAAAATATGTGAGCGAGTAAGAGTGGCCAATGGCTGCTCTTATTTTTTTGTATAAGGATTGTAACTCTAGCTGAAAATAAACATGTATTCTGAAAAACGTAAAAAGGAGTGGGAAAGATGAGCAATGGAATTGGACGTTCGAAAGAAAATCTTCCAACTGATGCAAATCATGTGAGCGCGAAGGATCGTGCGTATCAAAAACGCATGGCAAAGCAAAAACAACAAGAGCGTAATGAGGATAGAGAATAACTCGAAATAAAGCTCCTTCTAAAGCAGAAGGAGCTTTATTTCGATAGAAAATGATTCGCGGTAACATAAAAGAGTCCACCGTTAATAATTTGCACTGTAATACGTGGTTCATACTGTTCTTGCAGAGCTTGTTTTTCAATTTCATAGCTCTCAGGAAGTTCGTCACTTTCTTCATAAAAACGGTTTAAAAGGTCTAAATCATGATTCCAACGCACTCTTGCTTCTTTTGCCCACGTATGGTCATCTTCTGCAATTATATTTTTTAAAGCGTCTTCTATGCGTTGTAAACCACTTTGAGGTTTAATGATGGGCGAGAGCGTAAAACAAAAATCAGGTATTTTTGGTGTAAGTTTAATGTTTGTTAATGTTTCATGAAAGTTTGCCATCATTGTTCCAGAAATGAGATGAATACCAATCGAGTGAAGGATGTCTTTTTTTCGATCACATTGATAGGAAACTTTTATATTAATACCGAGCCAAGGGTGGAGCGGTGTATGTGTTGACCCATTATGTCTTACATCCTCATATAAACGTATGTATGAGCCTAATTCTTTTGTCGTTTGGAAAATTTGATGTAGACGTGGTGAACCGTAGTGAATAAGCTCACCATCATTTTCTTCATTTTCTGGATTTGTAATAAGAGTAAGGCGCATCGGATTCGGTACGCCTCCTGTTTTCTCAAGATAGTGCCAATAAAAAGGGCGATTCATTAATAATTTATCCATCTCAATTGTTAACTGTACATCTAATAAATGAGGAGAACGTTCTAAAATTTCACAGTTATTCGCCTCAAAGAAATTGTATAAGTAATTATGAATTTCATGTTGCTGCATAGCCTTGCACCTCAGCTTCATTTCGTTTCGCAAAGTCGATAATAGATGTTAAGTTTTCCATCTTAATTCTAATTTCACCTTCGCTCTTTGATTGCGCGAAAATTTCTTGAATGTGCGCGTCGATGTTTTTCATATTAATTCTCGTTAAAATTTCATCGAGTTCACCAATAACACGCTCGAATAAGTTGATTTTTTCATATAACAGTTTCAGAATATGTTCTTCAACAGTATGCTTTGTAGCTAAGTTATAAATATGAACATCATTTTTTTGACCGAGACGGTGAATACGTCCGATTCTTTGCTCAAGACGCATTGGATTCCATGGCAAATCATAATTGATCATATGGCTACAAAACTGTAAGTTAATCCCTTCACCACCAGCTTCAGTTGCAATTAATACTTGTGCGTGGTTTTGGAAAAGCTCCTTCATCCAATCTTTCTTCCCGCGTTTAAACCCGCCGCGGAATGGAACGGAAGAAATACCGTGTTGTTGTAAAAACCATTGTAAGTACATTTGTGACGCTCGATATTCTGTGAAGATAACGACTTTATCGTCAATTTCTTTTATAAGCTCAAGAGCTTTATTTGCTTTTGAGTTGAAAGGAATATGATTAATTTTGTCCATTAGCACATCGATATGTGGATCTTTTATATAATGTTCGTTTTCTTTCTGTTTTTTTTCTACATGCTTTTTCAATGAATAGTAAACAGCCTCACGACTACTACACGCTTCCCGTTTTAAAGTTAACGATGAGAAAGCAGATGTGAAGGCGTCTTGTCCTCGCCAATTTTCGATATCATTATATAGAGCTTGTTCTTGTTCATTAAACTCAACAAAAATTGTACGTACATGTCTCTTCGGCCAATCGATACCGGTATTATGTCGTCTATTTCGCACCATTACTTTATTAATGAGAGCTTTTAAGTCTTCATCTGATTCGGCTGAGCGATTTTTGGAAGCGTAATATTCTTCAAAGTTGGATTGATTGCCTAAATGTCCTGGTTTTAATAAAGAAACAAGGTTAAAAATTTCATCAATCTTATTTTGAACAGGAGTAGCGGTTAGTAATAAACAAAACTTCTTTTTTAATCGTTGTGCAAATTCATAGTTTTTTGTTTTATTATTTTTCAGTTTATGTGCTTCATCGATAATAATAAGGTCATATTCCAAGTTCAACACGATATCGCGATGTGGTGAACGTTTCGCAGTATCAATTGATGATACGATTACGTCAGCTTGTTCCCATGAGTAGCTTTTCTTTTGTGCTACAGCGGGAATGAAAAACTTTGTATTCAGTTCGTATGCCCATTGTGATACGAGAGAAGCTGGGACAAGTATAAGTACCTTTTTCACAAGCCCGCGGACCATGTATTCTTTCAAAATAAGTCCAGCTTCGATTGTTTTTCCAAGGCCTACTTCATCTGCTAGAATCGCTTTACCGTTCATTTGTTCAATCACATTTTGAGCGACTTCTAATTGATGCGGAAGCGGTGTGAAATGGGATAAATGTTTCGGTGCTTGTAGTCCATCAAAAGTAGGAACAAGTAACGATTTTTCTGTTTCATAAGCTAAGTGATATAAATCCCAGTTTGTCCAAGGACCATCTTCGTCAATTCTATTTAAAAAATTGTTTTGCCATGTCCGATCTACGGAAATATCGACATTCATTACAACTCTCCCACCTTTTATAAACTAAAGTAATTATTTTTTAATGTATGATGATTTGCCTTAAAAGAAGGCATAATTATCGTTATTAAAGGCTATATGATAGACAATAATAAAGTATTAAATCTCAAAAGCTGTATTTATTGTGTTTTAACATAAAAAATTCTAAATTATTTTTTATGCTAGAATATTGATGAAATATAGCGAATGATGTTAGGATAATGGTGTGAAATGTGTGGAATCTTTCGTATTTTATCCAAGAAAGTGATTTTTTATTTACGCTTTCATAAAAAAATATAATGAGATTCCGTATATCCTATCTTTTCAGAATGAAAATGTTTAGAAAAGGGAAGCAACTTTTATTGATTTGTCAAAGCATAAGGGGGAGAGAGCATGATTACATTACAACGTACACCGTTATTTGATGTATACGCGAAGTATGGTGGAAAAACAATCGACTTCGGTGGTTGGGAATTACCAGTTCAATTTTCAAGCATTAAAGAAGAACACGAAGCTGTACGTACAGCTGCAGGTTTGTTCGATGTGTCTCATATGGGAGAAGTTGAAGTAAAAGGTGTAGATAGTTTAGCATTTTTACAACGTGTTGTTACAAATGACGTATCTACCTTAAAGGTAGGGGGCGCACAATATACAGCTATGTGCTACGAAAATGGTGGTACAGTAGATGATTTATTAATCTACAAACGTGGTGAAGAAGACTATTTATTAGTAATCAATGCATCAAATATCGAGAAAGATTACGAATGGTTAGCAAGTCATGTAATTGGCGATGCGACAGTAGTCAATGTTTCTAGTGAAGTTGCACAGCTTGCAATTCAAGGACCAAAAGCAGAAGGCATTTTACAAAAAGTTGTGTCAGAAGATTTGAAAGAAATTAAGTTCTTTAAATTTAAAAACGATATTCTTGTAGATGGAATTCCAGCACTTGTATCTCGTACAGGTTACACAGGTGAAGATGGATTCGAAATTTACTGTAAGAGTGAAGATGCTGCAAAACTTTGGGAGAAACTTCTTGAAGTTGGAGCAGAAGAGGGCTTAAAAGCATGTGGTTTAGGTGCTCGTGATACACTTCGATTCGAAGCAACATTACCACTTTATGGACAAGAATTATCAAAAGATATTACACCGATTGAGGCTGGAATTGGCTTTGCGGTAAAAACAAATAAAGAAGCAGACTTCTTTGGAAAAGCAACGTTAAAAGAGCAAAAAGAAAACGGTGCGCCTCGTAAATTAGTCGGCATCGAAGTAATCGAACGTGGAATTCCTCGTACGCATTACCCTGTATTTATTGGTGAAGAAAAAATTGGGGAAGTAACGAGTGGTACACAATCTCCAACGTTAAAGAAAAGCATTGGTTTAGCACTAATTGATGTAAAATACGCAGCAGTTGATACAGAAGTAGAAATTGAAATTCGTAATAAACGCGTCAAAGCAGTAGTTGTTCCAACACCATTTTACAAACGTTCAAAGTAACGGGGAGAGGGGTAGATTTCATGTTGCATCGTTATCTTCCAATGACAGAAGAAGACAAAAAAGAAATGTTACAAACGATCGGCGTTCAAACGATCGATGAATTATTCTCTGATATTCCAGAGAGTGTTCGTTTTAAAGGGGATTTAAAAATTAAAGAAGCAAAATCAGAGCCAGAGCTTTTAAAAGAGCTATCTCAAATGGCTAGTAAAAATGCTAACTTAAAAGAATACGCTTCTTTCTTAGGAGCAGGCGTATACGATCATTATGCTCCAGTAATTGTAGATCATGTTATTTCTCGCTCAGAATTTTATACAGCTTACACACCATACCAACCGGAAATTTCACAAGGGGAATTACAAGCAATCTTTGAATTCCAAACAATGATTTGTGAATTAACAGGAATGGATGTAGCAAACTCTTCTATGTATGACGGGGGGACAGCTTTAGCTGAAGCGGCAATGTTAGCAGCTGGCCATACTCGCAAAAAGAAAATTCTTGTATCTAGCGCGGTTCATCCAGAATCAAGAGCAGTACTTGAAACGTATGCAAAAGGTCAAAATCTTGAAGTTGTTGAAATTAATCATAAAGATGGTGTAACAGATTTAGACGTATTACAAAGTGAAGTAGATGATACAGTTGCTTGTGTAATCGTTCAATATCCAAACTTCTTCGGACAAGTTGAAAAATTAGCTGATATTGAAAAAATCGTTCATCAACAAAAATCATTATTTATCGTTTCTTCAAATCCATTATCATTAGGCGCATTAACACCACCAGGGAAATTTGGTGCTGATATTGTAATCGGTGATGCACAACCATTCGGTATTCCAACGCAGTTTGGTGGACCGCACTGTGGTTACTTTGCAACAACGAAAGCATTTATGCGTAAAATTCCAGGACGTCTTGTTGGACAAACTGTAGATTCAGATGGTAAACGTGGATTTGTATTAACGTTACAAGCACGTGAACAGCATATTCGTCGTGATAAAGCGACATCTAACATTTGTTCAAACCAAGCGTTAAATGCACTAGCAGCTTCTGTTGCAATGACGGCACTTGGCAAACAAGGTGTGAAAGAAATGGCACGTCAAAACATTTCTAAAGCACAATATGCAAAACGTCAATTTGAAGCGAAAGGCTTCACAGTAACATTTGCTGGACCATTCTTCAATGAGTTTGTTGTAGATTGCAAACGTCCAGTGAAAGAAGTAAACGATGCATTATTACAAAAGAATATTATCGGTGGTTACGATCTAGGCCGTGATTATAAAGAGCATGAAAACCATATGCTTGTAGCAGTAACTGAGCTTCGTACAAAAGAGGAAATTGACACACTTGTAAACGAAATGGGGGCTATCCAATGAAGAACCAAGACCAAGCACTTATCTTTGAAGTGAGTAAAGAAGGACGCATAGGATATAGCTTACCCAAATTAGATGTAGAAGAAGTGAAACTAGAAGATGTGTTTGAGAGCGATTATATTCGAGTAGAAGATGCAGAGCTACCAGAAGTATCTGAACTTGATATTATGCGCCACTATACAGCACTTTCAAACCGTAACCACGGTGTGGATTCTGGATTCTATCCACTTGGATCTTGTACGATGAAATATAATCCGAAAATTAATGAGAGTGTAGCTCGTTTCGCAGGATTTGCAAATATTCATCCGTTGCAAGATGAAAAGACAGTACAAGGTGCAATGGAATTAATGTACGACTTACAAGAGCATTTAATTGAAATTACAGGTATGGATACTGTTACTTTACAACCAGCAGCTGGTGCACACGGAGAATGGACAGGTTTAATGTTAATTCGTGCATACCATGAAGCGAATGGTGACTTTAACCGTACGAAAGTAATTGTGCCTGACTCTGCTCACGGAACGAACCCAGCATCTGCAACTGTAGCTGGTTTTGAAACAATTACAGTAAAATCAAATGAAAATGGCCTTGTTGACTTAGAAGACTTAAAACGTGTTGTAAACGAAGAAACAGCAGCACTTATGTTAACAAATCCTAATACATTAGGTCTATTCGAAGAAAATATTTTAGAAATGGCAGAAATCGTCCATAATGCAGGCGGTAAATTATACTATGATGGTGCAAACTTAAATGCGGTATTAAGCCAAGCACGCCCAGGAGATATGGGATTTGACGTTGTGCATTTAAACCTTCATAAAACATTTACAGGTCCTCACGGCGGTGGTGGCCCAGGTTCTGGTCCAGTAGGTGTGAAAGCTGATTTAATTCCGTACTTACCAAAACCGATTTTAGAGAAAACCGAAAATGGTTATCACTTCAACTACGACCGTCCAGAAGCAATTGGTCGTGTGAAACCATTCTATGGTAACTTCGGAATTAACGTTCGTGCATACACGTATATTCGCTCTATGGGTCCAGATGGATTGCGTGCAGTAACTGAGTATGCTGTATTAAATGCGAACTATATGATGAGAAGATTAGCGCCATTCTACGATCTTCCATTCGATAGACATTGTAAACATGAATTTGTATTATCAGGTCGTCGTCAAAAGAAACTTGGTGTACGTACATTAGATATTGCAAAACGTCTGCTTGATTTCGGTTATCATCCACCAACAATTTACTTCCCATTAAATGTGGAAGAATGTATTATGATTGAGCCGACAGAAACAGAATCAAAAGAAACATTAGATGGTTTCATTGATAAGATGATTCAAATCGCTAAAGAAGTAGAAGAAAATCCAGAAGTTGTACAAGAAGCACCGCATACGACAGTCATTAAACGTTTAGACGAAACGATGGCTGCACGTAAACCAGTTTTACGTTATGCGAAGCCAGCTCCTGTACAAGTTTGATTAAAATAACAAAAGAAGAACTCGCTGAGGCGGGTTCTTTTTTTGTATGGATAATTTGTCCCGCATTAACGGACAGTAAACTCTCAACTTAAAACTTAGCTGCTGCAAAGAAGACAGGTGGGAGATAAACTGTCCGTAAATGCCCGATTGGTTCAACTAATAATCAGTGGGGATGAACAAAAATCCCCACTGATTAAAGTTTCACTTTATGCAGAAATAGTGAAGAAAATGTTAAAAAAATATGTTTTTTGTTTCCTAATGGTGTAAAGGTGTAGTTTTATAGGTAGTTTTGTTGAAAAAGTCGGTTTGATAAAAGTATTTATTTTTGTTAGAATTTTATTGAAATTAAGAAGATGTGATGAGGCAAAGATTACTCATTTTTATGTATATGTGAAAAAACGAACAAGACGGGGGTGAAAGTGTGGGATATCGATGTTATAGAATGGTATACCATTTAGAAAATGGAGAAACAATTAAAGATGTAAAAGAATTTTGCTATCGAGACCAAGGAAAAGTGTTAGAAAGAGTAGCAAATCGTGTAATGGATAATAGAGAAGTGACGGCGATTGATAAACAAGGAACAATCATTTCAATAGCATGTGAGGACATTGTAAAGGTGGAACTTGATTACATAACAGAAAGTTAACCTTGAGTCATATCGAATTATTCGATAAAATAAACTGTTGAATGGTGAAGTGAGAAGAGAGGAGTTTATCATGGGTAGTACAAGACACTTTTATATGTTTATCTTAGCGTTTGTTCTTGTTGTGGCATTAACGATTTACTTAATCGTTGACAGCAGCTGGTACAACACAGTTCATCCGGCATTCCTTCTGTTTATGTATATAGGAATTGCAGTAGTAAGTTTCGGAATGAGAGACGAGATGTTAGATCGCTTTGAAAAGTGATACATATACGAAAGACCAACAGGAAAATGTTGGTCTTTTTTTCTTGCCAAAAATAGGATGGTGTGTATATACTGTATATATAAGGTATACACAGTATATACACAAACTGGAGGAAAACATGAATATTATTATTTCGAATTCTTCCCAAGACCCTATTTATGTGCAAATAAGAAAACAATTAAGCCAGCTTATTTTAAATGGCGGTTTAAAGGGTGGAGATCAATTACCGTCTATTCGTAGCTTAGCGAAGGAATTACAAATTAGTGTCATTACAACGAAGCGTGCATACGAGGAGCTTGAAAAAGAAGGATATATAGAAACTGTTGCTGGGAAGGGGACTTATGTTTCACGTAAAAATAATGAACTATTAAAAGAACAAAGGCTTCGCCTATTGGAAAGTAAAGCGGAAGAGATTGTGAATGAAAGTAAAGCGTTGCAGCTTTCACTTGAAGAATTACAGCAGATGATTGCGTTTTTATATAAGGGGGAATGAGAGAGATGTTAGAGTTAAAAAACGTTTGTAAAAGTTATGAAGGTTTCGCAGTGAAAAATATAAGTTTTACGTTACCACGCGGATATATTATGGGGTTTGTCGGACCGAATGGGGCCGGGAAAAGTACGACGATCAAAATGATTATGAATTTAATTAAAAAAGATAACGGAGATATAAAAATTTTTGGCAAGGACAATAAGAAAGCTGAAAAGGAAATAAAACAAAATATCGGCTTTGTATATGATGAAAATCATTATTACGAAGATTTAACGTGTGAACAAATGAAGCGTATTATTGCACCGTTATATAAAAAGTGGGACGAAGAGCAGTATCAATCGTATATGCATAGATTACAAGTTCCAAAGTATAAAAAAATTAAAGAATTATCAAAAGGAATGAAAATGAAATTTGCGATTGCAATCGCACTTTCGCACCACGCAGAGTTTATTATTATGGACGAACCGACAGCAGGGTTAGATCCAGTTGTTCGAAGTGAATTACTTGATATGTTGCAAGAAATTGTAATGGAAGATGAAGTATCCGTATTATTCTCAACGCACATTACAACAGATTTAGAGCGCATTGCAGATTATGTTACGTTCATCAATGATGGAGAAATTATATTTACTGGTGAAAAAGAAGACTTAATGGAGAACTACGTAATCGTAAAAGGAAGTAATGATTTATTAGACCGAGAAGGAAAAGAACTATTTGTTGGATTACGAAAAAATAAGTTTGGTTTTGAAGGTTTAGCGAAGGATAAACAAGGAATTATCGATTGGTTTGGAAATGAGGTTGTACTAGAAAAGGCTACATTAGATGACATTATCGTTTACACTGCGAAAGGGAGAGGTGTCTATGCGTCAGCTAATCTATAAAGATTTGTTCTTTTTTCGGGTTATGTGGTTAGTGTATTTTATTATGCCTCTTGTTTTCTTTGGATTAGATCCAGATGGTGAATTGTTATTTCCAATGAGTTGCTTACTCATAACGATATCATCTTCTATGATACTAATAGCGATGGATGAAAAAAATAAAAGTGATGTTATTATAAATAGTTTACCTGTTGGACGAAAGGATATCATTATTGCTAGATATATTTCGGGTGTAATATTTATTGTAGGTGGCATGATTTCTACTACGCTAGTTGTTTTTCTTATAAGAGGTATCGCTGTCATTGGTGATATTGGAGCTTATCATCCCAATTTGTATATTGAAATTCCTTGGTATGTAGTAGTCAGAGGTGCTGTATATTCTTTAGTTTATATTACAGCATTATTCCCGAGTTATTATGGGACAAAATCAAAAGTAGTACGTGGAATATTTACAGGTGGAGCCGCTGGAATAGGTGTTATTGTTGGAATGTTTATTGGTGACGGAGAAAGTGCTACGGCATCATTCATTGATTGGATTATGAATCCATTACATTTTGGCATATTTATAGTTGGATTAATCACACTAGCTAGTGTCTATATCGTTTCTATGCTTCTTACAATTAAAATTTATGAAACGCGTGATTTATAGAGAGGAGAATTCATATGCAACAGTTGATTTTGAAGGAGTTTTTTTTACAGAAGAAGATGTTTCCTTTCTATTTTTTAATCCCTATTTTATCTATTTTTAAGAATTCCGTCGAACCAATGGGGATTGCAATAGGAGTATTTATAACATGTAGTACGATTATATATATTTCTTTTTATTATGACGAGAAAAGTAAAGCAGAAAAAGTATTAGTGAGTTTGCCTATAACGAGAAAAGAGATAATTATAGCTAAATATATTTCAAGCACATTATTTATTATGGCTGGTTTGAGTGTAACTTTTATAGTCGTAATATTAGGAAATATTTTATTGAACAGAGATATAGTTATGCCTGGATATGCAATATTTTCAGCAATAGTAGCAACTTTGATTTATTGTGCAGTAACGATACCGACTAATTACATTGGGGGATATAAAGTTATTACTGTCTTGAATTTGATTATGCTTTTTCCTTTAATGGGTATGATTGGTCTTATGTGCAATATTTTTGGTGATAAAACAATTATGTTAAAAGTACTTCACTCTCAAGAGGCTACACAAGCAATGGGTGTTCTTGGTGTCGGAGTATTAGTGAGTATATTCGTATCATTGTTCCTCTCAATGAAAATGTTTCAGGAGGCAGAGTTATAGAAGGGACATTTTCATATTAGGAGGTGTAATACATGATCAAGCAACTAATTTTAAAAGATTTCATCATTCAATGGAAATTTTTAATTTGGTACATACTGTATCCTGTTTTCTTTTATATGGCCTTAACAGATACGGAAAATTTATTCATCATTATGTCAGTAATTATTACAATTGGGGCAACAGTAAAAACATTTGAAGCAGATAGTAAAAATGAGAGTGAAGTTATAGTAAATAGTTTACCAATATTGAGAAAACAAATTGTGTATGCGAAATATATAGTAGCAATTATTATTCTTTTTATAAGTGTAACGGTCAGCTGTTTCACGATGGGAATGAAGAATGGGATTAACCTATTTGAATTTATTGAAACGACATTGCTTGCTAGTATTAGCTTTATTTTAGTGTATTTAAGCTTTGTTCTACCAATATCTTTTTGGTTAGGATATAAAAAAACTATTCTTATTACAATAGTAATATTCATGGCGCCGATTGTTATTTTAGAAACTTTGTTTCAAATCAACTTGGAACAAATTCAATTATATAATACCTTGTTATTCATTGGTTCAATATGTATGCTCATAGCATCTATCTTCGTTTCAGTGAAATTGTATGAGAAGAGAGAATTTTAAAAGGTGCCCTATAAAAGGCACCTTCTTCAATAACGACAATACGAGAGCAGTAGTTTATAAAAAGAAACGCTATTTGGCACATCTTTCGGAGTATGTAATATAAAGCTGAAAACGATGATGAGAATAAGAAATAGGAAAAATAAAAATAGGATTTGCTTATGTATAGAATTTTGCATATTATCCACTCCTTTTTTTGGGTAGTATGTCCAAAAGAAAGGAATGTATGAAAAAAATTGGAGGGGGAACAATGGGGAAACGAAAATTGTTATTTGAAATAGGAGTATTATTTTTGTCAATAGGTCTTTTGTTATCAAATTTTTATTCAGACATACCATCACCGTTTCCTAATTTGCATAAAGGAATTGGTATAAGTATTGTTATAATTGGTCTGTTTTGTCTTATCACATCTAACTTCTACAGAAAGTCTGAATGAATATAAAAAAGGACAGTTACTCTTTTTCAGAAGTACTGTCCTTTTTAAATAACTTATTCCATAGTTTGGCGATACTCCATATAATGACGATTGCAATGGAGGCGATAATGGACCAAACAATCGATATAATTTCAAGTGTCATGTTAGGAAGGAATGTGAGAATGGATAATACTTTATGAAACAATGATTCTATTATATGAAAACTTATTTGTAATAGAATGACGATACAAAGTGTGATCCATGCTAATATTTTCTTTCCTTGTTCTTTCCACATGACATTCACCTCACGTTAGCTTAATAGTTTTAAGCCAACAGCGCCGCATAAAATGCAGCTTAAGAAAGCAAGACGACGCCAATCCGCTGATTCTCGGAAAATGAGAATGCCTAGAAGTGCACTTCCAGCAGTTCCGATTCCAGTCCAAATTGCGTAAGCAGTTCCCATCGGTAATGTGTTCATCGCAAGAGATAAGAAGAAGAAGCTTACGCCGAAGTTAGCGATTAAAATAACTTTTGGTGCCCAGCCTTTCTTTTCAGTGGCTACTTTCATAAAGAGTACACCAATAATTTCACAAATACCAGCTAGAATTAAAAATACCCAAGCCATTTTATGCGGCCTCCTTCGCTTCTTTTTCTTCTGTTACTCGTTTTAAACCAATTACTCCGAAGAAGATTAAACCGATTAATAAAACTTTTACGATAGAGAAAGGTTCTCCGAAGATGAAAATCTCTGTAAGAACGATTCCACCAGCTCCGATTCCTGTAAAGACTGCGTATACAGTGCCGACAGGTAAATCTTTATAAGCTCTAAATAATAAGACGAAACTAATTGTAATTAATAGAGCAACACCAGCCCATTCAAGTGGTGCCTCTGCTTTTTTTAGTCCAATCACCCAAAAGATTTCAATAATACCAGCGATGATTACATAAATCCATGCCATATGTCATTTCTCCTTCCTACCAGTCGTTAGGTAAAGGGCTTAAAAACGACGCATTGCAAAGGGCAATCCGTCAGTTTGAAAGTCCGCGCCAAAATACTTTCCAAGAAGCGTCTAAACGTGTCTCAAAACGATTTAAACCTGCGTATAATAGTTCAACCATAAGACCGTCGAGTAAGCATAGAAAAGCCTCTAAGGCGTCTTTTACTTCAATGTTATGCAGCTCATCTTGTTCGCTTGCTCTTTTAAATACAGGGAATAAAAGTTTTCCGACGTTTTCAATGTGTACATTTGCTTTATTAATAATTTGTTCGCGAAATGCATCAGGCGGAAAATAAGAAGTTCGTAACCAAAACATTGATTCTTCACTTTCACCAAATCGTTTTGCATACCCTTTTAATAATTTTAAAAGCAATTCTTCAGTGGACGAATTGGAAAAGCTTTCGATATCGCCTGTGAAGCTCTGCAAATCTTTTTGAAGAGCAGATTCTAAGCATATGAAATATAGCTCTTCTTTTCCTTTAAAGTGTGCGTAAATCGATGGTTTTTTAATCCCAACTTCTTGAGCAATATTTGCCAATGAAGTTCCTTCATAGCCGTAGCGTGCGAAATGAGAAAGTGCTACAGCTTTAATGCGGTTTGCTGTCATTTTCATCCCCTACCTACCGTTCGTTAGGTTAATTATATGAGATGAAAAATATAATGTCAATAGGTGAAGAGTTGAAAAAGAGCGTTATAGGTAACGCTCTTTTTAGACAGTCTCTCGCTCAATTAAATGGAATGAAAGTTCTTTTGCACTGCCGACAATTTGCTCGCTTTGGATCTGCTTATGGAATAAAGAAAAAGCATGTGAGCCCATTGCGAGACCGGGATGTTCAATTGTGGAAATTTCTAATGCCTTTGAAATTTCATGATTATCAAATCCAAGGATAGCAAGGTCTTCAGGTACTCGAATACCATGTTTTCGAGCCTCTGTTAATAAACCAGCTGCAACTTGATCGTTCGCTGTGAAAATAGCAGTTGGACGATTTTTCATATTTAAAATATGATGGAGTATTTGTGCTCCGTCCTGCATTGTATAGCATTGGTGGAAAATCCATTCAGGATGCAACGTTTTCCCTTCGTTACGAAGTGTATCGGCGAACGCTTTTTCGCGCTCCATGGAATTTACACTTGTTTTTCTTGCTAAACAAATTCCGATTTTTTCATGGCCTCTACTTAGTAAATAGGCAGTACCGAGACGGAAACCTTCATAATGATCTACGTAGATGGATGAAATGAGGGGATGCTTCATTTTTTCACATGAAATAATAGGGGCAAATTTTGCAAAAGGTTCGATTTGTTCCCAAGAGCTCGTTCGGGAGCAAATAATCATCCCATCAAATTGTTTCATTTTCATCATTTCAAGAACACGAATTTCTTCAATGCTATCGTAATTCGTTTGACATAAATTAATGTGATATCCGGCAGCTAACGCTTCGTTTCCGATTCCTTCAATAATCGTACTGAAGTAGGGGAGGTTAATGAAAGGAAGCATAACGCCAATTGTATATGTTTTCCCTCTTATTAAATGGACAGCATTTATATTTTTTGCGTAGTTTAATTCTTCAACAGCATCTAGAACACGCTTACGCTTTTCTTCTTTTACGTAAGGGTGATTATTCAGGACACGAGAAACAGTTGATATCGATACACCAGCAGTTTTAGCAATTTGTTTTATATTGGCCATATGTATCACCTCTTTCCCTTATTATAAAGGGAAAATAATAAGAAAGAAAAAATCTTGACCTGAAAAGCTTTTCACAAACTATGGTATTAATAAGACTTCTTTTTATTCGCGTAACCTTTTCACTTGGGCGTAAGAATGATAGGGGTCTTTTTTGTTTGCAAAAAGTGTTGTCAAAATGTGTGAGAATAACGTGGAAAGTTTTCAAAGGTGGAGTTTGGTGACAAAGCGAATATGAAGAGAATATCAACGCTTCGTTCGTTAAGAGAGCGGTATGAAAGGGCGGAAACAAATTGAAAAAAAGAATCATTTGTTTCGTGTTTTCTAGTTTCATGCTTAGTTCGTGTTCGTTTCAGCAAACGATGCAAGAAGAAAAACACTTTGTGGGAACAACAGGAGGAGCTATGGATCGTGTTACGGATCCTATTCCGCTAAAGGAACTTCCAAAATATTTTCCGGTGAAGTTTAAAGTTCCAACGTTTTTACCGTACGACATTACAAGTGATGTGAAGGGGGAAGTAAGAACGCTTGGGAAAAAGAACATTGTCTTAACGATTAAATATAAACAGAAGGAGTCAGGTAGAAATGAGTATATTGAGTTAAATGTCGCGAACTTTCCTTATAGTTTTCCGGATCTTGTGGAAGAGAAGCGATTTCAAGAACAAATGAAACTGAATAATGGAACGTCTGCTTATTTTAAAAATAAAGATGATTATGAACGTGGTGACGAATTTGCTACGCTTATATGGAAAGAGAAAGGAATTGAATATCAACTGCTGTATCGGAATGTAGAAGAGAACGATGAAAAGGTAATCAAGCAGAATTTATTATACATTGCGAATAAGATGAAATGAAAAAACTAGCTGATTTATTCAGCTAGTTTTTTGTATGTTATTATTTCTTTTTAATTTTGCCTGTCCAAGATTTAAATCCACCTTGTAATTGGTAGAAATCTTTGTAGCCTTGTTTTTTTAAGTATTGCGCTGCACGACCTGTACGGAATCCGCTTTGGCAATATAAGTAAACAGGTTGATCTTGACGAAGTTCTTTATGGCGAAGGCGAATTTGTGATAACGGAATGTTACGTGCACCTAAAATATGCCCTGCGTTATATTCGTCTGCTTCACGAATATCGATAAGCTGTGCTTTACGGTAACCAGCGCGAAATTCTTCTTCTGTAAGAGTTTTAATTAATTTTTTCTGATAGAAGTACATCCATACAGTGTAGCCGATAAATGCTACGATTACGGCTAATAAAATAATCCAAGTTGTTGACACGATTCTATCGCTCCCTTTTTTCTTATCCTACTTTCAATATTATAATGCCCTTATGTATTTATGCAACAGATTCATTTGCATATAAGAAGAAATTTCGTATTCTTTCACAAATTTTGTCGAATTTGGTAGACTAGAGAATGTGAAAAATAATTGGTTATATGAGGTGCAGGATGGGAAAAGAAAAATGGTGTTATATTAACTCTGGTCAATGTTCACCGGCATTTAATATGGCGTTAGATGAATGTTTATTAAATTGGCAAAGTGAAAAGAAAATGCCACCAACAATTCGTTTTTATGAATGGGAAGTACCAACATTAACAGTTGGGTATTTTCAACGTGTTGAAAAAGATATTAATATGGATGTAGTTAACGAAAAGAAATATGGATTCGTTCGTCGTCAAACAGGCGGCAGGGGTGTACTACATGACAAAGAGTTAACGTATAGTGTTATTGTGTCTGAAGATCATCCGAATATGCCGAAAACAGTTACAGAAGCGTATCGTGTTATTTCGCAAGGTTTATTAGATGGTTTTAAGGCATTAGGGTTAGAAGCATATTATGCAGTTCCAAAAACAGAAGCAGATCGTGAAAATTTAAAAAATCCACGTTCAGGCGTATGTTTTGATGCACCATCTTGGTATGAAATTGTAGTGGAAGGACGAAAAATTGCTGGTAGTGCTCAAACACGTCAAAAAGGTGTTATTTTACAGCATGGATCGATTCCATTAGAAATTGATTTAGATGAACTATATGATCTATTTTTATTCCCAAATGAACGTGTTAAGGAACGTATGAAGAGTATGTTCTCTTCTAAAGCAGTAGCAATTAATGAATTAACAGACCGTACATTTACGATAGAACAGTTAATTAAAGCGTTTGAAGTTGGCTTTGAAAAAGGATTGGATGTAGAACTTGTTCCATATGAATTAACAGAAGAACAGTTACATGAAGTTCAAACGTTAGCGAAAGAAAAGTATGAAAGTAATGAGTGGAATTATAAAAAATAAGAGGTGGCGATAGCCACCTCTTATTTTTTTATAGTAAATTAAGTACTTTTTCTACTTTGATTCCTTTATCTTGTAAAGAACGAAGGCGACTTACAACGTCCATAATTTCTTTGTCAAATGTAACGCTAATACCTTGGCTTTGTAGTTCTTCTTTTAAGCTTTCAATAGAATCATCTATGTCGATGCCAAGCTCGTAATCTTGACAAACTTCAATTGTCTTTTTCACGAGTTTAACATAATTTTCTTGTAGTTTTGAATTTGTTTCAGTCAAAGCAGGCTGCTTCGGTTTTGCAGGAGCAACCGGTGCTGTCTCTTGCTTTGTAACTGGAGTAGGGACTGCTTTTTTTACAGGCGCTGGAGTAACTAGTTCTACAGCTGCTTCTACGCTTACTGGCTTCGGTGTCGGTACCGGAGTAGGCTTAGGTGCCATAGCAGGTGTTTCCACACGCGTAACAGGCTTAGGAGCAGGCG
Organism: Bacillus sp. 2175; assembly: GCF_057812155.1. NCBI lineage: Bacteria > Bacillati > Bacillota > Bacilli > Caryophanales > Bacillaceae > Bacillus > Bacillus sp. 2175. Next base: position 3,972,177 of record NZ_CM173819.1, on the reverse strand, counting down.
TAATTGCTTTTGGAGCTTCTACAACTACTTCTTTTTTCGGTGCTGCTTCTACCTGTGTTTCTTCTTGCTCGGCAGCTTCTTTATTTTCTTTACTCCACATAACGCGTTCAATTTCTAGAGAAACATTGTTTTTGTTCATCGCTGTTAATGTAACTTTACCAACTTCAGCGTTTCCAGTGAAATCAACAATTTTATAAATAACACTCTTGTTCCAATCCACGTTTCCGCTCAAAAATAATTCTTCGTTACATTTCGGCGTTAAGCCCTCGATTTTAATTTCTGCGTTTACACCGTTTTCACTATATACCATAATTAGCGAAGCATTTACATCTTCGTCTGCTAACATTAGTTCACGTACCATTTTGCCGGTGCGTACTTGCGTTTTCTTCTTAACTGACATCTAATTTCTCCTCTCAAAAATTCAGTAATAATAAAAAAATCGTATAACGAAAAATAATTGCTCACGAAGATTTATGATACCGATAATAAAAGCATCACGTCAACAATTAACTTTAATTATTTTGCATTTTTCTTATTTTCTTTATGAAATTTTTCAATTTGTAAAATTAGACAGAAGAAAAAACAGCCTTTTGAAGGGCTGTTAAAATTTAGATGTTTTATATAAAAATTTGTACAAAATATAAAAAGAAAGTGTAATAAGAGCACCTTGCAAAATAGACAAGTTATAAAATAAGTATGGTTTTGTTTTGAAAAATACGTTTGCAAAAACTGATAAGACAAAAGGTATAAATACCGATAATAAGAGAAGTGCTTTTTGTTTCCAGGAAACTAATATTGTAAAAGAGAAACGTCTAAATAAAGAAAAAGTTATGAAAGCACCAATTGTTAAAACAATAGCAGATAATATTGTTCCGGGAATACTAAATGGAATTCCTGAAGTGTTTGTATTTGAAAATAGTTTTTGCATAAGAGTAGTGAATGTATCGTATCCAATTTGAACAGCTAATAATAAACTAACTGCAAACCCAATAACGGCAGCTTGTTGGAAAGAATTTTGATGTTCCGAAGAGTTAATTAATTCATCGCAGTAAGCTTTTAAATCCTCTCCGAAAATATCATGCGCAGTTTTACCGTCTTCTTGCGCTTCTAAAAGATGATCCAATATTTCTAAAAGTAATTCTTCCATTTGTTTTTGTGGAACGCTAGTAAGGCGTAAATAAATAAGCATATCACCATAAGCAGCTTCGTTTTCAGGTGTTAATAACTTTCTTTTTTTATTGTTTAACTGAACCATTTCTTTTTCAGTCATGACCTCGTCACTCCTTTTTAAAGTCCAAGTATTCTTTTTTGAAGAAAAGTTTATATAGTACATAGCAAGAGATGGCAAGCAAAGTACCGGTCCAAGGTGAAACTTGTAATGTAGTATAGGGATTTTTTATAAATAAAAAGGAAATACCGATTAATAGCATCCATAGGCTATGACGTATTAAAAAGCTTCCTATATGCCTCCAAATAGTTGTTTTATTTTTAAATAAATCAGTGTTAATAAAATCGAAGACAAAACGTATCATAAGATGTACGGATAATGTAAATACAAGCAGATAAATGAAATCAATGTGTACAAATTTAAAACGTGCTTTATCTGCAAATAAGGGTAATACAAATGCAATTACGGACGAAATAGCAAAGTATATTGCTAGCAGGTAACAAGTTATAAATAAAGGAATTGATAATTGTTCCCATAAACTTTGCTTCGGTAGGGCGGCAATTAACTCGTCACAGTACGCCTGTAAGTCGTCTCCAAAAATATCATAAGCATTTTTTTCTTCTTGCTGGGCTTCAATAAGGTGATCTAGAATTTCAATTAGCAGTTCTTCTGCGTGGTATTCTGGCACTTTAGCTAAGCGGATGTATATTAACATGTCACTATAGGCGATTTCATTTTCTGTAGTTAATAATTTACGCTTTTGGTTATTTAATTCGATTAAATCTTTCGCCTTCATCCCCATCACTCTCCTTGTAATAAATTGTTTACGGTCGTTGAAACCATCCCCCAGCTTTGTTTAAATTCTTCAAGCTGTTCTAATCCTTTATCGGTTACGTGATAATATTTTCGCTTCGGACCGAGTGAGGAAGCTTTTAATGTGCCTTCGATCAATTTTTCTTTTTGCATACGTAATAATAACGGATAGATGCTTCCTTCGCTTACGAATGTAAAGCCATGTTTATTTAATTTTGTGCTCAGTTCATATCCGTACACTTCTTCTTGTGAAATGATGTATAGGATGCAACCTTCTAGTACACCTTTTAACATTTGGCTGTGCATGATTTCACCACCTTTTACTCAGGTAACTTGCGTTGCAAGGTAGCTGTTATCCAAATTATAACCCCCAGTAACTTGCAACGCAAGTTACTGGGGGGAAAACTTTAATGTCCCCCATACTAACGAGAGGGCGAAAAGCATATGAGACCATTTATGCCAAAGCTCGTTTACTTTGAACGAAAGGCACTTGAATATCCACTTGATTTTATAGTTGCGCCAATTTAAATGCATGAAGAATGGGAAGAAGGAACCGTAAACTATTTGAGCGACAAAGATATGACAATACCAAATTTAACGTTTGAATTGATTCAGCATCGTTTTCCAAAACCATCGGAAAATATGTATATAAAAAGGATGATGCAGCAGTATTGGAAGAAACGATAAGAGGTTATATAAATGAGTTTTTTCCTAATGCAGAAATACAATATTTTACTTAAGGGCGGTCTGTATGCAAATACAGATTCTTTTTTGTTTTATATATTTAGGCTCGTTTTCAACTTGTCACGTTATTCTTTCTGGTGTATCATTTTATTGATTGCTTCGTACGGAATAAGCAAAATGAACTTGGATGGAGGAAACCGATGCCTACCCCTAGTATGGAAGATTATATTGAACAAATTTATTTGTTGATTGATGAAAAGGGTTACGCCCGCGTATCTGATATTGCTGAATCGCTTAGTGTACATCCATCCTCTGTAACAAAAATGGTGCAAAAATTAGACAAAGATGAATATCTAATTTATGAAAAATATAGAGGGCTTGTATTAACAACAAAAGGTAAAAAAATCGGAGAACGTCTCGTATATCGTCATGACTTGCTAGAGCAATTTATGCGTATTATCGGTGTGGATGAAAGTAAAATTTACAATGATGTAGAAGGAATTGAACATCATTTAAGTTGGGAAGCAATTGATCGCATTGGTGATTTAGTGGAATACTTTGAACAAGATGCAGTCCGAGTGGAAACACTTCGTGGTGTTCAAAGAGCAAATGAAGAGAAAAGTAATTAAGGGGAACGTATGGCGTTTCCTTTTTTATTTCAATTCGAAAAGGATGGGAGAATTATGAAAGCAATTATTTTTGATTTTGATGGATTAATTGTGGACACAGAAACGATATGGTTTCACTCTTTCAGAGATGCTGTTCGTGAATACGGCGGGGAACTACCTTTAGAGGAATTTGCGAAATGTATTGGAACAACAGATGAGGTACTTTATACATATTTAAATGATCAATTAAAAGAGAAGTTTAACAAAAATGCATTAAAAGAAAAAGTGGCAACTTTACATAAAGAGAAAATGAGAATACCAGAAGCTCGTGACGGGGTAAAAGAATATTTAGAAGAAGCGAAAGAAATGGGATTGAAAATCGCACTGGCTTCTAGTTCGTCTAGAGAATGGGTTATTCATTTTTTAGAAGAGCTACAGATTCGAGAATATTTTGAAGTGATTAAAACGAGAGAAGATGTTGAGAAGGTAAAACCAGATCCAGCTCTTTATCGAGTTGCAATAGAAGAATTAGGAATTAAGCCGTCTGAAGCTGTTGTATTTGAAGATTCATTAAATGGATTGAGAGCAGCAGTTGCAGCGGGATTAACGTGCGTTGTTGTACCTAATGATGTGACACGGAATTTACCATTTGAAAATCATCATCTTCGAATTGAAAGTATGAGAGAGAAAAGTTTAAAAGAAGTGCTTCAAAGTATAAAAAAAGACCGTATTTCCTAAAAGGAAGCACGGTCTTTCTTTTTGCTTTTTTTGCCTTCAATGACAGTTAAATGAGACTGTTTTCTTTTTCGTTTCAAAGTGGAAGAATTCCCTTTTTTACTTTTGTCATTAGAAGTATTTGACTTAAAGAAAGAATTGCCTAGGGGTGCTACATTTTGTTTCCCATGTTTGCGGTTCGATTGTTTTGCCGCACGCTTATATGAGCTTTGTGAATTTGCAGAACCACTGGAATTTGTAAACATCTTGTATAGCAAGTAAAAGATACCAACAACAAGTAACATGTACCCGATATTTCTTAATACACCCATGGGATTTGTAATAACAGATGAAACAAGGCCGAATATTGCCAATCCGATAATAAGCACAAATATAGCGAAAGTAAACGAACGACCGTTCATAAGGGACACCTCCTAAAAACGTATATTAAAATTAGTATATTAACGATGAGGAAAGGAGTTGAACACCATTTTTAAATAATTATTGTTTGTTCTCTAAACGTAATAATTCTTCAAACGATGCAATTGCTACTTCCACTTGATCATCTGTTGGTTCTTTCGTTGTTAATAGTTGTAGCCATAATCCAGGATATCCAAGTACGCGTAATACGGGAATATCTCGTAATCGATTTGTGAATTGTAGTACTTCAAAAGAAATACCAAGTACAACTGGAATTAATAAAATTCGGTTTATAACTCGTGCCCAAAGAGGATCTGTAGGGACTAGGAAATAAACGAACATTCCAATAATGACTGTAAATATAATAAAGCTACTGCCACATCTATAATGGAGACGAGTTTGCTTTTGAACGTTTTCTACAGTCAGAGGAAGGTTATTCTCGTAAGCATTGATTACCTTATGCTCTGCACCGTGATACTGAAATACCCGCTTAATAAGTGGGGTTAAAGAAATAAAGTATATATAGCTCAATAATAGCATGAGCTTAATGACACTTTCGACAATGATTTGCCCAGTATGAGACGGGAAAATCGGTCTTGTTAATTCAGCTAATAGTGCAGGAACTGCTGTGAAAATGACTTTACCGAATATAAAAGATAAAACGCCAACAGCTGCAACTCCTAATACCATCGTTAATTTTGATTGTTCTTCTTTTTTATTTGCAATTTGTTCATCATCTTCTGGGTGGACGTCAAATCGTTCTGAAGCGAAGTTTAAATGCTTTGCTCCATTCGCACTTGCATCCACAATAGCGGCAATCCCTCGTAAAAATGGAATTTTTTTTAGGGTAGATAGTACTTTATTACGAACGCGTGGTAATCGATAAAATTCAATCGATTTATCTTTACGACGAACCGCTGTAACAGTATATTCTCTACCGCCAAACATAACTCCTTCTATGACCGCTTGCCCGCCATATATTTGTTTTGACTCTTCTGCCATGTTAACACCAACCTGTATTTGTTTCTCTCTTATGTAGAAAAAGAGGCAATTGTCATACTGGGTTCTGTCGTTTTGAAATAAGACAATCACCGAGTTTCCTTTATTTTATCGGCAAATACAAGTAGATGACAAGGGAAAATGTTATGAGAGTCGGACATTTCTTATTCTTTTTATAGACAAATTTCGCAGGATTTAAACATGCTTCAAAATAGTTTCGGGCATACTATTGAGCGGAGGTGTCGATGTGAGTCAAGAACAATTAGGAACAAGGAATTTTGTGCAGATTGGTTTGTTTGGTGGAATCTTTTGGGGCGGGGTATGGTATTTCCTTCATATATTTTCATTCACGGAGGCGGGCCCGAATTATTTCCTTTTACCATTTGCGTTTGGAAGTTGGAAAGAGGGTGTATGGGGCAATGTGTTCGGAATAGTGTGTATGGGACTTCTTTCAATTTTGATTGCCTTTTTGTATAAAGCATTTTTTGCAAAGTTTGAAGGGATTATAGCGGGAATTATTTATGGGCTATTTTGGTGGGCACTACTGTTTTTGGGGATGGGTTTAATGGCTCCTGTTATTAAAAGTGCGCTCCATTTACCAAAAGAGACAATTGTGACGACAATATGTATTTTTATATTGTATGGTGTGTTTATAGCATATTCTGTTTCTTACGCAGTAAATAGCAATAAAGCAGAACAAGAAGGGTAAGAGAAGACGAACTATTCAAATAAGTAACTCCTATGTTAAAATATTGTATAGATATTTAATATTAAGGAGTTTTAAGAATATGAAAAAGTTACTCCTCGTAAACGGTCCTAACCTAAATCGCCTCGGTGTTCGTGAGGTAAATGTATATGGAAAGGGCACGCTAACGACACTTGAAGCAGATATGAAGCAAGAAGCAGAAACAATGGGAGTGGAGTTAGAATGTTTCCAATCGAATCATGAAGGTGCCATTATCGACATTATTCATGAAGCGGAAGATATATATGAAGGGATCATTTTAAATCCGGGAGCATTTACGCATTATAGCTATGCGATTCGTGATGCCATTGCGAGCATTTCGATTCCTGTTATTGAAGTACATATTTCTAACATTCATCAGCGTGAATCGTTCCGTCATGAATCTGTGACGGCAGCTGTTTGTGCAGGTCAAATTGTAGGATTTGGTTTTTATGGCTATAAGTTAGCGTTATTTGCATTAATGGAGAAATTGAGGGAGGCATAAAGTAATGGAGAAAATTGAAAGATTACGAAGTGCATTTGATGAGGCTGGTATTGACGGTATTTTGTTAACAAATGAACATAGTCGTAGATATATGGCTAACTTCACAGGAACAGCAGGCGTTGTTCTTATTTCAAAAGATCGTGCTCAATTTATTACAGATTTCCGTTACGTCGAGCAGGCAAGTAAACAAGCGGTTGGATATGAGGTTGTACAGCACGCAGGATTGATCATTGATGAAGTGGCAAAGCAAGTGAAAGAGCTTGGAATTCAAAAGCTTGGTTTTGAGCAAGATACTCTTACATATAGTTCTTATTCAGTGCATAAGGAAGCGATTGATGCTGAATTTATCCCGACTTCTGGACTTGTAGAAAAGTTACGCTTGATAAAGACTGATTCAGAGATTAAGATATTAAAGGAAGCTGCACAGATTGCAGATGCTGCCTTTGAGCATATTCTATCATTCATTCGCCCGGGAGTATCTGAAATTGAAGTGTCAAATGAACTTGAATTTTTCATGAGAAAACAAGGAGCAACATCTTCTTCGTTTGATATTATCGTTGCTTCAGGTCTTCGTTCGGCATTACCGCACGGCGTGGCATCTGAAAAAGTGATAGAAACAGGAGATTTCGTTACATTAGACTTCGGCGCTTATTACAAAGGATATTGCTCTGATATTACTCGTACGATTGCAGTCGGTGAACCATCTGATAAATTAAAAGAAATTTATAATATCGTTTTAGAAGCACAACTACGTGGTGTGAACGGTATTAAAGCTGGTTTAACAGGTCGCGAGGCTGATGCGCTAACGCGTGACTACATAACGGAAAAAGGATATGGTGAATACTTTGGACACTCTACTGGTCATGGAATAGGTCTTGAAATCCATGAAGCACCAGGTTTAGCGTTCCGTTCTCATACAGTACTTGAACCAGGTATGGCTGTAACAGTAGAACCAGGTATATATATTCCAGGTATTGGCGGCGTACGTATTGAAGATGATATCATTGTGACAAGTGAAGGTAATGAAGTAATTACGAAATCACCAAAAGAACTTATTATTTTGTAATACACAGGAGGATTTTTTTACATGATTTCAGTAAACGATTTTCGTACAGGTTTAACAATTTCAGTGGACAATGCCCTTTGGCAAGTACTTGATTTCCAACACGTAAAGCCAGGTAAAGGTGCTGCATTCGTTCGTTCTAAACTACGTAATCTTCGCACAGGTTCTGTTCAAGAGAAAACATTCCGTGCAGGTGAGAAAGTAGAAAAAGCACACATCGAAAACCGTCGTATGCAATACTTATACGCAAGCGGTGAGGCTCACGTATTTATGGATAACGGAACTTATGAGCAAATCGAACTTGGTGAAAAACAAATCGAGCGCGAGCTTAAATTCCTAAAAGAAAACATGGAAGTAGCAATCATGACTTACCAAGGCGAAGTACTTGGTGTTGAACTTCCAAACACAGTTGAATTACAAGTTACAGAAACAGAGCCTGGTATTAAAGGTGATACTGCTTCTAACGTAACAAAACCAGCTACATTAGAAACTGGTCTTGTTGTACAAGTACCAATCTTCATTAACGAAGGCGAAATGCTTATCATCAACACTGGTGAAGGTAAATACGTTTCTCGTGCATAGTAAAAAAGCACTCGTGATAATTCACGAGTGCTTTTTTTATAGGAAATAGGGTAGATAGTAAATAGCTGTTATTATAAAACTGACTAAAACAAGTGAAAGAGTACCCATAATAGATGGAGTCAAAACAATTTGAAATGGTTTTATTTCGCCAGTCTCAACGCCAGTTAATGTTTTACTTATTGCGTGATCTGTAATGTTATTTCTATGGTTACTCATAATAATTAACCACATAATTGCAAATATTGCTAAACTACCAAGGAAAAAGGTCTCTATAAATGACCAACCGACCAATAATGAAAAAAGATAAATAAGAGCTAATTCTACTACAACGGTTAAACTAACTTTCAATGCCTTCATATTTTTCCCCCTCATTCTGTAATTTCAACCAGTTTAAAAAATTTTCACGTGACACGACATGCAGAGAGCAAGGTGACTTTACTTCTTTCTCTAGTGCAGCGTGTTCGTCTGGAAACTTGTTTTCCACATGCAATGAAATATAAGGTAGTTTTTCTTGTGCTTTTAAAGAGCGGATATTATTCGTTTTAGCACCAGCAAATACGTAGGAAAGTTGTAAGTCTAAAAAGGCGATTTTAAAGATTTCTTTTTTAGCAGCCTCGTTATAGCCTTTTCCCCAGTACGGATAGCCGAGCCAACTACCAATGTGAGATTGCTTTTTCTCATTATTAATATGTTTAAGTGTGGTGAGGCCAATTATTTCATTTTCTTCATTCACAATCATTCTCGATAAGGATTTCTTTTGACGCTCTTCTTCTATTGCGAAAAGAAGAAATGTTTTCGTGTCTTCGATATTTTCTACCGTTATCCCCAATGCATTTTTTATATGTGGATCACTTGATAGCTCGAAAATCACATTTGTATAGCATAAATCTAGTGGTAATAAAGTGACGTGCTGCATGGTTTAAACCTCTTTTAAACTAAATGTACCATAATATACCATGAAATAATATGAATATTCAGATTGTAATTCAGACTTTAGAGAAAAATTATGTTTTTACTTCTGAAATAGACAACCTCTGCATATGGTTGTACAAATATATTCTTTTTTAGAATACGAAGTTAGTAACTGTTACGGGAGAAGGTGGAAGAATGAAACAGTGGCTAGCGGCAATGGAAACATCCGTGCTTGTTATGGGGGCACTTCGATTATTTTCAGGTAGTGCGGAGATATTTGCTGCTTTGCTTATGCTTTATGTGAATGATGCGAAGAAAGCGTTGTTTATAAATGGTATGTTGGCGTTTGTTGGACCTACCGTATTAATTTTAACAATGACAATTGGGATAGCGAGTGTAGCAAGTGAAATTTCTTTCTTGAAGCTCTTTTTTCTAGCGCTTGGAATTTGCTGTATTTTTATCGCATTACTGAAATAGTAAGTCGAGTATAGTGGGGAGAAGCCGATGAAAGAGGTATTAGAAGTTTTACCAAAAACGATGAAGTACTTAATTGAAGAATGTAAGCAATACGATGCTTTAGAGGAAATTCGCGTTCGAATTGGAAGGCCGCTAGAGTGTATTGCACACGGAAAGGTGTTTTTTTATGACTATATCACTACTGCAGAGGATGCTATTTACTTATTGAATAAGTTAAGTCAATTCTCAATTTATACGATGGAAGAGGAATTAAAACGTGGGTATGTGACGCTTCGCGGAGGGCATAGAATCGGGTTAGCAGGAAAAGTCATTACAGAAAAAAGCGCAGTGAAAATGATTCGTGATGTCTCTTCCTTTAATATTCGTATTGCTCGTCAAAAAATAGGGATTGCTGAACCGCTTTTGCCATATTTGTATGAAAAAAGGTGGTTAAACACGATGGTAATTGGCCCTCCCCAAACGGGAAAAACGACACTCTTAAGAGATGTAGCACGTTGCATGAGTCAAGGGGTAAGTGCTTCGGAAATTCCTTCCTGTAAAGTGGGGATCGTTGATGAACGGTCAGAAATTGCTGGTTGTGTGAAAGGGATCCCGCAATATGATTTTGGTACCCGAGTCGATGTGTTAGACGCATGTCCAAAGGCAGAAGGAATGATGATGATGATTCGTTCTATGAGTCCTGATATTTTGATCGTAGATGAAATTGGCCGTAAAGAAGATAGTGAAGCAATTATGGAGGCAGTGCATGCAGGTGTCCAGCTTTTTATAAGCGCACACGGATTTTCCTATGAGGATGTTGTGAGACGTCCATCGCTCAAGGCAGTGCTAGAGCTTGGTATATTTGATAGGTTTGTGGAGTTGTCAAAAGCGAGGGGTCCAGGAACGGTTATGCAGGTGAAAGATAAATATGGAAAACCAGTGTTATCAAATAGAAAGGCTGAGGGCGTATGGTGAAAATATTTGGTGCAGTGTTAATCGTTGCGGTCAGCACCTTTTTCGGGTTTTCGTACGCTAAAAGATACAGTGAGAGACCGAGGCAACTTAGGTTATTAAAATCAGCACTTCAATCATTAGAGGCAGAAATTATGTATGGACACACACCTTTATCTGAGGCTGCCGAGCGATTAGTTAAACAAATGCCAAAGCCATTAAATTGGATATTTCAAAGTTTCGCTAAAAAACTAGAAAGTGGAGAACAAACAGTAAGGGAAGCTTGGATAGATAGTTTGAAAGAGAATTGGAAGTTGACGGCTTTTCAACAAACCGAGTATGAAATACTGCAGCAATTTGGTGAAACGCTCGGGCAACATGATCGTGAATCACAACAAAAACATATTCGCTTATGTATTACACATTTGGAGAGAGAAGAAGAGGAAGCGAAAGCTTTACAACTGCAATACGAAAAAATGATTAAGAGCTTAGGGGTACTAGCAGGGCTACTTATTGTAATTTTACTGCTATAGGGGGGAGAAAGGCGATGTCCATTGATGTTGGATTAATATTTCAAATCGCCGGAATCGGCATTGTTTTAGCTTTCATTCATACTGTACTAAAAGAATTGAAGCGTGAGGATATTGCAAATTGGGTTATCCTTGTCGGTTTTGTCGTCATTTTATTTCATGTTGCATTTTTAATTAATACGCTATTCGACAAGATTAAAAGTGTCTTTCTCTTCCAGTAAAGGAGGCGGTTCGAATCGAAATTATACAAATTGTCGGATTAGGCCTCGTTGCTACGTTTTTAGCTGCTGTTTTGAACCAGCATAAATCTAGTATTACATCTTTATTTATTGTGTTCGTAGGTAGCGTGATGTTTCTTATTTTAATCGATCAAATTCATTCTATTTTACAAATGATTGAGAGAGTAGCGAGTGAAGCGAAAGTTAGCAACGTCTACGTGGAAACGTTACTAAAAATTATTGGAATTGCTTATATTGCCGAGTTTGGAGCTCAAATTACAAAAGATGCTGGTCAAGGTGCCATCGCTTCGAAAATTGAACTTGCTGGGAAAATCTTAATTCTCGTTATGGCAATTCCTATTTTGACGGTTGTAATTGAAACTATTCTCGGATTTTTACCGACGGGATAAGGGGGAGTGAATGTTGAGGAGGTTTGGAGCTAAGCTGCTATTTGCTTGCTTCCTTTTCTTTTCTTTACCGGTTGTTGTACAAGCTTCTCCTGTAGAAACAAACGTCGTTGATCAACAATTGGATAAGCTCGGAATTGAAGATGTGAAGCAATTTTGGGACGGGCTTGTTACAAAATATGGTGGCTATTTGCCAGAGAGTCAAAAAGGGAGTTTTATGGAGTTTGTAAAGGGAGAAAAAGAATTCTCTCTAAAAGAGTGGATGATAGGGTTATTAAAATATTTATTTCATGAGCTTGCAGCTAATGGAAAACTGCTTGGCACACTCATTATGCTCACAATCTTTAGTGCATTGTTGCAATCACTGCAATCCGCTTTTTCAAAAAGTAGTGTAAGTAAAATTGCTGATGCTGTTGTATATATGGTACTTATTATTTTTGCTTTAAATAGTTTTTATGTCGTTATGACATATGCAAGAGAAACGATACAAACAATGGTAGATTTCATATTAGCGCTATTGCCAATTTTATTGGCGCTTATAGCGACTGGTGGCGGGGTTGTATCTGTATCTTTCTTTCATCCGATTATCATTTTCTTAATGAATACAAGCGGGCTTCTTATGAATTATATCGTTCTACCGCTTTTATTACTGGCAACGATATTAAGTATTGTAAGTACAATGAGTGATCAATATAAAGTTACAAAATTGTCCAAGCTTCTGCAAAACGTTAGCGTTGGGATTATCGGTATCTTCTTAACGATTTTTTTAGGGGTATTATCTGTACAAGGAACAGCGACAGCCGTTGCTGATGGCATAGCTGTGAAAACTGCTAAATTTGTAACAGGAAACTTCATTCCAGTAGTTGGAAGGATGTTTACGGAAGCGGCAGATACTGTTATTAGCGCATCAGGATTATTGAAAAACACAGTCGGAATTATTGGGCTCGTCATTTTATGCTTAATTGTTGCTTTTCCTGCGATTCAAATTTTCTGTATTGCATTTATTTATAAATTCGCAGCAGCAGTATTACAACCGGTTGGCGGCGGAGCAATTATTCAATGTTTAGACATTATTGGAAGAAGCATCATTTACGTATTTGCTTGCTTAGCTATCGTATCATTTATGTTCTTTTTAAGTATTACAATTATTATTGCTGCGGGGAATATTACACTTATGATGCGGTAGGAGGTGAAGAGTATGCAATTTGTTACAGAGTGGATCAGAAATATTATCGTTTTTTTGCTCTTAGCGACAATGATTCATCTTATTCTTCCAAATTCGAATTTGCAAAAATACGTTAAATTTGTTGTAAGTCTTTTGTTAGTCGTATTAATTTTAACACCCCTTTTTAAACTATTGCAGACAGATGTAAATGAAGTAATTGCAAATTTTAATGAAGAAAAGTACGTAGCAGAAGGATCTGTAAAAAATTCAATAGATTCGAAGAAAAAAGAAATACAAGCTCTAACACGTGCATATAGTTTAGAAGAGATGGCTACCAAAATGAAAAAAGAAGTAGGAAAAGAGTTTGAGAAAAAGTATGGTATGGCTGTCTCTGAAATACAAATAGTCGCAGCAGAAAATATAGAAGAAGTAAAGTCAGCGAAAGATATTCAATCTGTTGTTGTGACGTTGAAAGAAAAAGAACGTAGTAAAAATGATGCAATCGAAACAGTAAAGCCAATTGAAATTAACACGAAAGAGCCTCCAAAAAAAGTGGAAGAAACGAATGTAGAAATGAAAGATTTCTTTTCAAGCAGGTGGCAACTAGAGGGTAAACAAATCCAAGTTCAAATGGAAGGGAGGACAGGTAGAGTAAATGGACAATAAAGATAAAAATTCGAAGTTCTCATTTTTTCGAAACTTATTGAATGGGGATCAAAAAGAAAGCAACGAGAAGGGTAAAAAGGTAACACCTAAGTTTTTACTTGTCCTACTCATACTTGGAATTTTGCTTATGTTTTCTAGTAGTCTCTTTTCAAGTAAAAAAGAAGAAGTACCTGTATTTAAAGAACAAAAAACTCAAAACCAAGAAAAAGACGTACCAACTTTCGGACAAAAAAGTAATGATAGTATGTCAAATGTAGAAAAATATGAAAAAGCGTATGAACAAGAATTAAAAACTGCTTTAGAAGAAATAGCAGGAGTAAAAGACGTAACGATTAAAGTGAATTTAGATTCATCTGAAGAAAAAATTTTAGAAAAAAATACAGTGAAACGCTCACAAACAACAGGTGAAACAGATAAAACAGGCGGTAAGAGAGAAGTAGAGGACGAGTCTCTTGATGAAAAGACTGTCATTATACGTGAAGGGGATAAAGAAACTCCTGTTGTTTTACGAACAGAGAAGCCGAAAGTACGTGGTGTTCTTGTCGTAGCAAAGGGAGTGGATAATATACAAGTTAAAGCAATGGTAAAAGAAGCTGTGATAAGGCTGCTAGATGTACCGGCCCATCGCGTTTCAGTTTCACCGAAAAATTGATAGGGAGGAAATAAAGTGTTAAAAAAACAAACAGTTTGGTTATTAACGATGTTAAGTTTAGTTGTTGTACTATCTGTGTATTACGTGACAACTCCTGACAAAATGAATACAGCATCGCCAGCAACAGGTGAAAAGATTGGACAAGAAAAACAAGGTACTGATAAAGCAGTAACAAACGAAGCGCCTAAAGAAACTCCGAAAAAAGAAAATACAAGCAAAGAAACAACGAATAAAGAAACAGACAAAAAAGAAAATGCAAAAAAAGAAACAAGTAAAAAAGAGGGCAATGTATCAGTTCAATCAAGTGATGAGAATTTCACAGCTTTACGTATGCAAATGGAAGATCAGCGTAGTGAACAAAAAGCAAAATTACAAGAAGTGATGAGTTCAACAAAAGCTTCAGCAACAGAAAAGAATAAAGCGAAAGAAAATTTTGATGCCATTACGACAATGGAAACGAAGCAAGAATTACTTGAGACAGTAATTAAATCTCAAGGAGGATATCCAGATGCTCTTGTAAGAGCTGATGGTACTGATATTAGAGTAACGGTTAAAGCGGCAAAACATTCACAGAAAGAAGCAAATAAAATTATTCAACTTGTAAGAAGTGAAGGCGGATCAAAAGATGTAGGTGTGAAATTTGATCCACCAGCGAAATAAGTGAAACTTTAATCCGTAGGGATTTCCCTACGGATTATTATCTTTTACTAAGCAAAGGGTATGCAAATAGTAAAAAGAGTATGTAAGTACGTGTGAATAGAAAAAAGCTATCATTTTCGATAGCTTTTTTCTATTGCGTCTTTGTAATTATTTTTACTATGTTCAGCTCGGAATGGAGAAACACGTTGTGAGTAAAAGATTAATGGTTCATGGTACTGATGATTACTTTTTCCGGATTTGACGTGGATGCAAAGAACGCATGCCCAAACGATTACAGCAGGTAAAAAGAGAATGAGCCATATCATATTTCCACACCTCGACACAATATATTTTCTACACTTTGAACATACTATTCTTATATGAAGGAATGATGAACGGTGTGTAAACAAAAAAAAAATATTTGGTAAAAATATGTTATTGACTATAGGTGTGGTGAAGAGGGAATGGCATGTTTGCTGTGTAACGTTTTGAAAAAGTAGTGAATGTTTTTTAAGAAGTGGTCTTGCCAATTTCGTGTGAAACTTGGTATTATTACTAGGTATTAAATTTTTATTGGAATAATATTTTTACAGGAGTTTCGATTTATTATAAAGAAATATAAATTGGAATGTTTAAAAAATTTATCGTAAGATGGAAATAGTAAATATTTCTATTAGTTAATGAAATATATTTTCTAATAGAATACATCGTATTTTTACAGTCAATCTAGTTTTCGTGACGAGAATCTGTAAAAACGGGACAAACAAGAGTATGGGAGTGGATTTTACATGTTTAAAATTCAAGAAGTTCGCGAATTAATTAAATTAATTGATAGCTCTAATATTGATGAATTTGAATACAAAAAAGACGGTACAACAATCAAAATGAAAAAGCGTGGTAATGAAGTTGTTGCTGTGCAAGCACCTGCAGCAAAACAAGCTATGCAACCAGTAGCGCCTGTTGAAGTTGAAACGAAAGTAGCAGCAGCACAAGCAGAAGCGCCAAAACAAGAAGAGAAGAAGGCTGTTCAAAATGAAAACCTACATAAAATCACATCACCGATGGTAGGTACATTCTATTCTTCTTCTTCTTCTTCGCCTGATACACCTCCATATGTAAGTGTTGGGGATAGAGTATCGAAAGATTCTATCGTGTGTATTGTCGAGGCTATGAAGTTATTTAACGAAATTGATGCTGATGTAGAGGGCGAAATTGTTGAAATTCTTGTTAATAACGGACAGCTTGTTGAGTATGGACAACCGCTATTTCTTGTAAAAGCGTAATAAGGGAGTCTTTGTGATGATAAAAAAAGTATTAATAGCCAATCGTGGGGAAATTGCTGTACGAATTATTCGTGCTTGTAAAGAAATGGATATTGAAACAGTTGCAATTTATTCAGAAGCAGATAAAGAGTCACTTCACGTACAGATTGCAGACGAGGCGTATTGTGTAGGACCAACGATTTCGAAAGAAAGCTATTTAAATTTGACGAACATTATTAGCGTTGCGAAGTTAACAGGCTGCGATGCTATTCATCCGGGATACGGATTTTTAGCAGAGAATGCAGATTTCGCAGAATTATGCCGTGAATGTAACTTGATTTTTATCGGTCCAAGTCCAGAAGCTATTTCAAAGATGGGCACAAAAGACGTTGCTCGTGATACAATGAAAGAAGCAGGGGTTCCGATTGTACCAGGTTCACAAGGGATTATTAAAAATACCGAAGAAGCGATCGAGCTTGCTAATCAAATTGGATATCCAGTTATTATTAAAGCGACTGCAGGTGGCGGCGGAAAAGGTATTCGTGTTGCACGCCATGAAGAAGAGCTTATAAAAGGAATTCAAATTACACAGCAAGAAGCTAGTACCGCTTTTGGGAACCCTGGTGTATACTTAGAAAAGTACGTTGAAGATTTCCGCCATGTTGAGATTCAAATAATGGCAGATACACACGGAAATGCCATTCATTTAGGAGAGCGTGATTGTACAATTCAGCGCCGTTTGCAAAAACTACTAGAAGAAAGTCCATCACCTGCACTTGATGAAGATATTCGCAAGCAGATGGGTGAAGCGGCAGTTAAAGCGGCGGTAGCGGTTGATTATACAGGTGCTGGTACGGTTGAGTTTATTTATGAATATAAAACGAAAACCTTTTATTTCATGGAGATGAATACGAGAATTCAGGTTGAGCATCCGGTTACTGAAATGGTAACGGGAATGGACTTAATTAAAGAGCAAATTCTTGTTGCTTCAGGAGAAAAGTTATCGTTACAGCAAGAAGAAGTACAATTTAATGGTTGGGCAATTGAATGTCGAATTAATGCGGAAAACCCTGCCAAAAAATTTATGCCATCTCCAGGTAAAGTAGAAATGTACTTACCACCAGGAGGATTTGGTATTCGCGTCGATTCAGCTGTATATCCGGGATATTCAATCCCACCTTTCTATGATTCGATGGTTGCTAAATTAATTGTTCACGGAAAAACACGTGAAGAGGCAATTGCAAAAATGAAGCGCGCACTTAGTGAATTTGTCATTGAAGGCGTACATACAACAATCCCGTTCCATTTGCAATTGCTAGATCATCCTGATTTTGTAAAAGGTGAGTTTAATACGAAATTTTTGGAAGAGCATGAACTTGTGACGCAGTGATACATTAAAGGAGGTTTTTTTCATGGCTGAACATATGTTAGATATGGGTCAAGATACAACTCTTGGTAAAGTAGAAATTGCACCAGAAGTAATTGAAGTAATTGCAGGTATTGCAGCTGCTGAAGTAGAAGGTGTAGCGGCAATGCGCGGTAATTTTGCTACAGATGTTGTTGAGAAGTTAGGTAAGAAAAATCATGGTAAAGGTGTAAAGGTTGAATTAGCAAACGAAGATATTATCGTTGACCTTTATGTTGTAATGTATTTTGGTGTAGCAATTCCAGTTGTTGCACAAAAGATTCAAGACAATATTCGCCAAGCACTCTTTACAATGACAGGACTTGAGCCAAAAGAAGTGAATGTTCACATCGTTGGCGTAACATTCGAAACACAAAAAACAGAAATCGAACCAGTGTAAGAATGAAAAGGTGCCTAGTAACATAGGCATCTTTTTTATCGTTTCATTTCTTCACAAATTACAACCCTCTAATTATTATACTATTTCAAAAAATAAGAAATAAACAAGGAAATGTGTCGTTTTTCCAAAAAACGTACATTGTGATAAGATATGGAACTTGAAGTTAATCTTTTTATTATTTTTCAGCCTTGTAACCCGTGTGTGAAACGATAAATTGTGTTATTATCATTGTATTATAAGGTTGGAAAATCAATGAAAACTGTAAGAGTAAGTGAATTGACGGCTTATAAATTATAATAATATAACAAAGTATAAGGAAAGACTTGAAGCATAAAGGAGAGTTACAATGAAACGTAGGACGGCTAGAGAAAGAGCAATGCAAGCATTATACCAAATGGATATTACAGGTGAATTAGAACCGAAAGTAGCAGTGGAAAACACGCTGGATGAAGGCGAAGAAACAAATGAGTTTCTAGAGTCACTTGTAGTAGGTTTTGTAGAAAATAAAGAAGCAATCGATGAAGCGATTCGTCAAAACTTAAAAAAGTGGAAGCTTGAGCGTATTAGTATTGTTGATCGCAGTATTTTACGTGTAGCTGTGTATGAAATGAAGTACATGGAAGAAATTCCACACAACGTAACAATTAACGAAGCAATTGAAATTGCAAAAACATTTGGGGATGAGGAATCTCGTCGTTTTATTAACGGCGTTTTATCTAATATAAAAGATACACTGTAAATTCTTTAAGGGGGAATCTTAAAATGGTAGCAGTAATCATCAAAGGAAATGAAGTTGCGGAGAAAAAACGAGCACAATTAACAGAAGAAGTTGTGAAGTTGAAAGAGCAAGGTATTGTACCAGGATTAGCAGTTATTTTAGTTGGAGAAGATCCAGCATCTCGTTCTTATGTGAAAGGAAAAGAAAAAGGCTGTGAACAAGTAGGGATTTACTCAGAGCTAATTGAACTTCCTGAAACAATTACTGAGGAACGTTTGCTTGCTGAAATCGATCGCTTAAATGGAGATGACCGTATTAATGGCATATTAGTGCAATTACCTTTACCAAAACATATTGAAGAAAAAGCTATCATTGAAAGAATTTCACCAGAAAAGGATGTAGACGGATTTCACCCAATCAGCGTGGGACGTATGATGACGGGACAAGATACATTCCTTCCATGTACACCGCATGGTATTGTAGAATTAGTAAAAGAAACAAATCTTGATATTTCTGGAAAACATGTAGTAGTAATTGGAAGAAGTAATATTGTCGGTAAACCAGTGGGACAATTGTTTTTAAATGAAAATGCCACTGTAACATATTGTCATTCTAAGACGCAAAATATGAAAGAGTTATCGAAGTTAGCTGATATTTTAATCGTAGCTGTTGGACGACCTAAAATGATAACAGCGGATTATATTAAAGAAGGAGCGGTTGTAATTGACGTTGGTGTTAACCGTTTAGAAACAGGAAAACTTTGTGGTGATGTTGACTTTGACAACGTGTTAGATGTTGCGGGTTACATTACACCTGTGCCAAAGGGTGTTGGTCCAATGACAATCACAATGCTTCTTCATAATACTGTTGAATCTGCCAAACGTGCAGGTGTCGTTTGTAAATAATTTGAGTCGGCTATGAGGAGAGAGAAATGGAGAAGCAATATTTAACCGTTACAGCGTTAACACGCTATATAAAAACAAAAATAGAATATGATCCGCATTTGCAGTCTGTTTGGTTAAAAGGTGAAATTTCCAACTTTAAAAATCATAGCCGTGGCCACATGTATTTTACATTGAAAGATGAAAATGCAAGAATCGCAGCGGTTATGTTTGCGGGCCATAATCGTAATATTAAATTCAAACCTGAAAATGGGATGAAGGTACTCGTGAAAGGGAAAATCTCTGTTTACGAGGCGAGTGGTTCTTATCAAATTTATATTCAAGACATGCAGCCTGACGGAGTCGGGAATTTACATTTAGCGTACGAACAGTTAAAAGTTCGTTTAGAAGAAGAAGGACTTTTTTCTCAAGTTTATAAAAAAGCGATTCCTCCTTACGCTAAAACAATAGGTGTGATTACGTCGCCAACAGGAGCAGCGATTCGTGATATTATAACAACGATTAAACGTCGTTATCCAATTGGGAATGTTATTGTATTTCCGGTACTTGTACAAGGGGAGTCAGCGGCTCCCTCGATTGTACAAGCGATTCGTACAGCGAATGAAATGGGAGAGATAGATGTACTAATCGTTGGTCGTGGTGGAGGTTCTATTGAGGAATTATGGGCTTTCAATGAGGAAATGGTTGCAAGAGCAATCTTTAAGAGTGAAATTCCTATTATTTCGGCAGTAGGCCATGAAACGGATTTTACAATCGCAGATTTTGTTGCAGATTTACGCGCGCCAACACCGACTGCAGCAGCTGAGCTGGCAGCACCTAACATTATAGAGTTACAAGAAAAGGTATTACAAAGAACTCTGAGATTGCAAAGAGCAATGAGAGAGTTAGTACATAAAAAAGAAGAAAAACTACAAGTGTTGCAAAAATCGTATGCGTTCCGTTATCCAAGACAAGTATATGAGCAAAAGGAAGAGCAATTAGATAGAGCGCTAGAACAGCTTGTTTTAGCGAAAGAGCGCTATATTGATAAAAAGGTGAATCAGTTAAAGCAACTTTCATTTTATTTAGAGAAGCACCACCCATCTCAAAAAATTATGCAAACGAAGGTAGCTGTTGAAACGTTGCAAAAGCAATTACAACGTGAAATGCAAACGTTACTTCAAACGAAAGAATTTGCCTTTGTAAGAGCTGCTCAAAAACTTGAAGCGTTAAGTCCGCTTAAAGTAATGATGAGAGGGTACGGGCTTGTATATGATGAAGAGAAGCAAGTGTTAAAAAGTGTGAAAGATGTAAGCCTTGGAGATGCTGTTTCAGTTCAATTACAAGATGGAATACTAGATTGTAGCGTATCAGGCATAGAGGAGCGTGAATTGAATAATGGAAAATAAATTAAGCTTTGAAGAGGCAATTTCGCAACTTGAGCATCTTGTTTCTAAGCTAGAACAAGGTGACGTACCTTTAGAAGAAGCGATTTCTTATTTTAAAGAAGGTATGGAATTATCTAAGCTTTGTGATGAGAAGCTGAAGAATGTACAAGAACAAATGGCAGTTATTCTTGGGGAAGATGGAGAGCTTGAACCGTTTACTGCTTTAGGAGATGAAGCATAGTGACGATTGCTTTTGATACTTTTTTGAAAGAAAGTAAAACTTTCGTAGAAGAAAAACTTGTAAGCTATGCAAATGAATTACAATGTCCAAATGTACTTCGTGAAGCGATGGCATATTCTTTGGAAGCGGGTGGAAAACGTCTCCGCCCGTTACTTTTGTTTGCAACATTACAAGCGTTTGGGAAAGAAAGAAATCTTGGAGTAGGTGCAGCTTGTGCTCTTGAAATGATTCATACATATTCATTAGTTCATGATGATTTACCTTGTATGGATGATGATGATTTAAGAAGAGGAAAGCCCACAAATCACAAAGTATTTGGTGAAGCGATGGCAGTTTTAGCAGGAGATGGCTTATTGACGTATGCTTTTCAAGTTATTATGGCATATGAGCAAAAAGAAATTTCTGCCGAAAAAAAAGTAAGACTTGTACTTGAACTTGCAAAAGCAGCAGGACCAGAAGGAATGGTTGGCGGACAAGTGGCAGATATGGAAGCTGAAGGGAAACGCCTTACGATTGATGAATTGGAGTACATCCATAAACATAAGACCGGAAAACTGCTTGAATTTGCTGTACTTGCGGGTGCGATACTTTCTGATGCGACAGAAGAGCAAGAAGAAAAGTTGCTTACGTTTGCCAAATATATCGGTCTAGCTTTCCAAATTCGAGATGATATTTTAGATGTCGAAGGAACTGAAGAAGAGATTGGAAAACCGATTGGTAGCGATCTTTCTAATGAAAAGAGCACATATACAACGTTGTTTACTGTAGATAGAGCAAAGGATATTTTAGAAGAAACAATTGCAGAAGCAAAAGGTGCGATTAGTTCCTTGCAATTACAAGATGAATATTTACTATCTATTTGTGATTTGATTGCAAAACGTAATAACTAATATAACAGCGTTTTCATTTGTTGAGTCATTCATCATTTTATGATATAAATGTAGGAAAAGGTTTTTCTTTTCTTGTTATTGGCAAAAATATATGTAGATTACATTGCCGTTATCACTTCGTGTTAGCGGCTATTTTTTTCATCGCCTAAAGAAATATGGTTTATAATAGGATTAGGGCGCAATAGACTGGTTAATAGCGGGACAAGACGAAAAATAGAAAAGAGAATTTCTTGTTTTGTGTAAATGTTTTTTATAATATTTGACATGTTGACAGATTATGAAATGAAAGTGAGTGATCCATGTGGATCTAACGCAAATTCAAAACCCTAGTTTTTTGAAAGATATGTCTATCAGTGAACTAGAGGGATTGAGTGAGGATATTCGTAAGTTTTTAATTGAAGAGCTCTCTCAAACAGGTGGACATATTGCACCTAATTTAGGTGTAGTAGAACTCACAATTGCTCTGCACAAATTATTTGATAGCCCGCAAGATAAATTTTTATGGGATGTAGGACATCAATCCTATGTACATAAAATTTTAACTGGACGTGCGAAAGAGTTTGGTACATTAAGGCAATATCAAGGTCTATGTGGTTTCCCGAAACGTTGCGAGAGTGAGCACGATGTATGGGAAACTGGTCATAGCTCGACTTCGTTATCGGCTGCAATGGGAATGGCTCTGGCACGTGATTTAAAGAAAACGAAAGAATATGTTATACCAATTATTGGAGATGGTGCTTTAACAGGCGGAATGGCTTTAGAGGCATTGAACCATATTGGACATGAAAAAACAGACATGATTGTTATTTTGAATGATAATGAAATGTCAATTGCACCAAACGTTGGTGCGCTTCATAATGTGCTCGGTCGTTTACGTACCGCAGGAAAATATCACTGGGTAAAAGATGAATTAGAGTATATATTAAAGAAAATCCCAGCAGTTGGCGGGAAAGTGGCTGCGACAGCAGAGAAAATAAAAGATAGTCTTAAATATTTACTAGTATCTGGTGTCTTTTTCGAAGAGTTAGGCTTTACATATTTAGGTCCAGTCGATGGGCATGATTATGAAAAGTTATTCGAAACGTTGCAATATGCAAAGAAAACAAAAGGCCCAGTGCTTGTTCACGTTATTACGAAAAAAGGAAAAGGTTATAAACCGGCTGAGAGTGACGTTATTGGAACTTGGCATGGAACAGGACCTTATAAAATTGAATCAGGTGACTTCGTTAAGCCGAAAGAAGTTGCACCAGCATGGAGTGCTGTCGTTAGTGAAACAGTACTTAAGCTAGCGAGAGCGGATGAGCGTATCGTAGCAATTACACCTGCAATGCCTGTTGGATCAAAACTTGAGAAATTCCAAAAAGAATTCCCAGATCGTATGATTGATGTAGGTATTGCAGAACAGCATGCTACAACAATGGCAGCAGGTATGGCAACGCAAGGAATGAAGCCATTCTTAGCGATTTATTCAACATTTTTACAAAGAGCATATGACCAAGTTGTTCATGATATATGCCGCCAAAATTTAAATGTTTTCATCGGAATAGATCGCTCGGGATTAGTAGGAGCAGATGGTGAAACGCATCAAGGCGTATTTGATATCTCATTCTTACGTCACTTGCCGAATATGGTGCTTATGATGCCGAAAGATGAAAATGAAGGGCAACATTTAGTTTATACGGCGATGCAATATGAAGATGGACCAATCGCATTGCGTTATGCTCGCGGTAATGGACTTGGCGTTCATATGGATAAAGAATTAAAGGCGATTCCAATCGGTACGTGGGAGACGTTAAAAGAGGGGACACAAGCAGCTATTTTAACGTTTGGTACGACAATACCAATGGCAATGGAAGCAGCTGAGCGTCTTGAAAAAGCTGGGGTTTCAGTGAAAGTAGTGAATGCTCGCTTTATTAAACCAATGGATGAAGCATATTTACATGATCTTCTAGGAAAGAATATACCGATTTTAACGATTGAAGAAGCTTGTTTAATCGGTGGTTTTGGAACAGGAGTAGTTGAATTTGCATCTGAAAATGGTTACCATAGTGCATTAGTTGAACGAATGGGTATTCCAGACCGCTTCATAGAGCACGGAAGTGTAACAAAATTATTAGAAGAAATTGGTTTAACGACAGATGCTGTTGTAGACCGTATTCATACAATGATTCCATCAAAACAAAAAAGGGCGTAACAAATGAGCGTAAAAAAAGAAAGAGTAGATGTACTATTAGTAGAGCGAGGACTTATAGAAACGCGTGAGAAAGCAAAGCGCGCCATTATGGCCGGACTCGTATATGCAAATGAGATGAGACTTGATAAGCCAGGAGAGAAAATCTCGCAAGATACTGAGATTACGGTGAAGGGACAAGTTATGCCGTATGTAAGTCGTGGTGGTTATAAACTTGAAAAGGCATTAGAGACATTTCATCTTGATTTACAAGATAAAGTTATGATAGATATTGGTTCATCAACTGGTGGCTTTACAGATTGCGCGCTTCAAAATGGAGCGAAATTATCTTATGCATTAGATGTAGGATACAATCAACTAGCGTGGAAATTACGTCAAGATGAGCGTGTTGTTGTAATGGAACGAACAAACTTCCGTTACGTGACACCGGCAGACTTAGAACGTGGTTTACCTCAATTTGCAAGTATTGATGTTTCATTTATATCATTAAAGCTTATACTGCCAGTTTTAAAAACAATGCTTATGCCTAACGGAGATGTAGCAGCGTTAATTAAACCGCAGTTTGAAGCTGGAAGAGAGCAAGTTGGGAAAAAAGGTATCGTTCGTGATAGAAAAGTACATGAAGCTGTTGTAGAAATGATTGTCGAGTTTGCTTTAAAAGAAGGCTATGATGTGGAAGGTTTAACATTCTCACCAATTACGGGTGGGGATGGTAATATTGAATTTTTAATTCATCTGAAATGGCATGGTGAACGTGAGAATGGCGAAAATCATTCTCCGATTTCTATAGAGCAAGTTGTTACAGAAGCGCATGACGTTCTAAAACAAAAAGGGAAAGGGGAATAACATATGTTGTTCCTCTTTTTGCTGTAATTGTATAATGATTGTAAAAACAATTGTGTACAAGAAACGAATTATAAGTTAACATAAATAAGTGAAGTATACCAATGTTTAAACTATGGTAAGAGATAGTGTGAGGTGCAAATGTATGAATAAAGGTCAGCGCCATATTAAAATCAGGGAAATTATTGCAAACAAAGAAATTGAAACACAAGATGAATTAGTTGATATTTTACGTAATGAGGGATTTAATGTAACGCAAGCAACAGTATCGCGCGATATTAAAGAACTGCACTTAGTGAAGGTGCCATTACATGATGGGCGCTATAAATATAGCTTGCCAGCAGATCAACGATTTAACCCGTTACAAAAATTAAAACGAAATCTAGTGGATTCATTTGTAAAATTAGACACGGCAGGACATATGCTTGTGCTAAAAACATTGCCTGGTAACGCTCATTCACTTGGAGCACTTATTGATCATTTAGAGTGGGATGAGATCATCGGAACCATCTGTGGTGATGATACTTGCTTAATTATTTGCCGTACACCTGACGATACAGGTGTTGTCTCTGATCGTTTCTTAAATATGTTGTAACAAAAAATCTTGTTTGCTTTCCATCGTAAAGTGGAAAGTGAACAAGATATTTTTATTGGTTAAAAATATGAATTTTCAATTGTAATATAATATTTTGTTTGCATAAAGTTAAAAAATAGATGGATTGACCCGTAAAACAAATGTTTGGTACAATGAAGCGGGTTAGAAGAGTATATACATACAAATATATAGCATGATTATTTGAATGAAGAACTGAGAAAATCCTTTAGTAAGGGATTATTTTATAACGAGGTGAATGGGGCATTGTTATCGGAATTATCGATTAGAAACTTTGCTATTATTGAAGCATTAAATATTTCTTTTCAAAAAGGTTTAACGGTTTTAAGCGGTGAAACAGGGGCCGGAAAATCGATTATTATTGATGCAATTAGTTTACTTGTAGGTGGCCGTGGGTCAGCAGAATTTGTTCGATATGGAACAGAAAAGGCTGAGATTGAAGGGCTATTTTATGTTGAAGATGAGAAGCATCCATGTATTGAAAAGGCAGAAGAGTTAGATATAGAAATAGAAGATGGTATGATTATTTTAAAGCGTGATATTGCTGCGAACGGGAAGAGTGTATGTCGTGTAAATGGGAAGCTTGTTACACTTAGCATATTAAAAGAAATTGGGAAAACACTTGTTGATATTCATGGACAGCACGAAACGCAAGATTTAATGAATGAAGAACGACATCTGTTTATGCTTGATCACTTTGATGGGGATCGAATCGTTAAACAATTAGACATATATCAAAACGTATACGCTGACTATGAAAAATTAAAAAAACAATTGAAATCGTTAAGTGAAAATGAGCAACAAATGGCACATCGCTTAGATTTAATTCAATTTCAGCACGAGGAAATTCGCAAGGCGGATTTAAAGATGGATGAAGAAAATGAATTAACTGAGGAACGATTGCAAATTTCTAATTTTGAAAAGATTTATAAAGCGTTAGGTGATGCATATCGTTCTTTAAGTGCCGACGGACAAGGATTAGATAATGTAAGAAGTGCAATGGGGCAAATGGAAAGTATTACACATTTAGATGAAGTGTATCAAGAGAATCATGATTCAATTGCAAATAGCTATTACTTATTAGAAGAGGTTGCCTATCAACTGAGGGAAAAGCTCGATATGATGGAATATGATCCAAATCGTTTAGATGAAATTGAAACACGTTTGAATGAAATTCGTATGCTAAAGAGAAAATATGGAAATAATGTAGAAGAGATTTTAGCGTATGCTGATAAAATTGAACAGGAAATTTTTACGATTGAAAATAAAGACGTTCATATTGAAACGACGAAGAAACAGTTGAAGGAATTAGAAAGTGTTATTATGAAAGAAGCAACGTTGTTAAGTGATATGCGTCATGAGCTTGCAGAACACCTTACAAATGCAATTCATCAGGAATTAAAAGAATTATATATGGAAAAAACGAAATTTGAAGTGAGAATTATGAAGAGAGAAGGAAATGCAGAAGAGCCCCTTGTGGAAGGTGCGCCGGTAAGACTTACGGCGGATGGTTACGATCATGTGGAATTTTATATTTCAACGAACCCAGGAGAGCCGCTAAAACCACTTTCAAAGGTTGCTTCTGGCGGAGAGTTATCTCGTATCATTTTAGCTTTAAAAAGCATTTTTTCTAAGCATCAAGGGGTTGCATCTGTTATTTTTGATGAAGTGGATACGGGTGTAAGTGGCCGGGTCGCACAGGCTATTGCGGAAAAAATTTATCGAGTATCAGTAAACTCGCAAGTACTTTGTATTACGCACTTACCTCAAGTAGCTTCAATGGCGGATTCACATTTATTTATTCGAAAACAAGTAGCGAATGATCGGACAATTACATCAGTTACTGTTTTAACTATGGAGGATAAAGTAACAGAAATAGCTCGAATGATTTCTGGTGTGGAAATCACAGATTTAACGACAGAGCATGCGAAAGAATTACTTACGCAAGCGCATCATTTTAAACAGACAGCAGAGGCTATCCAGTAATGGATAGCTTTTTTTCTCAAATGACGATTTCTTAATTCTTCCGGTTATAAATAAAGCACTGCAAGGAGAGATTAAAAAGTGAAGCCAAGAGGCTGAATGTGGGGTAGGAGCGAGGAGAGTGAACAAGTTGAAATTAGAAAAATTTCGAAAAATAATAGGTCTTTGTCTCCTTGTTTCTTTAGTTTTTATTGGATGTTTTAAACCGCTTCGAACGTTTATTTCATCACCGAAACAACTTGTTGTTTTTGAAGGGCAACAATCAGAAATATCATCATTACCAGTTTTCAAAGCTTCATCCACAAATCGTCATGTATTTACAGTGAGTTCGAATGAACAAAAACAAGGACTTATGGTAAATTCTCATCAAAATGGTGAAGCTGATATGGTATTTCAGCTTGCTGGTTTTCCAGTGAAAAAAGTAAATGTGAAAGTGTTAAAAGATTTTAAAGTGATTCCAGGTGGACAATCAATTGGTGTGAAATTAAATACAAAAGGTGTACTTGTTGTAGGCCATCATTTAATTCAAACTGAAAAAGGTAAAATATCTCCTGGTGAAACAGCAGGTGTACAAATTGGAGATATGATTACTGAAATTAATGGTAAAACAATTGAAAGAATGAGTGATGTAGCACCGTTTATTCATAATAGTGGAGAAACAGGTGAACCGCTTACTCTTGTATTGTTAAGAGATGGAAAATATATTCGTACGAAGCTAACTCCACAAAAAGACAACGGTGAATCGTCTTATCGAATTGGCTTGTATATCCGTGATTCGGCAGCTGGAATTGGAACGATGACATTTGTTCATCCAGATTCTATGAAATATGGGGCACTTGGTCATGTTATTTCTGATAATGATACGAAAAAGCCGATTCAAGTCGAAGATGGACAAATTATGCGCTCGACAGTTACATCAATTGAAAGAGGTAGTCATGGGAATCCAGGGGAGAAATTAGCAAGATTCTCACCAGACCGTGAAGTGATTGGCAATATTACAATTAATAGTCCATATGGTATTTTTGGAAAATTAAATACGAATATGAAAAACGGTATAATGGATAAAGCAATGCCTATCGCATTATCTCATCAAGTAAAAGAAGGACCGGCAAAAATATTAACAGTTATTGATCAAGATAAAGTAGAAGCGTTTGATATTGAAGTTGTTAGTACAGTGCAGCAAAAATTCCCAGCCACAAAGGGTATGGTAATAAAAGTAACAGATAAACGTCTATTAGCGAAAACGGGCGGTATCGTACAAGGAATGAGCGGAAGTCCAATTGTACAAAATGGAAAAGTAATTGGTGCTGTTACACATGTATTTGTAAATGATCCAACATCAGGATATGGTGTTCATATTGAATGGATGTTACATCAAGCTGGAATTAATATTTATGATCAAGAGAAAAAAGCGAGCTAATATATATTATTAGCTCGCTTTTTCTGTTGAAAAATTCGTTGAAATTTTGTAAAAGCTCCGCAAGAGGTGTTTTTTGTTGTAAAATAAAAGGAAAGGGTTGAACGTTTCGTTGTATTTCTATGATGGAATGTGTTGCGAAAGGGAATAAATGAGCGATAAACATATTTTTTTGTGATTTTATCGGAAAGTAAGAAACTTTAAAAGGGAATTTTCACACAATTGTCGAACAATTCATGTAGCCTAGAAGGATACACATGTCGGAGAATCGATTCGGTAAGGGAGGAAAAGCTGTGGAGAAAATTAAAGTATGTCTTGTGGATGATAATAAAGAACTAGTATCAATGTTAGAGAGCTATGTAGCCGCTCAAGATGATATGGAAGTAATCGGTACTGCTTATAATGGTCAAGAGTGTTTAAACTTATTAACAGATAAGCAACCTGATGTACTCGTTTTAGACATTATTATGCCACACTTAGATGGTTTAGCTGTATTGGAGAAAATGCGACATATTGAAAGGTTAAAACAGCCTAGCGTAATTATGTTGACAGCATTTGGCCAAGAAGATGTGACGAAAAAAGCAGTTGACTTAGGTGCCTCATATTTCATATTAAAACCATTTGATATGGAGAATTTAACGAGTCATATTCGTCAAGTGAGTGGTAAAGCAAACACTATGATTAAGCGTCCACTACCATCATTCCGATCAGCCACAACAGTAGATGGAAAACCGAAAAACTTAGATGCGAGTATTACGAGTATCATTCATGAAATTGGTGTACCCGCTCATATTAAAGGATATATGTATTTACGAGAAGCAATCTCCATGGTATACAATGATATCGAATTATTAGGATCGATTACGAAAGTATTGTATCCAGATATCGCAAAGAAATATAATACAACAGCAAGCCGTGTGGAGCGCGCAATTCGTCACGCAATTGAAGTAGCTTGGAGCCGTGGGAATATTGATTCTATTTCGTCCTTATTCGGTTATACAGTATCCATGTCAAAAGCAAAACCTACGAATTCTGAGTTTATCGCAATGGTTGCGGATAAGCTGAGACTTGAACATAAAGCTAGTTGAGAGTAAAAGTAGTAAGGGATTTAAGTTTTAGTAAAGCTTAATAATTCTTGAAATTGATACTCGATATCAAATTTAAAACCAATGAACTTTTTATTTAAAGACCAATGAATGTTATAATTCGTTGGTCTTTTTATTTTGTTGAGAAAAAGAGATTATTTGATAGTATGGAAAATAAAACCTATTTTTAGTAATATTACATGTAAGTGAGTTTTTTATAAGGCAATAAAATAGATATAGATAGGGAGAAGGGGAATGGAAAATAAAATTTCAACTTGGCTAGGAATAGTAGCAGCTATGGGAGTTCTTGCTATTGCAGTTACATTTGGAATGTTAGAACTTGCAGATAATCCCGTAGATAAAGAAGTGAGCGCTCAAATAGATAAAAAAGAAGACCAAACAATAGTAGGTAGAGAGGTAGATGGGGTCTTTGTTGATGTGTATGTTACTGAAAATTCTACTGAAAGCGAAGTCATTACAGCGATGCATCGCATGACTCATCAAAAAGTGGTGGCAGAACGAAAATCGGGCTCTATCCCAATGATTCAAAGTAATGCTAAAAAATTAAAAGAAATTATAAATAAGAGTAGCTTTGCGAAGAAAAATGAACTTTTAGCAATTGCTGATAGATGGGCGAAAAAAGATTTTAGTAAAATTGTAGAAGATCACAATTATTTCTCGGATGCTCAAGAAGATAGCGTTTGTAAAGCAACTAGAGCAATGGATGCGTTAGAAGAGCAACATTATATTTTAACTACATTCGGGGAGGAAAAAGCGAAAGAACTATACGAATCAGGGGATGCTCCGCACGTTCAATAAAAAACAATATAAAGGGCTTCTAGTTTTTTTATGATCGTGTTTTTAGGACGCAATGGGGACTTATAAATAAATGGTCTGCTTTCTTTATGACGTGTAACAAAAAAGAAAAGATGTGATTCATTATTAAATGATGAAGGAACGGCTAAATCACATCGTAGTACATCTGTTAAAGGATTTTAGTAGGAAAGGCATCCGTGATATAATAGAAAATAATAAAAAGTCCTGCAAAACAGGACTGTATTATTCTTCGTCTTTATTTTGTTTTTCTAATTCAACTAGTTTTTGAATTAAAATGTGCTGCGGCATATGCATGAGTTGTTCAAGTGGAACACCTAGTGCTTTTGATAAGCGGACTGCAGTATCTGGAGAGATTTGTAATGGTCTCATAGAAGTACCTCCTTTTTCGTATAGTATAGCATAAGATTGGGGGAGTGAGGATGACTCTTATATTTGCACATCGTGGTGCGGCTGGAACGTACCCAGAAAATACAATGATTTCATTTGAAGCAGCTGAGTCTTTTAGAGCGGATGGAATTGAACTTGATGTTCAATTAACGAAAGATGGAAAAGT
The DNA here is from genome assembly GCF_057812155.1 of Bacillus sp. 2175. Classification (NCBI taxonomy): domain Bacteria; kingdom Bacillati; phylum Bacillota; class Bacilli; order Caryophanales; family Bacillaceae; genus Bacillus; species Bacillus sp. 2175. The sequence continues at coordinate 3,940,594 of NZ_CM173819.1, read as the reverse complement.
TGTCGTCATTCACGATGAAACGGTGGACCGGACAACAAATGGAAAAGGTGCGGTTCGCAATTATGTATATGAGGACTTATGCAAGTTAGATGCAAGTTATAAATTTGGTGATAAAGTAGGTTTTTGTAAAATACCACTTTTAGAAGAGGTATTAGAATGGCTTGAACAAACGAGTTTGCTACTTAATATTGAACTTAAAAATAATAAAATTCCATACAGAGGTTTAGAGGAAGAAGTTATAACGCTTGTACGGAAATTTAGTCTAGAGGATCGTGTTATATTTTCTTCGTTTAATCACTACAGTATGAAACGGTGCCATATGATGGCTCCTGATATTCAAACAGCAATTTTATATCGCGAAGGTTTGCATAGTCCGTGGGCATACGCGAAAAAAATGGGGGCTACAGCAGTACATCCGAATTATCGTTATCTTCAAGATGCTATTGCCGAACTAACGATGGAAAGTGGTGTAGAAGTTCGCCCTTATACAATTAATGAAGAAACGCTTATGCGTAAATATTTTGATATGAATATATCGGCGATTATTACTGATTACCCTGAAACGGCAAGAACGTTATTGCCAATAAAAAAATGAGACCGCGTGTAACGGTCTCATTTTTTTATTTATAAATAGTGGGGCATTCCTATCTTCTAAAGCGAGCTTGTACTTTATTTCGTTTGCGATCTCGGTGCAAGACGAAGCCACCAAAGATATAAAACCCGAGCGCGAAGCAGAGAGCGCCGATTAAAAATTGTAACCACAGTATGGAAATTGGTGGAAATAGAATCCCGAATACAGTATCTCTCATTAACTTTATACCAAACACAGCTAATGAAATAGGGATAAGTGCTAATAGTAGAGCAACGTAACGCTGCATACATAACGCTCCTTTTCAGATTATTTCGTATATTTTAATGATGTTATACGGAAAGGGGGTTTGTCAAGAGGGTGCTGAACGAGTAAGATAAGGGTGTGAAAAAATTTGCAGAGTTACTTCGAGAGGAAGTGTAATATATGAAACAAAAAGTATTAATTGTTGGTGCAGGTGAAGGCGGGAGCGCGCTGCTGAATCTGTTACAAAGTTCGAATATATTTCAAATTATAGGGATTATTGATATAAATCCGTTGGCAAAAGGACTACAAATTGCTAAGGAATACGGGATTGCAATTGGAGAAAGTGTAACTCCATTTCTTTCTATGCATATCGATGTAATATTTGATATGACAGGTGAAGATGATGTACATAAAGTTTTATTAGAAAAAAAGAAAAAAGACACTCTTCTTATACCAGGTGATATCGCAAAAATTGTTACAGGATTAGCGCATGAGAAGGAAGGGCTAATTGGGCGGTTAGAGGAACAGACGCAACAAGGAGAATTAATTTTAAATTCTACACATGACGGCATGATTGTAATTGATCGAGAGGGACAAGTTCGTCTTTTTAATAAAAGTGCAGAGCGTATTATCGGATATAAAAAAGAAGAGGCGATAGGAAAGTATATTTTAGAAGTCATTCCAACTAGTAAATTACTTCGCATTATACGTACGAAACAAATAGAAGTAAATTATGAACTGACATTAGAGAATGGAAAGAAAATTATTACAACGCGTATTCCAATATTAAAAGAAGGAGGAGAGGTACAAGGGGCATTTGCAATTTTTAAAGATATAACAGAAGTTGTAGATCTTGCGGAAGAAGTTACAGACTTAAAAGAAATTCAAACACTATTAGAGGCAATTATTAACTCATCTGAAGAAGCGATTTCGGTTGTGGATGAAAAAGGAAGAGGTTTAGTCATTAACCCAGCATATACGAAATTAACGGGTTTAACAGAAGAAGATATTATTGGGAAGCCTGCTACAACTGATATTGTAGAAGGCGAAAGTATGCATATGAAAGTACTTCGAACGCGTCGTGCGGTGCGCGGAATACATATGAAGATTGGGCAAAAAAAGCGAGATGTAATTGTAAACGTAGCACCAGTTATTGTGGATGGAATATTGAAAGGAAGCGTCGGTGTTATCCGTGACGTGTCGGAAATTCAAAAATTAACAAATGAATTGAATAGAGCAAGGCAAATTATTCGTACATTAGAAGCAAAATATTCATTTGATGATATTGTCGGAAATTCAGATGAAACAACGGCAGCTATCGAACAGGCGAAGCTAGGAGCGAATACACCAGCAACAGTACTGTTACGCGGGGAATCTGGGACTGGTAAAGAATTGTTTGCACATGCAATCCATAATGGAAGTAATCGAAAATACAATAAGTTCGTCCGTGTAAACTGTGCGGCCATTTCGGAGACGTTGTTAGAAAGTGAATTATTTGGTTATGAGGAAGGGGCGTTTTCTGGAGCGAAAAGAGGCGGGAAACGTGGGTTCTTTGAGGAAGCGAATAACGGTAGTATTTTTTTAGATGAAATAGGGGAGTTGTCTGCAAATACACAAGCGAAACTCCTTCGTGTATTGCAGGAAAAAGAAATTGTAAAAGTTGGTGGAACGAAAGCGATACCTATTAATGTTCGAGTAATTGCAGCGACACATGTGAATTTAGAAAAGGCTATTCTAGAAGGGAAGTTTAGGGAGGATTTATATTATCGATTAAATAAAATTCCAATTCAAATTCCATCTCTTCGTCAACGTAAAGGAGATATACCGACAATTGCGGACAGATTGATTCAAAAAATTAATCAAGATTACGGTCGTAATGTAGAAGGGCTCACTGATTCAGCCGTTTTATATTTACAATCATACGAATGGCCAGGAAATGTGAGGGAACTTGAAAATATTTTGGGGAGAGCTATTATCTTTATGAATTATAACGAGACCTATATTGATGTACACCATTTACCGCCATTACATAACGAAGAGCAGGTGGAGTCAAAGCAATCTCATTTATTACCTGAATTAGAAGAAAAGCCACTTGAACATTTAGTGACAGAGTTTGAAGGGAATATTATTTATGAATATTTGGAGAGATTTGATGGGAATAAAACACAAACTGCAAAAGCGTTAGGAATTTCCGTTCGAAATTTATATTACAAGCTAGAAAAGTATGACCATGCAAAAAATAGCATGCAATAAATTGCGTACCATGCAATTTATTGCATGGTATACAAAAAGCGACAAAATAAGACAGAATCTTTCGTTATTTTCTAAAGTATTGATTTTACTGCATTTTGAATGCGTTTTCATTATTGGTAAGACCACTTTTAAAAGTTGGCACGGTATTTGCTTTATAAATAGACGAGGGACGACGGAAAGGGTTGATTACAAAATATGAAGTTAGAATACTTAATTGATCAAGCAGCAGGAAAGCCTAAAAAAACTGTGGCTGTAGCAGTAGCTGAAGATCATGAAGTAATTGAAGCTGTAGCGAAAGCAATTAAATTACAGCTAGCTCAATTTCGTCTATATGGAAATCAAGAAAAAATAATGGGGATGCTACAAGAACATGGTTTACAAACTTCAGAACATGTTGAAGTGATTGCAGCAATGTCTAGTGCTGAAGCTGCAGAACTTTCTGTTAAAGCTGTGAGAAATGGTGAAGCAGATGTGCTTATGAAGGGGAACATCCCAACAGCGAATATTTTGAAGGCTGTGTTAAACAAAGAGTGGGGCCTACGTAAAGGTAGCGTACTTTCACATGTAGCAGCATTTGAAGTTCAAAATTACGATCGTCTTATTTTCGTTACAGATGCAGCGATGAACATCGCACCTGACGTAACACAAAAAGCTGCTATTATACAAAATACTGTAGAAGTTGCCCGGGCAATAGGAATCGACTTGCCAAAAGTGGCACCAATCGCAGCAGTAGAAGTTGTGAATCCAGCGATGCAGGCGACAATTGATGCAGCGATGTTAACACAAATGAATCGCCGCGGACAAATTAAAGATTGTATCGTTGATGGACCACTTGCTTTAGATAATGCAGTATCACAAATTGCAGCAGAACATAAAGGCATAGTAAGTGATGTAGCAGGTAAGGCAGATATTTTACTCGTCCCAACGATTGAAGCTGGAAATGTGCTATATAAATCACTCGTATACTTTGCGGATGCAAAAGTAGGAGCAATGATTGCTGGCGCAAAAGCACCAATTGTTTTAACATCTCGTGCTGATTCAGCAGAAACAAAAGTATATTCATTAGCATTGGCAGTTGCGACTGCTTCAAAATAAACCAAAAAGGGTAAAACATTAGGGGGAAACGACAATGACATTAGAAATCTTCGAATACTTAGAAAAATATGATTATGAGCAAGTAGTATTTTGTCAAGATAAAGAATCTGGTTTAAAAGCAATTATTGCAATTCATGATACAACACTTGGACCGGCTCTTGGTGGAACAAGAATGTGGACATATGATTCTGAAGAAGCGGCGATTGAAGATGCATTGCGTCTTGCAAAAGGGATGACATATAAAAACGCAGCAGCTGGTTTAAACTTAGGTGGTGCGAAAACAGTAATTATCGGTGATCCTCGTAAAGATAAGAGCGAAGCAATGTTCCGTGCACTAGGACGTTATATCCAAGGACTAAACGGACGTTACATTACAGCTGAAGATGTTGGTACAACAGTAGATGATATGGATATTATCCATGAAGAAACTGACTTTGTAACAGGTATCTCACCATCATTCGGTTCTTCTGGTAACCCATCTCCAGTAACTGCATACGGTGTTTACCGTGGTATGAAAGCAGCTGCAAAAGAAGCTTTCGGTACTGACAATTTAGAAGGAAAAGTAATTGCTGTTCAAGGCGTTGGTAACGTAGCATATCACCTATGCAAACATTTACACGCTGAAGGAGCAAAATTAATCGTTACAGATATTAATAAAGAAGCTGTACAACGTGCTGTAGAAGAATTCGGTGCATCAGCAGTTGAACCAAATGAAATTTATGGTGTTGAATGCGATATTTACGCACCATGTGCATTAGGCGCAACAGTTAATGATGAAACTATTCCACAACTTAAAGCAAAAGTAATCGCAGGTTCTGCAAATAACCAATTAAAAGAAAATCGTCACGGTGACATCATTCATGAAATGGGTATTGTATACGCACCAGATTATGTAATTAATGCAGGTGGCGTAATTAACGTAGCAGACGAATTATATGGATACAATAGAGAACGTGCACTAAAACGTGTTGAGTCTATTTATGACACAATTGCAAAAGTAATCGAAATTTCAAAACGCGATGGCATAGCAACTTATGTAGCGGCAGATCGTCTAGCTGAAGAGCGCATTGCAAGCTTGAAAAATTCTCGTAGCACTTACTTACGCAACGGTCACGATATTATTAGCCGTCGCTAATCATTCATATATAACTTTTACAAAAGGCGTGGTTATCTCGTATGAGGTTTCCACTTCCTTTTGAATTTATTAGTGGAGGTAGCAACATTGTCTGTAAATCGAATTCTTGTTATTAACCCAGGTAGTACATCCACAAAAATTGGTGTTTTTGATAATGAAAGACCCGTTTTAGAAGAAACGATTCGTCATGACGTAGAACAGATTGGGAAATACAAGCGAATTATCGACCAATATGAGTTTCGAAAAGAAACGATTTTAGAAGTTCTACATTCTCATGGTATTAACATTTCAAAGTTAAACGCTGTTTGTGGACGTGGTGGATTACTTCGTCCAATCGAAGGCGGTACGTATACAGTAAACGATGCGATGTTAGAAGATTTAAAAAATGGGTTTAGCGGTCATCACGCTTCAAACCTTGGAGGCATTTTAGCATATGAAATTGCTTCTGGATTAAACATTCCTGCATTTATTGTGGATCCTGTCGTTGTAGATGAGATGGAGCCAGTTGCTCGTATAAGTGGTATTGCTGGTATGGAACGTAAAAGTATCTTCCATGCATTAAATCAAAAAGCAGTTGCTCGTAAAGTAGCTGAACAGTTAAACCACAAATATGAGGATTTAAATTTATTAGTTACGCATATGGGCGGTGGTATTACAGTTGGTGCTCATAAAAAAGGAAGAGTAATCGATGTGAATAACGGTTTAAACGGAGAAGGACCATTTAGTCCAGAGCGTGCTGGTACAGTACCAGTAGGGCAACTAGTAGAAATGTGTTTCTCTGGTGAGTATTACCGAGATGAAATGATTAAAAAGCTTGTCGGACAAGGTGGACTTGTAAGTTTAATCGGTACAAATGATGCGATTAAAGTAGAGAAAATGGTTGAAAAAGGTGATCCTGAAGCAACTCTTATTTATAAAGCAATGGCATATCAAGTTGCAAAAGAGATTGGTGGAGCTAGCGCTGTACTTCACGGGAAAATCGATGCAATCGTATTAACTGGTGGACTGGCATACAGTAAAATTCTTGTCGATGAAATAAAAGAGCGAGTGGACTGGATTGCAGATGTTATCGTACATCCAGGCGAAGATGAGTTAGAAGCGTTAGCAGAAGGAGCACTTCGTGTATTACGTGAAGAAGAAGCTCCAAAAGAATACGTTGTACGTGAAAAAGAAACGGTAGCTAGGGGTTGAGATAATGGCAAAAGAATATGATTTAGTCATCGTTGGCGGCGGTACTGGTGGATATGTTGCTGCAATTCGTGCATCACAACTAGGGTTAAAAACTGCACTAGTCGAAAAAGAAAATCTTGGTGGTACTTGTTTACACAAAGGATGTATTCCTAGTAAAGCTCTTTTACGTAGTGCGGAAGTATATGCAACTGCTAAAAAAAGCGAAGAGTTCGGAGTTATTGCAAGCAATGTAGAACTAAACTTTGCGAAAGTACAAGAGCGTAAAGAGAAGATTGTAACGCAGCTTCATAAAGGCGTTCAACATTTAATGAAACAAGGTAAAATTGATGTGTTTGAAGGTATTGGCCGTATTCTTGGCCCATCTATTTTCTCTCCGATGCCAGGGACAATTTCAGTTGAACTTGCAAGTGGAGAAGAGAATGAAATGTTAATTCCAAAAAATGTACTTATTGCAACAGGTTCTCGTCCAAATTCATTACCAGGTTTAGAATTAGACGGAGAGTACGTAATGTCTTCAGATCATGCCCTAAAAATGGAAACGCTTCCTAGTTCAATTATTATCGTTGGTGGCGGTGTAATCGGGATTGAGTGGGCATCTATGCTTGCTGACTTCGGTGTAGAAGTTACAGTATTAGAGTATGCAAAAACGATATTACCACTAGAAGATCAAGATGTTTCAAAAGAAATGCAACGTCTATTCAAGAAAAAAGGTATTAAAGTGGTAACTGGTGCAAAAGTATTACCAGAAACATTGGTAAAAGATAATGGAGTAACAATCCAAGCTGAACACAACGGTGAAAATAAAGAATTTAAAGCAGAAAAAATGCTTGTATCTGTAGGAAGACAAGCGAATACGCAAAATATTGGCTTAGAGAACACAGATATCGTTGTGGAAAAAGGATACATTCAAACAAATGAGTTTTATCAAACGAAAGAATCGCATATTTACGCAATTGGAGATGTAATCGGTGGCCTGCAACTTGCTCACGTTGCTTCTCATGAAGGAATTGCTGCAGTAGAACATATTGCAGGGAAAGAAGTTACACCAATTGATTACTCTATGGTATCAAAATGCGTATATAGCAGTCCAGAAGTTGCTTCTGTCGGTTTAACAGAACAAGAAGCGAAAGAAAAAGGCTATAAGTTAAAAGTAGGTAAGTTCTCATTCCGCGCAATCGGAAAAGCACTTGTATACGGAGAATCAGATGGTTTCGTAAAACTTGTAGTTGATGAAGAGACAAATGACATTCTTGGTGTTCATATGATTGGACCGCATGTAACAGATATGATTTCTGAAGCGGGTCTTGCAAGAGTACTTGATGCAACACCTTGGGAAGTAGCACATACAATTCATCCGCATCCATCATTATCTGAGGCGATTGGTGAAGCAGCACTTGCTGTAGATGGAAGAGCGTTACACGCATAAAAATGTGGATTTAGGAGGTTATGAAAAATGGCAGAAGTAAAAGAAAAGCGCCATGAAGAGCTTGGCTTAAGTGATGAGCAAGTATTAGAAATGTTCCGTACGATGTTACTTGCACGTAAAATTGACGAACGTATGTGGTTATTAAACCGCGCTGGTAAAATTCCATTCGTAATTTCTTGTCAAGGACAAGAGGCTGCACAAGTTGGAGCGGCGTTCGCTCTTGATAGAGAGAAAGATTATGCATTACCATACTACCGTGATATGGGTGTTGTACTAGCATTTGGTATGACAGCTAAAGAGCTTATGTTGTCTGCTTTCGCGAAAGCTGGAGATCCAAACTCTGGTGGTCGTCAAATGCCTGGTCACTTCGGTCAAAAGAAAAATCGTATTGTTACAGGTTCATCTCCAGTAACAACGCAAGTACCACATGCAGTTGGTATTGCACTAGCTGGAAAAATGGAGAAGAAAGATTTAGTAACGTTCGTTACATTTGGAGAAGGTTCTTCAAACCAAGGTGACTTCCATGAAGGGGCAAACTTTGCTGGTGTACACAAACTACCTGTTATTTTTATGTGTGAAAATAACAAATATGCAATCTCTATTCCAGTTGAAAAACAATTAGCATGTAAAAACGTATCAGATCGTGCGATTGGTTACGGTATGCCTGGATATACAATAGACGGAAACGATCCGCTTGCAGTATATAAAGCTGTAAAAGAAGCAGCAGATCGCGGTCGTCGTGGTGAAGGCCCAACTTTAATTGAAACAGTATCATATCGTTTAACAGCACATTCTAGTGACGATGATGATCGTGTTTATCGTGATAAAGAAGAAGTAGAAGAAGCAAAGAAAAAAGATTCAATTATAACATTCGCGGCTTATTTAAAAGAAGCTGGTGTGTTAACTGAGGAATCGGAAAAACAAATGTTAGACGAAATTATGCATATCGTAAATGAAGCAACAGAATATGCAGAAAATGCTCCGTATGCAGCACCTGAAGATGCATTGAAGCACGTATACGCAGAATAGGGGGGAACGTTTCATGGCTGTAATGTCTTATATTGATGCTATTACATTAGCAATGCGCGAAGAAATGGAACGCGATGAGAAAGTATTCGTTTTAGGAGAAGATGTTGGTAAAAAAGGTGGCGTGTTTAAAGCGACACACGGTTTGTATGATCAATTTGGTGAAGATCGTGCGCTTGATGCACCGCTTGCAGAATCTGCAATTGCTGGGGTAGCAATTGGTGCAGCAATGTATGGTATGCGTCCAATCGCTGAAATGCAGTTTGCTGATTTCATCATGCCAGCAGTAAACCAAATTGTTTCTGAGGCAGCAAAAATTCGTTATCGTTCTAATAATGATTGGACTTGTCCAGTTACAATCCGTGCACCATTTGGCGGGGGTGTTCACGGTGCATTGTATCATTCACAATCTGTAGAAGCGATGTTTGCAAACCAACCAGGTTTAAAAATCGTTATCCCTTCTACACCATATGATGCAAAAGGCTTATTAAAAGCAGCCATTCGTGATGAAGATCCAGTATTATTCTTTGAACATAAACGTGCATATCGTTTAATTAAAGGTGAAGTACCGGAGGATGACTACGTATTACCAATCGGAAAAGCAGATGTAAAACGTGAAGGTGATGATATTACAGTTATCACGTACGGATTATGTGTTCATTTTGCTCTTCAAGCGGCTGAAAAGTTAGCACAAGATGGCATCTCTGCACACATTCTTGATTTACGTACTGTATATCCATTAGATAAAGAAGCAATCATTGAAGCAGCTTCTAAAACAGGTAAAGTTCTTCTTGTAACAGAAGACAATAAAGAAGGAAGCATTATGAGTGAAGTGGCAGCAATTATCGCTGAAAACTGTCTATTTGATTTAGATGCGCCAATCGCACGTCTTGCAGGTCCAGACGTTCCAGCAATGCCATATGCACCAACAATGGAAAAATTCTTTATGGTAAATCCAGATAAAGTTGAAAAAGCAATGCGTGAACTTGCGGAATTTTAATCGGGGGGACTATACATGGCTGTAGAAAATATTACAATGCCTCAGCTCGGGGAGAGCGTTACAGAGGGCACAATTAGTAAATGGCTCGTTAATGTTGGCGATCACGTAAATAAGTATGATCCGCTTGCAGAAGTAATGACTGATAAAGTAAATGCTGAAGTACCATCTTCTTTCACGGGTGTTGTGAAAGAGTTAATCGCTGGTGAAGGTGATACGTTAGCTGTAGGTGAAGTAGTTTGTGTTATTCAAGTAGAAGGCGCAGATGAAGTAGCAGCAACAGCTGTTGAGGAAAAAACAAAAGAAGAATCAAAGGCAGAAATAGCTACGTCTGAAAAAGCACCGAAAGTAAAGCAACCAACTGATGGAAAACCACGTTTTTCACCAGCTGTGTTAAAGCTTGCGGGTGAGCATAACGTTGATTTAGATCTAGTAGAAGGTACGGGAGCAAACGGCCGTATCACTCGTAAAGATATTTTAAAGCTTGTGGAATCTGGAAATATCCCACAAGCAGGTGCGGCGAAGAAAGAGGAAGCTGTAGCGGCAGTAGTAGAAGCTCGCCCAGAAGCACCAAAAGCAGCACCAGTAGCGCAAAAAGTAGAAGCTGCGAAACCAGTTTCTGTACCTACAATGCCTGGAGATATTGAAATTCCAGTAACAGGTGTGCGTAAAGCAATCGCAGCAAACATGCTACGTAGTAAACACGAAGCACCACATGCTTGGATGATGATTGAAGTAGATGTGACAAACCTTGTGTCATACCGTAACTCAATTAAAGGTGACTTTAAGAAGCGTGAAGGCTTTAACTTAACGTTCTTTGCTTTCTTCGTAAAAGCAGTAGCACAAGCGTTAAAAGAGTATCCTCAAATTAATTCAATGTGGGCTGGCGATAAAATTGTTCAGAAGAAAGATATTAACCTTTCTATCGCTGTTGCAACAGAGGAAGAACTATTTGTACCAGTAATTAAGCAAGCGGACGAGAAAACAATTAAAGGTATTGCTCGTGAAATTACAGAACTTGCAGGAAAAGTACGTACGAAATCGTTAAAAGCAGACGAAATGCAAGGTGGAACATTTACAATTAATAACACAGGATCATTCGGTTCTGTTCAATCTATGGGTATTATTAATTACCCGCAAGCGGCTATTTTACAAGTTGAATCAATTGTAAAACGCCCAGTAATTATGGATAACGGTATGTTCGGTGCTCGTGATATGGTTAACTTATGTTTATCACTTGATCACCGAGTACTTGATGGTTTAATTTGTGGTAAGTTCTTAGGACGTGTTAAAGAAATTTTAGAAAACATGTCAGAAAATAATACATCTGTATATTAATAAAAAGCTCGCTTATGCGAGCTTTTTATTATCTTATTTCTTCATCTACATCCTACTATATGTATAAATATCTTTCCCAGTAATCTTACAATAAACGATTATGTATTAGGAATTTACGAAAATACATTGCTGATATATGGTATATGGATATAAAATAAGAAAAGAATAATTTTTTTGGCAAATCTTACTGACGAAACTGTAGTATAATATATTGTATTGTATGAAAAAGAGAGTTATTCTATATAAGTGTTTTATAGATAATGTGTAATCAGTCGTCAAAACATGAAGAATGTTGACTCCTGGTTTTTTATTTTTGCCGTAACAATGTTTCAGGAGGATGTCATGAAAAGAAGTACCGAGTTTCTAAAAAGTTTAGATGTAAAATTAATTTTAATTTTGTGTGCACTATGTGTGACGAGTATAGCTGCTATATATAGCAGTCAGCAAACGGGACAGTATGGAGCTGCAAACTTTGCTATGAAACAAGGTGTTAACTACATAATTGGGGTTGTATTGTTACTTCTTGTTGCAAGCATCGACTTAGATCAATTGCAAAAATTATCTTGGCCGCTTTATATTGCTGGGTTTGCTTCACTTATTCTTTTGAAAGTATTACCACCATCAGGTTTTACACCTGAAAAATTAGGTGCAAAAAGATGGTTTGTTTTCCCAGTATTTGGACAAATTCAGCCGTCTGAGTTTTTCAAAATTGCATTGCTACTTGTAGTAGCGAGTATAGCAGTGAAACATAATGCACAGTATATGGCAAGGACATTCCAAACAGATTTAAAGCTAGTAGGTAAAATTATGCTAGTGTCACTTCCACCTATGGCGGTTGTATATAGTCAACCTGATACAGGTATGGTGTTCTTATATGCTGCTGCTATTGCATGTATTTTATTTATGTCAGGTATTCAAAAGAAATTGATAGCATTATGTACAGTTATTCCGTTGACCATATTATCTGCTTTAATATTTATTTTCTTTAAGTATCAAGATTTTTTCTATAATAATTTAGTTACTTTACTAAAGCCTCACCAACAGTCGCGTATTGTAGGTTGGTTAAATCCATTTGAAAATGCAGATCAAGGTTATCAAACACAGCAATCGATTTTAGCTGTAGGTAGTGGAGGAATGGAAGGTAAAGGGTTTGGGGGAGGAAGCGTCTATATTCCCGAGAAGCATACTGACTTTATTTTCGCTACAATTGCCGAAGAAGGTGGATTTATCGTAGCAGCCTTAGTTGTCTTCTTGTTCCTATTACTACTATATCGAACAATTATTATTGGTTATTCCGCTGATAATTTATTTGGTACATTATTATGCGCTGGATCAATCGGTATATTAACAGTTCAAATATTCCAAAACATCGGTATGATCGTTGGATTAATGCCTGTAAAAGGTATTGCATTACCTTTCTTATCGTATGGGGGAAGTTCCTTATTCTCAAATATGATTATGATGGGGCTCATATTATCGGTACGGAAAACTTATAAAAAATATATGTTTTCAGTTAAGTAAAAAAAGCTGGTTCGTTTTTAAACGAACCAGCTTTTTTTACATATATGCTCATAAACGTTGCAAACTAAAACAGGATAGCAGTTTGAGACGGGTAAGGAGTGCAAAGTGATGCATATGCATATTTTTGAAGGAGCACGGCATCTTTCTAATAGTGAATGGGTTATTCGGGCTATTATAGCATACATATTTTTAATATTAGTTGCGAAAGCGATGGGGCAAAGGTCTATCGCACAACTTCGTTTTTTAGATGTTGTATTAGTGTTATTGCTTGGTGGGAATATTTCTAACTCATTGTCTGATGAAAAAGTAGGGTTACTGGGATCGATGATTACAACGTTCATACTTGTTGTACTTCATATTATAAGCTCAGTTTTAATGCTGAAATGGGATAGATGGAGACGTTTTTTAGAGCCAGCACCTATTATTCTTATACATAATGGTTCCATTGATTTTAGCAATTTGAAAAAGGCGAGAATTACCGTGGAATATTTGTTTTCGGAACTTCGTATGCGAAATGTGAGCGATATTCAAACGATTAAATTAGCATTATGGGAAGCGAACGGTGTCGTTTCTATATTTCGGTATCCAGAATATGAAGCAGTTTCGCGGCTTGATCTTAAAGTGGCGGGAAAAAAATCTCCAGTTTCTTTTGTATTAGTAAAGGATGGGAGGATACAGAAAGATGTTCTTGCATTATTAGGAAAAACAGAAGCGTGGGCGAGAGAATTTCTAGAGGAGAGTACAGAAGTCGAATCTATTATGTTAGCTACAGTAGATGAATCACATAAAATAAATATTTTGTTAAAAAAATGAAAAATATACGCATTTTGTCGTTTCGTACATATGATACAATAGTGTGGACAACGAAAAAGGAGGCGATACGGTGGGATATGTAGAAGAATTACGAAAAATAGTTGGTCATCGCCCTTTAATTTTAGTTGGTGCTGTTGTACTCGTTATAAATGAAAATGGATATGTTTTATTGCAGCAGCGGACAGAGCCGTACGGAAAATGGGGGCTACCTGGCGGGCTAATGGAGCTTAGTGAATCACCAGAAGAAACAGCTTATCGTGAAGTATATGAAGAGACAGGAATAAAAGTGAAGAACTTGCGACTAATCAATGTATTTTCTGGAGCGAACTACTTTACAAAATTAGAAAACGGTGATGAATTTCAATCTGTAACAACCGCCTATTATACGGATGAATACGAAGGGGATTTTGTTATGAATAAAGAAGAAGCAGTTCAGCTTAAATTTTTTTCAGTAACAGAACTACCTGACTATATTGTAGGATCGCATAAAAAAATGATTGCTGAATATATGAAGATTATGGAAAAAAAGATATAATAATAGTGAAAGAAATACAAAAACACAGCTCTGGTTGGTAGTCCAGACGCATGATTTCATGTCAGTAACCTTCCCCTCCGGGATGTCCCGTATTTCTAATCTTTTAAAGGAGGGGCTGTCAATGGATTTGACAGTATATCACGATGGCCAATTTTTTGTTGGAATCATTACATGTAAAGAAAAAGGGAAATTGTATGGAGCGAGGTATATTTTTGGGTCGGAACTGTCAGATGAAGAAGTGCTTATGTTTGTGAATGGTTCACTTTTAGAGCATTTTCAGCACTTTGCAAAATGTGGTGTAGAAGTTAAAGAAAAACAGCGTCCTAAAAACATAAAGCGTATCATACGACAAGCAGCAAAAGAAACAAATGTTAAACGTTTTACTAAGGCGCAAGAGGCAATTAGTTTATCTTATGAATTGCATAAACAAGAAAAGAAAGTGCAGTCTAAAGAGAAGCGAGAAGCTGAAAAAGAAAGAAGACGTTTAATGAAAGTACTAAAAGCAAAGCAAAAACATCGTGGTCATTAAAGAAAAGGTGTTAGAGCAAGAGCTCTAACACCTTTTCTATACTTAAATACAAGTAAACTTACTTGTATTTCATAAACATTAACTGGTAAGATACAAATAGGTAGTTTTAGAGGAGGGAAAAGAGTGATTAATTTTAACTTTTTTATGAATGATGTTGTCCGCCAAGCGCGTGAAGAAATTGTCTCTGCTGGATATACAGAATTGACGACGCCGGAAGCGGTAGAAGAAGCGTTTAAAAGAAATGGAACAACACTTGTAATGGTAAACTCTGTATGTGGTTGTGCAGGTGGTATTGCTCGTCCTGCTGCTGCGCATTCCGTACATTATGATAAACGTCCTAACCACCTTGTAACGGTGTTTGCAGGTCAAGATAAAGAAGCGACAGCAAGAGCGCGTGAATATTTCGAAGGGTACCCACCTTCTTCTCCATCATTTGCTTTATTAAAAGATGGAAAAATTGTAACGATGGTAGAGCGTCATGAAATTGAAGGTCATGAACCGATGCAAGTTATTGCAAAACTACAATCGTATTTCGAAGAGAATTGTGAAGAACTATAAAAAATAAGAGAAAAGGCGGCACATCCACAATCAAGTGGATGTGCCGCCTTTTTTATTTATTATTAAAATTCATGAGATAATAGTTATGTTATTTTATGCATTATTTTATACATAATAAGCAGTGTTTGTATTGCTTTTTTATTTATTTTTATTTTATATATTGCATAAAAATAAAAGTGCTGATACAATACAAACATCGAATAAATATTCTATTAAACTTTTAAATATACATTATTAGGGGGAAGAAAGATGAAGAAGTTAGTATCAATATCGTTTGCACTTATTTTAATTGTAAGTATATTCAGCGCTTGTAGTAATGGGGAAGAAAAGGCAACTGGAAAAAGTGAAAAAGTACTGGTTATGGGGACTTCAGCGGATTATAAACCATATGAATACGTGGAAGCTTCAAAAAGTGATGAAATTATTGGTTTTGATGTTGATGTTGCTAAATATATCGGAAAAGAACTTGGGTATGAAGTGAAAGTGAAAGATATGGATTTTGGTGGTTTATTAGCATCTCTTAGTTCAGGAAAAGTTGATTTCGTAATGGCAGGCATGACGCCAACTGCAGAGCGTAAAAATAATGTTAATTTTACAGATATTTATTTTGTTGCGAAAAATATGGTCATTTCTAAAAAGGATTCTAACATTAAATCTGTAGAGGATTTAAAAGGGAAAAAAGTAGGAGTACAAACAGGGTCTATTCAGGAAGAGAAAGCAGCAGAATTTAAAAAACAAGTAGATTTCCAAGTTGAGGGACGTGACCGTATACCAGAAATCGTACAGGAAATTAAAGCTGGTCGTTTTGATGCTGCAATTATAGAAGACACAGTTGCTAAAAATTATTTAGAGAAAATGAAAGATTTACAAGGAATTGAAATTAAAGAAGCACCAGAAGAAGTTGGAGCAGCAATTGCCCTTCCGAAAAACAGTGATAAAACAGCTGAATTTAATAAAGTAATTAAAAAAATGCAAGAAAATGGAGAAATGGATAAATTAGTGAAGAAATGGTTTGGCAGCGGAAAATAAGCTGCCTTTCACTTTTCTGTGAGGGGAATGAAAAGAATGAACTTAGATTTTTCGGCGATTACGCCTTCGATACCATATATACTAAAAGGTTTAGAAGTTACTTTGAAAATTGTAGCAGTATCAGCTTTAGCAGGATTTATTTTAGGAACGCTATTAGCACTTTGTAAAATTGCTAGAATACGAGCATTAAATATAGCAGCAGATTTTTATACATCAATTTTTCGTGGTACACCCCTTGTATTGCAATTAATGATTATTTATTTCGGCGTCCCACAAATAATTGGTTATGAAATACCAGCATTCTTAGCTGCTGTACTTGCATTTAGCTTGAATTCAGGTGCATACATGTCAGAAGTAATTCGTGCTGGTATTCAAGCGGTTGATAAAGGACAAACAGAAGCAGCAATGGCTTTAGGGATACCGTACGGAAAAATGATGAGAAATATTATTTTCCCTCAAGCATTAAAAAATATATTACCAGCGCTTGTGAACGAATTTGCGACACTTACGAAAGAATCGGCTGTAGTAACAGTAATAGGCGCGACTGATTTAATGCGTCGTGCTTACATTGTAGGCGGTGAGACATTTAAATATCTTGAACCATTACTTTTTGTTGGACTGATTTATTATATGTTAGTCATTATTCTTACATTAGTCGGGAAGGCAATTGAAGGGAGAATGAAGAAAAGTGATTAAAATTGAAAACCTTCATAAATCATTTGGTAAAAACGAAGTATTAAAAGGAATTACAACAACGATTGAAAAAGGGGAAGTAGTTGCAATTATAGGGCCTTCTGGATCAGGAAAATCAACATTTTTACGTTGTATGAATATGTTAGAAGCACCAACGAATGGTCACATTTGGATTGGAACGGAAGAAGTAACGAATCCGAAAACGAATGTTATGCATGTTCGTGAAAATGTCGGTATGGTATTTCAGCATTTTCACTTATTTCCTCATATGACTGTATTAGAAAATATTACGTATGCTCCTATCAATGTAAAAGGGGTAACGAAGCAAGAAGCTGAAAAGAAAGCTGAGAAACTTTTAAAAAAGGTTGGATTAGTAGATAAAAAAGATACGTATCCAAATCGTCTTTCGGGAGGACAAAAGCAACGTGTAGCAATTGCAAGAGCGTTAGCGATGGAACCGGAAGTTATGTTATTTGATGAACCGACATCGGCGCTAGATCCAGAGATGGTGAAAGAAGTGTTAGAAGTTATGAAATCGTTAGTTACGACAGGAATGACGATGGCTATCGTTACACATGAAATGGGTTTTGCAAAAGAAGTGGCAGATCGTGTTATTTTCTTGGACGGAGGAAAGCTTGTAGAAGATAGTGCGCCAGAAGAATTTTTTGCAGCGCCGAAAAGTGAACGTGCGCGACAATTTTTACAAAAAATATTGTAATATGAAAAGGTTATGTGAATAATAAGTAGAAAAGGATGACATTGTGTCATCCTTTTCTTATACTAGCTGTAAATACGTTTATACATATAGGAGTAATGATATGTTTAAAATTGGATATCGTACAGTAAAAACAGCAATAGGGACAGGTGCGGCAGTTTTTATTGCTCAGTTATTAGGGTTAGAATTTTATAGTTCAGCAGGTATTTTAGTTATTTTATGTGTACAAAATACGAAGCGCAAATCACTTCAAGTGTCGTTACATCGTTTTCTAGCGTGTGTATTATCAATGGCATTCGCGTTTTGTATTTTTGAAACGATTGGCTATACACCACTTGCAATTAGCATATTGTTACTTACATTTATTCCGACTGCAGTAATGCTTAAAATTCAAGAAGGTATTGTCACGAGTTCAGTTATTGTTATGCATCTATATTCATTGAAGCAAATTACATGGCTTATAGTTGGAAATGAAATTGCTATATTAACGATAGGGATTAGCGTGGCGTTATTAGTAAATATGTATATGCCGAGTAGTGAAAATAAGCTAAAAGAGTACCAGGATAAAATAGAGAGTAATTTTAAAACGATTTTGTTTGAAATGGTTGTGTATTTACGAAATCGAGAAAGTAGTTGGAGTGGAGCAGAACTCATTGAAACCGAGAATATGTTAAATGAAGCAAGAGATTTATCGTTTAAAAAACTTGAGAATGCATTTATGCGAGAAGATGATTATTACTATCGTTATTTTAATATGCGTATGCAACAATTCGAAATTTTAGAGCGAATGATACCACTAGCAGCTTCTTTATCGTGGACATATGAACAAGCTGACATGATTGCAGATGTTGTTGAAAACATTGGTAATGCTATTAGCCCTGAAAGTACTGGCGTTATTTCCTTAAGGCAGCTTCAAGAAATGAGGGAATTATTTAGAGACATGCCATTGCCAGCTACACGCGAAGAATTTGAGATACGTGCGAAACTTGTTCAACTTGTGTATGAAATGGAACAATATTTACTCATTAAAAGTCGCTTTAAGGGAAAGGATAATATAAAAGAACTTATATAGAAGGTAGGAATTATCTATGCCGTATCTTCTCTCTATCATATTATGTCTTTCTTTATCACCGATTTGGCCTCTTGGGGATAATCCACGTGCCGGAGATCCTTTTATTATTGTAAATAAAGCAACGAATAAATTAGCTTACATTGACGATGGAAAGATTCAAAAGGTTTTTCCAGTAGCGACAGGGAAAACGAATGAATTAACTCCAGAAGGAACTTTTGATGTTGTAATGAAAGCAAAGGATCCGTATTACATTGCGAAGGATATTCCAGGTGGATCGCCAAAAAATCCACTTGGGTCAAGGTGGATTGGATTTAATGCAAGAGGAACTGATGGAAGTAAATATGGAATACATGGGACAAACCAACCGAGTTCAATTGGAAAGTATATTTCACAAGGGTGTATAAGAATGAAGAAAAACGATGTGGAATATTTGTTTGATCGCATTCCAATTGGAACGAAAGTATGGATTGTGAAATCGAAAAAATCATTTCAGCAATTGGCAAAAGAAAAAGGAGCCGTCGCATATGAAAAAGCCAACGAAAAGGGTGGCTTTTTCTATTATAATAAGTTGTCTTGACATGTGTACATAACCGTGCGTTAATGAGAGTATAGAAAGATAAAGTTAGATAAAGGGGTTGCTCATATGTACTTGAATCCAAAACTTTCGTATATGCAGTTTTTTATGGGATTTCTATTTGTTATTACATTCATATTGGCAACTTTTAATATATGTTCTTATCTTGTAGCGATTGTATGTATGGCATTACTTAATCTCACTTTTGTTATTGGGGCATTTCAGCAGAAACAATATACAAGTTTTGTAATAGCGCTTGTAATGTCATTTTCCTTTAGTATTGTAGCGATTGTGTTTTATATAAAATAAACCATCTCGATGTCGAGATGGTTTATTTTGTTATGTGTAAAAAGTAAAAAAAGGACGAACACATCGCCCTTTTTACCAAAACATACTCGCGCCAGCAAGTAATGTTGTTACAAGCATAGAAATTAGCATCACATAAACCATAACTTTTTGAGCTTTTTTATGCATCGTTATACCTCCTTGCAAATCAGTACAATTTCATTGTAACGAGAAATGAAATTATGGACAAGGGGAGAGTGAGGACAAAATTCGGGAGGGGATTGCAAAATATAACAGGAAATTTGAGAGTGTGTAGAGAATATAGTAAAAGGGTATATTGTTAATTTTTAGTTGGGCAAGCTGAAGAATGGAGATACGATGATGAAAATATACGAAACAGATCGTTTATACTTAAGGGAAATTGATGAGTCGTATGCTGAAACAGTTCTTCAATATTACGACAGAAATCGTGAATTTTTAAAAGCTTGGGAAGAGTATAGACCGGATGATTTTTTTACGCTAGATTATCAAAAGAAAAAGTTGCAAAAGGATAGAAAAGAGTTCGAAGAAGGGAAAATCATCAGACTATGGATTTTTAAAAAGGGTGATGATACGAAAATAATTGGGTGTATTTCATTTAATTTAATCGTTCGTGGCATTTATCAATCTTGTGTACTCAGTTATAAATTAGATAAAGCAGAGTTAAACAAAGGGTATACGACAGAAGCGCTTAGAAAAGCAATTCAAGTTGCTTTTGGGGAATTTCAGTTACATCGTATAGAAGCTCCGATTATGCCTCGTAATTTAGCATCTATACAAGTAGTAACGAAGATAGGTTTTCAATATGAAGGCGTATCTAGGAAGATGTTAATGGTAAATGGCGTGTGGGAAGATCATATGCGCTGGGTATTGTTAAATGAGTAATAGAAAGCAGATGGTTATCTAGACATGTAAACCATCTGTTTTTTGTCTTGTATTTCGAAACTTTTGCGAAATTCTGTTATAATTAATAGTGTTACATACATAATGGTAGTGCAGGAGGCGCAGTCTTATGATTAATCAAGAACGTTTAGTAAATGAATTTATGGAATTAGTACAAGTAGATTCTGAAACGAAATTTGAAGCAGAAATCTGCAAAGTATTAACGAAGAAATTTACAGATTTAGGTGTAGAAGTATTTGAAGATGACACAATGGCTGTAACTGGTCATGGTGCAGGTAACTTAATTTGTACTTTACCAGCAACAAAAGATGGTGTTGATACAATTTACTTTACTTCTCATATGGATACAGTAGTTCCTGGTAATGGAATTAAGCCTTCTATTAAAGATGGATATATCGTATCAGATGGTACAACAATTTTAGGTGCGGATGATAAAGCTGGATTAGCATCAATGTTCGAAGCAATCCGTGTTTTAAAAGAGAAAAATATCCCTCATGGTAAAATTGAATTTATTATTACAGTCGGAGAAGAATCAGGTCTTGTTGGTGCAAAAGCATTAGACCGTGAGCGTATTACAGCGAAATATGGCTACGCATTAGATAGCGATGGAAAAGTTGGTGAAATCGTTGTTGCAGCTCCAACACAAGCGAAAGTGAACGCAATTATTCGCGGGAAAACAGCTCACGCTGGTGTAGCGCCGGAGAAAGGTGTATCTGCAATTACTATCGCAGCGAAAGCAATTGCGAAGATGCCACTTGGTCGCATTGACTCTGAAACGACTGCAAATATTGGACGTTTTGAAGGTGGTACACAAACGAATATCGTTTGCGATCATGTACAAATCTTTGCAGAAGCTCGTTCTTTAATCAATGAGAAAATGGAAGCACAAGTTGCGAAAATGAAAGAAGCATTTGAAACAACTGCAAAAGAAATGGGCGGGCATGCAGACGTTGAAGTAAACGTTATGTACCCAGGATTTAAATTTGCTGATGGTGATCATGTTGTAGAAGTTGCAAAACGTGCAGCTGAAAAAATTGGTCGTACACCTTCTCTTCACCAAAGTGGTGGCGGAAGTGATGCAAACGTAATTGCAGGACATGGTATCCCAACAGTTAACTTAGCAGTTGGTTATGAAGAAATTCATACAACAAACGAGAAGATTCCTGTTGAAGAATTAGCAAAAACAGCAGAATTAGTTGTTGCAATTATTGAAGAAGTAGCGAAGTAATGGAATAGAAAAAGCGTGTAAATCAATTGTGATTTACACGCTTTTTATTTTGATTCGATTGCTTTGACAAGACGTATAAGCCAATATAAGAAAACCTATGGAAGTATATACGTTGTTGCTACATGTACTAGACGAAGGAATAATCCTAACGTATTCATATTGAAAATCGGAAGTAGTAAATAATTAATTGCAATGATTAATATAACTACAAGGAATGTATAATTGAGTTTATCCCGCTATTTGCCGGACAGTAAGCCCCCCACCTCAAAATTCAGCGAAAGTAAAGAATTTAGGTGAGGGCTGATTAAAGTTTCACTTTATTAGTTGATCTCATCATAATCAGACCCTTTCACATATATATCCTCTTTATATCGATTATAAAAAGAACAAGTAATTATTATAACTATTGTGCAAAATTTGATATAATGAAAGAACGAACGTTCTGATTAGGGAGTGAGTACTATGCGAGAAATGTATCCGAAAAATGGTCGTGTTATTTTACATGTAGATATGAATTGCTTTTTCGCATCTGTTGAAATTGCTCATGATCCATCATTACAAGGAAAGCCATTAGCGGTTGCTGGAAATGAAAAAGAGAGAAAAGGAATTATTATAACATGTAGTTATGAGGCGAGAGAATACGGAATACGTACGACGATGCCCCTTTGGGAAGCGAAAAGGTTATGCCCGCAATTAGTTGTAAGGCGTCCTAATTTCACATTATATCGCGAAGCTTCATTTCAAATGTTTCAAGTCCTTTCCCGTTTTACAGAAAAGATACAACCAGTCTCAATAGATGAAGGATATTTAGATATTACAGATTGCTACGCACTCGGTTCGCCTCTTGAAATAGCAAAGATGATTCAACAAGCACTATTAACAGAGTTGCAGCTTCCGTGTAGTATCGGAATCGCTCCAAATCTTTTCCTAGCAAAAACAGCTTCTGATATGAAAAAACCTCTCGGTATTACCGTACTTCGAAAACGTGATATTCCAGAAATGATTTGGCCACTTCCAGTTGAAGCAATGCATGGGATTGGAGAAAAAACAGCTGAAAAATTAAATGAAATTCATATACATACAATTGAACAGTTAGCGAAGGGAGACGAGCATATCATTCGCGCTAAAATTGGGAAGCATGGTATTGATTTACAAAAGCGTGCAAAAGGTATGGATGATAGGGAAGTGGATCCGAGTCAAATGGGCCAACATAAAAGTGTCGGTAACTCGATGACTTTTTCAAAGGATATGGATGAAGAGAAAGAATTGCTTGATATGTTAGAACGGTTATCAAAATCAGTGAGTAAAAGATTACAAAAGCGAACCCTTGTCAGCTATAATATTCAAATTATGATTAAATACCATGATAGGCGAACAGTAACACGGAGTAAGCAATTGAAAAATGCAATTTGGGAAGAACGCGATATTTTTCAAGCAGCATCCCGTTTATGGAAGCAACATTGGGATGGTGATTCCATTCGTTTACTAGGTGTTACAGCTACTGAAATAGAGTGGAAGACAGAATCGGTGAAACAATTAGATTTGTTTTCATTTGAAGAGGATGCGAAAAAAGAACCACTACTTGCTGTCATTGATCAAATTAACGATAAGTATGGAACACCGATTTTACAACGAGGTAGTCAACTACTACGTAAGCAAGAGAAGTCGTTTCAACAAAAGTTAGAAAATAAGTTTATGTAGAAGGTGTCATGAAGTAGTAAAATCATGACACCTTTCCTGTTTAACTCGCTTCTAAATTTAAAGAAGTCTTCCATCCAGCTCCAGTAACGCCAGACTCTAATAGCATTCTACTTACTATTTTTTCAATTAAGATAGCCGCATTTGTCTTGCAATGTAATGTAGCCTGTATACAAACTTTTTGATTAGAATCTACATCTTCACTATACAATTCTTTTAAACCGAGCCCTTCTGTACTTACCATATGCATAAGTAAAAAACGAATATGTGCTTCATTTTCTTCTGAACAAGTAAGGGAAAGTAAGTAGTTCGTTTGTTCTGGTGATTCTTCTTTTGATTTTTTATTCATAAAAAGAGCAATTGGGCGAAGAAGTATATTTGCTAGTAACACGCCAGCTGCACCTAATATAGCTGCAACGAGGAAACCGGCGCCTGTAAGAGTACCGACAGCAGCTGCACACCATAAAGTAGCTGCCGTATTTAGCCCTCTAATACTAAAACCATCGCGGATAATAACGCCACCCCCTAAAAAGCCAATGCCACTAACGACTTGAGCAGCAATGCGGGATGGGCTAGCATCATGATCAAGCATGACGGATAATAAAACAAATATACAGGCACCAAGTGATACGAGAGCATTTGTCCGTAACCCAGCCATTCGGTGTCTCCATTGTCTTTCCATTCCAATGCAAGCTCCTACAATAATTGCGATAACTAATCTGAATACAATGTCGTACCATACCATCATGGTCACCTCCATATATAATATGTGTTATGTCTTTTAGAATGAGCGGGGAATACCCACTCATTCTTATTTTTACAACCAGCTATGAAACTTTTTAATATAAAGCTTTTTCAGGAATTGTGTTAAAAAAGCGTAGCCTAATAGTATTCCTACTAACCAAGGGAAGTAGTTAAGTGGCAATGCTTGTAAACCAACGGCTGCACCAAGTGGTGAGAATGGAATATAAATCCCGATTGCCATAATAAGAGCGGTTAATAAAACGACTGGTGTTGATGCAGTGCTTTGAATAAATGGAATCTTTTGTGTTCTTATCATGTGAACAATTAAAGTTTGTGTTAACAATCCAACGACAAACCAACCGGACTGGAATAATGATTGCTCGCTCGGTGTATTTGCACCAAATACATTCCACATGACTACGTATGTGATAATATCAAATATGGAACTAATTGGGCCGATACAAATAATGAAGTTTCGTAAGTTTGCAGTATCCCATTTTCGTGGTTTTTCTAGAAACTCTTTATCCATTTTGTCCCATGGAATAGAAAGTTGTGAAATATCATAAAGTAAGTTTTGAATTAAAAGATGAATGGCAAGCATCGGTAAAAAAGGAATGAAAGCACTTGCTACTAACACACTAAACACATTACCGAAGTTAGAGCTAGCTGTCATCTTAATATATTTTAAAATATTTCCGAATGTAGTACGTCCTTCTAAAATCCCGGCTTCTAATATAGTTAAACTTTTTTCGAGTAGAATAATATCGGAAGCTTCTTTCGCAATATCAGTAGCAGTATCAACAGATATTCCGACATCAGCTTCACGTAATGCTACGGCATCGTTAATGCCGTCTCCCATGTAACCTACAGTGTGTCCATTTCCTTGTAATGCGTGTATAATACGAGATTTTTGCATTGGATTAAGCTTCGCAAATACAGTCGTTTCTTCAGCAAGTTTTGCTAATGCTTTATCTGGTAAAGAATCAATCTCGTAACCGAGGATTGGTTCGCCGATATCTAATCCAACTTCTTTACAAACCTTTCTTGTAACAATTTCGTTATCGCCAGTTAAAATTTTCACTTGTACACCATGTTTTTGTAATGCTTGAATTGCAGCTGCTGCAGATGGTTTCGGTGGATCTAAAAAGCCGATATATCCAGCGAGAATCATATCAGTTTCGTCTTTTACTGCGTACTCTTTATCATTTATTCTTCTATCTTTTTTATAAGCCACAGCAATAACCCGCATACCTTCACTATTTAGTGTCTCACTTAGTTTTTTGACATTTGAACGTATTTCCTCGGTGAGTGGGACGATTTTTTCATCCACTTCAGTGTAGTTACAAATTGATAAAATTTCTTCTACGGCACCTTTACAAACCATTGTATGTTCACCTGAACTATCCTTTACGATGACTGACATACGTCGGCGGGCGAAATCGAATGGAATTTCATCTAGCTTTTGAAAAGCTAATGGATTAAATTTATTGTTTTCCTCTGTATGCTTAATAACAGCTTTATCTATTAAATTTTTCAATCCAGTTTGATAGAAACTATTTAAATAGGCAAATTGCAAGACGCGATTGCATTCATTCCCCTTGGGATCTAAGTGACGAACAAGGACCACTTTATCTTCTGTTAAAGTTCCGGTTTTATCTGTACAAAGAATGTTCATAGCACCTAAGTTTTGAATAGAATTTAGCTGTTTTACAATTACTTTTTGTTTAGACATGTTAACGGCACCCTTAGCTAAATTAGCAGTTACAATCATTGGTAACATTTCAGGTGTAAGGCCAACAGCGACGGCAATAGCGAAGAAGAAAGCTTCTTGCCAATCTCCTTTTGTGAATCCATTAATGAGAAGGACAATAGGTGCCATAATAAGCATGAATGTAATTAAGAGCCAGCTTACTTTGTTTACACCTTTATCAAAGCTTGTTTCTACACGCTTTCCGATTACCTTATTTGCTAAAGAGCCGAAATACGTATCGGTACTTGTTGAGATGACAACAGCTTTCGCGCTGCCACTTACAATATTTGTTCCCATGAAACAAAGGTTTTCCATATCGAGTGGATTGTAATTTTTTTTCATGTTTGTCGGTAAGATATGCTTATTTTCTGTATGATAGCAGTGTTCGTATTTTTCTACAGGGAGTGCTTCCCCTGTTAAAGAAGATTGATTAACAAATAAATCTTTAGCGGATACAATACGCACATCAGCTGGAACGATATCACCGGCTGAAAGGGAAATAATATCGCCAGGTACAAGTTCCTCAATTGGAATTTCTGTTGTGTAATTTCGATTTAAATTCGTTACATTTTTTGTTTCATGTACAAATCCATTTATTCTAAATACGCTCGCAGTTGTTCGAACCATAGCTTTTAACTTATCGGCAGCTTTTTGAGAACGAAATTCTTGGGAAAACCGAATTGTTGCACTAAGTAGGACCATTGCAGATACGACAATTGTTCCTTGTATGTCATCTGTGAAAAAGGAAAGGGCTCCAAGAGCTAATAAAACGAAAATAAATGGATTTTTAAATGCCAGCAGAAATTGAATGTACCACGGCGCCATTTTATTATGAGCTATTTCGTTCGGACCGTATAAAGAAAGTCTACGAGACGCTTCTTGTTTAGATAATCCATCTTGTGTTGTTTCTAGAAGTTTTAACGCAGAGCTTACATCATGTGTTGCAACCTCCACTAATAATTCGTTATTTGTTTGCATGCTATCTTGCTCATAAGCATGCTTTGTTTCTTGTCTTTGTAAATTAAACATCAGTAGTTCCTCCTCTGTCATGAAAGAGGAAACAATCTGTTACCTAACTATTTGAAATGGTGAGGAACAGTTTCTTTCCTACCTACATGATGAAATATGAATGTAAAACGTATGGGTATCTGGGCCGAATCATCAATTGCCAACTGTTCCTCACCTCCGTACAATTTAGTAGTTTCTGAATATGCTATGTTTGTTTCATAGTAAGGTGCATATATACGTAAAAAGACCTTTACTCAAAACGAGTAAAGGTCTGAATTCGCAGTTAAAAGAGTCTACAACAAAGACTGTTAGTAAACATAAATAAAAACAGTTTTTGTGTATGACAAAATACATGCACCTCTCCCTCGTTGAGTTTTAGCACTGTATAGCATAGGTACTGAAACCAGCTACGTTAAAAAAGGCCTTCATTCCGACCTTTCCTGTTGACCCATTGGCGTCTCTCGACATTTTTGGGCAGCAGCGTTTCTCTATACAGGAGCCTCACCTAACAGAGACCATATTCAATTACATGTTGATGTTAGCACTGTAAAATCGTAGTGTCAATATCTTTTTTATCTGTGTTTTTAAAATATTAAATGGATTTATAATAGATATATGGGATGAAATGCATGATATTGATTATAAATAATATGGAAAATAAATATTTTTATAAAAGGGGAATTTGTAATGGTACCACAAAATTTTATTATAAATATTGAGAATCAAAAATGGTTGTTTAATGAGCAGGAAGATTTATGTTCTCATGGAGAAATATATTTAAATATGGCTGGAACCATTATTACGCAGGCAGGTATGGATGAGGAATGGGGAATAAGTGAATCAGCTTTAGCTTTGTTACGAACTTTAGATAAAGAATATATTTGTGATATTAAAAATGAAGAGGGGCTTATTTTGCACGGATGTGGCACTATGCTAATGTTAGGATGCCCAATTTCAATTCATTGGACTATAAACCATATAAGTAAAAACGTGATTTTAAAGGACTTTGTCAAAGTTATTTCTACTGATCAAAAGGCTATATACTATGAAGGGCTTCATATAGAATTGAATGAAAATGAATATAGAAGACAAATTGTTTCTTTTGCATTACAAGCAAAAGAATTATTTAATAAATCAAGTGACAAGATAATTTTAGATGAGTTTGATCAAAGGATGTATACAAACTTTTGGACGGAATATGACGATTTACTAAATAAGTATAAATAAAAAAGCACTGTAACCAGTGCTTTTTTATTTATAGATTACGAGATTGTAGGGTTTTCAAAAATAACAATCTCTGAACTGTTTGTAGTTGAAACACGTTGGGCGTAATATGTTAAAGCTGAAGAAATATATGCTGGTAACGTATCATTTGTATGTGATGTTGTATATTCATGGATTAATTCCTTTAAAGTTGTCCATTCTAATTGTGCTGGGTGATCAGACACGAAAGAACTTACCCAGCGATCAAATGAAGATGAAAAATCAGTTTGTAAACGAAATACTTCTTTCATAATAAAACGCTCCCTTAAAATGTAGTATAATCATTTTACCACAAAACACGAACGATGGCTAAATTTTTTAAGTATAATGTTCGTGTTATATAGTTGTCTAGATGATTGGTTATGTAAATTCAATTTGCCATTTGAAATAACATTCCGTAAGATGAGAGATAGAGTATATTTAGAGCTGGAGGAAAGAAAGTGGAATTTGTATTTTTAGGAACTGGTGCAGGTGTTCCTTCAAAAGGAAGGAACGTTTCAGCAATTGCTTTACAATTGTTAGAAGAACGAGGACAAACTTGGTTATTTGATTGTGGCGAGGCCACGCAACATCAAATATTACATACATCTGTACGTCCGCGCCGCATTGAAAAAATATTTATTACGCATTTACATGGCGATCATATTTTTGGATTGCCTGGTTTATTAGGTAGCCGTTCATTTCAAGGAGGAACTACGCCTTTAACGGTGTATGGACCGAAAGGAATTAAACAATTTATTGAAGTGGCATTATCGGTAAGTACGACACATGTGAAATATCCACTTGAAGTTGTGGAGATAACAGAAGAAGGTACCGTATTTGAAGATAATGAATTTTATGTAGAAACGAAAAGATTGTCACACGGTATAGAATGTTTTGGATATCGTATTGTAGAGAGAGATATACAAGGTGCTCTTTTAGTTGATAAGTTGCTTGAGATGGGTGTGAAACCAGGTCCAATCTTTAAACGTTTAAAAGATGGTGAAGCAGTTGAATTAGAGGATGGCACGATATTAAATGGAAATGAGTTTATCGGCCCACCTCAAAAAGGAAGAATTATTACTATCTTAGGTGATACGCGATATTGCGAAGCGAGTAGGGAGCTTGCGCAAGATGCAGATGTACTTGTCCATGAAGCGACTTTCGCAGCAGAAGATGAGCAACAAGCGTATGATTATTTTCATTCTACATCTAAGCAAGCTGCGAGCATTGCACTTCAGGCAAATGCGAAGCGACTAATATTAACTCACATTAGTTCTCGCTATCAAGGAGATACATATAAGGAATTATTGAAAGAGGCTAGAGAGTTGTTTTCTAATACAGAAATAGCGACGGATTTGAAATCATTCCCAGTAGAAAAATGATAATTTTATAAAAAATGGTAACGGCGGGTTACCATTTTTTTTTGTCTAAAAAAATTTAAAAATAAAACTGTTATTATTTTATACTTATACTTGGATGATACAGAAAATTAGGATGGTTTGAATATATAGGATAAAAATACGAAATAATGATTATTTAGAAAAACTGTTATATAAGTCAGATGACATACAAGTGATACAAATAGCAGAAATGGACTTTTATTCAGAACTTTTAAAATTCAACAAAAGTAAGCGTTTTATAAAAAACAAGCTATAATGAGGGCAGATTATAATTTATGATAAGTCACATGTATTTTAGTCATTATCGTAACAAGTGAAGTTGACTAAATCATGAGAGAGTAACACGAGAATTATAATAGGAAAGATATTACTATTATTTGTCATAAGTCTTTTTCACTTTTTAGCTAAACGATATGATTAGCGAGTGTATCTATTGCAAGTTCCTTAGTTGAAGCTTTTTATTAATAAGGTGGTGGAGATTTAATTGGTAGGTATACCACTCTTTAAAAGAGTTCAGAACATCAGCAGGTAGTCTAGGTGGAATAGCGGGTGCAAATTTAGTTGCATTAGCAATGGTTATATCACTTGTTTATGCTATGCTTGCAATGGCTTCTGTGTTAAACTTTGGATTGCTACCAGACTTTATTGTGGATTATCTTGTATCATTTTTAAATGAAAATAATGCTAAGATTCTTATGTATTATGATAACTGGTGTTATTTCAGGTTATATTGGATTACTTTTATTCAAAAACTATCCAATTCGTATAGCAGAACAAATTCGTGGTACAACTGGAAAAGCGACAGATGTAGCAGCTTAATAGAATAGTAGAATAAATTTTTTTCATAGAGGTTTAGGGGGAGTTATGATGAAGTATCGCTCAGTATTTGATATTATCGGTCCAGTTATGATTGGACCATCAAGTTCACATACAGCAGGCGCGGCAAGAATGGGGCAAGTTGCTCGCCAGCTGTTTCGTCATGAACCAGAAAGAGTAAGCATTTCGTTATATGGATCATTTGCAAAGACGTATCGAGGGCATGGTACGGATGTAGCACTAATCGGTGGAATATTAGGATTTGAAACAGATGACTTACGTATTCCAGAGGCGCTAGAAATAGCAAAAGAGCGCGAAATTGAAGTGGAATTCATTGAAGAAGATGCCAATGCACCTCATCCAAATACAGCGAGAATTCGTTTGTATAAAGGTGAAGATGAAATTGAAGTTGTTGCTTGCTCAATTGGTGGCGGTAAAATTGAAGTTGTAGAATTAAACGGATTCGATCTTCAATTATCAGGCACGAGCCCAGCACTACTTATTGTAAATAACGATCGCTTTGGTGCTATTGCAGCGGTAGCTTCAATCCTTGCGAAACATGAGATTAACATTAGTACGATGAGTGTATCTCGTAAAGAAAAAGGAAGAAGAGCGCTTATGGTCATCGAAACAGATGAATTATTAGCAGATGAAGTAATTGAAGAAATAAAAGCGCAACAAAATATTTGTCAAGTAACTATTATGGAATAATTGCAGGGGGGACACACCATGTTTCGGAACGCAGCGGAACTAGTGGCGCAAGCTAAAGAACAAAATGTAAAAATCGCAGAAATTATGATTCAATGTGAAATGGAAACAAGAAGTATTTCACGTGAAGAAGTAATTGCTGGTATGGAAAAGAACTTAGTAGTGATGGAGCAAGCAGTAGAACGTGGTATTCGCGGCGTGAAATCACCAACTGGTTTAACTGGTGGAGATGCTGTAAAAGTTCAAGCGTATATGAAGAGTGGAAAAGGCTTATCTGGAGATACGATTTTGGATGCAGTAAGCAAAGCTGTGGCAACAAATGAAGTAAACGCAGCGATGGGAATTATTTGTGCAACACCAACAGCAGGGTCTGCTGGAACAGTGCCAGGTGTACTATTTGCACTAAGAGAAAAATTGCAGCCTACACGTGAAGAAATGATTGAATTCTTATTTACAGCAGGAGCTTTCGGTATGGTTGTTGCGAATAACGCTTGTATTTCTGGTGCGGCAGGAGGATGCCAAGCTGAAGTTGGTTCAGCAAGTGGAATGGCGGCTGCAGCTGCAGTTGAGATGGCTGGTGGAACACAAGATCAAGCAGCTACAGCAATGGCAATTTCATTAAAGAACATGCTTGGTTTAGTGTGTGATCCTGTTGCAGGACTTGTAGAAGTACCTTGTGTAAAACGTAATGCAGCAGGAGCTGCAAATGCGATGATCTCAGCAGATTTAGCATTAGCTGGTGTAACGAGTACAATTCCATGTGATGAAGTAATTGAGGCAATGTTTAGAATCGGACAAACGATGCCAGTAGCACTTCGTGAAACAGCAGAAGGTGGACTTGCAGCAACGCCAACTGGTCGTCGCCTGCAAGAAGAGATTTTTGGGAAGAACAATAACTAAGTGTAAATTATAGAAAAAGGAGCTCAAATAAACTTGAGCTCCTTTTTCTATTTTTCTTTTGTTAGTTGTTCTAATGTTTTTCCAAGATTATGTGATCGTTTCGTTGCCTGTGTAATACAAGAAACAAGTGCTTGTTGAAATTTATGTTCTTGTAATACTTCAATACCTGCCTCAGTAGTTCCACCAGGAGAAGTAATTTCCTTTCGCAAAATAGAAGGGTGTTTGTCACTTGCTTTTAACATTTCAGCAGCACCAATCATCGTTTGAAGAATAAGTGATTTTGCAATATCTTCTTTTAAACCAATTTTTGTTGCAGCTTCTTCCATAGCTTCCACTACGTAATAAATATAAGCAGGTCCACTTCCGGATAATGCAGTGACAGCATGCATATCTTCTTCCTCTACAACAGAGACGAGACCAATCGTTTCAAATAAAGATGTTGCAGTGTGAATATGTTCCGCTGTTGCATGTTTTGAAGGGGAGATAGCGGTAGCTGATTTTAAAATGGCTGCGGATGTATTTGGCATTGCACGAATAATTGGAACGTCTTTTTGAAGTAGTTTTCTAATTGAGTGAGTAGAAACACCTGCTAGTAATGAAATAATAAGCACGTTATTATTTATGTATTCTTTAAAAGGGGTAAGCGCCTCTGCAACATCCTTTGGTTTCATTGCTAGAAAAAGAATATTTGCATCAGTAAGTAATTCTTTTTTATTATGAGTACCTTTGACACCGTATTTTTTATGTAGCTCTTGTAATCTTGTCTCGTTAGAACGATTACTTACAGTAATTTGTTCACCTTTAACGACATTTGCATGTAACAAGCCACCAATAATAGCTTCGGCAATAGAGCCTGCACCGAGAAAGGAAATGTTTTGAATAGACATGATGTTCCTCCTTTAATTTTGGTTAGAAATTCTTATAAATGTACATACATTCGTTTTTTTATAGGAAACACCTCTTTTTATCTGAAAATAATGACAAATATATATAGAAGTTGTAAACTGAAGAAGTATTCATTTTTGAACCGGAAAGAGACAGGGGGGCTAAGCATGACGGCGATTCACCGAATGGAGATTCCTGTACCATTTGCAGTGGAAACTGTGAATGTGTTTTTAGTTGAGGGGGAGACATTAACATTAATTGATACAGGGACGAATACAGAAGAGGCAAGGAATGCGTTAGAAAGTCAATTAGGTGCATTAGGACATACGATAGAAGATATTGAAACAGTAGTCATTACGCATCATCATGCAGATCATTGTGGACTTTTAAATATATTTTCTGAGAAGACGAATATTATTGGACATCCTTGGAATGAGCCTTGGATCACACAAAATCCAGAATTTTTAAAGCGGTATCATGAATTTTTTAGAGAGACGGCCTTACAGTTTGGTGTGCCAGCAGCATTTTTGAAAGACGAGTCGTTATTGACGACGAGGACACTTAAATATTCTTGTAATAGATCGTTAACGCATACTGTGAGAGAAGGAGATCGTATTGATTCTTTGCCTGGATTTATAGTACTTGAAACACCAGGTCATGCTTCTACTCATATTTCTTTATATAGAGAATCTGATGGAATATTAATTGGTGGAGATGCTCTCATCAGTCATATTTCTTCGAATCCAATACTAGAACCACCATATGAAGGGCAAACAGAACGGGCACGCCCATTACTACAATATAATCAAACATTACAGCGTTTAAGCGAAATGAATATTTCACGCATTTTATCAGGGCATGGGGAAGATGTTCTAAATGTGAAACAACTTATTGAAACGAGATTACAAAAGCAAGAAACACGTGCTTTTAAAGTGCTTGAGTTATTAAAGGAAAAACCAATGACAGCATTTGAAGTATGTGTAAAACTATTTCCGGTATTATATAAAGAACAATTACCACTTACTATTTCAGAAACGGTTGGACAATTGGACTATTTAGCATATAATCAACAAGTGATGATTGATGAATCATCGCAACAATTGATTTATTATGCAAAGTAGGTGACAGCAATGACAGGACGTTTACAAAATAAAGTAATCGTCATTACAGGTGCTTCTAGTGGGATTGGTGAGCAAGTTGCAATGCAAGTTGCAGCACAGGGAGCGACTCCCGTATTAATGGCTCGAACAGAAGAGAAACTACAAGCGTTAGTAGACAAAATTAAAGAAACTTATAATACGCCTTGCTATTATTATGTATTAGATGTAAGTGAAGAGATGGAAGTACAGTCTGTTTTTTCAAAGGTATTACAAGAAGTAGGACGTATTGATATATTAGTAAACAATGCGGGATTTGGTATTTTTAAAACGTTTGAAGATGCGTCAATGGATGAAGTAAAAGATATGTTCCAAGTAAATGTATTTGGATTAGTAGCATGTACGAAAGCGGTACTACCTTATATGGTAAACAAGAACGAAGGACATATTATTAATATTGCTTCCCTTGCCGGAAAAATTGCAACTCCGAAATCAAGTGCGTATGCAGCAACGAAACATGCTGTATTAGGATTTACGAATAGTTTACGCATGGAATTAGCGAATACAGATATTTATGTTACAGCAATTAATCCAGGTCCGATAGATACAAACTTTTTTGAAATAGCGGATCAATCTGGTACCTATGTAAAGAATATGGGACGTTACATGTTAAAACCAACATACGTAGCAGAACAAATCGTAAAGTCGATGCACACGAAAAAACGTGAAGTAAACTTACCGAAGTGGATGGGAATTGGACCGAAACTTTATGCTTTATTCCCAGGTTTATTTGAACGTGTAGCAGGTAAATCATTAAGTAAAAAATAGGAGGTTTCCATATGGAAATCTCCTATTTTTTTATTTTCCAGTCACATAATCGTAAACGATATCCTCAACTGCCTCGTATACATCAATTTCAGTATTTGAATGAATTATCGTTTGAATATGTTTAATTAGCATTTCCTGATCTTCTTTTGATATTGGACTGCATTGATATTGCTGAAAACTTTTTATAATCATTTTCTCAATTAATTTTTCGTTCATATTTTTTCCCGCCTGTATGTACGTATGTATTGTTTTATTGTACTTGAAGTGAAATAAAAAAACTACCATGCACTATTTTTGTATAAAAATTCGGTTGTGTGTAATGTTTTTCTAGTAAAATTAAGTTTTTTTACTTTTAAAAATTTATAAATATTTAATTGACTCTATAAATATACAATATTATAATCATACTTAATTTAAAGAATCGATTTGAGGAGGAACTTATGAAAGTCGCAATTATTGGAGCCACTGGATATGGGGGCATTGAGTTAATTCGTTTATTAGAACAACATCCATATTTTTCTATAGCATCTCTTCATTCTTTTTCACAAGTTGGTGAGTGTATAACAAATGTATATCCGCATCTTCGAAATGTCCTCGTTCATACGTTACAAGAAATTGATGTGGAGACAATAGGGAAAGAAGCAGAAATCGTATTTCTAGCAACACCAGCAGGAGTATCGGCGGAGTTAACTCCCAAGTTATTAGCAGAAGGTTTAAAAGTAATTGACCTATCTGGAGACTTTCGTATGATAGATCCTTCGTCATATGAACTGTGGTATAAAAGGCCAGCAGCGAAAGAAGAAATTCTTAGAAAAGCAGTGTATGGGTTAAGTGAATGGAAAAGGACTAAGATTCAAAAGGCAAATTTAATTGCAAACCCAGGATGTTTTGCTACAGCCACATTGCTAGCGATAGCACCGTTAGTACGTAGTAGCAGGATTGAAGAAGATTCGATTATTATTGACGCGAAATCAGGGGTATCAGGAGCAGGTAAAACACCAACAACAATGACTCATTTTCCTGAGCTATACGATAACTTACACATCTATAAAGTAAACCAGCATCAGCACGTTCCAGAGATTGAGCAAATGCTTACAGAATGGAATAGTGAGTTACAGCCAATTACATTTAGCACACATTTAATACCGATATCACGAGGAATCATGATTACACTTTATGCAAAAGTAAAACAAAAGATGGAAATAAAGCAACTTCAAAAATTGTATGAAGAAACGTATGAACAATCGCCTTTCATCCGAATTTGTACGCAAGGGAAATTTCCAAGTCCAAAAGAAGTGAGAGGCTCAAATTATTGTGATATTGGCATAGCTTACGATGAAAGAACAGAAATAGTTACGGTCGTTTCTGTTATAGACAATATGATGAAAGGCGCGGCTGGGCAAGCGATTCAAAATGCAAACATAATAGCGGGACTAGAAGAGACAACAGGTTTACAACATATGCCGCTTTATCTATAAGGGGGACATGATGATTAAAGTAGCGTCTATTACAAAATTAGAAAATGGTTCAATTGTAACGCCGAAAGGCTTTTCGGCAATTGGTACTGCAAATGGTCTGAAAAAGGATTTAGGGGCAATCGTTTGTGACGTACCAGCATCATGTGCCGCTGTGTATACAACGAATCAAATACAAGCAGCCCCTTTGCAAGTAACGAAGGATAGTATAACGGCAGAAGGGAAGTTACAAGCAATTATCGTTAATAGTGGAAATGCAAATGCTTGTACTGGAATGAAAGGATTACAAGACGCATACGAGATGCGCACATTAGGGGCGGAACATTTTGGATTGAAAGAAAATTACGTTGCAGTAGCTTCAACAGGTGTAATTGGTGTTCCGCTACCGATGGATATAATCCGAAAGGGAGTTGCAACTCTTATACCGACGAAGGAAGAAA
This sequence comes from Bacillus sp. 2175, assembly GCF_057812155.1. NCBI lineage: Bacteria > Bacillati > Bacillota > Bacilli > Caryophanales > Bacillaceae > Bacillus > Bacillus sp. 2175. The sequence goes on along the minus strand of NZ_CM173819.1, from coordinate 3,903,810 downwards.
GTGAAGCATATTCTTTTTCTGAAGCAATTTTAACGACGGATCTCATAACGAAAGAAACTTGCTATGAAATGATTATTGATGGGAAGAAAGTGACGATTGCGGGTGTTGCAAAAGGTTCAGGGATGATTCATCCGAATATGGCAACGATGCTTAGTTTTATTACGACAGATGCTCATATAGAGCATGACGTATTGCAAACGGCATTATCCCAAATTACGAATCATACATTTAATCAAATTACGGTAGATGGAGATACTTCTACGAATGATATGGTCATCGTTATGGCAAGTGGATTATCAGAAACAAGGCCGATAAATATGGAACATACAGATTGGGAAACTTTCGTATGTGCTTTACAGAAGGTATGTGAAGATTTAGCAAAAAAAATTGCGCAAGATGGTGAAGGCGCTACGAAGTTAATAGAAGTAAATGTGCTAGGAGCTCAAACGAATGAAGAGGCAAAAAAAATTGCAAAGCAAATAGTCGGTTCGAGTCTTGTGAAAACAGCAATACATGGTGAAGACCCAAACTGGGGACGAATTATTAGCAGTATTGGACAAAGTGAAGTAGCTATTAGTCCGAATACAATTGACATTACTCTTCAATCTATATTGGTATTAAAAAATAGTGAGCCTCAAACATTTTCTGAAGAAGAAATGAAAGAGAGATTACAAGAAGATGAAATAGTCATTAATGTGTACTTACACTTAGGAGAAGAGACAGGATCAGCTTGGGGCTGTGACTTAAGCTATGAATATGTGAAAATAAACGCTTGTTATCGTACATAAGGAGAGAGAAGATGAGCGAATATATTGTAGTGAAATGCGGCGGTAGTATGTTGAATCAATTAAAAGCTGTGTTTTTTGAATGTATAAAGAAATTGCAACAGAAGTATAAAGTAGTGATTGTTCATGGTGGTGGGCCAGAAATTGATGCCAAATTAAAAGATTGTAACATCAACGTAGAAAAAAGAGATGGATTACGCGTAACACCAAAAGAAGTTATGGATGTTGTTCAAATGGTGCTATGCGGAAGTACGAATAAAAAACTCGTAATGAATTTACAAAAGCATAATTTACTTGCGGTAGGTTGTTCAGGATGTGACGGCAATTTACTTCAAGTTCAACCTGTCAGTGAAGAGATAGGATATGTGGGGGAAGTAAGTTATGTAGAAACAGCCTTATTAAAAGGATTAATGAATATGGAGTATATTCCTGTTATTGCTCCAATCGGGGTAAATGGTAATGAAGTTTATAACATAAATGCGGACAATGCTGCAGCTGGGATTGCGGCTGCGTTAGGGGCAAAAGAGCTTATTTTTATTACGGATGTAGATGGAATATTACATGAAGGGAATTTGGTAAAGGAAACGGATGAATCTGAAATTGCTACTTTTATAGAAACAGGTGTTATTACAGGTGGGATGATTCCGAAAGTACAGGCGGCACTAGCATCATTAAAAATGGGAGTGCAAAAGATAAGTATTGTGAATGGTACAAAAGATTTTACTGAGGTTACGGGAGAGTGTATTGGAACGACGGTAACGAAAGGTGTGAGTATTGCATGACGAGTCATCTTTTTCAAACGTATGGCAGAAGAACTATTGAGTTTGTAAAGGGAACTGGAACGAAAGTTATTGATAATAACGGTAAGGAATATTTAGATTTCACATCAGGAATTGGCGTATGTAATTTAGGACATTGTCACCCTACTGTTCTCAAAGGTGTACAAGAGCAACTTGATGATATATGGCATATATCTAACCTGTTTACAAACAGCTTGCAAGAAGAAGTTGCGTCATTATTAACAGAAAATAGAGAATTAGATTATGTGTTTTTCTGTAATAGTGGGGCAGAGGCAAATGAAGCGGCTTTAAAGTTAGCACGTAAGCATACTGGAAAATCTCTCGTCGTAACATGCCAGCAGTCTTTTCACGGTAGAACATTTGGAACGATGAGTGCAACGGGCCAAGATAAGGTAAAAGAAGGATTTGGTCCATTACTTCCATCTTTTTTACATATCCCTTTTAACGATATTAAAGCATTAGAGGAAGTAATGAATGAAGAAGTTGCGGCGGTAATGGTAGAAGTTGTTCAAGGAGAGGGAGGAGTAATACTTGCTGATCTATCTTTTTTGAAAGAGATTGAAACATTATGTAATAAGTTCGGTTCCTTATTTATTATAGACGAAGTACAAACGGGGATAGGAAGAACTGGAACACTATTCGCTTATGAACAAGTGGGAATAGAGCCTGATATCGTTACCGTTGCAAAGGCGCTTGGGAATGGGATTCCTGTCGGAGCGATGATTGGCCGGAAAGAGCTCGGAGCGTCGTTTACTGCAGGATCACACGGTTCAACTTTTGGCGGGAATTACATCGCGATGGCTGCAGCGAAAGAAGTATTGCAAGTAAGTGAAAAACCATCGTTTTTAAAAGAAGTACAAGAAAAAGGCGAGTACGTATTAGAGAAGTTGCAAGAGGAATTACAGCATGTCGAATGTATTCAAAATATACGTGGTAAGGGGCTTATGATTGGGATTGAGTGTAAGCATGAAGTTGCAAGTTTTATAGAACAACTAGAAAACGAAGGACTTCTCGTATTACAAGCAGGTCCTAATGTGATAAGACTATTACCGCCACTCATTGTCACGAATGAAGAGTTAGAACAGGCAGTATATATAATAAAAAAAGTAGTTTGTACAAAAAACGTATCAATCATATAAGGGGGAAGTTTCATGTCAACTGTACAAGTACCGAAATTAAATACGAAAGATCTTTTAACACTAGAAGAATTAACGAAAGAAGAAATTATTTCTTTAATTGAGTTCGCTATATATTTAAAAAAGAATAAGCAAGAGCCTTTATTACAAGGCAAAATATTAGGGCTTATTTTTGATAAGCATTCAACTCGTACTCGTGTATCTTTTGAAGCAGGAATGGTACAGCTCGGGGGACATGGTATGTTTTTAAGTGGGAAAGAGATGCAAATGGGAAGAGGAGAAAGCGTTTCAGATACTGCGAAAGTATTATCGCAGTATATTGACGGGATCATGATACGTACATTCTCACACGCGGATGTAGAAGAGCTTGCAAAAGAATCGAGTATTCCTGTTATTAACGGTTTAACGGATGATCACCATCCTTGTCAAGCATTGGCAGACCTTATGACGATATACGAAGAAACAAATACATTTAAAGGAATAAAATTGGCTTACGTAGGTGACGGAAATAATGTATGTCATTCATTGTTGCTAGCGAGTGCAAAAGTCGGAATGCATATGACTGTGGCAACGCCTGTAGGGTATGAACCGAATGAAGAGATTGTAAAAAAAGCGTTAGCAATTGCCAAGGAAACAGGAGCTGAAATTGAAGTTTTGCATGATCCTGAATTAGCGGTGAATGAAGCAGATTTCATTTATACTGACGTTTGGATGAGCATGGGGCAAGAGGGCGAAGAAGAGAAGTATACTTTATTTCAACCTTACCAAATCAATAACGAACTTGTTAAGCATGCGAAGCAAACATATCGTTTCTTACACTGTTTACCTGCCCATCGTGAAGAAGAAGTAACAGGAGAAATTATAGATGGACCGCAGTCTATCGTCTTTGAGCAAGCTGGTAATCGATTGCATGCTCAAAAAGCGTTATTAGTGAGTTTATTTAAAAATGTAGAAGAGCCTTCCTAAAAGGGAGGTTTTTTTATATTAAAATGTCGGATGTATATTTGGTTAACCATTTCGATATCATTTATAATAAAAGAGAAAACTAAATTTGTTTTTCAGAGTGTGTAAGGACATACTACATATAAAAATATAGTTAAAGAGATGATGAGGGTGAAAACAACTAAGAAAACATATTCGTTTTTCCAGCGGATGTGGAGAATATTAAAGTTTCAATATTATAAGTTGCTTCGATCGCCAGAAGGCGCAAAGAAAGTATCGTTAGGGTTTGCTATAGGATTCGGCTTAGAAATGTTAGTCATTTATACGGCATCGCTCGTATATGTAATATTTTATCCAATCGTCAGGTTAGCAAAGGGATCTTTTCCTGCGGCAGTTATTGGCAATATTATTGGGAAAATATCGTTTCTCCCAGTATTTTTATTTCCGCTTGCGTATGCGCTAGGAAAAATGATTTATCCATTTCATGTACAGAAAATTCATCATGAACCATTTACGATATCGGACTTGTTTTCAAGTCACATTTTTACGATATTAAAGAGCTTATTACAAAGTGAAGTGTATGTATTAATTGGAATGACGATTTTAGGAGTTGTGTTTGGTCTCATTTCATATTTCGTTGTGCATTATTTATACGAAAAGAACCGTAAGTTACGTTTGAAGAAAAGGAAGAAACGAGTGAGAGAACCACTTGTACAATTATAAACAATGTCACATTCATTTTCTCCTTTGAATATGTTTAAGAAAAAGGAGGAGAGGATAATGTATTATTATTACGTACCTCAAGTATATCCATATGTAAATTATTATCCGGTTTATGATACGAGTAGACAATACGAATTATATCGGCAACAACAATTACAGCAATTATCACAAATACCACAATTACCAACACAACAGCCTACACAGGAAAAAAAACCATATTTAACAACATGGCCATATTCCAATGTATACTATGGTAATTATTACGAATCATAAAGCTGCTTCTATTTAGAAGCAGCTTTATACGTTTGTTTTCAAAATTAAATTTTGAATGGTTTGAAGAGAATGAATGAGCTTTTCGCGCTCTTCCTCAGATAATGTTTGGAAATTTTCTTTTAGTTTGTCTAAAATGAATTGCTGATACTGATTTACTAATAATTTCCCTTCAGCTGTTAGAGAAATTAAAATGACCCGTCGATCTTTTTCGCTATAATGACGCTCTATTAGTTCTTCTTGAATAAGTTTGTTTAATAGAGGTGTCATGTTAGGCCGTGAAATCGCTAGCCGCTTGCCGATTTCGGAAACTGCTAATGTGCCGTTTTCATGCAAAAGCAGTAATACTTGTGTATGTGATGGCGGCATATGTCTTTGAGAAGAAAATTCTCCAGGAAGCATAAATTTGCGATAAAAAAGAGGCACTAGCGAAAGAAGATGATCAACAATACGTTCCCACTCGCGTGATTCCATATAAAGGCCCCCTTCCACTATCATTGTAACAAAAAAGACATGTTATAAAAATAGAATTGTTTCATGGTCGCTTTAATATTTGTAGGATAACACTTGCTTTGTAAATGTATTGGCAATAATTGCATAGCCGTTATCATTTGGGTGTACTTGGTCAAATAATAACTCTTTTTTATCATTTGATATTAATTTGCGAATTGGTAAAACGATAGATGGTTGATTTGCTTTGGAAATGGAATAAACAGATTCATTCCAGCCATCTAAAAACATATCTGCATAACTTGCGATGGAGTCATCGAGTTGTAACGGGTTATAGAGTTCTGAGAGAATGAGTAAAGCGTCCGGATTTTGATCTCGAACTGTCTTTACAATACTTTTTATATCCGCTTCAAAATGGGCTTTTTCTTTATTTAACATTTTTATACCATCTATAACACCAACATCACGATTTAAACGAAATAAATTATTTCCTCCAATATTAATTGTAATTATATTTGCTGCTCTAATTTTTTCCTTTACATCTTCTGATTGAACTTTTTTAGCGAGACGATCTGTTGTAAGACCGTTTACCCCAAGGTTTTCTACTGTAATTGGTTTATGAATTTGTGCTTCTATTTGCTTAGAAGCTAATTCAGCAAATCCACCTTGTGTCGATCCATATCCTTTAGCGAGTGAATCACCTAATACAAGATGATAAAAAGATTCGTTTGTTTGCTTATCAATCCAATTTGGGGCAGATGTTTTTTCTGTTTTTTCTTCAGATTCATTTTGTTTTGTCTCGTCGTTCTTTTCAAAATAAGAATAAGAAATGATCAGAAGGAGGAGACAAACAATTGTTAAGATGACTTTTTTCATAAATTCATCCTCCTTGTAATTGGTAATTGTATCATATTCAGCAGTATTAGCAATGTAAGGGCATATTATATGTTTATGAAAAGTTTATAATAACTTTACAGAAAATTTGTTGAAGTTTGTCAAAAAATATTGACGATAGGAAAGAACTTTATATATGATAATGTCAGATAAGGTGAAACTTTAATGAGTGGGAGCTTTATTTCCTATTAATTGTTAGTCTTCATCAATCGGGCGTTTAAGGGGACTACTCGTTAGCGCAGGATGAAATGAAAATTGTGTCTCTAATAGAAGAAAAAAGGTATGTGGTTAGAGACAGATAGGGATTCATTTCATTATTTCTGGTAATTGTATAAGGGGGATTTTTTGTGAAAAAGTCAAAAAAAATGCTGGCTGGAGCAACTCTTGCGATTGGTGTTATAGCACCGCAAGTAATGCCAGCAACAGCTCATGCAGATGAGAACACTGGGGAGAGTACAGTTAACTTACGAATTCTAGAAACATCAGATATTCACGTTAACTTAATGAATTACGATTATTATCAAACGAAAACAGATAATAAAGTAGGTCTCGTACAAACGGCAACACTCGTTAATAAAGCACGTGAAGAAGTGAAGAACTCTGTCCTATTTGATGATGGGGATGCATTACAAGGGACACCGCTTGGAGATTATGTAGCAAATAAAATAAAAGATCAGAAGAATCGTGTGGATCCTAGTTATACACATCCATTATATCGTGTAATGAATTTAATGAAGTATGACGTCATCTCTCTTGGGAATCATGAATTTAACTACGGTTTAGATTATTTAAATAAAGTGATTGAAAAAACGGATTTCCCGGTTATTAACTCGAATGTCTATATAGATGACCATGATGGTAATGATGAGAATGACGAGCATTACTTTGATAAACCATATCATATTTTAGAGAAAGAAGTAGTGGATGAAGCAGGCCAAAAACAAATAGTGAAGATTGGTGTAATGGGATTTGTTCCACCACAAATTATGAATTGGGATAAAGCGAATTTAGAAGGAAAAGTAAAGGCAAAAGATATTGTGCAAACAGCGAAAAAATTAGTTCCGGAAATGAAGGCGCAAGGTGCGGATATTATAGTTGCACTAGCGCATTCAGGTGTTGATAAGAGTGGATACAACGAAGGAATGGAAAATTCATCGTTTTATTTAGCGACAGAAGTTCCTGGCGTAGATGCAGTATTAATGGGACATTCACATACTGAAGTGAAGGATGTATTTAATGGTGTTCCAGTTGTAATGCCTGGTGTCTTTGGAAGTAACTTAGGTATTATTGATATGCAATTGAAAAAGGTAAACGGAAAATGGGAAGTACAAAAAGACCAATCTAAGCCACAACTTCGCCCGATTGCTAATAGTAAAGGTACCCCATTAGTAGAATCTGATCAAAAATTAGTTAATGAAATTAAAGATGAGCATCAAGCGACAATCGACTATGTAAATACACCTGTAGGTAAAACGAAAGCACCAATTAATAGTTATTTTTCATTAGTACAAGATGATCCTTCCGTACAAATTGTGACAAATGCGCAAAAATGGTATGTAGAACAAGAACTTAAAAAACCAGAGTACGAAGAGATTAAAGATATTCCGGTTTTATCTGCAGGCGCACCATTTAAAGCAGGTGGCCGAAACGGTGCTACATATTATACGGATATTCCAGCTGGAACGTTAGCAATTAAAAACGTTGCAGATTTATACGTGTATCCAAATACGTTATATGCTGTAAAAGTAAATGGGGCACAAGTGAAAGAATGGCTTGAAATGTCTGCAGGTCAGTTTAATCAAATTGATCCAAAGAAAACAGAAGAACAGCCGTTAGTAAATATAGGCTATCCTACATATAACTTTGATATTTTAGATGGCTTAAAATACGAAATTGATGTAACACAACCAGCGAAATACGATAAAGATGGAAAAGTTGTAAATGCAAATACGAATCGTATTGTAAATATGACATATGAAGGTAAGCCAGTAGCTGATGATCAAAAGTTCATCGTCGCTACAAATAACTATCGTGGAAGTAGTCAAACGTTCCCAGGTGTAAGTAAAGGGGAGGTTGTATACCAATCACAAGATGAAACACGTCAAATCATTGTGAAGTATATGCAAAAAATAAAAAATATTGATCCAGCAGCTGATCAAAATTGGACGTTTAAACCGATTGTTGCAGATAAATTAAATACAACATTTGATTCTTCACCAAATGCACAAAAGTATATAAAGAAAGATGGGAACATATCATATGTTGGACCATCTGAAAATGAATTTGCTAAATATGCAATTGATATAACGAAGAAAAATGATGATAAAGAAACTGGTGAAGGAAATCCAACGACACCGCCAACAGGTGGGGGAGAAAATCCAACAACACCGCCAACAGGTAATGGAGAAAACCCAACACCACCAACAGAAGAAGGTAATAATGGTAATGAACCAAAACAAGATGGAAACAATACTGGATCTGGACAAACTACAACAGATGATCAAAATACAAAAGAAACAACAACAACTGTAAGTGAAAATAAAGAAGCTGAAAAAGATGAACGTGATTTACCGAAAACAGGTGCAAGTATTGCTTCTACAATTGGAGCGGGTCTTGCGTTTGTTGGAGCGGGATTACTTATGTTATTTAGAAGAAAGAAAGCGAATAGATAGTCGAGAAATATAAAAAGGATTACCGATTTGGTAATCCTTTTTATTATATTATGAAACTGGTACTGCTTTTTCTTTTTTCCATGAAAGACCGAATCCAGTAAAGCCGACGATAATGGTTACGACTGGACATGCTAAACAGAAGATTGCGTATGGCAGGTAATCGAATGTTGGAACGCTAAGAACGTTTGTTAAGAATACGCCACTTACACCCCATGGTACGAGTGGATTAATTACTGTACCAGCATCTTCTAATACTCGTGATAAATTACGACGTTCTAAACCGACTTCATCGTATTTATTAGCAAATGCTTGTCCTGTTAAAACGATGGATAAGTACTGCTCACCGAGTAAGAAGTTTACACCAATTGCAGTTGAAGCAGTAGAAATAATTAAGCGTGTACTAGTTTTTACGAAGCTAGAGATAATATTCATCAGCTGCGCTATAATACCCATTCCTTGTAATAATCCTCCCATACAAAGAGCTAGGAAAATAAGAGCAATTGACATCATCATACTTTGCAGGCCACCGCGAGATAATAAGCTATCAATATCTTTGATACCAGTTTTAGAAACGTAACCGTCTTGCATAATTTTTATTAAATCAGCTAAAGAAGTGCTAGGTTTAAAAATAAAGAGAATAATAATCCCTACCACAATTCCTGCAAGTAATGTTGGAACTGCGGGTACCTTTTTAAATGCGAATAGGAACAGTAATAAAATAGGAATCAGTGTAACGATAGAAATCGTTGCATTTTTTTCTAATGTGTTAATAAATGCTGAGAAATCAACGTTTCCACCAGATCCGCTTCCTAAAATGAAAAATGCGATAAAAGCAATAATGAAAGCTGGCACTGTTGTCCAAAGCATGTTACGAATATGTTCAAATAAATCTACACCCGTTACAGCAGGCGCTAAGTTTGTTGTATCAGATAAAGGAGACATTTTATCTCCGAAGAATGCCCCAGAAATAATTGCCCCAGCAATAAGAGCTGGATCGTATCCAAGGGCAGTACCCATTCCCATAAAGGCAAGTCCTACAGTTGCAGCAGTTGTAAATGCACTACCGATACTCGTTCCAACAATTGCACAAACAACAAAAACAGTTGGAACGAAAATTTTTGGAGATACAAGTTGGAAGCCGTATACCATTAAAGTTGGAATAGTTCCAGCTGCGATCCAAATGCTAATTAATACGCCTACAAGTAAGAAAATAAATATAGATGGAATACCAGCTGAAATACTACTTATCATTCCTTTTTCCATAGTAGACCAATCAATTTTTTTCATAAATCCAAACGCTAATAAAAGAACGATGCCAAATAAAATCGGGATGTGTGGTGAAACTTCTAATTTGATAACACTAAAGCCAATGCAGAAAAAGATAAAAATTGTTAAAAGAACAGACTCAATTTTTGAAACCATTGTTTTCCCCTCCTAAGTAATGTGAAATAGCTCTTTTTTATATAAAATTCGCCAATATTGTATATTTCCTTCTAAAATTTAGAATTTTGTGACAAATTACCGGTAATTGTTAGTTCTTCTATATGATGCGGAAATGATTGGATAAAAAAACGTCCCTGCATATAATTATGCAGGGACGAAGAAATCGCGGTACCACCCTAGCTTGTGAAATGAATGTATCACAAAATAAAGGGTCATATGATATGCGCTTATAAAATAAAAAACGCCCCTGCAATATATGCAGGGACGAAAAATTCGCGGTACCACCCTAAATTGTGAAACAGTGTCGTTTCACCACTCTTTAGACATAACGGTCTATAACCGTCCTTCACTACTCCTCACGTTTCGTAAAAGAAGCTCCAGGGGGTAATTCATAATTCGCTCTGTACTGGTTCGCACCGACCACCAGCTCTCTGAAATCAGAAATCGAAATACTACTAAATCCTATCAACGCCGATTCATATGATGTTAGTTAAATTTTTATCATATTTTCATCTTACATGTCAATAAAAATATTAAATGTTTTTTTAGGGAAATAAAGGATAATTGTTTTTAACGCTGTAAAAATGTACGTTATAATGAATTTGAAAGGGGGAGGAAAGAGTGAAGAAAAAAATAATTCTTTTTACCACTTTATTAGTTATTGGAGGAAGTGCTGGAATTTACACAGCTTTTGCGGCTGAATCAGAGCAGTTGAAACAAAAGCAAATACAACAGTCAGAAGTGAAGAAAGCGAAAGAAGCTGAAGAGAAGAAATCAATGGAAAAAGCAGCAGAGAAACTAGGAGTTTCTACTGAGGGGAAAACAAAAGAAGAGGTTACGAAAGAAGTAAATACCGCTAGGTTTGATAAGCGTCATGATTTATTAATTGAGCACGCTAAACAACTTGGAATTGATACAGAGGGGAAAAAAGATGAAGAAATTATTTTAGAAATTGGAAAGATACAGCATGGAAAGTAGAACAACTTATCATATGATAAGTTGTTCTTTTTTAAGAACTATTTGATTTTAAAATAATTGACAGTCATTCAGATTTAATGTTAACTATATTTATAAACAAGTTAACATTAGGGGTGACAATTGTGACAATAAATAGTAAAACGATTGAAAAATCATCTTATACATATGAAGAATTAGCAGAGAAAAATAAAGCTTACGTATGGCACCCATTTACACAAATGAAAGATTATTTAGAAGAAGATCCTGTCATTATTGAACGTGGAGAGGGAAGAAAGCTATACGATGTAAATGGTAATGAATATTGGGATGGTGTTTCATCTATATGGTTAAATGTTCACGGACATCAAGTACCGGAATTAGATGAAGCAATTCGTGAGCAATTAAATAAAATTGCTCATTCTACTATGTTAGGACTTGCTAATGTTCCATCTATTTTATTAGCAGAAAAAATTATTGAGGTTGTACCAGATGGATTGAAGAAGGTATTCTATTCTGATTCAGGTTCTACCGCTGTTGAAATTGCAATTAAGATGGCTTTCCAATATTGGCAGCATAAAGGGAAACCAAAGAAACAAAGATTCGTTACATTAAAAGAAGCATATCACGGTGATACAATTGGAGCTGTTTCGGTAGGAGCAATAGACTTGTTTCACCAAGTGTATAGTTCGCTCTTATTTGATGCGATTAAAATGCCGTATCCATATACATATCGTTCTCCTTACGGAAATAATAAGGAGGAAATTGTAAAAAGCCATTTAGAAGAAATGGAAGAATTGTTGAAAGAAAAGCATGAAGAAGTAGCTGCCATCATTGTAGAGCCATTAATGCAAGGTGCTGGCGGGATGATTACAATGCCAAAAGGATATTTAAAAGGACTGCGCGATTTATGTACTAAGTACAATGTATTATTTATTACAGATGAGGTAGCGACTGGATTTGGGCGTACTGGGAAAATGTTTGCATGTGAACATGAAAATGTGACGCCAGACATTTTAACTGCTGGGAAAGGTTTAACAGGTGGATATTTACCAATTGCAGTTACGGTAACGACGGATGAAATATATAATGCCTTCTTAGGAGAATATGAAGAACAAAAAACATTTTTCCATGGACATAGCTACACAGGCAATCCGTTAGGGTGTGCCGTAGCAATCGCGAATCTAGAACTATATGAAAAAACAAATTTAATAGAAGAAGTGGCACGTAAAACGGATTATGTGGCAGCGCAATTAGAAAAGCTCTTTGCGTATAAACATGTAGGTGATATTCGTCAGTGCGGATTAATGGTTGGTATTGAGCTTGTGAAGAATAAGGAAACGAAAGAAGCGTTCGACTGGACAGAAAGAGTCGGTGTTCAAGTATGTAAACGCTCAAGAGAGCTGGGTATGATTTTGCGCCCGCTCGGCAACACGATTGTATTTATGCCTCCTCTTGCTTCTACAATTGATGAGATTGACGATATGTTACGTATTTTATATAAAGCAATCTCGGATGTTACGGAGGGAGAATAATGAGCGGTTTTTTTATAACAGCAACAGATACTGAAGTTGGAAAAACTGTAGTTACAGGTGCATTAGCAGGTGTATTTAGAGAACTTGGGTATAACGTAGGGGTGTATAAACCGTTGCAAAGTGGGCATGTTGCATCAAACCCTGAGGGAGATGCGGCAAGGTTAAAAGCATTATCAGGTGTACCGACACAAGAAAATGAAATTTGCCCTTATTCTATTGAAGAACCACTTGCTCCGAGACTTGCCATGAAAAGAGCTGGAAGAGTAGTAAAGTTAAAAGAAATTACTGATTACTATAATGAACTATTAAAAGAGTTTAATAGCTTATTTGTAGAAGGGGCAGGTGGGCTTGCTGTCCCATATACAGAAGATGCTTTAGTAATTGATTTTGCAAAAGAATTACAGTTGCCTCTTATTGTAGTAGCTCGTCCTACATTAGGAACAGTAAATCATACAGTGTTAACGATTGCTTACGCAAAGGCGCATGGCTTAACCGTAGCGGGTGTCATTTTGTCAGGTTGCAAAGAATGTGAAATGGAAAGAGTGCAAGAAAATAAAGAGATGATTGAAGAGCTGAGCGGGGTACCAGTTTTAGGATTATTACCATTCTTTGAAGGTGAGTTTACGAAAGAAGAAGTATTAGAATCTGCAAAAGAACATATTATGATTTCAAAATTAGAGGAGTTTATCCAAAATGAATCAAACGTGGCGGGCGCACCTTCAATCTAAATTACAACAATTACATGAGCAAGGGCAGTATCGTGATTTGCATGTAACAGAGAAGGCAGAAGAGACTTGGCTTATTCGAGATAAAAAAAAGATGTTAAATTTAGCGTCAAATAATTATTTAGGGTTAGCTGGAGATGAAAGGTTAAAAGAAGCTGCTATTGCCTGTACAAAAAGATATGGAACTGGAGCGACTGCCTCTCGTCTCGTTGTAGGAAATCATCCATTATATGAAGAGGTTGAGAGAAGCATATGTGACTGGAAAGGTACTGAAAGAGCTTTAATTGTAAATAGTGGGTATACGGCAAATATAGGTGCCATATCTTCTTTGGCCTCTCGGCACGATATTGTTTTTAGTGATAAGTTAAATCATGCAAGTATTGTTGATGGAATCCTATTAAGCGGGGCAGAGCATAAAAGGTATCGTCATAATGATTTGGATCATTTAGAGAAGCTGTTGAAAATGGCTTCGCCTGAAAAAAGGAAATTAATCGTAACAGATACCGTTTTTAGTATGGATGGTGATACTGTGTATTTAAGAGATTTAGTACAGCTGAAAGAGAAATACGGGGCAATCATTATAGTCGATGAAGCACATGCGAGTGGAATATATGGAATCGGCGGAGCTGGGTTATCTCATATAGAAAAAAATCTTGCTCAAAAAATTGATATACATATGGGGACGTTTAGCAAGGCTTTAGGGTGTTATGGTGCGTATTTGACAGGTGATGAAATTTATATAGAGTATTTACAAAATATGATGAGAAGCTTTATTTTTACTACAGCTTTACCACCAAGTACGTTAGGAGCAGTGCAAAAAGCAATTGAAATTGTAAAAGAAGATAACGAAAGAAGAGAGAACCTTATAGCAAACGGAGAATACTTCAGAACTAAATTAAGGGATGCTGGTTTTGATATTGGGAATAGTTCAACTCATATTGTACCGATTGTAGTCGGTTCAAATGAACATGCTTTACGATTTAGTAAAAGGTTGCAAGAGGCAGGGATTGCGGCCATTGCAATTCGTCCGCCAACTGTGCCGGTTCATAGTTCTCGAATTCGCTTTGCAGTTACATCGCAACATACAATAGCTGATTTAAAATGGGCTATTGATCGAATTATTCACATTGCGAAAGAAGAGGAGATTTTCGTATGAACGAGCTAAAGATTATTTTTATCCCCGGATGGGGAATGGAAGAGAATATTTGGGATTTAGTACTTCCGTATTTTAAAGGATATCCTGTTGAATGCATAGATTGGCATAATGTGAAAGAACGAAGTGAATTTGCGGAACGAATTATAGATGTAGCGCATAACGACAACGTAATTTTAGTTGGATGGTCACTAGGAGCGTTAGCAGCAGTTGAAGCTTATAAAAAGATTCAGGCAAAAGGCATCGTATTAATTGGTGGGACCGCTAAATTTACAAATACGAGTGACTATAGTAATGGATGGAATGCTTTGCATGTAGAACGGCTGAAAAGGAATTTGGTGAGAAGGAAAGAAGATACGCTCAAGCGGTTTTATGAAAATATGTTTACGAAAGATGAGCTAAAAGAGAACAAAAATTTTGAAGACATTGTAGACCATTTTAAAGGTGATTCTATTCAGTCTTTACAACTAGGTTTGGATTATTTAATAGAAACAGATATGAGAGAAGAACTAAAAGAAATTAAAGTACCTATACTACTTATCCACGGAGAACAGGATGTAATATGCCCATTGTCTGCGGCACGTAGTATGACGGAGAATAGCAGCAGCGAGCTGAAAGTAGTAAGTGAAGCAGGGCATGCATTATGTGTAACGAATTTTGAATATTGCGCAAATGAGATAATTCAATTTGTAGAGGGGATACGACATGATCAACAAAACGTTACTACAAAAACGGTTTAATGGGGCAGCCGTATCTTACGATCGATATGCAAATGTACAAAAAAAGATGGCACATTCATTACTTTCAATCTTAAAGGAACGATATAGTGAAACGGCATCAATACGTATTTTAGAACTGGGATGCGGGACGGGGTATGTAACAGAACAATTATCAAAGTTATTTCCGAAAGCACATATTACAGCAGTTGATTTTGCTGAAAGTATGATTGCGATTGCGCAAACTAGACAAAATGTAAAAAATGTAACGTTTCACTGTGAAGATATTGAGCAATTACGATTAGAAGAATCATATGATGTCATTATTTCAAATGCTACATTTCAATGGTTAAATAATTTACAACAAGTGTTAAGAAATTTATTTCAACATTTTTCTATAGATGGGATATTACTCTTTTCAACGTTTGGACATGAAACATTTCAAGAATTGCATGCTTCGTTCCAACGTGCGAAAGAAGAAAGAAATATAAAAAATGAAATATCGATTGGTCAACGTTTTTATTCAAAAGATCAGTTGCTTCATATATGTAAGATAGAAACAGGGGATGTGCATGTTTCTGAAACATGTTACATAGAGAGTTTTACAGAAGTTAAGGAGTTTCTGCATTCTATTCGAAAAGTAGGAGCAACTAATAGCAATGAAGGATCATATTGTCAAAGTCCCTCACTCTTTCGTGCGATGCTACGCATATACGAAAGAGACTTCACGGGAAATGAAGGGATAATGGCAACGTATCATGCTTTATTTATACATATAACAAAAGAGGGGAAGAGATGAAATGAAACAAGTACAAACAAAAAGGGATTGGAAAAAACTTGCATACGACGTAGTGGAAGAGAAAATGATTACGAAAGAAGATGCAATAGCGATATTAGAAGCTGATGATACAGAAGTTTTAGAAATTATGAATGCAGCTTACATTATTCGCCATCATCACTTTGGTAAGAAAGTAAAATTGAATATGATTATTAATACGAAATCTGGATTATGTCCTGAAGATTGTGGATATTGCTCACAGTCTATTATTTCAGAAGCACCGATTGATAAATATGCATGGTTAACGCAGGAGAAGATTGTAGAAGGGGCACATGAAGCAATACGCCGTAAAGCAGGTACATATTGTATTGTAGCGTCTGGTCGTCGTCCGACGGATAAAGAGGTAAATCACGTAATTGGAGCAGTTAAGGAAATTCGTGAAACGACAGACTTGAAGATTTGTTGTTGTTTAGGTTTCTTAAATGAAGATCAAGCAGGACGTTTAGCGGAAGCAGGCGTGCACCGTTATAACCACAACTTAAATACACATGCAAATAATTACGATAGCATTTGTTCAACTCATACGTATGATGATCGTGTTGATACAGTTCAAAAAGCAAAACAAGCTGGTATTTCACCATGCTCTGGAGCGATTTTTGGCATGGGAGAAACAATTGAAGAGCGTGCTGAAATTGCATTTGAATTACAACGTATAGATGCAGATTCTATCCCTTGTAATTTCCTTGTTGCTGTAAAGGGGACACCTCTTGAAGGGCAAAAAGAGTTAACGCCAGTAGAATGTTTAAAAGTACTTGCAATGATGCGTTTTGTAAACCCAACAAAAGAAATTCGTATTTCAGGAGGACGTGAAATCAATTTACGTTCTGTACAGCCAATCGGTTTATTTGCAGCAAATTCTATTTTTGTCGGGGACTACTTAACGACAGCTGGACAAGAGCCGACTGCGGACTGGGGTATGATTGCAGATTTAGGATTTGAGATTGAAGAATGTGCATTATAAGATAGATGAAAAAGCAAACTTGTAAAAGAGTTTGCTTTTTTGTAAATAAAATGTAATAAATAGTTGTGAACGCTTGATACTATTGGTTTTTGAACGAAAAAAAGAATTTTTGTGGACGAATTTTCCAAGCCCTAGTTGTACATAGTAAATATGTAATTTATATTGGGTTGGAGGATTTTACATGTACAAATACATATTAGCGATTATGACTTGTTTAATTTTAATAAAAGCAATAAGTTCTGATCCAGTTAAGGCTACCGAAAATCCTGAACAAAAAGAGATGCAACAAAGAATCGAACAACACTTTCGAACGAAAGCTGAACATTTTGGATTGAAAACGGAAGGAAAAGATTTAAAGGAAGTTAGAAAAGAAATTACTATTATAGAAGAAGCGAAAAAAAGAGAGAATGTATGGAGAACAGCGCAAGCTCTTCATATAAAAACAGAAGGAAAAACGATGAATGAATTAATAAAAGATGTACAAAAAAAGGTGAAAAAATAAAAAGAGGCCGCAGCCTCTTTTTTTATGCCCATTGTTTTGATAAGTGAGCCATTTCAATTGCAGCAACAGCTGATTCATATCCTTTATTACCAGCTTTCGTACCTGCGCGTTCAATCGCTTGTTCAATTGTTTCTGTCGTTAATACGCCGAAAATAACTGGGATGTCCATTTGTAGTGATAAAGACGCAACACCTTTTGCTACCTCATTACAAACGTAATCGTAGTGAGTTGTAGCACCTCGGATTACAGTACCTAATGTAATAACAGCATCATACTTTCCGCTACTAGCCATCTTTTTAGCGATTAAAGGAATTTCAAATGCACCAGGAACCCAAGCAACATCAATATCACTTTCTTCTACACCGTGACGCTTTAATCCGTCTAAAGCTCCGCCAAGTAACTTACTTGTAATAAATTCGTTAAAACGTCCAACAACAACTCCAACTTTTAATCCTGTACCAACTAAATGACCTTCGAATACCATAATAAATCTCTCCTTTAATTATAAGTTTAGTAAGTGTCCTAATTTATTTACTTTCGTTTGTAAATACGATTTATTCTCTTCTTTTGCCGGCATTTGCAACGGTACACGCTCGACTACTTCTAAATCGTAACCTTGTAAGCCAGCAATTTTTCTTGGGTTATTCGTTAATAATCGTAAGCTTTGTAAACCTAAATCTTTTAATATTTGAGCACCGATACCGTAATCACGAAGATCAGCAGGGAAGCCGAGTTTTTCATTTGCTTCTACAGTATCGAATCCTTCTTCTTGTAATTTATAAGCGCGAAGCTTATTAAGAAGCCCAATGCCTCTTCCTTCTTGTCTCATATAAAGAAGAACACCTTTTCCTTCACGCTCAATTTGAGCAAGTGCTGCATGGAGTTGTGGTCCGCAATCGCAGCGATGTGAACCGAATACATCTCCTGTTAAGCATTCAGAATGAACACGTACAAGTACCGGTTCACCTGTTGAAATATCACCTTTTACAAGTGCGATATGTTCTTTCGTATCTAATGAGTTAGAATAGCCAATTGCGTGGAAAGTACCGAAATCTGTAGGTAATGTAATTTCCACTTCTCTCGTCACAAGTGTTTCATGATGGCGGCGATAAGCAATTAAATCTTCTATTGTAATCAATTTTATATCAAATTGTTTTGCACATTCTATTAAATCAGGTACACGTGCCATCGTGCCGTCCTCATTTATAATTTCGCAAATAACTCCAGCTGGTTCGGCACCGCATAGCTTTGCTAAATCAACAGCAGCTTCTGTATGACCTGCACGACGCAGGACACCGCCTTCTTTCGCAATTAATGGAAAGATATGTCCAGGTCGATTGAAATCAGCGCCTTTTGATGCGGGGTTTAACAATTCTTGTATCGTAGTTGCACGTTCGTGAGCGCTAATCCCTGTTGTTGTAGAAACATGGTCAATGCTCACTGTAAACGCAGTATGATGTGAATCTGTATTATGAGATACCATTGGTTCTAATTGTAGACGTTCCGCGTACCCTGCTGTAATCGGTACACAAACGAGACCACGGCCATGTGTAATCATAAAATTAATTGTTTCTGGTGTAATGTACTCTGCTAAAGCAATAAAATCGCCTTCATTTTCTCGGTTTTCATCATCACATACGATAACGACTTTACCTTGTTTTAAATCTTCTAGAGCTTCTTCAATACGATGAAACATTGTGCTTCCCCCTTATAGAAATCCGTTTTCTTGTAAAAAGCTTTCAGTCATTGAACCTACTCGTTTTGTAGGTTTAGTAATAAAGCGTTCGATATATTTACCAATCATGTCACACTCAATGTTTACGATATCTCCGGCATTTTTTTCTCCAATGACAGATTCGCTTACTGTGTGCGGGATGAGTGAAATCGTTATGGAAGATTCGTCTATAGCAAATATCGTTAAACTCGTTCCATCAACAGCAATGGACCCTTTCTGCAAACAATAGCGCAGCAGTTCATCAGAAATTGCTATTTTGTAATAGACGGCATTGTAATGTTGTTTTTTATTTAAAATCGTTCCGATGCCATCAATATGTCCTGAAACGAAATGTCCACCGAATCGTCCGTTTGCAGCCATTGCTCGTTCTAAATTTACTTTAGAGTGTGGTTTAAGTATACGAAGTGATGTCGACTGCATCGTTTCGGGCATTGCATCAACTGTAAATGAAGTAGTTGTAAAGTTTGTTACAGTTAAGCAAATACCGTTAACCGCGATACTATCACCTAAGTGAACATCTGATAAAATTTTCTTTGCATGAATCGTTAATTTCATCGCTTCTCCACTTTGTTGCATGTTTGCTATCGTTCCTAATTCTTCTACAATTCCTGTAAACATTTCGTCACCTCGTTTCGGGCATTCGCAACGATTTTTATATCATCACCAATTTGTTTCATCTCTTGAATTTTCAAGGAAAGCGCATCTTGTAATTTTGAAAAACCATTTCCTCCAAATAAAGTAGGAGCATCTTTCCCACCAATTAATTTCGGGCTTATATAGGTTACAATTTCATTAAAATTGTTTGTTTTTAAGAAACTTGCATGAATCGATTGGCCACCTTCAACGAATAGAGAAAGAATTTGTTTCTCTCCAAGAAAGGAAAGAAGGTCCTCGATTTCTATATGCTTCGTTTCCATTTGGAATATAGCTATATTTTTAGATTCATAAGAAGATATCTTCTCTTTCTTTACATCCTTACCGACAATAATCCATGTCGGTGCTAAACCATCTGTTATAACATGAGAAGATGGTGGCGTTCGTAAATGGGTATCTAAAACAACGCGAATAGGATGTTTCCCACCATTTGGAATTCTTGTTGTTAAATGAGGATTATCAGCTATAACTGTATTCACTCCAACAAGAATTGCATCATGTGTATGGCGATATTGGTGAACATCAGCACGTGCTTCTTCACCTGTAATCCACTTACTTTCACCAGTTACAGTTGCTGTTTTTCCATCTAAGCTCATCGCTGTTTTGATTGTTACAAAAGGGCGTTTCGTTTTCATGTAGTGAAAAAAGTAGCGATTTAATAAAACTGCTTCTGCTTCAAGAACACCAGTAGTTACTTCAATTCTAGCTTCCTCTAATCTTCTTTTTCCGTTACCAGAAACGAGCGGATTACAATCGAGAGTAGCAATTACAACACGCTTAACTCCTTTTTCGATGAGCAATTCACAGCAAGGTGGTGTTTTTCCAAAGTGGCTACACGGTTCCAGTGTTACATAAACGGTAGCGTCTTTGGCGTTCTGACCAGCCATTTGAAGGGCATGAACTTCTGCGTGTTCTTCACCAGCTCGTAAATGAGCGCCCATACCAACGATGTTTCCATCTTTTACAACAACAGCACCAACCATAGGATTTGGACTTGTTTGTCCTGATGTTCCTTCTGCTAACTGCAGGGCAATCCTCATATATTCTTGATCTGTCATTTTCTTCACCTCTCCAAAAAAAATCAAAAAACCCCAAGGATTTAATATCCTTGGGGTTTGGGAGACGTGATTTCTAGAAATATAGTTTGAATACGAAAGCATAGGAAAGAAACCTAACGATAATTGATATTTCTGCATAAGGAAAAAACCTAGCAAAATATCGAATTTTTAAACGCTAGTTGTCTCTTTTTATTTCAGTATAAAAAATAAGTATAGAAAATTAAACATATATAAAGAATCAAAATGAATCTTTAAAAATATGCATACTGAAATAAAAGTGTATTCACTATATAAAAAACTAGAAACATATCCTTCTCCCATCCAGACTATACTGTCGGCCCTAGAGTTTCACTAGATCCACCGTTTTCGAGTTGAAAACGGGTCACGGACTTAGAAGTTTTCACTTCATCACCGCCGGTTGGGAATTTCACCCGACCCCGAAGGATGCTGTTTGCTCAAATTATAGCACAAAAAAAATAAAAGGCTAGTAAAAAATATTCGAATGTGAAGAATTGTGTGAAAATATATGCAGGCTGGAATGGAAATAAAAGTATTAGAAATGTTGTAAAGAGAAGGGATATAACGGAGTTGCTAAAAAGAAAAAACATGCACAAAAAAATGTGCATGTCACATGTAAAATTATTCTGCCTCTGGTGCTCTAACAACAGACTCGAATTTACCTTTATGCGAAGCGTCGCAATAAGGCATATTTTTTGATAAACCACAACGGCATAAAGAAAATGCCGGTTTTGCTGGGAATGCATTCCCTTGTGAGTCGACTAATTCCACGTCCCCTGTAACGCGAAAAGAGCCATTATCATTTACTTTAATTTGTACTTTTGCCAACGTTATCCCTCCTTCCCAAACGCTTAATTTCATCATATAATCAAGGGAAGTGCTTGGCAATATAAAGTGAAACTTTAATTAGTGGGGGAGGCATCCCCCACTAATTATTAGTTGAACCAATCGGGCTTTTAGGGGCAGTTAATCTCCTACCTAACTTCTTTGTTTCAGCCGAATTTTGAGGTGGGAGTTTTACTGCCCGCAAATAGCGGAGAAAAAAGAGCACTTTGTTTGAGAAAGAAGAGAGTGTTATAATAGTTTTCATAACTGACTAGAGTAAGGTGACGAGAGATGGATAAACAATTACATACATTACGAAACATTGCAAATGAGCGCACGTGGGCATCATTTTTGAATGATAATCATCCATATAGTTTGTTACATTGGTCCATTGCAGGTGTAGGGCAAGAGGCAAAGGATGTTTGGTTACTGCAAGATGAAGTAACATTTCAAACGACAGAATTCCCAACGTTAGATGATGCAATGCAATGGATTTCTGAAAATATGGAACAAGTTACAGACGTTTTAGCGCAATAAAAAACAGGCTTATGCAAGCCTGTTTTTTGTTTCTTTCACATATGTGTTTAAAAATTGATCGACGGCTGCTTCGTACTCTTCTTTATTTTCGTTATAAGAGCAAGCGTGTGCACCGTGTTCTGCAATATAAAGCTGCTTATTATTTTCTTTCGCTTCATATAACGCTTTTGTCATATCAGCTAAAATATAGTCGTCATCTTTACTATGAATAAAGAGAACGGGATTGTTAATGTTTTTTATACAGTCGATTGGTGAAACTTCACGAATTGTATAACCGTCACGAACTTTCAAAAATGCGTTTGCTAAAGGTAATAAAGGCCATTTTGGTAAATGGAATTCAACCTTTAAACGGTGCTGTAATTGTCCGTGAAAATCAGAGAAAGGACAATCTGCAATATAGAAATCAGCACCATCTTCTACAAGTCCTGCGTATTGAAGAAGTGTTGCAGCTCCCATAGATTCACCATGAATACCAAGTGTAATATTGGTGCCAAAACGGTTTTTTAGCCAGTCAACTACGGATTTTAAATCATGTTTTTCATAGTATCCATAGCTTGTTGTTTTTCCGCCAGTTTTACCATGACGACGATGATCGTAAATGAGGACGTTATATCCTCTTTTTAAGAATAAGTTTGCATATTTTACAGAGTTTATTTTATTTACAGTTACACCGTGGCAAAAAACCATAAACTTATTGGTGGAATGACCAGCAGGAATGTAATATCCGTGAAGGTCGTATCCAAATTGTGAAGGGATATGAATTTCTTCTTTATGAAGAGCATCAAAATCCTCTATACGAAAATGTTTTTTCGTTTCTCTTTCGAGTACTTCTTCCTCTGTTTTTTTCTTTAAGTACATCACTTTATTTGTAAAGAAAATCCCAAGGGCAGTTATTGCACCTAGTATAGTAAACAGTGC
The DNA here is from genome assembly GCF_057812155.1 of Bacillus sp. 2175. Classification (NCBI taxonomy): domain Bacteria; kingdom Bacillati; phylum Bacillota; class Bacilli; order Caryophanales; family Bacillaceae; genus Bacillus; species Bacillus sp. 2175. The sequence goes on along the minus strand of NZ_CM173819.1, from coordinate 3,880,566 downwards.
TGCAAAAAAACGTTTCATACTTTACCTCATCCTCCAAATACCGTTACATGTGATACACTTATATTGTATCACAATGATATAAAAGGGGAGAAATAGGAAATGCTGCATATACAAAAAATTACGCCAGCGATGAAAGAAACAATCCGAATGTTCATGTGTGAGAACTGGGGAAGTTCATTGATGGTTTCACGTGGTAAGGGACATCAGTTAGAAGAGTTGCCAGGATTTGTTGCGCTCTCAGATGACAGAATAATCGGAATTATAACGTATGAAGTGACCAGAAATATGTGCGAAATTGTATCGCTAGATAGCTTTGAAGAAAGAAAAGGAATAGGGACGAAACTTGTGGATTGTGTATTACAAGTTGCAGAAGGAGAACGGTGCAGACAGGTTTGGCTTATTACAACTAATGATAATATGAATGCGTTACGATTTTACCAAAAACGTAATTTTGTAATGACTAATTTATATGTGAATGCGGTAGAGGAGGCACGAAAAATAAAGAAAGAAATTCCACGTATTGGATATGATAATATCCCGATTTTACATGAAATTCAGTTGGAGTATCGTTTAGTGAAATGATGTAACAATTTTCAGAAATATGAGTTGTTAATCTTGACGGATAGTTTAATTTAGGTTACCGTAAAATTGTAATCTATTACCATATTAAGGGGTGACGATGTGGCAACTATACGTGATGTTGCAAAATTGGCAGGTGTTTCAGTCGCAACCGTTTCACGAGTTATTAATGAAAAAGGATACGTTCATGAGGACACAGTAAAACAAGTAAAGGAAGCAATTGAAGAATTACGTTATAGGCCAAACAGTGCAGCGAAGCCACTATTTAAAGAGGATTCAACGATAATTGCATTACTTGTAGATAATTTATGTAACCAATCAAACATCACTTTGCTACATTGTATTGAGGAAATAGCATATAAAGAAGGTTATCAAATCATTATTTGTAATATAGAGAATAAAGATAGATACATACATATGCTGAAGCAAAATAACATTGCAGGTGTTATTTTGACAAGAGCAGTTTTTAAAAGTGTAGGAAAAATTCCATTTCCGTTTGTTGTGATCGATGAGCAACAATCACATGGAAATTATTATGAAAGTGGACAGAGAGCTGTTTCTTTATTAAAAGAGAAAGGGTGTCACTTTCTTGCATATTTCGGTGAGGGAGAAGAAAGTGAAGAAATGGAAGATCATATAGCAGGGTTTTTAGACGCTGTTTGGGATGAAGGAATCTCTTATCGAGAAGAATGTGTACAAGGGTATACAAATAAACAATTTATTACATTATTGCAAAACAATCCGTATGTAGATGGAATTGTAGCCTCAAGTGATCAGATTGCTATTGATTTAATTCGGTCAGCGAGATTTCTAAATATACATATACCAGATAAATTAAAAATTGTTGGACCGAATGGGAGCATAGAGTGTGAATGGAGAGGTTCATCACTACCGACAATAGAAAGCTATGTCAGAGATAATGGAAAAGTAGCTTTTCAACAATTAAAAGGAAAAATAAAAAAGTAAAAGGTGCGTTTTATACGCACCTTTTTATAATGTAATTGCGGCAATAAAGCCAAATATAAGTAACGGTATATTGTAATGTAGAAAAGTGGGTACACATGTATCCCATATATGATGGTGCTGACCATCAGCATTTAAACCGGATGTTGGTCCAAGTGTACTATCCGATGCTGGAGATCCTGCGTCACCTAGCGCTCCGGCTGTACCGATAATTGCAATTGTGGCCATTGGACTAAATCCAAGCTGAATGCAAAGAGGTACAAAAATGGTTGTTAAGATAGGGATGGTTGAAAAGGATGAACCAATTCCCATCGTAACGAGAAGTCCAATAACGAGCATAAGAAATGCAGCGAGTGGTTTGTTATTTCCGATTATATGTGCACTCGTTTGCACTAGAGATTCAACATGTCCTGTTTTTCGAAGAACAGCGCCGAATCCGGCGGCAGCAATCATAACAAAGCCAATAAAGGACATCATACGCATTCCGCTTGTTAATATCGCATCTGCTTCTTTAAGTGGTAGACTGCCACTAACTGATAAGACGATAATACCTGCTAAAGCACCAAAAATCATTGATTCTGTTGTTAATTGAACAGTTAATGTAGCAATGATAGATAATAACCCGAAAGTAATGCTACGTTTTGTATAGGGAACGATTTCATTTTCGGTAGTATGAATTTGTTCTGTTTCATACGTACGAGGTTTTCGGTACGTAATGAATACCGCTACACATAATCCAATAATCATACCGATTGCTGGAATAGTCATTGCTTTTGGAATAAGTGCGACATCAAATGTAAGACCGCTTTGCGCAGCGTTGGTTTGCAATACGTCATGATAAATTTTTCCGAACCCTGCAGGGATCCACATATAAGGAGTAATCAATCCAAATGTAATAATACATGTGACAAGTCTGCGATCCACTTTCAGCTCAGTTAATACTTTTAAAAGTGCTGGAATTAAGATGGGGATGAAAGCAATGTGAACAGGAATCACATTTTGTGAGAAACAAGCCATCATTAAAATAATGAATAAAATAAGTACCTTAGAATAAACTTGTTTTTTCGTGTCTTGTTCATTGCCAATCCATTTTAATGCAGTTTGAATCATAGCATCTGGAAGTCCTGTTTTGGAAAGGGAAATAGCGAAACCACCAAGCATTGCATAACTTAAAGCGATTGGAGCACTGTTTCCAAGACCAGTTGTAAAAGTGTTAATCGTTTCTGAAATACCGAGTCCGCCGATAAGTCCGCCTGTTAAAGCTCCAACAATGATGGCGACAATGACCTGGACACGTAACAAACTAAGCAATAGCATAATTGCTACTGCGACGAGTACAGCGTTCATAATAAATGTAATCTCCCTAAATTTTTATTCTGTTAAGACAAGTACATATGAAACATTTTGCTATGTTTATACATACTTGCGACATATTATTATAAAATGTTTTCTATGAAATGTAAAAGAGCCTTTTGTGACTAATGCTGAAAAGCTAGCTCTTGTTTAATTGATTGCAAAGAATTGGCGAATAATTCTGGTTCTTCTAGATCAGGAGAATGTGCTGAGTTTGGGAACCAAATCATCTTTTTTATAGGCGCTTCAATAATATCGCAATATTCCTGAACGAGTGCATAAGGGGTTTGATAATCATAGCGACCAGAACAAAAATAAACTGGAATAGATAAACTTGAGATAGAAGAAAAGAAATCGATTGTCAGCATTTCTTCCCATAAAACGCCAGATTTTAAATTTCCTGCGAGAAACTTGAACCAATCTAATAGCGTGTACTCAGGAGAAAAGAAACCTTTTCGTATGAAAGAAAAGGAAGATCCATTTTGGATTGCGCCTCCGAATGTGCCAAGCCACTTTCTTTGAATAATGAGACGTCTCGTATCTAAAAATGGTGGCTTTCCTAATTTTAAAAGGGAAGCTAATGCTTTTTTATGATTATGTTTTTTTGCAGAACGAATTAAATGTTGATATAGCAATTCTTCATTTTGTTTCATATGTACAATTTGCCCAATACCGATGTAAGCCTCAATATACTTTGGATATTGATGTGCTATGTTAAGCCCAATGATACTTCCCCAAGAATGACCAGCGAGAAATAGTTTTTGTTTGTTGAACCTTTTAAGTACATATTGAATCACTTCTTTTGCATCGGAAACGAATTGTTCGATTGTGAAATTTGCTCCGAAATCTTTTATTGAAAAGGATTTACCAGCCCCGCGCTGATCCCAATTAATAACAATAAATTGCTTCTCTAATTCTTTTTGAAAATGGCGAATAAATCCGATTTGTGCCATCCCAGGTCCGCCGTGACAGCATAATAAAATAGGTTGCTCTACGTTTTGTCCACGCATAAGGAGAGTTTGTTTTCGATTATTAATCATAACGCTTTCTATCGTAGCGATACTGTTAGGAATGAGTTGTTTGTTTTCATTATAGAACTGAGGGGTGTAGCTACGAAAAAGCATATTGAAAACCTCCTTTTGTGAAATCGTATGAATCGCACAGGCTATTCATTTTGCATATACTGTTAGAAAATCATTGTAACATACCATACTAGTGTCATTTCAACACGGGAGGAGGGAAATTGTGACGATTGGAGAAATTATAGATGGTTTAAATAGACGTGAACCCATCGCTATTATAGCAAAACGTCTTGAAATAAGCCCGTATACATTATCGAAGAAATTAAGATTGATTGGATACGAATATGATGGAGAGCAGAAGAAACGTATTTTTGTAGGAGATGGAGAAGAACCACGTCACTTACAACTCCAAGAAGCGACCGCCCTTCAATATGAGAAAACAGATTATCAATTGTTAATTTATGAGCAATTACAAAGCATTTATGAATTATTAAGAAAAAGAGAAGAAGTAATTGTACCAATTATGAGTAAAAGTGCAGAGAAGAAGAGACGAACCTTTTCTATTAATACAGAAATATTATCACAATTGGACCTTATATCAGAATCGAAAGGAATTCAAAAATCTAAACTTGTAGAAGAGGCGTTGCACCAATTTTTACAGCAATATGAAGTTGACAAAACATCACATTTTGATAACTAAAGAAAAGGATACTATGTTCATTGGAAGAACGAGTATCCTTTTTATGATGTATATTACGTATAAAATAGAGGATCAGTATAAATCCTTTATGGCGTGAAAAATGAAATTTATTATTAGAGAAACACTTAATTTACTTTTTGAATTCTTCCATCAATAACTGGCTGAATTGGTTCTTTTAATTGTTTTACGTAATCGACTAACGCTTCAAAGTCGTTTGGACCAGTTTCTGCATTTTTACCATTTTTAAATGATACGAATCCGTCACCGCCAGAAGCTAAGAAGGCATTTGCAACTACGCTATACATTTTAGATGGAGATAATTCTTCTCCGTTTGTTAAACGTATATTTGTAACTTTTTCACCGTTTGGTTTATTTGCATCCCACGTATATTGAATACCTGAAATTTGAAGCATTCTTGTTGTTCCTTTTTGCCATTGCTGATTTAAAATATCGCGAATGTCTTGACCTGTTAAATCTACTTTAATTAATTGATTTCCAAAAGGTTGAATGCCGTATAACTCACCCCACGTAATATCACCAGCATCTAAGTCATTACGAATGCCACCAGGATTCATGAGGGCGATTTGAGTTTGCATCGTTTGACGCTGAGCATCGGCAACTAAATTTCCAAGAGTGGACTCACCAGCATCATTTTGTTTACGGTCGATAGGTGCTGTAGATTTTCCGACTACTTCATTTACAAGTGGTGCAATTTTTTCTTTATATTGATCTAGTTTTTTCTTTACTTGTTTATCAGGTTCTACACCTTCATGATAGGGTGTAACAACTTCAGCTTTTTTCTTTACAATATCCTTTGTTTTACGATCAATTGTTACATCCACGTCTGAGAAAGCCGTTCCGTATGAATTTGCTTGGACAATTAGTTTATTATTTACTGTACCATTTACATACGTATGACTATGTCCACCGAAAATAACATCAACTTCTGGGTCTGTTTCATTTGCAATTCGAGTAAGATCGCCATTTGTTACCCCAGACTCATCGGTTGTTCCACCGACATGAGCAAGAACGACGATAGATTTAACGCCGAGACGTTTTAATTGTTGTGTTGATTTATTAATTGCTTCTACTTCATCAGTAATTTGTACATTGTTAAGCATCGTAGGCATAACGACATTTGGTGTATCAGTTGTAACAACCCCAATGAATCCTACAGGAACACCATCTACCATTTTTACAGTAAACGGTGGTAAAAATAAGCGGCCAGTTGATTTGTTGTAGAAGTTAGCAGCTACATAGGGGAAGTTAGCCCCTTTGAAATTCCCTGTTTTTTCATGATATCCACCGTAAATGAGGCGTTGCATTTCATCAATACCTTCATCAAATTCATGGTTTCCGATTGTACCGACATCAAATTTTAAGTCATTTAAAAATTCAATTGTCGGTTCATCTTGTAATAATGCTGAAACTGGTGGACTAGCTCCGACGATATCACCAGCATGTACGAGAAGTGTATTAGGGTTTTGTTTTTTACGTTCTTTTAAATAAGTAGCTAAGTAATCAGCGCCACCAGCTTCTTTATTATTGATTTTTTTAACAGTATCTAGTTGTCCATGGAAATCATTAATACCAAGCATTTGTACGTCTATGTAGCGGTTTTGTTCAGCTGGATTCTGAGATGGGGGAGCGGCAAATACGCTTGAAAAAGTAATGGTGCTTAAAACAGCAACGGCAGGAATAATTTTTTTCCACATAATATAATTCTCCTTTTTTTATAATCTGACATCATACGACATAATTTTAATAGATTCATAGGATTATAGCTACATAAAAATTTAGTCTTTTCGAAAAATTAACATATTTACAAAAAGTGAATAATAGAGTGAAGACCTTTTTTTATTGTCGATTTCATCGTGTATCTACTATAATGGAGAAAAAAGTAAAAGGTGAGTAGCATGAAGAAAAAGAAACAAAGACAAATACAAAGACAATCACAAGTGAATCAACCGAAGAAAGAAACACTTACATTAGGCGATCAATTAAATGATTCACTCATGCAACAATTAAAGAGTAAGAAGAAAGAGTTGCAAGTGAGGGAAGAGGAAAAAGAGGCAGCTGAACTGGAAAGAAAGCGCCAAGAACAAAAAGAACGTGAAAAGAATAAATCATTTGAAGAACTGCTAAGTGAAAGTAACCTTACTTGGAAAGACTTTAAATAATAAAAAATGATCAGTGGTATTTCACTGATCATTTTTTGACGAGCTTGTAAGAAAAGGGGAGTTAGAATGAGAAAAATTATCGTTGTTCCACATGAAAACCATTGGAGTGAAAAATTTCAAATGGAGGCTGAAAGATTAAAAACAGCGATGCCAGAAACGGTGAAAATTCATCATATTGGAAGTACGTCAGTGCCCGGACTGGCAGCTAAACCTATTATTGATATGATCATGGAAGTAGAAAATATCGAAAGAGTAGATGGGTGGAATGAACGATTTATAGAGCTTGGTTACATCGTAAAAGGGGAAAATGGTATTTCAAGACGCCGATATTTTATTCATGGAACTGAAGAAAAACGTTCGTATCATTTACACGTGTTTGAAAAAGGAAATCCAGAGATTGTAAGGCATTTAGCGTTTCGTGATTATATGATGGCTCATTGTGAAGAAGCAGAGGCATATGCAACCTTAAAGAGAGAATTAGCCGAAAAGTATACATATGATGGCACGTTATATACGGAAGGGAAAAATGAGTTTGTGCGCAATGTGGATGAAAAAGCGAAAGAATGGAGAGAAAATAACTTAAATGAATGAGTTCACGTTATTTTTTAGCTATATAAAAGTGTTATGTAAACTGTACGTATGTTTTGACTTTTGGGATGAATCTTGTTGAAATAAAGTTGTGGCTTATAAAAAATGTAACAATGAAAGGGAGACGACTGTGCATATTCCAACAACTACACTTCATAATGGCGTGAAAATGCCGATGATTGGTCTAGGCGTATATAAAGCGAAAGAAGGAGACGAAGTAAAGCAAGCAGTAAAAACAGCGTTAGAAGTTGGATACCGTTCGATTGATACAGCAACTGTATATGAAAATGAAAGCGGTGTCGGAGAGGCGATACGTGAATCAGGAATTCCAAGAGAAGATATATTTATAACAACAAAAGTATGGAACGACGATCAAGGATATGAGGAGACACTCGAGGCGTTTGAAAAGAGTTTGAAAAAATTACAAATGGACTATGTAGATTTATATTTAATACATTGGCCGGTAAGAGGGAAGTATGTTGATACGTACCGAGCTTTGGAGAAATTGTATGAAGAAGGTAAAGTGCGCGCGATTGGTGTTTCTAATTTTCATAAACATCATTTAGAACTATTATTACCAAATTGCAAAGTGAAGCCGATGGTAAACCAAGTGGAACTTCATCCGATGTTGACGCAATTTGAGTTGCGCAATTATTGTCAAGATGAGCAAATTCAAATGGAAGCATGGAGTCCGTTAATGAGGGGCGGAGAAGTATTCCAGCATCCAATCATTCAGGCTATTGCTAACAAATATGAAAAAACACCTGCACAAGTTATATTAAGGTGGGATATTCAAATCGGAATTGTTACAATTCCTAAATCTGTTACACCATCTCGTATTGAAGAAAACTTTACTATTTTTGATTTTGCACTAACTGAAGAAGAGATACGTCAAATTAACACGTTGAATCGTGATTTACATGTAGGAACGAATCCTGATAAATATGATACGTTATAAAAAAGACTGTCTCCTAATACTGGAGACAGTCTTCTGTTTATCGGTAATTCGATATTTTTAACGATGCAAAGCATATGTGTCATATTTAACAATCTTTTGAAGTTGTATATATTCTTCTTTCGTTAAAGGTAACTGTTGGCTAGCTCGTATATTTTCCTGTAATTGTTGAAGCGAGCTTGCACCAGGTATAACAGCTGCAACAGTCTTATTATGTAAGCAATATTGAATAGCTGTTCCTGTTAAAGAGCGTTCTCCAATCGTTTCTTTTACACTCGCTAGAGTTGTATGTAATTCATCGTAAGAATAAGAGAGATAATCCTTTTCCTTTACTCTTTCTATTTTTATTGCATTGTTGTCAGTTAAAATTCCTTTTGCAAGTGGCCCGCGGGCAATGACGCTAATTTGGTGTTCATTCAGAAGGGGAAACCATTCTTCTGGACGACGATTTAAAAGGCTATATTCCATTAGTACACTAACGATGTTTGAGCGTTTTGCATACTCACGAACGACATTTGGGCGTATAGAAGAAATACCATAATGGCGAATAATACCTTCCTTTTTCAATTCTTCAAAAGCTTCAATTGTTTCATCTATTGGATCTTCAATCGTTCCCCCATGAAGTTGGTAAAGATCAATATAATCAGTTTGAAGTCTACGTAAACTTTCCTTTACTTCAGTTTTTATGTAAGCTTTAGAAGGATCCCAAGACCAGCCATTTTTTTCTTCTGTCCAACGATTTCCAACTTTCGTTGTAAGAACAATTTGGTCTCTTCTTCCCTTCAAGGCTTTTCCAACAAATTCTTCATTTAATCCGTAATCATATAAATCTGCTGTATCAAAAAAATTAATTCCTAAATCGATTGCTTCATCGATAATATGCATAGCTTCTGTTTCAGATGTACCGAGAGACATACAGCCAAGGCCCATTTCTGTAACAAACAAATCTGAGTTTCCTAATTGACGTTTTTTCATAGGTCAACCTCCTTACCTTTATTGTACGAGAGGGAAAAGAGGTTGACAAACGTTTACTTTTCGTTTCGCATTAACTGCCCGTAAAAGCATGATTAATGTTTCACTTTATTTGCTGTAATCCACTCTTGTACAGTTGCATACTCTTTGCTATATTGCTTTAGCTTATGGCGAATTTGCCATGCTTTTCCGACTAAAGTGACGCGATTTGGTAAAATATAAACTTTCATTTCTATCACGCTCCTTTCAATGTGGTAAAATGTATGAGGAAAGAATAGGAAATAGAACAGGGAGATGAAGTAGTATGAGTAATCTTGCAGAGAGAACAGTAAAAACTGAGCCGATTTTTGATGGTAGAGTTATAAAAGTTCGTGTTGATGATGTAGTATTACCAAATGGAGCAATGAGTAAACGTGAAATTGTAAATCACCCTGGTGCAGTTGCTATTATTGCTATTACTGATGAGGGGAAAATTGTGCTTGTTGAGCAGTATCGTAAAGCGCTTGAAAAGGCGATTATAGAAATTCCGGCTGGTAAGTTAGAACCTGGTGAAAAACCTGAGGTAACAGCAGTTCGTGAATTAGAAGAGGAAACAGGATATGTATGTGAAAATATGGAGCTCATTACTTCTTTCTATACATCTCCAGGATTCGCAGATGAAATTTTATATGTATATAAAGCGACAGGTTTGACAAAAAAAGAAAATAAAGCTGAGTTAGATGAAGATGAGTTTGTGGAATTAATGGAAGTATCGTTAGAAGAAGCGATTACTCTTATGAAAGATCTTCGTATTCATGATGCGAAGACGATGTTTGCAGTACAATATTTACAACTACAAAAATAAACACTCGCCAAAGGCGAGTGTTTTTTAATTGATTTTTGCATATACACGTGCATCACGTAAGCTACCATCTGGTGCTAGGAAATCATTTTCCATTGTACCTTCTAGAATGAATTCTAGACGTTCTGCTAAGCTACATGCATTTATATTTGTTGCATCAGTACGAATTTCAATTCTTCTAGCGCCTAGTTTATCAAAGGCGAACTGAATTGCACCTTTAACAGCTTCGGTCATATAGCCTTGTTTTGTATAGGCACTATGTAGCCAGAAGTGAAGTGAAAACTTTGGAATATCCCAGTTTTCAGGCTGTAGTGTAATTGCTCCGATGAATGTACCAGATACTTTATCGTATAAGTGAAAATCAAGTGTTTCACGAAGTAAAAACTGTCCGTGAGCTTCGCGAACAATTTCTTCAGCACTCTCTTCTGTTTCAGCGTTAATTGGTATCCACGGTACTAAGTCTTCTAGAGAAGCTTGGATTGCTTCATATACTTCTGCACCATCACCTGGAAATGGTTTACGAACTTGCAAGCGTTCAGTTTGAAATAATGTTGGAAAATCTAATAATAATGGTTTCAAGAGAAATCCCTCCTATTCTCTACTTTTTAGTTTAGCAAAGTAGAGCGGAATTTCAATGTTAATTCGTCATACTTTTTTCTTTCTTTCATACATTTTTAATAAGAGTGTGAACGGAGGGAAGGAAAATGTGGCGAAAAAATTGGCAAGACCGTGTAATGTCTCACATACAGGAAAACTCTTCATTATATATATTTAACGCCGTTTTATTATTGATGGGAGTAATATTCGGAGCTATTCTGGTGAATAGTTTACAAATCAATCAAAAACAAGATTTATCATTTTATTTACAACGTTTTTTTGGACAAGTCTCTAAAGGAGAATTTGCCATTGCGGGCGAAATGTTTCGAGAAAGTTACTTTTCGCAATTAAAATACATCGGATTTATTTGGATTTTAGGGATTTCAATTATTGGATTACCACTTATTTTTATTTTATTATTTGTAAAAGGAGTTGTCGTTGGATTTACAGTTGGTTTTTTAGTAAGTCAGCATGGATGGAATGGATTATTATTAGCATTTGTATCCGTTTTGCCACAAAATTTAATTATCATTCCAGTCTTTCTCGTTATGACAACTATTGCTGCAAGTTTTTCTTTACGGATGATTAGGCATCAATTTATTAGAAAAATAACCGAGCCACTATTACCATTATTAATCCGTTATACATGCTTCTTTCTCGTAATTGGAGTGGTGTTAGCACTTGCTTCTAGTGTGGAGGCTTACGCATCACCAGTTTTAATGAAAGAAGTCGTTGAGGCTATTAATAAAAAATAAATACTTTTTGAGAATAATTATCAATTTGTTTTTATTGTTTTTTTCTTTTGACAGAAGCCCTTCTTCTGATATAATGGTGTAAGAGTGGCGAGGAGGGAGTAGTACCGAATGGAAGAAAGAATTGAACGAATTAAGAAGCAATTACATGCAGCGAGCTACAAATTAACACCGCAACGTGAAGCAACAGTTCGTGTGCTGCTAGAAAATGAAGAAGATCATTTAAGCGCAGAAGATGTTTACCTCCTTGTAAAAGAAAAGTCGCCAGAGATCGGATTAGCAACCGTCTATCGAACTTTAGAACTATTATCTGAGTTAAAAGTTGTCGATAAGATTAACTTCGGAGACGGTGTTTCACGCTATGACTTACGCCAAGAAGGTGCGCAGCGTTTCCACCATCATTTGATTTGTACACAATGTGGTGCTGTACAAGAAATACAAGAAGATTTACTTGGTGAAGTGGAAAGGAAAGTAGAACGAGACTGGAGCTTTAAGGTGAAAGATCATCGTTTAACATTCCATGGGATTTGTAAAAATTGTCAAGAAAATGAAACGGATGAAAAATAACCTTTTCCTATTTATCTAGGAAGAGGTTTTTTATTTGAATAAGGTATAAATTGGTGAAAGCTTGGCATATGTTGTAATAACTTATATTTTGGAGGAATTTACAATGCGCCGAGCTTTAAAATTAACTTTTGATGGAATAAAAGTATTTTTATTATTTACAAGTTGTACGATTTTGTTTTATTTCGCTATACTATGGATAAATGAAGAATATGAAAGCTATCATCGTTATGAAAAACCTAAAGAAGAGACTGTAGAAAAAGTATCAGGGAATGAAGAACCGGCAAAGGATGCTTTCGTAAATAGAATGATGTTTTTCTATGAAAATGGGGAGTAGTGTAGAGTGGAAGATCAATTAAAAGATTTTATTCATTATATGGTTGTCGAAAAAGGATTAGCAAAGAATACAGTAGTATCTTATGAACGGGATTTAAAAAGCTACGTAAAGTATTTGCAAAATGTGGAACAGACGAAAACTTTTCATGAAGTGACCCGTTTACACATTGTTAATTTTTTGCAGTATTTAAAAGAGAACGGAAAATCTTCGAAAACATTGGCGCGTCATATCGCATCAATTCGTTCGTTCCACCAATTTTTACTTCGTGAACGAGCGGTAGAACACGACCCATCCGTACATATTGAAACGCCACAAGGGGAACGGAAATTACCAAAAGTATTATCAGTTGATGAAGTAGAGGCGTTACTTCAAACACCAAAAATGACAAGTGCTTTTGGGATTCGTGATAAGGCGATGCTAGAGTTACTGTATGCGACAGGACTTCGTGTTTCAGAATTGATTGCACTCAATTTAGAAGATGTACATTTAACGATGGGATTTGTTCGTTGCATAGGGAAAGGGAATAAAGAAAGAATTATTCCACTAGGAAGTTTAGCAACGGAAGCGATTCAAAAGTATATTGAAAAAGGAAGAAGAGAATTAATGGGGAAAAAAGTAGTAGATGCACTCTTTTTAAACCATCATGGTAATCGTTTATCAAGACAAGGATTTTGGAAAATATTAAAACGATTAGCGAAAGAAGCAAATATTGAAAAAGAGCTTACACCTCATACGTTGCGTCACTCGTTTGCTACGCACTTATTAGAAAATGGAGCAGATTTACGTGCTGTACAAGAAATGCTTGGACATGCAGATATTTCAACGACTCAAATCTATACGCACGTTTCAAAAACTAGATTAAAAGATGTATATAAACAGTTTCATCCGAGAGCATAGTTACTATGCTCTTTTTTTCATAGATTAAGAGGGGAAGACCGCTTCACAGAAACTTCACAAACATTTCGTATATTGTTTTCAGCAGAAGACTGGAATATTACAATGTATTTCCTCTATACTAAATAGAGTATAAAGGAGGAAATGATGATGAAAAAACTGATTATAACTTTATTTATCGCGATGCTAGCGTTGGCTGGCTGTAATACAAACAAAGAAGAACCGAAAAAAGAAAAGAAACTTGAAAGTGTAAACGTAGCAATTCAAACGAATCCGAAAGAAATTAAACCTGGTGAAAAAACAGAAGTACAAGCACTTGTTACACAAGGAAAAGAAAGAGTAACCGATGCCGATGATGTAAAGTTTGAAATTTGGAAAGATGGCGACGAGAAGCACGAGATGTTAGATGGTAAGCATAAAGGAAAAGGTGTTTATGCAGTAGAGAAAACATTTGAAACTGACGGAGTATATCATATTATTCCTCATACAAATGCACGTGATATGCACGTTATGCCAGAACATAAAGTTGCTGTAGGAAATGCGAAAGTAGAAGATGCAAAAAAAGAAAATAGTGACCACAGTGCAGGACATGGAGATCATAAAAGTGACACAATGATCCATCTTATGGCTGGAGACATAAAGGCAAATGCTGAATCTACAATGAAAGTTCATTTAAAGCAAAAAGAAGAAGCATTAACTGGTGCTGAAGTACAACTAGAGATTTGGAAAGATGGTGTTGAAAAACACGAATTTATTCCAGCGAAAGAAGGGAATAAAGGAGAGTATGAAACGAAACATACTTTCAAAGAGAACGGTGCTTACAAAGTGAAAGTACATGTAAGAAAAGGCGAATTGCATGAACATAAAGAAGAAACAATAGAAGTAAAATAAAAAGTAGCTCTTTAGAGCTACTTTTTATTTTTAATATGAAGAAATAAATCATAAAAAAATTAGCACTTCGTTGCAGAATGGATTACAATAGAAGTGTGAAGAAAATGAGAAATTCTACGAAAATGTATTAAAAAGAAAGCGTAAACATGTTATGATATCAGTATCAGATGTCTGACATCTGACTTAGAAAAAACTAGAAATGTTTTTGAATCGTTTCAAGTAAACGAAATAGGTTAGAAAATGATTTAAAGAAGTACTGTTTGACAATGAGAATTCTTTTTGATAACAGTTTCACTTTATAGCGTTTTGAACATACTACAAGAAGTAGAACTGAACTTATAGGAGGGCGCAGTTATGAATAAATATAAACGTATATTCCTAGTCGTAATGGACTCTGTGGGAATCGGTGAAGCACCAGATGCTGAGCAATTTGGTGATTTAGGATCTGACACAATTGGTCACATTGCTGAACATATGAATGGGTTACAAATGCCTAACATGGTGAAATTAGGTCTTGGTAACATTCGAGAAATGAAAGGTATCTCTAAAGTAGAGAAACCACTTGGATATTACACAAAAATGCAAGAGAAATCTACTGGTAAAGATACAATGACAGGTCACTGGGAAATCATGGGCCTTTACATTGATACACCATTCCAAGTGTTCCCGGAAGGATTCCCGAAAGAATTACTTGATGAATTAGAAGAAAAAACAGGCCGTAAAATTATCGGTAATAAGCCAGCTTCTGGAACTGAGATTCTTGATGAACTTGGTCAAGAGCAAATGGAAACAGGCTCTTTAATCGTTTATACTTCTGCTGATAGCGTATTGCAAATTGCAGCACACGAAGAAGTAGTGCCACTTGATGAGTTATATAAAATCTGTAAAATTGCACGTGAATTAACATTAGATGAGAAATACATGGTAGGTCGTGTTATTGCTCGTCCATTCGTTGGTGAACCTGGAAACTTTACACGTACACCAAACCGTCATGACTATGCATTAAAACCATTCGGCCGTACAGTAATGAATGAATTAAAAGATAGTGACTACGATGTAATTGCTATCGGTAAAATCTCTGATATTTATGATGGTGAAGGGGTAACTGAATCACTTCGTACGAAGTCTAACATGGATGGAATGGATAAGCTTGTAGATACATTAAATATGGACTTTACAGGTCTTAGCTTCTTAAACTTAGTTGACTTTGATGCATTATTCGGCCATCGCCGTGATCCACAAGGATACGGAGAAGCTCTGCAAGAATATGATGCACGTCTTCCAGAAGTATTCGCAAAACTAAAAGAAGATGATCTATTATTAATTACAGCAGACCACGGTAATGATCCAATTCACCCTGGTACTGACCATACACGTGAATATGTACCATTATTGGCATATAGCCCAAGCATGAAAGAAGGCGGACAAGAATTACCACTTCGTCAAACATTTGCTGATATTGGTGCAACAGTAGCAGAAAACTTCGGTGTGAAAATGCCAGAATACGGAACAAGCTTCTTAAACGAGCTAAAGAAATAGGGGGATAAACAAATGAATCGTGAACTTATTACAAAATCAGCTTCATACTTAAAAGAGAAATTTCAAGAGACACCACAAGTAGGACTAATCCTTGGATCAGGACTAGGTGTATTAGCAGACGAAATTGAGAACGCAGTAACAGTACCTTACAGTGAAATCCCTGAATTCCCAGTATCAACTGTAGAAGGCCATGCAGGTCAACTAGTATTTGGTACACTTCAAGGTGTAACAGTAGTAGCAATGCAAGGACGTTTCCACTTCTATGAAGGATACGACATGCAAAAAGTAACATTCCCAGTTCGTGTTATGAAAGAACTAGGTGTAGAAACAGTTGTTGTAACAAACGCAGCTGGTGGTGTAAATACATCATTTGAGCCAGGCGATCTTATGTTAATTTCAGACCACATTAACTTCATGGGTACGAATCCATTAATCGGACCAAATGATTCTGAAATGGGCGTACGTTTCCCTGATATGTCTACGTCATATACGGTAGAACTTCGCGAAATGGCGAAACAAGTTGCAGCAGACTTAAATATTAAAGTACAAGAAGGTGTATACGTAGGAATGACAGGTCCTGTATATGAAACACCTGCTGAAATTCGTATGCTTCGTACACTTGGCGGAGATGCAGTTGGTATGTCAACAGTACCTGAAGTAATTGTAGCGCGTCATGCTGGTATGAAAGTGTTAGGTATTTCTTGTATTTCAAATATGGCAGCTGGTATTTTAGATCAACCACTTCACCACGATGAAGTAATTGAAACGACAGAACGTGTTAAAGCTAACTTCTTAGCATTAGTAAAAGCAATCGTAAAACAAATGAAGGGGTGACTTCACAATGAGAATGGTGGACCTAATTGCAAAAAAACGTGACGGACATGCATTAACGACAGAAGAAATTAACTTTATTGTTGAAGGATATACGAATGGTGATATTCCTGATTATCAAGTAAGTTCACTTGCAATGGCAATTTTCTTCCAAGATATGAACGATCAAGAGCGTGCCGATTTAACGATGGCAATGGTAAATAGCGGTGATACAATCGACTTATCAGCTATTGAAGGTGTAAAAGTAGATAAGCATTCAACAGGTGGTGTTGGTGATACAACGACACTTGTATTAGGTCCATTAGTAGCCGCTTTAGATGTACCAGTAGCGAAAATGTCTGGACGCGGTTTAGGACATACTGGTGGTACAATTGATAAATTAGAAGCAGTTCCAGGATTCCATGTGGAAATTGAAAACGATGAATTCATGCGTCTTGTAAATGAAAACAAAATCGCTGTTATCGGTCAAAGTGGTAACTTAACACCTGCTGATAAAAAGCTATATGCACTTCGTGATGTGACAGCAACAGTAAACTCAATTCCGCTTATTGCAAGTTCGATTATGAGTAAAAAAATTGCTGCTGGTGCAGATGCAATTGTTCTTGATGTAAAAACTGGAGCAGGTGCATTTATGAAAACGGATGAAGATGCAAAACGTTTAGCAGAAGCAATGGTACGTATCGGTAATAACGTTGGTCGTAACACGATGGCAGTTATTTCTGATATGAGTCAACCACTCGGTGAAGCTATCGGTAACGCATTAGAAGTTCAAGAAGCAATTGATACATTACAAGGTAAAGGGCCGAAAGATTTAGAAGAGCTATGTTTAACACTTGGAAGTCAAATGGTGTACCTTGCTGGACAAGCTTCATCTTTAGAAGATGCACGTGAAAAGCTAATTGAAGTAATGAACAACGGAAAAGCGCTAGAATCATTTAAAACGTTCTTATCAGCGCAAGGCGGCGACGCATCTGTTGTTGATGACCCTTCTAAATTGCCACAAGCACAATTTAAAATTGAAGTGGAAGCGAAAGAAGACGGATATGTATCAGAAATCGTTGCAGACGAAATCGGAACAGCAGCAATGCTTTTAGGAGCAGGACGTGCAACGAAAGAGTCTGAAATTGATTTAGCAGTTGGTCTAATGCTGCGCAAAAAAGTAGGCGATAGAGTGCAGCAAGGTGAATCTCTCGTTACAATTTACGCAAACCGCGAAAATGTTGAAGATGTAAAAGCGAAAATTTATGAGAACATGAAGATCTCTAAAGAACACGTAGATGCACCAACTTTAGTACACGGTATCGTAACGAAGTAATAAAAAAAAGCTGAGGAGATTTCTCCTTGGCTTTTTTTACTATTTTTTGTTTATAATAATAATGGGTGAAATTATGATTAGAATTTGTGCAGTAACAAAAACAGATGAAGTATTATATGATGTTTCTCTAGAAGAAACAAAGAAAGACCATATTGTATGGTATTGGCTAGATTTATATAAGCCAACGAAAGAAGAGTATACATATATTCTGCAAGACCATTTTAAGTTCCATCCCCTTGCAATTGAAGACTGTATAGAATATGTACAGAGGCCAAAAGTTGATTTTTATGATGGATATAACTTTTTAGTACTTCACGCATTTGGGGAAGATGGACTAGAACCGCACGAAATCGATTTATTTATTAGTGATCGTTATATTGTTTCTTTCCACTTTTCTCATAACAATGCAATCGAAAGAGTATGGAAAACACTTGGAGAAAAGAAGCGTATTAAAAATAGTCCTTTACACGTAGCTCATACAATTATCGACCAAATTGTAGATGACTATTTTGCGCCTGTATATTACATTGAGGATCATTTAAATGCAATTGATGATAATTTAACGGGGGAGACAGCAGGAAGTGTATTAGAAGAGGTATTTGATATACGTACAGATTTATCAAAGCTAAGGCGTACAATCATTCCGATGCGTGATTTATTATATCGTATTTTAAATTCGACTCGTTTTTACGGTATAAGCGATCATGAAATTTACTTTAAAGATATACATGATCATTTGCTTAAACTAACAGAAATGATTGAGGCAAGCCGAGAGTTAACAGCAGATATTCGGGATAGTTATTTTTCATTAAACTCACATCATATGAATAACATTATGAAAACATTAACTGTATTCTCGACTATTTTCATGCCATTAACATTTATTGCGGGAGTATATGGAATGAACTTTACGCATATGCCAGAGCTTGGTGGACAATATAGTTATTTTATTTGTCTACTTATTATGGCACTAATTGGCGGCGGAATGATGGCCTGGTTTTATAAAAAAGGATGGTTTAAGTAAAAAAACACCGAGGATTTCCTCGGTGTTTTTTTTAACCAATAGCATGTAATACAAACATAGCTAAAAATAAGCATGTAATGATATACATAGATGGTGCGACTTCTTTACGCTTTCCAAGAGCAACTTTTAAGATAGGGTAAGCAATAAATCCGAACGCAATGCCATCAGCGATACTATATGTGAGCGGGATCATAACGATAATTAAGAATGCTGGAAATCCTTCTGAAAAGTCATTCAGAGGAATTTGTTGAATGCTTGTAATCATCAGACCGCCAATAATAATTAAGATTGGTGCAATGGCACTATCAGGAATTAATTTGACAAATGGAAGAGCAAACAGTGATGCAAAGAATAGCAACCCAGTAACGATAGACGTCAGACCTGTCTTACCACCTGCAGTAATACCTGCGGCACTTTCTACTGTTGAAACGGTAGGACTTGTGCCAAATAGACCACATGTTATTGCTGAAATTGCATTGGCTTGGTAAGCACGTGGGAATTTACGATCATCTTCTAATAAACCGTGCAGAAGTCCCATGTTCTCAAAGATAAGCACCATGCTTAAAGAGAATGTTGCAATCCAAAATGGTAAGGAAGAAAGTTTCCCAAATGACATAGCTCCAAACACATCACCGTAATTAGCGAATGAGAATGAACTACTTCCCACTTGACTCGTATCCACAAGACCAAATAGCCAGGCGATACCAGTTCCTATTGCAATCGTCCATAAAAAGTTTCCACGTACGTTACGAATAAATAATACAAGTGCAATGATAAGAGTAAGTAATGTCGCAAGAACGACAGGATTACTTAATTTCCCCATTGCCACAGCAGTATTTGGGTTCGAAACGACTAAACCACCTTTTTGCAATCCGATAAACGCTAAAAATAATCCGATGCCGACAGTAATCGCTTCCTTTAATGACTTTGGAATTGATACTGATAGCACGCGAGCGATTGGTGTAAAAGCGGCAATTGCAAAAATAATACCAGAGATAAAGACAGCAGCCAATGCTTCTTGCCAAGTTAGTCCAAGCGTATGCACAGCTGTGTACGTGAAGAATGCATTTACACCCATACCCGGGACAAGAATAGCAGGTGCATTTGCCCAAAATGCCATGAGTAGACATCCGACAAATGAACTAAAAACAGTTGCTAAAATTCCAGCTTCAAGAGGAATGCCAGCATCTGATAAGATTGACGCATTTACAATCATAATATATACGATTGTGAAAAATGACGTAACTCCAGCTAATACTTCTTGTTTTGGTGATGTTTCGTGTAAACCTAATTTAAATGTTCTTTCAAGTATTCCTTTCATGTTAAACCTTCTTTTTCATATCCCTCTCCCACCCGTGATATCTCTTATGTAAGAGCTCACCGTTCTTTATTATATCAGAACATCATGTTTTTACAACAAGTAAAATGATAACGTTTACTTGTAAAGAGAATTCGTTATAAATACGTAAAAATAGCCCGTATGGATGAAATGATTTCTAATTCACCCGATTGAATGGGAGGGGCTGCTTGCGCATGTAAAGTAGCATAAGACGTAACCTCCCGTGGTAATTGGGCAGATTCTTCAACGAATGAGAGGGGAACAGGATTAATATTTAAATTATATGTACTCGCAATAGCACGAGCTTTTTCTACTGCTTGGTGCAGAGCTTGAATGAGAGCTTGCTCATAATATTTATTTGGATGAGATACTCGGAAACGTAAACCTTTTGCTACATTTGCGCCATTTGAAACGGCTATATCATATACTTCCCCAGCTTTTTGTACATTTAAAACGGTAATTTCATACAAATGCTCCACGCGGTATCCTTGTAGCAATGCTTTATCATTTACATATTCGTATTGAGGAGTAATTGTATAAGAAATCGTTTCTATATCTTTATCGGCAATACCAAGCTGTTTAAGTGCATCCAGCAATTGTTTGGATTGCACTGCATTTTCTTCTTGAGCCTGTTTTACATTTTTATCATCTGTTCGAATGCCAAGCGTTAATATAACAACATTCGGTTTTGCTTTGACAACGCCTTCGCCTTGTACAGTAATAGTAGCTTCTTTACCAGTATTAGCTGTGCGTACGTTGTGTAAATAAGGATTCATTCCACCCTGCATTTTCCATCACCATCCTTTTTATATGTATATGTGTGAACAAAAAAGAAATTTATATGAAAAAAGTTACATAAATGAGAATGTTGAGGAAAGAAAGCATGTACAACATAGGTATTTATAGATTATAATATGTGTAAATATGATAAAAAAGGGACGAGGCTATTGAACGAAAAAAGAGAAACGCTGATTTTAGATTTATCTGCATCATTTCGAAAAATGATACGTTTATTACAAAATGATATTAATACACGTTTTGCAGAACATATGCCATATAATGAATTTTCTGTATTACGTGCGTTATTTTTAAAGAGTCCACAGATGGCTTCGCAAATTGCGAGTGAAGTAAACGTAACCTCCAGTCATATTACAGCTGTTACAGATCGTCTCGTACGAAAAGGATTAGTAGAAAGAAAACGTTCTAATTCAGATCGTCGAATCGTGTATTTAGAAATTACAGAGCACGGAAGAGAAGTAACTGAAAAACTTGAAGCTGTGCGTAAAGAATATTATAAAGAGAGATTTAAAGGTTGGAGCGACCAAGAAATAGAAATGGTCTTAGAACTATTTGGCCGCGTATTATAATAAATGAGGATAGGAAGCGAAAGCATTCCTATCCTTTTTCTTTTGAATAAAAATATTTTGAAACTCCGATACTTTAATTAAAAGATCGGAGGAAAGATTATGAAATATATTGCTGCACTTACCATTTTATTTGGTGGTTTTTTCTATTTTCAAACATTTACGTACGCAGATACGCCTATCCAAGTGGTACGAAAAGAAGTGAAGTACATTGAAACCGATAATACAGTCTTATATTCGAAATTATGGGTTCGTTCTATGCAAAACGCAGTATTATTCCACCATAGCGATAATATTCGTAATCAGGACACATTACGTAATGTAACAAGTTCATCGCTTGTTAAAGCGAAACAACTATTTTTTCAGAAAGCAGCACTCTATATACCGAGACTATCGCAATACGTATCAAAAATAGGAAAAGAAAATATTCAAGTGTACTACATTGCGATTCACTATAATGTGAAAAAAGAAAATGCATATCAATTAGATGGCATGAACTATTTTCTACAAGTATTTGTGAAAGAGCGTGGGGAATGGAAAATTGCTGAAAGTGTAGTTGCACCGACAGAGCAAATTGTGCAAAATGGTGATGGATTTGGGATGAAAGAAGAGATGGTGTATGGGGATAGGAGAGAGAATGTGAAATAACCTCTTTATTTAGATCGGGATATATAATAAAAAAGCATTGCTCTTGTGCAATGCCTTTTTTATTTGGTTCATATAAGAGTTAAATAATTCATAACATATTTCTTTTGTCATTATATACCTTTTTTGTCAGCTTCTATTTAATGTCATTGTTCCGTGTTTATAGTTTCACATCTATGATGCTTTTGGAAACATGTATCCACCACCTTAATGCATATTTATTTCCCTACAAAAGCAAACTTCAATTTTAATAGACGTGTAAAAATGAAGTAACTTATGGTAGCGAATAGGAAAAATCCAACATAATAAGACAGAAGTGCATCTCGTCCGCCTAATATTCTACCACCAAGTAGTCCGAAGCATAGAACAGTGCAAATTATGAACCATTTTTGCAAGTTAGGAAACAATAGTATTTTTCCACTTTGTTCGTTTGGTGTACGTGTGTATAGAAAGGTTGCTATTGATAAAAAGGTAATGATGTAAGCAAATGGTGTTAATAGTGTCCAAGGAGAAGGTACAGAAATACGCTCCGTAGGATTGTCCTGTGGTACACTAGAAAGTTTATTGCCATAGTCATCAAATGTTTCTATCGGGTGGTAATCATAAGTAATAGAAAAATATTCTAATGGTGAAATGATACCTATATGTTGTAAGTACTCATGAGTATGGTGCTCTATTTCTCCCATTGCATCTACAGACCATTGTGTGTGTGAATAAATGAATCCGGAAATTAACAATCCAAAACCGTATGGTAAAAATAATAGAATGATAGTTAAAATACTTTGAGAAAATATATGTCCAGTAAGAGTCCCGATAAATAAGGCGAATGTATAAATAGCGATAAGTACAACCGTAGCATATAGAAAGTAACTATAGAACGGAGCAAAGGTTTGATACTCATTGTGAAACGACATGTTCTTTATTCCGTACATGCTAATCCAGCAAACAATTTGTACTGTAATAATATTCAAAACACCAAGCCACCATTTTGTTAAAAAAATATCCTTTCGTTTAAAAGGCATCGAGAATAGAAAATCAGTTGATTGATTATTACGTTCCCATCCAATTAAAAGACAAGCGAGTGCAATTAGAGTAGCTCCTTGAAAGAAGACGGCACCATCAGATGTCTGAAAATAGTAGGAGTAGTAATATGCATAGTCACCAAACTTCATTTTTGATAGTTTTAGTTGCATTTGCGCTTCTTGATAATATTTATAAGGTAGTTGATATAAACTAGTTAACCAAAATAATAGAATTATATATTTTCCTTGCTTCCATTGCCTCATCCATAAAGCTTTATGAAACATGTGAATCCTCCTCAAATGTAGTGATAAAAATATCTTCAAGTGACATTGTTAATTCTTCAATAAGTATAGGTTGCTCTTTGTAAAACTTCTCGAGTGTTGTAGCCACATTTCCCTCAATTAAGATTGTATATACTTTTCCTGTTTGGTTTAATATTTTAATATTGCTTAAGTTTTCTAGCTTTTGAGGTAATGAACGTTCGTAAGCTACTTGTATTTTTGCAAATCGTGATTTTGCATCGTCTAGTGATGTAATAGACGAGATAGTATGGCCTTTTAATATAATAATTGTATCTGCAATTTGTTCTACTTCATCTAAATGGTGAGTGGAGATGAAAATGGTAATCTCTTTTTCTGCAACTTCTCCAACGAGAAACTGTAAAATTTTCCTTTTCACGATAGGATCAAGTCCATTTGTCGGTTCATCTAAAATGATATATTCTGCCTTTGTAGAAACAGCTAAAATGATGGCGAGCAGTGCTTTCATGCCTTTTGAATAGCTACGAATTCGTTTGTTTGGTAAGTTAAAACGTTCTAACAGTTCATAGAAATGTGTTTCATCAAATGCGGTATAAACTTCTTTATAAAACTTTACGATTTCTTTTATCGTATAGCCGTTCAGTATATTAGTAGAATCAGGAACATATACAATTTTTTGCTTTATTTCAGGAAACTGATGAATGTTTGTATCTTCATATGTAACAGTTCCCTCGTCTGGGTCTAAAATACCGACCATCGTTCGCAATAAAGTTGTTTTCCCCGCACCGTTTCTTCCGAGTAATCCGATGATACTCCCTCTTTGCAATGTGAAAGAAACATTGTCTAAAATTGTTTGACTATCAATTGTTTTCTTCAAGTTTGTCACTTTCAACATCCGTATTCCCTCCAATCTCTTTATAGTATGAATCTATCCAATCATGAATTTTATCTTTCGTAATACCAAGATAAGAGGCTTCTAATAGTAATTGATGAAATTGCTTTTCAACCATAGCGATTTTCCTTTCGTCTAATGTTGGGGTAATCGATTGGGATACAAATGTTCCTTTTCCTCGTAACGTTTCAATAATTCCTTGTCGCTCTAACTCTTGATACGCTTTACTCACTGTATTTGGATTTATAACGAGTAAAGAAGCGAGTTCGCGTACAGAAGGAAGTTTATCACTTGGAGCCAACATGTTTTTCAATACGAGTTCTTTTATATTTTGAACAATTTGTTCCCATATCGGAGTGTTGCTTCTTGGGTCAAGTTGAATATGCAAGAGCAATGTCTCCTTCCTCATATGTATTAAGTGTACTACTGTGAGTAATACACTTAATACAATATAGGGGACGAATGTATTTGTCAACTGAAAATGTTAGAAAAATTTGGTATTAAAAAAAGGTAAATTGGAAAAAATAGGTCTGATATAGAATGGAGGGTTAGTCATGAAGCGAGTTTTTGGAATACTTGTTTGTTTCATGTTATTGCTTTCTGGAACTTCAGTGAGTTTCGCACAATCTGAGAAAACGAAGCAGGAGAAAACAGAAGAAACAACACCGAAGTTAGCGGAACAAGCGTCGTCAGCAATCGTAATTGAGCAAGATACAGGTAAAGTTTTATTTGATAAAAACCCAAATGAAAAATTACCACCTGCTAGTATGACAAAGATTATGACAATGCTTTTAATTATGGAACAAGTTGAAAAAGGAAAACTAAAACTGACCGATAAAGTTAGAGCGAGCGAACATGCAGCTTCAATGGGTGGATCGCAAATCTTTTTAGAACCTGGGGAAGAGATGACTGTAAATGAGATGTTAAAGGGTATTGCAATTGCATCTGGAAATGACGCATCTGTTGCAGTAGCCGAGCATATCGCAGGTTCAGAAGAAGGATTTGTAAATATGATGAACAAAAAGGCGAAAGATCTAGGGCTGAAAAATACACATTTTCAAAACCCAACAGGTCTTCCGGCCAAAGACCATTATTCGACAGCAAATGATATGGCTATAATGGCGAGAGAATTGATGAAGTATCCACTTATTCGTAAATACACAGGTAAGTACGAAGATTATTTACGTGAAGATACGGATAAAAAGTTTTGGCTCGTTAATACGAATAAGCTAGTACGTTTTTATCCTGGCGTAGATGGAGTAAAAACAGGTTTTACGACAGAAGCGAAATATTGTTTAACAGCATCGGCTGAAAAAAATGGCATGCGTATCATTTCAGTTGTCATGGGAGCACCAACATCAAAAGAACGGAACAACCAAGTGACGAAGCTTCTTGACTACGCATTTGGTCAATATATGACAAAGAAATTGTATACGCGCGGCGAAAAAATTAAGACAGTTCAAGTAGGGAAAGGGAAAAAAGAAAAAGTAGATTTAGTTGCATCAGATAATGTTTCTCTTCTTATGAAGAAGGGCGAGAATATGGACAAGGTAAAACAAGAAGTAATTGCTGAAAAGAAAGTAAAAGCACCGATTAAAAAAGGTGACGCGCTTGGTACACTTGTTATTAAAAAAGATAAAGATGTTTTATTAAAACAAACAATTGTAGCAAAAGAAGATGTTGCTGCAGCGAGCTGGTGGGAGTTATTTAAAAGAAGTTTTGGGATGTTTTCAACATCAAAATAGCGGCAAATATTTTGCCGCTTTTCTATTCGTATGTAAGTGAATAATGCTGAAAGGTTTCACTTTATGACGAAATAGTTCTTCTTTTGTCAGCAGGAAGGATTCTTATTTTGTATCACGAAAATCTTTATGTATGTGAATAAGTAAAGTTTGAGCATAAGGAGGAAATCGTGTGAGTCTTTCCATGCAATTAGAAGTAAAACGTGACGTCCTATGTGTGAGACTAGAGGGTGAATTAGATCATCATACGGCTGAAGAGTTGCGAACGAAAGTAACAGATATGATTGAGACACATGGTGTTCATCATATTGTTTTGAGCCTAGAGAACTTATCTTTTATGGATAGTTCTGGTCTAGGTGTTATATTAGGCCGATATAAACACGTAAAGGGATTAGGTGGAGAAATGGTTGTTTGTGCAATTTCACCGCCTGTTAAGCGTTTATTTGAAATGTCGGGCTTATTCAAAATCGTTCGCTTAGAAGAAAGTGAAGCGCACGCGCTCGCGACGTTGGGGGTGGCATAGATGAGAAATGAAATGAACCTTCAATTTTCAGCATTAAGTCAAAATGAATCGTTCGCTCGCGTTACAGTAGCGGCTTTCATTGCACAACTAGATCCAACGATGGAAGAATTAACGGAGATTAAAACAGTTGTGTCAGAAGCGGTTACAAATGCAATTATTCATGGATACGAAGGAAATGCAGAAGGTATTGTTTATATTTCTGTAATTTTGGAAGAAGCAATGGTGAAACTCACGATTCGAGATGAAGGGATTGGAATCTTTAACTTAGATGAAGCGAGACAACCCCTTTTTACAACTAAACCTGAATTAGAGCGTTCCGGAATGGGATTTACTATCATGGAAAATTTTATGGATGAAGTAGAAGTTATTTCAAACGAATCTTTCGGGACAACAATCCATTTGACAAAATACTTATCAAATAGTAACGCTCTATGCAATTAAGGAGAATAGCCTATGGACATAGAGGTCAAAAATGAGAAGAAGAAACCTCAGTTAAAGGACCACGAGCTAAAAGCGTTAATTCAAAAAAGTCAAGATGGAGATCAACAAGCGAGAGATACAATCGTTCAAAGTAATATGCGCCTCGTTTGGTCGGTTGTACAGCGGTTTCTTAATCGAGGATACGAACCAGACGACCTATTTCAAATTGGATGTATTGGGCTCTTGAAATCGGTAGATAAATTTGATTTATCTTTCGACGTGAAATTTTCAACATATGCAGTTCCAATGATTATTGGTGAAATACAACGTTTCTTACGTGATGATGGATCAGTGAAAGTTAGTAGGTCTTTAAAAGAAACAGGAAACAAAATTCGAAAGATGAGAGATGAGCTTTCGAAAGAATTCGGAAGGGCTCCAACGATTAATGAAGTGGCAGAGGCACTAGAACTAACGCCAGAGGAAGTTGTTCTAGCACAAGAAGCGAGCCGGGCCCCTTCGTCTATACATGAAACTGTATATGAAAACGATGGAGATCCAATCACTATTTTAGATCAAATTGCAGATCAATCTGAAACGAAATGGTTCGATAAAATTGCTTTAAAAGAAGCGATTAGAGAACTAGATGAACGAGAGCGCTTAATTGTATACTTGCGTTACTATAAAGATCAAACACAGTCAGAAGTAGCAGAGCGCATAGGCATTTCGCAAGTACAAGTTTCAAGACTTGAAAAGAAAATATTAAAACAGATGAAAGATCGAATAGACGAATAATTGTCTATTCGATTTTTTTATGCCGTTAATAGGAGAGAGATGTTAATTTTTGCAAAAATTAACAGAATTTATTGATAATTTAGTCAATTTAAAATATAATCCAAGTATGAACTTGTCATAAAGGGGGAAGGAAACATGGAAACGAGGCAACAATGGGGAACGAGAGCTGGATTTATTTTTGCAGCGGTCGGATCTGCCGTTGGATTAGGAAACATATGGCGTTTTCCTTATACAGCGTATGAAAATGGAGGAGGAGCATTCTTTTTACCGTACTTATTTGCATTATTAACGACTGGT
This sequence comes from Bacillus sp. 2175, assembly GCF_057812155.1. NCBI lineage: Bacteria > Bacillati > Bacillota > Bacilli > Caryophanales > Bacillaceae > Bacillus > Bacillus sp. 2175. The sequence continues at coordinate 3,852,372 of NZ_CM173819.1, read as the reverse complement.
ATTTCATTGTTAGCGTTTGAGTTTGCCCTTGGTCATCGTCATCGTGGTTCAGCACCACTTACATTTTTCCGTATTAGCCCGCGTGCCGAATTTATTGGATGATGGCAAATGTGCGTAACATTTATCGTTTCAACATATTATGCAGTGATTATTGCTTGGTCTATATCGTATACATACTTTGCAATTACTGGAGCATGGGGAAAAGACACGCAATCATTTTTATTTAAAGAGTACTTACATGTTGCAGATAAGCCAGGGCAATTTGGAGGACTTGTACCGGAAGTATTAATTCCATTAGTTCTCGTTTGGATTATTGTGCTTGGCGTTGCATTTAAAGGAGTTAAAAAAGGAATCGAAGTTGTTAACCGTATATTTATTCCTTTATTAGTTGTTATGTTCCTTATTATCGTCGTTCGTGCAGTGACGATGGAAGGTGCTATGCAAGGACTAGATGCATTCTTTAAACCAGATTGGAGTCGTATTTTTGATGGGAAAGTATGGCTTGCTGCTTATGGTCAAATATTCTTTAGTTTATCTTTAGCATTTGGAATTATGATTACGTATTCTAGTTATTTACCGAAAAACTCGGATACAACAAATAATGCCTTTATTACTGGATTTGCCAACTCAGGATTTGAATTATTAGCAGGTATTGGGGTCTTTGCAGCTCTTGGATTTATGGCGAATAATATGGGAGTACCGGTTGATAAAGTAGCAAGTGCTGGCGTTGGGCTTGCGTTCGTAGTATTTCCGCAAATTATTAATGAATTGCCGATGTCACCGTTGTTTGGTGTATTATTTTTCTTATCGTTAACGGTTGCTGGAATCACATCACTTATTTCACTCGCGGAAGTATGTTTTGCTGCTGTGTCTGAAAAATTCAGTTTAAGTCGGGAAAAAACCATTGGAATTATGGGAACCCTTCTCGTGTTAGTTTCTCTTGTATTTGCAACACGTGGTGGGCTTATGTTCTTAGATGTTGTCGACTATTTCGCTAATAATTTCGGATTAATTACAATTGCACTTGCGGAAGTAGTGACGATAGGGCTCATTTTACGTCGTTTACCAGTTTATCAAAATCATGCAAACTTTGTATCTGATATTAAATTAGGAACGTTTTGGAGAGTAAGTTTACTCGTTATTACTCCGCTTATGTTAGGGTATATGCTAATTGATGGTACAATCCAAAACATTAAAAAGAATTATGGAGATTATCCGACTGAGTTTGTTGTAACGTATGGTTGGTCGATAGCAGCAGCCTTCCTTATCGTTGCGCTAATTATTAGTCTAAAGAAATGGAATGCACAAATACATTCGGATTCTGCCAAGCTTGAAAAAGAGTGGAAAGATCGAGGTGTTTCATAATGAGTGGATCAGCAATTATGATGATGGTTATTGGAATAGTAGTCATTTGGGGAGGGCTTGCATTAAGTATTGCAAACTTATTTAAGAAAAAGGCATAAGTAAAAAACATCTGTACCGAAATGGTGCAGATGTTTTTTTATGAAAAAATTGTATTAGAAAAAAATTCAATAACCATACTACAACTACGAGGAAGAGTGAAGGGGTGAATGAAAGTTGGAACAAACGATTTATATTAAAATGCGCAATCGTTTAAAAGTTTCTCCTACTTATGAAGTAAAGCTGGGCGATGTTGCTCAACTTGCCGGAGATTCTTCCGTAGTTGAGTTGTTACAAAATGAGATAGTTTACAAAATAACAGCGCATGATAAGACGCATGTTGTAATTGATGTTATGAAAGTAATTGAGATTATTCAACAGAAAGCATCTCATCTACAAATTAATTTACTCGGTTCTGGACAAACTCTTGTTGAAATTATATACGAAAAAAAGAAGGCACACCCAATTTTTTTCGGGCTTGTATGGCTATTACTTTTCATTGGAGCGGCCCTTGCGATCATTTATTTCCATGAAGATGTAAGTATGCAACAAGTACATCAACGGTTATATTACATGATTACTGGAGAATTTAATGCGCAACCACTTTTATTTCAAATTCCTTATTCTTTAGGTCTTGGTTTAGGGATGGTTTTATTCTTTAATCATGTATTTCAAAAGCGAATTAATGAAGAGCCAAGTCCGCTAGAAGTTGAGATGTTTCAATACCAACAGTCACTTGATCAGTATGTAATCGTTAATGAAAACAAGGATAATATGAAACAACTTACCGATGATTGAGTATGGATTTGTTATTTTAATTGGTTTAGCTGGAGGGATTGCGGTAGGTAGCGGATATGTCGCATTTTTAGCTGTACTTGGTATAATCCCCCGTTTAGCCCAATTAACGAGAAGTGGAAAGCATATTCAATATTTTGAGTGGGCAGTTATTGCAGGTACTTTAACAGGGGCTTGGTGCAGTTTGAAAAACATTACATTTCAAACGTCGCAATATTGGCTCGTTATATTAGGGATATTTTGTGGCACGTTCATTGGAATGCTTGCTGCGGCATTAACAGAGGTGTTAAATGTTCTACCTATTTTAGCGAAACGAGTAGGGGTAGAGGGCAAGATTATTGTTTTACTCGTTGCTATTGTACTTGGGAAAGTAATAGGATCGTTGTTTCACTGGATTTATTTCGTAAAGTAGGAGGCAGTATATAAATGACAAGTCAGAAATTGAAGGATGATTACATAAATAAAGTGAAGGAGTATCATCCAAAGCCAAACTATTTACTAAATTGTATCAAAGCATTTCTTGTAGGTGGACTCATTTGCACAGTTGGAGAAGCATTGATGAAATTTTATATACATTATTTTCACTTTAGTGAACAAGAGGCAGGAAACCCAACTGTTGCAACTCTTGTTTTATTATCCGCGATTTTAACAGGGTGTGGTGTATATGATAAAATTGGTCAATTTGCTGGAGCAGGATCAGCGGTACCGGTAACAGGATTTGCAAATTCTATGGCGAGCGCTGCCTTAGAACATAAGAGCGAAGGGGTTGTTCTAGGGATTGCTACAAATATGTTTAAACTGGCAGGAAGTGTGATTGTATTTGGGGTTGTTGGTGCATATATCATTGGGTTAATAAGGTATACCTTTAAAATTTTTATGTCTTAAAGGAGGGGCTAGTATGAGGTTGACCGGAAAACAAACGTGGGTATTTCAAAATGATATATATGTAAATGCAACGGGCACTGCTGTCGGTCCGAAAGAAGCTGAGGGCCCTCTTGGGAAAAAATTTGATATTTCATATGATGACTTGCATTGTGGAGAAGAAAATTGGGAGCTCGCCGAACGAAGATTAATGTCAGACTCAATTCAACAAGCGGTGCAAAAAGGGAATATAAAAACATCGCAAATTGATTTCTTTTTAGCGGGAGATTTATTAAATCAAACAGTGACAGCAAATTATGTTGCGCGTAAGTGGGGCATTCCTTTTTTAGGAATGTTTAGCGCTTGTGCGACGTCTATGGAGACTTTAGCAGTTGGCTCAGCTTTTATAGACGGTGGATTTGCAAATCGTGTCTTAGCTACAGTAAGCAGTCATAATGCAACGGCTGAAAGACAATTTCGCTATCCAACAGAGTATGGTGGACAAAAACCAGGGACAGCAAATTCAACTGTGACTGGTGCAGGATCTATATTAATTAGCGATGAAAAAAGTGCAATTAAAATTACGTCAGCTACAATCGGAAAAGTGCAAGATTTAGGAATCACAAATCCTTTGGATATGGGGGCAGCGATGGCTCCAGCAGCAGCTCATACAATTCAACAACATTTTGAAGATTTAAGAAGAAGTGCCGATGATTATGATTTGATTGTTACGGGTGATTTATCAGCTGTTGGGACGCCGATTGCGAAACAACTTTTACTTGAGGAAGGTTATGATCTTGGGCATATATACAATGATTGTGGATTGATGATTTATGAAGCAAGTCAAGAAGAAGTGTTTGCAGGTGGTAGTGGTTGCGCTTGTTCAGCAGTTGTTACGTATGGTCATTTATTACACGAGATGCAAAAAGGGAATTTACAACGAATTTTTGTCGTTGCGACTGGTGCATTATTAAGCCCAATGATGATGCAACAGAAGGAAACGATTCCAACAATTGCACATGGTGTCGTATTTGAGAGAGTTAAAGGAGAGTGAATTGTGGATTTTATATATGCATTTCTTGTAGGTGGAGCTATTTGTTTAATTGGGCAACTATTGTTAGATTTCGTAAAGTTAACACCAGCTCATTTAATGGCAACTTTTGTAGTCATCGGAGCAATTTTAGATGGATTTGGATTATACGATAAACTAATAAAGTTTGCAGGTGCTGGAGCGACAGTCCCTATTACAAGTTTTGGACATTCACTATTGCACGGAGCAATGCATGCAGCAGAAAAACATGGATATTTAGGAATTGGTATTGGCATGTTTAGTTTAACGTCTGCGGGTATTTCCGCAGCGATATTGTTTTCATTTTTTATAGCACTTATATGTAAACCGAAAGGATAAATCAAATGAGACGAAGGGTTGTTTTGGTCACAGATGGAGATGAATATGCAAAGCGGACAATTGAGCTTTTAACGAAGGAATTTGGGGGAAGGTGTATTTCAGCATCACAAAGTAATCCAACCAAATTGACAGGGAAAAAAGTTGTTGAGCTTATTATGCAAACGCCATATGACCCTGTATTTGTCATGTTTGATGACAGTGGATTTATTGGAGAAGGATCTGGTGAAAAGGCTTTAAAATATGTGGCTACCCATAAACAAATTGATGTGCTCGGTATTTTAGCAGTAGCGTCTAATACGCATCATTGGGAATGGGCACGTGTAGATGTAAGTGTAGATCGGAACGGGAATTTAACCGAATACGGTGTTGATAAATTTGGACTTCCAGATGGTGAAATTGGCAGGATTAGCGGAGATACAATATATTGTTTAGACGATTTAAATGTTCCTGTCATTGTTGGAGTTGGTGATATTGGTAAAATGTGCGGAAATGATGAATGGGAGAGAGGGTCACCTATTACAAAGAAAGCAATTCAATTAATTTTAGAAAGGAGTGGATTTTATGACGAAGCCTAAAAAAGTGGATATCCCTATATCAACTTTCATAAGTGACAATGAAAATTATTTAAAACAGACAGTTGGACTAGGCGTTACATACGATGTTGGCATTCGTAAATTTCAAATTTTGAATAAAGAAATTGGTGTGTTATTTGTAAACGGACTTTGTGATACAAATTATATTATCCATATTTTAGAAGAAGCCGTGGATACAAATGAGATAAGGGATGTAGAAGAAGATACAGTTAAGCTTTTAGAGAATCGCTTAATCCATCAACAAGTAAGCAAAGTGAAAACGATGGATGAGGTAATGCTCCAAGTATTATCAGGACTCATTGTGATATTTGTAGAAGGTGAAACGGAAGCGTTCGCGATCGATGTTCGTAGTTATCCAGGGCGAACACCGACAGAACCAGATACCGAAAAGGTAGTACGTGGTGCGAGGGATGGATTTGTTGAAAATATCGTTGTAAATACAGCATTAATTCGTAGAAGAATTCGAGATCCACGCCTTCGAAATGAAATGGTTCGAGTAGGAGATAGATCGCAAACGGATATTTGTATTACATACGTACAAGATGTTGCAAATGCGGATTTAGTAAAGATTATAAAACAAGAATTAAATAACATTGATGTAGATGGAATTACGATGGCGGATAAAACAGTGGAAGAATTTGTTGTAAAGCAAAGCTATAACCCATTCCCGCTTATTCGATATACAGAAAGACCAGATGTAGCAGCAAATCACCTACTAGAAGGGCATGTGTTAGTACTCGTCGACACATCACCAAGTGCTATGATTACACCGACAACATATTTTCATCATTTACAGCATGCGGAAGAGTTTAGACAAAATCCAGCTGTCGGTACATTTTTACGCTGGGTGCGCTTTTTAGGTGTTATATTTTCGTTATTTTTATTACCATTTTGGTTAGTGTTTGTATTTGATCCAACTCTTTTGCCAGCAAATCTGGCTTTTATTGGACCGACTAAGATGACGCATTTACCAATTTTATTACAAGTGTTAATGGCAGAGGTCGGACTTGAGTTTTTAAGGATGGCAGCCATTCATACTCCAACGCCGTTATCGTCTGCAGCAGGGTTGATTTCCGCTATATTAATTGGTCAAATTGCAATTGATGTAGGTTTGTTTGTGCCAGAAGTAATTTTGTATGTAGCAGTTTCGATGGTTGGTGCATATGCAACACCGAGTTATGAATTAGGATTAGGGAATAAGGTTGGGAAATTGTTTGTTATTATTTTAACAGGTCTCTTCCATGAGATGGGATTTGTAATTGGTATGACGATATTAATTTTATTTTTAACGTCTATAAAAAGTTTACAAACACCTTATTTATGGCCGTTTTTACCATTTGATTGGGGCGCGTTAACAAAAATTTTACTCCGTCCAACAATGTCTAGTTTAAAAGTACGACCAAGTATTGTAAGACCTCAAAATGTAAAAAGACAAAAATAAACGGGATTATACACCCGTTTATTTTTTTTAGCAAAAATTTATTATTTTTTAACAAAAATCAAACATTTTTTGTGTACACTTAGAGTAGATATTGTGTATGGAAGGGGAAGAGGACATGATTAAATTATTTGTAAGTGATTTAGATGACACGCTCGTTTACGATGTGAATCATATGCAAAAAGAAGATGAACGTGCGCTGTGTTGGTTAGCTGAGAAAGGGACAAATATTTGTTTTGCCTCTGGCCGCTTTACACACAGAATTGATGAAGTTGTAAAAAGGTTTTCATTCCCATATTACACAACTGGCTTAAATGGAGCGACAATGTTACTTCCGGATGGGAATTTATTTCATGAATCGAGTTTTGAAAATACGGTTGCTCAGGAAATATATCGGTATATACATAAAAAAGGACTAGCGGATATTGTTTGTGCAAATGAGCAGCGATATACAAAAAGGAAGAATGAACATCACCATAATTTTGAAGCATATATGGGCGTGCATATCGCTGAAATTGAAGCGTTAGAAGAAGAGTTTGGTAAGACTGTACACCCTGCAAAATTGTTTGTTTTTGGAGAAGAAGAGAAAATTGTGACGTTAGATCAAGAGCTACGAGATACGTTTCAAGGCGAAGCGGAAGTTTTTATATCAGGTAAACGCTATGTTGATATTATGCCAAGAGGCGTGAGTAAGGGGAGTGCTCTAAAGCGACTAATGGATCATTTGCAAATTGAAGCAAATGAAGTTGCTTGTATTGGAGATTCTTTCAATGATATTTCTATGTTTGAAGTAACCCCACATTCATTTACTCTTCATCATGCCCATCCATATGTAAAGGAGAAAGCAAATCACATAGTGCGTTCGGTTGAAGAGGCTGTTATGAAATTACCGTTACTTGTATAAAAAAGAAGCCCGTCATTGGCGGGCTTCTTTTTTACTTGAATAAAGATTTAACAAAATCAATGATACTTGAGAAGAAATCTTTCACTTTATCTAGAAAACTTTGCCCTTCTTCAGATCCTAAAAAGGCAGAAACATGTTCTTTTGCTTTGTTTAATTGACTACCAACTTGATTCCAATCGATATTAAGATTCTTCATTTTATCAAATAACGATACTAAGTTATCTAACTGTTCATCTGTTAATGTAATGCCGAGTTGGTCAGCAATTTTTTTAATTAATGAACGTAAATCTTCTGTTGTTTTTGGCTGTTCTTTTGCAATTTCTTCTTTAATTTTTGCAACAAGTTGAACTGCTTTTTCTTCACCAATTTTATCACCAAGCTGGGCTGTTTGTACCATTTCTTCATTCGCTACTTTTTTAACTTCTTCAGGAATTTGTTTATTGGACGCAGTTTCGTATGCTTTCATTAATCCAGTTAAAGCTGCAGTTCCTGAAACTTTAAAAGGTGCAGTAATTTGAATTTCTGCATCTTTTACACCTGCTGTAATCAAAGCGTTAGTGTACATTGCATCTGTTACCCAGTTAATGTTCTTTGATCGTACAATAAGACCAGATCCTGGTTTTGTGTATGTAATCATAGAAGAAGAAATTGCTCTCGTACCAATTTGTGCTTTTGGAACAATGCCTTCTAGAAATTTATGTTCTTCCGCATTAGATACAGTGATAATTGTAGCATCTTTTGGTGTTTTCATTTCTTTTAACAGATCTTGTTTTTGTTGTTCGGATAAGTTCTCTCCTAATGTAACAATTGATTCTCCCTCGATGATGTCTGCAAATGAAGCTGTTGGCATCATAAATACCGTTACAGCTAATAGCAGAGCTAATAATTTCGTTTTCACGAAAAATCGCTCCCTTTCTCTTTCTAAAATTTTCGGGCAACAAAGTTATTATAGTATATATTTCTTATTTGTCACCTAGCTTTTTCCACATTTCAAAAAAGAAGTATCTAGATTGTCGGATTCTTTTTGTTTCTAGTCATGAATGTGGTAATATAGTGCTGAGATAATTGAAAGGAGACATATACGCATGAAAACTTTAGGATACATATTAATGGAAAACGGTGAAAAAATCGACTTGGAATTTTTCCCAGAAGAAGCACCGAAAACAGTAGAAAACTTTAAAAAATTAGCAGAGCAAGGATTTTATGATGGTGTGACATTCCACCGTGTTATTCCTGGCTTCGTAAGCCAAGGTGGAGACCCAACAGGTACAGGTGCAGGTGGCCCAGGTTACTCTATTCCATGTGAAACTGATGGAAACCCTCATAGACACCTTGTAGGATCACTTTCTATGGCTCACGCTGGCCGTAACACAGGCGGTAGCCAATTCTTTATCGTTCATGAGCCACAGCCGCATTTAGATGGTGTTCATACTGTATTTGGTAAAGCAACAAGCGGTATTGAAACAGTATTAAAAATGCGTCAAGGCGATGTAATGAAAGAAGTTAAAGTTTGGGAAGAATAAGGTAAGGAAAAAGAGAGCTTTTGCTCTCTTTTTTATTTTTAATGAGATTGAGTACTTCTTCTACAGCTCATCATACAAGTAGTATTGTTGCTAAAATATATTGCTTGTGAGAACAAACCTTTAACCAATTACATAGAATACATTACATTATATGTTTCAATAAATATTTTTTGTTATATTAATTTTGCTAGAATTGTGCTGCTTTAGGGTAACTATGAATGAAGTGCTGTTGAATGATATGTTTCTTTCCATTCCATATAAAATTTTCTTTTTTTAACTCTATTTATTAAAGGAATAGTGCTGAAACATAGATTTGACTTTCTTCTTTTCGCTTTGTATGATTATCAAGTTGTTTTAGACTCTTCTCACTCTGTTGAAAATATTGTAAAATGAATGTGATATGAAAAGAGTGATTGAGGGGATTACTAGTTTGTAACTTTTGTAAGAAGGGATAAGGGTTATGTTAATTCGTTTTAAAAAAAGTTATGAAAAAATTGCAATGGGGCTTCTTTCGTTTATGCCAACTGAAAAAGATGTGAAAACATTACAATTGACAATGAAAGAATATGAAGCAAAAGATGATTGGCAATTGTATTTGTGGAAAGAAAATGAAGATTTTGTTGGAATAATGGGGATTGTAAAAAAAGAGAATCAAGTATTAGAAATTCAGCATTTGAGTGTGAACCCGTCTCACCGTCATGTGGGGATTGGAACGAAGATGGTTCAAGAGTTAAAGAGTAAATTTCTTGAGTTTACAATTTGCGGAAATGAGCAAACGGCAAGTTTTTGCGAAAAATGTAAAGGGCTAGAACAAAATATACATTCGTGAAAGCAGAGATAAGTAGTTTATTATCTCTGCTTTCTTTTTTGTAATTGTTCGTTTCGTTCAGTAATGACCTCTGTGCGATCACGCAAAGTGTGCTTGTTTATAATATATTCACCTGGGATAGCATTCAAGTCTTTCCAAGAGAGGTTTTGTTTTTGACATAACTCTATGCACTGCTTCTCTAACGATGAATCTGATAAGGGTAAAAATAAAGGTACAAAACGTTCTTTTTTATGGATAGATTGCAATCTTTCATTGAGCAAGGAAAGAAGTTGTACTTGATTAATTCCTAAACGTTGTAAAGGCACACCGCTTTTTTCTAAAATTGTGATTGCGCTTTTCATCATTTTTGTGGAACCATTCCAATTAGCACGTCTTTGGTGGTATAAAGAAACTGCGATTTGAATGAGACCAACTAAGTAATGATCACGATTACCTCTTGGTTTTGTTTTCCAATACTCTTCTAGTATTTCGTGGCATTCAAAATAGTCATAATCTCCATGGAAATGAATTAAAAATTGTATGTATTCGGTAGGATACATGTTTTCTCGCTCCTATCTAACGGTTATACATATAAGTGTATCATAGAAATATGAACAATAAACGACTAGGAGGTTTCCCCCTAGCCGTTATTGTTCATATTAGCAGAAGCAAGCTGCTCCTACAATAATTAGTAAAATAAACAGTACAACAAGTAATGCGAACCCACCGCTAAAACCACAATCAACGTGACCCATAGTTTTTTGACCTCCTACATTGTTCTTACTACACTGTTATCATATGAAGTGGTGGGCATGATGACATAGGCATCGGTCTATTTTTAATTAAATTTCTTAAAAAGGTTGGATAGAACATGAGTATGCTCTATACTTATGTTGTTATAGAAAAAATGTGGTGGGATGCTTTGTGCAATATAATTTTAAAGTAGAGGCTTTTGAAGGGCCGTTAGATCTATTGTTACATTTAATACATCGTTATGAAATTGATATATATAATATTCCTGTAGCAGATATTACAGAGCAATATTTATCTTATGTGCATACGATGAAAGAACTTCAATTAGATGTTGCAAGTGAGTATTTAGTAATGGCTGCAACGTTATTACAAATTAAAAGTAAGATGTTGTTGCCGAAACATGAAGAAGATGTACTTGATAACGGTGATGATTTTATAGATGATCCTCGTCAAGAATTGATGGAGAGGTTAATTGAATATAAGAAATATAAGCAAGTTGCTACTGAGTTAAAAGAAAGAGAACAAGAAAGAGCACAGCTATATACACGTCCACCAATTGACTTTACATCGTTGCAACAAGAAGAGGAGACAAGCTTACCTCTTGATGTTACGTTATATGATATGCTAGCAGCATTTCAAAAATTAATGCGCCGTAAAAAGGCAAAAAAACCTGTAACAACACGTATTACTCGTCAAGAAATACCAATTGAACAGCGAATGACTGATATTTTAAAGCAGTTAAAAATAAAGGGTGGTCGCCAAAGTTTTTACGATTTGTTTGTTGATGATGAACGTGAAATAATGGTTGTAACATTTTTAGCAGTTCTGGAACTTATGAAAAATCAACAAATCATAATTGAGCAAGAACATAATTTTGATGAAATTTTCGTATCAAGCTCTAATAAATCTGCATAGAGCAAGTATGTGAAAATGGGATAGAAACATTTTATCTCATGCTATGTTTTAATGTATCGTTTGGAACAAGAGAAAAAATATTGAACCGAACGCATTAATTGTGATTCGGTTTTTTGATGTGTATTTTTATGGGAAAATAGAAGGAAGGAGCTCGTGAAATGGATAGGAAAGAACAAAAGTCAATTATTGAAGGCCTTTTATTTGTTTCTGGTGATGAAGGGATTTATCCAGAACAAATAGCGAAAGTTCTTGAAATTGAAATGAATGAAGTAATTAATATTTTAGAAGAAATGCAACAAGAATGTGAAGGTGCAAACCGTGGTTTGCAAATTGTACAGTATGCAAAAGTATATCGTTTTGCTACAAAGAAAGAACATGCTTCATATTATCAAAAATTAATAGATACACCAACAGCTGCTTCACTCTCACAAGCTGCCCTCGAAACTTTAGCGATTGTTGCATATCGCCAACCAATCACAAGGACTGAAATGGAAGAGATTAGAGGAGTTAAAACCGATAAGGCGTTACAAACGTTGGTTTCACATTTACTTATAAAAGAAATGGGAAGAGCAGAAGGACCAGGGCGTCCTATTTTATACGGAACAACAAAAGAATTTTTGGACACATTTGGATTGAAAACATTAGATGATTTACCACCGCTTTCTGAAGAGAATGAACAAATGAATGAAGCGGATTTATTCTTCGGTTCCTTACAAGAGATATCGAAATAAAAGCTTAGCATTTTGCTAAGCTTTTTTTGTATATCAATTATTTACAGTGCCATACTAAATGAAAAAAGGAGACGAGTTATGAGAAGTATGCGGATTATTTTATTATTAGTTTCTGTTTTATTATGTTTTTCTTTAAATAGCGCATCAGCTAAAAGGTATATGATGTCCATTCATACTACGTCTCCTTTACATATGCATCGGCAACATCTTAGTAAAATGAAAGTGAGCTTTTTAAAAGTGGGGCAAGGTGACGCAACACTTATTATAATGCCAAATGGACAAACAATGTTAATTGATGGAGGACCTTATGAAGCAGGAGAGGTTATTATTCAGAAATTAATTGAGAAAGGGATTAATCATCTAGATGTAATTGTCAGTACGCATCCCGATATGGATCATATAGGAGGGTTAATTCCAATTGTAGAGCAAATACCGGTATCGCTTATATTAGATAGCGGAAAAACATATAGTTCTCTTACTTATCATACGTATCGGAATAATATTAAAAAAAGAGGGATACCTTTCGTTTCAGTAAAGGAAGGACAATATATACCGCTGGATCCACATGTTTCTATACAAGTATTAAACAACGGGAAATCAAAAGATGAAAATAATGAATCCTCAATTGTTTTAAAGGTGCGATATGGAAAAGCGGATTTTTTATTAATGGGTGACGCGGATGTACGAACAGAACATGAAATATTAAAACAATTTGATGTCCATGCAGATGTGTTAAAAGTGGGGCATCACGGCTCATATACTTCAACAAGTGAAACGTTTATAAAAAAAGTGGAACCGCAGTTTGCTATTTTGTCGTACGGGAGTAGTAATCCGTATGGACATCCTCACCAAAGTGTAGTGAAACGCTTAAAAAGGCACGGTATAATGGTATATAGAACGAATAAACGTACAGTAGAAATGGAAACAGATGGTGAACATATTATGTTAGAGTCTAGCGGGTTAATGCCATTATTGAAGTGATTTCTATATTAGGGGGCGATACTGTCCCTTTTTGGAAAAATGAATAATATATATTATAATTATAAGAGACGTAAGAAATTTCCTTTTCTGTTGAATAAAAAGGAAATTTTATTAGAATGTATAGACAACTACTCGTGTGTATATTAAGATGGAACTAGGCGAATAAGGTAATAATAACAAGTAGGTAATTCATGGGAAAGGATCGATGAAAATGAAAACGCAAATTGTCATCAATGCCAAAATTTACACAGGTCAAGAAATAGTGGAAAACGGATTTATTCGTTACGCAGAAACCATTAAAGAAATTGGTTTGATGGCTCAATATGTACCACAAGAAAATGAAACTGTTTTTGATGCTACAGGGAAGATTGTAATTCCAGGTATGATCGATGTTCATATTCATGGTGGATACGATATTGATGCGATGGATGCAAATAGCGATGGGTTAGTAACTCTAGGTAAAGAAATGTTAAAAGAAGGGGTTACAACTTACTTCCCAACAACAATGACACAAGCTCCAGAGGCAATTGAAGCAGCGTTAACTGCTGCAAAAGAAGCAAAAGAAAAAGGAGCGCATTTTGAATATATTCACTTAGAAGGACCTTATGTTTCAAAGAAACGTGCAGGTGCACAACCACTTGAACATATCGTTCCTGCAAATATTGAGCAATTTAAACAATGGCAAGAAGCAAGTGGGAATTTAATTAAATTAGTAACATATGCACCAGAAGAAGAGGGAGCATTAGAGTTTGAACAATATCTTGCTGAAACTGGTGTAGTTGGCACAATGGGGCATACAGATGCAATTGATGCGCAACTAAAAAATAGAAAGATTACACATGCGACACATTTATACAATCAAATGCGTGGATTACATCACCGTGAACCAGGAGTTGTTGGTCATGTGTTATTAAATCCAGATGTAATGGTTGAAGTAATTACAGATGGCATTCATATTCACCCTGATATGGTGAAATTAGCATATAAGTTAAAAGGACCAAAAAAAGTAAGTGTTATTACTGACGCAATGCGTGCAAAAGGTCTTGAAGATGGATTATATGAGCTTGGCGGACAGCCAGTACATGTAAAAGATGGTAGTGCTCGATTAGAAGATGGAACGTTAGCTGGTAGTATTTTAAAAATGGATCAAGCTTTCCGAAATGTAATTGAATTTACAGGTTGTTCAATCGAAGATGCAGTACTGATGACATCAGTTAACCAAGCAGAAGAGTTTGGATTAAATAATAAAGGTGCATTAGCGGTAGGAAAAGATGCAGACTTTGTTGTGATGAATGAAGATTTACATGTATATGATACGGTTCGTTTAGGAATTCATATGAAGGAAGGGAAGTAATTAAATGAATATTCTTGTTGTAAAAACTCCAGAAGAACTAGCAGAAGCAGGTTATAAATTAATTGAAGAAGTTGTAAAAACAAAAGAAAATCCAACATTAGGAATGGCTACAGGAAGCTCTCCATTAGGTATTTATGCAGAAATGCGAAAAAATAAACTTGATACAAGCCGTGTAACCACTGTAAACTTAGATGAGTACGTAAATTTACCACATGAAGATAAAAACAGCTATCACTATTTCATGCAAGAACAGTTGTTTGATCATCTTCCATTTAAACAAACTTATGTACCAAACGGGATGGCAAGTGATTTAGAGAAAGAGTGCAAACGTTACGAGGGCATTCTAGCTGCTAACCCAGTTGACCTACAGATTCTTGGAATCGGTGAAAACGGTCACATCGGATTTAATGAGCCAGGAACACCGTTTAATTCTCCAACAAACATTGTTGAATTAACAGAATCTACACGCCAAGCAAACCTTCGCTTCTTCGAGAAAGAAGAAGATGTGCCAACTCATGCGATTACAATGGGAATTGGAAGCATTATGAAAGCGAAACAAATTCTACTAGTTGCTATGGGTTCTAAAAAGGCAGAAGCTGTTAAAGAATTATTGCAAGGTGAATATAGTGAAGAGTGTCCGGCTACAGTTTTACAACGTCATCCGAATGTAACCGTAATCGCTGATCAAGAAGCTCTATCTTTATGCAGTGAGGCGATTGCTGATGAACATCGACAAGTATTCACCATTTCCGATCTATTATCAGATTCAAGAGTGGGTGAAACAGCTAATTGAGGACGGCGAATGGAAGCCGGGAGATAAAATCCCATCTGAGAATGAACTTTGTGATAAGTTCGAAGTGAGTCGAATGACAATCAGACAGGCGATTAATAATTTAGTGGAACAAGGCTATTTATATCGGAAGCGTGGAATTGGAACATTTGTCCAACTTCCGAAAGTGGAACAAAAATTGCAAGGAATGACGGGATTCACAGAAGACATGATTTCTCGTGGGATGAACCCAAGTAGTCAATTACTTAGTTTCCGCCTAGTTCCAGCTACTGCTAAAATAGCAGACCGGTTGAGAATACAGGAGGGGGAATCGGTTTATGAAGTGAGGCGTATTCGCTTAGCTGATGATGAACCGATTGCTTTTGAGACGACATATTTGTCGCCAGCTCTTGTAAAAGATATTAACGAAGAGATATTGCAACAATCTTTATATGAACATTTAGAGAAAAAACTGGGCTTTAAACTTGTTAGCGCTACTCAGTCAATTGAAGCTTCCGTTGCGACGGAAAATGAAGCTGAACATCTGCATATTCCTAAAAAGGCGCCTGTACTTGTAATGCGTCAATGGTCATATTCAGAAGGTGAGGTACCGCTAGAGTACGTGAAATGTATTTATCGTGGAGATCGTTATAAATTTATTACGAATATCGCACGTAACAAATAGTATATTTCAGTTTGTGAAGTACAGTGGAATTGAAAATGGTTAACATGTAAAGAAATAAAAATACGACTCATCCTTATAAGGAATGAGTCGTATTTTTATTATGAGCAATTACGTGGTTAACAGCATCTTTGACGTGATTTACTACATAGTGAGCGTGATTTTTTACTGCATCATCTGCTTGTGACATAGCAAAACTGTGAGGAGTTAAAGAAAACATAGGAATATCATTGTAAGAATCCCCTATACAAGCAATTTCCTCAGGTTTTATTTGAAACTCATTTAATAAAACAGAAATGGCAGAGCCTTTACTAACATTCGGTGGCATTACATCTAAACATTGTTCTGCTGAGATGAAAGTACTAACTTTCCCGTGGAATTTTTCATCAATTTTTTTCTGAAGGAGTTGTAAGCTCTCCTTTGTTCCACCGACAGAAATTTTATTTGGGAAAATCGTATCATCAATCTTCTGTAGTAAGTTTGGTTCTTCAACAGAAGTCATAGTTACTTGTTGTTCAAGTTCTTGAATAAAAGGTGTTTTCTCTTCAATGTAATAATTATGCTCATCACTTACATAACGGAAATAAGGATCTTCATTCGTCATAGCTAACAAATCGGGAAGTATGCTGGAATCAAAAGTTGCAGATAATAGTTGTTTATTTTCATGTGTATATACAAAAACACCATTTACACTAATGCGATGAAAATTTGTATTTACAGCTTTCATTAAGTCTGCAATTTCATTATCAAGTCTTCCGGAAGCGAAGCAAAGAATAACATTTTGTTCGGCAAGGCTGCGTAGTGCCGCAACATCTTGTTCATCAATAAGACCTCCGTGTTGCATCATTGTACCATCGATATCACTTACAAACATTTTAATCATGCTGTTATCTCCTTTCTATGTACAGTTGCTCTTACATTATACGCATCATATATAAACATGTCTAAAAAATGAATTTTTATTAAATGGCAGATGTTTTACATTGACGACAAAGAAGAATATTCTGTAACATAAAAGTAGGCTATTTAAGTACGAGGGTGGTGTTATATGAGTAATTATCTAGAAATTAAAAAAGTTTTAAATAATAATGTCATCATTGCTAGCCATCCGGAACACGAGGAAGTAGTAGTGATTGGCAAAGGAATTGGATTTGGGAAAAAAGCGAAAGATGTATTGGAGCAAGAACAAATCGAAAAAATGTTTGTCTTAAAAAATGAACGTGATCGTGAACAATACAAATTATTAGTGCCGCATATTAGTGAAAAATTAATTGAATTGATGAACGATATTATGCTGTACATTCAAGAAAAAGCGAAATCTCCACTAAATGAACATATTCATATTGCGTTAACGGATCATATTTCATTTGCGATTAAAAGGTTAAAACAAGGACTTACAATTGATAACCCTTTTTTAGTTGAAACAAAAATGCTCTATCCAGAGGAATATGAAATTGCGGAAGGTGTTGTACAACTTTTAAATTCTCGTTTGCAAATTACATTGCCAGAAGGAGAAATTGGTTTTATTGCACTTCACATTTACAGTTCGCTTACAAATTCTGATTTATCTTCAGTTAATCAAAACTCCCGTCTCATTGCACAACTTGTATCTTTAATTGAGACAAACTTACAAATTACATTAGACCAAGAGAGCATTCATTATTTACGCCTTATTCGTCATCTTCAATATGCTATTGAGAGGGTGAAAAAAGGAGAAAAAGTAGAAGAATCGCAAAGTTTTGCTGATTTATTAAAGGCGGAGTATCCAGTTTGCTATAACTTGGCTTGGAAGCTAGTTAAGGTCATGCAAAATGAGTTGCAACTACCTGTATATGAAGCTGAAAGTATTTATTTAACAATGCACTTGCAACGCTTAGTGAAGGCAGAGCATGTGTAAAAAGTCATATATTTTTGTCTAAAATGAAAACGTTAAAAAAAATGATTGAATCGCTTACAATAGTTATGTATAATAACTATTGCAAAGTTATACAAATTTCGACAAACACATTAAGGTGAGTAACGAAAACGTTTGCCTTAATTATAGTGAACTTATACGTAAACCTATTTTTGACACGTGTTACTGATTCGATCAGGCATGAGTGGAGAAAAGTAAGGAATGTAAGCTAGAGAAAGGGATATACTACCCTTTGTATAGCTATCGTTCTATCTTTTTTTCCTCATGTCTTTTTGGCGTTTGTCGGAAGGTATCAATATAGATAAGAGAGGAAGGGTTTCCATGTTTAAGAAGATCTTTGGTGTTCTTCAAAAAGTCGGAAAAGCGTTAATGCTTCCAGTAGCGATTTTACCGGCGGCAGGTATTTTACTTGGATTTGGTAATGCATTTCAAAATCCACAGTTAACAAATATTATTCCTGCTTTAAAAGCAGATTGGTTCGTAATGGTTGCAAAAATTATGGAACAATCTGGTGATATTATTTTCGCTAACCTTGCATTATTATTCGCAGTTGGGGTAGCAATTGGTTTAGCTGGTGGAGACGGAGTAGCTGGTTTAGCAGCATTCGTCGGCTACTTAATTATGAACAAAACGATGAGTGTGTTCTTAGAAGTAGATAAGCTAGTGAAAGTAACAAGTTCTGGAGCAGACCCAGTAAAAATTGGATTTGCAGATCCAGCGTATGCAAACGTATTAGGTATTCCAACGCTACAAACAGGGGTATTTGGTGGTATTATCGTCGGTATAGTAGCGGCATATTGCTATAATAAATACTTCAACATTGAATTACCATCATACTTAGGTTTCTTTGCAGGTAAGCGTTTCGTACCGATCGCAACTGCAACATTCTCTTTAATAGTAGGTATTATCATGTGCTTCGTTTGGCCATACATTCAAGGTGGCTTAAACACGTTCTCACATCAAATGATTGATGCAAATAGAACAATTGCAGCATTTATATTCGGTTTAATTGAACGTTCATTAATTCCATTTGGATTACATCACATTTTCTATTCACCGTTCTGGTTCGAATTCGGTCAGTATACGAATGCAGCTGGCGAATTAATCCGTGGTGACCAAAAAATCTTTATGGCACAGTTAAAAGACGGTGTAGAATTAACAGCAGGTACATTTACAACTGGTAAGTATCCGTTCATGATGTTCGGTCTTCCAGCAGCAGCTTTAGCAATGTACCATGAAGCACGTCCAGAAAATAAAAAATTAGCAGCAGGTATTTTAGGTTCTGCAGCATTAACATCTTTCTTAACAGGTATTACAGAGCCACTTGAATTTTCATTCTTATTCGTAGCGCCAGTATTATTCGGAATTCACGCTGTATTTGCTGGTCTATCATTTATGACAATGCAAATTTTAGGTGTTAAAATTGGTATGACATTCTCTGGTGGTTTAATTGACTTCCTATTATTCGGTGTACTACCAGGCCGTACAGCATGGTGGTGGGTAATTATTGTTGGTCTTGTACTAGCAGTTATTTACTACTTCGGATTCCGCTTTGCAATTCGCAAATGGAATCTAAAAACACCTGGTCGTGAAGTGGCAAATGCAAATGACGGCGCAGGAAAAGCAGAAGCAGGCGAACTTCCTCGTGAAGTATTAGTAGCACTTGGTGGTAAAGAAAACATTGCTTCTTTAGATGCTTGTATTACTCGTTTACGTGTTCAAGTTAACGAACAAAAGAATGTAAACAAAGACCGCTTAAAAGAACTTGGAGCAGCTGGTGTACTTGAAGTTGGAAATAACATTCAAGCAATTTTCGGGCCGAAATCTGACACATTAAAATCACAAATTCATGATATTATGTCAGGTCGTACACCTCATGTTGAAAAAGAAGAACCTGTAAAAGTGGAAGAAACTCCTCAAAAAGTTGATGAAAATGAAACAATTGTATCACCAATCGAAGGAAAAATCTTACCAATTACAGAAGTACCTGACCAAGTATTCTCAGGAAAAATGATGGGAGACGGATTTGCAATTGAGCCAACTGAAGGAACAGTAGTTTCTCCAGTTAACGGTGAGATTGTCAATGTATTCCCTACAAAACATGCGATTGGTATTCAATCTGAAGGCGGAAAAGAAATTTTAATCCACTTCGGTATTGATACTGTAAAATTAAATGGTGAAGGTTTTGAAGCGCTTGTAGCACAAGGCGACAAGGTGAAACAAGGCCAACCATTATTAAAAGTAGATCTTGCATTTGTAAAAGAAAATGCACCATCTATCATTACACCAATTGTCTTTACAAACTTACAACAAGGGCAACAAGTCGAATTGAAAAAAGATGGAAATGTTAAGAAGGGCGAAACCGCTATTATTGACATTCAGTAGGAATTTGACGCAAAATGTTTATAATTATAATAGGCGATGTGGTTGACCGAACATCGCCTATTATATACAATAGATGATGTAGTACTCACATCTATACAACTAAAAAATACTGTAATTTAAAGGAGATAAATTATCATGGAAAAAATCTTTAAAGTAACTAGCGACTCAGGAATTCATGCTCGTCCAGCAACTCTACTTGTAAACACTGCAAGCAAATTCGGTTCTGACATTAACTTAGAGTATAACGGAAAGAACGTTAACTTAAAATCAATCATGGGCGTTATGTCTTTAGGCATTCAACAAAACGCAGAAATTAAAATCACTGCAAATGGTGATGATGCAGCTCAAGCACTAGCAGCTATCGAAGAAACTATGAAAAACGAAGGATTAGGAGAATAATGACTCTTAACATTCAAGGGATCGCTGCATCAAGTGGGATTGCTATTGCAAAGGCTTTCAGACTTGAAAATCCTGAATTTAACATCGAAAAGAAATCAATTACAAACGAAGCTGCAGAAATTGCACGCTTAGACGCTGCGCTTGAAAAAGCAAAAACTGAATTAGAAGCTATTAAGGACCACGCATTTGCTGAGCTAGGTGCTGACAAAGCTGCGATCTTTGAAGCACATTTATTAGTATTAAATGATCCAGAACTAGTAAACCCAGTAAAAGATAAAGTAAATAGCGAAAAAGTAAATGCTGAATTTGCAATGGATGAAGTTGCATCAATGTTTATTTCTATGTTTGAAAACATGGATAACGAATATATGAAAGAACGTGCTGCGGACATTCGTGACGTAACAAAACGCGTTCTTGCACATTTACTAGGAATTAACTTCTCAAATCCTGGTACAATTTCTGAAGAGGTAATCATCATTGCTGAAGATTTAACACCATCTGATACAGCTCAGTTAAACCGTAAGTATGCAAAAGGTTTCACTACTGATATCGGTGGACGTACATCTCACTCTGCAATTATGGCTCGTTCTATGGAAATTCCAGCTGTTGTTGGTACGAAAGTTGTTATGGAGAAAATCCAAAACGGCGATATCGTTATCATTGACGGTTTAGATGGAGAAGTAATTGTAAACCCATCAGAAGAAACTCTTCGTTCGTTTGAAGAAAAGAAAGCGAAATTTGAAGAGCAAAAAGCTGAATGGGCAAAATTAAAAGACCAAGCTACTGTAACAAGTGACGGACATCACGTTGAGCTTGTTGCAAATATCGGAACACCAAATGATGTACAAGGTATTATCGATAATGGCGGAGAAGGCGTTGGCTTATACCGTACAGAATTCTTATACATGGGCCGTGACAATCTTCCAACAGAAGAAGAGCAGTTCGAAGCGTATAAAGCAGTTCTTGAAGGTGTAAAAGAAGGTCAACCAGTCGTTGTTCGTACACTTGACATCGGTGGAGATAAAGAGCTTCCATACTTACATTTACCAAAAGAAATGAATCCATTCTTAGGATACCGTGCAATTCGCTTATGTCTTGATGAACAAGATGTGTTCCGTACACAACTTCGTGCATTACTTCGTGCTAGCGTATACGGTAACTTAAAAATTATGTTCCCAATGATTGCAACTCTTGATGAGTTCCGTCAAGCGAAAGCGATTTTATTAGAAGAGAAAGCGAAACTTGTAGAAGCGGGTACAACTGTTTCTGATTCTATTGAAGTTGGTATGATGGTTGAAATCCCAGCTTCAGCAGTATTAGCAGACCAATTCGCGAAAGAAGTTGACTTCTTCTCTATCGGAACAAATGATTTAATCCAATACACAATGGCTGCAGACCGTATGAACGAACAAGTATCTTACTTATACCAACCATACAACCCATCTATTTTACGTCTTGTAAAAATGGTTATCGATGCTGCTCATAAAGAAGGCAAATGGGCTGGTATGTGTGGTGAGATGGCGGGCGATTCACTTGCTATCCCATTATTATTAGGATTAGGTTTAGATGAGTTCAGTATGAGTGCAACATCTATTCTTCCTGCAAGAACACAGCTAAGCAAGTTGTCAAAAGCAGAAATGGAAACATTAGCAGAAAAAGCATTAAAGATGTCAACTGCTGAAGAAGTTGTTGAACTAGTTAAAAGCATATAATTAATAAAAAAACCTGAGCCGATTTGAAATCGGTCTCAGGTTTTTTCTATGAGAAAAGTAAATCTTATTTGCTTACTATTGAGGATAAGAGACAGAATTAGATAGCGATTGCAACGATATCAGTTGGGCATACGCGTAAAATACCAGTAAAAGTATTTCGATTTTGATTGTTCTTATCGTCTTTATTGTTATCTTTGTTATCTTTGCCATTACGAGCTAAAGCAGAGAAAAGAGCAACACCGTTACAGAAACCTTCAAAAATTACATTGTTGAAAGTACCATTACCTCTAATGCTTAAAAGAGAAAGCTCTGTTCCAACTGAAATGCTAGCAAGTACGTTACATACAGCTGGTTGTTGTGGTCTAACTACTTCTCTCTCTTTCTCACGATGGTCGCGATGGTCACACTCTCTTTCACGATGATGACAGTCTCTAAAGTTATCACAGCATCCAAATGATCCAAACATAATCCTCATCACCCCCTTCACACTTATAATCTATGTAAGTTCGGTAGTTAGTGACTGGACAGAGAGTGGAATTTTTTCTAGGGGATTTTCTCATTTTAAATGACTAGCTGGGTGTTTAGTATGGAATGATGTTTAAAATAGGGGAGATATAACAAAAAATGTAAAAACCACCGAAATAAATGAAATGGGTAGCCTTTACACTTTTTTACTTTTATATAAAACGATGATATATACGGGAAGAGCTAGGAGTAATGGTACAATGGATCGTGCAGTGTGTTTTTCTGATTCTAATTGGAATGCTTCTTCTTTTGGAAATTGTAAAATGGAGATGTTTGCGGCATCACCAATAAAATATAGAAGCAGTACAGTTACTATGTAACATAAAAGTGCGATAAAGCTTCCGTATGAACTCAATGAAAATCCCTCTCTTGTTATCTATTTGTTATCATTGTATCACAATTGTAACAAAAATACACGGGTATATTTCAATGCCTTAACAAAATTCGACACGAAACGTCACGTTTATTTATGATAAGGGAATAGAATATACTTTTCCATAAGTATAAATGTCGAATGATTTGTAGTAATATTACAAAAGTATGACAGGGAATAAAAAAACGAAGGCAATGTAGTTGCCTTCGTTTTTTATTATTTTGCCCACTCGCTCACTTGCTCTACGCTCATGCGAGGTGCAGGGTGGCCTTTTAAAGTTGATTCACCAATTGTAATAAGCATAATTGGAACGTAACGAGATGAAACGTTAAATTCGTCTGTCAGTGCTTGTGGGTTGAAGCCACCAATAGCACAAGTATCCCAACCAGTTGCTTTAGCTGCAAGCATAAGTTGCATTGCTGCTAAAGATGCATTTGAAAAGGCAGCATCTCTTGGGAATTGTTCACGAGCATATGCAGATTCAATATTTTTAGCTAAGCGTTCTTTTGCTTCTTCTTTCATAAATCCTTGTTCTACAATTGGACCATATACTGGCTCAACATTTTTATAAGCTTCTAAATCACCTAAAATAGCGACTACTGCAGAAGCATCAAGAATTTGTTGTTGGTTATAAGCTATTGGGTGTAATCGTTTTTGTACATCTTCACCTTGAAAAACAAGGAATTTCCAGTGTTGTAAGTTCCAAGCGGAAGGTGCTTGTGCTGCGGCTTTTAAAATCTCATGTAATTCTGTAGATGAGATTTCTTTATTTGGGTTAAATGCACGTGTAGATGTGCGTTCATATAGAACATCAAAAAAGTTGTCGTTTGTCATTGTATATCCTCCAAATTGTATATCGAATTATTTTCAAAAAAATAATATACACTACTTACATTTTGTAAGTTATCGAATTTAAGAATATAATATCTTTATTTTAATTGTCAAGTTTTAAAAATTAGCTAGGGCATTCATACAAACGATACAATTCCTACAATCATACACTAAAAAAGGAATTTATAGAGTGAAAAGCGAAGATAACATTCTCAATTAGCTTGTTAATATGTATCTCTCACAAATTAAAGTTTATTGGAGACCAGTCTTTTAAAAAAGTTTGTGAGGAATTCAGTAGAACAAGATATATGAAGTGAGTGAAGACTAGTGATGAACATACTACATTTTTTATTAGAGAATACGGTTTTCCAAAATGTGTTACAAGATCTGCAGTTAAATGTCCTTTATATAGAAAATGGATGTAAGCATCAACAAACGGTAGAAAATATCCATCCAAAATGTATGTTTATAGCAAATAGTTTTGAAGAGGGCGAACTATTATTTCAAAGAACGAAACCACACATTATCATTACGTATGTAACAGATTATTCTCAAATAAAATATATAAAGAATATGTATACTCCGCACAGTACATTCATTGTCATTTGGGATCAACAAATAACAAAAGAATTTACAGATGTACTTGCATTAGGAATACGTAATATTGTAATAGCTCCTGTAACTCCGCAAGCAGTGTTAGAGGAAGTGAATAAGAGTTTGTATCAACTTTCTTTAGTAAGGCAAGTTAGTTTGCAGCAGGAATTGCTTCAAACGATGTTTGATTTTCAAAATGATCTATTATTTATAGTAGAAGATGATGAAATAGTTGATTGTAATACAAATTTTTTAGCTTTTTTCGGATATGAAAATTTGTTTGCCTATCGTGAGCAACATTTGGTATTTGCTGAACATTTTATTAGAGAAAATGGATACTACTCGACGACGCATGATATAACATGGCTAGACGATACTTTATCTAGTGGTAGAAGAATTAAGATGTTAAATTATGAAGGGGCAGTATCTACTTTTCTATTACGTGCGACACCATTGCCAGAAGATTTATCAAGATTTATTGTAAAGTGCACGGAAATTACAGAATTAGATGAAATCTATCAAGAACAAGAAAGACTTGCTATGATAGATTCATTGACAGAGATTTATAATCGTTTAAAGTTTCAACAAATACTAGAGGTAGAATGGGAAAAGGTAATACGTAGTGATGAGAAAATAGCAATCATTTTATTTGATATAGATAATTTTAAAACAGTTAATGACACATATGGTCATGATTTTGGCGATTTAGCATTAATACAACTTGCAGAGCTTATGAAATCTAAAGTGGAGCAGCAACATGTATTTGCAAGATGGGGAGGAGAAGAATTCATTATATTAGTGACAAATACAGTAGAAAAGGAAGCATTTCAAGTTGCGGAGTCATTACGATTCTTTATTGAAACAAAGCAATTTACTGGAATTTCGAAGTTAACAGCTAGCTTTGGAGTTGCGTTATATGAACAAGGAACTACAAGAGAAGAATTAATGCAACGAGCGGACATTGCATTATATGAAGCGAAAAAAAATGGAAAGAATCAAGTATGTGTGTATAGAAAAGAAAAAATGTAATTTTTCGCAACAAATTGTTGCGATTTTTTTTTATTGTTTGATAATAGAATAGGGGGGATAATTTTTAGCGAAGGAATTATGGAGGATCAATATGATAAAAAAAGTAATGGTGATGGCTTCACTGTCTGCTATAGTTGGCGGCGGAGTATACTATTTTCTTGTTAGCCCCAATATAAAGGAAAACACTGTATTAACAACTAAAGTGAATCCTACTATTGAATCGGAAGTACAAGGGAATATAGAAGAAAAAGAAGAGCAACAAATTGATTATGCTAGCATATCTCAAAAATTAGATCAATATTTAGTCGGAAAGCAATTTAATGGAACAGTTTTGGTAACAGATAAAGAGCATGTTATATTGAATAAAGGATATGGGTATGCTGATGTTCAAAATAAAATAGAAAATACGCCTCAAACAAAATATCGTATCGGTTCTATTACGAAAACAGTTGTTGCCACATCTATTTTACAGTTGCAAGAACAAGGTAAATTGAATATTCAAGATAATGTAAATAAATATATTCCTTCATTTCCGGAGAATAAAAATATTACGCTATATCATTTATTAACGCATACCTCTGGTTTACCTGAACATGCGAAAGGAAATGTGAATGCTGCTTCCCGTTTACAGTTAATTAATTGGATTGGACGTCAAAATTTAGAATTTCCTGCAGGAACAGGTTGGAGATATACAGATTATAATTATATGGTTCTTGCTTATATAATAGAACATATCTCCAAAAAACCTTTAGGAGATTACATAAAAGAAAACATATTTATAAAAGCAGATATGCATGAATCCGGTATGGGAAATATGGTACCTGGAGATAAAAATTTTGCAAAGGGTTATGTGAAAAAAGATAAAGAGCTTGTACCAGCGCAGAAGTTAGGCATGGATTGGCTATATGGTTGTGGTGAGATGTATACGACAGTTGGAGATATGAAGAAATTAGACGAAGCAATTATAAATGGAAAACTTCTTTCTGAACAAAGTATACAAGCAATGTTTTCACCTTCAGCAGAACGGAAATATGCATTTAGTTTTTATATATATCCAGATTATTTTCATAATCATGGTGTATTATCTGGTTGGAACACTTTCAATAATTTTAATAAAGAAAAAGGAACTTTTGTTATGTTATTTTCAAATGTGAAAAATAGTATGGATGATGACTTTAATAAAGAGTTCCGAAAGATGGTAAATGATTTATTAGAACAAAGGGGATGAGAAAATGGAACATAAAACTTTATCAATAGGTTTCATTGGTATTGGCGTAATGGGAAAAAGTATGGTTTATCACTTAATGCAAGATGGTCATAAAGTATATGTATATAATAGAACGAAAGCAAAAACAGATTCTTTAGTGCAAGATGGTGCAAATTGGTGTAATACGCCAAAAGAGTTAGTGAAGCAAGTTGATATTGTAATGACAATGGTTGGATATCCACATGATGTAGAAGAAGTGTATTTTGGTATAGAAGGAATTATAGAACATGCAAAAGAAGGTACGATAGCAATTGACTTTACGACATCTACACCTACTTTAGCAAAACGGATTAATGAAGTTGCAAAAAGCAAAAATATATATACTTTAGATGCACCTGTCTCAGGAGGAGATGTTGGCGCGAAAGAAGCAAAACTCGCAATTATGGTAGGTGGAGAGAAAGAAATATATGATAGATGCTTACCTTTACTTGAAAAGTTAGGAACAAACATTCAATTACAAGGACCAGCTGGGAGTGGACAACATACAAAAATGTGCAATCAAATTGCCATTGCTTCCAATATGATTGGAGTATGTGAAGCTGTTGCTTACGCGAAGAAGGCTGGACTGAATCCAGATAAAGTGTTAGAGAGTATTTCAACAGGGGCAGCAGGTAGCTGGTCATTAAGTAATTTAGCTCCTCGAATGTTAAAAGGAGACTTTGAGCCAGGATTTTATGTAAAGCATTTTATGAAAGATATGAAAATTGCTTTAGAGGAAGCAGAAAAATTACAATTAACAGTCCCAGGCTTAAGTTTGGCGAAAGAATTGTATGAAGAGTTAATTAAGGATGGCGAAGAAAATAGTGGAACACAAGTATTATATAAAAAATATATAAGGGGGTAAACGAGGTGGACCTTCAAAAGTTTGATGAGATGATTGATACTGTACAGCGAGCTACTTGTATGCAAATTAATGAAAGACAAAAAGAAGCTTTTAAACAAAAATATGATTTTGAACCAGAATTTGAATATGGAAGAGATGAGAAGGGGCATTATGTAATTCGAACCTCAAAAAAGATGTTAGAAGAAATGGAGTTTTATTTAGCATTGAAATATGATCGTGATGGAGTGGATCTTTATATGCAAGCTGAGATTGACGGCATATTTTATGTATCTATTAGCTATGGTGAAGATGCCCTACATCTACAAGAATTGTTTCAATTTCTAGAAGAAAATAAATAAAAGTCCTCAAATGAGGACTTTTATTTATTTAGTCATCTTTAATTTTTATAATTATAAGTTAGAAGCCCGGCGGCATCGTTCAACCGGGAACGGGATAATTTGTGCGATGTGATTAGGGCCAAATTGTTTTGTACGAGCATGGCGTATTATATAAAAAGCACACAGAATTGAAACAGGAATAGCGCCGAATAAACCAAATAATAAAGCGCTTACACAAGATGCGACAAATCCTAAAACACCAATTTCTAACTCTTCCATAATAGCTCCTAAAATAACAGGAAATGCTCCACATGTAACTCCAAGTATAAGTGCGATAAGTAAGCTCATGATTATCCCCCTCTGTTTGCGATATTATTTTCCTTCTTAGTTAATTGTAGTATATCACATATAAAACAGAATTTTCAGAAAAAATTTAATAAATGTTCAAAAAATGTTCGAAAAATGCACTTGAAAAATCAAGATGTTAAATTTGTGATGAAATAGTACTTTCAAGTAAATAAAAAATCAGGCTTATTTCAAAATGAAATAAGCCTGTTCCATAGGAGGATGTATATATGTAGAGTGAATAAAAGTTTGGAAAAGGGGGTCCAAGTCCTTTTATTCAACTAACTACCTTAATAGATTGGAACCCAGCCTTCAGTTGTCACAAAAATACGAATAGCTACAACTTGGCGATCATCTTGCAAGGTAAAATAATGTCTTGCATTTTCAGGAACAGATATTAAATCGCCTGGCTCAAGTTCAACATCAAAGAATTTCCCATCTTTACCTTCAATAGCGAAAATGCCATGACCACTGACGATAAAGCGAACTTCGTCATCTGTATGATGGTGTTCCTTTTGGAAATTAATTAATAATTCGTCAAGGTTAGGGGTGCTATTTGAAAGTGAAATTACATCATGTGCTTTATAACCACGGCGTGCTGAAACATCAGCGATTTCTTTTGAAAACACAGCTAATATTTCAGCTTTGTTTTCATCTGTTAACGAATAATTTTCATTTAAATGAGTAGGAAGTTTAGAAATATTCCATTTCTCATATAAAACGCCTTCCTCTTGTAGAAATTTAGATACTTCCACTTCATTTTCAATACGAGTATTTACTTCATGAATACGAATTTGCGCCATTAGAAACGCCTCCTTGAATTGATAATAGTTTTATATGAAATTGGAATAAAAACTCATAAGCTTCTAATCTCTTCTTTGCATCAAAGCTATCTCGGCCCCATACAGTAATACCGTGGTTACGGATTAATACTGCACCCGAATCTCCTTGTATATGCTTTCGGAAGTTTTCTCCAAGCGTTGGGATATGGGCATGGTTTTCAATAATAGGAATTTGAATTGTTGCACCTTCTTCCCAAATATCGAGTGCTTTAATAATTTCTTGATTTTGAAGGGTGACTGCATCACTATATAAATTTGTGATGACATTATTATCAGTTGTATGAACATGAAGTACGCACCCGGCATTCGTATTGTTATAAATGTGTGTATGCAATATTGTTTCTGCTGAAGGGCGTAATTCAGTCTCTAAAACGGGAACTCCTACATGATCTACTAATAGAAAATCATCTGGAGTGGTTTTTGTTTTATCTTTACCGCTTGCTGTAATAAGAAAAGTAAGTGGTTCATGGCTAACCTTTATAGAAATATTACCACTTGTTGCTGGAAACCAATTTCGTGTTGTTAACTCTTTTTTTAACTCGCTTAAGTCATACCATTGACGAAAAAGTTGTTTCATGCCTTCACCTCCAACAAAAGTTTTAATTCAGCTTGCACATCTTGAAATGTTTCAAACGGTGTATAAGCAATATGATTTTCTTCACACTTTGTAATAAGAAAATCGCGAGCGAATACTTTATCAGCTTGTTTCGCGGCTTGTAAATCAGTAATAGAATCTCCAATTACAATATGAAAGTCATTTGTATCACTTAATTTACGGATTAATGATGATTTACATAATCCGCAATGATTTTGACAATGATCATCACAAGAATGAGGCCATTTAACTGTAATAAACTCTGCTGAAAAGTCTGTTTCATTACAATAAATTTGCTCTTTTGGAATGATTCCTTGTAAGAGTGGATAGACGAAGAAATCCATTCCACCTGATATCACGTAAAAAGAAATGTTATTTTCCTTTACGAATTGTATAAACTCATGAAAACCACTACGGATTTCAGCAGTTTCTATTAAAAATTGAATAATATCATCGTGCAGATTAGTAGGTATTAATTGAAATAATCGAGAAACACCTTCTTGAATGGATAGTTCTTGTGATAAAATTTTATTCTTTACTTCTTCGGCTTCTGGTGGTGCGAATTTTTCCATAATGGACATAATGTTATCATTATTTGTAATCGTGCCATCGAAATCACAAAATACTTGAATACTCATAATTTCACCTCATAAGAGGGATTTCCCCATATTTGTAGTGCACTATGCAAATTTATGTCGTCTACTTCATGGAGTGGTTTATTTTGCAAAGTAGCATCAATTGCAGTACGGAAAGCTTTACCGCCGCCTTGCGCTCCATTTGGATGTCCGTGTATCCCGCCGCCAGCATTAATAACAACATCTTTACCGAAATCTCGTACAATAAAGGGAACGAAACCAGGATGAATACCAGCAGACGGAACAGAAAAGCTCTTCTTGAAAAATGCATCGTCTTCAGTTAAATATTTTGAGATAGCAAGAGCCTCCTCTTTTTCTAGCGCAACACTTCCGTATGGAGATGGGAATAATGAAAAGTCAGCCCCAGCATAACGTAGTAGCTTTCCAAGTAATAATGGTGATGAAACTCCATATAACTTGGATGCTGAATAAGCACCACTTACAGCAGGATGTGCCATAATAGGAACTGGGATTTCATCATCTTCTGCAAGTGATTGTAGTACATCTAGTCCGTAAGCAAATACGTTAAATAATAGAATATCAGCTCCAGCTTGCACTGCACGTTTAGCATTTTCTTTTAAATCAAAAGTTCGTCCTGTTAAATTTAAGGCATATAACGTTTTATGACCGTATGTTTCGTAGACAGATTGTAAAACTTCTTTTCCAGATACAATGCGTTTCGTAAGTGGTGTTAATGCATTTTCAAATAATATTTCATCATCTTTTACTATATCTACACCACCAATTGCTTGATCGCGTAATTGTGTTTTTAAATACCCAATGTTTCGTCCAATCATTCCTTTAAAAATACTCATTAAAAGGGGACGATCATGCACTTGTAAAAGATTTCGAATACCATCTATCCCGAATTTTGGACCAGGAAAATGTTTTTTTAACTCGTCTGAAAAAGTTAAGTCAATTAGTTTTACTTCGCCATCAAGTGATAGCTTTCCAAATGTAGTCGTTAAAATCGCTGGTAAATCTGGACTGAAGTTTAATAGCGGATATTCGATTTTAATAATTCCGCGTTTTACTTTTTTACGTAAATACGAATTGGTATATTCATGTTCAGCTAATTCCTCAACATGAATGACGTTGCCTTTATGCTGCTTTAATTGTTCTTGCAATAAGTGTGGCAAATGAGTCCAAGAGCCAATTGTTAAACCGAGTGCAATTTGCTCAGCTTTTTTTTCTAAGTTATGTGAATCATCATGGATTAAATACGTCGCTATAATTCCGCTCATTGTTATAACCTCCTAGTTAAATAAAAAAACCTCTCAGCTAAGGAGAGGTTTTTTTACAACCAGCTCCTTATCTGTCAGCGTAATGCTGCGAGAATTAGCACCGTGTCTACAATTGTAGATCGGTTGCCGGGTTTCGTCGGGCTCGTCCCTCCACCTGCTCTTGATAAGAAGTATTTAGAAATGTTTAAATTTTTAAGATAACTGAATTTTGTCAGATATTTTTCGTGTTGTCAATTACTTTTTGAAAAAATTTAATTTATCAATTCGATTAATGGCTTCCCGTAATCTATCTTCTGCATGCAAGAGACCAACACGGACATACCCTTCCCCATGCTTACCAAATCCAACACCAGGAGCAACTGCGACATGTGCTTTTTCTAGTAAAATATCAGAAAATTGCTCAGAGGTATATCCTTTTGGAACGGGAAGCCATGCAAAGAATGATCCTTTTGGAATGTCTACATTCCAACCAATTGAGTGACAGGCTGAAATAAGAGCGTTTCTTCGAGATTCGTAACTATTTACAAGGTCTATTACGCAAGACTGTGAACTTAATAGCGCTTCTCGAGCAGCATCTTGAACTGCACCGAATATACTAACATACATATGATCTTGTAATAGGTTAATTGTTTCAATCACACTTTCATTCCCTACAGCAAAAGCGATGCGCCAGCCAGCCATATTGAAAGTTTTTGATAATGTGTAAATTTCAATTCCTATATCTTTCGCACCATCTGCTTGCAAGAAACTAACAGGTTTTTGACCATCAAATCCGATAGCGCCATAAGCAAAATCGTGAACAACTAATATATTATGTTTATTAGCAAAGTGAATGGTTGCATCAAAAAAATCTTTTGATGCAGTAGCACCGGTAGGATTATTTGGATAGTTTAAAAACATTAATTTTGCACGCTCTGCAATAGAGTCATCAATGTTTGTATAATCTGGTAAAAAGTTATTTTCTGCAATAAGCGGCATTGTTTCAAAGTGTGCTTTTGCTAAAGCAACCCCGGATAAATAATCTGGATAACCTGGATCCGGAACGAGAATCGTATCACCAGGATTTGTAAAACAAATCGGTAATTCTACTAGTCCAGCCTTCCCGCCAAACAAAATAGCAACTTCAGTTTTTGGGTTTAATTCGACGCCGTATTCACGTTTATAGAATGTAGCCACGGCTTCCTTTAAGCTTTCATGTCCGCGAAATGGCGGATATTTATGATGAATGGTCTTTTCGGCAGCATCTTGTAAAGCTTTTACGATATGCTGCGGTGTTGGTTGATCTGGATTACCTTGACCTAGATTAATAACATCGTGACCAGCTGCAACGACTTTGTTAACTTTTGCAACAAGTGAAGCGAAAAATTGTGTTGGCAATGATGTTACTATCTCAGAAGGTTGAAATAATTTCATACTTTCCACCTCTTTTGAAAGTTGTTACAATTCTAGTGACAAATGATATAATCTTTCCAGTATTTTGTAAAGAAAAAAATAAGAATGGGGCTGAAAAAATGAAAGTCGCATGTATTCAAATGGATATTGTTTTTGGAGATGTAGAAAAAAATATTGAGAATGCTAAAAATAAAATAAGCGAAGCTATGAAGGAAAGGCCAGATGTTATCGTCTTACCAGAACTATGGACAACAGGATATGATTTAACGAGACTTTCTGAAATTGCAGATAGGGATGGAGTGGAAACGAAAGAAAAGTTAATAGAATGGGCGAAGCAATATGATATACATATTGTTGGTGGTTCTATAGCAAAGCAAACAGAGCAAGGCGTTACAAATACGATGTATGTTGTAAATAATGAAGGACAGCTAGTCAACGAATATAGTAAAGTACATTTATTTCAGCTTATGGATGAACATAAATATTTAATAGCCGGTAATGGTACGGGCGAATTTAAGCTAGATGATGTCGAATGCGCTGGAACAATTTGTTATGATATTCGTTTTCCAGAGTGGATGCGTGTCCATACTGCTAAAGGGGCAAAAGTATTATTTGTTGTAGCAGAATGGCCATTAGTTCGTTTAGCACATTGGCGTTTGCTATTGCAAGCAAGAGCAGTTGAAAATCAGTGTTATGTTGTTGCGTGTAATAGAGCAGGAAAGGATCCAAATAATGTATTTGCGGGTCATTCTTTAATTGTGGACCCTTGGGGTGAAGTTGTAGTAGAGGCGAATGAAGAGGAATCAATTTTATTTGGAGAGCTTGAATTCGAGAAAATTAAAGAAGTACGTAAAGGAATTCCGGTTTTTGCGGATCGCCGTCCAGAATTATACAAATAAAATGTTGACAAGTGATTTTTATTCTTGGTATAGTCTTCAACATAAAGTTAAAAATTCAAAAAATTATACAACTCTTATCAAGAGCAGGTGGAGGGATTTGGCCCGATGAAGCCCAGCAACCGACCGTAATACCATTGTGAAATGGGGCGTTTATTACGCCAAAAGGCACGGTGCTAATTCCAGCAGAAAGTAAAACCTTCTGGCAGATAAGAGGGGAGAAGATAAACTTCAAACCTCTTTCTTAGTGGAAAGAGGTTTTTCTATGTTAGAAAAACCTCTGAATTTAAAAAGGGGGAGAAGACGATGGGATATTATTCATTAACAGAAATAACAGCTGTACAATATGCGAAAGATCATGGCTATTTTGAAGCGAAGGCAAATGTCGTTTGTCATGAAATTGGAGACGGAAACTTAAATTACGTGTTCAAATTAGATGATGGAGAGAAATCAATTATAATAAAACAAGCACTGCCTTATGCGAAAGTAGTTGGTGAAAGCTGGCCATTGTCTATAAAAAGAGCAACGATTGAAAGCAAGGCATTACAAATTTTTGCGCAGTATGTACCGGATTATGTTCCAGTAGTGTACAGTCATGATGAAGAGTTAGCGATAACGGTAATAGAAGACTTATCAAGACTAACAATTACAAGAAAAGGATTAATAGACGGAGAAGAATATCCGCTTTTATCCCAGCATATCGGCCGTTTTCTAGCACATGTTTTATTTTATACTTCAGATTTTGGTTTACAGTCAGAAGAGAAGAGGGTACTAGAAGGTACCTTTGTAAATCCGGACCTTTGTAAAATTACAGAGGATTTAGTGTTTACAGATCCGTTTGGACATTATGATACAAATGATTATGAGCCAGATTTACAGCTCGTGGTTGATGAACTTTGGAGTGATAAAACTTTAAAACTAAAAGTAGCACAATATAAATATAAGTTCTTAACAAGAAAAGAAACTCTTATTCATGGTGATTTACATACTGGTAGTATTTTTTCGTCACCTTCTGAAACGAAAGTGATTGATCCAGAATTTGCGACATATGGCCCATTTGGATTTGACATAGGTCAATTTATTGCAAATCTATTATTAAATGCTTTATCTAGAGAAGAAGAAAAAAGAAGTGTACTATTTTTCCATATAGAAAAGACGTGGAGTTATTTTGTAGAAACTTTTACAAAGTTATGGATTGGAGAAGGTGTAGAAGCATATACGAAAGAAAAACAATGGTTACCAATTATTTTGCAAAATATCTTTACTGATGCAGTTGGATTTGCCGGATGTGAACTGATTCGTAGAACAATTGGTTTAGCTCATGTAGCAGATTTAGATGAAATAGAAAATAAAGAAACAAGAATTCAAGCTAAGAAACAAGCGCTATCCTTAGGTAAAGAACTAATAAAATATGAATCTAAAAGTGCTGATATTCAACTGTTTCGAATATTATTTCAACAGACAGTTTCAGGGGGCGTAAAAGCGTGAGTACAATTGTTACTGTTCCGAGATCTGTAAGCTGGAAAGGTGATGCAATTGCGGTATTAAATCAAACGAAATTGCCGCATAGCACAGAATACAAAACATTGACGACTATTGAAGAGGTTTGGAAAAGCATCGTAATGTTAGAAGTACGAGGAGCGCCTGCAATTGGAATTGTAGCTGCATTTGGCTTGGCGCTTGCATCAAAAAAATATAACACTGTACATATTGAAGAATTTCAAAAGAAGTTTAATAGAGATTGTAATTATTTAGGAACGTCACGCCCGACAGCAGTAAATTTATTTTGGGCAATTGATCGTATGAGAGAATCTATTCGAGAGATTACTACAATAAAAGAAGCACAAAAAACATTAGAAGAAGAAGCGCTTCGCATTCAGCAGGAAGATGAAGAGGTGTGCCGAAATATTGGGGAATATGCGTTAACATGTTTTAAAGATGGCGATAATATTTTAACAATCTGTAACGCTGGAAGTATCGCAACTGCCAGATATGGAACTGCATTAGCTCCCTTTTATATTGGAAAAGAGAAAGGTGTGCGTTTACATGCATATGCGTGTGAAACGAGACCAGTTTTACAAGGTGGTCGCTTAACGACCTGGGAATTGAAGCAAGCAAATATTGATGTGACCCCATGCCCATCAACTTAAGGATAGAAACTCTACGGTTTTCCATTAATTGAAATGAACAAACTTTTAAACAGTATAATCCTCTTAAAAATGAGCATACGAAATAAACCCTAACGGGTTTCATTTTTTTCTTATGCAGCTTTCTTTTGTTTTCTCAATCCATTATACTCATAGACAACACCCATAATATCAAAGATAGTTTTCTTCTCATATCGATGGGATTTCCGGCCATTTTTCTTTAGTAGGGTAAACAGGCGGATTAAAACCTTTGTTATTATACGGGTGTTTCTCTGTATCGCTTGATATAACAGGGATAGATGATCTTGAATCATCCCAATTGCTTTATATTCGCTTAGTTCTCTTTTGTGCTTTTGCAACAGAAGTTGGCGCATCTTAAACATCGTGGAAGAACATATAAAAATGGCAATGAGTTTTCCATACACATGGCATTCTAATCGCTCTTGTTTGATAGTTTGCCAATGATGAATTTGAAATAGAGATTTCCACGTTTTAAATATGATTTCGATCTGCCAGCGGAGGGAGTAAAAATCATGGATTTGTTCCATCGGAACCACTTCCCAAGGCGTATTCGTAACATATATGTTGATACCCGTTAATCGTTTACTCTTTTCTGAAAATGTAATCCCCTTTTTACTTTCGGTATAGCTTTGTTTTTTTCTACGTTCCAGTATTTGTTCCTCTGTTAATCGGTAGATAATTACTCTTGTAAATAATCTTTGATTCTTGCCAATATACGACTCTTTTATTTCATACGTTTGTCCTGGTTTTAACGTGTGCATAATGTTCTCTAAATCAACTTGGATATACTGTGACTGTTTTTTGATTGTCCCATTTCGAAAGTATTCTGGAAATGGATTTTTCGTATAGACGGTATGGTTTAACTTAAGTCTTGATATATAGCACACGCCACGTTGATCCATTTGATCTAAGTCTTCCAATGAAAAATATCCTAAATCACGAATACACAGATCACCCGGCCGTAAGGTATCTAAGCAATCTGTTCCAAATGTTTTATCATTATTTTTTCCAGGACCTACCTGGAAGTTTAAAAACTGTCCGCTGTGTAAGTCATATTCTAATTGAATCTTGATACCTGCAGTTTGTGCACAACCACCTGACCCAGGATATACATGTGCTAAATGTTTCGGTACTTGGAAAATCGTCGCATCTAAAATACGGATTCGTTGAAAATACGTGAGTGCTGCACTTGAAATGGCTGATGTTTTACAAAGTTTACTTTTCCATAATGCAGAAAAAATATATTTCAAAAATTCAACCGCTTTTTTATCAAAGCGTTTATTGAGTCCTTCTGGACTCATAAGAGTGCCTGTGGCGGCGTGTAATTGACTGCATAGTCGAACGAGAGAATCACTCGCTGTACGTTGACTGACCCAGATACATATGGTAGCTAATTCATTTCCTGAAAACTTTCGTTTTCTTTTTACAAAACCTAATTCTTTAGCGAGTTCTTCCAAAAGAGAAGGGGTTAAATGACGATACAGCTCTTCAGAAAATAGTTGTAATTCATCTTGAATTGAAAGATTCATAAAAAATGTCATCCTTTCTAGCTAGCTTTTTAGAAAGAATAACGTTTTTTGACACTTGGGGGTAGTGCAAATTCTTAAGTTGATGGGCATGTGATGTGACCCTTATTACAGATAATACTGCAGCTCATGCTATTCAAACGAAAGAAATAAATGCAATTATTGTAGGGGCGGATCGAATTGTCGCAAATGGAGATACGGCAAATAAAATAGGGACAATGAATTTAGCTATTTTAGCAAAGCACTTTAATATCCCATTTTACGTTGCTGCTCCACTGTCAACATTTGATGTTACGAAAGAAACTGGAGCTGAAATTATTATTGAAGAAAGAGATGAAACAGAAGTTACGAAAATCTTTGGAAAACAAGTAGCACCAATTGGAACGGATGTTTATAATCCAGCATTTGACATAACGCCGAATGAATTAATTACAGGAATTATTACTGAGAAAGGTATTATACGCGGGGACTATAAACGAGAAATTGCATCATTATTTGAAAAACAAGCTAATACATATTTTACTGAAGAACAAGAATAATGGATTTTAGGGCTAACTCTAGCCACGAAGGCATGTTGTTAAACAATTATATGATAATAAAAAAGGTGGGGAATCCACTCCTTTTATCACGACATGTTTTTTATTAACACAATTAGCGATTAAAACCATGAAAATAGGTGTATCAAGCAAAGTGTTGATACACCTATTTTTTATAGCCTCTATTACTACTTTTATTCAAAACATATTTTGAAATGTATTGAGCCAATAATATAACAATACACTATATTTTATTTATGCACGTCTCTTTTGAAATGCATTTGTTCCATTTTCGATTATCATTTGTAGTACTGTTTTCCATACACTATGATTAGGATTTGGTTCTTTTCCTTTGCCCATCAATTTAAATTGATGTTCATACCAAGTAAGCTCTAACATAGAAGATATTTTTTTATCTAGCTTTTTCACACCTGTTCGAATTGGCTTGATCGTAACTGTGTAATAATTGCCATGAATAATCTGGTTTGGAAAATCAGGGTTTAATGCAAATAGCTTTCCAACGCCAACCATGTCTACAGCTCCACTTTCAATTGCCTCATTCATACCTTCTTCGGAACGGAAACCGCCTGTTACGACCAGTACCGCTTGTACGAGTGTTCGAGCCTTTTGAGCATAATCTAAAAAATATGCTTCACGTTTTTTTGTACTTTCACGTACTCCCTCAAACATTTTAGGATTTTCATAATTCCCACCAGAAATTTCAATTAAATCCATACCCAAATCGTCCATTTTTTTTAGTACTTTCATCGATTCTTCCTCGGTGAAACCACCACGCTGAAAGTCAGCAGAATTTAGTTTTAACCCGATTGGGAATTTCTCACCGACTTGTTTACGAATTTCATAATAGGTTTCAATTAAAAATTTCATACGCCCATTTAAATCTCCTCCCCATTCATCTTGGCGCTGATTATGATGAGGGGATAAAAATTGATTGATTAAATAACCATGGGCTGCATGGATTTGAACACCAGTAAAACCAGCCTTTTTGGCAATACGAGCGGCATTGCCAAATCGTTTGATTAACTGCCAAATTTCATCTGATGTTAATTCTCTTGGTTTATTGAAGAAATCTTTAATATCACCAGTAAGTGGAATGGCGCTTGGAGCAACCGGATTTTTAGATAATGTTTTCGGAGATTGTTTACCGGGATGATTGATTTGCATCCAAAGCTGTGTCCCATTTTGCGTCCCAGATTTTGCCCATCTTTTTAAGATATCTAAATCACGTTCATCTTCAATAACGACATTTCCCGGTTCGCCAAGTGCCTCACGATCAATCATGACATTTCCAGTCATGAGTAAACCAGCCCCACCTTGTGCCCAACGACCATATAGTTTTACTAGTTCTTCTGTTGGATTATTGCTTTTTGTTGCCATTGTTTCACTCATCGCAGCTTTATAAAAGCGGTTTTTCACAGTGAATGTAGTTGATCTATTCATCGTCGTATTTAAAAGAGTCTTTTTCATTTTTTCTATCCTTTCTTTATTTATTTGATGGCTCCCAATGCTCATCAATGTAATCATCCATCTGTTGAAGTAAATTTTTCACCATTTTTAAACTATTATTTTCCGGGTCAATGTAATAAAAATTCATCGTCGCAACACGTCTTACATTGACAACCTTTGCGTCTTTTAGCACTTTTATGTGATGGGAAACAGCAGGACGTGATAAATGTGTTTTACGTGTGATTTCGCCTACTCTCATTCCATCTCCACAGCCCGCTTCAATTAAGGTAACAATGATCGATTGTCGTGTGGAGTCTCCAATCGCTGTTAAGACAGTTTGGCATGCTTTAAAATCATCTGTTAATTTATTCAATTTTTGTACATTCTTCATCCACTGCATCTCCCTTCGTTTAATCGATTGAACCATTCAAATCTTATCATAATTATTTCACGAATAATCAATGGGAAAGAAAATGGAGACCATTGAATTTCATTCCCAATTTTTACAGTAAGTTTCCACAATTATTTTTAAAATTAGCTTTGCTTGAAGTAATAAGTTTTATGAATCTAATCCAAAAACAAGTGACTCTAAAAATAGGATATGCTTCCTCTTTTTATTGCCACTTGTTTTGATTGCCTATTTAAAATTCAATACAGTTACCTTTTCACGTGTCATAGACTCAAGGCTCTTACGAATACCTTGTGCACCCATACCTGAACCTTTTACACCGATGAATGGGAAGTGGTCAGGGCCGCGCTCTGTACGTCCGTTAATTTGAACAGAACCAGTTTCGATTTTATTAGCAATTGCAAATGCTTTGTTAATGTCTTTTGTGAAGACACTTGCTTGTAAGCCGAACTCTGATTTGTTAGCAATTTCAATTGCTTGCTCATCTGAAGAAACGCGGATGATTGGAAGGATTGGACCGAATGGCTCTTCCCAAGCAACTTTCATTTCTTCTTTTACGTGGTCGATTAATGTTGGGTAAATTAAGTTACGCTCACGTTTGTTACCGATAACAATCGTAGCACCTTTTTCTACAGCGTCGTCAACTAAACCTTGAACGAAGTCAGCAGACTTGTCATCGATTAATCGAACGATTGTGCTATCTTTCTCTGGAGATCCAACTGATAGTTCCGCTACTTGCGCTTTTAATAAGTCAACAAGCTCGTCTGCTACGTTTTCGTGTAC
Source organism: Bacillus sp. 2175 (assembly GCF_057812155.1). NCBI lineage: Bacteria > Bacillati > Bacillota > Bacilli > Caryophanales > Bacillaceae > Bacillus > Bacillus sp. 2175. The sequence goes on along the minus strand of NZ_CM173819.1, from coordinate 3,811,427 downwards.
AAGTACACGCTTAATAGCTGTACAACGTTGACCAGAGTAAGAGAATGCACCGCTTACGATATGGTTTGCAGCATCTTGTAAATCAGCATCTTCACGAACGATACCAGGATCTTTACCGCCAAGTTCTAATACAAGTGGAATCATTGCAGCTGTTTTCGCTAAATGCTTACCTGTGTTTGTACCACCTGTGAACGATACCATATTGATGCCTTCGTGCCCTACTAAATAGTCCCCAATTGCAGAACCGCGTCCTGTAGCTACGTTTACAAGACCTTTTGGAAGGCCAGCTTTATGAAGTGCTTCAACCATTTTAATACCGCTAATTGCACCTTGAGTTGCTGGTTTGAAAATAACAGCATTACCCATAATTAATGCTGGTGCAAGTTTTGCAGCAGATAAGTTTACCGGGTAGTTAAATGGTGCGATTGCTAATACAACACCAAGTGGTGCGCGTTGGATGATCGCAAGTTTCGATTTCGTTCCGCCAGGGAAGCTATCGCCCATCATGCTTTCTCCGTGCATATGTAAAGCTTCTTCGATTGTGTAACGAATGAAGTCAGCTGTACGAACAACTTCTTTCTTCGCATCTTTATAGCCTTTACCGACTTCTTTCATAATGATATCGGCAATTTCATCCTGCATATTTACGAGCTCATCAGCCCATTTATATAAGTATTTTGCGCGATCTTGTAGGGAAGCTTTAGCCCATGATTTTTGAGCTTCTTTTGCAGATGCAATTGCTTCATCTACTTCTCCGCAAGTAATTGCTTGTACTTGTCCAATTACTTCGTGTAAATATGGAGATGAAATTTCAATTGTTTCTCCTGAAGAGCTTTCTCTCCATTCTCCATTTACATAAAAATTATATACATTAACCACCATAATTCCTCCGCCTCTAAGTTTGGCTCTTATCAAAAAGCCCAATAATTTATCCTATGTTATTCAATTTGTTCAATTTAGTTTATAAGTAATTTTATAAAGTTAACTTTCATTGATTCATCCACAAAGATTTCTAAAACTAATATATCTATTTTCTTTTGCTTTTTCATGTGCGCACATTTCCTTTACTCTTTTGTTTAATCATTCGAACGATTGAATCATAACATGTTATTTAAAGAAAAAAACATCGGGAAAGAAAGTGGAGACCATTAAAATAAGTTCATGGGCTAAACATATACAAATTAAAAGTATTTGTGATACGATGCTTAGATAACATTACTGCAATAATCATTTGTTAAATTATTTTGTAGCAGAGGGTTATAGTAAAGACAAGCAAGGAATATATGTAATTGCAACTCAAAAGATTACATTAAAGCATAAGAGTTCAAAATATCTCTAAATAGGAGAGTAAAGACTCTTTGACAGAAACATTGGTAAAATTCTATACTAAATAAACGTCCAAGGGTTCGAATAATTAAACAGGGAGAGATATCATGAGCAAAAAAACAATAGGCATATTAAGAGAATGCACTCCTATTTTTTCAATTCTGCAGGATCTAAATCGTCAAGATATATTGGTGTTACTTTATGATGAAGGAGAAATGTCTGTAAATCAGATAGTAGACCGACTTTCTTTATCTAGACCAGCTATTTCACACCACTTGAAGCATCTTTTAAACGCAAATCTAGTTACTGTTCAAAAACGTGCTACTGAAAGGTATTATGCCCTTTCTCTTGACAACTCCATTGTATTATTAAAACAACTAATTGAATCATTAGAAACCGATAATCAATTAAAGAAATAATTAAAAAATAGTGTGCACAATGATAAAAGTAGTATTTTACAATGCTACTTTTTCTACAAAGTGAATTAAAAAATATTTATTGACAAAGATAAAAGAGTCAAATAATATTTTACTTGCAAAGCGTTCGAGTGTTCGAACATTAGAACGTAATGATTTTAGAAATTTATTTTAAACATTTTAAGGAGGAAACGAAATGAAATACAGTGAACAAAGTGCATGGCGTGAAATACAAGCTTATTTACCTAAAAAATATCACTTTACAGATAATTATCATCCAACAGAAGAATGGTGGAATTGGAAAGGACATGAGGTACATTTAGACTGTTTTCGAAATAAAAACGCACCCGTTAAAGTTATTTTATTACATGGAGTAGGTACAAACGGTAGACAGATGTCCATGATTTTAGGAGGTCCTCTTTCAAAAGACGGATTCGAAACGATTGCTATTGACATGCCTACCTATGGAGTTACAAAAGTAAAAAAAGGTTCTGTAGTAAAGTATGATGACTGGGTGGATTTAGCAAGTGATTATATCGACTATGAACAACAACGTGATGATAGACCCATTGTACTGTATGGTTTAAGTGCAGGTGGGATGGAAACTTACCACGTTGCTGCAAAAAACAAGAAAGTTAAAGGAATCATTGGTATGACATTCTTGGATCAAAAAAATCAACAAGTTCGTGACGAAACAGCTAAAAATCTCTTTATGAGTCGTGTTGGAATACCTATGGCAGGCGTTGCAAGTAACATAGGACTTGAAAACTTTAAGATGAAAATGAGTACAGCTTCTAAAATGAGTGCCTTATGTAATAATGAGAAAGTGATGGAAATATTTAATCGTGATAAAACCTCTGCTGCAAATAAAGCAAGCATGAGATTCCTAGACAGTTATGGTAATTACAAGCCAGCAATGGAACCAGAAGATTTTGATGTATGTCCTATTCTTTTAACACAACCTGAACAAGATAGATGGACACCGTTGCATTTAAGTACTCCATTCCTAAACAAAATAAAAAAAGTGGATGTGAAAATAGTTATGTTAGAAAATGGAGGTCATTATCCAGTGGAACAACCCGCGTTAGATCAAATGCATGATGCTATCGTGGAATTCATCTATAAGGTCACAAAATAGCTTGACTTGCAAAACATTGCAATTGAACATATGTTGATAAAAAAACTCCTTTTAGCATTAGGGAGTTTTTTTATTTTTGGTATACAATATCCATTACAAATGAATTCTTTAATTCACTAGATTCAATGAATACTCTTATATTTTCACCGGTGATTTTATTAATATCACTTATTTAATTGGTCCTCCAGTATACATTATTAACGGTATAAAGCACTTATCATTTTGAAGCTTTTTTAGCTCTAATTCGTGTCTCTTTATGTAATACATTAATTATCTTTGTAGTACATTATTTTTTATGTGGGAACAACGACAAATTATTGTTTCAATTCAATTTTTATCCCTCGTATGTCTCAAATAACTTTTCCAAATACTCTAGATTTCCTTCTGCTATATATTGCTCAGCTTCTATCAAACGCGTTGCTAATTCAGTCTTTGTTAAACGCATATATTGTTTGTACACATTCTTTAAATTTCTGTCCGTCTTTAATTGCTCGAACTCATGAAAAGTATTTTTTTCATTTTCGCGATAGGGAAGATGCTTTTCTAGCTCTTTTTGTTTTTTCTTATAGCTCTTACTCTTTTCTTTATAATACGCATAGAGTTCTTCATGATTTCTAATAGTATTAAAATGAATCCCTTTGCCTTGTTCATCGAGTTCTTTTGTCTTTTTAGATACATTGTGTAAGGTAACTTCTTTGCCCTCCGCAAGGAGGGTATCTATTGCTTTTTTACCTAGTTCGAAGGAGTTAACCCTTCTTTTTTCGTAATCACGCTCTAGACCACTTTTATGGTTTTCTATGGATAAGTCTTGGCTCATTTTCCTTATCTCTCCTATACTCCTCGATTAATGCTATTTCTTTCAATTCAGCTTTCGCATCATGTATCGTTTTTTTCATTTTCAAAACTTCCAGTTTGAAACCTTTTTCCTCGTGATACTTCTTCGATTTTTCTGCCCAATCTAGATATTCAAGTAATTCATCTTTTTGTTCTGGCTCAGGTATTTTAGTGCTGCATCCTACACATGCAAGTTTTGTTGGACAAATCTTGTTAGTAACACATGTACCCCCAACGGTTTTACTAAATGGGCCGCTGATCTCTCTTTGACGCTCAAAAAGGGCTTGTATCTCTTCTGGTTGTCTTAAAACTTCTTTCATCATGTCAGTTGTAGCGGCCATGGAAGTATGAAACTCGGAAATAACATCGGCTACTTGTTTTTGGGTAGGTTGAGAGTAATATCTTGTAACGTCTAAATCCTTTTGATTAAGAATCATTGCTACGACGTCAATTGGAAGGTCTTCTGCTTGTACAGCGTGTGTCGCAAAACCGTGGCGTAATAAGTGTGGTTTCAATTTTACCAACTTCTTGTCTTGTGTTTCATAGATCAATCCAAAACAGATGAAATTTAAAACACATGCAAAAGTCACCTCTCCAAAATGTTTACCATGGAACTGAAATAAATAGAGTTGGTCTGGTCGCGATTCCCCTGATTGCTTCGAATAACGGAAATCCACCCTTGGAATTGAGCCTTTATAATGTTGATTTCTAAGGTGAAAAGCAATTTCCTTTATTAAATCAAAAGTATCTTTTGTCGTATAAAAAACTGCTAACTCATCTCTTCCTTTCGGAATAGCTCTAAATATATAAGATGTTTTTCCTTCATTTATTTCGGGAGCAGTGATATTTATCTGGTCTAAACACCCAATACCAAGATGAACTTGCGCCACTTCACCTAACCTTGCACCTGAAGACGTAAATATATCTAGTGCCGTCGCACCAAACAAAGCTGTTATATACAAAATCTCAACGTTCATTAAAATGCCCTCGGCATATTCCTGGGAGTTAGTTATAAAAGTCCCTTGTGCTAGAATACCTTTATGATCGGGTTGGAAAGGTTTATTAAGTTCTTTTGAATTGGGTTCCCTATATCCATAGGTTTCAAGTACTTTCAACCTTTCATTTATTTGTTCTTTATTTAAAGATCGGTACCAACTTCCGATTAATTGATGTTCTAAAATGGGTATAAACCAAAAACCTTCAGTTTCTTCTGCGGGTTTACCAGTTTCATCATCTAATATTGCAGCGTTTAAAAACTCGACGAAGTATTCGTTGTTTTCATCTAAAAAAGTAGCTCTTCGCCCCTTTGCATTATTAATGGTAGCGTAAGAATAATTTTTACTATGATGAAGTACGAAAGAAGGTTTATCCCATAATCGAAACAAGAAAAGCTCCTTTGATCTATCTTCGCGTTCCTTGTTTTCAATATAAGAAAATTCAAAAGGAAGAGGATATCCGTTATCTTTTACAAATTCTACAACCTCAAGATATTTCTGTCGCAAACGCCTAACCTGGTTTAAACGAAACCCACCTTCGGCACGAATTTTTATAAATTCCTTGGAAATTGCGTCCGTTTCAGACTTCCTTTTCCTTTTCGAAGCGTCCTTTGCTGCTTTATTAACTTTAAAATCTCTACTATCTAGGTGTGTTTGAGGGAGTAAAAAAGGGGCGAACATTTCTTGTTGCTCCCTTGTCAACTTGGTCGAATGCCACTTATGCACGTTTTTTACAACATTTTTATAACTAGTAAAGAGTTGAATTCTCTTGTTATCTGAATGGGAGGGAAGAATCTCCCTTCGTAGATAATCGGACAGATGTATATCTACCTCAAAATCATTAAGACTTGCCAATTTGGTTTCTTGAAAGAGTTGCTTAAGGCAGAGATTTATACTTGCAATATTTGTGTGAATAGTCTTAGGCTTTAAGTTTTGATTGGATATTACCATCAATCCTAGCGCTAAGTGGTTTGTAAAAGGGTAACCACAGCACTTGTTTTTGAAGTAACGCAAATGCACAGGGTTAACCTTATTCCAAAAGTAGCCTTGTTTATCCTGATATGTAAGGACGTTGTCATCAACTTTTCCTTTTAAATCTTGATACCATAGTTTGCTTTTTAATTCATCAATCACATTCCCACACCCTTAGGCTTATTTATAGATTAACTATTCAATTCATTAATAAAATCCATTAATTCATGTTGTTTTTCAGACATTTGAGCAATTTTATTTCGAGGTTCAACCGAAGGTTGTTTAAATCTCTTACGAGGTTTTAGCTGATTTAAATACTCCTCCTGATCCTTTTTCATCATTTCTAACAATTTATTGTGTTGCTCTACCACATAATCCTTCTCATCAACATGATGTTCATAGACTTTTATTGTGTCTGCTTTTTCGCTCCAATTCATATAAATCCGTAATCGTCCAATTGCATAATCCTGTTCTACTTTATCCTTGTATTTTTCGCGAATCATCCTAATACTACGGGTCACGAACCAATGACGTGTTTTATGAATATTGATTTTTATTTCTGCTTTTTTCATGATGTTTATCCAATTTTTTAAAAAGGCATCATAAGTGTAGGGATTGCCATACTGATTAAGAAATATTGGGATTTCATCAGGGATTTCATTCATTTTCAAACCACTTTTATCAACTTTCTTTCTAGCACCATGGATATAACGATCAAGTAGTTTTAACGTGTCAGTATCTACTTTCAAAAACTTTGTTCTTATTCCATCGCTTCCCTTATTAAATGTAGAAAACTCACCCTTATCATACCTAGCACGATAGTCTCCAAATGTAAGTTTGATAACTTCTGTCGCTCTAGCTCCGGTTTGAAATAGCATCGTTGTAATAATTTCATCTCTAAGCTTCCATTTACTATCCTTTCCAGCCTTATAAATCATAAAGGGGAGGTGAGGATCATCAATAATCTCTGGCTTCCACTCGCCATTTATGATTTTAAAAAAAGAGTTGGTTAATCTTCGACCTCTTTTAGATAAAGGTTCTTCTGTACCTGCTTCTTTAGGCATTCTAGGTTTGCCTTCCCTAACACCCTCTATTTGCATTTCATACTCGTCTAAAATAGCGTGTGCATCAATAAGTGGATTGGGAGAAAGGTATATTTTCATACGTATCATGATTTTGTAGAAAGATTTTAAAACACTTAACATCCTACCGACAGTATTAGGACTTATATTTGTTAACTTTACATTGTAATACGTTTTGCTATCGCTTGTTGTAACCTTGCAATGAGCTTTATGCATCAAAAAATCCTCTATGGCTATCCGTACAATGTGGGGTTCATCATCCCAATTTACAGCTCTTCCTTGATAATTACTGTCAGTATGCAACCAGGTGAAAAAAGTATAGAGTGTTTTTAGATAGGATTCTGCACTACTTTCTGTAATTCCACCCAATGCCTCCTTATAAAAAACTGTAAGGGGAAAGAATGGTTTAAGGTGTTTGTCCAGTACAATTAATTTAAATTTCTTAGCTTTTACCCCTTCGGGGCATTTTACGTGATGATACAAACTTCCCATCTTTATATAACCACCTTTATTCCTGTTCCAGCCAATTGTAGAGAGGAATCGTTTCTGTCTGTTGTTCCTTTAATGCCAAAGATTCATAGTCACGCTGTGTCAAATCCACTAATCTCTTTTTTTCTCCATCTGCAATTGGATCTGGCATCCAATTCTTCGTTTTAGCTGCTTTGACAAACTTGTAGGGTTCATCAATCGGTCTACTTTGTTGCCTTATAATGAGACAAATTTCAAGCACACGCTCCAATGGTAAAGAGATAAGAATTTTATGTACTTCTTCTGGAGGGGAAGTAAGAGTTGTCACTTGATATGCCAATTTGACTAATTCAGATTTGTTGTAATCCGGAGATAGAGATTTCTTTTTACCTTGAACTTTTGCTAGGGAAGAGCCAGTTAACGTTGCTACATCGCTTGCAGGTATCTTCCAACCTTCTTTTCGACTATTTTGAAAGGCTTTTGGAAACATTCCATCTTTTATCTTTCTTTTTATAGTTTCTTCATTCTTATAGCCCATTAGGGCTGCTACTTCTTTAACCGTGAAACACTTCTCCATATAAATCCCCCTTTAGTATCACTTGATTTGTCATGCTGTTAAACAGGTTATACGTTCTAGTGTGTCCCACAAAAAGGAAGTATAAACAATAATCGGTAGATTTTGCACTGTTAAGTAAAGAAATTATATAAAGATAAAAAAATACACTCCATTCAATTAATTGTCAGAAACATGACAGATAAATAATAAAAAGACTAGCTAAGTGGCTAGTCTTTTTTCTCGTATTTTGCTACTAAACTTTTCGGTAATTCTTTGGTCATATAAACAGCAATTTGAGAGAACTGCTCTGGTGTTTCCTCAAAATCGCTTCTAATCCATTCACCGATTAAACTCGTTAACATCCCTGACAAAACGGCAAATGCATATCTTTTTGGTATGTTTGGAATAATTACTACTTTCTTATCGATCCAAATTGATTCAAATTTTCCTCCGATTTTACTTAGAAAGGTTGGATCCTCTTTATCACTAGTTAACAGACGGATAAGCTTTTTATTATCTAATAAGTAATTTGCCAGCTTGATAAATGTAGTAATAAAAGTGGTCATAAAGAGGTTGAATGTAATGATAAAAACATAAAAAATAGACGTATCAAGCAAAGTGTTGATACGCCTTAAAACTACATTGTTAAACAACATGCGTCGTCGTGTAGTAATAATGATATTTATTTAATTATCTTAGGTTCAGTATTACATATTAATAGCTTGTTTTTTTATGCCTAAATGCAGTGTTTTCTCTTACTTATATAATGAAAGGAGGGGAAGAGGATGGAAGAGTGGATCAAGATGATAGGTAATGTAGGGTTTCCGATTGTTGTAACATTATATTTACTCCACCGTATTGAAAGTAAACTAGAGGGGGTAATTGTTGCAATTGAGAAGCTCCCGCGGCAATTACTAAAGTACGAAGATCCTCGGGAATAAAAATAAAGTTTGCTCTTCTTGAGCAAACTTTATTTTTATTGAGCGGTATAACCACCATCTACAACAACAGCTTGTCCCGTTATACCTTTAGCTTTTTCACTCGCTAAAAACATCGCATAATCAGCGATTTCTTGTACTTGTAATAAGCGCTTTTGTGGGACGAGTGGATAAATAACATCTTCTAAAACATTTTCAAGTGGTACATTTCGTGTAGTAGCTAAGTCTTGTAGTTGATTACGTACAAGAGGGGTATCGACATAACCAGGGCAAAGGGCATTAACAGTAATACCATGCGTAGCACCTTCTAAAGCAGCAACTTTTGTTAATCCAATTACGCCATGTTTTGCACTATTGTAGGCAGCTTTTCCAGCAAATCCGACAAGGCCGTTAATAGAAGCGACATTAATAATACGACCATATTTTTGTTGTTTCATAATCGGAAAGGCATGCTTAATTGCGATAAACGGAGCAATTTGCATAATTTGAATTAGTAGCTCGAACTTTTCAGTTGGAAAGTCTTCAATGGGTGAAACGTGTTGCATTCCTGCGTTGTTAATTAATATATGTAATGAACCGAAATGATCAACTGTTTGAGAAATTGCTGCTGTAATTTCCTCTTCAGATGTAACGTCACATTTTAAACCGATAGCTTGAAAACCTTCATTTTGTAATTGTTCAGCAGCTTCTTTTGCACGTTCTTCAAGTCGATCGGTAATCACAACTTTTGCACCTTCTTTTGCAAAAGCCTTTCCCATTTCATAACCAATACCACTTGCAGCACCTGTTAAAAAGACAACTCGATTTGTAACCATGATGAAAAACATCCCTTCATAATAAAGTTTTCATAGTGCTCTATTTAGAGAAGCTATAATGAAATTCCTGCAAACATTTGGAAAAAAATATCGTTAGGAGGATTTAAATTATGTCGACAAGTCAAATGCTGAAAGGGATTTTAGAAGGATGCTTACTTGCTATTATTTCTGAAGGCGAAATATACGGTTATGAAATGAGTGAAAAGCTAGCGAAGTATGGTTTTACAATGGCGAGTGAGGGAAGTATTTATCCGTTATTAATACGAATGCAAAAAGAAGGACTAATAACAAGCGTAATGAAGGAATCTCCATCTGGTCCAAAGAGAAAATATTATACATTAACAGAAAAAGGCGAGGAAGCACTTGGTGAATTTATGGATCGCTGGGAAGCGATGCAAAGTAGTGTAGAGCGTCTACTTGAAGGGAAGGGGAGAAAAAAATAATGCTATCAAGTGAAGCGCGAAAGTTTTTGTTAGATATGAGATTATTTTTGACGGCAAAGAGTGTAAAAGAAAGTGATATTGAAAACTTTTTAGAAGATGCAGAGTTGCATTTAATAGAAGCTGAGAGTGAGGGGAAGAGTGTAGAAGATATTTTCGGAAGCTCACCGAAAGAATATGCAGATGAACTTGTAAAAGTGATGGAAAGGGATAGACAGGAAACGTGGAAGCAAATTGGTTTTACAGTAATGAATATCGTATCGTTTTGGATTATTGCTTCTATCTTAATAGTGAACCATGGAATGTTACAGATTTCACTTATTCAGTGTATCGGTTATAGTTTTTCATTTATTTTAGTTGTTATAGGTCCTAATTTTCTACTTCGCAAAATGACTTTTGTAACAAGTTTTTCAAAAACGTGGTTTTCTATGTGGTTTTTAGTAATGATAGCGCCAATGTTTTTAATGGGAGTTATTATGGTACTAGATGTGATATATCCTACAAAAATGTTTATATTCAATCAAATGCAAAGTTATTTATTGGCTGGTGGTATTTTTATCATTACAGTAGCGGTAAATATGTATTTTGATGGATGGTTTAAAAATTTATATTTAATTATTCCACTTTCGATTATGTTACTATTTAAAACATTTACATCAGAAGATCTCGTGCCAATGTTATTTCAAATTATATGTTTATACGGAAGTTTGTTTATTTTAATCTTCCTTGAAATTATGATGAAGACGAATAGAAGAGAAATGATTAAATAAGGGAGGAGTTATAATGAAGATTTCTAAAGAAGGTGAAAAGTTTTTAATCGATACGAAAGTATATTTAATAACAAAAGGGATTAAAGAAGAAGATGTGGACGCTTTTCTAGAAGATGCAGAGCTTCATTTAATAGAAGGTGAAAAAAAGGGAAAGACAGTAAGTGACATATTTGGTGACTCACCAAAAGAGTATGCGGAAGAATTAGCGAAAGAGATGGAGAAGGATAAAAGCGGGAGCATAAAAAGTATTTTAGGGATGATTATTGGTATTGGTGGATATTGGTTACTGACAAATATTTTATTTGGAAGCCCCGATCAACAATTTACGTTAACAAATGTACAGTTAATTGGTTATCCTATCGTTTTAATCATTACGATTATTGGAATGATTGTTGCATTTAGAATGTCTTCTTTTAAAAGTAAATTAGTAGAATTTGGAATGATTTATGTAATAGTAATGGTTCCTATTTTATTATTGGTGTTATTGATGTTTATGAATAAATGGTATGGGACACCTGTATTGCAATTGTCGACAATGCAAACATATATATTAGCAGCAATTATCTTTTTATTACTTCTTATTGGTGAAGTATATGCTCTTGGCTGGATGGGTGTTTTTGTACTAATTGTTCCTCTTATGATTATGTTCTTATTTAAAGATTTAGAAGAAAGTAATGTATTTTGGGGAATTGCAAAGGTCTTACTTATGTATGGAAGTATATATGGATTAATGAAATGGTCTTTAAAAATTGAAGAAAGAAAAAGTATGAACTAGAAATTCAATAAAAAGCGGCTGCTCTGGATATACCAAAAATTATTTCCAAAGAAATATTATATAGGGATTTTTAGAGGGATTACATTTACATTTAGTTGTCTATTTTTATTTCTAGCAGCCGGGATTTTGTTTGTTGATTGGAACAAGTTGTTTTAAACAGTAACATGAGGGTTACTGTTTTTTTCTTTGTAGTAAAGAGCTTTGTAAAGAGAGCGCTTTTTGTTCTGTTGTTAATAAGGAATGAATATGAACGTTTTCTGGACGAGGGACTATCGGATACATAAGATTTGTTGGAGAAGGGTGGTGCTCCGAGCCGGTTGGAGAATGAGGATCTGCATGAGTAAGTTTTCCATGAATACGTCTTGTAAATAAAATATGACCGATTTCGTGAGCGAGCGTATATATATTTTTCGTAGGGGCAGCCGAATTTGTTAAAACGATATAGCCAGTAAGTTGCTGTTGTTTTGCTAAAGAATAAGCGCAGGCAATTACTGCTGTTTCTTTGAAATAATCACTGCCAATATAACAAATATAAAGGTCGCATTCAGGAGCTTCATTTACACATGTTTGGAAAAAGGATGCCAACTTTTCTTGACTTTGAATGGAATTTTTATAACTGATTTCACGGTCAAAAAAACGGAAAAGTTCATTTAATACAATTACTTCTTGAATTTGAAATGTAATGGGGTGCCAAATTGATTCTGCAACAGCTAAATCTTTTGCGATGCGGTCATCAGAAATATCGGCGCCGGGAGTAATGCAAATACATATATTGACGTATGGATCCATAAGGAACACCTCAAATGAAAAAAAGTTCTTCCTATAATATATGTGGGAAAAAGATGTCATGTATGGATAAACGCCTTCTTTATTGAATATATAGATGACAAGTCGAAAAAATTTCATAGTTCTATAACATGGTGTGGTCGTCTTTTTGATATAGTAAAGGAAAGGGGGAGAATATATGTATACATTAAAAATCGTTTCAGACAGAGAAGCACTTTATCAATTTGCGAGTTATGTAAGAGTTGTACAAGGGGTTGAAGATGTATATGTAGAGGTGGGAGAACCTTTATATGAACATCCTTTAATGAAGTTTTATGTACATATTAAGCTGAAAGAAACATATGAGCAGCATAAAGCGTTACAGGAAATAGCAAGATTAGTAGAATTGGGTCGTTTTACATATGTCCATTATCGTAATGATGAAATTGAGGAAGCTTTTGAAGCTGTAAAATATGAAAGTTTTAAGAAATAAAGATGAAAAAACGGAGGCGAAAGCTTCCTTTTTTTCTTTAAAATTACATGAACAAAAAGAGAGAAATTTTGTTATGATAAGGGAGGTTAGGGAAAGGGGAATTTACATATGGGGTATATTGAAGAGTTACGAAAAGTCGTTGGTACAAGACCGCTTATTCTCGTAGGATCAGCAATCATTATATTAAATGATAAACAAGAAGTATTGCTTCAATATCGTTCAGATACATATGATTGGGGTGTACCTGGCGGGGCGATGGAACTGGGTGAAACGACAGAAGAAACGGCACGTAGAGAGTTATTTGAGGAAACGGGGTTAACTGCAAAAATAATGCAATTTCTTGGTGTTCTATCAGGAAAAGAAGTATATTTCCGTTATCCGAATGGCGATGAAATTTTCAATGTCATTCATCTGTATCAGGCACATCATGTGAGCGGGGAATTAAAGCTCGATCATGAAGGGTTGAAACTTCAATATTTTCCAGTAGATAAGTTGCCAAAATTGAATGAAACGACAGAGAAAATTTTGCAAAAGTTTTTATATGCACTGACAGAATAGAAGGTTAATTCCTTCTATTTTTATTATATTAAATATTTTGATTTTTTAGTATGTTTATAGTATGATAGTTATAGATATACATCTTATGGAATTTCACCTAAAAACTTACTAGGGTACATAAGAGAGGGGCAAGTACAAAATGCATAATGTTGTTATTACAGCTGCAGTTCGTTCGCCAATTGGAACTTTTGGAGGAGCGCTAAAAAATGTAACGCCAGTAGAATTAGCTGTTCCTGTACTTCAGGAAGCTGTAAAACGAGGCGGGGTAGAACCACATGAAGTTGATGAAGTAATTTTAGGTCATTGTATTCAAAGAACTGATGAAGCAAATACAGCGAGAACAGCTGCATTAGCGGCAGGATTTCCTGACACAGTTACGGGATATACAATCCAACGTCAATGTTCTTCAGGTATGCAAGCAATTATGTCAGCTGCAATGCAAATCCAATTAGGTGTAAGTGATGTTGTTGTTGCAGGTGGAGTAGAAGCGATGAGTTCGAGCCCTTATGCATTGAAACAGCACCGCTGGGGACAACGTCTACAGCACGGAGAAATTCGTGATACGGTGTGGGAAGTGTTAGAAGATCCGATTCACCATATTATGATGGGTGAAACAGCGGAAAATTTAGTTGAACAATATGAAATTACAAGAGAGGAACAAGATGAAGTTGCTCTTCGCAGTCATACATTGGCACTGAAGGCAATCGAGTCTGGACACTTTGACGATCAAATTGTTCCTATTACAATAAAAGAACGTAGAAAAGAAGTAGTATTTTCGAAGGATGAGCATCCACGTGCAGATATTACAGCGGAAAAATTAGCAGGATTAAAACCAGCATTCCGTAAAGATGGGTCTGTAACTGCAGGTAATGCATCTGGCCTGAATGACGGAAGTGCAGTTCTAGTATTAATGAGCGAAGAAAAAGCGAAAGAAAAAGGCTTACAACCGTTAGCTAGAATTGTTGGATATTCAGTAGCTGGAGTAGACCCGAAAATTATGGGTATTGGACCAGCACCAGCAATTCGTAAAGGTTTAGAAAAAGTAGATTGGTCATTGGAAGATGCAGATTTACTTGAAATTAATGAAGCTTTCGCGGCTCAATATTTAGCTGTAGAGAAAGAGTTAGGCTTAGACCGTGAAAAAGTGAACGTAAACGGTAGTGGCGTAGGACTTGGGCATCCAATTGGTTGTACAGGGGCTCGTATTACAGTAAGTTTAATTCACGAATTAAAAAGACGTGGGTTAGAAAAAGGAATTGCCTCTTTATGCGTCGGTGGCGGTATCGGGGTTGCCTTATTTATAGAAGCACTATAAAAAAGAAGCAGCTATTGCTGCTTCTTTTTTTACGACTCAAATAGATGATGAAATAATCGATCACGATTTTCAAAGAGAAGTTTCGTCGTTTGGTAATGCTCAGTTTCTTCTAATGTGGATTCGTGAATCCCTTCTTGTGTTAAAGAATATATAGTGGATTCAGGGTAGGCCATTAAAATAGGAGAATGCGTCGCAATAACAAATTGTGAACCTTGTTCCACTAGCTCATGCATTCGAATAAGCATGGAAAGTTGTCTCATTGGTGATAAAGCTGCCTCAGGCTCATCTAAAATGTATAAACCTTGTCCTGAAAAACGGTTCATAAATAAGGAAAAGAATGATTCGCCGTGAGATTGTTCGTGTAGTGAAACGCCGCCGTAAGATTTTATAGCATCTATTTCATCAATATAAGAAGCAACGTTATAAAATGATTCAGCGCGAAGAAAGAAACCGTCGTTTGGTGTATTGAAACTTTTGGAAATTCGAAGGTATTCATGTAAAGATGAATGTGAATCGTTAGTGCTAAAGCGGAAATTCTTCGTTCCACCTTCTGCATTAAAGCCTAACGCAATTGCAATTCCTTCAAGTAATGTTGATTTACCCGTTCCATTTTCTCCAATAATGAATGTTACATTTGGATGAAAAACTAGTGATTGTAATGTTCGGATAGCAGGTAAGCAGTAAGGATATGCGGAAAAACTAGGGATATTTTCTTTTTTTAATGTAACATTTTGTAAAAAGGGTACGTCAATCAATATATAAACCTCAATTCATAACGGATTTTGATTCTAAAAAGGCGGCAAATACAAGTGTTAATGACACCTGAATTCCTTCCTTATTTTCTGAATATTTTATGTGGATTATATCATTTAAACTATCATATTCCAATGTGAAAATAAATATTGCATGAAGATCCATTCTCTCGTTATGATATATGGTATTCTATTGAAAATGTGAGAAGGAGTTAAAGTATGCCGTTTACATTTGCACATCCAGCAGCAGTTCTTCCTTTTGCGAAAAAGCATTCTAAACATATTTCAGTAACGGCTCTTATATTAGGTAGTATGGCGCCTGACTTTGAATATTTTTTACACTTTAGACCGTATGGTATAATTGGGCATACGTGGCTTGGATTCTTATATTTCAATTTACCACTTGTCTTCTTGTTAGCATACATATATCATTACATTTTAAAAAAGCCTTTCATAACACATTTACCTAAACCGTTTGCTGGCTACTATACATATGCAGTAGACAAGCGGTGGGGGCTTCATACATGGAAGCATCTTTTTGTATTTTGCTGTTCTGCATTATTCGGTATGCTCACGCATGTTGTTTGGGATGCATTCACTCATAAGACAGGCTATTTCGTTATGAAAATACCATTATTACAAAGAGAATGGTACGGTATCTCTGTTTATAAATATATGCAACATGGAAGTACATGTATTGGTGTTCTACTATTAGTATACGTTTTATGGAAGTATAGAAATGAAATGGGTAAAGATCTTATTTTAGCTTCGGAAAAAAGAAAGTATTGGGTTTCAGTAATTGTTGTAGCAACTATTATATTTATCGTGCACGCGTTCCTAGATCCCTATTTTCATATTTTCCAAATTGGAGGTATAATAGTATCTGGACTGACAAGTTCATTTTGTGGACTTGTCATTGTTTCTATAGTTTACAAAGCCAGGGACTAATTTTATATTCATGAATGATAGCGTTAGGAGAAATGAAATGATGAAAGCATGGAAAAGTATTTTTGTTTTATGTAGTTTTCTTCTTATGTTAAGTGGTTGCTTCCATCAAGAAGAAAAGAAAGCTGAACCGAAGAAGAAAGAATCTATTCCTGAAACAAAAGAATATGGTGGGCGTGAGCTGAAAAAAGTAGGACAAAAAGTGAAAGAAACAGGATGGGGTACTTTTAAGTTAGAGCAGATGCATTCTGTGAATCAAACATTTGAAGTAGCGCCAATGAAAATTCACGTACAAGATGTGAAAGTAATTTCTTTATCACAGATGAGTGAAAAGGCAAAAAAAACATTGAAAGTATACACGGCACTAACCCCTGAAGAAGTAAAACGGAGATTAGGGGATAAAGTAAGCCAAGAAGATGCAGAATTATATGCATCGCTAAGTGGAACAGAGATTAGTAATACAATTCGTTACGTTGAGATTACATATAAAGTGGAGAATACCGGAAATAAAAATATGCAATTTTTCTCTATGAATGATGTTATGATTAATGGTAAGCAACATTTTAAAGTAGCCACTCAAAACTTTTTATATGACGAAGATACGTTAGTTGGTACAAAAAATGTATCAAGAGAAGACTATAAGCCTGGTGAAACAAGAGATGGTATTATTGGTTTAATACTTGACGATGGAAAAGACAAGGTAAAGGATATTCAGTTTACAACTGATGATTTACTTGCAGGAGATTCAGAAACACAAGATGTTGTAAAAGAGCCACAAACGTTTAACATCTCACTAAAATAATGTAAGGCAAAACAGTCAGCATTCAAATATTATGCTGACTGTTTTTTTATTTCTTTTATGTATGAATCTACATTTTGAAAAGGCACCTTAATTTTAAACGCATCTTTTTGTTCATTAAATTGCTTTTCATTGTAGGGACCGAAACGTTTATTGTGCTTTACGTCAATAATCCAATAATGTTCACTTTTTTTATTTGCAATTGCTGCGTCAGGGTTATTCGGATCTGATTTTTCCTCGGTTTGTTTTGCAATAATGTATTTATCATCCCAAGCAATGTCTGTAATTTTTGCAGGGATGTATTGTGTGGCATATACAGCATCTTGCGAGGGGAAAAGTTCAAATGCATTTCCAGAAGTACGTATGAGTTCGTATTCATCGTTAACCGTATAAGTTAAGTGACCTGTGTTTCCTGTACAACCAGTTAATAGGAAGGCGACGAATAGGATTATCCATTTTTTCAATATGGGAACCTCCTTTATAATGCTATTGTAACAAATTGTACAAGAAAAGTAAGAGAAAGGCTAGTTTACAATGTTTTTTAGAAGTGGTACGATGAGACGGGTAAAGAAGGATATGAAGGAGTCGACATAAAATGAAGTTAAAGATGCATCGTCCAGCGCTTGTAATGAATCGCATAGGTGCTTCCCTAATTGACATGTTTTTAATCTCGGTTATGTATGGTGTAGTAGTAGCTATTATGACCGGAAACTATAGTGCTATGTTTAAGCGCTTTAATATAAGCTTAGGTGATTTTAGATATGATTTCGCAGTAGTTTTTATATTAATGGCGATATATTTTATTGTGTTACCCTTTATTTGGAACGGTGTTACACTTGGAAAAAAGGTAACGAGAATAAAATTAATTTCATTGAAGAGTGAAAAGCTAACGTTGCAAACATTAATTATAAGATTTTTTGTAGTGTTATTACCGAACGTATTGCTATTAGGAATTCCATTAATATGTAATATATATATGATGTTGTTCCGCAAAGATAATTGTGGTTTTCAGGATTTAATTACAAAAACGAAAGTAATAAGTCTTGTATAATGAAAAAAAGACCTTTTTATATATAAAAGGGTCTTTTTGATTTTATAAGTATATGGGGAATGTTTACAGTAAGGAAAAGCTAAAATGTGTTAATTCTATTTATAATAGATTGAAAAATAAGAAAATGATATAATGATTAAAAATAATATCTTTATTCCGCCATATTGGGGCTGATTAAAATTTCACTTTATATAATAAGGGGGAGATTAAAATGACTGGAGGTAGTGTAATCTTTTGGGGGATTTTAATTTTCATCGGTTTAGTTTTCGATTAGCGTAATAATAAGAAAAAAGAAGGATAAAAAGTAAACGTTTACAAGTAAAATAGCAATTTTTCTTGCTTGCAGATTAATCTTATAAAGGAGTATACTGAATGACGGTAAGACTTATAGAAGGGGTAATGAAAATGAAGCTTGCAGGAAAAGTTGCTATCGTAACTGGCGGTGGCATCGGTATTGGACGTAATACAGCTCTTTTGTTGGCTAAACAAGGCGCAAAAGTTATTGTGACGGACATTGATCAAGAGAGTGGACAAGCAACAGTGGAGGAAATTATGAATCTAGGCGGAGAGGCACTTTTTGTATCCTATGATATGGGAAAGCAAGGAGATTGGCAACGCGTTATTAGCATTACTTTGAATGCATTCAGTCGCATTGATATGCTTTTTCAAAATGCAGGTTTATATAAAATAGATTCTATTTTTTCTCGCCAACAAGAGAACGATTCCAATGTACTTTGTATTAATGACGTTTGGATAGAGATAAAACAATTAACGTCATCTTTTATGAAACAGCAAGAAGAAGTGGTGCTTAGTGATTTACCGATTTTCGGTATTATTAGCACAAAAGGACAATCATTTCATACAGTAGAAGCCCTAGTATAATAATAAAAACCGCCCTCAATATATGTGGACGGTTTTTTTGTATGTGTATAGTAAAGATAAATTTTTTAGCGAATACGTTGTTCAGTTTGGTTATCAAAGAAATGTGCTTTATTCATATCAAATGCTAATTTAATTTGATCACCAGGTGAAAATGTATGTCTTGCATCTACACGTGCTGCAAAATCTTGATTTCCAAGTTTCATATATAAAATGGATTCAGCACCTAATAATTCAGCGACTTCAATTTTTGTTGTGAAGGCAGTAGATTGCGAAGCTTCTAAAAATAGTAGTTCATCATGAATGTCCTCTGGGCGAATACCTAAAACAATTTCCTTATTTACATAGCCTTGTTCACGTAGCATCTTCATTTTTCCTTCAGATACTTTAATTTTTATAGTATTGTCTATAACGAAATCGGTTTCAGTCAATTTACCACGGAAGAAATTCATAGCTGGTGAGCCGATAAATCCACCCACGAAAATGTTTTCTGGCGTTTCGTATACTTCTTTTGGAGTTCCAATTTGTTGGATTTTTCCATCCTTCATAACGACAAGACGCGAAGCCATAGTCATTGCTTCTGTTTGGTCATGTGTTACATAAATTGTTGTTGTTCCAAGGCGATGATGTAGCTTAGAAATTTCTGAGCGCATTGCAACACGGAGTTTAGCATCTAAGTTTGATAATGGTTCATCCATTAAGAAAACTTTTGCATCTCGAACGATTGCTCTACCTAACGCAACACGTTGGCGCTGTCCACCTGATAATGCTTTCGGTTTTCTATCTAAATATTGTTCAAGTCCTAAAATTTTTGCTGCATCTTTCACACGACGATCGATTTCATCTTTTGGTATTTTTCGAAGTTTTAATCCAAATGCCATATTATCATATACACTCATATGTGGATAAAGAGCGTAGTTTTGGAATACCATAGCGATATCTCGATCTTTTGGAGGAACATCATTCATTAGTTTACCATCAATTGAAAACTCGCCTTTTGAAATATCTTCAAGTCCAGCTACCATTCGTAATGTTGTAGATTTTCCGCATCCAGAAGGACCGACAAATACAATAAATTCTTTATCTTGAATGTGTAAATTAAAATCAGTTACAGCTGTTACGTTATTATCATATATTTTATAAATGTTTTCTAATTTAAGTTCTGCCATGGTATTTCCCCCTAGAAATAATTATGCAAACGTTTTCTTTGAGTTCATTATAAACGAATAGATTCAAAAAATAAATAAAAAAATAAAACGTTTTCATTTATTGGAGATTTATTAGTGGTTTTCATATGTTTTCTTAGAAAAAGAACAATAAAAATTGTAAGCGCTATTTTAAATTGAGATAGAATCTGTTATCATTCATTAATGAAAACGTTTGCGCCTTAAAAAAGAGAAAAATGAATGATGAATGAAATGGGGTAGCATAATGGAAAAACAATGGTGGAAAGAAAGTGTAGTATATCAAATTTATCCTCGTAGCTTTATGGATAGTAATGGTGATGGTATAGGAGATCTTCAAGGGATTATTTCAAAGCTAGATTACTTAAAAGAGTTAGGGATTGATGTGATTTGGTTATCACCAGTCTATGAATCTCCAAATGATGATAATGGTTATGATATAAGCGATTATTGTAAAATTATGAACGAGTTCGGAACAATGGAAGATTGGGATGAGCTATTACATGAAATGCATGAACGTAATATGAAACTTATGATGGACTTAGTTGTTAATCATACTTCGGATGAACATAATTGGTTTATTGAATCACGTAAATCAAAAGATAATAAATATAGAGATTACTATATATGGCGCCCTGGAAAAGAAGGGAAAGAACCGAACAACTGGGGAGCTGCTTTTAGTGGATCTGCATGGCAGTATGATGAAATGACGGATGAATATTATTTACATCTGTTTTCTAAAAAACAGCCAGATTTAAATTGGGATAATGAAAAGGTAAGACAAGATGTTTATGAAATGATGAAGTTTTGGTTAGAAAAAGGAATTGATGGCTTCCGTATGGATGTTATTAATTTTATTTCTAAAGAAGAGGGATTACCAGCTGTTGAAACAGAAGAAGAGGGGTATGTTTCAGGTCATAAGCATTTTATGAACGGTCCAAACATTCATAAATATTTACATGAAATGAATGAGGAAGTATTATCGCATTATGATATTATGACGGTTGGTGAAATGCCTGGTGTAACGACAGAAGAAGCGAAATTGTATACTGGAGAAGAACGAAAAGAGTTGCAAATGGTATTCCAATTTGAACATATGGATTTAGATTCAGGAGAAGGTGGAAAGTGGGATGTAAAACCATGCTCACTTCTTACTTTAAAAGAGAATTTAACAAAGTGGCAAAAAGCATTAGAGCATACCGGATGGAATAGCCTTTATTGGAATAATCATGATCAGCCTCGCGTTGTATCTCGTTTTGGTAATGATGGAATGTATCGCATTGAATCAGCAAAAATGTTAGCGACAGTTCTTCATATGATGAAAGGAACGCCATATATTTATCAAGGAGAGGAAATTGGAATGACGAACGTTCGATTCCAATCAATTGATGAATATCGAGATATTGAAACGTTAAATATGTATAAAGAAAAAGTGATAGACCATGGTGAAGATATAGAAAAAGTAATGGAATCTATTTATATAAAGGGTCGTGATAATGCTAGAACTCCGATGCAGTGGAATGATCAGAATCACGCTGGATTTACAAAAGGTGAACCTTGGATTACTGTAAATCCTAACTATAAAGAGATTAATGTGAAACAAGCAATCCAAGATGAAGGTTCAATTTTTTATTACTATAAGAAATTAATTGAACTACGCAAAAATAATGAAATAGTTGTGTATGGATCATATGATTTAATATTAGATAATGACCCTTCTATTTTTGCTTATGTAAGAACATATGGAGATGAAAAACTACTTGTCATTGCAAACTTTACTGCGGATGAAAGTGTATTTGAAATGCCTAAGGATATTAGTTATAGTGAATCAGAGTTATTTATACACAATTACGATGTAGAAATCGGATCAATAGATAACATTCCATTACGTCCGTATGAAGCGATAGTGTTCAAATTGAAATAAGAAAAAGCCTTATGCCATTTCGAACTTGGCATAAGGCTTTTTTGGATTACCATTTTAATATGGAGAATCCATATGGAGGAAGTGTAACTTGTAATACACTTGCTTCCGCTGAAAATTCTTCGTTTGTATAAATGTTAATTATTTTCTTACCAGTAACATGAAGAGGGAGTGAAACTGTAACTTCACTATTAGTAGGGTTTAAAACGAAAAAGATAGTTTCATCCTCATATGTTTTCGTATAAGAAATATAATTATGTTCATCATTTGCTTCGATGAATTGAAAAGTACCATGTCCTCCAAATGCTTTATGTTGTTTACGTAATAAAATCAATGTTTGTATATGGGTAAATAATGCATGATCTTGTTCTTTAGTATCCCAAATCATACATTTACGGCAATCAGGGTCCATGCCGCCATCCATACCAATTTCATCCCCGTAATAAATACAAGGAGAGCCGATGAAAGAAAGATGGAATACATAGAGCAATTTCAACTTATTTTTATCTCCGTTGCATGTTGTTAAAATTCTTGGAGTATCATGGCTGTCTAATAAATGAAATGCTGCTTCATTTACATTCATAGAGTAGGAATGTAGAGATTCTGTAATTTGCTTCATGAATTCACTTGCTTTAATGGAATCGTTAGCAAAGTAAGAAAGTAGAGCATTTGTAACAGGATAGCTCATGACAGCATCAAATTGATCGCCTTGTAGCCACGGAAGGGCATCGTGCCAAATTTCTCCCAAAATATATACTTCAGGATTTAGTGTCTTTATTTCAGTTCGGAATTCTCTCCAAAAGTTGTGATCGACTTCATTGGCGACATCAAGGCGCCAGCCATCTATATTGAATTCTCGTACCCAATAACGTCCTACTTCAAGTAAGTATTCTTTTACATCTGGATGAGCTGTATTTAATTTAGGCATATACGGTGTAAAGGCGAAAGTATCATAATTTGGAAGTGGTTCGGTTATAATCGGAAATTCATGAATGTGGAACCACTCTTTATATGCGGACTTCTCACCATTCTCTAGTACGTCTTGAAATTTCTCGAAAAAGTATCCACTATGATTAAACACAGCATCGAGCATTACTTTTATACCGTGCTTATGACATTCTTCAACGAGCTCTTTAAAAGTTTCTTTCGTCCCAAATTGTGGGTCAATTTCCATATAGTCAATTGTGTCATATTTATGGTTTGAATGAGCTTTGAAAATAGGTGTGAAATATATTCCGGAAATGCCAAGCTTAACAAGGTAATCAAGGTTTTGAATAACACCAGAAAAATCTCCGCCGAAAAAATTAGTTGGAGTTGGATTCGCACTTCCCCAAGGAAGGGTATTTTCTGGATTCAGCGTACTATCGCCATTAGCGAATCGCTCAGGGAAAATCTGATACCAAATGGTGTCTTTAATCCAAGATGGTGCTTTGAATACATCATCTGCATGAATAAATGGAAAGCAGAAAAAGTTACCAACATCATCATTTGGAATGCTAGAAAAGAATCCTCGCTCTGCATAAATAAGAGTGTCTGTTTCAGATTTTAATTCAAACCCATAACGTAAGCGCTTAAATTTTGGTTCGATTGCAATGGACCAATAATCAAATAATGCAGTAGAACCCGTTTTTTTCATGGGTGTACTTGCTGATATCCATTTCCCGTCTTTCCATTCGTAAGGATCCCCGTAAATAAGATCGGCGCTTTGAATATCATCTCTCTTAGTACGTACTCGGATGTGAATTGTTTGTTCATCATAAGCGTATGCATAATTATCTTTCGGCCTATGATAAATGGCTTCTTTAAACATATAGAAAATCCCCCTTCAATATCTCTATACATAGTATTCCCTTAAGTGTAATAATAAAGCCTGTATTGCAAACGATTGCCTTTCTCGTAGCTTTAATATTGCTTATAAGAGTAGTATTCATTTTATATAAAGTCAATGTATAAAGAGTATAATGACATAATTTTTAAATTAATATTTGCAAAATGAATAAAAGAATGTATAATGATAGACAAATAGCGCAAACGTTTTCATAGATTGAGATATTGTTTGCGCTTCAATTAAACTATTAAATGCAAACGTTTTCAGTTACTGAGGTACATAGACAATTTAGGGAGGTTTTTGGGATGAAGAAAGCATTATCATTATTAACGGTTTCAGCATTATCTATTGGTATGTTATCTGCATGTGGACCGAAAGATTCAGGGAAAAAAGAGGAAAGTAAAGCGAAAAAAGACTATGATCTTCTTGTTTGGGAAGATGATAAAAAAGGTGTTGGTTTAGAACCAGCAGTGAAAAGCTTTGAGGAAAAATATAAAGTAAAAGTAAAAGTTGTTGAAATGCAAATGACAGATCAAGTGAAGAAGTTACGCCTTGATGGGCCAGCGGGGACTGGACCAGATGTTGTAACATTGCCACACGATCAAATCGGAAATGCAGTAACAGAAGGTTTACTTTCTGAAGTGAAAGCAGATGATGCTGTAAAGAGTAAATTTACTAATTCATCAATAGAAGCACAGACATATAACGGAAAATTATATGGTTTACCAAAAGCAATTGAGACACCAGTCTTTATTTACAATAAAAAACTAATGCCAAAAGCGCCAGAAACGATGGACGAGCTGTTTAACTTCTCAAAAGAATTTACGAAAGATGGCAAGTACGGATTTTTAGCATTAGGAGATAACTTCTACTTTGCTAATGCATTCATGGCAGGTATGGGCGGTTATGTATTTGGTGAAAAAGATGGAAAACCAAATGCAAGTGATGTTGGATTAAATAATAGTGGAGCAGTACAAGGTGCTGAATATCTTCAAAAATGGTACAAGGAAAAATTATTCCCAAAAGGTATTATCGGTGAATCAGGTGGGCCTGCTGCTGATGGACTATTCAATGAAGGAAAAGCAGCTTCTATCATGAATGGCCCATGGGCGTTCCAAGCAATGGAAAAGAACGGGATTGATTATGGCGTTGCTCCAATGCCGAAATTACCAAATGGTCAACCAATGAAAACGTTTGTTGGGGTTAAAGGATGGCATGTAACAAGTTTCTCTAAACAAAATGATTTAGCTACAAAATTCACTGAGTGGGTAACAAATGAAGAAAACGCAAAAATTCGATTTGAGAAAACAAAAGAAATTCCTCCAGTAAAATCAGTAATGGAAGATCCAATTATTAAAGATAACGAAGCTGCAAAAGCAGTTGCAACGCAATCTGAAAATGGAATTCCAATGCCAAACATTCCAGAAATGCAAGAAGTTTGGAAACCAGCTGGAGATGCGCTTCAATTAGTTGTTACAGATAAAGAGGCACCAAAAGCGGCGCTTGATAGTGCAGTGAAACAAATTAAAGGTAATATTGAGGCAAATCATAACAAGAAAAAATAAGGTGAAATTCGTGCCTCTAATATGAGAGGCACGAATTCTCTCCCTTCCATGTAGGAAGAAAAAAGGGGGAAGGAACATGCAAACATCTATGGAACCAGCAAATGGGTTAAACCATTCAAAGCATAGGAAAATGGCAACCATGTTATCAATCATTCCAGGCGTGGGCCAAATGTATAATAAACAATTTGTAAAAGGTCTTATTTTTCTAGTATTAACAGGTTCTTTTATTGTAGCCTTTGCTGATTTATTAAATATGGGATTATGGGGTATTGTAACGCTTGGTACAGAAGTTCCACGTGACCATTCTGTCTTTCTATTAGTAGAAGGAATCTTGGCCCTTATCGTTATCGCTTTTGGGCTAGGCATATATGCATTTAACTTATATGATGCATACCAAAATGGAAAGAAACGTGATAGCGGAACACCGTTAAATTCTGTAAAAGAGCAATATCGTAATTTGTTAGATCAAGGTTTTCCTTATTTAATGGTTTCACCAGGTTTTCTACTACTTATCTTTGTTGTCGTATTTCCAATCATCTTCGTAATTTTAATTGGATTTACAAACTATGATTTATATCATTCTCCTCCAGCTAAATTAGTAGATTGGGTGGGCTTTAAAAACTTTATTGATATTTTCACTTTACCGATGTGGAGAGAGACATTTGTAAGTGTATTCTCTTGGACTATCATTTGGACATTCGTTGCAACAACATTACAAGTTGCACTTGGTATTTTCTTAGCGATTATCGTAAATCAGCCTGGTATTAAAGGAAAGGCGATTATTCGAACAATCTTCATTTTACCGTGGGCGGTTCCAGCATTCGTATCTATTCTTGTTTTCTCTGGTATGTTTAATGAAACATTCGGAGCGATTAACAATCAAGTATTAGCTTTATTCGGAATTGAAAAGATTGCTTGGATGACAGATCCATTTTGGGCGAAGATTGCTTTAATTATGATTCAAACGTGGCTTGGGTTCCCGTTTATCTTTGCGATGACAACAGGTATACTGCAATCGATTCCGGGAGAATTATATGAAGCGGCTACAGTAGATGGAGCGACAGCTTGGCAACAGTTTCGTAAAATTACATTGCCACTTGTGTTATATGCAACAGCACCAATATTAATTACGCAATATACGTTTAACTTTAATAACTTTAGTATCATCTATCTATTTAATGGTGGAGGTCCTGCTGTAGCTGGACAAGACGCAGGTGGAACGGATATTTTAATTTCATGGATTTATAAGTTAACGATGACTTCAGCGCAGTACGGAAAAGCAGCAGCTCTTACAATGATATTATCGTTAATTGTTATTACAGTTGCGTTATGGCAATTTAAGAGAACAAAATCATTCCAAGAAGAGGATATGATGTAAATGAATATTAAAAGACAGAAGATGTTACGTCTCTCATTAAGTTATTTAGTTATTTTCGTAATGTGTGCCATCATTTTCTATCCGTTATTATGGATTATGGGCTCATCGTTTAATCCAGGTGATAGTTTATCTGGATCAAGTATTATTCCACAAAATGCAACGTTAGATCATTATCGTAAGTTATTAGATCTAGAGAATAGTAATTACTTACTATGGTATAAAAACACATTAAAAGTAAGTGTTTTAACGATGATTTTCTCAGTGTTAGCAATTAGTTTTACCGCTTATGCATTTTCGAGATATCGTTTTGTTGGAAGAAAAAATGGTTTATTAACATTTTTAATTCTGCAAATGATTCCAAACTTTGCAGCGTTAATTGCTTTATACGTATTAGCTCAATTAACAGGATTAATTGATACACACCTTGCATTAATTTTAATTTATGTAGGCGGGGCTATTCCGATGAATACATGGCTTATGAAAGGGTATTTTGATACGATTCCGAAAGAACTGGATGAATCAGCTCGAATGGATGGAGCAGGACATTTTCGTATTTTTTGGCAAATCATTATGCCACTTGCAAAGCCAATCGTAGCGGTTGTAGCGTTATTTACTTTCATTGGTCCATTTACAGATTTCATTTTAGCGAGTATTATTTTGCGAACACCAGAAAATTATACTTTAGCAGTTGGATTATATGAAATGGTTGCGAAGAAATTCGGTAATGAATTTACAACGTTTGCAGCGGGTTCTGTGTTAATTGCGATCCCAATTTCAATTTTATTCCTATCACTACAAAAATACTTTATTTCTGGTTTAACAGCTGGAGGTACAAAAGGATGAAAAATGGGACATTACGTCCCATTTTTCTTTTCATCTCCCTATAAATAAGTTTATAGGGAGATGAAAAGAGATTTGACATCACATGTGAAAAGAAGTGAAATAAATAGTATATTATAGTATAGGAAAAAATAGCTATATCCCTTACAATACATGAAGAGGGAGAATAGGATTAGTTTTGCAAGATATAAGAAATGAAAGTTTATGACTTGCAATGAGTGCGAGATAAAATATATGAAAAATGGCAGAGAAATGAGAGGAGGGGGATTTTTATGACAGTTACAATTAAAGATGTGGCGAAGCAAGCGAATGTTGCACCATCAACAGTTTCTCGTGTAATTGCTGATAATCCAAGTATAAGTGAAAAGACAAAGCGCCGTGTTAGGAAAGTGATGAGTGAATTAGGGTATCATCCCAATTTAAATGCGAGAAATCTTGCGAACCAAACGACGAAAACACTTGGTCTTGTTATGCCAAGTTCTGCAAGTAAAGCTTTTCAAAATCCATTTTTCCCAGAAGTTATAAGAGGGATTAGTTCATTTGCACACGTAGAAGGTTATGCGCTTTACATGTCGACAGGTGAAACGGAAGAAGAAATTTTTAATGGTGTCGTAAAGATGGTACAGGGACGCCAAATTGGTGGCATTATTCTTTTATATTCAAGGGAGAATGATCGGATTATTCAATATTTACATGAACAAAATTTCCCGTTTGTTTTAATAGGAAAACCATATGATCGAAAAGATGAAATTACATATGTAGATAATGACAATTATACAGCTGCAAGAGAAGTGGCAGAATATTTAATTTCATTAGGGCATAAGCAAATCGCGTTCATTGGTGGTGGATCAGATTTACTTGTAACGAGAGATCGTTTAGCCGGTATGAGTGATGCCTTGAAATTAGCAGACATTGTATTACCAAAAGAATATATTTTACATTTTGATTTTTCGAGGGAAAGTGGTCAACAAGCTGTTGAGGAATTAATGGGACTGCAGCAACCGCCAACGGCAATTATGGCAACGGATGACTTAATTGGACTTGGTGTGTTAAGTGCTCTTTCTAAAAAAGGATTCGTTGTACCGAAAGATGTTTCTATTGTAAGCTTTAATAATGCTTTATTATCAGAAATTGCGAGCCCTCCACTTTCGACAGTTGATGTGAATATTTATCAGCTAGGATATGAGGCAGCAAAAGCTTTAGTTGATAAAGTAGAGAATGCAGAATCCACTGCAAAGTGTATCATTATTCCTCATAAATTACTAAAACGTCAAACTTGTGATCATTATGCATAAAAAAGCTAAGAGTTTAACTCTTAGCTTTTTTCATTAGAAAGGCTTCTAATCGGTCGCAGCCTTCTTTTAAAGTTTCGATACTATACGCATAGGACAAGCGAAGGTAGCCTTCACCGTATTCAGAGAATGCTGTTCCAGGAACTACAGCTAGTCCCGCTTCTTTGACAAGATCAAGTGCAAAATCAAATGATGAAGATGTCAAATGACCAACATATGGGAATAAGTAAAATGCACCTGTTGGCTTTTCAACTGTTAATCCCATTTGAGTGAGTCTATTATATACGTAATCACGGCGTTTTTTATATTGGTGGCGCATCATTTTTGGTGCGTCTTTAGCTGCTGTTAATGCTTCAATTGCAGCGTATTGAGCGATTGAAGTAGCACACGTTACATTGTATTGATGAACTTTTAATATGTGTCCTGCTAAATAACTTGGTGCAAATAAAAGTCCAACACGCCAGCCAGTCATAGAATGTGATTTAGATAAACCGTTAATGACAATTGTTTTTTCACGCATTTCTGGGAAATGAGCGATAGATGTATGCTTTTGTTCATATACAAGCTCGCTATAAATTTCATCTGAAAGGACGAAAATATTTTTATCTTTTAAAACATCTACAATATCTTTTAGCTCTTCTGTTGATAAAGTTACACCGGTTGGGTTAGAAGGATACGGTAGTACGATACATCTTGTTTTTTCTGTAATAGCATTTTTAAGCGCTTCAGCTGTTAAACGAAATCCAGTTTCACGAACATCTACAAAAATAGGCGTTGCACCGCATAATCGAATAATAGGTTCGTAGCCTGGATAAATAGGAGCAGGTAAAATTACTTCTGTTCCTGGCTCTAAAATCGTTCGGAATGCAACATCAATTGCTTCGCTAGCACC
This sequence comes from Bacillus sp. 2175, assembly GCF_057812155.1. Taxonomy (NCBI): domain Bacteria; kingdom Bacillati; phylum Bacillota; class Bacilli; order Caryophanales; family Bacillaceae; genus Bacillus; species Bacillus sp. 2175. Next base: position 3,781,445 of record NZ_CM173819.1, on the reverse strand, counting down.
GATTGTAACGATGGTTTCGTTTTCAGGTGAATAATGTAAATCGTAGTTATCTTTTACGAAGTTACAAGCTGCCTTACGTAATTCTAGTAAACCAGCGTTATGTGTATAGCTTGTATAGTTTTCTGTAATAGCCCGTTTAGCCGCTTCTTTCACGAGAGAAGGTGTAGGGAAATCGGGTTGTCCAATTGTTAAAGAAATCAAATTATCATAGTTTTGAATCATGTTAGAGAACTGACGGATTCCAGAAATTTGGATGTCCTTCACTCTAGGGTTAATGAATTGTTCCATTGTATCTCCCTTTCTTCCGTTTGAAAATTAAGTTCATTTTATCATATTTTCTATGATTACGCTTTGTATATGTTATTTAGAAAGAGAGAGAAAAGAGAAAAAAAGCCGCTATAAGCGACTTTTTAATATCCGTATTCCCAATCTATTTCATCTTCATTCCAGAGTACAGAGGATACCTTGCCAAGGTGAACGACTGATTCGTTTACAGCACATGTGCAGTTTTCATCTCCCGCTTTATGCTGTAACTCTTCATATACTGATTTTTCAACATTTTCTAGAACAACCAAATTTTCTTCTTTTAAAACAAGCGTAGTACCCGCCATATTTATCTTCCTCCTACTAAAGTAATGATCACTTATTTGTAAACATAGATAGTATGGATTATATGCTGTATTTTGCTATAATTGTCCGTCTAAAAAAGTATTTTTATATTTTCTTTGTAATCCGTATTCATTGTATACTGCACGAAGGAAATTTGGTACAGGGTTTACAATCATTTCGAAAATCTGTAACAATTATTATGAGTTGTTAACAAAGAATTAACAAATATGTTAAGAAAAATCAAAATTTTAAAACAAATACACCTATAAAATGATATAATCATATCAAAATACATATAGGGGATGAGAGGTTATGGAGCTTATCCGTGATTTATTGATTCAAATTGCCATCATAATTTTGCCACTATTTTTATATGAAGCGATTCGTTTAAATCGCTATCAAGAAATGCCTCCGAAGCCAAATCGTTACTTTATTATGTTTTTATCTAGCGTTACGCTCGTTCTCTCCATGACATACTCTATTTGTTTTGGCAATGTGTGTGGGTATAACTTTCACCCCATTCCAATTGTCAGTGGTTTTTTATATGGTGGGATTGTTGGTTTAATCCCAGCGGTTATTTTTGTTGCATATGAATGGTTACTAAAGGGAATGAGCTTTCTTCCAGTTTTAGAAGTAATATTTCTATTGATAGTTCCGCTATTTTTATCAAAGAAATGGTCTCTTTTTTCAAGGGATAAGAAATTAATTTTAGCATTTATGATTTCATCATTTTATGTGCTTGTTTCTTTAGTATTAGGCATGATTAATGTTCTTTTGGAAACAGGATTTACACCGTATATTTCGCAAATATATAGCGGATTTATATTTGCCTCGCTTATCATGGTCATGACAATGGTATTTCAGGTGTATTTAACTGAATATTTAAATGAAAATGCATTGCTACGTACAGAGATGCAAAAATCAGAAAAGCTTAATATTGTAAGTGAGTTAGCAGCAAGTGTGGCACATGAAGTTCGAAATCCACTAACTGTTGTTCGTGGATTTATCCAATTGCTAGAAAGTACGGAAGATGTGAAGAATAAGGATTATATGCGTCTTGTATTAGCTGAATTGGATCGGGCGGAACAAATTATTTCAGATTACTTAAATTTAGCAAGGCCGCAAATTGAGAAAAAAGAACACATTTGTTTATCAGCCCAATTAATAGAAATGACCACTCTTATGTCGTCATTTGCAGCGATGCAAGGTGTATATTTACAAGTTGAAATTTCAGAAAGTCTTTATACGATTGGTGATAAGACAAAATTGAAGCAAGCTATTATGAATGTTGTTAAAAATGGTATTGAAGCAATTCAAGGAAATAAAGGATATTTAAAAGTAACAGCTATTCAAAAAGATGAAACAATCATAATAAGAGTTAAAGATAGTGGTGTTGGTATGACGAAAGAACAGTTAGCAAGGCTTGGGCAACCATATTATTCTTTAAAAGAAAAAGGGACAGGATTAGGACTTATGGTAACATTTAGTATTTTACAAGCGCATAATGGTACATTGGAATATAAGAGTGAAAGTGGAAAAGGAACTGAAGCAATTATTATATTACCAGCTGTACAAAATAAGGAATAAAAGTTACCGATGGAAGGTAACTTTTTATTTTATATTGTTTATTCATTTGTTTTTTCTTGTTTTTCTCGGCTAAATAAACTTTTAAATGATTGAAAGAAGCTTTGCTCTTTTGAGGCAGCAACCATTCTTTTTGTTTCTTGAATTTCTCGAATAACTTGCATAAGCTGTGCATCACGGTTACTGTCTTTGTTATAAATTTGACTAACAAGTTTATTCATTTTTTCTTCCTGTTTGGATTCTCGTTTATACATATGATTCATTAATAAGTCCATCTTTTCTTTTTGCAATGCATCTGTTTGAACGGCGTGATCGACTAACTCTTGAAGCATTTTTTCTTGAGAGCCTTCTTTTACATAAACTTGTTGCATCAATTCGTCTAGTTTCTCATCCTTTAAACGATTTTGTGTAATTAGAGTAGAATTTTGATGAATAATTGCCTCATTTAATTGAGCTAGCATTTCAAGTTTTAACATGAACTCCTCAAAGTTACGCCCATCTTCTTTTTCTTTCGTTTGTATCTCTTGCTTATCTTGTATAACTGGTACAGGTGGGGCCTCTTTTTCTTTTAAAATAATCGGTATCGTTTCTGAAATATCTTCTTGTAATGTAGCAGCTCTTTCGTGTATAGATTTCAATAATTTTAAATCATCAAGTTTATAAATACGAGCATCAGCTGTTTTGGAAATCATATAACCATGTTCCTCTAACAGTTGACTATATTTGCGAACTATATGTTTTGGGATGCCTGTTTTATTCGTGACATCTTTCGTTTTATAGGTAGCTTCCATCATATTTCCTCCCCAAAAAGTATCGTATATATCATTTCAATCTTTTATGAGGACTTCCTTTGAAAAAGAATGTCGGAAGGCTATTAGTTTTCTACAGCATTAGTGAAAAAATGAAAATTTTTGGCGGAATGGCAAGGAATAACTAAAATAATGTCTGAAAACATATACAGGAGAAGTTTGTTATAATAACGGAGGAAAAGAAACTGGTAGAAACATGGAGGTATACATGAAGCAATTAAAAGGTATTATCATTTCAATTATCGCAATTCTGTCTATTTTAGTAGCAGTTTATGAAGTACTTGTGCCAGAGGAAACAAGTGTAAAGAAAACGAATACGTATGATCAAGTGTTAGAATTTCCGAAAGAACGTTATCCAGAGACAGGAAAACATATTACGGATGCTATAAAAGAAGGGCATTCAGAAGTTTGTACAATCGATCGTGGTGGTGCTGCAGATAGAAGGAAATTGTCGTTAGCACCATATCCATCAAAAAAAGGGTATGATCGTGATGAATGGCCAATGGCGATGTGCAAGGAAGGCGGAAAAGGAGCACATATTGAATATATAAGTCCGGCGGATAACCGTGGAGCAGGCTCTTGGGTAGGGAATAAGTTAGATAAATACCCAGATGGTACGCGAGTAAAATTTGAAGTGAAGTAGTAGTTGTATATTTCATAATGAAGGAGAAGGGGAACTATGGAGTTAACGATTTCTTATTCGCAATTAATGTTGATGAACTATGACGGTGAGCAGCCTTATGTAGATTGGACTGATGAAGATTTTGAAAGAGGTTATGCTAAGGCAGATGGAACTGTTATTTTTGAAGCACTTTCTGATTATACTTGTGAAGTGAAAGTGACCCCAGGGAAACATATTGAAAAAGAAGAAGTAGTTAGAACGATTACGGTTCCTTTTACAGTTGAAAATGAAAGTATCGTTATAACGAGTATTCTTTCTAATAAATTTCAAATACCTATTCCAAATGGTGAGTATACAGTTGTATTACAAGCAATTCCTCTTGAAGAGCCAACGGATGATGAATTATATAAAATACAATATGAATTCTTTTTTGAAAGTAAAGAATAAAAAATGGGTTATCCTGAGAAAAGGATAACCCATTTTTGTTATGCGTTTGTTTTTAAAAGGGAACGAGCATCTTTCGCTGCTTGCACCATATGTTCTAAAGCTGGAATAACTTCTTCTGTTCTTCTCGTTTTTAAACCACAATCGGGATTAATCCAGAAATATTTAGGATCACATACTTCTAAAGATTGTTCTACGATTTTATACATTTCATCTTTACTCGGTACACGTGGGCTATGAATATCATATACACCTAGGCCAATGCCTTTTTCATATGTTGTATGTTTTAATGTATCAATAAATTCTCCGTGACTTCTTGATGTTTCGATAGAAATTACATCTGCATCTAATGCGCGAATCGCGTCAACAATATCTTCGAAGTTACTGTAACACATATGAGTATGAATTTGTGTTTCATTTGCTACAGAAGAAGTTGCTAAAAGGAAGGATTGTACTGCCCATGTAATATAAGCATCCCAATCTTTTTCTTTTAGTGGCATTCCTTCACGAAGTGCGGGCTCATCGACTTGGATTACTCTAATTCCAGAAGATTCAAGTAGTTCAATTTCGTGACGAAGAGCTAGTGCAATTTGATACGAAACTTCTTTTCTTGGAATATCATTTCGAACGAAAGACCAATTTAAAATTGTAACAGGTCCGGTTAACATTCCTTTTACAACTTTCTCTGTTAAGCTTTGTGCATAAACTGTTTCCTTAATAGTCATGCCGTTAATAAAGGCTACATCACCATAAATAACAGGTGGTTTTACGCAGCGGGAACCGTATGATTGTACCCAACCGTTTTTAGTGAATGAGAAACCAGCAAGGCGCTCACCAAAATATTCGACCATGTCAGTTCTTTCAAATTCACCATGTACAAGTACATCAAGCCCAATTTCTTCTTGGTAACGAATCCATTTTTCTGTCTCTTTTTCAATAAATTGTTCATATTGGTCATTTGAAATAACACCGTTACGCCATTCTTTTCGCGTTTGACGAACTTCAGTTGTTTGCGGGAAGCTACCAATAGTCGTTGTTGGTAATAGCGGTAACTCTAGAGCAACTTGTTGTAATTCGTATCGTTTTTCAAATGGAAGAGAACGTGAAAAATCTTCTTCTTTTAGTGCTGTTCGTGCTGCTTTGACATCTTCTCGGTTACGTGCAGCAGATGAACGAATTGTATGATGTACGTTTCGATATGTTTCCAGCTCATTACTAATGCTTTCTGTACCTTGAGTGAGAGCGGAATGAATAAGAACTAACTCTTCTAATTTTTGATTTGCAAATGCTAACGCATCAAACAGCTCAGTCGATAAGTGAGTTTCTTCTGTTTTATCGATTGGTGTATGCAATAAGCTACAAGAAGGCTGAACGATGATATCTTTCGTTTGGACTTGTTTTTGTAACGTTGTAAATAACTCAAGAACTTCATCAAGGTCAGCTCTCCAAATGTTACGGCCATCTATACAACCGACAGCTAAAGTTTTATCAGCTGGGAATCCATATTTTGAAATAGCATTTAGATTACCTTCTTTACCATGAATGAAATCTAATCCAATACCGGATACCGGGAATGTAATAATTTCTTCATAGTTTTCTTCTACGCTATCAAAATATGTTTGTAAAAGAAGAGTCGCATTTGGAACTTCTTTACGAATAGCTTCATAAATTTCTTTTGCTTGTTGAACTTCTTTTTTAGTTAAAGAAGCGAAAATCGGTTCATCAACTTGAATGGCTTGTGCCCCAGCTGCATGTAGTTCTGAAAGCAGTTGTACATAAGGTGCAACTAACTGTTTTAAAATGTTAGGAAATTGTTCTTGTGTATAGCCTTTAGCTAATTTTAAGAAAGTATATGGTCCTAAAATAACAGGCTTTCCATCTACTCCTAATTCTTGTTTTGCCTCTTCGTATAAGCGAAGTGGGCGATTATCTTTTAAAGAGATTTGTAATCCCTCTTCATATTCAGGAACGATATAGTGATAGTTTGTGTTAAACCATTTTGTCATTTCGGAAGCTACGTGATCTTTAGAGCCACGCGCCATTGCGAAATATACATCAAGGTAAGATGTAAACTCAGAAAAACGTGATGGAATAAATCCTAGCATATAGGCAGTATCCAAAACGTGATCATAATATGTAAAGTCGCCAATTGGAATGAGTTCAATCCCTTTTTCTTGCTGTACTTTTACGTGTTGAAGGCGAATTTCTTTCATTGTTGTTAAAAATTGTTCTTCATCGATTTTATTGGACCAAAAAGCTTCCAATGTTTTTTTCCACTCTCGTTGTAGTCCGATACGTGGATAACCTAAGTTACTTGTTTGAATTGCCATTTTAAATTCCTCCCTAATTGAAAGTAAGCATTTCCGTTTACTAGGAAATACCTATAACAAAAAGTACAAAGACATAGAAAATAAGCCTTCCTTTTTGTTTTAACACCTCATCATCATCCGTGAATCTATCAGTGTTGTTAAAACAGGCAGGTCTCCTGACTTATGCTTCATATAATTTCTTTCACCTTCCCGTTTTCACAGTGGCACCAAAAAGAAATCTCAGCATTTACAGTGGCGGGACCGTGTTGGAGTTTCACCAAGCTTCCCTTTTAAACACGAAACGAAACTTTCGTGTACCTATTTTCCTTTTGAAAGGAATTTAACAAGCGATATGATATTGAAACAAATTCTAACACAATTTTTGGAATTTTGTCTACTGTTTTGAAATAAGAAAATTCAAAAGTTTTTATTTCTTATTATTATGACTTTTCATCCTGGATTAACTAATAATATTACAGTATAAAAAGAGAAATTGAGCTATGAAAGAAGTAGGGATGCCTTCTTTCATAGCTCAATTTTCATCTATAGCAACTTCTGAAAGTCGGCCTGCTATAGCATCTTTAAGGAGGGTGTTTAGCCATTGTAACTCAACTGTAATATGCTCAATTACACTTTGCAAAATATATAGTTGTGCACGTGGAACCTTTCCTTTATTACAATCATATATCGTTTGCATAGTATGTAAATATTGAAGAGTATCGTTTTTCTTTTTTTCTAAAATAGGAACTAATTCGTGATCATTGCTAAAGTGAGCGAAAGATAAGGCCGAATAAATAGGTTTATATATTTGGTTTTTGGCTTCGAATTGTTTTAATAGTAAAGTGTGGAATAGTTTTTTGCCTTCTTCTGTTATATGAAAAATCGTTTTGTCAGGTCGATTTGTGTCTCTAATTACATTTGTAATATGAATTGCGCCTTGCTTTTCTAATTGCTCGAAGGCGTAATAAAGTGATCCTTTAGCATATTTAATATAACAATCCATTTGTCGTTCTTTCATAATATGCTGCACTTCATATGGATGTTTATCTCCTTCGAGTAGCAAGCCGAGAATGACTAATTTCATGCTCATGCTGTCTCAACTCCTGTATATAAAAACTTTATCCAGTAAGATCCCCACCCAAAAATTCAGCGGAAGCAAAGAAGTTAGGTGGGGATTAACTGCCCGTAAAAGCCCGATTGGTGAGGGCTAATAATCAGTGGGGGATGAACACCCCCCCCACTGATTAAAGTTTCACTTTATACATATTATAAACGGCATATCCTTTTTCATAAAGGAATATGCCGCTTCTTTTTTATATTAACTAACTTGCTTTTGTTTTTCTTTCTTTTTAGGGCCTGTAAAGAGGCGTTCATTTCCCATAAGTAAAATACAAATAATACTTAGTACAGCCGGGATGAGTGCCCAGAAGAATGTATTCGCAATAGATGTAGCGAGAGCTTCTTTAATACCCGCTAATATTTCAGCAGGAATTTTTGCGGTAGCGCCTGGTGATAATAAGAAACTTGTGTCTCCGCCTTTTGGAGCTAATTTTGCTAGTTCAGGGGGAAATACAGAGTTTAGTTTATCTGTAAAAATATGATTTTGAATTGTACCGAAAATCGTTACACCAAGAGTCATACCGAGTGATCGGAAGAATGAGTTTGTTGATGTCGCCGAACCACGGTCCCGCATTTCCAACTTGTGAATAGAAGACATACTTAATACTGAGAATGAGAAACCAACACCAAGCCCAGCGAGAATCATAAATAGTGTTACGAGTAAACGAGGTGTGTCCATTGTTAAAGTACTTAATAAATAAATACCAAGAACGAAGAAGAAACCAGATACCATCATAATGTTACGATAGCTTGTTCGAGACGCTAATTGTCCTCCGGTTTGACTTCCAATTACAGAACCAACCATCATTGGTGTTAAAATTAATCCAGCATTAGAGGCGGAACCTCCAAGAACGCCTTGAATGAAGATTGGAATATAAACTGTACAGATAATAAAAGCGGCACCATAGAAAAAGGCAACTCCTTGACTAGCTGCGAATAAAGGTTTTTTAAATAGATGGAACGAAATAATAGGCTCGGTTGCTTTTCGTTCTACAAAGAAGAAAATAATAAGCGTAATAACTACTGTTGTAAATAAGCCAATAATTACAGTAGAATTCCAGGCATATTCTTTACCACCAAGTTCTAATGCGAACATTAAGCAAACGATACTTATGACAAGTGTAATAGCACCAGCCCAATCAATTTTTTGTTTTCTAAATTCTAGAGACTCACTGTAGTATTTAGTAATGAAGAAAAAGGAGATAAGTCCTAATGGAATATTAATATAGAAGACCCAATGCCAACTTATATAGTCTGTAATATAAGCACCTAATAAAGGACCGAATACACTAGATGTCCCGAAAACAGCACCGAATAGTCCTGTCATCTTTCCGCGTTTTTCTGGTGGGAAGATATCGTACATAATTGTGAAGGCGATAGGCATAAGGGCACCACCACCGATACCTTGAATAGCTCTATAAATACTTAATTGCTCAATACTTGAAGCTGTTCCGCAGAGCGCAGAACCGAATAAGAAAAGAATGAGGCCACCTATATAAAAACGTTTCCGTCCGTACATATCAGAAAGTTTCCCGAAGATAGGCATCCCTGCCATTGTTGCTACCATATAAGCTGATGTGACCCAAACAAACTTATCAAATCCTCCTAGGTCTCCAACGATTGTTGCCATTGCGGTTGCAACGATTGTATTATCCATTGCGGCCATTAATATACCAAGCAGTAAACCAGCAACAACAAATTTTGTTTTGTTGGCGTCTTTTTTTAATGGTTGAGTTTCCAAATATAACCCTCCTTTAGAAATAAGTAAACTATATTAAGTTTTGAGTGCAGTGGATAAAAAATTTTAAATGTATAGTTGATTTTAATTCCTTTTCCATAAGTGCACTGATATGCCATAAAGAATATTATAGTCAAATTTGACTATAAGGCAAACTTTTTCTTCCGTCAAAATATTCTTTCGTATGAGTAGAGAACGAGTGAGCCATACTGAATATTGCTATAAAGGAAATGAAGTAAATTGTAAAAAAATTTCATAAAGAACACCTTCTGTTAATAGATGAAAAATGGTTTTTTCTTCATATTGTCGAATAGGATAAAAGGAAGAGAAATATTAAACATTGCTTGTAGCAAGCTTTAGTGATTTGGGGAATTCATTGTGTGTATGTTACATCTGAAATGAGGTGAATATATATTATGAAAATATGGGGACGAATTTCGGATACAGGAAAGTATTCAATACCGCTACAACCAGTATTGTGGATTGACGGATCGAAAAAGGAAAACGAATTTCCTCAAGTAGCCGTTACATTACAAATTGGTAGTATGTATACAGAACAGTTTTCGTATGAATTGACCTACGATGTAAACGACATACTTATTATGCGAATTGAAGTGGAAAATAAAGGGGTAGAAATGATTTCGAGAGTTGTTGTAAGTCATATGATTCGAGATTACTTTGCTTATATTCCTAATTCTTTAAAAGTTGATAAGGGGATAAGTGAGTTTTTATTCCAGCTTGTTAGATGGCGAATTGATGATTTGTTACCGAATGAGAAGGTGGAACTACGTTGTAAAATAAAAGCTAATAAAGATAAAGCTCTTAAACAAACATTCTTTCAGGCTACATATACATTTCAAGATAAAGAGATATCATATGGCCCACTGCAAACAAATGAAGTTGTTGTGCGTCAATGATAAAAAGGAACCTGTACAAAAGGTTCCTTTTTTAGTGAAGGTTGTGTTTTTTGAGTATTTTCTTTTGCTCCATTCCTTTTTTTCCTACATAGTTATTTTTGTAGCCAAAGTATAGAATAAATAAAAATGAAACAACATTAACAATAGCGTCGATTTGATCGTTTGTAATAAAGTGTATCCCGAAAGAGGTAAATAATAATTTTAATGATAATAGAAAACCAGCTAGTAAACGCATAGCATCTGATAGATTCTCTTTTTGTAGCATATAGATTACTCCTTTCTATAAAAGTTATATATTATATATATGAAATAGAGTAGAAAAGGTATACAAGCTTAAGCAGAAATGTACATTGCATATGTACATTTTTTATTTTGTAGAAAAACATTATTGATATAGAAACATATATTGGTATAAAAGGGGGAAAAGTATGAAACATAAAGGGAAAATTAGTGGATTATTGCTTGGCAATACTGTGGCAGTTACAGAATGGATTGCACTTCAGGATGTAATTGCAAAACTGGATTCACGATCATTTTATACCGTCTTTATTATTTATATATTGCAAATGATACTAAGTTATTATTTTGGACATTGGTACGATAAAAGAGCGAACGAGCGTATGGGTATGGAAGTAGGAGGAATGGCAAGCAATGATTTTGTTGTTGATTTTTTTGGGAAAGTAGCTGCTTTATCTGAAAGAGATTCTCGTAATATTACAGTGTACATTCTTTCTGTAAAAGAATGGGAAGGATTAAAAGACACGTTGCAAGAAAAAAAGTTGGGAGTGTTAGTACAAAAATTAGAGAGTACCATTGTAAAAACAATTCGGAAGGGCGATGTTGTTACAAAGTGGGATGAAAATAAGTACGTTATTGTAGCAATTGATAATGGCCATGAAACATCAACAATAACAAAACGATTAATGAAAAATATTGAAAGTGAAATAGAAGGTGATTTACTCAGTGTCACTCTTTTATTTGGAGCAGCTAGCTATCCAGTAGAAGGAAAAACGTTTGAAGAACTGTTGAGAAAGTCGCAAAATCAATTGTACCAGTATAGAAATTTGCAAGAAAATGAGTGAAGCTTTGATTTGAAGATATATGATAGGAAGATGTTTTATTTGTAACATTTTTTTGACTTTTATTACAAAAAAACGCCACGTTTGTAATAAAAGTCTTTAAAAATATATGAAATAAGCATATAATTATGATGGTAGTGTCAATGCAATTTGCACAGTGTGTTTTATTTTAAAAGTGTAGAGGAAAGCAAGCTCTACACTTTTCCTTTTTAGGAAATGAAAAGAATATTTGTAAGTTGTTGCGAGATATCGATTGTACTGTGTAAAATGAACAAAGAGATTAATTGATAGAAAGCTGGAAAGGGAATGATAGACGTGAGAGCGGAGCGATCACCTTTTATCAGGTGAACTATTATAGTCTTATTAAGACTGAGGTGAAATTCCGTGGACATTAAAGTAATACATAGTGTGAACAGGCCTTAAAAAACACGAAGTAGTATACTTAAAGATGGATATGGAATTGCTAAATAATTCAAAAAGAATAATGTAATATCAAGTAATAATTTGTACAAACAATATTAATGATCTTCGTAAAAAAGATGCGAGTGTATAGAACAATTACATATTTTATAACTTTTTTATATTACACGATGGTCGTTTATAAGTAGGAGGAAGAGATGTTGAAATATAGTAAATTAGCAATTGTAACTGCATTATCAATGATTTTATTAGCCGGTTGTTTCGGTCCGAAACCAGAAGAAGAATTATATGTAGCGTTTGAAAACGCTGCTAAACAAGAAAAAACAATGTTTGAAGATGCAAAAAAACTTGAGACTTTAGAGAAAGAAGGACAAGAATTATATAACCAGATTGTTCAAGAAGGAAAAGATAATAATCAAACTGTTAAAGAAAAACTGAATCAAGCAGTGAAAAATACAACTGAACGAGAAAAAGTGCTTGCAAAAGAAAAAGAAGTTTTAAATAAAGCGCAAGAAGAAGTGAAGTCAGCTGATAAGTATGTGAAGAAAATTGAAGATAAGAAATTGAAAGATCAAGCTGATAAAGTGAAAAGCACGTATGAGAAACGACACGATTCATTTAATAAAATGTATGACAGCTATGACAAATCTTTAAAACAAGAAAAAGAGTTATATACAATGTTACAAGATAAAGGTACTAAATTAAAAGATATTAGTGAAAAAGTAAAAGTAGTAAATCAATCTTATAAGGATATTGAGTCAGAAAAAGATAAATTTAATGAATTCACAAAGTCTTATAATACAGAAAAAGTAGCTTTTTATAAACAAGCAAATATTAAAATTAAAGAAGAGAAAAAATAAAACAGTTTGGCCTACACTTGGCCAAACTGTTTTATTTTTTTGTATAAGTACGACTATACCATGGAACAGGTTCACTTAATTTTTTTTCTTGTTTTAATGCTTCAGGACCAATATAATCTTGAATTGTTTTTTTTGCCACTGTTAAAGATAAGGTTGTTTTCGGATTTCGATAGGAGGATTCAAGATGACCAAGATGCGGTAGAATTCGAAAATCTTCTTTCGTAGGAGGGATGTGGAAAAAATAATCGCCTAAACGTATAAGGACATCAGATTGTTGTTGGCTAAAACGTGGGTTTCTAGAAAAATGTAATCCTTCTTTAATTGCTTTTTTTTCAGCAATCAAACGTTCTAAAGCTGTCTTTTTTAACCAGTATAAATATTTAGGATTAGTAGCTGCTTTAGCATGACGATTCACAACGAAAATAGATTGAGCTAGTCGATTAATAGAATGTTGGTTTTGTAATTGAGATTGTGGTTGTGAAGGTTTCATATTGAATCTCCTTTCAATTTTTCATTATTATACCATAAATAAAATAGGTATTTATTATACGCAAAAAGTGATTGTATATATTTTCAATATTAAAGCAATATTGTTACAAAAAACAACTATTTTGTATAATAGTAATAGAATATGTTTTTTAAATTTGATAATGAAAGAGTGAGAAGTTTGAAAGAAATATTAAAACAACAGTATGCCATTATAGATATTGGATCTAATACAATGCGTTTAGTTATTTATGAAAAGCAAAATGGAGGTTTTTATAAAGAGATTGAAAATACGAAAGTTGTTGCTAGGTTAAGGAATTACTTAATTGATGGTGTGTTGAATGAAGAGGGAATAGAAGTATTATTACAGACATTATTTCAATTTCAAGAAAGTACAAGATTCCATCAGTTGCATCATGTACTTTGTGTTGCAACAGCAACAATTAGACAGTCGGAGAATCAAGAGGAAATTAAAAAGCTTGTTGAAGGACAAACGGACTTTACTCTTAGAGTATTATCAGAGTATGAGGAAGCGCGTTACGGATACTTGGCGGTTATGAATTCTACATCGTTTTCAGAAGGAATAACGGTAGATATCGGCGGGGGAAGTACAGAAGTTACATACTTTAGAAATAGAGAGATTTTAGAGTACCATAGTTTTCCATTTGGGGCACTTTCTTTAAAGCAACAATTTATTAAAGGGGATATTCCTACTAAAGATGAGTTAGAGGGAATGCAACAGTATTTAGAGTTTCAATTTCGAACGTTACCATGGTTAATCAATAAGAAATTACCTCTTATTGCAATTGGTGGTAGTGCTAGGAACTTAGTGAAAATCCATCAAAATTTAATATGTTATCCTATAGCAGGATTACATTTATACAAGATGAAAGAAGAAGATATTGAAAGTGTAAAAGATGAATTGGAAAAATTGTCGTTCATAGAACTTCAGAAATTGGAAGGATTGGCAAAAGATCGAGCAGATACGATTATTCCAGCGGTTGAAGTATTTCATACACTTGTTAATGTTATAGAGGCACCGGCATTTGTATTAAGTAGAAAAGGGTTAAGAGAAGGTGTTTTCTATGAAGAGTTGACAAAAGATTTGGGGATTTCATATTATCCGAACGTAGTTGAAGAAAGTCTGCATTTACTATCACATGAATACGAAATGGACATGGAATTTGTTATTCAGCTTATTAAACATGGAAGACTAATTTGCAAACAACTTGAGGAAATAGGGCTTATTTCTATGTCAGTAAAAGACTGGGAAGTGTTCCATCAAGCAGCGAAAGTATTTAATATAGGCAAATATATAGACGAAGAAGCAAGCCGTTTACATACGTTTTATTTATTAGCGAATAAGACAATTGATGGCATGATGCATAAAGATCGAGTAAGGCTAGCGCTTATTGCATCGTATAAATCAAAAATGTTATTTAAACAACATTTATCTCCATTTGAAGGTTGGTTTGATAAAAGCGAACAAAAAAAAATACGCCTGTTAGGAGCTGTTTTACAATTTTCAGCTACTTTAAATGTAAGGCAACGATCGCTTATTGATACCATATCTATAACAGAAAACGAAGAAGGATTAACATTTAAAGCTTTATGTGAAAAATCGGCATTAGCGGAAAAAGTGCAGGCTGAAAAACAAAAAAAACAGTTAGAAAGAGTATTAAAAACGAATATTAACTTGTTATTTGAACTAAAACATTAGGTTGTACGGATGTCTTTACAAAAAATTTACACTTTATAATATTGTAATTTGCTAAAATAAAAGTAACTAAATTATAGTAAAAAAGTTTCAAGGGGAAGTGTGAAGAGAATGGAATTATTGAAGGGGAATGCAGTAAATTTAAATGATACAGCTTATTACAATAATCGAGAGTTAAGTTGGTTAGCATTTAATGAACGTGTCTTACAAGAAGCGCAAGATGCAAATAATCCACTTTTGGAAAGATTGAAATTTATTAGTATTTTTAGTTCGAATTTAGATGAATTTTTTATGGTACGTGTAGCGGGATTAAAGGATCAAGTGAGTGCTGGATTTAATCAGCCAGAAAATAAAGCTGGCTTAACACCAAAAAAGCAATTAAATAAAATTGCGATGAAAGCCCATGCACTAATGACAGTACAATATGATACATTTAAAAATTATGTATTACCAGCGCTTGAGTTAGAGGGAATTGAACGTTTAACATTCAATGATTTGACGAAAGAGCAGCGAGAATTTATAGAAGAGTATTTTGATGAGCAAATTTTTCCGGTGTTAACTCCTGTAGCTATAGATGCATATCGCCCATTTCCAATGTTATTAAACAAAAGTTTGAATTTGGCTACTCTTTTATATGATGAGAAGCAAGCGGAAGAGGAAAACAGGACGAAGTTAGGAATTGTGCAAGTTCCTTCATTACTTGAGCGCTTCATAATTTTACCGAGCGAAGGGCAAAAGCATAAATTTATTTTATTAGAAGACGTAATTAGTAGCTTTACTCATAAATTATTTACGGGATATACAGTATCATCTGTTACTCGTTTCCGTATTACACGCAATGCAGATTTAACGATTCATGAAGAAGGTGCGAGAGATTTATTAAAGGTAATTGAAAAAGAATTAAAAAAGCGTAAGTGGGGGGCTGCTGTTCGTTTAGAAGTTGGGAAAGAACACATTGATGAAAGAGTACTAGCGTTATTATATGAGGTTCTGGAAGTAAAAGATGAAGATGTATATATAATGGATGGTCCATTAGATTTAACATGTTTGTTTTCTTTATATAAAAAACTAGCTCCTTTATATGAACATCTTGTATATCCGGCTCTTATTCCGCAACCACCTCAAGATTTAGGTGATGAAGAAGATGTATTTGAAAAAGCAATTGAGCATGATATTTTATTACATCATCCTTTTGAATCATTTCAGCCGGTAGTTGATTTTGTCCGTGATGCGGCGGACGATCCGAATGTACTTGCGATTAAACAAACGTTATATCGTGTAAGTGGTGATTCACCGATTATTCAGGCGTTAAAGATAGCGGCTGAAAAGGGAAAACAAGTGACAGTATTAGTTGAATTAAAGGCAAGATTTGATGAAGAAAACAATGTTCATTGGGCTAAAGAATTGGAACAGGCAGGCTGTCATGTTATTTACGGTGTAAGTCACTTGAAAACACATAGTAAAATTACATTAGTTGTAAGAAGAAAAAACGGAAAAATCGAAAGGTTCGTACATCTCGGAACTGGAAACTATAATGATGCAACAGCGAAGTTATATACTGATTTTGGATATATTACATCAAGAAAAGACTTTGGGGTTGATGCAACCAATTTCTTTAATTATTTAAGTGGTTATACAACAAAGCCACATTTTCATCATTTATCGGTTGCTCCATTTGATATAAGAGAGCAATTTATAGATTTAATAGATGAAGAAATCCGTTATCATAGGCAATATGGAAATGGATATATTATCGCTAAGATGAATTCATTAACAGATAAACCATTAATTAAAAAAATGTACGAAGCATCACAAGCTGGAGTAAAGGTAGAGCTTATTGTTCGAGGGACATGTTGTTTAAGACCTGGCATTCCAAATGTAAGTGAAAATATTCGTGTAGTTAGTGTTGTTGGAAGATACTTAGAGCATAGCCGTATTTATTATTTCCATCATAATGGGGAGGAGAAAATATATTTATCTTCAGCTGATTTGATGACGCGAAATATGGAGAAGCGAGTGGAAATATCTTTCCCGATATTAGATATTGAAATGAAGGCACGAATTAAGGCGATTTTACAGCTTACATTAGCTGATAATGTGAAAACACGTGAACAAAATAAAGATGGTGATTACTATTATGTTATTAATAGTAGTACAGAAGAAATTGATAGCCAAGTGAAGTTGTTTAAGATGGCATATCAAAATACAGACGCTGAATAATGAAAAAAGTAAAAACCTCTTATGTCAATAAGAGGTTTTTACTTTTTTCTACTCATATGCTCCAAAAATGGAAGAATGAGTAGAAACAATAGTTTTATTATAAGCGTGTAATGAGATGGCTCGTTGAGAGAATAATATTTGAAAGAATCGTTATTTTAACTTAGTAATAGTATGGTTGCTGACATGGTCCACCGTAACAAGGATAAGGTGCTGGCGGCGGGAAAGGTGGTGGATAAGGTGGATAAAATGGTCGAGGGCCGAAAGCTAATGCTCCGCCGAGCAATCCACCAGCAATTCCAGCTAGAAAGGGAACGCCAAAAAACGGGAAGAAGCGTGAGTCGCCTACTGGACCAATAGGTGCTGAACGGACTGGAATTGGTTGATAATATGGATACATGAACATACCTCCTTTATTGGACTCACTTTTATCATATGGTAAACAAAACGTGGATGAGCGCGTACAAGAAAGGATATGTAAGAAAATAGGCGAATTATTACGAATGTTGGAGTGTGAAAATTGTGATTTCAGGTTTTGACATAAAGCGAAATGGGACACGTGTTCTTCCCAGGCCTCGATTGACATAGAGAGTTAAATCCTGAATTGTATAGAAGCCTTCAATATAGTCTTTGGCGAGTGAAGGTGTAATAATAGCTCCTAAAAAAGGAATTTGTACTTGTCCGCCGTGACTATGACCAGAAAGTTGCAAGTTGATTGGATATTTAGAAACTTGGGGCGCGATATCTGGTTCGTGAACAAGAACAATGTTATAAGTACTTTGCCGTGCATGCTCTAATGTTTTCTCTATTTTTGGTTTGCCTAATAGTATATCATCGAGACCGAAAATAGAAATTTCACTATTATCCATTAGACGAATTCTTTTTTCACTATTGAGCAATAGCTCAAATCCTGATTCACGCATGATGTGCTCATAGTATTCAGTTCCATATCCACCGTGATCATGGTTACCATAAATAGCGAATTTACCAAAGGGGGCTTGTATATTTTTTAAAATGGATGCAACGAAAGGAGTGTCAGTATACGTTTGATAATTATCAATGAGATCTCCGGTAAAAAGGACAATATCTGGATTTACAGCATTAATTTTAGAAACAACTTTAGATAAATGTTGAAGCGAGAAATAGTATCCGAGATGTAAATCGCTGAATTGAAGAATTTTCATACCATGAAAACTTTTTGGGATGAGTTGTGATTTTAATGTGTGCTGTGTAAAAGAAATGAAATGGGGCTCTATATATTTAGCATAGTAGTATCCGATGCTACTGGTTATAAATGAATAGAGACAAGTGCGCATACCAATTTTTAAAAAATTTCTTCTTGTAATGTGCTTCATAAAAATATGAGTATACCTCAATGTTTTCATTCCATTTATAGGCTACTCAAATCTCCTTTCAGTTTATTTAAAATATACTTTACATAATAAAAAGTAGTATAGATTACGAAAAAAATGAATAAAAAGAAAGTTCTTTACGTTAAAATATCAGAAAAGTTTAAAAATATAAAGATTTCTATTAAATAAAGTGATAAAATGAATGTGTATTCATTTTTTGGAGGGGATGTATGTGAAAGAAAAGGTAGTTATTATAACAGGTGGATCGAGTGGAATGGGAAAAGGAATGGCGACTCGTTTTGCAAAAGAAGGGGCACGAGTTGTTATTACAGGACGTACAAAGGAAAAACTAGAGGAAACAAAGTTGGAAATTGAACAATTTCCAGGGCAAGTATTACCTGTACAAATGGATGTAAGAAATACGGATGACATTCAGAAAATGATTGAACAGATTGATGAGAAGTTTGGTAGAATTGATGTTTTAATAAATAATGCAGCTGGAAACTTTATTTGTCCAGCAGAAGATTTATCTGTGAATGGCTGGAATTCAGTCATTAATATTGTATTAAACGGTACATTTTACTGTAGCCATGCTGTCGGAAAATATTGGATTGAAAAAGGTATAAAAGGGAATATCATTAACATGGTAGCAACATATGCATGGGATGCTGGTCCAGGAGTTATTCATTCGGCTGCAGCGAAGGCAGGAGTATTAGCGATGACGAAGACGCTCGCTGTTGAGTGGGGACGTAAATATGGAATACGAGTTAACGCTATCGCGCCAGGACCAATTGAACGTACGGGCGGTGCTGATAAATTATGGATTTCAGAAGAAATGGCTAAACGGACGATACAAAGTGTTCCGCTTGGAAGGCTGGGTACGCCAGAAGAAATCGCTGGTCTAGCTTATTATTTATGTTCAGATGAAGCTGCGTACATAAATGGAACTTGCATGACAATGGATGGAGGACAACATTTACATCAATATCCATTTTAAAAGGGATAAAAAATGAATGTTTGATTCATTTTTTTATGGTTAAATGTGACGGAATTGTGACATATGAAAGAAAAGTGTTTACAAGAGGTCATATATACGTTATATTTAAGACCTCTTTTTTCTTCATAGTAGAATTGCTAATTCCCCTTAGCATTTTACCCCTCTAATCCCTTCAGGAAAACTGAAGGGATTTTTTATTATTTTTCCGTAAATATCATGTTATAATTTTTGAAAAGTAAAGGGAGGGAAGCACGTTGATAGATGCATTAGATGTAATGAGTAACTTGGATAAAGTCCTTCCTTATTATCAAGCTATTTTTAGTGCTGATGAGCATACTGTAATTGGATACGAAGTAGTAGGACGTATTCAAACAGAAGAGGGCATACAAAGTTTAGCTTCTTTCTTTCACGATGATTCGATTCCAAGTGAATTTCAACTGGAAGCGGATAATATTATAGTAGAAAAAGCTTTAAATCGTTATTTAGAAAGCGATCAAAAATTATTATTATTTATACATCGGAATGCTAATGTATTAATGAATGATGATGATGAAAGCTTGCTTCAACTTTTATTGAGGTATGAAGAACAAGGTTTAAATTTAAAACAAATTGTTTTAGAGATTACAGAGCATGAATGTAAAGAAGATATAGAGCAATTTAATCATTTGCTTATGTATTATCGTACATATGGTATTCAAATTTCGATTAATAAAGTCGGAACGGGCACAAGTAATTTAGAGCGTATTAGCGTGTTAGCACCTGATATTTTAAAAGTAGATTTAACGAACTTAAGGCAAACAGCACTTTTACAATCTTATCAAGATATTTTATATTCTTTATCATTACTTGCTAGAAGAATTGGTGCAACTTTGTTATATGAAGAAATAGATGCTTTTTATCAACTGCAATATGCTTGGAAGAACGGCGGAAGATATTATCAAGGTAATTATTTGAAAGAATGTTTACCTGATTTTATTGAAACGAATGTTTTGAAAGAGCGACTAGGTAATGAATGTCATCAGTTTATTCAGCATGAAAAGAAGAAGTTACAAAAAATTTATAATTTAACAGAGATGTTACGCGATCGCATTGGCGATGTTTTATCAAAACAAAAAAAGAATGAAGATATAAATGATTGGTTATTACAATTTAGTCAAAGTGTATCACAGTGTAGTTTTCGTATATTTATTTGTAATGAAGATGGTTTCCAACAATCAGGAAATGTTATGAAAAAAGATGGAGAATGGATTGTGATGCCGGATTATTATATGAAGAACTGGAGTTGGCGCCCGTATTTTCTCGAGAATATCATGAAAATGCGTTTTGAGAATAAGGCGAGGCTTTCAGATTTATATGCAGATATTGAAACGGGAGAAATGGTACGAACATTTTCTTTCCCGATTGATGATGACAACTTTTTATTTATAGATTTATCTTATGAATATTTATATGAAGAAGATGTTTTATTTTAATGCACGAAGAGATTCGTGCATTTTTTGTTTGTTTTTATCATAAATTGGTAATAGTGAAAATGGTGATGAAAATGCTGTCTATCGTTGTAAAGATTTTACGAACGAAATCTGTCCTGTCTTTGCATAATCATTGTTACAATGAATACTACAAAGACAAGTTCTTTTAAAAGGAAGGTGAAAAAATGAGGAAATATGGAATATGGCTTGTTCTATTTGTATGTGTTGCCTTTCTAGTTGGTTATAGTGTTACGACTGTTTTAGGAAAAGAGGAAGTGGAAGTCGATCGGAAAGAAGTATTTACAACGATACAAAAAGGCTATGAAACCCAGTTTTCAATTCGTGGGAAGCATTTGCCGATGAATAAGATGATAGAGACGTTATCACCGTATTTTACAGATAATTTCCTTCAAGTATTTACAGATGAAAATAGCAGAAGTGATAAACAAAGTGGTGAATATTTACTTCCGGCAAAAGAAGCACCGTTTTCTTTTAATTCAGAAACGAAAATGTCGTATGATGAAGAACATAAAAATTTATATGTATATGAGCGGACAAAAAGTGGACAGTATCAAATTGTAACATTGAAAAGGGATCAAGATAAATGGAAGCTAGCAGGATATCATGAAAGTCAGGAACTTTTAACTGAAATAAAAAGGTTGCAACAATTATAAAGTGAAACTTTTAATCAGTGGGAGGGATTACTCTTCCATCTAACTTCTTTGCTGTAGCTAAATTTGGGGTAGGAGTTTTACTACCCACAAATAGCGGGATAAGAATAGGAATAGGTATTTACCTATTCCTATTCTATATTGAGTAGTTGTTGTAACTTTTCAATTTGAAACCCTGCAACTACTTCGCCATCAATTACGACTGTTGGAGTTGAATAAGAATCATAGTCGTATAAAAGACGATTGCGAGCAGCAGCGTCTTTTTTTACGTCAAATTCTTCATATGCAACGTTATTATGCTTCAAAAATTCTTTCACAATAACACAGGGCGGACAATCGGGTTGTGTATAAACCTCAATTTTTTTCATTGTTATTCCTCCTCGTATAGTATGTTTAAACTTAATTTTTTTACTTTCATGAGAGACCTGTAAAATAACTCTTGGACGTCTCAAGATATTTCTAGATAATGGTCTTAGGATCATTTGGGACAATTCTTACCGCTCCTGTGGACTTACCACATAATTAAGAGTGTTTCTCAGTGAACGTGCGGGACTCCCTACTCGCAGGCTGAGCAGCCTGACCCTCGAACCTAGATGTTAGTAGCTCTAGGGCGGCTTTCGATTCAGGACTAGCTCTCATACACGAGGTTGTTGGTCGGCGTGCACACTAGAGATATCTCGAGACGTCCGAGGAATGATTCTAAATAGAAGGGAGGTCTCTTACATGAGATTATTTGTTGGTTTAGATGTAAGTTCGTTTGATATAAAAGCTTGTATTTTAAATGGTGAAGGGAAAAAGCTAGATTCCTTTTCGGTCAACAACGACTTGCCAGGTGCCACAGCGCTCAAAGAGCGAGTGTTACAGTGTATAGCCAACCAAGAAATTGAAACTTTTAAAATCGGTCTAGAATCCACATCTGTTTATAGTTTTCATCCATCTATGTTTCTTCATTATGATGAAGACTTACAACGGTTTGGGGCAAAGGTATTTCTGATGAATCCAAAACAAATTGCAAATTTCAAGAAAAGCTATTCTGACATGGATAAAACAGATGAGATTGATGCCTTTGTCATCGCTGATTACTTACGATTTGGACGGAATCAAATGTCCATCGTAAAAGAAAGTCAGTATGTGGCACTCCAGCAATTAACAAGATCTCGTTATCAGCTCGTTAGAATGTTGACAAAGGAAAAA
This sequence comes from Bacillus sp. 2175, assembly GCF_057812155.1. NCBI lineage: Bacteria > Bacillati > Bacillota > Bacilli > Caryophanales > Bacillaceae > Bacillus > Bacillus sp. 2175. Next base: position 3,758,832 of record NZ_CM173819.1, on the reverse strand, counting down.
CAACATTTTCTCCAACACCTAAGTTATAAATGTAATACGTTCTCACAAGAAGTGGATTCTTCTATCTTTGGCAACGCCATGATGGAACTGTTTCTTGAAAAATTCAGTCTAGAAGAATTAGCTGACATGCCTTTAGAGGAACTCGCTGAGTTCCTACAAAAGAAAGGGAAAAACCGATTCGGTGACCCAAAATGTATCGCATCGACCATTCAAAAGGCTGTTCGCTCTTCCTATCGTTTGGATAAGGTCGTAGAAGACTCAATCGATGTTCTTCTAGGAACATCAATTGCGGTGATTCGTACCTATCAACAGCAAATCAAAGAACTAGAAAAATCCATTAAGCGAATCATGGCTGGATTAACGCAAACACTTGAGTCCATTCCTGGAATTGGTCCTGTATTCGCCGCCGGTATTATCGCTGAGATTGGTCAAATCGAAAGATTTGATGATGAAACCAAGGTAGCAAAATATGCCGGATTATATTGGCGTACGCACCAGTCTGGTCGATTCACCGCAGAAAACACTTCGTTATCCCGTAATGGAAATCATTACTTGCGGTATTACTTAGTTGAAGCCGCCAACTCAGTAAGAAGGCACGTATCTGATTATCAAGAATATTACGTAAAAAAATATAATGAAGTACCAAAACATCAACACAAACGTGCACTCGTTCTAACCGCAAGAAAACTTGTGCGATTGGTGGATGCGCTACTACGTAGTCACCAACTCTTTACGCCAGAAAGGTGCGTGAAAGTGTGACATAAAACTTGTCATCGCTACCTTTCAATTAATTTCCAGTAAATTACATACGTTACTGGTTTAGTTTCGTGATGTCTTTTTTTAGTAAATAGGCCTTTGATAACTAAAAATTCTTTTGTTTTTCAGTTGACATACTACCGCAGGTCTTTTTTCTGTTTTTTATTATATTCTTCCAGTATAAAAACCGCAATAAAGAAGGGGAAATATGTTCTTTCTGTTTTTTCCTTCGCATTTCGACAAATTTTTAGTTGAGTTTCTGGCCAATAACCTTTATCCTAGAGTGTGGAACATTTTTTCTGTTATGACGGATAGAATGAGTATAGCTGTAAAACCTATTGGTAGGAAGATCAGAGAAAGGAGAGATTTCATGTCTCTACTCCAAGGAATTTTAACTCGACTTGTTAGTCTACAAGAACAAGCTGAAAGCGGTGAAGTAGCACAACGCTATTTTGAAGTGAACGGTGAGCGCAAATGTAGCGTGAAATTTTTCGATAAAAGTGAAATGTATGAGTTAGAAGTGTATCAACAAGGTGAAAAACCTCAAGTGTATCAATTCGATAATATCGACATGGTTGCAATTGAGATTTACGATATCATTTCTTGATACATATAAAAAAGGTACTGCCATGTGGCAGTACCTTTTTTAGTTCTATTACTTTCTAGTGGAATGTATAGAAGTTTTTTATTTTTCCTACAATGGTATTAAAATGAAATTTTAATCCGTGCAAGTTTGCTTATCCATGTGGAAAATGAGTCCCGTCAACCGGGTGAATATGTGAAGCTAAACTTCTCACAATCGCTGGGTTCTGCAAATAGCGGGAGAAATATAACTAGGAGGTTATCGTATGGAACGTTTACCAGTTGTGATTTGTCCTAATTGTCAAAGTTCTGCTGAGATTATTCATGTATTAACGGCTCAATCTAATCAAAATGTAATTTATACGTGCCAAGTTTGTCACTTTGTAATTCGAAATATTGAAACGAATAAAGGATAGGAAGTTATAATTTTAGTTTTTGTCCCATACAATGAGAATACGAAAAGTCTGTCTAATTGAAAGGACGTGACTCTGTGGACGGTGCACATAAATTTTACAATGTTTCAGAGAGACATTTAAATTTTGATATGGTCTTTAACCGTATTTGTAGTTTCATTGAAAAGGATCCGCGAAATTTATATCGATTATCCATTGGGACAGACTCACAAGCGCATCAAAAGGATACGAGGTTTATTACAGCAATCCATATTCATCGTGTTGGAAAAGGTGCCTGGGGCTGTTTACACCATAGATCAGTAAAAGATAAGCCGGCAACCTTACGTGAGAAAATATATTTAGAAACGCAGTTTAGTCAAGAAATCGCATGTCTATTTACGCCTACTCATATACAAACAATATGGGAGTTATTGCATCCTTATGCTCAAGATGGGGCTGGATTCATAATGGAAATTCATTTAGACATTGGGAATGATGGTTTAACAAAAGAATTTATTTTAGATATGACAGAAAAAATTCGAGCGATGGGATTAACTGCAAAAATTAAGCCAGATGCTTATGCGGCGTTTAGCTATGCAAATCGATATACGAAATGATTTTTTTTGTATGTATACGATTGCTACATATCTTTTAATAAAAACTGAATATTACATCTATTAAATAGGTTGAATTTTTTATATAATAAGAGTAACGATGCGAGTGTAAGGAGAGGGGTATATGCAAAGGGAAGTTGTTTTAACGAAGGAAGAAGAAAGTTTACTACTAGATATTTTATTTCAGCAAAATTACGCAAGTGAAATTTTAGCTGTGGAACTTACAGATATTGAGAATGGTTTGAAACAGACAGATGTGATGCAATATAAAAAAATCACAAGGTTATTTTACAGATTAAAAAATAAAGGGTATTAAGCGCTACCGGAATGGTAGTCTTTTTTTTGTGCTGTATGCTAAAATAGCTGTGTGATTGTATTTTTATTGAAATAAATTTAGGACAAAATAATAATATGAAAACGCTGTCATAAAATGTGAATAGAGTTGTGAACATAAGCAGGAAAAAGGGAAAATGGGGGATGTAATATGATTAGTATTCCGAAAGACGAATTTCAACAAATTCTTGTGAAGGATTTAATGATTTCATCGGAAAAAGTAGCTCATGTCCAAATTGGAAATAGTTTAGAACATGCTTTACTCGTTCTTGTGAAATCTGGATATTCGGCGATACCTGTCTTAGATCCAATGTATAAACTACATGGTTTGATTAGTACTGCCATGATATTAGATGGTATGTTAGGATTAGAACGTATTGAGTTTGAAAGACTCGATGATATGAAAGTAGAGCAGGTGATGAAAGAAGATATACCTGTTCTTAAATTAGACGATTCATTTGCAAAAGCTTTAGAAATGACAATTGATCATCCTTTTATTTGCGCTGTTAATGAAGAAGGCTATTTTGAGGGGATTTTAACACGTCGGGCTATTTTAAAATTGTTGAATAAGAAAGTAAGGCAACATAATCGATAACGTAAGAAAAGTGACTTCATAGAAACGAAGAAGTCACTTTTTTTTTCGTGCATATCACTTGTGTATGTATTATATTTAAAAAGACATAAAACATAAGGAAAGTTTGCGCTGGACAATTGTATTTTCTGAATGAAAGCATTCGGGTAAATTAAGGATGAAAAGCTTATTGAAATAAGGTGTATGGAAGCTAAGGAAAGAGGGAGAAAGTTGCAAATTGATGATTTTCAAATGATGGTTGTGTTAGCTCAGGAATCAAATATGAGAAAAGCGGCGGAACGTTTATTTGTTTCCCAACCTGCGCTGAGTCAACGATTACAATCTATGGAGAAACAATGGGGAATGAAGTTTTTTATTCGCTCACAAAAAGGATTGACAATTACACCTGAAGGGGAAAAAGTTGCAAATTATGCTAAAGAAATGTTGCAAAGGGAAGAAGATATAAAAAGTGAGCTAGCTGTTTTCAGAACGGAAACTCATGGAACGTTAAAAATAGCTGTTGCATCAGTTATTGGTCAATATTGGCTCCCTCCTGTTTTGAAAAAGTTTGTGCATAAATATCCTTCTGTCAAGATATCGCTGTTTACTGGATGGAGTAGTGAAGTGCAAAAGCAGTTTTATGAAGGAGACGTTCATGTTGCTATACTGAGGGGAACACAAGAATATAAAGGTCAGAAGCAACAATTATTTGAAGATGAACTGTATTTAGTTGATAAAGAAATAAAAGATATTTCGATGTTAAAAGAAACAAATAGGCCGTTCATTCAATTTAAAAGTGATTCGACTTATTATGGACAAATACAAAATTGGTGGTATGGTTTATTTTCTAATCCGCCTAAGCGAACGATTGTAGTTGACCAAATTGAAACATGTAAACAACTTGTTTTAAATGGTATAGGTTATGCCCTTTTACCTTCTACTGTTTTAAAGGAAGTACAGGAAAATATGTATAAAACACCTGTTCAACTGACGAGAGAAACATGGTTGTTAACAAGTGACTCGGCAAGGCAGTTGAAGCAAGTACAAGCATTTTTAGAAATTATAGAAGAAATTCAAAGGGAAAAATAAGATTATTATCTTGCTACTCGCTCTTTCGTTTGGTAGAGTAACATTATAAATGGATTTAGGAGGCAACAAGAATGAAAATGATGGACGCTAACGAAATTATTTCGTTTATTCAAAAAAGTGAAAAGAAAACTCCTGTAAAGGTATACATAAAAGGGGATTTAAAAGAAGTAACATTCCCTGAAACAGTACAAGCATTTGTGAATAAAAAGTCAGGTGTATTATTCGGAGAATGGTCTGAAATTAAGACAATTCTTGATGAGAATAATAAGCACATCGTTGACTACGTTGTAGAAAACGATCGTCGTAATTCTGCAATCCCGATGCTTGATTTAAAAGGTATTAAAGCTCGCATCGAGCCAGGTGCTATTATTCGTGACCATGTTGAAATTGGTGACAACGCTGTAATTATGATGAATGCAACAATTAACATTGGTGCTGTAATTGGTGAAGGTTCTATGATCGACATGAACGCAGTACTTGGTGGACGTGCAACAGTCGGTAAAAACTGTCACGTAGGTGCAGGTGCTGTACTTGCAGGTGTTATTGAGCCACCTTCTGCAAAACCAGTTATCGTTGAAGATGATGTAGTAATCGGTGCAAACGTGGTTGTTTTAGAGGGTGTTACAGTAGGGAAAGGTGCAGTCGTAGCAGCAGGAGCTGTTGTAACAGAAGATGTGCCTCCATACACAGTTGTTGCAGGTACTCCAGCACGTGTAATTAAAGAAATTGATGAGAAGACAAAAGCAAAAACAGAAATTAAACAAGAGCTTCGTCAATTAAACCCAGAGAAATAAAAAGTAAAAAAAGCGTAAGAGCGTAAATGGGCTCTTACGCTTTTTATAGATAGAGGTGCAAAAATGACAGTAAGCAAATTTATCCAAATTCGTAGAGATTTACATAGAATTCCAGAAATCGGATTTAAGGAATGGAAAACACAACAGTATATTTTAGATTATATAGGAACACTTTCTCATGAATTTGTGGAAGTGAAGACATGGAAAACGGGTGTAATCGTTAAAGTAAATGGAAAAAATCCCGAAAAAATAATAGGTTATCGTGCAGATATAGACGGTTTACCAATTACAGAGGAAACTGGATACGAGTTTGCTTCTATTCATGAAGGAATGATGCATGCATGTGGCCATGATGTACATACAACAATCGGTTTAGGCCTTCTAACGAAAGCTGTGAGCGAAAGAATAGATGATGACCTTGTATTTCTATTCCAGCCAGCAGAAGAAGGACCAGGCGGTGCTCTTCCTATGTTAGAAAGTGAAGAGTTAAAAGAATGGAAACCAAATATAATTCTTGGTCTTCATATTGCACCAGAATACGCTGTGGGGACAATTGCAACGAAAGAAGGACTGTTATTTGCCAATACTTCAGAATTATATATTGATTTAAAAGGGAAAGGTGGCCATGCTGCCTATCCGCATACTGCAAATGACATGATTGTTGCAGCGAGCCACCTTGTTACACAGCTTCAATCCGTTATTAGTCGCAATGTGAATCCACTTGATAGTGCAGTAATTACAATCGGGAAAATTACAGGTGGTACGGTTCAAAATATTATTGCAGAAAAATCTCGTTTAGAAGGAACGATTCGAACATTATCAGTGGAATCAATGAAGCGTGTGAAAAGCAGAATTGAGTCAATTGTTGCAGGTATCGAAGCTTCTTTCCAGTGTGAGGCGATTATAGATTACGGAGCAATGTATCATCAAGTATATAACCATGAAGAGTTAACGAGAGAGTTTATGGAATTTGTACATAAACAAACTGATATGAATGTTATTACATGTACTGAGGCAATGACGGGTGAAGATTTTGGTTATATGCTTCGAGAAATCCCTGGATTTATGTTTTGGCTTGGAGTAAATTCAGAATATGGTTTACATCATGCAAAATTAAAACCAGACGAAGAAGTGATTGAAAAGGCAATCACATTTTTAAGCCAATATGTAAAGTGGAAAGGGAATAGAAAATAAAACTTCCGCTCTCTTGAAGGTTCCAAAAAACTTTTTGTTCTGAGGTGTAAGTAACGCTCGTATAGATTGATTTTAGACATTTACATACAAATGGAAGAATTAAAGTTAATTGTACTGTTTTAATAATGAGCAGGGGGTTTAGCCACTGCTCATTATTAATTATTTGACTAACTTATATATGTTTACTTTTAGTATGAAAAGTGTGTAAAATCAATGTGAAACATAGAAAAAAGGGTGGGGAATTACGTGCAAATTAGCAGTGCGATTTTATGTTTCGTCTTATATGCGTATGTTATTATTGCGGCGGTTTATTTTGGGATAAGTTTTTATGCCTATCGTCTAGTAGATAATAATGAATATGACGAAACATACAAATGGGTGAAGAGATATTTATCACCTGTACTAGAAATTATGAATGGGTTTGTGCTCTTTTTATTTATTGGATTAATTGCTTTCTCAACGAGTTTAGTAGGGAATAAAACTACGTTATTTGTATTGGGTATCATTATTTTTATGTTGTTAGGAATAAGGATTGGTAATACGGTCTTTTGGGATGAAAGAAAAGTAGATGGTTGGACGGGAATGTTAATTCCGTGCATGTTAGCTGCAATCGTGACAAATATAGAGCATGAATATTATCAATTACATTTTTGGCTTATTATCGTTTTAACAATTCTTTCTGTTTTGTATATAAGCACAGTAGTACTAACATATATTGCACATGAAAAAGGAGATGTTAAAGGCACTCGTTTCTTTAGAGGACGGGCATTATTTTGGAGTGTGCCGACGATGGCAGTTATCGCGCTTATTGCGATATTAGTAAATGGATATCAATTTTCTAATTGGCAACTATTTTTAGAAAATTGGTGGATCTTTATCTTTTCGTTTATTGCTTTTTTAGGTGCAACGCATTATTTATTCCATCAACATCATTACATATGGGCGTTGTTATTTGCATTCACACAGCTTCTATTTGCCTTTTTTGGTCAAGAAACATTATTATTCGTTTTTGAAACATTTAGTTCTTTTGGAAATATATTTGTATTTGCTATGCTACTTGTTGGTATCGCTTTTTACTTGCAACAATATTTTTATATACAAAAACAAAAATAAGAGCTAATCATAGTTTTTGTGACGCATATAAAGTGTGTTACACTGAAAATAAATAGTACTTGAAGTTATTGGAGGAATTCTTGTGGGTGAGAAAGAAAAAGAATTTGCTGTCATTGGACTTGGTCGCTTTGGTGGAAGTATTTGCCGAGAACTAGCTCAATTAGGTATGGAAGTAATGGCAATCGATTCAGATGAGGATAAAATTAATGAATTTGCAAATATAGCTTCGCATGCTGTAATTGCAGATTCAACAGATGAGATGGTATTAAAAAGCCTTGGTATTCGAAATTTTGATCACGTAGTCGTTGCTATTGGAGATAATTTAAATTCAAGTATTTTAACGACTTTGATTTTGAAAGAGTTGGGTGTAAAAAATATTACTGTAAAAGCTCAAAATGATTATCATGAAAAAGTGTTAAGTAAAATAGGTGCAGATCATATTGTGCATCCAGAACGTGATATGGGAAAAAGGATTGCTAATAATATTGCATCAAGCAATGTGCTAGACTACCTTGAGCTTTCAGATGAGCATAGTATTGTAGAGATTATTGCGAATAAAAAAATTGATGGGCACTCTTTAATTGAATTAGATATTCGTGCGAAGTTTGGATTGAATATTGTAGCAATTAAACGAGGCAAAGAAGTTATCGTATCCCCTCGAGCTACGGAGAATATTCAAGCAGGAGATATATTAATTGTCATTGGTCATGACGATGAAGTGGATCGATTTAAACACTTTTTAAGATAAGAGAAAAGAAAAGGACAATGCCTTCATGGCATTGTCCTTTTTCTTATATTTCCATAATGATTGGTAAAATCATTGGACGACGTTTCGTTTTCTCATATAGGAATGGGGCTAATGTGTCTGTAATTTCATTTTTAATTTCAGACCATTGTGTTGTTTTACGCTCCATTACTTTTTCTAAATGAGTTGTAATTAATGTTTGTGCATCATTGATTAAATCGCTGCTTTCACGCATGTAAACGAAACCGCGTGAGATGATATCAGGTCCTGCTGCAACTTTAAATTCTTTCATATCAATGCTTACAACTACAATTACAAGTCCTTCTTCAGAAAGGATACGACGATCGCGTAATACGATATTGCCAATATCTCCAATACCGTTTCCATCAATGTAGACCGAACCAGATGGGATTTTTCCAGCTACGCTAGCTTCATCCGAACGTAAAGCAAGAACATCGCCATTATCCATAATGAAGCAATTTTCTTCAGGGATGCCACAATCATTTGCTATGTTCATGTGCATACGCTGCATACGATATTCACCATGAATTGGCATGAAGTACTTCGGTTTAATTAGACGTAACATTAACTTTTGTTCTTCTTGTCCACCGTGTCCACTTGTATGGATATTTGAAAGTTTCCCGTGAATTACATCAGCGCCAGCGCGGTACAACATGTTAATTGTACGACTTACGCTAATTGTATTTCCTGGAATTGGTGAAGAAGAGAAAACAACTGTATCTCCAGGAATAATTTGAATTTGGCGGTGTGTACCATTTGCAATACGTGAAAGTGCTGCCATCGGTTCACCTTGACTACCTGTACATAAAATAACAACTTTATTAGCTGGTAAGCGGTTTAGTTGAGATGCATCTATGAATGTATCTTTCGGGCAACGAATATAACCAAGGTTTTGTCCAATTTCAATCGCTGCTTCCATACTTCGACCAAACACAGCTACTTTACGGTTGTTTTCAACAGCAGCTTCAACAACTTGTTGTAAGCGGTGGATATTTGATGCAAAGGTTGCGAATATAATCCGTCCTTCTACTTTACGGAAAATGTCTTGAATGCTATCACCAACGCGACGCTCAGACATAGTAAAGTTTGGAACTTCACTGTTCGTACTATCAGATAATAGACATAGTACGCCATCTTTACCGATTTCAGCCATTTTTGTTAAATCAGCTGGTTCACCAACTGGTGTGAAGTCAAATTTGAAGTCACCTGTATGAACAACTTGACCTTGAGGTGTTTTCACAACAACGCCGTACGAATCTGGAATACTGTGAGTTGTACGGAAGAAGGATACAGACGTTTTTTTGAATTTAATAACGTCATCTTCTTGAATCTCGTAAAGTTTTGCTTTACGAAGTAAGCCGTGTTCTTCTAATTTGTTTTTGATGAGTGCAATTGCTAATTTTCCGCCGTAAATCGGAATGTTCACTTGACGTAATAGGTAAGGGATTCCGCCGATATGATCTTCGTGACCATGTGTAATGAATAACCCTTTAATTTTATCTTCGTTTCGCACAAAATAAGTGTAGTCTGGTATTACATAATCGATCCCGAGAAGTTCGTCCTCTGGAAATTTAATTCCAGCATCAATTATAATAATTTCATCTTGAAATTGAACAGCGTATGTATTTTTACCGATTTCACCAAGCCCACCGAGAGCAAATACAGCAACTTGGTCGTTTTTTAGAAATTTCATATCGCTATACGATTTCCGCTAATGTTAAATCAGCGTTTTCTTTTTCATATTCAAGATGAGCGCCAGTAACAGACTGAACAAACTCGATATTATATGCGAACTTATTTAACTTTGTACGAACATCCTTTTCAGACGTAGCCTCTAAATATAAAACTTTTGTATTTTCACGTACTGGAACCTCAGTTAATTTTTCTTGATAAAATACTTTAAAAATCATTTGGAAAACCTCTCCTTGTCTATGTTTTGCATTATCTGTTACTTATTATAAAGCAAACAGTCACGATTTTCATGTTTTTTCGAATGAGAATGAAGAAAAAGCCCGAAATGGGCACAATTTAAGCGATTGTCTTTTTACGGACTAGACCGTTTAAATAACGCTTGAGCTTTTTCTTCAGCTTCTTCAGCATGATTACTCCTTCCTTTCCTTATTTTAAACATGCCTATTACTAGTGAAAACTCTATCTCTGATATAAGAGATAGGACAAAAGTGAATGGTGAATCTTGTCCTTTCCCATACAGTGAAAGTTATTCTATAGTAACGATCAGTAGCCGTTAGTTATAGGTATAGTATGAGGAAGAATGGAAAAGAAAATTCATCCGAACAAGTATCTACATGTTTTACTAATATATATATGCAAAGTTTACAAATAAGGTCAGAAAGGGAACGCTTTCTTCACAGATGTTTAATATGTTATACTTTTTTTTAGAATTTGAAAAGTGATATTCAAAATAGGAATATAGAGTCCCAGAAAGGATTTTGACAAATGAATGATAAAATTGTCTTTTTTGATATTGATGGAACATTATTAGATCATGATAAAAAAATTCCGCAATCTACACGAGATGCAGTAAAACAGTTACAAGAAAAAGGTGTACATGTAGCAATTGCGACAGGGCGCGCGCCATTTATGTTCGAAGATATTCGCAGGGAACTTAATATACATAATTATGTTAGTTTTAATGGACAATATGTTGTCTTTGAAGATGAGGTAATATTTAATAATCCGTTACATCCAGATGCTTTACATAGGTTTACTCAGTTTGCAAAACAAGAAGGATATCCACTTGTATATCTTGACCATCAAGATATGAGAGCATCAGTGGAATATCATGATTATGTGAAAGAAGGCTTTGGAAGCTTAAACTTTGAGCATCCAGCATATGAGCCTAATTTTTATGAGGAACGTAATATTTATCAAACACTACTTTTTTGTGAAGTAAATGAAGAGGAAAAGTTTATTAATCATTATCCAGATTTTCATTTTATTCGTTGGCATGCATATTCAATGGATATCATTCCGAATGGTGGTTCTAAGGCAAAAGGAATTGAGAAATACATTGAAAAGTTAGGTTTTAATCGTGATCAAGTGTATGCATTTGGAGATGGCTTAAATGATTTAGAAATGATCGAAGCCGTTGGCACAGGTATTGTGATGGGAAATGGCCATGAAGACTTGAAAAAACTTGCAAATCATGTGACAAAGGATGTTAATGAAGACGGTATATATCATGGACTAAAGTGGGCTGGATTGCTATAAGTGAATATGGAACCCATTTCATAATAAAAAGGCGGAAGATTAACTTCCGCCTTTTTATTATTATCGCTCTAGAGGTTTGGAATCATCAGGAGCGGCAAAAGGATTTTCTTTATTGATATGGTCATAGAACATAACGCCATTTAAATGATCAATCTCGTGTTGGAATACGATTGCTGGTAAACCTTTTAAACGTAATTTTACTTCTTCTCCGTTAATAGAAGTTGCTTTTACTGTAATTCTTGTATAACGAGGAACATAACCAGGTACTTCGCGGTCTACAGACAGACAGCCTTCACCACCCTGTAAATATGTACGTTCAACAGAATGGCTAATGATTTTTGGATTGAATAATGCATGGCTATATAATGTACCATCCGCATCGGTTACATGAACTGCAATCATTTTTTTTGAAACACCGATTTGCGGAGCCGCTAATCCGATTCCAGGGCGTAAACTATATTTTTCAGCCATTTCAGGATCTTGGCTATTTATTACGAATTCAATCATTTCTTTTAAGGTAGTTGTATCTTCTTCGCTTGCCGGTAATGACACCTCTTCTGCAACGTTGCGCAAAATAGGATCTCCTTCGCGAATAACATCTTTCATTGTAAGCATATGTAATCTCTCCTTTCCTCTTTAGTCTACCAAAGGAGATGGAAAAAGTCATCGGCAAGAAAGGGAAGGCATTTTGGAAATTGTTCTATTATAGAGTAGTTATGTATGTGATAAAAAGAAAAAGACAGCAAAGCCGTCTTTTTCTTTCCATAGTTGTTTCGTTTTACATTAGCGAATGCAAGCAGCACCAACGATAATTAAAAGAATAAACAACACAACGATTAAGGCGAAGCCGCGTCCAGACCCGCCACAAGAACCGCCATAACCGTAGGAAGGATATGAACAAGTTGGATAGCAATATGAGTATCCGTACATGAGATGACCTCCTTTATCATTTCCCGCTAATACTGCGGTTACTATAATGTATGGAAGAGAGGGTAGAAATGTATAGGTATTTACCTAAAAAAGGAAGAGTAGTTTGTATATTTTTGTTACGAAGAGAGAAAAACTAAAGAGAATTAAATCGTTTACATATTATTCTAAGAGAAAAAATAAGTGAAAAAGGGAATAATATAACAGTAGGTCAATGCTTACTAATACAGATGTAAAAAATAAAAACACGTTTGTGTAGTAGAAACCTGCATATTATTTATAAAAAAACGTATTCAAAGTAATTGACATCGTAATTAGAATAGTTGTAAACTAAAAAACGTGATCAAGATTGTATTAATATGTTTCTGAAAAAACATTAGTACAGATTGTTAGGTACACAAAATTATTCTCAACCGACATACAAACATGTTGGTTTACATCGTTGCGCTTTTTAAACTGGAAAATAGCCAGTGAAAGCGTTTCAGAATATGGTTCAAGAGAGGAAGAGGTGAACGGAATGGGTACTAAAACAAAAAAGACCCTATTTAATGTTGATGAGCAAATGAAAGCTATCGCAGCTCAATTTGAAACATTACAAATTTTAAATGAAAACGGTGAAGTTGTGAATGAAGCAGCTATGCCTGAATTATCTGATGATCAATTAAAAGAATTAATGCGTCGTATGGTGTATACTCGCGTATTAGATCAACGTTCTATTTCTTTAAACCGTCAAGGACGTTTAGGTTTCTACGCACCTACAGCTGGACAAGAAGCTTCTCAATTAGCAAGTCATTTCGCACTTGAAGCAGAAGACTTCATCTTACCAGGATACCGTGATGTACCACAATTAGTATGGCACGGATTACCATTATACCAAGCATTCTTATTCTCTCGTGGACACTTCATGGGTAACCAAATGCCTGAGAATGTAAATGCATTAGCTCCACAGATTATTATCGGTGCGCAAATCATCCAAACTGCTGGTGTTGCGTTAGGTATGAAACTACGTGGTAAAAAATCTGTTGCAATTACTTACACTGGTGACGGTGGTGCTTCACAAGGTGACTTCTACGAAGGTATGAACTTTGCAGGTGCATTCAAAGCTCCAGCAATCTTCGTTGTTCAAAACAACCGTTATGCAATCTCTACTCCAGTAGAAAAGCAATCTGCAGCTAAAACTGTAGCACAAAAAGCAGTAGCAGCAGGTATTTACGGAATTCAAGTAGACGGTATGGATCCATTAGCTGTATACGCAGCAACTGCTTTTGCTCGTGAGCGCGCAGTAAATGGCGAAGGCCCTACTTTAATCGAGACTTTAACATTCCGTTACGGTCCACATACAATGGCTGGTGATGACCCAACTCGTTACCGTACAAAAGATATCGAAAACGAATGGGAACAAAAAGACCCAATCGTACGCTTCCGTAAGTTCTTAGAAGCTAAAGGCCTATGGTCTCAAGAAGTTGAAGAGACAGTAATCGAAGAAGCAAAAGAAGATATCAAACAAGCAATTGCTAAGGCTGACCAAGCTCCAAAACAAAAAGTAACTGATTTAATGGAAATCATGTACGAAAAAATGCCTTACAACTTAGCTGAACAATATGAAATCTACAAAGAAAAGGAGTCGAAGTAAGCCATGGCTCAAATGACAATGATTCAAGCAATCACTGATGCTTTACGCGTTGAAATGAAAAATGACCCTAACGTACTTGTATTTGGTGAAGACGTTGGTGTAAACGGCGGTGTATTCCGTGCTACTGAAGGTTTACAAGCTGAATTTGGCGAAGATCGTGTAATGGATACTCCACTTGCAGAGTCTGGTATTGGTGGACTTGCAGTTGGTCTTGCACTTGAAGGATTCCGTCCAGTTCCAGAAATCCAATTCTTCGGTTTCGTTTATGAAGTAATGGATTCAATTTCTGGTCAATTAGCTCGTATGCGTTACCGTTCTGGTGGACGTTGGACTGCTCCAGTAACAGTTCGTTCTCCATTCGGTGGTGGTGTTCATACTCCTGAACTACATGCTGATAGCTTAGAAGGATTAGTGGCTCAACAACCTGGTCTAAAAGTTGTTATTCCATCTACTCCATACGATGCTAAAGGTCTTTTAATCTCTGCGATTCGTGACAACGATCCAGTTATCTACTTAGAGCATATGAAATTGTACCGTTCATTCCGTCAAGAGGTACCAGAAGGTGATTACACAATTGATTTAGGTAAAGCTGATATCAAACGTGAAGGTACAGATGTATCTGTTATCGCTTACGGTGCTATGGTTCACGCTGCATTAAAAGCTGCTGAAGAACTTGAAAAAGAAGGTATCTCTTTAGAGGTTGTTGACTTACGTACAGTTCAACCATTAGATATCGAAACAATCATCGCTTCTGTTGAAAAAACAGGTCGCGTAGTTGTAGTTCAAGAAGCTCAAAAACAAGCTGGTATTGCAGCTAACGTTGTAGCGGAAATTAACGACCGTGCAATCTTAAACTTAGAAGCTCCAGTTGTACGTGTTGCAGCTGCTGATACAGTATTCCCATTCTCTCAAGCAGAGAGCGTATGGTTACCAAACCACAAAGATATTGTTGAAGCTGTAAACAAAGTAATGAACTTCTAATTTTTAGCTTTTCATGTGCAAAAGAAATCAGCACATGCTGGTTTCTTTTGTACATATTCCATAATAATGAAATGAATCAGGGGGCTGAATTCCGTGGCATTTGAATTTAAACTACCAGATATCGGTGAAGGTATCCACGAAGGTGAAATCGTAAAATGGTTTATTAAACCAGGCGATGAAGTAAACGAAGACGATGTACTTCTTGAAGTACAAAATGATAAAGCAGTAGTAGAAATCCCTTCTCCTGTTAAAGGTAAAGTACTTGAAGTACTTGTAGAAGAAGGAACAGTTGCAATCGTAGGAGATACATTAATTAAATTTGATGCTCCTGGATACGAAAACCTTAAATTTAAAGGTGACGATCATGATGAAGCTCCAAAAGCTGAAGAAGCAGCAGTAGAAGCTCCAGCAGCGGAAGCTACTCCAGCAGCAACTGCAGAAGTAGTAAATGAGCGCGTAATTGCTATGCCATCTGTTCGTAAATACGCTCGTGAAAAAGGTGTAGACATTCATAAAGTAGCTGGTACTGGTAAGAATGGCCGTATCGTAAAAGCTGACATCGATGCATTTGCAAATGGTGGACAAACTGTAGCAGCAACTGAGGCTCCAGCAGCAGTAGAAGCTACTCCAGCAGCAGCGAAAGAAGAAGCACCAAAAGCACAACCAATCCCAGCTGGTGAATATCCAGAAACTCGTGAGAAAATGAGTGGTATCCGTAAAGCGATTGCGAAAGCAATGGTTAACTCTAAACACACAGCTCCTCACGTAACATTAATGGACGAAGTAGATGTAACAGAACTTGTTGCTCACCGTAAGAAGTTCAAAGCAGTAGCAGCTGACAAAGGTATTAAATTAACTTACCTTCCGTACGTTGTTAAAGCTTTAACATCTGCATTACGTGAATACCCAATGTTAAACACTTCTTTAGACGATGCATCTCAAGAAGTAGTTCATAAACATTACTTCAACATCGGTATCGCAGCTGATACAGACAAAGGTCTATTAGTACCAGTTGTTAAAGATACAGATCGTAAGTCTATCTTCACAATCTCTAACGAGATCAATGATCTTGCTGGTAAAGCACGTGAAGGTCGTCTAGCTCCAGCTGAAATGAAAGGTGCTTCTTGCACAATTACAAACATTGGTTCTGCAGGTGGACAATGGTTCACTCCAGTTATCAACCACCCAGAAGTAGCAATCCTTGGTATCGGCCGTATCGCTGAAAAACCAGTTGTGAAAAACGGTGAGATCGTTGCAGCTCCAGTATTAGCATTATCTCTAAGCTTTGACCATCGTTTAATTGACGGTGCAACTGCTCAAAAAGCGTTAAACCAAATTAAACGTCTATTGAATGACCCACAATTATTAGTAATGGAGGCGTAATAACAATGGTAGTAGGAGATTTCCCAATTGAATTAGATACAGTCGTTGTTGGTGCAGGTCCTGGTGGATACGTTGCGGCAATTCGTGCAGCACAATTAGGTCAAAAGGTAGCAATCATTGAAAAAGCTAACCTTGGTGGCGTATGCTTAAACGTTGGATGTATTCCTTCAAAAGCGTTAATCAATGCAGGTCATCGTTATGAGAATGCAATGCATTCTGATGACATGGGTATTACTGCAGAAAACGTAAAAGTTGACTTTACAAAAGTTCAAGAATGGAAAAACGGCGTAGTTAAGAAATTAACTGGCGGTGTTGAAGGCCTTCTTAAAGGTAACAAAGTTGAAATCATTCGCGGTGAAGCTTACTTCGTAGATGCTAATACATTACGCGTTATGACTGAAGATGCAGCTCAAACTTATACGTTTAAAAATGCTGTTCTTGCAACTGGTTCTACACCAATCGAAATTCCAGGATTCAAATACTCTAAACGTGTTATCAACTCTACAGGTGCTTTAAGCTTACCTGAAATTCCTAAAAAACTTGTTGTAATCGGCGGCGGTTACATCGGTATGGAATTAGGTACTGCATATGCTAACTTCGGTACAGAAGTTACTGTAGTAGAAGCTGGCGACGAAATCTTAGCTGGTTTCGAAAAAGCTATGAGCTCTGTTGTTAAACGTGCTCTACAGAAAAAAGGTAACGTAAATATCCATACAAAAGCTATGGCTAAAGGCGTTGAAGAAACAGAAACTGGCGTAAAAGTTAGCTTTGAAGTTAAAGGTGAAATCCAAACTGTAGAAGCAGATTACGTATTAGTAACTGTAGGTCGTCGTCCAAACACTCAAGAAATCGGTCTTGAGCAAGTTGGAGTTAAAATGACTGACCGCGGCATCATCGAAATCGATGAGCAATGTCGTACAAATGTACCAAACATCTATGCAATCGGTGATATCGTTCCTGGACCACCATTAGCTCACAAAGCTTCTTACGAAGGTAAAGTAGCTGTAGAAGCAATTAGTGGCCATGCATCAGCTATCGATTACATCGGAATTCCTGCAGTATGCTTCACTGATCCAGAACTAGCATCTGTTGGTTACACTAAAAAACAAGCTGAAGAAGCTGGAATGACTGTAACTGTATCTAAGTTCCCATTCGCTGCTAACGGTCGTGCATTATCATTAAACAGCACTGACGGTTTCCTACAACTTGTAACACGTAAAGAAGATGGTCTTCTTGTAGGTGCTCAAGTTGCAGGTGCAGGTGCTTCTGATATTATTTCTGAGATTGGTTTAGCTATCGAAGCTGGAATGACAGCTGAAGATATCGCTCAAACAATCCATGCTCACCCAACATTAGGTGAAATCACAATGGAAGCAGCTGAAGTTGCTCTTGGAATGCCAATTCACATTGTAAAATAATTTAAGTAATGTAAATAGCCCTTCTCTTATTGTAAGAGAGGGGCTATTTTTATTTTCATCAAATGACTTGCAAGGTCTTTAAACGTACTTGTCGAATGAATATATAATACTTTAACAAATGATTCAGGCTTAACTTACTTCGAAGGTAATATATATCATCCTATAATATGTAATTGATTCAAACTTACCCCCATATATTAATAAAATAGAGCATGTCAAAGGAGAAGGTTCCATGAAAATATTACATGTTATATTTTATCATTTACTACTATGGAGTGGCTTTTCCACTGTATTAACATTATCGAATGGTGATAAGTTTCATTATAAAGTTATTCTTTTTTTCGTATTTCTATATTTAGCCTATGTAATAGCATATTTTGTATTGCACGTAAGAAAGCAAGCTTTATTTCTTACATGTTCGAATTGTATATTATTTTTAATCATATTATCTATTTTTTAAATTAGCGTTTATAAAAATACATTGTTCTTCCATTAAATAATTGTAACTCTCCTTCTAATTTCTTCGCTAAAAAACGGCAAAATTCATTTGCTTTCCCTTTGTCACCAAATGTTGCATTAGGTGGTAAAGAAACTTGGATGAAAGATTGTTCATTTTCTATACCAACACCAATATAAATTGAGTCATACCGGTCGTGAGTGGATTGAAGTTTTAATGTTGTTGTAGATGTATCTAAAATTTCATAAGGAAAAGCGGTATTTGTATACGTGTAATTAATTTGGGCACCAGTTTTAGAAGTAACTGTTTTATAATAATGAAAAAGTTGTTTTATATCATCTATTGAAACTGATTGTTGGTTGGATTTCGGTACAAGCGTAATAAAGGCGTGTTGCATATAAGTTCCCCCTAGCTTAGTAGAATACTATCATTCTACATCCTACTGAATTTTTTGACAATTAAAAGGAGTATTACATGTTTTGTTTAATATACTATTAATGAAACGTGATGTAGAAAGGTGGAAACCAATGTTTGAAAAATTGTATGATGAGCATGAAAGTGTGAAGGTACGATTTTTAGGGTTTATGACACATGATACACGTTATGATTTTGGTGTTATTTATACAAATATGTTTTTTGGAAAGCCGCTCATTGTTTGTATGCAAACAGGAAGGTCTACTTTACTCGGACGAGATGATGTAGAGAATGTTCAATATATACAGGAGATTTTTAAATTAGGATCAGAAGAGGAAGCAAAGGAGTTAGCTCAGTTTTTCAAATTTCTAGTTCCGTCAACTTCTTTACATGCGGAATATGAAGAATAATTAATGTGAAACAGTCGTACTTATAAATATGGCTGTTTTTTTATTTTAATATCGCATACTAATTTAAATTAAAAATATTTAATGTGTTATACTAAAAACCTATTGACGTAAAAAGTATAACATATTAAAATAAAGACAGAAAGTTAAGCGGTTACAAAAAGTTTTTGGGATTATAAACTTAGGGGGAAATGAAAAATGGGAACAATCGTATGTCAAGATTGTGAAGGTACAATTGCACACTTCGAAGATGAGAAAGTAACGGTACTTTACGGGAAATGTGGATCTTGCGGATGTGATCACACAGAGCATACAAAAGCCCAATAATTGATAGGAAATGGACAGCTAAAAGTTTTTAGGACCATAAACTTAGGGGGAAATGAAAATGGGAACAATCGTATGCCAAGTATGTGAAGGAACAATTGGACATTTTGAAGATGAAAAATCAACAGTACTATACGGGAAATGTGGATCTCATTGCGAATGTGACCATAAAGAACATACAAAAGCTTAATAATAAGAAAAAGCGCCTACATGTGTAGGCGCTTTTTTAATAAATTGTAGTTGTATGACCAACTGTTGCAACGATTGCATCATCTCTAATTGGAATAAAGCTTATGGATGTCTGTGGTGTACTAGAAGAAGCATATTGGCTCATTATACGGCTATCGATACGGGTAATAGTATCGGTCAAGAAAGCTGAAATAAAAGCGTAAGGGACTCTTCGTTCATTTAATGAATAAATAATTTCTTCTTTTGTTTTTACACCCACGCCATGTCCGTAAAAAAAGAAATTTCCTAAATAGATTGTGTTTTCTCCTTGCCACTCAATCGTAGCTGGATTCACTTGTGGGTTTTTAAAGTAAACGAGGTCACCTGGAACAAGATCGCCACCGTTTTTTGTTATGAGCCTTAGATCTTGATCGTAGTCCCATGTATAAAGTAAAAGATTTGCAAATAGACGATTGAAAGTTTCTTCCTCATACAATGATAGTAAAGCTTTATAAAAAATAATGATCATAGCGGTTGCGCATTCAGTTCCATATAGTTTTCCATTTTTAAAAATATCTTGTATGGCAATAGAAGATGGTATGTTTGGAAGAAGCTCGAATCCTCCAAGGGATGTTCTTTTCCAATACTGGGGGTTGCAAAAGGATTGTTGAAATGTGCGAAACTGAAATCCACTTTGAAAAAGCTCTAGTGCAGAGATAATAATATTAACTCGTAAATTGAGATCAAAGCTGAGTTCATCAGCTGTTCGGAAGGAATAAACTTCTTGATTTCCTGCCATTATTGATAAAATTTGTTGTTTCTCTGCTGCAAATGGCTCATATTCATTTGTAATATAAGGATGTACAATAGAACGGCCTATTACAATCATAATAGTATCCCCACCTATACGTTACATTCTTAAGTATCGTATGAAGAAAAGGAAAAAAGGTGAAAAAAAAGCCTATCAACTGATAGGCTTGTACTCTTTAATAACACGTAATGTTTGTAATGTCATATCTTCAGGACCTTGTACAGGTAAACCTGCTTCTAAGTTTTTCCGAATATACTCTAAGTTTTCTTGTGTAATAATTTCCCCCGGAGTAAAGATTGGAATCCCTGGCGGATAAACCATAACAAAATCAGCTATAATACGACCCGCTGCATTTTCAAATGGGATGACTTCTGTTTCCGAATAAAAAGCATCTCGAGGAGAAAGTGCTAGCACTGGAATTTCTGGAATCTCTACTTGTACTTGAACACCTTTATCTGCCCTATTTCTAAATGTTGCTGCTAAATCGTGTAAAGCTGCAATAAGTGTATTTGTATCACTTTCTGTATCTCCCAAAGTGATAAGACATAGTATGTTGTATAGATCTGAGAGTTCTACTTCAATGTTATATTGCTCTCTAAGCCATACTTCAGCTTGGTGGCCGGTAATACCTAAATCTTTTACAGATACAATTATCTTTGTAGGATCATAGTTAAAGGTAGCATCTGTACCTAACATTTCTTTTCCAGGACAGTAAAGATGCTCAATAGAATTTATAGCATCACGAACATGCTCAGCTAATTGTATTGTTTGTTCTATGAGTGCTGTTCCTTCTGTAGCAAGACGTTTTCTCGCAACATCAAGGGATGCTAACAAGATGTAAGAAGTTGATGTAGTTGTAAGCATGCTAATAATAGATTGGACATGCTTTACATTCACTAAGCCTTCTTTCACATTAAGAATAGAACTTTGAGTTAAAGAGCCTCCTAATTTGTGAACACTTGTTGCTGCCATATCCGCACCAGCTTGCATCGCTGACATAGGTAATTCATCGTGAAAATGAATATGAACACCATGAGCCTCGTCGACTAGTACAGGGATGTTATAAGAATGTGCTAATTGTACAATCTGTTCTAAGTCTGCAGCAAACCCAAAGTACGTTGGGTTAATAACAAGTAAGCCCTTTGCATCTGAGTGCTCTTCCAGTGCTTTTTTGACAGATTGAATTGTGATTCCATGAGAAATACCGAGCTTCGGATCGATTTCAGGATGCATGAAAATCGGTTTTGCACCTGAGAAAATAATAGCTGACATTACTGATTTATGCACGTTTCGTGGTACTAGGATTTTGTCACCAGGACCGCAAACGCTCATCACCATTGTCATAATAGCGCCACTTGTACCTTGAATAGAAAAGAAAGTATGATCTGCACCGAATGCAGCGGCTGCTAAATCCTGTGCTTCTTTAATCATACCTTTTGGATGATGTAAATCATCGAGTGGCGCAATATTAATTAAATCAATTGCTAATGCATTATGCCCAATAAATTCGCGAAATGTAGGATCCATGCCCTGTCCTTTTTTATGACCAGGAATATGGAATTGAATTGGATTTCGCTTACTGTGCTCAACTAAAGCGGTAAACAATGGTGTTTCGTATTGGGACAATCTATACACCCCTTCTTCTTCATAATATTTAGTGTAATTTGTTTTATATAATCCTGCTCTAAAAAAGTGTAGCCTTTTTTAGAATAAGGCTTGTTTTTCTGCCATTCAAAAAATCGTTTTTGAGATGGTAGCTTCACTTTATTTTCTATAAAACAAAAGCATTATATCACCAATAATTATAGATGTATAGAAAAAAATGTTTTTAAGGTGAGTATGTTTAATAGTTAGCCTCAACTAATGAATAGAGGAAGACAATTCCATTAAAATGAATAAATAGTGTATAATGCAGAGTGGCTATAATGAAGAATAAAATATTCTCTTTAAGATAGCATAATGAAACAAGAAGAAATGATAAATGAGGTGCGAAATGGAATATCAATATCCGTTAGATTATGATTGGTCAAATGAGGAAATGGTTACAATTGTTAAGTTTTATGAAGCGATTGAGAAAGCTTATGAAAAAGGGATTATAAGAGAAGAGTTAATGGGTTTATATCGTCGTTTTAAAGAGATTGTTCCATCGAAAGCAGAAGAAAAGAAAATTGATAAAGAATTTCAAGAAGTAAGTGGATACTCTATATATCGTGCTATTCAAAGGGCAAAAGAAGTCGAAGAACAAAAGCTCGTAAAAATGTAAAAAATATTTTGAAAAATAAAAACTGAAGTGATATAATGTGATAACAACTAAAAACGGACAATATAAATTGTCCGTTTTCTACTATCGATTACACAGTGCATATAAAGGAAGGAGTGATTGCATCGTAGATTCAATCTTAGCAAGGAATTGTTCGTTGGTCATTGCTGAAAACTCCTCTGGTGATATATGAATACCAACTAATAATTCTGCTTTTTTTACAGTAGCTAATCGTTCAATCATCTTTTGTAAGTCTTCGGTTTCAAGTGTTTTATGTAATTTCACACTTGGTTTAGTATGGTCAATGGACCAAACGAAGTCATTTGGAATATTTGTTTTTAAATCATTTAAATGTTCTAAGAAGGCATGAGCCGTCTCAACTTTTTGTGGACACTCATAGATTAAACCAAAGTATATGAAGGCATGAGTACCCCATAAGCCGATTTGGAAATGCGGTAGCATTTTATATCCTCGTTTATTTGTTGAAAAAGCAACCCAAGTATCGTTTGGTGGATTGACTTTGCGGCGTGCGTGTTTTGCAACATGATAAAAAAAGTTCTCATCAGTTTGTTTGGATAAGTATTCTGCAAATTGTTCCCCTAAAGCTTCTAGCTTAGGATGAATGTTCGTTTTAATTGCACTCATTCGTTCTTCGAGACCATCAACTGTAAAGACATCAAAATCAGTTGACTTGAATGTTTGTATTGTCATGATTGTTCCTCCAACTCCTATTTTGCTTTTATTTTAGCATAGCTTGTACTATTCATAAAAAAAACAGCACAAAAAAATTTAAATAAAAAAATATAATTTTGTTGCATAGATGATTTATCCAACATAGTATAGTATAAAACAAAAAATCAGAAAATTTAATTAATTCTAGTCCGAGGGCAGACGAATATTGGGAGGAGGCAAATAATATGAGACAGGTGATTAATGCGTTAAAGAGAACAGATGCTGAAAAGAGAATACCGGTGCTACGTTTGGAGCTAGATTATGAATTAGCAACTTTATATGATGCGATGATGGAAGATGACAAACAGAAAAAAGAAGAGTGTGTACAAAAGTTAGAAGTGTTAAGACTTGAAATGATTCGTTTAGAAGCGTAATAATAGTATATGTATAAAAAATTAGTTGGTGCGAACCTTATAAAGGGTTCGTTTTTTCTGTGAACAGTATAGATCGGAGTGTTTAAACATGCAAGAAGTATGGAAAGACATTGATGCACACGCCAAACGGTGGATTCGGGATGCAGGAGAGCATTTAATGGCATCAATGAAAAAAGCACTTATTATAGAAACAAAATCAAATGCAGCTGACTTAGTTACAAATATGGACCGAGAGATAGAACAGTTTTTAATTGGGAAAATTAAAGAAACATTCCCGAATCATAATATTTTAGGAGAAGAGGGTTATGGAGACGAGATAACGTCTTCTGACGGGGTTGTTTGGTTAATTGATCCAATTGACGGCACGATGAACTTTGTTCATCAAAAAAGAAATTTTGCGATTTCAATTGGGATTTATGAGAACGGT
Source organism: Bacillus sp. 2175 (assembly GCF_057812155.1). NCBI lineage: Bacteria > Bacillati > Bacillota > Bacilli > Caryophanales > Bacillaceae > Bacillus > Bacillus sp. 2175. The sequence continues at coordinate 3,734,681 of NZ_CM173819.1, read as the reverse complement.
ATCGGAAAGATTGGACTTATATATGATCCAGTGCATGATGAACTATATCATGCAGTCAAGGGATATGGAGCTTTTTGTAATGATATATCAATTCCTACACTGAAAAAAGGAACTGTAGAGCAAGGTATTGTAGCTTTAAATGCGATATGGCTTACAGATAATCCATTGCTTAATATGGAAAGTATGATGGCACTTGTTAAGAAAGCAAGAGGCACAAGATCATATGGCTGTGCAGCGTTAGAGATGGTATACGTTGCAACAGGAAGAATAGATGCATATGTAACGCCGAGATTATCACCATGGGATTTTGGCGGAGGAAAGATAATTGTAGAAGAAGTTGGAGGTAAGGTGACGACATTCTCTGGAGCGCCACTTTCTATCATAGAGAAGAGCAGTGTGTTAGTTGCAAAACCAGGAGTGTATGAAGAAGTGTTATCGTTTATATGAGAGCAACAAAAAAAGTAAGAGGCTGTGTATAAGCTTCTTACTTTTTAGCGTTATTGTGATTTGCGCATTTTTCTTTTTGTTACAAAACCGTATCCAACTGTAACAAATGTGCCGATAATGCAAATAATAATACCGATTGGACTATTTTCAGCAATCATAATGCCGATACCGATTAAGAAAATAACACCGATAATTGCAGTTAATAAAAAGCGATATTGAATGTGTTCCATTTCTTCACCCTCCAATCTCATTTTACTTTCACAAAAGTAAGAATACAACTATATTTTCATTCTTGCTTTTATTTTAATTGCTATTGTATCCCCTTCGCTCTTATAATAGAGAAGGATTAAAAAGACATTAGGAGTTGGACATGTTGAAAAAACGACAAGATTTACGTAATATAGCAATTATTGCCCACGTTGACCATGGTAAAACAACACTTGTTGACCAGTTATTACGTCAAGCGGGGACTTTCCGTGCGAACGAACACGTTGAAGAACGCGCAATGGATTCAAATGATCTAGAAAGAGAACGCGGTATTACAATTTTAGCGAAAAATACAGCGATTCACTATGAAGATAAAAGAATTAACATTTTAGATACACCTGGTCACGCTGACTTCGGTGGAGAAGTAGAACGTATCATGAAAATGGTTGATGGTGTTTTACTTGTTGTTGATGCATATGAAGGTTGTATGCCACAAACACGATTTGTTTTAAAGAAAGCTCTTGAGCAAAACTTAACTCCAATCGTAGTTGTAAACAAAATTGACCGTGACTTCGCTCGTCCAGATGAAGTAGTTGATGAAGTAATCGACTTATTCATTGAGCTTGGTGCAAACGAAGATCAATTAGAGTTCCCAGTTGTATTTGCATCAGCAATGAACGGAACAGCAAGCTTAGATTCAAACCCAGCAAATCAAGAAGAGAATATGAAATCATTATTCGATACAATTATCGAACATATTCCAGCACCAATTGATAACAGCGAAGAGCCACTTCAATTCCAAGTAGCACTTCTTGATTACAACGACTACGTTGGACGTATTGGAGTTGGTCGCGTATTCCGCGGTACAATGAAGGTTGGACAACAAGTTGCTTTAATGAAAGTAGACGGAAGTGTGAAGCAATTCCGCGTAACGAAATTATTCGGTTACATGGGATTAAAACGTCAAGAAATTGAAGAAGCAAAAGCAGGGGACTTAGTAGCCGTTTCTGGTATGGAAGACATTAACGTAGGTGAAACAGTATGTCCAGTTGAACATCAAGATGCGTTACCATTATTACGTATTGATGAGCCAACACTACAAATGACGTTCCTTGTAAATAACAGCCCATTTGCAGGTCGTGAAGGTAAATACATTACATCTCGTAAAATTGAAGAGCGTCTTCGTTCACAATTAGAAACAGATGTAAGTTTACGTGTAGATAATACAGATTCTCCTGATGCGTGGATCGTATCTGGACGTGGGGAACTACATTTATCTATCTTAATTGAAAACATGCGTCGTGAAGGTTATGAATTACAAGTATCTAAGCCAGAAGTAATCATTAAAGAAGTTGATGGCGTAAGATGTGAGCCTGTAGAGCGTGTACAAATCGATGTACCTGAAGAATACACTGGTTCTATTATGGAATCTATGGGTGCACGTAAAGGTGAAATGTTAGATATGGTGAATAACGGAAACGGTCAAGTTCGCCTTACTTTCATGGTTCCAGCACGTGGTTTAATTGGTTACACAACAGAATTCTTAACATTAACTCGTGGTTACGGTATTTTAAACCATACATTCGATTGCTACCAACCAGTACACGCTGGACAAGTTGGTGGACGTCGTCAAGGTGTTCTAGTTTCACTTGAAACAGGAAAAGCATCACAATACGGTATTATGCAAGTTGAAGACCGTGGTGTAATCTTCGTTGAACCAGGTACAGAAGTATATGCTGGTATGATTGTAGGAGAACACACTCGTGAGAATGACTTAACAGTTAACGTTGTGAAAATGAAACAACAAACTAACATTCGTTCTGCGACGAAAGATCAAACTTCAACAATGAAGAAACCACGCCTAATGACTTTAGAAGAATCATTAGAGTACTTAAACGATGACGAGTTCTGTGAAGTAACTCCAGAATCAATTCGTCTACGTAAAAAGATTCTTGATAAGAGTGAGCGCGAAAGAGCTGCTAAGAAAAAGAAATCTGTCGAAGCGTAAAAATAAAAAAACAACGCCCTTTATAAAGGGCGTTGTTTTTTTATTTTGTTTATTTTTTAGAATATTTACTCATTTTTGTGGACAGTATTTTTTTTGCGAGTTACTCTTGTATTAAGTGTATAAAGAAAATTGCATTTTACTGCTAGGGGGGAAGAGTGTGTTAGAAAGGATGTCTTTTTTTGCAAAATTGTGTAAGGTAGATGAAAATCCAGAGTTAGGAATGTGGTTACTTTATGGGACGATTATTATATTAAGTGCTCTCGTTTATAATTTAGGGTTTGCTAGAAAGTTGTCTGTACTAAAAAATATTGTGATATACATATCATTAGCAATTGGATGCACAGTATTAACCTTTTTTGCTGTGTTTTTACCTGTTGGAGAAGGACTTGTTGTAGCGGCAATTGTACTTGGAATTTATAGATTGCGTTTGCGTCAAGCGAAACAACAAAAAGCAGGATAAGGAAGGGGAGTTTTCATGCGTTCAGTACAAGATGCACTATATAATTGGTTAACAATTAAAACAGTTGCGGAAGCACGCCCAGATGATAGTGCTGCAAAAGAAACATATTTGTTATTTCAAAATATGATATATGAAGAACATAAATTAAGAAATGTTGAAGTCGAAAAGAACGAGGAAATGTATTTAATTACATATGAAATGAATGGAGAACGGAAATCTGCAAGGTTTCCGTTAGAAGCCATTGATTGTTTTTTGGATCAGATGAATCGTGAACCAGAAAAATATAAATAAGTCCTTATCTATATGAGTAAGGACTTATTTACATTTTACCAATCATCTTCGATTTTTTTATCACGATATAATCGGAAATTACCACTTGCATGACGTTCCATTGTACGCTCTGCAATTCGTTCCGAACATTCCATGCACATATATGTATGAATAGGGCGATTACGCAGTTTTTTTGCCATAGGATTTTCATCATCTAACATATCTTTTTTATCACAAATCATACATTTGACTCTCATTTCGTCACCTCAATACGAATTCTATCAGTATAAGTATATCATGGAAGTATAATGTTTTTGAATAATAGTGGGAAAAAATAATATTTTCGCAATTCAAAAAATAAGTTATGATAAGGATATACCAAGTATGTTTGGAGGTGAAAATATGGCGAATGTAGTAGAGCCTACCTTAACAGAGGATTTAGTACAAACGTTGCGTAAAGAGTGTATTGTTATGATAGCAACGGCAGATTTCGAAAAGCAAGTTCCTAACGTAAGTGCTATTTCTTGGGTGTATGCAGTGAGTAAAACTAGTATTCGATTTGCAGTAGATCAACGTTCACGTATTGTGGAAAATATACGGCATAATACAGGTGTGGTATTGACTATAATGGCGAATGAATCCGTATTTTCTATAAGTGGTGCAGGTGAAATTTTGACAGATAGAATGGAAGGTATTTCTCTAAAATTAACTGTAATAGAAGTAAATGTGCAAGAAGTGCGTGATGTTATGTTTTATGGAGCGAAACTTGCAATTGAACCAACATATGAAAAAACATATGATCTTCGGGCAGCGAAAAAGCTGGATAATGAAGTGTTAGTAGGGATAAGAGAATTATAAAGATGCTAAATAGGAAATTCGTTTATTCACTTTTGTAATCGGTTATTGTGATTTAACGTTAATAATTATAATAAAAAGTAATATATTGAATAGAAATGAATAAAGAATAAATAAAAGGTTTAATGACTATGATTTTCGATTCTACCTCGTTTACACGGTACATATAATTATAACAATGGTTCGTCCATATTGTATGGATGAAACCCTTGTTCTACAAATTTAAAAGTGGAGTCAGGGGGTAACAGGTTGGATAAAATTTATGTGTTAGATACGAATGTACTTTTGCAGGATCCTTTATCTATTTTTTCATTTGAAACCAATGAAGTAGTGATTCCAGCAGTTGTATTAGAAGAGGTTGATTCGAAAAAACGTTATATGGATGAAGTAGGACGAAACGCTCGTTATGTATCTAAGTTAATAGATAAATTTCGTGAAATAGGAAAGCTGCATGAAAGTATCCCGCTAGAAAACGGCGGAACATTTCGTATTGAATTGAACCATCGTTCATTCGTGCAACTACAAGATATTTTTGTAGAAAAAACAAATGATAATCGAATTTTAGCTGTAGCAAAAAATCTATCTTTAGAAGAACAGGAAAAAGAGGACGGGAAGTCTGTTATTTTGGTAAGTAAAGATGTGCTCGTAAGGGTAAAAGCTGATGCAATTGGTTTGAAGGCTGAAGATTATTTAAGTGATCGCGTAATTGAAGTAGAAAATATATATTCTGGCTTTTTAGAAGGATATATATCAAAAGAACAATTGGATTATTTTTATGAGAAAGGTGAATTGCCTCTATCTGAAATTGCGAATCATCCTTTTTACCCAAATCAGTTTGTAGTGATGAAAGATGCATTAGGGGGCTCTAGTTCTGCTCTTGGCATTGTGGATCACTTAGGTAAGAAGGTAAAGAAACTTATTTTTCACAATGAACAAGTGTGGGGGATACGACCACGAAATGTGCAGCAAATTATGGGATTAGAATTGTTGCTTCGTGAAGATATTCCGCTTGTAACGTTAACGGGGAAAGCCGGCACAGGAAAAACGTTACTTGCGTTAGCTTCGGGACTTATGCAAACAGAAGACTTAGGGTTATATAAAAAATTACTTGTGGCAAGACCAATTGTTCCAGTCGGAAAAGATATCGGTTATTTACCAGGAGAAAAAGAAGAAAAGTTAAGACCATGGATGCAGCCAATTTTTGATAACCTAGAGTATTTATTTAATACGAAAAAGCCAGGAGAGTTAGATGCTATTTTAGCTGGAATGGGTTCGATTGAAGTAGAAGCCCTTACTTATATACGCGGGAGAAGTATTCCAGATCAGTTCATTATCATTGACGAAGCACAAAATTTAACAAAGCATGAAGTGAAAACGATATTAACTAGGGTAGGGGAAAAGAGTAAGATTGTATTGATGGGAGATCCTCAGCAAATTGATCACCCATATTTAGATGAATATAATAATGGCTTAACATATGTTGTAGAGAAGTTTAAAGAACAGCGTATTAGTGGTCATGTGAAGTTTGTTAAAGGGGAGCGATCTAATTTAGCTCAACTAGCAGCAGATTTATTGTAAAAAGGAGTGAGCTTAAGCTCACTCCTTTTCTTTAAATAATTGTAAATTTACGGATGTTACGGATTGGATTTTGTTGATTAGATCCATCATTGAAATAGAGATGAACAGGCCCGTCTTCTTTTAATGGTTTTCCTTCTTTTGAAAAGCCTAGTATAGCATTTTTGACAGTTTCTAATGGAAGTGTCATTGTATGATCTACCGTTTCAATTTCAACTTGCCTAGCGTCCTCTAAAATTTCAGCGTTAGCAAGAAATGGATGAAATGGTATACCAAATGTTCCAGTAATCAGCTGTTCTTTTTTATATTTCTTCACACTTTGTTGTATTGGAGGAAAAGCGGCACCATCACGGATTTCGCGATCCCAATGTTCTGAAGTGTTTTTTAAATAAGTTTCTAGTTCAGACGTGTTTTCTCTAGTTTCATCAAAGTAAGTTGTCAAATCTACTTTTCGATCATCAAAGATCCAAACAGTTGGATCAATAGTGATTGGAAAACGTACTTTTCCGTTAATAAATAAAATTTCGCTCATTGTTGTTCCCCCATTTGTGTTATACTCCCACTTTTCAGTATAATAGTATTAGACACTGTTGTCACAAAAAATGTTTCTATTGCAATTTATTAAAACTATCGCTAATATTAATAGATAGGATAGAGGAGAGTAGGACGGAAACGGAGGGAATCAATTTGGCGTCTGAGACAGTAGCAAATCATCAGGAAAAGGCACTAGCCCTTCTACAAGCGGATGCAGAGAAGATTTTAAGACTTATTAAGGTGCAAATGGACCATCTTACAATGCCGCAATGTCCATTATATGAAGAAGTGTTAGACACACAAATGTTTGGACTATCCCGCGAGGTCGATTTTGCGGTTCGCCTTGGTCTTATTGCAGAAGAACAAGGGAAAGCAATGTTAGGTGAGCTCGAACGTGAGTTATCTGCACTTCATGAAGCATTTACAAACAAACAACAATAACGGGTTCAAATAAGGGGGCTCAAACTAAATTAGTTTGAGCTTTTTATTTGTATAATAAAGCAGGAAGAATCAATGTACATATGGAATACAACAATAATTAAATTGAAACAGAAAGAGGAAATGAAATGAAAAAAGTATGGAAATCAATGGATTATTCATTATTACTTCCTCTTGTTATCTTATGTGTGCTGGGAGTAATAATGGTATATAGTTCTAGTTCCATTGTTGCGATTTCGAGGCATAACTGGCCGGCAAATTACTTTTTTAAAAAACAATTAATAACTTTAGCTATTGGAACGGTATTGTTAGTAATTGTAGCTTCGTTACCTTATAAGTTTTGGAGAAAACGAATAATTTTATCGGCGATGGGGCTAGGGAGTATTGCTTTACTAGCAGCAGCCTTGATTTTTGGTAAGGAAATAAATGGTGCAAAAGGTTGGATATTAGGTATACAGCCCGCTGAATTTGTTAAATTATCGATTATTATTATATTAGCTCGCTTTTTTGCAAGGAGACAAGAAACAAATACACCTGTTTTTAAAGGGTCGGGACTTACACTTGGTTTTGTTGGAATGGCAATGTTTTTAATTTTAAAGCAAAATGATTTAGGTACCGATTTGTTAATTGCAGGAACAGTAGGGATTATGTTTCTTTGTTCAGGAGTAAGGATTAATTTATGGATTAAACGAATTGTTTTAACTTCTATAGTATGGATTCCAGCTCTATATTTTTTGGCTAATTATAAATTAAGTGGATATCAAAAGGCACGTTTTTCAGTTTTTCTTGATCCATTCAATGATCCTCAGAATGATGGATTCCAATTAGTAAATTCTTTTATTGGAATTGCTTCAGGAGGGCTAAATGGTCGAGGATTAGGAAATAGTGTGCAAAAATATGGTTATTTACCAGAACCTCAAACAGATTTTATTATGGCTATTATATCTGAAGAATTAGGTTTTATTGGTGTAGCTATTATTTTAATTTGCTTGCTACTTATTATTATTCGTTCATTCAGGATTGCTCAAAAATGTAACGATCCTTTTGGAAGTTTAATTGCAATCGGAATTGCAAGTTTAATAGGAGTACAAACTTTTGTTAATGTTGGTGGTATGTCTGGATTAATACCGCTTACTGGAGTGCCTTTACCGTTTATTAGTTATGGTGGAAGTTCTTTAATAGCTAATCTACTTGCAATGGGAATACTACTTAATATTGCTAGTCACGTGAAACGACAAGAGAAACAACAGAATGGTGTAATGAAAGAAAGAGAACAAAATGGACCACATCTTGTAGTTGTAAAATAAAAACACATTGTGCTTTAGAGCATGATGTGTTTTTTATTTTTAAGTAGTTTTAAATATGATGTACTAATTTCTCTTTCAGTTAAAAGGTATATCACATTAAGTTAAATGTGATATACAATTAAGTTGTTAGAAAAGGAAGAGGTATGCTATACTATTTTTGTGAAACAAATTGCACAGAAAACTTATCATTTGTTAGAAAATAAGGTATGATGGATAAAAATAAAGTGAAGCTTTCTAAGTATAATATAATGTGGAAAGTGAAGAACTTCACGCTTTTTAAGGTGTGTATATATTTTATCTCTAGAGTGGTAGGAAAGTAGAGGGGGAAAATCATGACAAAGCTGCAACGTATTCAAAAAGTATTGGTAGCTAACCGTGGAGAGATTGCAATTCGTGTGTTTCGAGCTTGTTCGGAACTTGGATTAAAAACAGTTGCAATCTATTCTAAAGAGGATAGTGGTTCTTATCATCGCTATAAAGCCGATGAGTCCTATTTAGTTGGGGAAGGAAAAAAACCAATTGATGCTTATCTAGATATTGAAGGCATTATTGAGATTGCAAAAAGTAATCATGTAGATGCAATCCACCCTGGATATGGTTTCTTGTCAGAAAATATTCAATTCGCTAAACGTTGTGAAGAAGAAGGAATTATCTTTATCGGTCCGAAAAGTAAGCATTTAGATATGTTTGGAGATAAAGTGAAAGCAAGAACACAAGCGCAGCTAGCACAAATTCCAGTTATACCTGGTAGTGATGGTCCAGTAAATTCATTAGAAGAAGTCGAAAAATTTGCTGAAAAGTATGATTACCCGATTATTATTAAAGCATCCCTTGGGGGTGGCGGTCGTGGTATGCGTATTGTGCGTACTAGTGAGGAATTAGGAGAATCATATAATCGAGCGAAATCAGAAGCGAAAGCAGCTTTTGGTAATGATGAAGTTTACGTCGAAAAATTCGTTGAAAAACCTAAACATATAGAAGTACAAATTTTAGCAGATGAAGAAGGCAATGTTGTTCATTTATACGAGCGTGACTGTTCTGTACAACGTCGTCATCAAAAAGTTGTAGAAATTGCACCGAGTGTATCACTTTCAGATGATCTGCGTCAGCGTATTTGTGATGCTGCTGTGAAGTTAACGAAAAATGTAAACTATTTAAATGCAGGAACAGTAGAATTCCTTGTAAAAGATGATGAGTTTTACTTTATTGAAGTAAATCCACGTGTTCAAGTAGAACATACGATTACAGAAATGATTACGGGAGTAGATATTGTTCAATCACAAATTTTAATAGCGGATGGACATTCATTACATAGCAAAATGGTAGGTGTTCCGAAGCAAGAGGAAGTAGTTGTACATGGATTTGCAATTCAATCTCGTGTAACAACTGAAGATCCGCTAAATAATTTTATGCCGGATACAGGAAAAATTATGGCGTATCGATCAGGTGGTGGTTTTGGTGTGCGTCTTGATACAGGAAATAGCTTCCAAGGTGCAGTTATTACACCGTACTACGATTCTTTACTTGTAAAAGTTACAACTTGGGCACTTACTTTTGAGCAAGCTGCTGCAAAAATGGAACGTAACTTAAAAGAATTCCGTATTCGTGGTATTAAAACAAATATTCCATTCCTAGAGAATGTAGTAAAGCATAAAAACTTCTTATCAGGAGAATATGATACTTCATTTATCGATGCGTCACCTGAATTGTTCTTGTTCCCGAAACGTAAAGACCGTGGAACGAAAATGTTAAATTACATTGGTACAGTAACAGTAAATGGTTTCCCAGGAGTAGGGAAAAAAGAAAAACCAATATTCCCAGATGCTCGTATTCCATGTTTAAAACATTCAGAGCCAATCCAAAATGGAACGAAACAAATTTTGGACGAGCGTGGAGCGGACGGATTAGTAAAATGGGTACAGGATCAAAAACGTGTACTTTTAACGGATACAACATTCCGTGATGCACACCAGTCATTACTTGCAACTCGTATTCGTACAAAAGATTTACATCAAATTGCGGAGCCAACAGCGAGAATGTTACCGAACCTATTCTCAGCGGAAATGTGGGGCGGTGCAACGTTTGATGTTGCGTATCGTTTCTTAAAAGAAGATCCATGGGAACGATTACTAGATCTTCGTGAAAAAATGCCGAACGTGTTATTCCAAATGTTACTTCGTTCTTCAAACGCAGTTGGATACAAAAACTATCCAGATAATTTAATTCAAAAATTTGTGGAATGTTCTGCTCAAGCAGGCATTGATGTATTCCGTATTTTTGATAGTTTAAACTGGGTGGAAGGCATGAGAGTTGCAATTGACGCTGTACGAGACACTGGTAAAATTGCAGAAGCAACAATGTGCTACACAGGGGATATTCATGATCCACTGCGTAGTAAATATGATTTAAATTATTATAAAAATTTAGCAAAAGAGTTAGAAGCATCAGGAGCTCACATTTTAGGTATTAAAGATATGGCGGGCTTACTAAAACCAAATGCAGCATATGATTTAGTTTCTGCATTAAAAGAGACAGTGTCGATTCCAATTCATCTGCACACGCACGATACGAGTGGAAATGGTATATTAACGTATACGAAGGCAATTGAAGCAGGTGTTGATATCGTCGATGTAGCAGTGAGTTCTATGGCTGGTCAAACGTCACAACCAAGTGCGAACACGCTATACTATGCGTTAGGCGGAAACGAAAGACAACCAGATGTTAATATAGATTCTTTAGAAAAACTATCTCACTATTGGGAAGATGTACGCAAATACTATGCACCGTTTGAAAGTGGTATGAATGCGCCTCATACAGAGGTATATATGCATGAAATGCCGGGTGGGCAGTATAGTAATCTTCAGCAACAAGCGAAGGCGGTTGGTTTAGGAGATCGCTTCGATGAAGTGAAAGTAATGTACCGCCGTGTGAATGACATGTTTGGAGATATTGTAAAAGTAACACCATCATCAAAAGTTGTTGGTGATATGGCATTATTTATGGTTCAAAACCATCTAACAGAACAAGATGTTTTAGAGCGTGGACATGCGATGGACTTCCCAGGGTCTGTTGTTGAAATGTTCTCTGGTGATTTAGGTCAACCGTACGGTGGTTTCCCGAAAGAATTACAAAAGATTATTTTAAAAGGGAAAGAGCCATTAACAGTAAGACCAGGTGAATTACTAGAGCCAGTAGATTTCGAAGCGTTAAAAGAAGAATTATTCCATAAACTTGGACGCGAAGTAACGATTTTTGATGTAGTAGCATATGCTTTATATCCAAAAGTATTTATGGATTATGAAAAAGTTGCTGAGCTTTATGGAAATGTATCTGTACTTGATACACCGACGTTCTTCTATGGTATGAGACTAGGTGAAGAAATTGATGTAGAAATTGAACAGGGTAAAACATTGATGGTTAAACTAGTATCAATTGGAGAACCTCAGTCGGATGGAAACCGTGTTCTTTACTTGGAATTTAACGGTCAACCACGTGAAATTATCGTGAAAGACGAGAGTGTAAAAGCAACAGTTGCACAACGTGTGAAAGGAAACCGTGAGAATCCAAATCATATTAGTGCAACGATGCCAGGAACGGTAATTAAAGTAGTTGTAAAAGAAGGCGACGAAGTGAAAAAAGGCGATTCTATGGCAATTACAGAAGCGATGAAAATGGAAACGACAGTTCAAGCGCCGTTCAATGGTAAAGTGAAGAAAGTATATGTTAACGATGGTGATGCGATTCAAACGGGTGATTTACTTATTGAATTAGATCACTAAAATAAGAAAAGAGCTGTGTAAATACAGCTCTTTTCTTATTGCAAAAAATCCCTTGCCGAATTGGCAAGGGATTTTAGTTTTAAATTATTTTGTTTGTTTAGAAGTTGATTCGGCTTCTTTGGCATTCACTTTACTTCTTGTTCCCAGCATAACTAAATAGCATAGTACGGCAAACAAGCAAGAAATGAATAGAGAATGTAACAATGCCATTGCTAAACTAGCGTTTGTAAATACAACTAAAACTCCTACTACAGCTTGAAGTGTAACAAGGATAAATGAAATAATCCATCCCCAATATACTACAGATTGCTGCTTGTAATGGCGAATAGCGAGAATCATCGCGTATAGTATCCAAGCGAAAATTAACATCGCTGCAACTCTATGGCCCATTTGAACCCATTCATGTAGTTGAGTTGGCATAGGTCTGTTTTTGCTACATAAAGGAAAGTCTGGACAGGCTAAGCTAGCTCGTTCGTGACGTACTAAAGCACCTGTGTAGACGACGATATAACTGTAAATTGTTACACCATAAATATGAAATTTCATTTTTTTGTCCATAATAAGTGAACGTGCATCAAATTTTTGGTCAATTTCAAAGATAAGACACGTTAATAAAATGACAGAAGCAAATGAAATTAAGGAAATACCGAAATGGATAGCAAGTACAGCTGGCATTTGTCCCCAAACAACTGCTGCTGCTCCCATTAATGCTTGTGCAACTAAAAATACGAAGGATAAAATTGCTAACGTTTTTGTTTCACGCACATGTTTATAATATTTCCAGGACAAAATACAAAGTAGAGTGACAAGAATTCCAGCTGATCCTGATGTTAATCGGTGGCTAAGTTCAATAATAGTTTCCATTGATAAATTAGATGGAACAAATTCACCGTTACAAAGTGGCCATGATTTACCACAACCTTGACCAGAACCTGTTTTTGTAACTAAAGCGCCTCCTAATAAAACTATTAATAAATCAAGGCTTGTAATGACTGCTAACCATTTAATAAAGCGTTGCAATCTCTTTCACCATCTTTCTGCTATGAAGTTATTGCGAAATATTTTCATTCCATTATGTATAGAATAAAACGCGCTAGTTCCTATGATATATAAAAAATAATAAAATAGCAAAGAAATGGAGGGGGAAGGAAAGGGAGAGAAAATAGGTGTAAAAACAGGGTTCGCAAGGAAAATTTTGGGTGAAAAATAGGCTATTTTGAAAAGAAATGGGGAGAATACGTGTTAAATAGGACAAAATAGTTTATTATAGAAGGTAACATCATGTTATGATAAGGACAAGTCAGAATGAAGTTTTTTATATTCGACACAAAAAGTTCATGTTTTCTTCACAAAATGTTCGGGAAATATGATTTAATATATTGGAGTATGGGCGTAGATTAGTAGTAGAATGGGTTAACAATGTTTCTACTGTAATAATATTGCTATATAGAAGCGAATTATTTCATTTGAAATAGGCGCAAAAAGAAAGATGAAAGTTTTAAGAGGGGGTTAGAGTGATGAACCATGCAACAAGTGAGCTGCATGATGAGTCCGCTGTTACAAGTGTACCGGAAACAACTCGGTTACAAGATTTAAAAGCACTCGTTAAAATGGGGATTGTAAACTCAAATACACTTACTGTATTTACAGGATTTTGGTTGGCATTACACTTTAATGGATTAAGTGTAATGGACAATCTGGATAAGTTATTCTTTACAATCGTTGGTTCAGGATTAATTATGGCAGGGGTATGTTGTTTAAACAACTACATTGATCGAGACATCGATCCATTAATGGAAAGAACAAAGACCCGTCCAACGGTTACTGGAAAGTATAAACCAGGATTTGCACTTACATTTGGACTAGTCATATTACTTCTTGGTTTTGTATTTTTATTATTAACAACACCAATGGCAGTCTTAATGGGATTTATTGGTGCTTTCACATATGTTGTTCTATATAGTTTATGGACAAAGAGAAAGTATACACTAAATACTGTTGTAGGTAGTATATCTGGTGCAGTTCCTCCTTTAATTGGATGGGCAGCAATCGATCCATCTTTAGGCCATCCAATTGCTTGGATGTTATTTTTAATTATGTTTATTTGGCAAATCCCACATTTCCTTGCATTAGCAATGAAACGTGTTGATGAATATCGAAATGCAGGAATTCCAATGCTTCCTGTAGTTCATGGATTTGAAATTACGAAACGCCAAATTATGATTTGGACAGTATGTTTATTACCACTACCATTTTATATGAGTGGACTAGGGATAACATTTATGGTAATTGCAACACTGCTTAACATCGGATGGATCGTTTTAGGATTTTATGGCTTCCGTAAGAAAGATGACATCAAATGGTCCGTGCAAATGTTTGTTTATTCCCTAAATTATTTAACAATCTTATTTGTATCAATGATTGTAGTTACATTCTTCTAAGACAACGACATAATTGGATTTCTTTACGTTGAGATTTACTTTACTTAACTATAAAGTACAATCTAATTCACAAGGAAAGTGGGGGTTGTTTGTATGAAGAAACAGTGGCGACTGCTTTCGTTCGTTTCACTGCTGGCTTTACTGTTAGGGGGATGCGGTAAAGCCTTTCAATCTACTTTAATTCCGCAAGGAGAAGTAGCAAAAATGCAATATGATTTACTTCTACTGGCGAGTGCAATCATGGTAGGAGTAGTACTAGTAGTTACTATTATTTTCTTATATGTAATTGTGCGTTTCCGACAAAAGAAAGGTCAGGAAGATTATATTCCAGAGCAAGTTGAAGGGAATCACAAGCTAGAAATTATATGGACAGTTATTCCGATTATTCTTTTACTAATCTTAGCTGTTCCAACAGTTACATATACATTCAAACTTGCTGATGTAAGTGCGATGGAGAAAAAGAATATTGATAAAGATACTATCGTTGTTGATGTAACAGCGAATCTTTATTGGTGGGAATTTTCTTATAAATCAGAAAAGATAGTAACTTCGCAAGATTTGGTCATCCCCACAGGTAAGAAAGTGTATTTAAATTTGAAGGGTGCCGATATTAAACACTCATTTTGGGTTCCATCTTTAGCAGGGAAAATGGATACAAATACAGACAATGTGAACAAAATGTGGTTAAAGGCAGATAAATCGGGCACTTATAATGGTTTTTGTACAGAATTTTGCGGCCCATCACATTCTTTAATGCAATTTAAAGTGAAAGCTTTAGATGAAAGCGAGTACAAAAAATGGCTTGCTGATATGAAGAAGATTGATGGGAAGAAAGAAGTAGCTTCAACAAAGGCGCAAGAGGGCCAAGAAATATTTAATAAAAGCTGTATTGGTTGTCACGCAGTTGGATCTAATGATAGTAGACCACCTTCCGCTCGTATCGCACCAAACTTAGCAAACTTTGCGGATCGCGATATGGTTGCCGGTATTGCCGAAAACAATGAAGAAAACTTAAAAAAATGGCTGAAAGATCCTGAAAATATGAAGCCAGGAAACAAAATGACTGGCAAATATGGCAACTTAACGGATGATCAAATTGATGCATTAAATGCATACTTACAAACGTTAAAAGTTGAAAAGTAAAGAGGGACTATTCGCGAAGGGGAGGTTGAAAACGTGAGTTCTGTAGCAAAAAAACAGGGGATGGGTGCTGTCATATGGGATTATTTAACGACAGTAGACCATAAAAAGATTGCCATTCTCTATTTAATTGCAGGTGGATTGTTTTTTGTAATAGGCGGAATAGAAGCTCTATTTATTCGCCTTCAATTAGCGATTCCTAACAACGCTTTTCTTGTTGGGGATGCTTATAATCAAGTATTAACGATGCACGGTACAACAATGATTTTCCTCGCAGCTATGCCACTCGTGTTTGCATTTATGAACGCCGCTGTACCACTTCAAATTGGTGCACGTGATGTAGCGTTCCCGTTTTTGAATTCACTCGGATTTTGGTTATTTTTCTTTGGTGGAGTATTTTTAAATTTAAGTTGGTTTTTAGGTGGAGCACCTGATGCAGGATGGACATCTTATGCATCTTTAGCTTTAGCCTCTAAAGGTCATGGTGTTGATTTCTATGTACTCGGCTTGCAAATCTCAGGTATTGGTACATTAATTGGAGGAATTAACTTCCTTGTAACCATTATTAATATGCGCGCTCCAGGAATGACGTATATGCGTATGCCGATGTTTACATGGACAACATTTGTAACATCTTCGCTTATATTATTCGCTTTTCCGCCGTTAACTGTAGGATTAGGACTTTTAATGTTAGATCGTTTATTTGGAACAAGTTTCTTTAATCCGGCATTGGGCGGGAATACAATTATATGGGAGCATTTATTCTGGATTTTCGGTCATCCAGAAGTATACATTCTTATACTCCCAGCTTTCGGAATATTCTCAGAAATCTTCGCAACATTTTCGAAAAAACGATTGTTTGGTTATTCATCGATGGTGTTTGCGACTGTATTAATTGGATTTTTAGGATTTATGGTATGGGCGCACCATATGTTTACTGTTGGACTTGGTCCAGTTGCTAATGCTATTTTCTCAGTTGCAACAATGGCGATTGCGGTTCCGACTGGTATCAAAATATTCAACTGGCTCTTTACAATGTGGGGCGGAAGTATTCGTTTTACGACACCAATGATGTGGGCAGTAGCTTTCATTCCATCATTCGTAATGGGTGGAGTTACAGGGGTTATGCTAGCATCTGCACCAGCTGATTATCAATTTCATGATAACTATTTCGTAGTAGCACATTTTCATTATGTAATCGTTGGCGGTGTTGTATTTGGTTTACTTGCAGGAGCTCATTATTATTGGCCACTGATGTTTAATAAAGTATTAAATGAAACATTAGGAAAGATAACGTTTTGGCTATTCTTTATCGGCTTCCATTTAACTTTCTTTATTCAGCATTTCCTTGGCTTGATTGGTATGCCACGCCGTTACTACACATATCTTGAAGGGCAAGGGTTGGAAATGGGGAATATGATTAGTTCCATCGGAGCGGTGTTTATGGCTCTTGGAACGATTGTTCTTCTATTCAATGTAATTAAAACAACAGTATCAAAAGAAAAAGCTGGTCGTGATCCGTGGGATGCACGTACATTAGAATGGACAATGCCAGCACCGACACCAGAATATAACTTTAAACAATTACCATTTGTTCGCGGATTAGATCCGTTTTGGATTGAAAAACGTGAAGGTAATAAAGAAATGACAGCAGCGGAACCAGTTGGTGATATTCATATGCCAAATCCTTCGTTTTCACCATTTGTCATTTCTTTCGGATTGTTTATAGCGGCATTTGGTGCGATGTATATGCAGGGCGGAAAAGATAAGTTCTGGTTATTAGTAGCAATTATTGGTTTAATCATTACATTTGGCACAATGTTCCTACGTTCAGTAATTGATGATCATGGGTATCATATTCATAAAGAAGATTTAGAGGATAAGGGGGGCAAGGCATAATGCATGTAGATGAAAAATTAACGAATGAAACATTTCCAGCAGAGCCTGAAAAAGCAACCCTTGAAGGGAAAAATAAGTTTGTCGGTTTTTGGCTATTTCTTGGAGGCGAAACAGTGTTGTTCGCTTCCTTATTCGGAACATATTTAGCGTTAAAGAATTCTACAAATGGTGGACCAACATCTCAAGAGATGTTCCAAATGCCACTCGTTTTCATTATGACGATGCTTTTATTAACGAGTAGCTTAACGAGTGTATATGCGATGTATCACATGAAAAACTTTAACTTTAAGAAAATGCAGCTTTGGTTACTAGTAACAGTATTGCTAGGTTTAGGGTTTTTAGGATTTGAGATATATGAGTTTTATCATTATACACATGAATTTAAGCATACTATGAGAAGTAGTGCCTTTGGCTCTGCGTTTTATGCTCTTGTTGGTACACATGGACTCCACGTATTGTTTGGGTTATGTTGGATTTTAACATTAATCTTTAGAAATGCGAAGAGAGGTCTAAATTTATACAATGCACCGAAGTTTTATGTTGCATCGATTTATTGGCACTTTATTGACGTAGTTTGGGTGTTTATTTTCACTGTAGTATATTTAATGGGAATGGTGGGATAAACAATGGCGATAAAGCAAACGAATAATCCTAAAGTTGATCTTGTTTATCGGAAGAGAAAAAGTGCGGAGGAAATGAGGCATCAAGTTATTACGTTTGCATTAATGATTTTTTTAACATTAGTTGCATTTGTAGCAGTAGCGTATCCAAAAACTTTTAGTCCGATTTTCTCTGTACCGTTTATTTTACTATTAGCAGTGGTACAAGTAATTTTTCAATTGTATTATTTTATGCATATGAGTCATAAAGGACATGAAGCAGCAAGTTTCTTTCTTTACTCTGGTCTGCTAATAGGGTTAATTACAATTTTAGCTTTTATGACAATTGTGTGGATTTGAAAAGTGAAAAATAAGGGAGCTTGTGTTGTCACAGCTCCCTCTTCATATTATGAGATAACCTTACGAAGGCAGGTGTGAAAATGAGTAACTTGTGGATATTTGGTTTTCAGGCTTTATGGAGTCCAATCTTTTTATTATTTATGCTTTCGATTCTTATTGGGTACTTCTTAATTATTGGACCATATAGAATGCGATTTGAAAATGCGACGAAGGTAAGTAAGAAGCAAATTTTTTATTTTACGACTGGTATTGTTCTTTTATATTTTGTAAAGGGAGGGCCTATTGATTTAATTGGCCATATTATATTTAGTGCTCATATGTTTGAAATGGCAGTCATGTATATTGCAGTTCCACCGTTACTGTTGCTTGGTATACCAATTTGGTTATATCGTTACATTACTTCTTTTAAGTTCGTTCAAATTATATTAAAGGCATTTGCTAAACCACTTATTGCGTTGTTTGTATTTAACGGCCTGTTTTCTTTTTATCATTTACCAGTTGTTTTTGATACAGTAAAACAAAGTCAAATAGCTCATCCTATTTGTCTCGCTATATTGTTTTTTACAGCAATCATGATGTGGTGGCCGATGTTAAATCCATTACCAGAATATCAAACGTTAAGTGATATAAAGAAACTTGGTTATATGTTTGCTAACGGCATATTATTAACGCCTGCATGTGCGTTAATCATTTTTGCGACAGCCCCGTTATTTGCAACGTATACGGATCCGGCTGCTTGGATGAAAGCGATGGAACTATGTGTACCAGCGGGCACTTTATCAGATTTAAATATAACGGGACCAGAATTTTTGCACTGGATGCCAGTCGTACAAGATCAGCAAACTGGTGGTATCATAATGAAAATTGTCCAGGAAATAGTGTACGGTACAATTATAGGCTATGTATTCTTTAGATGGGCACGTAGAGAACGTGAAAAGGATAAGGAGCAGTTGCAACAATTGCCGCCGTATTTACAGATTAAGTAAAAAAGTGTATGGGATTCCATGCGCTTTTTCTTTTTTAGCTACCTTAAAAAGATTGAATTTTCTAACTTTTTATGTTAAGTTAGTGTAGGCGTGTACTAAAAGTGGAGATAAAATTTACTACTAGCTTTCATGCGTAATAATTCCATATGTAGTGCAAGTTTTTTAGAGAGTTACAAATATATATTGTTATCTTTAATAAACACGAACTATTTTAAGGGGGAGTTTAAATGGGTAGTAGTGGAAGTATGGTAAAGCCGATTAGTGGTTTTTTGACAGCACTAATTCAATATCCAGTACCAGTAGTAGAATCGCGTGCAGACATTGATAAACAAATTCAACAAATCATAAAAACAATTCATTCGACCAAATCAGGTTACCCTGGTTTAGAATTGATAGTATTTCCTGAATATAGTACACAAGGGCTCAATACAAAAAAATGGACTACAGAAGAATTTTTATGCACAGTGCCTGGGCCAGAAACAGACTTATTTGCTGAGGCATGTAAAGAATCTAAAGTATATGGTGTTTTTTCAATAATGGAGAAAAATCCTGATGGTGGAGAGCCATATAATACAGCAGTTATTATTGATCCACAAGGTGAAATGATTTTGAAGTATCGTAAGCTAAATCCTTGGGTGCCAGTCGAGCCTTGGAAAGCTGGAGATTTAGGCTTACCTGTTTGTGATGGACCTGGAGGAAGTAAATTAGCTGTTTGTATTTGTCATGATGGCATGTTCCCTGAAGTAGCTCGTGAAGCGGCCTATAAAGGTGCAAATGTCTTAATTCGTATTTCTGGATATAGTACACAAGTTAGTGAACAATGGATGCTAACGAATCGTTCAAATGCATGGCAAAATTTAATGTATACATTGTCGGTAAACTTAGCGGGTTATGATGGTGTATTTTATTACTTTGGTGAAGGACAAGTATGTAATTTTGATGGGACTACTTTAGTACAGGGTCATCGAAATCCTTGGGAGATTGTTACTGCTGAAGTATATCCAGAACTAGCAGATCAGGCTAGATTAGGATGGGGATTGGAAAATAATATATATAATTTAGGTTCAAGAGGATATGTAGCAACTCCTGGTGGGGTGAAAGAAAATCCATATACGTTTGTAAAAGATTTAGCTGAAGGTAAATATAAGGTCCCCTGGGAAGATGAGATTAAAGTAAAAGATGGATCTATTTATGGATATCCAGTAAAAAAAACGATTCATTCTTAGGGAAGGGAAATAAAACAAGCGCATCATATTGATGCGCTTGTTTTTGTTAATCAATAATTTGAAATTCTTTTAACTCTTTTTCGACATTTTGTAGGAGTTGTTCGCTTTTTTGAAGTACATTCGTTGGGAAAGTCTCATCATCACCATATTCAACGCCGTGAGGATAATAATGTTTTCCTAATAAGGGGGGGAGTAGTTTTACTTCAGCGTGTCTACTGCCAATGTCACCTTCAACAGCAACTCCTTGCACTCGTAAATAATAAACATCCTTTAATATTTCAAATTTATAATCGTATGTAACTCGTTCATAATCCCACTGTCCGGCAAGTACGAAGTGGTTGTTTTCCATGATTTCAGTTAAAAGAGTTAATTCAACGACGGCTCCATTAAATTTCGTATTTGTAAATTGCATATAATACCTCCTTTTTTAATGTTACACCATTATTTTTATAATAGTATGAATAATAAGAAAGTGCAATTCATATTGAGAGAAAAGGGATAATCCAGACTTTTTTCACAAAAATATGATATAGTGAAAAGAGTACGGTACACACAAAAAGAAAGAAAAGGATTTGTGTATATCTCAATTTTATGTTTTGTTCAGGAGGTATATCGTTTGAAGAAATTATTGCGTATCGTAATGATTACATTTTTAATTTTAGCTGTTGATTTATACGGGAAATTACTCGTTTCACAATATATATTAACCCCATCTCAATCAAAGCAAGAAAATAAAATTGTGAAAAAGAAAAAGCAAATTAAGGAAGACTCCTCAGACACTGTTTTAAATATGATTGGTGAAGACTCTGAAAACCTATTAGCGAAGTGGGGAGAACCCTCTCGAATAGAGCCATCTGCATACGGATATGAATGGTGGGTATACAACCAGGATTTAACTCAGTATGTTCAATTTGGAGTTTCTGAACGTAAAGTTGTAACGGCATACGCAGCTGGTGAACAAGTTAAGGTTCCACCTTATTATATAAATGAAAAATATGAAGAAGTATATAAAAAAAGTCCGCTTTCGCATGAAATTTCATTAAAAAGAGGGAAAAATAGTTATCAATTTGAGCTATCTGATACCGAAGTCATGGAACAACCGTTAATACCTGTAGAAGATGGATGGGCGCAATTGTATTTTGATCAATTTACACATGAGCTTGTTGGTGTTCGTTATATGGATGATGAAACTTTATTACGCCAAAGACCGTATCAGCTCGTTTATTCAGGTGAATTAATAGCAGAACAACCATTGACTCCAGAAAAAATAAAACAAGTAGAAAATGGGAATATGCAACAAATTTTTGATTTAACAAATATCATTCGAAGTCGTCATAAATTACCATTATTAACATGGGATCAGGAAACAGCAGATGTTGCTGTTGGTCACAGTAAAGATATGAAAGACAATAATTATTTTTCTCATGACTCACCTACATTAGGTACACTAGGAGATCGTTTGCAGCGCGGGAAAGTAGGATTTCAACTTGCTGGTGAGAACATAGCGGCGCAACATAGTGATGGAATTGCGGCAGTGCAAGGTTGGTTAAATAGTGAGGGGCATAGAAAGAATTTATTAAATGAACAATTTACAGGATTAGGTGTTGGTGTATACGATAAATTTTATACACAAAACTTTATTCGAAAATAAAGCGAAACTGTAAGCGGTGGGGTGTTACATCACCTAATTAGTTACTTCGTATTCACTGAATTGTAGGTGGGAATCTGACCGTATGCAAATAGCAGAAAAAAAGGTGCATGAATCGTCTAAAAATAGGCGAACCATGCGCCTTTTTTTTCTTACTATATAGTAGATATACATGGAGAGGTGAGGATTATGCCAACAACAAAAGGACCGTTACATCCATCGGTTCAACAGTTTAAAGAATTTGTAAACCATCACCCTAAAATGGTTCATGAGGTTAGAAGTGGTCACAAAACATGGCAACAATTTTATGAAGAATGGTACTTACTTGGTGAAGAAGATCCAATATGGGCAACTTATAGACCGGATGGAGCGCCTGCGTTTTCTTCGGTAAAAGAAAATAAAAAAGAAAAAGATAATCGAACTGAAGAGGAAAAAACTGCTGATGTGATGGGGCAAATGCTTTCTTTTTTTAAAAAGTTGGACGTGGAACAAATGCAGAACCATTTAGCCAATGTGACGAGTGCAATTGGGAGCGTGCAACAAGTTATTCAGCAATTTCAAGGTAACCGTACGCAGCAAGAGCAAAGTACTTCAGAAAATAACCCGTTTTTCTTTCAAAAGGATTAGGGGGAAAGATGATGAGAGCAGAAATTATGGAGTTTATAAAGGCTGATGAGGATTTATCTCGTTATATTAGAGAGCAACCGTACTGGTATAGAAAATTAACACGAAATCCTGAAGAAAAAGAGGCTTTTGAGTTAGCGGCGATGCAACATTTCAAAAAAACGATACCAGATAAAGTGGAAAAGTTTCAAAATCAATTGGCCGTTGCTTCGATCATGATTGATATGTTTCAGTATATGAAGCAACAAAACGCAACCTAATTGGAAGTGAAAAATATGTCCGTCATGCAGAACTTTTGTTACAATAGAAGTTGATTATTTAAAAAGGAGTTGCAGCATGACGGAAATTTGTTTAGTACGACATGGACAAACTGATTGGAATTTTCAAGAAATTATTCAGGGGCGAGAAGATATTCCGCTTAATGAAGTTGGTAAGAAGCAAGCGAGTCAAAGTGCAGCTGCTTTACAAGAAGAAACGTGGGATATCATTATAAGTAGCCCGTTAATTAGAGCGCAAGAAACGGCTAATGAAATCGCAACGGCAGTTGGATTACAATCGATTTTATTAGATGAGCGATTTGTTGAACGGAATTTTGGAGAAGCTTCAGGGAAGCCGGTTGCGGCTGTTAGAGAGTTGATTGCTGAGGGTAAAGTAGAAGGTATGGAGCGAGATGAAGAGATTGTAGCTCGTTGCTTTGCTGCTTTAGAAGATGTTGCGACAACTCATTTTGGCAAACGTATTATTATTGTTGCTCACTCACACGCGATAAAAGCGATTTTACATGCCATTGAACCAGATGAAATTACATTTAAGACACCATTAAAAAATGCGTGTATTAGTTATGTGAAACAAAATAGTGGAAAATGGGATGTTCTTAAATATAATATAGCGGAACATATTAATGTATAAGTGTGTACGGATATAGTGTAAAAATAGTTACGTTATATCTTTCTTTTGAGTAAGTCACTTCAATTAGTAGTTCTAATCTAAATGTGGTATGATGGATACTCGGAGGTGTCTCTCATGATTGTAGCGACGCTAGAAAGCGTATTAATATTAGATAAGGCAGAGCAGCTTGCAAAAGCGATTATCTGTTCAGATATAGCAGAAGATTATCGTAAGTATTATAGAGAATTACATGAAGATATGGAACTTCAGACGCTAATTCAGCAATTTACAGCGATGAAAGAACGGTATGAGGAAGTACAGCGTTTTGGAAAATACCATCCTGACTATACTACCGTGTCGATGAAAATGAGAGAATTAAAGCGTTCTGTGGACTTACATGATAAGGTTGCAGCTTTTAAAAGAGCAGAAACTGCTTTGCAGAAGTTATTAGATGAAGTTAGTGTAGCAATCGGTTCGGAAGTGTCTTCTTCCATTAAAGTGCCAACAGGAAATCCATTCTTTGATGCTGGTGGCTGTGGTGGAGGTTGTGGTACTGGCGGAGGTTGTGGTTGTAAAAAAACGGGGTGATGTACCCCGTTTTTTAGAAGTTGGAAGAAAACGTATACAGAGTTTGTCCTGTAATGTTATAAATTTCTGATTGGTTTTCATAGAATATAAAATATATGTTTTTAAAAGGAGAAGATGGAGAAGATTATGTTCGGGCAACGACAAAGTATGATTGTTTATTTACATTCATTGAAACATGCCAAGATTTTAAGGAAATATGGTAACATACATTACATATCAAAACGATTAAAATATGCTGTAGTATATTGTGATATGGAACAAATTGAGCATATGATGCATAAGTTGAACAAACTTCCTTTTGTGAAAAAGATAGAACAGTCGTATCGCCCGTATTTAAAAACGGAATTTGAAAATTCCCGTCCTGATCGAGCAAAAGAATACGATTATAGCTAATAGAAAAAATCCCCTGCTAAATTTAGCGGGGGATTTTTCACTTGAAATAACGTGTTATTTCATCGGAGGAATGAAATTGTTCATTCGTAAAATACCAATTAAATGATTAAAAAATAGTTCTTTTTCTGGGAAAGTTGTAGATGGTTTTACAGTAAAGGTAGCCACTTTTTTCCCGAGTTGTTCTGCCGTTTCTTCAAATAAAATGACACGTTTACTTTTTTTATTTTCAAATACAGGAATGCCTTCACGACATATGTATAATGGTTGGAAATCACCAGTAGTAGTTGGTTTTAATATTACAACAAGCGAACACACTTTTTTATCGTTTTTTATCGTTTCAAATTGTAACATATGTGCTATACGTTCTTGATTTGTTTTGGCAATTTCAAGTAATTCATATAAATCAGAGTAGCCTTCTCCAAGTTCTATAAAGCGTTGAATCATATCTTTTCCTCCTCTTTCTTTTACTGTACCATTTCACTTTTTAAATGAAAAGCACACAAAGAAAAAAAACCCTGCATAGCAGGGCCCTTCTTATACTAGCATGTACTAGTAAGAAGGCAAAGGGAGAGGAGAAACCGGAGGAAGAACTTATGGGGAAACGTAAGTCTTCTCCGCGGTTGGCAACAACATCGAAGGTGATGTTGTTATAATTATTTATGTCCAATCTAAATGAAGATATACATAATGAAATTAAATTTTATGTTGGGCTTTTTATTTTTCTTTTTTTTATTTTGTGATAGGATAAAAAAGATAAAGTGGAACTAATATACATATTGGGTTCATATTAGTGAATGATGAGATGAATACATAAAAATAACGAGAGGTTATTTGAGGCCGAGTTTTTCTATAGTTAGGTGAATGTGGTTTGTTAACGGTTACCGAAGTGGGAATGGCTTTCTATAATCGCTCGATAGATTGAAATAAAGGTAGTGACAACAGATGAGAGTAGTTTCAGGAAAATGTAAAGGACACCCACTTAAAGCGGTTCCTGGTAATACAACACGTCCAACGACAGATAAAGTAAAAGAATCTATTTTTAATATGATAGGTCCTTATTTTGATGGTGGTATCGCCCTTGATTTATTTGGTGGTAGTGGTGGTCTTGGAATTGAGGCTTTGAGCAGAGGGATCGATAAAGCAATTTTTGTTGATCGGGATAGTAAAGCGATAAAAGTAATTCATCAAAATTTAGAAAGTTGTAGAGTACAGGAACAAGCTGAAGTATATCGAAATGATGCTGAACGTGCAGTAAAGGCGTTAATAAAACGTGAAATGTCATTCGATCTTATATTAATAGATCCTCCATATAAAGAGCAAAAAATTGTATCTTTAATTAGTGTAATGGATCAACATGGATTGCTACATAGTGATGGATTAATTATGGCAGAGCATGGTAATGATGTAGTTTTACCTAATTCAATAGGAAGGCTTGTAAAAGTACGAGCTGAGAATTATGGGATTACTGCAATATCGATTTATAAGTATGAAGGTGAGGGGACAGAATGACAAGTATAGCGATTTCTTCAGGAAGTTTTGATCCAATTACCCTTGGGCATCTGGATATTATTAAAAGGGGAGCAAAAGTATTTGATGAGGTGTACGTAGTCGTTTTAAACAATTCATCAAAAAAACCATTCTTTTCAGTTGAAGAGCGATTAGAACTAATTCGAGAAGCGACAAAGGATATCCCGAATGTAAAGGTAGATTCGCATAGTGGGCTATTAGTAGAGTATGCAAAAATGCGTAATGCAAATGCAATATTACGTGGTTTACGAGCAGTTTCTGATTTTGAATATGAGATGCAAATTACTTCTATGAATCGAAAATTAGATGAAAATATTGAAACATTTTTTATTATGACAAACAACCAATATTCATTTTTAAGCTCGAGTATTGTAAAAGAAGTTGCGAGGTATGGAGGAAGTGTAGTGGATCTTGTACCTCCTATTGTAGAGCGTGCTTTAAAAGAAAAGTTTCAAACCCCGTTAAAGTGAACGGGGTTTTTCTTTATACGTGCGCAAAAATAATAAAATAACATATAAGTATAGACAAAATAATGTAAAAATTGGTCCATAATGTATAAAAGATGTCCAAATTTCATGTAGTATAGAAGGATGCTCGGATAAAAATACAGGAATATCTTTTGGCATAGGTGAGAAAGAACTCACTTTCTCATAAAATGGTGTCCAAAATACAAATGTAAAAATAGGGGCAAGAATACTTTGAATAATTCGTGCGAAAAAATAGGGTTTAAATCGGATATCTGTTTCAGCTAATATACTAGCAACTTGTGCCTGAATAGAAAGGCCGCTAAATGCTAAAATGAAGCTTGTTACCATAGCTTGTTGTAAGAGCGGTGTTTCATTTATTTGACTAATCATTTGGCTTCCGAGTGTCATTTCGAAAATACCTGATAATATAGGTATACTAAAATCTGTACTTAGTTGGAAGAATGATAAAATATGTTGCATAATAAAAGAAAGAGCTGCTGTAATGTGGAATACAGTAATCATTTTATTTAACACAGAGAATAAAATAATAAATCCGCCAATCATAAGTAATGTTTGAATAGAAGAAACAATGGCATCCCCAAGTAATTTACCAATTGGTCTTTTTTCTTGTAAGCGTGTCTCGTGAAGAATTAAAAAAGGGTTTTGAAAGCGACGTTTTTTTGTAGTGTGTGTATTATTTTTGTAAGCGGTATTATCGCCGTAAAAACGCATAATTAATCCGACAGCAAAGTTACTGAAATAATGGGCAGCGGCTAATATAATTCCTAATTTCGGATTATTAAAAAAGCCGATAGACACAGCACCGAAAATAAAAAGTGGATTGGAAGAATTTGTGAAAGAAACGAGGCGCTCCGCTTCAATCTGAGTTAAAAGATTGCTTTTTCGTAGTCTAGCGCTTAATTTGGCGCCTGCAGGGAAACCAGAAGCCATTCCCATCGCCCAAACAAATCCGCCTATCCCTGGAACGCGAAAAAGTGGGCGCATGAGTGGTTCTAATATAACGCCAATAAATTTTACAACACCGATACTAATTAGAAGTTCCGCAATGATGAAAAACGGTAGTAGTGAAGGGAATACAACTTCCCACCATATATTTAACCCGCGAATAGAAGCTTGCAAAGCGGCTTGGGGGTGGAGTACAAGAGAAAAGGTTAAAAATAGCGTTGATATGGTAAGGAAAGCGGTTTTCCATTTTTCATACATGTAAGTAAATCCCCCTTTGTCCCAAAAAACGTTCATTTCAGTATACGTGGATACGTAGTGAATTTAGACCATAAGTATGAAAAAGGAATGAAAAAAATTAAAGGGTGAGAAAAATGAAAGAACCAAAGATTGGTTTAGCGCTTGGGTCTGGAGGAGCGAAAGGGTTTGCTCATATTGGTGTAATAAAGGTTTTAAGGGAAGCGGGTATCCCTATTCACATGATTGCAGGAAGTAGTATGGGGGCGCTAATAGGTACGTTTTATGCGGCAAGTAGTAACGTTGAAAGATTGTATAAATTGGCATCTGTTTTTAAGCGGAAGTATTATTTAGATTTCACGGTACCGAAAATGGGATTTATTGCTGGAAAACGTGTCAAAGATATGATTAAAATGTTTACATATAATAAAAATTTAGAAGAGTTAGATATCCCGACGGCTGTTGTGGCTACTGACATATTGAAGGGGGAAAAAGTGGTTTTTACAAGTGGGCCAGTTGCAGATGCGGTGAGGGCTAGCATATCTGTTCCTGGAGTGTTTGTACCAGAAAAAATAGATGGAAGATTATTAGTGGATGGTGGAGTCATTGATCGCATCCCAGTATCGGTTGTGAAAGAGTTAGGGGCCGATATTGTTATCGCTGTTGATGTATCTCCAATTAAGGTGAATGGCGATGTTACGTCCATTTATGACGTAATCATACAAAGTATTGAAATTATGCAGCATGAGCTTGTAATGAATCGGCAAATTGCATCGGATTTAATGATGCGACCAGCTGTAGAGCAATTTAGTTCACGTGCTTTTACAAACATTGAAGACATTATTCGAGTTGGAGAAGTAGAAGCAGAAAAACATGTTTCAAATATTTATTTATTAATTGAGCAGTGGAAGGAGAAACATAATGTTTAAGCGTTTTCGGTTTATATATGCAATCTTAATAGGGGTTATATTGGCGATGTTACTTGTTTACGTACGTTTACCGTATTATATAACAAAACCAGGAATGGCTGCCAAATTAGAGCCTTATGTTCAAGTTGAGGGTGGAACGAAAGAATCTGGTGATTTTATGCTTGTTACGGTTTCAATGGGACCAGCAAATGTGGTGAATTTAATAGCGGCACAGTTTAATAAATATACACATATTTCGAAAGCGGAAGAAATATTGCAAAAAGGTGAGAGTGATGAAGAATATCAATTTCGCCAAAATTATGCGATGAAAGATTCGCAAAATGCAGCAATTTATAATGCATATAAACGTGCAAATCGCTCAGTATCTTTTGAAAATAAAGGTGTATTAGTTGCTGGTGTGGCAAAAGGAATGCCGTCAGAAGGAAAGCTTAAGCTTGGTGATGTTATTATAGCTGTTGACGGAAAAACATTTGAAAAGACGGAGCAATTTATTGAATATATGACAGGGAAAAAAGAAAACGATGCTGTAAGTATTGAGTACATGAGAAATGGAAAACAATTGAAAGAGAATTTAAATGTAAAGACGATTCCTAATGGGAATGGGCGTGTCGGCATAGGTGTTTCTATCGTTACGGAAAGAGAATTAGTGGTCGATCCGAAAGTGAAAATTAATTCTCATGAAATTGGTGGACCATCCGCAGGTTTAATGTTCACATTAGAAATATATAATCAACTTGTGGAAGAAGACTTAACGAAAGGACATGAAATAGCTGGAACAGGTACAATTAATGAAAAAGGAGAAGTGGGCCCAATTGGTGGTATAAATCAAAAAGTGGTGGCTGCTAGCGATGCCGGGGCTGAAGTGTTCTTTGCGCCAAATGAAAAAGGTGCGGAGAAATCGAACTATAAAGATGCACTTGAGACTGCAAAGGATATTAAAACAAAAATGAAAATTGTACCAGTAGATACGCTGGATGATGCGTTAACATATTTAGAAAAGATGGATAAGGAAAAAACCTCTCTGAAATAGAGAGGTTTTTTTATAGGAATTTTGTAGTTGTTTCATCATAGCGAACAGGATGGTGTGTTATATCCTGTTTTAATAGTTGTGTGCGTAACGGTTCGTGCATGATGGAGAAATATACAGAGTTTGCTTTTTTCTCTATATCTAAAGCGGCATGGTCGAATGTTTTTGTATGAGTAAGGATTGGAAGTTCGATTTTTTTCTTGTTTTTTGAAAGGTAAGTTTGTCCTTTTTGTGACATACCTAGCAGGCGAATATATGGTGCGTGTTGTTCTATATTTGCGCTACGTATTTCCTCTTTTGTTGTGTTTGTTAAAATGTGTGTACAAGCTCTTTGTAATCTAGTCCATGTATAACGTTTTGTTTTTAATGCTTCCATGAATGAATAGAAGGAGGAACTGTTTTGTATTTTTGATAAAATACGATGCTCTAAACCTTCTTCTATTTCATATATATGTCGTAAGTCCCCTGGAGACATCGTCATGAGTCTATATTTAAAAAATGAAAAGTATTGTTCCCAATTATGTAATATCCCGTAATTTTGTTTGTAATTTGCTAAAAGCGAAGTGGTTGCCTGTGGGAGAAAAGGTTCAATTGTTGTAAATGATCCTTCTTCGCTAAAGAGTTGTTTTCGGATGCTTGTCGCGCTTGCAATATGTTGGTCATTAAATGTTTCATCATGATAATGAGAGGCAAATCTTTTTATAGTTTGAGCTTGTATAGAGCTATTTTGTGACAGAATTGCTTTCATATATTGGAAGCCTAAAATATTATTTGGTTGTGACATATCTATGTTTTTTTCAGATGTTAAAATGTGTGAGAAAGCATCCGATGTTGCTTTTGCATAACTATTACCAGCGTCCATGAATTGTTTTACAAGGTAGTTAAAAGTCTCTTCTTCGTTTTTTTGTACGGAGATGGTATTATAAAAATTTTCGATTTGTCCATCCTCACTACCGAAACAAATTTCAGAAACACGTAGGGCATTTAAAATGGAAATAGCACCATTTGCGAAGGTTTCAGCCTTTTGTGTTGCAAAGACGTATGGAAGCTCTACAACAAGGTCTACGCCGTTTGCTAAGGCCATTTTAGTGCGATACCATTTGGAAATGAGTGCGGGCTCACCACGCTGTAAAAAAGGACCACTCATAACGGCAATTATTATATCGGATTGTGTTAACTTTTTTGTCTGTTGCACATGATAAAGATGACCGTTATGAAAAGGGTTATATTCAACAACTATACCACCAGCTTTTATGGTAATCTCTCCTTTCGATGTAGCATCTTTTTGAAAAACGTGATACTCTATATATTATTTACTATGATGACTTCATTATAGTGTAAAGAAAAAACATTGACAAATATAAAATGGCTAGCTATAATTTTGTTTGTTGCCTTGAGGTGATATGATATGAAATGGTCCATCCATCAATTGAATAAATTGAGAAATAAAGGATTGACATTGGATGAGATGGTAGATGTAAGTGAGCTAAAAGAGGTCGAGAAAGATATTCGTGAAATTAATCCTGTTCATGTAACGGGAAGAGTTGATTTTGGCTCCGGTAAGTTTACGTTTCATCTACATATAACTGGAAGCATGGTTTTACCATGTTCTCGCTCTTTAGTAGATGTGACATTACCATTTGACATTAAAACAACTGAGGTGTTCCAAACTTCACAAGAAGAATTTGAAACTGAAGCTGAAATTCATTCTTTAGAAGGAGAAGTACTTGACTTACTGCCCGTAATCAAGGAAAATATACTTTTGGAGATTCCAATGCAAATTTTCAGTGATGATGTTTCTGGTGGAGCACCGATGCAAGGTCAAGACTGGCAAGTGATTTCGGAAGAAGACAAAGAAAAGACTGTTGATCCAAGATTGGCAGGACTTGCAAAGTTTTTTGACAAATAATCGGAAGACTGGTTCAGGCCTTCATATGAAAATAACTATTTCTTTTAAGGAGGTGGGAAGAATGGCTGTACCTTTTAGAAGAACTTCTAAAACAGTAAAAAGAAAGCGTCGTACGCATTTCAAATTATCAGTACCTGGTATGGTAGAGTGCCCAAGCTGTGGTGAAGCGAAATTAGCTCACCGTGTATGTAAAGCATGCGGTACTTACAAAGGTAAAGAAGTAATCAGCAAGTAATTGCGGGAAAATAAACGCAGAAGATATCTTCTGCGTTTATTTTTTTTGTCTTAATCTTTAGTTGTTGTATTCTATCTTTTCTAGTAACTGCATATGCTTAATAAAAAATGCATAGGGAGGACTAGAGAGATGGCGACAACAAGACAAGATGCTTGGACTGATGATGAAGATTTGCTTCTGGCAGAAGTAGTACTCCGGCATATTCGAGAAGGTGGAACACAACTTTCTGCCTTTAAGGAAGTGGGGAAAAATTTATCTCGTACACCAGCAGCATGTGGGTTTAGATGGAATTCTTACGTAAGAAAGCAATATAAAGAACGTATTGAGGAAGCAAAGCAACTTCGTAAAGTAGAAAATTATGAAGTGAAAGAGACAAAGGTGTTAGAACCTACGTCAATTACGTTGAATGATGTTATTGATTTCTTGCAAAATTATAAAGATGAAAACTCTTTAACGGTGTTGCAACAACAAGTTGAATCATTACAAACAGAAAGAGAGCGTCTTCTGGAGCGATTATCAGTATATGAAGAAGAGTATAGAACACTACTTGATTATATCGATCAAAAAAGAAGTGTAATGGTAGCGGAAAGAAACAATGCTCGCTCGAATGAGAAGTTAGAGAAGCTTAAGAAATAAAAAACAGCTGTTATACAGCTGTTTTTTTATTTCTTAAGCCGATTCTTCGTTTGTAACCGCATTCAAATTTGCTTCTGGATGCCAAATATAAAAATCTCCATCAGTTACTGATACGGGGTTGAAATTTAATTTATCCCAAAAACCAGCTGAATGAATACGTGCTATCGTTTTAATAGGAAATTGCATTTGTTTCGCATGATTTACAAGCATTTGCCCGAATCCTTGTTTTTGAAAAGTTGGTAATACTTCAAGTTTATAAAGTTCTAGGTAGGGACCTGTAATTTCGAATGGTTCTCCGCCGTTTCTTTTCATATATAGACTCATACGTGCGATTAGTGATCCGCCATAATAAATACCGTAAAATGGAGATTCACTGTCGTTTTCAATAATGTTTGCTTGTAATTCTTCCAGCATAGATAGTTCCTGGGCTCCGCACCCTTTAAATTTTTTGAATTCATCTAACGTTTTATAATTGATGAGCAAGCGCTCAACTTTTGGGAATCCCATTACATCACATCCTTTTCTTGTCTCGTTGAATGCAGAAAAGTAAAAATATTTATAATAATAGTATAACTCATTTTTTTATTTTTATGAAGAAGATAGTATATTTCTTTTTTTATTTTTTTGAGGATTTGCTAAACTAAGAGTAGAAGCGTATTAATAGGTGGTACATACATAGTGAAAAATGAGAGTATATTTGTTGGGCAGAGGACAGCGGAATTATAGGGCGTGCTCAGGTGCTTTAAAAAGATATAAAGGGGGGAAGGCAAGGGCACTTAGTGTGAATTCCTTGTGTGAAAATGAAAATTGGAATTGTCGGACCAGGTGCTATTGGTCTATTGTATACATTTTATTTACAAAAAAATAACCAAGATGTTACGTTGTTTACAAGAACAGCTAAGCAAGCTGAAGAATTAAATGAAACAGGTGTAACTTGTATTAGAGATGGAAGATGTGAAACAGTATATCCATCTGTTTTACCGATAGAAAGTATGGTAGCGCAAAATTTAGATTATATATTTATTGCTGTGAAGCAATATCATATAGATGACGTACTACCGTTTGTGGAAGGGGCATCATCATTAATCTTTTTGCAAAACGGAATGTCGCATCTTCAAAAGATGCTGAACATAGGGAGTAAAAATATAGCTGTTGGTATTGTAGAACATGGTGCGAAAAAAGAGGGAGGGCATATCGTTCATCATACTGGGATAGGGGTAACAAAATTTGGAGTGGTTTGTGGTCAATCTATACATTTTAAAAAAATATTCAATTATTTTCCTGTTGCTTATTTTCCAGTTCAAATAGAAACGGATTGGGAAGAGATTATGCATAAAAAATTAGTAGTAAATGTATGTATCAATCCGTTGACAGCACTATTGGGAGTTAAGAATGGTGAATTAATCACGAATCGTTTTTTTTATCAAATGATGGAGCAAGTGTTTCAGGAGGCAGCATTTCTTATTAGAGGAGAAAAAGAAATGGTATGGCAAATGGTACGAAATGTGTGTGAAGGAACGTCTCGTAATACATCTTCTATGCTAGCGGATGTAAGAGCGAGTAGAAAGACGGAAATTAATGCGATTGTTGGATATGTATTAGAAGAAGCTAAGAAACAGCAACGACCAGTTCCGACACTTCAATTTTTGTTCGATGCAATAAAAGGTTTAGAAACAAGAGTATAAGTGTTATTCTTTGCTTTTACGTGAAACATTGACTACAATGTGGATTGGTGAGAGAACTGGATACGAAAGGAAGAATTATATGGAGATAAAAGAAATCTCTGTTCCGCAACAAGGTATTGTAGCGGACTATATGAACGGTAAAAAAGAGATACAGTCATGTTTTGATTATATGTTAACAGAAGATGCTTTTAAACAACGTTTACATGATTTGCGTGAAAGGGAGTTTTTCCGCCAAGATTTAGTAGCGCATTTATTAGAATATAATACAAAATTACAAGCGGGAGAATCTACACTTCAAAATGTAAAAGCGCTTGGAGATGAAAATACATATGTTGTTATAGCTGGACAACAAGCGGGGTTATTAACTGGACCGCTTTATACAATTCATAAAGTTATTTCAATTTTACAGCTTGCAAAGGAAAAGGAAGAAAGTTTAGGAGTTAAAGTTGTCCCTGTCTTCTGGATTGCGGGTGAAGACCATGATATGGATGAGATTAATCATACTTTTGTAGCGAAAAATAAAAAGATGAAAAAAACTATTTTTTATGACCGTAATCCGAAAAAGGCAAGTGCTTCTGAGTCTGAACTTTCTGTTGAAGATTGTAGAAATTGGATTGAAGAGATTTTTAAAACATACCCAGAAACAAATTTTACAAAAGATGTATTAAAATTTGTTGATGATGCTTTGAAAAAATCGAATACGTATGTAGATTTCTTTGCTCATCTTATTACGAAAATCTTTGCTAATTCTGGTTTAATCCTTGTTGATTCACATCATCCTGAATTAAGAAAGTTAGAAATTCCATTTTTCAAGCGAATTATAAGTAAGTATAAAGAGGTACAAGAGGGCCTTCGTAATCAGCAGGAAGTAATTAAAGAACTAGGATACAAACCGATTATTGAAACGAAGTCTCATGCAGTGCATATATTCATGGAAATAGATAATGAACGAGTATTGCTTGAAGAGCATCAAGGTAAGTTTGTTGGAAAGGATGGGGCGCATTCCTTTTCATACGAAGAGTTGATTGAAGAGATGGAGAGAAATCCGGCACGTTTTAGTAATAATGTTGTAACACGTCCTCTTATGCAAGAGTATGTATTTCCTACGCTCGCATTTATTGGAGGTCCAGGGGAATTAGCTTATTGGAGTGAATTAC
Organism: Bacillus sp. 2175; assembly: GCF_057812155.1. Taxonomy (NCBI): domain Bacteria; kingdom Bacillati; phylum Bacillota; class Bacilli; order Caryophanales; family Bacillaceae; genus Bacillus; species Bacillus sp. 2175. The sequence goes on along the minus strand of NZ_CM173819.1, from coordinate 3,699,237 downwards.
AGCAAGTATTCCATACTGTCGGTTTTCAAATGCCACCTGTCGTTCCTCGTCTTACAATTACTTATGTGGAGAGAGATATAGCGACAGATTTATTCGATCTGCAATTGAGAGAAATTGATCCGTTTTTAAATGATGTCGATAAACTGCGTGAAAACTGGTTGTTTAATCAAATAGAGGAACCGATTGATGATCATTTTGAAAAGGCGAAAAAAGAAATTGCCGATATTCATACATCTTTACAGCAATTTGTAAAGAAAATAGAGCCAGGGTTAGGTGCGTTTGCAGGGAAAAACGAATTGAAAATTAATGAACAAATTGAACTGTTGGAAAGAATGTTGAAAAGAAATGTTGAGAAAAAGTATGAGGTTCAGCTAAATAAATTCCGCCGTATACAATTCGCACTTCGTCCATTAGGTGCGCCGCAAGAACGTGTGTGGAATGTATGTTATTATTTAAATCAGTTTGGTTTGGATTTCGTTGATCGTGTAATGGAAAACCCTTTTTCTTGGGACGGAAAACATCATGTTATAAAACTATAAAATCTTGCTCTTTGGAGCAGGATTTTATTTTTATTCCGTTGAATTTACTGTGAAGTGATTTTTTTCTGAATTATCAATCAAAAAAATGTTAGATATGGCAATTGTGTTGGATACTTAAATATATGACAAAATAGCACAAAATGTAAACGTATTATTCGCTTTTTCGACAGTTTTTTATTTAAATTCCCGCAAAAGATGATAAAATTTAGTATATAATAAAAGAAAATAGCGATTTGTATAGTATGTTGCCTTTGTTGGTAAGTTAAATGAGTCGTTCTTTCGTATTATTTCATTCTCTAAGCGTGAAATATGTGTTTAGAGGAAGGGATACATTCAACATAATTAATTGGAAAAAGAGTAGGTGCAACAATGTTTAAACACGTAACAGTGCTTTTAAAGGAAACAGTAGACGGCTTAGATATAAAGCCAGATGGTACATATGTAGATTGTACACTGGGGGGAGGAGGACATAGTTCTTATTTATTATCCCAATTAACTGAAGGTGGAAAATTAATAGCGTTTGATCAAGATGAGATAGCGATTCAAAACGCGAAAGAAAAGTTCTCTTCATACGGTGAACAGTTTATAACAGTAAAGAGTAACTTCCGTTATTTAGCTGAAAAACTGCAGGAAATAGGTATAACAGAAGTAGATGGTATTTTATTTGATTTAGGTGTTTCATCCCCACAATTAGATACACCAGAACGAGGCTTTAGTTATCATCATGATGCACCGCTAGATATGCGGATGGATCAAGATGCCCCATTAACAGCGTATGATGTTGTAAATAGCTGGTCATATGAACAACTTGTAAGGATTTTCTTCCAATACGGTGAAGAGAAATTTTCAAAACAAATTGCAAGAAAAATTGAAGCTTATCGTGAGAATAAAGCTATTGAAACGACAGGAGAATTAGTAGAGCTAATTAAAGAAGGTATTCCGGCTCCAGCTCGTAGAACGGGTGGGCATCCTGCTAAGCGAGTGTTTCAGGCAATTCGTATAGCTGTAAATGATGAATTAAAAGTATTTGAAGAAGCATTGGAATCTGCTATTGAGATGGTTAAGCCAGGTGGAAGAGTTAGTGTTATAACATTCCATTCATTAGAAGATCGTATTTGTAAAACAACGTTTAAGCGAAATAGTACAACGCCACAATTGCCGCCAGGATTACCGATTATTCCTGATGAATTTAAGCCGAAATTAAAGCTTATTACAAGAAAACCGATTTTACCTTCTGATATAGAGCTAGAAGAAAATAATCGTGCGCGTTCTGCGAAGTTGAGAATCGCTGAAAAACGATAAAAGGGAGAGAGAGGTATGACTAATTTAGCTGTAAAGTACAAACAACAAGCGCAAGAAGAGGTGCAAATTCAAACGCCCCCACAGCAGATGGCTAAGCCGAAGGTTAAAGCGAAAATTACAAGAATCGAAAAACTGTTGTATGTAGCGTTTATTGGCTTTTTATTGTATGCCTGTGTCGCGTTTATTGGAAATAAAGCAGGCCTTTATCAAGTTAATGTAGAAGCAGCGACGATAGAAGAAAAAATTGTACAGCAGCAAAAAGAAAATCAAGAATTACAAGCTGAAGTAGAGAAGTTAAGTCGCTATGAACGAATCGCTGAAGTTGCAAAAAAACACGGGCTAGAAATTAATGCGAATAATGTGAAAGGCCTCAAATAAGGCAATAGGTGTGAAGGAACGATGAAGAAGAATATGACTAAATTTCATACCAATAAGGGAGCAGGTTATTTTATGATATTTTTCCTCCTGCTCTTTTTGCTGTTATTAGCCCGATTTTTTTACATACAATCAACAGGAACAGTTCATAATCAGGATTTAGATGCACTTGCTAAACAAAAGCATAGTAAAAAAGGAGTTCTTGAAGCGAACCGAGGAACCATTTATGATCAAAACGGTCATGTGTTAGCGCAAGACGCAAACTCTTACAAAATGGTAGCTGCACTAAAAGGTGCTAACTCAGTTGAGAATAAAGAAGATACTGCAAAGAAAATTGCAGGAGTACTTGGAAAAGGCGAAGAGGATATTTTAGCTTCTTTAAATAAGGAAGGTAGAAGTCAAGTCGAATTTGGAACGTTAGGCAAGGATTTGACGAAAGAAAAGAAGGAACAAATAGAAGCGTTGAAGTTGCCGGGAATATCTTTTATTACAGAAAATGCAAGGGTGTATCCAAACGGTGATTTTGCATCTTACGTTATAGGTCATGCAAAACCAAATGAGAATGGAACCTCGGTAGGTCAATTTGGCATAGAGAAAAGCTTGGATAAATACTTAAGTGCCTCGAACGGAGAAGTAGCATATACAGGTGATCGTAAAGGTGTGTCCCTTGATGGGGGAAAAGTTAATGTAAAGGCACCTAAAAATGGAGATAACGCTTATTTAACAATCGATCAACGTGTCCAAAGTTATTTAGAAGACGCGATGAAAGCAGCAAGTAAGCAATATGAGCCAGAAAGTTTAATAGGGATTGTTGCAGATCCGAAAACTGGGAAAATATTAGCGATGTCTACTAAACCTAGTTATGACCCTAATGATCGTCAAATTAAATATTTCTTTAATGACGCAATTGCCAATGCATTTGAACCTGGATCAACAATGAAAATTTTCACGTTAGCGGCAGCTATTAATGAAGGTGTGTACAAAGGCCAAGATTATTATCAGTCCGGGACATATCAAGTCGGAAATAGGAAAATAAAAGATCATAACGGTGGTGCTGGTTGGGGCTCTATCACGTTTGATGAAGGGGTAGAGCGTTCTTCAAACGTAGCGTTTGCAATTTTAGGAGATCAAAAACTTGGTCCAGAACGTTTCCGAAAATATATTCATAGTTTTGGATTAGATGAAAAAACGAACATTGATTTATCAGGTGAAGGATCGAATACAATTTTATTTGATCAGCAAATACAACAAGTGACAACAGCTTTTGGACAAGGTTCCACTGTAACACCAATTCAGCTTGTACAAGCTGCAACGGCCATTGCAAATGATGGGAAAATGATGAAACCTTATGCAATTGATAAAATTGTAGATCCGATAACAGACAAAGTAAAATTAGAACATAAGCCAGAAGAAGTAGGAAAACCTGTTACAAAGGAAACAGCAGCGCAAGTAAGACAATTATTAGAACGTGTTGTTACATCTCCGAAAGGTACAGGGACAGCTTATAAAATTGATGGATATTCAGTTGGTGGTAAAACAGGTACAGCGCAAATTCCGGATGGAAAAGGCGGCTATATGACAGGGAGACAGAATTATATATTCTCATTCTTAGGTATGGCACCAATGGACGATCCACAACTTGTTGTGTATGTAGCTGTTAAACAGCCTAAATTAAAAGATGATGAGAACGGTGCACAACCGTTAGCTGATATTTTTAAATATGTAACAAAAAATAGTTTAGAGTATTTAAAGATTAAGCCAAATGAAGTTAAAGATCCGAAAAAACATCTGAAAGAACAACAAACTACTGTTCCGGATGTAAATGGTAAAACGATGGCTGAAGCGGGGAAAGCGATTGATAAAGCAAAACTTCGTCCAATCGTACTAGGTGAAGGGAAAGTACAGCAACAAGTACCAAAAGCGACTGAACAAACATTAAAAGGCGACCGAGTCTTCTTGGTAGGAGATAAGCCTACAATGCCAAATATACAAGGATGGGCACTGCGTGATGTTATGAATTTAGCGAAGACATTACAGCTTAACTTGAAACCTTCTGGTACAGGATACGTAACAGAACAAAGTGTGGCGGAAGGAACATTATTACAACCTGGTACAGAATTAGGTGTCACACTCGTACCGCCACTCGAACCACAGCAAGAAGCAGAAAAGCCGTAATGGTAAAAGAGAATAAGTTCTAATTAAATAAGTACAAGCATATATTGGAACAAGCTAGGCGTAAGGGAGGCTTGTTCCAATATGCGTGTATCAAATGTAACAGTTAGAAAACGACTTATTTTTATACTTATATCAGGTATACTTATTTTCACGATTATCGATATTCGTCTTGGATATGTGCAATTTTTTCTTGGGAATATGTTAACGGATCGTGCGAAAGATTCATGGAGTCGTAATATTACTTTTGAACCCGAACGTGGGAAAATTTTAGACCGAAATGGTGTGGAACTTGCCACGAATAAAAGTGCTCCAACTGTCTTTGTTGTACCGAGGCAAATTGAAAAACCAGCGGAGACTGCAGAGAAGTTAGCTGCAGTATTAGGTGTGGAAAAAGATGAGATTTATAAAAGGATTACAAAAAAAGAATCGATTGTAAGGTTAGATAAAGGCGGAAGGAAAATATCACATGACAAAGCGAAAGAAGTACGAGGATTAAGTCTGAAGGGCGTGTATATCGCAGAGGATTCTATCCGGTACTATCCGTTTGGAAACTTTTTATCACATGTATTAGGTTTTGCAGGTAGCGATAACCAAGGTCTTATGGGACTAGAAAAATATTATGATAAAGAGCTAAATGGGGACAAAGGTCATGTGCGTTTTTTTGCAGATGCGAAAGGACAAAGGATGCCTAATGTTGGTGATGATTTCAAAAAGCCAGAAGCCGGTTTAAATTTAGGATTAACAATCGATGCGCGTATTACAAGGATTATGGAAAGAGAAATGAATATTGCGGAGTCAACTTATAATCCTGACGGTATGATTGCGATTGCAATGAACCCTAAAAATGGTGAAGTTTTAGGGATGTCTAGTCGACCGAGTTTTGACCCAGCGGATTTTCAAAGTGTCTCTCCAGAAGTGTATAACAGAAATCTACCTGTATGGAGTACGTATGAGCCTGGTTCAACATTTAAGATCATTACATTAGCTGCAGCATTGAATGAAAATTTAGTAGACTTAGAGAAGGATACGTTTTATGATGATGGAGCAGCTGAAGTAGGTGGAGCTAGATTGAAATGCTGGAAAGCAGGAGGTCATGGCAGTCAAACGTTTTTAGAAGTCGTTCAAAACTCATGTAACCCGGGATTTATTGAACTTGGTGATCGCCTTGGTAAAGACCGATTATTTAAATACATTCGTAATTTTGGTTTTGGGCAGAAGACTGGAATTGACTTGCAAGGTGAAGGCAGTGGGATTTTATTTAATTTAGATAAAGTTGGTCCAGTAGAGCAAGCAACAACTTCATTCGGCCAAGGAGTTTCTGTTACGCCGATTCAACAAGTAGCAGCTGTAGCGGCGGCTGTAAATGGTGGAACATTGTATCAGCCGTATATAGCTAAGGAGTTTATTGATCCGAAAAATAATCAAGTTGTTAGTAAAAAGACACCTGTTGAGAAAAGAAAAGTTATTTCCAAGGAAACTTCAGAAAAAGTTCGTTATGCATTAGAGAATGTTGTAGCGAAAGGTTCTGGTAAAGGTGCTTATATTGATGGATATCGCGTAGGTGGAAAAACGGGTACTGCTCAAAAGGTGAAGGATGGTAAATATTTAGAGAATAATTATATAGTATCTTTTATCGGATTTGCTCCAGCGGATGATCCAGAGATTGTTGTGTATGTAGCTGTTGATAATCCAAAAGGGGTTACACAGTTTGGTGGAGTGGTAGCAGCTCCGATTGTCGGGAATATCCTTCGAGATGCGCTTCCTGTTATGGGAGTGAAACCGAGAAAAGAACAAGTTGAGAAAGAATATAAATGGGGCGATACACCAACTGTGGAAGTTCCGAATTTAATTGGAATGAAAAAGAAAGACTTACAAACACAACTCGTCGATTTGAAGCTTGATATAAGTGGAGATGGAGAGAAAGTAATTAAACAATCACCAGAAGCGGGAGCTAAAGTAAAAGAAGGCTCAAAAATTAGAATTTACTTCGGGAATTAAAGGTAACATAGTACGTTTTATGGTACAATTGGTGGAAGTGAGTTCTTTATAGAACAGTTACTTAATTTGAGACAGTAAGTGTCTCATTCATAAATAGGTCAGTAGCACTTACCTCCTTATATAGGAGGTAATGTGTTGCTTACTGAAAAAAGATAAATAAACAATGTAGAGAGGGTTTAGTGAAATGAAGTTGCATACACTTGTATCATGTTTGCATGATTTTCCAGTTGTTCCAAAAGAAAATCCAGAAATCACATCTATAGAAGCTGATTCACGTAAAGTGAAAGAGGGAAGCTTATTTGTATGTATGAAAGGATATACGGTTGATAGCCATGATTTTGCTAAGCAAGCAGCGGCACAAGGAGCGGCTGCTATTGTTGCGGAAAGACCAATTGATGTTGACGTTCCAGTTGTACTTGTGAAAAATACTTTTCGTTCGTTAGCGGTTTTAGCTGATTATTTTTATGGTCAACCGACACACAAGTTACATTTAATCGGAATTACAGGTACAAATGGAAAGACAACAACATCGCATATTATGGATGAGATTATGCGAGCACATGGTCATAAAACAGGGCTAATTGGAACGATTAATATGAAAATCGGTGATGAAACATTTGAGGTGAAAAATACAACACCAGATGCACTAACACTTCAACAGACGTTTTCAAAAATGGTTGAACAAGGTGTGGACAGCACGGTAATGGAAGTTTCGTCACATGCGTTAGATCTTGGTCGTGTACACGGATGTGATTACGATGTAGCGGTGTTTACGAATTTAACACAAGATCATTTAGACTATCATAAAACGATGGAAGAATATAAACATGCAAAAGGGTTACTATTTGCACAGCTTGGCAATAGTTATAATCATAATCGTGAAAAGTACGCTGTGCTGAATAGCGATGATAATGTAACAGAAGAGTATATGAGAAGTACTGCAGCAACAGTTGTAACATATGGTATTGATACAACAAGTGACATTATGGCAAAAAATATCGTTATGACGAGTGGCGGGACTACATTTACGCTTGTCACACCATATGAAAGTGTAAATGTTACGATGAAATTAATAGGTAAATTTAATGTATATAACGTACTTGCAGCAACAGCAGCAGGACTTGTTTCGGGTGTGAAATTAGAAACAATCATTGCTGTTATAAAAGAACTAGCTGGGGTTCCAGGGCGTTTTGAAGTTGTTGATGGAGGACAAAATTATACAGTTATTGTTGATTACGCACATACGCCGGATAGTTTAGAAAATGTATTAAAAACTGCAAAACAATTTGCAAAAGGTGATGTGTATTGTATCGTTGGTTGTGGCGGCGATAGGGACCGAACGAAGAGACCGATAATGGCAAGTGTTGCAACAAAATATGCAACTCATGCAATTTACACATCAGATAATCCAAGAAGTGAAGATCCAGCGGCTATTTTAGATGATATGGTACATGGTGCAAGTGGGAAAAATTATGAAGTGATTATTGATAGAAAAGAAGCGATACACCATGCAATCACTAAAGCGAAAGCAGATGATATCATTATTATTGCTGGTAAGGGTCATGAAACGTATCAAATTATTGGTAAAGAAGTTCATCATTTTGATGATCGTGAAGTTGCTAAAGAAGCAATTAAAGGGCGTTTAAGCAACGAAGAGTAACAACGTGAGAGGAGGACTACATGTGCTTGAGCAAGGTTTATTAGTAACGGCTGGGGTAGCATTCTTAATTTCTGTTGCCCTTTCGCCATTGTTTATTCCATTTTTAAGAAAATTAAAGTTCGGACAGAGTATTCGTGATGAGGGACCAAAGTCACATCAAAAAAAATCAGGGACACCGACAATGGGTGGTATCGTCATATACGTATCTATGATGGTAACTTCACTTATTATGGCGATTAAGTTTAATTATTTAGGTGCAGAGGTTTCGTTATTACTATTAGTGACGTTTGGTTACGGCTTGATTGGATTTTTAGATGACTACATAAAGGTGGTTAAGAAGAGAAATCTTGGTTTAACATCAAAGCAAAAATTAGTAGGTCAGCTTGTTATTGCTATTGCATTCTTTTTAATTGGAAAAGGGCAAGCGTTCCACACATACATCATGATTCCGGGAACGGATGTTAAGTTTGAATTAGGTTGGGCGTATTTCGTACTTGTACTATTTATGCTTATTGGTGGATCAAATGCAGTTAACTTAACTGACGGTTTAGATGGTTTATTATCAGGAACAGCTGCTATTGCATTTGGAGCATTTAGTATTATTGCTGTGGCACAAGAGCAATTTGGAGTGGCGATATTCTGTATGGCAGTTGTAGGAGCTGTACTTGGATTTTTAGTATTCAATGCGAATCCAGCAAAAGTGTTTATGGGAGATACAGGTTCATTAGCTTTAGGTGGAGCCATTGCAGCTGTAGCGATTTTATTAAAACAAGAATTGCTACTTGTAATTATCGGCGGAGTATTCGTAATGGAAACTTTATCGGTTATCATTCAGGTCATTTCATTTAAAACAACAGGAAAACGTGTCTTTAAAATGAGTCCATTACACCATCATTATGAATTATGTGGTTGGTCAGAGTGGCGTGTTGTTGTGACGTTTTGGTCTGCAGGATTTTTATTAGCTGTGTTAGGAATTTATATCGGGGTGTGGATGTAATTGAAAACTGTAACTGAATTTCAAAATAAGAATATTCTTGTATTAGGCATTGCAAAAAGTGGTTATGCAGCAGCTACATTGTTACAAAAGTTAGGGGCAAATGTTATTGTAAATGACGGAAAGCCTTTAGCAGAGAATGTACTTGCTGCAGAATTACAAGCAAAAGGAATGGACGTTGTATGCGGTGGTCATCCTTTAGAATTATTAGAGAGAAATATTTCTCTTGTAGTAAAAAATCCAGGAATCCCGTATTCTAATCCAATATTAGTTGCTGCGAAAGAAAAGCAAATTCCGATTGTTACGGAAGTTGAATTAGCATATCGTATTTCAGAAGCACCATTTGTTGGGATTACGGGGTCTAACGGTAAAACGACGACGACAATGCTGACATTTGAAATGCTAAAAGAAGGACAAAAGCATCCTGTAATTGCAGGGAACATTGGCACTGTAGCGTGTGAAGTAGCACAGGATGCAAAAGAAAATGAAGTTGTAGTTACAGAACTTTCATCATTTCAATTGATGGGAGTAGAATTGTTCCAACCTAAAATTGCTGCGTTTTTAAATTTATTTGAGGCCCACTTAGATTATCATGGGACGAAGAAAGAATATGGTTTAGCGAAAGCAAATATTTTTAAAAACCAAACAGAAAATGATTATAGTGTAATAAATGCAGATGATGCAGATGTGATGGCTTTGTCTGCGTATTCTAAAGGTCAAAAAATCCTGTTTTCGACAACGAAAGAAATTGAAGATGGCGCGTGTATAAAAGATAACGCTCTTTATTTCAAAGGTGAAAAAGTTGTTGAAGTAAGCGATATCGTTTTACCTGGTCAACATAATTTAGAAAATATTTTAGCTGCGATGAGTATTGCGAAATTATTAGGTACTTCTAATGAAGCAATTACGGTCGTGTTAAAACGTTTTACGGGTGTAAAACATCGTTTAGAATATGTAACAACGATTAACAACCGTAAGTTTTATAATGATTCAAAAGCAACGAATATGTTAGCGACTGAGAAAGCACTATCTGCGTTTACACAACCGATTGTGTTACTAGCAGGTGGGCTTGATCGCGGAAATGAATTCGATGATTTAATTCCGTATTTCAAAAATGTAAAAGCGATTGTAACATTTGGACAAACAGCTCCTAAACTAGTAAGAGCGGCAGAAAAAGCGGGATTAGATATAATTGAAAGTGTCGATACTTTAGATGAAGCAGTGGTGAAAGCTTATGCTCATTCTAAAGATGGCGATGTCGTTCTTCTTTCTCCAGCGTGTGCAAGCTGGGATCAATTTAAAACATTTGAAGAAAGAGGAGACATTTTTATACAAGCTGTGCATAAACTTATATAAAGTAAATCAAAACATCAGTAGGCTAACACCTACTGATGTTTTGTTACATAGGGCAAAAGTTTCTGCCTAAAGAGGTGGTGTTTGTGGGTAATGAAGAAAACGCCTGATTTTATTCTCATCATCGTAACACTTTCATTGTTGACAATCGGAATGATTATGGTTTATAGTGCGAGTGCAGTTTGGGCCTCTTATAAAATGGGGGACTCATTCTTTTTTGCAAAAAGACAATTACTGTTTGCGGGTCTTGGTGTAGTAGCTATGTTTTTTATTATGAAAATTGATTATTGGGTGTGGCGTACGTATTCAAAAGTGATTTTGCTAGTTTGCTTCATTCTTCTTATTCTCGTTCTTATTCCTGGAGTAGGTCTTGTTCGAGGAGGAGCACGAAGTTGGATTGGAATCGGAGCATTTTCGATTCAACCGTCAGAATTTATGAAGTTTGCGATGATTATTTTCTTGGCAAAGTTTTTAGCAGAACGGCAAAAATTGATTACATCTTTTAAACGTGGTTTATTACCGGCCCTTAGTTTTGTGTTTCTTGCTTTTGGGATGATTATGTTACAGCCAGACCTTGGGACAGGAACGGTAATGGTTGGGACATGTATCATTATGATATTCATTTCGGGAGCGAGGGTCTTTCACTTTGCAATGTTTGGTTTGATTGGTGTAGCAGGATTTGTAGGGTTAATTGCATCAGCACCGTATCGAATGAAACGCATTACATCATATTTAGATCCGTGGTCAGATCCGCTCGGGAGTGGATTTCAAATTATCCAATCATTACTTGCAATTGGACCTGGTGGATTATTTGGGCTTGGACTTGGACAAAGTAGACAAAAATTTCTTTATTTACCTGAACCACAAACTGACTTTATATTTGCGATCTTATCCGAGGAATTAGGTTTTATTGGTGGTTCATTTGTGTTATTATTATTTAGTCTATTATTATGGCGCGGGATTCGTATCGCATTAGGAGCGCCAGATTTATATGGTACGTTTTTAGCAGTAGGTATTGTGGCGATGATTGCGATTCAAGTAATGATTAATGTTGGTGTTGTAACAGGACTGATGCCTGTTACGGGTATTACCTTGCCGTTTTTAAGTTATGGTGGATCAAGTTTGACATTAATGTTAATGGCAGTAGGTGTATTATTAAATATAAGTCGCCATTCTCGCTACTAAACCCTGTTTATAAGACAGGGTTTTTCGTATGTGTGTAAAAATGCAATATGTATATAGAAATAAGTATAATGGAAATAAGAAAAGAGAAGCGGAGGAGTTAGTAGTGCGTGTATTAGTGAGTGGTGGGGGTACTGGTGGTCATATTTATCCAGCTCTTGCTTTAATTAGAGAAATAAAAAAGTTAAATCCAGAAGCGAGATTTTTATATATTGGTACGGAAAATGGACTAGAGAGTACAATCGTTCCAAAAGCAGGTATACCATTTCAATCTATTGTTATAAGTGGATTTAAACGAAAAATATCATTAGATAATGTGAAAACAGTAATGCGTTTTCTAAAAGGTGTACAGGATAGTAAACGATACATTCGTCGTTTTAATCCGGATATCGTAATTGGAACGGGTGGATATGTATGTGGACCAGTTGTATACGCTGCAGCCAAATTAGGTATTCCAACTATTGTACATGAACAAAATAGTGTACCAGGTGTAACGAACAAGTTTTTAAGCCGTTATGTTGATAAAGTTGCTGTTTGTTTTGAAGCAGCTATAGAGCATTTTCCAGAGTCAAAAGTGGTAATGACAGGTAATCCACGAGCATCAGAGGTAATGGATCAAAATGGAATGAAGGGGAAACGTTCAGTTGGGCTTTCTCTTCCTAAAAAGTCTGTACTTATATTTGGTGGAAGTCGTGGGGCTAGACCGATTAACGATGCCTTCGTTGAAGCAATTGAACAGTTTGGGAACAAAAGCTACGAAATACTATATGTAACGGGTGAAGTACATTATGATAAAGTGATGGAAGCCGTGAAGCAAAAAGGGAACCCAAGCAATGTTATTATTAAGCCGTTCATTCATAATATGCCAGAGGTACTAACTGGTGTAGACCTTGTTGTTTCAAGGGCTGGGGCAACAACACTTGCAGAATTAACAGCGTTAGGAAAACCAAGTGTGTTAATACCGAGTCCGTATGTAACAAATAATCATCAGGAAAAGAATGCACGTTCAGTTGTTGATAAAGGAGCGGCAAAAATGTTACTTGAAAAAGATTTAACAGCTGAAACGCTTATTCGTGATATTGATGAGATTTTATTGAATGCACAAACATTACAAAATATGAAGCTAGCGGCTAAGCAACTAGGTATTCCAGATGCAGCAAATAAGCTGTATGAAGTAATGAATAAGCTTGTAAAAAAATAAAGTGAGGCTTTAATTAGTGGGGAGTGATTCTCTCTCGTTGATTATTATCTTTCACTAATCGGATGTTTACTGACATCCTGATTCCGCCTAATTTCTTTGTTATCGCCGAATTTTGATTTAGGAGCTGTACTGCCCGTAAATAGAGGGATAACGTTAGGTGAACGCCCTGCATATTATTGTCATAAGGAGACTTAATATGGGGGAGATTGTCTATGGAACAATTAGTAAATGAGCTTATAGAAGCAGACGTTGGTCGTGTTTTAGTTAACGAGCCGTTAGCACGTTATACAACTATGAAAATAGGTGGACCAGCGGATATTTTAATTGTGCCAAAGCATGTAGCCGGTATTGAAAAAACATTACAGTTAGTAAAGCAATACAAAACGAAGTGGACTGTAATTGGTCGCGGTTCAAACCTTCTTGTATCTGATCAAGGCATAGAAGGTGTTGTTATTCGTTTAGGAGAAGGATTAGATCACTTAGAGGTCGAAAAACATAAGGTAAGAGTTGGTAGTGGATATCCTCTTATTAAATTGTCAACTTTACTTAGTCGTCAAGGGTTAGCTGGATTGGAGTTTGCGAGCGGTATTCCAGGAAGTGTCGGTGGTGCAGTATATATGAATGCAGGTGCACATAAATCGGATATATCGAGTGTATTATCGAAGGCTCTCATTCTGTTTGAAGACGGTACAATTGCCTGGTTAACGAATAAAGAACTGGAGTTTTCTTATCGGTCATCTGTATTGCAAACGAAACGTCCTGGTATTGTTTTAGAGGCGGAGTTTCAATTACAGGCGGGAAAACGTGAAGAAATTGTACGTAGCATGCAAAATAATAAAGACTACCGCCGTGAAACGCAACCATGGAATCATCCGTGTGCAGGAAGTATATTTCGGAATCCAATCCCACATTTTGCAGGAGATTTAGTAGAAAAAGCAGGGCTTCGTGGTTATAGGATTGGTGGAGCTCAAATTTCTGAAATGCATGGCAATTTTATTGTTAATACCGGGGGAGCTTCAGCGCAAGATGTAATGTCTTTAATTGAATTAATAAAACATACAATTAAGGATAAATTTGATGTAGATATGCACACAGAAGTAGAAATCATTGGAAGATAACGGTTATTCGTTCCGCTCATTATCATTTATGTTATAATAAGAAGATAAGAACGGCATGAGGAACATGCCGTTCTTTATGTTACATAGGGGGATCGTACATGAATAATAGTAAAGTGATTAAACTACAAGATCGTGTACCAAAATTGAAAAATCAAAAGAAAAAAAACAAAAAAAATGTTAATCATCGATTGATTTTATACATATCAATTTTATTTTTATTAGTGCTCTTTTTAATTTATTTTCGGTCTCCGCTTAGTAATATAAAAAAGATTAGTGTGTTTGGAAATCACTATATGACGGATGAGCAAGTAATGAAGGATTCAGGCGTGACATATGATACAAGTTATTTCCGAGTGACAGCACATAAAGCTGAAGAAAACTTAACGAAGCGAAAAGAAATTAAAGCAGTAAATGTAAAAAAACGTTTTCCAAACAAGATTGATATTCATATCGAAGAATATTTAACGATTGGTTATATAAATAAAGAGGGAAAACTACAACCGTTATTAGAAAATGGAAAAACGCTTGATGTACTACCTAATGGAAAACTTCCTGTTGCAGCACCGATTTTCGAACCTTTTAAAGAAGAGAAAATGAAGGAGTTAATCGCTGAACTAGAAAAATTAACACCAGCTATTTTAAAATCTATTTCGGAGATTCGCTATTCACCAACAAATGCGAATGAAGATCATCTTACTTTATATATGAATGAAGGTTATGAAGTGAGCACTACGATTCAAAATTTCGCAAAACGTATGGAAGCCTATCCACTTATTTTAAAAACAATTGAGCCAGGTAAGAAGGTATTAATTGACTTAGAAGTAGGTGCATATACGAAAGAATTAGGTGCGGAAGACAAAAAAGAATAGAATGGTAGTTTTCGTTGCTTATAGCAGAAAAAACGAAACGAATGTTCTATTATATGTATACGAATTTAGAAGAATGGTTCATTTGATGAAAAATATGTAAAAATTCTTAGATTCATACTAGTATTGGTACAAGTTTCACTTTTCTATGAGTACATCTTAGTGTAGACTTATACTTGGCGGTAAACTTTACACTGGAAATAGAATTATTTCAAGATAAGCAGTTATTCATAGTTTACTGCGATATTCTTAATTGAATGCTAAATAAAAATAAGAAAAATATAGGGTTAAAAAAGGGAAACGTATAAAGACGTTGAATATTTTTCTTATAAATAGTAAAGTTGCGATTGTTGTTCCATATATTGAGTTGTATGGTATAAATAAAGAAGGAGGTGCCAAAGAATGAACAGCAATGAAATATATGTTAGTCTTGACATCGGTACATCCAATGTTAAAGTCATCATTGGTGAAATGGTTAATGACAGCTTAAACATTATTGGTGTTGGAAATGTAAAATCAAATGGTTTAAAGAAGGGATCGATAGTTGATATAGACGAGACTGTTCGATCAATTAAAAAAGCAATTGAACAAGCTGAGCGCATGGTGGGAATCCACATTGAGCAAGTTGTAGTAGGTGTCAATGCAAACCAGGTACAGCTACTTCCTTGTCACGGAGTAGTCGCTGTTTCAAATGAAGATCGTGAAATCGGGAATGAAGATGTCTTACGCGTTCTAGATGCAGCACAAGTTGTGTCAATTGCTCCAGAGCGTGAGTTTATTGATGTGGTACCTCGACAGTTCATCGTAGACGGTCTTGACGAGATTAACGATCCACGCGGGATGATCGGTGTAAGATTAGAAATGGAAGGTACACTTATTACAGGCTCGAGAACTTTACTACATAACCTACTTCGTTGTGTAGAAAAAGCAGGTCTTGAAATTGTTGATATTTGTCTTCAACCTTTAGCGGCTGCAACAGTTGCTATATCTTCAGATGAAAAAAATAGAGGAGTAGCCCTTGTTGATATGGGGGGAGGATCTACAACTTTATCTATTTTTAAAGATGGAGAGTTACAAGCGACGAGCGTATTACCATTAGGTGGAGACCATATAACGAAAGATATTGCGATTGGGTTGAAAACTTCAACAGAAAATGCAGATCAAATTAAGTTGAAATATGGACATGCTTTTTATGATACAGCATCTGAAGAAGAGATGTTTACGGTTCCTATTATGGGAAGTGATCAAACAGAACAATATTCTCAGTTGGAATTATCGGATATAATAGAGGCTCGTGTAGAGGAAATTTTAATGTTTGTTCAAGATGAAGTGCGTAAGTTAGGAGTAAAGCAAGTGGCTTCTGGTTATGTACTAACTGGCGGAATTGCTTCTATGCCAGGTGTTCTTGATCTTGCATATGATATTTTACATGAAAATGTTCGTGTAGCAACTCCTGATTATATTGGTGTGCGTGAGCCCCAATATACAAGTGGAGTTGGATTAATTAAACATTCTTATCAAAAAGCTAAATTACGTGGGAAAAATGTGCAGGAAAAGCAAGAGCATTTTGAACCAGTACCAGCACCAGCACCAACGCCGGTACAACAGCAACCCGCGAAACAAAAAACTCGTAATCAAAACAATAATAATCAAAATGATGACCGCATGATGTCAAAAGTAAAACGTGTATTCCGTTATTTATGGGATTAAAATTGGACACGAAAAATGAGGTTCTAGGGGGATTTCGACATGTTAGAGTTTGATACTACTCAAGATCAATTAGCGAATATAAAAGTTATCGGTGTCGGCGGTGGCGGAAACAATGCTGTAAACCGTATGATTGAACACGGTGTACAAGGTGTAGACTTTATCGCTGTGAACACTGATGCACAAGCATTAAATCTATCAAAAGCTGAAACAAAAATGCAAATTGGTGGAAAATTAACGCGTGGACTTGGTGCAGGCGCAAACCCTGAAGTAGGGAAAAAAGCTGCAGAAGAAAGTAAAGAACAGATCCAAGAAGCACTTCGTGGTGCGGATATGGTCTTCGTAACTGCCGGTATGGGCGGTGGAACTGGAACTGGTGCAGCTCCAGTTGTTGCTCAAGTTGCAAAAGAATTAGGTGCTTTAACAGTTGGTGTTGTAACACGTCCATTTACTTTTGAAGGACGTAAGCGTGCGACGCAAGCAGCATCTGGTATTGCAGCATTTAAAGAAAATGTAGATACTCTTATTGTAATTCCAAACGATCGCTTATTAGAGATTGTTGATAAAAATACGCCAATGTTAGAAGCATTCCGTGAAGCTGATAACGTATTACGTCAAGGTGTTCAAGGTATTTCGGATTTAATTGCAACGCCAGGTTTAATTAACTTAGACTTTGCAGACGTAAAGACAATTATGTCTAATAGAGGTTCTGCTTTAATGGGTATTGGTTCTGGTAACGGGGAAAATCGTGCTGCAGAAGCTGCGAAAAAAGCGATTTCTAGTCCATTACTAGAAACATCTATTGATGGAGCTCAAGGTGTTATCATGAACATTACGGGTGGCGCTAACTTAAGCTTATATGAAGTACAAGAAGCGGCAGATATCGTAGCTTCAGCTTCAGATCCAGAAGTAAATATGATCTTCGGTTCTGTTATTAACGAAGGATTAAAAGATGATATCGTTGTAACTGTAATTGCAACTGGTTTTGATGATAGCATTGCAACTCAACCACCAAAACCAATTATTCGCCCGAATGCGAACCACACGCAACAACAGCAACAACCAGTAGCTCAACCTTCAAAACAACGTGAAGTAAAACGTGAAATGAAGCGTGAAGAGCCAGTTGTACATGAGCGTCATTCAGATTCAGATGATATCGATATTCCAGCATTTTTACGTAACCGTCGTAGACGATAAAAAAAGGAGCTTTCATGCTCCTTTTTTGTTTTTTAAATGGAAAAGACCTGCTAAGCAGGTCTTTTTTTTATTTGGTATATTTTGTTGGTGAAAATAAGAGTATATCATTCTATGAATTTGTACTTTTATTTTTTACCGACAGATTATGTCTAGAAATCACAAAATAACAAAAAAACACCTCCGCAAATTGACACACTTTCCTATTGGATATGCATTATACTAGTCTCAACTTGAAAAAAGAGGTGAATTGTTTGGTTGTTTACGCCGACGTTGTTTGGTTGTTAAACGCCTGCATTGATTTTCTTTTGCTTTTATTAACAGCTACCGTGTTAAAAAAGAAAATCAAAAAATGGAGGCTTGTGTTAGGGGCATTTATAGGTTCAACTATTGTTATTTTTGCCTTTACTCCTTTTGCTTCTATGATGACACATCCAATTATGAAACTACTGTACTCGTTACTTATTGTGTATACAGCATTTGGGTTTACAACATTTAGAAATTATGCACAAACTGTTTTTACTTTTTACTTTGTAACCTTTATGGTTGGCGGAGGATTAATTGGAACTCATTTCTTTTTGCAAACGAATGAAATGGTAAATGGATTGGTTCAATCTCAGTCAATTTCTTACGGTGATCCAATTAGTTGGTTATTTGTTATTTTTGGTTTTCCAGTAATTTATTATTTTTCTAAAAAGCGTATTGAAAGCGTAGAGGTCACGAAAATACACTATGATCAAATTGTGAAAGTAAAAATTCAATTAGCAGAAGAAGAACTAGAACTGGCAGGTCTTATTGACAGTGGGAACCAACTTTATGACCCATTAACAAAAACACCCGTTATGATTATGCATGTTTCATCATTAGAACATTGCTTACCATCTTGGTTAACAGAACAAATTTATTCCAAAACAGAAATTCCTCAAATACCAGAAAATGATTCTGGTTGGGCGACAAAATTACGCTTAATTCCTTTCCGTGCAGTAGGGGTAGAGAGTCAATTTTTGTGGGCAATTAAGCCTGACAGTGTGCAAGTTGACCATGAAGGTAGTTCTATTGTTGTAAACAAAGTATTAATTGGATTAAATACACAACAGCTTTCTACTAATGGGGAGTATCAATGTATTGTGCATCCAAAAATGTTGATTTCACAAAAAATGGTAATTGCTTAATAATGAGAGGCGGGATAATATGATGAAATTAAAATTTTATTTAGTATACCTTTGGTATAAAGTATTGCTGAAATTAGGAATTAAGACCGATGAAATTTATTATATTGGTGGAAGTGAAGCGTTGCCACCACCGTTAACAAAAGAAGAAGAGGAAGTTCTTTTGAATAAATTGCCAAAAGGAGATCAGGCAGCAAGGTCATTACTTATTGAACGTAACTTAAGGCTCGTTGTATATATAGCAAGAAAGTTTGAAAATACAGGGATAAATATTGAAGATTTGATTAGTATAGGAACAATCGGCCTTATTAAAGCGGTAAATACATTTAATCCAGAAAAGAAAATAAAATTAGCAACATATGCATCGCGTTGTATAGAAAATGAAATTTTAATGCATTTACGTCGAAATAACAAAAATCGTTCGGAAGTTTCTTTTGATGAACCACTAAACATTGATTGGGATGGGAATGAACTGTTATTGTCTGACGTGTTAGGTACAGATGATGATATTATTACAAAAGATTTAGAAGCTACTGTAGATCGTCACCTTTTAATGAAAGCATTACACCAATTAAATGATCGTGAAAAACAAATTATGGAACTTCGGTTTGGGCTTGCTGGAGGAGAGGAAAAGACGCAAAAAGATGTGGCTGATATGCTTGGGATTTCACAGTCATACATTTCGCGTTTAGAAAAAAGAATTATAAAAAGATTACGAAAAGAATTTAATAAAATGGTGTAAAGAATAAGACCAGCCGTTATGTAGGCTGGTCTTATTCTATTTAGTTGTATTAGGAAAGATAATTTAAATAACAAATCGTGAAAAAACCACATGCATAAAATCCCCTTCAAAGGAAATACTTTACACTGTACAGCAACTCCCGATAGGAGGGAACACTTTGACGAGAAACAAAGTAGAAATTTGCGGTGTTGATACAGCTAAACTTCCAGTATTAAAAAATGAAGAGATGCGTAAATTATTTCGTGAAATGCAAAGTGGAGAGATAAGCGCAAGAGAAAAATTAGTGAATGGAAACTTACGTCTTGTACTGAGCGTCATCCAAAGATTTAATAACAGAGGAGAATATGTTGACGATTTATTTCAAGTTGGTTGCATCGGACTTATGAAATCAATTGATAATTTTGATTTAGGCCAAAATGTAAAATTTTCAACGTATGCTGTGCCGATGATTATTGGGGAAATACGCAGATATTTGCGTGATAATAATCCGATTCGCGTATCGCGCTCATTGCGAGATATTGCGTATAAAGCTTTGCAAGTAAGAGAAAAGTTGATTGCAGAAAATTCAAAAGAACCAACAGCAATGGATATTGCAAAAGTGCTAGAAGTAACTCATGAAGAGATAGTATTTGCTTTAGATGCAATTCAAGATCCAGTTTCATTATTTGAACCGATTTATAATGATGGGGGAGATCCTATCTTTGTTATGGATCAGTTAAGTGATGAAAAACAAAAGGACGAGCAGTGGGTTGAAGAATTAGCATTGAAAGAAGGAATGAAGCGTTTAAATGATAGAGAGAAAATGATTATTAGAAAACGTTTCTTCCAAGGAAAGACACAGATGGAAGTTGCAGAAGAAATTGGGATTTCCCAAGCGCAAGTATCACGTTTAGAGAAGTCAGCCATTAAACAAATGAATAAAACGATTCAAGGATAAGGTCTCACCAATTATGGTGAGACCTTTTTATATGTAATATGGTTTGTGCTCATAGTAGGGGATTTGTGTTCATATAATGAAACTAGCATGGTGTTTCGTGTAGGTGGCTTCCTGTAAATATGAGAAACAGTTTCCAATTTGTCATATAAGGGAGAGGATAAAAATGGTGATACGAATTTCAGAGTTACAGATGAAGGATGTTATAAATATTTCAGATGGAAAAAGGATTGGGAATATTGGAGATATTGAAATTGATATGAACACAGGGAAAATTTGTTCTGTTATTATTTCAAAACAGACACGTATGCTAGGTATTTTTGGAAAAGATGTTGAGATTGTAATTCCTTGGAAGGAAATTGTGAAAATTGGGGAAGATGTCATACTTGTAAGAGTAAATCCTGTTAATTCTGTAACAGAATCAATACAAACACCGACAATTTCATAAAGAATATTACAAATTCCTCTTTTTTTTCTGTTAGGATTATGAAAAAATAAAAGTATGGTAAAATAGACAGGAAGTACCATGCTTTTTTCTGTTATTTTAATTAAAAGGAGCCGCTTTATTATGAGAGAACCATTTAAATATGTGGACGGTATACTGTATTTACAAGCGTGGAAAGAACTTGGAAACATTACTGCTGGATTTACGACAAAAGATGGTGGGATAAGTACGGGCTCCTTTCATGCGATGAATTTAGGATTACATGTGAATGATATCGTGGAGAACGTTCATGAAAACAGACGCATTTTAGCAAATAAGTTACAAAAACCATTAGAAAATTGGATTTGCTCTGAACAAGTTCATGCTCATCATGTTGAAAAAGTAGGGCAACAGGAAAAGGGAAGTGGTGTCTATTCATATGAGGACGGCATTTCAAAAACAGATGGCATTTATACGAGTAATGAAGATGTTCTGTTAACGTCTTGTTACGCGGATTGTGTTCCGCTCTATTTTTATGCACCATCACATGGTATGATAGGACTTGCGCATGCTGGATGGAAAGGCACTGTACAAGAGATTGCAAAGGAAATGATTCAAAAGTGGAATGCAGAAGGTATTTCAAGTGATGAAATTCATGTTGCAATTGGGCCGTCGATCGGATCTTGTTGTTATGTTGTGGATGATCGTGTATTAACAGCAGCACAGGAAGTAGTTAGGGGTGCTGTTCCTCATCAAAAAATTTCTGACGGGCAGTACGCAATTAATTTAAAAGAAATTAATCGTATATTATGTGTACAAGCAGGCATAAAAGAAGAGCATATTGTAATGTCATCTCTTTGTACAAGCTGTGAAGAGCAACTATTTTTCTCTCATCGTCGTGATCAAGGTAAGACAGGAAGAATGTTGAGTTTCATAGGTTTTAAGGAGGAAGAAAGCAAGTGACAGTACAAGAAAATTTAGAAATTGTAAACGAAGCTATTAAAGAATCTTGCGCTCGAGCTGGACGTTCGTTGCAAGATATTAAACTTGTTGCAGTTACAAAAACTGTAGGGATTGAAAAAACAAATGAAGTAATTGAAGCTGGAGTTATCGATTTAGGTGAAAATAGAAATGAAGGTTTCTTACAGAAATACGAGCATTTCGGTTCAAAAGTTAATTGGCACTTTATTGGCTCATTACAAACGAGAAAAGTAAAAGAAATCATTAATGAAATTGATTATTTACATTCGTTAGATCGTCTTTCACTGGCGAAAGAAATTCAGAAACGTGCTGATAAGAAAGTGAAATGCTTTATTCAAGTGAAAACCTCATCTGAAGAATCGAAGCAAGGATTGGCAATAGAAGAGGTTGTTTCTTTTATTCAAAGTTTGCAAGAATTCGATAAAATTGAAGTGGTTGGACTAATGACGATGGCTCCATTTACAGAAGAAGAGGAAGAAATCAGACGCTGTTTTAAGGAATTACGTATGCTGCAAACAGAGGTGCAGGAGCTAGAGTTATTACATGCGCCATGTAAAGAATTATCAATGGGAATGTCCAACGATTACAAGATTGCAATTGAAGAAGGGGCTACATATATTCGTTTGGGAACGATTTTAGTAGGAAAAGCGTAAAAGGAAGGAGAATCTTATTATGAGTTGGTCAAAAGTAAAATACTTCTTTTTTGATACACCGGAAGAAAAAGAAGCAGCTCAATATGGTTATGAAAAGGAGCAAACAGACATGAAAAAGCAGCAAGATCCACCAGAACAACAAGACGTTACGTTTCCGAAAGCGCAACCGAAGCAAAATGTTGTGAGTATTGAAACAGCAAAACAATCTTCAAAAGTTGTTTTATTAGAACCACGCACATATTCGGAAGCACAAGGGATTGCGGACCACTTAAAAGGTAGACGAGCTGTTGTAATTAATTTGCAGAGAATGTCTACTGATCAAGCGGTACGTATCGTTGACTTTTTAAGTGGTACTGTATACGCTATAGGCGGGGACATTCAAAAAATAGGGCCGAAAACATTTATGTGTACACCTGAAAATGTAGATATTGTTGGTGCGATTTCAGAGTTATTCGGTGAAGAAGAAGAAACAAATATAAAGAGGTGGTAATACGCCATGACAACAGTTTTTATAGTGTTAAGTTATGCTATCGAGATTTACTCGTGGGCACTTATTATTTACATTCTCCTATCATGGTTTCCTGGTGCAAAGGAATCATCTTTTGGAGAGTTCCTGGCACGTATTTGTGAACCGTATTTAGAACCATTCCGCCGCTTTATTCCGCCGCTTGGAATGATTGATATTTCTCCAATCGTTGCAATCTTTGCGTTGAAACTTGCTAAAACTGGTTTGTTCAGTTTATTAAGCTATTTCTTATAGTAAGAAGGTAAATACATGAGCATCTACGAACATTTTAGGCCTGATGAGGAGGTCTTTGTGGATAAAGTGCTAGAGTGGAAGCGAGCGGCGGAGTACCATCAAGTGAAGTTAACGGATTTTCTTGATCCTAGGCAACAACAAATTGTTTCTATGGTAATAGGACAAGGTGATGTTGCTGTGCAATTTGGTGGTGCAACGCCTAATGCAGAGCGTAAAAGAGCACTTATTTATCCAGACTATCTAGAATTAAATGAAGAAGAATTTCAAGTAGAAGTATTAGAAATTGACTATCCTTCCAAGTTTTATACGCTAGAACATAGGCAAATATTAGGTACATTTATGTCTCTTGGTTTAACAAGAGAAAAATGTGGTGATATTTTGCTGCAAGAAAATCGTGCCCAAATTGTAGTTGCGAAAGAAATTGTATCGTATATTGAGATGAACTTACAATCAATAGGGAAAGTAAAAGTCTCTTTAGCGTCAGTGCAAGGAGAACAAATTCTACAGATACATGAAACGTGGGGAGAGAAATCTGGAACGGTTTCTTCACTTCGTTTAGATGTTATGTTAGCTGAAATGTTACATTTATCTAGACAGAAAGTACAACCTTTCATAAAAAATGGTTTAGTAAAAGTCAATTGGAAAACAGTGGAGCAAACTTCTTATGAATGTTATCCAGGAGATGTTTTTTCTGTTAGAGGATATGGCCGAAGTAAATTATTTTCTGTAGAAGGTAGAACAAAACGCGACAAATGGAGAATTTTGTATGGTATACTAAAATGATTGGTTTTTTAGAAGGAAATCCTCCTATTTTGTCGAAGAAAAGATATAATTGAAAGAGGAAATTTAGATAACTACTTGGAGGTGGCGTTGTGCCGTTAACACCATTAGATATTCATAACAAAGAATTTGGTCGCGGATTCCGTGGCTATGATGAAGATCAAGTAAATGAGTTTCTTGATCAAATTATCAAAGATTATGAATTGGTCATTCGTGAGAAAAAAGCTTTAGAAGAAAAAGTTGCGCAGTTAGAAGGGAAGTTAGATCATTTCTCTAATATTGAAGATACGTTAAACAAATCTATCGTTGTTGCACAAGAAGCAGCGGAAGAAGTAAAACGTAATGCGCAAAAAGAAGCGAAATTAATTGTGCGTGAAGCTGAAAAGAATGCTGATCGTATTATTAACGAAGCATTAGTAAAATCAAGAAAAGTTGCTTTTGATATTGAAGAGCTAAAGAAACAAGCGAAAGTATTCCGAACTCGTTTCCGTATGTTATTAGAAACACAGCTTGAGATGTTAAACAACGATGATTGGGATAAACTAATTGAATTAGAAGACGAAGTAGATGAACTGTTGAAAAAAGAAGAAACAGTGTAAGCTTGACGTTTTTCTCATTATTACATATAATTTTAAACAACATATTTATTAAGAAAAACGAAGATAGGGATAAGTACCTTTTCAAACCTTATATAGCGAACTGAGGATGGTGTAAGCTCAGGATAAGGAGATAGTGGGAATATCACCCTGGAGTTCCGCGCTGAACAAATAGAGTAAGCGTAGGCGTGTATTCGCGTTAAGAATATAAAGAGGATTCTATACATATGTATAGAATCTACTAGGGTGGTACCGCGGGAGACTTTCTCGTCCCTTTTGGGGATGAGAAGGTCTCTTTTTTATTCCGTTTTTTAAGTATTTCTTTTATACATGTAAGGAGGAATTGAGCATGGAGTACAAAAATACATTACTGATGCCAAAAACAGAGTTCCCAATGCGTGGGAATTTACCAAAACGTGAGCCTGCAATGCAAGAAAAATGGGCTGAAATGAATATTTACGAAAAAGTACAAGAACATACAAAAGGTCGTCCTTTATTTGTATTGCATGATGGACCTCCATATGCGAATGGTGACATTCATATGGGACATGCATTAAATAAAGTATTAAAAGACTTTATTGTTCGTTATAAATCAATGACTGGTTTTAGTGCGCCATATGTTCCGGGATGGGATACGCACGGTTTACCAATTGAACAAGCTTTAACAAATAAAGGTGTAAAACGTAAAGAAATGACAGTTGCTGAGTTCCGTAAGTTATGTGCAGAGTATGCATATGAACAAGTAGAACGTCAACGTGAGCAATTTAAGCGTCTAGGTGTACGTGCAGATTGGGATAATCCATATATTACTTTAGAGCCAGCTTATGAAGCACAACAAATTAAAGTGTTTGGTGACATGGCGAAAAAAGGTTATATCTATAAAGGTCAAAAACCAGTTTACTGGTCTCCAACGAGTGAATCTGCTTTAGCAGAAGCTGAAATTGAATATCAAGATAAAAAATCAGCATCTATTTACGTAGCATTCCCTGTAAAAGATGGAAAGAACGTATTAGAAGGTGATGAAAAGTACATCATTTGGACAACAACACCTTGGACATTACCTGCAAACTTAGGTATTTCTGTTCATCCAGAGCTTGAATATAGCATTGTAAAAGTAAATGATGAGAAATATATCATTGCTTCTGAGCTGTTTGAGACAGTTGCAAAAACGTTAGAGTGGGAAAATGCTGAAGTTGTGAAAACAGTAAAAGGTAGCGAACTTGAGTATACAGTTGCAAAACATCCATTCTACGATCGTGATTCATTAGTTATGCTAGGAGATCACGTAACAACAGATGCAGGTACAGGTTGTGTTCATACAGCACCAGGACACGGGGAAGATGACTTCGTTGTTGGTAAAAAGTATGGATTAGAAGTACTTTGCCCAGTCGATGATAAAGGTGTATTAACAAATGAGGCACCTGGATTTGAAGGCTTATTCTATGATAAAGCTAACAAACCAATTACAGAAAAATTAGAAGAAGTAGGCGCGTTACTGAAACTAACATTCATTACACATTCATACCCACATGATTGGAGAACGAAAAAACCAATTATTTTCCGTGCGACAGCACAGTGGTTTGCATCTATTGAAGCATTCCGTAAAGAATTAATAGAAGCTGTAGCAGAAACAAAATGGGTACCAGCATGGGGAGAAACTCGTCTTCATAATATGGTTCGTGACCGTGGTGACTGGTGTATTTCTCGTCAGCGTGCATGGGGTGTGCCAATTCCGGTATTCTATGCTGAGAATGGTGATCCAATTATTACGGATGAAACAATTAACCATGTAGCAGATTTATTCCGTGAACACGGTTCTAACGTATGGTTCGAGCGTGAAGCGAAAGATCTATTACCAGAAGGATTTACACATCCAGGTAGTCCAAATGGTGAATTCCGTAAAGAAACAGACATCATGGATGTATGGTTCGATTCAGGTTCTTCTCACCAAGCGGTATTAGAAGAGCGCGAAGATTTACAGCGTCCAGCTGATTTATATTTAGAAGGATCTGACCAGTATCGTGGTTGGTTTAACTCTTCATTATCAACAGCAGTTGCTGTAACAGGTAAAGCTCCATATAAAGGCGTACTAAGCCACGGTTTCGTACTAGATGGTGAAGGACGTAAAATGAGTAAGTCGATTGGAAACATCGTCGTACCGAAGAAAATCATGGATCAATTAGGCGGAGACATTTTACGCTTATGGGTATCTTCTGTTGACTATCAATCTGACGTACGTATTTCAGATGATATTTTAAAACAAGTAGCAGAAGTGTATCGTAAAATCCGTAACACATTCCGTTTCTTATTAGGAAACTTAGACGACTTTAAGCCAAGTGAAAATGCAGTAGCTGTAGCTGAACTTCGTGAAGTAGATCGTTACATGTTAGTAAAATTAAATGACTTAATTACAAAAGTTAAAGAAGCATATGAGACATACGATTTCGCTGCTGTGTATCATGCAATTCATAACTTCTGTACAATTGATTTAAGTTCATTCTACTTAGACTTTGCAAAAGACATCTTATACATTGAAGGTGCAAACCACGAAGATCGTCGTGCAATTCAAACTGTATTATATGATGTTCTTGTTGCGTTAACGAAACTTGTAACACCAATCTTACCGCACACAGCTGATGAAGTATGGCCATATATTCCAGGCGTAACAGAAGAAAGTGTACAATTAACTGATATGCCAGAAGCTGTACAATTAGATGACGCGGAAGCGTTAAAAACAAAATGGGATGCATTTATGACATTACGTGATGACGTGTTAAAAGCACTAGAAGTAGCTCGTAATGAAAAAGTAATCGGTAAGTCATTAAATGCAAGCATTACGCTATATCCAACTGCAGAAATGAAAGCTATGTTAGAGTCTATTAGCGAAGACTTAAAGCAATTATTCATCGTTTCTGAGTATAAACTTGGTGGTATGATGGATGAAGCGCCAGCAGATGCACCGAAGTATGAACATACAGCGGTTGTTGTTGTTCAAGCAACTGGTGAAACATGTGAACGTTGTTGGGTAGTTTCAGAAACAATTGGTAAAGATGCTGAACATGAAACATTATGTGAGCGTTGTGCAACAGTTGTTAAAGAAAACTATGTAAAATAATAAAAAACTGACTGCTATTGATGCGGTCAGTTTTTTTGTTGATGGTATATCAAGATCACTTTCAGACTCTTTCCTGTGAAGGAAAAATGTGTGTGAGGTAAGCAAATAAATTTCGGACACACTAACTGTACATTACAGCTAGGAGGAATGTACACGTGAATGAAATTTACATGGAAATAAAAGAAGAATTGCAATTGATGAGAAAAGAGTTGCAAGAGAGACTAGCTAAAGAAGTAATGCACAAATATGATGTCGAGTTCAGCCAAGAGCTTGGATATGAAATTAAGGAAGAGATAAAGAAAAAATTGCTATTACATGATATAAAAGAGGATTTAAAGGATGTAGAACGCGCATTATTTAAAATGGAAATAGACATGTATGGTATTTGTGAAGAGACGGGGAGATTAATTTCCACAAAGCAAATGAAGACAATGCCGACTGCCCGTACGATTCATGAATTCTTCTACGAAAAGGTAAATGTATGAATACGCACAACGATATTATATTACCTTTTTTTAATTTATTTTATTCTTCTATAAAGGTTCATTGTGAAAAGGTAGCAGCTATGCTAAAATTTTGAGGTACACTGTCTTTGTGGGGGAAATGAAAATGATATATTATGTAATAGCGTTATTCGTCATTGCTATCGATCAAATATCGAAGTGGTTAATTGTAAAGAACATGGAATTGGGTACGAGTATTCCGATTATCGACAATGTATTATACATAACATCACATCGAAATAGAGGCGCTGCTTGGGGTATTTTAGAAAATAAAATGTGGTTCTTCTACATTATTACAGTTGTTTTTGTAGTGTTTATTGTATTTTATATGAAAAAGTATGCGAAAACAGACAAGCTTCTAGGTATTTCGTTAAGCCTAATTTTGGGCGGGGCAATTGGTAACTTTATTGATCGTGTATTTAGACAAGAAGTAGTGGATTTCATTCACGTGTATATTTTCTCGTACAACTATCCAGTATTCAATATAGCTGATTCAGCATTATGTATTGGTGTTGTATTAATTATTATTCAAACATTATTAGAAGGCAAGAAAGCGAAGGAGTAATTGAATGAGTGAAGTAGTACAAGTAACAGTTGCAGCAGAGCAAAAAAACGAGCGAATTGATAAATTCGTTGCAGGGATAAATAACGAATGGTCACGTACGCAAGTGCAGCAATGGATTAAAGATGACGTTGTGACAGTAAACGGAAAAGCGGTAAAAGGGAATTATAAAGTAAAAGAAGAAGATGAAATTACAGTAACAATTCCTGAACCAGAAGAGTTAGATATTCAACCAGAGGATTTAAATTTAGAAATTTATTATGAAGATGCAGATGTGCTTGTTGTAAATAAGCCACGTGGTATGGTTGTACATCCAGCACCAGGGCATACAAGTGGTACACTTGTAAACGGCCTTATGCACCATTGTACAGACTTATCAGGCATTAACGGTGTAATGCGTCCAGGTATCGTGCATCGTATTGATAAAGATACATCTGGACTATTAATGGTTGCTAAAAATGATATGGCACATGAATCGCTTGTAAATCAGCTTGTAGCAAAAACAGTAACGAGACGTTACAAAGCGATTGTACACGGTGTGATTCCGCATGATAAGGGAACGATTGATGCTCCGATTGCTCGTGATAAGAAAGAGCGTCAAAGTATGACAGTTGATGAAAATGGTAAGAACGCTGTTACGCACTTCCAAGTGTTAGAACGCTTTAAAGACTTTACGCTTGTAGAATGTCGCTTAGAAACGGGACGTACGCACCAAATTCGTGTTCATATGAAATATATTGGCTATCCACTTGCAGGAGATCCGAAGTATGGTCCGAAGAAAACGTTAGATATGAATGGACAAGCACTTCATGCGGGTATTTTAGGCTTTGATCATCCTCGTACTGGTGAATATATTCAGTTTGAGGCACCGATTCCAGAAGTGTTTGAAGACGTATTAAATATTTTACGAAAATAGTATTGACAAATCATAAGAAAACTGAGATACTGACAACAGTTAAATAATGATCCTTTAACACAGCCCCGTGAGGTTGAGAAGGTAACGGTTTGAAATACTTAGGGTATGTTGTACCCTTTTTTCAAAAGTCCTCTCGCACACGCTGAGAGGACTTTTTTTATACCATTACTCTCACGCAAGAAAAAAGCTTGGAGGTGTAGAGCATGCAAGAGAAAGCTGTCGTTTTAGATGACCAAATGATTCGCCGCGCTTTAACACGAATTAGTCATGAAATCGTGGAACGAAATAAAGGTGTCGATAATTGTGTTCTTGTCGGAATTAAAACTCGTGGAATTTTTATTGCACAACGTTTGGCAGAACGAATTGGTCAAATTGAAGGAAAAGAAATGGAAGTTGGAGAGTTAGACATTACGTTATATCGTGATGATTTAACACTACAATCGAAAAATAAAGAACCACTTGTAAAAGGTTCTGATATCCCTGTAGATATTACGAAGAAGAAAGTTATCCTTGTGGATGACGTATTATATACAGGAAGAACAGTTCGAGCAGCAATGGATGCTCTTATGGATTTAGGTAGACCATCTCAAATCCAATTGGCGGTTCTTGTTGATAGAGGTCATCGCGAATTACCAATTCGCGCTGATTATGTAGGGAAGAACATTCCAACATCAAGTGAAGAGCGTATCGAAGTTGATTTGCAAGAGACAGATCAACAAGATCGAGTAAGCATATACGATAAGTAAAGCCCTTTTAAATGTAGTCCTGTGAGGCTGCCAAAGGGTCTTGGCTTTCATATGTCAAATTTGGCATACGAAAGTGTAGGACTCTTTGTGCACAGGCACAAAGAGTTTTTTTATTGCAAAGATTTAAACTGAAGGAGGATGTAACAATGGAACAAAAGCCAGTGTTAGACGTTAATGAAGTACCGAAACCGGGAAAATGGTTATTTTTAAGTATACAACATTTGTTCGCGATGTTTGGATCAACAGTGCTTGTTCCGTTTTTAACAGGATTGAATCCATCAGTAGCATTAATATCAAGTGGATTAGGAACGTTAGCGTTCCTTCTTATAACGAAAGGTCAAGTACCTGCCTATCTAGGATCATCATTCGCCTTTATCGCACCGATTATAACAGCGAAAACGGCAGGTGGACCGGGAGCAGCAATGCTTGGTGGTTTGCTAGCAGGACTTGTGTACATCTTAATCTCACTCGGAATTAAGAAATCAGGATCAGAGTGGATTATGAAATTACTACCACCAATCGTAGTTGGTCCAGTAGTAATGGTAATCGGTCTAGCTTTAGCACATACAGCAGTTAACATGGCGATGAACGGTGCGGATGGCAAATATAGCTTTACACACTTTTCAGTAGCATTAGTAACATTAGCAATTACAATTATATGCTCGATATTTGGAAAAGGATTTTTCAGTATAATACCAGTGTTACTTGGCATTATCGGCGGATATATCTTCGCTTACTTCCAAGGGCTAGTAGACTTAAAGCCGGTAGCTGAGGCAAAATGGTTTGTTGTACCAGATTTCACAGTACCATTTGTAACATATACACCAGAGTTTTCATGGAAGATTGTACTCTTGATGGTACCAGTTGCACTAGTAACAATATCAGAACATATCGGACATCAAATTGTTCTTGGAAATGTTATTAAAAGAGATTTAATTGAAAAACCAGGTTTACACCGTTCAATCTTCGGTGACGGAGTAGCAACATTAATTGCGTCACTAATCGGTGGGCCACCGAATACAACGTATGGTGAAAACATCGGTGTGCTAGCAATTACGAGAGCATACAGTGTATACTTATTCATCGGTTCAGCAGTATTCGCAATCATGTTCGGGTTTATCGGTAAGATTTCTGCACTGATTCATTCGATCCCAACACCAGTTATGGGTGGTGTATCAATCTTACTATTCGGTGTAATCGCATCAAGCGGATTACGCATGATGGTAGATGATAAAACAGATTTAAGTGACAAACGAAACTTAATGATTGCATCAGTAATATTAGTAATCGGTATTGGTGGAGCGGTACTTCACGTAGGAGAATCATTCCAAGTAGAAGGAATGGCACTAGCAGCAATTGTAGGTGTACTGTTAAATCTACTACTACCGGAAACGAAACAAATAAAACAATCTAAGCAGATTGCTTCATAATAATAACCTTTTAATTCAGTCCTGTGAGACCGGAAAGGGTGGCTTCTTTCTTGCACCCTAGTCTCACATGACTAGGGTATTTTTATGCAAAGGTTGTTATAAAAATTCAAAAGTGGTAACATAAAAATCAGAAAGATGAGGGATGACGATGAGCCATTTGTTAACGATGAGTGAATTATCGGAAGTAGAAATTTCAGAAATCCTAAAAGATGCAGAAGATTTTGCGAATGGAAAAGAGAGCAAAACGACAGAGCAAACTTTTGTTGCGAACTTGTTCTTTGAGAATAGTACGAGAACGAGATTTAGCTTTGAAGTTGCTGAGAAGAGATTAGGACTTGATGTTTTAAACTTTTCAGCTGATGCATCTAGCGTACAAAAAGGAGAAACTTTATACGATACGATAAGAACACTAGAATCAATCGGAACAAAAGCAGTGGTCATCCGCCACGAGCAAGATCGCTACTTCGATGAACTAAAAGATCAGGTGAATATTCCAATCTTAAACGCTGGAGATGGATGCGGAAACCACCCAACGCAGTGCCTACTCGATCTTCTTACAATTAAACAAGAGTTTGGAAGATTTGAAGGTTTGAAGATTGCAATAGTAGGAGATGTTCGTCATAGCCGAGTAGCACGTTCTAATGCAGAAGCATTAACGAAGCTTGGTGCAACAATTTACTTTGCAAGTCCAGAAGAGTGGAAAGATGAAGACAACACATTTGGAACATACAAACCATTAGATGAACTTGTTCCAGAAGTTGATGTAATGATGTTACTCCGTGTACAACATGAGCGTCATGATCATTATGAAACAGACATTATGAAAGAATATCATGAGAAACACGGATTAACAGTAGAAAGAGAAAAGCGTATGAAAGAAGGAAGCATTATTATGCATCCAGCTCCTGTAAACCGTGATGTTGAAATTGCAAGTGAACTTGTTGAGTGTGAGCGTTCACGCATATTTAAACAAATGGAAAATGGAGTTTACGTAAGAATGGCTGTACTAAAACGCGCCTTACCAAATGTATTAGGAGGAATGAAACATGAATTATTTGTTTAAAAATGGTCGTTATATGAATGAAGAAGGAAAAATCGTAGCAACGGATCTTCTCGTACAAGACGGTAAAATCGCTAAGGTAGCAGAAAATATTACGGCAGATAATGCTGAAGTAATCGATGTGAACGGAAAGTTAATCGCACCTGGATTAGTAGATGTACACGTACATCTTCGTGAACCAGGTGGTGAACATAAAGAAACAATTGAAACAGGTACACTAGCAGCGGCAAAAGGTGGATTCACTACAATTTGCGCAATGCCAAATACACGCCCGGTACCAGAATGCAGAGAACATATGGAAGACTTGCAAAAACGTATTGAAGAAAAAGCTCATGTTAACGTACTACCATACGGAGCAATTACAGTACGTCAAGCTGGTTCTGAAATGACAGATTTCGAAACATTAAAAGAACTTGGAGCATTTGCTTTCACAGATGACGGCGTAGGCGTACAAGATGCGAGCATGATGTTAGCGGCTATGAAACGTGCAGCAAAATTAGATATGGCAGTAGTTGCGCACTGTGAAGAGAATACGCTTATTAATAAAGGTTGTGTACATGAAGGGAAGTTTTCTGAGAAACACGCATTAAACGGTATCCCATCAGTATGTGAATCTGTACATATTGCAAGGGATATACTGCTTGCTGAAGCAGCAGATTGCCACTATCACGTATGTCATGTAAGTACGAAAGGTTCGGTACGTGTAATCCGTGATGCGAAACGCGCTGGAATTAAAGTAACAGCAGAAGTAACACCGCATCACCTAGTGTTATGTGAAGATGATATCCCATCAGCTGATCCTAACTTTAAAATGAACCCACCGCTTCGTGGAAAAGAAGACCATGCAGCATTAATTGAAGGTTTATTAGATGGAACGATCGATATGATTGCAACTGACCATGCACCGCATACAGCGGAAGAGAAAGCACAAGGAATTGAAAGAGCACCGTTTGGAATTACTGGTTTTGAAACAGCATTCCCGCTTCTATACACAAACCTTGTGAAAAAGGGAGTTATTACGCTAGAACAGTTAATTCAATTCTTAACAGAAAAGCCAGCTGATACATTCGGCTTAGAAGCAGGTCGCCTAAAAGAAGGTAGAGCAGCTGATATTACAATCATTGATTTAGAACAAGAAGAAGAGATTGACCCAACAACATTCTTATCAAAAGGAAAAAATACACCATTCGCAGGTTGGAAATGCCAAGGATGGCCGGTAATGACAATCGTTGGTGGTAAGATCGCATGGCAAAAGGAGAGTGCATTAGTATGAAAAGACAACTTATCTTAGAAGATGGAACAGTATTAATTGGAACAGGTTTCGGAGGCGAAATCGAAAAGTCAGGTGAGGTTGTATTTACAACAGGAATGACTGGATATCAAGAAACATTATCTGATCCATCATATTGCGGTCAAATCGTAACATTCACGTACCCATTAATCGGAAACTACGGCATTAACCGTGACGATTTTGAATCCATTCACCCATCTGTAAATGGTTTAATCGTAAACGAAATTTGTGATCATCCATCAAACTTCCGTAATGAAATTTCGTTAAATGATTACTTGAAAGAAAGAAATATCCCAGGATTAGCAGGGATTGATACGAGAAAATTAACGAGAAAAATTCGTCAATACGGTACATTACGCGGACGCCTTTGTAATATGGATGCAGATGTAGAGTACATTGTAAGTCAATTAAAAGCGACAGTATTTACAGATCATGTAAAACGCGTATCAACGAAAGATCCATACCCAAGCCCAGGTCGTGGTCACCGAGTTGTACTAGTAGACTTCGGTATGAAACATGGTATTTTACGAGAATTAAATAAGCGTGACTGTGATGTAATTGTAGTTCCTTACAACACAACAGCAGAAGAAATTTTACGCCTTAGCCCAGATGGAATTATGTTAAGTAATGGACCTGGAGATCCGAAAGATGTATCAGAAGCAATTGAAATGTTAAAAGACATTATCGGTAAAGTTCCTTTATTCGGAATTTGCCTAGGACATCAATTGTTCGCTCTAGCATCAGGTGCAAATACAAGTAAGTTGAAATTTGGTCACCGTGGTTTAAACCATCCAGTAAAAAATCTTGCAACTGGAAAAGTAGCAATTACATCTCAAAATCACGGATACGCAGTAGAAGAAGAATCAGTTGAAAATACAGATCTTGAAATTACACATGTTGCTTTAAACGATGGAACGGTAGAAGGTCTTCGTCATAAGAAGTTCCCAGCATTTACAGTACAATACCATCCAGAAGCTTCAGCGGGACCAGAAGATGCAAATGATTTATTCGAAGATTTCTTAACAATGATTGAAAACTTCAAGAAAGAAGGGGAAGAGTTATGCCAAAACGCCTAGACATTAACACAATTTTAGTAATCGGATCAGGACCAATTGTAATTGGGCAAGCAGCGGAGTTTGACTACTCTGGTACACAAGCTTGTCAATCTCTTAAAGAGGAAGGTTACAAAGTAATCCTTGTTAACTCTAACCCAGCAACAATTATGACGGATACTGCAACAGCAGATAAAGTATACATCGAGCCATTAACATTAGAATTCGTAAGCCGTATTATTCGTAAAGAACGTCCTGATGCAATCCTACCAACATTAGGTGGTCAAACAGGTTTAAACATGGCTGTTGAACTTGCAAAATCAGGCGTACTTGACGAGTGCGGAGTTGAAATTTTAGGAACAAAATTATCAGCAATCGAGCAAGCGGAAGATCGTGATTTATTCCGTACATTAATGCAAGATTTAAATGAACCAACACCACCAAGTGAAATTATTCATAACCTTGATGAAGCATATGGATTTGTAAATGAAATTGGTTATCCAGTAATCGTTCGACCAGCGTTCACATTAGGAGGAACGGGCGGGGGAATTTGCCATAACGAAGAAGAGCTAATTGAAATCGTAACAAGTGGTTTAAAACATAGTCCAGTAACACAATGTTTATTAGAGAAAAGTATTGCTGGCTGTAAGGAAATTGAATATGAAGTAATGCGTGATTCAAATGATAACGCGATTGTAGTATGTAACATGGAAAACATCGATCCAGTTGGTGTTCACACAGGTGATTCGATTGTAGTAGCACCGAGCCAAACGCTAAGCGACCGTGAATATCAAATGTTACGTAACACTTCATTACGAATTATTCGTGCACTAGGAATTGAAGGTGGATGTAACGTTCAGCTTGCGCTTGATCCATATAGCTTCCAATACTATGTAATCGAAGTAAATCCACGTGTAAGTCGTTCATCTGCACTAGCATCTAAAGCAACTGGATATCCAATTGCGAAATTAGCAGCAAAAATTGCAGTCGGCTTAACGTTAGATGAAATTGTAAACCCAGTAACACAAAAAACTTACGCTTGCTTCGAGCCAGCGTTAGACTATGTTGTTTCAAAAATTCCACGTTGGCCGTTTGATAAGTTTGAATCAGCGAACAGAACGCTTGGAACACAAATGAAAGCAACTGGTGAAGTTATGTCAATCGGACGTAACTTAGAAGAATCATTACTAAAAGCAGTTCGTTCTTTAGAGCTTGGCATTTATCACTTAGAATTAGACCACTTAAAAGAACTTGATAAAGAAACGATGAAAAAACGTATCATTAAAGCGGATGATGAACGACTGTTTATTGTAGCAGAAGCAATTCGCCAAGGTGTAACGAAAGAAGAAATCAATGAATGGTGTGAAATGGACTTCTTCTTCTTACAAAAAGTTGAAAACATCGTAAATATGGAATGTGAAGTAAAAGCGAATGTAGGAAATATAGAAGTACTACAAACTGCAAAAGAAATGGGCTTCAGCGATCACTACATTGCAGCAGCTTGGAACAAAACGGAGCGTGAAATTTACGATATGCGTAAAGAAAATAATATGATGCCAGTATTCAAAATGGTAGATACTTGTGCGGCAGAGTTTGAATCTGCAACGCCATATTACTACAGCACATATGCGGACGAAAATGAATCGATTGTAACAGATCGTAAGAGTGTAGTAGTTCTAGGATCTGGTCCGATCCGAATTGGTCAAGGTGTTGAGTTTGATTACGCAACAGTTCACTCAGTATGGGCAATTAAAGAAGCTGGATATGAAGCAATTATCATTAACAACAACCCAGAAACAGTTTCAACAGACTTCAGTATTTCTGACAAATTATACTTTGAACCATTAACGATTGAAGATGTAATGCACATTATCGATTTAGAAAAACCAGAAGGTGTTATCGTTCAGTTCGGTGGACAAACGGCAATTAACTTAGCAGCGAAACTAGAAGAACACGGTGTGAAAATTTTAGGAACATCACTTGAAGACTTAGACCGTGCAGAAGATCGTGATAAATTCGAAGCTGCTTTAACAAAACTTGGCATCCCGCAACCAGTTGGTAAAACAGCAACGACTGTAGAACAAGCGGTAGCAATCGCAGAAGAAATTGGTTACCCAGTATTAGTAAGACCATCTTACGTACTAGGTGGACGTGCAATGGAAATCGTATATCGTCAAGAAGAACTGCTGCACTACATGAAAAATGCAGTTAAAGTTCATGCAGATCACCCAGTATTAATCGACCGTTACATGGTTGGTAAAGAAATTGAAGTAGATGCAATTTCGGATGGTGAGAATGTATTCATTCCAGGTATTATGGAACATATTGAACGCGCTGGAGTTCACTCTGGTGACTCAATTGGAGTATATCCACCACAAAGTTTATCTGAAAAACTAAAAGAACAAATCATTGAACATACAATTGCACTTGGAAAAGGATTAAACATTGTTGGATTACTAAATATCCAGTTTGTAGTATTCAAAGATCAAGTGTACGTAATTGAAGTAAATCCACGTGCAAGCCGTACAGTACCGTTCTTAAGTAAAATTACAGGCGTACCGATGGCGAATGTTGCAACGAAAGTTATTTTAGGGCAAGACCTAGTAGAGCAAGGATACGGAACTGGCTATCACCCAGAAGAGAAAGAAGTATATGTAAAAGCTCCGGTATTCTCATTCGCGAAACTACGCTCAGTTGATACAACATTAGGACCTGAAATGAAATCAACAGGGGAAGTAATGGGTAAAGACTTAACGCTTGAAAAAGCATTATATAAAGGATTAGTTGCTTCTGGAATTAACATCCCAACGCACGGCTCAGTAATCATTACTGTAGCTGATAAAGATAAAGAAGAAGCGATGGAAATTGCAAAACGTTTCCACGAAATCGGCTATAACTTATTAGCAACAGCTGGAACAGCACAATCATTAGAAGAGCAAAATATCCCAGTACAAGTTGTAAACAAAATTGATTCTGAAGACTACAACTTACTAGATATTATCCGTCAAGGAAAAGCACAGTTTGTAATTAACACATTAACAAAAGGTAAACAACCAGCGCGTGATGGTTTCCGCATTCGCCGTGAATCAGTAGAAAATGGTGTGGCTTGCTTAACATCACTTGATACAACGAGAGCAATCTTACGAGTATTAGAATCTATGACATTCTCAGCTCATTCAATGAAAGAAATTACGCAAACAAAGCGTCACGAGGTGGTACATGCATGATGCAAAAGCAAAATATGATCGTCGTTAATCAAAAAGAAATCGCAAAAAATATTTACGAATTAGTGCTTCAAGGAACGTTAGTACAGCAAATGAACGAACCAGGGCAGTTTGTACACATTAAGGTAGCAGAGGGCATTGCGCCCCTTCTGCGCCGCCCAATTAGTATTTGTAATGTAGATCAAGAGAAGAACGAATTTACAATGCTATATCGTGCCGAAGGACAAGGGACAAAAACATTAGCAACTAGAAAACAAGGTGAAATGGTAGATGTACTAGGACCATTAGGACACGGTTTTCCTGTAGAAGAAGCAGAAGCTGGTCAAACAGCTTTACTAGTAGGCGGGGGAATTGGTGTACCACCACTTTATGAATTATCACAGCGCCTCGTTGCAAAAGGTGTACGTGTTATTCACATCTTAGGCTTTCAAACGAAAGATGTAGTTTTCTATGAAGAAAAATTTGCAGAACTTGGTGATACGTACGTTGCAACAGTAGACGGTACACACGGTACAAAAGGATTTGTCACAGATGTAATTGATAATTACGGAATTGACTTTGATATTCTTTATTCATGTGGTCCGTTAGCGATGCTTCGTGCATTAGAAGGACGTTACAAAGAGAAAAAAGCCTATATTTCATTAGAAGAACGTATGGGCTGTGGTATTGGAGCTTGTTTCGCATGTGTATGCCACTTACAAGAAGATCCAAGTGGACATTCTTACAAGAAGGTGTGTAGCGACGGACCAGTATTTCCAATCGGGGAGGTTGTACTATGAACAGATTGCAAGTTGAATTACCAGGATTATCATTAAAAAATCCAATTATACCGGCATCTGGATGCTTTGGGTTTGGTCGTGAATATGCACAGTTTTACGATTTAAGTGTACTAGGATCAATCATGATTAAAGCGACGACAGAACAACCACGTTATGGAAATCCGACGCCTCGTGTTGCTGAAACACCAGGCGGCATGCTAAATGCAATCGGACTTCAAAACCCGGGATTAGACAAAGTAATGAATTCGGAATTACCATGGTTAGAACAATTTGACCTTCCAATTATTGCGAACGTTGCAGGCTCACAAGCTGAGGATTACGTAGCGGTTGCGAAGGAAATTTCTAAAGCGCCTAATGTCCATGCACTAGAATTAAATATTTCTTGTCCGAACGTAAAAACAGGTGGTATCGCCTTTGGTACAAATCCTGAAATTGCTGCTGATTTAACGAAGCGAGTAAAAGAGGTTTCTGAAGTACCTGTATACGTGAAGTTGTCACCGAACGTGGCAAACATTGTGGAAATTGCAAAAGCGATTGAAAATGCAGGTGCAGATGGTTTAACGATGATTAATACATTGCTTGGTATGCGTCTAGATTTAAAAACAGCTAAACCAATTTTAGCAAACTGTACAGGTGGATTATCAGGTCCTGCGATTAAGCCAGTAGCAATTCGTATGGTACATGAAGTAAGCCAAGCGGTAAACATTCCGATTATCGGAATGGGTGGTATTGAGACAGCGGAAGATGTAATTGAATTCTTCTATGCTGGCGCAAGCGCAGTTGCAGTAGGTACAGCGAACTTTATTGATCCGTTCGTATGTCCGACAATTATTGAAGAGTTACCAGCATTACTAGATGAATTAGGATTTGATCACATTTCGGAATGTCAAGGAAGGAGCTGGAAGCAAACATGTCACAGTCGTTAATCGTTGCATTAGATTTTCCAGGGAAACAAGATGTAGAACAATTCTTGCGCCACTTTGAAGGGGAAGAGTTATTTGTCAAAGTTGGTATGGAGTTATTTTACAAAGAAGGCCCTGCGATTATTACGTACTTAAAAGAAAAAGGGCATAAGATCTTTCTAGATTTAAAACTTCATGATATTCCAAATACGGTAAAAAGCGCTATGCGTAGCCTAGCTAGTCTAGATGTTGATATGGTAAATGTTCATGCTGCTGGGGGAAGCAGTATGATGAAAGCTGCGATTGAGGGATTAGAGGAAGGTAAGCAAGAAGGAAAAGAGAGACCGATTTGTATTGCAGTTACACAACTAACAAGCACTTCGGAAGCTATGATGAAAAAAGAGATCGGCATTGAGAAAACGTTAGAAGAAGCGGTTGCTCATTATGCAAAACTAACGAAAGAAAGTGGACTTGATGGCGTTGTTTGTTCAACACTTGAAGTTCCAAAATTACGTGAAGTATGCGGAAATGAATTTGTAACGGTAACACCGGGGATTCGTCTTGCAAGCGATGATGTAAATGACCAAGTGCGCGTAGCGACACCGAAACGTGCGAGGGAACTTGGCTCAAGCTACATTGTAGTTGGACGTAGTATTACAAAAGCAGAAAATCCGCTTGAAGCGTATAAAACAGTAAAACAACAGTGGGAAGGTGTAACAGTATGAAAAAAGAAATCGCATCGCATTTATTAGAAATTGGAGCAGTATTTTTACAACCGAATGATCCATTCACTTGGTCTTCAGGTATGAAATCGCCAATTTATTGTGATAACCGTTTAACTTTATCTTATCCAAAAGTAC
This sequence comes from Bacillus sp. 2175, assembly GCF_057812155.1. Classification (NCBI taxonomy): domain Bacteria; kingdom Bacillati; phylum Bacillota; class Bacilli; order Caryophanales; family Bacillaceae; genus Bacillus; species Bacillus sp. 2175. The sequence continues at coordinate 3,658,094 of NZ_CM173819.1, read as the reverse complement.
GTCAAGCGATTGCAGCTGGATTAGAAGAGTTAATTAAAGAGCACTTCCCAACTGTAGAAATTATTGCAGGAACTGCAACTGCTGGTATTGCGCACGCTGCATGGGTAAGCGATCGTATGGATTTACCAATGTGCTACGTACGTAGTAAAGCAAAAGGTCACGGTAAAGGGAACCAAATCGAAGGAAAAGCTGAAAAAGGTCAAAAAGTCGTAGTAGTAGAAGACTTAATTTCAACTGGCGGTAGTGCAATTACATGTGTAGAAGCACTTCGCGAAGCTGGATGTGAAGTATTAGGGATCGTATCAATCTTCACATACGAGCTTGAAGCAGGAAAAGAAAAACTAGAAGCAGCTAACGTAGCATCATATTCTTTAAGTGATTACAGTACATTAACTGAAGTTGCAGCAGAAAAAGGTATGATTGGACAAGCTGAAACGAAGAAATTACAAGAGTGGCGTAAAAATCCAGCTAACGAAGCTTGGATCACAGCGTAACACGAAAAAAGACGACCGCGGGGGAACGCGGTCGTTTTTTATATCATTGTTAAAACTTCAAGTAAAGTTCCATCAATATCAAAGAAAATCATATTACAATCTCCTTAACTACTTAGCGCTTTCTGCAAGCTCATATCCTCTTAAAAACAATAAAGTCATATAAGAAACAATAAATGAGAAGATGCTGTACATGCCAACCCAAAAGAAAAATTTTGGAGTAAAGGCGATAACACCTATTATTAAAAAACTAGCAAACGTTACAATCGGCATTACGTAATACGTTTTCGTCTTGCGCGTTCCAATAACAGAAACGATAAAGATAAGTAATGGACAAATTAATAAGACGAAAATCAATTCATTCATAGGTATGTCCCCTTTTCTAATTGCAGTAATCTGTTTCTCGTAAACGTTTTGAAATAATTACTCTCCTAATATAATTTCGCTAAGTAATAACGAATCCCTCTTGAAAACTGATAATTCATGATGAATTTTACAAGCAAAAAACGTAAGCAAGAGAACACTTGCTTACGTTATAGGATAAACATCGCAACGATCGTGGTGACAATTAAACCGATAACAACCGGTAAAAAGTTTCGGCGTGCAAGTTCAAATGGATCGACTTTACAAATCGCAGCAGCAGGAATAAGTGCCCAAGGAATTAACGTCCCGCCCCCGGTCCATATAGCTGCAATTTGCCCGAGTGCTGTTAATGTAGCTGTTCCATGGCCAAGTGCTGTTCCAAAAAGATTGGCAATGGAACCAGCAAGTGATATACCTGAAAAACCTGATCCATCTAAGCCGGTAATGACACCAACGATGGTTAATGTCCCTGCCGATACATATTGATTTAAAGGAACAGTTTGAGATAAAGCGATGCCTAAGTCGTTAATGATTCCGTGTGAACCTTTCGGTAAATAGTCCCCGATAATTTTTACAAATCCACTATCTCCTAAATAAAAGAGTGCAGCGATAGGAATAACTGGTCCGAAAATTTTAAAGCCAAATTGGAGCCCTTCTATGAAATAATCGGTCGTTTTATTCAGTCCATTTCCTTTGTAGGCGATGAGGGAAATGATGATAATCATAATAACAGTCGTTCCGCCGATAAGTGCAGTTGCGTCGCTTCCTTGTAATTTAAATTGAATCATGCAAAGGATATCAATGATATATATGATAGGGATACAAATAGCGAGCCATTTTTTTATGCGAGAAGATAATGAAGTGAGCGTTTTAGAAGACTCAGTTGATGGAATAGCTTCTTGTATAGATAAGCCTGTATGAAACTCTTTTCGTAAGAAGAAAAAAGCGACAGAAGTTGTCACAATGCCCATAACGATAACGAGTGGAACACTTGCAGATACGATGCTGGAAACAGGGAGACCAGCCGCGTCTGCAGTTAATTTCGGTGCACCTTGAATAACGAAGTCTCCAGATAAGGCGATGCCGTGTCCAAATAAGTTCATAGCAATTGCAACCCCAATTGGAGGAAGGCCGACACGTACAGCAACCGGTAATAAAATAGCTCCCATTAAGGCGACAGCTGGAGAAGGCCAAAAGAAGAAAGAAATGGTCATCATTAAAAGGCCGATAATCCAGTAGGCGAGTGTAGGTGTACGAATCATTTTTGTAAATGGTGAAATCATCGTATCATTTATGCCAGTATGAACGAGTAAATTGCTCATTGATACGATAATGGAGATGATTAATATAGTTGGTAATAGCTCAGTAATGGCGTAAATGAAACTTTGAAAAATTCCGCTAATGGCAAGAGGGATAGAACTTGTTGCAGTTAATGCTAATAAAAAGATAAAAACGATACAAATGATAGTCGTATCTTTTCGGAGAATAAAAAAGGTAATAATAGTGAGTAAACAAATAATGTAGAGAGCGTGTAATAGCGTTAATTCAACTCCCATAACATTCACATCCTTTAGGCATTCGTGTAGTGTATTGTATGAAAGCAGTGAAAGTATGTGAGTATAGGAAAAAGAAAAAATGAAATTTCATGTACTGTAATGGTAAGAAAGATAAATGGATGTTACAATACAAATAATCCTAAAAATGGAATTTAAGGAGAACTTATGCGCAAAAAAATTGGGTTTTGGGGATTTACCATATCTTGTAGTCTATTAATCACTTTAAATTTGTTTACAAACAATGAATGGATCAGTATCATACCTGTTTTCGGCTTTGTTTTTATACTGTTATATAACTGGGATGATATGAAACAATATAGTAAGAAAAGTATCGGAATTATGATAGGTGTCATTGTTGTTTGCTCATTTTTCGTAGGGTTTATTTTAATAGAAGGGCAGAAACAAATAGAGAAAACGTCTATTTTTCAAGAATGGATGTCGTCTGCAAAAGGTCTTTATATTGTAATTATAGCTGTTATTTTTCTAAGAATTATTATAAGCATAGCAAGTTACGTATTAAAGGAGAAGTAGAATGGGGGAGTACGAATGAGAGAGAAAATAGGATATTATGGTGTGCTCGTTTGTTTACTATTATCAGTTATTTCAGGACAATTCCTTAACAGTGACTGGGTACCAGCTATATTATGTATAGGAGTATTGATTTTTGCATCTATGTATCGTTGGAATGAATGGAAAGCATATAGCCGAAAAAAGAAATTTGTTTTCAGTATCGAGTTTGTCATTATTATTAGCACAATTCCGTTTTTTCTATTGAAAGGAAATGAGATAATAGATGGAATTGTAATGTTTCAAGGGTGGTTATTTATTGCGAAAATGCTGTATTTAATATGTATATTAATGTCGGTAGTGGTAATCGTTAAAAAAGTAAACGAAAAGTTATTCGTTAATGAATAAAAGAAAATGCCACCTTATTCGGTGGCATTTTTTTCTATGATTTCAACAAGGAATAACAATTAGTTCCCGATTTGATTTTGTAATAACTTCATAGCCTTCTTTTGTAATGACGATATCGTCTTCAATTCTACAACCGCCCCAGTTCGGTATGTAAATGCCCGGCTCAACTGTAACAACCATACCTTCTTGTAAAGTTACCTTACTTTCTTGGGATAGGCGAAGCGGTTCATGTATTTCTAACCCAAGACCGTGCCCAGTAGAGTGGCCAAAGTATTGACCGTATCCATGTTCTGTAATGTAATCCCTCGTTATATCATCGATACTTTTCGCAGTTTCTCCAGGCTTAATCGCTTCAGTCCCACGTTTTAACGCTTCTCGTACAACATTGTATATTTTTTTGAATTCTTCCGATGGTTCCCCTATTGCTACAGTACGTGTTATATCGGAACAATATCCGTCGTAAAGTGCACCGAAGTCTAATGTAACGATATCCCCTCGTTCGATTATTTTATTTGATGCAACTCCATGGGGAAGTGAAGAACGAACGCCTGAGGCTACAATGATTTGGAATGAAGAAGATGTAGCCCCTTTTTTTCGCATGAAAAATTCTAATTCATCTCGTACAGCATTTTCACTTATTCCTGGTTTTAGAAACGTAAGAATGTGGTGAAATGCTTCGTCCGCGATATTAGCTGCAATTTTCATTGTTTCTATTTCAGGCGTGTCTTTAATGATACGAATATTTTCGATAATTTCGCACACTTGAATCATTTCCGCCTGTACGTATTTTTGCAAGTTTTTATATTGTTGCAATGTCATGTTGTTTTCTTCAATTCCAAGTTTTTGAATGTTTAATTTCGATACTTGATGTGCAATTTCTTTTTCTAAATTTCCTTTATGCATAATAATTTCAGCATCTTTTATTTGTGATTTCGCTTGATCTACATAGCGGAAATCAGTGATAAAAACAGCTTGATCGGCAGAGATTAAGACGACGCCAGCACTACCTGTAAAGCCTGTTGCATATTGGCGGTTTTCTTTTTTGGTAATAAGTAACCCGTCAATTTCATAGTTTTGTAATTGATTTTGGATTTTATTAATTTTTAAAGTCATGTTAATTCCTCCTATTCACAGTATTGAATAAAGCAAATAGCGTGCCAAAATGTATATTTGAAGAAAGGATAGTAGGGACAACATATATTTTAGGGGAGATAAAAAAATAGCCCGTAATTTGTGGGAGGCGGTTTGTTCATAAAATCTAGATTGCTTCAATGAATAGCAGGGGGATGGGGAAAAATAATGATTGGAGTTACACTTGTACTTTATTTACATGCTGTAAAAAATTTTATACAAATGTGAAATGATACTGTCAATTTTTTTGACAATATTGAATGAATATAGCAACGAAATTGAAAACATATAAAAAATGCGCTGCATACAAGCAACGCATTTTTTATTTACGCTTTTAATTTCATTACAATATCAGCATCTGGTGTTACATATACGGTTTGCTGATTGTCGTACGTAACAAAACCAAGTTTTGCACCACTCGGTTTTTTGACATGGCGTATTTTGGTGAAATCAACAGGTACAGAGCTAGACTCTTTCGCTTTGCTGTAATAGGCAGCAATTTTGGCAGCTTCTAGTAAAGTTTCTTCAGCAGGCTCTAAAGAACGAATGACAACGTGAGAGCCAGGTATGTCTTTCGTATGTAACCAAATTTCATCACGGCGGGCAAACTTCGTTGTTAAATAATCATTTTGTTTATTGTTTTTACCAACGAAAATCTCTGTGCCATCACTTGCTACATATTTATCTAATACTGGTTTAGTAGGCTTTTTCTTTGCGTTTTTCGTTTTGCGATTGCGCACATAACCTTCTTCAGCTAATTCCTCACGAATTTCTTCAATATCTTTTGAAGAAGCAGCTTCCATTTGTTGAAGTAAGCTATCAAAATAAAGAATTTCTTCATTTGTTTTTTCGATTTGTTCTTCTACAACAACAACTGAATTTTTTGCTTTTTGATACTTTTGGAAATAGCGTTGTGCATTTTCAGATGGTGTTTTTAAAGGATCTAATGTAATTTTTACAGTTCCACCATTCTCATCGTAATAATTAACGACCTCAATATCTTTATCGCCCTTTTTTAAAGCGTACATATTGGCTGTAAGTAGCTCTCCAAATAGTTGATATTTATCTGCTTTTCCAGCATCTTGCAGTGTTTTTTCGAGTTTAATGAGTTTTTTCTCGTTTTTATTTTTTTCGTTTTGCATAAAGCGTTCTAAATCATGAGCTTGTTGTTTTACACGATCACGTTCTGCTTTGCCAAAGAAGAAACGATCTAACAATTCGCTCACTGATGAGAATGTTTTTTCTTCTCCTTGCAAGTGTGTAAGAGGGAAAAGATAAAAGAATTCTTTTCCATTTGCAGTAATCATTGTAGGTGTATATGCATGAGATAGTAATGGTGTTTGTATAGAGAAAAATGCTTCTGATAATGCTTTCTCGTTTGCCATACCGGCTTTCTTTACTACTTCTTTTGCAAATAATGGGGATATTCCCATGAAAGCACCGACGAGTTGTTTATCCATATTTCCAGATAGAAAGTCTAGCGGTCTAATAAAATCATCTGCGGTTTCAATTTGCAGAGGATTGATTTTATGTTGGGCTGGTGGCGCGACGTACTCAGCACCAGCATATACAGTTCGGTGACGGTTTACGGCTAATGAAACGTGTTTTAAGCTATCTAAAATCACGTTTGTTTTCGTATCTAATAAGATAATGTTACTATGTCGTCCCATTATTTCAATTACTAATGTTTTTAATGATTCGTCTCCGATTTCATTACGACTGCGAACTGTAATTTGAATAATGCGTTCTAAGTCGATTTGTTCAATTTTTTCAATAAATCCACCTTCTAAATGTTTGCGAAGAAGCATACAGAACATCGGCGGTATTGCTGGCGAATCGTAGTTTTGATTCGTTAAGTGCATACGCGCATATGTAGGATGAGATGAAAGAATTAGTTTTTGGTTCTTTCCATTCGCTCGAATATGTAATAAAATCTCGTATTTTGAAGGTTGATATATTTTGGAAATTCTTCCTGTGTAAAGAGAATTTTCAATTTCATGTGTAATCGCTCTTGTAAATAATCCATCGAATGCCATAAATGAACACTCCTTTCTAACTAAATGTTAATTATAGCATTTTTTTGGACGAGGCTGAATAAGCTTTCAATAGAGTATGTCTGGAATCAGGAGGTCGATAGCAGGATGAACTGGTATGGAATGCGAGCACATGAAGTGGAAGAAAGAACGAATACGAATGTAAAGGTTGGACTTACAGAGAAAGAAGCAGAAGGGCGAGTAAAGAAATTTGGTACTAATGAATTAGAAGAAGCAAAAAGGCCTTCTGCACTAATGGTATTTTTAGCACAGTTTAAAGATTTCATGGTACTCGTTTTGTTTGGAGCAACAATTGTTTCTGCGTTTTTAGGTGAATACATTGATTCTATTGCTATTGTTGCCATTGTTATTATCAATGGTATTCTCGGCTTTTTTCAAGAAAGAAAAGCTGAAAAATCATTGGAAGCTTTAAAGGAACTAGCCGCTCCACAAGTTACTGTAATGCGGAATGGAAAGTGGGTAAAAGCACCATCTAAAGCACTTGTTTTAGGAGATATTATTAAGTTTTCCAGTGGTGATCGTATTGGGGCTGATGTGCGTCTTGTTGAGGCATCAAGTTTATATATTGAAGAGTCTGCTTTGACAGGGGAGTCCGTACCTGTACAAAAGAAGGTAGAAGCATTGCAAGGGCAAGATGTTGCAATTGGGGATCAAAAAAATATGGCTTTTATGGGGACAATGATTACGCGAGGATCTGGTACAGGAGTTGTTGTAGCAACTGGTATGAATACAGCGATGGGGCAAATTGCAAATATGTTGCAAAATGCAGAGCAAATGGAAACGCCACTGCAAAGAAGGTTAGAACAGCTCGGAAAAATATTAATTATTGTAGCTCTTATTTTGACAGCGCTCGTTGTATTGGCTGGTGTGTATCAAGGGAATGAAGTATATCATATGTTTTTAGCTGGCGTATCGCTAGCTGTTGCGGCTATTCCAGAAGGATTGCCAGCAATTGTTACAGTAGCTTTATCACTTGGTGTACAGCGTATGATAAAAAAGAGAGCAATTGTAAGGAAGTTACCGGCCGTAGAAACGTTAGGCTGCGCTTCTGTTATATGCTCTGATAAAACGGGAACAATGACGCAAAACAAAATGATGGTAACACATATGTGGTCAGGCGGAGAATTGTGGAAAGTGACAGGGCAAGGATATGAACCTAATGGCTCTTTTATGAAAGGTGAAAAAGAAGTGAATCCAGCTAAGACAAAATCACTTTATCAGCTACTTACATTTGGTTCACTATGTAACAATGCAAATATTATTCAAAAGAAAAAGGCGTACGTATTAGATGGAGATCCGACAGAGGGAGCGCTTGTAGCTGCAGCAATGAAAGCTGGGATAACACGTGAGGCATTAAAAGGGAAATTTAAAATTATTCGTGAATTCCCCTTTGATTCAACTCGAAAAATGATGAGTGTTATTGTACGAGATCGAGAGGGGAAAAAGTTTATTGTTACGAAAGGAGCACCGGATGTTCTTTTGCAACTGAGTCAAACAATCTTATGGGGGGATAAGCAGCAGCCGTTAAGTGAGCTATATAGAAAAGAAGTACAGGCGGCTATTCATAGCTTAGGTAGTCAAGCGCTTCGAACAATTGCAGTTGCGTTTAAACCTTTAAAAGTCACGGATTCTATTGAACATGAAAGAGACGTTGAAAAAGATTTTATGTTGGTTGGAATACAAGGTATGATTGACCCGCCAAGGCCAGAAGTGGCGCAGGCGGTAAAAGAGTGTAAAGAAGCTGGTATTCGAACAGTAATGATTACAGGTGATCATAAAGTGACAGCAATGGCGATTGCTGAACAATTAGGAGTTTTACCACCAGATGGACGCGTTGTTGAAGGAGTAGAACTCGCGAATATGGATGTGGAGGAATTAGAAAATGTTGTAGAAGATACGTATGTATTCGCTCGTGTATCACCTGAGCATAAATTGAAAATTGTTAAGGCACTGCAAAATCAAGGACATATAGTAGCGATGACAGGTGATGGAGTGAACGATGCTCCAGCGATAAAAACAGCGGATATTGGGATAGCGATGGGAATTACAGGGACAGATGTTGCGAAAGAAGCCTCTTCACTTGTTTTACTAGACGATAATTTTGCTACAATTAAATCAGCAATTAAAGAAGGAAGAAATATATATGAGAACATACGTAAGTTCATTCGCTACTTATTGGCGTCAAATGTTGGAGAAATTTTAGTTATGTTATTTGCGATGTTACTTGCATTACCACTGCCGATGGTTCCTATTCAAATTTTATGGGTGAACTTAGTTACTGATGGTTTACCAGCGATGGCATTAGGTTTGGATAAGGCTGAAGGAGATGTGATGAAGAGAACACCGCGTCACCCGAAAGAAGGGGTATTCGCTAGAGGGCTTGCGTGGAAAATAATAAGTCGAGGGTTTTTAATTGGAGCAGTGACGTTAGTGGCGTTTATTATTGCGTATAACCAACATCCAAATGAACTGAAATATGCACAAACTGTAGCGTTCGCGACGTTGGTACTTGCTCAGCTTATTCATGTATTTGATTGTCGTAGTGAGCATTCTGTCTTTCACCGTAATCCATTTGGGAACGTGTATTTAGTAGGGGCGGTTATTATTTCGTTACTACTCATGCTAGTGGTTATATATTATCCACCGTTACAACCAATCTTTAGCACAATGCCGATACAAGCAAGAGATTGGTTATTAATTGGAGGTTTGTCATCAATTCCGACTTTCTTACTAGTAGGTTCTTTATTAACAGGGAAAAAGGCTAAGAAGAAAAAGCCGATATTATATAAGAAGGGATTAAACTTGAAATAGTCAATGTTATGAAAATGTGATATAATTTACAGAAGGTAGTAGAGCCTTGTCTCTATTACCTTTTTCATTGAGTTATTTTATGGCTTGGATGTGATAAAAATGATTTCTAGTATGACAGGGTTTGGAAGATCGAAAGTAGAAAGTGATACTTTTCAAATTACAGTAGAAATGAAATCGGTGAACCACCGTTTTTTAGAGATGAGTATTCGACTTCCTAAGCAAATGATGGTATTTGAGGACAAAATTCGTAAAATAATTGCACAGCAAGTTCGACGTGGACGCATTGAAGTGTCTATTAGTATAGCGGGTGAAGGACTTGTTGAAAGAAAATTAAGTGTGAATTGGTCACTTCTTGAGCAGTACCAATCGATGATGGAAGATATAAAAGGGAAATTTCAATTACAAGATTCTATTACACTTCAGCAATTAATGGCAATGCCAGAAGTAACAGCAATTGAAGAAATAGAAAATGTAAATGAGCATTTTGAGAACAGTTTATATGAGGCTGTTCGTCAAGCTGCTCATATGTTGAAAACGATGAGAGATGGCGAAGGAGAACGATTACATAAAGATATAGCGTATCGTTTACAAGAGATTAGCAATTGTGTAAATGCAATTATTCCACATGCACCAATTGTTACACAAAAATATCGTGAACGATTAGAAAATCGCTTAAAAGAATTACATAATCAAGATCTAGATGAACAAAGATTGCTAACAGAAGTCGCAATCTTTGCAGAGCGTTGTGATATTCATGAAGAGTTAGTTCGTTTGCAAAGTCATTTAGAGCAATTTCGTGAAACATTGCAGATTGAAGAGCCTGTTGGAAGGAAAATGGATTTCATCGTGCAAGAGATGCATAGAGAAATTAATACGATTGGTTCTAAGGCAAATGACTTAACAATTTCAAAATATGTTGTAGAAATGAAAAATAACCTTGAAAAAATTCGTGAACAAGTACAAAATATTGAGTAGCTTTCAAAAAATATATAAAGTTATACGTGGTGGAGAAATCGGATAGACTTACTAGGAGGCGCAAACTATGGCCATGCGGTTTTTAAATATTGGATACGGAAATATTGTATCTGCTCATCGAATTATTGCTATTGTAAGTCCGGAGTCAGCTCCTATTAAACGAACAGTACAGGAAGCACGCGAACATAATGCTTTGCTTGATGCTACGTATGGGAGAAAAACAAGGGCGGTTATTGTTATGGATGATGGGCATGTTGTATTAAGTCCAATTCAACCAGAGACGATTGCACATCGTTTGAATAATAAAGAAGATTTAAGTGAGGAAGGGTAGGTTTTACATATTTATGAGAAGTAGAAGAGGATTGCTCATCGTTCTTTCAGGGCCTTCTGGGGTTGGAAAAGGGACGGTTCGTAAAGAGCTGTTTAGCCATGAGGATACACGTTTTCAGTACTCTATTTCAGTAACGACACGTAAGCCGCGTGAAGGTGAAGTAGATGGTGTGGATTATTTCTTTAAAGAAAGAGAAGAATTCGAGGAAATGATTCGTAATGAAAAATTACTTGAGTGGGCTGAGTTCGTAGGTAATTATTACGGAACACCGATTGACTATGTTGAAAAAACATTACAAGAAGGAAAAGATGTATTCTTAGAAATTGAAGTGCAAGGAGCAATTCAAGTTAAGAAAGCTTTCCCAGAAGGTGTATTTATTTTCTTAGCACCTCCAAGTTTATCTGAACTAAAGAGCCGTATTGTCGGACGTGGTACAGAGACTGAAGATGTTATTGAAAATCGTTTAACTGTAGCGAAAGAAGAAATCGAGATGATGGACGCTTACGACTATGTAGTAGAAAACGATCAAGTTGAATTAGCTTGTGATAGAATTAAAGCAATTGTGGTTGGCGAACATTGCCGCCGCGAAAGGGTAGCAAAATATTATAAAGAAATGACGGAGGGTCTATAATTATGTTAAATCCATCAATTGACTCATTACTACAAAAAATCGATTCTAAGTACACATTAGTAACAGTAGCTGCAAAACGCGCGCGTGAAATGCAACTTGCTAATAACTGTGTTGTAGAAAAACCTGTTTCTCATAAATGTGTAGGTAAAGCATTAGAAGAAATCGATGCAGAAGCATTAAGCTACGTACCAAGTGAAGATAAAGTAGCTGAATAAGCCTTTGCCTTCGACAAAATAAAACATAGACTTTATAATTTTCTATGTAACGGTAACAACCTATTTACAAGTAGGTTGTTATTTTTTTACGAAAGGAATGAAATATTGGTACTGACGAGCTGAGAATTCTATTTCAGTATTATAAGTTTGAAAAAGAAAGAGGACGAGTCATATGCTAAAAGGGAAAAAGATACTTCTATGTGTAACAGGAGGCATTGCGGTTTTTAAAGCAGCTGCGTTAACGAGTAAATTGACACAATCTGGCGCGATTGTAAAAGTAATGATGAGTGAGTCGGCAATGAAGTTTGTTACGCCTCTTACATTCCAAGCGCTTTCTCGCCATGATGTATATACGGATACATTTGATGAGAAAGACTCAGCTGTTATTGCTCATATTGATTTAGCAGATTGGGCGGATGTTGTACTTGTCGCACCTGCTACTGCCAATTGTATTGGAAAGTTAGCTGGTGGTATTGCAGATGATATGATTACAACTACTTTGTTAGCTACTACAGCTCCGGTATGGATTGCGCCTGCTATGAATGTGCATATGTATGAAAATAAAATAGTTCAAAAAAATATGATGACATTGAAAACGCTAGGATATACATTTATTGAGCCTGGGGAAGGCTTTTTAGCATGTGGATATGTGGCGAAGGGACGACTAGAAGAACCTGAAGCAATTATTGCACGGTTAGAGGAAGCTTTCTCAGAACACAAACCATTGCAGGGAAAAAGAATATTAATAACTGCTGGCCCAACACGTGAAAAGGTTGATCCAGTTCGTTTTATGACAAATTTTTCTTCTGGAAAAATGGGGTATGCGATTGCGGAAGTGGCAGCGAATTTAGGCGCTGATGTTATACTCGTTTCAGGACCGACAGCATTAAATACACCGTTACATGTAACGACAGTGCAAGTGGAATCTGCACAAGATATGTTAGAAGCGGTTCTTCAACATTATCAAAACGTAGACGTTGTCATTAAAACAGCAGCAGTTGCAGATTATCGTCCGAAATATGTTCATGAGAATAAAATGAAAAAGCAAAATGGTGATGCTGTCATTGAACTTGAAAGAACGGTGGATATTTTAAAAACGTTAGGTCAGAAAAAGGATAAACAGTTACTTATCGGTTTTGCTGCTGAAACGACAAATGTAGAGGAATATGCAACGAAAAAACTACGTGAGAAAAATGCAGATATGATTGTCGCGAATGATGTAAAAGCGCAAGGAGCTGGATTTGGCACGGATACGAATATTGTAACAATGTATAGAAAAGATGGAAAAGTTATTGAGTTGCCAATTTTAATGAAAAAAGAGGTAGCTCGTGAAATATTGAAGCAAATTGAAATGATGTTAGAAGATGATCGTTTATGAAATTTGCAAGTGTAATTGTTGATGTACCTGCCCGTCAGACAGATCGACCATTTGATTACATTATCCCTAAAAAATGGGAAGATATTGTACAGACAGGAATGCGTGTAGTAGTTCCGTTTGGCCCAAGAAAATTGCAAGGTTTTATTATTGGGATTAAAGATTCGGTGGATGTAGAAAGTAAGAAGTTAAAGACAATCCATGAAATATTAGATGTAACACCGGTTTTAAATGATGAATTATTAAAGCTTGGATATTGGCTTACAAGTGAAACGTTATGCTACATGATTTCAGCTTTTCAAGTGATGCTTCCAACTGCGATAAAAGCAACGTATAAAAAACGTCTACAACTTTGTAAACAGGAAGAAATAGCACCTGAAATACTATATTTATTTCAGGATAAAGAAGCAATTGATTTTGAAGTAATCGAGCAACAGCCACATTTATACCGAACTATTCAACAAGAAATTAAAAATGGTACGGTTGAAGTCGTTTATCAAGTGAAAGATAAAGTACAAAAGAAGAAGCAAAGAGTGGTTCAGCCGGAGTTGCCAGAAGATAAATTGGAATTAGCGGCATTTGAACTGAAAAGTAAAAAACAACAAGATGTACTTTATTATTTTGTGGAAAATTATAAAAGTGCACCGTTGAAAGTAATTACAGAAGAGTTACAAATAACAGATGCTCCAATAAAAGCACTTGTTAAAAAGGGATTCATTTCAGAAAAGTATGTGGAAGTATACCGAAATCCGTATGACGATGATGATTTTGAACAAACAAAACCATTTCCACTTACGGAGGAACAAAAACAAGTTATTACACCGATTTTATCATCAATTACAAATGAAACTTATAATCCATTTTTACTATATGGTGTTACAGGAAGTGGAAAGACAGAAGTATATTTACAATCTATAGCAGCAGTGCTCAAGAAAGGAAAAGAAGCTATCGTTCTTGTTCCTGAAATTGCACTAACGCCCCAAATGGTGGATCGTTTTAAAGGTAGGTTTGGCTCACAAGTTGCAGTTCTTCATAGTGCGTTGTCTGTTGGAGAAAAGTATGACGAGTGGCGTAAGATTTTAAGAAAAGAAGTGAAAGTTGTAGTTGGTGCGCGTTCAGCTGTTTTTGCGCCTTTTGAGAATTTAGGGATTATTATTATTGATGAAGAGCATGAATCAAGTTACAAACAAGAAGATAATCCGAGGTATCATGCAAGAGATGTAGCTGTCTGGAGAGGACAATATCATAAATGTCCTATCGTTCTTGGTAGTGCGACACCAACACTTGAATCGTTTGCAAGGGCGAAAAAAGGTGTTTATGAACTATTAACAATGGAAAAACGTATGAATGAACAAGCTTTACCAACGGTAGAGATTGTTGACATGCGAGAAGAACTTCGTGACGGGAATCGATCAATGTTTTCTAAGGCGCTGCATGAAAAAATAGCAGATCGATTAGAAAAGAAAGAACAAATGGTACTCTTTTTAAATAGAAGAGGTCATTCTACATTTGTTATGTGCCGTGATTGTGGGTATGTTGTTCAATGTCCGCATTGTGATATTTCATTGACATATCATAAAATGAATCATCGTTTAAAATGTCATTATTGTAGTTACGAAGAGAATATGCCAACTGAGTGTCCAGCTTGTCAAAGTACATACATTCGTTTCTTTGGTACAGGTACACAAAAGGTAGAAGAAGAAATTACAAAACTATTTCCAGAGGCACGAGTCATTCGAATGGATGTAGATACGACAAGTCGAAAAGGAATGCATGAAAAATTATTAAAGGCGTTCGGGGAAGAAAAAGCAGATATATTACTCGGAACACAAATGATTGCTAAAGGATTAGATTTTCCGAAAGTAACGCTCGTTGGGGTGTTAACTGCAGATACGATGCTTCACTTACCTGATTTTCGGGCGAGTGAAAAGACATATCAGCTATTGACGCAAGTAAGTGGACGAGCGGGTAGACATGAATTGCCAGGGGAAGTTGTGATTCAAACGTATACGCCAGAACATTACAGTATAGAGTTAGCGAAGAACCAACAATATGATGTGTTTTTTGACCAAGAAATGCAAATGAGACGAACAAGACAATATCCCCCATATTACTATGTTGTACTCGTAACTGTATCTCATCCTGAATTATTAAAAGCGGTACAAGTGACGGAAAAAATTGCCTCGTATTTACGAACGCATTGCTCACAGCAAACAATGGTGCTAGGACCAGTTGCTTCAGCGATTCCAAGGATAAAAGATAGATATCGTTATCAATGCATGATAAAATACAAACGGGAACCAAACTTAAAGAACGTGCTCAAAATGGTAAATGAACATTATCAAGCAGAAATGCAAAAAGAGCTACAAATCTCAATTGATTTTAATCCAACAATGTTAATGTAGCGGAGGGAAATATGGCAGTTTTAGAAATAATAAAGCATCCAAATGAAGTGTTAGAAACACCATGCGAAAGAGTAATTAACTTTGATAAAAAGTTAGTGAAATTGTTGAAAGATATGCATGAAACAATGTTAATTGCGGACGGAGTCGGTTTAGCTGCGCCTCAAGTAGGTGTAAGCTTGCAAGTAGCGGTTGTTGATGTCGATGATGATACTGGGAAAATCGAGTTAATCAATCCATCAATATTAGAAAAACGTGGTGAACAAGTAGGTCCCGAAGGCTGTTTAAGCTTCCCGGGACTTTATGGTGAAGTAGAACGTGCCGATTATATTAAAGTAAGAGCGCAAAATCGCCGTGGGAAAGTATTCTTATTAGAAGCGGAAGGATTTTTAGCGCGTGCAATTCAACATGAAATTGATCATTTACACGGTGTTTTATTTACATCGAAAGTGACAAGATATTATGAAGAAAACGAACTAGAATAGGTGTTAAAAGGAGCGGTTTTTAAATGATAAAAGTAGTGTTTATGGGAACACCGGACTTTTCAGTGCCGGTGCTTCGTCGTCTTATTGAAGATGGCTATGAGGTAGTAGGTGTTGTGACGCAACCTGATCGTCCAGTAGGTAGAAAAAAAGTATTAACACCTACACCTGTTAAAGTTGAAGCGGAAAAACATGGTATCCCTGTGTTACAGCCGTTAAAAATTCGTGAAAAAGATGAATATGAAAAAGTATTGGCATTAGAGCCAGATTTAATTGTAACAGCTGCATTTGGGCAGATTGTACCAAATGAAATTTTAGAAGCACCGAAGTATGGATGTATTAATGTTCACGCTTCTTTACTTCCTGAACTTCGTGGTGGTGCACCAATTCATTATGCAATTATGGAAGGTAAAGAAAAAACAGGTATTACAATTATGTATATGGTAGAAAAATTGGATGCTGGTGATATCTTAACGCAAGTGGAAGTTGAAATTGAAGAGCGTGAAACGACAGGCTCATTATTTGATAAATTAAGTGAAGCAGGAGCACACCTTCTATCTAAAACAGTACCTTTATTAATCCAAGGTAAGTTAGAACCGATTAAACAAAACGAAGAAGAAGTAACGTTTGCGTACAATATAAAACGTGAGCAAGAGAAAATTGATTGGACAAAAACAGGTGAAGAAGTATACAATCACATTCGCGGATTGAATCCATGGCCAGTTGCTTATACAACTTTAGCGGGACAAGTTGTTAAAGTATGGTGGGGAGAAAAAGTGCCTATAACTGAACCGGCTGAAGCAGGTACGATTGTTGCAATCGAAGAAGATGGTTTTGTTGTAGCAACGAGTAATGAAACAGGTGTTAAAATTACTGAATTGCAACCTTCTGGTAAAAAGCGTATGAGTTGTTCACAATTTTTACGTGGAACAAAACCTGAAATTGGAACGAAGTTAGGAGAAAATGCATGAGACAAAATGTTCGTGAATTAGCTCTTGATGGTTTAATTCAAGTGGAAAAAAGTGGTGCATATAGCAACTTACTTTTAAATAATCTAATTGAAAAAAGTGCAATTGATAGAAAAGATATTGGTTTATTAACTGAAATTGTATATGGAACGATTCAACGTCGTGACACATTAGATTATTATTTACAGCCTTTTTTAAAAAAGAAGGTTGAGGCGTGGGTAAGAGTATTGCTTCGCTTATCTTTATATCAAATGATTTATTTAGACCGAGTGCCAGAAAGAGCGGCTATTCATGAAGCGGTTGAGATTGCAAAGCGTCGCGGGCATAAAGGAATTGCTGGTATGG
Organism: Bacillus sp. 2175; assembly: GCF_057812155.1. NCBI lineage: Bacteria > Bacillati > Bacillota > Bacilli > Caryophanales > Bacillaceae > Bacillus > Bacillus sp. 2175. The sequence goes on along the minus strand of NZ_CM173819.1, from coordinate 3,641,049 downwards.
TGAACGGTGTATTACGTTCGATTCAGAGAGAAGGTGTACCTTCTGTAGATGAAATCAAGGATCCAGTAGAACGTCTTGCAATTACAACAAGTCATCCAGTTTGGCTTGTCCAAGAGTGGACTTCAGAATACGGTTTAGAAACTGCAGAAAAAATGTGCGAAGTAAACATGTTACCCCCTGTACCAACAGCGCGTGTGAATGTTGATAAGGTAACGGTAGAAGAAGCGATTGAGTTGTTGGCAAGTGAAGGTATAGAAGCAAAAAGTGGTGACTTATCAGATGATGCAATTCAGATTGAAAGAGGAAATGTAGCGCATACAGAAGCGTTTAAAAAAGGATTTCTTTCTATTCAAGATGAAAGTTCTATGCTTGTAGCACGCGCTTTAGAACCGAATACGGGAGATGCAGTTCTTGATAGTTGTGCTGCTCCAGGCGGAAAAACAACGCATATCGCGGAACGATTAAAGGGAACTGGTAAGGTCATGTCCCTTGATTTACATGCACACAAAGTACGTTTAATTAAACAGCAAGCAGAGCGACTTGGTCTAGAAAATGTCGAAACTAAAGCGCTAGATGCTAGAAAAGTGCAAGAGCACTTTGCAAATGAAACGTTTGATAAAATATTGGTAGATGCACCGTGTTCTGGATTTGGTGTAATTAGACGTAAGCCTGATATTAAGTTAGGAAAAGATAAAGGCGATAGTGAAAGATTATCGACGATTCAAATTGCAATACTAGAAAAAATAGCACCATTATTAAAACAAGGCGGTCGTCTTGTTTATAGTACGTGCACAATTGAGAAAATAGAAAATGAACAAGTAATAGAGAAATTTTTACAAGAACATCCTGAATTTGAATGGGATACTACGCTTAAAGAGCGTATGCCAGAAAAATTAACTCCGTATATTGATGAAGGTCAAGTACAAATTTTACCGCATTATTTTGCGACGGATGGCTTTTATATTGCTTGTTTAAGGAAGAAGGTGTAGCATCATGGAAACGACTGTAAGAAAACAAAAGAAAAATTTAGAAACGAAGAAACCATCAATTTACTCTTTACAACTTCATGAAATGCAAGATTGGTTAAAGGAACAAGGAGAACCGAAGTTCCGTGCTGGACAAATTTTTGATTGGTTATATAAAAAACGTGTAAAAAATTATGAGGATATGTCAAACCTTTCTAAAGGATTGCGTGATAAATTGTCGAATTCCTTTGATATTACTACTTTAAACACGTTAGTAAAACAAACGTCTTCGGATGGAACAATTAAATTCTTATTCCAATTATATGACGGATATTCTATTGAAACGGTATTAATGCGACACGAATATGGAAATTCCATTTGTGTAACAACGCAAGTTGGTTGTCGTATTGGGTGTACGTTCTGTGCTTCGACACTTGGTGGATTAAAGCGAAACCTAGAAGCTGGAGAAATCGTAGCGCAAGTAGTAGAAGTTCAGCGTGCGCTTGATGAAACGGAAGAACGTGTAAGTTCTCTTGTTGTTATGGGGATTGGAGAACCATTTGATAACTATGATAATTTAATGGGATTCTTACGCATCATTAACCATGAAAAAGGACTTCATATTGGTGCGAGACATATGACTGTTTCGACGAGTGGAATTATCCCGAAAATTTATAAGTTTGCTGAAGAAGATCTACAAATTAATTTTGCGATTTCATTGCATGCTCCAAACTCAGAATTACGTTCAAAATTAATGCCGATTAACCGTGCTTATAAATTACCAGATTTAATGGAAGCTATTAAATACTATGTAAATAGAACAGGGCGTCGTATTACTTTTGAATATGGATTATTTGGAGGAGAAAATGACCAAGTAGAGCATGCTGAAGAGCTTGCTGCGCTCTTAAAAGGTGTAAAATGTCATGTGAACTTGATTCCGGTAAACTACGTACCTGAACGTGATTATGTACGTACGCCACGTGAACAAATTTTCTTGTTCGAGAAAACGTTAAAAGATCGTGGAGTGAATGTAACGATTCGCCGTGAACAAGGTCATGATATTGATGCAGCCTGCGGTCAGTTGCGTGCGAAGGAGCGCAAAGAAGAGACGAGGTGACGAGATGAAAGCCGTATTTCTATCGGATAAAGGAAAAGTTCGTCAACATAATGAAGATAGTGCAGGAGTTTTTCACAATTTAGATGGAAATGTATTAGCGGTAGTAGCAGATGGAATGGGAGGTCATCGAGCTGGTGATGTAGCTAGCTCGATGGCCATTCAATTATTCCATGATTATTGGAAGCAAACACATAATATGAATGAGCCGAAAAAAGTAGAACAATGGTTACATACTAGTGTTGGGATTATTAATGAGCGTATATATGAATACGCTCAGCAAAATGCAGAATGTAATGGTATGGGAACAACGCTTATAATAGCTGTTTGTACACCAAGCTTTGTGACAATAGGGCATATAGGAGATAGTCGTTGCTATATGGTATCAGAAGGAGAAATGACGCTAGTAACGGAAGATCATTCACTTGTAAATGAGCTTGTGAAACATGGTGAAATTTCAAAGGAAGACGCAGAGTATCATCCGAAAAAGAATGTGTTATTAAGAGCATTAGGAACAGAAGAAAAAGTTGGGTTAGATGTTAAAACGTTGGTGATTGAGGAAGATGATCAATTACTTCTTTGCTCTGATGGGTTATCAAACAAAGTTTCTATTGATGATATGCGACAAATTTTACAGTTAAATGAACAGCTTGAAGGTAAAGGGCAGTGTCTCATTCAATTGGCAAATGATCGCGGTGGAGAAGATAATATCACACTTGTTCTTATTGATTATGCGGGTTCGACAAACGAAAGTAGGTGAAGTGCAACGTGCTGATTGGAAAACGCTTAAATGACCGTTATAAGCTGCTGAAAATGATTGGTGGTGGCGGAATGGCCAATGTATATTTAGCTCATGATGATATACTTGGCCGAGATGTAGCGGTAAAAATATTAAGACTCGACTACTCAAATAACGAAGAGTTTATTAAACGTTTCCATCGAGAAGCGCAGTCTGTTACAACGTTGTCGCATCCAAATATTGTGAATATGTATGATGTCGGAGAAGAAGATGGTATATACTATCTTGTCATGGAATATGTACCAGGGCAAACATTGAAGCAATACATAATTGAGCGAGGGATGTTACCTATAGGAGAAGCTCTTGATATTATGGAGCAGTTAACATCCGCTATGGCACATGCCCATCATTTTGAAATTGTGCATCGTGATATAAAGCCGCACAATATTTTAATTCGAGCTGATGGAATAATAAAAGTAACAGATTTTGGAATTGCGACAGCTACAAGTGCAACAACAATTACACATACAAATTCAGTGCTTGGTTCAGTCCATTATTTATCACCAGAACAGGCACGTGGCGGGATAGCAAATAAACAATCAGATATCTATTCTCTTGGAATAGTTATGTTTGAATTGTTAACAGGAAGACAACCGTTTTCTGGCGAATCTGCTGTTGCTATAGCTTTAAAACATTTACAAAGTGAAATCCCATCACCAAAAAGATGGAATGAAAATATTCCGCAAAGTGTTGAAAATATTATATTAAAGGCAACTGCAAAAGATCCGTTTCACCGATATCAATCTGCCAATGCGATGAAGCGAGATATTGAAACTGCGCTATATCCAGAGAGGATAAATGAGCAACCATTTTACATACCGGAAGATATGGAAGCGACGAAAGCGATTCCGATTATTCAACAAGAACAATTATTTGAAAATGTAAGTGATGAAACGATTGTTTTAAAAGGGAGTAAGGTGGAAGAACCGATAAGAGCAGAAGCAGCTGAGTTAGATAAGAAGAAAAAACGGAGTAACAAGTGGCTTAAAGTTTTAATTTCAACATTTTTATTTTTAGCAATAGGAATAACATTAGCACTTACGGTTATTCCAGGATTATTTATTCCGAAAGATGTGAAAGTTCCTGATGTGGCTGGTATGAAATACACGACAGCTGTAAATACATTAGTAGAAAAGGGCTTTGAGGTGACGGAGCCTAATATTGTATATACAGATGATGTTGAAGTTGGGGATGTAATAAAAACGGACCCTGTAGCAGGAAGAGTCGTAAAAGAAAACGCTAAAATTACTATCTATCAATCAGGTGGAAAAAAGAAAAGTAAGATGGCAAATTTCACAGGTCAAAACTTTGAGAGTGTAAAAGCTGAGTTAGAAGAAAAATATAAACAAGTTACGGTAAATTATATTGAAAATGATAAGCCGAAAGGTGAAATTGTAGAACAAATTCCGACGCCTGATCAGATGGTTATAGAAGCGGAGCAAGAACTGAAAATCTGGGTAAGTAAAGGGCCTTATCAAATTAGACCAGGTGACTTTTCGGGGTGGACTGAAAATAGTGTAACTGGTTATTTGAATGAGAGAAAACTAACGTCAGATATAAAACGAGAGTATTCAGATACAGTCGAAAAAGGACTTGTAATTTCGCAATTTCCAAAACCAGGTACACCATTAAAAGAGGGAGATAAAGTAACTATTATTATCTCTGATGGTCAAAAGCCTAAAGTGACTAAAACGGTAAAAGTGGACAATATCTCTATCCCATATGAGCCTGCTGTAACAGGTGAAAAAAAGCCGCAAACAATAGAAATTTATAAAGAAGACATGCAGCAAAAAATGGATAGACCGGTTGAAACGAGAACAATTACTGAATCAGCGACTATTTCTTTAGAATTTGTAATTCAAGAAGGTTCAAAGGGACACTATAAAATTGTACGGGATGGAGTAACGATTATTGATAAAGAAGTACCATATCCAACTCAATAATAGTGAAAGTCTACTTATTATTATTGCCTGTTATGCTGTCTACAAAGTGGACGGTATAGCAGGCAAAAATATATGATTCAAAAAGCTAGTAAAGTGATGCAGCTGTAAATATTTTTTTGCATTTAATGGGAAATTCAATGTATATTAGCGAAAGTATATATGGTAGGTTTTGAAATCGTTATTTGGAAAATTTAAATCCATTCATTTTTAAATTCAGCATCACCTTATACAAAAAAGGAGAATTCTATGCCAGAAGGAAAAATTATAAAAGCTTTAAGTGGGTTTTATTACGTGCAGCATGAAGAAGGGGTTACGCAATGTCGTGGGCGAGGTGTATTTAGAAAAAATAAAATTACACCACTTGTAGGAGACCAAGTTGTTTTTCAGGCAGATAATCCAACTGAAGGTTATGTGCTTGAAGTGTTTGATCGAAAAAATGAACTTGTTAGACCTCCTATTGCTAATGTCGATCAAGCGATCCTTGTGTTCTCTGCAGTAGAACCAGATTTTAATCCTGGACTGTTAGATCGATTTTTAGTGCTGATTGAATATCATAACATTAAGCCAATTATTTGTATTAGCAAGATGGATTTAGTAGATGAAAAGATGAAAGCAACTGTTGAAGCTTATGCGAATGATTATCGTGAGATGGGTTATGATGTTTTATTTACTTCTATTAATACTTCAGAAAGTATTGATATATTAAAACCATACTTAGAAAATTGTGTTTCTGTCGTTGCGGGCCAATCTGGTGTTGGGAAATCTTCAATGCTTAATGTGCTACGTCCAGAATTAGAGCTGAAAACAAATGATATTTCTTCCCATTTAGGACGCGGGAAGCATACGACAAGACACGTAGAATTAATTGCAATTGGGAGTGGACTAGTAGCAGATACACCGGGTTTTAGTTCACTAGATTTCATTGATATAGAAGTAGAAGATCTTACATATTGTTTTCCAGAGTTGAAAGAAGCGAGCCAATACTGTAAATTTAGAGGGTGTACACATCTTTCTGAACCGAAATGTGCGGTGAAAGCTGCGGTTGAAGAAGGGAAGATTACAGAATATCGCTATAAGAACTATAAACAATTCGTAGAAGAAATTAGAGAGAGAAAGCCGAGGTATTAGTTATGATTAAAATTGCACCATCGATTTTATCAGCAGATTTTTCAAAATTAGGGGAAGAGATTAAAGATGTAGAAAAGGGCGGAGCGGATTACATTCACGTTGACGTAATGGATGGACATTTCGTACCAAATATTACGATTGGACCGTTAATTGTAGAAGCAATCCGTCCGATTACATCATTACCATTAGATGTACATTTAATGATTGAAAATCCTGATAACTATATCCCGACTTTCGCACAAGCGGGAGCGGATATTATTACTGTTCACGTAGAGGCGTGTCCGCATCTACATCGTACAATTCAGTTAATTAAATCTCATGGTATTAAAGCGGGCGTTGTATTAAATCCACATACGCCAGTTTCAGTGATTGAGCATGTATTAGAAGATATAGATATGGTATTACTTATGACAGTAAACCCTGGATTTGGTGGACAGAAGTTTATCCATTCTGTATTACCGAAAATTAAACAAGTTGCAGACATGGTGAAAGAGCGCAATCTAGAAGTGGAAATTGAAGTTGATGGTGGTGTAAATGCTGAAACAGCAAGACTTTGTGTGGAAGCAGGAGCAAATGTACTTGTAGCTGGGTCAGCAGTATACAATCAAAAAGACCGCGGTGAAGCAATTCGCGTAATTCGTGGGTAGTGATGAACTTTTATCCTAGTAAGGCATTTATAGGATAGGATAAAAATATGTAAAAAGGCAATCTACCGAATGGCAGATTGCCTTTTTACAATGGAAGGAGAAGAAAAAATGATTATTCATATTTTGGCAGGAGGACCTTCGGAATATTGCGCAGATTTTGCTCGATACGAGAATGAGGAAGTAGTGTGGGCAGCGGTTGATAGGGGAGTATACCGTCTATTAAAGAAAGGGATTACCCCGGCTGTTGCGTTTGGAGATTACGATTCAGTTACTGAAGAAGAATTAGTATGGATGGGACAGCAAACGAACGAATTACATATTGTTCCGCGGGAAAAAGATCAAACGGATTTAGAAATTGCAATCAACTGGGCATTAGAACAGAAGCCGACACTAATTCGTATTTTTGGTGCTACTGGTGGAAGGCTTGATCACGGTTTGGCAAATATACAGATGCTTTTAAAAGGGTTAGAAGTAGAGATAGAAATGTGTATTGTGGACAATAAAAATGAAATAACAGTTAAAAAAATGGGTACACATATAATTGAAGAAAATAAAAATTTTCCTTATGTATCTTTTGTACCAGTTACTGAAATAGTGGAAGGGATTACATTGTTTGGTTTTAAGTACCCTCTTACTAATAAAACAATAGAGTGGGGATCAACACTTTGTATTAGTAACGAACTCGTTGAGGAAAAAGGTACTTTTTCATTTACTTCTGGCATATTAATGTTGATAAGAAGCACTGATTGAAGAAACAATTTTGCTCCTTACATCATATAGTGACCAAGTGGAGTAATGGGGATTAGGAGGGAAACCATGAGATTTTATACAATTAAGTTACCTAAATTTCTTGGTGGAATAGTTCGTGCAATGTTAAATACCTTCAAAAAAGATTAAAAAAAGCACCTATCACCGGTGCTTTTTCCATTGTTATAGTAAAAAAAGAGCCTATCGGCTCTTTTTTTTATTATTAAACACGTTCGATTTTGCCAGATTTTAATGCTCTAGCAGAAACGTAAACACGTTGAACTTTTCCGTCGATGCGTACGCGAACTTTTTGAAGGTTAGCGCCCCACTTACGTTTTGTAGCGTTCATTGCGTGAGAACGAGAGTTACCAGAACGAGCTTTTCTTCCAGTAATAGCACAAACACGAGCCATTTATATTTCCCTCCCTTGATACCTTACCATACGTAATTTTTCAATGTTAGTCTTTTATGCGATGCTAAAAACACTACTATAATTTAACACAACTAAAAAGAGAATGCAACACCGTAGAAAAAAGAAATCAAGAAAATTTACTTGACACTATATGTCAATGAAGAAAAGTTGAAATCCATAAAAATTGCTTGACATATTATAGTGGTACATGTTGTATAATAACAATGGACTATTTTGCTCATCATAAAAAAGTGTAATTTAAAACATAAAATATGAGAGTGAAAAGAAAGAACGATGGAATTTTCTTTAAAAAGATTATATGATAGTAACTAAAGTAGTCTAGCTCACTTTCACCATTTATGAAGGGGGAAACGAGATGTCAATTGAAATTAAAACGAAGTACGGTCAAATTGATATTAGTACAGATGTAATTGCAACAATTGCTGGAGGTGCCGCGGTAGATTGCTACGGTATCGTAGGTATGGCATCAAAAAATCAGTTAAAAGATGGATTAACAGACATTTTACGAAAAGAAAACTTCACTAGAGGTGTTATTGTTCGTAAAGATGAAGATGAAGTACATATTGATATGTATATTATTGTGAGCTATGGTACGAAAATTTCAGAAGTGGCACATAATGTGCAGACGAAAGTGAAATATACATTAGATCAAACTGTAGGACTAGCAGTAGATTCTGTAAACATCTACGTACAAGGAGTTAAAGTAATAAACTTGTAATGTGCATTAAGGAGGAAAATCTGTGTCAATTCAAAAAATTGATGGAAAACGTTTATCACAAATGATCATGCAAGGAGCGAATAATTTAACAAACAATGTTCAGCTTGTTGATGCATTAAACGTATTTCCAGTTCCAGATGGCGATACCGGTACAAACATGAACTTATCTATGACTTCAGGTGCGCGTGAAGTGAAAGCAAACCCTTCACAGCATGCTGGTAAAGTCGGCGTAAGTTTAGCCAAAGGATTATTAATGGGAGCTCGTGGTAACTCTGGAGTTATTTTATCTCAGTTGTTCCGTGGTTTCTCTAAATCCATTGAACAAAAAGAAGAATTAACAACAGTTGATTTTGCTGCAGCACTAGAAGCTGGAGTAGAGGCGGCTTATAAAGCGGTTATGAAACCGATTGAAGGAACGATTTTAACGGTTGCAAGAGAAACGGGTAAATATGCAGTAACAGTTGCGAAAAAACAGCGCGACTTTGTTTTGTTTATGGAAGACGTTGTGAAAGAAGCAAACGCATCGTTAAATCGTACGCCAGATTTATTACCTGTATTAAAACAAGTTGGCGTTGTAGATAGCGGTGGTAAAGGTCTTGTAGTGGTATACGAAGGATTTTTAGCTGACTTAAAAGGAGAAACGATTTCTTCTGATGCACCGACGCAACCATCTATGAATGAAATGGTACGCGCAGAACATCACCGTAGTGTACAAAGCCAATTGAGTACAGAAGATATTAAGTATGGATATTGTACGGAGTTCATGGTGAAATTAGAGGCTGAAAAGGTGAAAGAGCATAATTTCTCTGAACAAAAATTCCGTGAAGATATTAGTGTATATGGTGATTCTCTACTAGTTGTGTCTGATGATGAAATTGTAAAAGTTCATATCCATGCAGAACATCCTGGAGACGCTATGAACTACGGGCAAAAATACGGTAGTTTAATTAAGATTAAAGTAGAAAATATGCGTGAACAGCATACTGCTTTATTAGATGAACCTACTATGGTTCCTGAACAACCAGCTCAATCGAAAGAAAAACAACCATATGGTATCGTAACTGTAGCTATGGGGTCTGGTATTAAAACTTTATTTGAGAGCATCGGCGCAACGAAAGTTATCGAAGGTGGTCAAACGATGAATCCAAGTACGGAGGATATCGTGAAGGCAATTGAAGAAGCAAATGCTGAAAAAATCATTATTTTACCGAATAACGGAAATATTGTAATGGCAGCAGAACAAGCGGCATCAGTTGTAGATCAAGAAGTTATTGTTGTTCGTTCGAAAACAGTTCCTCAAGGTATGGCAGCAATGTTAGCATTTAACCCAGTTGGAACGTTAGAAGAGAATGAAGAAAACATGCAAGAAGCTTTATCTCATGTGAAAACAGGTCAAATTACGTATGCTGTACGTGATACGGAAATTGATGGTGTAGCAATTCAAAAAGATGATTTCATGTGTATTGCAGATGGGAAAATTGTATCTACAAATGCTGAAAAAGTAGGAGCTGCGAAGCAATTACTAGAAGCGCTTATTGATGAAGATTCTGAAATCGTAACGATTCTACAAGGTGAAGATGCAACTGACGAAGAAGTAGCGGAGTTAGTTGAATTTGTAGAAGAGAAATTTGAAGATGCAGAAGTAGAAGTGCATGCTGGAAACCAACCAGTGTATTCTTTCATCTTCTCTGTAGAATAAGATAAGATTCGTTTTGAAAATAAATGGATTACTTACTTGCTAATGGATAAGAAGTAGTAATATGAAGGTTATTACTAGTTTTTATTCAAAAGGCTAGCATATTGAAGAGAGAAAAGAGCCTTGCTGCTAATAGTGAGGCTCTTTTTTACTTGTTTTATATAAGGGATTTGAGTAGTTTCTCTTAGAATGCCTATGATAGAATATATAAGGTGAAAGAGAGCGATTACAGATGCTAATTGGTACTCAAATAAAATGCAATAAAGAAAATAATGTGACGGGGTGTGAGAATCTTGAATGATGTTGTACAAGTTCCTGTTACGGATGTAAAGGGGATAGGAGGAGAAACATCTGAGTTACTACATGAGATGGGTATTTATACAGTTTCTCATCTATTAGAACATTTTCCGTACCGTTATGAAGATTATGCGATGAAAGATCTTGCTGAAGTAAAGCATGATGAACGTGTAACGGTTGAAGGGAAGATTCATAGTGCTCCTTTGCTGCAATATTATGGTAAGAAGAAATCGCGTTTAACAGTTCGTGTTCTCGTCGGTCGTTATTTAATTACGGCGGTATGTTTTAATAGGCCTTACTATAAGCAAAAATTAAAGTTAGATGAAACGGTAACGATTACTGGTAAATGGGATCAACATCGTCAAACAATTGCTGTATCAGAACTTCATTTTGGGCCGGTTGTACGTCAACAAGAAGTGGAACCTGTTTATTCAGTAAAGGGGAAACTTACAGTAAAACAGATGCGTCGTTTTATTGCTCAAGCGTTAAAGGAATATGGAGATTCTATAGTCGAAGTGTTACCGGATGGTTTGTTAGGGCGATATAAATTATTACCAAGATATGAAGCGCTTAGGGCATTGCATTTTCCGGTAGGACAGGAAGATTTGAAGCAAGCGCGTCGCCGTTTTGTATATGAAGAATTTTTCTTATTTCAGCTGAAAATGCAAACGCTCCGGAAAATGGAGAGGGAAAATTCAAAAGGGACGAAGAAAGAGATTCCGTCAGTAGAATTACAAGAATTTATCGATGCACTGCCGTTTCCATTAACGGGTGCGCAGCACCGAGTTGTAGATGAAATTTTGAAAGATATGACATCTCCTTATCGGATGAACCGACTATTGCAAGGTGACGTTGGTTCTGGGAAAACAGTTGTTGCTGCGATTGGCCTTTATGCATCGAAATTAGCTCATTATCAAGGTGCTTTAATGGTTCCTACAGAAATTTTAGCTGAGCAACATTATCAGTCGCTTGCTGAAACGTTTTCGCATTTTGGTATGAAGGTGGAACTGTTAACAAGTTCTGTTAAAGGTGCGAGACGTCGAGAAATTTTAGCGAAGTTAGAACAAGGAGAAATAGATATTCTTGTTGGAACGCATGCCTTAATTCAAGATGAAGTTATATTTCATAGGTTGGGTCTCGTTATTACAGATGAACAGCATCGATTTGGTGTAGCGCAGCGCCGAGTTTTACGGGAGAAAGGTGAAAGTCCAGATGTATTATTTATGACAGCGACACCAATTCCGCGTACGCTTGCAATTACTGCATTTGGAGAGATGGATGTTTCGATAATCGATGAGATGCCAGCAGGTAGAAAGGTGATTGAAACATATTGGGCAAAACATGATATGTTAGATCGCGTTCTCGGTTTTGTTGAAAAGGAGATAAAAAAAGGAAGACAGGCATACGTTATTTGTCCTCTAATTGAAGAATCTGAGAAACTTGATGTGCAAAATGCTATCGACTTACATAGTATGCTGACGCATCATTACCAAGGGAAATGCCAAGTTGGATTGATGCATGGGAGATTATCGTCTCAGGAAAAAGAAGAGATAATGGGACAGTTTAGTGAAAATAAAGTGCAAATTCTTGTATCGACAACAGTTGTTGAAGTAGGTGTGAACGTACCGAATGCGACTGTAATGGTTATTTATGATGCAGAACGTTTCGGTTTATCGCAGCTTCATCAGCTTAGAGGGCGTGTCGGCCGTGGTAGTGAGCAATCATATTGTTTATTAATAGCAGACCCTAAATCAGAAACAGGGAAAGAAAGAATGCGCATAATGACTGAAACAAATGATGGATTTGTATTGTCAGAAAAAGATTTAGAATTACGAGGTCCTGGAGATTTCTTTGGGAGTAAGCAAAGTGGCTTACCAGAATTTAAGGTTGCTGACATGGTACATGATTATCGAGCGTTAGAAACAGCAAGGCAAGATGCGGCGATACTAGTAGATTCAGAAGCGTTTTGGCACAATGATCAGTACGCTGCCTTGCGTACGTATCTTGATGGGACAGGGGTGTTCCAAGGAGAGAAGCTCGATTAAAGGGAGTCAACAAAATTTTTTGTTGCATTCTACTTTTAATGATTATATACTACTGTTAGTACCTAGTCATAAAAATGGATGGTGCGGTATGAAAAAAAGAAGAAGTAAAAAAGAAAGACAAGAGTTATTACAACAAACAATCGAATCAAATCCTTTTATTACGGATGAAGATTTAGCGGAAAAATTTCAAGTGAGTATACAAACAGTACGACTTGATCGTATGGAATTGTCTATTCCTGAATTAAGAGAGAGAATTAAACATGTAGCTACAAAGCAACATGAAGAAGATGTGAAATCTTTACCGTTAGAAGAGGTTGTTGGAGAAATTATTGATATTGAATTAGATAGACATGCAATCTCTATCTTTGAAGTAAAGGTAGAACATGTATTTAAAAGAAATCAAATTGCCCGTGGGCATCATCTGTTTGCGCAAGCAAACTCACTAGCTGTTGCAGTTATTGATGAAGAATTAGCTTTAACTGCAAAGTCTACCATTCGATACATTCGCCCTGTAAAATTAGGAGAGCGTGTTGTTGCAAAAGCGCGCGTTGAAGATGTAGAGAATGATAAGGGACGGACGGTTGTCAAAGTGCGTAGCTTCGTTGGAGAAGAACTTGTTTTTACAGGCACTTTTGAAATGTATCGATCTAGTAATTATAGTGAGGAAGGTAACAACTTATGAAAATCGCAATAGATGCAATGGGCGGAGATCACGCTCCAAAGGCTGTAGTATTAGGGGCAATGAAAGCTATTAAGGAATATTCTGATTTACATATTACGTTAGTAGGGAAAGAAGAGGAAATTCGTCAATACTTAACGAGTGATGAACGAATTACTATTCTTCATACAGACGAAAAAATAGAATCAACGGAGGAACCAGTAAGAGCGGTTCGTCGAAAAAAACAAGCTTCAATGGTGCTTGCGGCACAACAAGTAAAGGATGGAGAAGCAGACGCTTGTATATCCGCAGGTAGTACAGGAGCTTTAATGGCAGCTGGATTATTTGTTGTCGGTCGTATGGAAGGAATTGAGCGACCAGCTTTATCGCCTACAATGCCAACTGTAGATGGAAAAGGTTTTGTTATGTTAGATGTTGGAGCAAATGTTGATGCAAAACCAATTCATTTATATCAATATGCAGTAATGGGATCTGTTTATGCTGAGAAGGTAAGAGGAATTGAAAATCCTCGCGTTGGACTATTAAACGTTGGAACAGAGGATGGAAAAGGAAACGAGCTTTCAAAGCAAGTATTTGCAATGCTTAAAGATGCGCCAATTAATTTCGTTGGGAACATTGAATCAAGAGATTTATTGCAAGGTGTAGCAGATGTTGTTGTATGTGATGGTTTTACAGGGAATGTAGCGTTGAAATCATTAGAGGGAACAGCACTTGCGCTATTCTCTATGTTGAAAGAACAATTAATGAGTTCATTTACGAGTAAATTAGCAGCGGCGGTATTAAAGCCAAAACTTATGGTATTAAAAGATAAAATGGATTATTCGGAGTATGGAGGAGCTGCATTATTTGGATTGAAAGCACCTGTCATTAAGGCTCACGGTTCTTCTAATGACCAGTCGATATTTAGTGCGATTCGTCAAACGAGAGAAATGGTAGCGAAAGAAGTAATTCCTACGATTTCAAGCGTAATGGAGAAAGAGTCACTCCAATAAGAGGAGGATTTGAAATGGGAAAAATAGCATTTCTTTTTCCGGGCCAAGGTTCACAGGCAGTTGGAATGGGTAAACAATTAGCAGAGAATAATAAAGAGGTTGCAAAAGTGTTTGCAAAAGCAGATGAGGTGTTGCAAGATTCACTTTCAGAAGTGATTTTTGAAGGACCGCAGGAAAAGCTTACATTAACAACAAATGCGCAGCCTGCATTATTAACAACGAGTTTTGCTATTTTGACAGCTTTGAAAGAGTATGACATTACACCTGACTTTGTCGCTGGTCATAGTTTAGGTGAATATAGCGCTCTTGTAGCAGCTGGTGCATTAACTTTTGAAGATGCGGTATATGCTGTAAGGAAACGCGGGGAATATATGGAAGAAGCTGTTCCGGGCAGGGAAGGTGCAATGGCAGCTATATTAGGTGCTGACCCACATATGCTGAAACAAGTTACAGAAGAAGTAACAAGTGAAGGATATGCAGTGCAAATCGCTAATATGAATAGTACGAAGCAAATTGTAATTTCTGGAACGAAGCAAGGCGTAGAGGTTGCTTCTCAAAGAGCGAAAGAAAATGGTGCAAAGAGAGCAATTCCACTAAAAGTAAGTGGGCCATTCCATTCTTCACTTATGAAGCCGGCAGCTGAGAAGTTTCAAAGTGTTTTGAATGAAATTACAATTCATGATACGAACATTCCTGTTATTGCAAATGTTACGGCGGATGTTATTACACGTGGTGCCGACATTCAAGAAAAGTTAATCGAACAGCTTTATTCGCCTGTATTATGGTACCCGTCTATTGAATGTATGGTGAAGCAGGGAGTAGATACATTTATTGAAATTGGGCCTGGAAAAGTACTTGCTGGACTTATGAAGTCAATTGATTCATCAGCGAAAGCATATGCGATATATGATGAAGAGACATTAAAAGATACCATTTCAAATTTGAGAGGAGAAAACTGATGTTAAAAGGGAAGGTAGCATTAGTAACTGGCGCTTCACGTGGAATTGGTCGCGCGATTGCGATCGATTTAGCGAAACAAGGGGCAAATGTAGTAGTAAATTATGCAGGTAATGAACAAAAAGCAAATGAAGTAGTAGATGAAATTAAGAAATTAGGTTCTGATGCAATTGCGGTAAAAGCAGATGTTGCAAATGCTGATGATGTTACAAATATGGTGAAACAAACAGTAGATACATTTGGACAAGTTGATATTCTTGTAAATAATGCTGGTGTAACAAAAGATAATTTATTAATGCGTATGAAAGAAGAAGAATGGGATACAGTTATTAATACAAACTTAAAAGGTGTATTCTTATGTACAAAAGCAGTATCTCGTTATATGATGCGTCAACGTCACGGTAGAATTATAAATATCGCTTCTGTTGTGGGTGTTATAGGAAACCCAGGGCAAGCTAATTATGTTGCTGCTAAAGCGGGTGTTATTGGATTAACAAAAACATCTGCAAAAGAGTTAGCAAGTCGAAATATTACTGTGAATGCAATTGCGCCGGGCTTTATTGCGACTGATATGACGGATGTACTAGATGAGAATATTAAAGCTGAAATGTTAAAAGTTATTCCAGCTGCTCAATTTGGTGAAGCGAAAGATATCGCGAATGCTGTAACGTTTTTTGCTTCTGATCAAAGCAAATATGTTACAGGTCAAACGTTAAATGTTGATGGCGGTATGGTAATGTAATAAAAGAATCGATTTCACCTAGTTTTTTTGGTCAATATTTAATATAATATTTGAGGGGAGGTGAATGGAATGGCAGATGTTTTAGAGCGCGTAACAAAAATCATCGTTGATCGTTTAGGAGTAGAAGAGACTGAGGTAGTACCAGCTGCAAGCTTCAAGGAAGATTTAGGAGCAGACTCCCTAGATGTAGTAGAACTTGTAATGCAATTAGAAGATGAATTCGAAATGGAAATTTCTGATGAAGATGCTGAAAAGATTGCTACTGTTGGCGATGCTGTGACTTACATAGAGAGTCATCTATAATGCTTAAGTGAAGTCCCGTTTTTTAGCGGGGCTTTCTGGCTTATATCTGGAGGGACCTATGCCGTACCGAAAATATAGAGAAAAAAAATACGAAACAAAATATCGTGAAGCATTTAAAGTGTTTCAAGAAAAGATAGGTATTACGTTTACAGATGAAAAATTATTGATTCAAGCATTTACGCATTCATCGTATGTGAATGAGCATCGAAAAAAACCGCATGAAGATAATGAGCGTCTTGAATTTCTTGGAGATGCAGTATTGGAACTGACTGTATCACAGTATCTGTTTCAAAAATATCCGACAATGAGCGAAGGAGAGTTAACAAAACTACGTGCAGCTATTGTATGTGAGCCATCTCTTGTTCGTTTTGCGAACGAATTGTCATTTGGCAGCCTTGTTTTATTAGGAAAAGGTGAAGAAATGACAGGTGGACGTGAACGACCAGCTTTATTAGCGGATGTCTTTGAAGCGTTTATTGGTGCCCTTTATCTTGATCAAGGGCTAGAAACAGTTTGGGAATTCTTAAAAGAAATTGTATATCCGAAAATTAATGAGGGTGCTTTTTCTCATGTGATGGATTATAAGAGTCAGTTGCAAGAATTGATTCAGCGTGATGGCAGTGGCAATGTTGAGTATCAAATTTTGCAAGAAAAAGGACCAGCTCACAATCGAGAATTTGTGTCACGTGTTACGTTAAATAACGTAGCTTTAGGTCTTGGTAGTGGTAAGTCGAAAAAAGAAGCAGAGCAACAAGCTGCTGCAGAAGCATTGAAAAAATTAAAAGAACAACTATAAGGAATCCCCCTTTGAATGAGGGGGATTCCTTATGCATAGAATGAAACTTTCTTTTTGTTTATAAAGAAAAAGAAGGTAAATCCGTATAATACTTGTTTTTATATAGAGAACATTTATAACGGCGGAGAATAGGAGGAAGGCCTTTCGTGTTTTTAAAAAGATTAGAAATAGCAGGGTTTAAGTCTTTTGCTGAGCGTGTATCTGTTGATTTTGTCCCAGGTGTAACTTCTGTAGTAGGACCTAATGGAAGCGGGAAAAGTAATATTACTGATGCAATTCGCTGGGTACTTGGTGAACAATCTGCAAAATCATTACGTGGTGCAAAGATGGAGGATATTATTTTTGCAGGCAGTGATACGAGGAGAGCGGTTAATGTTGCTGAAGTAACAATAACTTTAAATAATGAAGATCAACGTTTACCAATTGAATACAATGAGGTGTGTGTAACACGTCGTGTATCTCGTTCAGGTGATAGTGATTTTTATATTAATAAACAATCATGTAGATTGAAAGATATTATCGATTTATTTATGGACTCTGGTATGGGAAGAGAAGCTTTTTCAATTATTAGCCAGGGGAAAGTGGAAGAGATTTTAAGTAGTAAGTCAGGCGCGACACGTTTCTCTATAAGCGTTTAGACGTGAAGTGAGAGTGTTGCTGAAATTTATCTTAAGCAACAATAACTAATATATCGAGAGTTGGAATGAAAATCGTCATGTTGAATTGAAACAACTCCATTAATACTCCTACATGCATGATTTGTTAGTAGACAGATTGTGTATGAAGCTAGGTGAAGTCGGCTGAACGAGCCTAAGTGATTTTTAATCATATGGTGTAGGATAGGTCGGATGGCTGAAAAGATAACTATGGTGAGAATGTCCCTTATGGGTCTGACGAATTTGCGAAGGTACGGGTCTAAAATTGCACTATACCGAAAGGTATAGCACACAAGAGTGTGGTAGGGTACCGAGAAGTACGAATCTGACGGTAGGAAATCGGGATAAGCAACGATGAGCTTATAAACTCTACAGGCTTATAGCAAACACCTACGGTTATCATGAATAGCTAGATATATTGGAACGTGGGAAGCAAAAAACTGCTAAATGAAAACAGCTACTACTGGGCAGGTGGATATAAGGTAATTAGCCGAAATTCCTTTATTTTTGTGAAGGTAGGGGCACAGTACCGTTGAAGCGTCTAATGAACGTGGAGGGATGGCCCCAAGTCTAGTTTGTTTTATGTTTAATTTTAAGAAAATGAAGCTCAATGGTCAGGTAGGAATGTGGGCAAAAACCTAGGAGGTTTCCACAGTTGAGCACAACAATGAGATATTGGGAATATTACAATATGCAAGAAACATTTGATAGGTTATATGAAGAAAGTCAAGGAAATAAATCATTCCATGGTCTATATGAATTGATTACTTCGGAGAACAATATTCTTTTAGCATACCGAACAATAAAATCTAACAAGGGGTCCAAAACCGCTGGCACGGATTTGTTCACGATAGATAATTATAAACCAATGTATAAAAAGGAATTCTTATCATTGGTTTGTAAACAACTAGAGATATACAAACCAAAAGCAGTAAAGAGAGTTTTTATTCCTAAGTCCAATGGAGATAAAAGACCTTTAGGAATTCCAACAATGTTTGATCGGTTAATTCAACAAATGATTAGGCAAATTTTGGAGCCGATTTGCGAGGCGAAATTTTACGAACATAGTTATGGATTTCGTCCGATGAGAGGAACAAAACATGCCATTTCTAGAGTAATGTTTTTGATAAGCAGAAATACTTTTCATTACGCGGTAGATATAGATATAAAAGGATTCTTTGACAATGTTAATCACACATTACTTCTAAAACAATTGTGGAATATGGGTATTAAAGATAAGCGAGTGTTAAAACTTATCTATTTAATTCTAAAAGCACCAATTAAGGGATTTGGAATTCCAAAAAAGGGAACACCACAAGGTGGAATACTCTCGCCATTACTATCCAATATAGTTTTAAATGATTTAGACCAATGGATAGCAAGCCAATGGCACTATTTTGAAACATCATATCCATATACAAATAATGCAAATCAAAAGCGAGCAATGAAAGGTACCAAATTGAAACAAGGATTTATTGTTCGTTATGCAGATGATTTTAAAATTATGGCAAAGGATTTCCGAACGGCACAAAAATGGTTTTTCGCGACAAAAATGTATCTCAAGGAACGATTAAAGTTGGACATTTCACCAGAAAAATCCAGAATAATCAACCTTAGAAAAAACAAATCTGAGTTCTTAGGATATTTATTATATGTAGTACCCAAAAGAAACAAATGGGTTTGTAACTCTAGGATATCAAATAAGAAAAAGAAGCAAATCAAACTTGAGATCAAAAAGCGAATAAAAGCTATTCAGTTGTCATCAACTCGGAAAAATGTGCAATTATATAATGCCTATGTACTTGGACTGCGTAACTATTTTAGGTATGTTACACATGTAAATATTGAAATGAAACAGCTTGCATTTAACCTATCATTAGTAATATTCAATCGATTAAAAAGTGTCGGGAAATATGAAGTTCCAATCAATGCACCTCCGGTGTTTACAAAATTCTTTAAAAATAATTATCGAACATTTAAAGTATGTGGTATTTACTTATTTCCACTAGCGGATATACAAACAGCAACTATATGGAATTACACGCAAACCCAAACACCTTACAATCAAAAAGGCCGAAAGATTGCCAAACATATTGAGTTAAATAAATTGGTATTAGGCGAAATTAAGAAACTACTAACTGCAAATATCCCTAATGAAAGTATAGAGTACTTGGATAATCGAATGGCAAGGTATTCTATGTTGAATGGAAAATGTGAGATACTTAAAGAATTTTTACCAGCAAGTGAGCTACATTGCCACCACTATATTCCGAAGGGATTAGGCGGAACAGATGAGTATGAAAATCTTAGAATCATTCATAAAGAAATTCATAGATTAATTCACATGACAAATAAACAAACGATTGAATCCTACTTTCAAAAACACTCGTTGACTGTGGAACAAGTTAAACGAATAAACCAATATCGAAGAGCTTGTAATTTAGAAAAAATTAAACAATAAACAAATTAGATGGAGCGCCGTATGAGGTGAAAGTCTCACGTACGGTGTGGAGTGGGGGAAAAGGTAGAGATAACTTCAAATCCTTACCTATCACTAACAAGAGCGTCGAGGTGTATTTGAAGAAGCGGCAGGCGTACTAAAATACAAACTTCGCAAAAAGAAAGCTGAAGGGAAACTAGCAGAAACACAAGAAAACTTAAATCGTGTACAAGATATAATTCATGAATTAAGTAGTCAAGTAGAACCTTTAGAAAGACAAGCTTCTATTGCGAAAGATTATCTTGAGAATAAAGAAGAATTAGAGAAAGTAGAAGCTGCGCTTATTGTTCATGAAATTGAAGAATTGCATGAGAAATGGGAAGCGCTTCGAAATCAGTTTGGGCATAATAAAAACGAAGAAGCTAAAATGTCAACGAATTTACAAAAAAGTGAAGAAGAGCTTGAGGAATTACGAGGACAATTACAAGCGGTAGACGAGTCTGTAGACTCGTTGC
Source organism: Bacillus sp. 2175 (assembly GCF_057812155.1). NCBI lineage: Bacteria > Bacillati > Bacillota > Bacilli > Caryophanales > Bacillaceae > Bacillus > Bacillus sp. 2175. Next base: position 3,620,437 of record NZ_CM173819.1, on the reverse strand, counting down.
AAGAAGTACTTCTTCTTTCTAGTAAAGAGCTAGAAAAACTAGAAGGGCAGCGTGAGTTGTTAAAAGAAAGAAAGCAAAATGCTACGACGCATTGTGCGCAACTTGAGCAGTTAATTGTTGAATTAACTGAGAAAGCTAAAAGTTACGATGGTGAGATTGAGTCAAGTACAGAATCTTTAATGCAATTTGTGAATGAAGTAAAAGAGTTGGAGCAAAAATTGCATGATAATGAGCAACTGCTTGCTACTTTTGCTGACAATTTAGAGGAACAGATTGAGAATTTAAAAGGTGACTATATTGAGCTTTTAAATCAACAAGCTAGTCATCGTAATGAATTATCTATGATTGAAGAACAATCGAAACAGCAAACGTCTAAAAACGAGCGTCTAGATGAAGAGAATGCGAAATATGTAGAAATGCGTATGGAAATTACAGCGAAAAAGACGAAACTTGTAGAAAGTTACGAACAAGCGAAAGAAAAAGTAGCTGGCATTCTCTCAAATATACAGAAGACAGAGGCGGCGCTTGGGAAATGTAAGACGCAGTATAGTGAAAATGAAACAAAACTGTATCAAGCATATCAATTTGTGCAACAGGCACGTTCTCGAAAAGAAATGCTTGAAGAGATGCAAGAAGATTATTCTGGATTCTATCAAGGTGTACGTGAAGTATTGAAAGCTAGAGAAAATAGGTTGCAAGGTATCGAGGGTGCTGTTGCGGAACTGTTAACGGTACCGAAAGAATACGAAGTTGCAATGGAAATCGCTCTAGGTGCAGCGATGCAGCATATTGTTGTACAAACAGAGGAACATGCTCGTAATGCGATTGCATTTCTAAAGCAAAATAAACATGGACGTGCAACGTTTTTACCGCAAGCTGTTATTAAAAGCAGATCGTTATCATTTGAGCAATTACGCATTGCAAATCAACACCCATCGTTTGTAGGTGTGGCGGCAGAACTTGTGCAGTACAACAATAAATATGAAAATGTAGTTTCAAATTTATTAGGTACTGTTATTGTTGCGAAAGATTTACGTGGAGCAAATGAGTTGGCGAAACAACTGCAATACCGTTATCGCATTGTAACAATCGAAGGCGACGTAGTGAATCCTGGCGGTTCTATGACTGGTGGGGCGGTAAAGCAAGCGAAATCTTCTTTATTAGGACGCCAACGTGAACTGGAAGAGTGGACTCGCAAGTTAACTGATATGGAAGAAAAAACAACGAAGTTAGAAAACTTTGTTAAAGCAGTAAAACAAGAGATTCAAGAAAAAGAAGTGAAAATACGCGAACTAAGGCAAACTGTAGAAGCAGATCGTGTAGATGAGCAGAAATTAAGAGAAGAGATTAATCGTTTAGAATTAGAAGAACATCGTATTAATGATCGGTTGTCTATTTATGATTTAGAGATTGAAGGGTTTTTACAAGATCGAGTAAAAATGCAAGGGCGTAAAGAGGAGTTAGAAGGGGTTTTAACGAATCTTCAAGCTGAAATCACTAAGTTAGATAGTAAAATTGTAGCTTTAACAAAACAAAAAAGTGAGCAACATTCTTCGAAAGAAAAAGTTCAAAAAGAAATGACTGAGTTAAAAGTGCTGGCAGCTGAAAAGCAACAACGCTTATCTAATCAAAAAGAAAAAGTTGAACGATTGACGAAGGAAAAAGAAGAAACGGATGCGACACTTGTAAAAACGAAAGAGGATTTAGCGTTCTTAAAACAAGAAATGACATCTAATTCAAGTGGTGAAGAGCAAATTACGAATATGATTGAGAAGAAAGCATATGATCGTAATCAAACTTCAGAATTAATTCGCTCTCGTCGTGAACAACGTGTATCGTTGCAAGAGAGAGTAGAACATTTAGAGCGCAATTTGAAAGAAACGACAGGTAAACATAAATATGTTCTTGAAATGTTGAAAGATCAAGAAGTGAGAATAAATCGACTGGATGTAGAGTTGGAAAATAGATTACAACATTTACGTGAAACATATACGATTTCATTTGAAGCGGCAAAACTAAAATATACAATGACAATGCCTGCAGAAGATGCGCGTAAGAAAGTAAAATTAATCAAATTATCCATAGAAGAGTTAGGTACAGTGAACCTAGGGGCAATTGATGAATATGAACGTGTAGCGGAGCGTCATACATTCTTACTAGAGCAGAGAGACGACTTAGAAGAAGCGAAAGCGACATTGCACCAGCTTATTACCGAAATGGATGAAGAAATGAAAAAACGCTTTTCTACTACGTTTGAAGGCATTAGAATGGAGTTTCAATCGGTATTCTCTGAATTATTTGGAGGCGGTAGAGCGGATTTAGTAATGACTAATCCAGAGGATTTACTAAATACGGGTATTGATATTGTAGCACAACCGCCAGGGAAGAAACTGCAGAACTTAGGTTTACTTTCAGGTGGAGAGCGTGCTTTAACAGCAATTGCGCTTTTATTTGGTATTTTAAAAGTACGCCCAGTACCGTTCTGTGTACTAGATGAGGTAGAGGCAGCCCTTGATGAGGCGAATGTAGCTCGTTTTGCACAGTATTTAAAGAAATTCAGTGATGAGACGCAGTTTATTGTAATTACACATAGAAAAGGTACAATGGAAGAGTCTGATGTGTTGTACGGTGTAACAATGCAAGAATCGGGGGTATCTAAACTTGTTTCGGTTCGTTTAGACGCCGGAGAAGAACTTATTGCAAGTGAATAGGAAGGATGGGAAAGTATGAGTTTTTTTAAAAAACTAAAAGAAAAAATTTCAAAACAAACGGATACAGTTACAGAGAAATTTAAACAAGGATTAGAAAAAACGAGAAATTCATTTGCGGATAAAGTGAATGATTTAGTGTATCGTTACCGTAAAGTGGACGAAGATTTCTTCGAAGAGTTAGAAGAAATTTTAATCGGTGCAGACGTTGGCGTTGCGACGGTAATGGAATTAATTGACCAATTGAAAGAAGAAGTACAACGTCGTAACATTCAAGATCCAAAAGAAGTACAAGCTGTTATTTCAGAAAAACTAGTAGGAATTTACAAAGGTGACAGCGATTTTAGTAACGAAATTAATATGCAAGAGGACCAATTAACGGTCGTTTTATTTGTTGGTGTTAATGGTGTAGGAAAAACGACGACAATTGGTAAACTGGCGCATAAGTTTAAATCAGAAGGTAAGTCAGTCCTATTGGCGGCAGGAGACACATTCCGTGCTGGAGCGATTGAACAATTAGAAGTATGGGGCGATCGCGTTGGTGTAGAAGTGATTAAACAAGGATCTGGATCTGATCCAGCGGCGGTTATGTATGACGCTGTACAAGCAGCGAAAGCACGTAAGGTAGATGTATTACTATGTGACACAGCAGGACGCTTGCAAAATAAAGTGAACTTAATGAAAGAGTTAGAGAAGGTGAAGCGTGTAATTGAGCGTGAAGTACCAGGTGCTCCTCATGAAGTATTGCTTGTTATTGATGCAACAACAGGACAAAACGGTTTAAGCCAAGCGAAAACATTCCGTGAAGCAACGAATGTAACTGGTATTGTTTTAACGAAGTTAGATGGAACTGCTAAAGGTGGTATTGTATTAGCGATTCGTAACGAAATGGATGTACCGGTGAAGTTTGTTGGATTAGGAGAGCAAATGGATGACTTGCAGCAGTTTGATCCAGAACAATATGTGTATGGTTTATTTGCGAACTTAGTAGAAACAGAAGAAGTATAAGCGAAAGAAGCGGTATTTCCGCTTCTTTTTCTATAAAAAATATATGATGTTAAGAAAAAAACTTGACACTCTTTTGGACTACATGTAAACTAATTCATGTAAAGGGAAATCACTTAACAAAGGATGATCCAACATGCTCGAAAAAACAACGAGAATGAACTATTTATTTGATTTTTATCAATCGTTGTTAACGCAAAAACAAAGAAGTTATATGTCGCTTTATTATCTAGATGATTTATCTCTTGGTGAAATTGCGGAAGAATTTGATGTAAGTCGCCAAGCCGTGTATGATAACATTAAACGGACTGAAGCGATGCTTGAAGAATATGAAGAAAAATTAGTATTACTTCAAAAGTTTCAAGAGCGACAGCGACTTGTTGCAAAGCTAAAACAGCTAATCAGCGAAGAAGAGCATGTGAATGAAGAAATGAAACAAGTTGTTGAAGCTATCGAAAAATTAGATTAGGAGGGCGGCAATATGGCATTTGAAGGATTAGCCGACCGACTTCAACAGACAATGCAAAAAATCCGCGGCAAAGGAAAAGTTTCTGAAGCCGATGTGAAAGAAATGATGAGAGAAGTTCGTCTAGCTCTTTTAGAAGCGGATGTTAACTTTAAAGTAGTAAAAGATTTTGTGAAGCGTGTGTCTGAACGTGCTGTCGGACAAGATGTAATGAAAAGTTTGACACCTGGACAACAAGTAATTAAAGTTGTACAGGAAGAACTTACAGAACTTATGGGCGGAGAGCAAAGCAAAATTGCTGTTGCTAATAAGCCACCGACTGTTATTATGATGGTTGGTCTGCAAGGTGCGGGTAAAACAACGACGACAGGTAAGCTTGCGAATTTGCTTCGTAAAAAGCATAATCGTAAACCGATGCTTGTTGCAGCGGATATTTACCGTCCAGCAGCGATTAAACAGCTTGAAACATTAGGGAAGCAATTGGACATGCCTGTATTTTCTTTAGGAGATCAAGTAAGTCCTGTTGAAATTGCGAAACAAGCGATTGCAAAAGCAAAAGAAGATCATCACGATTATGTTTTAATCGATACAGCGGGTCGCCTGCATATTGATGAAGAATTAATGGATGAATTAGCGAAAGTGAAAGAAGTTGCGAAACCGGATGAAATTTTCCTTGTTGTCGATGCGATGACGGGGCAAGACGCGGTAAATGTTGCACAAAGTTTCCATGAACAGTTAGGTTTAACAGGTGTTGTATTAACGAAATTAGATGGTGATACGCGCGGTGGTGCTGCATTATCTATTAAGGCTGTAACAAACACGCCGATTAAATTTGCTGGTATGGGTGAAAAACTAGATGCAATTGAAGCGTTCCATCCAGAGCGTATGGCATCCCGTATTTTAGGGATGGGCGATGTCTTAACGTTAATTGAAAAAGCGCAAGCTACAGTTGATGAAGAGAAAGCAAAAGAACTTGAGCAAAAAATGCGTACGCTTTCGTTTACGCTTGACGATTTCCTAGAACAACTTGGACAAGTGCGCCAACTTGGGCCGCTTGATGAATTGTTAGGAATGCTTCCTGGTGCAAATAAAATTAAAGGGCTGAAAAATGCGCAAGTTGATGAAAAACAAATTGGGCATATTGAGGCAATTATTCGTTCTATGACTAAATTAGAACGAGAACAACCGGAAATAATCAATGCTAGTCGCAAAAAGCGCATTGCCAAAGGTAGCGGTACAACTGTACAAGAAATCAATCGTCTAATTAAGCAATTCGATGACATGAAAAAAATGATGAAGACGATGACGGGAATGCAAAAAGGTAAGAAAAAAGGACTAGGTGGATTGAAGTTTCCATTCATGTAAGGAAAAAAAGATGGCTCTGTTAAGAAAAAATACTTTACAAAGCAATAGTCTTTTTGCTAATATAATTATCTGTGTGAAATAAATTCGGAGGTGCTTTATAAATGGCAGTTAAAATTCGTTTAAAACGTATGGGAGCTAAAAAAACTCCTTTCTATCGTGTAGTTGTTGCAGATTCTCGTTCTCCTCGTGACGGACGTTTCATTGAGGAAATCGGAACTTACAATCCAGTTGCTCAACCAGCTGAAGTTAAGATCAACGAAGAAGCAGCATTAAAATGGTTAGGAAATGGTGCTAAACCATCTGATACAGTTCGTAACTTATTCTCTAACCAAGGTATCATGGAGAAATTCCACTTATCTAAACAAGGTAAGTAATTGAGGCAATGACTATGAAGAAGTTAGTCGAGACGATTGTCAAGCCTCTTGTCGATTATCCTGAAGATGTAAAAGTTACACAGGAACTTTGCAACGGAGAGATAAAGTATCGATTAACTGTACATCCTGAGGATGTTGGAAAAGTCATTGGAAAGCAAGGGAGAGTTGCGAAAGCGATTCGAATGCTCTTGTATTCAGTGGGACATCATAATGATGAAAAAGTAACACTGGAAATTCAATAAACGTAAAAAGGGCGAGGAGTTATTCCTCTCCCTTTTTTAACATTTAAATAGAGATTGCATGTTCCATCTGCGAAATGGAGATGCTTAATTTATATAGAAACCAGGGGTGACATACTATTTATGACAAAATGGTTTAACGTAGGGAAAATTGTAAATACTCATGGCGTAAGAGGAGAAATCCGTGTTATTTCTCGTACTGATTTTCCAGAAGAGCGATATAAAGTAGGAAACACGCTATACATATCGAATGAGAAAGGCACAGACTATCTTCCGGTGAAGGTAACTTCTCATCGCCAACATAAGACATTCGATTTATTAACATTTGAAGGATATAACAATGTAGATGAAGTAGAGAAGTTTAAAGGTTCTTTAATAAAAGTACCAGAAGAGCAGTTAGGCGAACTTGCTGAAGGTGAATACTACTATCATGAAATTATTGGTTGCAGTGTTGTAACGGAAGAAGGAGAAGCGCTAGGGACAATCAAAGAGATTCTATCTCCTGGTGCAAATGATGTTTGGGTAATTAAACGCCCGAAGGGTCAAGATCTCTTAATTCCTTATATCGATGATGTTGTACTTCAAGTTAATATTGAAAATAAATTAGTAACCATTCATGTAATGGAAGGGCTGCTATAATGAAAATTGATATTTTAACGTTGTTCCCAGACATGTTTACCGGTGTATTTGGATCTTCTATATTAAAGAAGGCGCAAGAAAAAGAAGCGGTAAACCTTCGTGTTGTTAACTTTCGTGATTATACAACAAGTAAGCATAATAGCGTAGACGATTATCCTTACGGCGGAGGAGCTGGTATGGTGCTTACTCCTCAGCCTATTTTTGATGCTGTAGAGGATTTGACGAAAGAGACAGAGCGTAAGCCGAGAGTTGTCTTAATGTGTCCGCAGGGCGAAAGATTTACGCAGAAGAAAGCGGAAGAGCTTGCAGGGGAAGAACATTTAATCTTCGTATGTGGGCATTATGAAGGATATGACGAACGAATTCGTGAGCATCTCGTAACGGATGAGATTTCTATTGGTGACTATGTATTAACGGGCGGAGAATTAGCCTCTATGGTTATTACTGATAGTGTGGTACGTCTCTTGCCAGGTGTGCTAGGAAATCATGCTTCACAAGTAGAGGATTCGTTTAGTACAGGTTTATTAGAGCATCCTCATTATACACGTCCAGCTGATTTTCGTGGTATGAAGGTACCGGATGTATTAATGTCAGGGAATCATAAAAACATTGATGAATGGCGACATAAGGAATCTTTGCGCCGAACGTATACGCGTAGACCTGATTTATTAGATGAGAGAGAGCTATCTAAACAAGAGAAAAAATGGCTTGAGGAAATAAAGCGAGAGCAGTAATAACTTCATATATTTGCTATTGCAACAGGCCTAGTAATATGCTATTATAACATTTGTGCTACTGAAATCAGTAGCCGTATTAACGATGTTCCGCTGTAATTTATTAAGACTTTATAAGAGCATCTGTTTAAAGGAGAGAATTTAATATGCAACAATTAATCGCAGAAATTACAAAAGGCCAATTAAAAACTGACCTTCCTTCATTCCGTCCTGGTGACACTTTACGTGTACACGTAAAAGTTGTTGAGGGAACTCGTGAAAGAATTCAGCTTTTCGAAGGTGTTGTAATTAAACGTCGTGGTGGCGGAATCAGTGAAACATTCACAGTTCGTAAGATTTCTTACGGTGTAGGTGTTGAGCGTACATTCCCAGTTCACACGCCAAGAATCGCGAAAATCGAAGTACTTCGCCGTGGTAAAGTACGTCGTGCTAAGTTATACTACTTACGTAACCTTCGCGGTAAAAAAGCACGTATTAAAGAAATTCGATAAGACATGTATGGGAGCTTGTAAATGCACAAGCTCCCTTTTTCCAATCTATATGAAATTTTGGTATAATACGAGCAGTTTACATAACCGTGGAGGGGAAATGCATGAAAAAAGAGAAGAGTTCACTTTGGGAATGGATTAAAGCAATTTTGATTGCTGTTGTATTAGCTGGTGTTATTAGACAGTTTTTCTTTGCGCCAATTCTCGTAGACGGGGTATCGATGGCACCTACTTTACATGATCGTGATCGAATGATTGTGAATAAAATTGGTTATCACATTGGAGATCCAAAACGCTTTGATATTATCGTATTTCGAGCAACAGAAGATAAAGATTACATTAAGCGCATTATAGGCCTGCCAGGCGATGAAATAGAGTATCGTAATGATAAACTGTATATTAACGGAAAGGCTTATGAGGAGCCGTATTTAGACAAGCAGAAAAAGCAAATTGCTGACGGACCGCTTACATATGATTTTAATCTTGAAGAAATGACAGGCAAGAAAACCGTTCCAAAAGATCAATTATTTGTTTTAGGTGATAATCGTCGTTTTAGTAAAGATAGCCGTTCAATCGGTACGATTTCAATGGATCAAGTAATTGGTAAAGCTAATATGTTATATTGGCCGTTAGAAGACGCACGTATTGTGAAATAAATGAAAAAGAAGGTGGCAACATGGTAATTCAATGGTTTCCAGGGCATATGGCGAAGGCTAGACGCCAAGTAACGGAGAAATTAAAATTAATTGATGTTGTAATTGAACTTGTAGATGCTCGATTACCATTATCATCTCGAAACCCAATGATTGATGAAATCATTACACATAAGCCAAGGCTTGTTGTTTTAAATAAAGCGGATATGGCAGATGATCGTTTAACAAAACAATGGATCGCATATTTTAAAGAAAAAGGCCATATGGCAATTTCAATTAACGCGCAAGCTGGACAAGGTATGAAGGAAATTGCAGCAGCTTGTAAAGTGCTTGTTAAAGAAAAATTTGATAAAATGGTTGCAAAAGGTATTAGACCGAGAGCGATTCGTGCATTAATTGTAGGTATACCAAATGTTGGTAAATCTACATTGATTAATAAATTGGCAAAGAAAAATATTGCTAAAACAGGAGATCGTCCAGGTGTGACAACAGCTCAACAATGGATTAAAGTTGGGAAGGAAATGGAATTGTTAGATACACCAGGTATTCTGTGGCCTAAATTTGAAGATCAATTAGTGGGTCTTCGCTTAGCGACAACGGGTGCAATTAAAGATTCAATTTTAAATTTACAAGATGTAGCTGTTTACGCATTACGTTTTATGGAGAAACATTATCCAGAACGCTTGAAAGAACGCTATAATTTAAATGAGATTCCAGAAGATATTGTGGAATTATTCGATGCAATTGGAAAAAATAGAGGCTGCTTAATGGGCGGCGGAATGATTGATTATGATAAGACATCTGAGCTTGTGCTTCGGGAGCTTCGTGGTGGCAAACTTGGAAAAATGACGTTTGAAACACCGGAAGAGTTTGCAGAGCAAGTAGAAGATGTGGAAAAAATAGAAGAAGTATAAGACGTGCGTTTGTGCGTCTTTTCTTTTTGGATATGTTTAAAAAGGAGCTTGTATAAATGCAAACTATAACGATAAAAGAAGCAGAAAATGTATTGAAAGAAATTATGAATGAAGAAGATGATCGCTTTCAACTGTTAATGAAAGATGATCGAAAAGGTGTTCAAAAGCTCGTTTTGAAGTGGTATAAACAAAAAGAGTTAGAACAGAAAGAAAAAGAGAAGTTTTTTGAGATGTCCAAGTATGAAAATGCTTTGCGTGAAAAAGGGGTCACATATATCGCGGGTATTGATGAAGTAGGGCGTGGGCCATTGGCTGGGCCTGTTGTGACGGCAGCTGTCGTTCTTCCTGAGGATTTTTATATTCCAGGGTTAAATGATTCGAAAAAATTGAGTGAAGCGAAACGTGAGCGTTTTTATGATGAAATAAAAGTACAAGCAATTGCAATTGGAGTAGGAATTGTATCGCCGCAAGTTATTGATGACATTAATATTTACCAAGCAACGAAACAAGCGATGTTAGATGCAGTTGCGAATTTATCTTGTACACCCCAACATTTATTAATTGATGCGATGAAACTTCCTACACCAATTCCGCAAACATCAATTATTAAAGGTGATGCGAAAAGTGTTTCGATTTCAGCCGCATCCATTATCGCAAAAGTAACGAGAGATCGTATGATGAAAGAACTGGGAGAGAAGTATCCTCAATATGGATTTGAGCAACATATGGGATATGGCACAAAGCAACATTTAGAGGCAATTCAAGTGCATGGAGTATTAGATGAACACCGAAAGTCATTCGCGCCAATTAAAGATATGATTCAAAAATAAGTTGTAAATATACAGCTTATTTTTTTATTTTGGCATATAAACATTACTATTTCCGAAAAAGAATAAAGCGATTTCAGTTTTCTGACACTTTATTGTAGACAGCGTGCCAATCATCTTATACAATGGCAATGTAATGTTTTTTAAACATTAAAAAACTTTTCGAGTAAAACAGGAAAACAGGGGAGGATGGGACCATGAATATCCATGAGTACCAAGGTAAGGCAGTCCTTAGAAGCTATGGGGTTAGCGTTCCGAACGGGAAGGTTGCATTTACAGTAGAAGAAGCTGTAGAAGCGGCGAAAGAATTAGGAACAGATGTATGTGTAGTGAAAGCACAAATTCACGCTGGTGGACGCGGCAAAGCTGGCGGAGTAAAAGTTGCAAAAAATTTAGATGAAGTTCGTACATATGCAGAAAGCATTTTAGGAACTACACTTGTGACACATCAAACAGGTCCTGAAGGTAAGGAAGTAAAACGCTTACTTATCGAAGAAGGTTGCGATATTAAAAAAGAATATTATGTAGGTCTAGTTTTAGATCGTGCAACTTCTCAAGTTGTTTTAATGGCGTCTGAAGAAGGCGGAACAGAAATTGAAGAAGTAGCAGAAAAAACACCTGAAAAAATCTTTAAAGAATATATTGATCCAGCAGTAGGCTTACAAGGTTTCCAAGCGCGCCGAATCGCATTTAACATCAATATTCCAAAAGAGCTTGTAGGACAAGCTGTGAAGTTTATGATGGGCTTATACCGTGCGTTTATCGAAAAAGATTGCTCTATTGCTGAGATTAACCCACTTGTTACAACAGGTGAAGGTAAAGTTATGGCATTAGATGCAAAATTAAACTTTGATTCTAATGCATTATATCGCCATAAAGACATTTTAGAGCTTCGTGATCTTGATGAAGAGGATTCAAAAGAAATTGAAGCTTCAAAATACGACTTAAACTACATTCCTTTAGATGGAAATATCGGTTGTATGGTTAATGGTGCAGGTTTAGCGATGGCTACAATGGATATCATTAAACATTACCACGGTGACCCAGCTAACTTCTTAGATGTTGGTGGCGGTGCAACTGCAGAAAAAGTTACAGAAGCATTCAAAATTATCCTTTCTGACAAAAATGTAAAAGGTATCTTTGTTAACATTTTTGGTGGCATTATGAAGTGTGATGTTATTGCAGAAGGTGTTATTGAAGCAACGAAACAAGTAGGTCTTGAGTTACCTTTAGTTGTACGTCTTGAAGGTACAAACGTAGAACTAGGTAAGAAAATTTTAAATGAGTCTGGCTTAAATATTGTTGCAGCAGAATCTATGGCAGACGGTGCACAAAAAATTGTTTCACTAGTGGGCTAATAGAAAGCGGGGGAGAAAAATGAGCGTATTAGTTAATAAAGATACAAAAGTTATTGTTCAAGGTATTACAGGTTCTCAAGGTTTATTCCATACAAAACAAATGATTGAATACGGTACGAAAATTGTCGGTGGTGTAACACCAGGTAAGGGCGGCACTGATATTGAAGGTGTACCAGTATTTGATACAGTAGAAGATGCAGTGAAAGCAACAGGCGCAAACGCTTCAGTTGTATACGTTCCACCCGCTTTTGCGGCAGATGCAATTATGGAAGCTGTTGATGCAGAAATTGATTTAGTAGTATGTATTACTGAAGGGATTCCTGTATTAGATATGGTAAACGTAAAGAGATATATGGCGGGTAAACATACACGTTTACTTGGACCAAACTGCCCAGGTGTAATCACACCGGATGAATGTAAGATTGGTATTATGCCAGGATATATTCATAAAAAAGGTCATGTTGGTATCGTATCTCGCTCTGGTACATTAACGTATGAAGCTGTACATCAGTTAACACAAGAAGGTATTGGCCAATCTACTGCTGTAGGTATCGGCGGAGACCCTGTTAACGGTACAGACTTTATTGATGCTTTAAAAGCATTTAATGAAGATGAAGAAACACATGCTGTAATTATGATTGGTGAAATCGGCGGTACAGCAGAAGAAGAGGCAGCTGAATGGGTAAAAGCTAATATGACAAAACCTGTTGTAGGCTTCATTGGTGGTCAAACAGCGCCTGCTGGCAAACGTATGGGCCATGCTGGTGCAATCATTTCTGGCGGTAAAGGAACTGCTGCTGAAAAGATTAAAACAATGGAAGCTTGTGGCATTAAAGTAGCTGAAACTCCAGCAGTTATGGGAGAAACGCTAATCTCTGTTTTAAAAGAAAAAGGTTTATTTGAGACTTGTAAAAACTATTAATCTGTTGAAAGACACCTTCTTACTTGAGGGTGTCTTTTTAGACTTTTTCTGTTTACATAATAAAAATTATGGGTAAGGAGAATCAAGATGAAAAGAGAGAGATTATTACATCTTCATTACTTGCTAGCAGATTATTGGAAAGCGATGGAGAGGCTACTATATGTCGATCCAGAATTAGAGAACATATATAATTTTAACGAAAAACAAATGGAACACTACACTGGAATATCCTCGAAAAAATCTTCAGAACTAGTAAAATTTCTTCAAAGTTCAAATCTTCCGCAATATATATCTTATTTAGAGAAAAATCGTATTTTTTATATAACGATATGGGATGAAAATTATCCGCAATTATTACGTGAAATACAAGACCCTCCCTTCGTTTTATATGGAAAAGGAGAGAAAGATTTCCTGAATAAAGTAAATAAATTAGCAGTTGTTGGAACGAGAGAACCATCATTATATGGTCATGAGAGTTTGAAGTTTATTTTACACCCTTTATTAGAAAGAGAGTGGCTTATTGTCAGTGGGTTTGCAAAAGGGATAGATACAATGTCTCATGAGATTACAGTAAGACATCATTGCCCGACTATTGCGATATTAGGGCATGGATTGTCTTTTATGTATCCGAAAGAAAATAGACCTTTATATGAAATGTGGAAGGAATATATATTGTTATTGACAGAGTATCCGCCGCACTATGCACCGAAAAAATGGTATTTTCCAAAAAGAAACCGGATTATTAGTGGTATAAGTAAAGGTGTTTTAGTTGTAGAAGCGAAATCGAGAAGTGGAACACTTATTACTGCGGACCTTGCGTTAGAGCAAAGTAGAGAGGTATTTGCGCTTCCTGGACCTATATTTATAGAGGGGGCATCGGGAACGAATCATCTTATTCAGCAAGGAGCAAAACTAGTAAGAAATGCAGAAGATATCTTGGAAGAGATTTTAAATTAACCTTATATTTTTATGTTTTTATTAAACAATTATTGACAAATGGTAGATTGGCACTGTATGGTATATTCATTCTTGATTGACAAAAACAAGAGAAATCAATAAGATTAATGAAGACTTGAATCCACCTCTTAAGGAGGCACTAGCATGTCAGATTACCTCGTAATCGTGGAGTCGCCTTCTAAGGCGAAGACCATTGAGAAATATTTAGGGAAAAAATACAAAGTTGTCGCGTCTATGGGACATGTTCGCGATTTGCCAAAAAGTCAAATGGGGATAGAAGTAAAGAACAACTTCACCCCGAAGTATATTACCATTCGTGGTAAAGGTCCCGTCTTAAAAGATTTAAAATCAGCGGCCAAAAAAGCAAAGAAAGTCTATCTCGCGGCCGATCCAGACCGTGAAGGGGAAGCGATTGCTTGGCATTTAGCGAATACGTTAAATGTGGACGTTGAATCAGATTGTCGGGTTGTGTTTAATGAGATTACGAAAGATGCGATCAAAGAATCATTTAAACATCCTCGTGCAATTAATATGGATTTAGTGGATGCACAACAAGCAAGACGTATACTTGATCGTCTTGTTGGTTACAATATTAGTCCTTTATTATGGAAGAAAGTAAAAAAAGGATTAAGTGCAGGACGTGTACAATCTGTAGCAGTTCGTTTAATCATCGAGCGTGAAAGGGAAATTCAAAACTTTGAACCTGAAGAATTCTGGACAATTAAAACAGAATTTGTAAAAGGAAAAGACACATTTGAAGCAAGCTTTTACGGTGTAGATGGTGAAAAAGTTCAATTAACAAATGAAACGCAAGTGAATGAAATAATTGAACAGATGAAAGACAATGCGTTTTCAGTTGAAAATGTAACGCGCAAAGAGCGAAAACGTAACCCTGCATTACCGTTTACAACATCTTCCTTGCAACAAGAAGCAGCCCGTAAGTTAAACATGCGAGCAAAGAAAACAATGATGCTTGCACAGCAATTGTATGAAGGGATAGATCTTGGAAAACAAGGAACTGTAGGTCTTATTACGTATATGAGAACTGATTCAACACGTATCTCAGAAACAGCTCAAACAGAGGCTCGTACTTACATCACTGAAGCGTATGGTACGGAATACATAGGAACAGAAAAGAAGAAAGAAACGAAAAAGTCAAATGCACAAGATGCGCATGAGGCAATTCGTCCTACTTCGGTAATGAGAAAGCCAGAGGAACTAAAAAGTTTCTTAGGTCGTGATCAACTTCGATTATATAAATTGATTTGGGAGCGATTTGTTGCAAGTCAAATGGCGTCTGCTATAATGGATACTGTGACAGCGAGACTCATTAATAACAATGTTCAGTTCCGTGCAAGTGGATCGGTTGTAAAGTTCCCGGGATTTATGAAAGTGTATGTAGAGTCAAAAGATGATGGTGCTGAAGAAAAGGATAAGATGTTGCCGCCTTTAGAAGTAGGGGAAACTGTATTTTCAAAGGATTTAGAACCAAAGCAACATTTTACACAACCTCCTCCGCGCTATACAGAGGCTCGCCTAGTAAGAACACTTGAAGAACTTGGAATTGGAAGACCGTCGACATATGTACCTACACTTGAAACGATTCAAAAGCGTGGGTATGTAGGCTTGGATAATAAACGCTTCGTTCCGACTGAACTTGGTGAAATAGTAATTGAACTTATTTTAGAGTTTTTCCCAGAAATTATTAACATTGAATTTACTGCCAATATGGAGCAAAGCCTTGATGAAGTAGAAGAAGGAAATGCGAATTGGGTAAAAATTGTTGATGATTTCTACGTAGGTTTTGAACCGCGTTTAGAAAAAGCGGAAAAAGAAATGCGTGAAGTGGAAATTAAAGATGAACCAGCTGGGGAAGATTGTGAATTATGTAATCACCCAATGGTCTTTAAAATGGGTAAATACGGGAAATTTATGGCTTGCTCGAATTTCCCAGATTGTCGTAATACAAAGCCGATTGTGAAAGAAATCGGTGTTACTTGTCCAAAGTGTGATAAGGGTCAAATTATTGAACGCCGTAGTAATAAAAAGAAACGTCTTTTCTATGGGTGCGGTACGTATCCGGAATGCGACTTTGTATCTTGGGATAAGCCAATTGGTCGTAAGTGTCCGAAGTGCGAAGGCATGCTTGTAGAGAAAAAGTTGAAAAAAGGCGTGCAAGTACAATGTATTTCGTGCGATTATGAAGAAGAACAACAAATGTGAGCGTAACTGCTCACATTTTTTTCGGGAAGAAAAGGAAAGGTGATATAAATGACAACACAAGTAGTAAACGTCATTGGCGCAGGTCTTGCAGGAAGTGAAGCAGCTTATCAAATTGCAAAACGTGGTGTCCAAGTTAGATTATATGAAATGAGACCGGTAAGGCAAACGCCAGCTCATCACACAGATAAATTCGCTGAATTAGTATGTAGTAACTCACTTCGTGCAAACACTTTAACAAATGCAGTTGGAGTTATTAAAGAGGAAATGCGCTTAATGGATTCTGTAATTATTCGTGCGGCGGATGAGTGCTCTGTACCAGCTGGAGGCGCTTTAGCTGTAGACCGTCATGAGTTCGCAGCTAAAGTAACAGAATACGTAAAGAACCATCCAAATGTAACTGTAATGAATGAAGAAATTACAGATATTCCAGAGGGACCGACAATTATTGCTACAGGTCCATTAACATCTCCTGATCTTTCTGCAAAATTGAAAGAATTAACAGGAGAAGATTATTTCTACTTCTATGATGCTGCAGCCCCAATCGTAGAAAAAGACAGCATTGACATGAATAAAGTATATTTAAAATCGCGTTATGACAAAGGTGAAGCTGCATATTTAAATTGCCCAATGACAGAAGAAGAGTTTGATCGTTTTTATGAGGCTCTAATTGCTGCTGAGACAGTGCCTTTAAAAGAGTTTGAAAAAGAAATTTTCTTTGAAGGTTGTATGCCAGTAGAGGTTATGGCAAGTAGAGGGAGACAGACGTTAGTATTTGGACCTATGAAACCTGTTGGATTGGAAGATCCAAAAACAGGGAAAACGCCATATGCTGTTGTTCAGTTACGTCAAGATGATGCAGCGGGAACTTTATACAATATCGTAGGTTTCCAAACACATTTAAAGTGGGGACCGCAAAAAGAAGTGTTACAGTTAATTCCAGGATTAGAAAATGCAGAGATTGTACGTTATGGTGTAATGCATCGTAATACGTTTATTAATTCACCTAATTTGCTTCGTCCAACATATCAATATAAACAACGGGATGATTTATTCTTCGCTGGTCAAATGACTGGAGTAGAGGGATATGTTGAATCGGCAGCATCAGGATTATTAGCAGGAATTAATGCTGCGCGTCTTGTGCAAGGTGAAGAGCCAGTTGTATTACCGCCAGTAACTGCGATGGGTAGCATGGCAAATTACATTACGGCAACGAACGCTAAAAACTTCCAACCGATGAATGCGAACTTCGGTCTATTTGCACCGTTAGAGAAGAAGATTAAAAAGAAAGCAGAACGAAATGAAGCGTACGCAGCACGAGCTTTAGAAACGATTCGAAATTTTGTAAATATTTAGTTAAATTTCTTGCAAAGGCTACTAAGTTGTGATACGATTTAGTAGCCTTTATTGAGGTGAGTTGTGTGAATGTGAAGAAATTGTTACAATTATTCGTTGGATATTTACAAATTGAAAGAAATTATTCAAAATATACAATTGCAAGTTATCAAAATGATTTAGAACATTTTGTGCAATTTATGGAACGAGAAGGCATATCCTCTTTTTTAGACGTTACATACGCGGATGTTCGTTTGTACTTAACGACGTTGCACGATGAGAAGTTAGCCCGTAAATCTGTCGCAAGAAAAGTATCAAGCTTACGAAGTTTATATCGTTTTTTGATGCGTGAAGGTTATCGAAAGGATAATCCGTTTGCACTTGCGTCACTCCCCAAAAAAGAATTGTCAATCCCAAAGTTTTTATATGCTGAAGAGTTAGAGGAATTATTTGAAGTTTCTGACACAGAAACACCATTAGGTCAAAGGAATCAAGCTTTGTTAGAGTTGATGTATGCGACTGGGATCCGTGTGAGTGAATGTGTCAATTTACAACTTACCGATATTGACTTTGCGGTGGGAACAATTTTAGTAATGGGAAAAGGAAAAAAACAAAGGTATATTCCGTTCGGAAGCTATGCGCAAGATTCTTTAATTACTTATATAGAGAATGGGAGAAAACAGTTAGTTAATAAGACTGACGAAGACTCTCATATGGTATTTTTAAATGCGAAAGGTAAACCGCTAACAAGTCGTGGAGTTCGTTATGTTTTAAATGAACTCATTAAAAAGGCTTCGCTGACAATGCGGATAAGTCCCCATATGTTAAGGCATACATTTGCTACACATATGCTAGATGAAGGGGCGGATTTACGTACTGTACAGGAGTTATTAGGCCATGAAAATTTGTCGACGACACAAATTTATACGCATGTCTCTAAAGAAAGATTGCGTTCTGTTTACATGAAGCATCACCCGCGGGCATAAATTGCTTTAAAAGCTATAAAAACAAATAAAGGAGTTTTTTCTATGGGAAATTTCCACGCTACAACGATATTTGCAGTTCATCATAATGGAGAATGTGCAATGGCTGGAGATGGCCAAGTGACAATGGGAAATGCTGTTGTAATGAAACATACAGCTCGTAAAGTTCGTAAACTTTTCCAAGGTAAAGTTTTGGCTGGTTTCGCAGGATCAGTTGCTGACGCATTTACTCTTTTTGAAATGTTTGAAGGGAAATTAGAAGAGTATAATGGCAACTTGCAGCGTGCTGCTGTTGAAATGGCCAAACAATGGCGTGGCGATAAAATGTTACGTCAGCTAGAAGCAATGCTCATTGTCATGGATAAAACAACTATGCTCCTTGTTTCAGGTACAGGAGAAGTAATTGAACCGGATGATGGTATTTTAGCAATTGGATCTGGTGGGAATTATGCACTTTCTGCAGGTCGTGCTTTAAAGCAATATGCAAGTGAACACTTAACAGCGAAGCAAATTGCGAAAGCGAGTTTAGAGATTGCTGGCGATATTTGTGTTTATACGAATCACAACATAATTGTTGAAGAATTGTAGAATCGTAAGGGAGGCATTTTATATGCATTTACATTTTACTCCGCGCCAAATTGTGGAAAAATTAGATCAATACATCATCGGTCAAAAAGACGCAAAGAAAGCGGTTGCTGTAGCGTTGAGAAATCGATATCGTCGCAGTAAATTAGCTGAAAATTTACGTGACGAAATTGCACCTAAAAATATCTTAATGATTGGACCGACAGGTGTTGGGAAAACAGAGGTAGCACGACGAATGGCGAAACTCGTTGGAGCACCTTTTATTAAGGTTGAGGCTACAAAATTCACAGAAGTTGGATATGTGGGTAGAGATGTAGAGTCGATGGTACGTGACCTAGTGGAAACATCGGTTCGTATCGTAAAAGAAGAAATGGTAGTGAAAGTTCAAGATAAAGCCGAAGAGCAAGCGAATCAACGTCTTGTTGAAATTTTAGTGCCGAGTCCAGAGAAACAATCTGGATTCAAAAATCCATTAGAGATGCTTTTTGGAGGCACTCAAAATTCGAATCAAACGTCTGATACACAAGAAGATGTTGAAATCGAAAAGAAGCGTCAAGATGTGGAGAGAAAGCTTGCTGCAGGGCTTCTTGAAGACGAAATTGTATCGATTGAAGTGACTGAACAACAGTCTTCCATGTTTGATATGTTACAAGGAACTGGCATGGAGCAAATGGGAATGAATTTCCAAGATGCGCTAGGAAGTTTTATGCCGAAAAAAACGAAAAAACGTAAACTTTCTGTAAAAGAAGCAAGAAAACTCTTGACAAATGAAGAGGCACAGCGCTTAATTGATATGGATGAAGTTACACAAGAGGCTGTTTATCGTGCTGAACAGCTCGGGATTATTTTTATCGATGAAATTGACAAAATTGCTGGTAAGCAGTCGAATAGCGTAGATGTATCACGTGAAGGTGTGCAACGTGACATTTTGCCGATTGTAGAAGGGTCGAATGTTGCGACAAAATACGGATCAGTAAAAACGGATTATATTTTATTCGTTGCAGCTGGAGCGTTCCATATGTCTAAACCGTCGGATTTAATTCCGGAATTGCAAGGGAGATTTCCGATTCGAGTAGAATTAACAAAATTATCGACAGACGATTTTGTTAAAATACTAATCGAGCCTGACAATGCGTTAATTAAACAATATATGGCATTATTAGCGACTGAAGGTATAGAAATTGAATTTTCAGACGAAGCTATTCGTAAGATTGCTGAGATTGCTTATCAAGTTAATCAGGATACAGATAATATTGGAGCAAGAAGACTTCATACGATTATGGAGAAGCTCCTTGAAGATTTATCGTTTGAAGCATCTGAAATTACGTTAGAGAAAATAACGATAACACCTCAATACGTTGAGGAGAAATTAGCAACAATTGCTAAAAATAAAGATGTGAGCCAGTTTATTTTGTAATAGTGTCATCAGGTGACTCGCCCTAGTTTCCAAGTGATGAAAAAATATGTGAGTAACATGTAGGAGGAACTTTTGAAATGGAATTATTAGCAAAAACGAGAAAATTAAATGCGTTATTACAGAGCGCAGCAGGGAAGCCTGTAAACTTTAGAGAAATGTCTGACACAATGTGTGAAGTAATCGAAGCAAACGTATTCGTAGTTAGCCGTCGTGGTAAATTACTAGGTTATGCAATTCACCAACAAATCGAAAACGAACGCATGAAGCAAATGCTTGCAGAACGTCAATTCCCAGAAGAATATACACAAAGCTTATTCAACATTACAGAAACATCTTCAAACTTAGATGTGAACAGTGCTTACACAGCATTCCCAGTAGAAAACAGAGAATTATTTGGTCAAGGTTTAACTACAATCGTACCAATCGTTGGTGGCGGTGAGCGTCTAGGTACATTAGTATTAGCTCGTCTTGGTCAAGAGTTCTTAGATGATGATTTAATCCTTGCTGAGTACAGCTCAACTGTTGTAGGTATGGAAATTTTACGTGAAAAAGCAGAAGAAATCGAAGAGGAAGCACGTAGTAAAGCTGTTGTTCAAATGGCGATCAGCTCATTATCTTACAGTGAGTTAGAAGCGATTGAGCACATCTTCGAAGAATTAAATGGAACAGAAGGTTTACTTGTTGCAAGTAAAATTGCTGATCGCGTAGGAATTACTCGTTCTGTAATCGTAAATGCACTACGTAAATTAGAAAGTGCTGGTGTTATTGAGTCTCGTTCTTTAGGTATGAAAGGAACATACATTAAAGTGCTAAACGACAAGTTTCTACAGGAACTTGCTAAATTAAAAACAAACTAATTTGTAAAAAACTCTCCTCGATTGAGGAGAGTTTTTTATGTGCAATGGATAGATGGTGCTTGTGAAAAGTGTCATAAGCGTGTTTTCTGAGAAAACTATTAATTGTATTTATTTTTTTGCTTAAAAGAAATGAAGGTTGGTAATACTGGAATTCGAGTATGAACAAAGAAAGTTTTACATTGTTCGCATTTTCGACTTGATTGTAATATTTCAGTATGATATAGTAAGCAGTGGTGTCAGTACAAAGTACACACGTTTACTGATTTAAGTGTTGGTGCTACGTTTGTAGTTTCGCTTAGAGATGAAGTAAACGGAGGATATCAAAAACCATTTAGGAGGAACTATATTATGTCAGTAATTTCTATGAAGCAATTGCTTGAAGCTGGTGTTCATTTCGGACATCAAACTCGTCGTTGGAACCCAAAAATGAAGCGTTACATTTTCACAGAGCGTAACGGTATCTACATCATCGACTTACAAAAAACTGTGAAAAAAGTTGAGGAAGCTTACAGAACGATGCGCGACATCGCTGCTGAAGGCGGAGACATCTTATTCGTAGGTACTAAAAAACAAGCACAAGAAGCTATTAAAGAAGAAGCAACTCGTGCTGGTATGTACTTCGTTAACCAACGTTGGTTAGGCGGAACTTTAACAAACTTCCAAACAATCCAAAAGCGTATCAAGCGTCTTAAAGACATCGAAAGAATGCAAGAAGATGGTACTTTCGAAGTACTTCCTAAGAAAGAAGTTGTTCAACTTAAAAAAGAGTTAGAGCGTCTTGAGAAATTCTTAGGCGGTATTAAAGATATGAAAGGTCTTCCAAGTGCATTATTCGTAGTAGACCCTCGTAAAGAGCGTATTGCAGTTGCTGAAGCACGCAAATTACACATTCCAATCATCGGTATCGTTGATACAAACTGTGATCCAGACGAAATCGATCACGTTATCCCAGCAAACGATGATGCAATTCGTGCTGTAAAACTTCTTACATCTAAAATGGCAGACGCGATCCTTGAAGCAAAACAAGGTGAAGAAACTGTTACTGCGTAACAAAGTTGGAAAGGTGATAAGGGGTTCGGCCTTTTATCACCTTTTTTAAGGTATAAACACCTTTATAAAAGGTATAAATACATATTTTAGGAGGATGAAAAGTATGGCAATCACTGCTCAAATGGTAAAAGAATTACGTGAAAAAACTGGCGCAGGTATGATGGACTGCAAAAAAGCTTTAACAGAAACTAACGGCGACATGGAGAAGGCAATTGACTTCTTACGTGAAAAAGGTATTGCGAAAGCTGCTAAAAAAGCTGACCGCATTGCTGCTGAAGGTTTAACTTTCATCGAAACAAACGGTAACGACGCTTTAATCTTAGAATTAAACTCTGAAACTGATTTCGTTGCGAAAAACGAAGGTTTCCAAACACTAATTAAAGAATTAGCTGCTCACTTATTAACTAACAAACCAGCTAACGTTGAAGAAGCTATGGCTCAAACAATGGAAAACGGTAAAAAAGTTGAAGAGCACATCAACGAAGCAATCGCTAAAATTGGTGAAAAACTTACACTTCGTCGTTTCGAAATCGTATCAAAAACTGATGCAGATGCATTCGGCGCTTACCTACACATGGGTGGACGCATTGGTGTATTAACAGTTCTTGAAGGTTCTACTGATGAAGCTGCTGCTAAAGATGTTGCAATGCACATCGCTGCAGTTAACCCTAAATACATCGACCGCGATGCTGTAACAGCTGAAGAAGTTGAGCATGAGCGTCAAGTATTAACACAACAAGCATTAAACGAAGGCAAGCCTGAGAAAATCGTTGCAAAAATGGTTGAAGGCCGTTTAGGCAAATTCTTCGAAGAGATTTGCTTACTTGACCAAGCATTCGTTAAAAACCCTGATATGAAAGTTCGTCAGTTCGTTGAGTCTAAAGGCGGAACATTAAAAGGATTCGTTCGCTACGCTGTTGGTGAAGGTATCGAAAAACGCGAAGACAACTTTGCTGAAGAAGTAATGAACCAAGTAAAAGGTAGCAACTAATACAGATTAGGGAACACATTGTGTTCCCTTTTTTAAAATAAAGATGTAAGCAATTGGAGGTTCATTATGAGTAAACCGAAATATAATCGTGTCGTTTTAAAGCTAAGTGGAGAAGCTTTAGCTGGAGAGCAAGGATTTGGAATTAACCCAACTGTTATTAAGTCAGTTGCGGAACAAGTAAAAGAAATTGCAGAACTTGATGTAGAGGTTGCTGTTGTTGTTGGTGGCGGTAACATTTGGCGTGGGAAAATTGGAAGTGAAATGGGCATGGATCGTGCAGGGGCAGATTACATGGGCATGTTAGCGACAGTTATGAATTCATTAGCTCTTCAAGATAGCTTGGAGAATATCGGAATTCAAACTCGTGTACAAACTTCAATTGAGATGCGTCAAGTTGCAGAACCTTACATTCGTCGTAAAGCAGTTCGTCACTTAGAGAAAAAACGTGTTGTTATCTTTGCAGCAGGTACAGGTAACCCATACTTCTCTACAGATACAACAGCAGCATTACGTGCGGCAGAAATTGAAGCAGATGTAATTTTAATGGCGAAAAACAATGTAGATGGTGTATATAATGCGGATCCATCTATTGATCCAACAGCTACGAAATATGAAACGCTTACTTACTTAGACGTATTAAAAGAAGGTTTAGGTGTAATGGATTCTACAGCTTCTTCTCTATGTATGGATAATGATATTCCATTAATTGTATTCTCAGTTATGGAAAAAGGTAATATTAAACGTGCCGTTTTAGGCGAAAATATCGGAACAGTGGTAAGGGGGAAATAAATATGGGACAACAAGTATTGAAGTCTTCAAATGAAAAAATGGAAAAAGCAGTTGCTGCTTATTCTCGTGAATTAGCAACAGTTCGTGCTGGCCGTGCAAACGCGTCTGTATTAGATAAGGTACAAGTTGATTACTATGGTGCACCAACACCAGTTGTGCAATTAGCGAACATTACAGTTCCAGAAGCGCGTTTACTAGTAATTCAACCTTATGATAAAACTTCTATCGGTGATATTGAAAAAGCAATTTTAAAAGCAGATTTAGGCTTAAATCCTTCTAATGATGGAACTGTAATTCGTATTGCATTCCCTGCATTAACAGAAGAACGTCGTCGTGATCTTGTAAAAGTTGTGAAAAAATATGCTGAAGAAGCTAAAGTTGCTGTTCGTAACGTACGTCGTGACGGAAATGATGATCTTAAGAAGCTTGAAAAAGCTGGCGAGATTACAGAAGATGATTTAAGAGGATATACTGAAGATATCCAAAAAGAAACAGATAAATATATTGCAAAAGTTGACGAAATCGCAAAAAACAAAGAAAAAGAAATCATGGAAGTGTAATAGCGATAACTTCGCAATTATGACCCTCTTCTTAAGGGGGTCTTTTTACACTTTTAGGCATACGTCTGCTTGCTGGAGGGTATGAATGATGTTTAAAAACTTTCCTTTTTTTAAAGGTAAAAAGGACACATCGTTTGATCATCTCGTTGAAGAAGTGAAAAAAGGATATATCCCAGAACATATTGCCATCATTATGGATGGGAATGGAAGATGGGCAAAGAGGAGAGCAATGCCTCGTATTGCGGGACATCATGAAGGTATGCAAGTTGTAAAGAAAATTACAAAATTTGCAAGTAAACTTAATGTGAAAGTGTTAACTCTTTATGCTTTTTCAACTGAGAACTGGAAAAGACCGAAAAAGGAAGTTGATTATTTAATGAAGCTTCCAGAAGAATTTCTAGGTACATTTTTACCAGAATTGATTGAAGAAAACGTACAAGTCCGAGTAATAGGGCAAAAAGATCGTCTTCCTACGCATACACGCAGAGCGATGGAGAAAGCCATGGAAGATACGAAAGAGAATACGGGATTAATTCTTAATTTCGCGTTAAACTATGGAAGTCGAGATGAAATCGTTTCTGCTGTGCAACATATGATGAAAGATAATGAGGAAGGAAAAATTCGTTCTGAAGAGGTAAGTGAAGAAATGCTTTCCTCCTACTTAATGACGAGTTCTTTACCTGATCCAGAGTTGTTAATCCGAACAAGCGGAGAGCTACGTATTAGTAATTTCATGTTATGGCAAATTGCATATTCGGAGTTTTGGTTTACAGACGTGTATTGGCCAGACTTCAAAGAAGAACATTTGCTAAATGCGATTACTGACTTTCAACATAGAGGGCGCAGATTCGGAGGCGTGTAGAAAGAGAGGGTTTGGTAGTGAAACAGAGAATTATTACTGGAGTGGTTGCTGCCGCGCTATTCATTCCCATCGTAATATACGGTGGCGTGCCTTTTACGGTTTTAGTGTATGCACTTGCTTCTATAGGTTTATATGAATTAATTCGTATGAATAAGCTTACGCTTATTTCAGTACCGACAGTTTTAGCTGCAGTATTATTGTGGATTCTTTTAATTCCAAGTAGTGCATCAGAACTGTTTACATGGATTGGATTAGGTAAATTGGAAATCACATTTGTGATTGTTTTATTACTTTTATCATATACAGTCCTTTCTAAGAATACATTTACTTTTGATAATGCTTCATTTTTACTGATGGCAACGACATATGTGGCAATGGGATTCTTATATTTAAATGAAACGAGAATATTAGGAATTAAATATGTATTTTGCGCATTATTTGTTATATGGGCTACTGATTCAGGCGCATATTTCGTAGGAAAAGCATTGGGCAAGAGAAAATTGTGGCCAGAAATCAGTCCAAATAAAACGATTGAAGGTTCATTAGGGGGCATCGTTTGTGGAATTATTGTGGCACTTGTTTACAACGTGTTCTTCCCAGTCGAATCGAATGTAGTAATTTTAATTGTGCTGACAATTATTATTTCTATTTTTGGACAAATTGGTGATTTAGTACAATCTGCTTTTAAACGTCATTATGGCGTAAAGGATTCAGGTACAATTTTACCTGGGCATGGTGGTATATTAGACCGAACAGATAGTTGGTTATTCGTTTTACCAATTCTCTACTTCTTATTACAATATAATTAATAAATGAACGAGGGGTTGGAGTCATGAAAAACATTAGTTTATTAGGTGCAAGCGGATCAATTGGTACACAAACTTTAGATGTATTACGCTCGCACCCAGACCAATTCCGTCTCGTTGCTTTTTCTGTAGGGAAAAATATTGACTACGCAGTAAAGGTAATTCAAGAATTTTCTCCGCAAATCGTCTCTGTGCAAAGAGAAGAAGATGTTTTAAAATTACAATCTGTTTCAGGTAATACAAAAATTGTATATGGTAGTGAAGGACTTTTAGAAGTAGCACTACATCCAGATGCGGAGATTGTAGTAAATGCTGTTGTAGGTAGCGTAGGGTTGTTACCAACACTTCGTGCAATTGAGGCGAAAAAAACAATTGGAATTGCAAATAAAGAAACGTTAGTAACTGCAGGACATCTTGTAATGGAAGCAGCACGAAAACATAATGTTTCGTTACTTCCAGTTGATAGTGAACATTCGGCTATTTTTCAATGCTTGAATGGTGAAAATGAAAAAAGAATTTCTCGTCTTATTATAACGGCTTCTGGTGGAAGTTTCCGCGATAAAACGAGGGATGAATTGCATCATGTGACCGTAGAAGATGCGCTTCGACATCCAAACTGGTCAATGGGTTCGAAAATTACAATTGATTCTGCTACAATGATGAATAAGGGACTAGAAGTAATTGAAGCACATTGGCTTTTTGGTATTCCTTATGAGCAAATCGATGTTGTTTTACATAAAGAAAGTATTATCCATTCTATGGTTGAATTTGAAGATCGTAGTGTAATGGCGCAGCTTGGTTCACCTGATATGCGAGTACCAATTCAATACGCACTTACATATCCGGATAGATTGCCTCTTTCAGACACAAAACAGTTAAACTTATGGGAAATAGGGACGTTGCATTTTGAGAAAATGGACCAAGAACGATTCCGTTGTTTACGTTTTGCGTATGAAGCTGGAAAAGCAGGTGGAAGTATGCCAGCTGTAATGAACGCAGCGAATGAAGTAGCTGTTGAAGCCTTTTTACAAAAGAGAATTGATTTCTTAACAGTGGAAGACCTCATTGAAAAAGCAATGAACCATCACAATGTCATTGCACGACCGAGCTTAGAGGAAATTTTGGAAATTGATGCGGCCACAAGACGGTTTGTGATGGAACAAATTTAGCAAAGGTGGTTATGGAATTGAATACAGCGATTGCCTTTATATTAATTTTCGGTGCACTCGTATTTTTCCATGAGCTAGGGCATCTATATTTCGCAAAAAGAGCAGGTATTTTATGCCGCGAGTTTGCGATTGGTTTTGGTCCGAAAATATTCTCATTTGAAAAGAATGAAACGGTGTATACGATTCGATTACTGCCCCTTGGTGGCTATGTAAGAATGGCTGGCGAGGATGCGGACACAGTTGAGTTAAAGCCTGGGAAAAAGGTTGGCCTTGTATTAAATGAAAAAGACGAAGTTGTGAAATTAGTTTTTGATGGATATGAAAAGTATCCAAATGTTCGTGTTATTGAAGTCGAACAAGCTGATTTGGAGCATAATTTAACAATTTCGGGCTATGAAGAGTACGAGGAAGAGCTTCAAACATTCCGAGTGAATGAAAAGGCTCGTATTATTACTGCGGGGGAAGAAATTCAAATTGCCCCGTATAATAGACAATTTGGCTCGAAAAAACTAGGGCAACGCGCTTTAACAATCTTTGCGGGTCCTGCAATGAACTTCATTTTAGCATTTGTTATTTTTGTGATTCTTGGATTTGTACAAGGGGTTCCTGTTGACAAACCAATGGTCGGAAAAGTGATGGATAACAGTGCAGCACAGCAAGCTGGATTGAAAGAGAATGATACAATTCAAGCTATTGATGGGAAAAACACAAGTACATGGAAAGATGTTGTTACTATTGTACGTGAAAACCCAAATAAAGAAATTACGTTACAAGTAAAGCGTGATAATGAACAGTTTAATGTGAAAGTAACGCCAACACTCGATAAAGAAGGTAAAGAAGAAGTTGGTAGAATTGGTGTCTACTCTCCTGTAGAGAAAACAGTGATGGGTTCTATTAAATCAGGTTTTGAACAAACGTACCAATGGACGAAACTAATTTTTGAGTCTCTTGTGAAATTAGTAACTGGTCAATTTTCTATTAATGAGTTGTCAGGTCCAGTAGGAATTTATAATCTAACAGATCAAGTTGTAGATTATGGGTTTACGCGTGTACTAAGTTTAGCTGCAGTTCTAAGCATTAATCTTGGTTTATTTAATTTATTACCAGTTCCTGCTTTAGATGGTGGCCGTTTATTCTTCTTCTTAATTGAAGCGTTACGAGGGAAACCAATTGATCGCCAAAAAGAAGGAATGGTTCACTTTATTGGTTTTGCATTATTAATGTTACTTATGTTAGTTGTAACTTGGAATGACATTCGTAAGTTTTTCTTGTAAAATAAAGTGAAACTTATAATGAAATAGAGCTCGTAGAATAAAATCCCTCACCTAACTCGAGGTGAGGGGTTTTACTGCGTGTAAGAGTAAAATGAAGAGGTGCAAATAAATGAAACAAAGTATGGTATTCAGTCCTACATTACGTGAAGTTCCAGCTGATGCTGAAATTAAGAGTCATCAGCTATTACTTCGTGCAGGTTTTATGCGTCAAAATGCTTCTGGTATTTATAGCTTTCTACCATTTGGATTAAAAGTATTACACAAAGTAGAACGTATCGTTCGAGAAGAAATGGAGCGCGCAGGAGCTGTAGAATTATTAATGCCAGCTATGCAAGCTGCAGAATTATGGCAAGAATCAGGTCGTTGGTATTCTTACGGATCTGAATTAATGCGTATGAAAGATCGTAACGCTCGTGAATTCGCATTAGGAGCGACACATGAGGAAGTAATTACGGATCTTGTGCGTGATGAAGTGAAATCATATAAAAAATTACCGTTAACATTATACCAAATTCAAACAAAATTCCGTGATGAGCAAAGACCTCGTTTCGGCTTATTACGTGGAAGAGAGTTTCTAATGAAAGATGCCTACTCTTTCCATGCTACACAAGAGAGCTTAGATGAAGTATACGATCGCTTATATAAAGCATACTCTAACATTTTTACTCGCTGTGGCTTGAATTTCCGTGCAGTTATTGCTGATTCTGGAGCAATGGGCGGAAAAGATACACATGAATTTATGGTATTATCTGATGTTGGTGAAGATACAATTGCATACTCTGACACATCTGATTATGCAGCAAACATCGAAATGGCTCCTGTTGTAGCTACGTATACGAAGAGTGACGAAGCAGAAAAAGCACTTGAAAAAGTAGCAACACCAGACCAAAAAGCAATTGAAGAAGTATCTGCATTCTTAAACATTGCAGCTGACAAGTGCATTAAGTCTATGGTGTTTAAAGTAGATGAGAAATTAGTAGTTGTACTTGTTCGTGGTGATCACGAAGTAAACGATGTGAAAGTGAAAAATGTATATGGCGCTTCAGTTGTTGAGCTTGCTTCTCATGAAGAAGTAAAAGCATTATTAAATTGTGAAGTTGGTTCATTAGGACCGATTAATGTAACAGGTGATATCGAAATTATTGCTGATCACGCTGTAGCATCAATTGTTAACGGATGTTCAGGAGCGAATGAAGAAGGGTTCCATTATGTAAATGTAAATCCAGAACGTGACTTTAAAGTAAGTCAATATACAGATTTACGCTTTATTCAAGAAGGAGACCAATCTCCAGATGGAAACGGAACAATTCTTTTCGCACGCGGAATTGAAGTTGGTCATGTATTCAAATTAGGAACTCGTTATAGTGAAGCAATGAACGCAACATTCCTAGATGAAAATGGAAAAACACAACCACTTATTATGGGTTGTTACGGTATCGGTGTATCTCGTACAGTAGCAGCAATTGCAGAGCAATTTAACGATGAGAACGGCTTAGTTTGGCCAAAAGCGGTAGCACCGTTCCATGTGCATGTAATTCCAGTAAATATGAAATCTGATGCACAACGTGAAATGGGTGAAAATATCTACAACTCATTACAAGAACAAGGCTATGAAGTGTTATTAGACGATCGTGCAGAACGTGCAGGTGTTAAATTTGCAGATGCAGATTTATTCGGTCTTCCAGTTCGTGTTACAGTTGGTAAAAAAGCAGACGAAGGTATTGTAGAAGTGAAAGTACGTGCTACAGGTGAGTCTGAAGAAGTAAAAGTAGAAGAACTTCAAACATATATTGCAAATATTTTAAAATAAGAAGAGGTACCTCGTAATGGGGTACCTTCTCTTTCTTTGTAAACGTATTTTGTAAAAGAAGAGGTGAGAAATCTTTCTTTGTGGTACGTTTCAATTTATAATAGCAAATGGAAGGAGAGTGCTTATGTCTTTAACAAATGAACAACAAGAGCGATTTCAAATTTTGCTCCAGCAGTTGCAAATACCAGACGACCTTATAAATCAATATTTACAAGGCGGTGGTATTGAAAGGCTCGTTATTGATAAAGCGAATAAAAGTTGGCATTTTGATTTACAAGTGCCACGTATTTTGCCTACAGAATTATATGAATTGCTAGAAACAAAGCTTAAGCAATCATTTTCTCATATTGCAAGAACAACATTTGCATTAGAAACAGAGAATAAACAATTTACAGAAGAAGAAGTGAGGGCGTATTGGCCGCTTTGTACGGAACGAATTACATTTTCACCTATGTTCGCATACTTAAAGAAGCAGCTTCCACAGGTGAATGGAGTGAAGTTGTTAATAAATGTAAATAACGAGCTGGAGTCTACGGCTTTAAAGAAAAACGTTGCGAAACCAGTAGGGGATCAATACGAAGTTTTTGGATTCCCGCGTTTTCAGTTAGACACACATATACAGCAAAATACAGAAGAAATGCAAAAGTTTCGTGAACAAACGCAGCAAGAAGACCGTGAGCGTGTTATACAAGCTATGGAAGAAATGGCGAAGAAGCAAGCTGAAGAAAGCAGCGTTGTGTATGAAGGACCGATTACACTCGGGTATCTTATTAAGCCAGATGAAGAGATTACACCGATGCGAGAAATTCAAGATGAAGAAAGAAGAAAAACGGTTCAAGGATATGTCTTCCATGTAGAAACAAAAGAGCTTCGTAGTGGGCGTACGTTATTAACTTTAAAAATAACGGATTATACGGATTCTATTATGATCAAAATGTTCTCGCGTGACAAAGAAGATATTCCAATGCTGCAATCCTTGAAAAAAGGAATGTGGGTGAAAGCGCGTGGTTCTGTTCAAAACGATACATTCGTTCGAGATTTAGTAATGATTGCAAATGATATTAATGAAATAACAGGACCGTCTCGTAAAGATAAAGCACCAGAAGGCGAAAAACGAGTAGAGCTGCATCTCCATACTCCGATGAGTCAAATGGACGCTGTCACTCCAGTTTCTAAGCTTGTTGCTCAAGCTGGTAAATGGGGACATGAGGCTATTGCGGTTACAGATCATGCCGTGGCTCAGTCCTTCCCAGAGGCGTATTCTGCAGGGAAGAAGGCTGGTGTTAAAGTTATATATGGTGTAGAAGCAAATCTAGTTAATGATGGTGTACCGATAGCGTATAACGAAGCGCATCGTTTACTTGCAGAGGAAACGTATGTTGTTTTCGACGTTGAGACGACAGGTTTATCAGCTGTATACGATACAGTCATTGAGTTGGCTGCCGTAAAAGTAAAGGGTGGCGAAATTATTGATCGCTTTGAATCTTTCGCAAATCCACATCAACCATTATCAGCGACGATTATTGAATTGACAGGTATTACGGATGATATGTTAACTGATGCACCTGAAGTGGACGAAGTGTTTAAAAAGTTTGAGGAATGGATGGGCGACCATACACTTGTTGCCCATAACGCGAGCTTTGATATGGGCTTTATTAACGTAGGTTTTAAAAAGGCTGGACTAGAAAAAACGAATAATCCAGTTATTGATACGTTAGAACTTGCACGATTTTTATTCCCAGAAATGAAAAATCATCGATTAAATACGATGTGTAAAAAACTTGATATTGAATTAACACAACATCACCGTGCGATTTATGATACAGAAGCGACGGGATATTTACTTGTGAAAATGTTGAAAGACGTAATTGAAAAGGGATTTGAATATCACGATCAATTAAATGATAGCATGGGACAAGGGGATGCGTATAAGCGTGGCCGTCCAAGTCATATGACGTTACTTGCCACATCAGATGTTGGATTGAAAAATTTATATAAACTTGTTTCATATTCTCACCTTAATTACTTTTACCGTGTACCACGTGTGCCGAGATCACTATTAAAAAAATATCGTGAAGGGATTTTAGTAGGAACGGCTTGTGATAAAGGTGAAGTGTTTGAGGCAATGATGCAAAAGGCACCTGAAGAGGTAGAAGAAATTGCCCAGTTCTATGATTACATTGAAGTAATGCCTCCAGAGGTGTTGCGTCATTTAGTAGAACGTGAGCTTGTTCGAGACGAAGGTCAATTAAAAACAATTATTTCTAACTTA
Source organism: Bacillus sp. 2175 (assembly GCF_057812155.1). Classification (NCBI taxonomy): domain Bacteria; kingdom Bacillati; phylum Bacillota; class Bacilli; order Caryophanales; family Bacillaceae; genus Bacillus; species Bacillus sp. 2175. Next base: position 3,587,808 of record NZ_CM173819.1, on the reverse strand, counting down.
GTAAAACTAGGTGAGACGTTAGATAAACCAGTTGTTGCTACAGGAAACGTGCATTATTTAGACCCTGAGGATGCGATGTATCGTAAAATTTTAGTCAGTTCGCAGGGCGGAGCCAATCCGTTAAATCGACATTCATTACCGCCAGTACATTTCCGTACAACTGATGAGATGTTAGAATGTTTTTCATTCTTAGGTGAAGACAAAGCGAAAGAAGTTGTTGTAACAAATACACAAAAGATTGCGTCATTAATTGGTGATGTGCATCCAGTAAAAGACGATCTATACACACCGAAAATTGAAGGTGCTGATGATGAAACGCGTGATATGAGTTATAAAATGGCGCGTAGCATTTATGGTGAAGAGTTACCGGAAATTGTAGAAGCACGTTTAGAAAAAGAATTAAAAAGTATTATTGGGCATGGATTCGCCGTAATTTATTTAATTTCACATAAGCTTGTGAAAAAATCGTTAGTAGACGGATATCTAGTAGGTTCGCGTGGATCGGTAGGGTCATCATTTGTTGCAACGATGATGGAAATTACAGAAGTAAACCCATTACCACCACACTATGTATGTCCGAAGTGTAAGCAATCAGAATTCTTTAATGATGGTTCTGTAGGTTCTGGTTTTGACTTACCAGATAAAGAATGTCCTGCTTGTAATATTCCATATGTAAAAGATGGACATGACATTCCTTTCGAAACGTTCCTTGGATTTAAAGGAGATAAGGTGCCCGATATCGATTTGAACTTCTCCGGGGAATACCAACCACGTGCCCATAACTATACGAAAGTACTGTTCGGTGAAGACTATGTATATCGTGCAGGAACGATTGGTACAGTTGCGGAAAAAACTGCTTACGGATATGTAAAAGGTTATGCAAATGATCATAACTTAACGATTCGAAATGCAGAGATTGATCGCTTAGTAGCAGGGTGTACCGGTGTAAAACGTACAACAGGACAGCATCCAGGCGGTATTATCGTTGTGCCAGATTACATGGATATCTTTGATTTCTCACCAATACAGTACCCAGCTGATTCAATTGGTGCTGAATGGAGAACAACGCATTTTGATTTCCACTCGATTCATGATAATTTATTAAAACTTGATATACTAGGACACGATGATCCGACCGTTATTCGTATGTTACAAGATTTAAGTGGTATTGATCCGAAAACAATCCCAACGGATGATCCAGAAGTAATGAAAATTTTCTCTGGTCCAGAATCGTTAGGGGTAACGGAAGAGCAAATTAACTGTAAAACAGGTACACTTGGTATACCAGAGTTTGGTACAAAATTCGTAAGACAGATGTTAGAAGAGACAAAACCGACGACATTCTCAGAGTTAGTCCAAATTTCTGGACTATCACATGGTACTGACGTATGGCTTGGTAATGCAAACGAGTTAATTTATAACGGTACATGTACGCTGAGCGAAGTTATCGGTTGTCGTGATGACATCATGGTATATTTAATCTATCAAGGTCTAGATCCATCATTAGCCTTCAAAATCATGGAGTCGGTTCGTAAAGGTAAAGGTGTACCGGAAGAATGGGAAGAAGACATGAAAAATAATAATGTACCAGATTGGTATATTGATTCATGTAAGAAGATTAAATACATGTTCCCTAAAGCCCATGCGGCTGCTTACGTACTTATGGCTGTACGTATCGCATACTTTAAAGTACATTTTGCACTGTTATTCTATGCCGCATATTTTACAGTTCGTGCAGATGATTTTGATGTAGAGGCAATGGCGAAAGGTTCAGCATCTATACGTGCAAGAATTGATGAAATTGCTCAAAAGGGACTCGATGCTGCGCCGAAAGAGAAGAGTTTATTAACAGTACTAGAAATGACACTTGAAATGTGTGAGCGTGGATACTCATTCCAAAAGGTGGATTTATACCGCTCACATGCAACAGAATTTATTATTGATGGAGACACATTAATTCCTCCATTTAATGCGGTACCTGGTCTTGGTACAAACGCAGCTTTAAGTATTGTGGAAGCACGTAAAAATGGAGACTTCTTATCAAAAGAGGACTTGCAGCAGCGTAGTAAGGTTTCGAAAACAATTATTGAGTATTTAGATAGTCAAGGTTGTTTAGGAGATTTACCGGATCAAAACCAGTTATCACTGTTCTAGTAGGTAGGAAAAGTCTTTGCAAATCAACATTTCCTATGATATACTATTAACCGAGATAACCATGTCATGTATATTGTGTAAAGAAAAGAGTGGGGAAACCCACTCTTTCGTGTTACTATCTATGTTTTCTCTACGTAGATAGGTAAAAGATTTCTGTCGTATATACATATTTTGTTACAAGTTTTACTTCTTAAATTTGGTAATACTAAGACAGATAATCCCTGCTGAACAGCAGGGGCTTTTGTTAGCTAACGAGAAAGAATAAGATAGACCGTTTTTAAAGTGGCGGGGTCTTCTTCTTTTAAATGGTACATGACGGCAGGAAGGAGGCTGTTTATGGATAAGAAAGTCACAGAAGTTGTAGAAGCATTTGCGCAGCCGATCGTTGAAGAGTTAAATCTTGAACTTGTAGATGTAGAGTATGTGAAAGAAGGACAAGACTGGTTCTTACGCGTATTCATCGATTCTGAAAAGGGAGTCGACATTGAAGAATGCGGTGCGGTAAGTGAACGTTTAAGCGAAGCTTTAGATAAAGAGGATCCAATTCCTCATCTTTACTTTTTGGATGTATCATCTCCTGGAGCGGAACGCCCATTAAAGAAAGAAAAAGACTTCCAGCAAGCGGTAGGAAAACAAGTGGCAATTAAAACATATGAGCCGATTGATGGTGAAAAGATGTTTGAAGGAAAACTGCTTTCTTACGATGGTACAACAATAACATTATTATTAACAATTAAAACACGTAAAAAAGAAATCCAAATTTCGATGGATAAAGTCGCAAATGCGCGACTTGCTGTTACGTTTTAGTTAGAAGGGGGATCTTCATGAGCACTGAGTTATTAGATGCTTTGCTCGTATTAGAATCTGAAAAAGGCATTAGCAAAGACATTATTATTGATGCGATTGAAGCAGCTTTAATCTCTGCTTATAAGCGCAATTTTAATCAAGCACAAAACGTTCGTGTGAGCTTTAACCCAGAAGTGGGAACAATTCAAGTTTTAGCACGTAAAGACGTAGTAGACAATGTGTTTGATCCACGTCTTGAAATTTCTGTAGAGGAAGCAAGACAAATTAATCCAAACTACCAAGATGGTGACGTACTAGAAATTGAAGTAACACCAAAAGACTTTGGTCGTATTGCAGCACAAACTGCAAAACAAGTTGTCACACAACGAGTGCGTGAAGCAGAGCGCGGTGTTATTTACTCTGAGTTTAGTGACCGTGAAGAAGATATTATGGTAGGTATTGTACAACGTCAAGATGCTCGTTTCATCTATGTAAGCTTAGGAAAAGTAGAAGCTTTATTACCTGTAAGTGAGCAAATGCCTAATGAGCAATACAAACCACATGATCGTATTCGCGTATTCATTACGAAAGTAGAAAAAACGACAAAAGGACCACAAATTTACGTATCACGTACACATCCTGGTCTTTTAAAACGTTTATTCGAAATGGAAGTTCCTGAAATCTATGATGGAACTGTAGAAATTCGTTCTGTAGCACGTGAAGCTGGCGATCGCTCTAAGATCTCTGTATATGCAGAGAACACTGATGTTGATCCAGTTGGTTCTTGTGTAGGACCAAAAGGGCAACGTGTACAACGCATTGTAGACGAATTAAAAGGTGAAAAAATTGACATCGTCCGCTGGTCAAATGATCCAGTTGAATATGTTGCAAATGCATTAAGCCCATCACAAGTTGTTAAAGTACTTGTAGATGAAGAAGAAAAAGCGACAACAGTAGTTGTTCCAGACCACCAGTTATCATTAGCTATCGGTAAGCGTGGACAAAATGCACGTCTTGCAGCTAAATTAACAGGCTGGAAAATTGATATTAAGAGTGAGTCTGATGCGAAACAACTTGGTATTGTAACAGAAGAAGATAGCGTAATCGCATTTGGATTCGATTCAGTGGAAGACGAAATCGAATAGAGGTGATGAGTATGAGCAATCGAAAAGTTCCGTTACGAAAATGTGTTGCAACGCAAGAAATGAAATCAAAACGAGAGCTCGTTCGCATTGTTCGTTCCAAAGAGGGAGAAGTGTCCATTGATTTAACTGGGAAAAAATCAGGACGAGGTGCTTACTTGTCGAAGGACAAGGAGAGCATTCTTCAAGCTCAAAAGAAAAATGTTTTGGAACATCATCTAAAAGCGAAAATCGACGGTTCTTTATATGAAGAGCTTCTTGAGCTTGTTGAGAAGGAGTCGAAATAAGTGTCCGATTGGAAATCGTTTTTAGGACTAGCAAACCGGGCTCGGAAAATTATTTCGGGTGAAGAACTCGTTTTAAAAGAAGTACGAAGTGGCAAAGCAAAACTTGTATTGCTATCTGAAGATGCGTCAGTAAATACTACAAAACGCATCACAGATAAAACTACGTACTACAACGTACCAATGAGAAAGGTCGAAAATCGACAACAATTAGGGCATGCGATTGGGAGAGATGAGCGAGTCGTTGTAGCTGTGTTAGATGTAGGCTTTGCGAAAAAGCTGCGTAGCATGCTCGATACAAATTACCGGGGGTGAAGGTATGAGTAAAATTCGAGTGCATGAATATGCAAAAAAACATAATATCTCAAGTAAAGATCTTATGACAAAACTAAAAGAAATGAATATCGAGGTTTCGAATCATATGACAATGTTAGACGATGAAGTAGTAAATAAATTAGATAATGAATATCAAACTGAAAAACCTTCTGTTGCAGATGAGTTTGAAGTAGAAGAAAAAGTTGTTCGCAGTAAAAAGAACAGCAATAAGAAAAAGAAAAAAGGCAAAGGAAACGAAGACAAACGTCAAGAGAACTTTGCTGGTAGACAACAAACTCAAATTGTAGAAACACCAGATAAAATTACTTTCTCTGGAAGCCTTACAGTAGGAGATCTTGCTAAAAAATTAAGCAAAGAGCCATCTGAAATTATTAAGAAGCTCTTCATGCTTGGAATTATGGCAACAATTAACCAAGACTTGGATAAAGATACAATTGAGTTAATTGCTAACGACTACGGTATTGAAGTAGAAGAAGAAGTAATTGTAAGCGAGACTGAGTTTGAAACATTCATTGATGAGCAAGATGATGAAGAGAACTTAAAAGAACGTCCAGCTGTAGTTACAATCATGGGACACGTTGACCATGGTAAAACAACATTACTGGATTCTATTCGTAACTCAAAAGTAACTGCAGGCGAAGCGGGTGGAATTACTCAGCATATCGGTGCATATCAAGTTGAAGTAAACGATAAGAAGATTACATTCTTAGATACACCTGGTCACGCAGCATTTACAACGATGCGTGCTCGTGGAGCACAAGTAACGGATATTACAATCCTTGTTGTTGCAGCGGATGACGGTGTTATGCCACAAACGGTTGAAGCAATTAACCATGCGAAGGCAGCAGGAGTACCAATTATTGTTGCTGTGAATAAAATGGATAAACCAGCTGCAAACCCTGATCGCGTAATGCAAGAACTAACTGAATATGAATTAGTTCCAGAAGCTTGGGGCGGAGATACTATTTTCGTACCAATTTCTGCAATTCAAGGCGAAGGCATTGACAACTTACTAGAAATGATCCTTCTTGTAAGTGAAGTAGAAGAATATAAAGCAAATCCAAACCGCTATGCAACTGGTACAGTAATCGAAGCACAGCTTGATAAAGGTAAAGGAACTATCGCGACATTACTTGTTCAAAATGGTACGCTTCGAGTTGGAGATCCAATCGTTGTTGGAACTTCATTCGGACGTGTTCGTGCAATGGTAAGTGATATTGGTCGTCGTGTAAAAGTTGCTGGTCCATCAACTCCTGTTGAAATTACTGGTTTAAACGAAGTACCACAGGCTGGAGATCGTTTCATGGCATTTGCTGATGAGAAGAAAGCTCGTCAAATTGGTGAATCACGTGCACAAGAAGCGTTAGTTGCACAACGTGGTGAGAAATCTAAATTAAGCCTTGAAGATTTATTCCAACAAATCCAAGAGGGCGATGTAAAAGAAATTAACTTAATCGTAAAAGCAGACGTACAAGGTTCTGTTGAAGCGATGGCAGCATCACTTCGTAAAATTGATGTTGAAGGCGTAAAAGTTAAAATCATTCACACTGGTGTAGGTGCGATTACAGAATCTGATATCATTTTAGCTTCTGCATCTAATGCAATTGTAATTGGATTTAACGTACGTCCAGATGTGAACGCGAAGCGTACAGCTGAATTAGAGAACGTTGATATTCGTTTACACCGTATTATTTATAAAGTAATCGAAGAGATTGAAGCAGCTATGCAAGGTATGCTTGATCCAGAATTCGAAGAAAAAGTAATCGGTCAAGCAGAAGTTCGTCAAACGTTTAAAGTAACAAAAGTTGGAACAATCGCAGGTTGTTACGTAACAGACGGTAAAATTACGCGTGATAGTGGCGTACGTATTATCCGTGACGGCGTAGTAATTTTCGAAGGACAACTTGATACGTTAAAACGTTTCAAAGACGACGTAAAAGAAGTTGCACAAAACTATGAGTGTGGTATTACAATTGAGAGATATAATGATCTTAAAGAAGGGGACATCATTGAAGCGTACATTATGGAAGAAGTGAAGCGATGATTATCGCTTCACTCTCATTCGAGTGTATGATTTACGATGTGCATTCTTTAAAAGAGAAACGTGCAATTTTACAACGTGTGTTAACTCGTGTAAAACAGCGCTATAATGTAGCTGTTTCTGAAGTTGGGCACCAAGATGTATGGCAACGTACAGAAATTGCAATTGTTTCCGTATCCTCAAATCGTGTTATCTGTGAGAAAGAAATGAATCGTGTACTTGAGTACATCGATTCATTTCCTGAAATTGAACGTACAATAACACATTTGGAATGGTATTGAATGAGGTGAAGAGTTATGAAATTACGTGCGAACCGTGTGGGCGAGCAAATGAAAAAAGAATTAGGCGACATTATCAGTCGTAAAATTAAAGACCCACGTATTGGATTTGTTACAGTAACTGATGTACAAGTGAGTGGTGATTTACAAATTGCTAAAGTATATATTTCTGTTTTAGGTGATGAAGAACAGAAAGAAAATACTTTAAAAGGTTTAGCGAAGGCAAAAGGCTTTATTCGTTCAGAAATTGGCCAACGTATTCGTCTTCGTAAAACACCAGAAATTACCTTTGAGTTTGATGAGTCTATCGGATATGGTCATCGAATTGATACACTTTTACATGAAATTAATAAAGACGGTAAACGTGAAGAATAATGGATAGACATTTGTCTATCCATTTTTTCAATGCAAAATAAGTTTTGGATATTTACTACGAGAGAATTATGATGAGGTGAACATATATGGAAGGTGTAGTATTATTACATAAGCCAAAAGGCATGACATCACATGATTGTGTATTTAAATTAAGAAAGATATTGCGAGAAAAGAGAATTGGTCATACGGGAACATTAGACCCTGATGTAACAGGAGTATTACCAATTTGCGTTGGAAGAGCAACGAAAATTGCACAATTTTTAACAAGTGAAACGAAAACATATGAAGGTGAAGTAACATTAGGGTTTTCAACGACAACTGAAGATGCTTCTGGTGAGGTTGTTGAAACGAAAAATGTAGATCGTACTATTACTCGTAAGGAAGTAGAGAAAGTCCTTGCGGAATTAACAGGCACGATTGAACAAATGCCACCAATGTTCTCGGCTGTAAAAGTAAACGGGAAAAAATTATACGAATATGCAAGAGCAGGGCAAGAGGTGGAACGTCCAGTTCGTACAATTACAATTCATGAATTCATATTACTTGATGATCGTGAAGTTTTTGAAGGAGAAAATATTTCATTCCGTTTCCGTGTAACGTGTAGTAAAGGAACATATGTAAGAACGTTAGCTGTAATGATCGGGGAAAAACTTGGTTTCCCATCACATATGTCGCACCTTATAAGAACGGCATCTGGTGAATTTTTATTAGAAGATTGCATATCATTTGAAGAAATTGAAGAAAACGTGCAAAATGGAACAGTAGAGTCTATCTTCATTTCAATTGATGAAGCATTAAGTAAGTTTCCAAAAATGGTTGTAGATGAAAAGCAAGCAGAGAAAATAAAGAATGGTATGTTCTTAAAAAATGAATTAGAAATAACAGCACCATTTATTACAGTGTTTGATAAAAATGATCGTTGCTTAGCAATTTATGAACATCATCCGAAACATCCTGGTATGTTAAAGCCGATGAAAGTACTTGTGAATAATCAAGAACTAAAGCTATAATGAATTATTGGAAGGATTATTACAGAAAAAGGTGAATTCAAGCGTGAAACTTATTCATTTAACTCATCCACATGAACAAAATAAATTAGAATTACCACCTACTGTAATGGCATTAGGATTTTTTGATGGCATTCATTTAGGACATCAATGTGTAATTCGAACTGCGAAAAAAATAGCGGACGACCGAGGATATAAAAGTGCAGTTATGACATTTCATCCTCATCCATCTGTTGTTTTAGGAAAAAAGGATGCGCATGTGGAGTATATTACACCGATGCGCGATAAAGAAAAAATAGTCGAAAGCTTAGGAATCGATATATTATATGTAATTAAATTTGATGAATCATTTGCAGGGTTATTACCGCAACAATTTGTAGATGATTATATTATTGGTTTAAATGTAAAGCATGTAGTAGCAGGGTTTGATTATTCATATGGACGTTTAGGAAAAGGAAAGATGGAGACTTTACCATTTCATGCAAGAGGGGAGTTTACACAGACTGTGATTGAAAAAGTTGAATTTCAAGAAGAGAAAGTAAGTTCTACAGCATTACGAAAGTTAATTCGAAATGGCGAAATGGAGCAAATTCCATCTATTTTAGGTAGAGCCTATACTGTAGCGGGAACAGTTATACACGGCGACAAACGTGGACGTCAAATTGGTTTTCCAACAGCTAATGTAGGTTTAAGTGATGAGTATTTATTGCCACCTGTAGGTGTTTATGCAGTGAGATTAAAAGTTCACGGTGAATGGTACGATGGTGTATGTAATATTGGATATAAACCGACTTTTAAAGAAGATGAGCGTCAATTATCAATTGAAGTGCATTTATTTGAATTTAACAAAGATATATACGATCAAAATGTTACAGTAGAGTGGCATATGCGTATAAGAGCAGAAAAGAAATTCAACGGTATCGATGAGTTAGTTGAACAAATCGCAAAAGATAAGAAAACAGCCCAAGAATATTTTGTGAGCGAAAAGAATATACTTGCTTTTTCAAATGAAAAGTAGTATTCTATGTTATGTACTTTATGACAACCATTGCTTGGCATTGCGACTCACCGACGCTTGCTAGGTAATTGGGGGTTTAATTAATAGGAGGTGAAATAGGATGGCTTTAACACAAGAGCGTAAAAATGAAATCATTGCACAATTTAGAACTCATGAGACTGATACTGGTTCTCCAGAGGTTCAAATTGCTGTCCTAACGGAGCAAATTAACACTCTAAACGAGCACTTACGTACTCACAAGAAAGATCATCATTCACGTCGTGGTCTATTAAAGATGGTTGGTAAACGTCGTAACTTACTAACTTACCTTCGTAATAGCGATATCACACGTTACCGTGAATTAATCACAAAGCTTGGCTTACGTCGATAGTCAAAGAAGCGGGAATATTCCCGCTTTTTTGTTAGGTAAAAATATATCTTCTACGCTTTATAGCTTACTTAATTTTAGGCAATACTAGAGGTAGAATATTGTGATATACTATCCATTTACATAGAAGAATTGAATACTTTAAATTGAGAGGGGTACTTAAATGAGTCAAGAAAAGCAAGTCTTCTCGATAGATTTAGCTGGTCGCCAGCTAACAGTTGAAACTGGTCAGCTTGCAAAACAAGCGAACGGAGCAGTATTAGTAAGATATGGCGATACAGCGGTTCTATCTACAGCAACTGCATCAAAAGAAGCAAAAAATGTAGATTTCTTCCCACTTACAGTAAACTATGAAGAGCGTTTATATGCAGTCGGAAAAATTCCTGGCGGTTTCATTAAACGTGAAGGTCGTCCAAGTGAAAAAGCAATTTTGGCAAGTCGTTTAATCGACCGTCCAATCCGTCCACTTTTCGCAGATGGTTTCCGTAACGAAGTACAAGTTGTCAGCATCGTAATGAGTGTTGATCAAGATTGTTCTTCTGAAATGGCAGCTATGCTTGGTTCTTCATTAGCGTTATCGATTTCAGATATTCCATTTGAAGGTCCAATCGCGGGTGCAACAGTTGGTCGTATTAACGGCGAATTCGTTATCAACCCAACAGTAGAACAGCAAGAACAAAGTGATATTCACCTTGTTGTAGCTGGTACGAAAGATGCAATTAACATGGTTGAAGCAGGAGCAGATCAAGTGCCTGAGGAAACAATGTTAGAAGCAATTATGTTTGGTCATGACGAAATTAAACGTCTAATTGCATTCCAAGAAGAGATTGTACAAGCTGTAGGTAAAGAGAAATCAGAAGTGAAACTTTATGAAGTTGACGCTGATCTTAACCAAGCTGTACGTGAAATGGCTGAAGAAGATATGCATTCAGCAATTCAAGTACATGAGAAACATGCACGTGAAGATGCAATTAACGAAGTGAAAAAGCGTGTTATTGAGCATTACGAAGCGCAGGAAGCTGACGCTGATACATTAGGACAAGTAAATGAGATTTTATATAAAATTGTAAAAGAAGAAGTACGTCGTCTTATTACAGTTGAAAAAATCCGCCCAGATGGCCGTAAAGGTGACGAAATCCGTCCATTAGCATCAGAGGTTGGCATTTTATCTCGTACACACGGTTCTGGTTTGTTCACTCGTGGACAAACACAAGCATTAAGTATTTGTACATTAGGTGCATTAGGCGATGTGCAAATTTTAGATGGTCTTGGTGTAGAAGAATCAAAACGCTTTATGCACCATTACAATTTCCCATCATTTAGTGTTGGTGAAACTAGACCAATGCGTGGACCAGGTCGTCGTGAAATCGGTCACGGTGCACTAGGAGAACGCGCACTTGAGCCTGTAATTCCATCTGAAAAAGATTTCCCATACACAGTACGTCTTGTATCTGAAGTTTTAGAATCAAATGGTTCTACTTCACAAGCAAGTATTTGTGGTAGTACTTTAGCAATGATGGATGCTGGTGTTCCACTTAAAGCTCCAGTTGCAGGTATTGCAATGGGTCTAGTTAAAACTGGTGAGCATTACACAATTTTATCTGATATTCAAGGTATGGAAGATCATTTAGGTGATATGGACTTTAAAGTAGCAGGTACAGCACAAGGTGTAACTGCACTACAAATGGACATTAAAATCGATGGTCTATCTCGTGAAATTTTAGAAGAGGCATTACAACAAGCGAAAGTTGGTCGTGTGCACATTCTAAATCATATGTTATCTGTTATTCCAGAGCCACGCACTGAATTATCAGCGTACGCTCCAAAGATTATTACAATGACAATTAATCCAGATAAAATCCGTGACGTTATCGGACCGAGCGGTAAACAAATCAATAAAATTATTGAAGAAACTGGCGTTAAAATTGACATCGAGCAAGATGGCACAGTATTCATTTCTTCAATAAACCAAGAAATGAACGACAAAGCTAAGAAAATTATCGAAGATATCGTTCGCGAAGTACAAGTAGGTGAAATCTACGAAGGAAAAGTGAAACGTGTTGAGAAATTCGGTGCTTTCGTTGAATTATTCAGCGGTAAAGATGGATTAGTTCACATTTCTGAACTTGCACTTGAGCGTGTAGGTAAAGTAGAAGACGTTGTAAAAATCGGTGACGTAATTACGGTTAAAGTTATCGAGATTGACAAGCAAGGTCGTGTTAATCTATCTAGAAAAGTATTGCTAAAAGAAGAGCAAGAAAAAGAAGCTGCTAAAGAAGAAAACAAACAAGAGCAGCAATAAGCGAAAGCCAGTTTAACTGGCTTTTTTTGTTATGTAAAAATATGATTTATATATATTTTTATGTCAGTATAGGTATAGTTTTCATTATAACGCTCAAATTAACAAAGATAAGAAGAAAAATGTTTTTTTATATAGTTAATTTGGGAGGGTTTATATGAAAGTTCGTATATTGGCATACATATGTATATTTTCTTTATATGTCAGTTTAGGCTCTTATTCTGTTTTTGCACAGGATAACTTATATGAAGAAATTCAAAAGCATGCAAAACAATATGAGATTGCACCTCAAAATGCGATGATTGATAAGATATGGAAAGCAACACCAGGATATAATGGAAGACAAGTTGATATGGAAGCATCCTATAACAATATGAAGAAGCTAAAGGAATTTGATCAAAAACACCTTGAATTTAAGGAAGTATCACCGAGTGTCCACTTAGAAGATTTATCACCTGCTCCAATTTATAGGGGGCATCCGAATAAAAAGATGGTGGGATTAACAATAAATGTGGCATGGGGAAACGAGTATTTGCCTCGTATATTAGAAATATTGAAAAAGCATGATGTGAAGGCGACTTTCTTTTTAGAAGGACGTTGGGTGAAAGAAAATTTACGATTTGCAAAAATGATTGTCGATGCAAATCAAGAAGTCGGAAATCATTCTTATACGCACCCTAATATGAAAACGCTATCGTCTGATGAAATACGAGAGCAGTTACAAAAAACAAATCGAATGATTGAAGCTGCTACGAATCAAAAGGTGAGATGGTTTGCCCCGCCGAGTGGAAGTTTTCGGGATGAAGTCGTGAAAATCGCTGATGATTTCCAAATGGGAACGATTATGTGGACTGTCGATACAATCGATTGGAAGCGACCTGAGCCAGATGTACTATTGCAGAGAGTAATGAGAAAAATACACCCAGGTGCTATCGTATTAATGCATCCTACTTCGTCAACGGCAGAAGCATTAGATACAATGATTAAAAAATTGAAGGAACAAGGATATAAAGTAGGGAATATAACAGAATTACTGGATGAAAAACGTGTGGATTAAATACATTTGCATGACATTCATCCTTAAACTTGTTATCATTAAATAATAGCACTTATTTAGAGAAACTGGCAGTAGGAGGAAAGTTTTTGATTAAAAAATATACTTGTAAAAATGGTGTAAGAATAGTTATGGAGAATATACCAACTGTAAGATCGGTTGCGATTGGTATTTGGATCCATGCGGGATCAAGAAATGAAAATGAAAAAAATAACGGGATTTCTCACTTTTTAGAGCATATGTTCTTTAAAGGGACAGAAACACGTAGTGCACGCGAAATTGCAGAATCATTTGATAGTATTGGTGGGCAAGTGAATGCTTTTACTTCAAAAGAGTACACTTGTTACTATGCAAAAGTGCTAGATGAACATGCTAAATATGCTTTAGATGTATTAGCTGACATGTTCTTTAATTCAACATTTGATGAAGAAGAATTGAAAAAAGAGAAGAATGTCGTATGTGAAGAAATTAAAATGTACGAAGATGCTCCAGACGATATTGTGCATGATATGTTAACGAAAGCAACATATGAAACGCATCCGCTTGGATATCCTATTTTAGGAACAGAAGAAACACTTGATACGTTTACAGGTGATACGCTACGCCAATATATTAAGGATCATTATACACCTGAAAATGTAGTTGTTTCAGTTGCAGGAAATATTGATGAAGCCTTCTTACAAACGGTAGAGCAATATTTCGGTAGTTATGAAGGAACAACAAATCGCGAACAAGTACATAGTCCAATTTTCCATTTTAACAAAGTAGCACGTAAAAAGGAAACAGAACAAGCTCATTTATGTTTAGGATATAAAGGCTTACAAATGGGACACGAAGATATTTATAACTTAATTGTATTAAATAACGTTTTAGGCGGTAGTATGAGTAGCCGTTTATTCCAAGAAGTACGTGAGCAACGTGGGTTAGCTTACTCAGTATTTTCTTACCATTCTTCTTATGAAGATACAGGTATGTTAACACTGTATGGTGGAACAGGTAGTCAACAATTAGATACACTGTATGAAACAATGCAAGAAACATTAGAAACATTGAAAAATACAGGTATTACAGAAAAAGAGCTTATTAATAGTAAAGAGCAATTAAAAGGAAACTTAATGTTAAGTTTAGAAAGTACGAATAGTCGTATGAGCCGTAATGGTAAAAATGAATTGCTACTTCGTAAGCATCGTTCACTTGATGAGATTATCGAAAGTGTAAACACTGTAACAAAAGAAAATGTAGATGGGTTAATTCGTAACATGTTTACAGATGAATTCTCTGCAGCATTAATTAGTCCAGATGGAAAACTTCCAAAAGGAATAAAACTATAATCAACTTTTACGATGTATCTGAAAATAACCTTCTCTCTTTTTAAATGAGAGAAGGTTATTTTTTTTATACATATAGAATAGGTACTAATTATAGACAATGCAAATGAAAAATTTAGTAGGGGAGTGGAGTGAGTATGCGATTAAGTGAATTAAGCGGTAAAGAGGTTGTAGATATAGAAAAAGCGGAAAAAATGGGAGCCTTAGGTTATATGGATTTAGAGATTAATGAGAAAGACGGACAAATACAAACACTTATAATACCTGTAGGGAAGTGGGGAGGTTTTAAAAAGGAACCACAAGAAGTAAGAGTGGCATGGAGTCAAATAAAGAAAGTCGGACACGATATGCTTCTTTGTGATAGTATAGATCGTTCAAATTCGGAGTGAAGGATGGCCATTTTGGTCATCTTTTTTTGTATCTACATAGAAACCTGATAAATCATATGTGCATTTGGATTTTCAATCACCATAAACTCGTACATTACATATGATGTGGAGGAAAAAGAAAAAGTAGGCACTTTTCTTATAAATGACAGAAAAAGAAGGTGAATTAGGGAATGTTGACTGAGATGCATATTGCTGTCATAGGAGGAGATGCAAGGCAGCTAGAAGTAATTCGTAAGCTAGTTGAATTGGATGCGAAACTTTCTTTGATAGGTTTTGATCAGTTAGATCATGGTTTCACAGGGGCAGCAAAAGAAAGTATACAAAATTTAGATTTCACTTCTGTAGACGCAATTATTTTGCCGGTTGCCGGTACAAATGCCAAAGGAGAAGTAGATACTATTTTTTCAAATGAAAAAGTTTCAATAACGAAAGAACAAATTGAAAATACACCAGAACACTTTACTATATATTCAGGTATTGGTACACCTTACTTGGAAAATCTCGTATCTACTACGAATCGAAAACTTGTTAAATTATTTGATCGTGATGATGTAGCAATATACAATTCTATTCCAACGGTAGAAGGTACATTAATGATGGTAATTCAACATACCGACTATACAATTCATGGGTCCAATGTAATGGTTCTAGGATTTGGGAGAACAGGAATGAGTGTTGCGAGAGCATTTCAATCATTAGGAGCCCATGTCAAAGTTGGAGCAAGACGATCTGAACATATTGCACGTATTACAGAAATGATGTTTTCTCCTTTTCATATGCAAGACATAGAGAAAGAAGTAGGAAATATCGATATTGTAATTAATACGATTCCGCATCTCGTTGTAACAGCGAATGTTATTGCAAAAATGCCAGCTCATACGTTAGTGATTGATTTAGCTTCTAAACCAGGCGGTACTGACTTTAGATATGCGGAAAAAAGAGGAGTCAAAGCATTGCTAGCACCTGGATTACCAGGTATTGTTGCCCCAAAAACGGCTGGGCAAATTTTAGCAAATGTTCTTTCTCAGTTATTAGCAGCAGATGCAATTGCAAAGGAGGAGGAAAAGAAATGAGTTTGAAGGGGAAACGAATTGGTTTCGGATTTACAGGTTCACATTGTACGTACGAAGAAGTAATGCCTCATTTAGAAAAATTAATTGCTGAGGGAGCAGAAGTACGTCCTGTTGTTTCTTACACTGTTCAATCAACAAATACTAGATTTGGAGAAGGAGCAGAGTGGATTAAGAAGATTGAAGAAATAACAGGTTTTAAAGCAATTAATTCAATCGTTGGTGCAGAACCACTAGGACCTAAAATTCCACTAGATTGTATGGTAATTGCACCACTAACAGGGAATTCTATGAGTAAATTTGCAAATGCAATGACAGACTCTCCAGTATTAATGGCAGCGAAAGCGACGTTAAGAAATGGCAAGCCTGTCGTATTGGCTGTTTCGACGAATGATGCTCTAGGGCTTAATGGAGTAAATCTCATGCGCCTAATGGCAACAAAAAACATCTACTTCGTCCCATTCGGCCAAGATGCACCAGAGAAAAAACCGAACTCAATGGTAGCTCGCATGGAGCTGCTGGAAGATACAGTGTTAGAAGCGCTGCAAGGGAAGCAATTGCAACCGGTGGTCGTAGAAAAATTCAGATATATGAATTAAAAAACGAAAAAAAACGGACAATTTTTGATGAAACCATCATTCTTACTGTAGAATATGATAAAATTAACGTTATTAAGATTAGAAGGGGTATTGTATACTCCTTCTGATTCTAAGTTATAGAAGGATTGGTATCTAGAAAGGGGCATAGTGATGGAAAAGCAAAAAACTTTTCATGTCGCTGTAGTTGGAGCAACCGGCGCAGTTGGTGAACAAATGTTAAATACTTTAGAGAAACGAGAATTTCCAATCGGGAAATTAACGTTACTTTCATCTAAACGATCTGCAGGTAAGAAACTTGTATTTAAAGGCGAAGAATTTACAGTTCAAGAGGCAACTCCTGAAAGCTTTGAAGGAGTAGATATCGCACTATTTAGTGCTGGTGGATCTGTATCGAAACAATTAGCGCCAGAAGCAGCAAAACGCGGTGCGATTGTTGTTGATAATACAAGTGCATTCCGTATGACAGAAAACGTGCCACTTGTTGTACCTGAAGTAAATGAAAACGACTTAAAAGAACATAATGGTATTATTGCAAATCCAAACTGTTCTACAATTCAAATGGTAGTAGCTCTTGAGCCAGTTCGTCAGCAATATGGTTTAAAACGAGTAATCGTTTCCACATATCAAGCTGTATCAGGTGCTGGTGCGGCAGCTATTGAAGCACTGCATGAACAATCACAAGCAATCTTAAATGGCGAAGAAGTTAAGGCAAATGTTCTTCCTGTATCAGGTGATAAGAAGCATTTCCCAATTGCTTTTAATGCGATTCCACAGATTGATAAATTCCAAGATAATGGATTTACGTTTGAAGAAATGAAAATGATTAACGAAACGAAAAAAATTATGCATATGCCTGAATTAGAAGTAGCGGCAACATGTGTACGTTTACCAGTTGTATCAGGACACTCTGAGTCTGTTTACATCGAAGTAGAAAAAGAAGGCGTAACAGTAGCAGAATTAAAGAGCTTACTTGCAAATGCGGAAGGTATTGTTCTGCAAGATAATCCAGAAGAGCAGTTATATCCAATGCCAGCTACTGCAGTAGGTAAAAACGAAGTATTCGTTGGAAGAATCCGTAAAGATTTAAATAACGATAAAGGATTCCATCTTTGGGTCGTATCTGATAACTTATTAAAAGGCGCTGCATGGAATTCTGTTCAAATTGCAGAGCGCTTAGTAAAATTACAATTAGTGTAAACGGCTAAGAGAAGGTGCAAAATATGAAAATAATTGTTCAAAAATTTGGTGGCACATCAGTACGTGATGACAATGGACGTAAGCATGCGCTTCATCATATAAAAAAATCATTAGCTGCTGGTTATAAAGTAGTTACTGTCGTATCTGCTATGGGCCGTAAAGGTGAACCATATGCAACGGATACGTTATTAAGTCTTGTAAATCAAGAGGAATCTACTATTTCTAAACGTGAGCAAGATTTATTATTATCATGCGGAGAGTTAATCTCTGCAATTGTTTTCTCTAATATGTTGAATGAGAACGGTATAAAAGCAGCAGCATTAAATGGTGCACAAGCTGGTTTTGTAACGAATGATGACTTTACGAATGCAAAGATTATTGAAATGAATTGCGATCGTATACATGAAGAGTTAGAAAATGTAGATGTAATCGTCGTTACAGGATTTCAAGGGCAAACGAAAAAAGGTGATACGACAACACTTGGACGCGGAGGTAGTGATACTTCAGCTTCAGCATTAGGTGTTGCACTTCATGCTGAATATATCGATATATTCACTGATGTAGAAGGTGTTATGACTGCGGATCCTCGTATTGTAAAAGATGCACGTCATCTTCAAACTGTAACGTATAACGAAATTTGTAACATGGCTTATCAAGGTGCGAAAGTCGTTCATCCACGTGCAGTTGAAATTGCGATGCATGCAAAAGTGCCACTTCGTGTACGTTCTACGTATTCTGAAAGTGAAGGTACTCTTATTGCAGCATACGATGGTGCTACAAAAGGGCAGGATGTAGAAGAACGTCCTGTTACAGGTATTGCCCACGTATCGAACGTAACGCAAATTAAAGTACTTGCAAAAGAAACGGCATACGACATACAGCAGCATGTATTTAAAGAAATGGCAAACGAAGGCATTAGTGTTGATTTAATTAACATTTCTCCTACTGGTGTAGCTTACACAGTAAATGATAATGTATCAGCTCGTGCTGTCGAAGTGCTAAAACAACTTGGATATGAGCCAATTGTGACAGAACATTGTGCGAAAGTATCTATCGTTGGAGCTGGAATGGCAGGCATCCCAGGGGTTACTGCAAAAATCGTTACAGCTTTAGCGGAAAAAGGCATTCAAATCCTGCAATCGGCAGATAGTCATACAACAATTTGGGTTCTTGTAAAAGAAATTGATTTAGTGGAGGCTGTAAATGCATTACATAGTGCGTTTGAGCTTTCAAAAGAAAAGCAACTGGAACAATAAGGAGTGAGACCATGATAGATTTTGGGACAATTGCAACCGCGATGGTAACACCGTTTGATATAAACGGGAATATCGATTTTGCAAAGACAACGAAATTGGTAAATTATTTAATTGATAACGGTACAACAGCAATCGTGGTAGGAGGAACGACAGGAGAATCTCCTACATTAACTTCAGAAGAGAAAGTAGCGTTATATCGCCATGTCGTATCTGTTGTCGATAAAAGAGTGCCCGTAATCGCTGGAACAGGTAGCAATAATACGCATGCTTCTATTGACTTAACTAAAAAGGCAACAGAAGTTGGAGTGGATGCAGTAATGCTAGTAGCACCGTATTATAACAAACCGAGTCAAGAAGGAATGTATCAGCATTTTAAAGCAATTGCTGAAAGCACGCCGCTTCCGGTTATGCTATATAACGTTCCAGGACGATCTATTGTACAAATCTCCGTTGATACAGTTGTTCGTTTATCAGAAATAGAAAACATTGTTGCTATTAAAGATGCCGGCGGCGATGTGTTAACAATGACAGAAATCATTGAAAAAACAGCGGACGACTTTGCGGTATACAGCGGTGATGACGGTTTAACGTTACCAGCTATGGCAGTTGGAGCGAAAGGTATCGTTTCGGTAGCCTCTCATGTTATCGGAAACGAAATGCAAGAAATGATTACAGCATTTCAATCAGGAGAATTTAAGAAGGCACAAAAATTACATCAATTACTTGTAAGAGTAACTGATTCATTATTTATGGCGCCAAGTCCAACTCCAGTAAAAACAGCGTTACAAATGGTTGGATTAGATGTAGGTTCTGTACGTTTACCACTTCTTCCATTAACAGAAGAAGAAAGAGTAACGTTACAATCTGTAATGCAATCTATCCCTCGTTAATAAAAAATGACCTAGTGTAGAACTAGGTCATTTTTTATTATATGCAAATCTTTTTCTCGTTTTCTCACCTATATGTGTTCTTATAAGAATATTAATCGCTTCTTCATTATGTGTATAAGAAAATAATCGTACTCCTTTAACCGAGTCAAAAAATGATAGATATTATGGAATAAACGTAATAAACTACGGTGTTTGTTTTTAGAGAAATCCCCTCAAATTTGACGTAATTCATAAAAAAACTCCATTTTGTAAGTGTTTTTGTTGGATTCTAGAAAAATAAATCTTGAAACTCCCTATTATGAAATGAATTTAGCATATGTATGGCTAGTTCTTCAAAATAATATGGAGTATAAAATCGAAGTAAATATAAAGGAAATACCTTCGATACTTTTGTTGTCATTCCGTTCTTTTACTCTTTCTTTCGCACGATTTAACTTGTGTTCTATTTCTTGTATCAGGTATAATATGGCTAAGTAGCTTAGTACGGGTATGCTTAGCAAAATTGGGAAAAATTATAATTTAATTAAATTTTCATATCATATCGAATAAGATATTTGATTTATATAATGAAAGAGAGGTGAAACCTGGTTTAAAAAATAAACAAGGACATGATATCGCATAACGGTAAGGACATTCGTCTTGGACGGTGAAAATATGGTGGTTGTAGAGTTTCCCCTGGTGTCTCTGCAATTTTAGTGAAATCAGTGTTTGCAAGATTTTTAAACCAGGCAACAACATGAAGAGAAAAGAGAATGAGTCTGTTAAAGTATTTGCTCTTGGTGGAGTAGGTGAAATCGGGAAAAACATGTACTGTGTTGAAATTGATTCTGAAATCTTTATCGTAGATGCAGGGTTAATGTTCCCGGGAGATGAAATGTTTGGAATTGATATCGTTATTCCTGATATTACATATTTAGTGGAAAATCAAGAGCGAGTAAAAGGTTTATTTATTACTCACGGTCATGAAGATCATATTGGTGGAATTGTGTATGTACTTCGTAAATTATCTATTCCAGTCTATGCAACGAAATTAACAGTAGGACTTATACAAGAAAAACTTGGTGAAGCGGGCATGTTAGGCCGTGTAGACCTAAAAACAATCGATTCAAATTCAACAGTAGAATTTAACACTACAACGGTGTCATTCTTCGGAACGACACATAGTATTCCGGATTCTGTTGGCGTTTGTTTCCATACATCAAAAGGTGCAGTCGTATATACGGGAGACTTTAAATTCGATCAAACTCCAATTGGAAATAGTGGAGCAGACCTTGGGAAAATGGCGCAAATCGGAAATGAAGGCGTACTTTGCTTATTATCTGATAGTACAAACGCAGAGCGCCCAGGTTATACAGGTTCAGAAAAAGAAGTTGGTGTAGAAATCTCTAAAGTGTTCTATGGCGCAGAAGGTCGTATTATCGTTGCTTCATTTGCATCAAATGTACATCGTATTCAACAAGTATTTGATGCAGCTGCTGAAACAGGGCGAAAAGTAGCGGTAGTAGGACGTAGTATGGTGAAAGTAGTAGACATTGCAAGACGTCTTGGTTATTTAGATGTTCCAGAAGGTATGGTTATTTCATTACAAGAAGTAGACAACTTCCCAGAGAAAAAGGTAGCTATTTTAACGACAGGTAGTCAAGGTGAACCGATGGCTGCTCTATCTAGAATGGCAAAACAAGCACATAAACAAATTTCAATTCGTAAAGGTGATACTGTTATCATTGCTGCTTCGCCAATTCCGGGTAATGAAATATCTGTATCAAAAATTATTGATTTGTTATTTAGAGCTGGAGCTGAAGTTGTTTATTACGGCGAAAGAAAAGTTCACGTGTCAGGTCACGGTAGCCAAGAAGAATTAAAATTAATGTTAAATTTAATGAAACCAAAGTACTTTGTACCCGTACATGGTGAGTTCCGTATGCAAAAAGCGCATGCATATTTAGCTGAAGATGTAGGTATTACAAGAGAAAATATCTTTATCGTAGAAAAAGGCGATGTAATTGCTTTTGGTGACGATGAAGCGAACTTAGTCGGTAAAGTACAAGCTGGTAATGTTTTAATTGATGGATTAGGTGTAGGTGACGTTGGTAATATCGTTCTTCGAGATAGAAAGATGTTATCTCAAGATGGAATACTAGTAGTTGTTGTAACGCTTGGTAAAGATGAAAAGAAAATTATCTCTGGTCCAGAAATCATTTCACGTGGTTTCGTATATGTTCGTGAATCAGAAGCGTTAATTGAACGTTCTACAGAGATTGTACGTATGATTGTTGAGCAGTCAATTAAAGAATATTCAATTGAATGGTCAATGTTAAAACAAAATATTCGTGAATTATTAGGGCAGTTCTTGTACGAAGAGACAAAGAGAAAACCTATGATTTTACCGATTATTATGGAAGTATAAAAAAGATCACCCTTATGGGTGATCTTTTTTCTTTTTAACCCTATCGAATGAAATTTATAACTTAAGAAATAATAGTTATATACGAGTGAAAGGGGATGCGAAATGACAGAACGTGATCGATATACAAATGAAGAAAAAGAAGCTGAGCCAAAAGAAGCTGGAAAAGAGGCTTCGATAGTCGAAAAAATTCAACAGCTTGGACAGACAAATGTACCACAGATGAATGAATCACGTATTCATTGTTTAACGATTATCGGACAAGTGGAAGGTCATGTTCAATTACCACCGCAAAATAAAACAACAAAATACGAGCATATCATTCCGCAAATTGTTGCGATTGAACAAAATCCGAAAATTGAAGGTTTGCTTTTAATATTAAATACGGTTGGAGGTGACGTTGAAGCTGGGCTAGCAATTTCTGAAATGGTAGCTTCACTTTCAAAACCAACAGTATCTCTAGTTTTAGGTGGGGGACATTCCATCGGTGTACCGATTGCTGTTTCTACTGACTATTCGTTTATTGCGGAAACTGCGACGATGACAATTCATCCAATTCGTTTAACAGGTCTTGTCATAGGTGTGCCACAAACATTTGAGTATTTGGATAAGATGCAAGAAAGAGTCATTCGTTTTGTGACGAAGCACTCGAAAGTAACAGAAGATCGTTTTAAAGAGCTTATGTTTGCGAAAGGAAATTTAACGCGAGATATTGGGACGAATGTAATTGGTGGGGATGCAGTAAAGTACGGTCTTATAGATGATGTCGGCGGTATTGGAAATGCAATTCGAAAATTAAACGAATTAATAGATGTTCGTGCGGAAGATAGTACAGAAGGGACAATGCTACAATGATTTTATATACAATTATGCCAGAGCAACTTGTGTATCCGGCCGATTATTCACAATGTGAAAGTCAAAAAGTTGTAAATATAAATGGTGTGGAATTAATGGTTTCTGAAGAGGAACATGGATGTTATTCTATTGTACGTGTGCTAAGTACGGACCCACTTCACTATTTAGAGTTTGAGCCCGGTCAGAAAATAACCTTTTAGCAAAAAGAAGGATTTTGTTTAGAAGCTATGGTATAATATAAAAAACAAGACGGTTGAGCAGCCATGAGTAGGCTGCTTTCTTCTGTTTATTTAGCATTTTACAAGAAGTGTAAAAATAGAAGATATAAAGACCTGAAAAATAGAGAAAACAGACATATAAATAGAGCATTTTGAGGGGAGCTTTATTTATATGTAGAACGCGAGGTGAAGAAATGGCAAAACAAAAGCAAAGAGGGACGAAGGCAAAGGCAAGGCGTACGATAAAGCCAACTTTGTATTATGAAATTGTCGGTTTAACTCTTTTTGCACTTTCAATCATTACGATTTTACAGCTAGGCGTTGTAGGAAAATCGTTTGTGTTATTTTTTCGCTTCTTCTTTGGTGAGTGGTACATAATTGGTGTGTTAGGTGTAATAGCTTTATCGGTTTCCTTTGTTATAAAACGCGGATGGCCGAACCTTTTAAATAAACGATTAATTGGATTTTATTTAATTGTATTGGCGATATTAATGTTTAGTCATATTACATTATTTAACCTTCTTACAAAAGATGGAGCAGTGCAAAATACTTCTGTTATTGTGAGTACGAAAGATAACTTCTTTCTTGAAATGAAAAAGGGGCCAGATAGCGTTCATTTAGGTGGTGGTATGTTTGGTGCGCTTATGTTCGCAACATGTTACTTCTTATTTGACGAAGTAGGAGCTTATATCATTGGTATTATTCTAGTTATTCTCGGTATACTTTGTATAACAAATAAGCATATTGGAGAAGTGTTAGCGCCAGTTGGTAGAATTCTTAGAAGTCAATTTCAAGTGATGCAAGGGGATTATAAAGATTGGAGAGCTAAAAGAACGGCTGAACAAACAGAAAAGAAAAAAACAACAAGAAGCACAAGAAGCAAACGTGCTGCAGAACAAGAAGAAATTATTGAGCCGATGGAAGAAATCTCAATTGATCCTCCGATTATTTCGAATTTCACTGAGAATTATCCTGTAAATGAAGAAGAGGATAAACGAATTGAAGTAGAGCAAGAAGATTTGATTACTTCACCGTTTATTGAAGAGACTCCGCCAATTGAAGAGCCAAAGAAAAAGCGTGGAGAAAAAATTGTTGAATCGTTAGAGAGTGAAGCGCAAGCACCTCCTATGCAATTTTCCAATGTAGAAAATAAAGATTACAAGCTTCCTTCACTTGATATATTAAAATTTCCAAAGAATAAGCAAGTTACAAATGAAAATGCGGAAATTTATGAGAATGCTCGTAAATTAGAACGTACATTCCAAAGTTTCGGAGTGAAAGCGAAAGTAACAAAAGTACATAGAGGTCCTGCAGTTACAAAATATGAAGTGTATCCTGATATGGGGGTAAAGGTAAGCAAAATTGTCAGTTTAAGTGATGATTTAGCCCTTGCTTTAGCTGCCAAGGACATTCGTATTGAAGCGCCAATTCCCGGGAAATCAGCTGTAGGGATCGAAGTTCCGAACTCAGAAGTTTCGATGGTAACGCTGAGGGAAGTTCTTGATTCTAAGGCTAATAATCATCCGGAAGAGAAGTTGTTAATTGGTCTTGGTCGAGATATTACAGGTGAAGCTGTACTAGCCCGTTTAAATAAAATGCCCCATTTACTCGTAGCTGGTGCGACAGGTAGCGGGAAAAGTGTATGTATTAACGGTATTATTGTTAGTATTTTAATGCGTGCAAAACCACATGAAGTAAAATTAATGATGATTGACCCGAAAATGGTAGAGTTAAATGTATATAATGGTGTGCCTCATTTGTTAACGCCAGTTGTAACTGATCCGAAGAAAGCATCGCAAGCATTGAAAAAAGTTGTGAGTGAAATGGAACGTCGTTATGAATTGTTTGCTCATAGTGGTACACGTAACATTGAAGGATACAACGATTATATAAAAGAGCATAATAGTCAATCAGAAGCGAAACAACCCGAATTACCTTATATTGTAGTAATTGTGGACGAGTTAGCAGATTTAATGATGGTTGCTTCGTCTGATGTAGAAGATGCGATTATGCGTCTAGCACAAATGGCTCGTGCTGCTGGTATTCATTTAATTATTGCAACGCAACGTCCGTCAGTTGACGTTATTACGGGTGTTATTAAAGCAAATATTCCATCACGTATTGCATTCGCTGTATCTTCTCAAACAGATTCTCGTACAATTCTTGACGGTGGTGGTGCAGAGAAGCTATTAGGTCGTGGAGACATGCTGTTTATACCAATTGGTGCATCGAAACCTGTACGTGTACAAGGTGCATTTTTATCAGATGATGAAGTTGAGAGAGTTGTAGAATATGTTATTGGACAGCAAAAAGCACAATATCAAGAAGATATGATTCCGCAAGATGTTCCTGATACGAAGCAGGAAGTAGAAGATGAATTATATGATGAAGCGGTTCAACTTGTAGTGGAAATGCAAACAGCATCTGTTTCTATGTTACAACGT
Organism: Bacillus sp. 2175; assembly: GCF_057812155.1. Classification (NCBI taxonomy): domain Bacteria; kingdom Bacillati; phylum Bacillota; class Bacilli; order Caryophanales; family Bacillaceae; genus Bacillus; species Bacillus sp. 2175. The sequence continues at coordinate 3,562,017 of NZ_CM173819.1, read as the reverse complement.
AGGTTTAGAGTAGGTTATACGCGAGCTGCTCGCCTAATTGATGCAATGGAAATGAATGGTGTAGTAGGTCCGTATGAAGGTAGTAAACCGAGAGAAGTGCTCATTAATGATGTACAAGAAAAAAGTTCTTAAAAAAAGCCTAATTGTTTTTACAATTAGGCTTTTTTATATAGTGTTTTTGTTATATACTATACTCAGCAATAAAGAAAGGGCTTACATTTAGGGGTGCTCTTTAGAATACGAATACTTTGATTATGTTTTATGTAAATGTTCGATATTTAATGCAGAAAAATGTTGGATTTTGTTGACACGTATGAGAGCAAGTGGTAAGATTACTTCGAAAAGAATCACTGCCTCATATAATCTTGGAGATAAGGTCCATAAGTTTCTACCTGGCAACCATGAATTGCTAGACTATGAGGGGAAAAGTGTGTAACAAAGGATGTAAAGGATCTTTGTGCCGAACTTTTTCTCGAAATGAGGAATGTTTATGGTGCAAAGTTTTTTTTATGCAATAAAGAGTGAAAATTTCATTAAAAAAAATTATTATTATTTATTCGACAATTACGCTTATTTTGGTGTTTAGTCATTTGTACTATGTTGTAAGTTGAAAAAAGAGAAAAGAAGTCTTACATCAGAGGTCGAATAATTGAAATGCGGGGGAGTCTTATGTCAGTAAAATCCGATAGTCGTCACCTATATCTACGGGTGATTGATCACATCAAAGAAAAAATTAAAGATGGGGCTTATAAAGAACGACAAAAGTTACCATCAGAGTTTGATTTAGCGAAAGAACTTGGCGTAAGTAGAGCGACTTTAAGGGAAGCGTTGCGTATTTTAGAAGAAGAAAATGTTGTCATTCGTAGACATGGTGTAGGGACATTTGTAAATGCAAAGCCATTATTTTCTTCTGGAATAGAACAACTTTCTAGTATTACAGATATGATTTCTAGTGTGGGGAAAACACCAGGAACAATCTTTTTATCATCATCTACTACAACTTTAACAGAAGAGGAAAAAGAGAAGTTTAATAGTGAAGATGGTTTTAATGCAGTGATGATTGAACGCGTGCGTACAGCAGATGGGGAACCTGTTGTGTATTGTATCGATAAACTTGCAAAAGAAATATTGCCAGATTTATCGGGTTACAATGAGGAATCATTATTAACGGTGATACATAATAACACACATAAGCGCATAACATATGCGGTTGCCCACATTGAGCCAATTGGCTATCACCCTAAAATCTCACCGATTTTAGAATGTGAGCCTGAAACAGCACTGCTTGTATTAAAACAAATGCACTATGATCAAAATGATGAGCCAATCTTATATTCTATCAATTACTTTAGAGCTGATAAATTTAGCTTCCACGTATTAAGAAAGCGTATGTAGGTAAATTCCTTTTTAGGGAGGTGACAGCAAGAAGTAAGGAACAGCAGCGTAAGAATAAATAAATATATATCATTTTTGGAGGGGTTTCTAGTATGAAGAAAAAAGCAGGCCTTTTATTATCATTAACATTAGCAGCAAGTACAGTTTTAGGTGCATGTGGTAACTCGGATAAGGCGAGCAGTGACAAGAAAGACACGAAAGACAATAAAGACTTCAAGGTTGGTCTTGTAACGGATGTTGGGGGCGTTGATGATAAGTCATTCAACCAATCTTCTTGGGAAGGGTTACAAAAGTTTGGTAAAGATAATGGTTTAAAAGAAAAGACAAATTATCGTTACCTTCAGTCTGAAAAAGAGGCTGATTATATTCCGAATTTAAAAAAATTCTCGAAAGATAAATATGATTTAACATTCGGAATTGGTTATAAATTAGAGGGTGCAATTAAAGAAGTAGCAAAAGAATCGTCAAAACAACAATTTGCAATCGTAGATACTGTTGTAGATGCACCGAACGTAACGAGCATTACGTTTAAAGATCATGAAGGATCATTCCTTGTAGGTGCGGTAGCAGCTATGTCAACAAAATCGAATAAAGTAGGATTTGTTGGTGGAATGAAAAGTGATTTAATTAGTAAATTTGAAAATGGATTTAAAGCTGGTGCAAAGGCAGTAAATCCAAACATTGAAATCGTATCTGAATATGCAGAAGCATTCGATAAGCCTGAAAAAGGTACAGTTCTTGCTTCAGCAATGTATGGTCAAGGCGTAGACGTAATTTATCATGCTGCTGGTGGTACAGGTAACGGTGTGTTCACAGAAGCGAAAAACCGTAAGAAAAAAGGTGAAAATGTTTGGGTAATCGGTGTTGACCGTGACCAACATCAAGAAGGTATGCCTGAAAATGTAACATTAACTTCAATGATTAAACGTGTTGATGTAGCAGTAGAAAAAGTAGCTAAAGAAGCAAAAGATGGGAATTTAAAAGGTGGGAAAATTGAAGAGTTTGGCTTAAAAGATGACGGTATTGGTATTTCAAAAACAACTGATAACGTGAAAAAAGTTAACCCTGAAATTTTAACAAAAGTAGAAGAGCTTGAAAAGAAAATTACAGCCGGTGAAATTAAAGTGCCAGCTACAGATAAAGAGTATAAAGAATACGAAGCTTCTCTAAAAAAATAAATAGAGAAATAGCAAAGGTTAGTTCATAGAACTAACCTTTGTATGTATAAAACTTCCGAATTGCTTAATAAGTTAATAGTGTAATAGGGAATGTTCCCTGTTAAAAGGAGGAACACAATGGAATACGTAATTGAGATGAATAACATTACGAAAGTATTCCCAGGCATTGTAGCGAATGATGATATTACGCTGCAAGTAAAGCAGGGTGAGATACATGCTTTACTTGGAGAAAATGGTGCAGGGAAATCCACATTGATGAATGTACTATTTGGTTTGTACCAACCAGAGCAGGGTGAAATTAAAATTAAAGGTAAACCTGTAAAAATTACAAATCCGAATATAGCAAATGACCTTGGTATTGGAATGGTCCATCAACACTTTATGCTTGTTCATAATTTTACAGTTACAGAGAATATTATTCTCGGAAATGAACCGAAGAAAAAAGGGAAAATTGCTGTTGAGGATGCTGCTAAAGAAATTCAAAAACTGTCTGAACAATACGGTTTGGCTGTAGATCCATATGCGAAAATACAGGATATTTCAGTTGGTATGCAACAGCGTGTGGAGATTTTGAAAACTCTTTACCGCGGTGCAGAAATTTTAATATTTGATGAACCGACAGCTGTGTTAACACCACAAGAAATTCATGAGCTAATTCAAATTATGAAAAAGCTTGTACAAGAAGGAAAATCTATTGTTCTTATTACACATAAGTTGAAAGAAATTATGGAAGTTTGCGATCGTTGTACGATTATTCGTAAAGGAAAAGGGATTGGAACGGTTGACGTTGCAAATACGGATGAAAATAAACTTGCAGAATTAATGGTCGGACGTCAAGTGAATTTTAAAACAGAAAAAATAGACGCGAAGCCAAAAGAAGATGTACTTTCAATTGCAAACCTTGTTGTTCACGATGCACGTCAACTACCTGCTGTAAAAGGCCTTGACTTAACTGTTCGTGCGGGGGAAATTGTTGGGATTGCAGGGATTGATGGAAACGGACAAAGTGAATTAATAGAAGCGATTACTGGTTTACGAAAAGTTGAGTCAGGTTCTATTGCAATTAAAGGAAAAGAAATAACAAATTGGCCTGTTAGAAGAATAACAGAAGAAGGAATTGGTCATATTCCAGAAGATCGTCATAAACACGGACTCGTTCTTGATTTTTCTGTTAGAGATAATATAGTTCTTCAAACGTACTATAAAAATCCGTTTTCAAAGAAAGGGATTTTAAATTTTAGCAAAATTACAGAAAAAGCAAAGGCTCTTATTGAACAGTTTGATGTACGTACACCTAGTGAGCAAACGTTAGCACGCGCTCTATCTGGGGGGAATCAACAAAAAGCAATTATTGCACGTGAAGTAGACCGAAATCCAGATTTATTAATTGCGGCACAGCCAACACGTGGTTTAGATGTAGGAGCAATTGAATTTATTCATAAGAGATTAATAGAGCAAAGGGATAAAGGAAAAGGTGTATTACTTTTATCATTAGAGTTAGATGAAATCTTAAATGTTAGCGATCGAATTGCTGTTATTTATGAAGGGGAAATTGTAGCAATAGTTGATGCGAAAGAAACGAATGAACAACAGCTTGGATTGTTAATGGCTGGAGGAACAAAGAAGGAGCAGGTGGGTACAAATGGCTAAAAAACTTTTAACAGAACGAACGATAAATATTTTAGTCCCAGTACTATCCGTTATTTTCGGCTTACTTGTAGGAGCGATTGTAATGCTAGTTAGTGGCTATGATCCAATTGTTGGTTATAGTGCACTTTGGACAGGAATGTTCGGCAGCGCAAGTGCGATTGGTGAAACGCTCCGTACAATGATACCGCTTATTCTTGCTGGCTTATCGGTCGCGTTTGCATTTCGTACAGGTTTATTTAATATCGGGGTAGAGGGTCAATTGTTAGTTGGTTGGCTTGCAGCGGTTTGGTTCGGTTATGCAGTCTCACTACCAGCGTTCCTTCATATTCCATTATCGATTTTATTTGCCGCATTGGTGGGCGGAATTTGGGGCTTCATTCCGGGATATTTAAAAGGGAAGTTTCAAGTGAATGAAGTTATTGTAACTATTATGATGAACTATATTGCGTTGTATGTAACGTATGACATCATTAAGCGTTTCTTACATGCGGGTAATGACAAAACGTATGATATTAAAGAGAGTGCGTCACTATCTTCAGACTGGCTTGCTTCTATTACTGACGGTTCACGTCTACACTGGGGAATTATTGTAGCAATTTTAATCGCTATTTTAATGTGGTTCTTATTAGATCGAACAACTTTAGGTTACGAATTAAAGTCTGTAGGATTTAATCAGCATGCTTCTCAATATGCAGGTATGAAAGTTTCTCGTAATGTAGTATTCTCTATGACAATTGCTGGTGCATTTGCGGGGATTGGTGGAGCGATGGAAGGATTAGGGACATTCCAGAGTATGACAGCGATGTCTTCGTTTACAGGAGTAGGATTTGATGGGATTGCCGTAGCATTACTTGGAGGGAATAATCCGTTTGGTATAATCCTTTCAGCTTTATTATTTGGTGGTTTGAAAAGTGCTTCCCCTCAAATGAACTTTGAGGCAGATGTACCGTCAGAGCTTATTAATGTAATTATTGCATGTATCATCTTCTTTGTTGCATGTAGTTATGTGTTAAGATGGGCGCTTACACGCATGAGCAAGGAGGGGAAATAAATGAGCTTTTTAGATATATTAGCCATTCTTGTGACGGGTACGTTATATACATCGGCACCTATCATTTTCACAGCACTAGGTGGTGTATTTAGTGAACGATCGGGTGTTGTAAATATCGGATTAGAAGGACTAATGCTATTTGGTGCATTTATTGGAGTTGTTACAAACTTATTAATGGGTGATACTTGGGGAACGATGACTCCATGGATTGCGTTATTATTTGCGGCAATTGGTAGTGGGTTATTTGCATTACTTCATGCGGTAGCTTCTATTACATTCCGAGCAGATCAAGTTGTAAGTGGTGTAGCCATTAACTTCTTATCTCTTGGTTTAACAGTATTTGCAATTAAGAAGATTTTTGATAAAGGGCAGACTGACTTTATTCAGTATCGTATTGAAAAGATTGATATTCCAGGCCTTTCGGATATTCCGGTTTTAGGGAAAATATTTTTCTCGAACGTACCAATAACGTCGTATATTGCCATTATTTTAGCATTCGTTGTTTGGTATGTTATTTATAAAACACCGTTCGGTCTTCGTCTACGTGCTGTTGGTGAACACCCAATGGCAGCGGATACGATGGGGATTAATGTATATAAAATGCGTTATATTGGAGTCTGTATTTCAGGAGTGTTTGCTGGAATCGGTGGAGCGATTTTTGCAATGTCAATTTCTAATAACTTCTCAGGGGCAACTATTACAGGACAAGGTTTCTTAGCTTTAGCTGCTATGATTTTTGGGAAGTGGAATCCACTAGGCGCATTAGGTGCAGCTCTATTCTTTGGTTTTGCGCAATCTCTAAGTGTAACGGGCGGAACAATTCCTGTATTAGATCAAATTCCAAGTGTTTTATTAACGATATTACCATATGTATTCACAATATTAGCGCTTGTTGGTTTTGTAGGTCGTTCTGAAGCTCCGAAAGCATTAGGAACTCCTTATGAAAAAGGAAAACGATAAGTATTTTATAAGTATAAAAAAGCTCGCACATTAGTGTGGGCTTTTTTACATAGAATATATTTAATACGGAATTTTACTATGTTCCTTACATATTAAAGTTTTTAGAAAGAATCATATGTAAGCATAATAAGGGAGAAAAGTTGATTTTTTATTTCTAAAAACTGTATATTGAAGAGGAATATTCCTATATACGTAAAGGAGGGCTATAAATGAAACTAATGGAACAACAACTACATGAGTTAGATGGTTTGCGCGTACATATTATTCCGACTGATAAATATAAAACGAATACCTTTGTATTTCGTTTTAAAGCGCCTTTAAATGAGGAGACGGTGACAGAGCGTGCCTTATTGCCATACGTATTGCAAAGTGCGACAGAAAAATTACCTTCTGTAATTCGTCTTCGTCAATATTTAGAAGAATTATACGGATCTTCTTTAGCGGTAGATGTAAGTAAAAAAGGGGAAGACCATATTATCTCCATTTATGTAGACATTGCAAATGAAGTTTACTTACATGATGCACCACCGTTATTTGAAAAAGCGCTTTCTATGTTGTCAGATATTGTGTTACATCCAGCAACGGAGGGCAACGGTTTCCTATCTTCTATCGTAGAAAGTGAAAAAAGAGCACTGTTACAGAGAATTGAAGCCACTTATGACGATAAAATGCGTTATGCAAACGAGCGTTTAATTGAAGAAATGTGCAAAGTAGAACCGTATCGTTTAAGTGCAAATGGAAAAAAAGAGAGTGTTATGTCTATTACAAATGAAAGTCTGTATCAATATTATCAAAAGGTGTTAGCGGAAGATGAAATGGATCTATATATTATTGGTGATATTTCAGAAAACGCCGTTGATCTTGTAAGTAAGTATTTTTCTATTTCAGCTCGTCCAGTGAGAGAAAGAAATGTACTCCTTCATAGACGAAATAATGAAGAAAAAGAAGTTGTTGAAAAACAAGAATTAAAACAAAGTAAATTACACATCGGTTATCGTACATTTGTCACATATAAAGATGAAGATTATTTTGCATTGCAATTGTTCAATGGATTGTTTGGTGGCTTTTCTCATTCGAAGTTATTCGTAAATGTGCGTGAAAAAAATAGTTTAGCGTACTATGCAGCATCGCGCTTTGAAAGTCATAAAGGTTTATTATTTGTTATGTCAGGAATTGAAGCGAAAAATTATGAAAAAGCAGTTGAGATTATTAAAGAACAAATGCTTGCGATGCAAAACGGAGAGTTTTCTGAAGAAGAAATACATCAAACAAAAAGTGTCATCCAAAATCAAATATTAGAGGCAATTGATACACCACGTGGCTTTGTAGAAATGCTATATCATGGTATTATTTCAGATCGTACACGTCCAGTTGAAGAATGGCTTACAGGTATAGAAAGTGTGACAAAAGAAGAAATTGTAAAAGTTGCTAAAAATATTGAACTAGATACAATTTACTTTTTACAAGGAACGGAGGGAGAGTAAGTGGAGAAAATTGTTTATGAGCAATTAAAAGAAACACTCTATTATGAAAAACTTCCTAATGGATTAGATGTATATGTTTTACCGAAACAAGGATTTAATAAAACATTTGCAACGTTTACGACGAAATATGGTTCTGTAGATAATACATTTGTACCATTAGGGAAAGAAGAAATGATTCGTGTGCCAGATGGGATTGCACATTTTCTTGAGCATAAATTATTTGAAAAAGAAGATCATGATGCTTTCCAATTGTTTAGTAAACAAGGAGCATCGGCAAATGCTTTTACATCCTTCACACGAACAGCTTACCTTTTTTCAGGTACTTCAAACGTAGAACAAAATTTAAATACATTGCTAAACTTCGTACAAGAGCCCTATTTCTCTGAAAAAACGGTTGAAAAAGAGAAGGGGATTATTGGGCAAGAAATTCAAATGTATCAAGATAACCCAGATTGGCGTTTGTACTTTGGGTTAATTGATAGCTTATTTGTAAAACACCCAATTAAAATTGATATTGCGGGGACAATCGAATCTATTAGTAAAATTACGAAAGATTTATTATATGAATGTTATGAAACATTTTATCATCCGAGCAATATGTTATTATTTGTTGTGGGTGCAATTGATCCAGAGAAAACAATGGATTTAGTACGTGAAAATCAAGCGAAAAAAGATTATAAAAACCAGCCAGAAATTGTGCGTTCATTTGAAGAAGAACCAAATGAGGTAAATGAAAAGAAAAAAATTATTTCAATGCCTGTGCAAACACCGAAATGTTTAGTTGGTATTAAAGCGACTAATTTAAAAGAAAAGGGGCAAGCGCTTTTAAAACAAGAAATTGCGCTTACGTTACTTTTAGATTATTTATTTGGAAAAAGTTCTGTTCATTACGAAGCTTTATATAATGAAGGACTTATTGATGATTCATTCTCGTATGACTATACAGAAGAAAATAACTTCGGTTTTGCAATGGTTGGTGGTGATACGAAACAACCTGATGCATTGGCAGATCGTTTAAAAGATATTTTATTAAAAACAGATTATGATCAATTAGATGCGGCGGCATTAGAACGAGTGAAGAAAAAGAAAATTGGTGGTTTTTTACGCTCGTTAAATTCACCAGAATATATTGCAAATCAATTTACACGATACGCGTTTAATGAATCTAGCCTATTTGATGCATTGACTGTATTAGAAGGACTAACCGTTCAAGACTTACAAGAAGTAGCGGGATTATTGTTATCAGAAGAAAAAATGAGTGTTTGTCAGGTGTTACCGAAAAAATAAAATTTTAAAGATACCCTCATCTTATCATTGAAAAATTGTAAGATGAGGGTATTATTTAGTTGTGTGAAAATTGAACTTGTAGAGATAAGAGAGGGAATTTATGAAAAAGTATGCGTTAGTAACTGGAGGGAGCGGAGGGATTGGCTCTGCTATTTCGAAACAATTAATTCAAGATGGATATACAGTTTATGTTCATTACAATAACAGTGAAGAAAAGGTATTGGAATTGCAGAAGGCATGGGGAGAAGTTATCCCTGTTCAAGCTAATTTAGCTTCTAGTGATGGAGCAGAACGATTGTGGGGACAAATTGAACATCCTATTGATGTTATTGTATACGCAGCTGGGAAGAGTATTTTTGGACTAGTAACAGATGTAACAAACGATGAATTGGATTATATGGTAGAACTTCAAGTGAAGAACGTATATAAATTACTTTCTATGGCACTTCCGCCTATGATCGGGAGAAGAAGTGGTAATATTGTAATTGTTTCATCTATATGGGGACAAATAGGGGCTTCTTGTGAAGTACTTTATTCAATGGTAAAAGGGGCGCAAAATTCATATGTGAAAGCTTTAGCGAAAGAAGTTTCTTTAAGTGGATTACGTGTGAATGCAGTAGCACCAGGAGCAATTGAAACGGAAATGTTAAGTGTTTTTTCTGAAGAAGATAAAATGGGAATTGCTGAAGATATACCATTAGGTAGAATAGGATTACCAGAAGAAGTAGCGAAAACAGTTTCATTTCTCGTATCACCAGGAGCGTCTTACATAACTGGACAAATTATCGGAGTGAATGGCGGTTGGCACTGCTAAAAAATTCTTACATAAAAAATGAATAGTTGCACAAATTAAGGATGATTTTATTACTCAATAGTGAGGTGCTTAATTATGTCAGTATTAGATAATTTTGATCAGTGGAAGAGCTTTTTAGGAGAACGTTTAGAGCAAGCGCAAGACAAAGGTTTAGATGGCGGTGCGGTATCAGATATGGCATTTCGAGTTGGCGACTATCTTGCTAATGAAGTAGAAGGACGCAATGACCAAGAGAAATTATTAGCTGAGCTTTGGAAAGTTGCTGATGAACAGGAGCAACATACAATTGCAAATTTAATGGTTAAGTTCGTACAACATAAGTAAAAGTAGAGAGGAGATTCTCCTCTCTACTTTTTTTGTATAATAATTACACAGGATAGATTATACATTTAGCTTCCCTATTAGGGTGAAATCATATAATATAGTACGTAGGTGTAAAGTAAGCAAGGGGAGTGATCTTGGATGATTGAATGGTATTTTGAATATGAAATACATAAAAACCGACCTGGCTTGCTTGGTGACGTTTCTTCGTTAATCGGTATGCTCGGCATTAATATTGTCACAATTAATGGTGTAGATAATGCACGACGTGGGTTACTTCTTATGTGTGATAATCAAGAGCAAATCTCTAGACTTGAATCAATTTTAAATACGATGGATAACATAACGGTAACGAAATATCGTCCGCCCAAGCTAAGAGATAAGCTAGCGGTTAGGCATGGTAGGTACATACAACGAGATGCAGATGATAAGAAAACATTTCGATTTGTGCGTGATGAATTAGGCTTACTTGTAGACTTTATGGCAGAAATCATGAAAAAAGAAGGCCATAAACTAATTGGGATACGCGGAATGCCTCGTGTCGGAAAAACAGAATCCATTGTTGCTGCAAGTGTTTGTGCAAATAAAAGGTGGTTATTTGTATCATCTACTCTTATTAAGCAAACTGTTCGCAGTCAATTAATTGAAGATGAGTATAGCGATGACAATATTTTCATCCTAGATGGAATTGTGTCAACGAAGCGTGCTAACGAAAGACATTGGCAGCTCGTTCGTGAAATTATGAGATTGCCTGCAACGAAAGTTGTGGAACATCCTGATGTATTTGTGAGTCAGTCAGAATACACATTGGATGATTTTGATTATATTATCGAGTTGCGTAACGATTATGATGAAGAAATACAATATAATTTAGTAGATGAAATTGAGCAAGGTACGCAAAATAATTTCTCTATGTTTGACTTTTAAAGAAATATTGAGGTGTTAGTAGTGACGGAATTGGGACAAAAGCTGAAAGAAACAAGAGAAGCGAAAGGCTTGTCTATTGATCAGCTGCATGAGATTACAAAAATTCAAAAACGCCATTTAGTGGCAATTGAAGAAGGCAATTATGATGTATTGCCAGGAGCTTTTTATGCGCGTGCATTCATTAAACAATACGCAGATGCGGTTGGATTAAATGGAGAGGAACTGCTTGTAGAACATCAGAGTACGATACCACAATCTGAAAAGCGTGAAGTTCCACAAGTATCAACGGGACAAAAAACACAAGAAACAATGCAAAAATCTTCATCATGGCCAATTGCAGATCACATGCCGAAAATCTTAGTTGCGCTGTTAGTCATCGCAGTTGGAGTGGTAATCTGGTTTGTGTTTCAAGCGTTAACTGGAAAAGATGATGAAAAAGTTCCAAGCGCTCAAAGTGAGAAAATTGAAGTTCAAAAAGCGAAAGATTCTCCGTTAGATACGAAGAAAGATGAAGTGAAAGCGGAAGAGCCAAAAAAAGAGGAACCAAAGAAAGAAGAACCAAAGAAAGAGGAGCAACCAGCACAACCAACTGGACAGCAAGAAGTGAAAGTAGTTGGAACAACTGGAAAGGTATCTACTTTGGAAATTCATAATAATAAAACATTAGAACTGGAAATTTCAGCTAAGGGTACAAGTTATGTAGATGTTAAGGATGATGCGGGTAACGAAATTCTAAACACTACAGTACAAAGCGGTCAAACAGAGAAACGCGATGTATCAACATTAAAAGAAGTACGACTTAATATTGGAAGTGCACCGAATGTTGAAATTAAACTGAATGGCCAAGTGCTTGCTTTCCCGTTAGATCCACAAAAAGAATATCACCAAAGATTGGTGATTAAAAACCAAGGGATAGAGCAACCAGCACAATAACAGTCATCGCTTCGATGACTTTTTTTCGATGAACAAATGTTTTTGATATGATGGAGGAATAGCTGTGAATTTACCAAATAAAATTACAATATCTAGAATCTTCTTAATTCCAATTTTTATGGTAATTATGTTAGCGCCCTTTGATTGGGGTTCATACAAAATTGGTGATGTTGATTTGCCAATTCAACATTTAGTGGGGGCACTTATCTTTATCATTGCTTCAGCTACAGATTGGATTGATGGACATTACGCAAGAAAGTATAATCTTGTAACGAATTTAGGGAAGTTTCTTGACCCGTTAGCTGATAAATTGCTTGTTTCGGCAGCACTTATTACATTGGTAGAGATGCAATATGTACCGGCTTGGATTGTTATTGTAATTATCAGTCGTGAGTTTGCGGTAACAGGTTTACGTCTTGTACTTGCTGGAACAGGGGAAGTAGTTGCAGCAAACCAGCTAGGAAAAATTAAGACGTGGACACAAATTATTGCAATTGCAGCATATTTATTACACGATGTACCTTTAAATTTAATCCATATTCCAGTTGCAGATATCTTCATATGGATTGCATTAATCTTTACTGTTATTTCAGGATGGGATTATTTCTGGAAAAATAGAGCTGCTTTTGTAAACTCAAAATAGAAGTTTATGGGGGAATTGGGATGAATGCTGAGATTATTGCGGTTGGAACTGAATTATTACTTGGACAAATTGCAAATACAAATGCCCAGTTTTTATCTGAAAAGTTAGCTTCAATCGGAATTAACGTGTACTATCATACTGTTGTTGGTGATAATAATAAGCGATTGCAAAAGGCGATTGAAGCTGCGGAAGAACGTGCTGATATACTTATTTTTACAGGTGGATTAGGACCAACAAAAGATGATTTAACGAAAGAAACGATAGCTGCTAGTTTAGATGAAGAGCTTGTGTATGATGAAAAGGCATTAGCCTTAATAAGTAATTACTTTAAGCGTACAGGCCGTGAATTTACGGAGAATAATAAAAAGCAAGCGCTCGTTTTAAATGGAGCAACAGTATTTGCAAATGACCACGGTATGGCGCCTGGTATGGGGGTAAATAAGAACGGAAAAGTTTATATTTTATTACCAGGGCCGCCAAAAGAAATGAAACCAATGTATGTAAGTTACGTAGAGCCTTTTTTACGTAATTTTACAACAGGAGAAAACATTTATTCTCGTGTGCTTCGTTTCTTCGGTATTGGGGAGTCCCAATTAGAGGTGAAAGTGCAAGATTTAATTGATGGACAAACAAACCCAACAATCGCCCCGTTAGCAAATGATGGAGAAGTGACATTACGTTTAACCGCTAAGCATCAAAATGTTAGCGAAGCGGAGAAATTAATTCAACATGTGGAAGATTTGATTTTAGAAAGAGTAGGAGAATTTTTCTACGGATATGACCAAGAATTTTTGCATTATAAGGCAATCGAGTTATTGAAGAGAAAAGGGTTAACTTTAGCGTGTGCAGAAAGTTTAACAGGTGGTCTTTTTGGAAATCAAGTAACTGAAAACGCTGGTGTTTCTTCTGTATTTAAAGGCGGTGTCATTTGTTATCATAATGATGTGAAGCAACATGTTTTACGTGTGCCTGAAGAAGTGTTGCATACTGATGGTGCAGTTAGTAAAGAATGTGCTCGTTATCTTGCTGAAAATGTTAAGGATGTATTAAAAGCGGATATCGGAATTAGTTTCACTGGGGTAGCAGGGCCAGATGCTTCAGAACAGAAAGAACCAGGAACAGTATTTGTTGGGCTTTCGATTAAGGATGAACCAACTGTAGTCTTTCCTCTTAATTTAAGCGGAAGTCGTCAACAAATTAGAGAACGAACAGCAAAATATGGATTTTATCATTTATATAAAAAGCTAGAAGAGATATAAGTTTCTTCTAGTTTTTTTTACGGTTAAATTTAGATATTATTTGATAGAAAATAAAAAAATCGAATAAATGTTCGATTTTTGTTGGCAAATTGAATTGAAAATAGGTATAATAAGATTAGCAATTCAGTTAAGGAGGAATTTTGAATGAGTGATCGTCAAGCAGCGTTAGATATGGCGTTAAAACAAATAGAGAAGCAATTCGGTAAAGGTTCAATTATGAAATTAGGAGAACAAGCGGAGCGTAGAGTTTCTACGGTTTCTAGTGGTTCTTTAGCACTTGATGTGGCACTAGGAGTAGGCGGATATCCACGTGGCCGTATTATCGAAATTTACGGACCTGAAAGTTCAGGTAAAACGACAGTTTCATTACATGCAATTGCAGAAGTACAACGTCAAGGTGGACAAGCAGCATTCATTGATGCGGAGCACGCAATGGATCCTGTATATGCACAAAAATTAGGCGTTAACATAGATGAATTACTATTATCACAGCCTGATACAGGGGAGCAAGGATTGGAAATCGCGGAAGCACTTGTACGAAGTGGTGCGGTTGACATTATCGTAATTGACTCTGTAGCAGCTCTTGTACCGAAAGCAGAGATTGAAGGCGATATGGGTGACTCACACGTAGGTTTACAAGCACGTTTAATGTCACAAGCACTTCGTAAGCTTTCAGGAGCAATCAACAAATCAAAAACAATTGCAATCTTTATTAACCAAATTCGTGAAAAAGTTGGGGTTATGTTCGGAAACCCAGAAACAACTCCAGGTGGTCGTGCGTTGAAATTCTATTCAACTGTTCGTCTTGAAGTGCGTCGTGCGGAGCAATTAAAGCAAGGTAACGACATTGTTGGTAATAAAACAAAAGTAAAAGTAGTGAAAAATAAAGTAGCACCACCATTCCGTGTTGCGGAAGTTGATATTATGTACGGAGAAGGTATTTCAAGAGAAGGTGAAATCTTGGATATGGCTTCTGAGCTTGATATTGTTCAAAAGAGCGGTGCCTGGTATTCTTATAATGAAGAACGCCTAGGACAAGGTCGTGAAAATTCGAAGCAGTTCTTAAAAGAAAATACAGATTTAAGAGAAGAAATTGCCTTCTTTATTCGTGAGCATCACGGAATTAGTGAAGATTCTGGTGCTGAGGGCGCAGAAGATTCAACTCTTCTTGATTAAAAAAATAAAAGACACGGTCTCGTGTCTTTTATTTTTTTATCTACTATTAAGGAGCGTAATACTATAGATAAAAATATTTTTTGACTTCAAATGGGTTGTGTAAAGAAGGATATTTAAATATTTTAAGTAAAGAAATGGGAATTACTAAGGTTTTCCAGTATAATAGGCTCCTTACTTTTTAAATTTAGGTCACATTCAAGGCTGAAGGTAAAGAAAGTAAAAGTAGACAACGCTTGACAATGAAAATTACGATAGATACAATGAGAATGTATATTTTTTCTTATATACGATATACTCTTCTCAAGAAGAGAAGTAATATTCGGAGTAAGGTTTAAATCTTACCGAAATAATAATATGACATTTTAATTGTGAAATGAAGAAAGTCCCTTAAAAAAAGCGGGACGACGGTCTTTGCTGTATGTTGTAATTCAATGTACATGCCGACAGTCTTTTTTCATTCATAGCAAGGGGAGGTGAAATCATGAGTAGTACAGTTTGGATACTCATCTCCATTTTGCTTGCAACAACAGTCGGTGCAGTTGTTGGCTTTTTTGTTCGAAAGTCTATTGCTGAAGCGAAGATTAATGGTGCGGCTAATGAAGCGAAACGTATTCTAGACGAAGCGAATCGTGAGGCTGAAGCACTTAAGAAAGAAGCGCTTTTAGAAGCAAAGGATGAAATTCATACACTTCGTACAGAAGCTGAATTAGAAATTCGTGACCGTAGAAGCGAATTACAAAAACAAGAAAATCGTTTAATGCAAAAAGAAGAGAACCTTGATCGTAAAGACGAAACGCTCGATAAACGCGAGCAGCAGTTAGAGAAGAAAGAGGATTCTCTTGTAGCGAGACAACAACAGATTGAAGAGTTGGAAAGCAAAGTGGGAGAGTTAGTTCAAAAGCAACAAACGGAATTAGAGCGCATTTCCAATCTGACACGCGAACAAGCGAAAGCAATTATTCTTGGTAAAGTAGAAAATGAAGTTTCTCATGAAATCGCTGTTATGGTAAAAGAAAGTGAAGTTCGCGCGAAAGAAGAAGCGGATAAGAAAGCAAAAGAGATTTTATCTCTTGCAATGCAAAGATGTGCAGCTGATCATGTTGCTGAAACAACCGTTTCGGTTGTAAATCTTCCAAATGACGAAATGAAGGGACGTATTATCGGGCGTGAAGGTCGTAATATTCGTACGTTAGAAACGTTAACGGGTATTGACTTAATTATCGATGATACACCAGAGGCGGTAATCCTTTCTGGATTCGACCCAATTCGTCGTGAAACAGCTCGTATCGCTCTTGATAAACTAGTACAGGACGGACGTATTCACCCAGCGCGTATTGAAGAGATGGTCGAAAAATCAAGACGTGAAGTGGACGAGTATATTCGCGAAGTAGGAGAGCAAACAACGTTTGAAGTGGGTGTTCATGGATTACATCCAGATTTAATTAAAATTTTAGGTCGTTTAAAATACCGTACAAGTTATGGTCAAAACGTCTTAAAACACTCTATGGAAGTTGCATATTTAACTGGACTTATGGCGGCAGAGCTTGGCGAGGATGAAAAACTAGCAAGACGTGCAGGTCTATTACATGATATCGGAAAAGCGATTGACCATGAAGTAGAAGGAAGCCACGTTGAAATTGGTGTTGAACTTGCAACGAAATATAAAGAGCATCCTGTAGTTATAAACAGTATCGCATCTCACCATGGTGACACAGAACCAACTTCTATCATTGCAGTTTTAGTTGCAGCAGCAGATGCTTTATCAGCTGCAAGACCGGGAGCTCGTAGTGAAACACTTGAAAACTATATTCGTCGTCTTGAAAAGTTAGAAGAGATTTCAGAGTCTTATGAAGGCGTTGAAAAATCATTTGCAATTCAAGCAGGACGTGAAGTTCGTATTTTGGTAAAACCAGATACAATCGATGACTTAGAAGCTCATCGTTTAGCTCGTGATATCCGAAAACGTATTGAAAATGAACTGGATTACCCAGGACATATTAAAGTAACTGTTATTCGTGAAACACGTGCAGTGGAATACGCAAAATAAAGTGGTGAAACACCACTTTATTTTTTTGTGTTGGAATTGGATAAAATAAAGACAGTTAGTTATATAGCATAAAAGTGAAGCAAACTTATAATAAAGATATTATAAGGAATTTACTTGATGCTATAGCAATAAAAAATGCAGTACATAGAAAGGGTAAGACATATGAGAATATTATTTGTTGGGGATGTAGTAGGATCTCCTGGTAGAGGTATGATTCAACAATACGTACCGGCATTAAAGAAAAAATATACACCTACAGTAACAATCATTAATGGAGAAAATGCAGCAGGTGGCCGTGGGATTACAGAAAAAATATATCGAAACTTTTTAGAGTGTGGGGCGCAGGCAGTTACACTTGGAAACCACGCTTGGGATAATCGTGAAGTATTTGAATTCATCGATGATGCAAAATATCTTGCAAGACCAGCTAACTTCCCAGAAGGAACTCCAGGAAAAGGACTTATCTTTGTGAACTGTAATGGAACAGAAGTTGCAGTTATTAATTTACAAGGACGTACTTTCCTTCCTCCAATTGATTGTCCATTCCGTAAAGTGGATGAATTAATTAATATTGCGAAAAAACGTACGAATATTATATTTGTTGATTTCCATGCGGAGACTACAAGTGAAAAACAAGCGCTAGGTTGGTATGTAGATGGACGTGCTACAGCAGTAGTAGGTACGCATACGCATGTCCCTACAGCGGATAACCGTATTTTACCAAGCGGAACGGCATACATTACAGATGTTGGGATGACAGGGCCGTATGACGGAATATTAGGTATGGACAGAGAAGCAGTATTGAAGAAGTTTTTAACAAACTTACCAGTACGATTTGAAGTAACAAATGGCAGAACGCAATTAAGTGCAGTGTTAATTGATGTGGATCCAAATACAGGAAAAGCAAAGAGAATTGAACGTATTTTAATTAATGACGATCAACCATTTTTTGAGTAAATTTCCGTCAAATTTTAGATAAGTTATTATATTTTAATTTTTTAGAAAAATTACGAAAATTTAGCAGGAATACGCGCCATTCCTCGTGAATATAAGTTAAAGTGAAATAATTGCTAATACTTTTTAAAGAAACGAGGAGGAAACGCGGAATGGAAATATTAAAAGTTAAAGCAACGTCGGTCCCTAATTCTGTAGCTGGTGCACTTGCAGGTGTTATTCGCGAACGCGGAACAGCAGAAATTCAAGCTATTGGTGCTGGTGCATTGAACCAAGCTGTAAAGGCAGTAGCAATCGCAAGAGGATTTGTAGCGCCTAGTGGTTTGGACCTGATTTGTATCCCAGCGTTTACAGATATTATGATTGATGGCGAAGAGCGTACAGCAATAAAATTAATTGTAGAACCTCGTTAAGTTTAAACAACCTGTTTGCAGTATGCAAACAGGTTGTTTTTATAATGGAGGAATGAAAATGAAAATTTTTGATGCTCATTGTGACGTGCTTCTTCAGTTATGGAGTGCACAAGGGAAAAGGAATTTTAAAGATGATTCACAATTACATATTACATTTGAACAGTTAAAGAGAAGAAAAGGAAGTATACAATGTTTTGCTATATATGTACCAGAAACAGTGGCATATGAAAACCGATTTGAAGTAGCATTACAAATGGTAGATATTTTTTATAATGAAATTTTATCCCTACAAGGTGTGAAGTTTATTCAGACAAAAGATGATATTAACATATTAAAACAGGACGAGATTGGAGCGATATTAACAATAGAAGGATGCGAAACAATTGGAAAAGATGCAATGAAATTACGGTTGTTGTATCGCCTAGGAGTACGTTCTTTTGGACTAACATGGAATTATGCCAATCTCTTAGCTGATGGTGCGCTAGAGACACGTGGGGCGGGTTTAACGACTTTTGGTAAACATGTTGTACAAGAACTGAATACGTTACATGTATGGACTGATGTGTCTCATTTGAATGAAAGAAGTTTTTGGGATGTTATAGAGATTGCAAAAAATCCTATTGCTTCCCACTCAAATTGTATGAAACTTTGCGAGCACCCACGTAATTTAAACGATGAACAACTTAAAGCTCTTATAAAGCGAAATGGCATGATTGGTGTCACTTTTGTACCGCAGTTTCTAACAAATGAAAAACAAGCGAATGTAGCAGATATAATAAAACATATCGAATATATTTGCTTGCTAGGTGGAGAAAACAATATAGGGTTTGGTTCAGATTTTGATGGGATTGTAGATACAGTTGTAAATGTATCAGCGTATCGAGATTATGAAAATGTAATGAATGAGCTTTGTAAACACTATGCTGCATCTACTGTAGAACGATTTTTATATGATAATTTTGTAGAACATATGAGTTTTTAAATTCTGATTTAAAATTCAGAAAAATTAAAATTAATTCATTTGATTTTATTGCTTTTTTTAAGACCTAATACTAGAATGAAAAACAAAATAGCTTTATACTAAAGATTCAGGGAAATC
The DNA here is from genome assembly GCF_057812155.1 of Bacillus sp. 2175. NCBI lineage: Bacteria > Bacillati > Bacillota > Bacilli > Caryophanales > Bacillaceae > Bacillus > Bacillus sp. 2175. Next base: position 3,542,426 of record NZ_CM173819.1, on the reverse strand, counting down.
AGAAGAGGCATAATTTGCGTCCGTTGTAGTTTATTTGCATAAAAAATGCTAAACTATTACTGTAAAAAAATACACTACAATGAATGCAGCCAAAAGGGGTGTAGGAGATGATTAGTCAACTTTCATGGAAAGTTGGAGGCCAACAAGGTGAAGGAATTGAAAGTACAGGAGAAATCTTCTGTATTGCATTAAACCGATTAGGATATTACCTATACGGTTACCGCCACTTCTCATCACGTATAAAAGGCGGCCATACAAATAATAAAATTCGTGTAAGTACAACAGAAGTACGAGCGATCTCAGATGATTTAGATATTTTAATTGCTTTTGACCAAGAAACAATCGATTTTAATTTCCACGAACTACGTCCAGGTGGAATTGTAGTTGCGGATGCGAAATTTAATCCAACAATACCTGACAATACAGATGTAAATCTATATGTGATACCGTTTACAGATATTGCTTCAGAATTAGGCACATCATTAATGAAAAACATGGTTGCTGTTGGAGCATCAAGTGCAGTATTAGGATTAGATGAAACAGCTTATTTAGATGTTGTTGAAGAAATCTTTGGTCGTAAAGGAGAGCAAGTCGTTCAAAAGAATATGGACGCAATTAAACGCGGCTCTCAATATATGAAAGAATTACTAGGTGAGAAAGTAAACATGATGCAGCTTGAAAAAGCTGATGGTAAAAAACGCATGTTTATGATTGGAAACGATGCAATCGCATTTGGTGCGGTAGCTGGTGGTGCTCGTTTTATGTCAGCATACCCAATCACACCTGCATCAGAAATTATGGAATACTTAATTAAAAAATTACCGAAAGTCGGCGGAACAGTAATCCAAACTGAGGATGAAATCGCAGCTTGTACAATGGCAATCGGTGCAAACTATGCTGGTGTTCGTACATTAACGGCATCTGCTGGTCCAGGTCTTTCATTAATGATGGAAGCAATCGGTTTAGCAGGTATTACAGAAACCCCATTAGTAATTGTTGATACACAACGTGGCGGCCCAAGTACAGGATTACCAACGAAACAAGAACAGTCTGACTTAATGGCGATGATTTACGGTACGCATGGTGAAATTCCAAAAATCGTAATGGCGCCAAGTACAGTTGAAGAAGCTTTCTATGACATTGTAGAAGCATTTAACTTATCTGAAGAATATCAAGTTCCTGTTATTTTCTTAACAGATTTACAGCTTTCGTTAGGAAAACAAACAGTAGAACCACTTAAATTAGATAAAGTAGAAATTCGTCGTGGTAAGCTTGATTTAGAAGCAGAATTACCAGAACGTGAAAATAAAGCATACTTCAAGCGTTATGAAGTAACAGAAGACGGCGTTTCACCTCGTGTTTTACCTGGTATGAAAAATGGTGTTCACCATGTTACAGGTGTAGAACATGATGAAACTGGAAAACCATCGGAATCAGCAATAAACCGTAAAGATCAAATGGACAAACGTTTCCGTAAAATGGAGAACTTGAAGTTTAATACCCCTGTTTATAAAAATGTTAAGCATGAAGAAGCAGACGTATTGCTTGTTGGATTTAACTCAACTCGTGGTGCGATCGAAGAGGCAATGACGCGTTTAGAACAAGAGGGTATGAAAGTAAACCATGCTCATGTGCGTTTAATTCACCCGTTCCCAACAGCTGAAATCGATCCACTTGTGAAAAAGGCGAAGCGTGTTGTAGTAGTAGAAAACAATGCAACAGGTCAGCTTGCTAACATTATGAAAATGAATCTTGGTAATGGTGAGAAAATTTCTAGTCTTTTAAAATATGATGGAAACCCATTCTTGCCGAAAGAGATTTACAACGAATGCAAAAAAGGGGTTGTATTAAATGGCAACATTTAAGGACTTTCGTAACAGTGTAAAGCCAAACTGGTGCCCAGGTTGCGGAGACTTCTCAGTGCAAGCTGCAATTCAACGTGCGGCAGCTAACGTTGGCCTAAATCCAGATGAACTTGCTGTTATTTCTGGTATCGGCTGTTCAGGCCGTATTTCAGGTTATATTAATTCATATGGTGTGCATAGTATTCATGGTCGTGCCCTTCCAATTGCACAAGGTGTGAAGATGGCAAATCGTGATTTAACAGTTATCGCTTCAGGTGGTGACGGTGATGGATTTGCGATTGGTATGGGTCATACAATCCATTCTATTCGTCGTAATATCGACATTACGTACATCGTAATGGATAACCAAATTTATGGATTAACAAAAGGGCAAACTTCACCACGTAGTGAAGCTGGATTTAAAACGAAAAGCACACCACAAGGTTCAATTGAACCATCACTAAATGTAATGGAAATGGCCTTGACAGCTGGTGCGACATTTGTGGCGCAAAGCTTTTCGAGTGATTTAAAAGAATTAACACAAATTATTGAGGCTGGTATTAACCATAAAGGATTTTCATTAATTAACGTATTTAGCCCATGTGTTACTTACAATAAAGTAAATACTTACGATTGGTTTAAAGAGAACTTAACGAAACTAAGCACAGTAGAGGGATATGATCCATCTAATCGCATGATGGCTATGCAAACTTTAATGGAAAATAACGGTTTAGTAACAGGGTTAATTTATCAAAATACTAAGCAACCATCATATCAAGAACTTGTTAAAGGCTATAGTGAAGAGCCTTTAGTGAAATCTGATTTAAATATGGATCAGAAAATGTTTGATGAGCTTGTTGCTGAATTTATGTAATGTAAGAAGAGGAGGTTGCCGATTTGGCAACCTTTTTTTATATACAAAAATATAGGGTAGTCTTATTTACTTGGAAAATTCAGAATGATAAAATAATATATAAATCGTTGTATGAAAATGGCAAGTTCATTGCTTATGAAATGTAAGATAATAAAGGGCCTCTTTATTGTTAAAATTGGCGAAACACGTCGTACTATGGTAATGTTTATAGGGATAAAGCAATATGCTTTTGGGTAGGACAACAAGAAATGATAAAAAGGGAATGTCTATTTGCGTGGGGAAGACTTCATTCTTATGAATGATTAGATTGATTACTCAAGTTTCAAAGGACAAGTTATCTCTCAAGCTATCTAACCATTTTTGAGGTGAGTCTAAGCGCATTAAAATGGACTATAGAGTGTGTATAGTTAAGGGTGAAAGGAGATTACCGATGAACGAGCAACAACGATTAGCAAGTCAACAAGCAAATTCCTCTACGAAAAAAGAAGAGAAAGATTATAGTAAATACTTTGAAAGTGTATATCAACCACCTTCCTTAAAGGATGCGAAAAAGCGTGGGAAAGAAGAAGTTAAAATTGAACGGGATTTTGGCTTACCTGAAGAGTTTCGCAATTTTGGTACAGGAAGAAAGTTCTATATTCGTACATATGGTTGTCAAATGAATGAGCATGATACGGAAGTAATGGCAGGTATTTTCACAGCACTTGGATATGAACCAACTTTTTCAACTGAGGATGCAGATGTAGTTTTATTAAACACTTGTGCAATTCGTGAAAATGCTGAAAATAAGGTGTTTGGTGAGCTAGGCCATTTAAAGTCACTCAAACGAAGAAATCCAGACCTTTTAATTGGTGTATGTGGTTGTATGTCTCAAGAGGAATCTGTTGTAAATAAAATTATGCAAAAAAATCAGCATGTAGATATGGTATTTGGAACGCATAATATTCATAGATTACCGTATATTCTAAAAGATGCGATGTTCTCGAAAGAGACGGTAGTTGAAGTATGGTCAAAAGAAGGTGACGTAATTGAAAACCTTCCGAAAGTACGTCGTGGTGATATTAAAGCGTGGGTAAATATTATGTATGGCTGTGATAAATTCTGTACGTATTGTATTGTACCGTATACACGCGGAAAAGAGCGAAGTAGACGTCCAGAAGATATTATCCAAGAGATTCGTCATTTAGCTGCAAATGGTTATAAAGAAATTACTTTACTTGGACAAAACGTAAATGCATATGGTAAAGACTTTGAAGATATAGAATACGGTCTTGGCGATTTAATGGACGAACTTCGTAAAGTTGATATTGCCCGTATTCGTTTTACAACGAGCCATCCACGTGATTTCGATGATCACTTAATTGAAGTGCTTGGAAAAGGTGGCAACCTAGTAGAACATATCCATTTACCAGTTCAATCTGGAAGTACAGATATGCTGAAAATTATGGCACGTAAATATTCGCGTGAGCATTATTTAGAACTTGTAAGAAAAATTAAAGAAGCAATTCCAGATGTAGTATTAACAACAGATATTATCGTTGGTTTTCCAAATGAAACAGATGAGCAATTTGAAGAAACGATGTCGTTATATCGTGAAGTAGGGTTTGATACTGCCTTTACATTTATTTATTCTCCTCGCGAAGGTACACCAGCTGCAAAAATGAAAGATAATGTACCGATGGAAGTAAAGAAAGAACGTCTTCAGCGCTTAAATACACTAGTAAATACGTTGGCAATTGAAAAGAATAGTCGTTACAAAGGTCAAATTGTAGAAGTGTTAGTTGATGGGGAAAGTAAAAATAATCCGGAAGTACTTGCAGGTTATACTCGTACGAATAAACTTGTAAACTTCGTCGCTTCAAAATCTTTAATTGGTCAGCTTGTGAAAGTGAAAATAACGGAAGCAAAAACTTGGTCTCTTAACGGGGAATTAGTTGAAGAGCCGATTGAGGTGAAATAATAGATGAAAGTATATTCGAAAGATGACATTGTTGAACAAGCGAAAGAATTAGCAAAAATGATTTCTGAAACAGAAGAAGTTGATTTTTTTAAGAAAGCAGAGGCGCAAATTCATAAAAATGAAAATGTAAAGCGCGCAATCGATGAAATTAAAGCACTGCAAAAACAAGCAGTAAACTTGCAACATTACGGGAAATGGGAAGCTTTAAAAAAGGTAGAAGCTGAAATTGATGCATTGCAAGATAAGTTAGACAGTATTCCAGTCGTACAACAATTTAAATCTTCACAAACATACGTAAATGACTTATTACAGTTAGTTGCTAGTACAATTTCTAACAACGTAACAGATGAAATATTAATTTCAACTGGTGGCGATGTACTAAAGGGTGAAACTGGCGCAGCGGTAGAAAGTAAAAAAGGAAATTGTGGTTGTTAAAGAGATGTCATATTGACATCTCTTTTTTTTTGTGGATTAAACGTAAGTTCTTCTCAAAAAAAGAATGACACATTCCGCTATTGTCACGCATATGATTAAGTGAATAGTGATTGAGGAGGGTTACGAATGTCCGAATTTAGAGAGATTATTACAAAAGCAGTGGTTGGAAAAGGACGTAAGTATACAAAGTCAACGCATACATGTGAATCGAATAATGAGCCAACAAGTATTTTAGGGTGCTGGGTAATTAACCACTCGTACGAAGCAAGAAAGAATGGAAAACATGTGGAAATTGAAGGTTTCTATGATGTGAACACTTGGTATTCATTTGATGGAAATACAAAGACTGAAGTTGTAACAGAACGTGTGAACTACACGGACGAAGTAAGTATTGGTTATCGTGATAAAAACTTTTCTGGTGACGATTTAGAAATTATTGCTCGTGTTATTCAGCCGCCAAATTGTTTAGAAGCACTTGTATCACCAAATGGTAATAAAATTGTTGTAACTGTAGAACGTGAATTTGTAACAGAAGTAGTTGGAGAAACGAAAATTTGTGTAAGTGTAAATCCTGAAGGCTGCGTAGAATCAGATGATGATTTCCAAATTGCTGATGATGAATTTGAAGAATTAGATCCGAACTTTATAGTTGATGCAGAAGAAGAGTAATAGAAAGCTAGGGAGAAGTTCTTCCTAGCTTTTTACTTTACATAAGTGGGGCTGAATGAACATGATTCTTTATGAAATATGTTATAATGAAGAAAGACTCCTGAAATAGGAGATAAGAGTGTCCGTGAAATGCGACATATATGAAAATAGATTATCATGTAAGAATTATGGAGGAAAAGTATGACTCAATATACGCCTATGATACAGCAATATTTAAAGGTTAAGGCAGATTATCAAGATGCCTTTTTATTTTTTCGCTTAGGCGATTTTTATGAAATGTTCTTTGAGGATGCTGTAAAAGCAGCTCATGAACTTGAAATTACATTAACGAGCCGAGATGGCGGTAGTAGTGAACGTATACCAATGTGCGGTGTACCGTATCATGCGGCTAAAAACTATATTGAACAACTTGTTGAAAAAGGATATAAAGTAGCTGTTTGTGAGCAAGTAGAAGATCCGAAAACAGCTAAAGGTGTAGTACGTCGTGAAGTAGTACAATTAATTACGCCAGGAACGATGATGGAAGGGCGTACAATTGATGAGAAAGAAAATAACTTCTTAGCCGCATTAACACATTTTGAAGATGGATCATATGCATTAGCTTGTAACGACTTAACGACTGGACAAAATACAGTAACGTTATTGACTGGTTCAGTAGAAGATATTTTATTAGAAGTGTATGCAACTGGTTCGAAAGAAATTGTTGTTGATTCTTCATTTTCTAAAGATGAACTAAACAAGTTAACTGAAACATTGAAAATGACGATTTCGTATGAAGATGCAACGGCAATTCCGGAAGGATTAGAACATCTTGTGAAAAATGTTTCACAAGCAAAATTAATTAAAGCAGTTGGACGTTTATTTAACTATGTAATAAGAACGCAAAAACGTTCTTTAGATCATTTGCAACCAGTAGAAATTTATTATACGAATCAATTTATGAAAATTGATGTACATTCAAAGCGAAATTTAGAACTGACAGAAACACTTCGAACGAAAGAAAAAACAGGATCACTATTATGGTTATTGGACAAGACGAAAACAGCTATGGGTGGTCGTATGTTAAAACAGTGGATGGAACGTCCACTTATACAGAAAGAAAGAATTGAAGAGCGTTTAGAAATGGTTGAAACGTTTGTAAATGATTACTTCTTACGTGAAGATTTAAAGGAAAAGTTAAAAGAAGTATATGATTTAGAACGCTTAGCAGGAAAAGTTGCATTTGGTAACGTAAATGCAAGAGACTTATTACAATTAAGACGTTCATTGCTTCAAGTACCAGCTATTTTAGAAGCAATTAGTTTGTTAGATAACGCTTATGCATCGAGATTAATTCAAGGTGCAGATCCATGTGAAAGCTTAACAGAATTACTAGGAAGAAGTATTCAAGAAAACCCACCGCTTTCGATTAAAGATGGAGATATTATTAAAGATGGTTATAATGACAAGCTTGATCAATATCGTTACGTTAGTAAAAACGGGAAAACGTGGATTGCTGAGCTTGAAAAAAGAGAACGTGATATTACCGGAATTAAATCGTTAAAAATCGGATACAACCGTATTTTCGGTTACTACATTGAAGTAACGAAAGCGAATCTTGCAGCACTTCCAGAAGGTCGCTATGAGCGTAAACAGACGCTTGCTAATGCTGAACGTTTCATTACAGATGAACTGAAAGAAAAAGAAACGTTAATCTTAGAAGCTGAAGAAAAAATTGTACAGCTAGAATACGATTTATTTACAGCACTTCGTGAAGAAGTAAAAGTATTTATTCCGAAATTACAACATTTAGCGAAAGTAATTAGTGAATTAGACGTACTGCAAAGTTTTGCGACAGTTAGTGAAGAAGAACAGTTTGTAAAACCTGTACTGACAACGAAGCGCGAAATCTTTATTAAAGATGGTCGTCATCCTGTTGTTGAAAAAGTATTGAACGGGAAATTGTATGTACCGAATGATTGTATTATGCCAGAGAATATGGATGTCTTTTTAATTACAGGGCCGAACATGTCTGGTAAAAGTACGTATATGAGACAATTAGCACTTGTAACGGTTATGTCGCAAATCGGTTGTTTCGTACCAGCAACAGAAGCAGTATTACCTGTATTTGACCAAATCTTTACGAGAATTGGTGCAGCGGATGATTTAATTTCAGGTCAAAGTACATTTATGGTCGAAATGTTAGAAGCGAAAAATGCAATTGCAAACGCATCAGAAAGAAGTTTAATTTTATTCGATGAAATTGGACGCGGTACATCTACGTATGATGGTATGGCACTTGCACAAGCGATTATTGAACATATTCATGACCAAATTGGTGCAAAAACGTTATTCTCTACGCATTATCACGAATTGACGGTGTTAGAAGAGAGTTTAAATCAACTGAAAAATGTACACGTTTCAGCAATTGAAGAGAATGGAAAAGTAGTATTCCTTCATAAAATTCAAGATGGAGCAGCTGATAAAAGTTACGGAATTCACGTTGCGCAACTTGCGGAGCTTCCAGATAGCCTAATCGCTCGTGCGAAAGAAGTGTTAGCACAGCTAGAAGGACAGGAAGAAATTATTATTCCAAAACGAGTAGAAGTGAAAGTACAAGAAGCTACTCCAGAACCTGTAGTTGTAAAAGAAGAAATAGCAGAAATACAGGAAACGAAAGTAGAGACTGAAGAAGAATCGCAACTATCTTTCTTTGGAGGAGAACAGTCTTCGAAGAAACAAGAAAAGCCTCTGCTAGATCAAAAAGAAACAGCAGTACTGGCGCAAATTAAAAAAATCGATTTACTTGATATGACACCTTTAGAAGCGATGAACGAATTGTATCGCTTACAGAAAAAGTTAAAGAAAGGATGAGTAAGTAGATGGGGAAAATTCGCAAACTCGATGACCAACTCTCTAACTTAATTGCGGCAGGGGAAGTAGTAGAGCGCCCTGCTTCAGTCGTAAAAGAACTTGTGGAAAATTCTATCGATGCGAATAGTACATCTATTGAAATCCACTTAGAAGAAGCTGGGTTATCGAAAATTCGTATCATTGATAATGGTGATGGTATTGCAGAAGAAGACTGTATCGTCGCTTTTGAACGCCATGCAACGAGTAAAATTAAAGATGAAAACGATCTGTTCCGCATAAGAACACTCGGTTTCCGCGGTGAGGCATTGCCAAGTATTGCCTCAGTTAGTGAATTGGAATTAATTACTAGCACAGGTGATGCGCCTGGTACACACCTTATTATTAAAGGTGGAGACATTATAAAGCAAGAGAAGACTGCGAGCCGAAAAGGAACAGATATTACAGTACAAAATTTATTCTTTAATACACCAGCACGTCTTAAATATATGAAAACCATTCATACAGAGCTCGGAAATATTACAGATATCGTGTATCGTATTGCAATGTCACATCCAGAAGTATCGTTAAAACTATTTCATAATGAAAAGAAATTGCTTCATACGTCAGGTAACGGTGATGTAAGACAAGTACTTGCATCGATTTACAGTATTCAAGTTGCGAAGAAGCTTGTTCCAATTGAAGCTGAATCTTTAGACTTTACAATTAAAGGTTATGTAACATTACCAGAAGTAACGAGAGCATCTCGTAATTATATGTCAACGATTGTAAATGGTCGTTACGTTCGAAACTTTGTATTAATGAAAGCAATTCAGCAAGGATACCATACATTACTGCCAGTTGGCCGGTATCCAATTGGTTTCTTATCGATTGAAATGGATCCAATGCTAGTTGACGTTAACGTACATCCAGCGAAATTAGAAGTTCGTTTTAGTAAAGAACAAGAATTGCTAAAGCTGATCGAAGAAACATTGCAAGCTGCATTTAAAAAAATACAGCTTATTCCAGATGCAGGTGTAACAACGAAGAAAAAAGAAAAAGACGAAAGTGTGCAAGAACAGTTCCAGTTTGAGCATGCGAAGCCGAAAGAACCATCTATGCCGGACATCGTTTTACCGACTGGCATGGATGCAAAACAAGAAGAACCGCAGGCTGTGAAACAGCCTGCGCAGCTTTGGCAACCACCGAAGCAAGAATGGCAACCACCACAGTCGCTCGTGAGAGAAGAACAAAGTTGGCAACCATCCACTAAACCGATAATCGAAGAGCCAATTCAAGAAGAGAAATCGTGGGACAGTAATGAAGAGGACTTTGAACTAGAGGAATTAGAAGAAGAAGTTCGGGAAATAAAAGAGATTGAGATGAACGGGAATGACTTACCACCGCTTTATCCAATTGGACAAATGCATGGAACATATATTTTCGCTCAAAATGATAAAGGATTATATATGATTGACCAGCATGCCGCGCAGGAACGTATTAATTATGAATACTTCCGTGATAAAGTAGGAAGAGTAGCGCAAGAAGTACAAGAGTTACTTGTACCGTACCGTATTGATCTATCTCTTACTGAATTTTTACGTGTCGAAGAGCAGTTAGAAGAACTAAAAAAAGTCGGGCTATTTTTAGAACAATTCGGCCATCAATCCTTTATCGTCCGCTCGCATCCAACATGGTTCCCGAAAGGACAAGAAACAGAAATCATCGATGAAATGATGGAGCAAGTTGTTAAACTAAAAAAAGTTGATATTAAAAAGTTACGTGAAGAAGCAGCCATCATGATGAGCTGTAAAGCATCTATTAAAGCGAATCAATATTTAACGAACGATCAAATATTTGCTTTACTGGAAGAACTACGTACAACAACAAACCCGTACACATGCCCGCACGGAAGACCAATTCTTGTGCATCATTCTACTTATGAGTTGGAGAAGATGTTTAAGAGGGTTATGTAGAGTGAATAGATTACATTTCAAAAGGGAGCAACATTTACTGTTGCTCCCTTTTAATATGTAGATTTAATTGTAAACGAGAATATGGTGGAGTAATTTTGTAGTGTATTTCTTGGTTGCGTTAACTTAAATTTATCTATGTATAAAAAAGCGCTGTATACAGCACTTTTTAAAAGGTGCATGAATTGTATCATTACTAACTAAATAACTATGCATGGCCAAATGTTGCTTCTTATTTAGCCAATTGTCATAAGGATCTATACAATTACTTATTTTTATTATTATTAATTTTTTCAGTGTATAGAACTTGCTCTTTATAGTGCTTCTTAATTGGGAAGTTATGTGTACCTGTGCCGTTCTTGAATTTTTTGTCAATGGGGTTCTTTAGAGGAACTGTTGTAGTTTCAGTAAATTCATATGGGTAATTTATTTTAGATTTATCTTCAAACATGAAAATGCCTCCTTTTAGGATCTCCTAAATTCTTTACTATAACATGATATGCATATAGATATTTTTTGGACTAGTTATTTATATAGGTTAATGGAATTTAATTACATAACTAATGAAACATTTTAAAGGAAAACAATTTGAGAAAGAAATGGTATGATAGATGTTGGCTCCTATTGTTATTTTTTTGTTTAACAGCACAGTGAATTGTGCATATAAATTCATTATAGATTGTTTTTATAATATGGTTTATATGGGGTTTTCCTGATAATATAATGTGGAATATTATAGTGTTATTAGGTTATTAGGAACATCTAATGCTGTTTCATAACTGAAAGGGAATTGAAAAAAAACTGAAACTTTTCTCATAAAAATTCAATCTAACTTGAAAAATGAAAGGAAAATGAAATTTTCCAAAAGATATTCTTTGTTAAGATAAAAAGCATACATACAAAAAGCATTGACATATCTTAAAAATTTATTTTCAAGATATAGTGGGGGAAAAGATGAGATTAGAAAAACAATTAATAAAAAAGATGTATTATGAAACGTTCCTAATGGAGAATGAAACAAAACCAACTCTTGACGTACTTGGACAAGCTTATGTAAACGAAGAAAAAAATGAGATTTCTGATGGGTCTTATATTCGTTTTGCACAAGGTGAATTTTATTATCGTCATCAAGATTTTGAAGCAGCTATTTTTAAATGGGAGAAGGTTAGTAATGAATTAGCACCATGGGCACAAAAAAATATTGCGGATGCTTATTTCGAACTTAATCAATTACCATATGCTGAAAATATTTATACTTCCATTACTACTGATAATAAAATATTGATGACCGAAATTAGATTACAATTACTTTCTCTTTACATTGAGCAAAATAATTTTGATTCAGCTTTCGGTGTTATTAAAGAAGCAGTTTCTTTAAATCCTGATTATCCGAACGTCACAAAAATTGCCCGTTCCTTTTATGAGGAACAGCAAGATTTTGATAGTGCAGTAGAGCTTGCTGTGAATGAGTTAATTCGAATAGAGTCGTATCCGTGGTTTGAGGTGTTAAAAGGATATATCGATAAAGGGTTTACTAAACATATTTCACCAGACTATTTTTATGATGCATTAGCTACATTAAATAATGTAGATCAAGTACAATTTACACAAATGGTTTCAGCACTTTGGAACAGTTATAAAGATGAACCAAATTATTTATTATGGCTTAATACAATAAATGAATTTTTCTTACATATTGAAATACATTCGTCCGATATATGGAACAAAGTTTCTGCTCTTTACGAAGAAACGTACTTTACATTAATTCAAGGTCAATATACGCTTAGACAATTAGACGATATCATACCAAATCTGTTAGCAAACTGGTTAAAGGTAGTCAATCCATCTTATGCTGTATTTCCATCTGCAGCTGTATTGGCATGGGATGAGATTTTCCCTTCCAAAATAGATTCAGCAAATATAGAACATGCGGAAAACTTACTGTCACATTCTATTAATCATGTAAATGGCTTAGAGTACAGCTTACACCTTTTTGAATCTATTACACAGTGGGCACAAAAGCAGAATATAGAAATAGGTCACCGATTTAAATGGTTAGTTGACGAGCTCGCAGATTTAAGAACAAATCGTATTTTAGTAACGGGAACTTCAGGGAACGGAAAAACTACATTTATTAACTCTATATTAGGAGAAAATATATTAGAAAAATCAATTTCAAATGTAGTAGTTTTAAAAAATGATGCTCATATAGAAATAAACGCTATAACAGACTCAGCAATTACAACAACGGAAGATGTCTCTGATTACCATAATATGATGTCTCAGCACCATCAAACATATAGAGATAGAGCGTGTGTTGAATTTAAATTACCATGCAGATTTTTAAATGAAAATAAACTTACATTTGTAGTGACACCTGGCTTTAATAGAAATAACGACACTAGAGATGAAATATTCGAATATTTAAATTCTGTAGACGAATTACTATTCGTATTGAATGCGGATTCACCTTTTACTGATAAAGAACGTGATATTTTATTAAGTATTCAAGAACATACGCCAAATTTACAAATTCATTTTTTATTAAATAAAATCGATAACATTTACAGTGAAGCAGAAGTGAAAAGGGTATTACATGATACGGCAACGAGAATAAACACATATTTCCCGTATGCGAGAATTTTCCCTTATTCCTCGTTATATACAAGTAGTCAACAATTAAATGGTTTAACTGAGTTTATTCATTTTAACTTTAATCATAAAAATATCGATGCAGAACGTACTGAAAAGTTATTATTTTTCATTCGAAAAACAATTACATATCTTTTGGATAAACGTGTTGAGAAAGAAAATAACCTGGTGGATGCTATTAATTGGAATGAAGATATGCTAGTGAAACTAAACGGTAGCATTAATAACCTTACTGCATTTGAAAGGGAAAAAATTCATTTCATTACACAATCATATCGTTCAATGAAGACTGAAATTACAAATGATCTTACCGAAAATATTCCGAAGATATTAAAGAGCTGTTCTAATTTAATTAGTGAAGAAAGTGATTTCGGGCACATGGATACGGAACTAAATAAAGCAATGAATGAAAGAGTGCATAAATATTTAGAACAAACTGTATTACCTAATCTTGCTCTTTCTATGCAAAATTGGATTGCAACTTCTAATAATGAGCTTCTTCAAAGTCAAACGTATTTAGAAGAACTTAGTGAAGGGCTTAATTCACTATTTGGAGAAAATAAAATACAGTTAGAATGTGACTTTAAAGTGCTTGATGACTGGCGCAGAGATACTGACAGGATGACGACTAGAATACAAATGGATGAAGTAAATATTTTACGTCGATTTACGCCAGCACAATTTTTACTAAAAAGTGCCGGTAAATTATTTGGAGTTCTTCCTAAAAATAAATCTATGCTATATAACAAATATAAACAGTATGTAGAAAATGAAGATTATACTGAAGTAACGGCTTCTATTATGAAGAAATTTTTCTTGCAATTTGAGCTGTTTGAAAACACACAAGAGAGGGATATTCATATATTCTTTAGGAATCCATTTAACTCCTTAAAGCAAGCTGTAGAAAATACGCAATTAGAAATACAAGAAAAACAAGAGATGTTACATAAAATGAAATCAAATCCTGAAGTTTATCATGATTCTATCATGCTCTTTGAATTGAGATTGCGTCAATGTGAAGTAATTTTAAATATAGGTGATGATAATACCTATACAGATGTAGCTTTAGAAACAAGTGTAGAATAAAAGTAAAAGGGAGCAACTGTAATAAGTTGCTCCTTTTTCATATAGATTATTTTTCTGTTTCTTTAATTTTAGTTTGTACTTCGCCAGTTTTAATTTTATTGCTTTCTGAGAAACGTAATAAATCGCCTTCAATAATTTTGTCAGACATTCGTAATTCATTTTGTGCACGTTTAATGAGGGCTTGAGCTTCTTTTTTTGGTAAATCTACAATTTCACCTGTTATACGGTCGTAGAAAGTGTTGTTTTTGTATGCATACTTATCTGTAACGAAGCTACCATCACGTAAAACAACAAAGCCAGTATATTCATCTGAAAACATATCATGGCCAAAACGGATATCATTCGTAGAATCAACACCTAATAAATTTAGAATCGTAGGTTTCATATCGATTTGTCCCGTAGGCTTTGAAATAGTTTGACCTTCTGTTTGTCCAGGAATATGAATATATAAAGGTGTACGTTGTAAATTTAAAGTATCAAATTCTGTTATTTGATCTTTTTCTAAAAACTGTGCCATTGCACGATTATGTTTTTCGGAAATTCCATAATGATCACCGTATAACACAATAATAGAATTATCGTAAAGCCCCTCGGCCTTTAGACGTTCAATAAATTTTTTAATGGATTCGTCTAAGTAACGTGCTGTTACGATGTAACGATCAAATACGCCATTACCAGAGTTGTATGGTTCAATGAATTTTGTATCTTCATCATACGTAAATGGATAATGGTTTGTTAAAGTAAGGAAACGAGCATAGAATGGTTGATTAACAGTTTTTAATATATCTACTGATTGATCAAAGTATTCGATATCTTTTAATCCCCAATTTAAATTTGTTTCTGGTGTAATTTTGTAATCAAGCTCATTATAGTAACGATCATAACCAAGAGCAGAGTACATGATATTACGATTCCAAAATGTTGCGTTATTCGCATGGAATACAGAAGTGAAATAACCTTGCTGACGTAAAATTTCTGGAGTTGCAGTATAATCATTGTTACCGTGTGTGAAGAATACAGCTCCTCGATTTAATGGATACAACGACGTATCGATTAGAAATTCTGAATCGGATGTTTTCCCTTGACCAGTTTGATGGAAAAAGTTATCAAAGTAATAACTTTCATTTATGAATTCATTTAGGAATGGTGTAACTTCTTGCCCGTTCACTGATGCGCCTATTAAGAAGGTCTGCAAGGATTCAAGAGTGACGACAATTACGTTTTTTCCTTTCGCTGCACCAAACATATTAGGGTTTGGCTCGCTTTGATTTGCTTTTACGTAGTTTTCAGTTTCTTGTAATTTACTACTATCAGCAAGTGCTTTTTGTGACCCAGCTTTTACTTGCAGTGTTAAGTCATATACTTGGTGAGTATATAAGCCTAAATTTTTGACAAGCATGACTCGGTCGAATGATCTTGTTAATAATTCAGGGCGCTCTTTTTCTGCAAGATGTAGATTCGCAAAGAATACACCAATCGTTAAAAGAAAGTATAACAAGCGCGTAGAATGAGTTACACGTTCTGTTTTAAAGACCAATGATTTCTTTTTTAATAAAATAAAGAAGAAAACAATGTCTACGAATGCGAGTATAATTTTGTAGTTTAATATTTCTATAATACTGCCGCCTAATTGGCCAAAGTTTGAGGTTTGTCCAAGTACTGGTAATGTAACGAAATCACTATAAAAATCATAGAACATTACATTTCCAACAAGCACGATTGTTAATAAGAAATTAATACAGAGCGCTATATAATTTCGCTTTTCACCAGTTGCAAATAATGCTAATCCAACAAATGCTAATGATGCGGCTAGAGGGCTAATAAACAAAATGAGCTCTTGCGTTGAAGACTCGATTTTTAAATCAAAACTGAATCGCGTAATAAGATATGTTTTTAACCATACTGCTAAAGCCATTATTATAACAAAACTTATATTTTGCATTTGTAAATTTATTTTGTTCTTCATTTTTACACCTTCTTTATATAATTTATTTAACTAAAGTTATATATTATGTTTTTATAACTATTAGACTGTAATGAACCATTTAGACTTTGTTTTCTAAAGGGAATAATTTGAAGTATTCATATATATACAATGGGGATTTTTAAAGCGTAGTAGCATAAATATAACTCTTTTTTGAGAAACAGGCAGAAAAAGTCATAGTTGTAGTGAAATTGACTTATAGACATCCTACCATATTAAACACTATGATGATGTTACAAAATATCGAACAAATAAAAGTGAAAATGGATAGAGACTTTTAAAACTGTTGACATTCAATTTATTAGAATTGAATGCCAATCGTTTTAAATATACAGTTATATTACATATGTATTTTGTAAAATCCCGATTTTTTGTCGGTTAATCATTAGCAGGGAAGGATAGGGGTCTTATTAATATACTTTTACTATATATAAGTAAAGTGTTTTGAAATTGAAAATATTTGACTGATATTTTAATGATAGAAATTAAATGTCAGATAAGTACTTTCCAACATACAGACCACTTGCAGCTGCTTGAGATAATGAATGCGTAACGCCTGAACAATCTCCAATTAAAAATAGCCCATGTATACTAGTTTCAAAATGATTATTAATTTTTATCGTAGGAGCATAGAACTTTCCATCAATTCCATATAGTAAAGTATGTTGATCGATAGGCTCCTGTATAAATTGTTCTAAGCGTAATAAAAATTCTTTTAGCCCTTCAATATATGATTGAGGAATTTCTTGATTCAAATCTCCATAATCCCCCTGTAGTGTAGGCTGTATACGATTATGCTCCATGCTGTTTTCCACCGTAGGTTGTTTCTTTAGTAAGTCCTCTAAGCGCTGTATAACAATCCGATCTCGTCCTTGGTTAATGCCTTCAATAATTGAACTTGCGTATGCATTTGCTTCTTTGAGAGTTGGAAAATAGCGAGGAATAAATAAAGTGAAATTTAAGTTAGAAGTGCCAGTTCCTTGTTCCCGAAAATTTTGACCGTCAGGCATAACTAAACCTTCTTCGTACTTTCGAATGATGCGGCCTTGTGGATTCATACAGTAAGTAGTTGCTGTGAAATGCTCACCTTGATAAGAAAGTTTTGTTTCAAAAGTATCTTTTAATATAGAACGTAATTGATGTTCTTTCATTTCTACTCTAATTCCTAAATCTACACGTGTTTGCTCCTGAGAAATATTTAGGGAACTGCATATTTCTTTTAACCAATCGGCCCCAGAGCGCCCAGTTGCAAATACAAGTTGCTTAGTTTGAACTGTTCCTTGATTTGTCTCTATTGTAAAATGATCTTCCTGTTTCAGAATATGTTGTACATCTATATGAAATTGGATCTTTATTTTCGTCAGTAAAAATTCATAGAGCTGCTGAAAAATGTTACTGGAAAGTGTAGTACCAAGATGTCTTACTTCTGTTGTTAGCATTTGTAAACCACACGCTTCAGCTCTCTTAGTGAGACTTGAATTTTCAGTAGAATATTTTGAAACCGAACTTCCACCAAACTGACATAGAATTTCATCTACTTCAGCCATGAGTTGTATAAAACCCTCTTTACCGACTTTTTTCTCAAGTTCTCCGCCAAATCCGTTTGTATAATTAAATTTCCCTTCAGATTTTCCTAAACCACCAAACCCGAAATATTTATCACATGTAGTACAATTACACACTTTTCCTTCGTCTAAAGGACAATGGCGATCTTCTAGCGCTTTACCTTTATCAAGAATTAAAACTTTTTTGTTACTTTTAGCTAGTGAATAAGCCATAAAAATGCTACTTACTCCAGCGCCGATAATTGTAACATCATACATATTCTTCCACCTGCTAACGAATAGTTTGTTTTTTATTTTTCTAGTGTATAACAATTTTATGAAGTTAAGAAATAGCTTTTATTAATAAAGTGGGAGTTTTTGAACTTGATGCTTTATTAATTTCTACGAGTGGCGGAGTAAATACAAAAATTTTTATTTGAAAGAAGAAATAGTTTAAAAAATAACTATGTCATATGATTAATAACATCTTACATAGAAAAAAAACAGACCTTTTAAGTGAAGAGGTCTGTTAATGATTTTAAATCTTATTTAGCAAACACATGATTACCAATTACTGCTACTGTCTGACGTGTCGTAATCCACTTGTCTGTTGATGTTTTTGGATTGTAGAAATAAAGCCAGTCAGAATGTACTCCATTTGTGGAGATAGCCTCTTCTACAGCCATTTTTGCTTCTGCGCTTGCAGGCTGATTAATTCTTCCATCTGTAACAGGAGTAAATGCATATCCGTATTTAATAGGTTCATAAATAACGCCTGTTATTGTATTTGGAAAACCTTTTGCATTTACACGATTTAGTATAACTTTCGCTACTGCTACTTTTCCTTTATAGGATTCGCCACCTGCTTCAGCGGTAACTAAGCGTGCCATTAAGTCTTTTTCTTTTTGTGAAATACTTGAGTTGATTTTTAAATGTTGTCCTGTATAAAGCTTGTTTCCGATTGTATTGTTAATTTGTTTTATAGATTGGACAGTGACATTGTAACGCCTTGCTATCGTTTCTAATGAATCTCCCGGTTGTACTTGATAAATAATTTGTCCAGAAATGTTCGCAGGCTTGGCGTTTTGAGGAACAGTGATTTCATTTGATTTCACGGACCCTGGAATATGTAACTGTTCGCCAATAAAGGTTTGATCGTTTCCTTTATTATTAGCCTGTTTAATGGATTGTATTGAAACTCCGTATTGTTTACTAATGCCCCAAAGTGTATCGTTCTTTTTTACTGTATGAATGGTAGAAGCTTCAGCTGTGCTTTGACTACATACGAATGTAATTGCAGCTGCAGATAAAGGGATTATATGTTTTAGTTTTAGTAATTTCATTGTAAATCCTCCTAAGAAAAAATTAAGGTGAAACTATTAAGTAATGTAGTTTGAAATGTATATATGCGTAATATATTAATGTAAGTATATTAGCACATATAAAATAAATAATCACTATAAGTTTCATATTCGTGTAGTGTAGAGTCCGAATATGAAATATTGCATATGAAAATACATTGAAGTTCATATTTCTGATTACTATAATCTATTTAGTAGAAAGGGAATACGTTATAGAAACGAAATCATTATAGATTAATATAATGATTAATTATTAATAGGAGGATTAATGCAATGGAAATATTTCAAAAAATGTGTGCGTCAACTGTAATCATTACAACACTTTTAGGAACAGGGGGTACTATCAATAGTGTACATGCTGATTCTATAGAACAGCAGATTAAATCAGGGATAGAACAAGAAACAGATAAGCAAATCATTGTAAAATTTAAAGCGGATTTGGATTTGCCATATGAAGATGGTATTGAAAAACAAATACAATCTCAAACGAATGATAAAGTAATAAAAGATCTTTTGACAGAATATCCAGATGTAACATTTACTCGTTTATTCACATCTGTAAGCCCGGAACAAATACAAAACCTTGAAGTGAAAGCACCTAATCATGTATCTACAAGTTTATTAAACTACTATATTCTGCAAAATCAAAATAGTGGGTATGAAGAAGAAATAGTAGATAAGTTAAAGGCATCTTCTTTAATAGAAGATGCGTATATGAAGAAACAAGAGAAAATAATGCCACCTGAAGTGCAATCATCAAGTGTAGCTCTTAATCCTAGTAACAATCCTAGATTTAAAAAACAAGGTTATCTTGAAGCGGCCCCATACGGTATTAATGCGCCTTTCGCCTGGGGAATTCAAGGCGGTAATGGAAATGGTATCACTTTTGTTGATATGGAATACGGATGGTTATTAAATCATGAGGATTTATTACATCAAAAAATTGAGTTAATGTCTGGAAGAAATATAGATCAGCATGTCGGTCATGGGACGTCTGTACTAGGAATTGTATCCTCTGAGGACAATGAAGTTGGGAATATTGGGATTGCGCCAAAAGCGAAAGCAAAGGTTATCTCTCAAATAAGAGATAATGGACAGTATAATACGGCTGATGCAATATTAAGCGCTGTAAATCAGTTAGAAGCTGGGGATGTTTTATTGTTAGAGGCACAAGCATCTTTCGATGGATATGGTGATAAATATTTACCTGTTGAAGTACAACCAGATATCTTTGATGCAATTCGTGCTGGTACAGATAAAGGGATTGTAATTATAGAGGCCGGAGCAAATGGGTGGAATGATTTAGACCAGTTCAAAGATAGAAAAGGTAAGCAAGTCTTAAATCGTAATAGTAAAGATTTTAAAGATTCGGGTGCAATTATGGTAGGAGCTGGCTCTTCATCTTTCCCTCATGAACGTATGTGGTTTTCGAATTATGGAAGCCGTATTGATGTGTACGGATGGGGAGAAAATGTAGATACAACTACAGCCGAGCAAAGTAGAAGTGCTGTAAATCTTTATACTTCAAGCTTTAGCGGAACATCTAGTGCTTCGCCAATTATTGCTGGGGCAGCGACTTTAGTACAAAGCATTGCTAAAGAAAATTTAGGACAACCATATAGACCAAGTGAACTAAGAGCAATATTAAGTAACCAGAGCACAGGAACAAAATCTAAAGATCCATATGCAGATAAAATTGGTGTTTTACCAGATTTGAAGTCTATACTAGCAAACTTAGGCTATGAACAAAGAAAACCAAACGGTGGGAATGAATTACAAGTAACAGAAAATGAACCAAATAATGAGCCTAGACAGGCAAATAAAGTTAACTTTCATACACCGGTGAAAGGAACGCTACATAATAGTGATAGAGTAGATGTATTTACTTTCCAAATTGATTCGCCGGAAAATATTAATATTTCTCTACTAAATGAACAAAATATTGGAATGACATGGGTACTTCATCATGAATCAGATTTAAATAACTATGTAGCATATGGTGAAAATGAAGGCAATGTAGTTAAAGGAACTTATAATGCAAAGCCAGGTAAATATTATTTATACGTCTATAAATATGAGAATAAAAATGGTTCATACGTATTGAACATAAAATAAGTAAAAGGAACTTCAGATGAAGTTCCTTTAAATTTTTCTAATTTAGTATATGTGAATGATTTTTTAACTTTACTTCTATGCAATATTTCATATTGATGAAATGTTATTTATTTTTTCTGAGCTAGCTTATATTATATTCAATAAGTTTGATATAAAAACAGAAAGAGAGAGGGATAATAATGAGCAATAAGAAGTTAATTTTGAAATTATTCATATGTAGTACAATATTTATCACATTTGTATTTGCTTTACATGATAAGAGAGTAGTTGCAGCTAGCTCTGTTAATGAGCTTGAAAATTTGTCAAAATGGATGCAACCTATACCTGATAATATCCCGTTAGCACGAATTTCAATTCCAGGAACACACGATAGTGGGACGTTCAAGTTGCAAAATCCGATTAAGCAAGTATGGGGAATGACGCAAGAATATGATTTTCGCTATCAAATGGACCATGGAGCTCGCATTTTTGATATAAGAGGACGTTTAACAGATGATAATACGATAGTTCTTCATCATGGGCCATTATATCTTTACGTAACACTGCATGAATTCATAAATGAAGCGAAACAATTTTTAAAAGATAACCCGAGTGAAACAATTATTATGTCTTTAAAAAAAGAGTATGAGGATATGAAAGGGGCAGAAGATTCATTTAGTAGCACGTTTGAAAAAAAATATTTTGTTGATCCTATTTTTTTAAAAACAGAAGGAAATATAAAGCTTGGAGATGCTCGTGGGAAAATTGTACTACTAAAAAGATATAGTGGTAGTAATGAACCTGGAGGATATAATAATTTTTATTGGCCAGATAATGAGACGTTTACCACAACTGTAAACCAAAATGCAAATGTAACAGTACAAGATAAATATAAAGTGAGCTATGATGAGAAAGTAAAATCTATTAAAGATACGATGGATGAAACGATGAACAATAGCGAGGATTTAAATCATCTATATATTAATTTTACAAGCTTGTCTTCTGGTGGTACAGCATGGAATAGTCCATATTACTATGCTTCTTATATAAATCCTGAAATTGCAAACTATATAAAACAAAAGAATCCTTTGAGAGTGGGCTGGGTAATTCAAGACTACATAAATGAAAAGTGGTCACCATTATTGTATCAAGAAGTTATAAGAGCGAATAAGTCATTAATAAAAGAATAAAGATGATGAGAGTAAGAAGCGATAAAATATATCGCTTCTTTTTCTTTTCCAATAACCAACAATATAAATTGTACTTTTATAATAGAAAAAAATAAAAACATAAGATATAATCATACATATAAAATTTGTACCTATAAATTTTATATGTATGATTGAATTTGATTTGTTGTAATGAAATGGAGGTATATACTATGAAGTTTCCACATGATTTTTTATTCGGAGCTGCTTCAGCTTCTTATCAAGTAGAAGGTGCATGGAATGAAGATGGAAAAGGTGTTACGAATTGGGACGAGTTTTCAAAAATTCCTGGCAAAACATACAATGGAACAAATGGTGATGTAGCTGTTGATCATTATCATCGATATAAGGAAGATGTTCGCTTAATGGCTGAGATGGGATTAGAATCGTATCGTTTTTCTATTTCTTGGGCGAGAATATTGCCGACTGGAGATGGAAAGGTAAATGAAAAAGGGATTGAATTTTATAACAACTTAATTGATGAATGTTTAAAATACGGGATTGTGCCGTTTGTCACTTTATATCATTGGGATTTACCATTACCGTTAGAAAAAGATGGTGGATGGACGAATAAAAGAACAGCAGAGGCTTTCGTAAAATATGCAGAAACTTGTTTTAAGGCATTTGGTGACAGAGTTAAGCATTGGATTACTTTTAATGAGACCGTAATGTTTTGTGGATTAGGTTATTTAAAAGGTGCACATCCACCAGGAATACAAAATGATGTTCCAAAGTATTTTCAAGCTACTCATTATGTATTTTATGCACACGCGAAAACAGTTGCGGTGTACAAGCAGCTGAAACAATATGGTGAAATTGGGATTACACATGTTTTCTTACCAGCTTATAGTGTGGATGATCAAAAAGAAAATATACAAGCAGCAAATCATGCGAATGAATATGAAACGTATTGGTATTATGATCCAATTTTAAAAGGCGAGTATCCGTCTTATGTTGTACAACAATTAAAGGAAAAAGGATGGACTCCTAATTGGACGGTTGAAGAATTAGAAATCATTAAACAAAATGCAGAAGAAAATGATTTTATTGGCTTGAATTATTATCAACCAATACGAGTAGAAAGATACGATATGGATATAAAGAGTGAGGAACATTCTCGAGAAAACTCAACGCTTGCTCCAGGTAACTCTTCTTTTGATGGTTTTTATCGAACAGTTAAAATGGATGATAAAACATATACAAAATGGGGATGGGAAATATCTCCCGAAGGTTTCTTAGAGGGATTGCATATGTTGAAAGCACGTTACGGTGACATAAAGATGTATGTAACGGAAAATGGACTTGGTGATGAAGATCCGATCATTGACGGAGAAATTGTAGATGTTCCGAGAATTAAATTTATTGAAGCGCATTTAAAAGTAATGAAGCGTGCAATTGAAGAGGGAATTAACTTAAAAGGTTATTATGCATGGTCAGTGATTGATCTTTTAAGTTGGTTAAATGGATATAAAAAGCAATATGGCTTTATTTTTGTCGATCATAATGATAACTTAAAACGTAAGAAGAAACTTTCGTTTCATTGGTATAAACGTGTGATCGAAACGAGAGGGGAAGAGTTATAACAGATAAAAGAGTATTTTAGGAGAAAGTGTATGAGTGCAAAGTATAAACAAATTGCAGATGTGTTAGAGCAAAACATTCGAGATGGGCTTTTTAATGAAACGAAAAAACTACCTACAGAAGAAGCGTTGATGAATCGATTTGAAGTAAGCCGTAATACGATACGTAAAGTAATTAGTCAGCTTGTGAATAGAGGTTATATTTTTCAAGTGCAAGGTAGTGGCATGTTTTTACGCGAAACTTCTGTAACAGATTACATTAATTTAGGAAGTTTACGTGGATTAACGAAAAATCTTGTTTCACAAAATATTGAAACGAAAGTGTTAGAGCTTGAAGTAATAGATGCGGACGAAGAGATAGCAAAGCAGATGCAATGCGAAGCTGGAACTAGGTTGTATTTTTTGAAGCGCTTAAGAATTGTAGATGCTAAACCATTCTCTATTGAAGTAAGTTATTTCAAAAAGGATATTATTCCATATTTGAACGAAGAAATAGCATTAAGCTCTGTATACAGTTATTTCATTGAAGATTTACGATTAAATATTGGTTTTGCTGATAAAGTTATTAGTTGTGAAAAAGTAAATAAAGAAAATGCACAGTTTTTAGAATTAAATGAAGGTGATCCGGCGCTTCTTATTGAAAATACAGTGTATCTTGTAAATGGAACAATTTTTGAGTTATCTCAGTCGATGTTTCATTATGAAAAGGCGAAACTTTTAAATCGAATTAATTTTAAATGAAAAATTATTGTGTGAAAAAAGCAACTGGTCCTAAGTGATCAGTTGCTTTTTATTTTTTAAGTGGATGAGCAAAAAAACACGAAAGTGGTTGGTCCGCTTTTTGCAAACATCTATTATGATAAGAGAAGAAAGGTAGTATGTTATCAACGTTTTAAAGAGGAAGGTTTTTATGTAAGTTCTTTAATTAAAATAGATGGGTCTTAGAGAGGTGAAAAGACAATGAGTTTTGCAATTTCACTAGTCGTTATTATTGTAATTGTATCGCTATTTGGGACTGTACTAGTTGCAAGAAACGTGGAGGAGAATTACGGTAAGTCTACAAAAAGAAATGTGAAAAACTTATCTGCAATCTATATTCTTCTTCTTTTTGTTCTACTAGTTGGGGTAACATGGTATGCGGTCATGATCTGATAGTTTGTAAAAGAACTGAAATGAGAGTATGAAGTTGGAATTTTAGAAGCTATCGAGTAATCAGAAAGAGAACCATTTTGGATATATCCATTTACGGATAAGAAAATGTGACTAATTAATACTATTTTTACGGTGAATACTGTTAGTAAAAAATGAGGATAGTTCGTTTTGAAAGGAGGGAACTATATGGAATGGAAACCAAATCGTGCAGATAAGACACCTGTATATAAACAAATTGCTGATTATATTGAAAGAGGTATTTCTTCAGGCGAATTTCCTTCTGATAGTAAGTTACCTTCTGAGCGTATGTTAGCAAAGGAATTACAGGTGAACCGGAGTACAATAGTAGCTGCGTATGAAGAATTAAAATCACTTGGAGTAGTAGAACGGCAAAAGGGAAGCGGAACACGGGTGAATACAGACATATGGGGTGTCTCACATAAACGAATACCGAACTGGGGTAGGTACGTGGAGGATGGATCGTTCTTACCTAACGTACCACTCGTTCAACAAATTCGAACGGAAACACAAAAAGATGATTTAATTAATTTAGCAAGTGGTGAACTGTCACCAGAATTAATTCCAAGTGATAGATTTCGAACAATTTTGTCGGAGAAAACATTTATGGAAAACCTCGGTTATGACCATCCACTTGGAAATGAGATGTTGAGAAAAACAATTGCAGCACATGTTCAGCAATATAAACAAATTGAAGCAGATTCAAGCTCTATTCTTATTACGTCAGGAGCACAACAGGCGCTTAATCTTATCGTTCAATGTTTATTAAAACCTGGCGATGCGATCGCGATTGAAGATCCTTCGTATTGTTTTTCGCTTCCAATGTTTAAATCGGCCGGTTTAAACATATTTCATTTACCTGTTGATGAGCATGGAATGAATCCAGATGACTTAATCGATTTGCACAAAAAGCATCGCATTCGTATGGTATTTTTGAATCCAGATTATCAGAATCCGACGGGTACTGTGCTTTCATTAGCGAGACGTAAAAAAATTTTAGAACTGTCTTCTGAGTTCGGTATACCAATTGTAGAAGATGATCCGTATAGTTTAATCTCCTTTAATGGAGAAGTGAACCCAACATTAAAATCAATGGACCAAAATGGAAATGTTCTTTATATAAGTTCACTATCAAAAATTGTTGCATCAGGATTACGTATTGGATGGGTAATTGGTCCTACACGCGTAATTGAGCGTTTAGCAGATGCAAAGCAACAAGTTGATTTTGGCCATAGTGTATTTACGCAGTGGGTAGCAAATCAATTTTTAGAATCAAAGGATTTCCATACACATATTACGATACTTCGTGGACAATTGAAGCAAAGAAGAGATGAATTAATTGCAGAGCTTGAAGGAACATTGGGAGAACGAGTTGAATGTTTCGTGCCAGAGGGTGGAATACATGTATGGTGTAAAGTAACAGGAAAGTTTGATGAATATCACTTATTAGGTGAATCTATACGGAATGGTGTCGCATTTGTTCCGGGCAGTGTTTTAGGTTCGAAAAATGAATATATACGATTTACGTTTGGTAGAGCGAATATAGAACAAATTCAACTTGGAATTAAACGGTTTGCCGACACGCTAAATGAGATTTCATAATATGGATGTGTGATAGTGAAATGAGGGAAAGAAATGAAGTACGTGACGCTTTTACTTCAAGTAGGCGTGCTATATGTATTTAGCCTAGTGGGTACGTGGATTCAGGAAATATTCCATCTATCAATACCGGGGAATTTAATAGGGATGTTAATACTGTTCCTGCTCCTTTCCACTCGCGTTTTACCGTTAGAATGGTTTGAGTTAGGTTCGGAAAAGTTAATCGTATTTTTACCGTTATTTTTAATCCCTTCGACAACAGGGCTCATGGAATACGGGTCTTTTCTTTTCAGTAAGGGAAGTATTATATTCCTTTTAGTAGTTGCAAGTACTGTAGTAACTTTGATTGTTTCAGGGTATATAAGTCAATTATTAGTCACATCAAAAAAATAAAATCGACAAGGTGCACGATTCAAATGGTCTTAATTATTATTACTGTAGCAATTTATTTCTTGGCGACAAAGCTATATAAAAAATTTACGTTTGCATTTACGTTACCAGTGTTAACAGTTACGGCAATTATGATTTGTTTATTTTTGATTTTTGGTATTTCTCATCATGAGTATAGGGAAAATGGGGGAAACATTCTTTCAAGCTTATTGAGCCCTGCAATTGTAGCATTGGCCATACCTCTATTTAAAGAGCGAAAGATACTGATGAAAAATTTTTCATCGATACTAATCGGAGTAGTGATAGGTATAGTGGCTGTAACGAGCATGAATGTAGTGATTGGCGGAATTTTAAATATAGATAAGGAACTTATATTAACTACTTTACCACAGGTAGCGACAATGCCAATTGCCCTTTCAATAGCGGATCAAATTGGTGGTATTCCATCTATGACTTCTAGTTTTGTAGTTGTTGCAGGAATAACAGGTGCTATGATCGGACCAACAGTACTTAAGTTTTTCCGTATAACAAGTACGATTGGAAAAGGAGTTGGAATGGGCTGTGCATCACATATTATCGGTGTGAGTCGTTTAGTGAAAGAAGGCGAGAAAGAAGCGACTATCGGTTCGGTAACGATGATTGTAACTGGAATACTTATTAGTATACTAATACCGTATGGAACGAAATTTATTTTTTAAATGTAATGGAGATGATAACAATGACAACATGGTTTATAGTTACATTATTTGTTTTTGGAGCTATTAAAGTATTAGTTTCTAGCATGCCCACTTCTGTTGTAGAATCAATTATTAGTAGATTTGAATTGCATCAAAAGCTTGAGGCGGAAAATACTTCTATATCGATAGATGGAAAAAATATAGAGGGAGAAATGAAACTACAAGTTATTCATGAATTTAATGAGGCGTTGTTTTTAGATAAACATTATTTCCCGCCGCACGGAGAAGGGACACCAATAGTCATTGATACGAAGAAAGGGAGTAAAGAGATTAGATTTTCGCTATATAGCTATGAGGAACATGTTGATGTCATTAAGCAATATAAGAAGAAAGTCGTTGCCTATCGTTTACGCTCTAAAAGCCTTCAAACATTGACACCATTAGTAATAACGGAAGAGTATGCTTAAGAAGAGACCTATAATGGTCTCTTTATTTTTTTATCCAATTATATACGTTCCAAATAAAAGAATGAAAAATTATATAACCAAATAAAGAATATGTATGGTTCCAATTCGCACTATGTACAAATAAACCTAAACTTTCAGCAATCTGTTCAAAAAGGCTAGCACAAATACCGATTGAAATAATAAATGAAATTCTAGAAACTTTAGATAATTTTTTTGAAATGTGTATAAAGATAACTGTTAAAATCGGCAGTACGAACAATGTAAAAGCTATATTAACCGAAAATGTGGATGAGAAGGGCCTAGCCGGAAAGGAATATATTTGTTTATGAACAAAAAAGGCATCTAAGCAAGTTGCAATAATAGAAGAGAGAAAGATTGTAACTACTAATGCTAGAAACTCATTCTTCTTCTCGGAGGAGGACATTTTTCTTTGCGAGAATGGCGATTTCAATTTTTTCGAGTGTTTTGCAGTAGTCTTCTGTAATTTGTCCATTTATATTTTCCTCCTTATCAACTAAGTAATTTACAACTTGCCAATCGGTAAACCAATCTTCACTGTCAACTTCTTCATGCTTCATATCTCGCCATGCATAGATGAGTGCAGGGCTGTATATACGATAAGAGCCATTTCGTAACTGGCATTTCTTAATTCGGCGCTTATAAAACTCACGGGAAAAAGATTCATTTACACTTGAAAATAAATGGGGCCAGTAATCTTTCCTAGATCCTGTATGTGGATGGTGTTGAGCCCAGCTTATTATTTGAGATAAAACATGTGTATCTCGAAATAATAATGAGTACAATCTTTTTCCAATTAATATCCGTTCATGTAAGGAAGTGAAATGTTTCATTGTATCACCAAATAGTAATACTTTTTGTTTCTTATCATTTTCGTAGAATGGGAAAAGGATATGATTAAACTGAAAGAAATCAAAGAGTTTAAATCCAATACTATTTAGTACAGTCTTTTTAAATTGTACATTTTGAATTACTCTTTTTTCTAAGTAGTTTTGTTCATTAATAATAGTTGCAATTGCTAAAGTTTTTTTGTTACCTGTTTTCCAAAAATGGTTCCACATCGTTTCCATAAATGTAGAAACATTTAGGTGAGGGAGAAGGTGAAATAACTTTTGTGATCTCTTTACACTTTGTTCGTAAAGTAAAAATTGAGGGTATACATCTTGGAAAATAAGCCAATTCCCTCTTTCTAAAAAAGAAAAAAATATGAATTGATCTTTCTCTGATAAAATTCTCGTATATAAATCGCCCTTTAAATCAGTCATATTCCAACCGCCGTTACGTGATACCATATGCCCAAGCAGTGCCCAATGTATTTCTGGATATTGAATGTAAAATTGGTAGTATGCGCGTGTTCTTGTAACATTATTTTTATTTAGTTGTTCTGTTTGTATTTTTATTTTGTTGATGATGAGTTGTTCTTCTTTCGTTAATTTATACATGGTGTCAGAAGGAATAAGTTTGCTTTTTTGTTTCAATTCATTTTTTACGTCGAATAGGGAGAGAGGCAGTGCTTTGGAAGGTCCGTTATATGTATGATTTGAATTGCTTCGGTCCATTCCGTTACCTCCCTTTTTCATAAATTTAAATATGATTATTGGCTATGAATCATTCTATTTATTTTATTACGAGTATAAGAAATAAATGAGCGGTGTTTTTTTACAAGGAATTTATTTATCATGCAAACAGTATAAAAAATCTTACTGTTGTGAGATGAAATGAAAAACAGAAACTACGTTTAATAGTTTCTGTTTTTTTATTTTGTCAATTAAATGTAACAAACGACGATTATGATTTGAATCAATTGAAAATAATTCAATAAATATTATTTAAATTGAGATGTTTCGTAGGAGGAAGAAGAATGTTAAATAAAATAATTTTAATTACTGGTGGTACAGGTTCGTGGGGGCATGAACTTATAAAACAACTATTAGAAAAATCACCGAAAGAAATTAGAATTTTTTCAAGAAATGAAACGGTTCAGTTTGAAATGCAGCAACAGTTTATAAATGATGATAGGTTAAAATTTATTATTGGAGATATTCGTGATAAAGATCAACTAGTCTATGCTTGCCAAGGTGTACATTATGTGTTCCATCTTGCAGCTTTAAAACATGTTCCAGTATGTGAGTATTATCCTTATGAAGCTATAAAAACCAATATACATGGTACGCAAAATGTAATTGAAGCCTCTATACAGATGCAAGTTGAAAAAGTTATATATGTTTCAACTGATAAAGCAGCTGATCCATCAAATACGTATGGGATGACAAAAGCAATTGGTGAAAAATTAATGGTTCATGCGAATATACAAACGAAGAAAACAAAATTCATTTGTGTTCGTGGTGGAAATGTTTTAGGAACGAGTGGAAGTGTAGTACCACTTTTTAAACAACAAATTAAAAAATCTTCACAAGTAGGGATTACCGATGCGAATATGACTAGATTTTTCTTAACAGTTGAAGATGCTGTTGGGTTGTTATTTAAAGCCGTATCTCAAGGTAGAGGCGGGGAAATCTTTGTTATGAAAATGCCGGCATGTAAAATAACAGATTTAGCAGAAGTATTAATTGAAGATTCCGGAAAAGAAAATGTTAAGGTAAAAGAGGTAGGGATAAGACCGGGTGAAAAATTAAGTGAAATGCTTCTATCTGAGGTAGAGAGTAAAACAAGTATAAGTTTTGATCAAAATTATTTTGTGGTACTACCGACTATTCCTATACAAGGACTTCAACAATATTATTCAAGCTATCCTCTAGTGGATGTGAAGAGTTTTAGTTCTCAACAAGATTTACTTGCAAAACATGAGGTGAAACAAATGCTATTAAAAGGAGGGTTTTTGCGATGAAAAAAAATGCGAGCCTTTTAATAACTGGTGCAAATGGTTTCACAGGACGCCATGCTTGCCACTATTTTTTACAGCAGGGCTTTCATGTAATTCCTATGTTTCAAAATCGTGCATATGGAGAAAAAATTAGAAATGGTATTACTTGTAATTTAACTAATAAGAGCGAAGTAATGAAGGTAATGAAACAAATAAAGCCAGACTACGTATTGCATTTAGCAGGAAGGAATTCGGTTATAGAATCTTGGACAGCTGCCCTTGAATATATAGAGGTTAATGTAATAGGAACATTATATTTATTAGAAGCAATTAAGCAAGAAGCCTCGCATTGTAGAACATTAGTTATAGGATCTGCTTTGCAAGCAGATAGTATGAACGAAATAAAAATTTCAAATCCATATAGTTTAAGTAAAACGATGCAAGTTATTATTGCAGAGGCTTGGGGAGGATTAATGGATTCAAATATTATCATTGCAAAGCCCTCAAACTTAATTGGTCCAGGGGAATCGAATGGCATTTGTTCGATTCTCGCAAAGAAAATGATAGATATAGAATCAGGTAGAAGTAAAGCCATTATTGAAGTAAACAGTTTGAAAGATAGTAGAGATTTTCTAGATGTACGTGATGCGATTAAAGCGTATCATGTGTTATTACGAGATGGAATAAATGGAAAACAATATAATATCGGATCAGGAGTAAAACGATCTTTGTTAAATGTACTAGAACAATATAAAGAATTAACACAGCTAAATTTTTTTATAGAGGAAACAGAGAAAAGTGGGAGCGACTCAAATGAGAGTTTAGCAATAGAGGAAATAAAAAGGTTAGGTTGGATCCCAGAAATTGAATTTCATCAATCATTAAAAGATGTACTTGAGTATGCGAAGTGTAGTGACATCTGCATGCAATGAAAAACAAAAAAGGGTGTAAAAAATATATGAATGATTATGAAATAATAGATAATCAAAATACGCTATTTCTTTCAATTGTTGATGCGTTGGATTGGAGAGATGAAGAAGCGCATGTATTGCGTCTTTATGAGGCAATACATAAATATCAAGCGTATGTAGAAGAAAAAAGGGTTAATCAAATAAAGTCAGCATTAGAGACGGAAACTAGATATGTGATTCAAATCTTTGCTCAATACGAGTGTAGTGAGTATGGAAATGATTTTTATGAACTCATTAAAGATCTTTTACAAGATATAGAGGTGGAGTTAAAGATTTATATAAAAAATAATAATTTTATTTACATTTAAAAGGTAAATATAAAGCTAGATTTTTAATAATAAAGGTGGGTATAAGTTATGAGCAAAACGATTCTTTTTACTGGGGGCGGTACAGCCGGACACGTTATGATTAATATTGTATTAATTCCTAAATTTATAGAGAAAGGCTGGAGAGTCGAGTATATTGGATCCAAAAATGGAATTGAAAAATCATTAGTGCAAAATGTTAAATACAATAGTGTTTCAACGGGCAAGCTTAGGAGATATTGGGATTGGGAAAATTTTAAAGATCCTTTTAAAATTATACGAGGTTGTTTACAAAGTTATAAATTAATTAAGAAAACAAAGCCTGACGTTATCTTTTCAGCAGGAGGATTTGTTTCAGTTCCTGTAGCTATAGGAGCATGGTTAAATCGTGTGCCTATAATTATACGTGAACCAGATAGCACATTAGGACTTGCCAATAAAATAGCATTACCTTTTGCTACAAAGCTATGCACAACATTTCCTCAGACAGGAGAAAATGTAAGTAATGAGAAGAAGGTTTATGTAGGACCAATTGTAAGGGAAGAAATTGAGAAGGGTAACGTATTACGAGGAAGAAGATATTGTGAATTTCAGCAAGATAAACCAGTATTATTAATTATGGGTGGGAGTCAAGGTGCTAAGTGGATAAATGATATGGTAAGGGAATGTTTAGATACAATACTATTAAACTTTAATATTATTCATATATGTGGTAAAGGGAAGGTAGACCCATCTATTGGCATGGAGGGGTATATGCAATTTGAATATATAGGCGACGAGTTGCCGCATATACTAAATATGGCAAGTGTTGTAGTTTCCAGAGCGGGTTCTACTGCTATTTCTGAATTGTTATTTTTGAAGAAACCGATGTTGCTTATCCCGTTAACTAACAGTTCCAGCAGGGGAGATCAAGTTTTAAATGCTGAATATTTTTCACGGCAAGGATATGCGGAAGTTATACTCCAAGACAGAGTAAGTACGAATACATTTATACATGCAGCAAATAAGTTGTATACAAATAAGGAGAAATATATTCAAAACATGAATGGATATAAGAAAACAAATGATGAGGGAATTCATCAAATAATAGATATAATAAATGAAGTGGTGGAGTAATAGAAATGTAAATAGAAAAACAAAAGGAAAGAAGGTATTTTCTTTCCTTTTTACTATATTTGTTCAAATTCATTATTATTTATTCTAATTAGTTATGTACTATCGGTGAATGCCGTTTTCTAATAGCTCAGTAAATGCATGAATATGAATAGGTTTACTGTAATAATAACCTTGAATAAACTGACATTTATTTTTTTGAAGGAAATTTACGTGCTCTTTCGTTTCTACACCTTCAGCAATGACAGACATTCCTAATGTATTTGCTAATGTGATGATCGTTTTAATAATTTCCATTCCATCATCACATGTTTCAGACATTGTAATAAATTCTCTCGGGATTTTTAACGTATCAATTGGATACAAAGGTAAGTAGGCTAGCGAAGAATAACCTGTACCAAAATCGTCGATAGAAATGTGAATCCCTAAACTTTTTAGTGTACGCAGTTTTATCAATGTTTCTCGCTCATCCATCATTGCAATTCGCTCTGTTAATTCAAGATCAAGAGAGCTTGCTGGTAAACCTGTATTTGTTAAAGTAGAAGAAATAGACTTTACAAAATCCTCTTGTTCAAATTCTTTAGCAGATAAATTTACACCTATTTTTAAATGTGAATATCCGAGTGCGTGCCAACGTTTCATTTGCTTGCAAGCCTGCTCTAATGTCCATTTTCCTATTGAAATAATTTGTAGTGTTTCTTCTGCAATCGGAATAAACTCGTATGGAGAAATAATACCTAATTCAGGATGATTCCACCTAATTAAAGCTTCTGCACCGATAATTTTATTAGATTCACTATCAACTTGAGGTTGATACAAAAGGAACAATTCTTCATTTTGTAGTGCGTTTGGTAAATCTTTTTCTAATCGTAATCGTCTTTCAATTTTTTTAGCGATTACATCGTCATAAATAGAGACAGAGTTAAGCTCTTTTGCTTTTGCATCATACATTGCAACATTAGCGTTTTTCAGAAGTGTAGCGGTATCGATTCCGGAATGTGGATAAATAGCGATGCCGATACTCAGTGATAAAGTTAATTTATGCTCATGTATGATAAATGACTTTTTCATGCATTCAAATAATTGGTTACATAATTGGAATAAGTAATCTTCGTCAGTATAGTTTTCAATTATGATTGTAAATTCATCGCCACCGATTCTTGAAAGATGAGTATGTGATGGAAGACATGATTGGAATCGCTTTGCTACTTCTTCTAATATGTAATCTCCTGATGAATGTCCAAGTGTATCGTTAATTGCTTTAAAGCGATCTAAATCTAAATATAATAATGCAAACTCGCTTTCTGCTATTTTAGCATTTTTTATAACTCTCTTTAATTTCTTATGGAAAAAGGCACGGTTCCCAATTTTCGTTACAGTGTCATGGAATGCTAAATATTTTATTTCTTCTTGCTGTTTTTTTAGTGCAGTAATATCTTTCACCATAATATAGCTTCCTGAAATTTGTCCGTCTATTATAATAGGAATGATTGTAACGTATAAAAAATAAGTAAAGCCATCTTTATATTGAGAACTAAGTTGTAAGAATGCCGATTCTTGTTGTTTCACTTTTTCTAATGCCAATGCTAGCTTATGCTTATCTTCATCTAAAATGATCGAAAAACAAGTTTCACCTAGTAACTCATCCGTTGGTGCTCCAAGTAGTACACTCCCAGCCTTATTTACATTTAAGAATATTCCATTTAAATCAATGGTGAAGATAGGGTCAGGATGATATTCATATAATGATTTAAACTTTTGCTGTTTTTGAGAAAGAGCCTCTGATTTATGAACTAAATCAGACGTCCGTAAAGTAACTTTTTCTTCTAGTTGGGCATTAAATGCCTGCAAACGTTTTGTTAAGGAATTGTTTTGCATACGTACGATAGAATGACGAATGAGTACGAAAATAAAAGTAATACAATTTCCTGTAATGAGAGTTGAAGATGATGTTTGTTCTTTTAATGTAAACCCGATTAGTATTGCAACAGCAAGATAGGGAAATACAACTAAAGCTTTTTTTCCTATTATAGGGTTTACAAGGAAATAATTTTTATGGGTATTATGATCTTCTGAAATAGAGCCAGCTATTGCAATAAGTAATATAGGTATTCTATATAAAAGACGTAATAATATTATAGTTTCAGTTGATAAGTGGTTATTTAAGTAAAAATAAATATAGTTAAAAGTTGCAGAACTTATTAATACAAAAATAAAGATATAAATTTTCCGTTTGGAATTAAAAATTGTTGGACGGAAAAAGAGACTAACACCTAGCAGTAGAAATAATAAATCTGCAATTGGGTATAAAAATGAAAGGAAAACATCTCCTAGTGAAAGAGCGAATATATTTAAATTTGGTTGATTAAATAAATACCATTCTAATGTGAATATGGAAGTAAGCACTATGCATATATCACAAATAAAGAACGCTTTTTCCCATTTATTGCATTCCTTTAAGATTTTATAGCAGAAAGCGATAAGACAGAAAAATAGAAAAAACATGTAAAATACATCAGAAACCGTAAAACGATGTATTGGAATTTCGAAGAAGCTATCTTGATATGTATATACTATTTTTCCTAATAAAAAACTACCAATTGCTATTGTAATACATATCCAAAACGGATTTGAACTGACTTTCTTAGAATATATAGAGTAAATCAGTGATACAAATGTAATGGCTTCAACGACAAGTGAAGCGAAGCGTACATCTGAATTTGAAAAATGAGTAGGGAATAGATAGAAAAACATAAAATAGATTGAATAGCATATTAATGTTCCGATTAATATACATAATTGTAAATTTTTATTTAATTTCAATGAAATCACCTTCTTTAATTATGCACTATGTTCGTTATATCTATACATAATAATATTATTTAAGAATTGTATCAGATTTCCTTATAAAAATCATGTTTATAAGGAAAGTGTTAAAGAGTGTGAGTATTCTTAAGGTTAAAAAAATATTGCGGTTGATAGTATAGACTGTATCAAGACTTTAAATAGAAATTGTATATTTAGTCATCCTTTGAATTGTAAAGTTTTTTTAGTGATTTGTAAGTGGAGATGCAAAATTGCATATAAAATGATGAGTATCTTTTTTTGTGAGATTTTTATTTTTAATCTGAAAATTAACATTTGTGAAAATGTTGAGAAAGGATGTAAAATAAGAACGTGTATTCTTACAGAGTGGAATAGTATTGCCACTAAATAGGGAGGCTTTTTTATGATATATCGAATTAAAGATGCAGAAATATACTATGAAATTGTGGGAGAGGGTAAACCGGTCATTATCATACATGGCTGCGCCCCTGACCATAGGTTAATGATGAAATGTATGGAATCAGTATTTCAGAAATATGAAGGTTATAAGCGAATATATATTGATTTACCTGGAATGGGAAAATCGAATGCTCCAAATTGGATAAATAGTTCAGATCGTATAGTAGAAGTGCTTATCACATTTATTGAGGAAATCATTTCTACTGAAAAATTTTTATTGGTAGGAGAATCATATGGAGGCTATTTAGCCAAAGGTATACTTGCAAAGATGTTTGAGAGAGTTAGCGGATTACTATTAGTATGTCCTGTTGTTGTAGCGGAGCCAGAAAAAAGGATTCTTCCAGATAAACAGGTAATTGTACAAGATGAGGAATTTTTAAATACGCTCACTTCCACAGAAAGAGAGGCATTTTGTGAGTTAGCTGTAATAGCAAATGAATATACATATAAGCGATTTAAAGAAGAAATTAAGCCTGGGTTAGATGTTGCTAATGATGAATTTATTGAAAGGTTGCAAAAGAATTACTCTCTTACTATGGATTTTCAGCGTAAAAAATATGAAAATCCCGTTCTTTTACTGACTGGAAGACAAGATATATCAGTAGGTTATCAAAATATTATAGAAATTATTGAAGAATATCCAAGGGCAACATTAGCAGTGTTAGATATGGCAGGACATAATTTGCAAATTGAGCAGCCTGAATTATTTGAGAGTTTAGTAGGAGAATGGATTAGACGAACAAATCAGCACAGTTTATAAAGTATTGTAGTATTACGCCTAAGTGTTGAAATGGGATAAATGAACGTGATTTATTAACTTATCTCGCTATTTTCCTGTAAAAGCCCGATTAGTAAGGGCTAATTAAAGTTTCACTTTATAAAAAATTTTAAGGAGAAATTATGAGCACATATATTTATATGGTTAGACATGGTGAATCACCAAAACTAGAAGGAAATGAAAGAATGCGCGGGTTAACTGAGAGGGGACATATGGATGCCCGTAGAGTAACTGACATATTAAAAGCGGAGAGGATTGATACTTTTATTTCAAGTCCTTATAATCGGGCTGTGCTAACGATAGAGGAGTCAGCTAATTTCCATGAAAAAGAAATAGTAGTATATGAAAATCTTAAAGAGTGTATGTTTTCAAGTGAGGATCAGGTTATATCAGACAAAGAGGTGTATCCACTTGTACAGAAGATGTTCTCTAATCCGGACTTTGCACGAACGGAAGGAGAGTCATATGCAGATTGCCAGAGAAGAGTAGTGAAAGTATTAAAAGAAATCTTAATGGATTTTCAAGGATGGAAAATTGTAATTGGTACACATGGGCTTGTCATGACATTAATGATGAACTATTTTGATAAACAATATGGTTTTGAATTTTTAATGAATACGTCAAAACCGGATATATATAAGATGGAGTTTAAAGAAGAACAATTAATGAATGTAGAGAGATTATGGAAAGAGGAATAAAATTAGTTGCATGGATTTTGTTGTAAAAGTTACTTTTATAGCAAAGTCTTTTTTTTGAATAGAAAGCATCTTTATCAACTATTTTTAGAATGTTAAATAAATAAGTAATTATTCAGTCTTTGAATAAATTATGGAGAAATTGGTTTAGGGAAACAATTTTAAATGTGTCAAAACTCCAAACGTTGGATTTATATTCAATAGGAGAAAAAGATGTAGAATTTTGTCTTACAGTCCCCGTTTACTTTTCATTTCATTACATATAGGCTTTGTGGTGTAAGGGGGACATTGCCTTTACACAAAATCTATAAGGAGGTCATTGTAATGAAACAGATTAAAAAGTTTGCGGGAGTTGCTTTAGCGGGGACGATTGGATTAAGTGGACTACTGTTTTTAGAACCAAGTGTAAGCGTTGCGGAAGCACAGCAAGTGAGAGTGGAAAATTTCAATACAATTGATGTAACGATGAATCTAAATGAATTGTATGTATTAAGTGGCAGAAGTATTGATATTCTTTCTGGAGATAAAGAAGCAATTCAGTTAAATAAATACACAATTAGTTTTAATAAACCTGGGAAGTATGTGATTAAAGTAAATGGCTGTATTTATGATGATGTATATACTTTTATTGTAAATGAGTAGTATATATTCTTAAATTGCGAGATAAAAACAGAAACACCCTATTTACGGTGAGAGTCGTAAATAGGGTGGATTTATTTGTATTAATCTGCACTTTAAATATGTTCACTAATTTTCTTTTTGTTATGTAAAGTATGTAAAAGTGTTAACAATGTAAATGAAATATACATCTTCACATTCAAAAAAGTTAAAATATTTCGTTTTAAGGATTATAATGGAGGGAGAAACATAAAAGGGAGTGAATGAACTTGAAACAAGAACTTATTGAAAGATTTACGAGATATGTAAAAATTGATACGCAATCAAATGAAGAAAGCCATACAGTACCAACAACACCAGGACAAATTGAGTTTGGTAAGTTATTAGTGGAAGAGCTAAAAGAAATTGGTTTAACAGAAGTAACGATGGATGATAATGGTTATGTAATGGCAACACTTCCAGCTAATACGGACAAGGATGTTCCTGTAATTGGATTTTTAGCCCATTTAGATACAGCAACAGACTTTACAGGGAAAAACGTCAAACCACAAATTCATGAAAATTTTGATGGTAATGCAATTACGTTAAATGAAGAGCTAAATGTTGTGTTAACACCAGAGCAGTTCCCGGAATTACCATCATATAAAGGACATACCATTATTACAACTGATGGTACAACACTTCTAGGAGCAGATGATAAAGCTGGTCTTACAGAAATTATGGTTGCAATGAACCATTTAATACATAATCCGCAAATTAAGCACGGGAAAATAAGAGTAGCATTTACACCGGATGAAGAAATTGGTCGTGGGCCAGCGCATTTTGATGTAGAAGCGTTTGGTGCATCATTCGCTTATACGATGGATGGAGGTCCATTAGGTGGTTTAGAGTATGAAAGTTTTAATGCTGCAGGTGCTAAGTTAACGTTTAACGGAACGAATACACATCCTGGAACAGCGAAAAATAAAATGCGCAATGCTACTAAACTGGCTATGGAGTTTAACGGGTATTTACCAGTAGAAGAGGCGCCAGAATATACAGAAGGCTATGAAGGATTCTATCATTTACTTTCTTTAAATGGTGATGTTGAGCAAAGTAAAGCGTATTATATTATTCGAGACTTTGATCGTGAAAATTTTGAGGCGCGTAAAAATAACGTTAAAAATATTGTGAAGACTATGCAAGAAAAGTATGGCGAAGATGCAGTCGTTTTAGAAATGAATGATCAATACTATAACATGCTTGAAAAAATTGAACCGGTGAGAGAAATTGTTGATATTGCATATGAAGCAATGAAAAGTTTAGACATTGAACCAAATATTCATCCGATTCGCGGAGGCACAGATGGATCACAATTATCATATATGGGATTACCGACGCCGAATATTTTCACTGGTGGTGAAAACTATCACGGTAAATTTGAATATGTTTCGGTAGATACTATGGAAAAAGCCGTTCAAGTTATTGTGGAAATTGCAAGACGTTTTGAGGAGCAAGCTTAAAAAAGAACCAAGTAGTACGAATGTGCTACTTGGTTTTTTTAATATAGTACTCGCCACAAATAAAAAGTCGCATAAGACTCCCAATTAGCCCAGTTTGCCGCGAAACCTTTTATTTCATTTTTAGTCGGTTTATTTTCGGAACCTGTTATAAATTTAATTGCATTATGCAGACCAACATCATCAATTGGAAAAGCTGAAGGAAATCTTAAACAACGCATTAAAACATAGTTGGCAGTCCATGGTCCTATACCATGGATAGCGGTTAATTGTTTCTCAGCAACCTTTACATCTTGTGTTTGCAGTAAATCCTCTTTTGATAGTTTTCTCTCTGTAATAAGCTTCGCAATACCGATTAAATATTCACATTTTCTAGTCGTCATTTTTAATTGTTGGAGATCTTCTACATGTAGATTTGCAATTGTTTCAGGTGATGGGAATATCCAATGCTTTCTACCGTCCCATTCTACATAACTGCCAAATTGCTCAACTAATCTTCTTTTTAGCGTATAAGCATATGTTAAGTTAATTTGTTGACCGATAATTCCCCAGGAAAGTGCCTCAAATAAGTCTGGAATACCTAAATTACGAAGGCCATAATATTGTTCAATTGGTCCTTGAAGGAGTAAATCATGTTTAGCTAATGTATAAAAGGGAGCTAAATCAGTAGTTAAATCAAACCATTCTTTTACATAGTTAGCTACAGCTTCACGTATCGATTTTTCAGATGTATATGATTCTTCTAAACAACGTATTTGAATATTGCCATCTGTATTCACACTAATTTCAACTAAAGGATTTACATCTTGAACAGGGATAACTTTATAAATTTTGTTATCTTCAATATGAAACATACATTCATTGTTAGAACGTGATAGATAACGTAAATTTTCTTGGAAACAAAATTCTTTTGGAACTGCTATAGATAATGCGCTATTATATTCTGCTGTCATATGAATTCCACCTGTAACTTTTCTAATGTAAGCAATTTTTTCTTCATTTCTAATCCACCCCTAAATCCGGTTAGTTTCCCATTCTTCCCAATAACGCGGTGACAAGGAATAGTAATAAGGAGAGGGTTAGCAGCAATAGCAGAAGCAACGGCGCGCACAGCTTTAGGTTTTTGAATTCTTTCAGCAATTTCTGTATAAGAATATGTCTTTCCATAAGGAATTTCACGTACCGTATTCCAAACAGATAATTGAAAATTAGTTCCATAAGCATCGATAGGAAATGTAAAAGTTTCTCGCTTGTTTTCTAAATACTCGATAACTTCTTGCGTATATATTTGCAAGTAATCTGGACTATGAATCAATATATGTTGGGGCAGTTTTTTTCTAGCCCATATATTTAATTCTTCAAAGTTTTCGTCTTGTGATCCAATGAAACATAGTCCATTTTCAGTTGCAGCAATATGAAATCGCCAATTTTTATGTGTAAGTAGCGTCCAATATATATAATTATTTTTGTAGGAATTCATTATCGTATCCCTCTTTCATCTCGTTCTTTTTTCGATATTCAGTAGGAGTAAAGCCGGTTTTCTTTTTAAATAAAGTTGCGAAATACTCTGGGTTTTCTATCCCGACAGCAGTACTAATTTCTTTAATAGATTGATTTGTGTGTAAAAGGTATTTGGTTGCTTTAAGAATCCTGAATTGTTGTATATATTCTATAGGAGTTAGCCCTATTATTCTTTTGAAAGTACGTTGTAAATGAAAAGGGCTACCGTGACACATTCCCGCAAGCATGTCGAGAGTTAAGGATTTGTCATAATGCTTTTCGATATAGTCTTTAATTTGTTCTACCCACTCTTCATTAGGTAAAGTGATCCCATTTGGCTTACAACGTTTGCACGGGCGAAAGTTTTCACTTAATGCTTGCTCTGCATGATGAAAAATTCGTACATTGTTTCTATTTGGTATTCTTGATTTGCATGATGGCCTGCAAAAGATTCCAGTTGATTTCACAGCATAAAAGAATTTGCTATCATAGGAAGAATCGTTATGAATAATTGCTTGCCAATACTCATTTGTTAATGTAACTCCTTCATTGTGCAAAGAACATCACCTCTGAAATTAGTATAACCTGAATAAAGTGCGTATGTATGTATTCATAAATGTAAGAGCAAGATTACAAAGGTGAAAATATCGGATGGCGTTTAGATTATTTTGTTGTTTCGGAAAGAATGAAAGACCAGATGACAGAAGCGAAAATTAATAGTGAAGTGATGGGATCAGACCATTGTCCAGTTGAATTACATATAAATTTCTAAAAAAAGAAGTATCTCCCTAATATTAGGGAGATACTTCTTTTTTTAATTCAGTTTGTTAAAATTTTTCAAATCATTCTTGAAATAATTTCATATTAAATATATACTTAGTAACGATAATCATTATCAGTGAAAATGATTATCAAGTGATGAAGACGTAAAAGAATTATAGTCTAGGGGAAGTGAACGTGAATGAGTTCTGGATAAAATTATTAATCTAATGAAATATATATATGGAATAAGATTCATATAGTTAAATTCTATTGAGAATATAGTTTGAAAATTTGAGAGGAGACATATAAAGATGAACAAGAAATTATTTACTTTAGGGATGGTTACCGTTTTAAGTGTAGGTTTAGCGGCATGTAATAGTGCGGATAAAACTTCAGGCGAGCAAAAACAACAGACAAAAGCTACGGAAACGAAAAAAGATGAAAAACGAAAAATTACATATTTAGGTAAAGAATATACAGTGCCAGCAAAAGTAGATAAAATTGCGACAGCTAGTTTAGAGTCAATGGAAGATGCGGCAGTACTTGGAATTAAACCAGTTGGTGCCATTACTGTAGGTGGTAAACTACCAAAATACCTGGAAAAAGAGTTAGAAGGTGCGAAATCTGTTGGTGAGAAAATGCAACCCAATTTCGAAACATTACTACAATTAAAACCAGATGTGATTACATCAAGTACGAAATTCCCAGCAGAAACAGCTGAAAAGTTTACGAAAGTAGCTCCTACATTCCCGGTATCACACGTTTCAACAAATTGGGAAGATAACTTAAAGTTAATGGGAGAATTAACTGGTAAAAAAGATAAAGCAGAAAAAATTATTAAAGACTACAATTCAGACGCTGAAAAAGCAAAAGCAAAACTAGGAGATAAGTTAAAAGATAAAAAAGTACTTGTCATTAGACTAAGAGCAAACGAATTATTCCTATATCCAGAAGGAGTATACTTCAACCCTGTAATTTATAAAGATCTTGGACTAACTGCTCCAGAACAATTGAAAACTGTAAAAGCACAAGAGAAAATTTCATTTGAAAAACTTGCTGAACTTAACCCAGATTATATTTTCTTACAATATGAGGCAAGTGAAAATAAAAATCCAAAAGTGTTAGAAGAAATT
Organism: Bacillus sp. 2175; assembly: GCF_057812155.1. Classification (NCBI taxonomy): domain Bacteria; kingdom Bacillati; phylum Bacillota; class Bacilli; order Caryophanales; family Bacillaceae; genus Bacillus; species Bacillus sp. 2175. Next base: position 3,498,529 of record NZ_CM173819.1, on the reverse strand, counting down.
GAAAGTAATCCAATTTGGCAAAGTATGAATGCTGCGAAGGAAAAGAAAGTATTTGTAAACGTTGTAGATCCAATGGCGCAAGGTGGTACTGCTTGGAGTAAAACTGCCTTCTTAAAAGAAGCAGTGAAAAATTTATCTAAATAATACAATAAGTAAGGTGCGTTGAATGATATGCAGAAAACAAATGCAGTACCAGTAACTATATTATGTATAGCACCCATACTCATCTTATTTACAGTTATACTTTCGATTTTGTATGGGGCGAAAAGTATTGATGCTGAAACAGTGTGGAACGCATTATTTCATTTTGATTCAAGTGATGTAAATCATAATATTATTATTACTTCACGTTTACCAAGGGTAGTTGCAGCTCTTTTAGTCGGAGCATTTCTAGCCATATCAGGAGCACTTATGCAGGGGATGACAAGAAACTATCTTGCATCCCCTTCTATTATGGGTGTGACGGATGGTGCTGCCTTTGTTATTACACTTTGTATAATTTTTCTTCCAGGAATGTCATCAATTGGTATGGTTATATGTTCAATGATTGGTTCTGCACTCGGAGCCGGTATCGTGTTTGGTTTTGGTTCGCTCCTTCAAAATGGCTTATCACCAGTTAGGTTAGCGATTATAGGAACAGTTATTGGAACATTTTTAAGCAGTGTATCGGCTGCAATGGCTTCGTATTTCCAAATTTCTCAAAATGTTAGTTTTTGGTTTAATGCAAAGTTAGATCAAGTAGATCCTAATATAATTAAAATCACGATACCGTTTGGGATAATTGGAATAATTTTAGCATTGTTAATATCAAAATCTATTACCATTCTTTCATTAGGCGAAGAGGTTTCTATTAATTTAGGACAGCGTACAAAACTAGTTAAAGCGATGGCAATTTTATCGGTAATTTTTTTAACAGGAACAGCAGTTGCTTTAGTGGGGAAAGTTGGTTTTGTAGGTTTAATTATTCCACACATTACCCGCTTTATAATTGGGGTAGATTATAAGTGGATTTTGCCATGTGCAGGTGTTATTGGTGGCGTTTTCTTAGCGTTATGTGACGTTTTGAGTAGATTTGTAAACTATCCATTTGAAACACCTATTGGAGTCGTTACCTCCTTAATTGGAATTCCTTTCTTCCTTTATTTAATCCGTACTAGAGGAGGAGAGAGACATGCTTAAAAGTTCAAGTCAACGTTTCGGAATGACGATGGGGATTATTATATTTTTAATACTATGTGCTATCTATATTAGTTTAACAAATGGTACGTTCGACATTACGATTACAGATGTATTTAAAACACTTTTTAGAATTGATCCAGTACCAGAACATGATTTAGTTATTTTTGAGTTTCGTCTTCCGCGTATCGTAATTGCTGGATTAGTAGGATTAGGCCTTGGTGTTGCAGGTGCTGTTATTCAAGGGATTACGAGAAATGGATTGGCGGACCCAGGTATTTTAGGAGTAAATGCCGGAGCGGGAACAGCGATTGTCATTTTTATGTTTTTCTTTCAAGGACAATTAAAAAGCACAGACTGGGTTTCTATTATGATGATGCCAATGTTTGGTTTAGTAGGTGGATTAGGTGCAGCTATCATCATTTATCTGTTTTCTTGGAAAAACGGTAAATTAGATTCGCAGCGACTTTTATTAACAGGGATTGCAATTGGATCGGGATTTGGAGCTTTTTCTATGTACTTATCACTCAAAATGAAGTCAACTGATTTCGAGATGGCTGCAGTGTGGGTGTCTGGAAGCATATATAGTGCGAACTGGAAGTATATTGTGGCTATGTTACCATGGCTTATTATCTTAATTCCACTTATACAAAAGAAAGCTTATTTATTAGATTTATTCCAATTGGAAGAAACGAGTATTACAAGTTTAGGTGTTTCAGTAGAAAGAGAGAAATCGATTTTATTATTAAGCAGTATCGGGCTTGTGAGTGCATGTGTTGCTGTTTCAGGGAGTATCGGTTTTATTGGCTTAATGGCACCGCATATAGCGAAAAGACTTGTCGGTATTCAACATAAGTATATAATTCCTACGTGCGGCGTAATCGGAATGTTTCTTGTAATTGCCTCAGACTTTATTGCAAAAACAGTTTTCACACCTGTAGAGTTACCAGTTGGAATCGTTATTTCTATTGTCGGTGTACCGTATTTCTTATATTTACTTTATAAGGCGAAAGCGTAAGAGGAGGAATAAAAGTGAGTATTTTAAGTGCAAAAAATTTAGAAACAAGTTATGAAAAGCTTACAGTGTTTCGCGATTTAAATGTGGAAATACAAGAAGGAAAAGTAACGACAATTATAGGTCCAAACGGTTGCGGTAAATCGACATTGTTAAAAACAATGGGAAGAATTTTAAAACAAAAAAGCGGAAAAGTATATTTGCAAGGGCAAGATTTACATACAATTTCAACGAAAGAAATTGCGAAGCAGTTAGCTTTACTCCCGCAAACTCCAATTGCACCAGGTGAACTTAAAGTGGAAGAATTAATTTCTTATGGACGCTATCCACATCGAAATAACGTAAATAAGTTAACGACAAAAGATAAAGAAATGATTGATTGGGCATTAAATATAACGAAAACTTCTGAATTTCGAACGAGACAAATTGCAAATTTATCAGGTGGTCAAAGACAAAAGGTATGGCTAGCGATGGCATTAGCACAAGAGACAGAAGTGTTGCTATTAGATGAGCCAACTACATACCTTGATATGTCTCATCAATTAGATGTATTACAAATTGTGGAGAAGTTAAATAAAGAACATAATTGTACGGTTGTTATGGTATTACATGATATCAACCATGCAGCAAGATTTTCAGATGAAATTATTGCAATGAAGGAAGGAGAAATTGTTACAACTGGTAGCCCAGAAGAAATCATTACAAATGAAGTATTAAAAGAAGTATTTCATATTGATGCACGTGTCATGATTGATCCGTATAACGGGGCTCCTGTTTGTTTCGGTTATGATAGCGTTGTATCTCAAGAAGAAAAAATCGAAATATATGTAACAAGTTAAAAAGGGGGGGATAGGGTGAATACTACAGTTGAAAAACAGCAGATTATAATATCTAATACAGAACAGTGGAAAATGTATTCAAAATTAGAAGGTAAGGAATATCAAATTCATATTTCAAAGCCGAGGCAACCAGCACCGGATTCAGGATATCCTGTCATTTACGTATTAGATGGCAATGCCTTTTTTCAAACATTTCATGAAGCAGTTAAAATACAATCAGTAAGAGCGGAAAAAACTGGTGTTTCACCAGCTGTTATAGTAGGAGTGGGTTATCCAATTGAAGGCGCATTTTCAGGGGAAGAAAGATGTTATGATTTTACGCCTAGCGTAATTTCAAAAGATGCCCCTTTAAAACCAGACGGTAAACCGTGGCCTAAAACAGGAGGAGCACATAATTTCTTTACTTTTATTGAAGAAGAACTGAAACCACAAATTGAAAAGAATTTTGAGATTGATAAAGGTAAGCAAACGTTATTTGGGCATTCTTTAGGTGGATTATTTGCTCTCCATATACTATTTACAAACTTAAATGCTTTTCAAAATTATTTTATTAGTAGTCCATCTATATGGTGGAATAATAAATCCGTACTTGAAAAAGAAGAGAACCTTATAAATGAATTAAACAATGCTAAGTTTGAAACAGGAGTGTTCCTTACAGTTGGGTCACTAGAACGAGAGCATATGGTTGTAGGTGCAAATGAATTATCAGAGCGCCTTCTCCAAGTAAACCACGATAAACTTAAATTTAAGTTTTATGAAGCTGAAGGGGAGAATCATGCATCTGTTGTGCCGACGTCTTTAAGTAAAGGGTTGAGATTTATTAGTTACATATAGGAAAAAAGGTTATGGATGAAACATTCCATAACCTTTTTTGATATGTAGAATTGTCCTTTTTGAAAGTTTTGTTTCAACTTTTCGTCTAAAGAGACAAAAAGTTGTCACAAAACGGTCACAATTAGCATAAACATAAAATAGACGAAATGAACTTATTTCCAAAAAGGCTCGGTTTATTCCGATCATGATTTGTAGAGCTGAAAAAGTATGGATTAAAAGTTCACTATATTCCCAAGGAGGTAGATCGTATGAAAACTATTCTTGCTATCGCTGGACTTATTTGGGTTCTATCGCATGGCATCCCAATTTATGAAGGAGAACAAATTCGCAGTGCTCTGAATAAAAATTTTAATGAATATCATATCATTGACCGGCAAGATAATGTTGTAACAGTTCGAGTAAATGACTGTTTTCATACGGTAACCGTTGAAGGAACTTCAGTAGTGAATGATACAAAAGTATGTGATCAACAATAATTATATATGGAAAGAAAAAATTCTTGGATTAAATATCTGAAAATTAAGATTTTAATATTATAGATGAAGAATAAGCGGGGGCGGGTAATCCCCGCTTATTCTTGTTTCACTTTATTGAATTTTGATGAGAGATATAATGATTTTTTTGACAAAAAGGAAAGGGTATACTAAAAATTGAGATTAAGAAGCTAATGCATTGTTAAGAATAATCATAAAGCGTAAATATACTCTTATGGGGTATCGTGCGTAGATATTTAATGCTATAATTGGTATACTCATAAAAACAATTGTTTTATTGGGTGAAGAGAAACTTTAAGAAGGTGATAATATGGATCATAAAGAGCATGAAGCAGTAACACATAGATCAGAAAAAGAAAAAGAACAGATTATAAATAGATTAAAGAGAATTGAAGGACAGGTCCGCGGTATTCAAAATATGATTGAAAATGATCGTTATTGCGTGGATATTTTAGTGCAAATTTCAGCGATTAATGCAGCGATGAAAAAAGTAGGAATGGGTGTATTAAAAAACCATACAAGTCATTGTGTTTCAGGTGCTATTAAAGATGGCAATGGTGACGAAGCAATTGAAGAATTAATGACTGTATTTGAACGTTTTTCAAAAGCGTAAAAACAAGCTAGTATGTCACTGGCTTGTTTTTTTTGTTTACCTTCATAATAAGATCTCGGCGTATTGATGTGAAAAAGTGTGTGTAAAATAAACTTTTAGAAAATAATTGAAAAATCATGATATAAAACCATTGATTACCTTAGGGGGGTATGGTAAGATGTAATTGTGATTAACAAACAATGAATAAACAAGAGGAGGATTTTAAATGGAACAGTTAACATTACAGGTTGAAGGTATGTCTTGTGGACATTGTGTAAATGCTATCGAAAGCAGTGTGAAAGAGCTAAACGGTGTTGAACAAGTGAAGGTTCAATTAGCAGAAGGAACTGTTGAAGTTACTATCGACTCGTCTGCCGTAACATTAAAAGATATCGTTGCTGTAATCGAAGACCAAGGATACGATGTTCAATAATTATTTTTAGATATGGAAATAAATCGTACTTTAAATGAAGTACGATTTATTTTGCTAATAATTATACCTCATAAGGGTATATAGAGGTGAGAGACATGAATGAAAAAAAAGAGGCCAATCTTCAAATATCAGGAATGACATGTGTGGCATGTGCAAATAGAATTGAAAAAGGTCTAAAAAAAGTAGAAGGTGTTCATGAGGCGAATGTAAATTTTGCACTTGAAAAAACAAAAATAATGTACGATCCAACTAAAACAAATCCGCAACAGTTTAAAGAAAAAGTTGAATCGTTAGGATATGGAATTGTAAGTGATAAAGCTGAATTTACTGTTTCAGGAATGACATGTGCAGCATGTGCAAATAGAGTTGAAAAGCGCTTAAATAAGTTAGATGGTGTGAACAAAGCGACAGTAAATTTTGCTTTAGAATCAGCTACAGTAGACTTTAATCCTGATGAAGTTAATGTAAATGAAATGAAGAGTGCGATTACGAAGCTAGGATATAAATTAGAAGTGAAACCAGATAATCAAGATGCATCAACTGATCATCGATTACAAGAAATTGAAAGACAAAAGAAGAAGTTTATTATTTCGTTTATTTTATCTTTCCCATTATTGTGGGCAATGGTTAGTCATTTCTCATTTACGTCGTTTATTTATTTACCGGATATGTTAATGAGCCCTTGGGTGCAACTAGCACTTGCAACCCCTGTTCAATTTATCATTGGTGGACAGTTTTATGTTGGAGCTTATAAAGCGTTACGTAATAAAAGTGCGAATATGGATGTTCTCGTGGCACTTGGAACGTCGGCCGCGTATTTCTATAGTGTATATTTAAGTATTCAATCTATTGGTTCTTCGAAACATATGACAGATTTATATTTTGAAACGAGTGCGGTACTTATTACATTAATTATTTTAGGTAAATTATTTGAAGCGAAAGCAAAAGGGCGCTCATCAGAAGCAATTAAAAAATTGATGGGTTTACAAGCGAAGACAGCTACAGTTGTGCGAGATGGAACAGAAATAAAAATTTTGATTGAAGAAGTAGTAGCTGGTGATATCGTCTATGTAAAGCCTGGTGAAAAAATACCAGTAGATGGTGAGATTGTAGAAGGAAAGTCAGCAATTGATGAATCGATGTTAACGGGTGAAAGTATTCCTGTTGATAAGTCAATTGGGGATGTAGTAATAGGTTCGACAATAAATAAAAATGGATTTTTAAAAGTGAAAGCAACTAAAGTAGGAAGAGATACTGCATTAGCTCAAATTATTAAAGTAGTAGAAGAGGCACAAGGTTCAAAAGCTCCTATTCAAAGGGTAGCAGATCAAATTTCAGGTATTTTCGTACCGGTTGTAGTTGTGATTGCGATTATCACATTTGCAGTATGGATGATATTTGTTACACCTGGTGATTTTGGCGGAGCACTTGAGAAAATGATAGCAGTACTTGTTATCGCTTGTCCATGTGCATTAGGTCTTGCAACGCCTACATCTATTATGGCAGGATCAGGAAGATCAGCAGAGTATGGTATTTTATTTAAAGGTGGAGAGCATTTAGAAGCAACGCACCGATTAGATACGGTTATTTTAGATAAAACGGGTACAGTGACAAATGGGAAGCCGGTGTTAACAGATGTAATTGTAGCAGATGGATTCAATGAAAATGAACTGCTTAGATTAGTAGGGGCAGCAGAAAGAAATTCTGAACATCCACTTGCAGAAGCGATTGTAGAAGGAATTAAAGAAAAGAAAATTGATATCCCAAGTTCAGAAACGTTTGAAGCGATTCCGGGATTTGGTATCGAATCAGTTGTAGAAGGAAAACACTTATTAATTGGTACACGTCGATTAATGAAGAAATTCAATATTGATATTGAAGAAGTTTCTAAATCAATGGAAGCGCAAGAACGAGAAGGAAAAACAGCAATGCTTATTGCAATCGATAAAGAATATGCTGGTATAGTTGCCGTTGCAGATACTGTAAAAGATACTTCAAAAGCAGCTATCGCAAGACTGAAAAAAATGGGTCTAGACGTTGTGATGATTACAGGAGATAATACACAAACTGCTCAGGCAATTGCAAAGCAAGTTGGTATTGATCACGTAATTGCAGAAGTATTGCCAGAAGGAAAAGCAGAAGAAGTGAAAAAACTGCAAGCAAATGGTAAGAAAGTAGCGATGGTTGGAGACGGGATAAATGATGCTCCTGCTCTTGCTACAGCGAACATTGGTATGGCAATTGGAACGGGAACGGATGTAGCGATGGAAGCAGCGGATATAACGTTAATCCGCGGTGACTTAAATAGTATTGCTGATGCGATCTTTATGAGTAAAATGACGATAAGAAATATTAAACAAAATTTATTCTGGGCATTAGCTTATAACGCGTTAGGAATTCCAATTGCGGCATTAGGTTTCTTAGCCCCTTGGGTTGCTGGAGCAGCGATGGCATTTAGTTCTGTATCCGTTGTATTAAATGCATTACGATTACAAAGAGTTAAATTAAAATCTTAAAGAGCTACATTAAGTAATTGAATAGAATTAAAAAACAATACTTTGAATAAGTATTGTTTTTTTTGTTCGTATAGAAATTAAAACGATATAATAAAGTAGAAATATAGAATCGTATGTAGTAGAAAAGTTAAGAGGTAGTTTCGTAAGGAGACTTATATATGTTAAAAGATATTATAATTAGAACATTCCAGAAAGAAGATTTAGATCAAGTATTACAATTGTTCTATGAAACAGTTCATACGGTTAATGCAAAAGATTATAATGAGTTACAGCTACAGGCGTGGGCACCGGAGCAACTAGATAGAGAAAATTGGTTACAGTCTTTAGAAAAGAATATTAGCTATGTAGCGGATCATAAAGGTGTGATTGTGGGGTTTGGGGATTATAACGATGATCGTTACGTAGATCGTTTATTTACGCATAAAGATTATCAAGGGAAAAGAGTCGCTTCATACATACTACAGAAGTTAGAAAAAGAAGCAGTGAACCTAGGGCATAGGGAGATATATACAGAGGCGAGCATTACCGCAAAACCTTTTTTTGAAAGTAAAGGTTTTATTTGCATAAAAGAACAAAAGAAACAACATAATGGTCAGATTTTTATTAATTATGTTATGAAAAAAATATCCTTCTCATAAATGAGAAGGATATTTTTCATTATTTTACAGCTTCTTTTAGTTCTTTACCAGCTTTGAAAGCAGGTACTTTAGAAGCTGCGATTTGCATTTCTTCACCAGTTTGTGGGTTACGGCCTGTACGAGCAGCTCTTTCACGAACTTCGAATGTACCGAATCCGATAAGTTGTACTTTTTCACCAGCAGCTAAAGTGTTAGTGATTGATTCTACTACAGTTTGTACAACTACAGTAGCTTCTTTTTGAGAAATCTCAGCATTTTGTGCTACGTTTTTAATTAATTCTGTTTTGTTCATGTTTTTCACCTCATATGTAAATAATGCTATTTAAGTTGTTATTATAACGTATAAAACATTCGAGAACAAGTGTACGTACATATATTCGCAAAAAAAATGAAATTTGTAATATTTTTTAGGGCACTTTATAGACATTCCATTTAAGCGGACAGAGATTTGTTCTTCATTTCAGTCTTCTCTTGATGAGCAGGTAGTTTCTTATTATAAGATATGAAGTAAGGTAGTGCTACAAATAACATACCTCCTACTAAATTTCCAAAGAAAACAAAAATAAAGTTTGGAAAATATTCAGCCCAAGTGAAATGACCGGCAAAAATGGCGGCTGGGATGACAAACATATTGGCTACAACGTGTTGAAATCCAATCGCAACAAAAGTCATAACCGGGAACCAAATACCGATAATCTTTCCGATAAATTCTTTACTTCCCATACTGAGCCAAACAGCTAAACAAACGAGCCAATTACATCCGATTGCAGAAATAAATGCTTGCAATGGTGTATCTTGTAGTTTCGCTTGAGCGATAGAAATAGTTTTTGCTAAAAAAGCTCCTTCAGTTAAGCCAACGATATGACCGAAAAAGTAGGCTACAAATACAGCCCCTATGAAATTGCTAAATGTAACAATAACTAAATTTCGTATGAAATAAAATAAAGTAATTTTCTTTTGAAGCCAGGCCATAGAAACTGTCATCATGTTACCAGTTACTAGTTCACCGCCTGCAAGAATAACGAGAATAAGGCCAATAGGGAATACAGCAGCGCCTAGAAAACTAGTAAATGATCCCCAAGCCTTTGGCATTGTTCCAATAACATGAATATCGAGTAAATACCCTAATGCTATAAAAGCACCGCCAAAAAAACCGAGAATTAACATAGGGAGTAATGATAAATGAGCTTTTTTTCTTCCGGAATTAGCAGCAAGTTCCGTAATTTCTTCTGGTGTAAATACAGACATGAATAACCCCTCCGTAATAAAATGATGGAATGAATAGAAAAAATTTCGAAAATCTATGTATTATAAAAATATGTTATGACTTCTGTATAAAATTGTCAAAGTGAATAGAGAGGGAATTACATATTGATAACATTGTTCATGTTGTCACATGAATGTAACAATAAGGATTTAAAGTGTTTCTAGAGGTGAAAACATGAATACGAATCATGTAAAAAAAGAACGAAAAAAATCAATCGTAAAGATATTTATTATTAGTTTTATAAGTATATTAATGATACCAGTAAGTTTGTATTATTATGCGACAGAAATAGAACGAAAACTAGTAACAGTTACGTGGAATGAAATAGAAGCTTCTACAATTCCTAAAGAGTTTAATAATAAAAAAATATTGCAGTTTTCAGATGTACATTTAGGACCAGAGTTTACACTGAAACAACTTGAACATTTAGTGGAGAAGATGAATGAATTACATCCAGATATAGTAGTTTTTACCGGAGATTTAATAGATAAATTTGGGTCTTATAGTGCGGAAAGAGAAGAAGCGAAGGTTATTTTGCAGAAAATTTACGCTCCCTTAGGGAAATATGCTGTGTTTGGGAATCATGATAGGGGCGGGGGCGGTAGTTTATTTTACAAAAAATATATGGAAGAAGCTGGTTTTTCTGTATTAGTAAATGAAGTGCAGAAAATTAAAGTGGAAAACGGCAAATATATTATAATATCAGGTTTGGATGATTTTCTATTAGGGAAGCCGCAAATAGATTCAACTTTAAAAAACTTGAAACAAAATGATTTCAACATGTTATTAGTACATGAGCCGGATGTTGTAACCAAAATAAATCGTTACCCAGTTGATCTTCAACTGTCAGGACATAGTCACGGAGGACAAGTCCAAATTCCTTTTGTAGGTCCGTTAATTACTACCAAACTAGCTGAGCACTACGTTGAAGGTATGTATGAAGTAGAGGGGAAGAGTAAGCCGTTATATTTATATGTAAATCGTGGCATTGGGACTACTAGGATGCCTGTTAGATTTTGTAGTGTACCTGAGCTTTCAATTTTTGTGTTGAAGCAAAATAGTAACTAGAATATTTAACAATATGATTCCAAGGAACGTGCGATGTTGGTCGATGGAAAAGAGTTTCTTAAAACTTTAGATGTGACAAAGTAATTTTCATAAGTAAAAAACAACAATAGGACCTATAAAGGGACCTATTGTTGTTTTTATCCTGCATTGATTGCCCATAAATGTCCGATTGATGAGGGCTAATTATAGTTTTACTTTGTTATTTTTGCAAGGAAAGACCATCAAAATATGTTCTATAGTTACTAGAGAATTCAAAGTTGTTTTTTGCATCCCAATTAATAGACCAAGACATTAGGCCGCGGAATGCAGGATAGCCACTCTGGTTAGAAAGTTTATACTTTCCTCCGAATGGAACTCCTTTAATGATATAATTTAAAGCTTTTTTCATTTCAGTTGGCGAAATGTATCCACCACTTGGAGCTGCCGCTGGTGCTGCTGGAAGCCCAATCATGACTTGATCTGAACGAAGAGCTGGGAAAATGTTATTTGCATTACCACCTACAGGAAAACCATGTAAGAGCATATCTGCCATAGCGACCTCGTAGTCTGCAGTACCTTGATTGTAGTTATTACCGTCCATTCCAATCCCGCTACCAGCGTTGTAGTGTTGAACGTGAATGTATGTTAGTTTATCTTTCACTCCATAAATAATTGGTAAATATGCACCCCATATGCTTCCATATGCGCTATATCCGCCTTGAACATAAGCTGTTTCAGGGGCCATGCTTAATAGAAAATCTGGACCATAATGATCTGAGATTGTTCGAATAGCTGAAATAAGATTTACGATTTGAGGGGTAGTTGGGTTTTTGAAGTTAGTGTCATTTCCGTTTAAGTAAATACCTGATTCAAGGTCAATATCTATTCCGTCAAAACCGTATTTATCGATCAGAGATTGTATGGAATTAATAAAACGATCCTTAGCGGCATTGTCAGGAAGTAAAACGACCCCATTTTGTCCACCTATTGAAAGAACTATTTTCTTTCCTTTACTTTTTAAATAAGAAATATCTGATTTGAATTCTGCATCTGTACCATACACAGGAGAAAATTCAACAGTGGAACGATCACCACCAGTTTCACCAAAAGATACATTGATTACATCCCATTTTGGTGAAACGTCTTTTAATTTAATAATGCCAGTACCGTTATCAAAATTATGCCAGTATCCAACGAGTAATTTTGAACCTAAATTGTTTGCTGCTTGTGCTTGGAAAGGGGATAACGGTAGAAGTAAGAACATTACTAAAATACAACAAAAAAATTTGAACTTGTTTAACATATCAACACTCCTATACAAAAAGTTGTCTAGATGTATAATCTTGTTTATTTAATAATATCTGAAAATTCTTTCTTTTGTAAAGGGACTATAATTTTCTCAACAATTGTGTATGGGAAAGTATTAAACCTAATGTAATAATTTTTGAAGGAGGTTGAATTTTAATTGTTGAATTCAGAATATTTTGATATATTTTAAAGTATAGGACAAAATCTTTCGCACAGTACTCTTACATAAATTTCAAAATTTAGTTTGGAAGGGGATGTACAAGATTTGGATAAAAATCTAAAGAAAGACCTCAAAATACGCCACATTACAATGATTTCAATTGGCGGTGTAATAGGGGCTGGTTTGTTTGTTGGAAGTGGTGCAGTTGTACATTCGGCAGGACCAGGTTCTATCGTTTCATATGCATTAGCAGGACTTCTAGTCATTTTCGTCATGAGAATGCTAGGAGAAATGGCAGCTGTTAATCCGACAAGTGGTTCATTTGCAACGTATGCAAGAGAAGCGATTGGTCCTTGGGCGGGTTATACAATAGGCTGGTTATACTGGTTTTTTTGGGTAATTGTTATTGCAATAGAAGCCACAGCAGGTGCTGGTATTATCCAATATTGGATTCCACAAATACCGCTTTGGTTATTAAGTTTAATATTAACAATTTTATTAACGCTGACGAACGTTTTTTCGGTGAAATCATTTGGAGAGTTTGAATATTGGTTTTCTTTTATTAAAGTAATAAGTATTGTTTTGTTCCTTTGTCTAGGTCTTGCTGTTATTTTAGGATTTGTTCCAGGAACAGAAGCACCCGGCACTTCGAATTTAATTGGACAAGGTGGATTTATGCCAAACGGTATAAGTTCGGTACTGCTTGGAATTACTGTCGTTATATTTTCATTTATGGGATCAGAAATTGTAGCGGTAGCCGCAGGTGAATCTGCAGAACCTGTAAAAGCAGTAAAAACAGCAACAAACAGTGTGATTTGGCGTATTCTTGTATTTTTTATTGGGTCTATAGCGGTAGTTGTTACGCTACTGCCATGGAATTCAGCAAACATATTAAAAAGTCCATTTGTAGCTGTATTGGAACATATAGGAATACCAGCTGCGGCACAAATTATGAATTTTATCGTTTTAACAGCTGTACTCTCTTGTTTAAATTCGGGTTTATATACAAACTCAAGAATGCTTTTTTCGATGGCAGAAAGAGGAGATGCTCCAAAGGCGTTTTTGAAATTGAACAGTAGTGGTGTTCCAGTTCGGGCCGTTTTATTTGGAACTTTCTTCGCTTATATTGGCGTTGTGTTTAGTTACATTTCTCCAGATAAAGTCTTTTTGTTTTTAGTGAATGCATCTGGCGGGATTGCGTTACTAGTTTATCTCGTTATTGCAGTTTCGCATTTAAAGATGCGTAAAAAAATGGGGAAAGTGGAACAACAAAATTTGAAAGTGAAAATGTGGCTTTTTCCGTATGTAACGTATGTTACAATTGTTGCTATTATAGCAGTTTTAGTTGCGATGTTCGCAATTGATACTTTACGTTCACAAGCACTTTTAACAATGTTTGTTACTGTTCTTATCATACTTTCTTATTTTATTTTTAATAGAAATAAAAATAGCACAGTTTTGAATCCTAAAAGTAAGAATGAGGAATCTGTTCGATTCTAATTTTCGAAGAGAGTTACACCCAGTCATTGCTATAAAAGAATCATATATAATCATAGAAACAAGTAATTACTATTGTCATAGTGGATATAAACTTTTTTCTTGACTTTTTATACGAAGGCGAGCAAAATGGTAAAAAAGGAAGGGGGGGGATGATAATGGAAGAGTACGTATTAGAGCTGTATAACCTGTTATATACGACAGAATGGCAAGATATTGTTTCGTTTCTAGGAATCGTATTTTGCATGAAAATTGTAATTGTATATATGGAAGAGCAAGGTATGTTCTATTCCTTCTCATCCCCGTTCGATATGCAGCGCGAGCCGTTGCTAAACTATGCCAATGTGAATTACGAACAAATTCCTTTTGTTATTTTCTTTATGATTCGATTTATTACAGCAATTGTAAGGAAAAAGGAAAGTGACGATGAAGAGTGCCACTCAACTTGTAATATAGCGAATGTTTTTTAAGCTAAATACAAGGAGGAGATTTATATGTGGTTTCGATTTCTTATGATTGGTTTCTTTTCATTAACAGCAATTTCTTTAATGGGATATCAAGTGTCTGAAATTTTTCAAGCATATAGCGATACATTTTTTAACAAAAACTAATCGCGTTGCTATTTGAATAATAAAGCGATAAAATCCTTCTTAAGAAGTTTTATTAAGAAGGATTTTTTCTTTGTCTTATCTTGCTGTGTCAAACTATTGTCACATTTACACTGTGAATAGTATGTTAAAATAGTGAGGTTACGTATACATATTTGAAGGAAGAGGGAGTGACCATTTTGGTGGATCAATCAACAAATCAGAAAAGCTATGCTCCTATTGTGATAACGCTTTCTGTAATTGTAAATGCGATTATTTTATTTTTGTTCTTTGGACCTGTTGGCTATGAAGGAGAATTACATTTTGATGTAACAATTTTACCAATGTTAAATGCAATTTTTAATAGCTTTACGTTCGTATTCTTATTAGCAGCTCTATACTCTATTATTAAGAAGAATGTGAAAATGCACCGTGGTTTCATCCTGGCAGCATTTACAACGACGTTGCTATTTTGTGTTTCTTATTTATCTTATCATTACTTAGCGCCAGCAACACATTTTGGCGGAGAAGGATTCATTAAATATGTGTATTTCATCATTTTAATTACACATATTATCCTGGCGGCAATTATTGTACCGCTTGCATTGTTTGCACTTGTATTTGGTTTTACAAATCAATTAACACGTCATCGTAAAATTGTACGTTGGACGATGCCGATTTGGTTATATGTAAGTTTATCTGGTGTTATTGTTTACTTAATGATCTCACCTTATTACCAATAAAAAATCTCAGCCTGTAGGCTGGGATTTTTTTATTAAGCAAATATTTTTGTGAAATGAAAAAAATATGGTATACAAAAGTATAGTTGCTTTTCATATAGAAGGGATGGTAAAGGAATATGCAAAATTTTGTATTTCGTAATCCAACGAAACTTATTTTCGGTAAAGGTCAATTAGAGCAGTTAAAAACTGAAATTCCACAGTTCGGTAAAAAAGTTCTTCTCGTATACGGGGGAGGCAGCATTAAAAGAAACGGTATTTATGATAATGTAATTTCTATTTTAAAGGATATAAATGCAGAAGTATTTGAATTGACAGGTGTTGAACCGAATCCACGTGTATCAACTGTAAAGAAAGGGATTCAAATTTGTAAAGAAAATGGTGTTGAATTTATTTTAGCAGTTGGTGGAGGAAGTGTGATCGACTGTACGAAGGCAATTGCAGCTGGTAGTAAGTACGATGGAGATGTATGGGATATTGTAACGAAAAAAACATTTGCTAATGAGGCATTACCATTTGGTACTGTACTTACTCTTGCAGCAACAGGATCTGAAATGAATGCAGGCTCGGTAATTACAAACTGGGAAACGAATGAAAAGTATGGATGGGGTAGCCCGGTTACTTTCCCGCAGTTTTCAATTTTAGATCCAGTTCATACTACTTCTGTACCGAAAGATCAAACAATTTACGGTATGGTAGATATTATGTCGCACGTATTAGAACAATATTTCCATCATGGAACGAATACAGAACTACAAGATCGTTATTGTGAAGCTGTTTTAAAAACAGTAATTGAGACAGCACCTAAGCTTTTAAGTGATTTAGAAAATTATGAGCATAGAGAAACTATTTTATATTGTGGTACTATGGCGTTAAACGGCATTTTAGCGATGGGAGTAAAAGGAGATTGGGCGACTCATAATATTGAGCATGCAGTTTCTGCTGTTCATGATATACCACACGGGGGTGGCCTTGCGATTTTATTCCCGAACTGGATGAAACATGTTGTAGAGGAAAATGTAAGTCGTTTTAAACAGTTCGCTATTCGTGTATTTGATATAGAAACAGATGGCAAAACAGATAAAGAAGTGGCTTTAGAAGGAATTAAGGCGCTGCGTCAATTTTGGACTTCAATTGAAGCGCCAGCAACATTAGCTGATTACGGTATTGGAGAAAATGAAATTGATATAATGGCTAATAAAGCGATGGCGTATGGTGAATTTGGTAACTTTAAAAAATTAAATAAAGATGATGTTTTAAGTATATATAAAGCTTCTTTATAAGTGAATTTAGAAAAGAAACCTATTTGATTGTTTAATCGAATAGGTTTCTTTTTACTGTTTATAAATGTTTATGGGTGTTTTTGATTATTTTTGATTGTTTGTGGTTGATTTTTGTGACCGTTTTCATTATACTGTAATCAAAGAAGAGGTGAATAAAATGTTAACTCCTGAACGTCATCAAATGATATTGCAACTTGTAAAAGAACAGAAAGTTGTAAAATTACAGCAATTAGTTGAAAGAACAGAAAGCTCTGAGTCGACAATTCGCCGTGATTTAGCACAATTGGAAAAGCAAAGGTTATTAAAAAGAGTTCATGGTGGTGCCGCTGTTTTAACAGGAAAAGGGCAAGAACCAACGATGGTTGAAAAATCATCCAAAAACATTCAAATAAAACAACAAATTGCTAATTATGCGGCTAGCGTTATTGAACAAGGTGATTGTATTTATTTAGATGCAGGAAGTACAACATTTGAAATGATTCCATTTTTAATAAATAAAGATGTGACTGTCGTTACGAATGGACTTATGCATATTGAAGCTTTAGTTGAAAATAATATTCGTGCGTATTTACTAGGTGGAATGATGAAGAGTAGGACGAAAGCTTTAATCGGTGCTATGGCACAGGAAAGTATGCAGAAGTATCGTTTTGATAAATGTTTTTTAGGTGCAAATGGTGTACATGAACAGCTTGGCTTTACAACGCCAGATCCAGAAGAAGCGCTCTTAAAACAAATGGCATTAACATTAGCAAACGAAGGATATTTCTTAATTGATGAAAGTAAGTTTTCAGAAGTTGCATTTGCGAAAATTGCAAATGTTGAAGAAGCAAATATTATTACAAACCATTTAGAAATTGATTTAGAAAAATATAAAAGACAAACCAATGTAATTGAGGCTGATAAACAATGATCTATACAGTTACTTTAAACCCATCTATTGATTATGTAGTACAAGTTAATTCCTTTGATTTAGGCGCAGTCAATCGAGCAGAGAAAGATATGAAGTTTCCTGGAGGAAAAGGGATTAATGTTTCTCGCGTTCTCCATCGTTTAGGTGTGGAAAATATAGCACTTGGATTTACTGGTGGATTCACCGGTCAATTTATTAAAGGTGTATTACAGGCGGAAGGCGTAATGACAAACTTCATCCAAGTAGACGGAGATTCCCGAATTAATGTGAAAATAAAAGGACAAGAAGAGACAGAATTAAATGGGCAAGGTCCTAATGTGACAAATGAGCAATTTGAACAATTAATGAAACAAATCGAAAGTATGAAGCAGGGAGATTGCGTTGTGCTAGCTGGAAGTGTACCTGCATCTATCCCAACTACCTTTTATGAATCAATCGCAGCGCTCGGAGCTGAAAAAGGTATTCGAGTAGTAGTCGATGCGAGTGGAAGTGCACTGCAGCATGTAATTAAAAATAAGCCATTTTTAATTAAGCCAAACCATCATGAACTTGGTGAGTTGTTTGGAGTGGAGCTTTCAACAGTAGAGGACGTTTTACCTTATGGAAGAAAATTAATTGAACAAGGTATAAAACACGTTATCGTATCGATGGCTGAAGAGGGAGCTTTATTATTTACGGCAGAAGGTATATATGAAGCGACTGTTCCAAAAGGTGTTGTAATTAATTCAGTTGGGGCCGGAGATTCTCTTGTTGCAGGGTTTGTAGGCAAATATGAACAGACAAAAGATATTGAAAAGGCATTTCAATACGGCGTTGCAACAGGGAGTGCAACAGCATTTTCAGCTGATTTATGTAAGAAGGAAAAAGTAGAAGAATTATTGTCGCAAGTAATTGTAGCTAAGCGATAGGGGGAAGCAACATATGAAAATTACAGAACTATTAAAAAGAGATACAGTCATTATGGATTTGACAGCTTCAAATAAAGAAGCTGTCATAGATGAATTAGTTGAGAAATTAAATGGGGCAAATCGTTTAAATAGTAAAATGGAATTTAAAGAAGCTATTTTAAAGCGGGAGTCCCAAAGTACGACTGGAATAGGGGAAGGTATTGCAATACCTCATGCGAAGACAAAGGCTGTTAAACAACCATCGATTTGTTTTGGTAGAAGTGTAAGCGGTATCAATTATGAGTCGCTTGACGGACAGCCAGCACACTTATTCTTTATGATTGCTGCAAGTGAAGGAGCGAATAATACTCATTTAGAAACGTTGTCTCGTTTATCGACATTATTAATGGATGAAGGGTTTCGCAAGCAACTATTAGAAGCAAAGGATGAAAGTGAGCTTCTTCAACTATTTGATGAAAAAGAGAATGAAAAAGAAGAAGAGATTGAAGTCGCCAAACCAGAAGGAAATGAACCGTACGTATTGGCAGTTACGGCTTGCCCAACTGGAATCGCTCACACGTATATGGCCGCAGATAGCTTGAAAGCAAAAGCAGCAGAGCTAGGAATCGCAATTAAAGTTGAAACGAACGGATCAACAGGTATAAAAAACGGTTTAACAAAAGAAGACATTGAACGAGCAACAGCTATTATTGTTGCGGCGGATAAACAAGTAGAAATGAATCGTTTTGCTGGTAAACATGTCATTCAAGTACCAGTCGCTGATGGGATTAGAAAAACGGAAACACTTCTTAATCGAGCTGTAAAGCAAGATGCACCAATCTTTAAAGGTGTAAAAGAAGATGGAAAGGCAGAAAGTACGGAAAAAGAAAAAGGATTAGGAATTTATAAGCATTTAATGAATGGCGTAAGTAATATGCTTCCGTTCGTTGTTGGCGGCGGGATTTTAATAGCGCTAGCGTTTTCGTTTGGTGGTATAAAGGCGGAAGGTCCTTTAGCTGAATTGTTCATGTCAATTGGTGGAGGAAAAACAGGTGCGTTTTTATTCCTTGTACCAATTTTAGCTGGATTTATTGCAAGTTCTATTGCTGATCGTCCTGGTTTTATGCCTGGTGTTGTAGGTGGATTTTTAGCGGCGAATGCGAATGCTGGCTTTTTAGGTGGATTAATTGCTGGTTTCTTAGCTGGATATGTTGTTTTAGGGTTGAAAAGATTATTTTCAGGACTACCAGTACAATTAGAAGGAATTAAACCTGTTTTGTTATATCCAGTCTTTGGATTATTGATTACAGGAGTTGTAATGCAAAAAGCAGTGATTCCGCCTGTAGTAGCATTAAATGAAATGTTGACAGGGTGGTTAAATGGTTTAAACGGTACGAATGCTATATTACTAGGTCTTATTTTAGGTGGTATGATGGCAATTGATATGGGTGGTCCAATTAATAAAGCGGCGTTTACGTTTGGTATTGCTGCAATAGAAGCACAGAATTTTGGAGTGCACTCAGCAGTTATGGCTGGTGGTATGGTACCGCCACTTGCGATTGCATTTGCAACTACATTCTTTAAATCAAAGTTTACAGAAGCGGAACGTAAATCTGGTTTAACAAATTATATTATGGGAGCATCGTTCATTACAGAAGGTGCGATTCCGTTTGCAGCTGCAGATCCGGTTCGAGTAATCGTAAGTTGTGTTGTTGGTTCAAGTATTGCAGGTGCGTTATCTATGTTATTCCAAATTACATTACCAGCACCGCATGGTGGATTATTTGTAATAGCGTTAGTAAATAAACCGTTACTATATATTTTCTCTATATTAATTGGAACGATTGTCTCGGCCATTATGCTAGGTGTTTGGAAAAAGAAAGTTCAATAACAAATAAAAAGAGAGCAGCTTTTAGTAGCTGCTCTCTTTTTATTACAAAAAAATAGGTTAACAATTAAATATTGATGTTTTTTGGTAAAAGATGTAACGAATTGTGAATTTTTTGTAACAAAAAAGTAACACTGTAATTTTTTCTGGAAAAAAGTTCTTGTGCTCGTATATGAAAAATATATGAAAACCACTGGAGATTGTATGAGAAATACATTTTATTAATATGGAAATTTATGTTACAACTCGTTAATCGTATATTACGAATGCTTTGTAATTGTGTGATTTCTAAAAATTCTAAAAATCTGTTGCTATAATGAAAATACGAAAACAAAGCAAATGGAGGCTATTCATGAAAAAATTATTAGGTATAGCAACAGCAGCAGTTTTTGGTCTTGGGATTTTTGCGGGTTCTGCTAAAGCGGAAACAATTGTAACAACAGACGTATTAAATGTTAGAGAAAACCCAAATGTAGAGTCAAAGCTTGTAGGTAAAGTGTTAAGTGGGAATACACTAGATGTTATAAATACAGAAAATGGATGGACAAAAATTAAGTTGAACGGTAAGGAAGCGTTTGTAAGTGCCGATTTTACAAAGAGCACATATTATGTAACGGCGGGCGTATTAAATGTTCGTGCTGGAGCGAATACTGATTCTGAAATTTTAGGTAAACTTAATAAAAATGATGTGATTGAAACGACGAATCAAGTTCAAAATGAATGGTTACAATTCGACTACAATGGAAAAGTTGGATATGTTCACGTGCCATTTTTAACAGGAACAGCACCTGTAATCGAAAAGAAAGAGGTTGTAGCTCAAGAAGAAGCGCCAGCTAGAACAAATACGCCGGTTAAAAATAATACAGTAGTTAAGAATAAAGAGTCTGTTAAGAGTAACGATTCTATTAAGAATGTAGAATCAAGTAAACCTGTGGTAAAAGAAAAACCGGCTGCAAAACCAGTTGCAAAATCTACTGAAACAAGTGCGCCTACTGGTGGTCGTGAAATTACAGTAGAAGCGACGGCATATACAGCAGATCCGAGTGAGAATGGTTCGTATGGTGGTCGTGTATTAACTGCAATGGGGCATGATTTAACAGCAAATCCAAATATGAAAGTAATTGCTGTTGATCCGAAAGTAATTCCGCTTGGATCAAAAGTATGGGTAGAAGGATATGGAGAAGCGATTGCTGGAGACACTGGTGGTGCGATTAAAGGAAATCGTATTGATGTATTAGTCGGTTCAGATGGTAGTGCTAATAGCTGGGGGCGTAAATCTGTAAAAGTGAAAGTTATACAATAGGTTATCGATATTAATATAAAAAGCGGTTGCTTGAAATTATGTAAGCAGCCGCTTTTTATGGATTATTGAAATGGATAAATAGTTTTACCTGTAATAATTTTATATGCACTGCAAAATTGCGTTTGTATATATTCTGTATTTTTATTTTCTGGATGTAATGTTGTTTCATGGAGGGTAGAATGAAAAGCCCGTAGTAAACAATTTAGGGCGAAGTATAATTCCTCTTGTGAACAATTTTGTTCTTTTATAGAAGTAGCTAAAATGAGGTCTTTTGTCAAAGATGAAAAATTGATGGTGGATTGTTTCATAGTTAACTCATCCTCTCGAAACTATTTTTATCATGTATATGCAGAATTGGACAAACTATGTTCTTTTTTCTGTGTAATTTCATGTACCGAAATGAAAGAACTTGCAATCATGCCGTTAAAATTGGTAAGATTGGGTATAATCAATAGATGGAGTATATTACATAAAGAGAGTTGAATAATATGGGAGAAGTGCAACGTGAAAAAGTTGCTGTCATCATTGGACCAACTGCTGTTGGAAAGACGAAGTTAAGTATCGATCTTGCCAAAGCGTTGAACGGTGAAATTATTAGTGGTGATTCCATGCAGATCTATCGAACGATGGATATTGGAACTGCAAAGGTAACAAAAGCAGAGATGGACGGAATTCCACATTATATGATCGATATAAAAAATCCGGAAGATTCATTTTCTGTCGCGGAATTTCAAGAACGTGTTCGCAAGCATATTCGAGAAATTACAGAACGTGGTAAATTACCAATTATAGTTGGTGGGACCGGTCTTTATATACAATCTGTTTTATTCGATTATCAGTTTACAGATGATGCTGGTGATGTGATATACCGAGAGCAAATGGAAAAGTTAGCTTTAGAACGCGGTGTGGAATATGTACATAAAAAATTGCAAGAAGTAGATCCAGAAAGTGCGGAGCGTATTCACGCAAATAATGTACGACGTGTCATTCGGGCGTTAGAAATTTTCCACACGTCGGGTGAAAAAATGAGTGAACAAATTGAGAAACAAGAAAAAGAGTTACTCTATGATGTTTCATTAATTGGCTTGACAATGGATCGAGAAATGCTATACGATCGCATTAACTTACGAGTGGATTTGATGATGGAACAAGGCCTATTAGAGGAAGTAGAAGGGCTGTATAATAGAGGGATACGAGATTGTCAATCTATTCAAGCGATTGGATATAAAGAAATCTATGATTATTTTGAGAATCGAGTTTCTTTAGAAGATGCGGTATCACAATTAAAGACGAATTCGCGTCGTTATGCAAAGCGTCAATTAACGTGGTTCCGTAATAAAATGGATGTCACGTGGTTTGATGTTACAAACGGTGAAAAAACGTCAGAAATTTTACGATACATAGAAGGAAAGTTACAAGTAAAGTCGAATAATAGTAAGTAGAGAAAAAGAGGAGGATTCGACATGAAGCAATCAATCAATATTCAAGATCAGTTTTTAAATCAACTCCGTAAAGAAAATACGTTTGTTACGCTGTACTTATTAAATGGTTTCCAGCTTCGTGGACTAATTAAAGGATTTGATAATTTTACAGTCCTGCTGGAAACAGAAGGTAAGCAACAGCTTATTTATAAACATGCAATTTCTACATTTGTACCACAAAAAAATGTTTCAATTGAATTAGAATAGTAATGAATTATTGTACATAACAAAAAAGAGCGAGTTTCCTCGCTCTTTTTTTATTTGTCATAAACAATATATAGTGAAATTTAAGCGATTCTAAATACAGTAAGGCGGATGTTAGTATTTCCTGTTGCAGGGATCGTAATCTCATTAAGTGTAGATTGGACAGAGATTCTTGCACCAGCTGCTAATGTTTCTATTGTAGTAAATGAAAGTGAGTCGCCTATTAAATTTGAAGAGAAATTATCAGTTGCGACTGCTCCATTAATTGAAATTCCTACTCCGAGTGGAGCGCATCCTGGCGCAGTTGTAGAAATGGATACGCTAATTACATAAATACCACCGTTAATAACAGTAACTGTATCTGTGCCGTTGAAGATAATATTGTTTACGTTAATTGCAGTACTAAAAATAAAATTATTAAATTGCAGTACTGTTTGCTGAATATTGTTTGTTACAACAATTGTTGCTATAGGGAAGCTAGGTCCAGTAGGCCCAGTAGGTCCGGTAGGTCCACCAGAAGGTCCAGTAGGTCCAGTAACTCCTATGCCAGTAGCGCCGGTAGCACCCGTTGGTCCTTGAATGCCTTGAGGCCCGGTAGCGCCTGTGTTACCTTGAACACCTTGAGGTCCAGTGGCACCAGTAGCGCCAGTAGCACCCGTGTTACCTTGAGCACCTTGAGGTCCAGTAGCACCAGTAGCGCCAGTAGCACCCGTGTTACCTTGAACACCTTGAGGTCCAGTGGCACCAGTAGCGCCAGTAGCACCCGTGTTACCTTGAGCACCTTGAGGTCCAGTAGCACCAGTAGCGCCAGTAGCACCCGTGTTACCTTGAACACCTTGAGGTCCAGTGGCACCGGTAGCGCCTGTGTTACCTTGAACACCTTGAGGTCCAGTGGCACCAGTAGCGCCAGTAGCACCCGTGTTACCTTGAGCACCTTGAGGTCCAGTAGCACCAGTAGCGCCAGTAGCACCCGTGTTACCTTGAACACCTTGAGGTCCAGTGGCACCGGTAGCGCCTGTGTTACCTTGAACACCTTGAGGTCCAGTAGCACCAGTAGCGCCAGTAGCACCCGTGTTACCTTGAACACCTTGAGGTCCAGTGGCACCGGTAGCGCCTGTGTTACCTTGAACACCTTGAGGTCCAGTGGCACCAGTAGCGCCAGTAGCACCCGTGTTACCTTGAGCACCTTGAGGTCCAGTAGCACCAGTAGCGCCAGTAGCGCCAGTAGCACCCGTGTTACCTTGAACACCTTGAGGTCCAGTGGCACCGGTAGCGCCTGTGTTACCTTGAACACCTTGAGGTCCAGTGGCACCAGTAGCGCCAGTAGCACCCGTGTTACCTTGAGCACCTTGAGGTCCAGTAGCACCAGTAGCGCCAGTAGCACCCGTGTTACCTTGAACACCTTGAGGTCCAGTAGCACCTGTGTTACCTTGAGCGCCTTGAGGTCCAGTAGCGCCAGTAGCACCTGTGTTACCTTGAACACCTTGAGGTCCAGTAGCACCAGTAGCGCCGGTAGCGCCTGTGTTACCTTGAACACCTTGAGGTCCAGTGGCACCAGTAGCGCCGGTAGCGCCTGTGTTACCTTGAACACCTTGAGGTCCAGTGGCACCAGTAGCGCCTGCTGGTCCAGTAGGTCCGGTAGGTCCTTGAATGAACGAAGCAGAATTAACTAGAGCAGTTTGTAATGCTGCTATTAATTTAAGGAGCTCTTGAAGTGTGCAAGGGTCAATTCGGAATAATTTTGTAATGTATAGTAAATAGTTAATGAGATTTTGAAGCTCAATAAATACAGCGCTTGCTACAAAGGTTGGATTTCTTAATATAGTTATTAAGTTTTTAATAATAGCTAACCCTTGTGCTTTCAGGGAGGAAGTAGCGTCTAGTGAACAAATAAATTTACTCAGTAGGTTCAATGTATCGATTAGGTCTTCAATATTTTGGGGAGATGGATTTGCGAAAAGTTTTGGGATTATTTTTGTTAAATCAATAATAATCGCACGAAATGTTCTAAGTTGAGCTTTAGTAATTGGGATTGATGGAGTATTCGGGATTCGTCCGGCGCTACTTGGAAAGCATGGTTTGGAGAATTTGTTTTGATTGTCGTTATAACGAGACATTAAATCTCTCCTTTCTCACGAAAATGTGAACGAAACTCATCATAGTAGATGCAGAAATTAGTTAAATGGTCATAGTAAAATCGTTTGTTTAAAGAAAAAATAGAAAAAACGCCTTACAATAAGGCGTTTTTTCTATTTTCTGCGTATTGATAATATCGCTTTAAGGAAATTTTTGATTTGAATCCAGCGAGTTTTATAATTTCTGATTCAGGAGTTTCTTTTTTTATTAAGTTTAAAATATAGGTGTTACGAAAATGTTGTCCTGAAATTCCTTTACGTAAATTGGCTCTAGCCACTTCGAGGCGAATCATTTTTTGTATAGCAATTTCCGTTAATGCCTTTGGTGCATCATTTTCATATACCCACCTGTATGTTCCACGGTTAAAATCGAATGCGACAAATAATGGATCATCACTATGGTATTTAGGACGAACTGGTTCTGGGATGCTTTTGTAATAATTATATAGTTGTTTTTTGTCTTCTTTTGCTAATGTAATTGTTCTTTCTACACCTGCGGTTGCTGGGATTGATAATGTATTAGTTTCAAAGTGAACGTGATGCATTGTTAATGCTGTAAGTTCCTGTAAGGATAAACCGTAGTCAATCAATAGATTTAAAATAGCAATATTGCGATCCATTAATAAGGGGCGCACAGGAAGTTGTTTTTCTGAAAGTCCTTCTAATGAAGTGACTATATACTTTAACCTTTTTTCTTCATCAGGTGAAATGAAATCTTCGTTACGAAGTGTACGGTCTGGTTGAATAGATATTTCCATATTCTTCAATGGATTAGGAATGTTTAGAAAATGATGCATTCTATTTAGTACAATAAATACACGATGCATCGTTTTTTCTGAGTAATGTCGATTCGTTTTTAAATCGGAAAAGTAATCTTCGTAGTCTTTTGTACAAAGTGTAGCCCATATATTACTGGAAGGGAGCTTTTTGTTTTTTTCTAACCAATGTCCGAAGTCTTCAATGTCATAAACATAACGTTTAATAGTTGAGGGTTTTCGGCCTTTATTCAATAAAAAAATAGAAAAGGCTTGTATTGTATCATGGAATTCCGTTGTCTCCATAGTCCCACCACCTTAATTATTTCTTATATTATAGCAAACTTTTCTGAAAATAGGCATTTACAAGGGGGACAGGAATAATAATATTTGGTGAGTGGATAAAATGAGGTGATTGTATGGAACAATCGATGCGAAAGAAAAACAACAATCAAATTAATATTGTGTTAAACCATCGAAAGAAAATTTCTTTGCCAGCCGCAGAAAATAAAACGGTAATTTCAAATGAAACTGCAATTAAACATGAAATGCTGCAGAGAATTGAAGAAGAGATGGGGAAGCTTGTTGGGATGGAGGATATAAAAAAGATAATAAAAGAAATATATGCTTGGATTTATGTGAATAAAAAAAGACAAGAAAAGGGATTGAAGTCAGAGAAGCAAGTACTTCATATGCTGTTTAAAGGGAATCCAGGTACAGGGAAGACAACTGTTGCTAGAATGATAGGAAAATTGCTGTTTGAGATGAATATTCTATCGAAAGGCCACTTGGTTGAAGCTGAACGTGCTGATCTTGTAGGAGAGTACATCGGCCATACAGCCCAAAAAACAAGAGATTTAATAAAAAAAGCAATGGGAGGTATTTTGTTTATTGATGAGGCGTATTCTTTAGCTCGAGGAGGAGAGAAGGACTTTGGAAAAGAAGCAATTGATACGCTTGTAAAACATATGGAAGATAAACAACATGGTTTTGTATTGATTTTAGCTGGATATTCAAGAGAGATGAATCACTTTCTTTCATTAAATCCAGGGCTTCAATCTCGTTTTCCATTTATTATTGAGTTTGCGGATTACTCGGTAAATCAGCTATTGGAAATTGGGAAGAGAATGTATGAAGATCGTGAATATCAGTTATCAAAAGAAGCTGAATGGAAATTTAGGGATCATTTACATGCGGTGAAGTATTCGTCGCAAATTACATCGTTTAGTAATGGGCGATATGTACGGAATATTGTTGAAAAATCAATTCGTACACAGGCGATGCGGTTGTTGCAAGAAGATGCGTATGATAAAAATGATTTAATTGGAATATCGAGTATGGATTTGATGCTCGAAGAGGAGACGCACAGTACATAAACTGTGCGTCAATTTTTGTGTATAAGTTCGTTTACTCTTTTTTTGCTTTTTCTTGGTGTGTTTTATGGAAGTGTTCCATTTTAGCGCTCTTTTCGTGTGCTGAATTAGGATCGTGTCCAAATTGATTTACTGAGCTTTTTTGAGCTCCTTTATTAACGTGGTTTGTCATTTGTATTCACCTCACTTTAAAAATTAGTATAAACATTATATAAAGAAAAAATCGTTAGAAAAGAAAAACCTCTTTACGATATGTAAAGAGGTTAGATTGCTATTTATGCATTGAACGTTCTTTCGTTTCGATACGTCTGTGCGGTAAATGCCATTTGTAATGAATAGAAACCATGCGGAAGCAAACAATTAAAATGAATAGAATGTAAAGAGCCCAATCGCTAACAATAATTTGAGCTCCAATTAAGAAACCTGCTAAAATTGTCCAAAAGGCATATACTTCAGCTCGAAGAACGAGAGGTTTTCTGCGGGCTAAAAGATCGCGAATGATACCGCCGCCGATACCAGTTAAAACAGCTGCTACAATTGTGGCGCTAATTGGTAAATTTAATTTTTGGGCATATAATGCTCCTTGTACAGCAAATGCCGATAAGCCGATAGCGTCAGTGATATTTTCCCACTTTTTCCAATGTCTAATTAACTTATTTGGAAAAAGAAAAATAATAGTCATTGATAAAAGTGCGATTTGGAATAACATGTCTTGTTGCCAAAACGCGACAATCGGATAACCGATTAATAAATTACGAAGGGCACCTCCCCCAAATGCGGTTGCCATTCCTAAAATATACACCCCGAAAATATCATAATCCTCTTCCATTGCAACAATGGCTCCGCTTAGTGCGAAAGCGATTGTGCCTATGATGCTAAAAATCTCCCATGCCATGAATTTTCTCCCCCGCTAACTAGATGAAATGTGCTTCCTCTGCTATTATATTAGAAGGTTTAAATTTCGAAAAGGATGAGTGAACATATTTGATGGAAGAAAAAGAAAAAGTCATATTAGTAGGCTGTCAATTGCCACAAGATGATGATGAAAAATTTATGCATTCCATGAAAGAGCTTGCATCACTAGCGAAGACTGCACGAGCAGAATTGTTAGTGTCAACAACGCAAAAACGACCAAAGTTTCATCCGGCAACTTACATAGGTAAAGGGAAATTAGAAGAGCTTACAATGTTAACTGAAGAGTTAGAGCCGGATGTTATTGTATTTAATAATGAATTAACGCCGAGTCAAATTCGGAATTTATCCTCAGTATTAGATGCGAGAGTAATTGATCGAACGCAACTAATACTGGATATTTTTGCGCAACGTGCGAAGTCGAGGGAAGGTAAGCTTCAAGTAGAATTAGCTCAGTTGCAATATACAATGCCGCGTCTTATGGGGCAAGGATTGTCCTTATCGCGTCTTGGTGGTGGTATTGGAACAAGAGGACCGGGTGAGACGAAATTAGAGACGGATCGTCGTCATATTCGATCGCGTATTGATGAAATAAAGAAACAACTTGCAGTTGTTGTGGAACATCGAAAAAGATATCGTGAGAGAAGAAAAGATAATAAAGTATTTCAAGTGTCATTAATAGGGTATACAAATGCAGGGAAATCGACACTGTTTAATAGATTAACGGAAGCTGATACGTTTGAAGAAAACCTTCTGTTTGCAACATTAGACCCAACGACAAGGAAGATGCCGTTACCTTCTGGTTATACAGTATTACTAACTGATACTGTTGGTTTTATACAAGGTTTACCTACTTCATTAATCGCTGCTTTTCGTTCAACACTGGAAGAAGCGGGGGAAGCAGATGTCATTTTACATGTAGTTGATTCCGCGGATCCTAACTACATAGGGCATGAAAAAACAGTAAAAAGATTATTATCAGAACTTGAAATTAACCATATTCCTGTTATTACGTTATATAATAAAAAAGATGAATTACATCAAAACTTTATTCCGTTTCCGAAAAGTGATTTCTTAATGACTAGTGCTTTTGAAAAAAGTGATTTATTGCGTATAAAAGAAGCGATAGAAACGAAGATGAAGAAAGAAATGGATCGTTATCGAGTGGAAATCCCTCCGAGTGAAGGTAAGTTGTTAACGCTTTTAAAGACGGAAACTCTATTAGCAAAGATGGAGTTTCTAGAAGATAAATTTGTATATGATTGTGCAGGGTATATTTTTACTCATTCGTCGCTTAATGTGCAATTAAAGAGATTTTTAGTGGAAGAAGGAGAAAATAAAAATGTTTGATCGTTTGAAAAATGGAGAAAAAATTGCTCCAATCGTAAAAGAAGTAGAGAGTCAGATTACAGAAGTACATAAACGTGCGGATGAAGTAATTGAAAGCAATCAGTTTCGTGTATTAGAAAGTTTTCGTAAACATAAAATTAGTGACTCGCATTTTATCCCGACAACAGGTTATGGTTATGATGATATTGGCCGTGATACGTTAGAAAAAGTGTATGCTGATGTATTTGGGGCGGAAGCTGGACTTGTTCGTCCGCAAATTATTTCAGGTACTCACGCTATCTCTACAGCGTTATTTGGTATTTTACGCCCGGGAGATGAGTTATTGTATATCACTGGGAAACCGTATGATACGTTAGAGGAAATTGTTGGTGTGCGTGGGAAAGGTGTAGGTTCATTTAAAGAATATAATATCGGTTACAATGCAGTTCCGCTAACTGAAGCTGGGCTTGTTGATTTTGAGGCTGTTGCAGCAGCGATTCATAATAATACGAAAATGATCGGTATTCAGCGCTCGAAAGGTTATGCTACTCGTCCATCGTTTACTATTTCTCAAATTAAAGAGATGATCGCGTTTGTTAAAGAAATTAAACCTGATGTTGTTGTGTTTGTAGATAACTGTTATGGCGAGTTTATTGAAGAGCAAGAGCCATGTCATGTTGGTGCAGATTTAATGGCGGGTTCGCTTATTAAAAACCCGGGCGGCGGAATTGTTAAAACTGGTGGTTATATTGTCGGGAAAGAACAGTATGTTGAAGCGTGTGCATATCGTTTAACATCTCCGGGAATTGGCGCGGAAGCTGGAGCGTCTTTATACAGTCTGCAAGAAATGTATCAAGGGTTCTTCTTAGCGCCACATGTTGCAGGACAAGCGCTGAAAGGTGCAATTTTTACAGCTGCGTTTTTAGAAAAGTTAGGAATGAACACGTCACCAGCGTGGAATGCACCAAGAACAGACTTAATTCAATCTGTTCAATTTGACGATAAAGACCGTATGATTGCCTTCTGCCAAGCGATTCAATATGCATCTCCAATTAATTCGCATTTTACTCCGTATGCAAACTATATGCCAGGCTATGAAGATGATGTAATTATGGCTGCGGGAACATTTATTCAAGGTGCAAGTATTGAATTGTCTGCTGATGGTCCAATTCGTCCGCCTTATGTTGCTTACGTCCAAGGTGGGTTAACTTATTCACATGTGAAGATTGCGATTTGTTCTGCAATTGATGCATTAATTGAAAAAGAATTATTAACAATTTCTTAAGGGGAAGCTGTCGATTTCGGCAGCTTTTTTCGTATAAAAGTAATGATTTATGCGATTAGAAAAAGAATGAAAAAATTCATAAAAAAAATTATAAAAAATCATGTAAGAAAAGCTAACATCTATTGACACTAAACATAACATAGTATAAAATGAGAAGCAGTTAAGGCGAAGGAGGAACTGAAAAATGAAAGAAGATAGACGTTCTGCCCCGCTGTTTCCTATTGGTATTGTTATGGATTTAACACAATTGTCTGCACGTCAAATTCGCTACTATGAAGAGCATAATCTTGTTTCTCCAACCCGTACAAAGGGGAATCGTAGATTATTTTCATTTAACGATGTAGATAAGTTGTTAGAAATTAAAGATTTGTTAGATCAAGGCTTGAATATGGCTGGTATTAAACAAGTGTTACTAATGAAAGAAAATCAAACAGAAGCAGTGAAAGTAAAAGAAGAAACGAAAGAAATTTCAAAAACTGAGCTTCGCAAAATACTTCGAGATGAACTACAACATACAGGTAGATTCAATCGAACTTCATTGCGACAAGGTGACATTTCAAGATTTTTTCACTAAAGATAACTGATTCTGAAGGCGATTAGAGGGACTAAGGAGGAATTTATAATGTCTAGATACACAAAAGAAGATATTTTCCGTTTGGCGAAAGAAGAGAATGTAAAGTATATCCGTTTACAATTTACGGACCTTTTAGGGGTAATTAAAAACGTAGAGATTCCAGTGAGACAATTAACGAAAGCTCTTGATAACAAAATGATGTTTGATGGATCTTCGATTGAAGGTTTCGTACGTATTGAAGAATCTGATATGTATTTATATCCTGATTTAGACACTTGGGTAATTTTCCCTTGGACAGCTGAAAAAGGTAAAGTAGCTCGACTAATCTGTGATATTTACAATGCAGATGGCACTCCATTTGATGGAGACCCACGTAACAACTTAAAACGTGTGTTAAAAGAAATGGAAGCTTTAGGATTTTCAGACTTCAATCTTGGACCAGAGCCAGAATTCTTCCTATTTAAGGTTGATGAAAAAGGAAATCCAACATTAGAACTAAACGATAACGGTGGATACTTCGACCTTGCGCCGATGGATCTAGGGGAAAACTGTCGTCGTGATATCGTTCTTGAACTTGAAGAAATGGGATTTGAAATTGAAGCATCTCACCATGAGGTTGCTCCAGGGCAGCACGAAATTGACTTTAAATATGCAAATGCAATTCGCTCATGTGATGACATTCAAACATTCAAACTTGTTGTAAAAACAATTGCTCGTAAACATGGTTTACACGCAACGTTTATGCCAAAACCACTATACGGTGTGAACGGTTCAGGTATGCACTGTAACTTATCATTATTTAAAAATGGTGAGAACGTATTCTTTGATGCAAACGGTGACTTACAATTAAGTGATGATGCTCGTCACTTCATCGCAGGTATTTTAAAACATGCACCAGCATTTACAGCGATAGCAAACCCAACTGTAAACTCATACAAACGTCTAGTGCCTGGATATGAAGCGCCTTGTTACGTAGCATGGTCTGCACAAAACCGTAGTCCGTTAGTACGTATCCCTGCATCTCGTGGTATTAGTACACGCGTAGAAGTACGTAGTGTTGACCCAGCTGCAAACCCATATTTAGTAATGGCTACATTATTAGCTGCAGGTCTTGATGGAATTAAAAACAAATTAACTCCACCAGCAGCAGTAGATCGTAACATCTATGTAATGACAAAAGAAGAGCGCGAAGAAGCAGGTATCGTTGACTTACCAGCAACATTAGCGCAAGCATTAGTTACATTACAATCTAATGAAGTAGTATGCGGTGCACTAGGAGAACACTTACTTGAGCACTTCATCGAAGCGAAAGAGATTGAGTGGGATATATTTAGAACACAAGTTCACCAATGGGAACGCGATCAATATATGTCTCTATACTAAGAGGCTTGAACCCTTGATACAACTCGTATCAAGGGTTTTTTAATTCCCAATTATTACACTTTTATGTGGTTGCAAAATGAAAAAAGCCACATAAAAGCCACGAATTAATAACAAGTAGTGATATCATAGAAAAACATTATCAGATAAACGTAAGTTTTATATAATTTGTGAAATGAAAAAGCCTTGATACTACGGTATCAGGGCTTTTTTAGTGAAGTTATTGGATATATTAACTACTAGGCAATGGATTATTTTTGGTTATTTTGAATCATGTTACTAAGAAAATCTTTTCAAAAGAATTGATTTTATCTTTTTTTAAATCACTTGTGCTATAACTTAATAATTCTTTACTGCTTGTACAACGCGACCAATGATTTTTACGTCCTCATCTGCAAGGCTGTAAGTTTGTGGCTTGTGAATCGAATCATTACTCAATGATATTAACGTAATGCTGCTTAGTTATAACATAGTCTTATTCAGGATTTCGTTAGTTCATTTTCTAAATTTTGGAAATAAATATAGCTTAGTACCTTGCAATAAACAATACCGAGTGGTATATTATGGATAAGATAGGTACTGTGCATTGAACAGTACTAAGATAGGAAAGGAGGATGGCACTTGAACGTTCAGTTTAAAAAAGGTGTGCTTGAACTTTGTGTATTAGCACTTGTAAAACGTAAAGATAGTTACGGTTATGAACTTGTTCAGCAAATTTCTAATAAATTTTTAATATCGGAAGGGTCAGTATACCCTTTATTACGTCGTTTGACGAAAGAAGGGTATTTTCAAACGTATTTAAAGGAATCTACGGAAGGGCCACCTCGTAAATATTATCAATTAACAGAGCAAGGGGAGACGCAATTTCATTTGTTAGTAACAGAATGGTGTGATTTTGCGAAAGGGGTACAAGAAATTATTGAAGGGGTGGAATGGGATGAGTAAAGAAGGGTTTCTTAAAGAATTATCAAGTTATCTTAGAAAGTTACCAGAGGAAGAGAGGCAAGATATTTTATTGGATTATGAAGAGCACTTTCAGTTTGGACTAGAAGAGGGGAAAACTGAATCAGAAATAATACAAGGCCTTGGTTCTCCGAAAGTAATAGCGAAAGAATTACTTGCGATGTATCGCTTCGATGAAATGAAAAAAAATCCATCGACTTCAAATGTGACAAGAGCTGTTATGGCAGCGATTGGACTTAGTTTGTTTAATTTTATTATTGTGTTAGGACCGTTAGTCGCAATTATTGCTTTTATATTTTCTTTTTGGATCGGTGGTATTGCTAGTGTAGTAACACCATTTTTCGTTATTGGAAAAGTATTTATGGGTACTTTTATATGGTTGGATCTTTTCGTTAGTATAACGTTTGTTGGAGTAGGTTTATTGTTATGTATTATCGCTTTTTATAGTACAAAGTGGTTTAAGAGATTGTGTGTACGATATGTAATATGGAACTTCAAAATGATAAAAGGAGAGTAAATGATGAAAAAACTATTTTTAATCGCTATTGCTTGTATCATTATTGGAGTAATAGGAATTTCCCAAACATATGAAAAAGCAGTACAAACTGCTAAAAAAGGCGATAAAGAAAATGTAATTAAAAACGAAACATTAAAAAATATAGAAGTTAAGTTAGATGCCGGGGATATTATTGTCCAAAAATCTCCTGACTCTTCTTTTTATATCAAGCAATCAGGAGATGTACGTAAACAAGAGATTCGTATCGCAGAAGATGGTGACACATTAAAAGTTATTGGGGAAAGAGAAAAAGGTGCTTCATTTGATTTTTCTTTTTACGATTTTAGGTTTCAAACGTCTAAATTGACTCTCCTTGTGCCCGAACGCTCTTACCAAGATGTAAAAGTAAATTCATCTGCTGGACAAATCGAGATGAGTGATGTGAAAAGTGATAGCGTAAGTGTTAGAACACTTGCTGGAGAAGTAGAGTTGAAACAAATAACGGCTAAGAATGTGGAGGGATCGACAAAAGCTGGTGAGGTGAATTTTAAGAAGGTATTAGGGAAAGTGACCGCAAAAACAACAAGTGGGGAAATAAATATTCAAGATCATGATTCTAAGTATAATCTAGAAGCAAGTTCAACTGCGGGAGATATAGATATTACTTTATCGGAAAAACCACAAGATGCGGTAATTACTGGGCAAAGTGCTGCCGGAGATGTAACGATTTTTAATGAAGAAAATAAAAACGTAACAATTGGAAATGGTAGTAAAAAGATTAGTGGTAAAACGGCTGCTGGAGATGTGACGATTAAAACTCGTTAATAAGAAATAGAATGCATGGAAATCTATCAAAATACAAAAAAGAAGATAATTACCGTATATAAATAAGGTAATTATCTTCTTTTTATTATTTTTTAATGTAAATCACGATATACGCCAATTACTTTCCCGATAACTGACACTTGTTTTAAAATGATAGGTTCTAATGAAGAATTTTCTGGTTGTAAACGGAAATGGT
This sequence comes from Bacillus sp. 2175, assembly GCF_057812155.1. Lineage (NCBI taxonomy): Bacteria > Bacillati > Bacillota > Bacilli > Caryophanales > Bacillaceae > Bacillus > Bacillus sp. 2175. The sequence goes on along the minus strand of NZ_CM173819.1, from coordinate 3,463,207 downwards.
CTTTTTCTTTATAGAAACGTTTAACAGTTGCTTCATTATCTTCTGTTAAAGCGACTACAATTTCACCATTATATGCAGACTGTTGTTGGCGAACAACAACTAAATCTCCATCGAAAATACCAGCTTCAATCATACTATCTCCAGAAATACGTAACATGAACACTTGGTCTGCTCCAGCAACAATACTAGCTGGAAGTGGGAAATGTTCCTCTACGCTTTCGACCGCTGTAATTGGTAAACCAGCAGTAACTTTTCCGACAATTGGAACTTGAATAACAGATTGTGTTTCCGTATCCATTCGGTCTTCACCTAAAATTTCAATGGCACGTGGTTTTGTTGGATCGCGTCGAATGTATCCTTTTTCTTCTAATCGTGATAAATGTCCGTGCACTGTAGAACTAGAAGCGAGGCCGACTGCTTGACCAATTTCACGTACGGAAGGTGGATATCCTTTTTCTTGTACTTTTAGCTTAATAAAGTCGAGAATGTCTTGCTGGCGTTTCGTTAACTTTTCCATTTTTTCTAACACCTCGTTTTCTTTCATTTTTCTTATTAATAAGTATAACATGTGAAAAAACATTCTACAAACATAAGTTCGAACAAATGGCGGATTTATGTTACACTATAGGGAAATAATAGGGAGAAAGAGGGGTTCAAAATGAATGCAATTATTTATGCACGTGTGAGTACAACGAAAGAAGCACAAGAAACATCATTATTACGTCAAAAAGATGAATTATTGCATTTAGCTGAGCGCTATCAAATGAATGTTACTAAGGTGATTGAAGAGCAGGCTAGTGGATATACAATTGAACGTGACGGTATATTAGAGGTGTTGGATACAATTCGAGACGAACAAATTGATGTGTTACTTATACAAGATGAAACGCGTCTTGGTAGAGGAAATGCGAAGATCGCGTTAATGCATTGTTTACATAAAGAAGGCATAAAAGTATATACGCATACACATAACGGTGAATTACAATTGTCGGATTCTGATTCGATGGTATTAGATATTATTGGTATTGTTGAAGAATATCAAAGAAAGATTCATAATATGAAAATTAAACGAGGTATGCAACGTGCAGTAGAAAAAGGTTATCGTCCAGAAAAAAATTTAAAAAATCGTCATTTAAGTGTAGGAAGAGAGAAAAAAGAAGTGCCAATTGAGGAAATTGTACGTTTGCGAAAAAGTGAACTCACGTTTGAAGAAATTGCAGCAACATTACGTGGATTTGGTCATAATGTTTCAAAGGCGACTGTACATCGTAGATATGTAGAGTATACGAAGCAATTGCTTGATAAAGAAGAGTAACTATTGTATGATAATAATCAGTTTTGATTAGAAGGGGGATTCGAGATGATTAATCACGAACTCGTTGAACGCATTAACTTCTTAGCGAAAAAAGCAAAAGCTGAAGGTTTAACTGAAGAAGAGCAACGTGAGCGTCAATCGCTACGTGAACAATATTTAAAAGGATTTCGTCAAAATATGTTAAACGAACTTAAAGGTATTAAAGTTGTTAACGAAGAAGGTACAGATGTTACACCGACGAAATTAAAAGCTTTAAAAAAGCAAGATAATGCAAAATTAAATTAAAAGATGGGCGAAGCCCATCTTTTTTATTTGTAAAAATCGTTATTTAATAACTTTCCAGTTGTTATTAACTGTTGCTTCTATCGTTTTATGTTCCAATATATAATTAGCGATAAGTTCAGACATATCTGTGGGTATATCTTTTACTACTGGTTTGTTTTGAAACATAAAGAAATTTCCCCCGCCACTTGCACGATAATTATTCATTACAACGTCATATTCTTCATTCATATTAAGAGGAGCACTGTTATGCTGTAAAGATTCTACTCTTTCACCAATTGGTTTTGAAATGTTTAATACGTATGAAATCCCTTCCCACATATCATAATTATAATGTTGTGGCTTTGGTTCTATGTAGGTAGGACTTATGGTGATTGATCCATCTGTTTTTAATGTGAAATAAGAAGCAGAGAGTTCAAGAGCATTTTTTATATCTGCTCCAGTTATTTTAATTACTTTTAATGTGTTTGGATAAATATAATTAGAAACGATATCACGCATTGTTACATGTTCCGGGAAACCTGGAGATGTATTATGGAACAAACTTGTACAAGAAATTGATACATTAGCTATATTCATCTGTATTTTATTTATGAATTCTATAAAAGGATGATCATGCAAACGAGTTTGCATAGCATCTGAAATTTGCATGTCCCCTTGAATGATTCCAATAGGTTGATCAAGCCACTTTTGTGTTTTCTTTTCGTAATCGGCTACCAATGAAAGTACATCTTGGTCCGCCTCAAATCCTTGTACAGATAATAATTCAGAAGAACTCTCTTTTTTCACCCATTTATGTTTCGTTTTTTCGAATGTTACTTTTACTTTTCCAACTGAGTGTCCATTGCATCCGGTCTGTAAAATTGTTACACCGTTAGCCATTGTGTGAGAAATTTCCCGGTGTTGGTGGCCTGTTAATAAGATATCTATGCCTTCAATTTCATGGCACATTGCATATCCTTGGTTTTCTCCTGTTAACACTTCAGTCGGTACCCCGGTTTGTAAATCTCGTTCAACTCCCCCGTGATACGCTACGACTAGTAAATCTGGTTTCTCATGTTCGCGAATATAAGAAACCCATTCTTTTGTAGTCTTTAATGCATCTTCAAATAGTAAATCTTTAATGTGATGGGACTGTTCCCAATTTGGTATGTAATGTGTTGTTACCCCATGCCCATCAACTTAAGGATAGAAACTCTACGGTTTTCCATTAATTGAAATGAACAAACTTTTAAACAGTATAATCCTCTTAAAAATGAGCATACGAAATAAACCCTAACGGGTTTCATTTTTTTCTTATGCAGCTTTCTTTTGTTTTCTCAATCCATTATACTCATAGACAACACCCATAATATCAAAGATAGTTTTCTTCTCATATCGATGGGATTTCCGGCCATTTTTCTTTAGTAGGGTAAACAGGCGGATTAAAACCTTTGTTATTATACGGGTGTTTCTCTGTATCGCTTGATATAACAGGGATAGATGATCTTGAATCATCCCAATTGCTTTATATTCGCTTAGTTCTCTTTTGTGCTTTTGCAACAGAAGTTGGCGCATCTTAAACATCGTGGAAGAACATATAAAAATGGCAATGAGTTTTCCATACACATGGCATTCTAATCGCTCTTGTTTGATAGTTTGCCAATGATGAATTTGAAATAGAGATTTCCACGTTTTAAATATGATTTCGATCTGCCAGCGGAGGGAGTAAAAATCATGGATTTGTTCCATCGGAACCACTTCCCAAGGCGTATTCGTAACATATATGTTGATACCCGTTAATCGTTTACTCTTTTCTGAAAATGTAATCCCCTTTTTACTTTCGGTATAGCTTTGTTTTTTTCTACGTTCCAGTATTTGTTCCTCTGTTAATCGGTAGATAATTACTCTTGTAAATAATCTTTGATTCTTGCCAATATACGACTCTTTTATTTCATACGTTTGTCCTGGTTTTAACGTGTGCATAATGTTCTCTAAATCAACTTGGATATACTGTGACTGTTTTTTGATTGTCCCATTTCGAAAGTATTCTGGAAATGGATTTTTCGTATAGACGGTATGGTTTAACTTAAGTCTTGATATATAGCACACGCCACGTTGATCCATTTGATCTAAGTCTTCCAATGAAAAATATCCTAAATCACGAATACACAGATCACCCGGCCGTAAGGTATCTAAGCAATCTGTTCCAAATGTTTTATCATTATTTTTTCCAGGACCTACCTGGAAGTTTAAAAACTGTCCGCTGTGTAAGTCATATTCTAATTGAATCTTGATACCTGCAGTTTGTGCACAACCACCTGACCCAGGATATACATGTGCTAAATGTTTCGGTACTTGGAAAATCGTCGCATCTAAAATACGGATTCGTTGAAAATACGTGAGTGCTGCACTTGAAATGGCTGATGTTTTACAAAGTTTACTTTTCCATAATGCAGAAAAAATATATTTCAAAAATTCAACCGCTTTTTTATCAAAGCGTTTATTGAGTCCTTCTGGACTCATAAGAGTGCCTGTGGCGGCGTGTAATTGACTGCATAGTCGAACGAGAGAATCACTCGCTGTACGTTGACTGACCCAGATACATATGGTAGCTAATTCATTTCCTGAAAACTTTCGTTTTCTTTTTACAAAACCTAATTCTTTAGCGAGTTCTTCCAAAAGAGAAGGGGTTAAATGACGATACAGCTCTTCAGAAAATAGTTGTAATTCATCTTGAATTGAAAGATTCATAAAAAATGTCATCCTTTCTAGCTAGCTTTTTAGAAAGAATAACGTTTTTTGACACTTGGGGGTAGTGCAAATTCTTAAGTTGATGGGCATGTGTTGTTACCCCTAAAATAGCAATTTTTATATTGGATTCAATCTGTTTGATTATATAAGGTTTTCCGAAATAAGGTTTCTTTATGTTTTTATCTAAAATGTTTGCTGATAGGTACGGGAAGTTCGCAGTAGTCACAGCATTATTTAATATATCCATCCCGTAATTAAATTCATGATTGCCGATAATTGCAGCGTCATACTGTAAGTAATTCGCTAATAAGGACATTGGGTTTTTTTTGTTTTTTTCGTATGTAACATAATGATAAGTAAATGGTGTTCCTTGAATAAAGTCGCCATTATCAATTAAAAGAACGTTTGTATTTTGGGAACGTTCTTTTTTTATAAGAGTAGAAATTTTAGCTAAACCAAGTTCTGCTGGGGAGTTATCTTGGTAGTGAATAGGATAAACAGTGCCATGTATATCGCTTGTTAATAAGATGTTTAAAGTTACAGTTTGATTTTGTTCCAATATGACTCACCTTTTCTATTGTTATCTTCCAATTCATCATATCAAATATGTGAAGAGAATTTTAATGTGAGTGTATAGAATGTGTAAAGATTCTGTAAATAATCAATTATTTGTAAAAATATGTGATATATTTCTTCATGTTTATGAAAGGTTATTTTATAACAATGAAAAATGGAGGCATTAATATGTTGAAAAAAGTTTTTGCAATGAGCACAACAGTTGTACTAGCAGCGGGATTATTAAGTGGCTGTGGAACGAAGGAATCAAGCGCAAGTAAAAATGAAGATACGAAAAAAGGGTATGTACCGAAGACTTTAAATGTTCAATTTGTTCCTTCTCAAAATGCAGATACGTTAGAGGCGAAGGCAAAACCGCTTGAGAAGCTATTAAGTGATAAGTTAAATATTCCAGTAAAAGTTAGTATTTCAACGAACTACAATACAATTGTAGAAGCGATGGCATCTAAACAAGTAGATGTAGGATTTTTACCGCCGACAGCGTACGTATTAGCACATGAAAAGAAGGCTGCAAATGTAATTTTACAAGCACAACGTTTTGGAGTAGAGAATGAAACAGGAGCCCCTACAAAAGATTTAGTAGATTATTATAAATCTGAGTTTGTTGTTAAGAAAGATTCAAATATTAATAGTGTAAAAGATTTAAAAGGTAAAAAAATTGGCTATCAAGATGTAACGTCATCAGCGGGATATGTGTGGCCTGCAGCTGTTCTATTAAAAGAGGGAATTGATCCGTTAAAAGATGTGAAACCTGTTACATTAAAAGGTCACGATCAGTCGCTTATTGCTCTTTTAAATGGTGACGTAGATGCGGCTGTTGTATTCCAAGATGCTCGTAATATTGTAAAAAAAGATTATCCGAATATATTTGATCAAACGAAAATAGTGAAATTTACTGAGAAAATTCCGAACGATACAATTTCTGTACGATCTGATTTAGATGCAGAATGGAGCAAGAAATTACAAGATGCTTTCATTGAAATTGGAAAGAATGAGGAAGGCCGTAAAATCATTAAAGAAGTATATTCACATGAAGGATATGTTAAATCTGATGATAGTAAATTTGATATCGTTCGTGAATATGGGAAGAAAGTAAAAACGCAATAATACATATGGAAATGGCAGCTAGCTGAAAGGGGATGTTTTCAGTTAGTTTGCCGTTTTGAATACATAGAAGGTAGGTAAGATGTGTGATAGAGTTTCGAAATGTCTCCAAAGTGTATCCAAACGGTACAAAAGGATTGAATAATATAAACTTGAAAATTCAAAAAGGTGAGTTTGTTGTAATGGTAGGGCTGTCTGGAGCTGGAAAATCTACACTTCTCAGATCCGTAAATCGTCTTCATGAGATTACCGAAGGAGAAATCATTATTGAAGGTGAGTCTATTACTGCTGCGAAAGGAAAAGGATTAAGGCGTATGCGCCGGGATATCGGTATGATCTTCCAAAGTTTTAACCTTGTAAAGCGATCAACAGTATTAAAAAATGTATTAGCTGGTCGTGTTGGATATCATTCCACATTACGTACAACGTTAGGTTTGTTTCCGAAAGAAGATGTGGAGCTCGCATTTCAAGCGTTAAAAAGAGTGAATATTTTAGAAAAAGCATATGCACGTGCTGATGAATTATCAGGAGGACAACAGCAACGTGTATCAATAGCTAGAGCATTGGCACAAGAAGCAAAAATCATATTGGCAGATGAGCCTGTTGCATCGTTAGATCCACTTACGACAAAGCAAGTATTAAATGATTTGAAAAAAATCAATGAAGATTTTGGAATTACAACAATTGTGAATTTGCATTCTATTGATTTAGCTAGGCAATATGCGACACGTATTATTGGATTACATGCAGGAGAAATTGTTTTTGATGGTTCAGTAGAAGAGGCGACAGATGAAAAATTTGCTGAAATTTATGGAGATGTAGCACAGAAAAATGAATTGTTAGAGGTGGCAGTTAAATGAGTGACGTAACGATATATTCGAAATCGATACCGAAGCCGCCGAGTAAGTTGAAACATATGTTAACGTTTATTTTAGTTATTTTAATGCTGTGGAGTAGTAGTGTACAAGTAGATGCATCATTTTCAAAACTGGTAGACGGTTTTCCCAATATGGTAGATCTATTGAAAGAGATGGTGCCACCTGATTGGAGTTATTTTCAAGTTATTACAACAGCGATGTTAGATACAATACGTATGGCCATTATTGGGACGACCTTAGGAGCGATTTTAGCTATTCCACTTGCACTGTTTGCAGCAAGTAATGTGTTTACTAACACATTTTTATACAGTCTAGCTCGAATGATTTTAAATTTGATACGAACGATACCAGATTTATTATTAGCGGCAATTTTCGTAGCGATTTTTGGAATTGGGCCACTTCCAGGTATTTTGGCTCTTACTTTTTTTTCAATTGGACTTGTAGCGAAATTGTTGTATGAGTCAATTGAATCAATTGATCCAGGTCCGTTAGAGGCGATGACAGCGGTAGGAGCTAATAAGGTGCAATGGATTGTTTATGGGGTAATTCCGCAAGTGAAAGCACATTTTGTCTCCTATGTTCTTTATACATTTGAGGTGAACGTACGTGCAGCAGCTGTTTTAGGTTTAGTAGGAGCAGGTGGTATTGGACTATATTATGATCGTACACTTGGATTTTTACAATATAAACAAACTGCTTCTATAATTATTTATACCCTTATTGTTGTTTTGTTAATTGACTACATTAGTACATTGTTACGGGAGAAACTATAATGAATAGAACGACGATGATTGTGCCAAAACCGAAGAAACCGAGTATATATCGCTGGATTATTTTAATAGCACTTACAGTTGTATATGTATGGGCCTTTTCAGGAGTACCATTAGAAGGGATAAAGGACACAGCAGGTGAAATCACGAAAGCAATTATGACAGGGATATTAAATCCAGACTGGTCGTATGTATCTTTGCCAGATGGTGAAGATTTATTACATGGATTAATTGATACGTTGGCAATTGCGATATTAGGTACATTTATTTCTGCATTTTTATCTGTTCCGTTTGCCTTTTGGGCGGCAACGAATATGAGTATTGGAAAATTAACTTCAGGATCTGGGAAATTTGTGCTTAGTTTTGTTCGTACGTTTCCTGAATTAGTTATGGCTCTTTTATTTATAAAAGCTGTTGGTCCAGGCTCTTTTGCAGGAGTATTAGCCTTAGGATTACATTCTATTGGAATGTTAGGAAAACTATATTCAGAAGGAATTGAAAACATAGATAAAGGACCGACGGAAGCGTTACTAGCAACAGGAGCAAACCGTTTTCAAATACTTTGGTATGCGGTGTTACCACAAGTGTTACCAGATTTTCTATCGTATACGTTATACAGATTTGAAATTAATGTACGATCCGCTGCGATTTTAGGGGTTATCGGAGCAGGAGGGATTGGTACACCTTTAATTTTTGCGCTGAGTTCACGGAATTGGTCTCGTGTTGGGATTATTTTATTAGGTATTATTTTAATGGTAATTATAATTGATTTGATTTCAAGCTCGATTCGGAAACGGATTGTTTAACTTATTTGAAAAGCATCGAAGTTAGATGCTTTTTGTGTTTTTAAAAACGTATTAAAAAAAGTAAGTATAGAAGAAATTTGTATAAATATACAGATAATTCCCTTTCTTTTTAAAATAAAAATAATGAAAAAGTATGTCATATTGAATGCCCATACATTCCCGGGAACATTGATTTTTTTATAAAAAACCAAAAAAATATCAACATATTTGTCGATACATGTTGTATAATCTTGCGTGGGAAGCTATCATATAAATGTATAAAACGTTTACTAATATAAGCGAAGGGAAGAATAGCATGTCACATTCAATCGAACAACTTTCTATCAACACGATTCGCACATTATCCATCGATGCGATTGAAAAAGCAAACTCTGGTCACCCAGGAATGCCAATGGGTGCAGCACCAATGGCTTATACATTATGGACTCAATTTATGAAACACAATCCAAATAACCCAACGTGGTTTAACCGTGATCGTTTCGTATTATCTGCAGGTCATGGTTCAATGTTATTATACAGCCTACTTCACCTATCTGGTTATGATGTAACAATGGATGACTTAAAGAACTTCCGTCAATGGGGAAGCAAAACTCCAGGACATCCTGAGTACGGTCATACAGCTGGTGTAGATGCAACGACTGGTCCACTTGGACAAGGTATTGCAACTGCTGTAGGTATGGCAATGGCTGAAAGACATTTAGCTGCTAAATATAACCGTGATGCGTATAGTGTAGTAGATCATTATACATACGCTATTTGTGGTGATGGAGATTTAATGGAGGGCGTTTCTGCTGAAGCATCTTCATTAGCTGCTCATTTACAATTAGGTCGTCTTGTTGTGCTTTATGATTCAAACGATATTTCATTAGATGGCGATTTAAATCGTTCATTCTCTGAAAGTGTAGAAGATCGTTACAAAGCATACGGATGGCAAGTAATCCGTGTTGAGGATGGAAACGATATTGAAGCAATCGCGAAAGCAATTGAAGAAGCGAAAGCTGACGAAAAACGCCCAACGCTAATTGAAGTAAGAACGACAATTGGTTTCGGTTCTCCAAACAAATCAGGAAAATCAGCTTCACATGGTTCTCCACTTGGTGTAGAAGAAACGAAATTAACGAAAGAAGCATATGCTTGGACTGCTGAGCAAGACTTCCACGTAGCAGAAGAAGTATATGACAACTTCCGTAAAACAGTACAAGATGTTGGTGAAACTGCGCAAGCTGAGTGGAACACGATGCTAGGTGAATATGCACAAGCATACCCAGAATTAGCAAACGAATTCCAAGCAGCAATGAACGGTCAACTTCCAGAAGGTTGGGAGCAAAACCTACCAACTTATGAATTAGGATCAAAAGCAGCAACTCGTAATTCTTCTGGTGCTGTAATTAATGCAATTGCAGAGTCTGTACCATCATTCTTCGGTGGATCTGCTGACCTTGCTGGTTCTAACAAAACATACATGAATAACGAAAAAGACTTTACAAGAGATGATTACAGCGGTAAAAACATTTGGTACGGTGTACGTGAGTTCGCAATGGGTGCAGCAATGAACGGTATTGCACTACATGGTGGTTTAAAAACTTACGGTGGTACGTTCTTCGTATTCTCTGATTACTTACGTCCAGCAATTCGCCTTGCAGCATTAATGCAATTGCCAGTAACGTATGTATTCACACATGACAGTATCGCTGTTGGTGAAGATGGTCCAACACATGAACCAATCGAGCAATTAGCAGCGCTTCGTGCAATGCCAAACGTTTCTGTTATCCGTCCTGCTGATGGTAACGAATCTGTTGCAGCTTGGAGACTTGCTTTAGAATCTACAAACAAACCAACTGCTTTAGTATTAACTCGTCAAGACCTTCCAACATTAGAAGGTGCAAAAGATGATACGTATGAAAAAGTAGCAAAAGGTGCATATGTAGTTTCTGCAAGCAAGAAAGAAACGGCTGATGTAATCTTACTTGCAACTGGATCTGAAGTAAGCCTAGCTGTTGAAGCTCAAAAAGCATTAGCAGTAGACGGCGTTGACGCAGCGGTTGTCAGCATGCCATCTATGGATCGCTTCGAAGCTCAAACTGCAGAGTACAAAGAATCTGTATTACCAAAAGCAGTAACAAAACGTTTCGCAATCGAAATGGGTGCTACATTCGGATGGCACCGTTACGTAGGTCTTGAAGGAGATGTGTTAGGTATCGATACATTCGGTGCTTCTGCTCCTGGTGAGAAGATTATGGAAGAGTATGGATTTACTGTAGAGAACGTTGTTCGTAAAGTAAAAGAAATGCTTTAATGATTTCAGAAAAATCTCTCCGGCATGGAGAGGTTTTTCTATGTAAATGAGTTTTTTCGACAGAAAAAGTTTTTTATCTCTCCGCAGTCAGACAATCATTGCAAATTTTCTTATATATAATGAAGAGAAAAGGTTGTCCAGATTGGGAGTGGAAAAATGAAAACGTATGAATTGTATTTAATTCAAGAGGATATTGCGAAAGCTTATTTTGGTCGTGAATATTTGTTTTTTGATTTATTTGCTCGATTTTCAGAATCTGGGTCCCTTTCGGAGAAAAAAGTGTTATATAAGCAAATGATGTATATAACGATGCCATTGCAAGTAATGAAAATTCATCATAAATTAGAACAAGCTTTGCGCGTTCTTGGTAAATATGATAGAACACATCATACACATACACTTTATACGGGAGCGGAGTACGGCGAAATAATGGTGAAACCGCACTATATTCGTATGAATACCTCTGGAAATGTCTCTATGGAAACAACATTCTTTGAGGTGTTAAGAAAGTGTGAATTAACATTTTTAGCTATGGATTATGAAAATACAAAGTACGGATGGCTGAATCCTCTAAAACAAGTACGAACATATGTGTAAAAAATGTCGAATTGTATCTTGTCTTATTGAAAAGGTTTTAGTACACTGTAAGGTAGACAACATGAAGGAGGAAAATATATGCCAATTTGGTTAGGTATTCTAGTGGGCGTAGTAGCACTAGTAGCAGGCGTGGCGTTAGGATTTTTCATTGCCCGCAAATATATGATGAATTACTTACAAAAAAATCCACCAATTAACGAACAAATGTTAAAAATGATGATGATGCAAATGGGACAAAAACCTTCCCAAAAGAAAATCAATCAAATGATGAGCGCAATGAACAAGCAACAAATGAAATAAGCGCTAAAAGACACTCGCTAAAAGACACTCGCTAAGAGTGTCTTTCTTTTTGTTAGTTATAGTTTTTAAAACTTTTAAAAATTCTGTATTTTTGGTAAACTGAAAACATCGCTCATTTTAAGGGAGGAGGAAAAAAATGAAAGTGTTTATGAATTTAGCGTGGTTTTTTAAACAAGAAAAACGAGCGTACATAACTGGAATTATTTTATTGTTTGGCGTTGCACTTTTAGAACTTGTAGCACCAAAAGTAATTGGAATCGTTGTAGATGAAATTAATGATGGAACATTGACGACCGATAAGTTACTAAAATGGGTTGTACTATTAGTAATTGTAGGCATTACGATGTACATATTACGTTACATATGGCGTATTATGATTTTCGGGTCTTCATTAAAATTAGCTCGCCAATTACGAAAAAATTTATATGAACATTTTACAAAGATGAGTCCATCTTTCTATCAGTCAAATCGAACAGGTGATTTAATGGCACATGCGACCAATGATATTCAAGCGATCCAGCAAACTGCTGGAGCAGGTGTTTTGACGCTTGTTGACTCATTAGCTGTCGGAGGATGTGTACTCGTAGCGATGGGTTTTACAATTAGCTGGAAGTTAACATTATTAAGTTTAATTCCAATGCCGATTGTAGCTATTTCGACAAATTATTATGGAACTTTATTACATAAAAGGTTTCATAAAGCACAGCAATCGTTTTCGGAAATCAATGATAAAGTGCAAGAGAGTATGAGTGGAATGAAAGTGATTCGCTCGCTTGGACAAGAGAAAGAAGATTTGCAGGCGTTTCGAAGAAAATCAGAAGATGTTGTAAATAAAAATGTGTTAGTTGCACGTATTGATTCGTTATTTGATCCGACAATCTCTCTTATCGTTGGATTTTCTTTTTTAATCGCAGTATGTTATGGATCGGTATTAGTTGTAAGAGGTGAATTAACAGTAGGTGATCTCGTTACATTTACGACATATTTAGGTACCCTCGTTTGGCCAATGTTAGCGTTTGGATGGTTATTCAATATTATGGAGCGTGGGCGTGCTTCATATGACCGTGTAGAAAAAATTCTTTCACAAAAATCAGATGTAGTAAATAGCGAAAAAGCTGTACAGACAATAGCGAGCGGTAATGTTTCGTTTGCCGTTGATTCATTTTCGTATAAGAAAAATGAATTGTTACATTTAAACGATATTCACTTTGATTTGAAGAAGGGCGAAACGCTAGGAGTTGTAGGACGTACAGGCGCAGGGAAAACAACTTTATTAAAATGTTTAATCCGTGAGTATGATCATTTTAATGGTGAATTAAAAATTGGGGAGCGAGATATTCGAGATATAACACTTCATGGTGTCCGTTCTGCCATTTCATACGTGCCGCAAGATCATTTTTTATTCTCAGCAAGTATTGGTGAGAATATTGCCTTTGGAAAGGCGGATGCTACATATAATGAAATTACCCAAGCTGCAGAGATTGCTTGTATTCATAATGACATCCTCCAATTTTCAGAAGGATATGAAACAGTAGTAGGGGAAAGAGGTGTTTCGTTATCTGGTGGCCAAAAACAGCGAATCTCTATTGCTCGTGCTTTATTAACAAATGCTGAAATTTTAATTTTGGATGATTGTTTATCAGCAGTAGATGCAAAAACAGAAGAGACGATTTTAAGTGCCTTAAAGAGGGAAAGAGCAGGGAAAACGACGATTATTACTGCACACCGATTAAGTGCAATTCAGCATGCCAATCTTATTCTTGTTGTTGATGAAGGTAGAATTGTACAAAGAGGTACACATGAGGAATTAATGAAGGAAAACGGCTGGTATAAGGAAATGTATGAAAGCCAGCAATTAGAAGCTTTAGTCGAGAAAGGAGGCGTATGATGGTAGAGAAGAAGCGAAGTGATTTAAGTAGATTGCTTTCCTATATGAAGCCATATAAAGGGTTGCTATCTTTAGCATTTATCTTTTTAGTTGGTGCGACAGTAACGGAAATGATGGGTCCTTTTTTAATTAAACAATTCCTCGATGAACACCTAGTACCGCGGGATTTTGAACGATCAGCGCTCGTTACTTTATTTGTAATTTACATAGTTGCTCATTTATTAAAAGTATTATTTACGTATTTAAATCTATTGTACTTTCAGAACATTGCTTTTAAGATTGTTCAAGATATGCGAGTTGAAGTATATGAACATGTTCAAAAGCTGTCATTAAGTTTCTTTGATCGTACGCCGATTGGTACACTTGTATCGCGTATAACAAATGATACGGAAGCGATTAAAGATTTTTATGTTAGTGTATTATCAACATTTGTGAAAAATGTAGTCTTTTTAGTAGGTATTTTAGTAGCGATGTTTTTATTAGATGTAAAATTAGCGCTATTTTCTCTCGTATTAATTCCGATAATGTTTGCGATTATGGTATTATATCGCCGGAAAAGTGCAGCTTTTTATTTAGAAGTACGTAATCAACTAAGCGTGTTAAATGCAAAGTTGAACGAGTCCATACAAGGAATGAATATTGTTCAAGTGTTCAGACAAGAAAAACGTATGAGAAAAGAGTTTGAAGAAGTGAATAATAAACATTATAGTGCAGGGCGACGTACTTTGAAGTTAGACGCATTACTTTTACGACCAGCTACGGATTTAGTGCATATTGTAGCTATTGCGTTAGTACTAGGTTTATTTGGGATTGATGCTTTAAAGAGCCCTGTTGAAGTAGGAGTTTTATATGCTTTTGTTAACTATATACATCGTTTCTTCCAACCTGTAAATGAGATGATGATGAAATTGTCCTTTTTCCAACAGGCACTTGTTTCGTCATCACGTGTATTTCATTTAATGGACGAGAAAGATTTAGCACCGGTTCAAAAAGGCAATGAGAATCCTCAAGTTGTGGATGGGGATATTGAATTTAAAAATGTTACTTTTTCATATGATGGAAAGCGTGACGTTTTAAAAAATGTATCATTTCACGTGAAACAAGGGCAAACGGTTGCTTTTGTTGGGCATACTGGTAGCGGAAAAAGTACGATTATGAATTTGTTAATGCGATTTTATAATATTAAGTCAGGAAATATTGTAATAGACGGTGTAGATTTAGAAAAATTTGAAGAACGAGAAATTAGAAAGAAAATAGGACTCGTATTGCAAGATGCATTTTTATTTGCTGGAAATGTAAAGCAAAATATTCGTATGTATAATGAAGAAATTACGGATGAAGAAGTAAAAGAAGCTGCTCGATTTGTGCAAGCAAATACGTTTATTGAAAAGTTACCAAAACAGTATGAAACAGAAGTAGTAGAAAGAGGTGCAGCATTTTCAAGCGGTCAACGACAATTAATTGCTTTTGCTAGAACGATAGCAACGAATCCGAAAGTATTAGTATTAGATGAAGCAACAGCTAATATCGATACAGAAACAGAAGAGGCTATTCAAACAGCGTTGCAACAAATGCGAAAAGGTAGAACGACGATAGCCATTGCGCATAGGTTATCTACAATTCAAGATTCAGATCAAATTTTTGTGATGCATGATGGAGAGATAGTAGAAAGAGGAACACATCAAGAATTACTAAGTGAGCAAGGTTTGTATTATAATATGTACTTGCTACAAAATAAAGTGAGTTTGCAAAAGGCCTTGTAATACAAGGTCTTTTTTATTTTGTATACAACATATGTTTACTCTTTGTTTCTATAGCATAAATGTTGTGTCCTCTTATGAAACTTGTACATATTGTATGTATACGAAGTAAAAAAATTGATAGGAGATTTTATATGCAAAACAGATCAAGTTCAAATGTTACGTTTATTGATGTGTCTCATTGGGAAGGGAATATTGATTGGAATGCAGTGAAGGCATCTGGAATTCCAGCAGCGTATGCAAAAGCGACAGAAGGTGTAAACTACATTGATCCTACTTTTACTAAGAATGTACAAGCAGCACGAAATGCGAATGTATTAATTGGTGCATACCATTTTGCACGCCCAGAACAAAATGATGCAATTTCAGAGGCAAAATATTTTGTGGGTATATTACAAAATAACCAGACAGACTTAATGCCAGTTCTGGATTTAGAATCACCAACAGATCCGAGCAACAGTAATTTAACTGGTAACGCTATATCGAATTGGGCAAGAAGCTTCATAAATTATGTGAAACAGGCTACTGGAAAAGATGTAATGTTATATACAGGAGTTTGGTATATTAATGAGTTCGGAATTAGCGGATTAAGTGATATACCGCTTTGGATTGCTAAATACTCGAGTACACCGCCTGCTGATGCTGGTGGATGGACAGCGTGGACAGCGTGGCAGTACACAGATTCTGGACAAATTTCAGGCGTAGGAAATTGTGATGTATCAGCTGCAGTTTCATTAGAAGCTTTAAAAGGGAATGGAGCAAGTGGTGGAGGTAATGTTTCCCCGCCTAATAATGCAACTCCAGTGTACGGGGTTGCTATAATTAATGGAGATAATGTGAATTTGAGAAGTGGACCATCTTTACAGTCTAGTGTAATTCGCCAATTGAATCGTGGCGAAACATATGAAGTTTGGGGAGAACAAGATGGATGGCTTTGTTTAGGGACAAATCAGTGGGTATATAATGATCCGAGTTATATTCAGTATAAACATTATGTAGCGACTATTACTGGTGATAATGTAAATTTGCGTGATGCTCCATCATTAAATGGAAATGTTATAAGACAGTTACATCAGGGTGAATCGTATCGAGTGTGGAGTAAGCAAGATGGATGGCTTTGCTTAGGGACAAATCAATGGATATACTACGATCCGAGTTATATTCAGTATGGTGTACAATAGAGTGAAAATAAAAGGTGCCCCGTCAGAGGTGCCTTTTATTAAAAATATACAACTTTTACAAAGTCTATATCGAAACCATAGTATACTATAGTAGATATATTTATAAAAAATAATCGAAAATGAAATAAAGGAGTAAAAATATGAATTATGTGCTAATAGGTGCGATTTTAATATTATTAGCTGTAGCATTTGTGCTGTTTTATAAAAATAAACAGTTAGAATCAGAGAGTCAGCAAGTAGAATTTGAAAAGAAACAAGCGATTGAAACGTATAAAAATGAAATTGCAGCTACAGTGATAGAGCATAAAGAACAACAAAATAATTTAAAAAATATGGAACAGAAAAAATACAATGATTTACAAGTAAGTGCAAATAGAGAAATTGAAAATATGCGTATGATGAAAAATCAATTAGCTATGCAGCATAGTAAAGAACGTAGTGAAATACAAAATAAACATAATAACGAAATACATATGTTTCAAAAATTAATTGCAAATTTACGAGAATATACTAAAAACGGTGCTGAAATGAATACGTACGAAACATTACATTATATGAAGCGAGGATTCATAGAGCAAGGCATCATATTAGATGCTGAAATTCAAATCATGCCGAATGTTTTTATTAAAAATAATAGTGAAATAAACGATAATCGAATCCATCATCTCATCTTGTGCAAAACTGGTATTTATCTACTTGAGACGAAAGAATGGGAAGAGAAATTAATTCATGGTTTAACGAAAGAAAATGCTGGTATATATTCATTTATGATTGATGAAATGGGTAAGTATCAACAAGAAGTTGAAAAAGAAGAGACATTTGAATATATAGTAGGTAAAGATTCGTCAACTATACAAGTGAAAAATGAAGGGAATCCAGTATATAAGGTGAAGAAACTATCTCAAATTTTATACAATTGTTTGAAAGAAATGCAGGCTAATAGTATAAAAGAAAAGGTAAAACCAGTTGTATATTTTTATAATGAAAATGGAAAAGAAATAATAGATCTTTCTAGTGAGGAAACACCTAGATTAAAAAATCGGGAGCAAATTGTAACGTTCTTCAGAAATGAAATCTTAGCAGGGAAAGTAGTATATACAGTGCAAGAATTAGAACAGATTCGAGAAATGATTAGCCGGATGAATTATATAGTGAGTTAAAAGGGGAGATCTTTCTGAACGCTATGCTACGTGGCATTTTGTATGTCTATTTTTGTTTGTATATAGTAATGTACATTCTATTTATATTCGTCATTGATATGGTCCATATACCCTTAAGTGTAAGGAGCATTTTTGTAGTATTCATACCATTTGTTTTATTAGTCATGATTTAAAGGGCTATTTTATATGTTTCTAAAAATCGTAATGAAGAAAAGAAGCAAATGTTGGGGGTTTTAATAGTAGCACTCATACCATTAATAGTGTGCACTGTACAACTAAGTGTAAATGAATATACATCAAAGTTTAATCAAAATAGATGGTTAAATCATGCAGATAAGCGGGTATATATGGTAGATGATCTATTACAAAAATATAAATTAATAGGGAAATCAAATGAAGAAATTATACAATTGTTAGGAGCTCCAACGGAAACGAGAAGTGGGGAAGAAGGAGTTACCACTTTGTATTATCTTGGGACTGAACGTGGCTTTATTCCAATAGATAGCGAACAGCTTGTTTTCCAATTTGATAGAGATGGAAAAGTCATGGAATATACGGTGCATAAAGATTAAAGAAACGTAGAGGGAAGCTATATGTTATAGCTTCTTTTTTATTTTTCAATATGTCACGGAAGGGGGAGAAGGTTTTTGAGTGGAATAAGGAATGAAAGCGGAGGTGATGCATATATATAGATGCATTGGGTGATTATTAGTCCGATTGGTGAGGGGTAATAATTAATAAGTACGGACAAAAACCCCACTCATTAAAGTTTTACTTTATCATATTGTATAAATGAAAAGGAGGTAAGACGGTGAAAGCAATCCCGACTGATGTCCTGAGTAAAGAATTGATGGAAAGAGAAGGAGTTATATCTATTACAGTAAAGGAATTTGAAAAAATAGAAGTAGCTGGAGTAGTGGTCGCTGGTCCAGCGGTTATTTTGATTAATCAAGATTAAGTACATATTTTTGAAATAAAAAGCATCCGTCTAGGATGCTTTTTATTTGTATGTAAGGATAAATATGATGGATAATTGTGTTACTGGAGGGAAAGTCTGTGGCAATTATTATAACAATGTTAGTAATGGGTATTTTATTAGGATTTGTTGGAGCTGGAGGAGCTGGGTTTATTATCGCGATACTCACTTTAGTATTTCATATTCCTATTCATGTTGCTCTTGCAACATCTTTAACTGCAATGGCATTTACGACATTATCAGGTGTTGTCAGTCATTACCGTGAAGGCAATGTTGCATTTATTATAGGCGGGATTGTTGGAGGATTTGGCGCAATTGGCTCTTATATTGGTTCTAAATTTGGTTCACTTATACCAGCACATCTTCTTCATTGGTTTACAGCTGGGATGTTATTTTTATCGGCAATTTTTATGTTTATTAAATTAATTATGTTCCAAAACAAAGAACAGTCATCTTTATATAAGCATAAAGAGTTTTCCATGAACTACTTGTTGAAATGTATATGCCTTGGATTAGTTACTGGAATGATGGCTGGTTCATTTGGGATTGGTTCTGCACCGTTTATTCAGCTTGGATTAATGGTTCTATTGAGACTAACGATTCAGCAATCTGTAGGGACAACGATGCTTGTTATATTACCGATTGCAATTGGGGGTGGGCTAGGATATAGTTCGGAAGGATATTTAGATTATATATTGTTATTGCAAGTATTAATCGGGACCATGTTAGGGGCATATATTGGCGCGAAGTTTACAAATTATGCACCGCGAATGCTTTTGAGGTTTTCGATGATTATGACACCGGTTTTAGCTGGATGTATGCTATTGATGGAATAAGGTGAAATTATAATAAGTAGGGGGTTACTGCTTACAAATAGCGGGATAAAATTAATATAGCAAACTATTAATATATTTTACGAATGAATTATGTAGGTAATTCATATTTCCCATATAAAAGGATTTGTTTTAATATTATGAGTGTAAAGTTCGAGTATTCGAAGTACTACTTGAATTATATCCCTATCCCTTTTCTAAAAATGCGAACAAGTTTTGCCCTATTCTATTCAATAGTTAATTGTATAGAAATATATTGTTCGATGACCATTATGGAACGTACATAATGGGAAAATCCCGATCCTTAAAGAGGATGCCCCTAATCTTCATGTGAAAATATGATCGGATAAGAAAGCTGACCAATTGATGGTCAGCTTTCTTTTTGTTCAAAAACAATTTTTTCTTTAATTTCTGTTTGTAATAATACAGTTTTTCCGAAGCGACGTTTGCATTCCGCACGCACTTTTTCAATGGCTAGTAGCTGAGTAGTGGCGGGAACTGTGACAATAGCTTGGCGAGGCTTTCGATTTTCTTCACAAAAGACACATTCCACAACATAATTAGAAATCATATTTTCATCCTTCCAGTTTTAATTTCTAAGAAGGGATTGCCTATGAAGTTGATGTAATCTTTCGTCATTGTTTTATTTTTTTCCTCTTTTTTTCAAGGGGAAAATAAAAAAGAGGGCGAATTTTAGTAGGGGAGGGATGTTTATGGAGAGATGGATAGGTAGTGCAGCGGTATGTGTAAATGAAAGAAAGGAAGTTTTAATGGTACTGCAGGGCAAAGAGGGAGAAGAAAAAAGGTGGTCTGTCCCAAGTGGAGGACTTGAAAAGGGAGAGACACTAGAAGAATGTTGTATTAGGGAAGTTTGGGAAGAAACAGGTTACAATGTGGAAGTTGTAAATAAAATATATGAAAAAGAGGGTATTACATACGGTGTTCCAGTGTATGTCCATTATTATTTTGTTAAACAAATAGGCGGTAATATGAAAATCCAAGATCCTGATGAGTTAATACATGAAATTGCTTGGAAAGGGATACATGAAGTTGAACAATTGTGTTTAGCTTTTCCAGAGGATTATGAATTGCTGTGCCAATATATAGATAAAGAAGCAAGTATGTAAATACTTGCTTCTTTAATGTATCCAAGACAAGAAAAGCGGAACGATAACTAAACTAGCGCCTGCTGTTAAAAGCATAGATAAACTTGCAATTGTTCCTTCCACAGGACCGATTTCGAATGCTTTTGATGTACCGGTTCCATTTGCGCTTGTTCCTAACATAATACCTTTTGCGATTGCTGTTTTAATACGGCAAATACGTATGAGAGAAGGACCGAGCAATGCTCCTGTTAAGGCAGTTAAAACGACAAATACAGCAGTTAATTGTGACATGCCACCAATCATTTCTGAAATAGCCATTGCGATTGGTGTTGTTACGATATGTGGCGCTAAACTATGTTCTAGTGATGAATCAATTTGAAAATAATTTGCTAGTAGTGCTGAAGTAATGACTGATAAAAACGAACCGACAATGACATTAAGTAAGATAGCCATTCCATGTTTCTTTAATAAATCAAAGTATTTATAGATTGGCCATGCAAAAGCAACTGTTGCGGGTTTTAATAATTCAGTTAACCAATGACCACCAGATTCATATGTTTCATAAGGTGTATCTAATCCGAGCAATAAAGCAATTAAAATAATGGGACAGACGAGAAGAGGAGAAAGTAGACTCCAATTCCAGCGTTGATACATTTTTTTTGATAGCCAATATGTGAATAGTGTTAATAGTAAACAAAGAAATCCGATCATTGCGTTGATCCTTTCCGCTTTAGTAGCAATTCTGTTAAAAGTCCTGTAACTAAGGTAACGCAAAGAGTGCTAATCATAATAATTAAAATGAGATCGATTCCATATTGTGTTAGTGTATCTCTGTAACGTATGACAGCGACTGCAGAAGGGATGAAAAATAAAATAAGTTCTTTTAATAAAAAATCTGCTCCGTCCTGTATCCATTCTTTTTTAACTAGGTTAAATTTTAATGAAATTAATAATAAGAAAATACCGATTATACTTCCTGGAACTGGGAGGTGTGCCTGTTTTGCGATCCATTCACCTGTCCAAGCGAAACAAAATAGTAATAAAATTTGTCCGCTTAACTTCCACCATTTCATACAGTAACCACCTCTTTCTTTTGTTACATAAAAATTGTAAAAAAGAATTAACAATTTCTACTATACGTTCATTCAAAATATTTGTCTAATATATAAATTATATGTTATTAATATATAAGACATATTAATCGAAAGTGAAAAGGGTGTCCAAAAATGGAATTACGGCATTTGCAATATTTTGTTGTTGTGGCAGAAGAGTTACACTTTGGACGGGCGGCTGCTCGTTTACAAATGACACAACCACCACTTAGTCAACAAATACAGCAATTAGAAAAAGAAATGGGAGTTACATTATTTTCAAGAACGAAAAGAAAGGTTGAACTAACAGAAGCAGGAGAAATGTTTTTAAAAGAAGTAAAAAAAGCGTTTGAACAAATTGAAAAAGCAGTAGAAGTTGCACAAAGTGCGCAAAGGGGAGAAGTAGGATCACTTTCAATTGGTTTTGTAGGTGCGGCGATATATGATATTTTACCATCAATTGTTAGGGAATATAGAAAGAAATTTCCGAGAGTGTCTGTTGCATTACATGAATTGTCAACACCAGATCAAGTTCATGCACTTCATGATAACCGTATCGATATTGGCTTTTTACGTCCACCAATTCCAACGCAATTATTAGAATTAGAGCCAATTCAAAGGTTATCTTGCACTTTGTGTTTACCAAAGGCACATCCACTTGCAGAGAAAGATGAAATACATATAGAAGATTTACGAGATGAGCCGTTTGTATTTATTACGAGACCAGTATGGCCAGCTTTGTATGATACAATTTTATCTCTTTGTAGAGAAGTTGGATTTAGTCCACGTATTGTACAAGAAGCAACAGAGTATCAAACAGTTATGGGGCTTGTAGCAGCAGGGATTGGAATTACAGTAATACCCGTGTCGGCAAATAAGTTATATAAAACAGAAGTTGTATATAAAGAGTTATATGATTCTAATTTCGTTGCAGAAATGTCAGTGGCTTACAAAAAAATGAATAGTAATCCAGAGCTGCTAGAGTTTTTAAAAATTGCAAGAGAGAAGAAAAGAATAGAAGTAGAAGATGAGTAATAGTAGTAACAGAAAATGGATTTGATTCAAATCCATAAAAGTACACCTTATTAAACAATAAAGCGGAAATGCAACTTAAGTTGCATTTCCGCTTTATTGTTCTTTTTTTAGCTCGATACTAAATAGATAAACGTGTTCATTTTCTTTTAAGAGTAAATCAATACCCTTTTCTTCGTCAATTGTAGGGACGCTTACAGTTTCTTTACTGGTTTGGATTACAGCAGCTAAAGTTGTTTTTTGATTGTATTTTAAATTTTTTATAGATTGGATTGTAGTAGTTGCAGAGCTATTTACGCTTGGTGGCGCTTCTTCAGGAACAAGTGTTGAACCACCTTCAATATTCAGATACCACTGCCTTTTTTCTTGTATATCTTTATCAAATTGGAAATGTGGTGGTAAAAAAGAAAGCTTTACTTTCTTTTTTGAAAAATGTGAGGTAGCTATATTAGCAATTTCTTTTGTTTTCTTACCATTGTTATAATAATCAATTGTAGCATTTATTTCATCTTTATCATTTTTAAGCGTAACGTTATAAAATATGCTATTTCCTTCTTGAAAAGGAGTCATTTGTAAAATAGAAGCTTGCTCTTTTGTTAATTTGTATGGCTCAACAATGGCAACTTCATTGTTTTTTATTTGGCTACAACTTGTGAGTAATAATAAACACAAGATTGATAGTAATTTTATACGCATGCAACCTCCTCCTTTTTACAATTATATTCTAAATGTGATTTTTTATCATTGCGTTTTCTAGGACTAAAGACTTAGAAGAAATTCCGATTGTAGTGCGATGTTTAAAATGTCATATTTTTATACACTAGTAGTATAGAATGCGTATGTAATAAGGTAGGGGAAGAATTTTATGTCTTTATGTCGGTTAGCGAGAAAAAATATTATAACATTTGCTACCAAAAGGATGAAGCAATTTATGTGGATTGCTATGAGTACTATGATTTTGTTTTTTATGATATCGTTACAATTTAATGAAGGAGCTATTTTGAAAGTAGGGAATGCATTTGTATTTCAAATGTACTTTTACACACTTTTTATTGTACTAATTTTCATATGTATTTTTACTACATATAAAATGATGTACTCCCTTTTGCATGTGAGGAGGGAGGAGTTTATATCTTATGTAGAAGAAAATATGAAAAGAAAAGAGGTACTATGTGTATTATGTCAGGAGCAATTATTCATTTATGGAGCAGCATTTGTTTTTGGATTAATTAATGGGATGCTATTTTTGAAATTATTCACGGTTATCTTTATGAAAATCGCAGGGATACAAGGAATAAATAGTGCGCCAATTACAATATATGCAGTTGTAATTATTAGTGTAATTATGATGACTGTCGTTTTAATATCGATGATGCAATGTTATCGATTTGTTCGAAATTTAAAAGGTGAAAATTCGTTGCGGTTTAAAGAAAGGGCATGAGAAATCATGCTTTTTTCTATTTTACACATAAAAATAATCATGTTACAGTGAAAAGACCTGACAAAGAATGGGAAGGAAAGGTTGTATAGAATGACAAATGAACAATCAATTGTAAAAGTCGATCGGTTAACGAAGCGAATCGGATCAAAGACACTTGTACAAAATATTAGTTTTGAAGTGAAAAAAGGCGAGGTTGTCGGTTTACTCGGACCAAACGGTGCTGGAAAAACGACTTTAATGAGAATGATGGTTGGTATGATCCGTATGACAGAAGGTGAAGTATGGATTGATGGTCAATCTGTGAAACAGCAATTCGAAAAAACAGCTGCGAAAATTGGAGCGGTAATTGAGACACCTGAATTTTATCCTTTTTTGAGCGGCTATGAAAATTTAACATATTTCGGACGAATGAATGGTAATGTGACCGAAGAACGTATCGATGAAGTAGTGAAATTGTTAGGGATGGGACAAGTAATTGATCGCAAAGTAAAAGCGTATTCACTCGGCATGAGACAACGTTTAGGAATCGCTCAGGCACTTATTCACGATCCAGACGTGTTGATACTAGATGAACCGACAAATGGATTAGACCCTAGTGGAATACATGAAATGAGAATGTACATAAAAAAAATTGCACATGAACAAGGAAAAGCTGTACTTGTATCAAGTCACTTACTTTCAGAAGTTGAATTAATGTGTGACAGAGTTATCATTATTCAGCACGGGGAATATGTGGCTACGCAAAATATTCAGCATAGCCAAAGCGAAGAGATGGAGACGATCCGTATACGTGTAGATGATGCGAATAAAGCAGCAGAAATATTAGGGCATGATGTTTTAGTAAAAGATAATGAATTACTTATTAATGTAAAAGATGAAGAAATCCCAAATGTTATTCGTACATTGCTTGAGAAAAATATTCAAGTGTATCGTGTATATGAAGAAAGAAAAACGTTAGAAGAGCAATTTTTAGAATTAACAGGGGGAAAAGATATTGTTTAATTTAGTATATAACGAACTGTATAAAATATTTAAGCGGAAGCGATCGATTATTCCATTTGCAGTTATTGCAGTATTAATAATCGGATTAGGATGGGTTACGGTAAAGTATTTTGAACCGGAAACAAAAGGATGGAAAGTAGATTATACAGAACGAACTGTAGAAATTGAGAAAAAGCTTGGCATGAAAAAAGAAGCTATTTTAGCAGAAAAATCAGGGGATGAGCTTGTAAAAGAATACCAGCTTAAGATGAAGCATTTAGATACGGATACAGCACCGGCAAGCAGTTCTCCACTTTCTTTCATGAGAGATACAGGTTTTATCGTATTTCCAATTTTGCTCCCATTTATCCTCGTGTATGCAAGTACAATTTTTGCGAATGAATATAGCTGGGGAACATATAAATTTTTAACGATACGACCAGCGAGTCGCTTTAAAATTTTAACAGCAAAATTTTTAGCAATTGTTATATTTGCAGCTTTATTATTTATATTTAATATGATCTTCTCCGCTTTATGTGGACTTGTTATTTATAAATTCCAACAGCCTGCATGGAGTGAGTTTATTTTCCAAGATGGAAATATAATAAAACAAAACATTTTTGTAGAAGCAAGTAAATATTATGTTTTATCGTGGTTACCAACGGTTGTGTACGCATCGTTTGCATTTATGATTTCTGTGTTAACAAGATCTAGTGGAGGTGCAATTGGTATTTCACTATTCCTTGCTTTATCAGGCAATATTGCGCTATTAGCAGCCACTAGATATAACTGGGCGAAATATTTATTGCCAGCAAACACAGATTTATATAGTATTTCAAAGAATGGAAGTTTTATTGATGGAGTAACATTCCCGTTTGCATCATGTATGTTGTTACTTTATTTGTTCGTATTTTTATGTATTTCATATACTGTGTTTTTAAAACGTGATTTAACTTAATAAGAAAAGCCGTTCAGGGTGTGAAGTGACCCCCGAAAGTTAGACAGGTCGTTTCATTAGGCAGCCTCTAGGGTATGAGCCCGGTATTGTACTGGGCTCATACCCTTTAATTTTGCCTTAATTCTTTTATGATTATAGTATTCTATATACTTTGCTAATTCTTGTTTGAAATGTGTTATACTTTCAAATTCTTTTCGATACAGAAATTCCGATTTCATGATACCGAAGAAATTTTCAATAACGGCATTGTCATAACAGTTTCCTTTGCGAGACATACTTTGAGTTATGCCACAATTCTTAAGAGAATGACGGTATTGTTTCATTTGATAGTGCCAACCTTGATCAGAGTGAATGAGGAGTTTATCCGGATTGGTTACACAATAAAGGGCTTGGTCCAACATCGTTGAAACAAGGGAATAGGTCGGTCTTGAACCAATTGTATACGTGATAATTTCACCATTAAATAAATCCAACATTGGTGATAGGTATAACTTCTCCCCAAATAACTTAAACTCCGTAATATCTGTAACCCACTTTTCATTTGGTTTTTCAGCTTGGAAGTTGCGATTTAAAATATTTGGCGCAATTTTCCCAACTGTCCCTTTGTAAGAGCGGTATTTTTTCATACGAACCAGACATTTTAACCCTAATTCTTTCATAAGGCGATACACTTTTTTATGATTTACTTTGTGTCCACGATTCATAAGTTCATCACGAATACGACGATAACCATAACACCCATCGTGTTCATTATAAATAGCTTGAATCAGTTCTTTTACCTCCGCATTTGGATCAGGACGATTAAAACGTTTCATCCAGTAATAGTACGTACTACGTGGAATGTTTGCGAGTTGAAGTAACTCCTTGATAGGAAATTCATGCCTTAACTCGTAGATTACTTGCGCTTTGTCTTGTTTGGTGATTTTTCTTTGTTTTGAACTAAGGCATTCAACTTTTTTAAATATGCATTTTCCATACGTAAACGCTCATTTTCCGCTTGTAAGGCTTCGATTGATCCTTCATCTACTGGCTTTATTTTTTTATCTTTCATGGTTGGACGCCCCTTTTTCTTTGATTGTAGGGCATCCAATCCTCCTGTTTCATAAGCTATTTTCCATTTCCGAAGTGTTTCATAAGACGGTATATTGAAAAGTGCCGCTGTTTCTCTGATAGATGTCCCGTGTTCATTCATATAATAAAGTACATCTAGTTTATACTGGGCTGGGTAGAATGTATAGCACTTTTCAAAGGCCTTTTCACCTGAAGACTCATATCGTCTAATCCACTCACGAAGTACGCTAGGGTTAACTCCTATAGATTTAGCAATTGTTTTTCCACTTTCTGTACCATCTAAATATCGTTTCACCGCTTGGATTTTTTCTTTTGAAGAAAATTTAGCCATAAAAAATGCACCTCCAATTGTTAGACTGTGTCTAACAATTGGGGTGCACTTCAGTGCTGAGATGCACTTTGAACGGCTTTTTTTATGAGAATTGTTTAAGTGCTCTTTCGGCTAGTAAAGCAAAGTATTCTGCACTTATAGGCAGTGCCTCTTCATTAATTGTAAAAGCAGGATGATGCCATTCATGTGTACCGCTCGTTCCCATAAAGACGAATGAACCTGGTATTTCCTGTTGGTAAAATGAGAAATCTTCTCCAGCCATTGACGGACTAGGCGAGATGATATTAAGATTCATCTTTGTGGCAACTTGAGTAGATAAGTCTGTAAGAGCTTTATCGTTGTGAACAGCAGGAGGACCTGAATAAAAACGGAATTTCGTTTTTACACCTAATGCATCAGATACACCTTTAATAATACGCTCCATGAGTGCTGGAATCTTTTCACGTGTTTCAGCTTGGAATGTGCGAATCGTTCCTTCTAACGTAGCTTTTTCAGGAATCACGTTCCACGTATTTCCTGCATGAATATTTGTAACACTAACAACTGCATTATGAGATGAACTTATATTTCGGCTTACAATTGTTTGCAGTGCCATCACAATTTGAGAGGATGCGACAATAGGATCTACTCCAGCATCTGGTACAGCCGCGTGTGTACCAACTCCGTGAATTTCAATTTCAAATCGATCAACTCCGGCCATCAGTGGACCATCTTTAATGCCAATTGTACCTATTGGTAAATCAGGTTTATTATGCATGCCGAAAATCGCTTGCACATTACGTAAATGTCCAGCATCAATAACTTTGCAAGCGCCATTACTACTTTCTTCAGCTGGTTGGAATATGAAGCGAACCGTTCCATTTAGGGAAGATTCTCTTTCTTTTAATAAGAAAGCAGTACCTAAAATAGCAGCTGTATGAAAATCGTGTCCACAAGCATGCATTTTCCCTCGTACTTTAGATGCATAGGACAAATGTGTTTCTTCTTGAATAGGAAGGGCATCAATATCAGCACGAACTGCTACAATTGGTCCGTTTTTATTACCAGACACTTCAGCGATAATTCCTGTTTCTAAATTGGAATCAATGATAGTAATGTTTTTTTCTTCTAACCAATTTTTTATTGCTTTTGTTGTTTCGAACTCTTCATATGATAGTTCTGGATACTCATGTAAATGTCGACGGATGGAAATAAGTTTTTCTTTTAGTTGATTTGAAATAGATACCATGTAGTATGCCTTCTTTCTTCAGCAAAATATTTATCATAAGTATACAACAATAAAAGAGAGGATTCTCAAATGAAAATCCTCTCTCGTTTATCCCATAAAAGCCCGATTGGTTCAACTAATTAAAGTTTCACTTTATGCTGCGACTTTTTTATGCGTATGATGTTTACGATAACGTCCACGCATTGCGTATGCAATTTGCGGGATTGCAATCCCAATTAATATAAGTGATACACCGAACCATTGTGAAGATAGTACAGCCTCTTTTAAAACGAATACTGACATAATTGTTGTAACTGGTAGTTCCGCTGCACCAAGAATAGTCGCTAAGCCAGAACCGATTTTTGGAATCCCGATTGTAAAGGCAATAGATGGAATAACGATACTAAATGTTCCTAATCCTAAACCGTATTTCCAAAGACCTTGAGAAATGGCACCATTAAAAATAAATGTTGGTGGGAATACAATCATGACTAAAGTTAAAGCACCAGTCATTAAGAGAACACCGCGCGGTAATGAAGGTACTTCAACAGCAACTTTTCCGCTTACGAAAATGTATGTTGCGAATGTAACAGCAGATAATAAACCTAAAATGACCCCAGTCGTATCGAAAGCACCTACTGATTGTTCAAGTAAACCACTTGATAAAAATGTCCCTACAAGTAAGAAAATAACAGAAATAACTTTTTCTCTTGAAGGTAATGTTTTTGTTGCGACTGCTTCAATGATAATTCCGACCCAAACGAATTGGAATAAAAGAATAATTGCAATAGAAGCTGGTACAGTTTTTAATGAAGCATAATAAAAAATTCCGGTAAAACTTGCAGATGTTCCTGCAACGAATAAAAGTAATGCTTGCTTTAAAGGAACGCGATGTCTAGAAAATAGAAGTGTAATAGCAAGCAAAATAATCCAACCGAACAAATATTGGCTGCCAATTACCTCTCCAAGTGAAAATCCTTCTGCATATGCAAGCTTAACAAAAATAGCTAAAATTCCATAACTACACGCTCCTAATAAAACTAAAAGAGAATAACGAAGCATGAAAAATTCCTCCCATCTATATGAAGTTGTTCCGTATCGAAAATATATAACTAGAGGGAAGTATACAAAATTAGAAATAAAGGGTCAAATGAAAGAAAAGTATGACATTTTATAGAATAATAATAAAAGTATGATATTTATGCATAATCTTGAAATTTTTAATAGTAGAAGTATTATAAAATAAACTTTGCATTGTATAGAGATAGCATTTGAAAAAAAATATTTTTTAAACCAATATGTATATAGACGTACTAGTAACGTGCTAATTATTTGAGAAACTATGTTACCTTTGTTATGGTAATAACAATTAAAGGAGTTTTATAATCCATTTGGGTTTTTTCTATATAATAGAAGGAAATGAAAACGTTTTATTAGAAACTGTGAGGAAGTGCGGTTTTTCTTATTGCCACGTTGTAAAAGTGATTTCACGAATTGTTCATAGTATTTTTATGTGTTTTTGTTACAATATTTAGGGAGAGGAGTGGAATGATGCAAGATATTAGTATTTTTTTAGCGTTTGGCGCCGGGTTCTTATCATTTATTTCCCCATGTTGCTTACCGCTTTATCCGGCATTTTTATCGTACATAACAGGTATGTCGGTTTCTGAATTGAAAGAAGAAAATGCAATGCTTCGCAAAAGAAGTATGATACATACAGCGTTTTTCTTACTTGGATTTTCAATTATATTTATTGCAATTGGATTTGGTACAAGTTTTATTGGAGGAATCTTTACTGACTATAAAGATTTAATCAGACAGTTAGGTGGTATATTTATCATCGTGTTCGGCTTAATTATTGTCGGGGTGTTTAAGCCGAAATTTTTAATGCAAGACCGTAAATTTACATTTAAAAATCGTCCAAGTGGCTATTTTGGATCAGTACTAATCGGATTAGCTTTTGCAGCAGGGTGGACGCCATGTACCGGACCAATTCTAGTGTCTGTAATTGGATTAGCAGCAACAAATCCAGAATCAGCAATGATATATATGATTGCTTACATACTTGGATTTGCAATCCCGTTTTTCGTACTGTCATTCTTTATTACGAAAATGTCTTGGATTAAAAGAAATAGTATGGCCTTCATGAAAGTCGGAGGATATATTATGATTGTTATGGGTGTCTTCCTATACTTTAACTGGATGACGAAAATTATCGTATATTTCTCAAGTTTATTTGGTGGTTTTACTGGTTTTTAGTATTATTCTGCGAAAATGTTGGAAATACTAACGGAAAAGCATATAATGAAAGTATATTTTGCATATAGCCACAAAAAAGGATGAGAAAATATGAACATAGTTCTTTTATCAAGTATCGTTGCTGTTTGTATGGCTGTCGGTGCGATGTTTATTCGTTTAAAAGCAGCTAAGAAACCTGCAACATTGAAAAAAATTATACTTCCACCATTTTTTATGAGTACGGGTGCATTGATGTATGTTTTCCCTGAATTTCGATTAACTCCAGCAGAAATGTTAGAAGCAATTGGTGTCGGTTTGATTTTCTCTATTTTTCTTATTAAAACATCTAAATTTGAAATTAGAGGACAAGAGATTTATTTGAAGCGTTCAAAAGCCTTTGTTTTCATATTAATTGGATTACTTGTAGTGCGGATTGTATTTAAAACCTACTTAAGTCAATCTCTTGATTTAGGACAACTTAGTGGCATGTTCTTCTTACTTGCGTTTGCGATGATTGTGTCATGGAGAATTGCAATGTATCGTTCCTTTACGAAATTACAGAAGGAAATGGAAAAAGAAGATGGTTTTTATAATGAAAAAGATATGAAGCTAACTTAAAAACTGTATATGTACCAAATAAAAAGACAGCGTCAAAGGCGCTGTCTTTTTTATCGAAAATAATATGAAGTTACTTTGCGAGTAAAGATCGATAGTTAGAATAATCAATCTTTTTTTCTTGTAGTTTTTTTATTAAAAATTTATGATCACGCTTTGGTGTGGCAATGATATATCCCTTAATAATCAAGTCTTGTGTAATTTGAGAGGCATTTTCTTGTAATGCAAGTTCCCCGATTTTGCCAGCAATCTTTGATTTTGCAACATCACGAAATAGTTCTGGAACAGGACTTACAAGCTCTTCTAACAATTGTTTTTGTTCATCATCCCATAAATGTCTCGTTTTATTTATGTAGTGTTCTTCCCAATCCAAAATGGACATGCCGTCTTCTTTTGGTAAACGTTTTAAAAATTTTCTGAACATAAAGTATCCACCGATAGACATAAGCCCTAATAAAATAACCGTCCATAATACAATGAACCAACTGAACCATCCTTCGAGCACGCATATCCCCCCTTAATGATAGCGGTTTTCTTTTATTCATATTATATACAGTGAGATTCATAGAAAGCAAGAACGCTTGGTCATTTTGACCAAGCGTTATAGTTTAAACGAAGTATAGTTGTTCAACACATAAATTATTATTATCGTCTTCAACATACTCAATAATAAGTGTGCCAACTTTACGATCTTTATCTTCAGTTGTGAAAATAGAGTAAGAAGTAAAACGTGTTTTTGATAGGCCGCTTATATGTGTAGGTAAAGAAATGTAGTCGTTATCGCGGAAGAATTCCATCAGTTCAATATCCTCAAATTCTTTTCGGTCAACTTGTTTGTTTGTATAGCGGCGTTGAAGTTGTTTTAAAGATTCATTCCAAGAAATTGCTTTTGTGTCGTATACCATTGTTCTATCTCCTTACTGTATGTAATTACTAAGAACATACGTTCTAATCTAGTATACTCTTTTTATTAGAAAAGGGAAAGCAAAAAATAATGTAAGCTTGGATTTCCAAGCTTACATTATTGATGCGTCCGTCATAATCTCTATTTTTCATTATAAGTTAGATATGAATAAGAAACAAGATGATATATATAATGTTGAGAGTTTTCAAGATTCTGTATATTATAGGTGTACTAAAGTGTAAGGGAATGAGAGGTGTGGCATACGTAATTTCACTGCAAGGGCCGATGGCTAGCGGAAAAACAACATTAGCAAAAAGGTTAGAAAAGAGAGGGTTTCGAGTTATATATGAAAATCCATATCCAATTGTAGAGAAGCGAAAAAAATTGAATTTAGATATGAATTCAAAAGTAGGGTTTATTATGAATCAAAAAATGTTTATGGAAGCAAAAATAAAGGAGTTTCAAAATGTGAAAGATTCAGTCGTAATTTTTGATCGCGGACCAGAAGACATTGAGTTCTTTACACTCTTTTATCCAACGATTATAGGAGAAGAGTGGGATATAGAAACTGAATTGAAAGATGAATTATATAAATTAAGAGCATGCCGTTCGGATGTGATTTTTTACTTAGATGTTACGAAAAAGAATGTATATGATAGAAAAAATAATGATAGAACAAGAAACAGAAGTACGTTTGAGGAGCAATTTAAATTAGTAGAAACTGAAAAAGACTGGTATAAAAAATTTCCTGTAACTTATGTGGACACGAATAGATTAACAGTGGACGATTTAGAGGTATATTTTATGGACTGGTTAAAGGAGAGAGGGCTATGAAAAAAATACTTTTATTTGTATACTCAACATTTGCAGAGTTTGAAATAACAGTAGCGACGGCATTGCTGAAAAATAAATATGAAATCATTACAGCGGGCTTAACTAAAGAATTGGTTATAAGTGAAACTGGATTGCAAGTGCAGCCGCATATAGAAGTAAGTGAAGTACGTGTAGATGAGTATGAGGGGATACTTATTCCAGGTGGAGAAGAAGGACAGTTGGAAGATGCAAAACCTCTTTTTTCAATCATTCGTCAATTTCATGAACAAGAAAAATTAGTGGCGGCAATTTGTGCTGGACCGTATGCACTAGCAAAAGCAGGGTTATTTAAAGGGATTGCTTATACTGCGACTATAGATTATCAAAAATTTGATTGTTTTCCAGTAGAAAATTTCGTGTATGAAGAAGTTGTGAAACACTCAAATATCATTACAGCACAAGGGCATGCATTTGTACCATTTGGAATAGCAATTGCCTCTTATTTTGGAGTGGCAGACGAACATAATACAGATTTTTATTGTGGTAAAGGCAATGTAGTAATGGAGAAACTTTTACGAGAAAACGTGTAAAAGCTAGCAAATGCTAGCTTTTTTCTTTTTGACATCGATAAATGGCTAACGTTTTTGGGTCACGCCATATACCGTTATGAAGTGACAATTCATTTTCTACTTCTTCTTTTAGCCATACCTTCATTTCCGCGTGAAGGTATGTATTATCAGGTATATTTAGCGACGGAAACATGCTAGAAATATAGTTTACAATCGGAGTAGCATGATGAAAAACGAGAGCATTATGAATAACTGTTTCTTCAACAGTTGGAAAAACAGATTGTAATATCTCTTTACCGTTTTCTAAACAAAATGGAGTGACTGATGATGTTGTTTTCGGTAAATCAAATGCGTCTAACATACGGTTACACATTTCAACTATACGAGGTAGTGTAACGCTAGAATTTGTTGTAGCTAAAAGTGTTCCGCCAGGACGAATTACTTTATGGAATCCTTGAATCGTTTTTTCAACATCTTTCACATGGTATAACATATGTCTTGCAATTATTAGGTCATAACAATTTGTTTCGAAAGGAAGTTTACTAGCATCCCCTCGTTTCCATTCTATTAAGTTATTTGTTTTAGCAGCTTCAGCAAGCATAGCTTCGGATTGATCAAACCCGGTTAATGGGCCTTTATGACCATTTGTTTGTAAAAGGGAAAGGAATTTTCCACTAGCGCACCCAACCTCTAATATATTTTCTTCCCCTTGAAGTTGTAAATGTTCAATGACGATCTTATCTAAATCTACGTGTTTTTCTTCGTAATGTGTATGTGTGTCGATGCGTGTTTGTAAATGGTTGCTAACGTTATACTGACGTTTTACATCATTCATTTTGTCACATTCCACCTTTGTGCAAAATTGTTGGATTGCATGTGTTAATACATCTGTTTTCTTTAAACCTTCGTAATGGAGTGCTGATTCAAACCTTTTAAGTAATTTCTCTTCAATTCGAAAATGAATATATTTTCGTTTTGTCACTGAAATTTCGCCCCTTTGCATCTGTTAGTGAGACTATAGCATGCTTGGAAAAATTGTGTAAATCATTTGTGTACACAAAATTATGGGGATGAAAAAAATGTTTGAATATGATTTTAAACTATTGACGATTTAAACGTTTTCATATATTCTTAAATTAAGTAATATTCAAATAATTCAAAAGAAATGAGAGAGTCACATGCTTCTTCAAGGAACACATCGAATTGGTCGTATGGCCATGCTGTTGGCACTTGCGGATGAGAATGAAAGTCCTGTATTATCCATTCCAAAAGGTTGGAAGTATTGTACGGGGAAAGTGGGTTCGATGAATTCGCAAAAGGTTGTCGCAGCAATGGAAACAGCGGCTAAAAGCAACCAAGTTATTGAAACAGACGTTTACAGAGAAACACATGCACTTTATCATGCAATTATGGAAGCTTTGTACGGAGTGACGAGAGGTCAAATTCAGTTAGCAGACGTTCTTCGTACAGTAGGACTTCGTTTTGCGATTGTGCGCGGTACACCATACGACGGAAAAAAAGAAGGCGAATGGGTTGCTGTTGCATTATATGGAACGATTGGTGCACCTGTAAAAGGATCTGAGCATGAGGCGATTGGTTTAGGAATTAATCACATATGATTTGCCCATAGTCTATTAGTTAGAAGGGGGCCTTACTTTTTTAGGACAGAAGTCTGTCTTAAAAAGATAAGGTCCCCTTTTGCCTTTTTAAGGAGGAAAAATGATGATTACGTTAACAGGACATACATTGACAGTTGAAGAAATGAAGAGGTTATTACTGGAAGGAGAAGGTGTAACAGCTTGTCCAACTAGTATGCAAAAGGTAGCGGAGTGCCGCGAAGTAGTTGAGAAAATTGTAGAGGACGGAAAAGTCGTTTACGGAATTACAACTGGATTTGGAAAGTTTAGTGATGTGCTTATCCAAAAAGATGATGTAAAGGCACTTCAACATAATTTAATTCAGTCACATGCATGTGGGATTGGTGATCCATTCCCGGAAGAAGTATCGCGTGGAATGTTAATTTTACGAGCGAACACGATGCTTAAAGGAGTATCTGGTGTTAGGCCGCTTGTTGTAAATATGCTTCTTGAGTTTGTAAACCGTAAAATTCATCCAGTCGTTCCGCAACAAGGTTCACTTGGTGCAAGTGGCGATTTAGCACCTTTATCTCATCTTGCGCTCGTATTATTAGGCGAAGGTGAAGTGTTCTATAAGGGGAAACGCGTTCATGCAATGGTTGCTCTTACAGAAGAAGGGCTTGAGCCAATTGAACTTGAAGCAAAAGAAGGTCTTGCGTTAATTAATGGTACGCAGGCGATGACAGCACAAGGAGTTCTTTCTTATATAGAAGCAGAAGCAACGGCGTATCAAGCTGAACTAATTGCTTCGATGACAATTGAAGGGTTACAAGGCATTATTGATGCATTTGATGAAAATGTTCATAAAGCACGTGGTTATAAAGAGCAAGTGGAAGTAGCGAGCAGAATTCGTGACATTCTTCATGATAGTAAATTAACAACAAAACAAGGAGAACTACGTGTACAGGATGCCTATTCACTTCGCTGTATCCCGCAAGTACACGGTGCTTCTTGGCAAGTTTTAAATTATGTGAAAGAAAAATTAGAAATTGAAATGAATGCAGCAACAGATAATCCGCTTATCTTTGATGGTGGGGAAAAAGTAATTTCGGGCGGGAATTTCCATGGTCAACCGATTGCGTTTGCGATGGACTTCTTAAAAGTAGGAATGGCAGAACTTGCAAATATTTCGGAGCGCCGTATTGAGCGTTTAGTGAATCCGCAATTAAATGATTTACCACCATTTTTAAGTCCAGAACCAGGACTTCAGTCTGGTGCAATGATTATGCAATATGCTGCAGCGTCACTAGTTTCTGAAAATAAAACGTTGGCACATCCGGCGAGTGTAGATTCAATTCCGTCTTCTGCTAACCAAGAAGATCATGTAAGTATGGGAACAATTGCTTCACGCCATGCACATCAGATTATTCAAAATGCAAGACGTGTTCTTTCTATTGAGATGATTTGTGCGATGCAAGCAGCAGAATATCGCGGAATTGAAAACATGAGTACAGTGACGAAGAGCTTCTACCATCAAGGTCGTCAGCAGGTGCCATCTATTAAAAATGACCGTATATTCTCAACAGATATTGAAAATATTGCGCATTGGTTAAAAACGAATTATTCGATAAAAGAAAGATTAGATGTAAACGCAGCACTATAAAATGAGAAAAGGGAGAGATTGAAATGGAAAAAGTACAACAAACAATTCGCGCGCCAAGAGGTACAGAGTTACAAACGAAAGGGTGGGTGCAAGAAGCTGCACTTCGTATGTTAATGAACAATTTAGATCCTGAAGTTGCTGAAAAACCAGAAGAATTAGTTGTATATGGCGGAATTGGCCGTGCAGCTCGTAACTGGGAAAGTTATCAGGCGATTGTAGATTCATTAAAAACGTTAGAAAGCGATGAAACGTTACTTGTTCAATCAGGAAAACCAGTTGCCATTTTTAAATCACATGCAGATGCACCTCGCGTTCTGTTAGCGAACTCAAACTTAGTACCGAAATGGGCAAACTGGGATCACTTCCGAGAACTAGAGAAAAAAGGTCTTATGATGTACGGACAAATGACAGCTGGTAGCTGGATTTACATTGGAACGCAAGGGATTCTACAAGGAACATATGAAACATTTGGTGAAGCAGCTCGTCAACATTTCGATGGTTCATTAAAAGGTACATTAACACTTACTGCTGGTTTAGGTGGTATGGGTGGTGCACAACCTCTTGCTGTAACGATGAACGGCGGTGTTGTCATTGCTATTGATGTTGATAAGCGCAGCATCGATCGTCGTATTGAAAAGAGATACTGTGATATGTATACAGAATCATTAGAAGAAGCGTTAACGGTTGCGAACGAGTATAAAGAGAAGAAAGAACCGATTTCTATTGGTTTATTAGGAAATGCGGCAGAAATTTTACCAGAACTAGTGAAGCGCAATATTACACCAGACTTAGTTACAGATCAAACATCTGCTCATGATCCATTAAACGGTTATATTCCAGTAGGCTACACGTTAGAAGAAGCAGCGAAACTTCGTGAAGAAGATCCAGAACGCTACGTACAATTATCAAAAGAAAGTATGACAAAACATGTGGAAGCAATGCTTGCTATGCAAGAAAAAGGCGCAATTACATTTGATTACGGAAATAACATTCGCCAAGTTGCTTTCGATGAAGGTTTGAAAAATGCATTCGATTTCCCAGGATTCGTTCCAGCATTTATCCGTCCATTATTCTGCGAAGGAAAAGGACCATTCCGCTGGGTAGCACTTTCTGGTGATCCAGAAGATATTTATAAAACAGACGAAGTAATTTTACGTGAGTTCGCTGATAATGAACATTTATGTAACTGGATTCGTATGGCACGTCAACAAGTTGAATTCCAAGGGCTTCCATCACGTATTTGTTGGCTTGGTTACGGTGAGCGAGCGAAATTTGGTCGCATCATTAATGAAATGGTTGCAAATGGTGAATTATCAGCACCAATCGTTATCGGTCGTGACCATTTAGATTGTGGATCAGTAGCATCTCCAAATCGTGAAACAGAAGCGATGAAAGATGGTAGTGATGCAGTAGCTGACTGGCCAATTTTAAATGCATTAATTAATAGTGTAAACGGTGCAAGCTGGGTATCTGTTCACCACGGTGGTGGCGTTGGTATGGGTTATTCACTTCATGCGGGAATGGTTATCGTTGCAGATGGAACAGAAGCAGCAGCAAAACGAATTGAGCGCGTATTAACTTCTGACCCTGGTATGGGTGTTGTTCGTCACGTGGATGCAGGGTATGACTTAGCTGTGGAAACTGCGAAAGAAAAAGGCGTTAACATTCCGATGATGAAATAAGGAGGAGAAAACATGCTGGACACTTTACTAATAAATATCGGTCAATTACTAACAATGGATCAAGAAGATGGCTTGTTAAGACGGGAAGCGATGAACACGCTTCCTGTTATCGAAAACGGTGCGGTTGGAATTGAAAATGGTGTAATTACTTTCGTTGGAACAGCGGAAGAAGCGAAAGGATTACAAGCGAGAGAAGTTATTGATTGCGGCGGGAAAATGGTTTCTCCTGGTCTCGTTGACCCGCATACTCATCTTGTATTTGGTGGATCTCGTGAAAATGAAATCGCACTAAAACTACAAGGAGTTCCGTACTTAGAAATTTTAGAACAAGGCGGAGGCATACTTTCAACTGTAAATGCAACGAAACAGGCGTCGAAAGAAGAACTTGTTCAAAAAGCGAAATTCCATTTAGACCGTATGCTATCTTTCGGAGTTACTACTGTAGAAGCGAAGAGTGGTTACGGATTAGATGATGAGACGGAATGGAAACAATTAGAGGCAACAGCACAATTACAAAAAGAGCATCCGATCGATTTAGTTTCAACATTTTTAGGTGCTCATGCAGTTCCGAAAGAGTATAAAGGTAGATCGAAAGAATTTTTACAATGGATGTTAGACCTACTACCAGAAATGAAAGAGAAGCAATTAGCGGAGTTCGTTGATATTTTCTGTGAAACAGGTGTGTTCTCTGTAGAAGAATCAAAAGAATTTTTATTAAAAGCGAAAGAGCTTGGCTTTGATGTGAAAATTCATGCAGATGAAATCGACCCTCTTGGTGGTGCGGAAGCAGCGGCAGAAATCGGTGCAGCATCAGCGGACCATTTAGTTGGTGCTTCTGATAAAGGAATTGAAATGCTTGCAAATTCTAATACAGTAGCAACTTTATTACCAGGAACAACTTTCTATTTAAATAAAGAAAGCTTTGCTCGTGGACGTAAAATGATTGATGAAGGTGTTGCAGTTGCGTTAGCTACAGACTTTAACCCAGGTAGCTGTCCAACTGAAAATATTCAGCTTATTATGAGCATTGCGATGCTAAAATTGAAAATGACACCAGAAGAAGTTTGGAATGCCGTAACGGTTAACTCATCATATGCCATTAACCGTGGTGATGTAGCTGGGAAAATTAGAGTTGGTCGTAAGGCAGATTTAGTTTTATGGGATGCTTACAATTATGCTTACGTACCGTATCATTACGGCGTAAGTCATGTGAATACAGTATGGAAGAATGGTAATATTGCATATACAAGAGGTGAACAATCGTGGAGCACGGCCACTATTTAAAGAAAAATGCAAAGTTTATTGATCGTGAAGTGACGAAATGGAGTGAGATGATTAAAGATTGGGAGGAAGGTGTGGAAATATTCGGTGCTGCCTTAATTGGAGCACCCCTTTCTAAACCGTCTATTAGTCATTCAGGAGCGAGTTTTGCGCCAAAAACAATTCGTGCGATGTTAGATGCATATAGCACATATGCAATTACAGAAGAACACGATATGAAAGAAAGTGTCTTATATGATTGCGGCGATATTACGATGCATGTGACGGATATAAAAGAAAGTCATAAACGAATTGCGAAAACAGTTGGGCATGTAACGAAAGTAAACCCGAACGTGATACCAATCGTTCTTGGCGGTGACCACTCGATTAGTTTTCCGAGTATAACAGGTTTTGCAAACAGTAAAGGAAAGGTCGGAATTATTCAATTTGATGCTCATCATGATTTACGTAATTTAGATGATGGAGGCCCGTCAAATGGTACACCATTCCGTAGTTTACTAGAAAATGATGTCATTACTGGAAAACAACTTGTTCAAATTGGAATTCGTAATTTTTCTAATGCACGTGCGTACCATGAATATGCAATAGAGCATGGTGTAACAGTGTATACAATGAAAGACGTACGAGAGCGAGAAATAAAAGATATTATCACGGAAAGTATTGAAGTATTAAGAAATCAAGGTGTGACTTCTATTTATATTTCTCTTGATATGGATG
Organism: Bacillus sp. 2175; assembly: GCF_057812155.1. NCBI lineage: Bacteria > Bacillati > Bacillota > Bacilli > Caryophanales > Bacillaceae > Bacillus > Bacillus sp. 2175. The sequence goes on along the minus strand of NZ_CM173819.1, from coordinate 3,422,475 downwards.
TGCTAGACCAAGCGTTTGCACCAGGTTGTCCAGCAATTGGGCCTGGTGGGATGGATAGTACGACTTTACTAGATGCGATTGAATTCCTTGGTAAAGAATCGCTCGTTCAAGGGATGGATATAGTAGAGATTGATCCAACTCTTGATTTCAGAGATATGACGAGTAGAGTAGCAGCGCAAGTGATTATGAGTTTTCTTTTAGCGAGGGAAACAGTTAGCAAACAGGTTAGTATATAGACGGAAAAGTAGATATTTATTTATGCCTTATCAAAAACACATCACTACTTAAATGTAGTGATGTGTTTTTGTGTTAAAGGAGAATGAATGTGTGTGGAACCGTTAATGGAATTGCGATTTTTATAATGTATTGTGTAAATTTAATTTCTTGCTTCTGAAGTATTGACTCGTAAAATAATTTTATGATAAAATAAAAATTTTGCTAAAAAACTAAAAGTATGTTAAGCTTGAGAAGGTTACCATATATGGAGGTGGATTATTTGTTTCAAATTGGTGATAATATTGTTTATCCAATGCAGGGAGCAGGTATAATTAAAGCCATAGAAGAGAAGGAAATCTCAGGAGAAAAACAACAGTATTATGTTATAAAAATGTCGGCTAGTAATATGGAACTAATGATTCCAGCAGGGAGAATATTGAATTCGAATATACGACCAGTTACGGATATAACCGCATTAGCACACATAATGGATATTTTTCAACATGGGGAATCAGATAGATTACTTACGTGGAAACAAAGGTATAAATTGAACACTGATAAAATAAAGACGGGTAAAATGCAAGAAGGTGCTGAAGTTGTGCGTGATTTAATGCGTATACAGAAAGAAAAAGCACTTAATGCAAGCGAAAAGAAGATGTTAGATAACGCATATGAATTTTTGATTAGTGAACTGGGATTAATTGAAGGTATCACAGAAAATCAGATAAAAAGCTTTTGTTAAGGTTCATTACAAATAATGTATTATATCCCAAAAAAGATCTTGAATTTTTTGGGAACATAATTATAGAAAATTTATCATTTCAAAGACATTCAACTCTTTCAAACCACTTTTAGAGCATTACCTCTATTGTTATTACTACAATCAAATCCATTTTTATTTTTTAATTTCATTTATGAATGTTCGAAGTTTAATTGAATACTTCGATAAAATAGTTACTTGATTTTTGCAATCCTGATTCACACTGGCACGGACGAGGAGCCGTAAGGATGAAAGAGAGGTAGGGCTTTCATTGTTTTAGGTATATAAGTTATTATTTTTAGAAGAATACTGAACCATTTTCACTTCTATTGATAAGGTGTTTTTTATTAAAGAGATAAACGAATTGACAGCCATATATGGTCAACAAAAAAGGTTTCCTCCTAAGGAAACCTTTTTAATATTATTTGCAGTGTTTTGTTTTTGAATATTCGAATTTTTTGTTATAAAGTCGTAAAAATTGACGTTACTATCTAAAAGTAAGTATGATGCGATTATAGTAAGATTTTTTAGGGGGGAAGAAAAATGACAAGTTCAAGTAATAAAGCAGCGAGTATTTATGAAGGAACAAATGTAAATGCTGGGGGATTTTTTGAAAACGTTGAAGAAACAAAGTTGTTTGATCCAATTCAAGTTGGAGCTTGGTCTCTTCGTAATCGTATAGTGATGGCACCGATGACAAGATGCTTTGCAGATAATGAGACTGGAGTAGTTGGTGCTGATGTAGTGGAGTACTACAGGCGCGACACGTTTCTCTATAAGCGTTTAGACGTGAAGTGAGAGTGTTGCTGAAATTTATCTTAAGCAACAATAACTAATATATCGAGAGTTGGAATGAAAATCGTCATGTTGAATTGAAACAACTCCATTAATACTCCTACATGCATGATTTGTTAGTAGACAGATTGTGTATGAAGCTAGGTGAAGTCGGCTGAACGAGCCTAAGTGATTTTTAATCATATGGTGTAGGATAGGTCGGATGGCTGAAAAGATAACTATGGTGAGAATGTCCCTTATGGGTCTGACGAATTTGCGAAGGTACGGGTCTAAAATTGCACTATACCGAAAGGTATAGCACACAAGAGTGTGGTAGGGTACCGAGAAGTACGAATCTGACGGTAGGAAATCGGGATAAGCAACGATGAGCTTATAAACTCTACAGGCTTATAGCAAACACCTACGGTTATCATGAATAGCTAGATATATTGGAACGTGGGAAGCAAAAAACTGCTAAATGAAAACAGCTACTACTGGGCAGGTGGATATAAGGTAATTAGCCGAAATTCCTTTATTTTTGTGAAGGTAGGGGCACAGTACCGTTGAAGCGTCTAATGAACGTGGAGGGATGGCCCCAAGTCTAGTTTGTTTTATGTTTAATTTTAAGAAAATGAAGCTCAATGGTCAGGTAGGAATGTGGGCAAAAACCTAGGAGGTTTCCACAGTTGAGCACAACAATGAGATATTGGGAATATTACAATATGCAAGAAACATTTGATAGGTTATATGAAGAAAGTCAAGGAAATAAATCATTCCATGGTCTATATGAATTGATTACTTCGGAGAACAATATTCTTTTAGCATACCGAACAATAAAATCTAACAAGGGGTCCAAAACCGCTGGCACGGATTTGTTCACGATAGATAATTATAAACCAATGTATAAAAAGGAATTCTTATCATTGGTTTGTAAACAACTAGAGATATACAAACCAAAAGCAGTAAAGAGAGTTTTTATTCCTAAGTCCAATGGAGATAAAAGACCTTTAGGAATTCCAACAATGTTTGATCGGTTAATTCAACAAATGATTAGGCAAATTTTGGAGCCGATTTGCGAGGCGAAATTTTACGAACATAGTTATGGATTTCGTCCGATGAGAGGAACAAAACATGCCATTTCTAGAGTAATGTTTTTGATAAGCAGAAATACTTTTCATTACGCGGTAGATATAGATATAAAAGGATTCTTTGACAATGTTAATCACACATTACTTCTAAAACAATTGTGGAATATGGGTATTAAAGATAAGCGAGTGTTAAAACTTATCTATTTAATTCTAAAAGCACCAATTAAGGGATTTGGAATTCCAAAAAAGGGAACACCACAAGGTGGAATACTCTCGCCATTACTATCCAATATAGTTTTAAATGATTTAGACCAATGGATAGCAAGCCAATGGCACTATTTTGAAACATCATATCCATATACAAATAATGCAAATCAAAAGCGAGCAATGAAAGGTACCAAATTGAAACAAGGATTTATTGTTCGTTATGCAGATGATTTTAAAATTATGGCAAAGGATTTCCGAACGGCACAAAAATGGTTTTTCGCGACAAAAATGTATCTCAAGGAACGATTAAAGTTGGACATTTCACCAGAAAAATCCAGAATAATCAACCTTAGAAAAAACAAATCTGAGTTCTTAGGATATTTATTATATGTAGTACCCAAAAGAAACAAATGGGTTTGTAACTCTAGGATATCAAATAAGAAAAAGAAGCAAATCAAACTTGAGATCAAAAAGCGAATAAAAGCTATTCAGTTGTCATCAACTCGGAAAAATGTGCAATTATATAATGCCTATGTACTTGGACTGCGTAACTATTTTAGGTATGTTACACATGTAAATATTGAAATGAAACAGCTTGCATTTAACCTATCATTAGTAATATTCAATCGATTAAAAAGTGTCGGGAAATATGAAGTTCCAATCAATGCACCTCCGGTGTTTACAAAATTCTTTAAAAATAATTATCGAACATTTAAAGTATGTGGTATTTACTTATTTCCACTAGCGGATATACAAACAGCAACTATATGGAATTACACGCAAACCCAAACACCTTACAATCAAAAAGGCCGAAAGATTGCCAAACATATTGAGTTAAATAAATTGGTATTAGGCGAAATTAAGAAACTACTAACTGCAAATATCCCTAATGAAAGTATAGAGTACTTGGATAATCGAATGGCAAGGTATTCTATGTTGAATGGAAAATGTGAGATACTTAAAGAATTTTTACCAGCAAGTGAGCTACATTGCCACCACTATATTCCGAAGGGATTAGGCGGAACAGATGAGTATGAAAATCTTAGAATCATTCATAAAGAAATTCATAGATTAATTCACATGACAAATAAACAAACGATTGAATCCTACTTTCAAAAACACTCGTTGACTGTGGAACAAGTTAAACGAATAAACCAATATCGAAGAGCTTGTAATTTAGAAAAAATTAAACAATAAACAAATTAGATGGAGCGCCGTATGAGGTGAAAGTCTCACGTACGGTGTGGAGTGGGGGAAAAGGTAGAGATAACTTCAAATCCTTACCTATCACTAACAAAACGTGCTGCGGATGGAATTGGACTAATTATTACAGAAGGAATTGTCATTAGTCCGAGAGCAAAAGGAAACCCAGGAGTACCAGGTATTTATACACAAGAACAAATCGATTCTTGGAAACCTGTTACAGAGGCAGTACATAAAGAAGGCGGGACGATTATTGCTCAAATATGGCATGTTGGGCGTATGAGTCATCATGAAATAATTGGTGGTCAAATGCCACAAGCACCATCGGCTATCGCTGCAGAGGGAAATGTTCCACGCTTTCGTAAACCGTTTGATACGCCAGAAGCAATGACGTTAGAAGAAATACAAGAAGTGATCGGTCAATACGCACAAGCTGCGAAAAATGCGATCGAAGCTGGATTTGATGGAGTAGAAATTCACGGTGCACACGGATATTTAATCGATCAATTTACGTATGAGTTTGCGAATAAGCGAACAGATAAATATGGCGGTGATTTAAAACAAAGGTTAACGTTTATGAAAGAAGTAACGGCGGCTGTAATAGAAGCTGTTGGAGCTAATAAAACACTTCTTCGTTTCTCTGCTTTCAAAGGTGATAATCCTACTTATATGTGGGAAAATCCTGAGTTTGCAATTGAAACGTTCATAAATATGTTTAAAGAGGTTGGGTTAACGATGATCCATCCTTCAACGATGAATTATACGCAAGAGATTGCTGACGGAAAGAATTTTCATCAACTAGTAAGAAAATATTGGGATGGTACGATTGTTGGGGTTGGTAATTTAAATCCGAAAGAGGCCGAAGAAGCGTTGCAAGAAGGAACGATTGATGTAGCGGCATTCGGAAGACCGTTAATTGCTAATCCAGACTTTGTTCATCGAATTAAACACGCTGAAAGTTTAGTTGAATATGACGCGAAAGAGCATCTTGCTACGTTAGTATGAATAAAGATAAAAGGAGAGCACATCGAGTGTTCTCCTTTTATTATGGAATTTCATAGGGGGAAGCGGGATGAGTGAAACGCTACTCGTTATTATTAGTATATTACTATTTTTAATGTTGCTTTTAATCGTCTTTTTTATCATTACATTTTTTATAAAAAAACGAACACACCATTCTATTTTAAAATTACATCCGTACTTAGGAAGAATGCGCTACTTACTGGAAAAGATAGGGCCTGAATTTCGACAATATTGGTTTGATCATGATACGGATGGAAAGCCTTTCTCACGTTATGATTTTCAAAGTGTTATGTTTTTAGCGAAATATCGCTCTGAAATACTTGGTTTTGGATCAAAACGAGATTTTGAAGCTTCTGGATATTATATTGCTAATACATTATTTCCGATATTAACTGAGGAATTAAGTGTGAATCTCACGCAAGAGCGGGAAGGTAAAAAGTACGTGATTCATAAAGAAGGGTTATTTTCAAGAAGAGAAAAATTGACAGCGGATACAACGAATCTTTGGCTGTACGAAGAAGATGATGCAATTATAGTCGGTGAGAACCGTAAATATCCGTGGAAGCTACATGGCATGTTTGGTGCATCTGCGACTTCTTACGGTGCGATTGGAGAAAATTATATTTTAGCGAGTGGTTTTGGAGCAAAAATGGCAGGCGGATCGTGGATTAATACGGGTGAAGGTGGCGTTATTCCAGAACATTTACATACAGGAGCGAGTATCGTTGCGCAAATTGGTCCAGGGTTATTTGGATACCGTGATGAAGACGGTAATTTTTCAATGGGAAAATTCATGGAGAAAGCGAAAGAAAGTAATATTAGAGCATTCGAATTGAAATTTGGGCAAGGTGCTAAAATACGTGGTGGTCATTTAGAGGGACAAAAAGTAAATGAGAAAATTGCTTTTGTTCGCAACGTCCGAAAGGGAGAGACGATTAATTCACCGAATCGATTTTCATTTTTAAAGAATGCAGCGGATACACTTTGTTTTATTCAACAGTTGCAAGAAAACAGCGGTAAACCAGTTGGAATGAAAATTGTAATTGGTCAGCAGGAGCCTTTGGAAGATTTAATAAAAACAATGAAAGAACTAAACATTTACCCAGATTTTATTACAATCGACGGTTCAGAAGGCGGGTCAGGGGCAACGTATAAATCGATGGCAGATTGTATGGGACTGCCGCTTATTCCAGCATTACTTACATTTATTGATACAGCAAACCATTATGGTGTCCGTAACAAGTTTAAAGTATTTGCATCGGGTAAATTAATCACACCAGATAAAGTGGCGATTGCTTTAGCGATTGGGGCGGATGCTGTAAGTTCAGCCCGTGGGTTTTTGATGGCAAGTGGCTGTATTATGGCCCTTCAATGTAATTCTGGTCAATGTCCATCTGGTGTAGCCACGACGAATCCGCATTATCAAAAAGCGTTAGATCCGTATGAGAAGAAGTGGCGAGTCATGAATTATATTATTAGTATGAGATATAGTTTATTTTCATTAGCGGCAGCGGCGGGAGTGAAGAGCCCGCGCCATTTAACTAGAGAGCATATTGTGTTTAAAGACGAGGTGGGGAGAGTAGTTCCTCTTTCGGAATTGTTTCCTATAGTAAATCAAACCTAAAAGTATATTTGATGTGTAAGATTTTTTAGAGGAATAATTATATTTTTGGAAAAATTAGGAGTATAATAGGGGAGTATTTTTGAAAATGACTATTTTTAGGGAGAGATTCACTTGCAGCAAGGTTCGTACAGTATTACAATTTTTTTACTCGTCATAGGGCTCGTTATATTTAGACGCATGCGCTCTATGAATCGACCAATTAATAATAAAGGAAGACGACTACTATTGCCATTATTCTTCTTATTACCAGGTTTTTCTTTATACGCAGCACCGATACAACTTGCTGGTTGGCAAATTGGTATAGCTGCTGGGATCGGACTGTTATTGTCAATTCCACTTATTATTTTAAGTGGGTATGAAGTCAGAGAAGATGGTCAAATTTATGCAAAAAAAAGTATCGCTTTTATTGCTACATTTTTAGTTATCGTTCTTTTACGTGCTTATTTTAGAAGACATTTACAAGGTCTAGATCCAAAGTCAATCGGCATTCTTTTCTACACTCTTGCGGTTTGTTATATAGTACCTTGGCGTATTGGATGCTATATGAAATTTCGTAAAGTATATGTAGAGAAAGCAAAATTTGAGACGTCAATAAGCTAAAAGTCATACATTTGTATGGCTTTTAGTTTTTAAAATTTATCGGGTAAAGGAATGAAAATAAGGTGTGAAAAAACACTCTTTAATCTTCTGAATATTATTACTTTAATTCCTTGAAAAATCATTGTAATCCACTGGGATAAAGGCGTTTATAAAGGTTTTCACATGTAATGAAAAGTGCTCGTTCACTTGAAAGAACAAAAAATGTTTGTTAAGGTAGGGAACCATAAGTGAAAACAAGAAAAATGAAAGTAAGGACTTATTGACAATAAAAAATAAGTAACTTATAATAAATCTTGAGTTCGAGATAAATAATGTTCATAATGAAAATTTATTATGGTTATAAATCGAACAAATATTTTTTGTGAATTATCTTGAATTCGAGATAATTCAATAGGTTAGACGCCGATACGTAATTTTGTGATTAATATCTCGAATTCGAGATAAAATTATAATGACGGATTTTACTTTGTAGCATGGACAAAATGAATAATGAATTTAAATGTAAAAGAATTTTTATAATGAAATAAAAAAGGAGTGGAAGAAATGGAAAAGAAAACAATGGGAATCCATCATATTACAGCGATTGTAGGGCATCCACAAGAAAATGTAGACTTTTATGCTGGTGTATTGGGGTTACGTTTAGTGAAACAAACAGTGAATTTTGATGATCCAGGTACGTACCATCTTTATTTTGGAAATGAAGGAGGAAAGCCTGGAACAATTATTACGTTTTTCCCATGGGCAGGTGCTCGTCAAGGTATTATTGGAGATGGTCAAGTAGGAATTACGTCTTACGTTGTACCAAAAGGTGCAATGGAGTTTTGGGAAAATAGATTAGAAAAATTCGATGTTTCGTATACAAAAATGACTCGTTTTGGAGAGCAGTATTTAGAATTTGATGATCCGCATGGTTTGCATATAGAATTAGTTGAAAGAGAAAAAGGCGAATTAAATAATTGGAGTTTTGGAGAAGTTACACCAGAAGTAGCAATTAAAGGGTTTGGAGGTGCTGTTCTTTTATCTACACAGCCTCAAAAAACAGCTGAATTGTTAGAACATATTATGGGTCTTGAGAAAATTGGAGAAGAGGGTGAATTTGTTCGATTCCGTTCTTCTGCTGACATTGGAAATATTATTGATTTGAAATTATCAACAATCGGTCGTGGCCAAATGGGCGTTGGCACAGTTCATCATATTGCCTGGAGAGCGAGTGACGATGCTGATCAGCTAGACTGGAAAGAGCATGTGTCGCGTTTTGGATATCACGTAACTCCTGTACAAGATCGAAATTATTTTAACGCGATTTATTTTAGAGAACATGGTGAAATCTTATTTGAAATTGCAACAGATCCTCCTGGTTTCGCTCATGATGAATCGTTAGAGACGATGGGTGAGGAATTAAAGTTACCGGAACAATATGAACAACATAGAAAACAGATTGAACAAACGCTTTTACCATTTGAAGTGAGAAATTTAGATTAAAGTGATTGAAGGGGGAAAAGGATTATGATGAAACATGTTTTTCAAAAAGGAAAAGATACGTCAAAACCAGTGTTGTTATTACTTCATGGCACAGGTGGTAATGAATTAGATTTACTACCACTTGCAGAAATAGTTGATCCGGAAGCGTCGGTATTAAGCGTTAGGGGAAATGTGTTAGAGAATGGGATGCCGCGTTTCTTCCGCCGATTAGCAGAGGGCATTTTTGATGAAGAGGATTTAATTTTCCGTACGAAGGAATTAAATGAATTTTTAGATGAAGCGGCTAAAGAATATAAATTCGATAGAAATAACATTGTAGCTATCGGTTATTCGAATGGGGCAAATATCGCAGCAAGCTTATTATTCCATTACGAAAATGCATTGAAAGGTGCTGTGCTTCATCACCCAATGGTACCAAGAAGAGGAATGCAATTAGCAAATTTAGCAGGGAAATCTGTGTTTATTGCTGCTGGGACAAATGACCCAATTTGTTCATCAGCAGAGTCAGAGGAATTGAAGATACTATTAGAAAATGCAAACGCGAATGTAACAATGCATTGGGAAAATCGAGGGCATCAATTAACGATGGGTGAAGTAGAAAAAGCAAAAGAGTGGTATGACAAAGTATTTTAAAAAAGAAGCATCTGCTAACCATTAGCAGATGCTTCTTTTTTATTTAGGACTGGATTGCAAGATGAGATGAAGAAAGTGGTAGCTCAATATCAACAATTGTACCTTTATTTAATTCGCTTGAAATGTGTAATTTACCATGATGTTCTTCAATTATTTTGTAACACATCATTAATCCTAGTCCTGTGCCTTTTTCTTTTAAACTATAAAAAGGTTCGCCTAGACGGGAGATACGATCTTCTGGAATGCCACAACCTTCATCGATAATTCGTATTAAGATGAAATTATCCTCTAATGGTTTTGTTTGGATGAAAATATTTCCGCCATTTGGCATCGCTTCTATCGCATTTTTTAATATGTTTATAAAAACTTGTTTTAATTGGTTACCGTCACATTGAATATCATATACGTAATCAAAATGATCCATGATGATATGAACGCTATGCATAATTGCAGTCGGTAAAATAAATGTAACTACCTCTTCAATTAAAGTTTGTATGTTACAAGTTTGGATAGATAATACTTGTGGCTTAGACATCGCCATAAATTGACTCGTGATGGATTCCATTTGTGAAATCTCACTTAACATAACATCGATATACCATTTTTGCTCCTCATTTATTTCAGGGAGGAGCAATGTTAGAAAACCCTTTAGGGAAGTGAGTGGATTTCGAATTTCATGGGCAATTCCAGCTGTCAGTTGTCCGACTACTGCGAGCTTCTCAGATTTTCGTAGTAACTTTTCAGTTTCTTTTAGCTCTGTAACATCTCTCCCCATCACGATAAGACCTTTGCGAGAACCATTAGGATGATAAAGCGGAACTTTTGATATACTTAAGATTAAATCGAAATCATCTCTATGTATAATAAATTCCTCGCCATGAAGAATTTGTCTTTGTTGCCATGCTAGTTCATCGACTTCTTCACAATGTAAAAAAGCTTCTCGGTATGCTTCATTATATTGAATGAGTTCGCTATCTTTTTTCCCGTGGTAAGGTACATGATGGAAGTTGAAGCAAGAAAGTGCGTAGTCATTTGCCTCAAGCCAGCGCCCTTCATGATCTTTAAATATAACAAACGCAGGCATGGAGTTTACTAATGTACGTAATCTCTTCTTACTTTCTTTTAGCATATTCTCAATTCTTTCTGATTTTTCAAGTGGCTTCATAATAGCGTATACACCAGTAAGACGATTTTGAACAAAAATAGGAACTAGTTTTGTCACAACATCTAATAAGAATCCATTTTTATGATAAATAGATAAGATATACTCTTGTTGATTATCCGCTTCAGTATTCTTTATATTTTGTAATACTTGCTCAGAAATATGGGCTCCTAAAATAGAGGTAATATTTTTCTGTTCTAATTCTAAAGAAGTGTAACCTAATATTCTTTCGGCAGAAGGATTTATATGTAGAATAACTCCTTCTAAGTTTAATGAAATAATACTATCAGGATTATGTTCGAACAGAGATGCGTACATTTCTGTTAATGAACGATCTTGTATATGGTTTCGCAAACGTCTAGAAATGTTCGGATGACGTTTTTTTTGAGTTGGTGAATATTTTTTACGACTCATAATAGTTCCTCCGTACAAATAGCATCTAAAAAGATTTGTCTATTCATAACTATAATATAGATGTGATGTGTATTTCTATAAAAAATGGAAGTTATAGAATAAATTTTATTTTTTTATTTTTTTTGCAAAGTGAATGCAGGATGGTAATAAGGGGAGCTTATATTGTTTTATAACCCTTTTGTAAGTTACAGACGGCTGTTTTCCGTATAACATTAGGGTAGAGGAGGGGGAGAGAAAATGAAAAATTATATTCAAGGGATTGATCACGTGCAAGTAGCTGCACCTGTAGAGTGTGAAGAAGAGGCGCGTGATTTTTATGGGAATAAAATTGGTATGGTAGAAATTCCAAAGCCAGAAGAGTTGAAAAAACGAGGTGGATGTTGGTTTAAATGTGGAAATCAAGAAATCCATATTGGTGTCGAGCGGAACTTTACACCAGCTAAAAAGGCTCATCCAGCTTTTTATGTGAATGAAGTTAATGAATTTAAGCAAACACTTATAGAGAAAGGTGTAAAAGTGATTGATGATTATGCACGGCCAGATGTAATTCGATTTTACGTATCAGACCCGTTTGGAAACAGAATTGAATTTATGCAAAATAAAGACTAGGTGTATTCCCACCTAGTCTTTAACTTCTTCTGAAAAGTCCTAACACTTCTACAGTTTCTGTAATATTAACGAATGCATTCGGGTCAATTTCAGAAATTGTAAGTTTCATACTTGCTAATTCTTCACGAGAAACGACCGTCATAAGTACACGCTTTTTCTCGCTTGAATAAGCGCCTTCGCCATCAAGTAACGTTATTCCACGTACAACAGTTGAAAGAAGCTGTTTTTTCATTTTTTCTGCTTCATTTGTTACAATCATAAGTGTAACTTTACGATGTTTTGTATGAACAGCATCAATTACTTTACCAGTTACATAAATTGAAAGTAAGCTTGTAAGTGCAACATCCCAGGTGAAGAAGAATCCTGCGATTATTACAACGACTGCATTTAAAATAATAAGGAATCCGCCAAGTTTAATGTCTCGCTTGCGGGATAAAAGCATACCGATAATATCAAATCCACCAGTGGATCCATTACAGTTAAAAACAAGACCAATACCAGCTCCGGCGATGACACCCCCGAAGATAGAAGATAACAATGGATCTGTTGCTACGACTTTTACTGGAACGTAGTATAATGCAACAGATAATACAACTACAGAGACAACTGTGTTAAAAATCACTTTTTTTCCAAGGCCTATGTACCCTAAAATAAGGATAGGTAAGTTTAATACAAAGTTAATAATGCCTGTGTTTACAGGGGTTACAATCCCTAAAATAATAGCAATTCCGCCAATTCCACTACTTAAAATTTTGTGGGGGATAAGGAAAAGATTAAAGGCAACCGCAATAATAATAGAACCGATAATAACACCAAGGAATCTGACCATTTCTTTCCCGTCCTTCACTGAAAAATTCATATTATTTCAAGATTATATATGATATTGAAAGTTTTGGGTAAAAACAGTTTATTTTGGTAAATTAGATTAATCGAAAGAATTTGAGTATTTTATCATTTGAAAGGGGATACAGTTGTGAAGATAAAAACATATCAACAGAAAAGCCCGTTGAAGCAAGAATGTGAGGATTCTTATTTTTGTAATAAAGATAAAAAGATTTATGGTGTATGTGACGGTGCAACACCACTTGTCCCGTTTCGTGATGAAAATGGACATAATGGAGCATACATCGCTTCGCATTTATTTGCAAATTATTTTACTGCATTACGAGAGAATCATAGTTTACAATTTGCAGTTACCAAAGCAAATGAAGCATTACAAAGCAAAATGTTAGAATATGAAGTAGACACGAGAAAAAAAGAGCATTTGTGGTGCACATGTATCGCGGCAGTTCAAATAGTTGGTGAGAAAATTGAATATGCGCAGCTTGGGGACTGTATGATTGTCGCAACTTTTCAAAATGGAACGATGCAAGTATTAACGAAAGACACAGTTGAAGGAATTAGTAAACGAGCAAAAAGGAAGAGGGAAGAAGATCGTAAAAAAGGGTTATCTGTACCAGAAGAATATGTTTTTCAAGATGTGCGAGAACAGTTAAAATACAATCGTTATCTTGCAAATATGCCAAATGGTTATTCAGTTGCAAATGGAATGAAAGAAGCGATACATTATTTACAACATGGTGAATTACATATAGATGAAGTGAGTGGAATTTTTATTTGTTCAGACGGGTTATTCCACCCAGATTGGTCATTAGAACAAACTGTTGCATATATAAGAAAGAATAGTATAAACGAATATGTAGCAATCATTGAAAAGCTGGAAGGGGAAAAGAGAATAAAACCAGATGATAAAACGATTATTATGATTGATTTTTAAGAGGAGGCAGTTCAAATGGAAATTAAATATGTCAATCTAACATTTCAAGATGAATTAGTTCCTTTAGAAAAAGTAAATCAACTGATTATCCACCATACAGCTGAAGATGGATGGGACGTGTATAAAACGCATGAATTTCATCAAACTGTAAGAGGGTGGAGCGGGATTGGTTACAACTATTTTATCGAAAAGGACGGAACTGTAGTGGAAGGGCGAGGTTTACATATTGGAGCGCACGCGAAAGACCATAACCGTCATACAATTGGAATATGTATGACGGGAAATTTCGATAAATACGATCCAACTCCTGCACAAGTGAATGCATTATATTCTTTATGCAAAATGTTTATGAAGCAATTTGCTATAAAGAAAGAAAATATACTAGGTCATAGAGAGTTAGAAGGAGTTACAAAAAGCTGTCCTGGTAATCGTTTTTCTATGGTAGAGTTAAGGAAGATATTATCTTAAATATAGAGGAGTAACAACGATGATGAATATAAAAATACCAAATGATAAAAAAGAAGAGCTTGTAGCGCAAATTCAGCAATTTTTCGTTGAAGAAGATTTAGATGAAATTGGACGTTTCCAAGCAGAGCGTTTAATAGAAGAAATGGTTAAATTAGTTGGACCATTTGCATACAATCAAGCAATTGGAGATGCAAGAAAGCTTGTAAGTGAGAAATTAACGAATATCGAAGAAGATTTATACGTGTTAGAGAAGAATGAAGGAAAATAAAAAAAGAGCCCATCGGCTCTTTTTTTATTTGATTGATAGCAAAAAAACATAGGGAAAACACGGAAAAGACATTGAAAATACACCTTTTATTTTTAGAATATTCTTAGTTTTAAAATACTTCAGAAAGGAAGATTGTAATGAGATTAACGCCAAGAGAAATTGATAAACTGCTAGTAGTTGTTGCGGCTGATTTAGCTTATCGACGAAAGGAGAGGGGGCTTAAGTTAAACTATCCAGAAAGTATCGCTATTATTACGTATGAAATTTTGGAAGGAGCAAGAGATGGTAAAAATGTAGCGGAATTAATGGAACTTGGAAAAAACATTTTAAGTGCTGAAGATGTTATGGATGGTATTGCAGACATGATATCAGATATTCAAGTTGAGGCAACTTTTCCTGATGGAACAAAATTAGTAACTATTCATCAGCCAATTCATTAAAGGAAGTGAATGTTATGATTCCAGGGCAATATATCCTTGCGAAAGAAGACATAGTGTGTAATGGAAATAAAAAAGCAATGAAAGTCAAAGTAATAAATCAGGGAGATAGACCCATTCAAATTGGATCTCATTACCACTTTTATGAAGTGAATGAGGCATTAAAATTCAATCGCAGTGTAGCAATTGGACAACATTTAAATATTCCAGCAGGTACAGCGGTAAGATTTGAGCCTGGAGATGAAAAAACGATTGAACTAGTTCCATATTCAGGGGAACAAGAAGTATATGGATTTAAAAATAAAGTGGATGGCGATATTCAATCTTACACAAAAAGAGGGAGATAGCATGAGTTTTAAGATGTCACGTAAACAATATGCTGATTTATATGGTCCAACTACAGGAGATTCTATTCGTTTAGCGGATACACAATTATTCGCACATGTTGATCGAAATGCCACTGTATATGGTGATGAAGCTGTCTTTGGTGGAGGAAAATCAATTAGGGATGGTATGGGACAAAATTCACAACTTACAAGAGAACAGGGGGTTGTGGATGTTGTTATTACGAATGCAATTATTATTGATTATACGGGAGTATATAAAGCGGATATTGGTATAAAAGATGGGAAGATTTCAGCAATTGGTAAGAGTGGTAATCCTTCAGTTATGGATAATATTGATATCATCATTGGAACATCAACGGAAGTAATTTCTGGTGAGCGGAAAATCGTTACAGCTGGAGGTATTGATACACATGTGCATTTCATATCCCCACAACAAATTGATACGGCATTGGCTTCAGGTATAACAACTTTAATTGGTGGGGGAACAGGACCGGCAGAAGGGACTAAGGCAACTACAATAACACCTGGATCTTGGAATTTAAGAAAAATGCTAGAAGCAGCAGAAGCTTTTCCTATAAATCTTGGATTTTTAGGGAAAGGAAATAGTTCAAGTTTACCTGCCCTGGAAGAACAAATATTTGCAGGGGCTATCGGATTGAAAATCCATGAAGATTGGGGAGCAACTTCGTCAGCAATTAATCACTCGTTACAGATTGCTGATAAATATGATATTCAAGTCGCTATTCATACGGATACGTTAAACGAATGTGGTTTTGTGGAAGAAACGATAAAAGCTATTGATAATCGTGTTATTCATACGTACCACACTGAAGGAGCTGGAGGTGGGCATGCACCAGATATTATAAAGATTGCTGCGCTGAATAATATTTTACCATCATCAACGAACCCGACCTTGCCATATACAGTGAATACGCTGGATGAACATTTAGATATGCTCATGGTATGTCATCATTTAAAAGCGAATATTCCAGAAGATGTAATGTTTGCAGATTCAAGGATTCGAAAAGAAACAATCGCGGCAGAGGATATTTTGCAAGATTTAGGGGTTTTCAGCATGATTAGCTCTGACTCACAGGCGATGGGAAGGGTTGGAGAGGTTATTATTCGCAATTGGCAAACCGCCGATAAAATGAAAAAGCAGATTGGTAGTTTAGAGGGAGATAAAGAATATAACGATAATAATAGAATTCAACGTTATATAGCTAAGTATACAATTAATCCAGCTATTACACATGGGATTTCAGAATACGTGGGCTCTATTGAAATAGGAAAGTATGCAGACCTTGTAATATGGGATCCACAATTTTTCGGTGTTAAGCCAGATATGGTTTTGAAAAGCGGAATGGTAGTGATGGCATTAATGGGAGACGAGAATGCTTCAATTCCTACCCCACAACCATATTATGAAAAAAAGATGTTTGGTGCATATGGAAAAGCAGTACAGTCAAGTTCGATTACATTTGTATCGAAAGTAGCTTATGAGAATAATATTAAAGAAAAATTGGGTTTAAATAAAGTTGTATTACCTGTTAAAAATACGAGAGAGATTTCGAAGCAAGATATGAAGTTAAATAATGCAACACCAGAAATTGAAGTAGATCCGCAGACATATGAAGTTAAAGTTGATGGACAAGTAATCACGTGTGAAGCAGTAGATGTACTACCTATGGCTCAAAGATATTTTTTATTTTGATATAACGGGGGAGATAAAATGATTATTGAAAAAATTAATAACAACGTATGCAATATGAATGATTTCTCAAACACAAAAAAGCATCTTGATAAGATATTAATTTCTAGTGAGCTTTTACTGAAGAGAGTTCAGAAATTATATTCAGAATCTGGTTTTGAAATTGGGGTGTCTTTAGATAGTGGAGAAACATTAAAGAACGGTGATATTTTATATGAAGATGAAAATCGAATTGTGTATATTGAAGTATTACCAGAAGAGGTAATTGTAATTACTCCAAAATCAATAAAAGAAATGGGGATTATTGCTCATAACTTAGGGAATAGACATTTACCAGCACAATTCGATGAAGGGTGCATGATTTTGGCGAACGACTACTTAGTAGAAGATTTACTTAAAAAGGAAGGTGTTCCTTATCAAAAAGAAAATAGAGTATTACCAAAACCGTTCAAGCATGCTTCGCACAAACATATTTAACCTACTTAACCTACTCCAAATTAGTGATTCGAACTTCCCAACAGGAAGTTTTAGTCACTCTTTTGGATTAGAAACATTTATTCAAGAGGGACAAGTTACAAATAAAGACGGGTTTTTCAAATGGGTTAATCGATATGTAAAAGTCCAATTAACATACACGGACGGCTTAATTTGCAAATATACTTACGAAGCCATTAAGAATAATGAGGGAGAACAAATTACATTTTTAGATGATTTAATAACAGCACAAACATTGCCTTTTGAATGTAGAAAAGCAAATAGAATGATTAGTAAAAGTACTTCTAAATTATTGTGTGAATTGTTCTCGTTTGTAAATTTAAATATATATAAAGAAAATATTATGGGTAATAAATTACAAGGTCATCCGAGTATTGTATACGGAATATTAGGGGCGGAATTGAAAATGACAATAGAAGAAACGCTCTTAGTTTTCTTATACTCAAGTGTTGGAAGTATAATTCAAAACGGTGTGAGAGCCATTCCTCTTGGACAAACAGATGGTCAAAAACTATTACAAGAATGCCATGAATTAATCTGCGAATCTATTGATAGAATTCAAATACTTTCATTAGAAGATTTTGGATTGAATGATCCTGAATTCGAAATAAATCAAATGCAACATGAAGATGTAAATGTAAGGGTCTTCATGTCATAGGGAGGAAGAATAAAATGATAAAGCCTATTAAAATTGGTATCGGTGGTCCGGTAGGTGCTGGGAAAACCATGTTAGTTGAAAAGTTAACAAAACATCTAAATACAGATTATGAAATTGCAGCAATTACAAACGATATTTATACGAAAGAAGATGCAAAGATTTTATTGAAAACAGGTGTTTTATCAGAAGATAGAATTATTGGTGTAGAGACAGGGGGGTGCCCGCATACAGCAATTCGAGAGGACGCTTCTATGAATTTTGAAGCAATTGAAGAACTCATGATTAGACATAATAATTTAGATATTATTTTTATTGAAAGCGGGGGTGATAATTTAGCTGCCACATTTAGTCCGGAGCTAGTGGATTTTTCAATTTATATTATTGATGTGGCACAGGGAGAAAAGATTCCGCGTAAAGGTGGACAAGGAATGATCAAATCTGATGTATTTGTAATTAATAAAACGGATTTGGCACCTTATGTAGGAGCTAATCTTGGAGTTATGGAGCAGGATACGAAAAATTACCGACATAATAAACCATACTTTTTTACAAATTTGAAGGATGAGGAAGGTTTACAAGAATTAATAAATTGGATGAGACAGAACATTATGTTAGAAGGACTGAAAAAATGAAATCCCCTACAGGTGTCTTAAACATTGATATGATGGAAAAGAGACATAAAACCGTACCTATTAAGGTTTATCATAAAGATGCCTTAAAAGTAACGCAGCCAATATATTTGGATGAGTATGGTAGAGCATATTACTATATTATGAATTCTGGTGGAGGCTATTTAAAAGGAGATTTCTATTCTATAAATATAAATGTTGGTAAAGATGCGAAAACATATATAACAAGCCAATCAGCAACGAAAGTTTACAAGACTCCAAATAGTTATGCTTTGCAAGAATTGAATTTTTATATTGGTGAGAATGCTGTTATGGAGTATTTACCAGACCCGTTAATTATGTACAAGGATGCAGCATATAAGCAAAAAACAAATATATATATGCAAAATAATTCTACATTGATTTTATGCGATTCAGTTACGCCTGGTTGGTCGCCAAATATGGAGAAGTTCACATACCAATATTTTGATTCGTTAACAAAAATATATATGGAAAATAAACTTGTAGTATACGATCATTTATTGCTAAACCCTTTCAAAGAGTCGTTAGATCAAATGGGAATATTAAATCAATATTCCCATTATGGTACTTTCATAGTTATTAATGAGAACATTACAAATGATTTAATTGCAACATTGAAAACATCACTTTCTAACACTAACAATATGAAAATTGGAATATCTTCTACACCATGTAAAGGCTTTGTCATTCGCATACTTAGTCATAATACTGAGGATATGGAGTCTATATTTTTTCAGTGTCATCGTTTTGTTAGAGAGAATTGTCTACATGAAGAATTAACATCCTATCGAAAATATTAAGTAGGAGAAGGGGATACTATGACTAATGTGGGATTATTGTTTGTCGGTGCAGTTCTATTTATGAATTCACTAGCAGCTTTTAAACTTATTGATAGCAAAAGTGTAGGATACTTTAATTTATTTGTAGGGGCATTACAAACTTTGACACCATTATATTTATTATTTACAGGAAGTCAATCCGATGAGTGGACTATCCTATCTAATGGAACTATTTTTTTATTTGGTTTTACTTATTTATATGTTGGTCTTACGAATATATTAAAACTTGATTCTTCAGGTGTAGGTTACTATTCTCTTTGGGTTGCTATCATTGCAACGGTTATGGGAATTGTGAATCAATTACATGAGAGTGGTAGTTTGCAAAGTACAATAATTTGGTTCTTTTGGGCATTCCTTTGGTTTTTATTTTTCCTACAAGATGGATTGAAAAAGAAGATTCATATTTATGTAGGTATTGTTTGCTTCATTGAATCTTGGATTACTGCAACAGTACCAGCTCTGTTAACACTTACAAATCATACCGACGTGTTAAATAATTTTGTAATTATTTTAGCGACTATTATAACGATTTTAGTTTTTATTATGGCACTTTTCTTTTTCAAGAGTATTCAATTTAAAGTAGAAAGGGTTAGTAACTATGTGGAAAAGTGAACTGAAAAAGGCAACCAACTTTTTTGTTATTATTATATTTCTTCATGTGCTTGGAATTTTATTATTATTACCGGCGCTATATAAAGGTAATAGCATAATCGGAATGGCTATTATTGCATATTCTTTAGGGTTGCGTCATGCGTTTGATAGTGATCATATTGTCGCAATTGATAATACTGTTCGGAAATTAATTGAAAAAGGTAAAAACTCACAGGGGGTGGGATTTTACTTCTCATTAGGACACTCTACGGTAGTATTTGCGATGATTGTATTAATTGCTTTAATTGGAAAAACGGCAAAACATGGAATGGAGAGCTTTTCAACTATAGGCGGTATTATCGGTACAATCGTTTCTAGTACATTCCTTATCATTATTGGTCTTACCAATCTGTTGTACCTTATTAAAGTGTTGAGAAGCCACGAGGACAAACAGCCAGAAAATTTAGGGTTTATATATCGTTTCACACAGCGCTTATTTACGTTTATTGATAGTCAGAAGCAATTGTATATAATCGGTTTTTTATTTGGACTTGGTTTTGATACAGCGAGTGAAATTGGATTAATTGCTCTTTCTACAGTAACTGCAACAAGTCAATCTATTCCACTTGTAAGTATATTTGCTTTCCCCGTTTTGTTTGCTGCCGGAATGTCATTGATGGATACATTAGATAGTACATTCATGAATACGAATTATAAGTGGGCAATGGAAAATAGTCGAATAAGAAATTCATATAATGTATTAATTACCTCAATATCTGTTATTACGGCTTTTTTAATAGGGGGATATCAACTATTATCTTTGCTTATTGAAAGCTATAATTTACAGGGCCCGTTTTGGAATCTCATACAAGTAGTTAATTTTGATTATCTGGGTATATGTCTTGTTGCATTCTTTATTATTTCTCTTATTGTTTTTGTTGTATGGAATAGAAATGCCTTTAAAGAACCGCTTACAAAGAGCATAGAGAAATAAAAATATATCATATGTCATTTGGTTCATTATGTATATAAAGTAAAATAAAAAACACGTTAGATGAAAATTCATCCAACGTGTTTTTTATTATTTATGTTCCTTATATTCATGTACTTTTTCTTTCACATTACCAACTGTATCTTTAGCAGTGCCTTTCACCTTATCCCATTTTCCTTCAGCTTGTAATTTCTTATTGTCAGTTACTTTCCCAACAGCTTCTTTTACTTCGCCTTTTACCTTATCAATGGCACCTTCTACTTTTTCTTTTAAACCGTGTTCATGCTTAGTCATACATTTCTCCTCCTTGTAGTTTGATTAGAATTCTCTTTTCATAGTGCAAGTTGAATGATGTACCTAGTAATAGCGTAACAAATCTAGTTGGAATATTCAAATGATTAATAGGATAGAAAAGGAATTGTCATAAAATGTTTAAAAATGTAACGGAAGGAGAAATAAAGTAAATTATAATATGTCTCTTGCGGTCCATATTGATTTTGTATAAGCAATTTTCATGTGGGCACGTTCCATGTTATTTTGACTGCCGCTACCGAACCTTGCTTGTCCAACTATTAAAGTACAATTGGATTCAATAGCTGTCTTAATTCGTTTTTGAATTAATGCAGTATGACAGCCTTTACGCTGAAATTCTGGCAAAGTAGCAGAAGCAGCTAATGATGCGACACCCTTATTTATATACAGGACACCAATACCAGCAGGGATATTTTGAACTTCAGCTATGAAAAAATGCCATCCTGGTTCATTGTAAAGAATTTCATTATTTTGGCGCACGCTATCTTTTGTAAAGGATGGCATATTAAATCCACATACATAAATGTCTGCAAAAATATCAAACTCATTTTCTTTTAGTTTTCGTATTGTAATATTAGAAGGAAGAAGTGATGAACCCTCTCTCGGTATACTATACAAAGCGGTATGGAAGCTAGATTGATAAAACCCTTTTTGAGATAAGTATTGAAATAATTCAGTTGTACCTTGTGCTGGGGTAATTTCAAAACGACAAGGGATTTGTAGTGATTCATAATAAGAAATGATTGCATCAATCGCATCTGCATTTGTAATACCTTTTACCGTATTAAAAGCAGGACCAGCAATTATTTTTGATGAAAAGGCAGTGGCGCTACCGAATTTTTTTATTTGCACTTGCATGGGGTTTCCGCTTATTGTTTGTAGTCTCTCTAATCTAGAAGAGAGCATATCAATTTCTGCATTTTCAATTTCTGTTGCTATATCGAGTGTCATAACAGTAGTCATAAAATTCCTCCGTTAATAAATATATTTCATAGTATATATACGATTTTTGTTTTGAGATTCCTGTTGTAATGTAGGAGAATAAGAAGTTTTTTGGAAGGGAAATGGAATTGAACTGTCGAAGGGAGTAGAAACAGATTAAAGGTGGTGCTCTCATGAAACAGAAAGACGTGCAGACATGCTCTAATTGTGGTTCTCAAAATATAGGAGAAGGTGAGTTTGTTGGATATGCACAAATACGGAAAAAGGAAACGATGTTCACATCTTCACCGGTGGATGCTTATATTTGTACAGATTGTGGGAATATCCTTTTATTAAAGGTAAGGAATTATGAAAGGTTTAAACAGAAACCTTTATGATTATTGAGAAGTGGTCATATCCAACTTTGTATACGAAACGACTTATGTTAAGGAAAATGAATATGAGTGATAGTTTACATATATATGAGTATGCTACAGATAAAGAGATGACAACTTTTACTGTATGGGATGCTCATTGATCGTTATGTGACACATATAACTATATAGAAGAAATTGTGGGGCAATATAATGGAGGGCAAGTAGCACCTCTTGGAATTGTATTAAAAGAGGAGAAGAAACTTATAGGCACGTGTGGATTTATAAAATATGATTTGGTCACACATACAGCAGAAATTGCATACGCCTTATCTCGAAAATATTGGGGAAGAGGATTAGCTACGGAGGCTGCATTAGCTTTTTTCTACTATGGTTTTCATGAGTTGCATCTTAATAGTATTGAAGCGGGATGTGATTCAGAAAATGAAGCATCTGAAAAATTAATGAAACGTTTGAATATGGAGTACGAGTGCACGATTCAAAAGGATATGTTCATTAAAGGTAAGTATCGTGACACGAAAAGATATTGTATATCTCGAGAAAGATATATGGATAAATGAAATATTTCATATAAAAAACTCCTTTAAATGAATAAAGGAGTTTTTTTATTTTTCATAACAATAATTACCTTTAATTGTTATAATTGGTTGTTAAGGGGTCTTGGTTTATTAACGCCATAATCATAGAAGGAAAATAGCTAAATCGTCTATAAAACCACTAAATAACACAATCGCAACCGTAAGTTGACAAAGTGCAACCCCGGGAAGATAGAGATAAGGGCAATGTCTACATACAATTTAGGTAAGAAAACAAAGGGGGGCACACATATGGGATTTGGTGAAAAGCTTTTTAAATTAAGAAAGGAAAAGGGCCTTTCTCAAGAAGCATTAGCTGAAAAATTAAACACAACAAGGCAAGCGGTTAGTAAATGGGAAAACGGTCAAGGTTTTCCTGAAACTGAAAAGTTAATAATGATTGGAAATGTTTTTGAAGTATCACTCGACTATTTATTAAAAGAAACTGCAGAGCAAAGTAATGAAAATGTGGATGGCTATTACGTAAGTCAGGAAATGGCAGAAGGGTATATAGTGTACGGACAAAAGATTTCAAAATATATAGCGTTAAGGTTTAGTTTGCTTATTTTGTCTACAATACCGTATCTATTATTTAAAGAAAATGCAACAATGTCGACATTTCTTGTCATTATCATTGCTGTTCTTGGAATTGGAGCAATGATGGCACCTGTAACGATAGAAGAGAGTCGATACAATGTATTGAAAAAGGAAGAACTACTATTTGATCAAAACTTTCTAAAAGAATTGACAAAAAGATATGTGATTATTAAGAAGAAGTATGCCGCGGTAATGATCGTTGGATTTTGTTTTATAGCAGCAGGCGCGATCCCGTTTTTGTTTGAGAAAAAGCATATCACTTCAGGGGAATTAGTTCAGTATTATCCGTACTGTGTTGTACTTATTGCTATCGGAGTTTATCTTTTTGTTCGTGTGTTAGGAGTATGGGAGATATATCGAATTTTAGTAGAAAATAAGGAATACAGTAATCGTTTTATTTTTAAACTGAAAAAGAAAGTAAGAAAAAAGGTAGATAGTTTATAAAAGATAAAAAACATGTTTCGAATCAATGTATTCAAAACATGTTTTTTATCGTTCTGAATTATTTCCAAAGAAATAATTCAGAAAAAACAGAAAAATGTCGTAACCATTTGCGGAAGTCTGTTATAATAAACGAAAAATGAAAACGCTTTAAAGGGGGATATAACCAATATGATGATGAATGTACCGCTAACAATTAGTTCTATGATGGAAAGAGCAGAGAAACTGTTTTCGAAGAAAGAAATTGTTTCACGGACACATGATACAGTTACAACGTTAACATATAAGCAGTTAGGGGAAAGGACGAGAAGACTTTCCAGTGCGTTGAAAAAGCTTGGAATTAAAGAAGGTGAACCTGTAGGAACATTAGCGTGGAACCATCATCGACATGTAGAAGCGTATTTTGCTATTCCAGGTATTGCTTCTGTTTTGCACACGATTAATATTCGTTTATCTCCTCAACATATTTCATACATTATTCAGCACGCAGAAGACCGAATTCTACTTATAGATGAAGATCTCGTACCGCTCGTTGAAAATATTCAATCACAATTATCAACTGTACAAGCTTACATTATTATGACTGATAAAGATGAACTTCCAAATACTATGCTGGAGCCTGTATATCATTATGAAAAGCTATTAGAAGAAGGCGATCCCAATTTCCAATTTGTAAAAGATATTGATGAAAATACACCTGCTGGTATGTGTTATACGTCAGCGACTACAGGAAACCCAAAAGGTGTTGTATATACGCATCGTAGTACTGTATTGCATTGTATGGCACTCGGTTTAGCTGATACAGCTGCTTTATCGGAAAGTGACGCAGCAATGGCAATCGTCCCGATGTTTCATGTGAACGCTTGGGGACTTCCTTTTGCGGCTACTTGGTTTGGATCAAAACAAGTTCTTCCTGGACCGATGTTTACCCCGAAAATTTTATTAGAGATGATTCAATCAGAAAAAGTGACGTTAGCTGCGGGTGTGCCGACAATTTGGCTCGGCGTATTACAAGAGTTAGAAAATAATAGTTACGATTTATCTAGTATGACGAGAATACTATGCGGAGGTGCAGCTGCGCCGAAAAGCGTTATTAAAGCATTTGAACAGAAACATAATGTTCCATTCATACATGCATATGGTATGACTGAAACGAGCCCACTCGTAACACTTGCACGTTTAAAAAGTTATGAAACAGAATTATCGTATGAAGAGCAATTAGAAATTAGATCAAAACAAGGGTATCTTGTCCCTGGTGTAGAGATGAAAGTAGTCGGTACAAATGGTGAAGTGAAGTGGGATGGTACGGAGATGGGAGAACTATGTTTACGAGCGCCATGGATCGCTGAAAGCTATTATAACGATAATCGTACTGTCGAAGGTTTTCGTGATGGTTGGTTATATACAGGAGATGTCGTTACGGTTGATGAGGAAGGCTGCGTGAAAATTGTTGACCGTACGAAGGATGTTATTAAAAGCGGGGGAGAATGGATTTCTTCGGTCGATCTTGAAAATGCTTTAATGGCACATGATGCTATATTTGAAGCGGCCGTCGTTGCGATTCCTCACCCTCAGTGGCAAGAGCGACCAATTGCCTGCGTCGTTCAAAAGAAAAATAGTACGGTTACAAAAGAAGAAATATATGAGTTTTTAAAACCACAGTTTGCGAAGTGGTGGTTACCAGATGATATTGTATTTATGGAAGAAATACCGAAAACATCTGTTGGGAAGTTTTTGAAACAGGCGCTTCGGAAAGAACTGGAGCATTTGCATAGAGAGAAATAAGTGAATTCTTATTTGTAAACTTAAATTAAATAAAAGTTGACAAAAGAAGGGTGGAAAGATAATATAATTTTCGTGATATGTTACCTAAAAACACTTTTAAGTTTACAAACAGGAGAAGAAAATATGCATACAAAAAAATTAGTTTTCGTCGCTTTATTTAGTTCTATTATGGGAGTGTTAGGGTTAATACCTCCGATTGCTCTTTCTATTACACCAGTTCCGATTACATTGCAATCACTCGGTGTTATGCTTGCGGGTGGATTGTTAGGGTCACGCCTTGGTGCATTAAGTCAGCTTATTTTCTTACTTATTGTAGGAGTTGGAGCACTATTACTTGCTGGTGGACGCGGTGGCCTTGGTGTATTTGTTGGGCCAAGTGCAGGATATTTACTTGGTTACATCATTGGAGCGTTTGTTATTGGTTATTTAATTGAGCGTTTACGTGAAGTTTCTATTATAAAAGTATTATGTATTAATATAATTGGTGGTATTTTCGTAGTTTATGTATTTGGTATTACTGTACAAGCGTTTTTAATGGATGTTTCTGTATGGGAGACAATGAAAGTGAGTGCTGTGTTTTTACCAGGGGATTGTATAAAAGCAATTATCGCGGCGATTCTCGTAACAAAATTACATCGTTCATTGAAACATATTATTACGCCCGCTTTAAAGAATGGAAAATATACAAATGCGGGATGATAAAGGGAAGAAACACGTTAATTCCGTGTTTCTTTTTATTATTTTTGTAAAGAAAGGACGTCTCATATGGGTATTACAAAAGAATACAAAAAGCATGCCTCTTTACAACCAAATAAAATAGCGATAAAGGAAAATGATAGAGTTTTAACATATAAAGAGTGGTTCGAATCAGTTTGTAAAGTAGCAAACTGGTTGCACGCAACAGAATCAAAGAATAAAACAATAGCAATCCTATTAGAAAATCGTATAGAGTTTTTACAACTATTCGCTGGTGCCGCTATGGCCGGGTGGGTTTGTGTTCCGTTAGATATAAAGTGGAAACAAGATGAGCTCAGAGAAAGAATTGAGATCAGTAATCTGGATATGATTGTGACAGAACGATATAAGGTAAATGATCTACCTGATGAAGAAGGAAGAGTAATTGAAATTGATGAGTGGAAAAGAATGATAGAGAAATATCTTCCTACACATTCCACTGTAGAAAGTTTACGAAATGCTCCCTTTTATATGGGATTTACATCAGGATCAACTGGAAAAGCAAAAGCATTTTTACGTGCACAGCAATCGTGGGTTCATAGTTTTGATTGTAATGTACATGACTTTCATATGAAAATGGAGGATTCAATTTTAATAGCTGGGACGCTCGTTCATTCTCTTTTCTTATACGGGGCAATAAGTGCATTATATGTAGGACAAACGGTGCACATTATGAGAAAGTTCATTCCGAATCAAGTATTAGATAAGTTAGAAACTGAAAATATATCGGTTATGTATACAGTTCCGACAATGCTTGAATCTTTATATAAAGAAAATAGATTAATAGAAAATAAAATGAAAATTATTTCATCAGGAGCGAAATGGGAAGCTGAAGCGAAAGAAAAAATAAAGAATATATTTCCTTATGCGAAAAGATATGAATTTTATGGTGCATCAGAGTTAAGTTTTGTAACAGCACTAGTCGATGCAGAAAGCGAAAGAAGGCCAAATTCAGTAGGAAAACCTTGTCACAATGTGCAAGTTCGAATATGTAATGAAGCAGGCGAAGAAGTACAAAAAGGCGAGATAGGAACTGTTTATGTGAAAAGTGATCAGTTTTTTATGGGATACATAATAGATGGGGGTTTAACACGGGAGTTGAATGCAGATGGCTGGATGACAGTGCGAGATGTAGGCTATGAAGATGAAGAAGGCTTTATATATATTGTTGGTAGAGAGAAGAATATGATTTTATTTGGAGGAATCAATATTTATCCAGAAGAAATAGAAAGTGTATTACATGAACACCCAGCTGTTGATGAAATAGTTGTAATTGGTGTGAAAGATAGTTACTGGGGTGAAAAGCCCGTCGCGATCGTAAAAGGAAGTGCTACGAAACAACAATTAAAGAGTTTTTGCTTACAACGATTATCCTCGTTTAAAATACCGAAAGAATGGCATTTTGTAGATGGAATACCTTATACAAATAGTGGGAAAATCGCTCGTATGGAAGCAAAAAGTATGATTGAAAACCGGGAGAAAACATATGAATAAGGCAGTTATTGTAGAGGCGAAAAGAACACCTATCGGTAAGAAGGATGGGATATTAAAAGAGTATGAAGTTCAGCAATTAGCAACGCCGCTTCTTACGTTTTTAAGTAAAGGAATTAAGAGAGAGATAGACGATGTTATATTAGGAAATGTTGTTGGGCCAGGAGGGAATGTTGCAAGATTATCTGCTTTAGAGGCAGGACTTGGCTATCATATTCCTGGTGTAACGATTGATCGGCAATGTGGTGCTGGTTTAGAAGCAATTCGAACTGCGTGTCATCTCATTCAAGGCGGGGCAGGTAATTGCTATATCGCCGGAGGAGTAGAGAGTACAAGTACGTCACCTTTTCAAAAAAGAGCAAGATTTTCACCTGAAACAATTGGTGATCCTGACATGGGAGTAGCGGCTGAATATGTTGCGGAGCGTTATAACATAACGAGAGAAATGCAAGACGAGTACGCTTGTCTTAGTTATAAGCGGACACTGCAAGCGTTAGAAAAAGGATATATACATGATGAAATATTTTCTTTTAATGGATTATTAGATGAATCTATAAAGCCAGAAATGAATTATGAACGAATCATTAAAAGAACGAAGCCCGCATTTTTACAAAATGGAACAGTGACGGCAGGTAATTCATGTGGTGTAAATGATGGGGCATGTGCTGTTCTTGTAATGGAAGAGGGACAAGCCCTAAAGTTCGGTTATAAACCTGTCCTTCGTTTCGTTCGTAGTACTGTAGTGGGAGTGGATCCCAATCTTCCAGGGACTGGTCCGATATTTGCGGTGAACAGATTATTAAACGAAATGAATGTAAAAGTAGAGGACATCGATTATTTTGAAATAAATGAAGCATTCGCCTCAAAAGTTGTTGCTTGCGCAAAAGAGTTACAAATTCCGTATGAAAAATTAAATGTAAATGGTGGGGCAATTGCGCTCGGTCATCCGTACGGTGCATCTGGGGCTATGCTTGTAACACGTTTGTTTTATCAGGCTCAAAGAGAGTTTATGAAATATGGAATTGCTACATTAGGAATTGGAGGCGGGATAGGGATTGCGCTATTATTTGAGAAAGTAGAAGACTAGTGAGGTAACTAGTTTTCTACTTTTTGAGGAACATAAACATTGCTGCCAGGCTTCGCTTTCATTTCGTTCCAAGCAGCAATCGCATCAGCTTTTGCTTTTCCTTTATTATTTGGATCTTTGAAAAAGTCCCGAGTAAAGCGATTGTATTCAAATTGCGCGCTGATCGTTGTTTTATAAGTAGGATCTTTTTTTCGTTCGTTTTCTTCATACCAAAATGTTATCGCGTCTTCATATGTTTTTCCAACATTCTCTTTAAAAAACTTTTGAAGAGCTACTGTAAAGCGGAAGTTTGTTTCGATTTTTTCTTTGAAAAAAGCACGAACATCTTCGCTACAGCGGTGATTTTTAGTAATAATCGTTTGAAGAGAAAGGTCTTTATAAGAGAGGGGAGCTTTGCTCACTTTTGGCACAGAGCTGTTTTTTAAGACTTTCCCCGTAGTTAAATAATGTGAGATACGCTCGGTTATTTCGATCTTAGAGCCACTAGCTGGCAGACCATGCTCGCGACAAAATGTTTGCAGTTCTGCTTTTAACCAATAATAATTTTGGAAATCTGTAAGAGATATAGTTTTTGTTAAAGATGGTCGCATGAATGTAACAACTACTTTCTTCCATAATTTTCTTTAATTATAAAACATACGTTCTTTTTATGGAAGGATTAATGTGTAAATATAATGGGAAGAGGAGGTTATATATAGAAAATATAATGCAAGTTCGTGTTACGGGAATTTTAATTGAAGATGAAAAAGTATTGCTAGTAAAGCAAAAAGTGGCTAATCGCGATTGGTCTTTACCTGGAGGAAGGGTAGAGAATGGTGAAACGTTAGAAGAAGCGATGATTCGAGAAATGAGAGAAGAAACAGGATTAGAAGTTAAAATTAAGAAGCTACTCTATGTTTGTGATAAACCAGATGCTAGTCCATCTTTGTTACATATTACGTTTCTGCTTGAAAGGATTGAAGGTGAAATTACACTACCTTCTAACGAGTTCGATCATAATCCGATTCATGATGTGCAAATGGTACCGATTAACGAATTAAGTTATTATGGTTTTTCGGAAACTTTTATCAATCTTATAAGTGGCGGTTTTGCAAATGCAGGAAGTTATCAAGGGTTGAAACAACATATAGGCCTGTAAATATAGTTGAAGGATAGCCGTTAGCTATCCTTCATAAACATGTTTTACACTGCTGACTGTAAAGAAGAAACAAGCTGATTTAAAAACTCGTCCCCGTTCATAACCGCTTTTCCGCCGCCGCGTGCACTCTTTTTATTTCCGCCACCTTTTCCTTCAATTGTAGGAAGAGCATCTTTTAAAAGAGCATTCATATCGAGCGTTACTGTTTTTCCGCAAGCGAGAATACATTGTAGTTTGTCATCATTTTCAATAACGAAATACGTAATTGCATGCTCTTGTTGTTCTGTAATGATAGCTGATATTTTTGCAATTTCTTGCATAGAACGATCTGTAAATGCTTTAGAAATAAGTAACCCAGCATGTATTTCGGTGGGCTGTTGCAGTAATTCATTTGCCTCTGCAAATAATAATTTTTCATTCATTGTTTGTGTTGTTTTTTCGTTTTCCTTTTGAGAGGTAAGAAGCTGTGCCACTTTTGCTGGGATATCAGTTTCGCTACTGTTTAATTGTTTGGAAACATCTTTCATAATTTGTTGCTGTTGCCCCATTAATTTAAGTGTACGCCAACCAGCGATAAAGGTTAAGCGTATACCACCTTTATTGCGCTCCCATCCTAGTACTTGAATAAGACCAACTTCACCAGTGCGTTTCGGATGGGTTCCACCACAGCCGTTGTAGTCGTAATTTTCGATAATAACAACGCGTATATTTTCTGTTATATTCGGTTCTTTACGAAGAGGTAATGTTTTCGCTTCTTCTAAGTTCATCCACTCTATACGGATTGGATGGTTTTCAAAAACAATTTTGTTTGCAATTTGTACTGCTTTTTCAACTGTTTCTGTATGCAGATTTTCTGTTTCTAAATCGATTGTTACCGTTTCTTTACCAAGATGGAATCCAATCGTAGGTATGTTAAAATGGTCCCAAAAAGCAGCAGATAAAATGTGCTGAGCCGCATGTTGCTGCATATGATCAAAACGGCGCTCCCAATTAATTTTACCTTCTACGTCTTCTGTATGTAATTGTTCTGCGATGTAGTGACGAATTTCTCCGTTTATCTCTTCTACATTGATTACATTGATATCATTTAATGTACCAGTATCATATGGTTGTCCGCCACCTGTCGGATAAAATGCTGTTTCATTCAAAACAACGTATAAGTTACCGTTTTTATCATAATCTTGCTTTATAATTTTAGTAGTAAAGTCTTGCTTATAAGCGTCAGTGTAATATAATTTGTGCTCCAATTTTCTTTCTCCTCTCGCATTAACTAGTTTCATTGTAAAGCAATTGAAATTAGTTTCCTAATATTTCAGAAGAAAGAAACTATTTTTAGAATTTTCTTGCTATAATAAGAAGAAAATGCGGGGGTGGAATAAATATGTTATATGAAAATGGCGTAGATAAACTGCTTAGTTTAAGCAAAAATATTTCTGAATTGTATCGAGAATTAAATGAAATGACCCGGATTTTAACGGAGTGTAATCGAGAAAGTGTGAAGTTTGATCGGTTATATGTAAAAGAGTTACTTTGGAAGAAAGAAGATGTAATAGAGAAATATGACCAGCTACTTGTACAACTTTGTATTAACGAATGCTTTGATCTAAAAAGTGTCATTACAGGCGAATATAAGTATACATATGAAGAAGTGGAGAACATCGTTTTACAATTTAATGAGAAGTATAATGTTGCAATATTAATTAAAGATGTTTGTAAAGAATTACAGTTTACATATGGCATAGATATGGATATAACGAGAACAGCGCGGGTATCAACAGCGCAAGTATAAAAAGGGAAAAGAAAGCAGATCCTTTGCTTTCTTTTTTTATGTAAGAACAGGGAGAGTAGGTTTTTAAGATGAAGGGGAAGTTGCAAAATATTCATCCGTTAGGAATGACAATTATAATAGGGACTTTATTTGCGAGGTTTGCCACGTCAATGAGTATTCCTTTTTTAGCAATTTATTTAACGACTGTGAAAGGTGTATCAGCTGGAATGACAGGTGCTATTATCGGAACGAGTGCACTTGTTGGAGTGTTTGCTAGTTTTATCGGAGGGAATTTATCAGATCGATTCGGTCGAAATATGATTATAATATGGTCCATGATCGTTTGGGTCTTTGTATTCATTGGTTTTTCACTTGCAGATCATGTTTTAAGTTTCTTTTTATTAAATGCTTTGAATGGATTATGTAGGTCATTTTTTGAGCCAACATCAAGAGCGTTATTATCAGATTTAACGAAACCTGAGTATCGTTTACTCGTATATAATTTGCGTTACGGTGCAATCAATGTTGGAGTAGCGATTGGCCCACTTGTCGGGTTACAGATTGGAAGCGCAAAATCAACAATTCCGTTTTTAGTAGCAGCTGGAGTATACATTTTATATACAGCTATATTAGCGTTCCAATTTAAGAAGTATCCGATTGAAAAAAAGAAAGTAAATACAGAAAAGCCTGTCACAATGTTAAAGGCAATTCGTATTTTGCGAAAGGATGTCGTATTTTTAGTTGCACTAGTTGGTATTATTTTGAGTAATTGTGGTTTTTCACATTTAACGACAACAGTATCTCAATATTTTGCAAATGCACATATATTTCAGGATGGAGTGAAATTATTTTCATATATGCTAGCTTTAAATGCGATTGTTGTAGTCGTAATTCAATACCCTGTTATTCAAATTTGTAAAAAGTATACACCGTTAACATCAATTATGGTGGGGGCTTTATTTGTGAGTGGGGGATTATTTGGCTTTGGAATAGTAGAATCCATGCTAGGTGCTGCCGTTTGTACAATTATTTTTACAATTGGAGAAGTCTTAATGTTTTCGATGACGGATGTATTTATTGATGATATTGCTGTTGCGCATCTAAAAGGAACATACTTCGGTGCGATGGGCTTTTCGGGAATTGGAGCAGTAATAGGTCCGTGGTTTGGAGGAGTACTTCTCGATTACTACGGGTACCAAAATGGGTTTGCAGTATTTTCAGCATTAGCTACATTCTCAACTGTGGCATTTCCTGTGCTTTTAGTTACAAAAGGTTTATTGAAAAAAAGGTATGATAGAAATTCTAATATAGAAATGCATGCGAAATAACATAAGCCCCAGTACCAACTGGGGCTTATGTTTGTATTATATTAACTCTTAATTTGAAAAAAGAACTTTCTTTTCATGTTTATCAGCAACTTCATTTTTGGAAATATGAATGGCCAAAAAACCATTCTCTAAGCAGGCTAGCATCTTCTTATAAATAACATTAGCGGGTAAAGGGATAGTTCGCTGCAAAGAAATGTTTTTATGAAGTATGCAAATGGTTAGGCCTGTCTCCATCTTTTTAATGACTACATTTTGTTCATTGGCATTTGGTACATCTGTTTCCAAAATGTATTCTTGTTCAGTTTCGCAAAGGTCAATATGAATTTGATTTGGGAAACTAAAGTTACTACAAGAGTCAGAACAAAACTGATCCATCCATTCTTCGAAACCATCAACATGAAAAAGACAATCCTTCTTTTTCTTGCCCATGTAAGACACCCTCCGTAAAATCTCAATTCATACTATGTTATGCATGAATGAATTAGGGGTGAAGAATAAATGGAAAAATATAAACATTGTATGTGGAAAAGATAGCTAGTGTGCACTTTTTGTTTTACATATCATGATGCGCATGATGTTTTTGGCGTGAATGGTTACGGTTTTTTACTTTATGAGATCCGCTTAATGGTTCAGGTTGTCCTTTTTTTTCTTTCGCTTCACGATTGTTTTTTCCCATTGTATGTGACACCTCCTCTTCCTTTTTAGAATGAGAGAAGTTTGCAAATTTATACGAGAATGTTTTTAGAAAAAAAGGTAAAGATAATTGGGACTAACTATTACAGAAAGGGGATTATATAATGCCATATCATAAAGATAAACAACAAGCGTTTCAAGCAGCGCAGCAAGGCGTTACACAAGCAGAAAATGCATTTAACAACATTGTGAAAAATGATCCAAACTACGGTCATGATTTAAAAGAATTACGCCAAGAGGTTCAGGAAGCATATGAACAAATTCAAAATGCACTAGAGGTAGCTTCAGAAACACAACGTCCACAACTTGAGCAATATGAAAATAATCTCCAAAATATAATGCGAAATGTAGATCAATTAGAAAAGTAAATTAGGTTGTTGTGTATTTGACAACCTAATTTACTTTAATGAACATTATGCGAAAACAGAAAATTTTTCTATTCGTTTTTTCTTTATTATGCGCAGTACATATATTTCAAGTTGAAAAAGTGGAAGCGAAAATGTTGCTCAGAAAAGAGCTAGAACCAACTGGCTATGTAACGTGGGAAGTACCTAATAATGAAAAAATTATTGCCATTACATTTGATGATGGACCAGATCCAACATATACACCACAAGTTTTACATTTATTACGTCAATATAAGGCTGAAGCGACATTTTTTATGATTGGATTTCGAGTTCAGCGCAATCCATATTTAGTGAAACAAGTGTTAAAAGAGGGACATGAGATTGGAAATCATACGATGAATCATTTATATGCAAATAGTTCATCAGATGAAAAATTAAAAAAAGATATTTTGGATGGAAAGAAATTTTTCGAAAAATGGGTGAAAGAACCGTTGCTATTCCGTCCTCCTGGTGGATATATTAACGATGCTGTATTTAAAACAGCAAAAGAAGCAGGTTATCAAACCGTTCTATGGTCGTGGCATCAAGACCCACGTGATTGGGCAAATCCAGGGGTGGAATCTATCGTAAATCATGTAGTGAAAAATGCTAAAAGTGGCGATATTGTATTGTTACATGATGGAGGAAATGATCGTAGTCAAACGGTAGCAGCACTAGCCAAAATTTTACCTGAGCTAAAAAAACAAGGCTATCGATTTGTAACGGTTTCAGAATTGTTACGTTATAAACATTAGAAAAAATCCCAAAAGGTGAATGTTCCTTTTGGGATTTTTCGTTACTGGTTCTTTTTGCGTTTCTTATTATTTTGTCTTTCTGCAGGAGTTAAGTTTTCATTTGCAAACTCTTCGTTATAACCAGTACCTTGTCCTTGTGCGGATGCTGCATTCATTCCTGAAATAGTATGATTTGCTTTTCTTTTACCCATTTTATTTCACCTCTATAACATTTTTTTGTATGTTGAATGATGAGCAGTTCATAGTGTGTATGAACTATAAGTAAAGCGCTAATAGAGCACTTTACTTTATGGTAATAGTATTCATAAGGAGCATGAACACTATTCAAATTTAGAAACATAAAGAAAACTTATGATAATCTATAAGTTTCTTATTATTTACTTATTTAGAAAGTTGTAATAAGATATTATCGTAAGGTATTGAAAAGTTTGTCTACATTTTATATTCAGACAACTTAGTCACGTTTAACAGGGGGGAAACATAATGGTCAAACATAATCCATTTCAATCACGTGCAACTTTTGAAGTAGATGGAAAAACGTATCATTATTATGATTTGAAAGCGCTTGAAAATGCAGGGGTTGGCAACGTATCTCAATTACCATATTCCGTGAAAGTTTTACTTGAATCAGTACTTCGTCAAGTAGACGGACGTGTAATTACAGAAGAGCATGTTACAAATTTAGCGAAATGGGGAACGAAAGATGTGCAAGATATCGATGTTCCATTTAAACCATCTCGTGTAATTTTACAAGATTTCACTGGTGTACCAGCTGTTGTTGATTTGGCTTCGCTTCGTAAAGCAATGGCAGACATGGGTGGAGATCCTGATAAAATCAATCCAGAAATTACTGTAGACCTTGTAATTGATCACTCTGTACAGGTTGATAGAGCGGGTACGGCAGACGCGCTTGCATTCAACATGGACTTAGAGTTTAAACGTAATGAAGAACGTTATAAATTTTTAAGCTGGGCACAAAAATCATTTGATAACTATCGTGCAGTTCCACCAGCTACAGGTATTGTACACCAAGTAAACCTTGAATATTTAGCACCAGTTGTTCATGCTGTGAAAAATGCTGAAGGTGACTTAGTTGCATACCCAGATTCATTAGTTGGAACAGACTCACATACAACAATGATTAATGGTATCGGCGTTCTTGGATGGGGTGTTGGTGGTATTGAAGCAGAAGCAGGAATGCTTGGACAGCCTTCATACTTCCCAGTACCTGAAGTAATCGGTGTGAAATTAACGGGTACACTTCCAAGTGGTACAACAGCAACTGACGTTGCCTTAAAAGTAACGCAAGTATTACGTCAAAAAGGTGTAGTTGGTAAATTCGTTGAGTTCTTCGGTAATGGACTAAAGAGCATGCCTTTAGCTGACCGTGCAACAATTTCAAATATGGCACCAGAATACGGCGCAACTTGTGGATTCTTCCCAATCGATGATATTTCATTAGAATACTTACGTTTAACAGGTAGAGATGAAGAACAAATTCGCGTTGTTGAAGAATACTGTAAAGCGAACGGTTTATTCTATACAGCAGACAGTAAAGATCCAATCTACACTGATCTTGTAGAAATTGATTTAAATACAATCGAATCTAACCTTTCTGGACCGAAACGCCCACAAGATTTAATTCCACTTTCAGATATGAAAGATGCGTTCCACAAAGCTGTTTTAGCACCAGTTGGAACACAAGGACTTGGATTTAATGAGCAAGAGTTCGATAAAGAAGTGAAGGTTACATTAGAAGATAAAGAAGTAACGATGAAAACAGGTGCAATTGCAATCGCTGCAATTACAAGCTGTACAAATACATCAAACCCATACGTATTAATTGGAGCAGGTCTAGTTGCGAAGAAAGCAATTGAAAAAGGACTTGTAGTACCTGAGTATGTAAAAACATCATTAGCACCAGGATCTAAAGTTGTTACTGAGTACTTAGATAAGTCTGGTTTAACAACATATTTAGATCAATTAGGTTTCCAAACAGTTGGTTACGGTTGTACGACTTGTATCGGTAACTCTGGTCCATTAGCGCCAGAATTAGAAGAAGCAATCGCAGCAAACGACTTATTAGTAACATCTGTTTTATCTGGTAACCGTAACTTTGAAGGGCGTATCCACCCACTTGTAAAAGCAAACTACTTAGCATCACCACCACTAGTTGTGGCATATGCACTTGCAGGTACTGTTGATATTGACCTGAAAAATGATGAAATCGGTAAAGATGCAAATGGCAATGCTGTTTACTTCAACGATATTTGGCCATCAGCTAAAGAAATTGAAGATGTAGTTCAAAGTGTTGTTACATCTGAACTGTTCAAGAAAGAATATGCACAAGTATTTAACAGCAATGAGCGTTGGAATGAAATCCAAACTTCAAACGAAGCTTTATATACTTGGGATAATGATTCAACATACATTCAAAACCCACCATTCTTTGAAGGTTTATCTAAAGAGCCAGGTGAAGTTGAAACATTATCAGGCCTACGCGTAGTTGGTAAATTTGGTGACTCTGTAACGACAGACCACATTTCACCAGCAGGTTCAATCGGTAAGCATACACCAGCTGGACGCTACTTATTAGAAAACGGCGTACAACCAGTTGACTTTAACTCTTACGGTTCTCGTCGTGGTAACCATGAAGTTATGATGCGTGGTACATTCGCGAACATCCGTATTAAAAACCAAATCGCACCAGGAACAGAAGGCGGATATACAACATATTGGCCAACTGGTGAAGTAACATCTATCTATGATGCTGCTATGAAATATAAAGAAGATGGCACAGGTCTTCTAGTTGTTGCTGGTAAAGATTACGGTATGGGAAGTTCTCGTGACTGGGCTGCGAAAGGAACAAACTTACTAGGTATTAAAGCAGTAATTGCAGAAAGCTTTGAGCGTATTCACCGCAGTAACTTAGTGTTAATGGGTGTACTACCACTTCAATTTAAAGATGGCGAAAGTGCTGAAACGTTAGGTCTTGTTGGTAACGAGTCATTTGAAATTCAAATCGACAAAACAGTTAGACCACGCGATCTTGTGAAAGTAGTTGCAACTGATGCAGATGGCAATGAAAAACAATTTGAAGTAGTAGCTCGTTTCGATAGTGAAGTAGAAATTGACTACTACCGTCACGGTGGTATTCTGCAAATGGTTCTTCGTGAGAAAATTGAAGAGTCTAAAGTGTCGAACTAAATAATTGAAATGAATAATAAGGAAGCTAACAATAGTTAGCTTCCTTATTTTATGGAAAGGGATGAAACCATATGGTTTCATCCCTTTCTTTTTTACTACGAAAAATGGAGGAAACGTCATGAAAGAATATAAAAGAATTTTGTTACCGTTACAGAAAGAAAAAATATTAGTAATAGCAGCTGTATGTAGTGGGATAATTGCTGCCATTTTAAATTTATCCCGCCCAATTTTCATGGGATTAATTGTAGACAATCTTATTCAAAGGGAGCTAAAAGGTGCGTATGTATATATAGCTTTGTTTGCGGGTAGTCACTTTTTAATGTGGGCGAACAATCTTTTATTTGATTATATAAGTTCAAAAGCGAGTCAACGTATATTACAAACGAAACGTATAGAATTATTGCGTCACTATTTCTCATTACCGTTTGAAGAGAGTGAGAAGATTAAGCAAGGAGAGTTAGAAACTTTGGTCGTGTCTGATATTCCGAACTGGGTCAGATTATATGGCTCTATATTAATAGAATATATACACGCTATTGCCCAATTTATTGGAGCTTTCATAGCACTACAACATATAGATATACAGTTTATATTGTGGGTAACTCCGTTTTTATTTTTAAGTACAATTGTTCCAATACTGATGGGAGAAAAGGTAAGAGATATTGCAAGCGTTTCTCAAAAAAATCACTCAAGTGTTGTAGAGATGGTGTCACAGTTTGTAAAGGGGATACAAGATTTGCGGAGTTTACAAAAAGAAAAATGGGCAATTCGCTTATTTAAAGAAGTAACGGCACAATCGTATAAATCAGAAGTAAAGAAGACGATGATGCAACATTGCATTGGAGTAGTTGGAACGGTGATTGAAACAGGAGCATATATTGTTGTTCTCATTATAGGTGCACAAAAAATAATGAGGGGAGAAATAGAAGTTGGTTCACTCATTGCAGTGTTAGCGACAATTGAGATGCTCTTTTTCCCTGTCCGTTATGTGGGCGATTTATTAATAATGACACAAGTTGCAGTCGCTTCGGCAAATAGAGCTTTTTGCTTTTTAAATAAACGAGCAGCAGATAGCAATGTAGAAAGAGCGATGGGGATCAGGATAACAAATGTTTCATTTCAGGAGAATGACGAAGAGAAATGCAGAATTCATAATATTGATTTGCAAATTCGTCCTGGTGAACTCGTTATGATTGTGGGAGAAAGCGGTGCAGGAAAAACAACGCTTTTAAAGTTAATAACGGGCTTGTATAAACCATCTAACGGTAGCATTGCTTATTATGGTAATGAAGCTCGTATGACTACAGTGTGGCAAGAACCACGTTTTTTCCGAACGACGGTAACAGAGAATATGTATTTCGGGGAAGAGGGTTTAGAAAATCAGTTAGAAAAAAATAGTGAACTTATAAATGCAACGCCGATTATTAGAGGGTTACCTGAAGGGAGTCAAACTGTGCTACATAAAAGCGGTGAAGAGTTTTCGGGAGGCGAAAGAAAACGTCTTGCATTATTGCGCGCGATTGTATCAAATCCAACTCTTATTATTTTAGATGAACCGACGGCTGGGTTAGATCCGGGCAATCAAGAACTGGTTTGGAATATGATTGAAGGGATAGGAAGAGATGTAACGAGAATTGTGGCAACACATGATGTAGAGAGAGCGATGATAGCAGATTGTGTTGTTGTCATAAAGAATGGGACTATTGTGGAATGTGGGAATCCTAGAGAATTATTAAATTGCAACTCATTGTACAAAGAGTTGCAAACAAAAAGATAAGAGATATGTAATGCTCTTATCTTTATTCCGCTATTTGCCGGGCAGCCCGATTGGTGAGGGCTGATTAAAGTTTCACTTTATTCGGTCTCATTAAGTTGATAAGTATAAGAATTCGAATCACTAGAATTAACTTCTTTGACGAGAGTAAGTTGATTTGTATCTGGATTATATTTGAAAATCTTAATTGTATGTTCGCTACTTAGTAATGGATTATATTCTTGAATAGCGAATGTATTTTCCGCGATTTGTGTCATATTACTGGTGGGAACATTTTCTATGGAATCATGATTTGTAGAAATTTCAACGACTTTTTCACTGTTGAAAAATAAAAGAACGATTACTAAAATAACTAAGCATATTCGTATATAGCGTAGCTCTTTGGTGATAGGGTGTTCTCCCAAAACAATCATCCTTTCTATAGCTATTCTATAGTAGTAATGGTAGTCATCGTGAAAAAAGTAATAATGCCGAGGCCTGCCAAAAGGATAAATGAGATTAATGCGATATAGAGACAAATATGTCCAACTGTTTTTTTTCAGGATCTTTACTAAATAGTGAGATAATCCATGTGATAATTCCGATTGGGGAAAATATAAAACTAAGAATATATAGAAGTATTTTTTTAAATAAATTCATGAGAGCTCCTTTCATTGTAAAATGTTCTATGTATTTCTAATTATATGATTAAAAGGTAAATATTTCATCTTAGTTAT
Organism: Bacillus sp. 2175; assembly: GCF_057812155.1. Lineage (NCBI taxonomy): Bacteria > Bacillati > Bacillota > Bacilli > Caryophanales > Bacillaceae > Bacillus > Bacillus sp. 2175. Next base: position 3,381,344 of record NZ_CM173819.1, on the reverse strand, counting down.
AAAAATTCTGATTATTTAGAATGTGAATATTTCCAAGCTTGTCCGTATAAGCTAAAATAAGGTATATAGTATTTTGATGAATGTGTTAAAAGAAGATAATACGTTAGGGTGATATAAAATGTGGCGGAAGCTTACGATTATTGTAGTGTTACTTTGTTTAGCGGGATATGCAGCTTATGAACAGTTTGGTTATAAAGAGCAGGCGGTAAAAGTGAAGCAAGAAAAAAGTGAAGCTGCGATGAAAGAGATTATCGCAAGGAATGGTATTGAGATAGGGAAGAGTGCACCGGACTTTACATTAACGAAGTTAGATGGGACAAATGTAAAGTTATCGGATTTAAAAGGAAAGAAAGTAATTTTAAACTTTTGGGCTACGTGGTGTGGACCATGTCAGCAAGAAATGCCTGATATGGAGGCTTTCTATAAAGAACATAAAGAGAACGTAGAAATTTTAGCGGTCAATTATACGCCTTCAGAAAAAGGTGGGGGGGAAGAGAAGGTAAGCAATTTTGCTAAAGAAAAAGGAATTACTTTTCCTATTTTATTGGACAAGAACATTGATGTGACAACAGCTTATAAAGTAATTACGATTCCAACTTCGTATTTTATAGATACAAAAGGTGTCATTCAAGATAAGTTTATTGGGCCGATGACACAAAAAGAGATGGAGAAAAGAGTTGCTAAATTAAAATAATGGTGAAAAGGTAGAGATGGAGAGTTCCCATTTCTGCCTTTTCTTTTTCAAGTAGTAATCACTTCATGATATGATGTAAGAAATATAACCGTTTAGAGATAAAGGAGTGTATGGAGTGGGGAATGTATCCTTACCGTTAGATTATGTTGTAATTGATTTTGAAACAACAGGATTTAACCCTTATAATGATAAAATTATTCAAGTTGCAGCAGTGAAATATCGTAATCATGAATTAGTAGATCAATTTGTTTCATACGTGAATCCAGAGCGGCCAATTCCGGACCGAATAACGAGTTTAACAGGTATTACTAATTATCGCGTTTCAGATGCACCGACGATTGAAGAAGTGTTACCTTTATTTTTAGCATTTTTACATACAAATGTTATTGTGGCCCATAATGCTTCTTTTGATATGCGCTTTTTGAAAAGTAATGTAAATATGCTTGGGTTGCCTGAACCTAAAAATAAAGTAATTGATACTGTATTTTTAGCAAAGAAATACATGAAGCATGCGCCTAATCATAAACTTGAAACGTTAAAACGAATGCTTGGAATTCGTTTAAGCTCTCATAATGCATTTGACGATTGCATTACGTGTGCTGCTGTTTATCAAAAGTGTGCAGCTATTGAAGAAGAAGGGAAACGAAAAGTAAATAAGGCTATGCTTGATGAAACTGCGGTATATGAAGCGGTGAAAGAAATACTTGCATGTAATAAACGTAATGTAGAATGGCTACGTTGTATGAACGTAGGAAGTTATTTAGATATAAAAGCTTTTTATCCAGTTATGAGATTAAAGGTAAAAGGGCGAAAGAAATATGTATTAACAGAGATATTAGAAGAAGATGTGAAAGAAATATGTACAAGTTTAAAATGTGAACCGGCGTTAAAAAGTGAAGCTGGTAATACGAGAATTATGCTTAATAGCTTAGAGGATGTTATGAAATTAGAAAGTTATATTTTAGAGCAGTATGATTTTGTATTACAGGCGCTTCATGATTATAAAGAAAATGAAATGAATGCAGATGAAAAGTTGAAAGAGTATTTAAATATTATGGTATAAAAAACTCCGTGTGCAATATATTGTACACGGAGTTTTTTTAGGAGTACTAAAACATAAAATTTTCTTGCAAATCTGATTAAAGAGTTTTTTGTTTGCTCATACTATGTAATAAGAAAGCGAAGGAGAGAGGGTGAACAACATGAGAAGAAGTCGCCGTAAATCGTTTGAAGAACTTGTAAATGAAAATAAACAACAATTATTAAGCGATCGTGAGGCAATTGATCGCATTGAAGAGCGCATTGAAAAACGTTATGAAATGAAACTTTTTAAGCAAGCTGAATAATTCTTAACACTAGTACGATACTAGTATTAAGGAGGCGATAGTAATGGGTAATCCGAAAAAAAATTCAAAAGATTTTGCACCGAATCATATTGGAACACAATCAAAAAAAGCTGGTGGAAATAAAGGAAAGCAAATGCAAGATCAAACAGGTAAACAACCGATTGTTGATAATGGTTAAAGAAAAGGAGAATATTACATTCTCCTTTTTTATGTATAAATTTGAGGAAAGATAGGTAATTTAAGATGGTGTGTATATACAATATTAGGAGGGAAGTACATGCCAAATCCAGATAATCGAAGTGACAACGCTGAAAAGTTACAAGAAATGGTGCAAAATACAGTTGATAACTTTAATGAAGCAAAAGAAACAGCGGAACTTTCTAATGAAAAAGATCGTGCTGCTATTGAAGCAAAAAATCAAAGACGTTTAGAAAGTATTGACTCATTAAAAAGTGAAATCAAAGATGAATCTTAACAAAATGTACAAAAAGGGCTGACTTTTGTCAGCCCTTTTTCGTAATCGTAAAGTTTTCAACAAGTAAACGCCAATTTTGTGGAAATGGCAAGCCAATCTTCCAATAACTAATACCGCCAATGCCCTGCTCTTTCATTAAATTGAATTTACTTTGAATAGACCTCGCATCTTCAAACCAAACTTCATGTTGTACGCCATTTTCGTCAAAGTAATTAAAATGTGGAGCTTGAGCTGTGAAATCATAGCGGATAGGAACATTATATTTACGAGCAAGTGCAACAGCTGCGACAGAGCTAACTGCTTTTGCTGGTGGATTCCCTTGTTTGAACGGAAGTTTCCAATCGAATCCGTATAAGTTTTGCCCCATCATAATTTTTTGGGGAGGCATTTGAGATTTTGCGTATTGAAGTACTTCTTTTACAGGACCGATAGGAGAGATTGCCATTGGTGGCCCGCCCTGCCAACCCCAGTCATATGTCATAATGACGACGAAATCAACAATTTGCCCTTGCGCTTTATAATCATGGGCTTCGAAAAATTTTCCCTTTTGATTTGAACTTGTTTTCGGTACGAGAGTTGTGCTTAATGTGTACCCGCTAGGTAAGCGTGTTTTTACATTTCGTAAAAAGCGATTATACGCCTCGCGGTCTTCGGGTGCTACACTCTCGAAATCGAAATGAATGTCTCGCATGCCATATTTTTCAGCTGTTTGCAAAATGTTAGTAATAAATTTGTTTTGAATCGTTGCGTCGCGTAAAATAACCGATGTTAGATCGGCACTGAAATTACCATTTTCAATATTTGTAATAACGAGCATAGGGATTGTTTGCCCTTGCGTTGCAATATTAGCAATTTTAGCTGTTTCAGTAGGTTCTTTTAATGTGCCATCTCTTTTTGCCTCAAAACTAAAATAAGCTAAATATGTTAAAAATGGATTGATGGCACGTGTAGCATTAACTAAACTCTCTTTAATCGGTATAGTGGAAGGTTGTAAATAAGCGATGGATTCTACAGCTCGTTTTGTGCCTTTTGGTACATATAATTGTTGTCCGACATGGAGAATAGATTTTAAAGATAAATTATTAACTTTAGCTAAACTAGCGAGGGGGACATTATATGTTTGAGAAATCCGATAGAGGCTGTCACCAGGCTGTACATAATAATTATTTCCTTTCGTATTAACGATAAGTGCCTGACCAACAACGAGCGTTTCAGCGGGATTTAGTCCATTGTCTTTTACTATTTCGTCAGGTGTTGATCCATATTTTGATGCCAAGCTATATACGCTATCACCGCTACGAACCGTTACAATTTGAATCATATGCTTGCTCCTTTCGGGAAAAGATTCACTATTTTTATTTTATTTTTGATGTCACTGTATTATGATTAAATGTATGCAAGGTAGCAGAAGTGAAAGAAGGGAAGAAACAGTTAGTGTATATCTACAAAAATATATAATTAGTGATAAAATATTTGTAGATGAAAAATTGTCGCCGGAGTAAAGTAGTTTCATGGGATGAAAAATATGAAAGTATATTCAATTGGTGATTTTGCAAAAAAAGGCAGGTAGGATAGAACAAACTAGTTGCCATCTTCAAGGGAAAATAAGCTAAGAAGATGGTTAAGGGGTTGCTGGAAAATGATGCTTGCGAAGAAAGTGAGAATCAAGCCGAATAAAGAACAAGAATTGCAACTTTGGAAATCTGTTGGTACGGCAAGATGGGCTTATAATTGGACACTGGCGAAGCAAGAAGAGAATTACAAGAATGGCGGAAAGTTCATATCAGACGTTTTTTTACGGAAAGAATTAACTGTATTAAAGCAGTCTGAAGAATATGCTTGGTTGTACGATGTTTCAAATAATATAGCCAAACAAGCGATTAAAGATGCTTGTGAAGCATATAAGCGATTTTTCAAGGGACTGGCTGATAAACCACGATTCAAAAGCAGAAGGAAAGCAAAACTCTCTTTTTACAATGATAATGTCAAGTTAAAAGTAAAAGAAAAACAAGTTTTGATTGAGAAAGTTGGTTGGGTAAAAACATCCGAAAAGTTACCTGTAGGGGTTAAGTACTCTAATCCACGCGTTAGCTTTGACGGTAAGTATTGGTATTTGTCTGTCGGTATTGAACAGGAGTTTACAAAAGAGAAATTAACGGCTGTTTCGTTAGGAATAGATATTGGAATCAAAGAATTAGCATATTGTTCTGATGGGCAGAGGAAGAACAATATCAACAAAACAAAAATGGTAAGACAGGTAGAGAAACGCCTTCGTAGGTTGCAACGTCAAGTTTCTCGTAAATATGAAATGAATAAGGAGGGAAACCGTTTTGTCAAAACAAGCAATATTATAAAAATCGAGAAAGAGATACGACAACTACATAGAAGGTTATCAAATATCAGAAAGAATCATCTTCATCAATCCACGAGCGAAATTGTGAAAACCAAGCCATTTCGCATTGTGATGGAGACGTTGCATATGAAAGGTCTGCTGAAGAATAGATACCTAGCTAAAGCGATTGCGAAGCAGTGTTTATATGAGTTCAAAAGACAAATTCAATACAAGTGTGAAAAATATGGTATTGAATTTGTAGAAGCTGATACATGGTATCCTTCTTCAAAAATGTGTTCCAGTTGTGGAAGCATTAACAAAGAACTAAAACTTTCTGACCGTGTATACAAATGCACTTGTGGTCACGAAATGGATAGGGATTTAAATGCGGCTATCAATTTGTCACGGTATGAATTAGCCAGTTAACATCTAAAAAAGTTACGGCTAATATGTAGGATTCGTTGTATCCGAATTTACGCCCTCGGAGTGTTACATCAAACGAAAGTAGCTTCTGTGAAATCGGACACGTAGAACAGGGAAATAAACAAAAATTATAGATTTTTATAAGTTTATGGCAACGGCGAATATACATATGTTTGTAGCAGAACATGAAGTTGAAATCCGTTATGCGGAAACAGATCAAATGGGTGTTGTTTACCATTCAAACTACTTAGTGTGGCTTGAGTTAGGTCGCACGAAACTTATACAAGATTTAGGTTTTTCATATGTTGAAATGGAGAAAGAAGGAATTATTTCTCCTGTGTTAGATTTACAAATTTCATACCGTAAAGCGATGCGTTACGGAGAAAAAGCAATCGTAAAAACATGGGTAGATACTGTGAGCCCACTTCGCGTTGTATATGGATATGAAATATATAATGGTGATGGTGAACTTTGTATTACTGCAAGTACGACGAATATTTGTGCGAAAAAAGAAGGGTTCCGCCCTGTATCATTTAAAAAGTTATATCCTGAGTGGTATGCGAAATATGAGGAAATTAAGAAAAAATAAAAAAGCGTGGCAGAAGCCACGTTTTTTTATTTTTCATAATTAAATTGTGGGAAGTCGTCACCTTCGTTAAGTGTAACAGATAAATTATGTCCATCGAAGAACCATTCATCATCGCCTTCAATAAAGAAGTTAATACCTTCTTCTTGAACTTGAACAGCAGGATGTGCAGGATCATCTTTACGAATCCCTAAAGAAAGTCCTTTTTGCACAGTACTGCAACCACCGTATTGTACGAAAAAGCGTAGTGTTTCATTTGATTGTAAGTTTAATTCATTTTTATACCATTGTGCTGCTTCTTTTGTTACGGAAAGATTCATGTATAGTTCCTCCAAATTATGTTGCTTTTTCTTTAGTATAAAAAATAACGCAAAAAGACGCTATTAATATGCTTCACGTTTTCTTTTTGCGTTATGTGGGTTACGATCTTATTTTTGCTTTTTTGAAAAGTTTGCTTTTGGTTCAGTTTTATTTATAATTCGTCCGATATTTGCACGGTGTTTATAAATAACCATACCTGCTAATAAACACATCGCAATAATGAAGATTTTATCCCCGCTAACAATGGATGCAATAACAGCAACAACTGCTGTTACCATAGAAGAAAGTGATACGTATCTTGTTGTAAATAAAAGGGTGAAAAATACAACAGCCAATATTGCAAAAACAACTGGTGAATAGCATAATAGCACCCCAGCAGAAGTTGCAACTGCTTTACCACCGCGGAATTTCGCGAAGATTGGATAGACATGTCCAAGAACAGCCGCTAACCCGAACCATAGTGGATGAATATCTAATCCGAAAATCATTGGTAGACTTGTTGCTAATGTCCCTTTTAAAATGTCAGCAATTGTAACGGTAAAACCTGCTTTTTTCCCTAATGTGCGGAATGTGTTTGTTCCGCCTAGATTACCGCTCCCGTGCTCACGAATATCGATTCCGTAGCCGATTTTTCCAACAACTAGTGCAAATGGAATCGAGCCAAGTAAGTAGGCAACGATAAATAAAAGATATGTAGTAACCATAAGTTCAGTCTCCTTTATTCAAATGTGTTGATAAAGGGTAAAAAGAGTTTTTCCCGTATATTGTACCATACATTTGTAAAGAGCACATTTCTTTTTTGTAAATGAAAAATTCATTATTTCGTGAAAAAAATTTCACAGTAATGTTACATTTCTCACAGAAACAGTAAGACTATATGTAGTAACATTTTAATCAAAAGATAACAACATATTGGTGGAGGGTTATAAATGTTACAAAATAATACACGTGGAGAAGAAGAATTAATGAAAGTGTTCGAGACAATAGTCCACGGCAATGAACAAGATTTAATGCAAGAAAATGCAAATGTAGACGGCCGCTCTCCAATGGGCGTAATGGGAACGTTCGCATCTGAGAGTGCAAAATATTATGCTGTTGAGAATTTATTGTCAGATCAAGTGAAAAAAGCGATAAATGAAAATATATTATATCCACATGATTTAGATTTTTATGCGACAGGAACGACGACTTGTTCACAAATTCCGTTAGCGCAAATGCTTGCTAACGGTTTTCATACTGGACATGGACATATGAGACAACCGCAAGACATTAAAAGTGCATTGGCTCTTTCGTCTATTATTTTTCAAGCGAATCAAAATATGCAGCATGGTGGTCAATCGTTTGCACTCTTTGATATTGATTTAGCACCTTATGTACGAAAAACAATTGAGAGACATAAAAAACGATTACAATCATATCCGCTTACGAAAGAACAAATAGAGGAATTTGCATGGAAAGAAACGGAAAATGATACGTATCAAGCGTGTGAGGCTTTCGTTCATAATTCGAATAGTATGCATAGTAGGGGCGGAGGACAAGTACCATTTATTTCTATTAATTATGGAACAGATACATCAAAAGAAGGAAGAATGTTAATTAAACAACTTTTAAAAGCGACACAAGCTGGACTTGGTAAAGGAGAGACACCGATTTTTCCGATTCAAATTTTCAAGATGAAAAAAGGTGTAAATTTTGAAGAAAGTGATCCGAACTACGATTTATTTGAATTAGCATTAGAGACAACGGCTGAACGATTGTTCCCTAACTTTTCATTTTTAGATGCTCCGTTTAATGCAGTACATTATGATGGAAGACCGGAAAGTGAAGTATGTTACATGGGATGTCGTACCCGTGTTATGTCTAATATACATGGAGAAGAAACAGCGATTGGTAGAGGGAATTTATCATTTACGTCTATTAATTTAGTGAAATTAGCGTTAATTAGTGGTTCAAAAGAAGCGTTTTTTGAAGCGCTAAACTATTATTTAGATTTAGGAATTAAGCAGCTATTAGAAAGATATGCGTATCAATGTACGAAACGAGCAAGAGATTTTCAGTTTTTATATTCACAAGGTGTATGGCGTGGTGGAGAAACGTTGCAGCCTGAAGACTCCGTAGCCTCGATTTTAAAACAAGGGACGTTAAGTATTGGTTTTATCGGTCTTGCGGAATGTTTAGTAGCTTTAACAGGAAAGCATCATGGGGAAGATGGAGAATCATGGAAACTTGGGTATGAAATTATTTCCTTTATGAGAGATAGAATGGATAAAGCGACAGAAGAACATCAACTGAATTTCTCAGTAATTGCAACTCCAGCAGAAGGATTATCAGGGAAGTTTGTGAAAAAAGATAGAGAAGAATTTGGTGAAATTAATGGTATAACGAACCATAATTACTATACGAATTCATTCCATATTCCAGTTTATTATAACATTCAAGCTATAAATAAAATCCGTTTAGAAGGCCCGTTCCACGCTCTCTGTAATGGAGGACACATTACTTATATTGAACTAGATGGAGCAGCAATGCATAACAAAAAGGCATTAAAACAAATTGTACAAGCCATGGCAGAACATGGCGTTGGATACGGTTCAATTAATCATCCTGTTGACCGTTGTAAGTGCTGTAGTTATCACGGGGTTATTGGGAATGAATGTCCAAGTTGCGGGAATAAAGATGAGGCTAATATAGAAAGAATTCGCCGTATAACAGGCTATCTTGTAGGAGATATGTCGAAGTGGAATAGTGCGAAACGTAGTGAAGAGATAGATCGGGTGAAACATAAATGAAAGTGATGAATATTATTCATGATAGTGTAGTAGATGGAGAAGGATTGCGGACAGTCGTGTTTTTTGCGGGCTGTCCGCATCGTTGCGTTGGTTGCCATAATCCGAAATCGTGGAATATTTGCAATGGAACGGAAATGACAGTAGAAGAAATTGTGAAAGAGATTGCAAGTAATCCATTAACTGATGTAACATTTTCAGGTGGAGATCCATTTTTTCAAGCTGCTGAAGTGAAAAAGGTAGCAAAAATCGTGAAAGATTTGAAAAAAAACCTATGGATGTATACAGGTTATACGTTAGAAGAGATACAGAGTTCTCAAAATAATGATATGATAGAGTTGTTACATTATGGGGATGTTTTAGTCGATGGAAGGTTTGAAATTGAGAAAAAAGATTTAACACTTCCATTTCGCGGAAGCTCCAATCAACGTATTATTCGATTGAAAGAGTAAAAAGGCGGGATAGATTATATGAATAAAACAGTATTGCTTGTTGAAGATGAAAGAAGATTACGTGAAATTGTTAGTGATTATTTTCGTAATGAAGGTTTTGAAGTAATCGAAGCAGAAGATGGAAAAAAAGCGTTAGAGTTATTTGCAGAGCATGAAATTGATTTAATTATGTTAGATATTATGTTACCGGAAATAGATGGATGGTCTGTTTGTAGAAGAATTAGAAAAGAATCAGCAGTACCAATTATTATGTTGACAGCACGTTCGGATGAGGATGATACATTGCTAGGTTTTGAATTAGGTGCAGATGAGTATGTAACGAAACCATTTAGCCCGAAAGTATTAGTAGCTCGTGCAAAGACGTTATTGAAACGTGCGGATGGTGCGGTAGGAGTAGCGGAAGAAAATGCTATGTCTTTAGCTGGAATAGAAGTGAATCGTCTATCTAGAACTGTTTTAGTAGATGGAGAAGAAATTATATTGACACATAAAGAATTTGAACTTCTCGTTTATTTAATGGAGAACAAAGGAATTGTGTTATCACGTCAACATTTATTAGACCAGTTATGGGGATATGACTATTACGGTGATGACAGAACGGTTGATACCCATATTAAAAAACTTCGAAATAAGCTAGGAGATAAAGCGAAGCATATCGGTACTGTTATTCGAGTTGGTTATAAATTTGAAGAATAATCTAGAACGATTTGTGTAATTTAGCCTAGGGAAATGGCGATTTTATACTCTCTTTTGAAGGTAGAATGTACAAAAAATACTTTTTTTGTCTACAATGTTAGATAGGAGTATTTTTTTAATTAGATTTCACGATGAGTTCACAAGAAGGACACAAAACGTGACTATACTGAAAATACGAATTCACCAGAGAGGGGAAATAAAACATGGGATATTACGACGGACCAAATTTAAATGAAGAGCATAGTGAGACGAGAGAAGTGAGAAAATCAGGTAGTAAAAAAGGCTATTTCTTCACAGGTTTAGTGGGGGCTGTAGTCGGAGCGGTTTCGATTAGTTTTGCAGCACCATATATGCCATGGGCTCAAAATAATGGAGCGCCAGTATCATCATTTAGTTCGGATTCAAAAGTAGAAGGTACTGTAGTTCCAGTTGTAAATAAAGCGAAAAATGAAACTGATTTACCTGGTATGATTGAAGGGGCGAAAGATGTTGTTGTAGGTGTTATTAATATGCAACAAAGTGTAGATCCATTTGCAATGCAACCGACAGGTCAAGAGCAAACAGCTGGTACAGGATCAGGTGTTATTTATAAAAAAGCAGGAAATAAAGCATATATTGTAACAAACAACCATGTAGTAGATGGTGCGAATAAACTTGCTGTTAAACTAAGCAATGAAAAGCAAGTTGATGCGAAATTAGTGGGGAAGGACCCTTGGTTAGACTTAGCTGTTGTAGAAATTGATGGGGCTAATGTGAATAAAGTTGCAAGTTTAGGCGACTCAAGTAAAATCCGTGCTGGTGAGAAAGCAATTGCCATCGGTAACCCGTTAGGATTTGATGGAAGTGTAACGGAAGGTATTATTAGTAGTAAAGAACGTGAAATTCCAGTTGATATTGATGGGGATAAACGACCAGATTGGCAAGCACAAGTTATTCAAACAGATGCAGCGATTAACCCAGGTAACAGTGGTGGTGCATTATTTAACCAAAACGGTGAGGTAATTGGTATCAATTCAAGTAAAATAGCTCAGCAATCAGTAGAGGGAATTGGTTTTGCAATCCCAATTAATATTGCGAAACCAGTCATTGAATCACTTGAAAAAGATGGTGTAGTGAAACGTCCAGCACTTGGCGTAGGTGTTGTTTCATTAGAAGATGTGCAAGCTTATGCAGTAAATCAATTGAAAGTACCGAAAGAGGTAACAAATGGCGTTGTATTAGGTAAAATTTACCCAATATCACCGGCTGAAAAAGCTGGTTTAGAGCAATATGATATTGTAGTAGCATTAGATGGCCAAAAAGTAGAAAATTCACTTCAATTCCGCAAATATTTATATGAAAAGAAAAAAGTAGGCGAGAAAGTAGAAGTTACATTCTATCGCAACGGCCAAAAAATGACGAAAACAGCTACATTAGCAGATAATTCAACTACTAAGAATCAATAAGTTTAAACCTTAATTAGTAAGGTTATCCGCAAATAGTGGATAAAAGAAAGTCTCTTTCATATTGAAAGAGACTTTCTTTATCGGCTATACTAAAGGAATAGGAGGGATTAATTATGACAATTGAAAACCCAACTCGTACGGAAATTGGTGAAGTGTTAAAGAAAAGCAAAACAATTGCGGTTGTTGGATTATCAGATAAGCCAGAACGTACATCGTATATGGTTTCAAAAGCAATGCAAGATGCTGGATACCGCATTATTCCAGTTAATCCAACAGTAGATGAGGTGCTTGGAGAAAAGGCAGTTTCTTCACTAAAGGATATTAAGGAACACGTTGACATTGTAAATGTATTTCGTCGCTCAGAGTTTTTAATGGATGTTGCAAAAGAATTTGTAGAGATTGATGCAGATGTTTTTTGGGCACAATTAGGAGTACAAGATGAGGATACATACAAATTTTTAAAAGAAAAAGACTATACTGTAATAATGGATCGTTGTATTAAAGTAGAACATGCGATGACAAAATAGTATAGATTTAAAGGTAGAAAGATTGATTCAGCCCTCATTATAGATAAGTAGGGCCGATGAACGAGGTGTTCATCATGAGATTTTTTAAAGGCTGTTTTTGGGGGTTGTTATTTGTAATCCCATTTTGGATCTTGATCATTTGGATCATAATAAAGGTTTGGAATGTGTAATCTTGGAATACATATCCATTTCTCGTTGACAAACGATTATTTTTCTGAAATAGTAGCCTAGAGGAATCCTTGTGAGAAAACAAGGATTTTTCTATTGAAAATGGTATATAAAAGAGATAAGATAACTTGCCAAAACTATAGTCGAGGCGTTATTCTATAATAGAAACATATGTTCTGATTTTGGATTAGGAAAGGGGCAAGGAGTTTGGCGAAGCATCAGTTCCAATATAATGAAGATGCGATTCAAGTGTTAGAAGGACTTGAAGCCGTTCGAAAACGCCCGGGTATGTATATCGGGAGCACGGACAGCCGTGGATTGCATCATTTAGTATATGAAATAGTAGATAACTCCGTTGACGAAGCGTTAGCGGGATTTGGCGACGAAATTTCAGTCGTAATACATAAAGATAATAGTATTAGCGTTATAGATAAAGGGCGAGGAATGCCTACGGGAATGCATAAACTTGGGAAACCTACACCTGAAGTTATTTTAACTGTACTTCATGCCGGTGGTAAGTTTGGTCAAGGTGGTTACAAAACGAGTGGTGGTTTGCACGGGGTTGGGGCATCGGTTGTAAATGCCTTATCAGAATGGTTAGTCGTAACGATTAAGCGTGACGGAAATATTTACGAACAACGCTTTGAAAATGGCGGTGTTCCTGTAACGACGCTTGAGAAAATCGGGAAGACGAAAGAGTCTGGTACTACGATGCATTTCAAACCAGATACAACGATTTTCAGCACAACAAATTATAATTATGAAACATTATGTGAGAGATTACGTGAATCTGCATTCTTATTAAAAGGAATGAAAATTTCAATAAAAGATGAACGAAATGATTTAGAGGATGTATTTCATTATGAAACGGGAATTGAAGCTTTCGTTTCATATTTAAACGAAGAAAAAGATTCCATTCATCCAGTTGTATATTTCACTGGTGAACAAAATGGAATTGAAGCAGAACTAGCATTTCAATTTAACGATGGCTACTCAGAAAACATTTTATCGTTTGTAAATAACGTACGTACAAAAGATGGTGGAACACACGAAGCTGGATTTAAAACAGCGATGACGCGTGTGTTTAACGAGTATGCTCGTAAAGTAGCACTATTAAAAGAAAAAGATAAAAACTTAGAAGGCACAGATATTCGTGAAGGTGTAGCGGCTATCGTTTCGGTACGTGTACCAGAAGAAGTGCTTCAGTTTGAAGGGCAAACGAAAGGGAAACTAGGTACAAGTGAAGCGCGTTCTTCAATTGATGCCATTGTATCTGAGCATTTAGCATACTTTTTAGAAGAAAATCCTGATGTAGCTACACTTCTTGTGAGAAAAGCAATTAAAGCAGCACAAGCCCGTGAAGCAGCCCGTAAAGCAAGAGAAGAAGCGCGTAGTGGTAAGAAAAAGAAAAAATCAGAAGGTACGTTAAGCGGGAAATTAACACCTGCACAATCACGTAACCCGCAAAAAAATGAACTGTACCTAGTAGAGGGTGACTCTGCCGGTGGTTCTGCGAAACAAGGACGAGACCGACGTTTCCAGGCCGTATTACCGTTACGTGGTAAAGTAATTAATACAGAAAAAGCAAAGCTTGCTGATATCTTTAAAAATGAAGAGATTAATACAATCATTTATGCGATTGGCGGCGGTGTAGGAAATGAATTTGATGTTGAAGATATTAACTACGATAAAGTTGTAATTATGACCGATGCCGATACGGATGGGGCTCATATTCAAGTATTGTTATTAACGTTCTTCTACAGATATATGAAGCCACTTATCGAAGCTGGTAAAGTGTTTATCGCACTTCCTCCTTTATACAAAGTAAGTAAAGGAAAAGGTAAGAGTGAGGTAATTGAATACGCTTGGTCAGATGAGGAATTAGACGGTGTAACGAAAAAAGTTGGAAAAGGCTATATGTTACAACGTTATAAAGGACTTGGTGAAATGAATGCGGATCAATTATGGGAAACAACAATGAATCCTGAAACGCGTACATTAATTCGCGTGAAAATTGATGATGCAGCAAGAGCAGAGCGTCGCGTTACAACATTAATGGGCGATAAAGTAGAACCGCGCCGTAAATGGATTGAACGTAATGTACAGTTTGGTATGCAAGAAGAAGGAAATATTTTAGAAAATGAAATGATTATGGAGACGGAGGTGGAATAACATGCAAGCAGAGAAGTTTCATGACCTCCCGCTTGAAGACGTGTTAGGTGATCGCTTTGCACGTTATAGTAAATATATTATTCAAGATCGTGCACTTCCAGATGCACGTGATGGCTTAAAGCCAGTACAAAGACGTATTTTATATTCTATGTATGTAGAAGGCAATGTACATGATAAAGCGTTTCGTAAATCAGCTAAAACAGTAGGTAATGTTATCGGTAATTATCATCCACATGGAGATTCCTCTGTATATGAAGCAATGGTACGCTTAAGCCAAACTTGGAAAGTACGTAATGTTTTAGTTGAAATGCATGGTAATAACGGTAGTGTTGATGGGGACCCAGCGGCAGCGATGCGTTATACGGAAGCTCGTTTATCACCAATCGCATCTGAATTATTACGTGATCTTGATAAAGAAACAGTTGAATTCGTGTCAAACTTTGATGATACGAGTGAAGAACCGGTTGTATTACCAGCAGCGTTCCCGAATTTATTAGTGAACGGATCTACAGGGATTTCCGCTGGTTATGCAACAGAAATTCCTCCGCATCATCTTGGAGAAGTTATTGATGCTACAATGATGCGTATTGATAAGCCAAATAGTACTGTTGATGATTTATTAACAGTTATGAAAGGACCAGATTTCCCAACAGGCGGTATTATTCAGGGGATTGATGGTATTAAAAAGGCGTATGAAACAGGTAAAGGTAAAATTATTATTCGCGGAAAAGCAGAAGTTGAAACAGTGCGCGGTGGGAAACAACAAATTGTAATCACTGAAATTCCTTACGAAGTGAATAAGGCAAATCTTGTAAAGAAAATGGATGAATTACGTCTAGATAAAAAGTTAGATGGTATTGCTGAAGTGCGTGATGAGACAGATCGTACTGGTTTACGAATTGTTGTTGAATTAAAGAAAGAAGCAAACGCCGAAGGTATTTTAAATTATTTATATAAAAATACAGATTTGCAAATTCCATATAACTTTAATATGGTAGCGATCAATAATCGTCGTCCAACACTTATGACATTACCGAAAATTTTAGATGCTTATATTGGACATCAAAAAGAGGTTATTACGAGACGTTCGCAATATGAATTAAGAAAAGCAGAAAATCGTCAACATATTGTAGAAGGTTTAAAGAAAGCATTATCGATTTTAGACCAAGTAATTGAAACAATTCGAGCTTCAAAAGATAAACGTAACGCGAAAGATAATTTAAGTGCAAAATTTGGCTTTACAGAAGCACAGGCAGAAGCAATTGTTTCCTTGCAATTATATCGCTTAACGAATACAGACATTACGGCGTTACAAGAAGAAGCAGATGAGCTTAATAAGAAAATTATTGAGCTACAGGCAATTTTACAAAGTGAAAAAAGATTACTTCAAGTAATTAAAACAGATTTAAAGAGAGTTAAGAAAACATATAGTGATGATCGACGCGCAATTATTGAAGATCAAATCGAGGAAATTAAAATCGATGTAGAAGTGATGATCCCACAAGAAGATGTCATCGTTACTGTAACGAAAGAAGGATATGTGAAACGTACTGGATGGCGCTCACATAATGCCTCAAATGGCAAAGACTTCGGTATGAAAGAGGGTGACATCTTACTTGAACGATTCGATACGAATACGACAGAGACAGTCCTCTTATTTACGAATAAAGGCAACTATATATATCTGCCAGTATACGAAATGCCAGATATTCGTTGGAAAGATTTAGGTCAGCACGTTGCTAATATCGTTTCACTCGACCGGGATGAAACAATCATTTGGGCAACGGTTGTACCGAACTTTGAGGAAGAAAAACGATTTATCGTATTTGTAACAAGAAATGGTATGATAAAGAAAACAGAATTAAATCAATATAAAGTTCAGCGTTATTCAAGGGCATTCGTTGCTGTAAACTTGAAAAAAGATGATGAAGTTGTCGATATATTTGCGACAGATGGAACGAGTGATATCGTTCTTGCTACACACGGTGCATATGCACTTATTTTCCATGAAGATGAAGTAAGTCCAGTCGGTGTAAGAGCTGCTGGCGTGAAAGCAATTAATTTAAAAGAAGATGACTATGTCGCTTCTGGTAAACCGTTAAATGGTGACAAAGATCAACTTATTCTCGTAACACAGCGCGGTGCTGTAAAACGTCTAAAAGCATCAGAAATTGAAAAATCAACGAGGGCGAAACGAGGTCTTGTTATTTTCAAAGAATTAAAACGTAATCCGTACCGCATTGTCGGTATTGAAATTGTTCGGGACGATGAATTAGTTTACATGAAGACAGAGAAAAACATTGTAGAAGAGATTGATCCGAAAGCGTATCGAAATAAAGACCGGTATAGTAATGGTAGCCTAGTGCTAGATGTTAATGATACTGGTGAAGTAGTAGAAACGTGGACGAAGAAAAGACCAGAATAAAGAGGGCATCTTGCTATGAATAATAGCAAGATGCTTTTTTCTAGGCAATTTATTATATAAATAATAATAATCTTGTTATAATAACTGAATGAAATCGTTCTCATAAAGTGAAACTTTAATCAATGGGGATTTTCTTTATCCACACTGATTATTAGTTAAACCAATCGGGCTTTAACGAGCAGTTGATTCCTCACCTAGTTCCTTAGTTTTCGCTGAATTTTGAGTTAGGAATCTTACTGCCTGTTAAAGCGGGACAAATGGAGGGGCAACATGAAAAAAATAGGTGTAGGGATTGTAGGATTTGGTTTTTCTAGTACGACATTTCATATCCCACTATTACAAACGATAGAAGAATATGATATTCGTGCTGTATTATCCTCAAAAGAAGAGGTAGTAAAAGAAACATTACCAAATGCTAATGTTGTTAGTACAATTGATGAATTGGTGAAGCGAGCTGATGTTGACTTAGTTGTTATTACATCACCTAATACAACTCATTTTCCATATGTAAAAGAAGCAATTTTAAACGGTAAGCATGTTGTTGTAGAAAAACCATTTGTTGTCTCAATTGAAGAAGGGGAAAAGCTTATTTCATTAGCAGAGCAGCATAATATAATGTTAAGCGTATATCATAATCGTCGTTTTGATAATGATTTCTTAACAATTAAGAAATTGTTAGGAGAAAACAGAGTAGGGAATGTATACGCATATGAATCGAATTTTGATCGTTTCCGTCCACATGTACGTGATCGATGGAGAGAAAAAAATCTACCAGGCTCCGGTATATTATACGATTTAGGATCGCATTTAATTGACCAAGCGTTATCAATATTCGGGAAACCCGATGCGATAAGTGCAGATGTAATAAAACAAAGACCAGGTGCAGAGGTGGATGATTATTTCCACATAGTACTTCATTACGGAGTTAAACGTGTCATTTTACGTAGTAGCAGTTATGTGAAAAAAGCTGGACCGCATTTTATAGTGCATGGAGAGAAAGGTTCTATCGTGAAGTACGGTATGGATTCGCAGGAAGAGCAATTAAAAAATGGAATGAAGCCAGGTGATAACGGTTATGGAGTAGACGATGAAGAGAATTTTGCTACTTTAGAAACAGAAGAAAGCTTAGAGCGTATTCCAACAGAAGTCGGTTGTTATGACAATTATTATAAAGGTGTACGAGATAGTATATTAAATGGTGAGAAACTACCTGTAACAGCAAAAGAAGGTTTAGATGTTATTAAACTGATTCAATTAGCGATTGAAAGCAGTGAAAAAGGTAGAGTCATTTCTATAAAATAAAAAGACACGAAATTCGTGTCTTTTTATTAGGAATATGTGAATATGATTAATTATTTAGTTTAGTCGTTTATCATACATTAATTGGATTTGTATGCCATAAGGATCTTCAATAATACCATATGCTTCACTAAATATATTTTTTTCTAGCGGAGAGATTATTTTCACATGCTTATCGGAAATTAAATTATTATAAAATCTTTGTATTTCTTCTAAATTAGCGCTTTGAATGCAAAGTGACATGTTATTTCCAACGTTATAACGTTCATTAGTATTCATTGTATCTTCTGCTATCATTAGCTTTGTATTCCCAATTTGTAAAACAGAGTGAGCGATATGTTCTTTATTTTCACTTGTAATTTTAAAAGAACGATCTCTTTTCGCCAGTTCTTCATACGTAACAACCATTAATTTTTTGGCTTCTAAATTACGTGTATAAAAGTTAATTGCCTCCTTTGCTTGCCCATTCAGTGAGAGAAAAATAGCTATTTCTAATGTCATAAATTTACAACTCCTTTATTAGTTAATAATTATAATATAGACTAAAAAGGTTTCAATACATGACACCTTTCGGGAGGTAAATATGAAAAAAACGGAACGAATAAATGATATGCTTATTTTCTTAAATAATAAAAGAAATTTTAATTTAAAAGATTTAATGGTTAGATATGATATTTCTAAAAGTACAGCTTTACGAGATATTCAATCATTGGAAGAAATAGGTGTACCCATATATTCTGAACTAGGTAGAAATGGAAGTTATAAAATTATAGAAAATAGTGTGTTATCGCCAATTTATTTTAGTGTGGATGAAATGTATGCGTTATACTTTTCGATTCTTACACTAAATGGATACAAGACAAAACCATTTAATATAGAAAGTATTGCGCTTGAAAATAAATTTAAACATGTACTACCTGATAATGTGAGTAAAAACATTTCGATTATGGAACGAACGCTTTCCTTTGAAGTAACAAATCATAGTAATTTTAGTCCGTTCTTAAAAGAAATTTTACAGGGGATTTTTGCTGAGCGAGTTTATTATTTAACATATTTAAAAAAAGATGAGGAGAAAGTATTGGTCGCCCAATTTATTCGAATCGAATCTAAATTTGGCCAGTGGTATGCTAAAATCTTTAATTTTGAGACAAATGGTGTTCAAATAATTAGATGTGATAAAATTCTTTCTATTGAGGAAACAAGCAACACGAATTCAAAAAATCTTGAAGAACTATTAAGTTATCTTACAAACTTTCACAGAAAACCTGATGCAATTGATTTTAGCGTCATTGTTAATCAAAAAGGAAAGGACATTTTTGATAAAGAGAATTATCCTTCCATGAGGATACAAAAAGAAAATGAAAATTATAGTATAACAGGCTATTTTAACAAGCAAGAAGTTGAGTTTATTTCAAGTTATTTTCTAAATTTTGGTGAAACGATTATTTCAATTCAGCCTGTGATGCTAAAAGAGTTAATCTATAATAAGGTGTTATCTATAAAGCAGCATTTAACTTCTTTAAGATAAAGTTAGTTTTAGTCATTTTTTGATATGAAAAAGCCCTTGCGATTTAAATATCCAAAGGGCTTTTTGATGATTTTATTTGTTCTTTAGAAAAATTACTTTTGTGGAACAGAAAGACCATAGAAGAACATCGTAACGATATCTTTTATATGTTTTTCCCAATCTCCTTCAAGAAGTTGTGCTCCAAATTCATCACCTAATTTTGTAAACATTTGAATGTAAAGTAACATCATTTCTTTAGTAAGGTGTGGATTAATTTCGTTTTTGCGCTGAGCTCGTTCTAATATTTCTAAATACCAGGGTAGGATTTTTTCATTTTGATAACTATAAATAAACTTACGGAGTTCTTCGTCCCTTTGCATCATTTGTAGTAACATATCAGGTTGAAATAATCCGCCAGTATTCATTTTTCTTACAATCATTTTTTGCATCATATCATGAAAAGGTAATTTTTCTTCTGCAAGCTCTTTATAATATTGAAATTCAGATATGATAAATTCTTGTATAAGCTCCCTAAATAACGCATCTTTACTTCCGAAATGATTATAAATTGTAACTTGAGAAACGTTTGCTTCTTTTGCGATATGTTCTATTTTCACTTCATTAAATCCACGTTCTGAAAATAATAAGAATGCTGCTTCTTTAATGGCACGCTTTTTCTTTTCTTTTACTCTTTCAAAGCCGTTCAATGCAATCACCTCACTTAAAATATACAAGAAAAAATAATGGAAAACAATAATTTTGAAATATAGACTGATAAATATTTCAAAAAGTTGTTGCGAATATGAAAGATGAGGAGTACAATAATTTTGAAATATCACATATTAAATATTTCAAAAAATGAGGTGGAATTATGATTTCAGTTCAAGATGTCACAAAACAGTTTTCGAATGGAAAAGGTTTGTTTCATATTACATTTGATGTAAAAGAGGGAGAAGTATTTGGTTATTTAGGACCGAATGGTGCCGGAAAATCAACGACGATTCGTAATTTAATGGGATTTATAAAACCGACAGCTGGTAAAGCGACAATTTTCGGATTAGATTGTTGGAATGAAGCAGCGAAAATTCAAAGGGAAGTTGGTTATCTACCGGGTGAAATTTCTTTTATTGAAGGAATGAACGGATTAGAGTTTTTAAAATTAATGCAAGGAATGCGTGGATTAAAGGATACGAAAAGACGAGATGAACTGATAGAGCGTCTGCAATTTGATGTGAAAACACCGATTCGCAAAATGTCTAAAGGAATGAAGCAAAAAGTAGGGATAGTCGCTGCATTTATGCACGATCCAGAGGTGTTAATTTTAGATGAACCAACATCTGGACTTGATCCACTTATGCAGCAAGTGTTTATAGATTTAATATTAGAGGAAAAGCAAAGAGGAAAAACAATTCTTATGTCTTCGCATATTTTCACTGAAATTGAGAGAACTTGTGACAGAGTAGCTATTATTAAAGATGGTCGACTCGTAACAGTTGAAAATATTCACGATTTACAAAGTATGAGAAGACAAGTGATAGATGTAACAGTATCATCACAAGAAGAGATTGAGTCTCTTACAAAGTGTAATTTGCAATTTGAAGCGGTAAAAGGCAGAGAGGCATCTATCATTGTACAAGGAAACTATCAAACTGTTTTACAAACACTTTCAAACTACAATGTAACGGCACTTCAAACGAGAGCGATGGATTTAGAACATTTATTTATGCATTATTACGATAAGAAAGAAGGGATAACGCATGAATAAGCAATTATTTTTAGCTAGTTTGAAAGAAACACAAAAAAGTATTTTGAGTTATGCGTCTGGTGCAGCTTTATATCTGTGGTTATTAATTTGGATATTCCCGTCAATGGTATCAGCGAAAGGGCTAAATGAATTAATAGGTGCCATGCCTGATAGTGTGAAAAAAATCGTTGGTATGGAAAGTCCGATTCAAAACGTAATGGATTTTCTAGCGGGCGAATACTATAGTTTATTGTTTATTATCATTTTAACAATTTTTTGCGTAACAGTTGCGACACATTTAATTGCTCGTCATGTAGATAAAGGAGCAATGGCATACATGCTAGCAACACCTGTATCTAGAGTGCAAATTGCGATTACACAAGCTGCTGTTCTCATATTGGGACTTCTGATTATTGTATCTGTTACGTATGTAGCTGGGTTAGTAGGTGCAGAATGGTTTTTACAAGATAATAACTTAAATAAAGAGTTATTTTTGAAGATAAATGTAGTCGGAGGGCTCATATTTTTAGTCGTTAGTGCGTATTCATTTTTCTTTTCTTGTATATGTAATGACGAAAGAAAAGCACTAAGTTATTCAGCGAGTTTAACTATCTTATTTTTCGTATTGGATATGGTAGGGAAGTTAAGTGATAAGTTAGAATGGATGAAAAACCTATCATTATTCACGCTGTTTCGTCCGAAAGAAATTGCTGAAGGATCATATAATATATGGCCGGTAAGCATAGGTTTAACTGCTGTAGCGCTTTGTATTTTTATCGTAGCGATTGTAGTATTTAGGAAGAGGGATTTACCGTTATAGAGTAGAAAGTCCACTGAGAAAGTGGGCTTTTTTTATTTGTAAATTTAAACTAGTATGTTTATTGCATCCTTATAAAGGATATTTATCTTTTTAATTACAAAAATATTCAAAAAAGTGAACCTTTTTCTAGGTTCATACGTCTAATACATGTAAAGTTAAATTGGAAGTGATGAAGTGAGGATGAAGCAGGAGGAGCGATTGTGAAAGTAATCCCTTTATATAAAATGGTTATAAAAGAAGAAACGGATGTTTCTTTAGCGAAAAAAGGTGATCATGAAGCCTTTATAGCGCTTATACATACAGAAAAAGTGAAGATGTATCGAATAGCAAAGGCGATGTTACGTGATGAGACAAATATAGAGGATGCGATACAGACAACAATTTTAAAAGCCTATGAAAATATAAAAAAATTAAAAAAAGAAGAATTTTTTCACACTTGGTTAATTCGAATACTAATAAATGAGTGTAACAATATTATTAGAGCGTATAAAAATGTAATTGTGACAGAAGAGAATGATTACAATATGAGTGCGTGTGATCAGTATGAAGATATAGATTTGTGTAATGCGATTCAATCGTTACATGAAGAATTAAGAGCTGTTACGGTGCTTTATTATTATGAAGATATGAATCAAGAGAGTATAGCAAAGCTGTTAGAAATACCGAAAGGAACAGTGAAATCAAGATTATCACGCGCGAGGGAACAACTACAAAAACGATTAAAGATGGAATAGGGGGTGTAAAGGATGGATAATGAAAAATTATTTGATGAGAAATTAAAAAAGAGAATCAAAGATGAAAATGTTATAGTACCTCCAGAGTTAAATGAAAAGATTAATGGTACGCTACATAATCTTAAGGTAAAAAAGAAGAGTTACAAAATTCATATGATGATAATTAGTGCAGCGGTTTGTATACTTTCAGTGGTATCTATGTCTGAGTTTTCTATACAAAGTTTTGCGCAAAATGGTGGAGTATTTGAATATGTAAAGAAAAAAGCGTTTTCTGATTATGAAAATGAAGAAGAAATAAAATCGAATGTACATTATCCAGATAAAGAAAAGATTCATCAAAAAATGCTAGATTCTATTGATTATTTTAAAAATATTTCAGGACAATTTGAGGAATATTCTAGCTCATCAAGAATTGCTACAACATATAAGTATGCGATTGATACGGAGAAACAAAGAGGTATCTCTTCGAAAGAAGATAAACTAGCCAAAAAACGAACAATTATATATAACGAGGGCAAGAAAAAAGAGTTTGATGATGAGAAGTATACCTATAAAGAGACAAAATGGAACCCGAAAGAAAGAAACAATGAACTATTAAAATTAAATCCTACGGAAAGGTTAGTGAGAAAATCAGATGAGAAAAAGAGATATGATGATGAATATGTAGGGCTAGCTAAATATAGTATTCAATCAGAATTCGCAGATTTATTAATTCGATATAAAGATTGGAATTATAAAGAAACGAAATATCTTGGATTAGATTGTTACAAAAT
This sequence comes from Bacillus sp. 2175, assembly GCF_057812155.1. Taxonomy (NCBI): domain Bacteria; kingdom Bacillati; phylum Bacillota; class Bacilli; order Caryophanales; family Bacillaceae; genus Bacillus; species Bacillus sp. 2175. Next base: position 3,357,619 of record NZ_CM173819.1, on the reverse strand, counting down.
TGAAGGAGTTATAAACATAGAGATGCCTGTTAGCACCTCTGAAGATTTAAGAGGGAAATTCGAAATGGTTGTGGAGAAAAATACAGGGATTATGTTGAAATTTCTTAGTTTTCAAGAAGGCTTGATTCAATATTCAGTTACGACTGAATGGATACAAATAGATAAGGGATTGAAAGAAAGTATGTTTCAAAAGGATAGCGCTAAATATGAAAAAATGAGAAACATATTGGATCAATAGAAACAGGAGGAGAGTAAATGGGGAATCATTCATCTTTAAGAGAAGAGAAAAATAAGCAAAAATATAAAAAGAAAAAGATAACAAGTTTACTACTGGCGGTATTACTATTTGGTGGAATTGGCTATGGAGCCTATGTATATATGAAAACTTCTAGTCTTGTACAAAAATCTAATTTGAATTTAGCACGAGGTGAAAAATCCAATTTACGTGAGAAATCTGTAAAGCCAATTGCAAATCATGTTTCACTTTTAATTATGGGAATTGATGAAAATCAAGAACGACAAAAGGAATATAATGGTGCATTTCATACAGATGCATTATTGTTAGCGACTTTTAATAAAGACGATAAAACAGTGAAATTAACAAGCATACCGCGTGATACATATACATATGTTCCAGTTGAAAAGAAAAAAGATAAAATAACCCATGCATATGGAAGTGGTTTCGTTAAAAATGGTAAAGATGGAGGACCGCAAGCTTCTGTGGAAGCGGTAGAAAAATTGTTACAGGTGCCTGTTGATTATTTTGTGAAATTTAATTTTGGTTCCTTTACTAAAATTGTTGATGGGTTAGATGGTATTGAAGTGGATGTCCCAGTTGAATTTACGGAGCAAAATAGTAAAGATGAACCTGATGCGATTCATTTGAAAAAAGGATTACAAAAATTAAATGGGGAAGAAGCACTTGCACTAGCAAGAACGCGCCATATTGATAGTGATGCAATGAGAGGACAGCGCCAACAACTTGTTATTGAAGCGATTTTAAGTAAATTAAAAAGTGTAGGATCGATTACGAAGCTAGAAAAAATAGTTGAGGCGGTTGATGGTGATTTTAAAACAAATTTAGTAATGGATGATATTTTATCTTTTTATAAATACGGTTTAAACGGTTCAGTTGAAAAAATACAATTAGCTGGTGATGATTTATACTTACCTAATGGCCCAAACGGGAAACGTGTATATTATTATAATCCTAATAAAAAAGATCTACAGAGTTTGAGTAATACTCTTAGAACACATCTAGGGTTAAGTGAAAAGCAAATTGAGGAGAATTAAAGCAGACGAAATGTCTGCTTTTTTATTTTTGTAGAAAAGATGTTTTTACATATATGCATTATTTATTAGCAATAATTAACCAGTATTCAAGCGGTAAATGAGATCGAAGTGATTAAAACAACGAATGTGTATGAATGCAAAATAAGGTTTGAACAACATATGGAATTTTTATGAATATTACTGTAAAAAAATAATTTTTTAAAAATTTTCAATAATAATACTTTACAAAAATTAAAAAATTAGTAGAATAAGAATTAGTAAGAATCGTCTGATAAATATATAGAGAAAAACAGAATTATCAGAAAATTCTTTAATAGCTATCGTTTAGAATTAGGGAGGGTACAGAAAATGAAAAAGAAAAAAATGAAAAAACTAACAGCAGTTGTAGTACCGGTTTTGGCAATGAGCATGGCACTAACAGCATGTTCTACATCAGGCGGAGATAAAAAGACAAGCACAAACTCAAGTGGAGATAGCAAGTCAGAGGGAAAATTAGCGGCAAAACAAGTGTTGAATCGAACAGTAAACCAAGAGATTCCAACGATGGATTCTTCTAAATCAACAGATACAGTATCTTCACAAATGCTAGGGAATACGATGGAAGGATTATATCGTCTTGATAAAGATAATAAACCTATTCCAGCTGCAGCAGAATCTAGCACGAAAAGTGAAGATGGTAAAAAATATACATTTAAACTACGTAAAGATGCAAAATGGTCAAATGGAGATCCAGTAACGGCGAAAGATTTCGTATATGCTTGGCAACGTCTATTAGATCCAAAAACAGCTGCTGAGTATGCATTTATCGCATTCCCGATTAAAAATGCAGAAGTAGTAAATAAAGGAGAAAAACCTGTAACTGAATTAGGAGTAAAAGCAGTAGATGATCTTACGCTTGAAGTTGAGTTAGAGCAAGCAGTACCGTACTTCTTAAACTTAGTAGCATTCCCATCATATTATCCATTAAACGAAAAGTTCGTTAAAGAAAAGGGCGAGAAGTTCGGTATAGAGTCTGATACAACAGTTTATAATGGACCGTTCGTTCTTAAAGATTGGAAGCATGAACAAGGATGGCAATTAAAGAAAAATGATCAATATTGGGATAAAAAGACTGTAAAACTTGAAGAAGTTAACTTCAGTGTTGTTAAAGAACCAGCAACTCTTATCAATTTATATGATAGCGGTCAAGTTGACTTTGCTTTATTAACTGGAGAGTTCGTAGATAAATACAGAAATAAGAAAGATGAATTCGGAACATATTCACAAGTGAGTACGTATTTCATTCGTATGAACCAAAAACGTGATGGACAAGATACACCATTAAAGAGTAAAAAGTTACGTGAAGCAATTGCACTATCAGTTGATAAAAAGAATTTAGCAAACGTAATTTTAAATGATGGATCAAAAGAAGCTGACTTCTTAGTACCAAAAGGTTTAGCAACTGGACCAGACGGTAAAGACTTCCAAGAAACGTTTAAAAATGGTTTAAAACCAAATGCTAAAAAAGCTGCTGCAGCTTGGGAAGAAGCGAAAAAAGAGCTAGGTAAAGACCAAGTTACAATTGAATTCTTAAACTACGATACTGGTAATGCGAAAAAAGTTGGCGAATATATTAAAGATCAGATTGAGAAAAACTTAAAAGGTGTAACAGTTAACATTAAACTTCAACCATTTAAGCAAAAACTAAAATTAGAAACTGAACAACAATATGATATTTCGTATGGCGGATGGAATCCGGATTATGCAGATCCAATGACGTTCTTAGATATGTTTGAGACTGGACATTCTCATAACCAAATGAGCTTCTCTGACCCTAAATATGACGGCATGGTGAAAAAAGCTGGAACGGAATTAATGAGCGATGCGAAAAAACGTTGGGAAGAGTTAGGAAAAGCTGAAAAAACATTACTTGAAGAAGATGTAGCGATTGTACCTTTATATCAACGAGGAGATTCTTATGTTTTACAACCAAATGTAAAGGGAGTAGTAAAACATAATATCAGTCCAGAATTTAGCTTTAAGTGGGCATATGTGACTGAAAAATAATAGAGTTGAAAAAGCATTTAAAAGTGGCTTAGCTACTTTTAAATGCTTTTTTTGTGAGCTTAAAATACTAATTTTTAGTGTGGTTAAATAGAGGAGAATAAGGTGTATAGTATGTACATATAGTAGATGGGGGATAAATCCTACTAAATTAAAAAAAACCAGGATATTTAAAAAACTATTTACAAATACGAAAAAAAGAGTAGAATAACATTAGTTATAATTTTCTGAAAAATAAATCTTTAGTAAGGGGTCTCTCAAGGGTTGGTAATGTACATATAATTAGGGAGGGTACAAAAATGAAGAGAAAAAAGATGAAAAAGTTAACGGCAGTTGTAGTACCAGTTTTAGCGATGAGTGTTGCATTGACAGCATGTTCTGGGTCAGGTGGGGAAAAGAAAACGACTACTACATCAAATAGTGGGGAAGAAAAAAAATCTGATATTAAATATGCAGCGAAACAAGTATTAAATCGTACGGAAAACCAAGAAATTCCGACGATGGATACTTCTAAATCTACTGATACATTAGGTTCGCAAATTTTAGGGAACACGATGGAAGGCCTATATCGCCTTGATAAAGATAATAAGCCAATTCCTGCTGCGGCAGAGTCTAGTACGAAAAGTGAAGATGGTAAAAAGTATACGTTTAAACTGCGAAAAGATGCAAAATGGTCAAATGGTGATCCTGTAACAGCGAAAGATTTCGTTTTTGCGTGGAAGCGCTTACTTGATAAGAATACTGCAGCAGAATATGCATTTATTGCTTACTATATTAAAAATGCAGAAGCGATTAATAAAGGAGAAAAACCTGTAACTGAATTAGGAGCGAAGGCGGTAGATGATTACACGCTAGAAGTAGAATTAGAAAAACCGGTACCGTATTTCTTAAATTTATTAGCATTCCCATCATACTATCCATTAAATGAAAAATTCGTAAAAGAAAAAGGTGATAAGTACGGTTTAGAAGCAGATACAACTGTGTATAATGGTCCATTCGTTATGTCTTCATGGAAACATGAACAAGGTTGGCAGCTGAAGAAAAATGATAAGTACTGGGATAAAAAGACTGTGAAATTAGAAGAAATTAACTATAGTGTAGTAAAAGAGGTTGCAACGAAAGTAAACTTATATGATACAGGATCAATTGATTTTACATTACTATCAGGAGAGTTTGTAGATAAATATAAATCGAACAAAGAAGAATATGGTGAGTATGCGGAATCAAGTACATTCTTCTTACGTTTAAATCAAAAACGTAACGGACAAGATACGCCTTTAAAGAGCAAAAAACTTCGTGAAGCAATTGCATTATCAGTTGATAAAAAAGGATTGGCAAATGTAATTTTAAATAATGGTTCAAAAGCAACAGATCAATTGGTTCCAAAAGGACTTGCGACAGGGCCAGATGGTAAAGATTATCAAGATACATTTAAAAATGGTCTGAAATATAATCCGAAAAAAGGAGCAGCAGCGTGGGAAGAAGCGAAAAAAGAACTTGGAAAAGATCAAGTTACAATTGAATTGCTAAGCTATGATGATGGAACTGCGAAAAAGATTGCTGACTATGTAAAAGATCAAATTGAGAAAAATTTAAAAGGTGTAACGATTAATACGAAAATTCAGCCGTTCAAACAAAAATTAAAATTAGAAACTGCGCAAGATTATGAAATTTCTTATGCAGGTTGGAGTCCAGACTATGCGGATCCAATGACATTTATTGATATGTTTGAATCGAAGAGCCCGTACAACCAAATGAGTTATTCAAATCCAAAATACGATGAAATGGTAGGAAAAGCAGGTAATGAATTAATGAGTGATGCGAAAAAACGCTGGGAAACGTTAGGGAAAGTTGAAAAATTATTCCTTGAAGAAGATGCAGGGTTAGTTCCTTTATATCAAACAGGAAGATCGTATGTAATGAAACCGAATGTAAAAGGAATTGTGAAACATAACATCAGTCCAGAATATAGCTTTAAGTGGGCGTATGTAACTGAGGATGGCGGAAAAAAATAAAGTGAAAGCATTTCAAAAGTGGCTGAGCTGCTTTTGAAATGCTTTTTAGTATGTATAAGGGAATAAATCTCGTTAGTCTATTGAGAATCGGGTAGGTAATTAGGAAGGTTCTATCGGAGGAATTTAGAGAGGTCAGTAAGTAGTAATACAGATGATAGTAAGAGACCTCATGCTAATAAGAAAAATATAGAACGTAGTAATAGAGTGGAATAAGGGGAGAGATGTTTACATATAGTAGACGGGGGATAATTCATATAGTAGTTAAAACAACAAGTTACTATAATAAAAAAATAAATATTTAGAAAATTTACAAAAATACTTTACAAAATTTAAAAAAACAGTAGAATATTAATTAATAAGAATTTTCTGATAACGAAAGTTAGTAGAGAATTTCTAAATGTTAATATCGTACATATAATTGGGGAGGGTACAAAAAAATGAAGAGAAAAAAGATGAAAAAATTGACAGCGGTCGTAGCACCAGTTTTAGTAATGAGTATGGCATTAACAGCTTGCTCTGGATCAGGAGATAAAGAGAAGGCAAGCACAACACCAAAAAGCGGTGAAAAAGAAGGCGGAAAGCTAGCGGCGAAGCAAGTGCTTAATTTAACAGAGTCTCAAGAGATTCCATCTATGGACTCTGCTAAAGCGACAGACCAAGTATCGTTTCTAGCTTTAAACAACGTAATGGAAGGTTTATATCGACTTGATAAAGATAATAAAGCAACACCAGGAGTTGCTGAATCATATAAAAAGAGTGATGATGGTAAAAAGTATACATTTACATTAAATAAAAATGCAAAATGGTCAAATGGAGACCCTGTAACAGCGAAGGATTTCGTGTTTGCTTGGAAACGTGCGGTAGATAAAAATACAGCAGCGGAATATGCATACATTATGTTTGATTTAAAGAACGCAAAAGCAATTAATGATGGGAAAGCACCACTTGATACGTTAGGTGTAAAAGCTGTAGATGATTACACATTAGAGGTAGAATTAGAAAATCCAGTTCCTTACTTTGTAGAATTAACTTCATTCGGAACATTCTATCCGTTAAATGAAAAATTCGTAAAAGAAAAAGGTGAAAAATTTGGTTTAGAAGCAGATACAACGTTATACAACGGACCATTTACATTAACAGACTGGAAACATGAAGAAGGATGGAAATTAAAGAAAAATGCACAATATTGGGATAATAAAACAGTTAAGTTAGATGAAATCAACTTTAACGTAGTAAAAGATAGCGGTACACGTGTAAACTTATATGAAAGCGGACAAATCGATCGTGCGGGACTTACATCTGAAATGGTTGACAAATATAAATCAAATCCAGACTTTTATACACAAAAAACACCATCAACGTTCTTCTTACGTTTAAACCAAAAACGTGGTGGGCAAGATACAGTATTAAAGAACAAAGATTTACGTTTAGCGATTGCAAAGGCATATGATAAAAAAGGCTTAACGAACGTTATTTTAAATGACGGATCTACACCAGCAGATTACTTAGTACCAAAAGAATTTGCTAAGAGTCCAGATGGAAAAGACTTCCGTAAAGAAAATGGAGATATTTTAAAAACAGATGTGAAAAAAGCAAAAGAGCATTGGGAAAAAGCGAAAAAAGAACTTGGAAAAGAGCAAGTAACGATTGAGCTATTAAACTACGATAGCGATAATGCGAAGAAAGTAGGAGAATTCTTAAAAGGAGAACTTGAGAAAAACTTACCAGGGTTAACAGTGAACTTGAAAAATCAACCGTTTAAACAAAAATTAAAATTAGAATCAGATTTAGATTATGATTTATCTTACGCTGGTTGGGGCCCTGACTACTTAGATCCAATGACATTCATTGATATGTTCGTTACAAATGGTCCTCATAACCAAACTGGATATTCAAATCCAAAATATGATGAAATTGTAGAAAAAGGTAAAGGCGAGCTATTAACGAAAACGAAAGAACGTTGGGATAGCTTACTAAAAGCTGAGAAAATATTACTTGATGATGCTGTAATTGCACCATTATATCAACGTGGTGATGCTATCGTTCAAAGACAGAAAGTAAAAGGTATTGTTCACCATCCGGTTGGTGGAGACTACAGCTATAAATGGGCATATATTACAGAGGATAAGTAAGATGAGGGGCGTACAATACGCCCTTTTTTCTATGCACTTTTCTTCCGTGCTCGAATATATAAAATAAAAAAGGGAGAATCCCATGAAACGAAACACATACATCGATTTCCTAGCTTATTACGGAATAGGAAGTGCTCATCCTGGTGGCTTTACGTTAACAAAACAATTGTTAGCACAACTGCCTTTTAAATATGGAGCGAATGTCCTTGAGATAGGTTGTGGTACGGGGAAAACAGCGGCGTATATGACAAGGGAATTTGGCTATAAAGTAACAACGGTTGAAAAGAATGAAATTATGATTCAAAAGGCAAAAGATAGATGGTTGTTTGAAGGGTTAGATATACAATTAATTGAAGGAAATGTAGAGCATTTACCGTGTTTGAATAACTCATTTGAGTTCGTACTTGGAGAATCAATCATCGCTTTTACAGACAAAGAAAGGGTTATCTCGGAGTGTTATCGTGTATTACAGCAGGACGGTAAGCTTGTTGTCATTGAAATGATTATTGATAGGCACATTGATAAGGGTGAGGAAGAAAAAATCGCCCAATTATATGGCATGAAAGAACTGTTAACTGAGAATGAGTGGGTACAATTATTTCAGAAAGCAAATTTTAAAAGAATTACAATTGCGGGTGGTGGCACGATTGCAGAAACAATCTCTGGCTATGTAGAAGAGCCAGAATGGAATGTATCCTCACATATTCCGAATGAGTTATATGAGGCGTGGGCACAGCATGAAAATGTACGGCTTATGTACCAACACATTTTAGGGCATCGTATTTTTATATGTGAAAAATAAAGAAAAAGAGTTGGCTAAAGGTAGCCAACTCTTTACTATGTTAAATGAAAAATAATGCAGCTAATGTAATTCCGAAGATGAAACCAAATCCGAGTTCAACACCCCAGCCACAACCGCCGCCTCCCCAGCCGCCGCAACCACAACTACTACAACCACGACCACCACATCCGCAGCTGCTGAATCCACCACCGCATCCGAATCCACAACTATCACACCTGCTAAGGCCTCCACAAAGGTCACAACCACCGTTTGCATAAGCGTCGTAGTATCCGAACCCTGAATCAAAAGATGAGCGCTGTTGCACCGGTTCGATCCATACAGAGTTTTGTGTCACATCGATTATTTTACCTAAATGTATACGGCCATCACGGTCTTCAATCCGAACAACTTTTCCGAAATAACGTTGGCATGTATCATAACATTTTTGTCTATGCATATTCTTTCCTCCTTCCGCATTACAGTAATACGATATGTAAGGGGGACAAGTGCGGCTTGTACGAATGCCCTATCTATCATAATTGTTATAGGAAAGGGGAAATATAAGAAGAGGATATATAAGGAGGAAAAGGCATGAAATCTACAGATCAGTTTCAGACATACGAAGTACCATGGGAAGATTTTATTGAAGCGTTACGAGAGGAAATGAAGAAGCAAGTAGGGACAGATATTATTGATACAGTAGTTTGCAATTTAGAAGATGGTTTTGAAGTGTATACATATGTGCAGGGGGATTTAGATTTTGAATATAAGGAAGCGCTTGAGAGAAAATACGGAAGTGATGCGAAGACACCTAATGTGTTAACGATAATGTTATTAGCTAGTATTTATAATACAAGTGAAGAGAATATACGCTTGCATGCGGATAATAAAGAGAATCCGATTGTTGAAGTGTATGTAAAGCAATGAAACACGCTGTGGAAGGCGTGTTTTTTATTTGTATGATAAAATGTTAGAAAATTGAGAAAGAAGGTGAAGGATTGGGAATTAAACATCTTAATTTAACAGTTACAGATGTAACAGCAGCTAGAGAGTTTTTAGAGAAGTATTTTGGTCTAACTTGTAGTGGAACAAGAGGGAATGCCTTTGCAGTTATGCGTGATAATGATGGATTTATACTAACTTTAATGAAAGGAAAAGAAGTTCAGTATCCAAGAACATTTCACGTAGGATTTCCACAAGAAAGTGAAGAACAAGTAGATAAGATAAATGAAAGATTGAAGGAAGATGGATTTTTGGTCGAGCCTCCTAAGCATGTCCATGCGTATACGTTTTACGTTGAAGCACCTGGTGGATTTACAATAGAAGTGATGTGTTAAGTCAAAAATCAAACTTTTTGTTATGTGTTTTTAAAATAAAAAGTAGGAAAAGTCTGTTTTAAGTGTGGAGCTTAAACAGGCTTTTTTACTTATAGTATCGGATAGAAAACGCTAGAAGGAATAATATTCAGTTCTTATAACTGTTTACATAATAAAATTATGCTGGGTTCGTTGTCCTAAAATACAAGTCATATATCTTGTTTCCTCTCATAAATTTAAACATAGGAATTTGTCTACAAAGGTGGCGAAGCCTCATCATGAAAATCCGAATTTGTGCCACGTTCATGTTGTTTCTATTTATATGTTTACCTTTATCAGCTTTTGCAAAAGGAGAGGAGGCAAAGGAAAGGGTCGTTTCACTTGTATATGACGATTCGGGCAGCATGAGAAATAACGATCGCTGGAAATATGCCAATTATGCTTTGCAAAGTTTAGTTGCGCTATTGGATGAAAAAGATAAATTTTCTTACGTTCCAATGAGTAAGCCGAATGAGCCATTAAACATTTCGTTAACGAAGGATAAAAGGCAAACAGAAATTGAGGGAATTGGAGCATGGAAAACGTATTTAAATACTCCATTTAGCGCGGTAGAAACGGCGATGCAATCTATAAAAAAGGAAGCAGATATAGATGGAAAACGTGAATTTTGGCTTATTGTATTAACTGACGGGGCATTTAATGATTTAGAGAAAGATAAGGTTGGCGGAAAAGAACAAATTTTGCAGAAATTAGCCCAGTTTAAGAAAGAAATGGATGCAAAAAAGATATCGTTACATCCAGTCTTAATTACGATGGAAGAAGATTTAGGACAACAAGAAAAAGAACAACTAAATACGTTCAAGGAAATATGGAAGAAAGAGATAAATGGTGTTACGATGCCGTCAAGCGGAGAAGATGGCATTGTAAAAAGTGTAAATCAAGTGGCAGCATTAGTTGCAAATCGTGATCCATTCTCCTCTGTTGAATCGATTGTAAAAACGAAAGTAGTGGGGAAAAGAGTAGAGATTACAACACCGTTTCCGTTAAAGCGTATGACGCTTGTACGACAATCGCCTTCTCTGCCCGATTATCAGGTCACACAAATTTCTAAACCATTACAATTACAATCTTCTTTTTCCATACATGCACCAGGAGAAGCAAAGTTGTTCGGAAATATAGTTCATATAAGTACGGAAAATGAGGAAGTTATTAAACCAGGAACTTATACGATAGAAGTGGACCGAGATATTGAGAAAGAAGGGTTACAAGTACTAGTCGAACCGGCACTTAATTATACTGTTTCTACTTATGATAAAGAGGATAAGGATAGAAAAAATGTTGAGGAAATGTATGAAGGTGTGACAGCTGTTATTGAAGCAAGGCCTACGGAGTTGCCAGTTCAGTCTTCTTACTTTCAGGCAGAAGTAGAAATAGACGGAAAACAATATGCAATGAAGTGGAACGATAAAAGGCATGTGTTTTATTACGAAACGAAGCTTGGTAAAGGGTTAGTACGCGGGAAAGTTCATATGAATATAAAGGGGTTTTATAGACAGACGAAAGAATTTAAAATTGAAACAGCTGAGAAACCGAAATTATCACTTCAAACTGTTACAAAAGATTATGAAGAAAAAGTGACAAATTTAGAGAATAGTAAACCGTTTATTATACAACCACAGTTAGATGGTAAGCCGATGACAGAAGAGGCTGTAAAGAAACTATTAAAATCTACTGGTGTCACATCTAAACAATCAATCAACTATGAAATAAAGCAACATGGAAATCAAATCTATGTTTATCCTCGTCCCTATTACTCCGACACATTTAATTTTACAGATACCGGCACCGTAGAAGCTACCATCGTAATGCAGGATTCAAAGTTACAAGAAGTAAAGAAAAACATAACATTCCATATTCAAGATGCTCCGTTTTATGAAAAATATGCGCTTATTTTTAAGTTTGTCATTCCTATCACTTTATTACTGTTAGTAGTAGGAATCATTGTTTTAGGATGGATTGTTCGGCCAAGATTTCACCGGAAAGCACTACTGTATTATGAATGGGATCAAGAGGTAGCGAAAGATTGGCTATATCAATCTGAACCAGAATTACTTCGAAATAAATGGTGGAACCATTATTTTGGGATCCCATTTAGAGCAGAAAGAAAAACTGTGCAATCCGTTACATTTATAGCGAAGAAAGGTTCGAAATCTGTCTTTGTAGCGAAAGAATCACAAGTAGTTGGAATGATTATTGATGGAATGTTTATAACAGAGGATGAAGTAGGAATGGAACATAAGACACTATATCCAAATGAACTTTTACTAATTGATAGAGGATATGGTAAGGAGATTTACAAGTACGAATGTGAATAGTAGGTAGGGATAAGAAGGGGATGGAGTATTCATTCTCTTTCCCTTTTTTCAAACAAGCAAGAATAGGAAGGTGGTTCACATGACATTACAAGTTCCAACAATATTAATTGGTTTAGGTGGAATCGGTAGTACTGTGACGCATCAAATATATGAAAAACTGCCTGAAGAGCGCCGAAAAAAGGTAGCAATGCACGTATTTGATACAGATGTGAATACATTAAGTAAATTTGATCATATTCGAAAGTTTAAGACACAAACAAGTTCTAGTAAAACGCCTAGGGAGTATATTGCAGGAGATCCAACGATCCCAGAGTGGTTTCCGATGGATCCGACTATACTTGATAAGCCATTAACAGAAGGAGCAGGACAGTTACGCGTTATTTCACGTTTAGCGTTACGTGCTGCGATGAAAGAAGATAAATTGACGTCTTTTTGGCAAGAAATCGAGAAAATTTTTCCGGTTACAAGTGATCAAACGGAATATGGTGTGCGTGTCATTATAGTAACATCACTAGCAGGCGGAACAGGTTCAGGGATGTTTCTGCAAATTGCATTATATTTACGTGAAATGCTTCGGAAGAAATTGCAGCATCATAACATTTTAATACGCGGTGCGTTTTTAATGCCGGATGTTTTAGTAAAGACGAGAACAGTTAGCGCGAAAGAATTTGAAACGGTGCAAGCAAATGGCTATGCATCGTTAAAAGAATTACATGCTATTACGCTCGGTTCTACTGGAGAATTATCAAAACGCGGCGGTGTAACAATTGAATTAGAGTATCGCCCTGATCAAGTAGATGAAGACGGAAGAACGAATCATACAATTAAACAACATCATTTACCGTACAATTATTGTTTCTTATACGATTATGAAAACCTACATGGACACCATTTACACAATTTATCAGATTATATGGAACAGATGGCAAATACAATTTATTTACAGTTATTTAGCCCGATGTCCACAAGTCATTTTGCACAAGAAGACAATCAAATTCAGCAATTAGCAGAATCAAGCGGAAAAGGACGATATTGCGGGGCAGGAACGGCAAAACTCATTTATCCGTATGAGCATGTGTTAAAATATTGTGCTTTAAAATGGGCTGTGCAAGGTTTAGATGAATCGTGGCTTCATTTAGATCAACTGTTTCAAGAGAAGAAGCAAAGATATGACCAAGATGTAAAACGTGGGATGCAGCGTGAAAAGCCGGAGAGAGGTAAAAGTTATTTAGAGGACTTGGAACATCTTGCTACCCGTCCAGAGCAAGCTCATATTTTCTATAGACAAATGTACAATGAAACACGTGAAGGAGCAGAGGGTGGTAAGCTCGGAGTTGCGAAATCAAAACTGTTTTTAGAAGCTGTAGAAAGTTATGTACAACGAACGGTGCAAAAAGATGAGGAATTAAATCGTCTGCAACATGAGTGTAAAATTTCAGCTGCGAAACTGAAAATGATGGAACAAATGAAAGGTGAAGTGGCAAGAGTGGATCATGCGGTTCGTTTATATGCGTATGCGATTCCGAGCCGTGTACATGAACATGTAACGACACTTTTATATGACATGATTGAATCAGACCGCTTTTCACCAAGTGGTTCTGAAGGGCAGTCCTATCAATTAAATACATGGTTTTTAAAGAAAACAGATCCAGTTCACCCAGTAGCAGCACGTTTTATGTTATATGAAATTCGAAAGCAGTTAGTGGAAAAAATGAATCGACTACATGAAAATAATGAACAAAAGCGAAATGTAATTCAAAACTACGATAAAAAATTTAATGTGGGTAATATCGATGGAACGGTAACGGCTGTACGCCGAGTAGAAATTGCTCAACAACAAGGCTGGTTTGGAAAAATGATTAATAATCAGCAACGTTTATTCAAAAGAGAATTTGAAGACATTATAACGCAATATGTACACAAATTAAATGAATATCGAAAAGAAATGCTATTAGAACTTGTATATCAATCGCTATATCAAGCAGTTAATAAAATGATTCAATATTGGGAAAGATTTTTTGATAATTTACATGAAACACGTGAAAATTTACTGTTTGAAATCCAAAAGCGCAGTAAGGAATTTGAAGGGAAAACAAACCCGACGAATGTATATGTATTAGCTGAAGAACAGCTGCAAGAAAAGATATGGCAAGATATGCAGCAACATTTAAATTTAGGTGTACTACCGAAAGATATATCAGCGGAAATTTATATGAGTTTGTACGGGGAATATTGTCGTGATGCGAAAACAGAAGAGATTCAGTCGAAAAAGGTAGAGGATTTCTACCGAGAACATATACTGAGCTATTGTTATGACGAACTGCAAGTACGCTATCGTGATAAATTAGAACTGAATATCATTGAAGCGTTGCGAAAAGAAGCAGATTATAAGAAACGTGATCGCGATGAATACGTTCGTGAAAAAATTGAAGACCTGTTCCATTTAGCGAGTCCATTCGTTCCGAAAGTTGCTCATCATAGGGAATTACAATATTGGGGTATACATCCTTCTTTAAAGAAAGAGCTGCAAGAGGAATTAATTCAAGAAATGTTTAAAGAAAAAGATACAGTACATGAAGCCTTTTCGCCATTTGAAGTAATCTGTTATCGAGCGCATTACGGCTTATCGCTGCAAGATTTTCCTAAATTATCATCAGGACATATTTCAAACGGATTTATGAATGATAAAGGTGACTATTTCCAATCGTATTATCGCCGTGTAAATAAATTAAATAGTAAAAAATCTAGTTTAACGCCGCATTTAGATAAGTATTGGCACTTACCAGCCTTTATGCCAGATTTAAACGCGACTCAAACAAAATTAGATTATGATAAATGTAATCGTGCATTACTATACGCATATATGTATCGCTGGATTAGTTTAGTTGCTGTTGATGGACAATTTGTGTATCAATATAACGGTGTAGGACGTAGCTTTTTAATTCAGTCGATGGGGAAAAATATTTCAAGCGAAAGTTATAAATTACACAGAGCATTGCTTCATAATCCGTTTATTTATGAAAACATCTTGTCACGATTTGAAGAAGAGCAAGAAAAGGCGATGATACAAGGTGGACATTTATATACACATCCGTTCGTATTAGGAGCCCAAGATGTAAGATGGCTTAGAAAAGAACATGTCCACAATCTTTTAGATATGATTTTAATGTATGACCGTGAAGCGAAGTATGATCCGACATTAGAAGAAACATCAGATGAATTATTAAGACTATTCCTCGATGAAATCGAGTTGTATTTCCAGAACTATTACGGTACAGGTGCCGATATGGTGGCAAAGAAAGAGAAAGAAATGTTTATTAAACAATTGTGGGATCGCTCGCATGCAAAAGGATATGTAGATCCAAATAGCGCTCCGTATAAAAAATGGCAAAATTTATTAAGTGTTCAAGATGAAGAAGAAACGCCAAAAACGAATGTATAATGAATGAAAAGGGAATCCTTAAAAGTGGCAATACAACTTTAGAAAAGAGGGATTCTGATGCCGTTTTTAGGAAGTGTATATCAAATATTTGGGTTATATCCGGAACTTTATTATGGGATGATTTCAGCAGAGTTGCAAGAGGAAGCTCAGAAGGAGCATCTTGAAAATAGTAGTGCAGAAGCTGAAGTGGAAGAATAAAAAAAAGTGCAGATGAAAATCTGCACTTTTTTGTTAGTATTAAAATGGTGACATAACCTCAAATGAATTATTATTTTTGAATAATAATTCATTTGAGGTTATTATGATTTTCATTACATTGTATGTAATGAAAATTGTATGAAAATCAATGTAATAAAATGCATATGAATATTAAGGTGGAAAACAACAATGTTTTTGAGAAAATAATTATGTATAAAAATAACATTTGATACATAATCAGCCGATTATTTTTGAGTGATTTATTATTGACAATATAATTAATTGTATGATAAATTCAATCAGCATTCTTAATGGTTTTTTGGTATGGTTAATATTTTGAAAATTCAATACGGTATAAAGAGATTGATTTTTCTGTTTTTATTGAGACGGGTTACTAAGTCTATAGGGGAAGTGAACTATGTATATTTTTATTTTTAAAATAGAACAGTAATAAAGAATGTAACAAGTAAGAGATAAACTTGAAAAAGAGGTTTCAAAGAATGAGTCTTTTCATAAAGAAAGCAATGGATGAAGAAAAGAAAAAAGTATTGAATCAAACTTTAGGAGCGATTGATTTAACTCTTTTAGGTATTGGAGCAATTATTGGTACAGGTATTTTCGTATTAACTGGTATTGTAGCAGCGAAACATGCTGGTCCGGCGATTGTATTATCTTTTGTATTAGCGGCAATTATATGTGCATGTGTAGCTTTCTGTTATGCTGAATTTGCATCTACAGTTCCAGTTTCGGGAAGTGTATATTCATATACATATATGACACTAGGTGAGATTTTTGCATTTATAGTTGGCTGGTGTGTTATGCTGGAGTATTTATTAGCGACTTCTGCGGTTGCAGCAGGCTGGTCAGCATATTTTCAGTCATTGCTACTAGGTTTTAATATTCACATTCCTACGGTTTTTGCTTCGGCACCAGGAATGGGGAAGGGTGGAATCATTGATTTACCAGCAGTTCTTATTATTTTAGTTGTTACATTTTTATTAAGCCGTGGTGCAAAAGAAAGTGCACGAATTAATAATATAATGGTTATTATTAAACTGGCTGTTATTGTAGGATTTATTGTTGTAGGGACACAATATGTAAGACCAGAGAATTGGCAACCATTTCTACCGTTTGGTTTTCACGGTGTGGTAGGGGGCGCTGCTACTGTATTTTTTGCTTTTTTAGGATTTGATGCAGTTGCAACAGCCGCAGAGGAAGTGAAGCGTCCACAACGTAACGTGCCAATTGGGCTACTTGTTTCCTTGTTCATTTGTACCGTTCTATATGTAGGTGTTTCATTCGTGCTAACTGGAATGGTTCCGTTTACGGAATTAAATGTTGCTGATCCGGTTGCATATGCGTTGCGCACTGTAGGAGAAGATAGAATTGCTGGGTTGTTATCGGTGGGAGCGATAGCAGGGCTAACAACAGTTCTGTTAGTAGCTATGTTTGCATTTGTTCGTGTATCTTACTCGATGAGTCGAGATGGACTGTTACCAAAAAGACTTTCAAGTGTCCATAAACGTTTACAAACTCCATTTTTTAATACGTGGGTTACAGGTATACTAGCAGCTTTATTAGCGGGATTAGTGGATTTGAATTTATTAGCTAATTTAGTGAATATGGGAACGATAACAGCATTTGTGTTTGTATCTATAGCTGTCATTGTATTAAGAAAGACACATCCTAATATGAAGAGGCCATTCCGTGCCCCTCTAGTACCTTTTTTACCTATCGTTTCAATAGTAAGTTGTATATATTTGGCATTGAACCTTTCTAAGCTTACTTTAATTAGTTTTGTGGCATGGATTATAATAGGGGTTTTCATATATTTTGTATATGCTAAAAAACATAGTAATGTTAGAAATAGAAATAAAGTATAGTCCATTGAAATAATACTTGTAATGGAAATGAAAACACGCTACTTATTCATATAAGAACAAGTAGCGTGTTTTTTCTATTTAATAATCCCATTTTCTAAAATTTTAATAGTTGGTGCCACTTTCACATTAGCTTTTGAAAAGGCACTCGGCCAATCAACTTCGACTTGTTTCCATTCTTTATATTGAAACGCTCTCGCATAATCACCAAATCCGAATGGATCAAGTTGCTGTTTTTGAATGTTGTGGATTAAATCGTTCAAATCTTTGTTTAGTTGTTTTGTAATAAGAGAAGTTAATTTCTTTCTATCTTTGTCTATATCCATATTGAATGTAAGTTCAGAGACAGCAATTTTCAAATCCATTTTAACATGAAATTTGAAGTGGTTATCGCTATAATCTGTATGGATATCACGATCCATGCTAAGAACATTTATTGTTACGAAATCGCCGCCATCGGTATCTTTTAAATCACTATTACTTTCAACTGAAGTAGAAGGGATTTTCAATGTAAGCGAAACCGGTGTATTCGCTTTCTTTTGTAACAAAAGAAGAAGGGCGCTTTCATAACGATTTAATGACATTTTATAAATTCCGCGAGAAGTTAATAGCGCGGAACCAGTAACGATAACATCCTTTTTACCTTTTTTTATTTCTGAAATAGCAGGTGTTATACCTTTATTAAACGTTTGCCTGTGAAATTCATGGAATGTCGTAAAAACGGTCCGATTGTACAGTTTGTTCGTATTAATTAAATCTGTTAAATACTCGGGAAGGGCAGGCTTATCTTTAAAGTTATTATATATAACTGAAGAAATTGGACCGTCTACTGCAACCATGCGCATGTTTCCAGTGTTTTTAGGATCACGATACCAAACATCAAGGTAAGGCATAGCCCCTTCTTGTTTTAAAAAATTTGTGCTAAATAAAATGAGCTGTAACTTTTCTGTAGATACTAAACCGCCACTTGAACTATTAAACGTTGCTTTTGCTTCTCGAGGTGTACGTACTTTCGCTTCATGTGTTTCGTACTTTTTTTCTACGTCTTCATTAAAAATAGGATTTACGTGGTACACAATTAATTTTCCTTTTGCTTTTGCATCAAAGCCGTAAATTAATGAAATCGATTGTTTTTCTAAGTCGAGTCGATCTCCACAGCCTGTTAAAAAGGTTATGAGAAAGTAAAGTATAGTGAAATGAATAAAGCGCCTCATTTAAACTCTGCTCCTTTTCCAATGCTGATAAAGTGTCATGTATAAGAGAAATACGACCGGGAATAGAAAAACGATAAAATAACTTGCAGTTCCCCAAAATTCTCGCAACGCACTTATTTGGTAAGAGGAAGGGATATAAAAGAATAAGATGAAGATACACCCGAATAATAAACCATAAATAGGTAATGAACTCCTTTTTTTGTTAAGTAATTGATTGATTCCATCTGAAGCAGTAAAAATATAAGGAATGCAAGAATCAAAAATAATAAAGAGATAAAATGACAAAAAGATAATTTCAAATCGCTCAAGAAATGAGAAGTGAAATGGTGTAACGAGAGAAAGGGTAGGCCATAAAAACTTAGTTATACCATCTGGGCTAAAATAAAGGAAAGAAACGAACGTCACTTGCAGGTAAACGAATAAAGTAATCAAATTCGCAAGAACAATCCCTTTTTTTGCAGATGATTTATTACTGAGGTAAGGATAAAGGACGAATGCAAACTCAAATCCGAGAAAGGCAATAATAGTTGATTTTACTGTGTTGAAAACTGGTATCCATCCCTCTTTAAGGAGAGGAAGAAGATAGATCCAATGCCCATCTTTAAGTGGGATAAATAATAGTAATGGCATCCAGAGTGTAAATAAGACAGTAAAAACAGCATAGCGGCTAATAATAAGAACACCTTTATATGCGAGCATTACCATTGGAATAGATAATAGCATCATGATTAAAAACATTGGAGATCTAGGCAAAATCCAAATGTGAATAACGTATAAGAGGGAAAAAATTAAAGAAACCGCTGCAAGAACAGCATATAAAATCCAAAAAATCATTCCTACTCTTCCTAACCATTTTCCAAGATAACGAGTTAGCACATCAAGTAAATGGTAACCAGGATGCTTCTCCATGATTTTTACAATACATAGACTGACCCTATAATAATAGACATCCAGCCATCTGTATTCGCCCCTTGGGCCACTTCACGTGGCAGTGTAAGTACACCGAATCCTACTTGAACACCACTAATCGTTAAAATGTATTGAAATAAACTAATCTCCCTCTTTACACGCTTTGTCACTTATCTTCCTCCTTTTCTTCTATATCCGGTTGTCGATTTTCTTGTTTTAAGTTAAGGGATAGTGGTCGTTTCTTCATTAGTTTCCATGGCAAACGCACAAGAACGTCTTTTAAATCCGTAGCAAATGATGGAGAAAAAGGACTACCGTAAGGAACACCAAGTGAGTCCATAGAAAGAATATGGATGATGATAACTGACATTCCAACCATAATTCCAATGACTCCGAATAAAGAAGCGATTATCATCATTGGAAAGCGAAGAATCCGAACTCCTGCTGACATTTCCAGATTGGGAATGATAAAAGAAGCGACTGCGGTAATAGATACGACGATAACCATAACATTACTTACGATTCCTGCTTGAACTGCAGCTTGTCCAATAACAATCCCTCCTACGACGCCAATTGTTTGTCCGACGGGACCGGGAAGTCGAACTGCAGCTTCGCGTAGCATTTCAAGTACTAATTCCATCAAAAGTGCTTCTAATATAGGCGGAAAAGGAATTTTGGCTCGAGATTCTCCAATTGTTAACAATAATTTAAGTGGAATTACTTCATAATGAAAGGAAATCATAGCAATATAAAGAGCAGGAGCAAATATTGCAATAAATAGTCCAGTGAAACGAAGGAGTCGTATAAAAGATGGAATCATAGGTCTGAAGCTGTAATCATCTATCGTCTGAAAAAAGGATGAAAAGGTCATAGGTCCTATTAATACGCCTGGTGAGCGATCTACAATAACGGCAATTCGCCCATCTAGAATATGATGTGTTGTTGTGTCAGGACGTTCAGTTATTGATAATTGCGGAAAGAGAGTAAAGGAATTATCTTCAACAAATCCCTCTAATTCACCAGTAGTAAGAATCGCATCAACTTTTACTGACTCGATACGGGATGCCATTTCTTTTACGACATTTTCGTTCGCAACATCTGCTAGATAAAGCAAAAAAACCTTTGAAGTAGCTCGTTCACCAACAGTGAATTCCTTCACTTTCAATTCGCGATTTGGAATATATCGACGAATAAGTGCAAGGCTGTCGCTCGCTACTTCATTAAATCCTTCGTGTGAGCTTTTTATGGAGCTCTCTGTTGTAGGTTCTTCAATGCTCCTTTTTGGTGCCGCTTGCGTATCAAGCTCTAAAGCGGATAGTTGCCCGTTTATAAATAAAATACTTTTGCCGTGTAAAAGAGATTGTTCAATGTCTGTCCACTGTTGAACTTTTTTAATATTTCCGATAGAAACAGAGGCTTCCCAAAAATCGTCTTCATTCCACTCTTTAAATAAGAGAGGACGAAGAATGTTTACGTTAATAACAGTTTTGTCTACAAGTCCTTCCATATATATAAGTGCAGCTTCCTGTCCGTTTTTTAATGGAAAAGTGCGTGTTATTAATTCTGGAATACCGCTAAACAGTTTGGACAAGTGCTTTAAATTAAGGGAAAGGGAAGAAGAGATAGATTTATTTAATGTGTGATTAGCTTGCTCTTGGGTAGAAAAAGATTTTTCACCACGAATCCATTTATTAAAAGACCCCATTTGTTCGCTTACTCCTTGTTATGTTTTATATGGATTATTATGGATAGTTACAAGCTGACATATGCGTAGTTTAAATTTTATATTGTATATTTTTAACTTTAACGCTATAATTATAGTGTTAAAGATGGAATCGTGATATGACCTGTTATGAATCTATCGTTTTATTTATGAATAAATGGATTGGTATTTTAGCAAGATGTGCTAATAAACTACTCCACCATGATGATAGCGTGCCAAAAATGTGGTGCGTATATTTTCGTGGTGGAGTTTTTTTATTCTCAAAAAGGGGGAAAGACCATGAATGACAACATGGTTCATATTACAATTGACGGAAAAAAGTATACAGCGGAGCCTGGTTCGACGATATTGGGTGTTATTAATGAGAACGGGATTGAACATCCGCAAATTTGTTACGTGCCAGAAGTAGATCCTATTCAAACATGTGACACTTGTATTGTAGAAGTTGACGGAAAGTTAATGCGTTCTTGTTCGACGATAGCAACGGAAGGTATGAACATTGAACGTGCTTCTGTTCGCGCAAAAGAAGCACAAACAGAGGCGATGGATCGGTTACTAGAAAATCATTTATTATACTGTACAGTATGTGACAACAACAATGGGAACTGTAAACTGCATAATACAGCAGAATTAATGGAAATCGAACATCAAAAATATCCGTATGAACCGAAAGTAGATGTAAGTGAAGTTGATATGACGCATCCGTTTTATCGCTATGATCCTAATCAATGTATTGCATGCGGTCAATGCGTTGAGGTGTGTCAAAACTTACAAGTAAATGAAACGTTATCGATAGACTGGGAAGCGGAACGCCCACGAGTTATTTGGGATAAAGGAGTAAATATTAATGATTCTTCATGCGTTAGCTGTGGTCAATGTGTAACGATTTGTCCTTGTAACGCTTTAATGGAGAAAACGATGCTCGGTGAAGCTGGATTTATGACGGGATTAAAACCAGATATTCTTGAACCGATGGTAGATTTAATTAAAGAAGTTGAGCCTGGGTATAGCGGTATTTTTGCGGTATCAGAAGTGGAAGCGGCCATGCGTGATACTCGTACGAAGAAAACGAAAACAGTATGTACATTTTGTGGTGTAGGTTGTTCGTTTGAAGTGTGGACGAAGGGGCGTAAAATCCTTAAAGTACAGCCATCTTCAGATGCACCAGTTAATGCAATTTCCACTTGTGTAAAAGGGAAATTTGGTTGGGATTTCGTAAATTCTAAAGAACGAATAACAAAACCTTTAATTCGTAAAAATGGAACGTTTGTTGAATCTACATGGGAAGAAGCACTGAATGTAGTTGCAAATAAATTAGGCGCTATTAAAGAAGAGTACGGTAAAGGTTCTATTGGATTTATTTCTTCCTCTAAAATTACAAATGAAGACAATTATGTAATTCAAAAATTAGCTCGACAAGTATTTGGAACGAATAATATTGATAACTGCTCACGTTATTGCCAATCACCAGCAACGGATGGTTTGTTCCGTACAATTGGTATCGGCGGTGATGCCGGAACGATTAAAGATATTGCGCAATCTGGTCTTGTTATTATTGTGGGATGTAATCCGACAGAAGGTCATCCTGTTCTAGCTACACGTATTAAACGTGCACATAAATTACACGGACAAAAGTTAATTGTAGCTGATCTTCGTAAAACCGAAATGGCAGAGCGATCAGATGTCTTTATTAGTCCAAAACAAGGAACAGATCAAGTATGGTTAATGGCTGTTACGAAATATATGATCGATCAAGGTTGGCATGATCAGGAATTTATTAATGAGAATGTAAACTTCTTTGAAGATTTCAAAGAGAGCCTAGAAGAATATACACTTGAATATGCAGAAGAAGTAACAGGTATTTCAAAAGAAACACTTATTCAAATGGCTGAAATGATTCGTGATGCAGATGGTACATGTATCCTTTGGGGTATGGGGGTAACGCAAAATACAGGTGGTTCTGATACTTCCGCTGCAATTTCAAACTTACTTCTTGCAACAGGGAACTATCGTCGTCCAGGAGCAGGTGCATACCCACTTCGAGGTCACAATAACGTACAAGGTGCTTGTGATATGGGTACTTTACCAGGATGGCTTCCAGGATATCAGCACGTTACTAACGAAATGGAACGTGCGAAATTTGAAACTGCTTACGGAGTGAAAATTGATAGTGAACCAGGTCTTAATAATATTGAAATGCTTCACGCAATTGACGAAGGAAAAATGAAAGCAATGTATCTTGTCGGAGAAGATATGGCTCTTGTAGATTCTAATGCAAATCATGTACATGAAGTGTTATCTAGCCTTGATTTCTTCGTTGTGCAAGATGTTTTCCTTTCTAAAACTGCTCAATATGCAGATGTTGTATTACCAGCAGCGCCATCTCTTGAGAAAGAAGGTACTTTCACAAATACAGAGCGCCGTGTCCAAAGATTATATCAAGTTCTTCCTACGCTAGGAGACGCGAAACCAGACTGGTGGATCGTCCAGGAAGTTGCGAATAAACTAGGTGCAAACTGGAATTATAGCCACCCAAGTGAAATCTTTGCTGAAATGGCAAGTTTATCACCATTGTTCTCGCAAGCGAACTATGAAGTGCTTGAAGGATGGAACAGTTTCCATTGGGGAAGTTTTGATGGAACAAATACACCACTTCTGTTCCAAGATGGATTTAACTTCCCAGATAAAAAAGCTCGTTTTGCGATTGCTGACTGGGTACGTCCAGCTGAATTTCCAGCTGAGTTCGACCTTCACATTAACAACGGTCGTATGCTTGAGCATTTCCATGAAGGGAATATGACAAATAAATCAACAGGTATTCAAACGAAAGTACCTGGTGTTTTCGTTGAAATCTCTCCAGACCTTGCAAAAGAACGTGGCGTAAAAACAGGTTCGTTAGTTCGTCTTGTCTCTCCTTTTGGAGCATTAAAATTACGTGCACTCGTTACAGATCGTGTAAAAGCGAATGAGTTATATTTACCGATGAACTCTACAGATAACGAAACGGCAATTAATTTCTTAACAGGTCCTGCTGTGGATGTACGTACGAATACACCTGCGTATAAACAAACGAAAGTGCGTATGGAAGTGTTAGAAGTTGATGGCGAAAATCCGATGCCAAAAGCGAACCCACGCAATAAAAAACGTCACCCTCAAGCTGGCATTGAGGTACATCGTAAGTGGGCACGTCCAGGGTATGTGCATTTAACGGATAAGTAGGAGGAGAAAACTATGGCTGCACCTATAAAAATGATTCAAAAACAAGAATTAACTGAGGAAGAAATAAAACAGCAAAAATTAGATGATTTAAAGGAGCTTTTAACTAATAATGAAGAAGCTCTAAATCAGATGTTTAATATAGTAGGGGAATTAAATGACATTGGAATGCTAGAAGCTGCAAATTCTATGCTGAAAGCGAAAGAACCAATTGCAAAGATCGTTCTAGGTCAAGTAACTCGTGAGCCTGTTACAAATTTAATTAATAATATGATGGGTGCTGCAGGGGCGTTAACTGAACTTGACCCAGAACTTACGAAAAAGCTTATAGGTAGTTTATTAGTCGGGCTAGAAGAAGGTAATGAACATCTAGAAAGTAATAAAAAAGTAGGGGTATTCGATCTTATGAAAGTATTGAAAGACCCAGATATTAACCGTGCTATCGGGTTTGGGCTTCATTTCTTAAAAGGTATGGGGAAAGGGTTAAAAGACGAATAAACTTCATGAAGTGAACCTTTCCGCCTAAATATTTGT
This sequence comes from Bacillus sp. 2175, assembly GCF_057812155.1. Classification (NCBI taxonomy): domain Bacteria; kingdom Bacillati; phylum Bacillota; class Bacilli; order Caryophanales; family Bacillaceae; genus Bacillus; species Bacillus sp. 2175. The sequence continues at coordinate 3,332,548 of NZ_CM173819.1, read as the reverse complement.
ACGAAATAGTTTGGGCGGAAGGCTCATTTTGGTAAAATATATAATAAAGTAAAATGAGGCTTTTGGGAGGTATGATTGTATGTCAAAAAAAGTACATGAATTTAATGATATGATACGAAAACTTCGAAAAGAACTTTTCGGAAAAGGACCAGAACGAATTCATACTGTTTTTGCAGAAAATATGGCTATAGCGACTCTTTATGGAAACTTAACACCTACTGAAAAATTTATTTCAAGTACGATGGACGGTGCGGAAATGGTTCATATGGCTAGAACGAAAATGATTCAAGAGGTGTATGCTGTGAATTCACGTGAACATTTGGAGGAACTTGTTGGAGCGAAATTAGTGAATTTGTTTTCAGATATGAAAGTAGAAGAAGATATTGCAGTTTCTGTATTTGTTTTTGATAAAAATATAACGTGAGAGAAGGATACTGATCGTGAAACCGATACAGGTAGAAAGAGAAATCTTTCGTTATGAACAAGGAGCATTTAAACATATAGAGGACAGCATTGTAACAGAGTTTCCTGTCACCATTAAAATGAACGGACAGGAGTTTGTTACAATGGTTAGTACTCCAGAATATATAGAAGATATGGTAATAGGCTTCTTAGCGTCTGAAGGAATCATTCGGAAGTATGAAGATATTGATAGTGTATGGGTGCAGGAGAAAGAAGGATTTGTGCATGTAACAACGACAAAAGTAAATCCGTATTATGAACAAATGCAAAATAAACGCTATATTACGTCTTGTTGTGGTATGAGTAGGCAAGGGTTTGTTTTTGCAAATGATGCACTAAGTGCAAAAAAAATGAAGGGTGTCCATGTACAGGTTGCTGCAGAGGATTGTTTTCGGTTAATGAAAGAAATGCAGCAATCTGCGGATACGTTTCATCATACTGGTGGGGTTCATAATGCAGCTTTATGTGATGTGAATGGTATTATTTTAAGTCGAATGGATATTGGTAGGCATAATGCATTAGACAAAATTTACGGTTATTGTTTAAGAAACGATATTTCTATAAAAGATAAAATCATTGTTTTTAGTGGTCGTATTTCTTCGGAAATATTATTGAAAGTTGCAAAAATCGGTTGTGAAATTATACTATCAAAATCAGCTCCAACTGAGTTAGCTTTGCAACTAGCGGAAGATTTAGGTATTACGACAATAGGATTTATTCGTAATCACTCCTTAAATGTATATACCCATCCAGAACGTGTTTTAAATATAAAATAAAAGTGAGGCAATGAAGATGAAATCAGTTACATTAGACAAGTTGCAACGTCCGTTAAAGGATTTACGCATTTCAGTTACTGATCGCTGTAATTTTCGCTGTCGATATTGTATGCCAGAAGAAATATTTGGTCCTGATTACTCGTTTTTGTCTAATGATAAAATTTTATCTTTTGATGAAATTGAAAGGATAACACGTATTTTCGTTTCTTTAGGTGTGAGAAAATTACGGATTACGGGCGGAGAACCGTTACTTCGAAGAGGGCTTCCAAAGCTTATTGAGCGCCTTAATAAAATTGATGGTGTAGAAGATATCGGTTTAACAACCAATGGATCGTTACTTAAAAAGTTTGCTCCTGATTTATATAAGGCGGGACTATCACGTGTAACAGTTAGCTTAGATTCCTTAGAAGAAGAGCGGTTTTTCTATTTAAATGGTAATAGGAGCAAAGTGCAAAGGGTTCTGGAAGGAATACAGGCTGCAGCTGAAGTTGGAATGAAAATTAAAATAAACATGGTCGTTCAAAAGGGAAAAAACGAACAGGACATTTTGCAGATGGCGCAATATTTTAAGGAAAATAAGCATATTCTTCGTTTTATTGAGTATATGGATGTTGGAAATTATAATGGTTGGGATTTAAAAGAGGTCGTCTCTAAACAAGAAATAGTAGATACGATTCATCAAGTTATGCCGTTAGAACGGATAGAAGCAAATTATTCTGGTGAAGTGGCTACTAGGTATCGTTATATAGGAAGCGATGAGGAAATAGGTATTATTTCATCAGTAACAGATTCTTTTTGCTCATCATGTACGAGAGCTCGTATTTCTGCAGAAGGAAAATTATATACTTGCTTATTTGCTTCTAAAGGAAATGATTTAAGAGAATTGCTTCGTTCTGAACATACAGATGAGGACATTACAGATGTAGTACGCGATATATGGAATAATAGGGAAGATCGTTATTCAGATGAACGCTTAAATCATACAAATAAGAAAACAATACCTAAAATTGAAATGTCACATATCGGTGGTTAATATATAAAGCTAGCTTCATAGTGAAAAATGGAAAATTTACAAGAGTTGTGGATTTTCTATTTTATAGTAAAAGTGATGATTGATATCTCTGTAAAAGATGTGCAGAGAAATTAAGCAGCATTCAAAAACCTTTATTTTGAGGAGGTTTTTTGAAGCTGCTTTTTTATTTGGAGAAAATGGAGGAATGGGTAATGGCATTTCATAAGCCGGAACAAATTGCTGAGCTTGTCATTGAGGCCGGTGTTCAAAAAGTAAGACAGACATTGCCAGCGATGCTTATTCTCGGTTTTTTAGGAGGAGCGTTTATTGCGATAGGTTTTTTACTTAACATTCGAGTTTTAGGGAATTTACCTGAGCGCTGGGGAAGTCTAGTGAATGTTTTAGGAGGAGCAGTATTTCCTGTTGGACTCATGCTCGTAGTATTAGCAGGAGGAGAATTAATTACGGGAAATATGATGTCACTGTCTATGGCGCTTTATGCAAAGAAAATTACATTGATAAGCGTACTGAATAACTGGGTTTGGATTACTCTCATGAATTTTATTGGGGCAATTTTCGTTGCGTATTGCTTTGGGCATCTTGGCGGATTAACAGAGGGAGAGTATTTAAATAAAACGGTAGCGATAGCGGAAGGGAAGTTACATGAATCATTTGGGAGAACTTTAATTTTAGCAATTGGTTGTAATTGGCTCGTTTGTCTTGCTCTTTGGCTCGCTTACGGGACGAGTGATTTTGTCGGAAAAATCATCGGAATTTGGATTCCAATTATGGCATTTGTAGTGATTGGATTTCAGCAAGTAGTAGCAAATATGTTTGTCATTTCCGCTGTTATTTTTGCTGGTCATCTAACGTGGATGGATTTGGCTAAAAATTTTGTTCCTGTTTTTATCGGAAATGTAATTGGAGGAGCTGGGTTTGTTGGTTTTGCTTACTTTGCTTGTTATCAGAAACAACATTCTAATATGAAATAGAGTTCTTGAGAGGAAGGGTATGTAATGGCTGATCGGTATTCACGACAACAGTTGTTCAAACCAATTGGGAGTAAAGGACAAGAAAAAATTCGAAATAAACATGTGTTAATTGTAGGGGCAGGCGCATTAGGAAGTGCAAGTGCCGAAAGTTTCGTACGTGCAGGTGTTGGCAAGTTGACGATTATTGATCGTGACTACGTTGAATGGAGTAATTTACAAAGGCAACAATTGTACTCTGAACAAAATGCGAGAGAGAAAATGCCGAAAGCAATTGCTGCAAAAAATCGGCTAGAACAAATTAATTCGGAAGTACAAATACATGCTTTCGTAATGGATGCAACTTCAGAAAATATGGAAGGTCTATTAAAAAATGTAGATGTAATCATTGATGCAACAGATAATTTTGATATTCGATTTGTAATAAATGATTTATCACAAAAACATAATATTCCGTGGGTATATGGTTCTTGCGTTGGATCGTATGGTATGAGTTATACAATTATTCCACAAGAGACACCGTGTTTACATTGTATGCTTAAAAATATTCCTGTTACAGGTGTGACATGTGATACCGCTGGAATTATTAGCCCTACTGTTCAAATCGTCGCAGCATATCAAGTGGCAGAAGCACTCAAAATTTTAGTGGAAGATTTCTCAGCAATTAGAAAAACATTTTTCATGTTTGATATATGGAGTAATCAAAATCATTTTATAAAATTAGGGAAAATAAAAACAGACGCTTGTCTCTCATGCGGTTCAAATCGAACTTATCCTTATTTATTATACGAAAATCAAACGAAAGCAGCTGTTTTATGCGGAAGAAATACAGTTCAAATTAGAACAGTAGACAATAGGAAATACAATTTTGATGATATAGAAAAAGTATTACAAAAACTGGGGAAAGTAGATCGGAATCCGTATTTACTATCTTGCCAATTCGATGATTACCGCGTGGTTGTTTTTCGAGATGGTCGTGTTTTTATTCATGGTACAAATGATATTTCGAAAGCGAAACAACTATATTATCGCGTATTCGGTTAATAGAGAGGGTGTCAACAATGGAAAGAAGAGTGCCAATTACGGTTGAAGAAGCTGTTCGTAAAGTGATGGGATTTGCTGATAAAGGCTTAAAGGAGCTATTACCAATTGAATTAGCTTATGGACGTATATTAGCAGAGGATTTAGTAGCTGACCATGATGTACCGTCATTTAATCGTTCGCCATATGACGGATTTGCTATTCGAGCAGAAGATACTAATTTAGCAAGTTATGAAACGCCAATTGTATTTGAAGTAGTGGGTGAAATTGGTGCAGGATCGCTATTCCATGAGAAAGTAGCTCCGTTTCAAGCAGTTCGAATTATGACGGGAGCACAAATTCCGAATGGGTGTGATGCGGTTGTTATGTTAGAGCTGACTCGTCAATATGAGAAGAATGGCAACAATTATATGGAAGTGAAGCGATCATTCAAAAAGGGCGACAATATTTCTTTTCAAGGTGAAGATGCTCGTAAAGGAACGGTTCTTGCAAAGAAAGGATCGTACATTAATCCAGGTATTTCAGCTCTTCTTGCTACATTCGGTTATAGTGAAGTACCAGTTGCGAGAAAGCCTGTAATTGGACTGTTAGCGACTGGGAGTGAATTACTGGATGTCAATGATTCATTACAGCCAGGGAAAATCCGAAACAGTAATACGTACATGATATTGTCTCAAATTCGAAGAGCGGGCGGAAGAGTAAAATATTTTGGGAAGTTTAGTGATGATTTTAATACGTGTTTTACAGCTGTGAAAGAAGCGCTTGGCCAAGTAGATATGTTAATTACAACGGGCGGTGTATCAGTAGGAGATTATGATTATTTACCAGCTATTTACGAAAAGTTAGGTGCATCTGTTCTTTTTAATAAAGTTGCAATGCGACCAGGAAGTGTTACGACTGTAGCACAATTAAATGGCAAGTTATTATTTGGTTTATCAGGAAATCCATCAGCTTGTTACGTAGGGTTTGAATTATTCGTAAGACCGTGTATTCGGACGTATATGTTTAGTGAAAAAGTACATTTAAAAAGAGAAAAAGCGTTATTAGGAGAAGATTTTCTAAAACCGAATCCATTTACAAGATTTGTACGAGCAAAATTGCAATATGATGAGGGGAAATTAATCGCTTATCCATCAGGGTTTGATAAATCTAGCTCAGTTTCTTCATTGGCAAAATCCAACGCGTTTATCGTATTGCCGGGCGGGACAAGAGGATATAAAAAAGATATGTTTGTCGATGTTCTTTTATTAGAAGATAACGAAGGTAGTGAATGGCCTTGGACATTTCATAAAGTGAGAGGTGGTTTTAATGGAACAAGTGCTATTTGAGATTGTAGATAATCCGATTTTAGTTGAAGAAGTAACGAATAAAGTCGCAAGAAGAGAAGCAGGTGCGATTACAACATTTATTGGTACGGTGAGAGAATTAACAAAAGGAAAACGAACGCTACATTTAGAGTATGAAGCATATAAACCGATGGCAGTAAAACAACTTATGAGAATTGGAGAAGAAATTTGTGAAAGATGGCCGGATACAAAAGTAGCAATTACGCACCGTGTAGGGCGGCTAGAAATAATGGATATTGCGGTAGTCATTGCAGTTTCATCACCGCATCGTAAAGTAGCTTATGAAGCGAATGAGTACGCGATTGAACGTATAAAACGAATTGTTCCAATTTGGAAAAAAGAATTTTGGGAAGATGGAACGATGTGGATTGGAGATCAACTTGAAAATACACCATATCCAGAAGGAAAACCAAAGAAGGAAGAATGAGAAAATGATTATAATTTTATTGTTTGCAAATTTGCGTGAGGAAGTTGGATCGGATCGATTAGTGATTTCAGAAAAGCAAGAAATGACAGTGCAACAATTAAAAGAATGGCTTAAAGCCAGCTATTGTTTACAATCGTTGGATAAAGTGATGGTCGCTGTTAACGAAGAGTTTGTAATGAATGAAGAGATGATAAAAGCTGGAGATATAGTCGCATTAATCCCGCCTGTTAGCGGTGGATGATAAGTTTTTTCACCAGATGAAGCGCCAAGAAAATGTTGTATATAAATTAGAATAAGAGAAGGGATGAGTTCTATGCTTACTCAAGAACAAATAATGAATGCATTAAAACATGTAGAGGATCCAGAGTTACACAAAAGTGTTGTAGAATTAAATATGGTTAGAAATATACAAATGAACGGAACAAAGGTTAAACTTGAAGTAGTACTAACAATCCAAGGTTGTCCGTTAAAAGCAAAAATTCAGCAAGATATTGAAGAATCACTTCACGCAATTGGTGCCTCTAAAGTGGAGGTAACATTTGGTTCTATGACACAAGAAGAACGTACAGCTTTAACAGAGAAATTAAAGAAAAATACTAGAACAGAAACTGGTATGCCGAGCATGCTTCGCCCGGATTCAGGAGTACGTTTTATTACTGTAACGAGTGGAAAAGGCGGAGTTGGAAAATCAACGGTGACAATTAATCTTGCAACTGCACTAGCGCGTATGGGCAAAAAAGTGGGGATACTAGATGCAGATATATATGGTTTTAGTATTCCAGCTATGATGGAAACGAATAAGAAACCAACGATGATTGATCAAACGGCAATTCCAGTCATTAGTCACGGTGTTAAAATCATGTCGATGGGATTTTTTACAGAAGGAAATAACCCAGTTATGTGGCGCGGACCGATGCTAAATAAATGGATTCAAAATTTTCTTGCGAATACGCACTGGGGAGAATTAGATTATTTATTACTTGATTTACCACCAGGTACAGGAGATGTTGCGATCGATGTTGCAGCGATGATTCCGCAAGCGAAAGAAATAATTGTTACAACTCCGCACAATGTAGCTTCATTCGTTGCTTCAAGAGTCGGTGTAATGGCAAAACATACGAAGCATGAGATTTTAGGTATTGTGGAAAATATGGCTTATTATGAAGAACAAGATGGATCGAAAAATTATCTCTTCGGAAAAGGCGGCGGCGAAATGCTTGCAGAACAATTGCAAACAGAAGTAATTGCTCAAATACCTTTTGCGAAACGTGAAGAAAATAATGGTTCATCTGTATATGATGAAGATTCTCTTGTTGGAGAAGTGTTTACATCGTTAGCTGAGGATATTATTTATAGAGGATAGAGGGGGAAGTTTAGTATGGCATGTAACATTGATCATTCTATTGAAGATGTGATGAATAAGCTTGAAAGTCAAAAGAGTTTTTTATCAGAAGAGATTTTTAAAGGGTTAAAAAATTTTTTACAAGGTAATCACTCACAAGAAATATTAAATGATGTATTTCATCTTTTAAAAAAGTATGACTTAGTAAGTGAAGAAGAAAGAGAGACGAGAAATAATCAATTATTGTTGATTATAAAATAAGTATACTTTGGCTTTTGTTTTGTAACAGGAGGGGTAAATGGAATGGATATGAAAAAGATGATTGAAATGATAGAAGCAACAAAAGTGACTAAAGAAGAATTATCAATTTCTACTTTACATCAAGAGCTTGTGAAGTTATATAGTCAAAAAAATGTTGCTCATTATACCGAGTTATTAAAGTATATTTTATCATTATCCGTGCAGCTCAACCTACATCTTGTATTGAAATATTTTGGCGTGCGACCGGTTGTTGCGACAGATGAGCGTATGCAATTTCAAGAGATATTTAAATGCTTAGCTAAGAAAGATGAGAATGGGGAATGGTTTCTAAATTTTGTTTCTTTATATGTAGGGCTAATTGTAGTTCTTCGTTTTGATGAGAAAGTGATTGAGAGCAATTTTTTTGATGATATGGTAGTGGATGAATGTAATGAAATATAGGATTCTGCTCATAACATTTTTCTATATTAAATGCTTTAACTGCGATTTTAGTTGGTTATGTAAATATGAAGGTAACTAATTAAGAAAAAGGAATGAAACTAGTTGGATAAAAAGAGTTCTTCAGTTGTTTCCGTCGTTTTTTCGTGTTACCATTAAGCGAATTTTTCATAAGGAGAGAAAGCGATGAAATGGATTTATTTTCTTATTATTAACATTATAGCTTTTAGCCTTATGGGGCTTGATAAACGAAAAGCGAAGAAGAAACAGTGGAGAACGCCAGAAAGTACGTTGTTTTTATCAGCGGCAGTTGGGGGAGCAGTTGGAACTTGGATTGGCATGTATATGTTTCATCATAAAACTCATAAAAAGAAATTTGTTTTCGGCATACCGTTACTTGTTGTAATAACGGTATGTTTATTATTCGTTGTATGAGAAATGTCGAAAGAAATGCAGATTGATTATTGGTAAAGTGAGCATGTGAGACCGTATAATGGAGAAAAAATGAGAAGAGGAGAAAAAGGAAGATGGGGAGTCAATCAGCAGAGCAAAAAAAAGGGATACTATATGCGGCTGGTGCTTACACGATGTGGGGAATCCTACCGATTTATTGGAAATGGGTTGAGGAAGTTCCAGCAGATGAAATATTAGCACACCGCATCGTTTGGGCGTTTGTTTTTATGTTACTCGTATTAGGTGTTACGAAGAGGTTTCGCCAGTTTATTGGGGAATTTGTGAATCTTTTTAAACGACCTAAATTATTAATGTCATTAACAATAGCTTCAGTCTTGATTAGTGGAAACTGGTTTGTTTACATATGGGCCGTTAATCATAATCATGTTATTGAAGCGAGTCTTGGCTATTATATTAATCCGCTTATTAGTATTTTACTTGGTACAGTCGTTTTAAAGGAAAAGTTAAACTTCTGGCAATATGTTGCAGTTGGTTTAGCTGGAGTGGGGGTTATCATTTTAACAGTACGTTTCGGGGCTATCCCGTGGGTTTCTTTATCACTTGCCCTTTCATTTGGATTATACGGATTAACGAAAAAATTGTTAAACTATGATGCGACAATTGGACTTACGATGGAAACGATGTTAGTAACGCCGTTTGCGATTATTTATCTAGTAATGACAGGAGTACATGGTTTCGGCTCATTTGGCTCTATCTCAATGTTATCGACATTACTATTAATAGGAGCGGGTATTGTTACAGCTCTACCACTTTTTTATTTTGCAAAAGGAGCCCAACTTATTCCGCTTTATATGGTAGGTTTTTTACAATATATTGCACCAACAATTAGCTTAATTTTAGGTGTATTCGTATTTGGTGAACATTTCACATCTACTCATATGATTGCATTTTTCTGTATATGGGTTGCATTATTTGTATTCTCGGTAGCGAAGACTAAGTTTTTAGTGCAGAAACAACCGAAATTTATAAAAAATAAATCAGCAAAAGTATCATAATGCGTAGTATTTTCTACGCATTTTTCTTTATACTGATACTATATAGGATTTCCATTATAGCTAGTAAGGAGCTGAGAACATGGAAACAATTTTACATAATGATCCGCTTATGGCAGCTGTAATTTCATGGTTTTTAGCACAATTAACGAAAGTAGTCTTTAAATTAGTTAAAACAGGTGAATTTGATTTTGCAAAGTTTTTTGCTTCAGGTGGGATGCCAAGTTCTCATGCTTCAACAGTTACAGCGCTTGCTACAGGAGTTGGAGTAGTGGAAGGTGTGGAAAGCTCGATGTTTGCGGTTGCTACTATTTTTGCCATTATTGTTATGTATGATGCTTCAGGAGTAAGGCTTGCAGTAAGTAAACAAGCAAAAATATTGAATGACTTTTTTCACGGTAGAGAAACAGAATATAAGAAGTTAAATGAACTTGTTGGGCATACACCGTATGAAGTAGTAGTCGGTGCTTTATTAGGAATTATTGTCGGAGTAGGGTATTGTTTATGAGCAGAACATTTTATATGTTCTGCTTTTCTTTGTTTTTATACATATTCAGCTACCTTTTTGAATATCGTTATACGGATTTCGAAAGGGTGGGTGAGTAACTTGTTATTATATGAAAAAGTGTATGAAGAAATAGCGAGAAGAACAACTGCACTTCAAACAATGCAACGGCAAGATGGTACGTGGCGGTTTTGTTTTGAGGGAGCGCCATTAACAGATTGTCATATGATTTTTTTATTAAAATTATTAGGTAGAGATAAAGAGATAGAACCGTTTGTAAAAAGATTAGCATCACTCCAAACAAATGAAGGAACATGGAAATTGTATGAAGATGAGGTGGGTGGTAATTTATCTGCTACAATTCAATCTTATGCTGCCTTACTTGCATCGGAAAAATATACAAAAGAAGATGCGAATATGAAGCGAGCGGAAATGTTTATAAATGAGCGCGGTGGGGTAGCGCGTGCTCATTTTATGACGAAGTTTTTATTAGCGATTCATGGAGAATATGAATATCCTTCTCTCTTTCATTTGCCAACACCAATTATGTTTCTGCAGAATGATTCCCCTCTCAGTATATTTGAACTGAGTAGCTCAGCACGTATTCATTTAATTCCGATGATGTTGTGTTTAAATAAAAGATTTCGAGTAGGGAAAAAGTTATTGCCAAATTTAAATCACATTGCAGGCGGGGGCGGAGAATGGTTTCGGGAGGATCGGTCTCCAGTTTTTCAAACGTTAGTAAGTGACGTGAAGAAAATTATAACGTATCCACTTTCTTTGCATCATAAAGGATATGAGGAAGTAGAACGTTTTATGAAAGGGCGTATTGATGAAAATGGAACATTATATAGCTACGCAACTGCCTCGTTTTATATGATTTATGCTTTACTTGCATTAGGACATTCTATTCAATCACCAATTATTGAGAAGGCTATAATGGGAATTACATCTTATATATGGAAGATGGAGAGAGGGAGCCATTTGCAAAACTCTCCGTCAACTATATGGGATACAGCTTTACTCAGTTATGCTTTGCAAGAAGCTCAAGTTCCGAAAGTAAGTAAAGTGATTCAAAATGCATCAGCGTATTTACTAAGAAAACAGCAAACGAAGAAAGTAGATTGGAGTGTACATGCACCGGATCTCTTCCCAGGTGGTTGGGGCTTTTCGGATGTGAATACGACGATTCCAGATATTGATGATACAACTGCTGTGTTAAGAGCGTTGGCGCGAAGTAGAGGGAACGAAAATGTAGATAATGCTTGGAAGCGAGCGGTTAATTGGGTTAAAGGATTGCAAAATAATGATGGTGGTTGGGGAGCTTTTGAAAAAGGGGTAACGAGCCGTATATTAGCAAATTTACCAATCGAGAATGCAAGTGATATGATTACAGATCCTTCTACACCAGATATTACAGGAAGAGTGCTAGAATTTTTTGGGACGTATACGCAAAATGAATTGCCCGAGAAACAAAAACAAAGTGCGATAAATTGGTTAATGAATGTACAGGAAGAAAATGGATCGTGGTATGGGAAATGGGGAATTTGTTATATATATGGTACGTGGGCAGTGTTGACTGGTTTACGGTCACTAGGAATACCATCTAGCGATTCATCATTGAAACGAGCCGTTTTATGGCTTGAACATATACAGCATGAAGATGGTGGCTGGGGAGAATCTTGCCAAAGTAGTGTGGAAAAAAGATTTGTTACTTTGCCATTTAGTACACCATCCCAAACAGCATGGGCGTTAGATGCCCTCATTTCTTACTATGATAAAGAAACGCCAGTTATTCGAAAAGGTATTTCATATTTGCTCTCCAACCCTTATATAAATGAAAAATATCCTACTGGAACAGGTTTACCAGGTGGGTTTTATATTCGTTATCATAGTTATGCTCATATATATCCGTTGCTTACTTTGGCTCATTATGCAAAAAAATATAGAAAATAAACCGAGAGATGTCTCTCGGTTTATTTTGTTGGGTAGTAGGTCCCTTTTGAAAAGAATAAGGTTGTGATGTACCTTATTTTTCGGTTGATTGGCGCTTTTGACGTGCATCAGCGGCATTTGCACGTGCGTTTGCTTCTAAGTCATTGTGGTCAGCGAGTTCGCGAGAGAACTCAACATCAATGCCATCAGTTGTTTTGCTTTGTTTGAAATTTTTTTTATTCATTCGACACAATCTCCTTGCAATTTATCCCGCATAACGGGTAGTAAAACTCCCACCTTAAAACTCAGATGGAACAAAGAAGCTAGGTGGGAGATTAAATGCCCGATTGGTGAGGGCTGATAATCAGTGGGGGATGAACAAACTTCCCACTAATTAAAGTTTCACTTTATGCGACGTTGCAAAGTTAGTTTGACACAAATAGACTTTTTTATACAAAGAGGAGTTGGAAAGTAAAAAGCCGAAATATACAGTATAAGTAATAGAAATGGGGGATAGGAATGGAGTTTTTAAATGGGAAAACAGCTGTTGTAACAGGAGCTGCACAGGGAATTGGAAAAGAGATTGCAAGGGTTTATGCAAAGCTAGGGGCGAAAGTATTAATTAGCGATGTAAATGAAGAGACGCTACAAAAAACGACACGTGAGTTATCAGATGAAGGATATGAAGTGTGCTCATATCGATGTGATGTGAGTAATCAAAATGAAGCAAAGTCGTTAATTGAATATGCGGTTCAAAAATTTGGTACATTACATATTTTGGTGAATAATGCTGGAATTACAAGAGACGCAATGTTACATAAAATGGAGAAATCTGCTTGGGAACAAGTATTACAAGTGAATTTAACTGGAGTTTTTTATTGTATGCAACCAGCGCTTCTTTATATGAGACAACAAGGATATGGAAGAATTATTAATATTTCTTCTATAAGTAGAGAGGGGAATATTGGACAGGCAAATTATGCTGCAACGAAAGCTGGAGTTGTAGGATTAACGAAAACAGCAGCGAAAGAAGTTGGAAGTTTCGGTATTACTTGTAATGCGATTTGTCCGGGGTTTATGGATACAGATATGACCAAAACGATACCAGATAAAGTGAAAGAAAAGATGGTTGGCGCTATTCCAGTTGGTAGAATTGGAACGCCAGAAGATATTGCGAACGCAGCAGCCTTTTTAGCATCAGAATACGCATCTTATATTACAGGTGAAGTATTAAATGTGAGCGGAGGACTGCAAATTTAAAGGAATACATAATGAAAAGAACCTGACCGGATAGGTCAGGTTCTTTTCATTAATTTAAGTTAAGCCAAACGCTCTTTACTTCTGTATAGTTATTTAATGCATAAGATCCCATTTCACGGCCAAGACCAGATTGTTTAAATCCTCCAAATGGAGATGCTGCATCAAAAACGTTATAACAGTTTACCCACACTGTACCTGCACGTACTTTGCTTGCAACATAGTGTGCTGTTTTAACATTTTCTGTCCATACACCAGCCGCTAAGCCGAATTGTGATTTATTTGCACGTTCAATTACTTCATCAATATCGTTAAATGGTATTGCAGAAATAACTGGACCGAAAATTTCTTCTTTTGCGATCGTCATTTCATCATTTACGTCAGCGAATACTGTAGGAGAAACGAAGTAGCCTTGATCGAATGGATTACTTCCTCCGCAAAGTACTTCAGCGCCTTCTTCAATCCCTTTTTCAATGTAGCCCATTACACGTTTTTGTTGTTCTTCAGAAACGAGAGGACCAATTGTTGTTTCAGGGTTAAGACCGACACCTTGATTTAGTTTTTTAGAATAGAGGACGAGATCAGCCATGACATTATCATACATTTTCTTCGGAACAAATAAGCGTGATCCAGCAGAGCATACTTGTCCTTGGTTAAACATAACACCAGAAAGTGCACCAGGAATCGCGCGAGATAAATCAGCATCCGGCAAGATGATATTTGGTGATTTACCGCCTAACTCAAGTGTAACGCGTTTTAATGATTCGGATGCTTGTCGCATAATTTGTTTACCGACAGGAGTAGAACCGGTAAATGCAATTTTATCAACGAGTGGATGATTAACGAGAGCTTGTCCAGCTGATTCACCGAATCCAGGTACGATATTAATAACACCTTTCGGGAATCCAGCTTCTTCAATTAATTCAGCTAAGTATAGAGCAGATAGTGGAGTTTGTTCTGCAGGTTTTAAAACGATTGTACATCCTGTAGCAAGCGCTGCTCCCATTTTCCACATTGCCATAAGAAGCGGGAAGTTCCAAGGAATAATTTGACCAACGACACCAACAGCTTCATGGCGTGTATAGTTAAAGTAATCACCGGAAACAGGAATTGTTTGACCAACGATTTTCGTAGCCCAGCCAGCGTAATAGCGCATATGCTCAATTGCAAGTGGGATGTCTGCTGCCATTGTTTCACGGATTGGCTTTCCGTTATCTAATGTTTCGAGCTGTGCGAGCTCTTCTTTATGTTCTTCCATTAAATCAGCTAACTTGTACATGAGACGGCTTCGCTCAGCAGTGCTCATACGAGACCAAGGACCTTCGTCAAAAGCCATACGAGCTGCGACTACAGCTTTATGAATATCTTCGCGACCAGCTTCAGAAACGACGGCAAGTGTTTCACCAGTTGCTGGGTTAGGTGTTTTAAATGTTTTACCGGAAGCGCTTTCAATGAAAGATCCATTCACATATAACTTTTTTGTACCTTGAAGAAACTTCTCTACCTTTTCATGAAGATTTACAGCTAGTTGACTCATTGTATAACCCCCTTGAAAATATAATGTAAACGCAGTACGAGACGGCGCTTATTCCGAAATCAAGGATGTGGAAACTAGATGGAAAGCCTCTAATTAAAATCATAATTAAGAAATACTGAAAATTCAAATTTCATTCGTGTTACAATTGTAAAAAATATGTAATGTAAGAGAATCTTCTATATGATTATAAAAAAATCCTGCTTGTTTTTGCTTTCTAGTAGGAAAAACTAGAAGAACAATGGTACAATAATACATCGTGAGAGGAGGGGTAAAAATGAAAGATTATCATGATGATCCACGCTTTCGAATAGCCCATAGAGAAGCGTTAATTGGTCTTGGACTTGCTATTATTAATTTTATAATTTGGTACGGATTTGCTTATGGGCTTGGTAGTAAAAATCCGAATGAATATACATATGTATTAGGTTTTCCCGCATGGTTTTTTTATAGCTGTATCGTTGGATTTATCGTTATGGTTATTTTACTTAGTTTAGTTGTTCGTTTTGTATTTCAAGATATTTCACTCGATGAGGAAGAAAAAAGTGAGGAATAATAGATGAATTGGTATGTAATCATTCCAATGATAATTTCGTTTATCGTTGTATTTTTAATTGGTGTATATGCTTCAAGACGCGTGCAAGCAACTGCTCATAATAAATTTTTGCAAGAATATTTTCTTGGTGGGCGTGAGCTAGGCGGTTTATTATTAGCGATGACAATGATTGCTACGTACGGTAGTGCAAGTAGCTTTATTGGTGGCCCTGGTATTGCTTACAATATGGGTCTTGGATGGGTACTGTTATCTGCGATTCAAGTTGTAACAGGGTATATCGTTTTAACGGTTATCGGTAAAAAGTTTGCAATTATCGCTAGGAAGATGGAAGCAATTACTCTTATCGATTATTTAAAAGGGAGATACAATAATAAAGCAGTTGTTATACTTTCTGCGTTATGTATTATTATCTTTTTATTTTCAGCGACAGTAGCCCAGTGGGTCGGTGGTGGACGATTAATCGAGTCACTAACGGGGCTATCGTATACAACAGCACTATTTTTATTTACTTTTTCTGTACTTGTGTACGTATTAATTGGTGGATTTCGTGCAGTTGCTCTATCAGATACATTATTAGGAATCATTATGTTAGTTGGAACAACAATCATTTTAATTGCTACTGTCATTGCTGGTGGTGGAATTGAAAAGATTATGCAGGAACTTGTTCAAATTAATCCAAAGTTAATTACACCATTCGGAGCAGATGGCAGTTTAACGAAATCATATGTTACATCATTTTGGATTTTAATTGGAATTGGCGTTGTCGGTTTACCGCAAATTAGCGTGCGTGCCATGTCTTATAAAAATTCAAAAGCGATGCACCAAGCTTTAATAATTGGAACCGTTGTCGTTGGCACAATTATGATCGGTATGCATTTAACAGGTGTATTTGCAAGAGTAGTACTTCCAGGTATAACGGTACCAGATAAAGTAATGCCGCTACTTGCGATGGAAGTGTTGCCACCTTGGTTAGCTGGAGTTTTCTTAGCTGCACCGATGGCAGCGATTATGTCTACAGTAAACTCTTTATTATTACTTGTAAGCTCGTCAATTATTAAAGATATATACGTAAATTACATAAATAAAGATGCAGCAGACAGTACGATAAAAAAAGGAAGTTTGTGGATTACGGGTATTGTAGGACTACTCGTTTATGCAGCGGCAATTAAACCACCAGATTTTTTAATATGGCTAAATTTATTTTCTTTCGGTGGATTAGAAGCAGCATTCATTTGGCCAATCGTATTAGGGTTATATTGGAGGAAAGGAAATGCTACAGGAGCGCTTGCGTCTATTTTAGTTGGGGTAGGCTCATATATGTGTATTCATCTTTTCTATCCAAATCCGTTCGGTATACATACAGTTGTCTTCCCGATTTGTTTTGCGTTTATCGCTTACATCATTGGAAGTATGAGTGCTGTAAAAAAAACAGTATAGGTTAGCTGAAGAAACGTAGTCCTTATAAGACTGCGTTTTTTTGTGTGAATTTGTTCATTTTTTATTCTGTATATCCACGGTTATTCATAAATTAATAACAACTGAGGGGATGGAGTTGAGGTCGATGAAAAAAGTATTATTTTTAGGAGACCCAGGCATTGATGACTCTTTAGCAATTATGTATGGATTGTTGCATCCTGATATTGATATTGTTGGTGTAGTAACGGGATATGGAAATGTAACACAAGAAAAGGCGACAAGTAATGCCGCATATTTATTGCAAATGGCAGGACGGGAAGATATACCTGTTATTAATGGTGCGAAAATTCCTTTATCCGGAGATATTACGACGTATTATCCAGAAATTCATGGGACAGACGGTTTAGGGCCAATTAAACCTCCAAAAACTTTTTCACCAAATATAAAGCCTTTTTGTACATTTTTTGATCTTCTTGAAAAATATAAAGGAGAATTAATAATAGTCGATGCTGGTAGATCAACAACATTAGCGACAGCATTTATTTTAGAAAAGCCGATGATGAAGTATGTGAAAGAATATTATATAATGGGCGGTGCTTTCTTAATGCCTGGCAATGTAACACCAGTCGCAGAGGCGAATTTTCATGGTGATCCCATTGCGTCACAATTAGTTATGCAAAATGCCAAAAATGTAACATTAGTGCCACTTAACGTTACATCTGAAGCAATTATTACACCGGAAATGGTAAAATATATTACGAAACACTCTAAAACGAGTTTTAATAAGTTAATCGAGCCGATATTTACGTACTATTATAAAGCTTATAGAAAGTTAAATCCGAAAATAAAAGGAAGTCCAGTACATGACGTCGTTACAATGATGGTTGCGGCAAATCCATCCCTTTTAGATTATGTATATCGTCGTGTCGATGTAGATACAGTTGGAATTGCAAAAGGAGAGAGTATTGCTGATTTTCGGCCTCAACCTGATGCAAAAGCATTAAAAAATTGGGTGCGAATTGGTTGGTCGTTACATTATAAAAAGTTTCTTGAGGATTTTGTGAAATTTATGACGTAGACATAATAGGAGCATACAAGTTAAAATAATGGAGATGGTTATTTAAATGACCATCTCCATTATTTTGTTTTTAAATGATAAATAGAGAAGAGTTACACAATAGGAGAGGAATTTTACTTGAAAAAAACTATAGTATGCGCAGTAATTGTGGGTATTTTTGTTTTGCTAATATCGGGTAACTTTTTAGTGAAAAAAGTGTGGAGTTCAAATAATGATGATGCACAGTATATTGCATCTTTTATTGAAGAACATAAAGATGAAAAAAATAGTGCGCTTCTAGTAAAGAGAAATGATAAAGTTGTTTATTCTGTAAACCCAAATGTTGTATTGCCAGTTGCTAGTACGATGAAA
The DNA here is from genome assembly GCF_057812155.1 of Bacillus sp. 2175. Lineage (NCBI taxonomy): Bacteria > Bacillati > Bacillota > Bacilli > Caryophanales > Bacillaceae > Bacillus > Bacillus sp. 2175. The sequence goes on along the minus strand of NZ_CM173819.1, from coordinate 3,314,356 downwards.
TTAATTGTGGCGCTTGAATATACGAAACAAGTTACTGAAGGGAAAATTGATTCTTCTAGTTTCGTGTCGATTAATGATGTGAATCGTTATTATGTGCCGAATACAGATGGTGGTGCACAAGATAGATGGCAAAAGTATTTGGAGAAGACGGGCAAGATAACTGAAGGAGCGGTTTCTTTAGAAGAAGTGGCAAAAGGAATGGTTAAGTTTAGTTCGAATGCAAATGCTGAATACTTAATGGAATTGTTAGGATTAGATAACATCAATCGAAATTTACAAAGTTTATCACTTCCTGCACATCAACCACTATTTCCAATCGTTTCATCTTTGTATATCCCGGGATATTTGCATAAAGAATTACATGTTCCAAAATATAAAATAGAGAAAAAGTTAAAAGAAATGTCTCAAGAGCAATATCGTGAATATGCGATGATTATTCATGAACGCTTAAAGAAGAAGGGACCATTATTACAGAAGGAAATTCCGCTTTATTTAGAGGAACGTTACGACAAAATTTGGTCAGATAGATTACCAGCAGCTTCTGCAAATGATTATATGGTATTACTTCAAAAGGCAAACCATAAAGGTGGCTTGACAGAGGCTGAAGAAAAAGTGTGGGCAAATATCGTTGAAACAGACATGAGTGCCAAGAAATACCGTAAAACATTCAGACATGCGGGGCAAAAGAATGGTTACACACCATGGACGGTTACAAAAGCAGTTTATGCTATGGATAAACGTGGAAACTGTACAGAAATTGTGTTTTTGGCGAATAATTTAAATGAAGACGATAGTGCAGAAATACGGAAACATTTAGCAAACTTGCATTTCCAAGTGTTGCAAAGTGATAAGTATGATGCGACTTTTATTAAATAAACTCGGTGCAGAGAGCACCGAGTTTATTTTTATGTACAAGCACTTTTTTTCTATCTCTGGGTATGATGGGTAGTAATACTTAGGTGAGAGGGGAAAAGGTGATGAAACAAAGTAAAGAAGAGTTTATAAAGAGTGAAGGCGCTGATTTCCCTGGGAAAACATATGTGGATTGTGTATTACAACATGTATTTGATTTTCAACGAAATTACTTATTGAAAGATATGTTTCAAGTGCATAAAGCACATATTACGATGCTGACGGAAGAAAATTTAATGAAAAAGGAAGAAGCTAAAGTTATATTACACGCATTAAAAAAGGTAGAGGGAATTCCAGAAGAGCAATTGCTCTATACAGAGCAGCATGAAGATCTCTTTTTTTTAGTCGAACATTTAATTTCTCAAGAAGCGAAATGCGATTTTGTAAGTAATATGCATATTGGTAGAAGTAGAAATGATATGGGCGTAACGATGTATCGCATGAGTTTAAGGCGATATGTATTACGATTAATAGAACATCATTTGTTATTGCAAGAAAGTGTACTGCAACTTGCTGCTGATCATAAGGAAACGATCATGCCAGCTTATACACATACACAACCAGCACAGCCAACAACATTTGGTCATTATACGTTAGCAATTTATGATACGATGCAAAGAGATTTAGAACGAATGAAAAAAACGTACCAGCTTTTAAATCAGTCTCCAATGGGGGCGGCTGCACTCTCTACAACAAGTTTCCCGATTAAACGAGAACGAGTTGCTCATCTACTTGGATTTACAAATGTAATTGAGAACTCATATGATGCTGTTGCTGGAGCGGATTATTTATTAGAAGTTAGCTCGCTACTTATGGTAATGATGACGAATACGAGTAGATGGATTCATGACTTTTTGTTGTTAGCAACGAAAGAATATGACGGTATTACTGTTGCAAAGTCATATGTACAAATCAGTAGTATTATGCCGCAAAAACGAAACCCGGTTTCAATTGAACATGCTCGTGCAATTACGAGTAGTGCTTTAGGAGAAGCATTTACAGTATTTCAAATGATTCATAATACACCATTTGGTGATATTGTCGATACGGAAGATGACTTGCAGCCATATTTATATAAAGGGATTGAAAAGGCAATTCGTGTTTTTTGTATGATGAATGCAGTGATCCGAACGATGAAAGTAGAAGAAGAAACGTTAAAAAGTCGTTCCTATAAACATGCAATAACGATAACGGATTTCGCCGATGTTTTAACAAAAAACTATGAAATTCCATTTCGGCATGCTCATCATGCAGCAAGTGCTATTGCAAATATGTCATTGGAGCAGAAAAAAGAACTACATGAATTACACTTCAAAGAGGTAAATATGTACTTGCAAGAACATTTTAAAATAAATTTATTAGAAAAAGAGTGGAAAGAAATTATATCGCCAGAAGCTTTTATTCAAAAAAGAAATGTATACGGTGGACCGAGTAAAAAAGAGATGGAGCGCATGATCAAAAATCGAAAAGAGTCATTTCAAAAAGAAGAAGATGTATTTGAAAAGGAAAAACAGAGAATTTTACAAGCTGAAAATGCTTTGAATACATTAGCTTTGAATATTATTGAATCGTAAAAGAGGGATTTGATGAATTAATCGCCAATACTTAATTAAACTATGAATAGAGAGAAGAGATTGTCGATGATTCAATTACATGTATATGAAGAGATTTTTCATTTTAAAGAAGATGTTACACCATTTCTAGAAAAGAATGAGCAGGAAAACAATCTCATATTAGGTGTATTACAAATGGTCCAAGAACCGATATTTATGGGGATAGCGAAACAAGGAGAAGAAATTGCGGTTGTATTTCTGCAAACAGAAGAGAAGAAACAAATCATTGTTGCAACTTCTGAAATTGCGGGAGTAACTATTGAGGAACTTGCAAAAGAATTAACGAAAGTATATCCGGATATTCCTGGATTGATCGGTAATAAGAAAATTGTACAGAAATTAGCGGAAGAGATTGCCGTATTAGAAAATAAAAAAACGAATGTTGCAATGGAGCAAGGTGTGTATGAGCTGAACAGAGTAAAGAAGAAGTGTAATGCGAATGGACTTTTCCGAGCGGTAAATAATGATGAATTACCATTAATAGAACAGTGGATATATCAATTTTGTGAAGACGTAAAGCTTCCTACTACGAAAGAAGAAGCAAAACAAACTGCGTATACATTAATAACTACAAATCGACTGTTTGGTTTGGAAGTGGATGGGAAACTCGTTTCTGTAGCTGCAAAAACGAGACCAACTAAAAATAATATAACAGTCAATTTCGTATATACGCCGAAAGAAGCAAGGAAAAAAGGGTATGCATCTCATTGTGTAGCAGCACTTAGTCAACGTATGTTAGATGAAGGCTACCAGACGACTACGTTATATACTGATCTAGCGAATCCGACATCTAATAAAATTTATCAAGAAATTGGTTATGAACAAATTGCGGAATCTGTGCTCATATTTTTAGAGAAGTAAAACAAAAAGGCGTGCTATTTTAGCACGCCTTTTTGTTATTCATCAATTCTAATAACCTCGCCTTGAGGGAATTCCTCAGTTTCTAGTAAGTTACGAATAGCTTTCGCAACATATTCAGGTGATAATAGCTTTCCTTCTTCTTTTAATGCAATGAAGCGGTCTAAATTTGTGAAGTCTTCTTTAGCTGTTTCACGAATTTGTGCTTGCATATTTGTATCAACAACACCGGGGGCAAAAGCGACGATTTTTACTGGATATTCTTTTTCCCATTCTTCAGTTGCTACGCATTGTGTAAACATATTTACACCAGCTTTCGTCGTACAATAAGCGCCCCATCCGAAATAAGGATTTTTTCCTGCACCAGATGAAATATTTATAACGCGTTTATCTACTTTCCATTCTTTCGTATGTTTCATAAACGTAGATGTAAGAATCATAGGTGCAAGTAAATTAATGTGAACGTTCGTAATGAATTGTTCACTTTCTGCTTTTTCAATCGGCTTCATAGGTGCAACTGTACCTGCATTATTAATTAAATGAATAGAGGATACATTGTCTTCTTTAATGGATGAAATGATTTCTTTAAAGTTAGTTTCTAAGTTATGTACATCTTGAAGATCTAAGGAATGAAAAATGCAATTGCTGTTATATTGCTCTGCAAGTTTAGTAAGTTCTTTATTTTCTCTTCTAGAAATAGAGATGACAGTTGTACTTTCTTCTAACAACTGAGTGGCAATAGCCTCACCTAAACCTTGTGAAGTTCCTGTTATGATAACGTAGCGCATAGTTTTATAAACTCCTCTCGTATGTGCGGAATTTTGTTGGACAACGTACATTGCATAGTTTGTCTACATTTTATAGTATAGAGCACTTTTTACTATAAATGAAATGAGATGATTGTGTGCCTTTTATAAACCGTTTTACAACAACAGTACCTGGTGCCGTCACGTTCACTGGGAACACGTTAGGGCTTAGCCCTACATCACCTGCGCCAGGTAATATTTTTGGTACACTTGCTGTATTTACTACGGTAAATACAGCGCTGCAAGTACCAGGGTTCCCAGCAGGAACGACGGATGAATGGCAATTGAATTCTTCAAGTGCAATTTTAAATCTTCCGGCGGGGAGTAGTGTACTATATGCAGAGTTAGTTTGGGCTGGTACTTTTCGGACTGATACGGAAGATGTTTTACCATTTTTAAATGATGATATTACATTTACAACACCATCAGGGACGTTTGCTGTTACGCCAGATCCCGCTACCGCGCAGCAAGGTTCAGTAGGAAATCAGTTTTATTATGCTCGCTCTGCTAATGTAACCAATCTTGTTAGTGCAGGTGGGGCAGGCACATATACAACAGGTGCTGTGCCCGCTGCAAGAACTTCAGCTGATCCAACAATCAGTCGTTCAGCTGGCTGGACGCTTGAGGTTGTATATCAAAATGCAAGTTTACCTCTTCGGAATTTGTCAGTTTATGCAGGCCAAGAAATTATTGATGCTTCATCCCCGCCTGTTGATGCTACTATTTCAGGATTTGCTACTCCAGCTACAGGAGCTGTTACAGGAAGAGTACTCGTAACTGTTCAAGAGGGAGATTCCAACATTTCTGGAGATCAACTTCGCTTTGGACCAAACCCAAATGCTACAGTTGCATTATTCGGACCGAGAAATCCGGCAAATAATTTCTTTCAATCTCAAATTTGTAATGACTTTGGGGAATTAGATACAACCGGAACGTTTGGAGATTTGAATCAGCCATTAGGGATAGCTTTGGCTGTTCGAAGACAAGGATGGGATATTACAAACGTAGATGCTTCATCATCATTAGTAAATAATCAAACGTCAGCAACCGTTCGGTTCGTTACAAATGGTGATGGTTATGCAGCGGCTGGTTTTGGTGTTCAAATTGATGCGACGGGACCGATTATAAATCCTGTCAAATCTGTTGATAAAGCAGTTGCAGGTATAGGAGATATTCTCACTTATACGATTACAGTTCCGAATACAGGAACAGGAAGTGCGGACAACGTTTTATTACAAGATAGTATTCCGAACGGCACAGCATTTATAGCTGGTAGTGTAACGGTTGGTGGAGTAACACAACCAAGTGCGAATCCAGCTAGTGGAATTAATTTAGGAACGATACCAAATAATGCTCAAAGAATCGTTACATTCCAAGTAAGAATTACATCGTTTCCAAATCCAAACCCTATTTCAAATCGTGCAATGGTGTCTTACCAATTTCGTCCTTTCGTTGGTAGCCTTCCTATTGCAAGTACGTCTTCTTCAAATACAGTACAAACGACAGTGAATCAAGCAACTATAAGTATGCAAAAGTCTGTAGATCTACAGACGGCAACACTTAATGATGTATTAACGTACACGGTTAATGTAACGAATAATGGAAACATCACTGCAAACAATGTTATTTTTGTTGATAGTATCCCTGCTGGAACAACATTTGTCGCAAATAGCGTTACGGTAAACGGGGTAGCACGTCCAGGAGCGAATCCAGCAAGTAGTATTAATCTTGGAAGTATTAATGCATCGCAAACGACTGTAGTGCGCTTTCAAGTTCGAGTGACATCAAACCCTCTTGTCAATCCAATTCCAAACCGTGCGAGTGTAACATTTAACTTTACTCCAGTACCTGGTCAACCACCAGTTTCAGGGCAAGCGACAAGCAATACTGTAGTTACGACAATTAATATAGCTGATATAACAACGAGAAAAACAGTGGATAAAGCTTTTGCAACGGTTAACGACGTTCTTACGTACACGGTAACAATTCAAAATACAGGAAATGTACTTGCGACGAATGTTATTTTTCAAGATCCAATCCCAACTGGAACGACTTTTATCACAAATAGTGTAACTGTAGATGGAATTTCGCAACCTGGGGCAAATCCGGCAACTGGCTTTACAGTTGCTAACATATCTCCAGGTGGGACTAGGACAGTTACATTTCAAGTACGAGTAACTTCTACGCCATCAGGAGGTACGATTCCGAATCGCGGAAATGTGTCTGCTAATTTCGTCGTTATTCCGAATCAGCCGCCAATAACGATTAATAGACAAACGAATACAGTTGTGACACAAGTTAATACAGGCAGTTTAAATGTAATAAAAGAAGTGAATACAACACAAGCAGCAGTAGGAGATACTTTAACATATACGATTGCCGTTCAAAATACAGGAAACGTTCCGCTAACAAATGTGTTATTTCAAGACACTATTTCTTCCGCTGTTTCCTTCGTTGCAAATTCTGTAACAATTAATGGAGTACAGCAAAGTGGACTAAATCCGAATACAGGATTCTCTCTTCCAAATATTCCTGCGGCTCAAACGGTTGTAGTCACATTTGACGTAGTAATTGTACAGAATCCAGAAAATGAAGATATTTTAAATCAAGCAAATGTAACAGCAAGCTTTCAAGTGAATCCGAATGAACCACCAGTAACAATCAATGTACCGAGTAATGTTGTGAATACGACAGTACAATCAGGGAACTTTGAAGTTGTGAAAGCAGTGAATACGAATGTGGCAACGGTAGGAGATGTTTTAGTATATACAATCGAAGTTATAAATGCAGGTAGTGTACCAGCTACAAGTGTATTTTTCCAAGATTCAATTCCGCCAGGGACATTATTTATTGAAAATAGTGTATTGGTTAATGGTGTTTTACAAGAGGGGGCAGATCCAGGACTAGGATTCCCATTAAATGATTTACCTACTGGCGCGAGTGTAATTATTTCATTTGAAGTATTAATTGATGAAATTCCGCCAGGGAATAATGTTGTAAATAACGCGAATGTAACTGGAGATTTTCTTGTAAATCCAACAGAGCCACCAATTACTGTGACGGTTCCAAGTAATACTGTTATGACAGTTGTGAATTCCTCAGGACTAAATGTAATGAAGAGTGTAAGCGCTACTGAAGCAGGTGTAGGAGATACACTAACATATACAGTTGCTATACAAAATAGTGGAACGGTAGTAGCGACAAATGTATCATTCCTTGATCCGATTCCAGTTGGAACCACTTTTGTAGCGAATAGTGTAACAATAAACGGGACACCTCAACCAGGTTTAAACCCGACAACTGGATTTCCACTTGCTAATATTCCAGTAGGAGGTATAGTAACAGTTACTTTCCAAGTGGCAATCACGAGTGTACCACCAAATAGAGTTCTTCCGAATAATGCGAATGTAACTGCTGATTTCCAAGTAAGTCCTCTCCAGCCACCAATTACAATTGTAACGATTAGTAATATTGTTGTGACGCGGGTGAATGTAGGATCAATTAATGTAATAAAAAGTGTAAATACACCACAAGCAGGTGTAGGAGATACGTTAACGTATACGATTCTTATTCAAAATACAGGAACTGTCCCCGCAACGAATATTATTTTTCAAGATCCAATCCCATCTGGAGCTACATTTGTAGCGAATAGTGTAACGATTAATGGAGTCGTTCAGCAAGGTGCGAATCCTATAGTGGGTTTTCCTGTTACAAATATTCCAGTTGGGCAAACTGCTACAATTACGTTCCAAGTGACAGTGACAAGCGTTCCGAGTGGTGGAAATATAAGAAATCAATCGAATGTTACTGCAAGTTTCCTTATAAATCCGGCAGGACCTCCTATAACGACTACTACAAATAGTAATTTTGTAGTAACACAAGTAAATACAGCGAGACTAACTATACAAAAATCTTCATCTGTACAACAAGCAGCACTTGGAGAGACTTACACATATTCTGTTGTTATACGAAATACAGGTACAGTTGCAGCTACAAATATTTCTTTCATTGACACGATTGCTCCAGAAACAACATTTGTAGCAAATAGTGTAACGATAAATGGAACGCCTCAACCTGGATTTGATCCAAATATTGGTTTCCCGCTTCCTAATATTGCAGCTGGCACATCATTGACAGTAACATTCCAAGTGATAGTTGTTGCACCATCAACGCTTGGGGCAGTTCTAAACACAGCGTCTGCTACAGCTACTTTCTTATTGAATCCTTTACAACCACCTGTAACAACAACGAACTCAAGTAATACAACGGTAGTTACAATACCGTTACCTCCTCCTGGTGAAGTGACAGCAATAAAAACAGTAAATATTGCAACTGGGGCTGTTGGGGATGTATTAACGTATACAGTGCTAATAACGAATGTAGGAATTATCCCTGTTACAGATGTACTCTTCCAAGATGTCATTCCAGAAGGGACGACGTTTGTTGACAACAGTGTAACGATAGGTGGAGTGCAGCAACCTGGATTAAATCCAGAAATAGGCTTTACAGTTAGTCCGTTATTAAATGCTGGTGCGAGTATTTCTGTAACGTTCCAAGTGACCATTACGGAAATTCCTGATAATGAAGTCATATTAAATGATGCTGACGTTACATTTACTTCACAACCGAATCCGCAGGAGCCACCGATTACGCAAACGATATTAACGAATTTAGTCGTTACGACAATTAATATAGCTTCAATTTTTCCAGTAAAAATAGTAGATAAAGGGGCAGCGACGGTTGGGGAAATATTAACCTACGATGTACTAATTTTTAACTTTGGAACGGTACCGGCAACGAATGTCCAATTTCTTGATTCTAGTACGAGTGGTGTAGCGTTTGTTCCAGGAAGTGTGAGTATAAACGGAGTGCCAGAACCAGGATTAGATCCGTTCATAGGCTTTACAGTTCCAGATATACCTGTAGGTGATTTTGTACTTGTCACATACCAAGAGATGGTAACGAGCATACCTCAAGGTGGAACAGTTGTTAACTTTGTGGACGTTACGGCTACGTTTGCTGTAAGTGAAACAGAGCCTCCTATTACTGAAACGACGACAAGTAACACGACATTAACAGAAATAAATGAATCTGGTTGGAATGTTTTAAAATCAGTAAGTCAGCCGGTTGTTGCAGTAGGCGATACAATCACATATACAACAGTAGTTCAAAATACGGGAACAGTGATAGCGACGAATGTTCAATATAGTGATGTATTACCATCCTCTATAACATTCGTACCGAATAGTGTAACGATAAACGGTGTGTTACAGCCTGGATTAGATCCCAACACTGGCTTCTCACTTCCGGATATAACTCCAGGTGAAAGTGTAGAAGTCACATTCCAAGTAACAGTTGTTAGCGTTCCGTCAAACGGAACAATTGCCAATACGGCAAATGTTACCGGAAGCTTTATTTTAGTACCAGGAGAACCACCAGTTATAGTAAATCAGCCAAGTAATACAACACTCACAACTGTAAATAGAGGACGCTTTAATGTTATTAAACAAGTAAATAGAGCCGCTACTCTAGTTGGAGATGTATTGACGTATACAGTGCAAATAACGAATACAGGAACAGTAACAGCTAACAATGTTCAGTTTATTGATACGATTTCAACAGGTGCGTCATTTGTACCAAATAGTGTAACGATAAATGGAGCCCCGCAACCAAACTTAAATCCGATTACTGGATTTGGAGTTGGAGATATCCCAGTTGGTGAAACAGTTATAGTGACGTTTCAAGCGACAGTTACAAACATCCCGTCATCAGGAACAATTACGAACGTTGCAAATATAACAGGAAGCTTTACTTTAGTGCCAGGAGAGCCACCGGTTGTAGTAACAGAGCCGAGTAATACGACGATAACTAGAGTGAATAGAGGACGATTCAGCGTTATAAAATCTGTAAATAAAGAAGCGACACGATTAGGAGATACGTTAACGTATAGTGTGCAAGTTACAAATACGGGAACGGTAACAGCGACGAACGTTCAGTTTAGCGATGTTCCATCACCTAGTTTAGAATTCGTTCCTGGAAGTGTACAAATAAATGGGATTCCGCAAGTAGGTTTAGATCCATTTGTAGGCTTTGCATTGCCTAATCTTGCAGTAGGGGATAGCGTATTAATTACATTTGAAGTAAATGTAATCGCAGTTCCGCCTTCTAATAGCATTATGAATACAGCAAGAGTAACGGGTGATTTTGAATTAATTCCAGGAGAACCTCCGTTTACAATTACGAATTCAAGTAATACGACAGTCACACCAGTAAATAGAGGCAGTTTAGATATGCAAAAAGAAGTAGATCATTCAATTGTTGGAGTAGGAGAAACAGTAAAGTATACGGTTCGAATATTAAATACTGGTACTGCTGATGCGATGAATATTCAATTTATCGATGTCCTATCTCCGGAAGCTGTTTTTGTACCAAATAGTGTAACTGTAAATGGAGTAGCTCGTCCGGGAGTAAATCCGCAGGTTGGATTTACGATTGTAGACATTCCAGTCGGTGAGACGGCGATTGTAACATATGAAGCTACGATTACGAGCTTTCCAGATGGTGGTACAGTAGTGAACGTTGCTGGGGCGTTAGCAGAATATATTTTAGTACCAGGGGAGCCGCCAGTTACAGTGATGGATACGAGCAATACAGTTATAGTGACGGTAAATACTGCAATCTTATTTGTTGCAAAAGGAGCAAACTTTGAAGTAGCGATGGTAGGAGATGTTGTCACTTATGGAATTGCCGTTATAAATGACAGTACAGTTCCTGTGACGAATATTGTTTTAACAGATATCATTGATCCGAATACTTTATTTATAAATGGCACGGTAACGGTAAATGATGTACCTCTTCCATTTGCTAATCCGAATACCGGTATTCCGTTAGGTGATTTTCAGCCAAATGACGCAGCAATTATTAATTTCCAAGTTGTAATAACAGGAGGACAAATAAATAATTTAGTTACAAATACTGCTATAGCAAATGGGCTCGCAACTGTAAATCCGAATGAGCCGCCAGTAGTAGTTGAAGGTGATAGCAATACAGTTGTTATCCCGTTTATTCCTCAAAATGTCTCAACGACAGTCGTAAAAACGGCAAATTTACAGGCAGCAACAATTGGCGATGTTATTACGTTTACGACAGTTATTACAAATACGGGGGATACAGCAATACAAAATATTCGTTTTCAAGATATGTTAGATAGTAGTGTTCAATTTGTCCTTGGAACTGTAACGATTGATAATACGCCAGTGCCAAATGTAAACCCAGTATCAGGTTTTATTATAGGAAATTTAAATCCAGGTGAAGCACGGACAGTTTCGTTCCAAGTAGTAGTGCAGAGCGCGCCAAATGGTTCAGGAAATTATATAAATCAAGCGAGTATTCGTTTCGAACATCAAGTAGGCACAGTATTGCCACCTGTTACACAAATGGTAGAAAGTAACATAGTTGTCATTCCATTTGTTCCAACGATAGAACAAATTTGTGAAACAAATCTTAATTGCTTAGGGAAAATTCCTTTTCAATGTTCTCCGTGTAATCATTTGCAAATAAATAAAAAATAAATACAGAAAGAGCATCCGGAAAAAAGGATGCTCTTTCTGTATTTATCATGTAGATTCTTTTTCGGGTGAGGTGAAAAATTCGTCGATTTTGTCGGAGAGTAGTAATGGAATGGCTTCTTTTATAACAGAAATGTCCCAGTCCCACCATGCGAGATTCTCTAGTTTGTCAATCGTTTCTTGGGGGAAACGATATCGAACAAATTTTGCAGGATTACCAGCTACAATTGCATACGGGGGTACATCTTTTGTAACAATGCTCCTGGCGCCGATAATGGCCCCGTTACCAATTGTAACACCAGATAAAATGCAGGATTGATAACCAATCCATACATCATTGCCGACTACGATATCACCTTTTGAAGAAGGGTGACCAGTAATATGTGCTCCTTCATCAAAAAGTGCATTAAATGGATAAGTTGTTATCCAGTCTGCGCGATGTTCACCGCCAAGTATGAAAACGATTTCTTCTGCTAATGAACAAAACTTACCTATTTTTAATTTTGTTTCATCGTTCCAAGAAAAAATGGTTGGCCCTACTTTACTATAAGTATAATCACCAATATCATATTTATTATATTCAGGTTTTTGATTTAAATATAACATGCTTCTTCAGCCTCCTTTCTCAATTAAGTGATACGTATGGAATATTATATGCAAGATGTAGTAATGTGAACTGTATTAATAGGTGAAATGAACAAAAGGGAGTGGGATGTATGCGATACGAAATGGGTTTATATAATAAACCGTTTCAGTCAATTCAATCAGGAAAAAAAGTATATGAAGTACGCCTATACGATGAAAAACGTCAACTAATAAACAAAGGCGATGAAATCGTATTTACGAATCTTACGACAAAAGAAATGATGACGGTAAAAGTAACGGAAATAAAGCGATACGAGAGCTTTAAAGCCATGTATGAACAAATCGATAAAAAATTATTGGATTGTGAAAATGATAGTTTAGAGGAAATGTTAGAAAGTACATACAAAATATATACGAAAGAACAAGAAAAAGAGTGGGGAACAGTTGCGATTTGTATTGAGGTAATAAAATGATAAGAAATCGCGGAGCGGCTATCATTGTACAGGAAGGAAAAATCGCTCTTATAAAACGTATTCGAGAAGAGGAAACATATTATGTGTTTCCGGGCGGAGGGATTGAGGAAGGTGAAACGCCTGAAGAGGCAACGAAAAGAGAGGTATACGAAGAATTAGGGGTACATATAAAAGTGGAGCACCTTATTGCACAGGTAAAATATAAAGGGAATGAATATTATTATGCTGCCTATATTACAGGCGGAGTGTTCGGAAGTGGAACAGCTGAGGAATTTCAGTGGGAAGGTAGAGGAAGTTATATTCCGTTATGGCTACCGATAAATGAGTTGGAAAAAGTGAATATAAAACCTTATGAAGTGGTCGGAAATATATTTAATCATTATAAAATATAACGTCTGACAACATACAAAAAAACCATTGACATAGGCTTCTGATTTAAGTATTGTATTCGAGTATGTTTATAATCAGGAGGTTTATATGAGCAATCAAACTACTACACATCATGTGAAAATGACAACAGCAGATCCATCTGGAATTGGTCTATTTGGATTAGCGATGGTAACACTTGTAGCATCATCTCAAAAGTTAGGCTTAACAGATGGCGTTTCACTTGTATTACCGTGGGCAATCTTTTTAGGAGGATTTGCACAAATCTTTGCTTGCATTCATGATGCAAAGCATAACAATACATTCGGTACAACAGCATTCGGTGCGTACGGTCTATTTTGGCTAGGTGTTGGAATGACTTGGTTAATTCAACTTGGAGTATTTGGCGAAAAATTAGCACAAGCTGCAGATTCAAAACAGCTTGGTGTAGCCTTTATCGGATATTTGATTTTCACAATCTTTATGACAATTGGTGCAATGGAAACACATAAAGTATTATTTATGATTTTCGTCCTTATTGATTTCTTATTTATCGGTCTTTCATTAAGTACTTTAGGTGTTATGCCGCATGCAATGCATAATTTAGCAGCATATTCTGAACTTCTTATTTCATTATTATCTTTCTATGGTTCAGCAGCAGCAGTGTTAAACACACACTTCGGAAAAGTTGTTTTACCAGTTGGAAAGCCGTTTGGTATTTTTAAAAAGTAATAAAAAAGCACAGATGATTGTATAGTCATCTGTGCTTTTTTATTTATTGAAAGCTATAGCAGTCGTCCTTGTTAATTCAGAAATTTTTTGAGAGCTCGCAGAATTACCGTCTATTGTTACATGAACTTGTTGCTTAGGGTTCGCTGTAACTACCCATGCGTTTGGTAAATAGCGTGATTTATGAGATAAGGTGGAAGGGATATTTAAAATATCTCCCATTGCATATAATGTTGCTGATGATCCACCGTCCATTGCCATCGCATTGACAGCACCTTTTTCATAAAGAATATCTTGACAATCTCTCAAGGAAGCACCAATGCTATGAGGTTGTCTACCATCAATGACGAAAAACATAATCGATCCATCTTTTTTCTGAGCCATAATGCTTCGAGGGCCATATCCCCAACCACCATCATTTGTAATCATTTTTTCTCCATTTACAATTAGCTGAGGCATAAATCCAGCAGCGGAAACAACATTTTTATTTAACAATTGGTTAGCAGAAAACTCTCCAGAAACCATTTGTCCATATTTTGTAATACCACTAGTGAGGGTAGGGGTATTAATATCTTTCGGCGTGTTTATAACTTTACCGTTTTCAATAACAATACCGATTCCGGTTTTACCACCACCATGCCCGGTTTCATCCCAAAAACCACTGGCATTGACAGCGGCAACTGCATGGTTTCGCTTTGCCATTACGTATATTTTTTCTCCGACGTCTTTACCTTCTGAACCTTGCTGGGTAACAAGTTTTACGTTGAATGGATTACTAATTGTCATTAATTTCCCTTCGAAAAAATGATCATTATATTTTTTCTTTATTGTTTCAATAGAAACATCTAGTGGTAAATCTTTTCGTCTTTCTAACTCTTTTTTTGAAAGTTTAGAAGTTAAAAATTCACTATTTTTCCATTTTGGATTTGTGATGGATTGAGAAATATCATTTAATTCTTCATCAGACAATAACGTGAATTTTGCATATTGTGGATGCTGAGAAGTTAAAATACTCTCGGCTGCGATAACACGTAAATTATGACCGTATGAAGTACCGAATAAAATAATAGCAGCTCCTATTAGTAAGAATATTGTTAAAAGGGAGGTTGCTTTTAAAAATCTAATAAAATACTTTCTCATCATAAGGACTCCTCTTTCTGTAAAGTGAACAATTGATTAGAGATTGAGCATGATACAAAAACATTTTTTATTTGAAATAAGTAATGTGAAATGATGATAATACAATAATGTTTGAAGATAGATTTGGCAATAGTTGAATATGAATGTAGATATTTAAAATGAAATATAAATAGTCAGATGTGAAATGTAAATAAAAGTAGAAAAAAATCAATTGAAATTGATTCTCATTATTAATATAATGAGAATGAGAATCATTTATTGTTAGAGGGGGATGCCAAAGTGGCAAAAATTTTAATAGCTTATGCAAGTATGTCAGGAAATACAGAGAGTATTGCTGATTTAATTAAAGTTAGTTTAGATGCTTTTGATCATGAAGTAGTATTGCAAGAAATGGAAGGCATGGATGCTGAAGAATTATTAGCTTATGATGGAATCATTTTAGGATCTTATACGTGGGGCGATGGTGAATTACCATTTGAAGCGGAAGATTTTCATGATGACTTAGAAAATATAGATTTAGCTGGGAAAAAGGTAGCGGTGTTCGGATCGGGTGATACAGCGTATGAACTGTTTTGTGAAGCGGTAACGATATTTGAAGAACGTCTTGTAGAGCGCGGTGCAGAGCTTGTACAAGAAGGGCTAAAAATTGAATTAGCTCCAGAAGATGAAGAGGATGTTGAAAAATGCAGTAATTTTGCAATTGTATTTGCTGAGAAGTTCTAAGAATGGGAGTGTCAACGTGGAGACAATGTTAAGTGTAACTGCTATTACAAAGTTAAGAGATGGAAAACTGTTGTTAGCTACTACATATAATGGCTTATTTGTTGAACAAGACGGAGAATGGAAACGAATTTTAAATGGTTTTCAAAAACGAATTAGGGATTTACATAGCGAAGATAATGTAGTTTATGGTGTAGGTGACGAAGGGATTTTTATTCGTAGTATGAATGGTGGAGAGAACTGGACAATTCAGCGTTTTCCAACAAAAGCAACGAGTTGGAATGTATGTAGCAATGTACAAGGAAATGTTGTTGCTCATGGAGAAAAAACGCTGTATCTTTCTAATAATTTCGGTTCGACATGGGAAACTATTCATCCGTTTCTTGAGTATGGCAGTGCGGCACCGTCTATTCGATCGTTATTTTTATATAAACATTACTTATTTATTGGTACGAAAATACATGCTAAATATGGTGGTGTTTGGCTCTTTGATTTGAAGACACGTAAATTAAAGAGGATTAAAATTGCGATGAATCAAATGATCTCCGCGTTGACTTTACACAATTCTTATTTAGTAGCGGCAAGTGGATCGTGCAAGGGAGTTAGCGGGAATATTTCTTATTGTAAAATAGATGAAAGTATTGCAAGTGAAAAAATATATTGGCACACATGTCAAAGTGAGCAGAAAGCAAGTAGTTATTTAGACTTAAGTGTAGATCAACATGTTTTATATACAACTTCAACGCAAAATAAGGCGGGTATTAGTGGTGTGTGCCGTGTGCTTCTTGAAGAAGGTATTGTTACAGTATGTGATTCAGTTAAAGGGCACGGATGGCGCATTGTTAATCAAAAAGAGGGTTATGTAGTAGCCGGATCAGGTGAATTAAAAGCAATGCAGTGGGAACAAAAAATAATTTAAGAAAAAACTTTACTTTTATTATATTGATATGATATAGTATGTTTAAACCATTTTACTTTTAATAATATAGAGATTTAAATGAGCTGTAACTTCCGAGGAGGATAGCAATGTTAAATCTCCTCAGGGGTTGCAGTTTTTTAATATCTGGCTTATTATTGTAAGGTGGTTGAAAATGAATATGTACATATAGGTACATTGTAGGAGGATTTTTTTCATGCAAAACGGTAAAGTAAAATGGTTTAACTCAGAAAAAGGTTTCGGTTTCATCGAAGTTGAAGGCGGAGAAGACGTATTCGTTCATTTCTCAGCTATCCAAGGCGAAGGCTTCAAAACTTTAGAAGAAGGTCAAGAAGTTACTTTCGAAGTAGAACAAGGTAACCGTGGACCTCAAGCTACTAACGTAAACAAGAAGTAATTTTTGAAAAAAGAAGGGCTCGCCCTTCTTTTTTTTTGCACTTTTATAGATGTCCTCCTACTTACATATCATAACAAGACTGAATTTTCATTTATTTATTCGGAGTATTTTTGTATAAAGTACATGAATAAATAAATACTGAAAATAAAGTGTTTGTGTGAAAAGCAATTTAGAAAGAGGTAAATAAATTGAAAAACGCTACACATTTCATTGTGTTTGATATTGAAAGGAATTTCAGACCGTATAAATCAGAAGATCCATCAGAAATAGTTGATATCGGAGCTGTAAAAATAGAAATAGGTACAATGAAGATAATTGAAGAATTTTCGGAGTTAGTAAAACCAAGTGCACGATTAACTCGTCATACAACAAAATTAACCGGTATTACGAAAAAAGATTTAATGGGTGTAGAAAAATTCCCTCAAATTATAGAGAAATTTATTCAGTTCATCGGCGAAGGTTCTATATTTGTTTCATGGGGAAAAGAAGATTATCGCTTTCTATCTCATGATTGTACATTATATGGTGTTGAATGCCCAAGTATAGAAAAAGAAAATAGAATTGATTTGCAAAAATTTGTTTTCCAAGCATATGAGGAATTGTTTGAACATACGCCAAGTTTACAATTTGCGGTAGAACAGCTCGCTTTAACGTGGGAAGGAAAACAGCACCGTGCTTTAGCAGATGCTGAAAATACAGCAAATATACTTCTTAAAGTGTATAGCGAGAGAGATATTAATAAGCGATACAAAAGACATGGTGAACTTGAACTTGTAAAAAACGGAAAAATAACAGAAAAAGCGAAAAAAAAGATGCGAAAATGGGTGTTTAAAGAACTAAAGAAAAATACAGAACGCCCTTTTGAATGGAGTACATTTGAAAGTGGTGACACGTGGGAAAGTATAACGGAAAGATATTATATAAGTGAAAATACAGTAGAACTCCTGAAAAAACATTTTCGTACAGCAGTGAGAAAAGCGGAACGACAGATTAGGTATTTGGCTGAGATGGAGGAGAATACAGAGGTTAAATGAATTGCTCCTCCATCTCTAACTACATACATGTAATAACAGCGTATTGATATTAAATAGGCATCAACTTGTTGTTGTGATTGTACATTATAATTGCTTTGGGAGTGTTAAGACGTAATAAGAGTTTTAAACTGTATTAATAAAATAAAAATATATATAAAGAAAAGAGTGTAGTTTAATGGAAACAATCTTTAACATTTTAACTGTTTTAGTTTTTGGGATAATATTTACCACACAATTAGCATTAACTACACTTTCTTTCATAGTAAAGAAGAATTGGAAAAAACTTAATATCTCTTTAAGTTGTGGTGTATTAAAGTTTAAAATAGAAGAGTAAGATTGAGTTTTGTACAAGGGAGGTATGATAGTGGTAGACTTGGATATTAAAGATGTCACAGTAAAGATGGAATTAAACGGTGTCTTTTGGAATGAGGATCGGATTGCTGAAATGAAGGTGACTACAAAAGAAGAGCATTCCGTTATTCTTCGTCTAGTAGTTGATTTAGAAAGTAAAACTATTAGGGCGACGAGTGCGGAAATAGTGAATGGATTCTGCCCTCTGTGCAAACAGAAAAGGGACGAATGTAGTGAACTTAATGACTTGCAAAACAAAATGGAAATTTTAGAAGAAGCCTACGATTGGGTGAGAGAACATCCGGAATATCGTTTTCAATTATCTTTTTACGAGTACAATAAATTTGAGGTAGTAAAGTGAAATTTGCATTTTAACAACTTATAGAAGGACTTGGTCAACTAGAAATATTGAAGTAGATATTTCTAATGGAAATAAGCCTGTATAACAAGGAAGGGATATATTTGATTCTGCAACAAATGTCATCTTGCATCAAAAAAATTTAAAAATAAACATGTTTTATTATAAAGCAGAAAAATCGATTCTTAGTAGAATCGGTTTTTAATATAAATAAAAGAGCGCTTATTAAAAGCGCCCAGTAACAACAGTTATATGGAAGTATTTATCCCGTAAAAGCCCGATTGGTGAGGGCTAATAATTAGTGGGGGATGAACAAAACCCCACAGATTAAAGTTTCACTTTATTCAATACCGCTCGGATCAAACGAATACTGCTGCTTATTCTCAATCCGCTCAATCACATCTTGCAGCTCATCTGGCTTCAGAAACTCAATAGGAGAGAAGCCTTTTTCAAATGTAAGTGTGTCTGCTTCAATCATAAGTACATATCGATCATTTACCTTCGCAATATGTATTTGATCCCCAAAATCCGCAAGCAACGCCTTCACAGAGATATGATCGGCTTTTAGTTTTAATTCCACTTCAGGAGCATGCTCGACGATTTGAGCGGTTGCTTCCATTACTTCTTCAGTTGAAAATTGTTCCATAATTTCGCGTTTCGGACTGGCAGCCCATACTTCCATCGCTTGGTCGAATTGTTCGCGTTCTTCCGTACCTTCTTCAAATACATCTTCAATTTGGTCGTATACCATGTCCATTACTTGTGTTTTCATAATTTCAGGCATAGAGCGTTCATATTCGACGAATTTTAAGAAGTCTTCAAAGTAGCGGGCATGTGATGCTTGATGTATTTTTAGTTCGCCTACTTCAACCATTCCTTCTTCAGGCATGTACGGATATTGGATAGATTTCATATTCTTTGTTGTGATGGCCATTTCAACGTTACGAATCAGTGTTGATTCATCAGAAATAGAAGCAACCTTTGGTTCAAAGTCGCATTTCATTACGAATACGAATGGATCATCAAAGTATTTGCGTAGTTTTGCCTGAGCAATTAAAAATACACCACCACGTACAGCGCTTGTGTCAAGATATGTATAAACGAGAGGTTCGCTCATATCTTTAAAGTTTTCTTTTGTTTCTGCAAAGCGAATACGATTAAAAAGGTTGTAATGAGGGTTTGAATCAAGTTCGTGCCCTTCTTCTACAATAAAGCGACCAATTTTTGTTGGGGCTTGTTCTGTTTTTGCATGACGTTCTACTTTTCGCTTCGATATTTTTAATAACTCACCATTCAAAAATTCTTTTAAGGAACTATCTTCATATTCTTCAGCGTCTAAAGTTTGAAAATGTTTGTAGCGTTTATCAACTGCTTCACCTTTTCCTTCTACTTGTACAACATAAAAGGAAAGATAATTTATTTCAAAATCCATATTTATCACCTTGTTTCATTTCATTAACTCTTATCAGTATAGAGATGGAAAAAACTTTCGTCAATTTATATAAGGAAGGGGAAGCCCCTTCCTTTATATAATCTTTATTTTCTCGATTAAAATCCGTCTTCTAATGCTGCGAATGGAATGTTTAGTCTGTTTTCTACTGTGCGTAAACGTTGGTTTAAGCGGTTTAGTCTACGTGTATGGCGCTCAACTGTATTTTCTAGTTGACGAACTCTTTGTTCAAGCTCATTTACGCGTCTTTCTAATTGACGATTTCCAGTGCCAGGAAAAGAGATTGGAAGTTGGAATTGTCTATTTTGGTCATATGGATTCGTGTGCTCTGCTTGATCTATATAAGATTGATATTGTGTTTGTAAGTCATACTGTGGTTGTTGGTACGCATATTGATTATATGGATCATATGGATTGTAGGGATACATAATAACATCCTCCATTTCTTTAAAATAGGTTGAATTCACCATAATGTATGTGTAAAAGCGGAGCGGTGGCACGGCAAATACCTATTTATGTTGACGGGATTTCTCTTTATCCCGCTATTTGCTGGGCAATAAGACCCCCACTGGTTACAGTTTCACTTTATAAAAAATAGCTTGAGGGTTTTTGATTTGTATTTCTTTTGTGTAATGGTATATACTGGATAAAAGGGAGGGTTTACATAAAAGTTACAATTCTATCAAACTCAAACTTTTATGTAAATATGTATAGACATTTATAAAAGAAAAGAGTAATTTATATAGAGTGAAAAATAACTTGTAACATTTTATAAACATATTGTAAAATGATTGTAACAAAACATACATAAAAATGAAATAAATACATAATAGTGATGTTGGGGAAAGGGAGAGAGTATATTGTTCCGTAAAGTAAAGGGTATATTAGTTGGGGTGTTATGTGTAGCTATAATAAGTGGCTGTGGTGCAAAAGTAAGTGATGTTGCATTGGTAAGTGATATTGGTGGGCACACTGTAGAGGCTAAAGCAGAAGTACAGGATACTATTAGTTTAGTTGATGGTCGAACTGGTACTGAAGTGAAAAAATTAGATTTATCTAGTTTAGGCTATTTTGAAGATGAAGCGAAATTTAAAAAGTCTGTCACAAAGGTTGTTGGTGAGATTGGAAAAAGCGTCGACAAAAAAATGGTTCCTTCACGTATAGCACCTGATGGAAGTTGGCAAGAAGGAAAACCTTCTTATGAATTAATGGAAAAAGAATTAGTAGATAAATTGTTAAATGTTGGTATGTGGGATGCTACGTATCAGTTGCCGATCGTGGAGAAAAAACCAGTCGCAACATTAAGTGATGCGCAAGGAAATGGTGCGGTAATTGGTAGATATGAAACGAACTTAGGTGGTTCAACAGGTGGCCGTATTGAGAATATTCGTTTGTCAGCAGCGAGCATAAATGGAGTTGTGTTAGCAAAAGGAGACCGTTTCTCTTTTAATTCATTAATCGGTGATACAACACCAGATAAAGGATATCAATTAGGGAAAGAAATAGTTGATGGTAAATTAGTAGATGGATATGGCGGTGGTGTTTGTCAAACATCTTCAACTTTATACAATGCAGCAGATCAAGCTGGCCTGAAAATGGTGGAGAGAACTACACATTCTAAAACGGTAGGTTATGTTCCACAAGGAAGAGATGCTACAATTGCATATCCATATTTAGATTTAGTATTTGAAAATACGAATGATGCACCTGTGAAGCTTTATATGGGCATTCAGGGTGGAAAGCTAGTTGCTGAAGTACATAAAATGAGATAAGAGTTATAAAGCCACCTTTTCTGAAATTTAGAAAAGGTGGCTTTTTTATTATGAAAATAAAAATGTATATAAATTCTGACTTTTCTTATTTACATAGGATGATTTTAGTTGTATCCTTCATAGTAACGGTTATATGTAATGGAAAAATATAGGGATAAGGAGATGGAGTTATTCATGGTACAAATTCATCCGAAAACACGTATTGGTCATGTTGAATTTAAAGTGAAAGACTTAGAGCGTCAAATTGCTTTTTATGAGAATGTTGTAGGATTAGAGGTAATTAAGCAAGAGGGGAATAAAGCATATTTATCTGGAAAAGGTGGAAAGAACGCGTTACTTGTTCTTGAAAAGCTAGAGGACGGGGTACTGCAAGAACCGCGTACGACTGGTATATATCATGTAGCCTTTTTAGTTCCGACTCGTGAAGCTTTTGCTTCTGCGCTATTTGGGGTTCTTCGTAATAAGAATGTAATTGACAGCCCGGATGAGCAAGAAGGGCGTTATACATATTCAAATGAAATTTTACCAATTTCAAGGTTTAATAGTGCAAGTGATCATACATATAGCGAAGCTTTTTATTTGCAAGATTTAGAGGGGAATGGTATTGAAATTTATGCAGACCGTCCGCGTGATCAATGGGGAGAAGGGTCAGGAGGAAGTACACCACTTGATTTAAAAGAATTGGCGACACTCGTTGATTATGAGTTTGATGGTTTGCCTGCTAATACTGTCGTTGGGCACGTACATTTACGAATAGCTGATGTAGAGAAATCACATGAATTTTATGTGGAAACAGTAGGTTTTGAAGTACAACAGCGTGAAGAGGATTGCTTATTTATTTCAGCAGGGGGATATCATCACCATATTGGTGCAAATACGTGGAACGGAGTAAACAATCCACACCCACCAGTATATGCAACTGGACTAAAGGTATATGCTATTGTACTACCGCATAAAGAAGCGTTAGACGAAGTGAAAGAAAGATTAATAGAAAAACAACATGAAATAAATGAAACTACAAATGGGTTTGTGGTGGTAGATCCAAGTGGTATTACAGTGCAGTTTGAAATAGAAGCAGTGTAAAATAAGCGAGAAAGTGTATAATCACTTTCTCGCTTATTTGTAATTATTCATAGCTCAATCCAATATCTTCTTACTATATTCCCATCTTCCTCAGTGAAATCATCATCACGAATCCCGCCGTTATGCAAAATCGTTTTTTCAGAAGCGGTATTCACAGCGTCGCAAACGACAAGTACTTTCGTGATGTCTAACTCCTTCGTTTTTTCTAATGATAATGCTAGTAACTTCGTAGCATAACCTTTTCTTCTTTCAGAAGGGCGAATGCCATAACCAATGTGACCGCCAGCGTTAAATAAATGTTTGGTTAAACTATGACGTATATTAACAGCTCCCACAATTTTATTTTCATCTGTAACAAGCCAATATGTAGAGTCTGGTACCCAAGTTTCAGGGATATTTATTCCGTTATGCGCATCGAGAAGTTCTTGAACCATAGCTGGGAAGTTGGCAGGATTTTTTGAGATAACCCACGGGATCATTGTTTCACCGCTATCTTTCCATTCGTTATAGAAATCTAAGTATTCTTCTTGTAAATCAGTAGTAGGTGTGAGTAATGAGACGTTCATTGTTAGTAAGCTCCTTTATTTATATAGTTTTTATAAAAAATTACGATACAAAGTGAAAGCGTTTTCTATAATTTCTCAACCTAATTTCATGTAATCCATCTTTGTTTTTTTAGAAAATTAGTGGAGGTTTAAAATTAGAAGTTATTTATTTTATGTTAATATTTAAAATATTAACATAAAACGGTCGGAGTATTAAGTATATTTTAGCGGTATCCCTACATGTAAATAAAAGGATGTTTGTGATAATTTTTGTTTTATCTATCTATAATGAATGAAGGGGGGAAGTGCCCGTGAGTGTAGATTTTGATTTTATTATACGAATCGGTGTTGCTGGCTTGTTAGGAGCAATGATTGGTATTGAAAGAGAAATTCGATCGAAAGAAGCTGGATTAAAGACTCATTTCCTCGTAGCGGTAGGAAGTGCGTTAATAATGGTTGTTTCGAAATATGCCTTTTCAGATATTGTGTTTGAAGAGCATATATCTCTAGACCCAAGTCGTATTGCAGCACAAGTCGTTAGTGGAGTTGGTTTTTTAGGTGCAGGCACAATTATTATTCAAAAGCAGGCGGTGAAAGGATTAACGACTGCGGCTGGTTTATGGGCTACTGCCGGCATAGGATTAGCAATTGGAGCGGGAATGTATGTAGTAGGCATTGGAGCGACGATTCTCGTTTTAATTGGTTTAGAAATTGTAAGTCGTATTTTTAAGGTGCAATTTTTATTTCCACAAAATATAACAGTGCAAATGTTTGTAAATAAACATGAAGCGGTACAACAAATATTAGAAACACTACAAGTGAAAGGCATCCCAATACTCTCATATGAGGTGGAAGCTTCACAGCAAGGTACAGAAACTGTTTATAAGGTAGGGATGCAACTGAAAAATATATCGTCAGAAGAAAAGAATGAGTTTATTCAGCATATGCAAACATTACCGGAAGTTACATTTATAAAGTTAAAATCATAGTGTTGAAAACGAGGATAGATGTAGCAGGAATTTTGCTATTATCTATCTTTTTTTGATATAAAATGCACGGAAAGTCAAGCGTTAATTTTATATGGAATGGATACATGTGTGAACGTTACCTTATTTTTTCTCAATACAGGACAAAAAGTAAAAATAGTAAAATAATGGAGCGGGACACTAAAAATGTAAGGTAGGGGAGAGCATGAAAGGCTATTCAAAGAAAATGTTAGTAGGGGTAAGTTTTGCTAGTTTAATGTTAGGGAGTTTTCAAGGGGTAAGTTTGGCAGAAGATACTAAGGGAGAGCAAGTTTCTTATCGAAATGTGCTCAAAATGGAGCCAGTCGGTGTACAACTACCAGTACAAGAATTAGCTCATTCATCGAAAGTGCTCGAAAGCAAGTCTTTTGAGAAAAGGTTACAATTTGCCGATTTATCACAAAGACCACCTGAGGTGAAAAAAGAAAGTAAGCAATTAGCTGTAGCGAAAACTTATACAATTGCCGAATTAAATCAATTAAGCAATCAGCAGTTAGTAGATTTACTTGTAACAATTGATTGGGAGCAAATTACGGGGCTATTTCAGTTTAATACAGACAGTCTAGCATTCTATCAAAATGATAGTAGGATGCAGACGATTATTGATAAATTGAAGCAGCAAGGACAAGCCTATACGAAGGATGATTCAAAAGGGATTGAGACATTAGTAGAGGTATTACGTTCAGGATTTTATTTAGGATTTTATAATTCGGAACTTAGTAAATTAAATGAACGGAGTTATCATGATAAATGCTTACCTGCATTAAAAGCGATGGCTAACAATTCAAATTTTAAGCTGGGTACATTAGAGCAAAATAGAGTGGTATCATCATACGGAAAGTTAATAGGAAACGCTTCGAGCGATGTGGAAACGATAACATCGGCTGCAAAGATTTTTAAACAATATAATGATAATTTTTCTACATTAGTAGATAATCTTTCAGCTGGAAATGCTATTTACGATATTATGCAAGGTGTTGATTACGACATTCAATCGTATTTGTACGATACGAGGAAAGCACCGAAAGATACAGTATGGTATCAGAAAATAGATAGTTATATTAATGAATTAAGTCGTTTTGCATTAATGGGAACGATTACAGCAAAAAACGGTTGGCTTATTAATAATGGCATTTATTATACAGGTAGACTCGGTATGTTCCATAGTACAGGAACTAAAGGGTTACAAGTTGTAACAGATGCGATGAAAATGTATCCGTATTTAGGGGAGCAATATTTCGTAGCTGCTGAGCAAATTGCAACGAATTATGGCGGAAAAGATGCAAATGGTAAAGTGGTGAATTTAGATCAAATAAGAGAAGATGGAAAGAAAAAATATTTGCCAAAAACGTATACGTTTGATGATGGAGCAATTGTTTTAAAAGCTGGAGATAAAGTGACAGAAGAAAAAGTAAAACGTTTATATTGGGCGGCAAAAGAAGTAAAGGCACAATTCCATCGTACGGTTGAAAGTGATCAACCTTTAGAAAAAGGAAATCCTGATGATGTATTAACGATGGTTATTTATAATAGCCCAGCAGAATATCAATTTAATCGTCAATTGTACGGTTATGAAACGAATAACGGTGGTCTTTATATAGAAGGAACAGGTACGTTCTTTACTTATGAGCGTACGCCAGAAGAAAGTATTTATAGTTTAGAAGAATTATTCAGACACGAGTTCACGCATTATTTACAAGGTAGATATGAAGTACCAGGGTTATGGGGACAAGGGAAAATATATGAAAATGAAAGATTATCTTGGTTTGAAGAAGGAAATGCTGAATTTTTTGCAGGGGCAACGAGAACGGATAATGTTGTACCGAGAAAGAGTATTATAGGAGGATTATCTTCAAATCCAGCAGAGCGTTATACGGCAGAGCGAACGTTAAATGCAAAGTATGGAACGTGGGATTTCTATAATTATTCCTTTGCTTTACAATCGTATATGTACAATAAGAGATATGATATGTTCGATAAAATACATGATCTTATTAGGAAAAATGATGTAACAGCATATGATGCATATCGCTCTACATTAAGTAAAGATGCGAATTTAAATAAAGAATATCAGGACTATATGCAAATGCTAGTTGATAATCGTGAGAAATATAATGTGCCATTAGTATCAGACGATTATTTAGCGAATCATGCATCGAAGCCAGTTTCAGATATTGCAGCAGAAATAACAGCGGAAGCAAAATTGAAAAATGTATCAGTGAAGAAAAATAAATCACAGTTCTTTAATACATTCACACTACAAGGAACATATACAGGAACTGCAGCAAAAGGAGAATATGAAGATTGGAAAACAATTACACAAAACGTTAATGATACGTTAAAACGTTTAAGTGCAAAGGAATGGACAGGCTATAAAACAGTAACAGCATACTTTGTAAATTATCGCGTGAATACATCAGGACAATTTGAATATGATGTTGTGTTCCACGGTATTAATACAGAAGAAGGTGCAGAGAATAAAGCACCAGTTGCAGTTATAAACGGTCCGTATAGCGGAAATGTAAATGAAGCAATTTCATTTACAAGCGACGGATCAAAAGATGAAGACGGGAAAATTACTTCGTATAAATGGGAGTTTGGTGATGGAGCAGTAAGTAATGAGCAAAATCCAACTCACGTATATACAAAAGAAGGAACGTATACGACGAAATTAACGGTAACAGACGATAAAGGAGCAACTAATACTGCTACAGCGACTGTAACTGTTCAAAAGAAAGAAGATAACAGTGTAGAAAAAGAACCGAATAACTCATTCCAAACAGCAAACAAATTGCAGTTAAATCAAGTTTTACGTGCTAGTTTAGGAAATGGCGATACAAGTGATTTCTTTGAAATTAATGTGGAGACTGCTAAAAACCTTCAAATTAACGTAACGAATGAAAATAATATTGGAATGAACTGGGTACTTTATTCTGAAGCAGATTTAAATAATTATGTTACGTATGCTCAGCAACAAGGGAATAAACTAGTAGGTAGTTACTATACGTATCCAGGGAAGTATTATTTACATGTGTATCAGTATGGCGGGGGGACAGGGAATTATACGGTGGAAGTGAAGTAGTAAAAGGGGAGTTATCTTGTTCAATGAATGGAAAAAGGTCTGTACTTTAATGAAAAAACAACTGCAGGCAATGTCTCTAATGATAATAACAAATTAAGTGTCGCGAGATGTTATATTTATATTAAACCAATCTAATCAGTAAATAAGATAAAATAGATGAACTAGTATTTCATCACGATGTAAGAAAAGTTATAAATATTAAGTGTTTTTAATTGAATTAAACTAAAGGATCAGAGTGTATCTGTAACAATAGATAGGCTCTGATCCTTATTATATTTAATTAACGCATATGAATTTAAGATAATTAATAAGTAAGCTAGCTAGCGGGATTCTTAAAATTCATTTATGTAATTAACTAAACAGAAAATTGTTATCACATTAGCAAGGGATACTAATAGAAAAGCGTGTCCCTTTACCTAATTCACTCTCTATTTCTATATCACCGTTTAATTCTCTAATAATACTATAAGCAATCATAGTACCAAGCCCAGTTCCTTTTTCTGTTGTTGAATAGAATGGCAAAGCAATTCGTTTTATTTGTTGAGATGACATCCCAATTCCTGAATCAATAATATCAATTATGATATTTCCTTTTACTTTTTGTATATTTATTTGTAATAATCCACCATTTTTCATAGCCTCAATTCCGTTTTGGATGATGTTGTTTAGACAGAGTTTGAATTTTTCGGGGTCCCCATTTATATAAAAGGAATCTGTACTATTTTGTTTGATTTCAACTTTGTATGATAGAGCGAGTGGTGAAATAGTATCTTTCACCTGATTTAAAATGTGATTAATATCTATTTTTTCTTTTAGGGTATTCTGTGGTTTGGTTAAAGATAAATAGTTATTAATAGTAGATTGTATTTGCTGCATTTCAATTAACATGATTTCTAAGTATTGATCCTGAGATAGCTTAGAGGCATGTTTTTCATTTAATAATTGAGTGAATCCATGTACCGTGGTTAGTGGATTGTGGATTTCGTGTGCAATTGACGCTGCTAGTTCGCTAGCTATATAAAATTTTTCAGCTCGTTGCAGTTTTTCTTTCATTTTATATTTCTCAATCATTTCCTCTATAAAATAAACTGATAATAATACTGTGAAAATATTAATGACTATATAATTTAATAAAAATTCTATGAGAGTAGAGTCTATTTTACCTCCTGTATTTATTTGAGTTACAATACCGCAAATAGAAAGGGAAGCTGTACATACTAAAATAAGAAGTAAGCTTAATAATATCTTTTTTTCTTTAAAATACATAGGTAATAAGTAACGAAAGAGCATTGTTATAACAGAAATGATAGTAAAGATAATAAATGATGGAAGAACGCCATTTCCGCCTAAGTAAAACCGGTAAGAAAGATATAAAATTCCTATAAAAACAATGTTTTTTGTATTTCCATATAGAAAAACTAATATTATAGGAATAAAACGTAAATCATAAATAAATCCCACATGTAAATGAAAAGGAAAAGTCATACAAAAAATAATAGCAATGGAGGAAAGGATAGAAAATAACATATTATTACATGTTATTTTTTCTTTAAACTCTAGCCAAAATACGTGATAGCTAAGGATACAAATTATTATAATAAAGGTATTTAATAAAAGAGTAGAAATTCCCATAGTTTTGCATCTCCGATAGTTTGTAAGTAGAATTATGTATGAGTTGGACATAGATGTTTAGTATTAGTAGACTTTTTATCTAAAAAAGGAAGGGTACTTGAAAAGTGCTGTTATATTACTCGTATTAAAATTGATAAGGAAAATAGAAAAAAATAATAGATAAAAAATCTATTTAAATTTATGTACATATGAAATCATAAACTAACTTTTGTATAGGTGAAATTTGGATTGAGTTACTGATAAAATAAGTCTTTTTAAGTATGAATATTCTGTGAAAAAGATATGCGTGGTGACTCCTGTTTTGTAGCCTTCGTTATATTAACATGGAATATATCAAATTACAAAGTGAAATTTTAGAAAAATTTTATTAGTACATTTTATCTGAAATAGAAATGCTATTTATTTGAGTATTTTGGTACTTACTCGTATAAAACTTTGTTAGAAAAAGACTTTAAAATTTACATGTTTTTTATGAAGTGTAATATTGTAGCTTTATCTATGGGGCTTTCTCAATAACTATTAAGGCGAAAAGTTAAAATATATAGGTTTATAGATATGAATTATTACATAAAAACGCACTTAAAAAAGGATGTATGATGGTAATAGAATACAAACATCAAGGGGGAACTTAAAATGAAGTTAAATAAACTAGTGCTTAGTTGTGGAGTAGTTTCAGCATTAACACTTGGTGTGTTAGGGAATAATACTTATGCTGAAGAAGTACACAAAACGAATGATCCAATTCATGTAGTTGAACATGTTTCTGCAGACTTATTATTAACCCAAACAATGAATTATAGTGGCGAGGCTGAAACTTCTTTCGTATATGATGGGAGTACTGACTTAAGCTTCTCTATGAAAAATAATGGTCAAAATACAATGGGATATAGTGTAAAAGGTCCAAATACAGAGCTAATTGTTGGTGGTTATATAAAACCTGGAGAACAACAAATTAATGTTACAAATGTACGGAATGCTTTATCTCCATTACCGAATGGAACATATAAAATTTACGTTTCAAATGATGATGGTTCTAAGGGGCAATTCCAAGTTTCAGTAAGATCTGTGAATTAAATTTAAAACGCTTTGTTTTTAAGTTAATTTAATCTTTGCTTATTGGAAAGAAGCTAAAATGAATTGAGAATTACCGATAAAAATGAAAACGAGCACCTTATCTAATTGTGAGAGGGTGTTCGTTTTTTGCTATTAAACAGAAAATAATTATAAATATATTTTGATATCCCCATTGCTAACCTACTAGATTGTGTCAACGAGAGAATGTCTACTATAAAAGATATTAAAATAAAGATGATGTAACATTCCGCTAAATTATATGGGGAAATAGAAAAACCACCCTTATATGAGTGGTTTTTAGTAATTATTTTTAGGTTATACATTTAAAATTAGGCTAAGTTATAGAAATAATAAACATTTAATCTGTTGTTATTATTTTGGTTCTGGATAATGATTGTAGTATGAGATTCTAATAAATTCTTGGTAGACATTTGTTAATTTGGCATCTCTAAGAGCATCGTTGAATTTTTGCATACGTACACTCCCTTGAGCGTAGCCTCCACCTGGAGTATAAGGGTTTCTAGCTTCAAAGTCATCCAAAAATACTTTTAATTTTTTATAGTCTTGAGATTGATAGAAAGCCACAGCCTCTTCAGGAGTGACATCAAAGTAAGAGGATGACGTTGAGTTATAAGAAGCTGCTTGAGCAGTAGGTGCCTCTAGCATAGTTGCAGCTCCACCGAACATAGTAAGCGCCATAGAAGATACAATAATTTTTTTAAACATAATAAAACCTCCATGTAGAATATTAGATTAATAGTAATCCTGTAATCATTATAGTTACAATGAAAATGATTATCAAATGCAATATTGCATAATATATCTCGTTATTTTTGGGCAGTAAGACTCCCGCACAAAAATTCAATGAAAGTAAAGAAGTTAGGTGGGAATCGGGCGGATTAAAGTTTCACTTTATTATTTGAACGAGAAGTCACCTTTATATTTAAATGAAGGAGTGTAATAGATTAAAAGAGGTGTATAAATTACTCAGGTTAACAAGAAAATGAAAAGGCTATTTTTAATAGGGGAAAGCTTAATAACTGGAGTAAAGGAATTGCTATTTATATATTTAACATACATATTTGTCTTTTAAATTGTAGGCGTGTTTTAGAATTTGTATATAGTAAATTCGTTAAAAAACTTGATAAATAATAAAATGTGTAAATTTTTTGACTATTTTATTAAAATTATTTAATATTTGTAATTTATTGTTTTATAATGATAATTGGGTCGATCGTGAATGTTTTAGATATTGCGATATATACTCGGATTAATTTATTTTAGGGAGGTTACAAAATTGGGTAAGAGAGTCATTATAAGAGTTTTTACATTATTATCAGTACTGGCATTATTCCTTAATGTATTTTTACCTAGGGCTAGTGCAGAGGTTATGACGCATGAGAAATATTCAATGGACTGGAGTTATAGTAATAGTCTAGGTAAGTACATTCGCACTGAAATGATTAAAAATTCAAGTGGTCAAATTGCTTATTGCTTAACCCTTGGATTAAAATCACCAAATGGTGAAGATCTTCCTGAAATGGGGAAAACAGATAATGTAGTATATAGAGTCTTATTAAATGGTTTCCCGCAAAAAAGTGCTGAACAGCTGGGAGTAGCTAATAAAAATGAAGCGCATTATGCAACGCAACTTGCGGTTTGGAATGCATTAGGTCAACTCGATGTAAATGAATTAAAACATGAGAATAAAAATGTTGAAAAAGCAGCTAAGGCTATTATTAGTAATGCTAACAATAGTGAAGAGACTCAAGATGTTTTTATGAATGTGATTCCTGCTGAAAAGCAAAAAGCAGAATTAAAGGGTGAATTCTTCGAAACAAATCTATATTCAGTACAAACAAATGCTAAGAGTGGTTCTTATAAGGTAGTAGCGAAAAATGCACCTAATGGAGTTAGAATTGTTAGTGAAAATGGAGAAGTGAAAGATCAGCTTTCAGTTGGAGAAAAATTTCGTATCCAAATTCCTAAGAATACAAAAACGGGTGAATTTAATTTAAGTGTTGCTGCTAATTTAACTCAAGTTCAAGCAATTGCTTATCGTGGTACGGATACTGTTCAGAATGCTACAGTACTATTAGAGAGAAATGAAGAAAAGCTTAGTAGTGATCTTGCAGTAAATTGGGAAGCAGCTGGTTCTTTAAAAATTAAAAAGGTTGGAGAAAATGGAGAAGTTTTAGCTGGTGCAGTATTTGAGGTCTTTAATGCAAATAATGAATCAGTCGGAAAAATCACGACTGGTGCTGATGGTATGGCAGAATTAAACAACTTACCAATTGGTACTTACACATTAAAAGAAATTAAAGCACCAACAGGCTATGTTTCAGATGATAAACCACAAACTATTGAAGTTAAGACAGGGGAAACAGGAGCTGTCCAAATAGTAAATAACAAAGTAAAAGGTAACATCGAAATTAAAAAGCTTAGTGATTCAGGAAAGATTTTACCAAATGTTGAATTCACAGTCTTCACTGAAGATGGAAAAGAAGTGAAAAAAGTAGTAACAAAAGAAAATGGAATTGCAAACGTTGAAGATCTTACGTATGGTAAATATTATTTCTTAGAGACAAAAACACCTAATGGATATATTGGAAATAAAACAAAGTATCCTTTTGAAATTAAAGAGCACAATAAAACACTTACTTTTACAGTGGAAAATACCGAAGTGAAAGGTAGTGTAAAATTACTAAAAGTAGATAATGAAGATATTAGTAAAAAATTAGAAGGTGCAGCATTCGAGCTAAAAGATGCAAGTGGAAAAGTAGTTGGGGAATATAAGACAGATAAAAATGGTGAGATTAACGTCAAAGATTTAGCGTATGGTAAATATTCATTTGTAGAAAAGGCTTCTCCAAATGGTTACGTTCTTGTTAAAGAACCGATTATGTTCGAAATAAAGGAACATGGAAAGGTTATTGAGTTATTGGCAGTTAATCATCTTATCAAAGGTGATCTAGAAATTACAAAGGTAGATGTAGCTGATGGAAATAACAAGCTTCCAAATGCAGAATTTACGATTTATAACGAAGCAGGAAAAGAAGTAGTAAAAGGAAAAACAGACGATAAAGGAATCGCTAAATTTGAAAAGTTACCATTTGGAAAATACACATATAAAGAAACTGTTGCACCAAACGGTTATGTATTAAATGAAGAAACGTTCTCTTTTGAAATTAAAGAGAATGATCAAATCATTAAACACATTGTCAAGGATGAAAAGATTCCTTCAATAAAAACAACAGCTACTGATAAAACAGATGGTACAAAAGAAATGCACACGTCTAAGTCTGTAACAATCCAAGATAAAGTGGAATACAAAGACCTACAAGTAGGTAAAGAGTACACTTTAAAAGGTAAATTAATGAATAAAGAGACTAATAAACCATTCGTTGTAAATGGTAAAGAAGTAACTGTTGAAACGAAGTTTACACCAAAAGAAGCAAATGGTTCTATTACACTAGATTTCACTTTTGATGCAACTGGTTTAGAAGAAAAAGAAGTAGTAGTATTCGAAGAGTTACTGAAAGACGGAAAAGTTGTTACGACACATGCTGATATCAATGATAAAGGTCAAACAGTTAAGTTCGTTAAGCCATCAGTAAAAACGACAGCAACAAACAAAGCTGATGGTGGAAAAGAGATTCATTCAAAGGATTCTATCACAATCCAGGATAAAGTGGAGTACACTAACTTAGTTGTTGGTAAAGAGTACACTGTAAAAGGAAAATTAATGAACAAAGCTATTAACAAACCATTACTAATTGATGGTAAAGAAGTAACAGCTGAGACTAAATTTACTGCAAAAGAAAAGAACGGTTTTGTAACATTAGACTTTACTTTTGTTGGTGCTGAACAGCAAGGAAGAGAAGTAGTTGTGTTCGAAGACTTATTACATGAAGGGCAAGTAATTGCAACTCACGCTGATATTAACGATGTAGGTCAAACAGTTCGATTTGTAGAGCCTTCTATTAAAACGACAGCTACAAATAAAGCTGATGGTTCTAAAGAGTTAGACGCTTCTAAAACTGTAACAATCCAAGATAAAGTGGAATACAAAGACTTAATCGTGGGTAAAGAGTACGTAGTAAAAGGTAAACTAGTGGATAAAGCAACAAACAAGCCATTATTAGTTGATGGTAAAGAAGTAACAGTAGAATCTAAGTTTACTGCTAAAGAGAAGAATGGTTCTATCACATTAGACTTCACTTTCAATGCTTCTGCATTACAAGGTAAAGAAGTAGTAGTATTTGAAGAACTGTATCAAGATAATATATTAGTAGCTATTCACGCTGAAATTGAAGATAAGGGACAAACAGTGAAATTTAAAGAGGGAAAATCGGAACAACCAAAACCAGAACACCCAAATTCAGGTAAAAATACGCCAACACCAGAGCAACCTAACGAGCAAGTAAAAGAACAACCACAACTTAAGAAAGAAATTCAATCTAAAATTGGATGGTTACCGCAAACAGGTACTAATCTTACAAGTTGGATCTCTATGGCTGCAGGAGCATTACTGTTAATTGTTGGTGGAGTGATTTTCTTAAAACGTAAAAATGCATAGAAATTAAAAAATAAGCACATCTGTTTTTATAACAAGATGTGCTTATTTTTATCATTTTAGCCAAGAAGACTCCTATATTTAAGCGTGAATGGCATTTAAAATAGCAACCATATTTTATAGGTAATTTTGAACAGTTAAAAGAAATATTACAGGAGGGTGAAAAGCAAGGAGTTTTTCATTTCTTCTCCATAAATCATACAATACATTGGATCACTTCTATTGTTTTATTTCCAAAGTTTAAAAAGTTTATTGATTTTTTAGGACCAAATGAAACGAATGATACAAATCATGAATGGATGCCAGAAAACTTAGTGGACAGGATTGTTACTGCATTAACAGATAAACCTAATGTGTAAATTATTCAGTGTTTATGAATTCTATTATTACTATTTAAAGCCTAATTTCTCAATGTATTGTAGAGAAATTAGGCTTTTTTTATCAATTCATTAAAGTTTTTATAATTCAAGGACTCAAGTTAATGATTATATTTTCAAGTATTCGTTTTGAGCTACATAGATATAGTTTTCGTTGCAACTGTTTGTTGAAATATTTTATCATGCTCAACAATAACCATTGTGGGATTAAATTGTTGAATAAGTTCTTCAATCTGCATGCGGGAATAGATATCTATAAAATTTAGTGGTTCGTCCCATATATATATATGAGCTTTTTCACATAAACTTTTAGCGATAAGCAGTTTTTTCTTTTGTCCACCAGAATAATGAGATATATCTTTTTCAAATTGAATTCGGTCAAAGTCCATCTTACTTAGGATGGACTTAAATAAGGTTTCATCAATCTTGTGCTCTTCAATAAAGCCTGATAGTGATCCCTTCAAATGAGAAGTATCTTGTTGGACATAGGAAATGATGAGTCCTGTACCTAAAGTAACTAAGCCTGTATGCTGTATCGGATGTCCTAGAATTAGTTTTAGGATACTACTTTTTCCGCTCCCATTCGTTCCATCAAGTACAATTCGGTCACCTTGTTCAACTATGAAGCTAATCGGCTCATTCACAATTTGATCATTGTACTTAACGGACACGTCAACTAAAGTAACCAATTCATTTGATTTAAATTGCAATTGTTCCAATTTTAATGACTCAGTTTTTTCCGCATTTTTTAGTAATTTTGATTTTTCCTCAATAGCTTTTTGTTGCCTTGATTCAAGGTTTTTTGCTCTTTTCATCATCTTGGCTGCTTTATGTCCTACAAACCCCTTATCCAACTTAGAGCCTGAATTCCTCGTTCCATTTTTTGAAGCTTCTACGTCATTAGACCAACTTGCTGAACGTTTGGAAGACTGTTTTAATCGCCCTATGTCTTTTTGTAGACGCTCATTTGTAGCCTTCTCGTGTTCTTGCTGTCTATCAAAATTTAACTTCCAAGAAGAATAGTTACCACTTTGAACTTCAATATTTGCTCTATTAATAGATAGGATATGGTCAATGCACCCATCTAAAAAGATTCTGTCATGTGAAATTAAAATAAATCCTTTTTTCTTCCTTAGATAATCGGAGACTATCTTTCGTGCATCTGTATCTAAGTGATTTGTTGGTTCATCAATTAATAGAAATTGACCCGCATTTAAAAACAGTGCAGCAAGCAACACTTTTGTTTGTTCCCCATTTGATAATGTTTTAAATGGTCTGTACATGACCTCAGCATCAACATTTAAATAGGATATCTCACGTAGAAGTTCCCAATCTGCGGCTTGGGGACAAATTTCTTCAAGGATTTCATGAGTGAATTTGTTCTTATCTGAAACAGAGTAGGGGAAGTAATTGAATTCTACTGAAGCAAGGATTTTCCCGCTATACTCATAATTCCCTAACAATAAATTAAAGAATGTCGTTTTACCTCGTCCGTTTCTACCAATAAATCCTAGCTTCCAATCCGTATCTATTTGGAAGTTTACACTTTCAAAAATATTATCAAAGCTACCTGGGTATGAAAAAGTTAAGTCTTGGACCTTTATCATTGACATAATAATTCCTCCTTTATATATCGAAACGTTTCATATAAAGTCGGAACATCCATCCATTTTTTAATTCCTCTATATAAGTTTGATGGATATTAACGACTTATATAGAGCATTACATGTGTAACAATAGTATCTGAAGTACTCATTTTTCTCGCTCCTTTATTTGTGAAGTACATTTAACAATTAGTAAGTTTCAACTAAGACAAACGGGAATAAAAAAATCCCCCAATTTGTAATCGGAAGGATTAGTCTTTCGTCTATACTTAATAAGTACTTATTAATCATTTGAATCATGACAAATAAAGTATGAACTGAATTTTAAAAATGGATAGACTAACCCTATATTTTGTAGTTTGAAGTTATAAAATTCAACTTAAAATATAAATTAGTTAATCATTATTCATCCATCATTCCTTTCATAATTCTATTTTTAGAGTAACATTCTTTTTAGGGAGATGCAATATTAGCTTCAATTTCATCTAATTCTAAATCATTTATAATTCTTTGAGTAAGGAGATAAAACTTTACCGCCCTTTTTATAAACATCACATTTTTGTTCAATAGGTCATGTCTTTTGTCCGTTAAAAAGGGAGGATATGAAATTGACATCAACTTTTTATGTAACTATAATAGTTACAGTTGGTTTCGTAAACTAATTTGAATTTCTATTTTAATGATAGTATATTTTCATTCCTTTTTAAGTGTGACAGATAGCAACTATAATCCAATAGAGGAGTAGATTCTATCTCATATGTAAAGAGTAGATAAGTTGTACCCGCCAAATTTACGATGCGCAAATACTTAAAAAACTACATTTTTCAGCTTATCCTTTTTAGAATCCTCAGTATTAATAATTGTAAACATCTACAAAAAGTTAACAAGACTGTTGTATGTAGAAAGAAATCTTTTAAAAAGGTCATAATATGGATAATAGGTAGCACACATTTAAATTTAGTAGGAGTTGTGCCACTATCAAGACATTTTTTAATAAAAGTATAGAAAAAACTCAAGAAGGTGAGTCCATTGCGTAAGCATGCATATGTGCAATTTTATGTATTGATATTGGCTTTAATAGCTTATATAAGCTTTTGCTTTATATTTTTATTTGTTTTTCCGAATCATTATTTCGTATCAGATTTTAATATCCGACTATCATCTTTAGTCGTTGAAACTACTGTATTTATCTCATTACTGTATTCTATATTATCCCAAAAAATTAAGTTAGGAGTATTCTGGGTTTGCATTACTATTGCAATAGGGTGTTTTTTGATAGGAAATTTCATATCCGCTTTTCAAGTACTTAATGTAGAATTACCAATACAAAATTTTAATATTTCTGATGTATTTCTACTGTTTTTCTTATTCTTCTTTCTTTTTGCGTTCTTTTATAAAATTATGATGGAATGTAATAAATGGGAGAAAGCATATTTACTTTGTGATTTATGCATTGTTGTTACTGCTATTTTTACATTAGAGTGGTACCTATTTAATAAACCATCTGCAAATATTTTATTCTTATCAATTGGAGATGTTTTTCTCTCATTTATTTTTCCGATTATAGATTTATTGCTTCTATTACTTGGAGTTACACTGATCTTTCGACCTGCTATTTTCAATGCAAAAAGTAAATTGTTTATTTTTATCCTAGTATTAACTGGATTGGCTATTACGGACTATTTGTATTTTTACTTACAAGGTGATTTGTCAGAGCGTTCAGTTATATTTTTAAGGTGTTTGTATAGAGTTTTCCTATTATTTATCGCTATTGCTGCTACAATCCCATGCCCATCAACTTAAGGATAGAAACTCTACGGTTTTCCATTAATTGAAATGAACAAACTTTTAAACAGTATAATCCTCTTAAAAATGAGCATACGAAATAAACCCTAACGGGTTTCATTTTTTTCTTATGCAGCTTTCTTTTGTTTTCTCAATCCATTATACTCATAGACAACACCCATAATATCAAAGATAGTTTTCTTCTCATATCGATGGGATTTCCGGCCATTTTTCTTTAGTAGGGTAAACAGGCGGATTAAAACCTTTGTTATTATACGGGTGTTTCTCTGTATCGCTTGATATAACAGGGATAGATGATCTTGAATCATCCCAATTGCTTTATATTCGCTTAGTTCTCTTTTGTGCTTTTGCAACAGAAGTTGGCGCATCTTAAACATCGTGGAAGAACATATAAAAATGGCAATGAGTTTTCCATACACATGGCATTCTAATCGCTCTTGTTTGATAGTTTGCCAATGATGAATTTGAAATAGAGATTTCCACGTTTTAAATATGATTTCGATCTGCCAGCGGAGGGAGTAAAAATCATGGATTTGTTCCATCGGAACCACTTCCCAAGGCGTATTCGTAACATATATGTTGATACCCGTTAATCGTTTACTCTTTTCTGAAAATGTAATCCCCTTTTTACTTTCGGTATAGCTTTGTTTTTTTCTACGTTCCAGTATTTGTTCCTCTGTTAATCGGTAGATAATTACTCTTGTAAATAATCTTTGATTCTTGCCAATATACGACTCTTTTATTTCATACGTTTGTCCTGGTTTTAACGTGTGCATAATGTTCTCTAAATCAACTTGGATATACTGTGACTGTTTTTTGATTGTCCCATTTCGAAAGTATTCTGGAAATGGATTTTTCGTATAGACGGTATGGTTTAACTTAAGTCTTGATATATAGCACACGCCACGTTGATCCATTTGATCTAAGTCTTCCAATGAAAAATATCCTAAATCACGAATACACAGATCACCCGGCCGTAAGGTATCTAAGCAATCTGTTCCAAATGTTTTATCATTATTTTTTCCAGGACCTACCTGGAAGTTTAAAAACTGTCCGCTGTGTAAGTCATATTCTAATTGAATCTTGATACCTGCAGTTTGTGCACAACCACCTGACCCAGGATATACATGTGCTAAATGTTTCGGTACTTGGAAAATCGTCGCATCTAAAATACGGATTCGTTGAAAATACGTGAGTGCTGCACTTGAAATGGCTGATGTTTTACAAAGTTTACTTTTCCATAATGCAGAAAAAATATATTTCAAAAATTCAACCGCTTTTTTATCAAAGCGTTTATTGAGTCCTTCTGGACTCATAAGAGTGCCTGTGGCGGCGTGTAATTGACTGCATAGTCGAACGAGAGAATCACTCGCTGTACGTTGACTGACCCAGATACATATGGTAGCTAATTCATTTCCTGAAAACTTTCGTTTTCTTTTTACAAAACCTAATTCTTTAGCGAGTTCTTCCAAAAGAGAAGGGGTTAAATGACGATACAGCTCTTCAGAAAATAGTTGTAATTCATCTTGAATTGAAAGATTCATAAAAAATGTCATCCTTTCTAGCTAGCTTTTTAGAAAGAATAACGTTTTTTGACACTTGGGGGTAGTGCAAATTCTTAAGTTGATGGGCATGTGCTACAATCCCAAAGAATACTTCTTTTAAAAGAAATTATTTTATTATTAATCCGACATTTGGAGAGAAACTTCTTGGTATATTCCCTTATCTTGCAGTTGCAGTCTTAATTGGCTTTACTTTGAAAGAGCAAACTTCTTCAGCTACATTAATTACGGGAAATTGTATTGCTTTTGTATTTGTACTGATTCGTCATACAATCGTACGAATGCAAAACAAAGAGTTAACTAAAACATTAAAAGTGTTTAATAATCAATTAGAACAAACAGTATCTCAAAGAACAAGGGATTTAATAAATAAATCTAATGATTTAGTAAAAAATCAAGAGAGATTTAAGTCATTATATGAGTATCATCCGGATCCTATTTTAACGATTGATTCAAACGGTATCGTATTAAATATAAACCAGGCTGGAAGTATGTTATTAGGAAAAGAAAGTGCTGTATTGATAGGGAAAGAGTGCTTCTCTATTTTTTTAGATGAAGATAAATCTGAATTGGAAGCAGCTATAAAGAAAGGGAAACGATGTAGTTCATCTTCACTACAGTTACGTGTGAAAAATAACAATGAGAAAGATATACTCTTTTGGTATGTCACTATAGTTCCTATTATGATAGAAGGACAAACCTTTGGGAGCTATGTAATGGTAAAAGACATAACAAGGATGAAACAACAACAGGAAGAGATAAATTACCTTGCATTCCATGATACGGTGACGGAGATTGGAAATCGTATATTCTTCCAACAAGAATTAGATAGATCTATTAAGCGTGCACAAAAAACACAGGATAAGTTTGGGCTCCTGTATATTGATTTAAATCGCTTTAAGACTATTAATGATACATTGGGTCATTCGATTGGTGACAAGGTTTTAAAAGAAGTTGCCAAACGTTTTAGGACATGTCTGTCACCGACTATTCCTCTAGCAAGAATAGGTGGTGATGAGTTTGCGATCATTGTCCATAACCAAACAGAGCAACAGCTATTGGATTTGTGTAAAACTCTATTTCGTATAACTGAAGAACCATTTGTAGTAAATCAGCATAGTTTTTACTTATCTCTTAGTATAGGAATAGCAGTGTATCCATTTGGAGGAATAAATACTACTACACTTTTACAACACGCTGATATCGCTATGTATAGCGCAAAGGAAAAAGGTAACAATGCTGTTTGTATGTATGACGAGACATTATCTCAAAAAGTAACTCGTCGATTACGATTAGAACAGGATTTACCAAATGCAATTGAAAATAATGAGTTGTTTTTATTGTATCAACCACAAATTGATAGTAAGGCAGGTAAGGTTATTGGTGCAGAGGCTTTAATACGTTGGCAACATCCAGAGCTTGGACTGATTTCTCCTTTTGAGTTTATACCTATCGCAGAAGAAACGGCGCAGATTATTTCAATTGGGAAGTGGACGTTACAGAAAGCGTGTCAACAACTGAAAGAATGGCATTCTGCGGGCTTTTCAAATCTAAAGATGGGGATAAATTTATCAGCTATAGAGTTTGAACAGAAAGATTTTGTTCAAACCATTATATCTACCATAGAAGAGATAGGAGTACCTGCTAATTCGATTGATTTGGAATTAACAGAGCGAATAGCAATGGTAGATGAAAAGGAAACCTTATCGAAGTTAAAAGCATTAAAATCATATGGTGTACATTTATCAATTGACGATTTTGGTACAGGTTATTCTTCATTAGCGTATCTGCCTCTTTATCCAATTGATACTTTGAAAATTCCAAGAGAATTTGTTAATAGGATTGGAACTTCTACTGATGGAGATGAAATTATACAAACCATTATTTCACTTGCTCATACTTTAAACATGAAAGTGATAGCAGAAGGGGTAGAAACGAAGGAACAATTAACAGTGTTACAACGTAATGCATGTTATCTAATTCAGGGCTATTACTACAGTAAACCTGTAAATGAAGATGAATTTATTGGTTTTTTAAGTACAATACAAAATGAATAAGTGAAAAATCAGTATATGTATGAAATAAAGTGAAAAGACGATCTATCCATATGGATTTGAACGTCTTTTCACTTTATTTTCAGTAGTTATGCAGCAAGGTTTCAGCCTTTGAAAGTAAAATAAGTATCTATATTCCTTGTATTTAGGGCTAATGGGATATGAGGTGAAAGTTGCTTCTTGTGAAACCGCATTAGGGACAGCTCGTATATTCTTAAAGCAATTTGAAAAAGCGGAAGAACATTTCAATCGTTCCATTGACCTTTTGCAAAAACATAATGAAGAAAAATTGATTTTAATAGTAAGGCATAATCTAGGACTATTATATGCAACTCAAAATTTATCTAAATTAGCAATTCGTCATTTATCAGAAGTCACAGAGAAGAATATTGCCCATTTTAAAGCAGTGTTCTTACAAGCGCGTGAACACTATAAGCTAAGAAAAACAAATATTGTAAAAGAACTTATTGAAAAAGGATTAGCAGTTTGTATGGAATTAGGAAATGAAGAGTATGTATATCATTTCAATATTTTACGTTCTCTTAATGAAGATGAAGCAATTAAACTCTTAGAAGAAGTGAAAAAAGTATTTCTTACTTCGAAAAGCAAGGTTTATGGGATTTCGTAGAAGAATATGCAGATCTAAAAAAGGAAGAAATTATACAATAATCACATGCTATCATTTTTAATAGCTAATTAACAAAAGGACTCCAATTATGGAGTCCCTTTGTTAATGGGATAATGCTTTAGTTTATCTAATTATAACAATATTTGTAAAAAGTGTAAAGGGGTCCTAGTTTGGAGGGGGAATTATTTAATCTTTTTTATTTAATAAAGGGATGATATTTAGTTATCTGCGCTTCTTAATTATGTTTTTTATCACAATTTGAAGTAAATTTCAGTTAATCTTATTTATTTTATAGGAATTATAAGTTATACTAAAAGTAGGTGCAAAATGTACCATTTGAAAAAGAGTGCATTGCAAAAAGGAATCCGTAAAGGATTCCTTTTTTGTTTCTTTTAAAATGAAGCAACGTTCTAATTATCTCTTTCTTTTTTTATGAATGAACTACCAATGTATAAATTTAAAAGGTATTTTTGGAAAATTGCCATATTCCTGTAACAAAACAAAGGTATGTTATGTGTGTTAAATATAAAGAGAAAGAAGGAAAAGTTGTGAAAAAAGTTTTGCCAATTGTTGCGTTATTAGGCATGATGAGTTTTGGAGTACAGGAAATGAATGTAAGAGCTGATACATACCACAAGGGCGATTCAAAAATTAGTTTTTGGGATTCGAAAAGAAAGGGTACTAATTTCATGAATAGTACGTCATTACCTGAAAACTATAAAAGTGCAAAAGAAGCTAATATTGAATATGTACGTTTAGCACCTGATAAATGGGTAAAAGATAAAGATTTTCTATTTGAGGATAAACCAGATACTTCTGGAAAGGATTTTCTGATAGGTAATGCAGATAACTATCGGGGATTAGTAAAGGAA
The DNA here is from genome assembly GCF_057812155.1 of Bacillus sp. 2175. NCBI lineage: Bacteria > Bacillati > Bacillota > Bacilli > Caryophanales > Bacillaceae > Bacillus > Bacillus sp. 2175. Next base: position 3,270,367 of record NZ_CM173819.1, on the reverse strand, counting down.
GATCTAGAAAAATTAAAGGCGGATTTAGATGCCGCACAATCACAAGGAATGAAAGTCGTTCTTACAATGTTATCCTTACCTGGTGATCGATGGCGCCAATTTAATAATAATAAGAATGACGACAGAATATGGGAAGAAGAGAAGTATCAAGAACAAGCAAGTCAATTTTGGAAGGACCTCGCTCTGGAACTAAAAGATCACCCCGCGGTGGTTGGTTATAATATTATAAATGAACCACATCCAGAAACAGCTAAAAATAATAGATATAATGATTTTTGGACGGAAGATTACGAGAAATGGTATGCAAAAGTGGAGGGAACGACAGCGGATTTAAACAGATTTTATGAAAAGGTGATTAACTCCATTCGTGAAGTAGACCAAGAAACACCGGTTATTTTAGATTCAGGTTTATATGCTACTCCATGGGCCTTTAAATACTTAAAGCCAGTAAAGGATAAAAAAACGCTTTACGCATTTCATATGTATGAACCATATGAATTAACGAGTCAAGGTGAAAAGAAAAATAAAGAATATCAATATCCAGGATTAGTAAAAGTAGGAGACTTAGAGAAACCTGTAATGTGGAATAAGCAGGGATTAGAGAAATTTTTGAAGCCAATTCAACAATGGTCTAAGAAAAATCATGTACCATCTAATCGAATTATTGCAGAGGAGTTTGGAATTAACCGTACTGTTCCAGGTGCTACCCAATACATGCAAGATCTTATTTCTATCTTTAACCAAAAAGGATGGCATAAATCATTCTATGCATTCCGTGAAGACACATGGACAGGGATGAATTATGAATTGGGAACAGAAAAAATAAAATGGGATGAAGAGGGTAAACCGATGCGTCAAGATAATTCACTCTGGGATGTAATAAAAAAAGATTTACAAACGCGTAAATAGTTTAGAATATTAGGCTTAAGGACTAAATGTAAGCATCTAATTCAAATAGAATTAGATGCTTTTTATTTCGAAAAAAGATGGAGTTGAATTAAAGATTCCATCTTTTCTTTTGCATAAAGAGTACCAATCAGGTTTATTTACAACGAAAAATAAGATTTTTAGAGAATAGCTTAGAAAAAAATTGTGGAGGTTCAAACAAATGTGGTCACAATTGTTTAAACCTTTAAAGTAAAAAAAATTTATGAATTTTTCGTGAGATCCCAACCTTTAAATGTTGTAATTTATTTACTTATTTCTCCAATTGGATATATTTCTCTAATTGGATGGAAGTTTAGAATACAGAATCAAAACATAATAGGCTGTTATCGATGAGTTTATCGTAAAGTTGTTATTTAATGTGTCATCAAATAACATTTATATACAATAATACATAAAGAAAAGGAGATATTTATGAAAAAATATAGAGTAATAGACACAATTTAAATAGTATGAATAGTTTAGATTGTAAAAACATGGAGAAGAAAACAAAAAAACTTAAGAGTACTAAGGAAAAATGAGGGAGATAATATGGGGAATAATTCAAAACATAAAACTAGAAAAATACTTGCGGCCACTGCTACAGTAACTATGCTTGCGACTGGAATGATTTTTTCATCGGATGTCTTTGCGGAGCAAAAGGAGCAGCAAAAAAATTTATCGACATCATTGCAAAAAGAAAAGTCAGTTAAATCAGAAAATAGAACATTTACAGTCCCAGGAAAAGGGGATGTTGAGGTACTGAAACAACAGGAAAGAAAAAGTATGGCATTTAGTCCATATGAACCAACTGGTTTATATGCAAAGCCAAATGAACAAATAACGATTAATGTAGAAGGTAATCAAGATATTCAGGTATATATTGGAACTTATTCGTATGATGCTTCTTGGAGAGAAGATTCTAAGATAAAATCATTTACATTAAAACCTGGTATAAACACAATCCAATCTCCAAGTGGGGGGATGATTTATTTTTATAATAAACAACAAGGGGGTACCATTCGAACAACAATCACAACAGGTGGAACGACTACGCCTTTCTTTGAACTAGGAAAGCATACGAAACAAGATTTAATAAACATGCTGGACCAATATCCTAATGCACATGCAGTGGAGTTAAAAGGAGAACGTGTATTAATTACGGCCAGCCTTGCACGTGTTAAGAAATATTTGTTGGGTTCTAATACAGATCCTGTACAACTCTTAAAAAAGATGGATGAAGCTACTCGAATTCAAGACAAAGTAGCTGGATTATCCGAAGAACAAGTAGATAAACATTATGTTCATTACGTAGAAGAAAATCATTCTCCCGATTATTATATGTATGCAACTTCTTATCGAACAGCATATGTAGGAGATGCAATCCAATACGTGTTAGATATTAATAAATTTATAACAGATGGTTGGGGCCCTTGGCATGAGGCAGGACATTTGAGACAACAATCGCCCTGGAAGTTTTATAATATGACAGAAGTACAAAATAATATATACAGCCTTTCTGTAGAAAAAGCATTTAATCAACCATCCAACTTAGAGAAAAGTGGAATTTATCCAAAAGCATTTCAATATCTAGAACAAGTGAATAAAAATTATGATGAAATTAGCGATGTTTTTGTAAAGCTTGTTATGCTTTGGCAACTACAGTTAGCGTATGGAGAGGATTTCTATCCTAAATTGCATCAATTGTATAGAGACATGCCTTCAGGTGAACTTCCACAAACTGATGATAATAAAAAACAATTATTTATGATTTCAGCATCAAAAGTAGCCAAACAAAATTTGATTCCTTTCTTTGAGAAGTGGGGATTACGTCCAAATAACGATACCATTCAAAAAGTAGCTGCATTAGGATATCCAATTTTAACAGCAGAGATTTGGAAGAGTACGGATTCTAATCCAATTAAACCAGATATGCCTAATGTAAATAATATTTTAGAAGGAAACCAGTTTGCATGGTCGCTGAAAGGGATTAGTGATTTCGAGTTTGCTAAAATTAATTTCAATAAATCGACAGAAGAAATGCAAGTAGACTTAAAAGCAGGCGTACCGCATCATTATTTTAATGAAACATATGCGAGTATTAAAGTACAAAATGCATCAGGGAAAGTAGTATACAATAAAGACATTTATGGAAATAAACAACAAAATGCTGAATCGCAAAAAGTTTCAGTCAAAGTAGGAGATTATATTGAGTTAACACATCTAGAAGGTGTGCATAGAGCTACTCTCACAAATGTAGATAATAGTAAACAAGAGAGCTTTGGAAAAAAAGCCATGTACGAAGTTACAAAGGAAGGTCTGAAGAAAGTAAATCAAATTGTTAATCCGAAACCAGATACAGAAGCTCCCACACAGCCACAAGGATTATATGCAAGCAACCTTACTTCTAACAGTGTAGAGCTAAAATGGAATCCTTCTACAGATAATGTAGGTGTAAAAGAATATCAGGTATTACGCGATGGACAATTGATTCAAACGGTACAAGGAACGACGTTTACTGATCAAAACTTAACAGTTAATAAGGAATATAAATATGCAGTGAAGGCTGTAGATGCAGCTGGAAATACATCAATCCAAAGTGAAATTCTTCTTGTAAAAACCAAAGATCAAAATGTATCTTATGAAAAATGGGATCCAAAGAAGGCATATACAAAGGGGGATAAAGTAGAACATCAAGGGACAGTGTATGAAGCTGTTCAAAATCATCAAGGAAATGGTGACCCGAATTGGATATTTGCACTATCGTTATGGAAAGCAATTACAATCAATTAATATGTAAGAATCAGATGTAAAGATAGAACAACATCCAGTATTTTAAAGAATTACTGGATGTTGTTTGAATTTTGATAGATTTCTCTACTACGTTAGTATTCAATAATAAAAATTAGAAAAGGATGTAGATTAGTGATTAGTCAGAAAACAAAGCAAAGATTTAATAAAGTTATTATAATTACCGCAGCATGTAGCATGTTTTCTATGTTTGGAACGTCTATTTTGCACACTAAAGCTGCAACACATTCAGCTGCTCCAGCAGTTTATGTGAGTCCCCAAAATATACCTGCCTCAGATATTATTAGTATAGACTGGTCACCAGTTCAGACACCACCTTATACGTACTGGGCTGTACACAACTGGAATGCAGGTGGTGAAGCTGGAGGATATGCTGGTTTTCAACAACAAAGTGGGTTTGATGAAAATGGAAAACGTACTTTACATTTTGCCTTATGGGATCCAATTTCCTCTAAAGAAGCAATAAAGGCCGAATACTTATCTCCGAATTCGCAAGCTGGACCCTTTGGAGGAGAAGGAACAGGAATGAAGGTTCAAACAACTTATGGTTGGAAAGACTACAATTGGTACACAATGACAATGCGTTCATGGCAAGAAAATGGTCATACTAAATTTGGACAATGGATGAAAGATGTAACAAAGAATAAATGGCATCAAATTGCAATTATGGACTTTCCGGTTGCTAATGTTGCATTTAATCATGGTTTAGGAATGTTTCAAGAAGACTGGGCTGATAGTGGACAGAATGTTCGAGAAGCGCGCTTGAAAAATGGTTATAGCCGAAAATTAGTTGATAAACAATGGAGTTCTTGGAATAATCAAAGTATTTCTGGAACGCATGATAATACTTATCAATATGATGGAGGATCTACTTCAGAATATGTATGGGTCAAAGCAGGAGGTAATACGCAGTCTACTATTGGGGCAGGAAAAATATTCACGCTAAATCAACCTACTCAACCTGAAATAGGAAAATTAGATTTTGATATCCAATCTATATATTATGAAAATGAAAAATTAAATGTATCTTGGAAACTAAAAGAAAATAGTACACCGCAATTTAAGGGGAAAATTGAAATTTATAACAATGAAAATATGACGGGCCAACCTATTAACGTAATTAATGATATTAAATCTTATCAAAATGGAATCAGTCAATCTATATCATTACCAACAAATGCTTATGCAAAAATTGTATTAACGGATATATTTGATCAAACTGTTGAGAAAAAGGTACAAATCAAAAATGAATCTCCAAACATTTTTGAAGGTAATGAATTTGCATGGTCGCTGAAAGGGATTGGAGATTTTGAATTTGCGAAAGTAAATTTAAATAAATCAACAGAAGAAATGCAAATTGATCTAAAAGCAGGTGTACCACATGACTACTTTGATAGTACATATGCAAGTATTAAAGTGCAAAACACATCAGGTAAAGTGGTCTATAACAAAGAGATTTATGGAAACAAACAGCAAAATGCTGAATCGCAGAAAGTTCCAGTCAAAGTAGGCGATTATATAGAGTTAACACATCTAGAAGGTGTACATAGAGCTACTCTTACAAATGTAGATAATAGTAAACAAGAGAGCTTTGGAAAAAAAGCCCTATACGAAGTTACAAAGGAAGGCCTGAAGAAAATAGAAAAAATGCCAGAAGCAACAATTTTAGAAGGAAACAAGTTTGCATGGTCATTAAAAGGATATAGTGATAGAGAAATTGCAAAAGTAGATTATGATAAAACGGTAGAAGAGATGAAGGTAAAACTAGAAGCAGGTGTACCACATTCCTATTTTGCTAGTACGTATGCTAGTATTAAGGTCCAGAATTCTTCTGGTAACGTTCTGTACAATAAGGAAATCGTGGGAAATAAACAACAAAATGCTGAAAGCCAAACTGTGCCCGTCAAGGTAGGGGATTACATTGAATTTACCCATATAGAAGGAGAAGCAACAAAGGAAAAAACGCGAGCAACTTTAATTAACCTTGAAAATAACAAAAATGAAACCATTGGAAAAACAGCAAGATATCAAGTTACAAAAGAAGGCTTGAAGAAAGTAGAAAAAATGCCAGAAACAACGGTTTTAGATGGAAATCATTTTAGGTGGTCTTTAAAGGGATATAATAATCGAGAAATCGCGAAAATAGAATATAACAAAGCAACAGAAAAAATGCAGCTTAAATTAGAAGCGGGTATACCCCATCCTTATTTTACTAATACGTATGCAAGCATTAAAGTCCAGAATTTATCCGGTAATATTTTGTACAATAAAGAAATTATAGGAAATAGACAACAAGATGCTGAGAGCCAAACCGTTTCAGTCAAAGTAGGAGATTGTATTGAGTTTACTCATATAGAGGGAGAAGCACAAACGGAAAAGACACGCGCCACACTTACTAATCTTGAGAATAGTAAACAGGAGTATATGGGAAAGAAAAGAATATATCAGGTTACCTCTATGGGATTATTAATAAAGTCATAGATTTCACTACAAAAGTTAAATTATAGATATATATATTATATAAAAATCTTAACCATTATACGCATTAAAAAATTCTCAAGAGAATATAGATTGGCGGGTATAGTATGAACATATTCAAAGGGTTTCTAATTTCATCAATTGCAATGACCACATTTGTAGGAACAGATTTAATCCTACAAAATGATAGTATTCATAATAAAGTTTACGCTGAATCTAATAATGTCACATACAAAGAAAGAGATTCACAGGAAGAAAGATTAATTGTAAAGTTTAAAAATCAAATTGACTTACCTTATGAAGATGGTATTGAGAAACGAATAAAAAATGGGGATTATGATAACAATTTAAAGCAGTTATTTTCCGAAAATACAAAACTTACTTTGAATCGTCTGTTCTCATCTGTAAATCCGATAGAGATTGAAAAGTTATCAGTACAATCTAAATCAGTTGCTAATGAATCAGCTAATAATTTATTAAATTATTATATTGTACAAGCTCCTAATAACATAGAAATAGAATTATTACTGAAAAAATTTGAAACATCTCCTCTCGTAGAGGAGGCTTATATACAAGAAAAACAAATTTTGACCCCTCCTGAAATACAGTTACCAAATTTATCTGTTAATCCGTACGATGACCCTAGATTTAAAAATCAAGGATATCTTGAAGCGGCACCAAAGGGAATTAATGCCTCGCATGCTTGGAGCATTAAAGGTGGTGATGGGAAGGATACAACTTTTGTGGATATGGAATATGGATGGTTATTGAACCATGAGGATTTAGTCAATAAAAATATTAAGCTTATGTCGGGACAAAATATAAGCCAGCATAGAGCTCATGGTACTTCTGTATTAGGAATTGTTTCATCTGAAGATAATCAAATTGGAAATATTGGAATTGCACCAAAAGCAAATGTAAAAGTAATATCCCAGATTAGGGATAATGGAATTTATAATACAGCGGATGCTATTTTAAGTGCTGTACATAATTTACAAGCGGGAGATATTCTTTTATTAGAGGCACAAGCTTCGTATGATGGGTATGGGGATAAATATTTACCTGTAGAAGTACATCCAGATATTTTTGATGCAATTCGTGTTGGTACAGATAAAGGGATTATTATTATAGAAGCTGGCGCAAATGGTTCAAACGACTTAGATAATTTTAAAGATCGTAATGGAAAAAAGATTTTAAATCGAAATAGTCCAGACTTCAAGGATTCAGGTGCTATTATGGTTGGGGCGGGATCATCAACTGTTCCACATCAACGTTTATGGTTTTCAAATTATGGAAGTCGATTAGATGTATATGGATGGGGAGAAAATGTTGATACAACATCAGCAAATCCAAGTCAAAATACTACAAATTTATATACATCAACATTTAGTGGAACATCAAGTGCTTCACCAATTATTGCTGGAGCAGCAACTTCGATTCAAGGTATTGCTAAAGAACATCGAGGTTCTCCTTATACACCAGCCGAATTAAGAAATATCTTAAGTAATCCGAATACAGGAACAAAATCTCAAGATCCGTGGAATGATAGAATAGGTGTTTTACCTGATCTAAAATCTATATTAGATAACTTAGGTTTTAATTCAGATATCCCGAACTCTTCTAGTATTTTAGAAGGAAACCAGTTTGCATGGTCACTAAAAGGAATTAGTGATTTCGAGTTTGCAAAAATTAATTTCAATAAGTCGACAGAAGAAATGCAAATCGACTTAAAAGCAGGCGTACCGCATCATTATTTTAATCAGACATATGCGAGTATTAAAGTACAAAATGCAACAGGGAAAGTAGTATACAATAAAGACATTTATGGAAACAAACAACAAAATGCTGAATCGCAAAAAGTTCCAGTTAAAGTAGGAGATTATATTGAGTTGACACACCTAGAAGGTGTGCATAGAGCTACTTTAATAAATGTAGACAGCAGTAAACAAGAAAGTTTTGGAAAAAAAGTCATGTACGAAGTTACAAAAGAAGGCTTGAAGAAAGTAGAAAAAATGCCAGAAACAACGGTTTTAGATGGAAATCATTTTAGGTGGTCTTTAAAAGGATATAGTGATAGAGAAATCGCAAAAGTTGATTATAATAGGACAACAGAGAAAATGCAGGTGAATTTAGAAGCAGGCGTACCACATTCTTACTTTAATCAGACATATGCAAGTATTACAGTAAAGAATTCAACCGGTAATGTTGTGTATAATAAGGAAATAGTGGGAAACAGACAACAAACTGCTGAAATCCAAACGGTGTCCTTAAAAGCGGGGGATTACATTGAGTTTACCCATATAGAAGGGGAAGCAGTAAAGGAAAAGACACGTGCTACACTTCTTAACCTTGAGAATAATAAACAAGAATATATAGGCAAAAAAAGAACCTATCAAGTTACTTCAACGGGATTAAACAAAATAGATTAACATGAAGAACCTTCTAATTATTCGTTAGATGCAAATAGTCGTTCATTATGAACGGCTATTTGGTTTTTATTTAAAGAAAAGTGAAATGAAAATACTCTCTCTTTTGTATATACTCTCCTTGCTATCAACTGCTATATTTGTTTATCAGGGGGGATTTTAAAAATGTGCTTGAGAATTGATAAATGTTTAAGTGCTATAGATTTGAGAAAAAAGAAACAGAATAGTAAGGTATTTATTGATAAAACCCCTCTTCCGTTACAATATTTTACATATTTGGTATGATGTATATGAGTTCTATGCATATTAAGGGAGGAATGGGAATGAAGAGGTTCATAACACGTGCAAGTGGTAATACAATCTCAAAAAAGTTAGTTTTAATGATGTTGCCGATGGTTTTAATGATATTGATGATTACACCATCGAATGATGTATCGGCAGCAAATCTATCAAGAGCAGGTTCACTAAAAGGCGTGAATTTATTTAATGGAAGTTGGACAGTTGCTATACAGGCAGCAAATTTACAATATGTTTCTGCTGAGCCATCGGGTAATGTAGTAGCAAATCGTAATGCAGTTAATGAATGGGAGAAATTTGAATTAATTCCGACTGGGGAATTATATACGTTTGCTTTAAAAGCAAAAAGTAATGGAAAGTACGTTTCGTTTGAGCCAAACGGTAGAGTAGTAGCAGATCGTACATCAATTGGGGCATGGGAAAAATTTATCTTATATAATGGTGGAGACAATAGGATATATGTATTACAAGCACTAAGTAATGGTAGGTTTATATCAGCAAATGGTGGTAGAGAATTAACTGCTAATAGTTATGTAGCTGGAAGTTGGGAAAGATTTGTTATTGTATACTTCTAAACTTTGAAGTGTTATATATCTAAATAATAATGGCATGTTTAGTTTGTATAAACGCCTAATACAAGAAAGTATTAAGTATTTAATACAAGTGTATATTAACATGTAAAAGGGCTGCAAGTAATTAGCAGTCCTTTTGCATGTTAAATAAGGACTTACTGAGGTTATAATGAAAAGAAAAAGAACCCTATAGGGTTCTTTTTCAAGGCATATTAACAGTAAGGAGAATCATGAAATGCTACTTCAAATCTTTATTAGGGGAAAGATTTTGAATAAGCTTAACATACATCTATTTTTACATAAATGTAAGATATAGTAAATTGATAATGTTTATACTTATTATTGCTAATATTCAATTAAGATAGTTAATACTATTTATATAGTGTTAACTGGTGTATAGTACAGTATAGATTTAGAAATTTAATATTAGATTACATTTGTTAAAAAAGTTAATAGATATATTTTTTCAAATTCTAACTAACATTTAAACGGTTTTAATTGAAATTGGTTGTGTATTAACCTTTATAAGCCAATAAAATAAACAAAGACCCTGTAATAAATACAGGGCCGGATACAGGGTTAAGGGAACGCATAGTTTCTTAATATCATAGTAGCATATATTCTTTGTATAGCTACATGAGGATTTTGACAGAATTAAGAACAAGACAGAAATTCTGTAAGAAAGCAAATATAGTGCTGGAAATGTGATTGGAAATTAAGTTATAAGTATATTGAAATAGATGAAAATTCTTGAGTGTATGATTAAATTACCTTTAAATATGAGGCTTAGGTTAGAGGGCTAATTGGATCTTACTAAATAGGAGAAATGTTTTTTAGATTAAAAGAAGAAAAGACACCTTTTGGGTGTCTTTTCTTTAGATAAACAGTTCACATATTGCTGAATTAGATACGAAACCATAATTCGACTAAGAAGTAAATCTTAACATAATCTGAACAGAAAAAATATGTAATATTACATTTTTAGTTTTTAATTATTTTACTCAATATAGAGAAGCAACGTAAATAAAAGGGCATGCAGTCGTATCTGCAGCCCTTTTTAGGAGGAATTCAAGACACCATTAGGACACGTATCGGTAAACAGGTTCAAAAATAGTATGTGTGAAAAGAAAAAGTCCTATACCAAAAGTAGACAGGATCTTATCTTTTTTACATTTTAAAAAATGAAATGCTGTCCTTTTGAAATCAGTACAGCACACATTTGGTTTGTAATGAAATTAGAAAAAGTATACATGAAAATGGCAGACAACTATTTTGTTGCCTGCCGGTGCCAGTGGATTGAATGAGTTAGTCAATTCAATAAATTGTGCTATCTCATTACCAGAAGAGTGAAGCCGCTAGTTCAAACGGCTTAGACATAGTTTGTTTAATAAAGAAAAAATTATGGGTAGAAATTTTGTTTGCTCTATATGAAAAGATAAATAGATATTCATCAGACAAGGATAATTTAGCATATCTTGAATAGGGTGTAGGAACGAATTAAAGAAAGGGATATTTGTTTAGGAAGGGACTGACTCAGGAGTGGGACTTTCGGACAGGGTTTGGGGAGCGGTGATTGCCTTTGGCATTGCGACTAATATCGTTGCTTGTATAATGGCAGTATACATTCAAAAATATGAGCTAATGATAAATCATCTTACAAATATTTTATTTTTAATAATTATCTCTTTAACGTTTATAAAGATGAAAATTAACAGATGGGTGGCTTTAGGATTTACATTAGTTGTAATAGAGAAAGGTATTAAAGCGGGCTATGACTTCTACACACATAATTATTATAGTGTCAGTTGGAGTTTAGCTATCATTGTCTATTGCATATACGAGATGGAAAAGTATTATATTGAAATAAACGAATAGGCGCAACAAAAAGGTGTTAGTAGGTGGAATTCTTTTTAAAATACTATAAAAAAGACACTACAAGAGTGTCTTTTTTTTGAAAATACTCTATAATTAACTTTGGGGAAGGTAATGTTAGAGTATTCGTTTAGCATTATCTTTATATTTGATAAACCATGAAATCGAAAGATTTTGTGGTTTATTTTATGAACAATAGATATTACAGTATTGGCAGTGAGTTATTAACCATTTTAAGCATTAGGGGAGAATGGATTAAAAGTCTAACATCGAATAACGGTTCCGGAATATAGTGTTGCGAAATGATCTCCCATATCCCAAACGGTACTTGCCTGTATATAGCCCTTAAAGCCTTCTGAAGAATAATAAATCTCTTTTGGTATACTTTCTTTAGTTTGGAAATGTGCTTTAGAGTACTTTACATAATGGTTTTTAACAACTTTTGCTTCTGGAACAATAGTGTTTTTTTGTTCCAATTTTGGCCTAGCACTAGAAGGTGGTATGAATTTTATATTGTCTTGGTAATTAGGATCTAAGGTGTCAGCTTGTACACTGTGTGACGAAACAAAGGTGCTTAGACTACTTCCCGCGATTAAAGTTGCAAATACTAACTTTGAGAATTTTGTTAATCTACTCATTCTATAATCTCCTTTTTATTATTTTGTAAGGTATCTCCTTACACCTCACAGTCTATATCCACTACAAAAGGGTGTACATACATATTGATAGACAAAATTCTACAAAATACCGCATGTTTTTGGGATTTATGTATAATAATCCAATGTCTAATAATCTATCAAAAGTAAAAAGGTAGGTCTTATATAAAAGAAAATGAATAATTTATGCAGGTAATGTATATGGAATTATTGTTTAAATATTCTAAAATGAGTTGATAAAGATGTTGGTAGGTTTTTTGGAAAACAAATAATTCCCTAGGTGAAATTTGGAAGGAAGATTCTCTGTTAGAGTTTTTATAAGGGAATTCATTTTCGTAGATTCAAAATGTAAAAATAACTAAAAGAGCAAGTGTTTCAATGGGTAAAAAGCTATGTTGAGTCTTTTTTCTCTGTCGGTGGTCGTCTAATCAATGAAATGACGGATGCTTATGATAGTTTGTGTCTAGCAACATTCGTGTATAAACGAATGAATTAAGAAAAGGGTGAAATATTGGATAACTCGAAATGGATGCCTTTAAGTAATGTTGATGATGATGAGGAAATTTGGGTAGGAGCAAGAGTTAGGGTGTACAATGTTGGTATGAATAGAGAAGATAAAGAAAATAATTTCTATGAATATATTATTTCTTATATCTACGACAACACTAACTACTTACAACTAACTAATTTAACAACAGGAAAAGCAGGTTATATTATTTGTGTCATTGAAAAAGAATTACCAAATAATTATGCTTTGGGCAGAACATTAAAGCAAAGAATAGGTTTAGAAAATACCTATTTTAGATTTGAATAATCAACAAATAAGGGAAGCACCAACTCTAAGGTGTCTTCCCTTATTTAATACTTTTTATCAATAATCAATATTAACAGAGCCTAAATAAAAAAGTGAGAAAAATGATAAACACTCTTCTCACTTTCATCAATTAGGGTGGCATATACATAAATATGCGTTTGGGTGGATTTTGGATGAAAAATCCACATGCATAGTATAACAAAAAAATTATGGCTTTTCGCATGTAATATTGCATATGAAAAATAGTAAAGTTTTAAATTTTAATATTAACAACTTATATATATGTGTTACAATGTAATTCTCTAATTTATTTTATTCTCCTATTTAGAATTTATAGTTTAGTGATTCAATAATACAAAAGTGGTTGTAATAAATAGATAAAACGATGAAATAATACAGTTAGAATGGTTAAAAGGCAGTTAAATATAAGTATTAAAAGAAATAAATTTACTTATTTATGTTTAGTGAATGTATTATGGTAAGAATTTCATCCGATTGGATTAGCGCTAAACTAGATTTTTATCCAAACAAATCCAATAATTATTTTTTAAATGAAGTATATGTTGCATCAAGTTTATTTGGAATAATTCGTAGTCTAATAATTGCTGAATCTAGAAAAATAACATATTCGAAAGGAGGGCAGATAAAACTCTGTCTGTGAAAATTAAATCTCTAAATTATAAAGTACGGATAATAGGATGTAATTGTGGTTTCATTTCGAATGGTACCATAAATGAATGTGGAAAAGTAAAGGAGAAAAATTTAAATAAACTATATAAGTAGTAAAAATGAAAAGGAGAAGTAGCTAGTGTTTAATATAAAAGAAAGATTGGGGAAAATAAAGCTTAAAACGAAGTTGTCTATGGCATTTATAGCAATATTAATTATACCAAGCCTTATCGTAGGAGTATCATCTTATAATAAAGCAAAAACAGATCTTAATGAAACAATTCTACAATCAGCAAAAGATAATATAAGTATTTTAGATAAGATTGTTGATGATGAATTAGAAAATAAGCATACAGATATCACTCATTTTGCAAAGGTACTCACACAAGGGGATTATAATCCTGAACAATCGCAAAATGTACAGAATAAATTTGATCAATATATACAGTTACATCCAGAGATAGAAACGATTTATACGGCATCCAGTAACAATCAATTTATTCATGCACCTGTTGGAAAAATACCAGAAGGGTTTAATCCGCTAGAAAGCAGTTGGTATAAGGATGCAGTAAAAGCAGATGGAGAGATTATTGTTTCATCTCCATATAAATCAAAGTCTACAGGAAATATGGTAATTGCAATTGCAAAGCAGAATGCAGATAAAAGTGGTGTCATTGGCGTAGATTTGAATATTAAAGATATCGTAAAAACATCCAAAATGATAAAAATTGGGAAGCAAGGATTTGTATCTATAGTTAGTCAAGATAAAACTATAGTTGTTCATCCATCACTAAAACCTGGAGAGAAATTAGATAAAACTTTAGTGGATGAATTGTACAAGACAGAAGATGGAGTAATTACTTATAGCCTCAATGGTGAAGATCGAAACATAAGCTTTAAGACAAATAAAAAAACAGGTTGGAAAATAGCTGGCGTAATGCCTACGAAAGAAATTGAAGAAGCTACCAATCCTATTTTTTATAAAACGCTCACTATAATAGGTGCTTCATTATTGTTAGGTGGAATTGTAATTCTATTCATACTCAAATCTATAATTACTCCACTAAGACAATTAGTCATTTCAGCTCAAAGAATTAGTCAAGGAGATTTAACCGAGAAAATAGATATTCGTTCAAAGGATGAACTTGGTCAATTAGGTGGTAGTTTCAATACAATGGCAGAGTCGTTACGTAATATTATTTCTCAAATTAACACATCTGCAGGACATGTAGCTGCGTCTTCTGAGGAACTAACTGCTAGTGTAGAGCAAGCAAGTGTTGCGACAGAACAAATTACAAAAGAGATGGAAGAAATCTCGAACAGTGCAGAGGTTCAAAATAATGAAGTTGAGTCTGGAGCTGAATTAATTGGTGAGGTAACACGAAATATTCAATACGTAGCTGAGAATGCTTCTGAAGTATCGGCTTCATCCATATACACTAAACAAAAAGCCAATGAAGGTGAACAATTAGTAGAACAAACTGTAACACAAATGCAGTCTATCCATCACTCTGTTTCTCAATCCGATAATGTCATAAAATTATTAGATAAGAAATCACAGCAAATTGGCAGTATATTAGAAGCGATTCAAAATATTGCGGAACAAACAAATTTATTAGCATTAAATGCAGCGATTGAAGCAGCTAGAGCTGGGGAACAGGGGAGAGGATTTGCAATTGTTGCCGATGAAGTTAGAAAGTTGGCGGAGCAATCATCCGAATCTTCAATGGAAATTGGAAGTTTAATTAAGGAAATACAAGCAGACGTATATGAGACTGTAAAAGCTATGAATGAAGTAGGCGTAGAAGTACAGTCGGGAATTAAAGTTGCTAACGATACAAAACAAAGTTTTTATGAGATTTCAAAATCTGCAAATGATATTGTGTCAAAAGTGCATGGTATGGTGGAACTATCTAATACAATGACTACTGATGCAATGAAAGTCGATACATCGATTGATCAAATAGCTATGGCTGTAAAAGAAAATTCTTCAAGTATGCAAACGATAGCTGGTTCATCTGAGGAACAACATGCTTCTATGGAAGAGATAAATTCTTCAGCAATACAATTAGCACAGATGGCGGAAGAACTTCAAGAGTTAATTGGTGGATTTAAGATTTAAGTTGAGATTCTAGGAGAGAATGCTAGAATCTTGTTACAGAGTGGAAATGAAAAATCTTATAACATAGTAAATAAGTATAATATGTACTCTCTATGCGTATTGAACAGGCAGATAAGCCATTTAAAAACCCTCCATTTGGAGGGTTTTTAAATACATTTACATTAAATTTGTGGTGGTGCACCACCATAATCGCCAACACTATATGAAGGAGCAGGATAATGCCCATGAGTAGCAAGCTGATCTGTTTTAGAAAACTGAAAAATTCCCACCGTTAATACCCCAATAAAAGCAATGCTTGATAATAATAAGCTAATTTTTTTCATTATTTTAACACTCCTTTTGCGATTGATTTTTGTCTTGCTTGATAACAAATATGGAAATAGTCACTTACTTTTTGGTGGTTCTCTAATTGTCTACATTTTGTGGCAAATAATTCGGCGTATTCGACAACATATTCCCATAATTCTTCTTCCTCAAAGTATAAGATTCCTTCTTGAATGATTTTTTCTAATTCTTCCAATGGAATATTTTCGTTTAATTTTTTTAAAATAGAGAAGTGGTGTGTATATTCTTCGTTATGAATCTCTCTGCAAATCTGTAGTCCCTTATCAATGAGTTGGCTGGCCGTTGATTGTTCTCCTAACTTATAATGTTCCTTAGCTTGTAGGAAGATGGCCTTGAAGTGTGTAGGGATTTTCTCTGTTACTTCTGAAAGGTGACGAATAGCTAAAGTAGACATACTTTGATCAGAATACAGCCACCCCATAGTATTTTTTACGTATAACAAGGAATCTTCTTCCCTATTTTTTTGTAGTAAATCAATTGCACAATGTAGATATTCTTCTGCTTGTTCGTACTGTTTTAAATAGATGCAGCAACCACCTAGCAAACTATTACAAAAGGCTGTTTTTACTTCATAACCTTCGTACTTTGAAAAGATTGCTCTCGATTTATTTGCGTATTCGATAGAAGCGAGATTGTTATAGGTATGGTGATAGAAAGTAGCAATTCTATAGTAAAATTCGGCGTGTTCAATTTCATCTGGTATAGCTACCAATATTTTTTCTGCTAGTTTATAATGTTCCTCTGCCTCAGTATAATTTGATATAAAAGTGGAATGAATGGATTTGAAAAAATGATAATAGAATTGTAGAAATTGATCTGTAGGCATATCATAATCGCTAATAGTATCAAAACTATTTTGTTGAATACCAAGGCTATCTGTTAAGACCTTGTAACGAAATTCGAGTAGTGAATAGTATAGTAACAAATTTTGATCCTGATGCTCTTGATTCGGTTCAATGCTTAACTTATTAATTTTTTCATCAATTTTCTTTTTTAGATTAGTAGCTTTTATAACTTGCTGAGATAGCATAGATCGATACCAGTCGTTCAATAGAGAGGTTAATTGCTCATTTCCTTTTACTGAGACACTCATAATATACGCCCCCATTTTCTAAAAAAATCCTAATCCAATTTAATTATAAACATCATAACAAAATAGAAGAAAAAATGGAGTGATATTACAATATTTTTCAAGAAAATTCATAAAAAACAATCAATTTGTGTCGAATATACGTAGAATAAAACATCCAAAAATAATCAAAAGATGATATGAGTCTTTATACGTTCTATTAGGTGAACTAAGAACTGTGATTGAAGATTTATGAAATTTCTTTTTCTTAAAACGATCAATTATGTATTAATTTTTAGATTATTTTATCGGATAAATATAGTATGTATCACCACCAAATGTATAAATCTTGCGTATGTAAATAAGAAGAGAATAAAGGAAATAAAAAAGAACTTGTAAGAATTCCTACAAGTTCTTTTTTAGATAATGTAAAAGGTGAAACAGACTATGTCATTATTTGTAATAGTAAAATTATCTTACGTATGGTTTTATTTTATAGAAGATGTACTATATTGAAGATTTGTTCTTATTGTTGATTAAAGGGAAATTTAAGACTGGTAAGGGGAAAGTGCATAAAAGAGAAAGTCTCCTTTATTTATTCTGAAAAGATAATTCAAAAAGCTATTTGTGTATAGAATAAGCTATGCATAAATTCATCAACATTGGTGATAATAAATAAGAGAATCAATATATAAGCATAAACTTGTTAAAGCTCAGTGTAATTCTATAAATAGTAGATATAATTATCTGAAAAATAACATTATTTACTTTTCGAGTAGGATAAGTAAAAAAAAAAAGGAAGTTTTTCTTTGAAGAAAGCTCTTTTGACAGGAATAGATTTTTTCATAACTAGAACAAATAAATTAATAATCACATATACTGTATTGTCGTTAAAGCAAGACATTATTTTCTCAGAACAAGGGAATCACTAGAAAAATACGTGATTCCTTTATTCTTCAATATAATGTCAATAGTTGATTTGAAATAACCGAAGAAATAAAATTTTTGTTAATGGACAATCACATAATTTTAGGTATAGTAGGTTTATAATTTAGACTATAAAAATTAATGTATCTTTTATTATTTTAACCAAGAAGACTCCCTCCATAAGGAACTCACAGCAAGTATGGGTAAGTGGGAGTAGTTCAAAGCATGCAATATTGTTTGATTTGGCTAATACATAGATTTCTCATCTCAGAACTGGTGTAAGAATTATAATGTTTATACCATTCTATTGTATTTTCTAAAGTCTGTTGTAGGGACCATTTTGGCTGCCAATTAAGATTGAATTTTGCTTTGCTAATGTCAAGGTTTAGTAAATTTGCTTCATGAAAATTTATTGGACCTATATTTTCTGCTGTCCAATCCCCGCAGCCCCAAATATCTAGTAAACTTGTCACTAATTTTTCTACTGAAACAATATTGCTTAGGGATGGCCCGAAGTTCCATGCTCCTGAAAAAAGGATACCATTATTTATAATTTTTTCTGTAAGGAGTAAATAACCGCTTAAAGGTTCTAGTACATGTTGCCAGGGTCTAATAGCAGTAGGATTTCTAATAATAATCTTTTTGTTTGATTCTAATGCTCGTATACAATCGGGAATAATTCTATCTATTGACCAATCACCACCACCAATTACATTACCAGCTCGAACACTTGCAATTATTTTCTTATGTTGAGAAAATTTTTCTTCTGAAAAGTAAGAATTACGATAGGAAGAAATTAAAAGTTCGCAGCATCCTTTGCTTGAGCTATATATGTCATGGCCGCCCATAGGGTCAATTTCACGATAACCCCAAGGCCATTCTTTATTTTCATAGCACTTGTCACTTGTCACCATAATTCCTATTTTAGCTGATTCATGTAATCGAATTGCCTCTAGTACATTCATAGTTCCTACAACGTTTACCTCGTATGTTTCTCTAGGATATTCATATGAATACTTAACTAGAGGTTGGGCAGCTAAATGGAATACAATTTCAGGTTTATAATCTGTAAAAACGTTATTTAATTTATTAAAATCTCTAATGTCTCCACGAATATCAATTATATTATTTTGAAGGTTAGTAATGTTAAAGTTATCATTTTTATTTTTAGAATCTAATGAATATCCGATTACAGTAGCACCTAATTCATTCAACCATAGGGATAACCAAGAACCTTTAAAACCAGTATGTCCAGTAATTAAAATTCTTTTTCCGTAAAAAGCATTATTAAAGTTTTGGTTTAACAATTAGTCCACCTCCTTTAGTACCCTATTTTTAGGGGGTTAGGTATAAATGTTTATTATTTTTATACCAATTAACAGTTTTTATAATTCCTTCTTCAATATTAATTCTAGGTTCCCAGAAAAGAGAGTTTTTTATTTTTTGCACATCCGCTTCAGGAACCCATCTTTCATTTGTTCTAGAGGAAATTGCACCGTAATTTGGTCTGGAATTGGTTTTCAAATGTTTGAATAATAATTCTACATAATGTTTCAAGGGGTGAATAGTGCCGCTCCCAATATTAAAGATTTCATTTTGTACAGTAGTATTTTCTACGGCTAGGATACAGGCATCTATTACATTTTCTATATAACAATAATCTCTTAATTGATTACATAAAGTTAAATTTACATCTTTGTTTTGTAATACTCGCAAGATTATATAGCTAAAAATTTTATGCGGCTCTTCGCCTTCTCCGAATATGCCAAAAGGTCTTAATGTTATAAGATTAATATTGTTTTCGCTAGCAATTTGATGGGCGAGTATAGTAGCAGCAGCTTTGGTACTTCCATAGATGTCCACAGGAGTTAGTAACATATTTTCATGAATAGGTTCCATCTTGTTACCGTATTCAGAACTACTCCCAAAATTGATGATTTTTTTACAATTCACCAATTTTGCTGCTTGAATAATGTTACAAGTCCCTATAACATTTGTTTCTATAGCATGGATGTAATCTGTATGGGCAGAATTTACACCATAGGCTGCCAGATGAAAGATATAATCGGGATTAATTTTCTTTATTGCATCTTGTACTTGTTTTTTATCTCGTATATCTACTTCATAGGTTTCAATATATTTTAGAATATCCTTTAGTCTCCAAGAGTTTGATGGTGTTCTTATGAAAAGAACAATTTTTGCTTGTAAATTTAAAAGTCTTCGTGCCAAGTGAGAACCAATAAAACCGTATCCACCAGTAATAAGGAAAGTTTTATTTTTAAATGAAGCAATCATAGTGATAATCTATCCTTTATTAAGATGTATTTTTAGTTGCTGAAATAAATAGATTTATTTTTAAATAAGGAAAGTATCAGTCTTAATTGTGATGAGTGGAGGGGTATTTAAAATAATTTTTTATTGTTGTTGTATCAATTTGGTCAGCAAATAAAGAGGAGGGAGATTTTTGAAAAGTATTATGAAGGGTATGACATGTCTTGTTCAATTGTTCAATATAAGGAATGTATATATAATCTAAAACTGCTGGAGGTAATTCTAAAGTTTCTTGTTTCCATAAATCGAACTCATTTGGATTAATAATTTGCATACTTCCAAAATGAAAAGCTATTAATTCATCTTGATCAATAAAAACTTTATTATCTGTTTTGGATATAGAACTGCTATTTAAAATGACATTCCAAGGTGCTGCATCAATACCTTTATGAGTCATGATTTTTATATTAGAAAAGATGTTAGGAATGTGATTTAAATATTTTTGGTCACCCCATCTATTCATTTCAACATCATATTGATTATTGCAATATTCTAGGCATTTATCTTTCCACCATGTTAAAATTTCTTTACTATTTTGATCGTTCTTGAAGCCTACTAAACCAGCTTGGTATATACCGTGTATGCTTTCAATTTCAGTAGAGCTTCTTTGAGGGCAAAGGAATACAGAGTACTTCCACCATTCATCAAGAATGATATTAGGTGCTGTAAAGAAATACATATCAGCATCACAATATATAATGTGATCAACTTCCGGATAAAGACTAAGGACATGTAGACATAGGGGCGCTTTTAATGTCCAACAATACTCTTGTAAACTTCTATCATTTTTTATACTGAGGAGTTCATGATTTTCAATTTCTTGTACCGGAATTAGTATGGCGTGCTTTAATTTTAA
This sequence comes from Bacillus sp. 2175, assembly GCF_057812155.1. Classification (NCBI taxonomy): domain Bacteria; kingdom Bacillati; phylum Bacillota; class Bacilli; order Caryophanales; family Bacillaceae; genus Bacillus; species Bacillus sp. 2175. Next base: position 3,249,198 of record NZ_CM173819.1, on the reverse strand, counting down.
TTTTTCTAATATTTGATAAGTTAAATCATCCATACAACAGATCCATACAGTAAATTTAGCGTTGAAATTTTCTAAGGAATAATAAGAGGTCAATCCTTGAATTAATCGTTCTTTACTTATAATCATGGAAAAGTTCATAAAATGATTGGATTGATTCATTTTTCTTCTTAATTGTGAATCTTTATATAAAGTTTGAGCTTTATTTATATCTTTTTTACTTAAAAATTGTTTAGTATCTTTATTGAATTTATCCTTTAATTGCTTTAAAACAAATTGAATTCTCTCTAAATACGGAGTGTAAATATGGTTTAATATATTATTGGGTATTGAAATTTCTCCCAAAGACCAAAGATCAAAATCATTTTCAGTAAAGATAGTAATACATGCAAAATGGTAAACAACTAGTTTGTCGTTTTCAATAAATATATCGTTTTTAGTCTTGTCAATTTTATAATCGTTATTATATATACAGTTCCAAGGTGCAGCATTTATACCTAAGTTATTTGAAATTTTTACTTTTGGAAAATATATAGGGATATAATCTAAATACTTTTGGTCTCCAAATTTCCCCTCCTCAGCCTCGGCACTGCACCAATCTATACATTTATTTTTCCACCATCTTACACTTTTTAGTCCATAGAGATCATTCTTAAATCCAATTAGACCAGCCTGATATTTTCCATACATTTTTTCTACCCAATCACGATCTCTTTGGGGGGTTAGGAAAATAGAATGGTCACCCCATTCCTCAAAAATAATATTAGGGTCAGAGAAAAAGCATAAATCACCATCACAATATAGAATAGATGGTAAATCATAATTGACCAATAAATATTCTATCAAGACAGATTTTAAAGTCCAACAATATTCATTTACTTTTCTTTTTCTCTTAATTGCTTTTAGTTCACGATCTTCCAATTCTTCAACTTGTAAAAGGTTTACATTAATTAAACTCATTTCTTTTAATAGTGAATATGCAAAAGGATCTATACAACAAATCCACAATGTGAATTTTTCTGAGTACTGCATTAATGATTGCTGTAAAGCAATAATTTTCAAGACATACTCACTACCTACAATGACGCAGAAATGATTATTTAGATCATGTTGTTGATTATAGAATTGGGGATCAATTCTTTTTTGAGTATTTTTTTTGGAGAGATTTGAAGCTTTAATTCCTGTTGAAAGTGGGTTAACTATTTTCTCATTAGAGGGGATATACAATCGAGGTAAACTTATTTTTTTATCATTAGAGTTCAATGCTTATTCAGTCCTCTCCACTAAAATTTATTTGGATTCCAACTTTCATTTACAGTTTTTAAATCTTTAGGTGTATCGACACTAGCCCAAAAGTCATTGTGTTCATAGACTGCGAGCTCATTGTCTTTTATTAAATTTCGAAGAGGATCTTCTTCTAGAACACAATCATCATTATTACTTAAATAATCGAATATTTCTTTGTTAAATACAAAAAAACCGCCATTAATTACTTCATCAAGTAATGGTTTTTCTTTAAAATCAATAGCAATTCCATCTTCGACCGCCAATAGGCCGTATTGACTATTTTTTTTAATTCCAGTTAATGTAGCAATTTTTCCTTTTTCTTTATGGAATGCTATTAGTTGATCAATATCTATATTGGCTAATCCGTCACCATAAGTTAATAAAAAGGTTTCACCCTGTACAAAGGATTCAAGTTTTTTTAGTCTTGCCCCGGTCATTGTATCAATTCCTGTATCTATAAAGTGTATATTCCAATTTTCTAATTTCTGAAGTAGCGTATATTGACTGGTTTTAAAATTCAAACTAAAGTCATTCTCTTTCCAGCTAAAGTCCATAAAATATTCCTTAATTTTCTCACCTTTATATCCTAAGGGCAAAATGAAATCAGAATGTCCATATTTTCTATACCAATTCATTATATGCAAGAGGAGAGGCTTTCCTTGAACTCGAACTAATGGTTTGGGAATGTCCTCTAAAATTCCTTGCATCCGAAGCCCTTTTCCGCCACACAAAATTATGACTTTCATAGATTTATTTCCTTCCTCTCAATATATTTTACTAATTTAAACTATGTAGTTTGTTTGGTAAATGTATACACGGTTGTACCATAATGATGTAAATGTCAAGATAAACATGTACATTTTCGCTTGTTTAAGCATGTACAAAATCAATCATTTTCTTTGCTAAAATGATCTTTAATTCGATAGGATTGTCCTACAATACTGACCACCGTGGCATGATGTAAGACACGATCTAGTATGGCATTGGCGAGTTTAGGGTCCTGGAATACTTCGTCCCAAGACTTGAAGTTGATATTGGTCGTTAGGATGGTACTACGCTTTTCATAACGCATATCGATTAATTGAAAGAATAATTTTGCATCCTCCGGATCAATAGGCAAGTACCCAATTTCATCAATAATAAGTAATTTGTATTTTGTATAGTGCTTTAAACGAGATTCTAGGCGATTCTCAATCTTGGCACGTTTTAAATTTTGAAGTAAATCATGACATTTAATAAAATAAGTACTTGTTCGCTTTTTAGCTGCTGCTATACCAATAGACGTGGCCAAATGGGTCTTACCAACACCACTAGGTCCTAAAAATACTATGTTTTCTTGTTGCTCTAAGAAACGTAGAGAAATAAAATCTAAGATTTGTTGTTTATTAATACTCGGCTGGAATTCGAAATCAAACTCATCAACCTCCTTTCTATGAGGAAATGCGCCCATTTTCACCATAGAATGAATCATATTTTGTTCTCGTACATCAATCTCATAGTTTGTCAGTTTAACAAGTGTCTCTACGAAGGATAATTCATTATTAATGCTAAAATCGACTACGTCACCTAAATGTTGTGCCATTTGTTTTAATTTTAAATACTCTAGGTTTGTTGTTAATTGTTGATAGCTATTCTTCATTTCTATATACCTCACCAATTACTGATAAATTTTGTTTCGCCAAATTGTCAATGTTCGGATATTTAGGTAGTGACTTAGCCAATGCTTTTTTATAATGTTCTTCTTTATAATTGAGCTTAGATTGGCTGATTTTATGTTGTACAATTAACTTCATGTTATGATAAACATATATTTGATTATCATATACTTGTAAACCGACGGTTTTACCTTGATATTCAGCTGGAACTGAGTATTGATTCGATTTGTAAGATATCATGCCTGATGTATTAACTTTTACAAGTTTATGCTTAATCATATAGGAATCTCTTATCGCGCTCTTCGGGAGTGGTTGTAGGAGATTCTTTTCCTGTTTTAGGGCAAACACTCATGCCCATCAACTTAAGAATTTGCACTACCCCCAAGTGTCAAAAAACGTTATTCTTTCTAAAAAGCTAGCTAGAAAGGATGACATTTTTTATGAATCTTTCAATTCAAGATGAATTACAACTATTTTCTGAAGAGCTGTATCGTCATTTAACCCCTTCTCTTTTGGAAGAACTCGCTAAAGAATTAGGTTTTGTAAAAAGAAAACGAAAGTTTTCAGGAAATGAATTAGCTACCATATGTATCTGGGTCAGTCAACGTACAGCGAGTGATTCTCTCGTTCGACTATGCAGTCAATTACACGCCGCCACAGGCACTCTTATGAGTCCAGAAGGACTCAATAAACGCTTTGATAAAAAAGCGGTTGAATTTTTGAAATATATTTTTTCTGCATTATGGAAAAGTAAACTTTGTAAAACATCAGCCATTTCAAGTGCAGCACTCACGTATTTTCAACGAATCCGTATTTTAGATGCGACGATTTTCCAAGTACCGAAACATTTAGCACATGTATATCCTGGGTCAGGTGGTTGTGCACAAACTGCAGGTATCAAGATTCAATTAGAATATGACTTACACAGCGGACAGTTTTTAAACTTCCAGGTAGGTCCTGGAAAAAATAATGATAAAACATTTGGAACAGATTGCTTAGATACCTTACGGCCGGGTGATCTGTGTATTCGTGATTTAGGATATTTTTCATTGGAAGACTTAGATCAAATGGATCAACGTGGCGTGTGCTATATATCAAGACTTAAGTTAAACCATACCGTCTATACGAAAAATCCATTTCCAGAATACTTTCGAAATGGGACAATCAAAAAACAGTCACAGTATATCCAAGTTGATTTAGAGAACATTATGCACACGTTAAAACCAGGACAAACGTATGAAATAAAAGAGTCGTATATTGGCAAGAATCAAAGATTATTTACAAGAGTAATTATCTACCGATTAACAGAGGAACAAATACTGGAACGTAGAAAAAAACAAAGCTATACCGAAAGTAAAAAGGGGATTACATTTTCAGAAAAGAGTAAACGATTAACGGGTATCAACATATATGTTACGAATACGCCTTGGGAAGTGGTTCCGATGGAACAAATCCATGATTTTTACTCCCTCCGCTGGCAGATCGGCGTGTCCAGATAAGGACACATTATCTAGTTGGTGAAAGTCCAATCGGGAGAATAGACTCCACTCCCGTAGCCTGAGAGGCGCCATGAAGTGAAAGCGACATGGCGAAGCCCTCTGACATCACATGCAAAAGGCATGTGGGCAAATCTCCAGGTTGTAACGTACAGTGAACGTAGATGTAGCCTCGTTACACGCAATTCCGGTGGCTGAGACGGTCGATAACGTGCGAAAGCAACAAGAACTGACCGAAACGAGTCTGGAACGGCAGTTCTCACCGGCGGGGTATCAGCGGCGACATGGAGAGAAAGATAATGTGGAAACTGGAGAAGCCCTCGACACCCGATGAAGAAATCTCATCGAGGAGACCGTCTCTATAACCGCGATCGGGAAGTGAGAACGGTAGGTGTCAGGGTGGCGGAACGGATCGTAGTACCAGAGATCTGCGTGCAGCAAAACACGCGGGGAGGAAAGGATCCGAACCTGTAAACATTTCGTATGACTAAAGGAGGCAAGGGTGCTATGACAAAAACACCCATCACTTTGCAGGAACTAAGGCAACGAATCTATCGAAAGGCGAAGTCTGAACCTACGCACCGGTTTTGGGGGATATTTACCCACATTACCAAAATTACAACCCTTCACGAAGCATATCAACAGGCGAGGAAAAACAATGGTGCCCCAGGCATTGATGGAAAAAGTTTTGCTGATATAGAACTAGAAGGAGTTATCCCATTCTTAACGGGTATTCAAGAAGAATTACAAGCTGGAATATACCAACCACAAGCCAATCGAAAAGTAGAAATCCCAAAGACAAACGGCAAAATGCGAACTCTGCAAATTCCGTGTATACGAGATCGTGTAGTACAAGGAGCGCTAAAACTCATATTAGAAGCAATTTTTGAAGCTGATTTCTGTCCAAACTCGTATGGGTTTCGGCCGAAACGCTCTCCACATCAGGCATTGGCAGAAGTACGACGCAGTATATTGCGCCGTATGACCATAATAATTGATGTTGATTTGTCACGCTACTTTGATACAATCCGACACAACATATTATTGGAGAAAATCGCGAAACGTGTCCAAGACCCACAGGTTATGCATCTTGTAAAACAGGTAATTAAGGCAACAGGAAAGATCGGTGTCCCGCAAGGGGGACCATTTTCTCCACTAGCCGCGAACATTTACCTCAATGAAGTGGATTGGACATTTGATACCATTCGACGTAAAACAGCTGATGGCAATTACGAAGCTGTAAACTATCACCGTTTTGCCGACGATATAGTTATCGCTGTAAGCGGACACTCCAGTAAAAGTGGATGGGCTGAACTGGCATTACGACGACTGTGGGAACAGTTAAAGCCTTTGGGAGTTGAACTGAATCTGGAGAAGACTCAGATGGTCAATGTCCTAAAAGGAGAATCCTTCGGATTTTTAGGATTTGACCTGAGACGAATACCGAACCGAAATAAGAATGGATTCTTCGTTTTCATGATCCCGAAGAAGAAAGCTCGCACGACAGTGAAAGCAAAAATTCGCGAACTCATTCAAAACGCAGGAGCGAAGCCAGCACAAGACTTAATAAAACAAATCAATGCCGTACTGACTGGATGGGTGAACTACTTCCGGGTTGGGAACTCTAGTCAAGCTTTCAGTGAAGTACGTGATTATACGGAGATGAAAATTCGCACACTGTTAACGAGAAGGAAACGACGACGAAAGCGTAGCATCGGATGGCAGAGATGGAGTAACGAATATCTCTATGGTGTACTGGGGCTTTACTGGGACTGGAAAGTCCTTCCCCTGAAAAGTGCAGAGAGTTTCCGATGAAAGTGTCTGCCATTTGATAGGTCTCATAACCCTTTTGATGAAGTTTATGGGGTGAGCTGCTTGAGGGAAAACCTCACGAGCAGTTCTTATGGGGAGAGGCTGGAAACGGATCACAACTGATACCGCGCCAGTCTTTTACCCGACAAATCATATTTAAAACGTGGAAATCTCTATTTCAAATTCATCATTGGCAAACTATCAAACAAGAGCGATTAGAATGCCATGTGTATGGAAAACTCATTGCCATTTTTATATGTTCTTCCACGATGTTTAAGATGCGCCAACTTCTGTTGCAAAAGCACAAAAGAGAACTAAGCGAATATAAAGCAATTGGGATGATTCAAGATCATCTATCCCTGTTATATCAAGCGATACAGAGAAACACCCGTATAATAACAAAGGTTTTAATCCGCCTGTTTACCCTACTAAAGAAAAATGGCCGGAAATCCCATCGATATGAGAAGAAAACTATCTTTGATATTATGGGTGTTGTCTATGAGTATAATGGATTGAGAAAACAAAAGAAAGCTGCATAAGAAAAAAATGAAACCCGTTAGGGTTTATTTCGTATGCTCATTTTTAAGAGGATTATACTGTTTAAAAGTTTGTTCATTTCAATTAATGGAAAACCGTAGAGTTTCTATCCTTAAGTTGATGGGCATGGGGCAAACACTGGAATCTTACCAGTCCCTTGATGAAATGTTTGATTAATTCTTGCACATAATTTTTGCACAAATTCATGTAATTCTTCAAAAGTGAATCTTCCTTGATAAGCATGAATTTCGTCTAGAAGTTTCATTGGCGCTTCTACTTTCCCTTTGGTATTTGGTCGCCCTGCGATACAAGGTTGTACCTTAAATCCAAAATCTTGAGCGAATTGGGCAAACTTATTGTTAATCGTTCCTGTAAAGTGTTCTGTTCGAGCTTCATCCATTACCGTCTTCATATTATCCGTGACAATTACCTTCGGTACACCACCAAACATTTCAAATGCCTCTGTCATAAATGACATTAAAACACTTTGTGATTTTGAAATATTCAAATGAAAAACTTTAAATCTCGAGTAGGACAATAAAAGTACAGCTACATTCACATATACGATTTCGCCACTTTTGGTTTCAAATCGTATGCTTTCTTTCCAATCTAATTGAGCTTGTTCTCCTGGAGGTGTCTCATAACGGACACCCACTGAATGACCTGATAAAATACGCTTCCCCTCATCAAAATATGTTCTAAATTCAGGCTTTCTATTAATATAAGCACGAAATGCAGACTGTGAACATTTTAAACCGTGATTGTCTGTTAGATACTGCCATAACACTCGTTTGTAGTAGAAGATTTGTTTAGAATCACTAGATAAAAGAGCTGCAATCACTTCATAATATGTATCGATTTTCGATGTTTTATTTTTTGTCCCTTTTGGTGTAAAACCATTCAAATACTTATCTATGGTACGCCGATCCACATTCAATTCTCTGGCTAATTGACTTTTATTTATCTTCATTTTTAAGTTCCCCATTAGTTTTTTAAAATTTGGTAAGTCTGAAAGACTTTTAACCTCAAATTCTGTTTGAATATCTAGCTTAATATACATACTAACCACCTCAGAGTCAGTATGGAGAATCCAATTGAAAATGTACATATTTATTCAAGCGTTAATGTACATATTTAAGTTAGCATTTATACATAATGACAATCAACTAAAAAAAATATGTTAGATTTATAATTCAGATGTTGATTAAACGTGGAGAATACACATTGTAGTTTATCATTAATTATATGTAAATTAGGTTCTTTTAAAATCTATGCTTTAGTTTATTTAATATTGATGAAAGAAATTGCTTGTTCTTAAGATAAAAGAAGGGGAAGGAAATCAAGGGAATTGAAGAAGCTTATAATGAAATATCCAAGAAGACAAAATATAAGATAAAGTATGGAAGTAAGTAGTCGTGAATGCACTACATAAGCAGAATATGCTGATCGCATAAATGATTATACAGAAATCAACAGAAGAATAACAAAGGGAATTAGCCATTTGAAGGAAAATGGAACAACTATTTTTACATTTTATAAATTCAAAAAAGAGCACCGCATAAAGGTGCTCTAGTGATGGAACTAATTTTGTAAAGAACTATTTATTCAATAAAGAAGGACTTACGAATTATTATATGAACGTTTTGTTAATTAAGTGTGTATCAATTAGACAGGAATTTTATTTCTCTACACCTATTTGATTTTACGGGCCAAATCATGTTAAAAGTAAGAAGAAAATTATTAAGTTAATGTTATTTTGTTTAAAATAACATCCCAATCGGAATCATCACCTTCCCATCTATCCTGATAACGTGGGAGTTCAATTGAACAAACCCTCGATATTCCCCAATTTTGTTCAACAATATTAGATATACCCTCCTTGAAATTAACAATAAGGATATTAAAATCCTTATTTGTAATTTTAGATAATACGTTTTGTAATTCAACCGCTTCATCTCGATTTCCCCAAATTCTAATGAATAAAATGGATTCACTACTATTTATTTTTTCAAAGAATCGATTAATTCTAGTGTCTAATTTAGCTTTAAAAGAAGGATAGGTTGATTTCAAATCCTTTTCTGAATTAATAGGAAAATCATGCATTGAAAAACAATTATAATAAGTGTCCTTTATACAGTAGGTAATTCGTTCTGCCCATTTAATTTGATTATCAAATTCTGATTCAATAAGACCGTAACTTTCTGAACCTTCTATAACCATATTTTCCAACTTCATAAATTTTTTAAATCGATTTTGAAGTAATCTGTTTACATCTGAAAGTGATGGATAATAAAACCAATCTAAAGGTCCAGAAAATGTTCTTAAATTGTGTCTTTTGATTTGGTTGGTGACTTGACACAATCCTCCTAAACTTACAATTACGCCATAGGATTTTTGTATATCTTCTAAGTTCATCCTCATCATCCTTTATAAAAGTAATTTAAATTATCTGTTCAGTATATGATGCAATAACATATTGATGTGGACCTATATATCACAGTACATAGAGCTAAGACATTTGTATAAATTTAAAAAGTCAAATACCTAAGTTAAGGGATTTCATCTTTGACGTTATATCATGGAGTTATTATTGGAATGAAAGCTGGTAGGGATATTGCACCAGAGTTATATATTCTCCAGTAACTTAATTTAGAAACCTGTGCTTGTTTACTATAGGAAAATTGTAATCCTAAAAAAATACTTAGATAAAAAGAAAGATCTAGTAGTTAGCATTTAACCATTAGATCTTTCTTTGAATTAGTATCTTTTACATAATAATTATTGAAGAGGGAAAATTCTATTAAGAAATGCTATTAAATATTAGACTAATTTCTAATGGTCCCAGTATCTTTTATTTTGACGTGTGTCTTTACATTTATTTTAGCCTCTGCTAACGCTTGCGACCAATCTCCTTTTACTTTTTTCCACTCTTTATATTGAAATGCTTTAGCATATAGGGATAATCCGATTGGATCAATTTTATTCTGCTGTATTTCATACAACATATTTTGTAAATTATTATTAATTTCTTTTTGAATAGCACTTTTTAAATTATTTATATTTTTTTTATTATCATAGTACCCCTTAATTAAATTAGGATTGGTTTTTTCTATTAAAGCTACATTAGCATATATATCGAGATTAAATACAAACTTTCCGTTTTGAAAAGTAACATCTACCTTCCTTGTCGCGTTCTGTACGAAGATAGAAGTATTTGTTTTTTTGTTGGAATTTTTAGGAGGAAGTGCAAGGTGTAGTATCATTCGCCCGTTACTTTTTGGCTTATTTATAAGATTGAAAAATTTAACATCTTTTTTAGGGATATAAGTCAAATATTTCCCTTTTCGATTTAAAAATGCAATTCCTACTGTGTCGATTTCATTCTTTGTTTTTTTGATAATTGGAACAGTTTGCGTCATTCCATCTTCATTTTGTTCTCTCATTAATTGCTGAATTGTAGAAGAGACGGATTGGTTATTTTGAATTGAGGATTCGATTACACCATTTATATAAGATGATAGTGATGGTTTACTAGGCTTATAAATTTTAAAAATTTCTTCTGCAGGCCCATCTACAAGTACTACTTTAGCATTAATGGTAGCGTAAGGATCACGGTAAGAAGAATCAAGCTCCTGCAACCAATTTGCTTCTTGCGCTAATTTTTTCCCAATTAAAATGATTTCAGCTTTGGAAGCTGTCAGATATCCCGTTAACTTCGTATCTATCTTACTGAATCCATTATATACAGTTGATGCTTGTGTCCAATGCTCTATAGTACTTTTTTGCTGCTTATGATGAAAGAGTGGTATGCTTGTTCCAACTTTTATGTTTCCATTAGAGGTTCTATCCAAGCCAATTAAAAGGATTAATGAAACCTTCTCAAGAGGAATTCTCTGACTACAACCAATTATATACACACAACAAATTACAATCCATATCCATTTTCGAATCAAAGTTGTTTCCTCCTAGTAATCCAAGTAAAAAGAATACTGTAAGCGAAAAATAAGATTGGTAATAGAATAAAGAAAATGACATTTAAGATATCCATAAGAGAATATATAAACAAATATTCATCCACATCGGGATTTAGGAAAATAAATAGCCCAACTATAAATAACATAAAAGCAAGCAGCGCCCAATTTCGGGCGTTTTTTTGAAGTGATATGGTCATAGATTCAAAACTGAAAAATAAATACGGATATAAAGTAGTGGAGAATACAATTAAATAGTAAGCGATATAAATAATTTCTAATCGTTCCATGAAAGAAAAACGAACCCCTTGTAACAAATGAAATACGGGCCAAATTACGTCTTTTATCCCCTCTGGACTAAAGTATATATAAGAAAGAATAGTAACATATAGATAGAAAAACATGGTTCCAGTATTCGCTATTAGTAGTCCTTTTATGGCCTTTTGTTTTTTTTGTAAGAACGGATATATATAATATGCAATTTCTAAGCCAGCATAAGGAGTAATAGTTTCTTTTGTTGCCTTTAAAATAGGGTATAATCCCTCTTTAAAAATAGGTAGTAGGTGTAAAGGATTGTAGTTACTCTTTAGTGAAAAAAGAAGAAATAGTGGCATCCAAGTAGTGAAGAAGAAAACAAGCATAGAATAACTAGTAAGAGCCCTTAACCCACTCAAGGCTAAAATAATAAAAGGTAATAGTAATAATATGGTGATTTGATAAGCAGGAGTGGAAGGGAATATCCACACTTTTACAATATCAGTTGCCTTTAATAAAGTATTAAATCCAGCAAAAAATAGATAAAAGGCATATGTAAGAAAAAGAATTGTCCCTATCCATTTACCAAAGTATGTTTTTAAGATTTGTGAGAAATTTTTGTTAGGATTTTTTTGTAACATTAATATAATAAATACACCGATTATAGAAGTAACCATCCATCCAAGAATGATTGAAATCCAGCCATCTGTGCCAGCAGTAGTTGCAAGTGGGCTTGGCATAATTAACATACCAGATGCAAGTTGCAGCGAATGGATGAAAATAATAAATTCGAATAAAGTTATATTTTTAAATTTAAGATTCCCCATGTTAACCACCTTCTTTTTTCTTTCTTTGTTTCGGCTGCCCTGTACTCGAACGGCTGGTAAGCATAGAAATAGGAAATCTTACAAAAGAATCTTTTAACTCTTGGAGACGAAATGGCGCGATTGGCAATCCATATGGTGAACCATATGAAGTTAGTGAAACAAAATGAGCAAATAAGAGCATTAATCCACTAACAATACCTACAATGCCATAAAAGTAAGCCAATAACATCATTGGAAAACGAATAAGGCGTATAGAACTTGATAAATCATAATTAGAAACAATAAATGAAGCAATGGCTGTAATAGATACGATGATAACCATAACGTTACTAACAAGACCAGCTTGAACAGCCGCTTGTCCAATTACAATTCCTCCAACTATTCCAATGGTTTGTCCAATTGGTTGTGGTAAGCGAATACCCGCTTCACGTAGCATTTCTAGTGTGATTTCCATTATAAAAGCTTCCAATAAGGGAGAGAAAGGGACTTTGACTCTTGACGTTGCAATAGAAGTGTATAAATCTATAGGAATGATTTCAAAGTGAAAAGAGACTATAGCTATATAAAATGCTGGTAAAAAAATAGCTATAATAAATCCTGCAAATCGTAATAAGCGAAAAAATGATGCAACGAGCCAATGAATATTATAATCATCTGGAGTTTGAAAGAATCCAATTAAATTCATTGGAACAATCATTGCGCCAGGGGATCTATCCATTAACACCGCTACTTTTCCATCAAGTATATGATTTGAAATAGCATCTGGGCGTTCGCTTAAATAAGCCTGTGGAAAAGGAGACCAATTTTGATCCTTTGTAAAATTAGATAGTTCACCAATGCTCAATATTGCATCTGTTTTAATTTTACAGATTCTGGTTTCTACTTCTTGGACTACATCTGCGTTTGCTACATCACCTAAGTAAATTAAGTATACGAAAGAAGTGGCCCGTTCTCCAATCGTCAACTTTTTGATTTTTAACTCTGCAGAAGGAAGATATCGACGAATTAAGCCTATATTTTTTGTGGCATTTTCAATGAAACCATCATGTGATCCTTTAATAGTAACTTCTGAAATTGGCTCTTGAATTGCTCTCTCTGCCCAGCCTTTTGTATTTATTAGAAGTGACCGATTTTCTCCTTCCATAAATAGTACACATTGCCCCTCAAGTAATCCTTCTTTAATTTCATTCCATGTATATACTATTTTGGTATGAGTAGCAATAATATTAGAATTAAATATTTGACTGTCTTCATTCACTTTTTGTAATAATGGTGTAACAACATTGCTTTTTAATGCGACACTATCTGTAAGTCCTTCAAAATAATATAGTAAAATATTTGTGCTTGTTTTTAATTGCAAAGGATGTTCAATTAAATCTGCACTAATATCAAAGATATTATCTAGTGTATTTTTAAGTTGTTTTAAGTTATTTGTTTGGATCTTTTCAATGTTTTTATCTGTTTTAGTTTCTAAAATCTCTTCATTTAAAGACAAAATTGACACCTCTTTAATATATAACGATTAGTTGTATTTATTATTTTTATAAGATGGAATTTTATTCACAAATTCAATTAAATTGGGAACGGAAATTAATAATTGAGAGCAAAAAAAGTAGAGGTGATTTGTGGGGGAATCTAAGTATCAAGATAGAATTGAAATTTGAATGATCATAACAAAAAAGAACCCTTGATAGGCTCTTTTTCATAGTTGATAAATATATTGTCAACAATAGATGGCGTTTAAGGTAGTAATTTAGATATCTTTAAGTTCATCAGCTGAATTTTGTAGGAAGAACTCTTTTTTCATATCTTAATGCTCAATTAAAAAGACAGTACATTTATTTGGGTGTTCTAGTGTAATTAAAGTTTGCGCGCTAACAAATTTTGTTTAGGGACAAAATGTTTTTTCTGAATTAACAGAAAAAACGCGCAAAATTCCTATTAATTATTTTGGTAGGTATCAAATATTTCTTTGGCCTTATTTTCTTGATATTACCGTACGTTTATATGTTTCTAAGGGAAAGAAATACTTTCATGTTACCATCTATTGTTTGATTAAGATGGTAACATGAAAGTGAAACGTTTACAACCAGAAAATAAAGAAAAAATATTAAAATACGACTTTTTTCGACAATTATTCTATGTCTATATTTAATTTTATTATAGGAAAAGGCGGAGGGAAGCGGACCTTTTCCTATAAACTGTTTTGTTGGAATTAGAAATAACTAAAAAAGTAATAATAGCTTAAAATTAAAATGAAATTCAATGATAAAGTTATTATTGAATTTTTGAAGCTCAGATATCTTGAAAGTATGGTCAAATTTTAATCCACTTTGCGTTTCTTCCTTTTGTAACTAGCTTAATATGGCCAAACAGTTGCAAGGAATTTAAAGCCTTACTGATTGTACTCTCTGCAATGTCTGGATAAGTGTTACGAATACTTTCCTTAGTAAAGGGTTGTTTTTGTTTAAGTATAAAATCCTGAATTCTCTCAACTTTAGTATGTTTACATATAGAATCTAGAACTGTGTTATGAAGATCTTTGTAAGCCTCTAATATAATGGTTAAAAACGTTTTTAACCAAAAGCTATTATTATGTTCCTCGCAGTACCAATTCACCGAAGATTTATAAAGCGAATTGTAATAATCAGATTCATGTTTCTTAATATATTTATCCAAACATACATATTTTACAAATGTATGTCCACTCTTAATTAACAGCAATTGCATTAACATAAATGCCAGCCTGTTATTACCTTGATTGAAAGGGACTATGCAATAAAAATTTAATATAAAACGAGCTATTAATAAAAGTGAATGTAGCCCCTTACTAGTATTTAATGAGTTGTATTGATCACATAATTGCTCCATAAACTGTGGAATAAGTTCATGCGGAAGAATGCGGTAACTATTCAAGTGCATTCCATGTTCTGGAATTCCTGGAATGATAAAAGGTTTTTCACGCCATTTGGCACTGTCAGAGGTAATGTAATGTATTAGTTGAAAATGTAATTCCTGTATAGTTGCTGGATTGATTAATAAAGTACAGGAGTTTTTATGTACAAAAGAAAGTGTTTGATAATAGCAAAAAATAGCATCTTCCGAAATATTTTGAGGTACGATATCATCTAAAATAAGTTCTTTTAATCTTTTATTAGGAACTTTTATATCCTCATAAATAGTTGTGAAATTTTTTATGTAATGTAGTGGTATAGTTTTTTCTAAGCTATTAAATATGTCTGGGTTTTGTTCCTGATAAGCAGCTAATTTTCCTTTGAATTCGCTAATTTCACTTATTAAATTTATTAACCTCCTTTTTAATTCAATATTTTTATACTTATCATCAAAAAAGTCTCTCATTTTTGTTCCCCCTGTAAGCCCTTAACACGTTGTTGCATATATCTTTCCATTCTAAAGGTATTCCACGAAATCATTGTAAAATAACGACATTTTCGTTCTGATTTTAAATATATATCAGAATCTATATTTTTATTTAACAATTAAAACATGGAAATTATAAAGAAGAATCGTTAGGATTCAATTTTAATAGGCATAATCCTAACATCAAATGTACAAATGTACAATAAAAAAATAAAAAATATAAAACTAGCGACTCTTTTGAAAGATTATTTAAAAGGGTTTTAAGAAATTGTAAGTATAGAGTGCTTTAGTTTATCGATAAATATTGAAGTGGTAATAAAATTTTCATAGGTAATCATAAAGTAGATAAACTATTAATTTGTGACAATTATGTGTCTAATCTATTATATACTTTTATGAGAATTCTAAAATAAAATCCTAAAGAGCCGAATTTTCTATATTTATCATAAAGATTAGAAGAGGCGTGTTGATGAAATGTATCATTTTATATAAAAATATGTAACGTTTAATACTCGTATTGTAAAATATTTTGACATCCGTTAATTTAAATATTAGGTACAGGAACATTTAATAAAAACCCAGTACTAAAATACCCTTTAAACGTTTCACCCTAAGAACCTTTTCTAAAGCACACTGAAGTTCATCTTTTGTTTCTGTGCCTTATTAGATAAAAATAACACAATAAATTATTAAAATTTGATAGTTAAAACTAGATTTTTAAATACTTTCTCTTTTCTTAAACGTTAACAATTTCTTGATAATCTGTTTAAAGTAAGGAAATACAGAATAGAAAATAGCTATTAATAAAGAAAATACAGTTAAGCTAGATACCTTAAGTTATTTTATAAGTAATTAAGCGTTAGTTTGAATTAGTAGGGGTATTATATGTGTTTTAACCTCAAGTGTATATGTTTAAGGTTAAAGGATTTGTGAGTGGTATAAAAGTAGCGGAAGTCTGGAAGAAACGGATATAATCGGTTTTTTCCAGACTTTTTTTCTTTTTGTAATATAAAAAATTTATTTTTCCTACATGAGGATTTTTTTGTTTTAATATTTGAATTTTTTGTGAAATTAAATGGGGTTTTTATTCTTCTTTTAATACATAATGTTACAAAATTCCTTAATTGTATTTACTTTATTTTTATAGGAGATTAAAAATAATAATAAATGTACCAATTTATGAGAGATATTAATATATTAATTGACGATTTGTTCGTTTATCCCTATATTGCTATTATATTAGCGAAAGCAATATATTGGGGGGACAAAAATGAAATTGAAATTAACATCTAAATTGGAAAGATTAAGAACAAGTAAAAAGGGGATTGGTGCTTGTGTTTTGGCTGCAGGCATGACGGCAATCACAATGACTCCTCAAAGTGCGTATGCACATGGGTTTGTTGAAAAGCCGAGTAGTCGTGCTGCTTTATGTAGTCAGAATTATGGGGCATTAAATTTAAATTGTGGAAATGTAATGTATGAACCTCAAAGTCTAGAAGCACCTAAAGGATTTCCAGATAGTGGACCGATTGATGGGGAAATTGCTTCGGCAGGAGGATTGTTTGGAGGTATTCTTGACCAACAAACATCAAATCGTTGGTTCAAAAACACAATTAAAGGTGGAGTAAATACATTTACATGGAAATATACAGCGCCACATTCTACAAGTAAATGGCATTATTACATTACCAAAAAAGGATGGGATCCTAACAAACCATTAACACGTGCTGAATTAGAACCAATCGGAACTGTGAAACATGACGGTTCGGCCGCATCAAATAATTTAACACATACAATTAATGTACCAACTGATCGTAATGGTTATCATGTTATTTTAGCTGTATGGGATGTAGCAGATACGTCAAACGCTTTTTATAATGTAGTTGATGTAAATTTAGTAAATAATGAAACTCCTGATACAGTAGCTCCAAGTCAACCAACTGAATTAAATGCCTCTAAAGTTTCTGCCAATAGTGTTGAAATAACATGGAAGGCCTCCACTGATAATATAGGTGTAAAAGAATATCAAGTGTTACGTAATGGAGAAGTAATTGATACGGTATCAGGTACAACTTTTATTGATAAAAAATTAAAAGCAGATACGGAATATACTTATACAATAAAGGCATTAGACTCTGCTGGAAACATATCAAAAGAAAGTGAAAAACTGAAGGTTAAGACAACACATACAATCCCAGATATAGAGGCTCCAACTCAGCCAAAAGGATTACATAGTATGGGTACAACAGCGACAACTGTTAATTTAATGTGGAGTCCGTCAGAAGATAATGTAGGTGTTGACCATTATATTGTATATAGAGAAAGCGCTGGGGTTATGAATAAAATTGGGACGGCGGCTAATACATCTTTTATGGATAAAGATTTGAAGGCTAATACATCGTATAAATATGTAGTGACGGCGGTTGATTTAGCTGGAAATGAATCTAGTAGAAGTGATGTTTTGAATGTAACAACAAAGTTAGAGGATCCCGCATATGAAAAATGGGATGCAAGAAAAGCATATACTAAAGGTGATAGAGTAGTACATGAGGGGAAAGTGTACGAAGCGGTTCAAAATCATCAAGGGAATGGCGACTCAAATTGGATTTTTGCTTTATCGCTTTGGAAGCCAGTTTTGAATAAGTGATAAGCTGAAAAAGGTAGTTAACAATTTTGGATTGCTCTTTAAAAAGTAAGGGTCGTTCCAAGCATGAATTATCTAATGGTTTAAATGGTATATTAATAAATTTAATCATCATCCTAATGTTAACGAATTAAAATCAAAAAAGAATCCGAATGGTATTCCATCAAAAAGGAATTCCATTTGGATTCTTTATTTTCTAATTTGTAATAGCATATATTTTCACTGTGAATTTGCTAGTGGCACCAATTGGACTTGCAATATAATATTTAGTATTTGTGTAAGCTTCAGTCCTAGATTCATGTAAAATATTTTTCCAACGAGTAGAATCTATTCCTAGGGAAACATCAATCATTACATTGAAAGAAATAGTAGAAGGATAATCTTTTTCTGAAGGCTCAATAACCCATTTTAATTCTTTGGTACCTACAGGTAAACTATCAATTTTAAAGTTTTGGCTGGATCGATTTTGTTGCCCTGATAAAGGACTAGATTCAGATGATATTTGTGAAATTAATATTTCTTTTTCATTTGAATGTATACCATTTAATTTAATGATACTATCAATTAAACCTGGACCGGGAAAATCAGCTGCGATGATACCAGAATGTTTAATTGCGCCTTGTTGTAAGAGTTCGGTCCCAAGTGTATTCATCCCCCCATAGTATACTTGTCCGTTTCTATCGCGAGGAAAATCACTCCACGCATTAGTGGAATTCGTTTGAATCAATTTAGGACTACTGTCAGTATTTCTGCTCTCTTTTCCGCTTGCAACAAACCAAGGATATACATTATTTAAAAATGCGGCTGCGCCTCCCGTACCACTAAAATGGTTGAGATAAATTTTTTCATTATTAAAATTAGTATTTGTATTTTGTAGATGGTTTTTTATCGCAATCCATTTTGTATATATTTCGTCTGGTCCGCTTCCAATTTCAAATTTATCTTGTATATTCAAACCTTCGTAATCAATCCCGTACAATTGAGCGGATGTAAAGTTTTGTAAGATTACAATTTTCCCGCGGGTATCTCCTAAAGTAGGGTTATTTCTATCTGAAGTTGGTACGGAATTAGGATCCCAAAAATATGAAGCATTAACGTTTTTATATTTTAAAAATATCTCCTCAAATGATAGAGATCCACTTTCAGGAGTAGTTTCTTCTTTTAAGCGCATTAATATTGTTTCTGTTGGATGATCTTTTAAAAATTGAATGGTCTCTTTTAACACATCTTCAAACACAGCTTTTTGATTTACAACGCCATGATACATTGCAAAAGAATCTTTTACACGTTTAACACGCATATCTACATATCGAATTCCGGAATTTAATTGTTGGGATAAACTCATAGTTTGATTTCTTGTCAAATTTTCATCAAGAAAACTCGCTCCATGTAAAGCCATCGTACCGTGAGTCCCTGGAATAGATATTTCACTTATTTTTGTTGAATCTTCTATTTTCGACATCCACGATGGATTTTGATACCCTATATTGGATTCATAGGAGTAACCTGGATGACTATCAGCTAAAATAGTAGATGGTCTATTTAAACTTGCTAGTGTAATACAAGTAAGGATGCTAATTTTAAAGAAATTTCTCATTTTTATTTTGTTCATTTTTTCTCTCCTGACCTTTAAACAATTGTTAGATGATTTTTTACTATATTTATTGTTTTTCATTCTTAAGATAATAAATTTTTGTATTTAAAAATAATTAACAATAGGGGGGAGTAAGTTATTTGAGACTTTAATAATTTTTTATTATAAATTGTCCCTAATAGTCAAACGGATTCTTGAAAACTCGAAGTATAGCCTCCAAAAAACAACTGTTTATCGTATTGAATACAAACAAAACAGAAGTCCTAAAAAAGACTTCTATTTTGTGACATATAATGAATGATAAGGTGGTAAACAAATCAAGATAATGTGATTGAGTGGTAAAAATTTATTAATAGCTGTTTTAGAATCTCTTATAACAAGGCTGATTACAAAAAGCGGATCTCTACACTGCTAATAAAAATTGAAAAATTCTACTCATTAAAACTTAGACTAACTACAGTTGCAATTGATTGAGCTGCATGTTCCCAGCTTCCATCTATAACTTTACCAATCTGCTGACCAAGTGCATTTAAATCATTTGGATTAACTGGAATTCCATTATACGCAGCAAGAATTGATAAAAGTGGAGCAGCAAATGGTGTCCAACCACCTCTATCAATATTAAATACAGGTTTATCTAGTACCTTTCCATCTTGTACTGTAAACTCATAATAAAATTGATCATCTGGACGAAAACTTAAATGGTGAGAGATTTGCCCCTTAACATATTTTTTTCCTGCACCTAGATTTACTACTTCTATTTCTTTTACATTAAATTCATGTTCAAATACTTTGATTTTTTTGACTTCTGGACCATTTAAGGCAGCTTGAACGGCTGTTTCCAAATTGTTTTGTGCAAAAGGTTGAATACTTAATTGTGCCTCTTTTGGTTGAATAGGAGCCTCCTTTTCTGCAGCAAACACCGAGGTAGTAGGTAGTGCACCTGTAGCTAACGTAGCTGCAAGTGCTGTTGTCATAATGATTTTTCGTTTCATCTTCATAGTTTTCCTTCCTCTCTTAAAGTTATGATATATAATTTTTTAAGATTGACACGGTACAATTTTTTTCATAATGCACGCAAAAAACTAGTTTAAGAACTATGTGAAAAAACGTGTCGGAAAATTAAAATTAATTATATATGTATTTTAAATGATATCTATCTACACATATTTTTTCAATTTTTCGATAAATTAAACGATAATTACTGCATAAGAGTCAATTTAGCACTTTATTTATCTATAAATTTCCTATAAACCATTTAGTTCATAGTGAAAGTAATATATTTGATATTAAATGTCTTGCATAATGCGATAAAATTTCACAATTTTTTATCAATATATACAGAAGAAAAGGTAACGAAACTTAAGTGATATTTAATACTTTTCATATTTGTGAAGTATGTGAATTTGTTTATTGTAACATCTAAGATGTTAGATGTTGTTTTTTAACATTACTTATCCGGATTCATGAAAAGTATTTTAATATATTATTTTTATTTTATATAAAAATATAAAGTTTTAATATTAAAACTAAAATATGGAAGTAACATAAGGGATTTACGCATATAGTAATGTTGATGGTAAAATTAACAAAATTTTCATTTAAATCAGATAAAACTATGGTGTTTTTAACTTATAATAATGTTACTACGATGAAAAAATGGCTACTAATTAGTTAATTTAAAAATCAATTTTAGATAGGAAGAGGATAATGAAGACCAGAGATAGTTATAAAATTATTGTAATTGGTGCTGGGACAGCAGGACTATCTTCTACTGCACATTTATTACGAAATGTACCCCTATTTAAAGAAAGTATAGCAATTATTGATCCATCAAAAAAACATTACCTTCAGCCACTATGGAGTTTAGTGGGGGGAGGAATTGTTTCAAAGGAAAGTACGATGCGTAATCAGGAATCGCTTATTCCAAAAGGGGCAACGTGGATCCCTAAAAGTGTTGTTAAGTTATTTCCATCTGAAAATAAGATACTTTTAGATGACGGACTGTTACTTGAATATGAAATTCTTATTGTAGCAGCTGGTATACAAATAAATTGGGACAGTATTAAAGGTTTAAAAGAGTCTATTGGCACTAATGGGGTATGTAGCAATTATTCTTATACATATGTTGATTCTACTTGGAGAGAAATCGAAAAATTCAAAGGAGGAAATGCGCTTTTTACCCACCCTAATACTCCTATTAAATGCGGTGGTGCTCCACAAAAAATTATGTACTTAGCAGAGGAGTATTTTTGTAATAGTGGTGTAAGAAACAGAAGTGAAGTAATGTTTTATTCTGCAAACAATAACATATTTCAGGTTCCACGATATGCAAATACTTTAGAACAAGTACTAGAAAGAAAGCAAATTATAACGAATTATAATAAAAATTTAGTGGAAATTATCGCCGAAAAGAGAGAGGCAATTTTTGAAGATACGCAAACACTAAAAAGAGAAACCGTACCATATAGTATGATACATGTTGTTCCACCAATGGGGCCACCTAATTTTATTAAAGAGAGTGAGATAAGTGATCATCAGGGATGGGTAGATATAAGCCCTTATACTTTGCAGCATGTGCAATATAAAAATATTTTTGGACTTGGAGATTGTACCAATTTACCTACCTCTAAAACTGGAGCAGCAATTCGAAAACAAATACCCGTCTTAAAACAAAATATTATGGACGTACTTAGCGGAAGAGATTTACAGGCTAAATATGATGGATATACATCATGTCCGATTGTTACAGGATATAAAAGTCTTATACTCGCTGAATTTAACTATGAACATGAGCCACAAGAAACGTTTCCATTTAATCAAGCGAAAGAAAGGTATAGTATGTTTTTACTTAAAAGATATATGTTGCCATATATGTATTGGAATTTAATGTTGAAAGGGATTCTATAGGAGAAGATAAAAAATGGTTACAAAAATTGAAAATCAATTTGAAATAACTAATTGGAGGGAATAGATATGCTTTTAAAATATTTTTATGATGAAAAATTAGCACATGCTTCCTATTTAGTCGGTTGTCAGAAAGAAGGCGTAGCAATCGTTATTGATCCTAGTCGCTATATAGAACAATATATAGAATTTGCTAAGAAAGAGGGGATGGAAGTAATTGCTGCGGCTGAGACACATATTCATGCTGATTTTCTTTCTGGGTCTAGAGAACTTTCTACTCTTTACCATGCAAATTTATATGTATCTGATGAAGGGGATTGTGATTGGAAATATCAATATCTTAACGAAGGTCGATACAAATTGGTTAGAGAGGGCACGGAGTTTAAAGTAGGTCATATAAAATTTAATGTAATTCACACCCCAGGGCATACGCCTGAAAGTATTTCTTTTTTAATAACTGATACAAGTCAAAATAATTATACGAATGATAAGCCGATAGGGATATTCACAGGTGATTTTATATTTGTAGGAGATATAGGAAGGCCGGATTTATTAGAAACTGCAGTCGGTATTAAGGATACTGCAAAAATAGGAGCGAAACAATTATTTAATTCTATACAAAAAATAAAAATACTTCCTGATTATTTGCAAATATGGCCATCACATGGTGCGGGAAGCGCATGTGGAAAAGCATTAGGAGCAATTCCAACTTCTACATTAGGTTATGAAAAGATGTTCAATTGGGCATTTCAGTGTAATGAAGAAAGTGATTTTATATCGACTTTATTGACGGGACAGCCAGAGCCTCCAAAGTATTTTTCATTAATGAAGAATTTAAATAAGTATGGTCCGCCAATTCGTAAGAAGAGAAAAAGTACTGCTATTAATACAGTAGAAGAACTTCAAGAAATTTTGAAGAGCGTTCATCAAATAGTTGATATAAGGGATGTAGAGAGTTTTGCTGCAGGTCATATCGAGAAGTCAATTAACATACCTTATAACAATTCTTTCACAACTTGGTGTGGATGGTTATTAGATTATAAAAAAGAAACTTTAATAATTCTAGATGAGGAAAAGGTTAAAGTAGAGGCAGTTATTAGAGAATTTGAATCTATTGGGTTAGATAATATTATTGCTTTTGCACCCTTAAAAGTAATACAAAGACTTGATAGATTTGAAAGTTACAAAGAAAAAACATCGATTGAATTATATCCGCATATAAAAGGTGGAAGCGTTAAGGTTATCGATGTGCGTAGTAAAAAAGAGTGGGAGGAAGGACACCTTCATGATGCAATACATATCACTTTAGGTAATCTATTTGAACAACTAGATTATATACCGAAAGATTTTCCAATAGTTTTGCAATGTCGAACCGGATTACGTTCCGCTATAGCAGCTAGTATTTTACAAAGAGCTGGTATAAAGGAAGTAGTGAATTTAAAGGGAGGATTTCTTGCATGGAAAAAAGAAAAGCTTCCTTATACAACAAGCAATCTCAATGTGTAGAAAAATATTATATGCTAGGTAAGAATAATTAAAAGAAGTTATAGATGACGTGTTAGAAAAGGGAATCATAATTGTTGCAGCTTCAGGAAATACATTAGGATTATTAATTGATTATCCAGTTAAATATGAAAATGTAATATTTGTTTTAGCATTAAATAATTTAACATTGGATCCATCTTTTATGAAATGGCAGTGTTGGAAGTACTTAGGTAGTATCAATAAGAACCCAATTTAAAATTCTCTTGGATGCAAGAGAATTTTTTTATTGGGAATAGTAAGGGGGAGGGGAGGTGCATTACATATGGGAAAAGGTAGAAGTAATAATGCTGGTAAAAAGCAACCGAATTTTGATGATTCATCTAATTTTGCTAAACAAAGCCAACCGACAGAAAAGAAGAAGAAATAAGAACAGGAGCTCTCTTGATAAAGGGAGCTCCTGTTAAAAGTGGATTGACGTTTCAGAATAACATATCGATGGATTAACCCAATAGCCATAAATACAAGGTTTTAATTTTTCGAAGGGCACCTAATTTAATATTATTGTCCCGCTTTTTTATACTTATTGACGCGTTAAATCCATTTAAAATGCTCCTTAATGGCGTTGGGCGTGACCTTCATTAAAATTTTTTAAACCTAATGGGACTTACCATTAAGAGGGCGAGGATTAAAGTAATCCATGCATTACTATATGAAAACAATGCCATACCAGCCAATGATAATCCTGCAGCTGGAATAGGTAATCCCTTAAAATATCCAATAGTTGGTTTAATACTAAATTTAGCTAATCTTAAAGCACCCATTGTTGGGAATAGGATAAATGCCAAAGAAGTTAAAATAGAAGGTGTTGCTATCGTATGAAATAAAAGCGCAGGAGCGACGCCGAAACTAACAATATCAGCTAAGGAATCCAATTCTACGCCAAACTCACTGTTCACTTTTAATTTTCTTGTAATTCTTCCATCAAGAAAATCTAAAACAGCTGAAAAGAAAATGAGAATGGAGGCTGCTCCTAAATATTCACTCATATTCAAGGTGATTGAGAAAACACCGCACAATAAATTTCCAATCGTAAATAAATTCGGTATAACTTTTACAAGCTGATTAAACAAGTTTGTTCCTCCTAAATTAATTAAACTTCACATTTCTGTAGCAATTTCTATATATTCTTCCGTTATTCTTAAAAATATATGACCACTGTATTACTGTAAGCTAATTAAATTTCGATAAGAGAAAAATTGATTTCTTAAATGTTCCACTGGTTTATAAAAATGTTTAATCATTTTCAGTACGCGTTATTGAATATTAGCACTTGATAGTTGATATTTCGTGTAGTCAGGGATTTTCCGGTTCTGGTGCAAAAAATTCAAGGTAATTAAAAATAATCTCTAAAAAGGAGACATAATGATACTATTATTTTAAAAAGGTTCGTGGTTGGTATCGAATATAAAAAAATAGAATTTTTATACAAAAATCACCCGAAAGGGTGCCTTTTGTACCTCTTAAAATGACTGAAGATGTGTTTACTGGAGTTCATTAGGTAGTTAGAGGTTGATAGACTATCTTTAACGAAAATGTTGAGTAATTCATCTTCATTATATATCAATTTAATAATGATTGGGGATTTAGAAAGTTCCATGGAAAGTACATATCAACCTGATTGGAAGATTGGAAATTTAATAACTAGTGATACATTTTACTTAACTCAACATTTTGGTGCGCAAATGAAAATTTTTAAAGTCCACACAAATGGTACCCTAGAACGATTCCAAACAATAGAACCAGAATTCAAATAAAATTTTTGCAGGATCAATTAAATTCATTCCTTGTTATGCAAACACATTTTTAGCGGAACTAACTTCTTCACTATTTTGCGCTGGAAAGACTTTATAAAAAATGGTTACGTTTTCTGATCTTGAAATAACCCTCTCAAATTGCAATCCTGCTTTTTCTAAAAGCTTTACTGCATCAACAATAGAAGTAATTGCTACAAAAGTTTTTCAAATAAAATTTATAAAAGCTTGATAGGCAATACCAAGGGAAAATACCGTAGCTACCATATGTGCAGTCCATTTAGGCATATTTAAATTTAATACGGTATTGTATAACATTCCATATACGATACAAATGATTAATATGAATGCAATGAATTGAAGAACTAATAAAAATAGCGGTTGTTCCATTTATTCTCATTTCCTTTGTTTAATATATTAATATAATTTACTCGGGTGTGAAAGTTTCACTTCTATGAATTTCCAAAAATGTGATATGAAAGGAATAGTGATAATCATAAGAATTACTGCAAAACTATAATGGAACTAAAAGTATTATGACAAGATTAGTAAAATAGTAAAGAAGGTCGCCATTCACGGCGACCTTCTTTACTATGCGTTATACCCAAATAATTTTAAATCTTCTCCTGAATCTGAAATGATTTTCTCAAATCGTAATCCTACTTTTTCTAAAAGCTTTCCTGAGGCGATGTTATCTACAGAAGTAATTGCTACAATTCGTTTCATGCCGAGCTTTTGTACACCGTATTCGATTATCGCAGAAGCTGACTCGTAGCCATATCCTTTTGAACGGAATGTCTCTAAAAAGGCAAACCCGATATCAACGTCTTCTAATGAATCTCTTTTAATAAGGCCACACATACCAAGTGGAGTGAGATCTTTTTTTCGTTCTACTAAGTAAAGGCCGAATCCAAGTTTGTTATACATATCGATGGGACCGTTTACAATATAATTTTTTGCATCTTCTAAGTTACTAACTCCTTTGTCACCGATAAACTGAATCCATGCAGGATCGTTTACTAACTCAAGAATAAAAGGAGCGTCTTTTATATCAAACCAGCGAAGATTAAGACGTTCAGTTTCAAGAACTATCAATAATTACACCACCTTTAAAAAGTTATAACAATTAGTATGGATTGTGTAAAACAAAAGTGCAACATATTTTAATGGGGGTGTTTGTTCACATAAAGTTCGTTTGTTTTGTATAGAGAGATATCTTATAATTAGGATTGATTGTAAAGAGTGAGATGCTTATACAATGACTCCTAGGTGATTAGGAGTTTTTACTATATAACTATCATTATTACTAAATATGACACACTATACATTCTACTCAAGGAGGTACATAATGAAGAAATTATATAATGCATCGTTTACGTATTTGATTATCGGTTTATTATCAGGGATTTTCGCTAGGGAGTATGGTAAGTATAAAGGGATTTTAGGGTCTACTTTGTTAAATCTTTTGCATACGCATACACTTGTACTTGGCTTTTTCTTCTTTTTAATTGCTTTAGGATTAGCAAAAGTATTCGCGTTTCATGAAGTGCAAGGGTTTAATAAGTGGTTTGTTTTACATAATATTGCATTAACATTAATGTTAGGTTCGCTAGCAGCGAGAGGGCTTCTTCAGTTAAATGGAGCTGACTTTAAAGGGTTAACTTATATTGTAGGATTTTCTCATTCGTTGATGGCAGTTACTTTAATTTGGTTTATGTTGTTAATAAAGAAATCGTTTAAAATGTAGTGAAAAAGAACTTGTAGCGTGTGCTGCAGGTTCTTTTTTGTATGTTCAGGTTTAATAATCTTATTTTTCTAATTATTTTGTATAAAGATGGTATACTTGTTTTAAAATTAAAAAGGAGAGTTGATTATGGAAATAACAATTGAACATGTAGTAAATGAATTAAAAGGCATACTTCCTGAAGATCGAGTAGTAATAAATATGACAGTACGAGAGTTACATAGTAAAGATGAATCTTACCATAGTAGTAGTTTACCTGATGTAGTTGTTTTTCCAAAAACGACCGAAGAAGTTAGCGCGATAATGAAAATAGCGATTCAGCACGGAACAGCTGTCGTTCCATTTGGAGTAGGGTCCAGTTTAGAGGGACATGTAATTCCTTACGAAAAAGGAATTACAATGGACTTTTCTCTTATGAACAAAATACTTGAAATAAGAGAAAAGGATTTTCTTGTGAGAGTACAGCCAGGGGTGACGCGCTCTCAGCTTAATAAAGAATTGAAAAAGTATGGATTATTTTTTAGTGTAGACCCAGGAGCTGATGCAACGTTAGGAGGAATGGCTGCTACAAATGCGAGCGGAACGACAGCGGTAAAGTATGGGGTAATGCGTGATCAAGTTCGAGATTTAGAAGTCGTTCTTGCTGATGGAGGAGTAATACATACCGGGAATTTAGCGGCGAAGTCATCATCAGGTTATCATTTAAATGGTATTTTCGTAGGCTCAGAAGGAACACTTGGATGTTTCACGGAGTTAACTTTAAAAGTATACGGTATACCAGAACATGTTATGGCTGCGAGGGCATCGTTTCCAACTATAAATGATGCAGTAGAAGCTGTAATTAACATATTACAAGCAGGTATTCCAATCGCGAGAATTGAACTCGTTGATGAATTATCTATGAAACAAGTAAATTATTACAATGAAACAAGTTACAGAGAAGAACCGACACTGTTTTTAGAGTTTCACGGCAATGAAGCAGGGTTAAAGCAAGATATTGAATTTACGAAAGAAATCGTTCTTGATCATAAATGTATAGAAATTGCGTTTGAGACGGAAACAGCAGCGAGAAATAAGCTGTGGGATGCAAGACATAACTTAGCGTACTCTTACGTGCATAGTTATCCTGGTAAAAAGCTAATGAGTACAGACGTATGTGTACCAATTTCGGAATTAGCTGGAGCGATTCAACATGCGAAAGAGGTATTACATAAAGTAGGGCTTATTGGCGGTATTCTCGGTCATGTTGGGGATGGGAATTTCCATGTACTCTTAATGATTGACACAAATGATAAGGAGGAAGTGAAGAAGGCAGACGAAATAAATGAAAGTATCGTTCAGTATGCTCTTAAACGAGGAGGAACGTGTACAGGAGAACATGGCGTTGGAATCGGGAAACGAAAGTATCAAGAAGAAGAACATGGGGCGGCATTATTTGTAATGGAGAAAATAAAGAAAGTTCTTGATCCGCAAAATATTTTGAATCCGAAAAAGGTGTTTCAATTAAAAAATAGGGGCTGAGTGGATGAAAGTACTAGAAGCGATAAGTAATATAGCTGGAAAGTATTTTGCATTTTGGGTTATTTGTATTGCAGCTATTGCATATTTCATTCCCGCGCCATTTCTCGGATTAACTAGTTACATAACGATTTTACTTGGGGTTGTCATGTTTGGGATGGGATTAACATTGAAGGCTGTTGATTTCAAAATCATAGCTACAAAACCATTACCAGTTATTATCGGTGTATGTGCTCAGTTTATTATTATGCCACTTGTCGCATACGTACTAGCCTACGTTATGAATCTGCCAGCGGAATTAGCAGCTGGGTTAGTGTTGCTCGGTTCAGTACCGGGTGGCACTGCATCAAATGTTATGGTTTATTTAGCAAAAGGGAACTTAGCGTTGTCTATTGCAATGACTTCAGTATCAACGTTACTAGCACCAATTGCTACACCGCTCATTCTACTATTACTTGCAGGGCAATGGATGCCAGTAAATGCTATGTCCATGTTTCTTTCTATCGTACAAGTCATTATTGTGCCTATTATTTTAGGACTAGTAGTGAAAAAGTTTTTCCCTCATATCGTTAATAAAGGAATGACTGTTATTCCTTTAATATCAGTTGTAGCAATTATCATAATTGTTTCTGCAGTTGTTTCAGCAAATGTAAGTAGCATTACTTCTTCAGGACTTCTTATCTTTATTGCGGTGATGCTCCATAATGCTTTCGGTTTTTTGCTCGGATATATAACTGCGTTCGTACTTGGACTAGACGAAGGGACAAGAAGGGCTATTTCAATAGAAGTAGGAATGCAAAATTCAGGTTTAGGTGTTGCGCTGGCGACAGCACATTTTGGACCGGTTGCTGCACTCCCAAGTGTATTAGCGGCAGTATGGCATAACATTGCAGGGCCAATATTAGCAACCATCTGGTCAAAAAATACAAAGAATACTTTCAGCGATGAAAATGTATCAATAAATATAGAAAAATAGGAATGATAAATAATGCAAAAACGTATTGTACATTTTGAAGGAATGGTTGTATTTTTAGCCACGATTTATATGTATTCGATATATGAGTTTAGTTGGATTATATTTTTTGTATTCCTTTTAGCGCCGGATCTATCAATGTTAGCATATGGGATTAATAATCACGTTGGTGCGAAAATATATAATGTATGTCACACATATATCATATCCATATTAATTGTTCTAATAGGTGTCTATTTTAAGATAGATACCGTTATAATGATTGGCTTAATATGGACAGCACATATTGGAATGGATCGAATGTTTGGATATGGATTGAAATATGAGACGGATTTTAAGGATACTCATATTCAGAGGTTATAAGAAAAAGTATTCATATTTACAGCGGGTCTATTAAAATATTGAACAAAATTCAGTGAATGAATTTCGTTCAATTGTTGAGAAATATATATATAGATAGATAGATATAAATAATCGAATTATGTTATTTTTATGATAATTAAAAGAAGGAGAGTGGATTTGATGAATATACAAATCACTGGCAATGAATTAATTAATAAGATGCTGAATGATTGGTATCGAGATATTAGAGCTCAACGTATAAGTGAGGCAAAAAAATTAAAAGAAGAGATCGATAAAAAGCTTTATATTATCGAATCAGATATAAAGGTTTCATTTCACTATTATCTGTTAGAATTTCGATATAAAGTGCTAATAGATGGTTTAGGTAATTTGAAAAAAGCTTTTGATAAAATAGATGCATTGCCTAAACCAAATGATGAATATTCTAATTATTATTATTATTTATTCAAAGCCATTCATTATACAATTCTTACTAATTATAGTGAAGCTAGCAACTATTTTGAAAAAGCTGAAGGGTTATTAGAGCATATTTCAGATGAAATTGAATATGCAGAGTTTAATTATAGAGTTGCTATATTAAAATACCACTTGCATTACGCATATTCAGCTATTGAATACGCTTCAAAGGCAAGAGATATCTTTGTTAAACAAGCAGGGTATGAAGTGAACATAGCGCTGTGCGAAAATATATTAGGATTATCTTTTTCGGAATTAAAGCAGCATGATAAAGGTGAGGAATATATTGCGTCAGCAATAAACATTTTACAAAAAAATGATGCAGAAATGTTAGTATTAAGAATCAGACATAATTTAGGTTTATTGTATGCGAGTCAAAATCTTTCAGTTTTAGCAATTAGACACTTATCTGAGGTTTCTAAAAAAATGCCTACTCATTATAAGGCAATCTTTTTAGAGGCAAGAGAATATTATAAATTAGGTGAAATAGAAAAAGCGAAGGAATTAATTGAAAGTGGATTGAAGGTTTGTGAGGAATTAAAAAATGATGAATATAGATATCACTTTTTAATTCTAAAGGGATTTTGTCAGCATTTAGAGGTAGAAAAAATAGAAAAAATTATTCTTGAAGGTTTTTCTTACTTTGAAAGAAAAAATTTATCGGAGTATATTCACGAATATACTGAAAGTCTGGCATTAGAGTTTCATAAAGTAGGTAATATAGAAAAAGCAGAAAAGTATTTTTTTATGAGTTATGAAATAAAAAAGAGAATATTTGAAAAAGAAGCATTAAAATAAAGAAAAAACTTGGATTATCTATAATGGGAATAGCAGCTGGAGTTATGGGGTTTTATGGTAGAAGGTCTTTGCAATAAATTAGCTCACAGTGGATATGGTGGAACGTTTATAATTATAAAACCTAATGAAAATCCATATGCTGTCTCTGAAGATACAACGATGCCTGCAAAACAAACCTTCTATTGAACGTGGGTAATTAAACAAGTCACAAATTATAATTTGTGACTTGTTTAAGGGTGGATACTAAATGTGTTGCTTTCAATATTGAAAGCAACTTTTAAGTTTGTGATTAATAGTTAACTTAATAAATTTTGGGTTAAAATAAAAACAAATTTTTAATCAAGTCCCACAAAAAGTACGATAAGGGCGATTCGTCGGTGCAGGCGGAATGCAGTATTCTTCTTGATCTGTAGAATACGCATAAGGATTTGATAAAGCTTCAAGAAGTTTCTCCATTACGCTATAGTCGTCATTTGTAACAGCTGCTTCTAGTGCTTCTTCTACACGGTGGTTCCTCGGGATGATTGATGGGTTATTATTTTTCATCATCTCGTAGGCGTTTTCTTTCGATTCTTCTTGTTTTTCTAATCGAGATTGCCACAGTTTGTACCATTCTTTAAATTCAGGACTATCGAATAGAGGGATATTTTCTAACGTATCAAGAGTTAATGAACGGAATGTATTAGTGTAATCTGCTTTATATTTCTCCATCATTTTTAAAAGTTGCTCAATAAGTGATTGATCTTGTTCTTCGTTGCTAAATAGTCCTAATTTCTTTTTCATTCCAAGGAACCAATTGTTTTCATACTGTACGCTAAATTTCGAAATTTCGTCTTGAGCGATTTTTAGTGCTTCTTCATCATCTTCGTGCAGAATCGGTATTAAAGATTCTGCTAGTCGTGCGAGATCCCATGCGGCCATATATGGTTGATTTCCATATGCATAACGACCTTGTGTGTCAATAGAGCTAAATACGGTTCCTTGGTCGTAATTGTCCATAAATGCACAAGGACCGTAATCAATTGTTTCGCCACTGATCGTTATATTGTCAGTGTTCATTACACCGTGAATAAATCCAACAAGTTGCCATTTTGCGATAAGACTAGCTTGTCTTTTAATGATTGCTTGTAGTAATGCAGTATATCGGTTTTCATGGGATTCAATTTCTGGGTAATGCCTTTTTATCGTATAGTCAGCTAGTGATTTCAGGTCCTCTATTGAACCACGAGCTGCAGCATATTGAAATGTACCGACGCGTATATGGCTACTAGCTACTCTAGTTAAAATTGCTCCAGGTAACTTTGTTTCACGATATGTTGGTTCACCGGTTGTGACAACTGCTAAACTGCGGGTAGTTGGAATATCGAGTGCATACATTGCTTCGCTAATAATATATTCACGTAGCATCGGACCGAGTGCAGCACGACCATCTCCTCGGCGTGAATAGGGAGTAGGGCCAGAACCTTTCAGTTGAATATCGAAACGCTTACCTGAAGGAGTAATTTGTTCGCCAATTAAAAGAGCACGACCGTCGCCTAACATATTAAAATGTCCGAATTGATGGCCAGCATATGCTTGAGCTAATGGATGAGCTCCTTCTGGGAGTGCATTACCAGCGAAAATAGCAATTTCAGCTTCCTTTTTCAGTTCTTCAGGGGTCAAGCCAAGAGATATCGCTAATGAATGGTTTAGTTTAACTAACTCCGGTGAACTTACGGGAGTAGGGGGGATTTCTGTATAAAATGATTGTGGTAAAGTCGTATAACTATTATCTAAATTCCAACCTGTTTCATTATTTTTAGTCATTGTATCTCCTCCTTTTTGTATTTTAAGTTATGTATTTGTACGTATGTATTCTTTGTAAAGTTAACTAAAAGTATAATATAATATTTCCCCTTGCAATCTATTGTAAGGACTTCATTGCACTATGTCTATTTAACAGCAAATTTAAAACCTCCATTTTAAGAAAATGGAGGTTTTTATTATTATTTAATTTTTGCAATTATTTTTCCTTTTGCTCTTCCAGACTCTGAATATTCCATTGCTTTTTGAGCATCTTCAAAAGGGAAAACTCGATCGATTACCGGTTTGATTTTTCCGGCTTCAATATAGTTTGCAATAGTACGTAATTGATCCCCGCTTGGCTTCATAAATAAAAATGAATATTGAGCATTATGCTTTTTTTCAAGTGCAGTAAGTTTTTTGCTGGCTAATGAAAATAAGAGAGTTTTAAAGAAGCCTGAACCAAATTCTTTACCGAAGCGAGCATTCGGCATACCTGAAACGGAAACAATGTTTCCTCCGCTTTTTATAATATTGAATGATTTTTCAAGTGTTGTTCCGCCGATTGTATCAAATACTGCATCATAATTTTTGAGTATTTCTTCAAATTTTTCTGTTTTGTAATTAATAATTTGATCTGCGCCAAGAGACTTTACTAAATCAGAACCAGCTTCACTAGCAGTTGTTGTAACGGTAGCGCCCATTATTTTTGCTAACTGAATTGCGAAAGTACCAACACCACCAGACCCAGCGTGAATTAATATTTTTTGTCCTTTTTGTAAATGCATAATATCATGTAGTGCTTGATAGGATGTTAAGCCAACGAGTGGAATCGACGCCGCTTCCTCAAAACTTAAATTTTTTGGTTTTAAAGCTATATCATCCTCATGAATGGCTATATATTCCGCGAAAGTACCGATCTTATTTTTTCTTGGACGTGCATATATTGCATCGCCGACTTTAAAACGAGTTACTTGCGATCCAACCTTCACGATGACACCGGAAAAGTCATTACCAAGGATTAGAGGCATTTCATATTTCAGTAACATCTTTACTTTTCCATCACGTATTTTAAAGTCAATTGGGTTAATACTAGCTGCATGAATTTCTGCGAGCACTTCATGTTGATTTATTTCAGGAGTAGGTACCTCTGCCATGCGCATTGGAACTTTTCCGTACTTATCAATTATCATTGCTTTCATTTCTTATACCTCCAAATTTTAATAAAAGTTGTGCAATAGTTTCTCAATATCTAACACAAGATTTTTTAATACACCTAATTTTGTACGTATATCAATATAATAAAAGTTTTTTGTACCTTCTTTTCGCATTAAAATAATACCGGCTTCTCGTAAAATCCTTAGGTGATGTGATACCGCTGGCCGAGAAAGGTGTGTTTGTTTCGTAATTTCTCCTACACGTAATCCGGTTTGACATTCCGTTTCCATGAGAACTAACAAAATAGCTTGACGTGTTTCATCGCCAATTGCCAATAATACTTTTTGAGAATCAATAAAATCTTTTTTTATAACATTTAATTGTTCTTGTTTATTCATTTCAATCACTTTACCTCCAAAAAATTAGTCGAAAGGTTTAAGATGATGAACCATTACTTCGATACGGTAATGCTACATGATTGTTGCATGAGGTGCAATATTGAGAAAGAAAATCGAGACGAATGAATTTTTTATTGTTGAAAATTATAGGGAGATAGAAAAGGGATTGGAAGGATTACATAACACAATAGATGAAGTTTTAAAAACAAAAAATGATGTAACAATAAAATAAGCGGTCGTAACCTTGTATAATCCATAAGGTTACGGCCGCTTATAATGTTTGTATTATTTTTGATTTTTACGATAGAACATGGTTCAACGTAAATTACATTCTTTTGTTTTACACTTTCATACAGACACAATTCAGGTGGATTATAGATGTATGAAAAGGTAAAAGGAATTTTGGGGCGTAATCTATCTATATGATAATTCAAAATGAAATATAAGTCTATATTTTAATGTTTTTTTTGATTATATTTATGTCACTGAGCTCAGAACAATGATGTGGAGGGTAAATATATGAAATCGAATGATGTACCAGTTTTAATTGTTGGAGGGGGATTATCTGGGTTAGCGTCTGCGTTATTTCTTGCAAAACATAATATTGAGTACTTACTTATTGAAAGGCATCCGTCTACTGCCATTCATCCGAAAGCAGGCGGTCTTACTTTACGTACAATGGAGTTATTTCGAGAATTAGGCTTGGAACAAAGAATTAAATTGGCAGGTAAAGCATTAGAGAACTGCAGAGGAAGAATAGCGGTTCATACAATAGCTGAGGCGAATAAAGAAGAATTGGAACAAATGAGAGCGACGCAATACGGAAACGATGAAGAGTTACTTCAAAAAATAGAAAAGATTAGTCCATCAAAACAAACTGCGTGTTATCAAATTATTTTAGAAGAGATGATGTTACAAGAAGCGAAAATATTAGGCGAGCAACTATCTTTTTATCATGAATTAGTTTCATTTGAACAAAATGAAAACGGGGTAAAAGCAACGATTCGAAATCGTGAAACAGAAAAAGAAAGTGTCATACATTGTGACTATGTAATTGCAGCGGATGGAGCGAAAAGTAAAATACGTGAGCAGTTAGGGATTAAAACTGAGGGTCGTGGAACCATTGGTGGCTATTATATGAATATTTATTTTGAAGCTGATTTAAGTGAGTTTATACAAGGAGATGCATTCGGTTTTTCGATGGTACTTCATCCGGAGGTTCTTGGTGCACTTATCCCGGTTGATAACGTAAAAAAATGGATTTATCATGTAGCCTACGATCCATTAAAAGGAGAGGGGCTAGAGGACTTCACTATAGAACGTTGTAAACAAATTATTCAAATAGCAATTGGAAGTACAAATGTTGAATCAAAAATATTAAGTGTTTTACCGTGGGAAGCAGCCGAAAGTACAGCGGTGAAATTTCAAGGAAATCGAACCTTTTTAGTTGGCGATTCTGCACATATTATGCCGCCAACAGGAGGATTTGGTTCAAATACAGGAATACAAGATGCGCACAATCTAGCTTGGAAATTAGCGGCTGTTATAAAAGGGAAGGCAAAACCAAAATTGTTAGAAACATATCATGAGGAGAGACACTCTGTTGCAAAATTAACGACAGCTTATGCAAGTAGTTTACTGTTTCGTGCTGCGAATAGAGAGGAAGGCAGTTTGAATAATATGGATGGTTTAGCTGTTACAGTTGGATATCAGTATTGTTCAGAGGCGATTATAGATGATTCAGTCACTCCGCATAGAATGGATAGCATAGAGTTGAACGGAAGACCTGGAACGCGAGCGCCACATTTATGGGGAACGTATGAGGGGAAGAAAGTTTCTACATTAGACTTATTCGGTAACAGTTTTGTATTACTTACAGGAGTAGAAAATAGTTCTTGGGCTGAGGCAGCACATGCTGTTTCAGCTAAATTAGGAATACATCTAAAAGGGTATCGTGTTGGCTTAAGTGGAGACTTTATTGTTCCAGAAGATATTTTTAGCAAATTATATGGTATAGAGAATGGAGGTGCTGTATTAATTAGACCAGATGGCTTTATCGGATGGCGTTCGGAAAAAACGGTAGTAAATCCAGATATAGTATTGGAAGAGGTAATGAGAAATTTATTATGTGATTTTTAAGTAACTACAGAAATATTGTTTTATGTACTTCACTGTACTGAAAAAAATATTCACAAATTTCAATAGGTTTGATATGATTAAATTCGACAAGTTAATAGAGGCCGGAGATATTTGAGAAAAGCCATAAATTTATTTAGGGATACAGGAGTGTATTCTAAATAATTTATGGCTTTTTTTATTGAATGAACCGTACAAAATAGGGAGTTACATGTGAAAAGGAGGGCTATAGAAATTAAATAGGATAATACTAGTTTTCTATATTAATAATATAGAAAACATTTGTAAGATTGGAATTTTAATATAGGTTTATAAAAATAATGAAAGTGTGTCTTCTATTTCGTGTAAATCTCATTAGCTTGTTGAAATTTGCAACGTAGGAAGGGTTTGAAGGATGAGAAAGATTATTAGCGTTTTAGTTATTTTCTTTATGACAGGAAGCATCTTTGCTGGGGGAGCTGTTCATGCGAAAGCAGAAGGAAAGCATGAATGGAATACGAATAAGTTTTTAAATATTGCACATCGCGGAGCAAGTGGACATGCACCTGAGCATACTTTTGCTTCTTATGATCTAGTGAAAAAAATGAAAGCGGATTATTTAGAGTTAGATATTCAATTAACAAAGGATGGCCAATTAATTGCAATGCATGATACAGCAGTTGATCGCACTACAAATGGAACAGGCGAAGTACGAGATAAAACGTTAAGCGAAATAAAGAGTTTAGATGCTGGATCATGGTTTAATAAAGCGTATCCAGAAAAGGCTAAGCAAGAGTATGTTGGGCAAAAGGTTCCAACTCTTGAAGAAATCTTCCAAAAGTATGGAAGAAGTATGAAGTATTATATTGAAACAAAATCACCAGATGTGTATCCAGGAATGGAAGAGAATTTGTTGGCGTTGTTACAAAAATATAATTTAGTAGGCCAAAACATGTCTTCTAGCCGTGTTATGATTCAATCATTTAGTAAAGATAGTTTGAAAAAGATTCATAGTATGAATGAAAATATTCCGTTAGTTCAATTGCTTTGGTATTATCCAAATGAAAACAATGAAATTGTTGAATGGTCTGGTATTACACATGAACCGAAAAGTGTAACAAATGATGATTTTCAAGAAATTAAAAAGTATGCAGCTGGTATTGGACCAAACTTACGTAATGATAACGGAGAACTAATTATTGATGAGTCATATATGAAAATGGCTAGGAAAAATGGACTGTTAATTCACCCTTATACAATTAATGAGAAACCCGATATGAGACTGTTAATCAAATGGGGTGCTACAGGAATGTTTACAAATTATCCGGATCGATTACATAGTGTATTAAAGGAAAAATAAGTGAAAAAGGGTATACCAGTGTTTTAGGTATACCCTTTTTAATTTAACTCCCCGATAAACGTAATCTCTTTTTCATAGCATTCATCTGCATCATAAATAATTTCTTGAAAGTGAAGCGTTTTGAAGGAATGACAAACTGAAATTTCCCATGTCTCCCAAAAATCAATTTCATTTGAAAGAAGAATCCATTTTTGAAATTCACTATCTCTATTAAAGAAATTATGAAAGTAGTCCTCATTTTTAAATATAATGATTTGCGAATCCCATAAATTATTTATAGAAATCAAAACAACAACTCGATATGTATGTGTATCCCTAGGTTTTATATTTATTAAATGATTTGCTTGATTTAATAAGGTTTGAATACATAATCGTTTTACTTTTCTAGGCGTTTTACAAGAATCGATAAAAGCTTGAGAAACTGGTAAAGGCATATTCCAGTATTCATCGTTATAGAAAGTAGAAGGGAACATTTTTGTATGTTCCTCAATTCGCTTTATCATAGTGTTTGTTTTTCGTTTCATACCACGTATTTTCTTTTCACGGATTGTGAGTCATCTCCATAAATTTTTGTAATGCAGCAGAGTGATATATATCTTTTCTAGTAATAAAAGTAGTAGGAACTTTTTGGAAGCTATTTGGTAAAGGATTGAATAATATGTCATGTTTATGACCATTTAAAATAGACTTCATCATAATTGCTATGCCCATACCTGATTTTACACATGCGAGTATCGCTTCAATTGTTCCAAACTCAAATACTCGCTTAGGTGAAATTCCTTCTTCTTGAAGCCAATCTTCTAATAAATTTCTATAATAGCACCCGTGACTAAATGCAAGTAAATTCATGTCTCCTATGTCTTTAAAGGAAGATAAAGGCTTTTTGCTAATGAGAACTAATTCTTCTTCACGAAATATATTTGTATGAAGTTCGGCATGCTGAGTAGAGCCAGCTATAAACGCTCCGTCCAGTTTTCGTTCTAGTACAAGCCTAATTAATTGTTCCGTCGTATT
This sequence comes from Bacillus sp. 2175, assembly GCF_057812155.1. Taxonomy (NCBI): domain Bacteria; kingdom Bacillati; phylum Bacillota; class Bacilli; order Caryophanales; family Bacillaceae; genus Bacillus; species Bacillus sp. 2175. Next base: position 3,209,860 of record NZ_CM173819.1, on the reverse strand, counting down.
TGATTCTAAAATTAATTCGACTTTTGGGTATTTCTCATAATAGGCCATTAATATAGATGGAAGTCTTACAGCGGTTGTAGATTCTGTACATCCAATTTTTAAAGTGCCTCTTGGTTCGATCCCATTACTTTGAACTGCTTTAACAGATTGATCCATTAAGTGGATAATTTGTTTGGCGTATGTTAATAAAATCTCACCGTTGGAAGTTAAAGTTACACCTTTTCCGTTTCGATAAAATAAAGGCACACCTAATTCGTTTTCTAGTTGTTTCATACGCATTGTTACGCCAGACTGTACATAGTTTAAATTTTTAGCTGCATGAGATATGTTTTTTTCTTTCGCAACTTCGTAAAATACAGTTAAATCTTTTATATCCAAGTATCATCCCTCCAGAAAAGGCATCATTTTTTTTGATGGATTACATGATAAATCTTTATTTTATATGATATCAGAACTTTCATACAATGGAAGGGGATGGAGGGATTATTGTGTTAATGGAAGAAAGGGTGAATAGTACTTATAAGTGGGTTATGTTAATTTTTGCGACGGTTGCTCAAACAACAGCGACACTTATAACGTATGGTGTTGGAGCGTTTGCTTTATTTTGGAAAGAAGAATATGCACTTACGAATACGGAGATTGGATTGTTAGTAAGTGTTGTAAATATAGGACCGCTATTTTGTATGCTTTTTGTCGGGCGGCTACTTGATCAATACAATGAAAAGTTGTTAATTTCGATAAGTTCATTTTTACTAGGAAGTTCGTTTTTACTGACTAATATGGTCAATGGATTTAATGGGTTACTCTTTGTACTTTTATTAGTAGGAACGTTTTATAGTGTTTCGCAGCCAGGAGGAAGTAAGGTGATAATGAAGTGGTTCTCAAAAGAAAATCGCGGGTTAGCGATGGGGATTAGACAAGCCGGTATACCGATTGGTGGTACATTAGCGGGAGTATTGATCCCGTTTCTTACAATAAAATATAATATGGCCTATGCGGTAAATAGCATTGCATGTATTTGTATAATTGGAGGGTTTTTATTTTTTATATTTTATAAGGAACCATATATTCAAGAGAAAGTTAAACAAGAACGTAGTAAACTTTCTTTTTGGATGCAGTTAAAAGAAGTGATGTGTAAAAAAGAATTGTATGCAATTTATATAACTGGCATTTGTATGATTTCATTGCAAATGGTGTTAGTTGCACACTTTATAAAATTTTTAGTATTGGAACAATCAATCACGCCAATTTTAGCTGGAAAAGTATTTTCCGTTATGTTCTTTTCTGGAATGGTTGGTAGGGTTATATTAGCAGCTACTAGTGATTTGTTTTATAAGGGAAATCGGCGTACCCTCTTATTTATAACTGTTTGTATTTCTATTTTCTTCATTCTAATATTAGTAATGAGCATACATACAATAACGAATGTATTGTATGGTGTAAGTGCATTGTTAGGGTTCTTTTCAATTGGATGGTTTAGTCTTTTTATAACTGAAGTTGCGGAATCAGCAAGTGAAGAATCGGTAGGGATGACAGTGAGTTTTGCACTTACATTAAATCAAATTGCCATTATTGCTGCGCCTGCTTTATTTGGTTATATTGTAGATAAGAAGGGATATACGTATGCGTGGTTATGTATAGTTGTATTACTAACTATTTCAGCGGTTAGCTTATATAGGAAGTATAGAAAATGAAGGAATGTTAGCAATGTAAATTTTTTATGAAGAAAGTCTAAAGAAATGTTGAATGAGCGACATTTCTTTTTTTATTTGTTGTATAATCAAAATGTAAATGAGATTCGTTTTCAATTTCGTTCATTACCTCTTTTGAAATTACCTGTAATTTTAGCCATAATTAGCTGTTTTTCTTTATCGTTATTTGCATGATTTATTTTATTTAAAAATTTTTCAGCATCATTTCCTTTTAATGCCATAATCTGTTTTCCGTAATATTCAATTAATAACATGTTATTTTTTGTTATCCGATAATGAAACATCTTATCATCTAAACGATTGCGTTTATCGGTGTTTTTCATATACATCTCCATTCTTTTTAGTATGTAACAAATGTTACAAAAGAATTTGAAATTATATTGTAATGCATCCGATTGTATGTTGGAAATTTTGCAAGAAAGAAATACAATAGAGAGTAGTCAAAATTGAAAGTGAGAAAAAGGAATCTAGTTTTAACAGAGTGAATATTAAATAATATTATAATATACTTGATAATTAAAAGATATAAAATAGAATGGATGTACGTTAAGTGAAACTAGATAAAAGAGGGCTCCTAGTATGTTAAAGAAATGGTTAATCATTTTCTTTATTTTTGCTGTTTTTTGTGGAAGTGTTGTTACACTAATACATGCAAATAAAGGAAAAAAATATGATGCAAAGGCATTTTCTAATGTAAATAGTAAGCAAAAAGATGTTAAGCAGGAAATTGATGCGAATGAGAAAAAGCGTTATGAAATTGCAGCTGGAAAACTAGATCAGTACTTAAAAGATAAAGGATTTAATGGGAGTGTTCTTGTAGCAAGTAAAGGTCATGTCATTTTACGAAAAGGCTACGGTTATGCGAATGTGAAAGATCAAGTACTAACAACGCCAAGAACGAAATATCGCATTGGCTCTATTACGAAAACAGTTGTTGCAATATCTATTATGCAACTAAAAGAAAAAGGGAAGTTGAACATTGAAGACAATGTAAATAAATATATCCCATCGTTTCCAGCAGATAAAAACATTACGTTACGAAACTTGTTAACACATACGTCTGGATTACCAGAACAGGGACAAGGTAGTGTTGACGCAGCATCACGGTTAAAATTAGTAACGTGGATTGGGGCACAAACGTTACAATTTCCAGCAGGGACAGGATGGAAATATACAGATTATAATTATATGGTGCTTGCATATATTGTAGAAAAAATATCAAATAAACCACTTGCTGAATATGTGAAAGAAAATATTTTGAATCCTGTTGAAATGCATGAATCTGGAATGGGCGCAACACTCCCAGAAGATATTTTCTTAGCAGAAGGGTATACGAAAAAAGATAATAAGTTAATAGCCACACCTCGCTTAAAAATGAACTGGCTGTATGGTTGTGGTGAAATGTATACGACTGTTGAAGATATGAAAAAGTTAGATGAAGCTATTATGGATGGTAAACTACTTTCTAAACAAAGTGTATCAGATATGTTTTCTGCATCACCTGCAAGAAAATATGGATTTAGTTTCTATATTTACCCAGATTATTATCATAACCACGGTGTATTAGCTGGCTGGAACACTTTTAATAATTTTAACTGGGATAAACGAACGTTTGTCATATTATTTTCTAACGTCCAAAATGGTATGAATGATGCATTTAATCAAGAATTTAGGAAAATGGCGAATGATTTAATAGAAGGAAAATAATTATAAAAAATCGGTATTGATATGGAATTATCAATACCGATTTTTTTATTTTGTAAAGTTTTACTTACTGAATAAAGTGAAACTTTAATCAGTGGAGAGGCTTTGTTCATCCACCACTGAGTAGAAGCCCTCATCAATCGGGCTTTTACGGGCAACAGGGCCCCACTTAAATTATTTGCTTCCGCTGAATTTTGAGGTGGGGGTCTTACTGCCCATAAATAGCGGGATAAATAGGTAAGAAAGGCGATTGGCATTTGAATAAATCTAAATAGGTAGTTAAATGTTAAGTAATGCAAAGAACAATTGGTAATTTTTACATTGATAAAAAAGCTTGAGCTTCACACTATGTGAAGCTTTACATTATTGGAGACAAGAACAGGAGGTTGAAAAAATGAAAAAAGCAATAAAGTTTTGTTTAATAGCTACATTATCTACAACGATTATTAGTGGATGCTCTTTTGAGGGGAACAATGAAAATGTTAAAGGGAAAGAAGGGAAAAAAGTAGAGGTACAGAAAAATGCTGGGAAATATACGATGCCAGATGAAAAAGATAAACATGAAGGTACATGGCTGCAATGGCCACATGAATACACATATGGTGAAGAGTATAAGAAGGAAGTTGAACCTATTTGGGTTAAGATGGCAAGTGCTTTAACTGAGGGTGAGAAAGTCCACATTGTTGCATATGACCAGGAAGAAAAAGAAAGAATCAATAACCTTTTAACAGATGAAGGGTTAAATATGGAGAAGATTGATTTCTTTATCGCGCCTACTGATGATGTATGGGCAAGGGACAGTGGACCAATTTTTATTTATGACAGCAATAAAAATCTCAAAATATTAGATCCAGCATTTAATGGTTGGGGGAAGAAAACACCGTATAAAAATGATGCTCAAATACGTAAAAATGTTAGTAAACAATCAGGAATTGAAAGAGTTGATTGGGGAAAATTTGTCCTTGAAGGCGGCGCAATTGAATTAGACAGCAATGGGACTGCTTTATTAACTCGAAGTGCGGTGACGAATAAAAATAGAAATCCTGATTTATCAGAAAAGGAAATTGAAAAATATATAAGTGACCTTGGGGTATCAAACTTTATTTGGTTAGACGGAGTACCTAATTTAGATATTACGGACTTTCATATTGATGGATTTGCTAAATTCCATAATAAATCTACCATTGTAACGATGAAAGAAGATGACCTAGCCGAATGGGGTTTATCTAATAAAGATATGGATACATTGTTAGATGCAAAAAATGCTTCAGGACAGAAATATAAGTATGAATACTTGCCGCTTAGTAAAGAAAAGGTTGCTTTAGAAAATGGAAAAACTCTCGATTATAAAGGGTCATATATCAATTATTATATCGGAAATACAGTTGTATTAGTGCCTAATTATAATGATCCGAATGATAAAATCGCAAACGATACGATTCAGAAGTTATACCCAGGTCATAAAGTAGTCGGTATTGATGTGAGAGAGTTGTATAAAAACGGCGGTATGATTCATTGTGTGACACAACAACAACCCATTGCATTGAAGTAATTGATTGTAATTTCGTTGTTCTGCTATATAGACAAAATAGGTGGAATCTTATTACCTATTTTGTCGTTCCTTATTATTTATAATGATAAAATTTTAATGTAATGATAAATAAATTATAGTGTATATTCGCTTTTCGTTTTATATGGTAAAGGAGAAAAATGTTTGTGTTAAAGAATTTTAAAATAGTTTTTTCGTATTTCCCTATCGTTTTACAGTACATTTTAAATGTAGCTTTAATTTGCTTAGGGGTTGTTCTAAGTGTGTTTCTTATGAAAGAAGTCATTCAGTTTATACAAGAACTGAAATTGGATGGTAATGAATCGAGTTATCATTTAATCATTTATTGTTGTTTTAAAATATGGTATTTAAAAAACTTGTCAAGAGTCAATTTAAGGCTTAACGTCAGCCTTATATTTTTTATATAAATATATAATATTTCTCCATGCTATAATCCATTCATAAAATGTACATGTTGCATGAGTTATAACGACAAAAGACATAAAATTAGGAATAGTTGACTTTGTAAAATCAGTTATGTAACTACTATTAAAAAGCGAGGTAAATAATATGGAACAAAAACATAATGGCATTATTTTTACTGCAATAACAGACGAATCAAATGAATATTATCAACCATTTTATGAAGACTTGATTTACTTTAATGAATGTTTAAATGAAAAGAAATCAATTGCGGATCAACTTATATCTTTATCTGTTGAAGAACAAGACTTTCATACGAGCTGTTTTGAGTATGATGATATTTGGCTAAGAGATGTTGCACCGGTTGTCACAAATCATCTAGTTAAATTTAAATATCGACCAAATTATTTGCCAAATGATCAAGGGCGATATTTAGATCAACAATTTAATAAATGGTTGAAAAAGAATGACTTTGAATATGTAAAATCCCCATTAATATTAGATGGTGGTAATCTTATTTGGAATAAAAAAGATACTGTAATATTAACAGAACGCATATTTGATGATAACGATGATTGGACAGAAGAGGAAATTATTGAGCAGTTAGAATGGGATTTAGATGTGAGCCGAGTTATTATTATTCCTGCTGAGGAAGGGGATGTACTAGCACACGCAGACGGAATGGTTAAATTTATTGATGAACATACAATGTTTATTAGTGATTTTTTAGGGGATCATGAATTTAGATATAGTGTTCAAGAGATTATTAAAGAACAAATGCCAAAAGCTGAATTTATAGTTGTTCCTTCATCATATACAGAGAAAGGACAATATGATCAAGAGATAGCATCGGCAAAAGGGTTGTATATAAATATGTTAGAATCATGTGATGCTCTTTATGTTCCTAAGTTTGGACTAGCTAAAGATGAGGAAGTTTTACGATATATTCAACAGTATACGGAGAAACAAGTTATTCAAATTCATGTAGGAGAAATATCAACAATGGGAGGCGCGATGAATTGTTTAACGTGGTATTGTCCAAGTCATTTGTTACCTTCGAAAATGAGAAGATTGAAAAATCAGAATGAAAATTTTTCAATGAAGAAGATTTTTGATTGGTTTTAATAAATAAGTAATGAAAAGAAAATATATTCAAGGAGTATTGATATGTATACCATCGCTGAGTTTTCTCGGATTTGTAAAATGAGTACGCGGATGTTAAGACATTATGACAAAGAGGAGATATTAAAACCGGCATATGTGAATCCGGTTAATGGGTATAGGTATTATGAACAAGAGCAGCTGGAAGTAGCATTGAAAATAAAAAAGCTAAGGGAGTATAAATTTCCTCTTCCAAAAATTAAAATTGTTTTGCAGTCATCGGATCAAGATTCGTTTGTTCAACATATACAATCACAAATTATCGAGTTGTCTCAGGAAGTGAAGCAAAATTTACAGGTTATTTCAGAAATGAATGAAATGGTAATGGTGAATAGTAGTCTAAATATTGCACGCCATAGAAGTTACGATATATTAATGGGAATGAGTAACGAAGTAACGTTAATTACTCAAAGAGTAAAAATAGATATAGATGATATGGATGATTATTTTTATGACTTATATGAAGAGGTACAAAAAAATAACTTTCAAATAGTCGGTTCTCCATCTGCAGTCTTTTATGATGAAGAATATATTCCGAGTAACAGTGATATTGAGTTAAGAATTCCGGTTATGCAGGGGAATGATGATGACGTAGCGCAAGAGTATGAAATGAAACAACTAAGTCCACATCATATCGTTACTACTATGCATTATGGAAGTTACGACTATATAGGTTACGCTTATATAGCGTTAGAAGAATGGATTGAAAGAAATGGGTATGTGATAATTAATTCGCCATATGAGGTTTATATAAAGGGACCTGAATGTGATTGTTTAGCAGAAGAGTATGTGACACAAATTTGTTTTTTAGTTATGAAAATAGAATGAGAATAAGGATTGATATTAACATTATGTCAATCCTTATTCTATGTATGAAAGCAATTTATCATAATAAAAAGGAGAAATAAAGAATCACCTTATAAAGTTGCTACAAGTAAATGAAGATATTCCTGTTGACCTTAACACGATGTCAAAGTATAGACTGTACGTACATTCATATAAGGGGTGAACACGTATGAGAAATATAGAAAATAGTTTGTTTTATATGCCTGCGGAATGGGAGAAACATGAAGGTACATGGCTCCAATGGCCACATGATAAAGCACATAGAGGTGAAGGTTACAGAGCTAAGTTAGATGATATTTGGATATCGATGGCAAAGGAGCTTCACTATGGAGAAAATGTCCATATTGTTGTATGTGATGAAGAAGAGAAAATACATGTCCAATCGAAGTTAATTGTAGCTAACGTGAATATGGATAAAATTGATTTCTTAATTCAAGAAACTGATGATATTTGGATACGAGATAACGGACCAATTTTTGTAACGGATAAGGAAGGGAATCGCTGCCTAACGCACTGGATATTTAATGGTTGGGGAAATAAATATCCGTACGAAAAAGACGCTAATATTCCGAATAAAATAAGTGAAATGTATCGTATTCCAAAAGTTGAATCTAGTGTCTGTCTAGAGGGTGGGGGAATTGAGATAAACGGAAACGGGACCTTAATGGCGGCGAAAACGTCTATTATAAATGAAAATAGAAATCCCACACTAAGTCAGAAAGAAATTGAAATGGAGTTAACGAAATATTTAGGAGTAACAAATTTTATATGGATAACTGGTATACGCGGAGAAGATAATTATGATGAAGATACGGATTATCATATTGATGGCGCGGCACGGTTTGTAAATGAAAATACGATACTGTATGAATATGATCCTTTCGATGAAGGAGAGCCATACCTTTTGGAGGCGTACGAAAAGCATTATCAAGAATTGCGGCAAGCGAAAAATATAGATGGAAAGCCATTTCAGCTCATTCCAGTACCAGTAACAAGAAAAGTGGTAAAAGAAGCAGATTGTAAAGGATCGTACTTAAATTTTTACATTGGTAATGAAGTTGTATTGGTACCTATATACGGTGATGAACATGATAAATTAGGGCTTCAAATCATTGAAGGTCAATTTCCAGGGAGAAGAATTGTCGGTATATATGTTAACGAATTGTATGCATACGGTGGTATGATTCATTGTGTGACGCAGCAGCATATAGAATAGAGTAATTCAAATAAAAAGCATGCAGAGCATATACTCTGCATGCTTTTTATAATGTTGAAAACTCCTCAACAAGTTGAGTGAATTGTTTTAATGCACTTTCAATCGGTTCTGGCGTTGTTAAATCGACGCCAGCTTTTTTCAATAAGTTTAATGGGTAGTCTGAACTTCCGCCTTTAAGGAATTCAATATAATTTTTCTGAGCATCCGGATCACGGCTTAATAGTTTATCAGCGATTTGAATGGCAGATGCGAATCCAGTTGCATATTTGTATACGTAAAACGGGCGATAGAAATGAGGGATTCTAGCCCATCCGTATTTTACTTCTTCATCAAATACAAGTGAATCACCGTTATATTCTTTAAATAGCTTTTCATAAATTTCACTGAAGACTTGTGCATGTAATGGTTTACCTTGTTCAGCCATTTCATGTGTGATTTTTTCAAATTCTGCAAACATAATTTGTGTAAAGAAAGTACCTTTAAATTTCTCAATAAAATGGTTAACTAAATGGTTACGCACGTTCGTATCTTTTGCTTCTTTTAATAAATAGTGAATTAATAACACTTCATTTACTGTAGAAGCGACTTCTGCGACAAAGATAGAATAATGTGCAGAAATTCTTGGTTGGTATCCATGTGAATAGTGCGTATGCATACCGTGACCGCATTCATGAGTAAGAGTGAACAGGCTGTTTAAATCATCGTGATGATTTAAAAGAATGAAAGGATGAACGCCGTATACACCAAAGTTATAAGCACCAGAACGTTTCCCTGGTGTTTCTCTTACGTCTATATATCTTTTATCTTTAAAACTTTTTAATGTCTCAATATATTCTTCTCCTAAAGGAGCTAGTGATGCAATCATAATGTCAAATGCTTCACTATATGGGATGTCTTGTTTTGCACCTTCTACTAAATCGACGCCTAAGTCGTATTGTCTTAGTTCATCTACGTTTAATTTTTCTTTTCGAATTTCATTGTATGTATGTAATGTTTGAATGTTTTTTTTCGTTGTATCAATTAGGTTTTCATATACTTCTTTCGGAACCATATCGCCAAATAATGATTTCTCTAGCGCTGATGGATAGTTTCTTAATTTCGAAACAGTAACATTATTTTTAATAGCAGCGGATAAAGTAGATGCGATGGAATTCTTTAACTGAACATATGGTTTGTAATATGCTTTATAAGCTTCTTTACGCTTTTCACGATTCGTATCTTCTATTAACTTTGCATACATTCCGCGTGTTAAGTTCACTTTTTCTCCATCGTCAGTCGTCACTTCACCAAATAATATATCTGCATTATTTAACATACCAAATGTGTGCTGTGGAGAAGAAAGAGCTTCACCCATTTGTGATAAAATTTCTTCTTGGTCCTTATTTAATACGTGTTTTTTATAACGGTATAATTCAAATAAGTCTTCTTTATAATATTGTAAGCCTTCTGTTTCTTCTATGTAAGAATGTAATGTGTTTTCGTCTATGCTAAGTAAGAAGGGGGAAAAGAAAGATTTCGCTGCACTTACTTTCACGTGTAATTGTGATACTTTATCGACAAGAGATTGCGCGTCAGTATCGCGTGTATCAAGGTCAGATTGTAATCGTGCATAAGCGAACATTAAAGATATTATGCTAGAAACTTCTTCACTCTTCGTTAAATAAGCTAATAAACTATTGCCATCGTGAATATTTCCATTAAACTCGTGTAATTCCTTCGTTAATACTTCAATTTTATGAAAATCACTTTCCCAATCTTCAATTGTATGGTAAATGTCTGTTAAATCCCATTTTTCTATATCAGCTACTTGTAATCGATCTTTAAGTTCTGTCATAATCATTTCCTTTCTAAACATGTAGTTATATTTCTATATAACTATGAAATACAACAAATTGCAAAAAATCCCTGCTGAAAATTGAAAAGCCCTGCTGAAATAACAAGGCTTACTTACTTATAGTGTAATTTCGAATTTTGAATGTAAAAGGTTTGTATATTGCATGTCTGTAACGGTTTCTTTCGTTTTTTTACCATTTTTTGCTACTGTAAGGCTATCTTTCGTTAAAGAGGCATGCCCATCTTCAGTTAGTTTTACAATAAGAGGTACTTTATTAAAGGGTGATCCTTCATGTTCAACGATAATTTTTTGTGCTGTATTTGCTTTTTCTTCATCCACTTCTTCTATATAAAATGCATAGCCTAACGTCCAATCATCAGCAGAAGATTGATCCAAGAACTCATTGTTTTTCCGCATCTCTAAAATGTAGTTTCCCTTTTCGGTCATTTCTTTACGAATACGATAATCTCCTGTAATAGAGTGAATGACTTCACCTGAGAAAGGGACAGGGGCAAGAGGTAAGTATGATCCGAATCCTACTTCAATTAAATAAAGTTCATTATGATGTGTTAAAACGGTTGCGATATGGCCAGAATCAACAGCCCATATGGAGTTTGCAGCGTTATAAACTGTTCCTGAAACGAGATGAACATCGAATCCAGAATCTTTCAGGAAGTAATACATAGTAGGGTTGAGTTCATAACAAAGACCGCCACGGTTATTTACTAAAATTTTCTCTTTCAAATTTTCTTTTGATATTTCTTTAAAATTCTTTTCGAGAATATTTAAGTTTTCAAAAGGGACAGTTTGTGCCATTGCGTACATAATGTTAGATAAATCTTCAAATGAAACTGTGTCTTTTTCTTCTATATGTAATCGTGCGAAAAATTGTTTTTGAAAGTCTGTCATCGAAATCCCTCCGTTATGCTTTTATAGGTAAATTGTAAACAATCTTGAATAGGATGTGAAATTAAAACTACGTTGAATATTTGAAATTAGATTAAAAATAATATGAGAGAGTGAGAGATTGCTACTTTACTAACGGTGGGACGAATATTATAATAATTCTGATAAACTATGCAAACGCTTTCTTGGAAGGGGATGGTGTACAGATGTTTAAAAGAATAACAATAGTCGGATTGTCAGTTGTTATGTTTTTACCTAGTATATATGACGGGAGTAAAGCATATGCAGACACAGTTAACAATGGAACGTTAATGCAGTATTTTGAGTGGTATGCTCCGAATGATGGGAATCATTGGAATCGTTTGCGTACTGATGCTGAAAATTTAGCGAAAAAAGGAATTACATCTGTTTGGATACCACCTGCATATAAAGGAACTACGCAAAATGACGTAGGATATGGAGCATATGATTTATATGATCTGGGGGAATTCAATCAAAAGGGAACAGTGCGGACGAAGTATGGGACGAAAGCACAATTGAAATCTGCAATTGACGCTTTACATAAGAAAAACATCGATGTATACGGTGATGTAGTTATGAATCATAAAGGTGGGGCTGATTATACAGAAACTGTCACAGCAGTTGAGGTAGACCCGAGCAATCGGAATATTGAAGTATCAGGTGATTATGAAATTAGTGCGTGGACGGGATTTAACTTTCCAGGGCGTGGAGATTCTTATTCTAATTTCAAATGGAAATGGTATCATTTTGACGGAACGGATTGGGATGAAGGAAGGAAATTAAACCGAATTTATAAATTTAGGGGCATAGGTAAAGCATGGGACTGGGAAGTGTCTAGCGAGAATGGGAATTATGATTATTTGATGTATGCGGATCTTGATTTTGATCATCCAGATGTTGCGAATGAAATGAAAAAATGGGGAACGTGGTATGCGAATGAATTAAATTTAGATGGTTTTCGTTTAGATGCTGTTAAACATATTGATCATGAATATTTGCGCGATTGGGTAAATCACGTTAGACAGCAAACAGGGAAAGAAATGTTTACAGTAGCTGAATATTGGCAAAATGATATCCAGACTTTAAATAATTATTTAGCGAAGGTTAATTATAATCAATCTGTGTTCGATGCACCACTTCATTATAATTTTCATTATGCTTCAACAGGAAATGGAAATTATGATATGAGAAATATTTTAAAAGGAACGGTAGTTGCGAATCATCCTACACTTGCGGTTACTCTAGTTGAAAATCATGATTCACAGCCTGGTCAGTCATTGGAATCTGTAGTGAGCCCTTGGTTCAAGCCGCTGGCATATGCATTTATTTTAACGCGTGCAGAGGGGTATCCTTCTGTTTTCTATGGTGATTACTATGGTACAAAAGGAAATAGTAACTATGAAATTCCAGCGTTAAAGGACAAAATTGATCCGATTTTGACGGCACGAAAAAACTTTGCATATGGTACGCAGCGTGATTATTTTGATCATCCAGATGTGATTGGCTGGACAAGAGAAGGTGATAGTGTACATGCTAATTCTGGTTTAGCAACATTAATCTCTGATGGACCAGGAGGGGCAAAGTGGATGGATGTTGGAAAGAATAACGCAGGGGAAGTATGGTACGATATTACGGGTAATCAAACGAATACTGTAACAATTAATAAGGACGGATGGGGGCAGTTTCAAGTAAGTGGAGGATCAGTTTCCATATATGTTCAGCAGTAATTTGGTGATGAAAAAGAAGAGGTAGACTGAAATATAAGTTTTCCTATTCCTTTTTACATTCTGTATAGTTATAAAAGTATGACACCTTTACTTCTCACGTAACATATAGTATGATGATTTCAATAAATTAGATTTCAATGACTATAATATAAATTAATGAGAGGTGCTTTTTGTGAGTGCGGTAGGTATTAAATAGGAAAAATTTAATGAAATAAATCGGATAAGACCAGGGTATTTTTATGTACATCATACCCCTAATTTTGTCATGCATTTATTTCAAAACCTATGAAGATACCTACAATACTTTATAAAGCGTGTAATAAGGGACTGCCATCTATTTTTTATGGCATATTTCCTCATATGTTATTACAAATGCCTTGTAAATGTAAAAGCTGCGGTATCCCCGCAGCTTTTTTGTATATATTTTTATTGTATAATTATGGAATTTTATATATGACTCATTGGAATCTAATGAGTAGGTATCTTCATTTATGATAAAAATCAATCATAGTGAGGAGAAATAAAATGAATACGATGACTTTTGAAAAGCTACAATATAACGAATTAAAGGATATAGTGAAATCTTATTGTGTAAGTGGATTAGGTAAGGAATTATTAAACAAATTAGAGCCGAGTACGAGTATAAAAGTAGTGAGAAATCGGTTGAATGAAACGACAGAAGCACGAGCTATATTAGATGCAGAAGGGCATGTTCCTTTCTTCGGCATTTCTAATATTGCTAGTACAATTCAAAAATTAGAAAAAGGGATGATTTTAGATCCAGAAGAATTAGTCAGTGTTTCAGACTTTTTACGCGGATGTAGAAAGATTAAAAAGTTTATGTTAGATAAAGAATTTTTTGCACCAGTATTAGCTTCTTATGCAAATTCAATGACTGAATATAAAAGTATTGAAGAGGAAATTAACTTTTCAATTAAAGGAAATAGTATTGATGCAGCTGCAAGTAAAGAGTTAAAACGAATTCGAAATAATATCGATTCTGTAGATGGGAAAATAAAAGAACGTTTAACGAAGTTTTTAAATAGTAGTGCAAATAAGAAATTCATTCAGGAATTCTTTATTAGTAAAAAGGATGACCGTTACACGATTCCAATTAAATCTTCCTATAAAAACCAAGTTGCTGGAAGTATTATTGAAGCCTCGGCAAAAGGTTCTACTGTATTTATAGAACCGCATACGGTTACGAAATTGAATGCGGAACTAGCGGGTTTGAAAGCAGAAGAAGCGGTTGAAGAATATCAAATTTTAGCGACTTTATCAGGAATGGTGTTAGAAAACATTTATAGTATAAAGATTAATATGGAGCTAATTAGTCAGTATGATATGGTATTTGCAAAAGCGAAGTTTAGTAAATCGATTGATGGAATAGAACCGAAGTTAAATGATCATGGCTACATTCATTTAGTGAATTGTAAGCATCCGCTTTTAACAGGGCAAGTTGTACCCTTAAATTTTAAAATTGGTCAAGAGTATCGTAGTTTAATTATTACAGGGCCGAATGCGGGCGGAAAGACAATTGTGTTAAAAACGATTGGATTGTTAACATTAGCTACAATGTCAGGTCTTCATATTGCAGGAGATAAAGGTACAGAAATTGCTATTTTCGAAAATGTATTCGTAGATATTGGTGATAATCAAAGTATTGAAAATGCACTAAGTACATTTTCGTCTCATATGAAAAATCTTTCTGAGATTATGAGGATGTCAAATAATAATACGTTGCTATTATTTGATGAAATAGGGAGCGGGACAGAACCAAATGAAGGTGCAGCACTTGCAATATCTATTTTAGAAGAGTTGTACCTTACGGGATGTATTACCGTTGCGAGTACGCATTACGGAGAAATTAAACGATTCTCAGAAATGCACGATGACTTTATGAATGCAGCGATGCAGTTTAATAGTGAAACGCTAGAGCCGCTTTATAAATTAGTTATCGGAAAATCAGGAGAAAGTAATGCACTTTGGATTGCGAATAAAATGAGCGTAAAAGAACATGTGCTGAAAAGAGCGAAAGAGTACATGGGAAATAAAGAGTACGCTTTAGAAAAAGTGAATGAAAGTAAAATTAGAAAACCGAAATTTGTACAAGAAAAAAGAGAATTTCATTATGAGTACAAAATCGGCGATCGTGTGAATTTATTAGATTATGATGATTTTGGTATCATCTATAAGGAAAAAGATAATTTTTATAACGTCGTTGTATATTATAACGGTGAATTCGTTGAAGTAAATGTAAAACGTATTACTTTAGAGGTAGCAGCGAAGGAGTTATATCCAGAGGGATACGATTTAAATACACTATTTGTCGATTATAAAGAGAGAAAAATGCAACACGATATTGAGCGCGGATCGAAAAAAGCACTTCGTAAAATTCAAAAAGAAATAAGAAAGAATAGAGGATAAGTTAAAATGGTAACGATTAGACAAGAACAAAAAAATGATTATAGAAAAACAGAAGAAGTTGTAAAAGAAGCATTTTTACATGAAGAGTTTAGTGATAAAAAGGAACATGAACTTGTAAAACGTATTAGAGAGTGTGACGCATTTATTTCAGAGTTATCAATCGTTGCAGTAGATGAGGAAATAGTCGGTCACATTATGTTATCTAAAATTGCGATAGAACAAGATGGAACTTCTGTAGAATCGTTAGCACTTGCACCAGTTTCAGTTGCTAGGGGCCATCAGAAGAAAGGAATTGGTGGAAAACTGATTACGGCTGCTTTAGAAAAAGCGAAACAACTTGGATACGGATCAGTTGTAGTATTAGGACATCCAGAGTACTACCCGAAATTTGGTTTTAAGAAAGCAAGTGAGTGGAATGTAAAAGCACCGTTTGAAGTGCCTGAAGAGGTATTTATGATAATGGAATTAACAGAAAATTCTCTTCGAGGTGTAGAAGGAATTGTACAATATTCGAGTGCTTTTGCTGAATAGGAGTACCGGTTAAGAAATGTAATCATAAAAGATGCTATCTTTTTGTATGGATATACAGAAAGATAGCTTTTTTTATTAAGCGGATCTACTGACGTATATTTTGCTCAATGAATAATTGAGGTGGTAAAATTGATATAGAAACGTAAAGGGAGAGAATGAAATGAATAAGCGAGAAACACATAGCAATGAGAATGTAGTGACGTTATATGTTACAAGACACGGTAAAACAATATTAAATACGAATCATCGCGCGCAAGGTTGGGCAGATTCTCCTTTAGTAGAAAGAGGTGTTGAAGTTGCCACAAATTTAGGAACAGGATTAAAAGATATTCATTTTATGAATGCGTATAGTAGTGATAGCGGCCGCGCAATTGAAACTGCTAATTTAGTATTAAAATATAGTGAGCAATCAAAATTAAAACTTGAGCAAAGAAAAGATTTGCGAGAATTAAATTTCGGTATTTTTGAAGGTGAAAAACTTGAGAATATGTGGGATGTGGTTGGAAAAGCTGCAGGCGTTGCATCACCAGAAGAACTCTTGAAGCTTTCTATTCAAGAAGTGATTAATCTTATTAGAGTAGCAGATCCGACAAAACAGGCGGAAGATTGGGAATTGTTTTCTACTCGTATAAAAACAGAGATAGATAAAATTAGTGAAGAAGCTGCTGAAAATGGTGGCGGTAACGTCTTAGTTGTCGTTCATGGGCTTTTGATTACTACCTTAATAGAAATGTTAGACAGTAGCAAAACAAAACTTGGAGTGGAAAATGCTAGCGTGACGAAGATTGTATATCAAGATGGAACATACACAGTGGAGTCGGTTGGAGATATGAGTTATGTTGCAAAAGGGAAAGAAAGTGTGGAAATATAATACTATCTTAAATAGATATAAGAAAAGGAAGTTAGTAAAATCTAGCTTCCTTTTTATTTTTTAGTGCATCATTTATAAGGTTATATTGGGATATTATAATGAAACTTTCTATTGTGTAGAACGTTTCTTTGTTCAACAATCGGGTCATTTAATTGAATAAGGGCGTATTTTTTTGAATAGGACCACTTTGTTAAAAAGGATACATCCAATTTTTAGCGAATACAGGGTTATAAATAAGAAAAAGTGGTGAGATAAATAGGAAAAGAATGTAATTCCTTTTTGGACAATAAAACGGAAAAATGTATAATTAACAGACTTCAGAGCGCGGGTTGTGTTTTCGCAGAAGAAGAGACCCGGTTACTTATTTCAGCAGCCCGAACTCCAGAGGAGCTCAAGAGAATGGTGGAAATGCGAGCCAATGGTTTGCCACTTGAATATGTTGTTGGATACGCAGAATTTTGTGGGTTGCGGATAGAAGTGGACCGAGGTGTTTTCGTACCTCGTCAACGTACCGAGTTTCTTGTTCGCCAAGCAGAAGCTCTGTTATGCTTTGGTGATATCGTCGTTGATCTATGTTGCGGTTCAGGTGCTGTGGGTGTAGCTCTGGCGGCAGCTTTAGGACGAATTGAATTGTATTCTGTTGACATTGATCCTGTCGCAGTACGATGTGCTAGCCGCAACGTAACAAATTTCGGTGGCCATGTTTTTGAAGGTGACTTGTATAAAGCTTTGCCTCACGCACTTAAAGGCCATGTGAATACCCTAGTTGCAAACGTACCTTATGTTCCTACCGAGACAATAAAGCTGCTTCCACAGGAGGCCCGTCTACATGAACCGAAAATGGCGCTAGACGGAGGAGAGGATGGACTCGACATTCAGCGAAGAGTAGCAAAAGAAGCATTTCTCTGGCTCGCATCGGGAGGGCATCTTTTAATAGAGACGAGTGAAATGCAGGCAACTCAGACTTTTGAAATCTTTGCTGGTGCTGGGCTTACCACGAAAGTGACTAGAGATGAGGAATTAGATGCCACTGTTGTTATAGGATCAAAATCTAGTTTTTAGCTTAAATCGGTACGTAGCCTTATTCATAAATAAAAATGATAATTTTCTAGCAATATACAAATAAAAGAACATATGCAATTAAAGGGAGTTTTAATTGAGAAAAGAGCTCAAAAATTATTCGAGTGATACATGGGATCGTTATTTGAAGAAGTAAGGACATAACATATTAGTTATATAAAATATGTTATGTCCTTTCATTTATCAATTTTTTTCACTATAGGTCTTCACAAAATTTTAATCTAGCTTTCTTTTCATTTTATGAATTATGGGATCAATAAAATCTTCCCAGTACTTTTTCTGCTCTCTAATAATTCATGTGCACGGGCACCGTCTTGTAAAGAGAATGTAGTAGGACTTGCAATGTTCAATTTTCCAGTAGCGATCCAATCAAATAATTGAGTAGAGCGCTGCTTACGTTCTTCAAAAGTAGTAAGTACGTTCCAAAGGTCTCCGCCAGTTAAAGTTTTCGAAGTATCCATAAGCATACGTGGATCAATGGGCGCAGGATTACCACCGGCCATTCCGTAAAATACGACAGTACCACCGATTTTAGTAGCGTTAAAACTTTTCTCTAGTGTAGAGCCTACTGATTCATATACAACATTTACTCCAGTACCATTTGTTATTTCAAGTACTTTTGAATGCCATTTTTCAGTATATAAAAATACGTGATCAGCCCCAACTAACGTGGCTACTTTGGTTTTTTCGGTTGATGACGTAAGACCGATTACTTTTCCGCCTAGTAGTTTAATCATTTGAATAAGAAGTTGACCAACGCCACCAGCCGCAGCATGGACTAAAGCTGTATCACCTTGTTTTATTTGATAGCTATCTTTCGTTAAATAATGTGCCGTTAGACCTTGCAATAAGATAGAAGCGGCTGTTTCAAAAGAAATTGAATCTGGAAGCGGGATTGCTTTTTCTGCTGGAACGGCAACTAATTCTGCATTTGCGAATGGAACGTCAGCAAATGCAATACGGTCTCCAGGATTGATAGTAGTAACGTTAGCACCTACTTCTTCAACGATACCAGCGCCTTCATAACCTAATATATAAGGAGGGTTACCAGCGAGGTGATAATCACCACGGCGTCTATAAATATCTGCGAAATTTAGACCGATTGCTTTCGTGAGGATAAGAATTTCATTTGGATTAATGATTGGATCAGGGATTTCTTTATATTGAAGTACATCAGCATCTCCGAATGTTTCGAAACAAAGTGCTTTCATATGGAATACCTCCATTTTATTGTTTGTCGATGCTCTTTATCATACAATATAAATATCAATAGACAAAGAGGATTATTTCGATGAAATCAATCGGAAATATCGATTGAAAAAGAGGGATGATAAATGGAGATAAAACAATTAATTACATTTAAAGTAGCAGCAGATACTTTGAACTTTACACAAACTGCGAAGAAATTAAACTTTGCTCAATCGAGCGTTACAGCACAAATTAAAACGTTAGAGGCTGAGCTCGGTACACCACTATTTGAGAGATTAGGGAAACGTCTTTTCTTAACTGAAGCAGGAAGAAAGTTTCAACTATATGCAGACAAGATAATCGCACTTAGTAACGAAGCAAAGACGGCCGTGAAAGATGATGAGGAAATAGCAGGTACGTTAATAATTGGTGCACAAGAAAGTCAATGTACATACAGATTGCCTTCTATATTAAAGAGGTTTAAAATACAATTCCCCAAAATAAAGCTTATATTTAAACCAGCACATTCCAATAAAGATGCGAAGGAACAATTGATGGAGGGAAAAGTAGATCTTGCATTTATTTTGGACGAATGTAAAACAGAAGATGTTTTACATGTGGAACCACTTATGAAAGAAGAATTAAAAGTAGTAGCTGCTCCAGGGCATATTTTACTTGAACAGACTACTGTTTCTATAAAAGATTTAGAGAGTGAAACACTTTTATTAACAGAATTAGGCTGCTCATATAGAACTTTATTTGAAGAGCTATTTCGCGGGGAAGATCTATATCCAGCAAATAAAATTGAGTTTGTTAGTGTGGAAGCAATTAAACAATGTGTTATTGCAGATTTAGGTATAGCCGTTTTACCAGCGATAGTAGTAGAAAAAGATATACGGGAAGGGACGTTAAAGGAGTTAATGTTAAACGAAACAATACCTCCAATTTATACACAAATTGCTTGGCATAAAGATAAATGGATGACAGCACCACTGCAGCAATTTATTGATGTAACGAGGGAGTTTTTTACAACAAATTAAGTGGAGAAATATTTATTTTATATAAAAGAAAAAATGGCAATTTTGTATAAAGAACTGATGCTTGAATATAACAAGTATCGGTTCTTTTATGTTTTAAATAAAGGATGCTATAAAATGTGTATTTCTCAACTTTTTTTCTTACAAGGATAAGTAAAGTTCTTCGTATATTCCAATAATCATAAGGGAATTTACAACGTTAATTCGTTTTTGTAAGATGCCTCTAGGAAGCATGGAAGGAGGGCTGACACAGCAGTATAGGTTGTGTTTAGTATACATAATCATTTTGAGGGGGAATTAAAAATGTTTAAAAAGTTAATGAAAGTATGTGTGTTAAGTGTAGCGAGTGTAGGGGTATTATTTAGTTTTCAAGAAAGTACATTTGCAGCTACTGATCTGAGTAGCTATTATGACGGAAAAAATCCAGCAACAACGAAAGTATACGGGGGAAGTACAACATGTGATGCAGATGGATTTAATGCAAAGTCTACAGCAGTTTATGAAGGTAGTAAAAAAGTAGGAACAGTGTATTTACGTTACAGTAATACATGTCATGCGGCATGGTCTAAGCTTGTTTTAGATCAACCAGCACCTTCTGTTTCTGGAGGAGTATATGCTTACGCTGTTATTAATAAATATAAAAATGGTGTATTCCAAAAATCAGTAGATTCTAATAGTGGTAATGGAGCAATTAAAACGGGGCAAACGAGCACTTATACAGGAATGGTGTTTGATTTGACTGCTGATTTTGGTTATACAGCTGATGCCGAAGCAGTGACGATTAATAATGGTTACGGGAAAACTGGACGTTATTAATAAAGGAGTGGAATCCTGTGAAACTTATTAAAAAGGTAAGCGCATGTCTTTGTCTGGCATTGCTCGTCGTAACTAGTGTGTTTAGTACGACCAATAATGATAAAGCATTTGCAGAAGACCATTCGTATGATGGGAAAAGTCCGTATTACAATAGTTGTGATCAATCAGCAGTAACGAAAGAAAAGAAGTGGATTGATTCAAATTCTTATGTGGAATTAAAATTTAGCACGACGTGTAAAACAGCGTGGGCAAAAGTTACTTATAATAATGAAGCTGATGCAAGGATTGTTAGAAAAACAGATGGAAAGGCATACACTTGCGGAAGTGCTGGAGGAAATGGTGTTGTAAATAAAGGGCAAACATCATGCTATACGCCAATGGTATATGATTTAGATCCAAGAAAAGCACAAGCGCAGGGGAAACATGCAATTCCGAATAGTGATGCATATAATTATGCGGAGACTATTTGGTATTGATACGATTATACATGTTTTAAGAGCTGTTATTTGATATAAAAATGAAAGAGCCTTACTGCATTTTATTGTGGTAAGGTTCTTTAAAATTGTTTAATAGATTAAGTACATTCATTTACAAAGGTCTCTCTATATAATCACTTTTAAGTATGGCCATAATAATTTCATCTGAGTATGTATCGTTATAAAATAAAGATTGACGTAAGGTTCCTTCTTTTGCAAAACCAACTTTTTCATAAGCTTTAATTCCGCGTAAATTATGGCTAAATACTTCTAACTGTAAACGATTTAATGATAGTTGTTCAAAAACAAATCTTAAAACGATTTTAATAGCTTCAGTTCCATAACCTTGTCCTGTTAATGCTATGGAAAGCATTGATATTCTGAATCCTGCTCTTTCGTTCTCCTCATCGATATCTAAAAGCGACAACTCTCCAATCATCTCGTCAGTACTTTGTAAACAAATAGCGAAATCATAGCGACTTGAATCATTATTTATATGATCTATATGTTTCGTAATTTGCTCCAATGAAAAAGTGGACTTAGTTCCAGTCATATATCTTATTTCATCATCCATTGTACTTTCTAATATAATAGGAGCATCTAGCTGGCAAAGAGGCCTTAAATAAATTCTTTCGCTCTCTAATCTCATTATAATTTTCTCCTTTAGTTAGTAATTGAATGTATAAATACTTAAACTTTCTTCAATGAGTTACATAAAAAATATGAACCTTAATTCGATGTTACATGAATTTTATAATGGTATGGTATACCTAAAACAAATAATAAAAGTTTTATACACAACAAAATGTATCAACGAGTTTTTTGATCATACTATTATTCTTGCTGCCCATTCCGCTTTGAAATGAACATGAATGTATTAACTAAGGTCTGTATCAGGAGGAGTATATCCAAGGTGCCTGGCCATTGATACAATTTGTCCTTTATGATGAAACTCATGGGTTTCCGTATGAGTTAAAAGCCATAGCGGAGTTGTACTCCAAGGCCCTTTTTGCCACTTTACTTCATTTGCAATATTTTCGAGCCAACGGTCATTGTATTCATCTAAAAAACGTTGTACAGTCTCATCTACTAACTTAAATCTAGCGCGAACTTTTTTCACATCTGCATGCTCAATTTCGTAATCGCTAGCAAATGAAAAGTCTACTCGCTTTTGTTTAAATGCGAATGATCCAAGCCAGTATCGGTAGCAATCGGCTACATGAATATGAGTCTTTATAATGCTACCGCTCCCGAAATTAGGAACTGTGCTATGTAATTTTTCTACTGGGATTTCTTCCAAAAACGAAAATAGAGTTTCTCTTGTAGAGCTAATAAGATTATATTGCTGTTTTAAAACATGTAACATGAAATTAACACTCCTCTTTTATTTACTAAACTATTTGTGTAATAAGTAATTCTATATGTACGAGAGGTGAACCTTTTTATTATTTTTACTAAGCATATTAGATGTATTTCTTCATTGTTTCTGATAGATTAAACAAAGTGAAACTTTAATGAATTGAACATTCTTAGTTCATAATAAAATGTACATGAAGAAGGAGAACGATAAAATGAATAGAATAATTGGTCTAAAACAATTTGAAATAACGCGCGGGGCATTACTTAAATTTATGGAGACGCTAGATGATAAAACTGTGGATACGCAGCCAGAGGGTTTTAACAATACAATTCGTTGGCATATCGGTCATGTATTAACGGCAGCAGAAGTTTTCATGTTTGGAAAAGAATTCAAACAATTACCAACTGAATATCCAGGTATGTTTGGATATGGATCAAGACCATCTAAATGGACAACAGAAGGACCATCATTAGAAGTGTTAACGGTCCAATTAAAAGAACAAGCAAAACGTATTAAAGAAATTCCAGCAGAAGCATTTGAAAATAAACTGCCAGAGCCATTTCTAGGATTGGAAACAGTTGGTGAGCTTTACGGTATGATGCTTTATCATGAAGCTGATCATATTGGACAAATGAAGGCGATGGAACGTATTATTAAAGCTCTTTAGTCTTAATTGCATATAACAAGCAATACAGGTGTAATGTTAAATGATATAAACAAAAAAGGTAGATAAATTATTATCTACCTTTTTTGTTTAACTTCTTGAAGGATTAGGGAGTATCATCGTGATGCTGATGAAGAAGGATAAGAGGATTTTATAATTTTTATGGTGTGATTATTAATTGTAGTATTCCTAAATATGGAATATAAGTATAATGATAGAGAAGAACTAGAAATAGGGGTGAATACTATGATTACATTAGAGCAAAAGTTGGAGCAATATAAACATACATATGTACAGTTAAAGGGAGAACTAAAATGGAAAACGAGCGATTCTCGAACAGGAATGATGATTGCTGCTATGTATGCAGGTAGTGATAAACTGTTTGATCGCGGACGTTTTTTAGAAATTAGTAGTTATATTAAGAATCAGGTAGGGATGTTTTCATACTTAAAGTCTTATCATCGTTTTGTAGTGGCAGCAACATTAGATATTCACTTTACAGATTACCAGAAAGCTTTTCGGGAGTTTTTAGATTTATATGAACAATTGGTCACTGGTGGGTTTAGCCGCAGTATATTTACTTATCTCGCAGCAGCTGTACTTTTAACAGAAGAAAATGAACAGCATGGCGCGCACATTCAACGCTCAATGCAAGTATATAAACGCATGAAAAAGGATCACCTCTTTCTTACAAGTACAAATGATTATCCGCTCGCGGTTTTATTAGCAGGACAATCAGAGAATGTAGACACACTTATGGACCGAGTGGAACGCCTTTATCAGAAACTAGCGACAGCTGGTTTGCATAAAGGGAATGATCTTCAATTTTTGAGTCATATTCTTTCACTAAAGAAGGATGTCAGGGAAGAACTGTTAGTCGCAAAATGCACAAATATATGGAATTTGTTAAAGCAAGAAAAGGTAAAAGTAAAACAGATGCATTACCCAGCTATCGGGTTACTAGCGTTACTCGAGGATGGAGAAAAAGAGATTCATTCTATTAGAGCATTTATTGAAAAATTGCAGGGGGATAAATTGTTCCGTTGGCATACAGATACAAATATTCTTATTGCTATTCAACTGTTCGTAAGTCAGAAAGGTGAGGAAAGTAAAACTACCAACACAGGTTTACAAACAATGATAGAAGTCCTCATACAAGCACAACAGGCTGCTATGATGGCAACGATTGCCGCTTCATCTGCAGCAACATCTTCTGCTAGTAGTAGTTCATAATGTGCAACTGCTTATACTCTTGTAAATTATAACTCCTTTGATAAGGTTGGTTTAAAAAATATTACTAAAAAAAAGCCCATCACTCTCTAATGATTGATGGGCTAACTGTTTTTACATAATTAGCATTATCTTTTTGATTGCTTCAAATGTTTGAGCTGCGTGACAATCATAATGCTAATAACAACGAGTAAAAACCATGAGCTGATTTTACTTAAGTGAACGAGATTCCAAGCTTCCCGTTGGTTTGGATATTGCCATGCACCGAAAAATGTTGCGATGTTTTCTGCAATCCAAATAAAGAATCCGATAAGAAAAAAGGAGAGAACGAGCGGCATTTTATATGTAACGCCTCGTAATGAAAATTCCACAAATGTTCGAAAGAAAACGATGAATAGAAGTAACGTTAAGAACCATCTAAAATCGTATAGAAAATGATGTGTGAAAAAATTGAAGTAAATCAGTGCTCCTAGAGGTATTACAAAAATAGCTTTCGGCCAATGATGCATTTGTAAATGCAATCTTCTCCACGCTTGGCATATGTAACTGGCAACACTTGCATACATAAAGCCGCTGTAAAGTGGAACTCCAAAAACCTTTGAATATGCCTCTTCCGGATAACTCCATGAACCGAAATGAACTTTATATATTTCTAGTAAAAGGCCGATGAGGTGGAAGACAGTAATTACTTTTAATTCGTCTTTCGTCTCAAGGCCAGTCTTGTACATAACCCACTGCATAAGAAGGCATACGATGAGTATGAAATCGTAGCGGTATAACCCTGGGATCGAAACGATTTTTGAAAGGGCTAGTGTTAAGAAAATAACGACTGGGAATAAGCAGGATAATGCTTGTTCATAAGTAAAATAGAGTAGTTGTTTTATATATAACATTGCATCACCTTGGATGTTTTTATTTGAAAACTCAAAATAATGATTAAGTATACTACACTTTTAAAAATAAGCTAGTATTCTATTTTGCGTGTATTTGTAAGTTTTGGAAGGGAATTGTAATAAGTATTTTAATATTTAACGAAGTAAAAAAATAGTTTGCTATTTAAAAAAAGTGAGGATATAATATCTAAATGAAAATGATAATTATTATCAGTAATGATTATAAATTAAAAATAATTATAAAAAACAACTGCATATAAAGGATGAAATGAAACATGTTACATAAGTCTACTATACATGCTGGCAATAACCGCTGGATACATATTAAGTTCATATGTTTTATGAGCTTAACAATTATATGTTTAATTGGATCTATATTTTTGGCCGTCGCATTTGGTGCAAAGGATATTCATTTGCAAACGGTGTGGACAGCGGTTTTTGATTACAATCCGAAATTAACGCAGCATCAAATCATTTACGAATTAAGGCTCCCAAGGGTAATTGGCGCAGCAGTTGTAGGAGCGGCTTTTGCGGTCGCTGGGGCTGTTATGCAAGGAGTAACACGAAATCCTTTAGCTGATGCAGGTGTACTTGGCATAAATGCAGGTGCGATGTTTGTAGTAGCACTTAGTTTTGCCTTTTTTCCGCATATGCCGTATTCCTATTTAATGATTGTCTCCTTTATTGGAGCGGTCTTAAGTACAGTACTCATTTTTATTATCGGATCGGCCACATCAGGCGGATTAACACCGATGAGATTAACGATCGCTGGGGCAGTTATGGCTGCGCTTTTACATTCGTTAAGTTCAGGTGTCGCGATTTATTATGACTTAAGTCAAGATTTAGCTTTTTGGTACGCTGGTGGTGTTGCAGGGGTTAAGTGGGAACACTTGAAATTTTTAGTTCCTATTATTCTCATAACAATTGTTTTTGCGACAATTTTAGGGCGGTCTATTTCACTCATATCAATGGGGGATGATGTCGCTACGAATTTAGGAGTAAAAACGAACCGAACGAGAATACTAGGGATGATTATAGTAGTCATTCTTGCAGGTGTATCTGTTTCAGCTGTTGGCTCTATTGGATTTGTAGGACTAGTTATCCCGCATATTGCTAGAAAATTAGTTGGTGTGAATTATCGACTCATTATTCCTATGTCAGCATTATTAGGTGCTATGTTATTAGTTTTAGCTGACCTAGGGGCAAGAACAGTAAACCCTCCTAAAGAACTGGCGATAGGAATTATGGTGGCTCTTGTTGGAGTTCCGTTCTTCCTCTATATAGCACGTAAAGTTGGGAGGGAGTTGTAAGTGAAGAAGATTTTAAACACAGATAAAACGAGAGCCGTTACTGTAACTACAATATTTGGTTGTATTAGTATCGCTGTCATTTTGCTTAGCTTAAATACGGGGACACTTAGCATTGCACCGCTCAAAGTAATTCAAACGCTTTTCGGTCATGGTGATTTTGAGAGTGCAACCGTGCTGTACGATTATCGTATGCCAAGAATTATAATCACAATGTTAGCTGGTATTGGCCTTGGGATTTCCGGTGCGATTTTGCAAGGGTTATCAAGGAATGCGTTGGCCGATCCTGGTATTCTTGGACTGCATTCAGGTGCATCTTTCGGGCTAATTATATTCGTTACTTTCTTTCATTCTATTAATGAGAATGCATCGATATTAATACCGTTATTTACATTTGGCGGAGGAGTATTAGCTGCATTTCTTATTATTTTACTTGCGAGTGATCGATCAAAAGGTTTACTTCCCATTAGACTTATTCTCGTTGGTATTGCGGTTTCAGCTGGCTTTAGTGCAATTTCGTTATTTTTCTCTCTCAAGTTAAATGATGAGACATATACATTCGCTTCTAGATGGTTAGTTGGTAACGTGTGGGGAAGGGATTGGATTCATGTCCTTGCATTATTACCTTGGATTTTCATACTAACTCCGTATGCATGGCTAAAATCTGAAACGTTAAATGCATTGTCACTCGGTGATAGTGTGGCAGCGGGACTTGGTGTTTCTGTTCAAAAAGAACGGTTACTCCTTTTAGCTACAGCGGTTGGATTATCTTGCGCGAGTGTATCGATGGCAGGAGGGATTGGTTTTATTGGTTTAGTTGCTCCGCATATTGCAAGAAAGTTAGTAGGTACTACGTATCAACATTTCCTTCCACTAGCTGGCATTATCGGAATGATTATTTTAGTGCTAGCAGATACGATAGGTCGTTCTATATTTGAGCCAAACTCTATTCCAGCTGGTGTAGTAGTGGCAGCTTTAGGAGCGCCGTATTTTCTTTATTTACTTACAAAAACAAAATAAATACTTCAAAGAGGAGAACATATGAAAAAGAAACTTACTATTTTATTTAGCATCATGTGTATTTTAGTACTAGCAGCATGTGGTCAAACGAAATCTAATGAAGAGGCAACGAAAAAAACGAAAAAAAGTAATGACCCAAAAATCGCCTCTATGTCTATTCATTTAACGAATGATTTACTTGCATTAGGAATTACACCAGTAGGTTCTGTTATTGGTGGAGATTTAAAAGATTTCTTACCGCACGCTAAAGAGAAGTTGAAAGATACGAAGAAGCTTGGTGTTGTAACAGATCCGAATATGGAAGCGTTACTTCAATTAAAGCCAACTGACATTTATGTTGATGAAAAATATGCTGGTAAAGATGTAGCGAAATACGAAAAAATTGCAAAAACGCATACTTTCAATTTAGATGAAGGTACATGGAGAGACCATTTAAAACAAGTTGGTAAACTTGTAAACCGTGAGAAAGAAGCGGATCAATATATTCAAGATTACGAAGAGCA
The DNA here is from genome assembly GCF_057812155.1 of Bacillus sp. 2175. Taxonomy (NCBI): domain Bacteria; kingdom Bacillati; phylum Bacillota; class Bacilli; order Caryophanales; family Bacillaceae; genus Bacillus; species Bacillus sp. 2175. The sequence continues at coordinate 3,181,358 of NZ_CM173819.1, read as the reverse complement.
ATCAAAACGAGTAAAAGGTTTAATAGATAAAGAGCTAGGTAATAACGAAAAAGTAATGGCAATTCGCGTTACTGCAAAAGAATTACGTGTATTTAGTACGAAAAGACCGATGGGACCAATTTTATTCCAAGACTTAGGATTACAACCTGCAAATGGTGTAGAGAAAATCAATGGAAAACGTCCTTTCGAAGTCATTTCACAAGAAGTATTACCTGACTTTGATGCAGATGCGATTTTCGTTGTTGTAAATAGAGATGATAAAGCAAAAGCTGCATTTAAACAACTTCAAGAAACACCAATTTGGAAAGACTTAAAAGCTGTTAAAGGCAAGCATGTATATATTATCAATGACCAACCATGGCTTGACTATTCTGCTTTAGGTAACAAAATGGCAATGGATGAAGCAGAGAAAATGTTTACGAAATAATATAGTTTTGCTATTAGGAAAGGCCCTCTAAATTTGGAGGGCTTTTTATTATTGTTAGAATAAACGAAAAATTATACAATGAAGTTAATTTCGTGTAGAGGAGATGTGCCAATGTCAGCGCTTATTGTAAGTATCCCGTTTATAAAGCAGTTTATGGAACAAGGGGATAAATAGGCTAAAATAAGTATCCCCGTTATTAAAAAAGGGGGAGTTTGAAATGACGATGAATCTTTTTCAAAATAAAATTGTAAAATTATCCGCTATTAGAGAATCAGATGCTGTAGTAATGGTTATGTGGCAAGAGGATAGTGAGTATTTAAGAAATGTCGATACAGATGTAGCGTTTCCGCAATCGTTACAAGAAATAGCAAGTGATGAGTTATTAAAAGGACGGAGATCGAATAGTGTTTCTTTCATGGTAAGGACAGTTCAAGAAGATCGCTTAATTGGTTTTGTGGCGATTCATGGTATAGAGTGGAATAACAAAACAGGTTTATTAGCCATTGGTATAGGAGATGCGAATGATAGAGGAAGAGGATATGGGAAAGAAGCAATACATCTTATTCTAAAGTATGCTTTCTATGAATTGAATTTACACCGCATCGGTCTCGATGTTATTTCGTATAATAAACCTGCCATTGCATTGTATAAAAAGATGGGTTTTCAAATGGAAGGCTGTATGAGAGAAGCGGTTCAAAGAGATGGGAAGTGTTTTGACCGTATGATTATGGGGATATTGCGGGATGAATGGATAGAGCTGCAAGGTTAGAAAGTACATTCGAAATTATATATGTAGTATGCAGGAGATATAATGGTAATTGGCGAAAATTTACAGTGTGTTGATTGAATTTATAAGGAGTCATGTAAAATGAATTTAGAAAAGGCAAAACCAGTAAATGAAGAGGTCGCCGAATTAAAAGAACTTATTAAAGAGTTACACGGAAGTGTGCACCAACTTCAAAGTGAAGTGCAGCAACTAAGGCACGAAAGACCAGTTGTTGAAGTGAGAAAAGGTGTTCAATTATCACCAACAATTGTCGGACAAATTGGTGGTATGATTTTAGGTGGTTTAGCAATTATCGGTATATTTTGGTGATGAAAAAAGGTTTGCAGCACGGATGCTGCAAACCTTTTGTATTTGACGATATAATTTCATGCAATACAACTTTTACATTAAATAACGTAAATATATATAAGCATGTGATAACAAGAGTGCAACAATAGTTAATGGTAAACCAATTTTTAAGAAGTCCATATAAGAGAAGCCATGTCCTTCACGTTTTGCAATACCAGCAACGACTACGTTTGCAGATGCACCGATTAGTGTTCCATTTCCTCCTAAGCAAGCTCCAAGAGATAACGCCCACCATAGTACTTCGATTTGCGGAGAATCGACAGATAGTCCGAGTCCTGTAGCTAAGTCTTGAATAAGAGGAATCATCGTTGCGACAAATGGGATGTTGTCGATTGTCGCAGATGCGATGCCAGATACCCATAAAATAAGTATAGCTGCGAATCCGATGTCACCGTTTGTTACGTCGATTACTTCTCTTGCAAGTGAAGAGATAAGTCCGATATCAATTAACCCGCCAACGAGAACAAATAATCCGGCGAAGAAGAAAATGGTTACCCATTCAACATGGGCAAATACATCTTCAATATCATGTTCTTTCACGCCGATTAACATAAGAAGTGTAGCGCCTGTCATCGCGATAACAGCAGCGTCTACATGAATAATCGAATGAAGTACGAAGCCTAAAATAGTTAGTCCTAAAATCGAAATAGATTTTAAAAGGAGGCTTTGATCTTTAATGTAATCTTTTTCGTTTAATGCCATTAGTTTTTCGATTTGTTCAGGTGTTGTTTTTAGTTTGTTACGATACATGAAGTAAATAATGCCAAGTGTCACGATAGAAATAATAATTACGATTGGAGCTAAGTTAAGTAAAAAGGCGTTAAAGTCTAAATGCTTGTTTGCTGATCCAATCATAATATTAGGTGGATCACCGATTAATGTTGCTGTTCCGCCTATATTTGAAAACAGCACTTCTGAAATCAAATAAGGCACAGGATTTACTTTTAAAATACGTGTAATGGATAATGTAACAGGAACGATTAATAAAACAGTCGTTACATTGTCCAAAAATGCTGATCCGACAGCAGTTAATAGGGATAGTAATAATAAAATGCGAATCGGTTTTCCACCAGCTGCTTTTGCCGCTTTAATGGCCACAAATTCAAAGACGCCTGATTGACTCGTAATATGTACGAGAATCATCATCCCAATTAAAAGGGTAATCGTTTCCCATTGAATATGTGATGTGAAAGCAGTATGTAAATCTACAACTCCAAAAATAATCATAATAGCAGCACCGAATAGTGCGATTACAGCACGATTCAATTTCTCAGAAATAATAAATCCGTACGTGATTAAAAATACGGCAATTGCAAAATAATATTGCCAATTTGCTACTTCATGTGCTGACTGTTCCAATCATGTCACCTTCTTTAAATTATGTATTCAATTGTCGAAATGTATCTCGCTGCAATAATACGGGATAAAATATATTGTAGCAAATTCAAAAAAGAAAGAAAACTATTTAACAAAGTGAAGGAAAAAATGTATTTTTTACATATCATATAAAAAACACAGTGCAAATTATTAGGAAAAGTGAGCGTTGTCCTCTAATATAGAGATAGCAATTTACATTATTTTTGCGTAAAATGGTTTAAAGAGGTGAATTCCGATGGAAATAGTAAAAGATAGTTCTCTTATTCAAAATGAAATTGAACGTTTTGTAAATAAAGATGTATATATTCATTTAGAAACGACAAACGGAGCGTATGCATCACACATAAATGAAAAGATGATGACAGTTGGTGCTTTCATTCGAAATGCGATTATCCGTTTTGAACGCGGGAAGATAACTGGAACAAATCCATACCGAGTTGGTTTGAAAATGGATCACGGTTGGGTATATGCTGAAGGTATTACGCACTGGGAAGTAGACGATCAAGAGCGTTTATTATTAGCTGGACATGATAATTTAGGTCGTCTAGCAGTTGCACTTGAGTTAAGCTTAACACCATTTAAGTAAGAAGGAGGGAAACTTATGGAGAGACATGTACTTGTTGTATTTCCGCATCCAGATGATGAAGCATATGCTGCGGGAGGAACAATTCGCTTATTAACAGATCAAGGAGTACCTGTAACGTATGCATGTGGTACTCTAGGACAAATGGGACGTAACATGGGTAAGAACGTATTCGCTAACCGTGAAACGATTCCACATATCCGTAAGAAAGAATTGAAAGATGCTTGTGAAGCGATGGGTATTAAAGATTTAAGAATGCTTGGCTTCCATGATAAAACGTTAGAATTTGAAGATGTTGATTTCGTTGCTGACAAAATTGAAGCAATTATTCAAGAAGTAAATCCATCTCGAATTATTACATTTTATCCAGAGCACGGTGTACATCCAGATCATAATGCATTTGGCCGCGCTGTCGTTCGCGCTGTATCACGTATGCCAAAAGAAGAGCGCCCAGTTATCCATGCTGTTGCGATTACGAAAAATCGTGAAGCAGTATTAGGAGAACCGGATGTTGTAAATAACATTAGTGAAGTATTTGATCATAAATTAACTGCATTAGGTGCGCACCGTTCACAAACAGAAGCAATGCTTGAAGACACGCATGCAAAAATAAAAAACAAAGATGCAGCAACATTAAAATGGCTGCAACTTGAACAGTTTTGGACTTATAAATGGGAGTAGGCTAGAAGGATACCTTCTAGTTGCTCTTACATAGAAAAAGCGCCGTCACTTGTGATGGCGCTTTTTCTTGTTGAAGACTATATATTTCTTAGGGTGCTTCAAAATTTTTAAATTAACGTGCAGTATAGCCTCCATCAACAAGAAGTGTTGTACCGTTAACAAAACTAGCATCATCACTTGCTAAAAATAAGACAGCTTTAGCGACTTCTTCTGGTGTTCCAAGTCTGCCTTGTGGATGAAGTGAAGCTAAATATTCTTTCTGTTCAGGATTAACACTACCAAGTAAAGGGGTGTCAATATAACCGGGGCACACCGCATTAATACGTATTCCATATTTAGCGTAGGCAGTACATAAATTTTGAGTTAATAGTTTCACACCACCTTTTGCAGAGGAGTATGCTGTTGGGGTAGGTAATGAAACAAAACTATGAATCGAACCAGCGTTAACGATGACACCACCTGTACCTTGTTTAAGGAATTGTTCAATCGAATATTTATCAGAAAGGAATACCCCAGACAAATTAATATCAATAGTTCTTTTCCACTTTTCATAGGATAATTCGTTTGCTGGTGCATCATCAGCAACGCCGGCATTGGCATACATAATATCTAATTTACCGTATGTACTTACTGTCTCATGAATTAGCTGTTTAATATCTGCCTCTTTTGTTACATCAGTTTTAATAAATAACGTATTATATCCATGTGCATTCAATTCATCTGATAGTTCTTTTCCACGTTCAGAAAAGTCAGCAATAACTACTTTTGCACCTTCTTCGATAAAAAGACGAACAGTAGATTCGCCAATTCCACTTGCACCACCAGTTATGATTGCTACTTTGTCTTTCAATTTCATATAAACCTCTCCATTCATCAATGAATTTAAGTCGAATTTTTAAATCTGGTTATATCACTATTAACCTTAAATAGTAAGTAGATAGAAGAAAAAGCTCGCGTTTACTTAATTGTGAGAGTGCTATTTTTTCTTTAGTGTACTTTTTGATACAGTTATGGACGAAAATATTAATTTGGTCAATCTTATCATTAGATTGAATATTTGGTAAAGAGCTCTCGAACAGAGCGAGTACGGATGCTGAAAAATTAAAATAAATATGAAGTATTATTTGTAGGGTAAGGAACAAGGGGGAGAGAAGCATAACGAAAACTACTACTCTATTTAAATAGGAAAAAACCTTGCAGGGGGGCAAGGCTTTAAACAGGGTATTAAAAATGATTGATTTATTAAGAAGAACTTCTTTTTGTGAATAAACTAATTTTAGCATGATAACTCATATATATGTGTTACGAATTTGTGAATAAAAACTCAATGATAAAAGTATGAGTGAAAGGAAATAATGTATTTGAAATATGTATTATTACACAAAGTTTAGTTGAAATAGTGAGGAAAATAAAAAAGCGCAATGAGCAAAATAATTAAGAGACGAATTATATGAAAGATTAGTTGAACGCCTAATATTTAATTTGTTTTACTATATTATTAATTCCGATGATACAAAATTCAAGAAATGACTTATCAATATAAAAACAAAAAGTCCTTAGAATCTACGGCTTTAATATGAAAAGATTTTAATCATTGGGCATAAGGGAATTCTATATTGATTGGTTGAAAGAGGGGATTTGTATATGTAATTTCTTTTTTCATTTAATTCTTTAGAACCTATTTTTAATAATGTATATAAGAAGCGTATATTTTGAATTATTTAATAGAATAATATATATTTATATTGATTTAGTGATTTTAGTTTGTTAAAAATGGGGAAATCGATATGAAGGTTAAATTTGCCGTAATAAAAGATGAGAGCTTTGATTGTAGTTTATTGGAAACAAAATTATTGAAAACTTTTAAAGAAGTAGATTGTGAAGCAGATATTGTAAAGGTTGAGGATGAAATTTTTGAAAACAATGATGTACAAACGCATTTATCAGAAATAACCATTCATGTTACTGGAAAAAATATTGGATATAGATCCGTTTCAGCCAGTATATTTATTGTTCTAGAGAGTTTATCAATACAGCTATTTCGTATTCATATTAGTATACTTTAAGCAGTTCAAAAATTGGCTTCTTCAGAAAATCATACTGATTATATGGAGTTGTAAATATGAAAACAATAGAAATTATCGTAGGTGCTCCCGAATGGTGGATTGCACCTTGTTTGTTGTTAAATAAACAAGGGATTCCTTTTCTAATTTTAATGTATCTCAACGCTAATTTATAAATAGAAGAATGGAAACGTGTGAGTAATTCAATTAGATTGTACAAAAAATTTGGTACGCGGATATACGCAACGTATTCACAGATAAGAGGGTTGTCTCATAATATATATAGATTTTTCTATTAAGATGAACAGAGGGTGTGAATATATGGAAGATGTTTACGCTAAAATTGACAATCTCAAGGCGGAGCAAAAAGAAATTATGAGAGACATTCGAAATTTAGAAACGCGTACCACTATTAATGAGAAAGATATAGCAACAATCAATAAGCAATTAGAAAAAATAAGTACAAACACTACTTGGATTTTGCGAATTATTATTAGCGCGATAATAATGTCAGTTTTAGGATTAATATTAAAAGGAATGATTTAGTCTTGTGAAATAGAACGATAGAAAAGAAAGAGGGGAGCTCCCTCTTTCTTTTATGTAAATGAGAAACTATAAATTTTCCGTTTCCTTTTCGTCTGCATACTTATCCTCTAAGGAAATTAATAGAGGGATTGATATAGTTACTAGAATGATTAAAGTAGTTATAAAAGATTTAGAAAGAGAAAAAGAACCTTCAATTAAAGGTGATAAAAACTTGAATGAAAGTATACTTGTTATGAAGGAAATTACTAAAAAGCTCAAAAGAGATATATTTTTATTCTTTATAGATGCCTCTATAAAGTCTTTAACACAGGTTATTACAACAAATATAGTTAATATGATAAGAGAAACAAAATAATGTGTTAAATTCGTCATACTAATAGTAGAATCGTCTATTATGTAAGCAAGTAACTTAGATACTAATATTCCTCCAAACAATAAAATAATAAAAGCAAGTAATCCTTCCGATATATAAGTGCTGAAATTGTTTTTCTTGTTAAAAAGCTTATAGTTCAGAGTAGATTGGATTATTTGAATTAGGAATAGGGTAATAATCCATACATAATACACAAAGGGTAATTCTCCTGAGAATAGAGAAATTAGGAAGTTTACTACTGTCCTTAAAATTTCAATCATTACGAAAGTCCTCCTACTTGTTCAACTTTATGACATTAGGAATATATGAGTCTATCATTTTATAATCAGGTTTATTAATTCAAACTATTTCTAATTATTCCATAATAAGGCGTTCATATCAAGTTGTTATCTTTTATGGCGTTTATTATTTGTTCACTAATATAAAAAGAGCATTCGAAATGATAATACTAGAAAAATAAAATTAATATGTAATATAATTGAAAAAGTATATTTAAAAATCGATGTTAATATTACCCTCCTATAAGTATTAACATACGTAATTGAGGTGTTTTCTTTGTTGTTTTATGACCGGATTTCTATAATGGCCCCTCCTGTTCCGTAGCTAAGGAAAGTCTTTTTATTTCTGAGATTTTCAAAGTTATAGGAGGGTATGAAAAATGAAAAAAGTCTCAGTACCATCACTTTTGTTAATGATTATTCTTGTCGCATTTCCGCAAATTAGTGAAACGATTTACACACCGTCTTTACCGGACATTTCAAAGGCGTTACATGTAAGTAATAATGAGGTGCAGTTAACGCTTAGTGTGTATTTTGCTGGATTTGCTTTAGGTGTATTTTTTATTGGATGGCTATCAGATATAATTGGCCGTCGCTGGGCAATGTTATTTGGAATTGTTGTATACGGCGCTGGGAGTTTCTTGTGCTTTATTGCAAATTCCATTGAAGTTTTATTGGTAAGTCGTTTTATTCAAGCGTTTGGAGCAAGTGCAGGATCAGTTGTGACGCAAACGATTCTTCGTGAAAGTGTAGAAGGGCATAAGAGGCATGTTATGTTTGCTCAAATCTCGGCAGTCATTGCTTTTACACCAGCGATAGGACCGTTAATTGGTGGCTTTCTTGATCAAATGTTTGGATTTAAAATAGTATTTTTAAGTTTAGTAGTTATGAGTATCGGTATTTTTCTGTATACGTTTGTTTCTCTTCCTGAAACAAAAACGGGCTCAGTAACGAATAAAATAAATGTATTTTCAGTCTTGAAGAGGTTAATTACAAATCCGAAAGTGGTAACATATGGGTTGTTAATTGGAGGAGCAAATGGTGTTTTATTTAGCTATTACGCAGAAGCGCCGTTTATCTTTATTGAATATTTTCAATTATCGCCTAGTATGTATGGATTTCTAGGAATTGTTGTAGCGTCTGCTTCTATTGTTGGAGCGAAAATTTCAAAACGTTTACTTGCTACTTATAAACCAGAGAAAATTATATATATCGGTTGTCTCGTAATGACAGGAGGAGCTATCTTTTTATCTGTTATTACGTTTGTGGGATCAAATCCGAATGTAATATATATGGTTGTATTTTTAATAGCGATGTTTATATTGCTATTAGGAATTGGAGTAGCGTTACCTAATTGTTTAAGTTTAGCGTTAGTAGATTTTCAAGATGTCATTGGTACAGCTGGAGCGTTGTTTAGCTTAGGATACTATGTAATTGTAACGATGACAATTTGGGGAATGAGTCAATTGCATACGGGCTCGTTACTGGTGATGCCACTTTATTTTCTAGTTATTGTAGTTATAATGGCAGTGTTTACTAGGGTATTTATCTTTGGTAAGCAAACTTCGAAATCGATTTAAATATGAAATTGTAAAAGAGTCTCATTTTTTAATGAGACTCTTTTATATTTTATCCCGTTGTTTTGAGGCAGAAAGGTTTCTGCCTCAAAATTTGGCTGGGGTAAAGAAGTTAGTAGTTTATTAATATATTAAATTTCTTATTGGTATATGAATCGAATGTGTGGGAAATTACGTTATCAACTATAAAGGTTGAAGTATTTGAGATATGAAACCGAGGAAGATAGCATCTCCTCGGTTATTTATATTGTAATAATATACATGCCGGAATCATATTGAATAGATGTATTTTATTGTTAATTTAGTTAAAAATTAATCAGACTTATGTATAATAATTTATTGAAAAAATAATTGAATTTTTCAGATTAATGAATTAATATAAGATAAGTAATTTTAAGATTTATAGAATATTGGAAGATGAAAGGTTTTGAGAATTTTATTAGGAGCACAAAACGATTTTAGGATAGCTTTAAAGCTAGTGTAAAATGACGTTTGCTTCATCATTTTCAGGGCCGAAAGGAGTTAGGGGAAAGCATCTTGTGTTAAAATGCGGCTATGAATCATCTAAGAGGGGGAAGTGAAGTGGCAAACAAAGAATTGAAAAGAGGTTTAGAAGCACGTCATATTCAAATGATTGCTTTAGGCGGAACGATTGGTGTTGGTTTGTTTATGGGATCAGCCAGCACAATTAAATGGACAGGTCCGTCAGTAATGCTTGCTTATGCAATTGCAGGTATTTTCATCTTCTTCATCATGCGTGCCATGGGAGAAATGTTGTATATGGAGCCAAGTACAGGCTCATTTGCGACATTCGGTCATAAGTATATTCATCCACTAGCTGGTTATATGACAGCGTGGAGTAACTGGTTCCAGTGGGTTATCGTTGGGATGTCAGAAATTATCGCGGTTGGAGCGTATATGCAATATTGGTTCCCGGATTTACCAGCTTGGATACCAGGTATAATTGCAATGGTTATTCTTGGTGCAGCTAACTTAATTTCTGTTAAGTCATTTGGTGAATTTGAATTTTGGTTTGCGATGATTAAAATCGTTACGATTCTATTAATGATTATTGCAGGATTTGGCCTTATTTTCTTCGGAATTGGTAACGGCGGAGAAGCGATTGGCATATCTAATCTTTGGTCAAATGGCGGTTTCTTTACAGGTGGTTTTTCAGGATTCTTCTTTGCATTATCACTTGTAGTTGGAGCGTATCAAGGTGTGGAATTAATCGGTATTACTGCTGGTGAAGCGAAGGATCCAAAGAAGACACTTACAAGAGCGATTCAAAGTACAATTTGGCGTATTTTAATTTTCTACATCGGTGCTATTTTCGTTATTGTAACTGTGTATCCGTGGGATCAATTAAGTACAATTGGTAGCCCGTTCGTAGCAACTTTTGCGAAGGTTGGTATTACGGCAGCAGCTGGCCTTATTAACTTCGTTGTTATTACAGCAGCAATGTCTGGTTGTAATAGTGGTATTTATAGTGCTGGACGTATGCTGTATACGTTAGGTGTAAATGGACAAGCACCGAAATATTTCACGAAACTTTCTGGAAATGGTGTGCCTTTATTTGGTACAGTTGGCGTAATTATCGGTCTGGCGGTTGGTGTTGTTTTAAGTTACATCGCACCGAAAAACTTATTCGTATATGTATATAGTGCGAGTGTACTTCCTGGTATGGTACCATGGTTCGTCATTTTAATTAGTCAAATTCGTTTTAGGAAAGAAAAGGGAGCAGAGATGAAAGATCATCCGTTCAAAATGCCATTTGCTCCTGTAACAAACTATTTAACAATTGCCTTTTTAATTATGGTATTAATCGGAATGTGGTTTAACGATGATACACGCATTTCATTAGTTGTAGGTATTATTTTCTTAGCTATCGTTACAATTAGTTTCTATGCTTTCGGAATAGGAAAGCGAGCTCCGTTAGACGTTCAAAATAATAAAGAGATTTCAAGTAAATAAAGAAGAGGCTGTTCATCTGGAACAGCCTTTTCTTATTGTTGTTATTTGTCGATAAATCGATATAACTTGTCGAATCGTTGATATAATTTGATTTGTGATAGATATATTCGAAAAATCGTTAATATAATTTCACATACTACCTATCACTATCATGATTAAAATTTCTCTAATACGATTTTCCCAATGGTGTGCCCGCTTTCAAGTAGTGCATGTGCTTTTTTTAAGTTTTCAGCGTTAATCGGTGTTAATGTTTCATTTAAAGTAAGAATTCTTTACTTCTATATTATAGATGGTGAAATACTGCTATGTAAAAAAATACCCTTTTTTTTATGCAAGCTGTACTGATAGTCTAGAAGGAGTTTATTTCTAAAAAGAAGAATTTTTTACTGTATTACTTTATCCAAAACTAAATGTAAAGGTGGATACATAATGACAGTAAAGAAACTTTATTTCATCCCAGCAGGTCGTTGCATGTTGGATCATTCGTCTGTTAACAGTGCGTTAACACCGGGGAAACTATTAAACTTGCCGGTGTGGTGTTATCTTTTGGAGACGGAAGAAGGTCCTATTTTAGTAGACACAGGTATGCCAGAAAGTGCAGTTAATAATGAAGGGCTTTTTAACGGTACATTTGTTGAAGGACAGATCTTACCGAAAATGACTGAAGAAGATAGAATCGTGAATATATTAAAGCGTGTAGGGTATGAGCCGGACGACCTTTTATATATTATTAGTTCTCACTTACATTTTGATCATGCAGGAGGAAACGGTGCTTTTACAAATACACCAATTATTGTGCAGCGAACGGAATATGAGGCAGCACTTCATAGAGAAGAATATATGAAAGAATGTATATTACCGCATTTGAACTACAAAATTATTGAAGGGGATTATGAAGTGGTACCAGGTGTTCAATTATTGTATACGCCAGGTCATTCTCCAGGCCATCAGTCGCTATTCATTGAGACGGAGCAATCCGGTTCAGTTTTATTAACGATTGATGCATCGTACACGAAAGAGAATTTTGAAGATGAAGTGCCGTTCGCAGGATTTGATCCAGAATTAGCTTTATCTTCAATTAAACGTTTAAAAGAAGTTGTGAAAAAAGAGAAACCAATTATTTTCTTTGGTCATGATATAGAGCAGGAAAAGAGTTGTAGAGTGTTCCCGGAATATATATAGTGCAAAAAGTCATGAGTTCGCGTGCTCATGACTTTTTCGTTTAAATAATTTTTTTAAATAAATTATAAACTTTTTTTGAACTATCTTCGTTTAACTGATAGTACGTAAGGTTTACATCATCAGGAGTATCTTGCTGAGCAATCATCACTTCGCTGCTGTGATGATCAACTACCCATATGAAATATTTTTTATAAGTTCCATCCTCGAAAGTAATCCACATATCACAATCTATTAAATCTGATCCTTCTTCATCCAATGTTAATTTGCCTTTTTTTGCGGTATTCATACTGTTAATAAATGTTTTTAATTCATCTGTTTTTGTGAGAAAGATATCCTTTTTTGTTTTAATTGATTCTACATGTATATCTTTTATTTCCTGCTTTCCTAAAAAAGCAGGGGGCTCATTTGGATCTCGCGAGCTTGAAATAATAGTAGCTTTCTTTTTCGGTTTGTTTGCAGTATAGAGATCTTGAATAGATTTTCCCGAGTTTACAAACCATACAATTCCACAAATAATTAATACGCTACCTAGCAATAAAATAATTTTTTTAATAGGGTTTTCTCCTCTCTATTATTTCGTGTGAAGAGCTTTTCTATTAATATATGATAGGTAAGCGTAAAGTATTATAGTTGAACTTGGTTATGCTTCACAGTTTTTATCGGGCGATCTATGAGTAAATTGTAAGTGAGCCCAATTAATACGAAAATGCCACCGATAACTTTACCGATTGAGAGTTCATTTGTCAGGAAGAAATCAATAATAGTCCCCGCAAATAATTGTCCGATAAAGATGAGTAATGTTAAATAAAAGGCTGATATTTTAGGAGTAATATAGTTGGATAATGAAATAACGATAACGCCTACTAATCCGCCTAAGTACACAGCAATAGGAATAGATTGTAACGTCTGCATTGGAATATACAATGAATCTGAACTGAAAATTAAAAATAACATAGAGAAAAATAATCCAGTAATATAATTAAAAAACGTGCCTTCCCAATTTCCGATTTTTGCTGCTAAATTCGCGTTAATAATTCTAGCAACAACGATAGAAACACCAGCTAAAATAGCGATCGTAATATATAACATTTTCTTGCCCCCATTAATAAATTGTCATGATTATAATTCCAGAAGAGATGAAACATAATCCAATTAGTTTTTTCTTTTCAAACTTTGCAACTTTCATTCCTAATAAGCCGAAATGATCGATAATGATGGAAGCAATAGATTGACCGAGTAAACTTAATGCGATCGTAATAGAAGCACCAAGGACGGAGAAACTTATATTGTTAAAAAGAACAGTGAATACTCCAATCGCTCCAGCGCTATATAAAAAAAGTGGAATACTTTTATCGAAACGAATTTTATTTTTGTTTATGATTAAAATGAAGATAACTGCAATTAAACCGACAAGGTGAATGACAACGCTTGCTGTATACTTCCCAATTAACTCGGATAAAATTCCATTCAATGGAAGCATAACGGCGATGAGCACACCAATAAAGACAGAAAGAAAGTTATACAATGTAATATCCCCTTTATATTTCATATTTGTAATGACTGTATCATGCTGAAATTGTGTATTGTTATGACATATGTCATAGTGGAAGAAGAAAATTTTGATTACAATGGGGATGAGTTGTAAAGGTGGGGAACTATGAAGAAAGTATGTAATTCTATTAAATTAGCGGAGTATATAAAGCAAAATAATATTGATTCATTTTTTAGTCATGATATGAAGCCATATATGGAACTTATATTTTTTAAAAAGAATGAGTTTATTTGTAGAGAAAATGAAGAGATAGATTATTTATATTTCTTTGTTGAAGGAAAAGCGAAAGCGTTTAACACATTAAGTAATGGGAAATCCGTATTACTGTGTTTTTATGATAGTTTGCAGTTACTTGGAGATGTGGAGTTAATTCATTCTCAAAGAATCACTTCAAACGTACAAGTGATGGCAGATTCGTATTGTGTGGGTTTACCTTTAGGAAAGGTGAGAAATAAGCTATTTCATGATGCGAAATTTTTAAGATGTATTTGCGGATCATTGGCACATAAATTAAACCGACTTTCCAAAAACAGTACAATTAATTTATTGTATCCGCTTGAAAATAGACTTGCGAGTTACATGTTAGCAGCAGGAGAACGAGCAGTTCAGCATGAAAATAGAATTGTGTTTAGTGGGAATTTAACGGAAATAGCGGAGTTGTTAGGAACGAGTTATCGGCATTTATTACGTACTTTGAATCTCTTTTGTGATAAAAATATAATTAACAAAAACAATGGTTGTTTTGAAGTAGTGAATGTAGAAGTTTTGCGGGAATTGGCTGCGGATGTTTATAAATAATATATTAAAGTAGGGATTAAGATGAAAATAGCTATAATTTCAGATATCCACGGAAATAGTCACGCTTTAAAATCGGTATTAAAAGATATTACACGTCGCAAGGTCGAAATGATAATAAATTTAGGAGATAGTGTGTATGGGCCGTTAGATCCTTTAGAGACAATCGATATATTAATGAGTAGCGAGATGATACATATTAAAGGTAATTGTGATCGCATGCTTTGGGAGACAATACAAGAGCAGTCTGCTACACTAACTTTTGTCCAAAATCAATTAACAAAAGATCATATAGATTGGTTAAAACAACATCCTTCACAATTTATTGTAGACGATATGTTATGTTGTCACGGTACGCCAACTTCAGATGAAGTGTATTTGTTAGAAGAGATAAATGAGAATGGTGCAATATTAAAGAATGAAAAAAATATAATGGATCAACTCCAAAATATAGAACAAAAAATAATAGTATGTGGTCATACACATATTCCTAGAGTTGTTTATTTAGCGAACGGAAAGATCATTATAAATCCAGGAAGTGTAGGACTTCCAGCATACAAAGATGAGTTACCTGTTATGCATAAAATGGAATCAGGAACTCCGCATGCAAAATATGTAGTGATAGAAAAGGTTTTGGGAGAATGGACAATTGAACAAATTTCAGTTCCTTATAATTGGGAAGAAGCTGCTGGATTGGCTGTTCAACAAGAAAGATATGACTGGGCACAGGCGCTAAAGACTGGGAAGATAGAATGAAGGAGCGTTTACTTTATGGTAAACTGGTTTTGTACAAAATTATAATTGGATTGAAATTGAACAGGCAGTGAATGAGAAAGGATTTCCTAATCATATAAAGGGAATCAGTCCAGTAAAAGGATTGTATTATATCGGTTTACCATGGCAATCTCAAAGGGGTTCCGCACTTATTTGTGGTGTAGGAAAGGATGCAGCGTATGTACTTTCTGAAATCAAAAAAATAGATCAGTAGCGATAACTACTGATCATCCATATGTACATGAATTAGGAGAGGTCAAACATTTATTAACTTTATTATAATAGATTTTTACGGAATTAAAAACTGAAAATTCAAATTTAATGTTGAGAAAGTTTTTTGTATCGAAATATATGAAAGAATAGGGATTTTTATTGAAACAGAAAAAGATATTTCTATTTTAGTAAATTATGATATAGTCTAAATAAGCGTGTTTTTCCATAAATGTAATTATTTTCATTGTAGTTTTGTTTATATGAGGGAAGGAGAAGTAATTATGAAGTTTGATGATCAACGCTTATTAGGAGTCCGATTAGGTTCTGTACTTGTGACAGAGGAAAATCAATATTTAGTAATTAAGAAAAAAGATCATTATGCACTGTTAAATATACATAATTTAGAATGCACACATGTTGAAGTGCAGTTAGAACATTTGGAAGAAATGTTGCGGGAAGATTTCCAAGAAAGTATAACGGAAATTATCGCACCAGAACATATAAAAATTGTTGCGAAAAATGTTATATAGATAAAGAAGCTGGAAGGAACAGCTTCTTTATCTATATAAGGATAACGTTTTTACAACCTCACCAATGATCCCTTCCATTTGATGAACACCTAAATCGGAATTGGTCATAATAACAGCACCATTCCCGCAGTATGGATAACAAACCATCATACATTGAAATCCGACGCCCCATCCGAGTGAATAAATCTGTAATTCTTCATTAGAATCATCTAGAAAAACACCTAATCCAGTCCATTTTGAGCAACCTTGAGGAGAAATCATGTCTAGTACAAATTTTTGAGAAAGTTTTAGTTTGCCCTTTCCTTGTAAGGAATGAATGATTTCAATAACTAAAGCTGATAAGTTAGTGAAATAAAACAAATGAAAGTTAGTAAGGGGGAACATTCATGGAATTCTGGATGGTTATACTAATATTAGCCTTTGGTTTCATTTATATCGCTGAAAAATTAGCTACAATTGAAAAGAAAAATGATGCGCGTTTAAAGAGAATTGAAGATAGATTACAATTAATTACGAAAGAAATGGGAATTGTAGAAAGAGAACCTGAAATTAATAAAGAACTACGCCAGCTTGTAGAAGAAGGCAAAAAAGTTACAGCAGTTAAGAGAGTAAGAGAAGTTTTTGTTTTTTCCTTACTAGAAGCGAAGCAATATGTTGATAAATTATAAAAAAGATCATCCATTTGGGTGATCTTTTTTACTGCACCATGCGTGTATTTACATAAGCCGCGATTATAAAGTGTTCAATTATATGGAACAAACACTGAAGATAAATTGTCTAATATAGGTAATAACTATTTGGCTTGAAGGAAAGGGTTGATGACATGAAAAAGAATACGTTGTTAAAAGTAGGATTATGTGTAGGTTTACTAGGAACAATTCAATTTGTTAGCACAATTTCTTCTGTACAAGCATCACAAAAGGTAGAGAAAACAGTAATAAAAAATGAGACGGGAACCATTTCAATATCTCAGTTAAACAAGAATGTATGGGTTCATACGGAGTTAGGTTCTTTTAATGGAGAAGCAGTTCCTTCGAACGGTCTAGTTCTTAATACTTCTAAAGGGTTAGTACTTGTTGATTCTTCTTGGGATGACAAATTAACGAAGGAACTAATAGAAATGGTAGAAAAGAAGTTTCAGAAGCGTGTAACGGATGTCATTATTACACATGCGCACGCTGATCGAATTGGCGGAATAAAAACGTTGAAAGAAAGAGGAATTAAAGCGCATAGTACAGCATTAACCGCAGAACTAGCAAAGAAAAGTGGATATGAAGAGCCACTTGGAGATTTACAAACCGTTACAAATTTGAAGTTTGGAAATATGAAAGTAGAAACATTTTATCCAGGGAAAGGGCATACAGAAGATAATATTGTCGTATGGTTACCGCAATACAATATTTTAGTTGGAGGCTGTTTAGTGAAATCTACGTCCGCGAAAGATTTAGGAAACGTTGCGGATGCTTATGTAAATGAATGGTCTACATCGATTGAGAATGTGCTGAAGCGATATAGAAATATAAATGTAGTAGTGCCTGGTCATGGAGAAGTAGGGAACAAAGGATTACTTTTATATACATTGGATTTATTAAAATAAGAAATTGTAGAAATACAAAAGAGAGGAGAAATAATTTTCTCCTCTCTTTCTTCTAACTATATTTAAATGCTGAATCTGTTGATTACGTCAGCATATATTACTGAGATTTTAATTCCAAGTATACAAATACTAGTACTGTCATAATTGCTATAACAACATAAGTAGCATCAAGCATTATAAGTGTTTTTAAAGTTTCAGTCATCGTAATTCACCCCTGTTATAAAAATATAACATGATCTTTTTATTGATTAGATAAGAGATCATAAAGATAAAATGTATATGAAATTTCTTAAGTAGCTTCTATATAAATATATCATATAAATAATGTAAGTAATGTTAAGATAATGTAAATGTATTGTAAATAAAAAGGTTTACAATAAAGACTTTAATAAAAAATGATAGTTCCTTAAAATGACAAATGCGCTCTTCTTTCTATTGAATGATAGAAAGAAGAGCGTATTTTTATATCTATTTCATATGTGATGAATTGCAACTATTTGTACATGGGATTCAAAAATTTTTTTCGTTGTATATATTTCTCCAAATTAATTAGCTATTTAAAAGTATCGAAAGATGTGTGTACACTAATGCATATTTTTTAGTGTCAATAAAAATATTATGTCAACAATATGAACTGTCACAAATCTTTATATATTATTGTGATTGATATCACATCACTTTTTTTCAATGGGTATTATGCTTAAGGTGTAATGAATGATTGAGAGAGGGTGGGATGATATGTTTTGTTATCAATGTGAACAAACGCCAGCAGGCGGATGTAAAGTAATGGGTGTGTGCGGCAAGAATGAAACGATTGCGAGTTTACAAGATACGATTGTGTTTGGGCTAAAAGGAATTGCAGCTTATCGCACACATGCTGCTCAGCTAGGATATACGGATGCATTTGTAGATGCTACAACACAAGAAGCTTTATATATGACATTAACAAATTCTAACTTTAACGAACAAGAGCATATTGATATGGCTATGAAAGTGGGGAAATCAGCTTTACGGGTGATGGAATTATTAGATGAGGCACATACGAATCATTTTGGTGTGCCAGAGCCTGTACAAATTACACAAAATCGTGTAGAAGGTAAAGCAATTGTAGTTACAGGTCATAATTTATTTGCACTAGAAGAACTATTAAAGCAAACAGAAGGAAAAGACATTAATATTTATACACATTCTGAAATGCTACCAGCACACGGATACCCGCAGCTGAAAAAATATAAACATTTAAAAGGAAACATCGGTAAGGCATGGTATGATCAAAGACGCCTTTTTGAAAAATTTACTGGTGCCATATTAGCTACAACGAACTGTGTTATGCCAATTAAAGGATCGTACTCTGATCGATTCTTTTCATATGACATTGCAGGTTTAGAAGGTGTACAAAAAATTGAAAATGATGATTTTACACCATTAATTCAAAAAGCACTAGAACTTCCAGAAGTACATATGGAGTCGGATGAACAGTTAGTGACAGGGTTTCATCATAATACAGTATTATCATTAGCTCCAGAAATTATTGATGCAGTAAAAGAGGGGAAAATAAAGCGTTTCTTTGTTATCGCCGGTTGTGATGCACCGGGAAAAGGCGGAGAATATTATCGTGAATTAGCAACGTCACTTCCGCCAGAAACGGTTATTTTAACAACTTCTTGCGGGAAATTCCGCTTTAATGATGTGGATTACGGTGTTGTACCTGGTACGGAAATTCCGCGTTACATTGATTTAGGACAGTGCAATAATTCAATTTCTACAGTGAAAATAGCGGCTGCTTTAGCTGATGCTTTCCAATGTGAAGTGAATGAATTGCCAGTAAGTATTGTGCTATCATGGTTTGAACAAAAAGCGGTTGCCATTTTACTCGGGCTATTTAGTCTTGGGATTCAAGATATTCGCATCGGTCCAAAGGCTCCTGAATTTATTTCACCTGGCGTGCTTGATGTATTACAAGAAACATTTGGTTTAAAACTAATTACAAATGTAGCAGAAGACATGGCTATGATGTTATCGTAACGGAAAAGATGTTTTCACTTAATTGTAGCTTTATAAATCATTTGTATGTATGTGAGTAAACGTACATACAAATGATTATTAATAAAGAAAATCTGCTATATCTATAAATTTTATAATTTTATAAAGCTTTTAAAGTGTAACACCACATGCCCATCACCTTAAGATTTTAAGTATCCCCAAAACGAAATTTCTACATGAATATCTATAATTTTACCTCTTTTTCATTTGATTTGAAAATAAGCTTTCTATTTTTAAAAACCAACGATACCACCTCAAATTATATGAATAAAATCCATTCATTTATTAGGAAAATGGATTGAAAATAATAAGGTAGACTAAAAAGTAAAATATTATTTATGATAATCATTTTTTTATAAAATTTAAATTGGAAATAGCCCTACTCATTTTGATTGCGCATTTTCAAAATGGAGGGGCTTTTCTTACTGTAAAATCAATAACTGCAGCTTATTTTGTTGAAAAAATTCTCATTCTTATTTTGAAAGTGATATGGGTACATTTACATGCACATCAATCTTTTATGATGAAGTGGCCCTTGAATATATTATTTTTTATTGACAGACATAAAAATGATTTATTTGCTATATTGATAATTTATAGACGTTATAATAAAATGTTTACGTATATGTAAACTTAATTTATTATTGTTTGGTTTTATTGTGAGGTTAGGCAGTGTTAATAACAATAAAATAATGAATATATCACCTGCAAAAAGAATGCAACCAATACGGAGAAGATGATTTCGTTAAAAATTCGAAAAATAAGCGTTATTAGCTCTTGAAGAAAAATGACTAGAAAAATTATAAGCATATGGAAAATAGGGTTATACAAAAAGTCCTAAAGGGGGACGGAATTATGGAGAAAAGAAAGTATTCAGTAACACCACAAGATCGAATGAATTATGTATTAGGTCTTTATTCTGCAGATCAACAAATTAATGCAGTTCTTTATTTTCCTGTAGGTATATCCAAGGAAATACTTGAAGAATCAGTAAGGATAACGTTGCAATTGCAACCAGTTTTGAACAGCCGGTTTGTAGAAAATGATATTCCTTACTGGGAGGAACATTCATCTGACACTAATTCATCTATTTGCTTTTTTGCAGAAGGAAATAATCAAGAACTTGAAATAATGGCAATAGATTTTATTAAGGAACCTGGTGATCGTATTCAGGGGCCTATGGTTCAAACGAAATTATTACGGGGCACTACAACAGATATGTTAGTTGTGAAATTGTCTCATCTATGTTCAGATGGTGCAGGAGTCAAGGAATATATTAAATTGCTTGGAACGATATATACTCACCTTTCATTGGGACGGTCTAAGAAGCAAATTATAAAGGAATTTGATGAGGGAAATGAGAGTTGTCGAGATCAATTACATGTATTCAAATACGCTGGAATATCGGACATAAAAAGTGCGTATCGTCCTAACCAAGAACAACAGGCATCGTTATGGTCTTTTCCATCTCAACCTAACAAAAATAAATTTCCCCAAATGTCCGTACGGCGATTGAGCCATGAGCAAACTCTACGTTTAACCCAATGGACAAAAGCTCAACAGGCTACCTTGAATGATGTAATCATGACTGCATACTTCCGAGCTTTATCACATTTCACTGTGTATGCAGAACCGCGCACTGCAGAAAAAATGATTGGCTTGACAATTGATTTACGTCGATATCTGCCTAATAATACAACTGGTGCTATTTGCAATTTATCCGGTATGGAAATGCCAGTGATTAAAATGGAAGACGATGAAACATTTAAGCAGACTCTTGTTCGAGTTAAACAATCAATGGATAAAATAAAGTCTCAAAATCCAGGTCTTTCTTCAGCAGCAGGAATGGAGTTACTGGCAGAAATGAAGCTATCTACAGTGAAGGAAATGTTTAATCAGCAATATGAACAGGCTGTACAGATGGGAATGGCATTGCCGTTACTGACAAATTTGGGAGTAATCGCTGATGAATCTATTCAGTTTGGTGAAATTCAAGCTGAGGACGGGTATATGACATCACCTATTATGTATGCACCATTCTTTTCAATGGGAGCAAGCTCTTATAATGGAAGGCTTACATTTACGATCGGTTATCATGCGCCGGATATATCAAAAGAAAAGGTAGAAAAATTTTTAGATAGTGTTGCTAATCAACTATCAGAAATAAAATAAAAGAGAATATAGAGAACAGATTTCTAACAGAATTGTATTTTAGGGGCTCGTATCATGTACGGATAATCTCTGGAAATTTTCTCTGATCGCACTTGCCTTTATGCTTTATATGCAATGGGAATGGTAGTGAGAAACAATTTGTATCGTGAAAAAACAAGATATATCGGTATAAAAACAATAAAACAGAGCTGATTTAAATTACACTTTGAATCAGCTCTGTTTTACTAGTTTGATGGCCCTTACAACAAAAAAGGAGGCTGTATCCGGTTAGGGTAAAGCGGATTTTTAATTTTTTTGAAAATAAAGTTGACATCCACAACTACTTAGTCATACAATGTAGTTGTAATAAGTAATACTGAATAGTGTGGTTTTACTCAAAAGCTATTCAGTAAAAAATTCGCCTTAGTACTCTGTGATACTGAATATAAGTCAGACAGAATAGGGGGTAAAGGAGGATCAGGACATGGAAAATTTAACTGAAATGCTAAAAGGTTCACTGGAAGGGTGTGTACTGGAAATCATCAGTCGCCGTGAAACGTATGGCTATGAGATTACCCGCCATCTGAATGATCTTGGGTTTACCGAAGTTGTGGAAGGTACGGTGTATACCATCCTTGTACGATTAGAGAAGAAAAAGCTTGTGAATATTGAAAAGAAACCATCAGATATGGGACCGCCTCGTAAGTTTTATTCATTAAATGAAGAGGGCCGCCAAGAGCTTGAATTGTTTTGGAAAAAATGGGATTTTGTATCGTCAAAAATTAACGTCTTGAAGTCAAAATAGGTTCATAAGATAAAATGTTCCGGCCGATACTTTGGGAATTTCTTGTTCGGTTTTATAAAAAAGGAGGAAAATAAGATGTTAGAAATGTTTAAAAAGTTAATTGGTGATAAAAAAGAGTACAAAATGATGATGGCACGAGTTGAGGCTCTGCCAGAGGACTACCAATTTGTATTTAAGAAAATTCAAAACTACATGTGGAATTTCTCAGCGGGTAACGGGATGGATATGTTACACATACAGTATGAATTAATCGATTTGTTTGAAGCTGGTGCAGCAGAAGGAAGACAAGTGCTTGACATTACTGGGGATGACGTGGCTTCCTTTGCTGACGAACTAGTGGCAAATGCTAAAACTTACGTCTCCAAGTATCGTGAAGATTTGAATGAAAGTATTATGAAGAAATTGAGAAAAAAATAAATGGAATAAGTAATACCGACTGATTAGCTGGTTACACATATGAATTGCCACCATAGCTATTCAGTTATATTTTTAGCTCGGTACTAAGTGATACAGAATATCAGTGGTACTAAATAGATAGAGGTAAATAAATTATCTCCGCAAAACATTTTTATAGGGAGGAAAAAAGTATGAGTCATGCAGCGATTTCTATAAAAGGCTTGAAAAAATCCTTTAAAGACAAGGAAGTTTTAAAAGGAGTAGATTTTGAGGTGCAGCGTGGAGAAATTTTCGCGCTGCTAGGCTCAAATGGAGCGGGAAAGACGACAACGGTCAACATCCTTTCGACACTCATGAAGCAAGATAGTGGTGAAGTAAGTATTTGCGGATTTGATGTACAGCGTCAACCAAATCATGTTCGTCAAAGTATCAGTTTGACAGGGCAGTTCGCAGCTTTAGACGGTATGCTGACTGGGAGGGAAAACTTGATAATGATTGCTAGGCTACGTGGTGTTTCCAGTCCCGCTCAAGTTGCTGACAATCTACTTGCAAGATTTAGCCTGACTGATGCGGCAAACCAAAGGGCAGATCAGTATTCAGGCGGGATGAAGCGCCGGCTTGATATCGCGATGAGTTTGATTGGGGCGCCAGCAGTTATTTTTCTTGACGAACCAACGACTGGACTCGATCCTGAAGCGCGGATTGAAGTGTGGGATACAGTCAAGGAACTTGCTGATAGTGGTACAACTATTTTGCTTACGACTCAGTACTTGGAGGAAGCAGAACAACTGGCTGATCGTATCGCAAT
This sequence comes from Bacillus sp. 2175, assembly GCF_057812155.1. Classification (NCBI taxonomy): domain Bacteria; kingdom Bacillati; phylum Bacillota; class Bacilli; order Caryophanales; family Bacillaceae; genus Bacillus; species Bacillus sp. 2175. Next base: position 3,157,498 of record NZ_CM173819.1, on the reverse strand, counting down.
TTTGCATGGTGGAAAAATTATTACGACAGGTACTCTTACTGAACTGAAAGAGATGTTCCCACCGGCAAAAGTGGAGTATATCGAGAAGCAGCCTACATTGGAAGAAATATTCCTTGCGATCATTGGCAAAAAGGAGGAGATGTAAATGAAAAGCAAAACAGGGGTATTACTTGGGCGCTTAATGCGCAATATTATGCGTAGTCCAGATACAATTATTACGGTAGCGATTACACCGATTATGATGATGCTATTGTTTGTATACGTATTTGGTGGGGCTATACAGACAGGAACAGATAACTACGTCAATTATTTATTGCCGGGAATTTTGCTAATGGCTATCGCATCCGGTGTAGCTTACACTTCCGTGCGACTCTTTACGGATGTAAAGAGTGGGCTGATGGCACGTTTCATTACGATGCCTATTAAGCGTTCATCGATATTGTGGGCTCATGTTTTAACCTCTCTTGTTGCTAATGTACTTACTATCGTTGTAGTTATTCTTGTTGCGCTCTTAATGGGTTTCCGTTCCAGTGCGAATATTCTAGATTGGCTTGCAGTAGCTGGGATACTAGGAATGTTTACGTTAGCGCTAACATGGTTGGCTATCATTCCAGGGCTGACGGCAAAGTCTATGGAAGGGGCGACAGCCTACTCGTACCCACTAGTTTTTCTTCCATTTATTAGTTCAGCCTTCGTACCTACCGAAACGATGCCAAAAATTGTTCGTGTGTTTGCAGAGAATCAGCCTGTAACTTCAATCGTGAATGCGATTCGTGCTCTTTTATATGAAGGAACTGTTGGAAACGATATTTGGATTGCGCTCGCTTGGTGCGTCGGAATTATGGTTATTGCTTACTTCTTTGCTAGTAAAGCATTTAAACGTCAGCTAGGGTAAGAAACGAGATAAACGAAACCTTCAGGAATAATATATATTTAGAAAAGCACGGGAGATTTTCCGTGCTTTTATTATTTATCATGCTCTCATTGTAGTAAATGAAATGGTATTTAAAAATAGAATAATTGTCCAGTGATAAAGCTTAATATTTGAGGCTCACTGCTTATGGAATGTATAAGCACACTCGTTTTTGTAAATCTGCTAATACTTCATCGGGTATTTCTTTGATTTTAATATCCTTCCCTAGAAAAAGCAGCCAATTTATTATTTCCGTCACTTCATCGGGATTGTTAACATTGATAAAAGTTTTTAAAATGGCTGTGGATTGGTAAGGATTAGTATAAGATATTGAAATTTTTAAAGGATGGTATTTTTTGAACTGGGCAATTGCTGTCGGACCAAGTTCAAGTACAAGGTTAATTGCTTCAGCCTTCTTACTTAGTTTTTCTAAAATCTTTTTCTTATTGAGCCTTTTATTCGTCGTGTATGGTTCGATATTGATGAGATCATCGACAGGAAACATTAACTTCTTTTCTTCTTTTAAGTCAAATCCTTCAATAATCCAATGGCTTTTTTCTTGATAAAGGTGTAATAGATAAATTGGATAAGACTTAATTTCTTCATCTTTTTTAATGGTAATCAATAAATGGTTATCCAAAAGAAGGATTTGAATGAGTTTTTCTAACATAGGATGGGGGAGATCAGAAAGCTCAAGTAGATCGGGATTATGAGGATTAGTTCCTTGGAACAGCAAGAGTTGATTTAAAAGAACAAGGTCATCCTGCTGGGTTTCTGAGATGAGTCCTAGTAGTTTTTCGGCTAAAGATTGACGACTCTTTAGGTAGGGAAGTTGTTGATTCCTCGTAGCCATAAAGGCAATAAAAAGAGCTTTCACTTCATTATCAGTAAAGCGAACAACGGGCAGGATAGAATTATGCATAACAAAATATCCACCCGTTCTCCCAACTTCAGCGACAAGTGGCATTCCCATAGCTTCAATTTCTCTAATGTCTCTAATAGCTGTCGATCTTGATATGTTAAATTCTCGTATGATTTCAGAAATTGTAAAGTGGGAGCGGTTGTTGATATATCGCATAATTGTATTGATCCGTTCAACTTTTTTCATGTTGGTCTCCTAAACAGTATCATTTTTTGACATGGTTTAAAGATATTATAAACGTATCAGATGAAAAGATAAATCGTTTGATTAATAAAAAAAGAGGCAGGTTTTGCATATGAAAAATTATACTATAGAAGAAAAAGATAGCTTTATTGTGTTAGGTATTGGAACTGAAATTAAGAGTGAATATACAGACTTTGCTGGAATAAATAAAGAAAAGGAAGCCTTTTGGTCGGCTGTTAAAGAAGATGGAAGGCTGGACACTTTAAAAGCTTTAGCGACAAATGAATACATTTTTTCTGTGAGCGAAGCGGTGAATAACAAAATGATGTATTATGCGGGTGTCATGACAGAAGCACAAATAGAAGAAGAATCTAGAGTAATTCAGTTTCCGAGGGGAGAATACTTAGTAGTAAAAGGGGAAGACAAAACAGCTGAAGAGTTAAGTAATAAGTTGACTGGCATCGCCTTCGGTCAAGCTTTACCAGATGCAAATGAGTTTGCTTATGTTGGTGGACCAAATACGACGGTTGAGATGGGGAAAAGAAACGGCTTAGTGTTTGGTGAAATGTGGATTCCAGTTGTTAGGAAGTAAAGTGATAAAAGGTACGAATAGGGGAAGTAGAGGCTAACAATCTTGGATTGTTGGCCTTTTTAACATGAATATAATATTCATATGTCTATTGTATTTTTTGCGGCAAGATTAAATAGCTTTTTTGTTACTTTACAATAAAGTATACTTAATATCAGTAATTCATATAATTAGGAGTGGTTTCTATATTTAGAGAAAATACAAAAAGGATACTTCTGTCATTAGTAACAAATCCAATACTAATAATTGTATACGGGATCTTTTGCTATGAGTTGGCCTTATACTGTAAGTACGGAAGAATGAATTATAATATTTACATTTTGTTATTGTGTATAGTACTTTTTATATCCATAACTACATTTACTACAATGCGGGTGATAAAAAATAGAGAATATGAATCTAAAAAATTAACAAATTCAATAGCATGGAGATCCATTTCTATTATCATTATTGTTGCAATTACATCATTTTATGGGATGCAGATTTATAAAAGTGCAATAAATTACAATGGCAAATTGGCATGGTTTATAGAAAAGTTAAAACATGAAAGGTCAGTTAAACTTAAACATAATAATATATATAAATCTGGAGTAGAAGGTATTTTTGAAGATATAAATAAAAAATATCCTTTGCCAAAGAAATTGTATATGGCAACTGATTTTGATCTTACATTTCATTCAGATGGAACAATCACAGCGTTTGATACATTTGTTTATGGGAAAAATGTTGATGGGAAAGAAGAAACTTATTTAATCTCTTATAATAAGAAGAAATCAGAAGATATTACTATAATACGAGATGGATATGCAAAGCCTGATTATAATGATGATAAATTAGTAGAACCTTTAATTAAAACGGTTAAGGCGATCCCAGTTAAGCAAACGGTCAAAAAATGGAATGAAAGTAAGTATGGGTTGATTTATTATGGAAAAAGAAATTGGGGATCCAATACAGAGGGAATTATTAATATTACTGAGGATGGTAAGAGGCAGAGTGTTAAAGAAGCAGCTTCTGATATCATTGGATATACTGTATCTATATTTGTCCCTGGAAAAGAGAAAGAGCTAGTCCCTGCTAGATATAATTTAATAAGTGACGCAAGTTGGAGTAAATCAAAGACGCCTCCAAAAGAAGATATGCTTAAAGAGAAGGAACAACAAGATTTAAAGAATGAAAAAGAACAGTTTTTCCTATCGAAAGAAGTTGGTTATAAACTAAATATGACAGATAAAGCATTAGGGAGCGCTTTTTATTCATTAAGCAAGACTAGTGATGAAGGGAAAACATGGGAGGTTATCAATCCAGACCCATTTAATGGGGGGATTGGTAGTGTATCAGGAATCATTTTTATAAATGATAAACTTGGGTTTTTAGGAGCAATTAGGCCTTCTGGTAATGAAGGAGAGTTATATCGCACAGATGATGGGGGAGTATCTTTCAAAAAGGTAGAATATCCGCCGCATGAAGTGAAATTAGATCATACACAGTCCACAATAAGTCCTTTTGATTCTCCTAGTATGCCATATGAGAAAGATGGGGTTTTTAATATGTTAGTTGGACAAGGGGCAGATGGAGACTACAATGGCGATAGTAGTGCACTTTATCAATCAAAAGATAACGGAGAGACATGGGAATTTGTAGAAGAAGTGAAAAAGAAATAATCAGAATGTTTTTTTAAAAATAAGGTAACTACTCAGCTATACATTTCATGACGGACAGGAAGAATTTACGAGTGAAATAATTAAAGTTCTTTCTCATGCTGGAGATTGGTTAATATGGTCTACTATTCTTGCATCTTCCATCATGTATACTGTTACTTTATATAAGAATCATCCAGATATCAGAAAAATTATACATGCTCGTTTTGAAGAAATAAAGCAACGAATAAAATATTAATGTAACTAATAAAAAACGTTATTCTTTCTAGTAATTTTGCTTATTTAGAAAGAATAACGTTTTTATTTTTTAATACTCAAGTAATAGTTTACCTGCAGTTCCTATCATATAATTTATTGAATTTTAATATACGTTATGTATAACAGATATTTACCTTATAAAATAAGGGGGGCATATTATGACTGAGACAAACGAATCTTCAGGAGTCAATTTGAAAAAAGATGTGAAGTTTTCTATTATAATTCCTGCACACAATGAAGAAAAGTACATTAGAAAATGTTTAGATTCAATTGCAAAGGCATCAGAGGCATATAAAGAGCAAACGGAAGTTATAGTTGTTTTAAATCGTTGCACAGATAAAACAGAGGAAATAGCAAAGTCTTATAACTGTATTACATTAAAAAATAACGATAAAAACTTATCCAAAATCCGAAATGCAGGAGCCCAAATAGCTAGTGGAGAAATAATCATTACTATAGACGCTGATACCCAAATGACAGAGTCTATGTTGTCTAATGTAGATAAACATCTAGCTTCAGGCAAATACATTGGTGGTGGGGTAACTGGAAAGTTTGAAAGAATGTCCTTAGGAATATTCGTTTCCGCAATGTTAATAATAATTCCCTTACTTTTTAAGTATGGAGCTATATCTGTAGGGATTTTTTGGTGCTATAGAAAAGACTTTATGGCAATCAACGGATTTAATGAAAACATGCTTATGGCAGAAGATGCTGATTTTGCCAAACGGTTAAAAAAATGGGGAAAGCGAAATAATAAGAAATTCGGTACAATTAAAAATGGAATGATGACTTCATGCAGAAGATTTGATACATATGGAGACTGGACTTTACTTAAAAATCCAAAAGTAATTTTAGCTTATCTAAAAGGAAATGATAGAAAATACGCAGATAAGACATATTATGATAACCAAGAAAGATAAAAATGGAGAAAACCGGTAGAAAATAGTTAGTGCTTTTTTAGATATAATGAGAATCCAACTTAATTTAATAGATATTATAAGAAAACCATCAATTTGATTACCCTTTTTCAAATTGATGGTTTTTATTTTTGAAATAAATATGTATTTTTTTATGAAAATATTTTTTGACCCCCATAAAACTTTGTACTCCTCCGAATATGTATAGTGAAAAAAATAAATAGAAGAAAAATGACTATGAAAGAATATAGAAGTATTAATAAAATTACTAGATTAAGTGGCATCCAAAATGGAAGGATGAAATTACCAATTATATAGAGAAGAGTTATTCAAGGATTGCAGATAAAATAGAAAGAGAATAAGCAAAACGAACGGTAGAAAATAAGAAAGTAGATAAAAATACAAACTTAACTTTAGTGCCGAGAGAAAAGGAAAATTATTAAGAAAACGTTGGGAAAAGTTAGACTCGAAAAATATAACTAACAGCAAGAAAACAAGACCGAAGAAAAGTACCAAGAAAATCTGGTTAAATGGTCACTTGTGTAGTGGCCATTTTGCTATTTGAAGGAGGCTGGGAGATTACAAGTGTTGAGTTTAGTAATGAAGATCTTAAGAAAACCGAAAATAGAAGATATCGTATATAACATACAAAACAACGAAGAAGACAAAGAAGCGTTTATCGTACAGTATCAGCCTTTTATTAGAAAATCAATCTCATCTGTCTGCCGTCGATATATTACAGAACAGGATGATGAATATAGCATTGGATTGTTTGCTTTTAACGAAGCAATTGAACAGTATTCCTATACAAAAGGAAAATCCTTTTTAGCGTTTGCTGATCTTCTTATAAAAAGAGATGTAATTGACTATATACGTAAGGAGTCTAAACATAACTTTGTCTTTTTAAAAGAAGATGAGCAAGAGGAAATGTTAGAAATGCAAGTGTCGCTTACGGAGTATATGAAAGAGATGGAAAATAGTAACCGTAAGGAGGAAATTCTTCATTTTCAAAGTGTGCTAGCTGAGTTTAAAATCACATTCTCAGAGCTTGCTAAAGAATCTCCTAAGCATCGTGATACACGTGAGCACTTAATAGAAATTGTGAAAATAATTATAAAAGAAGAGGAAATGATGGAAGAGCTGTTCCGAAAGAAAAAGTTACCGCTTAAACAGATTGAACCGCGTGTTAGGGTAAGTCGTAAAACGTTGGAACGACATAGAAAATACATTATTGCAATGTGTATTATTTTTGCAAACAACTATACATATATTCTGGATTACATAAGAGGGGAAAAGCATGATGAATAAAGGAATTGTGATGGATATAAAAAAGCATAGCGTAGTTGTTTTAACACCAAATGGAGAGTTTATTACGTGTAAAAGAAGAGGGGATTCTTGCATAATCGGGGAGGAAATCTCGTTTGATGAGCAAGAACAAAAAGCATCGCATTTTTCGATTCCTTCCTTTTTAAAGCCTGCATCAATACTTGTTGCTTGTTTTCTATTTGCAGTGCTGTTTTTCTACAACCAACCAGAAGAAAAAGTATTTGCTTACGTCTCAGTTGATATAAATCCAAGTTTAGAGGTGAGCGTAACAAAGGATTTTCGTGTTATAGATTTGCAGGCTTGTAATGATGATGGAAGGCGTATTTTAAAAGAATTGAAGCAATGGAAAAATAAACAATTACAAGAAGTAATACGTACTATTATAAAGCAAAGTCAAGAGGATAAGTATTTAACGAATGATAAGCAAGTTATGCTAACAGCTGTTGCAAAGGACAAGGCACTAGAACCACTTTTGGAAAAGGCAATGAAAGAATTAAAGAAAGAATATGAGCTAAAACATATTACAGTTGAATATCAAAGTAGCACAATGCAAATACGAGAGAATGCTAGAAAAGCTGGAATTGGCACAGGTGTTTATATAAAGCAAGAGAATGAGAAGAACAAATCACTTACGCCTCCTGTCACCCCGTCTAATCCGGTGGAAAACGAAGAAGAGGTGCAATCACACCCGGAGTCATCTCCTGATGCAACACTCGATTTGTCTCCTGTAAAAGAAAAAAAATATGAAAAGCAAGAGCAGAAAGAACAAAAGAAAACAGAGGAACAGCCATCGAAGCAAATAAAAGAAAACAATGGAAGAGGATCTCAGCAAGAAAATAGAGGGAATCAACAGGAGAATAACAGTAGAGAAGCTCAACAAGGAAATAATGGGAATCAGCAAGGGAACAACGGAAGAGGATCTCAACAAGGGAATAATGGAAATGGGAAAGGGAACAACGGAAGAGGATCTCAACAGGGAAATAATGGAAATAGGAAAGAGAACAACGGAAGAGGATCTCAACAGGGAAATAACGGAAACGAGCAAGGGAACAATGGAAGAGGATCTCAACAAGGAAATAATGGAAACGAGCAAGGGAACAATGGAAGAGGATCTCAACAAGGAAATAATGGAAATGAGCAAGAGAACAATGGAAGAGGGTCTCAACAAGGGAATAATGGAAATGGGCAAGGGAACAATGGAAGAAATCCTCAACAAGGAAATAATGGGAATCAGCAAGGGAACAATGGAAGAGGATCTCAACAAGGGAATAATGGAAATGGGCAAGGGAACAATGGAAGAGGATCCCAGAAAGAAAATGACGGAAACGAGCAAGGGAACAATGGTAGGGGGTCTCAACAAGAAAATAGGGGCCACCAGCAAGGGAATGAAAAGAAGAATCAATAGAATATGGAAGTGAGAGATTCACTTCAAAGCTAAAAGGATTTATTCCGCTATTTGCTGGGCAGCCCGATTGGTGAGGGCTGATGATTAGTGGGGGGGTGAACAAAACCCCCACTGATTAAAGTTGCACTTTAATATTCTATAGTTCTATTAAGAAGGAGTATGTGAAAAATATAATGGAGAAAAACATTCAACAAGAGAAAGATAAAGAAAAACCTGTTTTTTATGATCCGAAAGGAAGGAGAAACATAGCCTTTATTTGGTTTCTATGTATCTCAATAGTTAGTGTAAGTGTTGTATTTTATTTTTTCTTTCAAAGTATTTTTTCAACACCAGAAATTCCAAATATGAATACCGCTGTACAACAAGATACTAAACTTGTACCAATTAATCAAAAACTTAGTGATCAGCAGTTAAAGGAGGAAGCATTTAACCCAAATACCGAAACGAAGGATAATAAAAATTTGGTGAATCCGCCGAAGGATAGTAAACATCCTAAAGAAGTGTATGGTTTTTATGTAAACTGGGATGAAAATAGTACCGCTTCTTTAAAAGAAAATATCGATTCATTAACTACGTTAGTACCAGAGTGGTATCATTTAAAAGCAGATTTAACGATTAGAAGTGAGATAAAACCTGAGATAGTAAAGTTGGCAGAAAAAAATCAAGTGAAGATTATGCCTTTGCTTACTAACTATACTGAGGAAGCTTCTGGTCCTGATAGTGGGCTAATTCATAAGTTACTGAGTTCCTCAAACGATGTAAAGACAAAGTTTATTAATGATTTAGTAATCCAAGTTAAAAAAAATCAGTTTTCAGGTATTAATATTGACTTTGAGGCCGTACCTGAAAGTGATAGAGAAAACTTAACAAATTTTATGAAAGAACTTACTACGGAATTTCATGAACATGATTTGCTCGTTACACAAGATGTTCCAGCTAATGATAAGGCTTTTGATTATAGTGCGTTAGCAAAAATAATAGATCGAATGATTGTAATGATGTACGATGAGCACTATGGAGCCGGGGAACCAGGACCAATTGCTTCAAATAAATGGTTCCAACATACATTGAAAGAACTGAATATTCCGTCTGATAAACTTGTAGTTGCTTTCGGTAACTATGGATATGATTGGGAAGTAAATAGTAAAGAAGCTGCAAAGTCTATGACTTTCTCAGAAGTTATGGCAATGGCTCATGATTCAAATATAAAAATTCAATGGGATAAGGTGAGTGGAAATCCGTATTTTAGATATAAAACAGGAGAGAAAGAACATACTGCTTGGTTCTTAGACGGTGTTACTCTTTATAATCAAGTGAAAATCGCAATGGACAATCATGCAAAGGGGTTTGCGCTATGGAGATTAGGAGCAGAAGATCCTACAATATGGAAAGTTTTAAAAAATCCTATTGAGGTACAAAAAAATCCTAATGTATTACATAAAATCCGTAGTTTAGATGAAGTGAATTATTCTGGACAAGGTGAAATTTTACAGATTGAGAATGAAAGAAAAAATGGATTGAGAGATTTTAAAGTAGGCAAAGATGATTATATTACAGATGAAGTATATCAATCCTTACCATCTGCATATGAAGTGCAACGATATGGAAAACCAAATGGGAAACAAGTAGTATTAACATTTGATGATGGACCAGACCCGAAATATACGCCAGAAATATTAGATATATTAAAAGAGAATCAAATAAAAGCTGCTTTTTTTGTACTTGGTGAAAACGCGCAACTAAATACTAGTATTGTAAAAAGAATATACGATGAAGGGCATGAAATTGGCAATCATACTTTCAAGCATCCTAACATAGCAGATACGTCTTTACTACGAACGAAAGTAGAACTTAATACGACGCAACGTTTAATTCAGGAAGTAACTGGACATTCTACGGTTTTATTTAGACCGCCATATGAAGCGGATGCTAACCCGGATTCATCAAATGAAATATTGCCTATTTTACGTGCGCAAAATATGAACTATACAATGGTAGCGGAAAAAGTTGATCCCGAAGACTGGGCAATACCATCAACAAATGAATTAGTAAAGCGTGCTCTTAATCCCATTTATAAGGGAGAGGGAAATATTATTCTTCTCCATGATGCGGGAGGGAACCGTACACATACAGTAGAGGCGCTCCCAATCATTATTAAAGACCTAAAAAAGCATGGATATAGTTTTGTAACAATTTCAGATTTAATGAATAAAGAACGAGATGAAATCATGCCTCCTGTTTCTTCTGAGGGGAAGCAATATTTACTTTACAATAAAGCTGTCTTTTCAGGGGCAGGATACTTTAAGCATATATTAACAACTATTTTTTATATTGCTATTGGATTAGGGATTTTTCGATTTTTATTCTTAATTTATTTTGCATGGAAGCAGAAAAGAAAAACGTTATCTCGCTATATTAATTCGTCCTATCAACCTTTTGTTAGTGTTGTCATGGCAGCATATAATGAAGAAAAGGTGATAGCCAAGACAATTCACTCAATTTTGGATAGTAATTATAGAGAATTTGAAGTTATTGTTGTGGATGACGGATCGACAGATGGTACGTCAAAAGTAATGAAAGAAACATTTTATAAACACCCTAAAGTTCGTTTCATTCAGAAAGAAAACGGCGGGAAATCATCGGCAATGAACCTAGGGTTTCAACAATCGCGAGGAGAAATCATTGTCACTTTAGATGCGGATACTATTATTGCGCAAGACGCCATTTCTCTAATGGTTAGACACTTTGAAGATCAGAATGTAGCTGCAGTTTCAGGTAATGTCAAAGTGGGGAATAGACGGAATTTGTTAACTACTTGGCAACATGTTGAGTACATTACAGGGTTTAATTTAGAACGTAGAGCTTTTGATGAGTTAAATTGTATTACAGTAGTTCCAGGAGCTATTGGGGCGTGGCGCAAAAAGAATGTAGTTGAATCTGGATATTTAAGCGAAGATACGTTAGCAGAAGATACGGATCTTACTATTACATTTTTACGTCAAGGGCATAGAATTGTATATGAAGAAAAAGCGCATGCTTTTACGGAATCACCTGAAGATGTGAAAAGTCTCATTAAACAGCGGTATCGTTGGTCATATGGTACACTTCAATGTCTTTGGAAACATCGAAAAGCGTTATGTAATCCAAAGCATAAAACATTAGGATTTATTGCACTGCCTAATATGTGGTTATTCCAATATGTGCTGCAATTCATTGCTCCTTTTGCAGATATATTAATGATTATAGGACTATTTAGTAGTAATCCGCTAAAAGTTTTAGGATTTTATCTTGTTTTCTTTTTAATGGATCTTCTCGCTTCTCTGTTCGCATTTAAATTAGAGGAAGAGAACCCAAAACCATTGGCATGGTTAATTTTACAACGTTTTATTTATCGCCAATTTATGACTTATGTTGTCATTAAATCTATATTCTCATCGCTTCGAGGAGTAGCGGTAGGGTGGAATAAACTAAAGAGACTGGGGAGTGTTAAACATTCCACGGAACATAAGGAGGCATCATAAAAGAGCAGACTATCTGCTCTTTTTTTCATTGGTTTTAGTTAGTTGAATGTAGAGTTGTAGTATAAAAACTGCTGCTTCTATAATGAGATTCCTATTCATCATTAATGGTGAGACATTATGTTAAGCTAATCCTTTAGTTTCGGATTAAAGTTTTTTTATATTTTTTTAAAATGACGGACACAAAAACGCATATACCTCCGAATTATATATATGGATAACATAAATATGTATATAAAAGGGGAGAAATAAGATGAAAGAAAAAAAAGAAATGTTTCAAGAAATCGCTGAGGTGTTAAAGGTATTGGCGCATCCAGTTCGTCTATCTTTAGTAAAAATAATGCTTGCAAAAGGTCCTACTAATGTAACAACAATGTATGGAGATTTACAAATGCCTCAAAGTACAATTAGTCAACATTTATCTAAACTAAAAGCTGCTAAAATGGTTACAGGTACTCGGAAAGGATTAGAAATTTATTATGAGGTAACTGACAATCGCACAAAATCAATATTAGCATGTTTAGTTTAAATGATGATTTCTATTTCAAAATAAAAAGCGCTATTCTTTTCTATGATTTTACAGAGAGAATAGCGTTTTTTATTTTTAAGGAGTATCTTTTTATATGCCTATAGAACGGAGTGAAAGGTTTATGGGTTTAAATGTACCTACTATTACCTTAGGTTCTAATGCGTCTAATAATGAAAAAATTCTCGGTTTAGGGGTGCTTCTTTATAGCTTACGTACAATTGAGATTAGAAAAAGTAGAGCGAGCGTTTAATGAGGCGGAAGTAGTGTTTATATGTGAAACTTTATAGAAATCTCATTTTTCTAATTGTATCTTTTTAGATTGATGGATGTGGGGTCACGTCCATCAATCTAAGAAAACAAGTTAGCTAAAAAATGATGAAAATAAACTTTATAGAAATAAAAAATATGAACGTAGAGGATTAAACAAAGTATATAGTGCTTTTTTAGTCATGTAATCTTTTAATCTGATGATCTTTTCCCCATTCAAACAGATTATCCATTATTTGCATTAAAGATTTTCCATATTCACTTAGTGTGTACTCAACCTTTGGTGGAACTTCTTGATATACGGTACGATAGATAATCCCATCAGCTTCAAGTTGCCGAAGTTGTTGTGTAAGAACCTTTTGTGTAATGTTTGGGATTTCTCGTTTAATTTCATTTGTTCGCATTTTTCCATCCGACAAAATACATAAAATATGAACTTTCCATTTTCCACCGATTACATCGAGTGTTGTTGCAATTGGGCAATTATCATTTTGATTCATATAACACCTCCACAGGTACTTTAAGGTTCCTATAGCACTTTAAAGTACGTACTTTTCAATTATATGTGACTCATTCATACTAATACGTAAAGGGTTGAATAATTTATAAAGGGGATGAAAAAAGATGAAAACACTTGTAATTGTAGCACATCCTGATATTGAAAAATCAAAAATTAATAAAAGATGGATTGAAGAACTTGAGAAATATTCGGATGAAATTACGGTGCATGAATTGTATAAAGTGGCACCGAATTGGGAGTTTGATATTGAAGAAGAGCAAAAGTTATTAGTAGAACATGACAGATATATATTTCAATTTCCGCTTTACTGGTACAGTTCACCACCATTATTAAAAAAATGGTTCGATGATGTATTAACATATGGATTTGCGTACGGATCTAAAGGAGATAAAGTGAAGGGGAAAGAATTTGGTGTGGCTATTTCTATAGGTGGATTAGAAAAAGACTATGAAAATAGTGGAATTACAATGGATGAGTTGACGAAACCATTCCAAGCTACATGCTTATACACAGGTATGGAATTTATACCTTCCTTTTATTTATATGGTGCAGAATATAAACTAAGTGATGAAGAGATTGATAAAAGTGCACCTGAGTATGTGCAATATGTGATGAACAAGAAGTATTCTAATATATAATGGGAAATATCCATTTACTTGTAAAGTAAATGGATATTTTATATTCTTTTTATATTCACTAAGTGTAATCTTTAGTAAATTAATAGTTAATCTGGTAAAATAAAAAACCTAACATATATAAAGGGGAGTTTTACTTGAGAACGATGCGACAATTATTACAAAAGAGAGCAATGCAATCACCAAATTTGGAAGCGCTTGTAGGGGGGAAGAAAAGATATTCGTTTCAGCAATATAATGAACGAGTAAATCAGTTTGCACATTATTTGTTATATAATGGTGTGCAAAGAGGAGATCGTATAGGAATACTATGCAAAAATAATCACCCATTTCCAAGCGTTATGATGGCAAGTTTAAAAATTGGAGCGGTATTTATTCCGCTAAATCATCAGCTGACTGTTTATGAATTAGAAACGATTGTAAAAGAAGCGAAATTAAAAGTGTTAGTTATTGATGAAGAATTTAATGAAGTGTTATTAAAGGTTGATGCTGTTAAAGAAATTCCTTATGTAATTCAAACAACAAAAGAAGGCTTTGGTTCATTTGAATTAGAGTTGCAAAAACAGCCAACGACAGAACCGAACGTAGAAGTTCATGAAGAAGACGATGCCATTTACTTGTTTACATCAGGAACGACTGGACAGGCAAAAGCATGTGTAATTGGACATAAAAACTTACATCATTATTTTGCTGAAATTGCGGGACAAAGAGAAATCCCAGCAGGTGAACGCTTTTTATCTGTGCATCCATTGTTTCATATGAGTGGCGTGCTTTCTATTTTAAATTGTATTTATCATGGCGTTACGATGATCTTCTTAGCTGATTCGAATCCTGCTCTTATTTGGGATAAGATTGAAGAAGAGAAAATTACTACGATGCTTGCTTTCCCAGCTGTTTATAGTTACATGCTTGATGAACTAAATAAAAAAGAACGTAACATTTCAACCTTTAAAGTAGCACAAAGCGGTGGTACAAAAGTGCCAGAAACACTCATTCAAAAATATATGGAAAAAGGCATATATATGGTGCAAGGCTATGGTAGTACAGAAGGTTGGGTTGTAACCTCATGGCATCCAATGATGGGAAAAGAAAAGATGTCTTCTGTAGGAAAGACCTTGAAAAATGTAGAGGTGAAAATTGTTCACCCGGAAACAGGACATGAACTAACAACAAATGAAGTTGGAGAGATTCATGTGAAAAGTCCATACATGTTTAAAGGATATTGGAATAATGAAAAGGCAACAAAGAAGGTAGTAAAAGATAACTGGTTTAACATGGGCGATGCTGGCATGATAGATGATGATGGATTCCTGCATATTATGGGAAGATATAAAGACGTTATTATACGCGGTGGTGACAACGTATATCCAGATCAAGTAGAAGATGTTATTCATGAAATACATGGTGTTTTAGAAGTTGCAGTAGTTGGAGTTCCAGATGACTTTTGGGGAGAGGTTCCAAGAGCTTACATTGTGAAGGATGGCGAAACAACATTAACAGAAGAAAGTATTCTTCAGTATTGTAAAGAGAAGTTAGCAAGTTACAAAATTCCAGAAGTGGTATTCTTAGAAGAGTTACCGAAAAATGCTTTAGGAAAAGTGTTGAAGAGGGAATTAAGAGAAAATGTACTTGTAAAATAAAAAACATTAGATAATGAGGAATCCAGTTATGTACAAAGCATAACTGGATTTTTTGTTTATGGTTCTGTTAGTAGATATCATAAAGATTTTAAAAATTTTGTGTTTTTGGTGTAATATTGAAAATAAAGGGATCTAACTAATTTCAGTACAAGGGGGAGAAAAGATGGCTATAAAATTAGAAACTGAGCATTTATGTATAGAACCTTTTACCAATGATGATGTTTTTAGAATTAAAGAATTGGCTAATGACAAGGAATTAGCTAATATTCTTGGGCTTCCGCATCCATATAAACTGGAGTTCGCGCAAGATTGGGTTGATATGCAACCAGAACTTATTAGGAAAGGAATCGAATATCCTTTAGGAATTGTCTCTAAAGAATCAAGAGAAATTGTAGGTACAATTACACTAAGAATTGACAAGGGTAACAATAGAGGTGAACTTGGTTATTGGATTGGTAAGAATTATTGGGGAAAGGGTTTTGCAACTGAGGCTGTAAACAGAATGATTCAATTTGGCTTTATCGAATTAGGTCTAAACAAAATTTGGGCATCTGCCATTTCCAGAAATAGATCGTCGATTAAAGTATTAGAGAAGTCGGGTTTACGTAAAGAAGGTACATTGAGACAAAATAGACTTTTATTAAATACATATGAAGATGTTGATGTTTATGGAATATTAAAGACAGAATACAACGTTTTAAATTACAGATAAGTTTGGTAGTGTGATGACAAAAGGAAATCCTTTAGAACAGGGTTTCCTTTTGTATTTTAATAGAAGCATGTTTATCAAAAACATAATAATTTACTAGATTTTGTATTTTGTGTAAGATAATAAAGAATATTCAAATATTAATCAAGGGAAGAGATGTAAATGAAGCTGCCGCTATTACAGATAGAGACAGAGAGACTCATGATCCGTCCGTTCCAAAATGATGATTATGAAAGTTGGTTAGATGGATTTAATAAGAGGCTGCCATCTCAGTATAAATACGACGATGGTTATCAAGTTATGGCATCATCAACAAAAGAATGGTTCACGGAATGGATTAGAGGATTTGATGAAGCAGCACATCGAGATGAGATGTATGTATTAGGTATTTTTCGTAAAGAAGATGGGGCTAATATTGGAAAGCTAGAGCTAATAAAAATTTTACGTATGGACTATCAATGGGCGATGATGGGATACTCCATACATAATCAATATTGGAGAAATGGATATGGTGTTGAAAGTGTGAAAGCTGCGTTACCGTTATTTTTTAGTAGCCTTGATTTTCATAGAATCGAATTACATATACGTGTTGATAATGAGCCATCGGTTCGTCTTGCGGAAAGAGCAGGCTTTTCATTTGAATGCAAGAGAAAGGCGTTTTCATTAGAGAATGGTAAGTGGATGGATTTTCTTATTTATTTTAAAAATAAGGAGATGAGTATATGAGAGTGGTTATTACGGATAGAAATTGTAGATTGGAGGTGCAGTGGTGAAGTACGATCTTACAGTCATCAAAAACTTATTTGGCCCTTCTAAAAAAATATTAAATGGCTTACCAAAGGCAGTAACGATTGAAGAAATAGAAGAAGATGTTTTGTATAACGTACAAACATATAAAGAAAAGATAAGTAGATTGGAAGAGGTTTGTTTTAATTGGGAGTTAAAAAGAGCGAGTATTGTATTAAACAAAAGGTTTAGTAGTTATAACTCAAGTGTGAAAGTGTTACTTGATGCCGGTTTTTCTTTGTATGCCGCAAAGATAGAAGTATGTAGAGAATTGAATAATGTAGAAAAGCTTGAAAGACAATATACATATCGATCAATAGCAGAAGGAACGTTATCGGAAAAAGAATTTAAATATATTTGGGAACAATGTATGTCGGGTTCAGGGAATCAAACTTCAATTTTAACTATCAATGAACATTTTTATTCAGTGCAAACAGAGTTAGGTACGGGCTGGGAAAAGTCATGTATTGTTTTTTATGATAAAAATGAGCCGATTGGTATGTCCATACCGCATATAGAAACTGGAACAGAAAGTGAAGGACGGTTATTTTATTTTGGGGTAATGCCTTATTATCGGGGGAAAGGAATTGCTTCCCATATGCATTTTCAATCGTTGCATATGTTAAAGGAAATAGGGGCTACTTATTACATTGGAAGCACACATACTTCAAATGAAAAGATGCAGAGGATATTTTGGAGAAATAATTGTTCGTTGAAAACGGAGATAGAGCTGTATTATAAAATCTTTAAAGAAGGTTAGGAGAAAAGAAAATGAAGACTATAAATGTATTTCATTACGACGCATTTACGAATAAACCAAATAAGGGAAATCCAGCAGGTATTGTATTAGAAGCAGATGGATTAACGGAAGAGGAAATGCAAATTATTGCTGAAAAAGTTGGATATAACGAAATAACTTTTGTTCTTTCCACAGAAGTAGGAGATATAAGAATGCGCTATTTTACACCTGGTTTTGAAATGGATTTATGTGGTCATGGGACAGTAGGGACGATATTTGCCTTGCGCGAAAAAGGTTTATTAGAAGAGAAAAGTAACCTTACGATTGAAACGAAGGCTGGGATTTTACCGATACAAATAGGTGTAAATGAAAATGGAGAAACCTTTATTAAAATGAGACAGGCAGCACCTCAGTTTAAAGAATTTACAGGTTCAACAGAAGAATTAGCTCATAGTATCGGTTTAGAAGTAAATGATTTAGATGTAAGTTTACCGATTGTATATGGAAGTACCGGTAATTGGACTGTAATTGTACCGATTAAAAATCTTAATGCATGTGAGAGAATGAAACCTAATAATGCTGCATTTCCATCAGTATTAAAAGAAATACCTAATGCTTCTATTCACCCAATTTGTCTAGAAACTTATGATGAACTAGCACAAATGCACGGCCGTCATTTTTCATCAGCTTACGCTGGGACGATTGAAGATCCAGTGACAGGAACAGCTTCAGGTGTAATGGGAGCGTATTATGTGGAGTATTTAGAGAAAGGTTTTGAACATGAATTGGGTTTAATCGTTGAGCAAGGACAGGAAATAAATAAAGATGGTCGTGTAACTGTTTATGTAACGAAAGGGATAGAAAACGAAAAGTTACAAATAGATATTGCTGGAACAGCGGTGTATGTGAAAGAGTTTGAAGTTTCAATATAAAGTGGAACTTTAATCAGTGGGGTCTTACTGCCCGGTGAATAGCGGGATAAAAAGAAAGCCCGGAATACATCCGGACTTTCATTATCTGTTCAATACTTCAATGTACGAAGCATTTCCAGTTGTTCTTAAAGCGGAGCGGAAATTATTATTTTCTAACGCCTTAGCAACTTGTTGTAACTGCTGTGCATCATCATGATGAATAAGTAAGCTGTCAGCACCGCTTTCCTCTATATGAATGTGTTCGACATTTCCGATTGCATCATGTACAGCTTTTAAAAATTCAGGTTTCATATTGTCCTCCTATATGTATGTAACGTTGTAATTTAGTATTTCCTTATTTATGAAATATAAAAGTAAATGAAAGGAGAAATAAAAATGAATATAAAGCAATTTAATGAACATATAACATCACTATTTGGAGAGCATCTTCATAAATATGGCGATGATGAATATGGTTTTACTTATATAAGTAAAGATGAATTTCACAAAATCGGTTACACAACAAATTTAACGTTAGAAACTATTGAAGAAGCGTATCGAAATGGAGTCGATATGATAGTTACACATCATGCGCCGTGGAGTTTTTTATTTGGTATGGAAGAGGCATGTATTGAGAAATTGAAGCAATATGAAATGAATCATTTTTGGATTCATTTGCCGTTAGATTTTGTAAAGTTTGGCACGTGTACATCGTTATTTAACGAAATTAGGATAGATACAATACTGGAATATTCAACCTATGAGGAAGAAGAACTACCAGGAATAGGAGAATATAAAGAAGCCATTCCTTTTTCAAACTTAGTTGGAAAACTTGAAGAAAAAATGGAAGAGAAAGTGAAGAGCTGGAGAAATCACGATAAACCAGTAAAACGGATTGCAATCTTAACCGGTGCAGGAAATAATACAAATTTGATTGAACGTGCATTAGAAAAAGGATGTGACACGTACATAACAGGTGAAAAAACATTATATACAGTGCAACATGCGAAATTTAAAGGAATTAATTTAATTGTAGGTAGTCATACGTTTACAGAAGTGTTTGGTGTAGAAAGTTTGGCTCATAAATTACAAGACAGAGACCCTGCAATAGAAATTATTAGAGTATATGAAGAGCATTTAGAGTGATAAAATCACGTTATCATAAATGGAATATTGAAGAAAGTCATTGTAATAAAATAAAATTGTTGTTTGTTATATCAGGGCGATTGAAAGGATTTTACTTTTGTTTGTCAAATGATAGTAAAGTTGTCTTTTGAATTAAGGAAATATTCGGAGTTGAAGGGTGAGAGAATGGACATTTCAATAATCACTGCACAACTAGTTAAGGAAAAAGTTATTTCACATTATCCAAATAGCGTAAAAGCATTAAACGGGGGAACGACAAGTACTATATATTTGTTAGATGAACAATACGTTATAAAGTTGAATGAATCGGATGTCATACGTGAAGAAGCTTATTTTCTTCAGTTTTATAAAAAGGACGAATTATTTCCAAAGCTTTTATATAAGGAACCTTTAAATCGCTATATTGTTTACTCATTCCTTGAGGGCACAACTTCTTGCAAACTAGGCCATAAACGGAGTGTTCTTAGTAAACTTGTAAAGGAAGTTATCAATAAGTATGAAGTAGCTACAGAGGTTGATGGCTGGGGATGGAAAGAAAGCCCAGTTCAATCTTGGAATGAATTTTTAACGACAAATGTGATGGAAGCTCATGAAAATGTAAGACGTTACATAAGTGAGGAAGAGTATAGAACGGTTTTTAAGTTAGCAAATAGTCCAAGTAGGGGGACTGGAATAAATCAGCCATTTTTATTGCATGGTGATCTTGGATTTCATAATTTTATATTTCAAGAGAATAAACTGCACGGTGTAATTGATCCTTTACCAGTGTTAGGAGATCCTATATATGATTTAATTTATGCGTTCTGTTCAACCCCGGAAGATTTAACAAAAGAAACAATCGATTATGCGATGAAACAATGTGTATTTCATAAAAAAGACCGTGATTTATATGAAGAAATAGTCATAGGATTATATTTGCGTATA
Organism: Bacillus sp. 2175; assembly: GCF_057812155.1. Classification (NCBI taxonomy): domain Bacteria; kingdom Bacillati; phylum Bacillota; class Bacilli; order Caryophanales; family Bacillaceae; genus Bacillus; species Bacillus sp. 2175. The sequence goes on along the minus strand of NZ_CM173819.1, from coordinate 3,137,003 downwards.
GATACGTGTTTACGGCACCACCCGAAAGATTTAGAAGATTATTTAGCAGCTTGGCGTTATTGGATGGGTGAGGTTGAGGTGACTTTATAGCACAAATATTTTTGGGGAGATAGTGAGATGAATGTTGCAGAAGCGAAAAAGGATTTACTGTAATTCCATTGTCAGTTACAGTTGTTTATTTACTTACTTTTATAAGTTTATTAATTGAAAATAAAAAAGTAGATTATTATCAACAAAAATCAGTTTAATAAAAATATAGGGATAGGGGGAATTATGATGAAAAATTACGTTTGTACAACGTGCGGTGTGCAGTATGCAGCGAGTGTAGAGGAACCGGTGAGTTGTCATATTTGTGATGAAGAGAGGCAATATGTGAATCCGAAAGGGCAGTCTTGGACGACTTTAGAAAATTTGCAAACAGATGATACATATAAAAATGTAATAATCGAAGAGGAAAATGGACTTTATAGTATTACGACAAAACCAGGATTTGCGATCGGTCAAACGGCATTTATAGTGAAAACAGAGTCATATCGTTTACTATGGGACTGTATTACGTATTTAGATGAAACGACAATTGCGAAAATAAAAGAGCTTGGTGGATTAGATGCGATTGCATTGTCTCATCCTCATTATTATTCAACGCAAGTAGAATGGGCAGAGACATTTGATGTACCAATTTATATACACGAAGATGATAAAGAATGGGTGATGCGCCCAAGTAGTCGTATTATTTATTGGTCTGGTGAGTCTTTACAATTAGCGGATGGGATTACTGTACATCGTCTTGGAGGACATTTTAGTGGTGGTTCTGTATTGCATTGGGAAGAAGGTAATGATGGAAAAGGGATTTTGTTAACAGGTGATATTATTCAAGTTGTAGCGGATGAGCGGTGGGTAAGTTTTATGTATAGCTATCCAAACTTAATTCCATTACCAGCGAGAAAAGTGGAAGAAATGGTGAACCGAGTGAAGCCGTTACAGTTTAATCGTTTATACAATGCTTTTCATCGAGTAGTAAAAGAAAATGCAAATGAGGCAGTTGAACGTTCTGCTGAAAGATATATAAAAGCAATAGAAGGAAAGTTGTTTCATACGTAAAAGGAGAGTAGCTTAATAAAAACGTTAGTATGCTTTGGAGATAGTATTACAGCTGATGAAACATTTTTTGATGGAATGCCGAGATTAACACCACGTTTGCAAGAGATGTTTCCGAAGTGGAAAGTAGTGAATGCAGGTGTTCCAGGGGATAATACATTCGATGCGTTAAATAGGATTGAAGAAGATGTAATATCATATAAACCAGATTTCGTAACAGTTTTTCTTGGTACGAATGATGCGGTTTCTTTTTCTCAAGTGTCATTACAAGCATATAAAGAAAACTTAGAGAAGATTGTGAACCATATTTCATCAGATAAAGTACTACTGATTAGTCCTGCACCAGTTGATGAAGAAAAACAGCGTAATAGAACAAATAGAGTGCTTGGTCAGTATGCAGACGTGGTGGAGAAAGTGGCGAGGGAAACAGGAAGTTATTTTCTAAACGTATTCGCTGAAATGATTCAAGAACGGGATTATAAAAGATTTGTAGAAAATGGTGAAAAAGATGGATTACACTTTGGACCAGAAGGCTATGAGTATGTAGCGAGGTTAATTGGTGAAAAGTTAAAAGGAATTTTATAAGGAGCAAAGCACTTAGTGTTTTGCTTTTTCTTGTTTTTTTGCAGTCTATAAACTTATTCACCGCTGTAATTTGCACAGATATTTTGTTTTTTTTATATGCGTAAAAGGTTAGCTCTGTTTTAAAGTAATATAAATTTATTTTTAAAAATTTATATTTCGTAGTTGAAAATCAATAAAGGTGTAACTATAATAGTTACAGTTAGTTTGTTATTTTGAAATATACACATTGAATTACAAGAATGAAAGGAGTTTTTATGTAAATCAAAAAGTTATAAAAATCTATTAATTTTTATAATAAGATAAAAAGCTTTTCGGTTCATACACATTATTAAATATGTTAATTCTAATAGAAAACTAGAGGTGGAAAGATGAAAAATTTTAAAGGTATGTTGATATCATCACTTGCAATTACAACTTTTGCTGGGGTAGGTACGACATTTGTAACAAATACAGTACATGCTGCCAATAACGATTCTAGTAAAATACAATTTCGTTCTAATAAGAGTATAAACACAACAACTAGCTCGAGATTGCCTGTATTATCAATCAATCCTTATGATGAACCTAGATTTTTGAGACAGGGATATCTTGAAGAGGCACCTTTAGGAATTAATGCTCCTTATGCTTGGGGAATTAAAGGAGGAGATGGTCAAGGAGCAACCTTTGTAGATTTGGAAGAAGGCTGGTTATTAAATCATGAAGATTTAGTCGGTCAAAATATTGAATTTATGTCTGGAAAAATGAGTAATGATCTTTCTCACGGTACTTCAGTTCTAGGTGTTGTTTCTGCAGCTGACAATAGGATTGGGAACATTGGGATTGCACCAAAAGCAAAGGCAAAAGTAATTTCAGTGATCCGAGATAATGGGAGAATCGATGTAAGAGATGCTATTTTAAGTGCCGTAGATTCTTTACAGGCTGGAGATGTTTTATTAATAGAAGAATCCTTTAAATATGATGGATATGGAGATGACCCTTTACCAGTAGAAGTATACCCGAGTATATTTAACGCAATTCGTAAAGGTACAGATAAAGGTATTATTATTGTAGAAGCAGCTGGTAATGGTGGGATTGATTTAGATAAATTTAAAGACCGTAATGGTAAACAGATTTTAAATCGAAATAGTCCAGACTTTAAAGATTCAGGAGCTATTATAGTTGGAGCATCTACTGCAAGAGTTCCTCATAAACGTTTAGGTTTCTCTAACTATGGTAGTAGAATTGATGTATATGGTTGGGGAGAGTATGTTGATACATTAGATACATATCAAAATCAAAATAGTAAAGGACAAAAAGTTACAGATCAGAGTATAATGAATCGTTATACTTCTAATTTCCGTGGTACTTCTAGCGCTTCGCCTATAATCGCTGGGGCTGCTGTATCAATTCAAGGGATTGCTAAAGAACATTTAGGTAAGGCATATACACCAAAAGAATTGAGAGCAATTTTAAGTAATCCTAATACAGGCACAAAATCTAATGACCCATCATCTGATAAAATAGGGGTTTTACCAGATTTAAAAGCGATTTTGTCTAACCTTGGTTTTCATAGTGATTTAACTACCAATGATTCTATGGTATTTCCAGATAACGTAGAAAAAAATGAAGGAAAAGAAAATTCAACTTTCGTATTTCCAGGTGAAGAAACAAAAAAAACAGGGGATAAAAATTCAACTGTAACATTCCCAGAAGAAGATTTAAAACAGCAAGAAAAAGAAGAGGGATTAATTGTTTTTCCTGATTAATAAAAAAATACTACCTTCCATTTGGAGGTAGTATTTTTTATTTCTTGTCATTAACAAGCAGGCATGAAATTTGTATTTGTTTATCTTTCATAATGAACTTAACCACAAAGTCGAATGTTTGACTGTTAATTAACTTTTTCGTCTCAATCAATTACATGAATCAATCTAGAAATGCTTGCTGCAATGCTTTCAGTCCATCGCTGTATATACCATGAACCAGATTTATTGCCTCTTCATCACTAACTGCAACAGGAGTGAACGTACCAGACCACTCTACTAACGATGTGTTACTTTCAGTACCTTCTTTAACTTGGATTGTAGATAAATAATTAGTGACCGGGAACGGTGCATTCATGATTGAATACGTGTAGTAGCGTTCCTTATCATTGAATACTTCTAAGCGTTCTATAATTGTTTCACCATCTGGATTAGCTAGATGACGTACACGACCGCCTTCAGTTAATTTACTGCTAGGTATATAAGGTAACCAGTCTGGAAGGGAGTTGAAACCTCCGATTAATTGCCATACTTGTTCAGTTGATCCGAAAATTTCCATAGATATAGTAGTATATGCCATGTTCATTACGCTCCTTTTCATCTCGGTATTTACGGGTAAATAATCAGTAGAGAATAAATCGCCCCACTGATTAAAGTTTCACTTTATAGGTCCATAACTTATAGTGAGAACGAATTTTATCGTGGATTTTTTATTTAATATATAATTATAAATTTAAAACTATATACTTTTAATAATTAAATTATATAATAAATATAGAAACGAAAATTTATGAGCAAGGAAGTTGAAAAATATGACATTAACAATGGGCTTTATTGGATTTGGAAAGTCAGCTAACCGCTATCACTTACCTTATGTAAACACGCGTAATAATATAAAAATAAAAACGATTTTTGTACGTCAAATAAATGAAAAATTAGCGGCTCCATATAAGGAAAAAGGTGTTTACTTCACTACTGATTTGGACGAATTGTTGAATGACAAGGAAATTCAAGTGGTGACGGTCTGTACGCCAGCACATACGCATTACGAATTAGCGAAAAAAGTTATACTTGCTGGAAAATCAGTTATCGTTGAAAAACCATTTTGCGATACAGTGGAACATGCGAAAGAATTATTAGCTTTAGGACGAGAAAAAGGTGTAGTAGTTATGCCTTATCAAAACCGCCGTTTTGATGGTGATTTTTTAGCTGTGAAGCAAGTAATTGAACAAGGGTTCCTTGGTGATATTATTGAGATTGAATCACATATTGATTATTTCCGTCCTGGTTCAATCACTCATGAAGCTCCAAAAGAAGAAGGTTCATTTTACAGTTTAGGTATTCATACGATGGACCGTATGATTTCACTATTCGGCCGTCCAGATACGGTGACATACGATATTCGTAATAATGAAATGGAAGGTGCGGTTGATAACTATTTCGATGTTGGTTTACATTACGGAAATCAGTTGAAGATTAAGCTGAAAACGAACCATGTCGTAGCAAAAGATTATCCACGCTTTATCGTTCATGGAACAAACGGATCATTTATTAAATATGGTGAAGATCAGCAGGAAAATGATTTGAAAGCGGGTGTTATGCCTGAGAGTGCAGGATTTGGTGAAGATTCACCGATGTACTATGGAGTTGCTAAGTATCGTAATGCAAATGGTGACTGGATTGAAAAACAAATTAAAACGCCACTTGGTGATTACGGTCGTTTCTATGATGCCGCGTATGAAACAATTATAAATGGTGCACCAAAACTTGTGAAAGACGAAGAAGCGGTAACGAATATTGAAATCTTAGAAAATGGATTTGCTGCCCCATCACCTTCAGTTTACAAACTTGAGGCTTTACATTTGAATGAATAGAAGAGAGTTTGCAGTATAAAGGAGGTATGGAAATGGCAAGCGGATCAACACAAGTAAAATACCTCGGCATTTATCAAAAGATTAAACAGCAAATTTTAGATGGTGAATATAAAATCAACGAAAAAATTCCGAGTAGCCCCGTCCTTGCTGAAGAATTTGGTGTTTCAGCCCTTACTATTAAGAAAGCGCTGGATCTATTAGTTAGAGATGGCTACATCATCCGCCGGCGCGGAAGTGGAACAGTGGTGCAAGATTGGCGTCAACAGGAAAAGGCACGAATGATTCAAACTTTAACGGGTACGAAAGCTGTATACGGCAGTGAGGTAGAAAGTAAAATTATCGAGTTTGCGATTGTTGGGGCTGATGAAGTAGTTGCTGAGAAATTGGGAGTTTCAATCGGTGATTTCGTCTATAAAATCATTCGCCTCCGCATCATTCACAGCATTCCGACGATTATGGAGCATACATGGATGCCAATTTCGGTTATCCCAGGTGTTGAGGCTTCTGTTTTAGAGGAGTCGATATACTCACATATTCAAAATAAACTTGGTCTTGAAGTAGGGACATCTGTTGTCAGGGTTAAAGGAATTCGCCCACATGATAGGGAAAAGCAGTTTATGAACTTAACAAATCAGGATTTCCTAATGCGAGTTGAACAAGTAGCTTATTTAACGGATGGACGAACTTTTGAATATTCTTATGCAGATCATCTACCCGAAACCTTTGAGTTTGAAACAGTCATTACTGCAAAAAATTATAAAGAGATATAAAAATCGGTTGAGGCAAGTATTGTCTCAACTGCTCCTATTATACGTTAATAGAATGAATCCAAGACTTAACATTTGATTTATAGAACTGTAAAGTTTAAAATTACAGTATAGTTTTTAGAAGTGAGTTGTTATCGTCTGTAAAATGTAGATAAATTAAATATTCTCGAATAAATAATATTGCTTGTATTTGATTCTAAACTGTAATTTTTTTTAATACATTTCAATAACCGATGTTTAAAATGTACGTTTCATAACATTAAAGGAGTGAGTTAAATATGGTAATTCTATATACAACAGCAAGCTGTGCCTCATGCCGAAAAGCGAAAGCATGGCTTGAAGAGCATCAAATTGATTATATTGAAAAAAACATCGTATCAAATTCTATGACAGTTGATGAGCTTAAATCGATTCTTCGTTTAACTGAAGAGGGGGCTACTGAAATTATTTCAACTAGATCCAAAACTTTTCAGGACTTAAATATAAATATTGATGAGCTCTCGCTAAATGAATTTTATACATTAATAATTGAGCATCCACTAATGTTACGACGCCCAATTATGCTGGACGAGAAAAGATTGCAGATTGGTTTTAATGAGGAAGAAATTCGTAAATTTTTACCACGTAGCGTTCGAACGTTTTTGAACATTGAATTGCAAAAATTGGCCAATTAATAAGTAGTATTTTTAGAAAAAGTTTTTTGAAAGGAGGAAGCAGAAGATGATTGAAGTATGTGTTACAGTTAATTATAATGATAGAAATTATCAAACAAATGTTATTGTGAGTAAAGATACGATTTGGACAAAAATTAAACAGTTGGCAGAAGAACAAGTGAAGAAACAGTGGAGTGTTTAATTTTATTTTCAACTTAAAAAGCTAAATGAAGTTATCAGATATAGGTGGGACCGGATAGAATATAAGAGAATTAATTTTTTATGGCAAGAAGTATTCTATATGTTTTAACGTTCTAACCTATCTGTAATATTTATGGCTACAGTTAATATATGAGAAACAATATTTTTGATCGTAGGAGGAAAATCATGAACAGCGACTTTACCTTGGCCATACACAGTTTAACTTATTTAGCTTTACAGCCAGATCGGATGTCAACAAGTAATGCTATTTCAGAAAGTGCAGGTGTACATCCAGTACGCATTCGCAAAGTACTAAGTTTGTTAAAAAAACATAAGTTTATACAATCGAAAGAGGGGACTGGTGGCGGTTTTATTTTCGCTCGCGATTTAGATGAAATTAATCTTTGGCATATTTATCAGATAACCTCTGAAGGTGCTTTGCAGCCGAAGTGTCCAGAATCAAACAATCAGTGTGTTGTAGGTTCGAACATGCGAAAAGTTCTTTTCGCTATTTTCTTAGGTGCTGAAGAGCATCTAGGTGAATACTTAAAGAATTATACAATGAAAGAAGTTGTTGACCTTATCAATCAAGAGCGTTAAGCGGCTTAATTATTATATAGCCGTGAGTTCTTAACACTTAAATGTAATGAAAAATATTACAGTATAATTGTTTTTATATCTTTTTTATTGTCACAAAAAATATTTATAGGAAGGTGAAACGGTATGATGTCAAATAATAATCATGTTTTAAAAGTAGGAGATTGGGTTCGTGGAATATCAAATGAAGGTGAATTAATAGTTGGTTATATTGTATCACTTGATGATGTAGAGGATATAGTTACAGTTAGTATTGTGAAACGTGACGGCCAGTACACAATAAACGAAGCGATTTTACTCTTTAGTAAACACGTTAACAAACTCCCTGAATCAAAGGTAATAAATAAGGAACAAATCCTTTATCTTATAGATCTTGCATTATTAACAGGGGATGAAGAATGGTTTATCGAGCTTTCTTCAAAATTAAACTCGATAAAAGAGCTAGTTAATGAGGGATTTTAAAATTTAAACTTTTGAGGGTGCACACAATCCGCCTTATGGAGAGGACACAATTACTTTTCGCATAAAAGGAAATGATGTAAAAACGATTCATTACAAACATAGAGATATTCCTGATAACGATAATTATGTAAATGAGCTGTCCATATGGGGCAGCTTTTTTGTTTTTTACTCAGTGTATCTTTTTAAAATGTATATGAATTCAATATTAATAATATATATCCTAAAATTTGGTTTTTTTTTATTTTGGAATTTTTTCTTTTTACCTACATTAATTATTTATTAGAATATCTTTTATGTTTAAAATGAAATTTTTTGATAAAGGGGATATAAGTATCTTTATAATGAGTAACCTAGAACAACAATGTATTATTGTATTTTTTTACTAACTAATTCAGCTTTAAGCGATAAAAACAATGGCTACATGCTAACTGTAAAATATTATCCATATAAAATTATTGCACTTTAATATTTCTGAAAATATAAAAATATTAATTTTATAAATATACACGTTATAATGAGGGCGTCGAGAGAAATTTTATTATCTCTGGAGAAAATATAAAAAATGCGATTACTAGTAAGAAAGGTGTGTGATTAGAGGCGAAATGTATGTAATGTGCTTCAGTGGCTTGTGTAAGCAGTATCATCAGTGCTACCGAAGTTATGAAGGTAATGTATAGAATTGAGAAAGAAATGCCTCGCAAATGAAGAGAGGCCGGTTTATCTAAAATTACTGTTAAAAGTAAAAAAGAGAAACCATTAAAGTAATACACTGTTATTAGAAATGTTGCAACGTATTTATGAAGTCTATTCTATATTGTTCTCTTAAGAGGTCTTTATATAAAGAGCGGATATTACGAGTAAACTTTTTTGTGAACGCTAACAATTATATTAGGACGCTAACTAGCGAATGTTTCAATTTGGATTCATTATGATGAAGGACATACAAAGTGGGGCAACTTGTAAGGAATTCATTTTCCGAAAAGGGAATATTTGTTAGGTGTAAAGAGAGATGCAGGAATAGATACAAGGGGGAGTTATTATATGAACGGGAATACTGCAAAGAAAATAGAAGTTCAAGCTGAAAATACCGCACGAAAAAATGAGCAATATGCAGATCCGAAAAAGTGGCATAAGCAGGATACTACATGGGCACTCAGTCTATTTGGAACTGCAATTGGAGCAGGGGTGCTCTTTTTACCGATTAATGCAGGTTCAGGTGGTTTATTATCTTTACTACTAATTACATTACTTGCATATCCAGTTATGTATTACTCACATAGGGCGCTTGCTAAAATGATATACGCTTCTAATTCTGCTGATGAGGGGATCACAGGTACAATTAGAGAGTATTTCGGAAATAAAGCGAGTATCATTTTTAACATCGTATATTTCGGTTCAATTTATACAATCGTACTAATGTATTCGGTTGCGCTTACAAACACTGCAAGTAGTTTTATCGTGCATCAATTGCACATGCCAGAACCTCCAAGAGCTATTTTATCACTTGTATTAGTTCTTGGTCTTATCGCTATACTGAATTTTGGTCAAGATATTACTGTAAAGGTAATGAGTATGTTAGTGTATCCTTTCATAGTTTCTTTACTTTTTATCGCAATATCTTTAATTCCACAGTGGAATACGTCAATGCTTAGTTTTTCAGCTGTTTCAACTGCTTCAACAGGAACAGGCTATTTTGGAACGATATTGATGATTCTACCAATCATCGTATTCTCATTTAATCATTCACCTATGATTTCATCATTTGTTGTGAAACAGAGAGCTACGTATGGAATCGAAGCCACTGATGCTAAATGTGCGCAAATACAAAAGGTTTGTTATATCATGACATTCGCTGTTGTTATGTTCTTCGTTTGGAGTAGCGCATTGAGCTTGACTCCAGATGATATAAAAATGGCAAAAGAACAAAACTTATCAATTCTTTCATATCTTGCTAATGAGCTTAATTCGCCTGTAATCACTATTGCAGCTCCAATTATTGCTTTTGTGGCTATTACAAAGTCTTTCCTTGGCCATTATATCGGAGCATTTGAAGTAATGCGTGACATGATTATTAAGTTCGGTAAATCACGTGGAAAAGATATTGAAGAAAAAACAATTAAGACAGTAATCCTTACTTTTGTTGTATTATCATGCTGGTTTGTTGCTTATACAAATCCAAGTATTCTTGGACTTATTGATTCTCTAAGCGGTCCATTAGTTGCTGCTATCTTATGTCTATTACCGATGTATGCGATTCAAAAAGTTCCAGTACTAGCTAAATACAAAGGGAAAATGAGTAACGTATTTGTTATTATTGTAGGTGTACTTACTGTCTTAGCAAGTATTAAGTCATTATTCTAATTCACGATTGTTAGTTCTAGTGCAAAATAAAATAAAGCGATTTTGGGACAGGCTTCTCCATTTGGAGAGTTTGTCCCTTTTTAAATGAGTGACAAAAGGTCATCTTTTCCATAGTCTCTTTTCGTACATAAGGTTGCTTTATTGAGTGTAATTTTTTGATGATTATGAACAAGCATTCCTTTGGTTAAATGAATATCCCATATGAAACTTTTAGCGAACCGGTTGCTCAATCAACTGTTTTTTATGTTTGTAAGTAGTATTCGGAAGAAAACTTCTATACGAAATGTTTAGCACTAGAGGACATACATTTTTAATGAGTTAAATATAATTCATAATAGCACCAAGAAGAAATGAATACGCTTTACGGTATTAGTTATATGGAAAGACCGCACGATAGGATTGCATAATTTTAAAAGTAGCAATCTGGCATAAAGTGAGTAAGGGGGACAAAGATATGAGTACTTCAAATTTGAATGAAATAAGTAAACAAATTTTAAAAGAGGAGGAAACACTTCAATTTTCCTCTTTTACAAATGAAGATGCCTTGCAACTAGGTTTATTTATCGTTGAAACAGCAAAGCAAGAGGGGAAATTGATTGCTGTTGATATAACGAAAAATGGTGTGCAATTATTTCATTTCAAGATGACAGGGACAAATGAGGAAAATACGAAATGGATTGAGCGTAAAAAACGAGTCGTTTCCCTGCATGATCGTAGCTCGTATTATATGCAGATACAAAGTGAAATAACTGGGGTCTCCTATAATGAAAAATATCTTTTAGATACTTCAGAATACGCTGCGTTTGGTGGATGTTTTCCTATCAGAATAAAAAACGTAGGGGTTATTGGAATGATAACAGTTTCAGGATTACCACCAGAAGAAGATCACGAATTGGTAATAAGGGCAGTTAAAAATCATTTGAAGCAATAGTAAAAATAAATGTGATGGTTAAGTAAAAGCCAAGAATGAACATATTATTGTTCGTTTTTGGCTTTTTATTATTTTTTCTTATAGTCGGCTAAGAGGGTTCTTTTACAGGTAGCACTTAATTTTGCAATGTTCTTTAAATTGCATCGTTTTGTTCGAGTGAGCGAAATTGCTGTAATTGAAGATGCTCTAAATTAATGTGAAATTTGGTGATTAAAGTAGCTACATTTCATATTTGTGTAAATATGAAACAAGCAGGATACATGAATAGAGAATGGGTAAAATAGTACCGAATGATGATTAGATTTTATGAATGATGTTATAAGGCTTTTTTTAGGAAAACTGAAGGAAGCAGTGTGTTTAGATTTAGAATGACTGGCAATGGGTGCTAGGAAGTTCAATGATTCAAAAATGAACTCATTTAAACGCATACTATCTTCGAGATGTATCATTTTGAAGAATATTAAAACTTAGGAGGAACGGAATTATGACAAAAGATTTCTATACTGCACTGAAAGAAAGACGTACTTACTATGGGATTAATAAAGAGGTACAAGTATCGGATGAAAAAATTAAAGAAATCGTGGAGTTTGCTGTGAAATATACTCCATCCGCTTTCAATTCTCAAACTGCACGATTAGTTGTATTATTTGGTGAAGCTCATGATAAATTATGGGATATTACCACTGAAACATTAAGAAAAGTAGTTGGAGATGGAGACTTTTCAGGAACGCAACAAAAAATGGATTCTTTTAAAGCTGGTTATGGAACAGTATTATTCTTTGAAGATGAGGCTATCGTTAAATCGCTTCAAGAAAAGTTTGCTGCATATGCTGAAAACTTCCCAATTTGGTCACACCAAGCATCAGGTATGCACCAATTAGTCGTGTGGACAGGTTTAGAAGCAGAGGGATTAGGGGCATCATTACAACATTATAATCCATTAATTGACGATGAGGTAAAACAAGAATGGAAAGTCCCTGCTAATTGGAAACTAATTGCACAAATGCCATTTGGTAATCCAACAGCTGCACCAGGTGAAAAAGAATTCCAACCACTTGAAGAGCGTGTGAAATTTCATAAGTAATATTCGAATGTAATAAAATAGAAATTTAATCAGTGGTGGTCTTACTGTCCGCAAATAGCAGGGGAAGCTAACTGTATTGTAAAAATAAAACTGTTTATTAATAAAAAAGCTTATTCGTTTTTTTTATTAATCGAGTATGTATGAATAAAAGATTTTAAAACACTATTTTAATCTGTAAGGGAACAAGGTGATCGTTTTGATCACCTTGCTTTATTTCTTACATTTTATTTATTAAAAAACGCTAGCTTTTCATAAATGCTTGAAAAATTAGCGTTTTAATAATAGGTATCTGTAATTTGATTACTTAAAACTATATACGAAAAAGCTTTTATGTTATTCCTCAAGTTCTATCCATTCCTGTGACCATTCTTCTATTCCGCGAATAATAGCTTCTAAAGCAAATCCTTTTTGAGTTAAAGAATATTCTATACGAACTGGTGTCTCAGGAAAGACTTTACGTTCGACAATTCCTTCTAGTTCTAATTCTTTCAATCTTTCTGAAAGTAATCTTCCGCTAACAGGAAGAGAAGATTCAAGTGTACAAAAGCGCTGAGATCCAGAAAAAAGTTGGTAAATAATTAGTGCTGTCCATCGTTGACTAAAAAATTTCATTCCTTTTTCAAAGCGAGGGCATAATGTAGAATCATTCATTTTCCTTCACCTCCTAAAATAAATTATATAACATCTTACTATTAGTAACAAATGTTTTTATAATTAATTACTTGACGTAAATTGATTACGAATGTATACTCACTTACATAAAGTAACTAAGTTGTTTTATGTAACTAAAACTCTTTTCTTTAAATGGCCAAAGTTGTAATGATACATATTGCATATAAGCTGAGAGAAAAAAGAATAGCATCTGTAAAAACACTTACGTTGTGTAAGTTAAACAATAAAAAATATAACAATGGAAGAGAATTTTAGAGATTCTCTATACTAGGAGGTACCTAATGGTTACAACAGATACAATTCATATGTTAGAAGATAAAATTCAATTTATACATCAAGATGGAAAGGATATTTATTTAGTAGGTCCTATCAAATTGCCAATTAATTTATATGGGGAGACTAAAGTTTTTCAATGGTATTCTTGGTTACAATGTAGTGAGGTTACAAATAGTGTAGAAGGAATTATCGAAAAACTCTCATCTATTAATTTAGCTGATATGCAGCAATCTAGTGTACTTGTATATGGTGATTTTGAGAATTCTGAAGATGCCCTAATTCGTATGCATAGTATTTGTCACACCGGTGATATCTTTGGTAGTAAACGTTGTGACTGTGGATTCCAATTAAAGCAGTCTTTACAAATGATTACAGAACATGGTTCAGGTGCTTTATTTTACTTAGCGAATCATGAAGGAAGAGGAATTGGCTTGTTTAGTAAAGCTATGACGTACCTCTTGCAAGAAAATGGGTTAGATACAGTAGAAGCTAATCTGAACCTAGGTTTTGAAGATGATGTTCGAAACTATGATGATACAATTGAAGTATTAAAAGCGCTACGCTCAAAACCTGTAAAACTTATTACAAATAATCCGAAAAAATTAGAAGCGTTACAAAAAGCTGGATTAAATGTTACGAGTCGTGAACCGTTATGGGGTGATGTCTCAGAGTTTAATGAGAAATATTTGCAAACGAAGATTCAGCGTTCTGGACATTTTGAAGGGGGACACTTACATGCTTGAGCATGAATTGTATATGAAGCTAGCACTAGAAAATGCCAAGGCTATGAAGGGACAAACGACTCCAAATCCATTGGTTGGATCTGTAATTGTAAATGATAATCGAATTGTAGGGGTCGGAGCACATATGAAGGCCGGAGAACCACATGCCGAAATACATGCGATACGTATGGCTGGAGAACAGGCACGTGGTGGTACAATTTATGTAACTCTTGAACCTTGTTCTCATCATGGTAGAACAGGGCCTTGTGCTGAAGCAATTGTACAAGCAGGAATTAAGAAGGTAGTAGTTGCTACACTTGATCCCAACCCGCTTGTTTCTGGACGTGGAATTAAAATTCTACAAGATGCAGGTATTGAAGTACTTGTAGGAGTGTGTGAAGAAGAATCTAAAAAAATGAATGAAGTCTTTAATAAATATATTTTGACAAAGCGCCCATTTGTAACGATTAAATCAGGAGTTACATTAGATGGGAAAATCGCTACGTCTTTATCGGATAGTAAGTGGATTACATCTACAGAAGCAAGACAAGAAGTACACCAAATACGAAACGAAAATGCGGCTATTTTAGTAGGAGCGAATACTGTTCAAAAGGATAATCCATCATTGACAACGCGTATTCCAAATGGCCGAAATCCAATTCGAGTAATATTGGACTCGACATTACGCATACCGATGGAAGCTAACGTTGTTACAGATAGAGAAGCTCCTACCTGGATATTTACAACAAGTAATCATGCAGAGGAAAAAAAGAAAGCATTAGAAAATGCAGGAGTTAAAGTATTTGTTACTAGCGGAGAAAAGCATATAAACTTACATGAAATGCTTGATGTTTTAGGACAAAAAGGAGTTTCCTCCCTGCTTATTGAAGGTGGTGGAGAAGTAAATGCTTCGTTTATTGAAAATAAACTAATGGATAAAATTATTTTATATTTCGCACCTAAAATTATTGGAGGTAGATTGGCGCCTAGTTTTGTAGAGGGGACTGGTATTACTAAAATGAAAGATGCAATTGAATTTAAGGATATATCATTTACCCAGATTGGAAAAGATTATAGATTTATTGGCTATCCAGCATATCGGAAAGATGAGCAATAAGGGGAATAAAAACTACTTATATGTTCCGATAAATGGATTGCAGAAAGGAGCGATGAAGAGTGAAGTTTGGATTTGATATCGATGATACACTAATTGATTTAAGGCAGCATGCTTTTCATTTATATAATAAGAAATTAAACAAAAAAGTAGGGTTGGATGTATTCCATTCTTTAAAAACAATTGAAATTCATGAAGCATTTGGCATGACTTCCGAGGAAGGCGGTCATATGTGGAATAGTTTGCTGGATGAGATTTATTATACTTCTTGTTCACCGTTTCCGTATGCTGTAGAGACATTGCAAGAATTAGAAAGACAGGGACATGAAATTTACTATATAACGGCGCGACCTAAAGAGCATGGAGAGCAAACAAAAAAATGGTTAATAGAAAAAGGATTTCCGGTACATGAAGATCGCTTTTTCTATGGAATGAAGGATGAAGAAAAAATACACTTTATACAAGAAATAAAATTAAACTATTTCTTTGATGATAAGCCGGCTGTTTTAGAAACGTTAATAGGAAAACCGATAAATGTATATGCAAAAACTACTTCTTACAATCAATATCTCAATATCCCGCGTATTACAAATTGGATGGAGTTAGGAGATATTATAAAGAAAGATATGTGAGGATTTAAATGGAAAATCAAATAGAGCCAAGAGCATATTGAGTATTACAATTTTAGAGGAAAGACATACGTATTATGTCTTTCCTTATTTTTTAATATTATCGTTTTTATTAGTGTGATGTGCTAGGAGTACTTCTAATAGAGGGGGAATAGAAAAATGAGCAATAAGAAAAATATTTTTAAGCTAGTCTTGTATGGAAGCGTAATTTATATATCATACCAGTGATGGTTTTCCCTGGTGCCACAGTATATGCGGATATTTTGGGTAAGAAGTTCAAGAATTAATGAGATGTGTTCATGATCATGAATTTTTGGAAAACGAAAATTACAATGTTAGGTTATTTTGAATCAGTAGTGGACGATATGCAAAATTACATATTACAAAATAAACATCGTAATTTTTGGATTCTTGGTATAAAATACATTACTTAAACTATATATTAGAATGGAGAAAGTGAATTGGAATTATTAAGAAACAGTAAGATTGGTACAAAACTAAACATATTAATAACTATATCAAGTATTGCATGTATAGTATTATCCCTAATAGGGTTTTGGGGGTTAGAAAGAGGGAAAAGTACTTCCTCTAATATGTATGAGGATAATTTACTGCCAATTGAGTGGATTGGAATTGTAGAATCTAATTTTTATCACGTTAATATGAACTTTATGGAAATAATGTTATCAAAAGATGAAAAAAGAATGAACGAATTAATAAGAGAAATGGATGGGATTCGTAAGGAAAATGATCATCTTTTAAAGCAGTTTGAGGCTAAACTTATTTCTACTAAAGAAAAAGAATTATATAACACGTTTCATGAAACATTTAATGAATTAAGGACTCAAATGAAGAAAGCACAAGAATTAGGGAAGTCTAATAATGAGGAAGCATATGCATATTATCTAAAAGAGATTGAACCTAATATGCAAAAATCAATAAAATCAATTCGTGAATTGATTTTATATAATAGTAATAATGCAGAGCTTTTACAGAAGGAAAATAATAATAGTGCTCAAAATACAATGATAATGTTTGTTAGTATTTCGATTTTAGCAATTTTAATAATTATATTAATTGGATATGTTATTAAATTAACTATCCGAAAACCACTTGCATTACTACAAAATGATATGGAAAAAGTAGCAGCTGGAGATTTAACAACACGTACTCCTTATAAAGCAAATAATGAATTAGGGCATATTGTTCAGTCTTTTAATAGTATGTTAGATAACCTTCAACAATTAATTGCGAATGTTAAGATGACAACACAAGAGGTTATTTTTACTACGGAGAGTGTATTACAAGATACAAATCAAGCGTCTAGTATTTCAAATGAGGTTGTACAGACTGTTTTAGAAGTAAAAACAAAAATAGAAGGACAGGTAACTAGTATTCAGGAGAGCTCATCCTCAATGGAAGAAATTACAACCGGGGTGCAAACTGTAGCTGAATCTTCAGCAGTAGTCGCTGAGGTAGCAGTAACGACTACAGAACGAATAAATATCGGTAGTGAAGTGATAAATCACTCTATTCTTCAAATGAATAGTGTGCATGATGTTGTCGAGGAAACATCAAAAGTAATAAATAAACTTGTTACACGTACACAACAGATTGATACAGCTCTCGCTGCAATTACTAATATTGCCGAACAAACGAATCTTCTTGCCTTAAATGCCGCTATTGAAGCGGCACGTGCTGGAGAGAATGGGAAAGGATTTGCAGTGGTTGCCGCAGAAGTTCGAGACTTGGCTGAGCAATCTAAAGAATCTGCAAAAGAAGTTAATCATTTAATAAAATCCATTCAAAAAGATACCCAAGATACAGTTAATGTCATGCAAAAAGGACAACAAAAGGCAGTAGAAGGAAAAGAAGCTGCTTACAAAGCGAATCAAACCTTCTTGTCTATTATGAGAGATATTGATAAGATTACAGGTCAAATTCAAGAAGTATCCGCAGCGACAGAAGAGATGTCTGCTGGTACAGAAGAAGTAAATGCTTCTCTTTCGCTAGTTTCTGAAACTGCAACGGATGTGAAAAAGGAGACTCTTCAAACTGTAAATTCAATTCAATCACAGGCCGTATCAATTGAACAAATATCAATCCAATCCAACAAAATGAAAGAAAAGGTGGAAGAATTAACGGAATTGGTTTCAAAATTTAATATTACAGAACAAAAAGAATAAGTAAATTGTAAAAGATTAGGTACGGCTATCAGCCTAAAAATAATTGATTTTTTACGATTAAAAAGATTTTAGTAATTAATTCAATCACAAGTGTAATAACATGTATAAAAAACATGAAGACTTAAGAGTCTTCGTGTTTTTTTTATTGAATAATGTCTGAAAAAATATTGATAATTATACGATATTTTGGAATTTATCACAAAATATTCATATATGCAAAATTACATACATTTAATGATTGATAATCACGAGTTAATGTAACTATAATAATTACACTGATAAGTAACTTATTGACGACAATTATAAGTGAAGAAGGAGGGCTTTATTGTATTTTGTATATAAAAAAATAGAGAAGGAGATATGCAAATGAAAAGGTTACTTGTTATAGGCCTAATGTATACAATGTTTTTCCTCATAGGAAATATACACTTACATGCTGATGAACGAATAAATGCAAAAAAAATTACTAGTTTAGAAGAGCCTACTTGGATATTTCAGGCGGGCATAAGTAAGGGGAAATATCATGACCGACAAGATTTAGGATTTATTTTGAAGAGAAATACACCATTAAAGGTAAGACAAACAAATCCTAATTTTAAAGACAAATTAACATTACGTTTATTGTCTAATGACTCAAAAAATGAAAAATCCATACAAGTAGGAAATGAATGGGTTACTATCCAAGGTGATACGTCTTTAGTTCCTTTCATAGATACTCCGTATGGTGAAGAGCACGCTGTACTTGAGTACCAAGTAGGGAATGAAAGTGCTACTAACCCCCTTCCCATTTATAAACAACAAGGAAGTGTATCTCAATTTTTTAGTACATGGGATCAATTTGATGGAGAGTATGCGTTACTTCAAGGGGAGAGTTTTCAATTATTTGTACCTAAAAAAGATAAAGAGTTAGTAAGATCTTTAAAAGATTTTCAATCATTGGATGAGTTAATTGCGTATTATGAAGATATTTTTGTGATGTATGATTCAATTATTGGTTTAGATGGCTCAACGTTTGAAAATAAAAAAAGTCAAAATCGTTATTTCTTAAAAGCAGATATATCTGGTGCTGGCGGTGCCTATTATGGCACAAATTGGACAGCGAATAGTACAGATAGTACAAAGATGTGGTTAGATAAACTAAGTTGGGGAACTTTACATGAAATCGCTCATGGATACCAAGCTGGTTTTGATAATCAAGGAATATTTACAGGAGAAGTTTCTAATAATCTATTTGGTGTTCAATATCAATATAGTAAATACGGCAAAAAAGCAGATCAAGTTGGTTGGTTGTTTAATTTCGGGAAAAAGGAACAGGTAGAACGGAATTTATATAATGCTTTAATGAAAGAAAATAAAAATTATGATGATTTAGATTTACGACAAAAACTTATTCTTTTAACGATGGCGAAACAAAAAGCTGGCGATGAAGCATTTGCAAAAATGTATCAAGGTTATCGAAAACTAGCTAGCAATGCTGCTTTCAAAAAAGGTGACCATTCTTTACCAGATTTAATGAATCAGTATTATAGTGAGAATGGACAAGTTGATTTTACACCTGTTTTTGAAAGATGGGGCTTTAAGCTTAATCATAAACAAATAGAGATGAATAGGGCGAAAGGTTTTCCGGCTGTTACTTCTTTAGCTTATATAGTGCCTGAATCACAATTAGCGAAAGCAAGAGCTATAGTTGATCCTGATATTCCGATAAACTCCAACTTCGAAATAGTTACGAATCAGCAAATTGCTCCACTTGGGCTAAAAGGGAATTTGCATATCCATTTAAATACAAATGAAATAGATACATTAAAAGGAGGAAAAATTAAATTAAAAGAAGGGAATACAGTTATTCAAGAGAAAACAATTGAAACAACAGATATCAATTTACAAGACGTACCAAATGGAGTGTATACGGTTGAAATTTCAGGTGGGAAAACGAATAGTATGTACCATTTCAGTTCGTATTATGCCTATGTAAAAGAAAAAGATAATAGTCTAAAGATTGATATTAACGAAATGAAAGTGAGTAAGTTGGTAAATGAAACGATTCAATTCCTAGGATTAGGAGATGACCAGTTTGCCGTATTAAATACAGACTTAGAGCAAAATCGAGCTATTTTTACGATTACTACTAAAACGCCTCATAGCTATTATGCAGGTGAAAAATATGCATCGATAGAGGTCTTTAATGAAAAAGGTGAAAAAATTTATACGAAGGAAATGGAAGGAACAAATGTAACAATTGTAAAAGATATCATTCCACTAAAAGAGGGATATAGAATTAAAATCTATCATGATGAAATAAAAAAACGATTAACTAGTAAAGCTACTATTATTAATCCTATGAATAAAATGAATGAATTTATAATAACAAAATGGGGATTGAAAAATACTTCTTTGCAAAATAATCCAGAAGAAAATCTTATACAAAGAATTGATGAAGAAATGGAAGCGATTATAGGTAATCAGTTTTTAAAAGAGATACCAATGCAAAAATTAGAAATGAAAAAGAATGTGTGGATGGCAATAAATATGTTATCAGAACCACAAAAAATAACGTATATGAATAAATATAAAGATAGCTTATATAATGAATAATTTTTGAGAAATGAATTGAATCTAAAAAAGTAGCAAACCAATCTATTAACCTATGTATGTAGAGGTATGTAAAAACGATTGGCTATAGTTAAAATTTTTTATCTATGCTTAAAATTCTAAAATACATTTATTTAATTTAATAATACGATTATAAAGGGGTAAAAATATGAATAATTTCGTAAAGGTAGGTTTAACTACAGGAGTGGTGTTATCGGCGATTATGCCTTATGGAGGAGTACATGCGGAAACAGAAGATTTAAAAGTGGAAACAAAGGAAGATACGTTCCGAACAGGTAATTTAACAGCACCTTCTCAAAATTCGGCAGAAAATGTAGCAAAGGATGCACTAAAAGGAAAAACAGAACAAGCATTATCATCAAAGCAAGTTAATACGGAATCCAAAGTTAATTATAATGTTACGCAAAGTCGTAAATCTTATGATGGTACTACATTGGTACGTCTTCAACAAACGTATGAAGGACGTGATGTATACGGATATCAACTAACAGCACATATTAATGATGATGGTGTACTTACGAGCGTTTCGGGAGATAGTGCCCAAAATTTACAACAACAGGAAGATTTGAAACAACCTATTACTCTATCAGAAGAGGATGCAAAGAAACAGCTTTTCAACATCTATGGAAATGATCTCACATTTATCGAAGAACCAGAAATTAAACAAGTGGTATATGTAGATGAAAATACAAATAAAGCTACAAACGCATATCAAATTACTTTTAGTGCATCTACACCTGAATATGTATCCGGTACAGTATTAATTGATGCTTTTGGTGGTAATCTATTAAAAGAACTCGTTCAAAAATTGGGTATACAAGTAGAGAGTAGTATTGTCCAATCTGCGACATCAAATAAATCAACAGATCCTTCAAAATTAACAGGTACAGGAAAAGATGACTTAGGTATTAATCGTACGTTTGGAATTACACAAAGAAGTGATGGAACGTACATGCTTGCAGATTATTCTCGTGGTAAGGGAATTGAAACATATACTGCTAATTATAAAGATTATAATAATTATAGAAGAAATGTATGGGGTTATCTCGATGATTTAGTAACAAGTAATTCTACAAATTTTACAGATCCTAAAGCAGTTAGTGCCCATTATTTAGCAACGAAAGTATATGATTTTTATCAAGAAAAATATGGCCGTAACAGCTTTGATAATAACGGACAAAAAGTAATTTCTGTCGTTCATGGTTGGAACACAAATGGTACGAATAAAGGAAATCCTAAGCAGTGGTTTAATGCATTTAGTAATGGCGCTATGCTAGTATACGGAGACCCAATTGTTAGAGCATTTGATGTGGCAGGACATGAATTTACACACGCGGTTACAAGAAATGAGTCTGGACTTGAGTACGCAGGAGAAGCTGGTGCAATTAATGAAGCGTTATCTGATATTTTAGGAGTAGCCGTTGAAAAGTATGCCAATAACGGAAAGTTCAATTGGACAATGGGAGAACAATCAGGTCGTATTTTTAGAGATATGAAAAACCCATCATCTATCTCTTCTAGATATCCAGAGGATTATAGGCATTATAATAACTTACCTATTGATGCTGACCACGATCATGGTGGTGTACACACGAACTCTAGCATTATTAATAAAGTAGCTTACTTGATTGCTAGTGGTGGAAGCCATAATGGAGTAAACGTACATGGCATTGGAGAAGATAAAATGTTTGATATTTTCTATTATGCAAATACGGATGAATTAAATATGACTTCTGATTTTAAAGAATTAAAAGAAGCTTGTATTCGTGTAGCAACGAACTTATATGGTAAAGACTCATTAGAAGTACAAGCTGTCCAACAAGCCTTTAAAGCAGCGTATATTTAATATTATTGTGATGAATTACAAACTCTTTCATTTTAATATAGTGATTAATTTGTATTTATAGACAAAAACCTTGTAGAATTTTTCTGCAAGGTTTTTGAATGTTATCCCGCTATTTGCCGGGCGGTAAGACCCCGCTTCAAAATTCAGCTGTTATTTTTTTACTTGTTGTAAAGGATGGAAAGCTTTTAAGGTTGTGGCACGCCTCTTAAGAAAAAGATAAGGCGAAGCGATCTCGCTGTTATTTTCCAACAACAAACATTTGTTATTTGTATTATTTAGTGAAAGTTACCAAACGTTTTTCAAAACTATTTTACCTATTGCTTTATTTGACTCCAAATATTCATGTGCTTGTGCAACTTCATCAAACGTAAAAGATTTAGAATCTAGCAATGGACGAAGTTTTCCTTCTTCTACAATTTGCGTTATTTTCGTTAAGATTTCTCCGCAATCATTACGCTTATCTGTATGTAATATTTTTAATGCCATAAAAGTAACGTGCAGAGAGAGTCCTTTTGCGTGTAAAGGAGAGAGGTCATGGGTTGAACGAGCTGCAATAGTTATGACAGTTCCATTGACCGCAGCAGCTTCAAAAGAATGATCAAGATTCTTGCCGCCTACTGTATCAAATATAACTTCAAATCCGTTTCCGTTCGTATGTTTTTGTACATATTCTTGAACAGATTCTTCTTTATAATTAATAGCTATATCGGCTCCTAAACGATGGGCTATTTCCATTTTGTTTTGCTGAGAAGCTGTTGTAAAAACTTTAGCGCCTGCCCATTTAGCTAGTTGAATGGCTACGTGTCCTACGCCACCAGTAGCTCCATGAATGAGAACATTTTGACCAGGTTTAATATTTGCACGATCAAATAAAGATTCCCAAGCTGTAATTGCAACTAATGGTAGAGCAGCAGCTTCTTCCATTGTTAAATTGTTAGGTTTGTGAGCAATTAATCGTGCATCAGCAAGCATAAATTCTGCAAGTGCACCTCCAGTTTCTTTAAAACCTCCGGCACATCCGTATACTTTATCCCCTGATTTGAATTTCGAAACACCTTCTCCTACTTCAATAACAATACCAGCTACATCGCCGTGTAATATAGCTGGAAACTCAGGAGCGACGGCTGAAACGGCCCCACTACGCATTTTTGTATCGATTGGATTTACACTTGTTGCTTTTACATCGATTAGAACATGACCTGGTAAAAGTTTTGGTTTTGAAACTTTTTCTAATTGAAATACAGATGAATCCCCAAAAGAATGGATAATTTGTGCTTTCATAGTTTATACCTCCTGTTTGTGGTTATAGCATAGCAAAGTACGAAAAATAAGTATAATATTTTGAATTTTGTTAGTGAGAATTTTATATAGAGAAGGGGAAAGTGCATGAAATGAAATAATGTAACGTACTTCTAAAAACTACTGTAAAGCTTTTTGAAGAAAGGGTAGATGTTATTTTTGCAGCATGATTTATTCATTATGTTTATCCCGCTATTTGCCGGGCAGTAAGACCCCGCCTCAAAATTCAGCGAAAGCAAAGAAGTTAGGTGGGAGTTGGGCTGCTCGTAAAAGCCAGATTGGTGAGGGCTAATTAAAGTTTAACTTTATTCGGAGCGACAGGGGATTTAGCGAAACGCAAAATTTACCCTGCTTTATACAAACTATTTAGTAATTAAAATATACCGCAGTCTATTTCGATTATCGGTATTGGCAGAAGGGTAATGTCAGATGTGGAATTTCAAACAAAGGTAGAACAATCCATTGCTATATTTTCTAGAAGATCTACTGATGACGAATCAGGAGTAGAAGGGTTTATTAGCACATTTCGTTATTGTCAATTAAATACAGCGAATGTAGAGGACTATCAAGATTTGTTGAGTCTTGTAAAGAGGCGTGAAACAGAATTAAACATTCCTGAAAACCGCATGTTTTACCTATCTGTTATACCAGAAGTATTTGATGTCATTGCTTTAAATATTAAGGAAAGTGGATTGTGAGCTACAAAAGGATTAAATCGTCTTATTATAGAGAAGCCTTTTGGTTATAATGTAACGTCTGCTCGTGAGTTTAGCGCTAAATTAATTGAATATTTTGATAAAAATGATATTTATTATAACGATCATTATCTTTGAAAATGAATGGTAACTAGGAATACACTTAGAAAAGTATTACGAAATAAATCGTATGTAATTCAAGACATTTTTATTGACGATAATAATTTATGTGGTTAATATATTAGACATAAGATTATTTAATTACTAAAAGTAATCAGATATAAAATGTTTCGTTAAATTCTATAAATAAGTAAGTTGTGGTAGAAATGCTTTGAATTGCCACTATTAATATTGGGGACAATTAAAAAGCGAAAGGTATAAAAAGAATTGGGATTTGATAACTCTTTGTTTTTTTATAAAAACAGGGGCTTCTGTACAATTCATTTTTAGTATATCGACGAGGATTATACAACAAGAGGGGGACTGAACTTGGAATCAATGACCTTTGTTTTATTTGGAGCGACAGGGGACTTAGCGAAACGCAAAATTTACCCAGCACTATATAATTTATATAGAGATCAAAAGCTTCCAAAGCAAATATCCGTTATCGGGCTTGGGAGACGTCAAGTATCTCATGTAGATTTTCAAGAAAGAATAAAAGAATCAATAGAGACGTTTTCCCGTCATAGAGAAGAAGGTACTCCGGAACTGGAAGGTTTTTTAGATAATTTTCGCTATTGTCCATTAGATGTGAGTAAGCCGGAAGACTATGAGAGGTTATTACAAGTCGTTCGTGAAAGGGAAGAAGAATTACATATAAAAGGAAATAGAATGTTTTATCTTTCCGTTGCTCCTGAATTTTTCGAGACCATTGCTTTAAATATTAAGGAAAGCGGACTTGATAAAACGGATGGATGGAAACGTCTGATGATTGAGAAACCATTCGGGCACGACCTTACATCTGCTCGTGAGCTTAACGATAAGCTTAGTCGCACGTTTGAAGAAGACGAGATATACCGTATCGATCATTATTTAGGTAAACCGATGATTCAAAATCTTGAAGCATTAGAATTTGCAAATCCTGTTCTCCAATCAATTTGGAATAAAGAACATATAGCGAATGTACAAATCACAGCGAGTGAAACAGTTGGGGTTGAAGAAAGGGCAGGATATTATGACCAGGCAGGGGCCATTCGAGATATGGTTCAAAATCATATGTTACAAATATTAATGATGACTGCTATGAATCTGCCGGAAAAGGTTAATGCATGTGAAATTCGAGAGGAAAAGCGAAAGGTAATGGAAACGCTTCGTAAAGTGAAAAAAGAAGACGTTCAAAGCCATATCATTCGCGGACAATACGCTGCAGGTGAGATAAAAGGCGGGCAAGTTGTAGCATACAAAGAGGAGCCAGGAGTAAATCCTTCTTCTAACATAGACACATTTGTTGCTGCTCGCCTGTGGATCGATAATCCATTTTGGACTGGCGTTCCCTTCTATATACGAACAGGCAAACGAATGAAAGAAAAGTCTACTCGTATTGTAATCGAATTTAAAAATACGTTAAAACAGCAATATCAAGATAATAATCCAAATGCAGCACCTAACTTATTAATAATTGAAATTAGCCCAGGTGAGAACGTTTCATTACAGTTAAACAGTAAAAATCCATTGAAAAATGGAGAAATTGAACCGATGCGTATTAACTTTACTTGTGAGCAAGCGGATGTGGGAGTACCTGAAGCGTATGAAAGACTCATTCATGATGCTGTGAGTGGAGACGCTACATTCTTTGCACATTGGAGAGAAGTTGAATTGTCATGGGAATGGGTACAACCAATTCTTGAAGCGTTCGAGGAAAACTTATTACCGCTTCATGAATATGAGTCTGGTTCATATGGTCCAGAAGCGTCTAATGAACTGTTACAAGAAAGTGGATTTAAATGGTGGTTAGATCAAGAGACGGAAAAATAAGTACTTTCTTTAATGAAAGCATTTAGGGGGACGATTACTATGACACAAAACATAAATCAATTAGCAGTGAATACACTTCGTACGTTATCGATTGATGCTATTAATGCGGCAAACTCAGGTCATCCAGGTCTTCCGATGGGAGCAGCACCAATGGCTTATGCATTATGGGCGAATCATTTAAATTACAATCCTAATCACCCAGAATGGTTTAACCGTGATCGTTTCGTTTTATCGGCGGGACATGGATCTAGTCTGTTATATAGCCTACTTCATTTAGCTGGATATGACGTTTCAATTGATGACTTGAAAAATTTCAGAAAGTTAAATAGTAAAACACCTGGACATCCTGAGTTTGGGCATACTCCTGGAGTTGAAGCGACTACAGGCCCGTTAGGACAAGGGATTGCTAATGCTGTAGGAATGGCAATGGCAGAAGCTCATTTAGCAGCGAAGTTCAATAAGGATGGTCACTCTATTATAGATCACAATACGTATGCTTTAGTCGGAGATGGTGACTTAATGGAGGGTGTCGCTTATGAAGCGATGTCAATGGCAGGACATATGAAACTTGGCAAGTTAATTGTACTGTATGATTCAAATGAAATTTCACTTGATGGTGAATTAGGCATTGCTTTCTCTGAAGATATTCAGAAAAGGGCAGAATCTGTACATTGGCAATATGTAAGAGTTGAAGATGGAAACGATGTTGATGCGATTACAAAAGCTATTCAATCAGCGAAAGAAAATACGGATCAACCTACTCTTATAGAAATTAGAACCATTATAGGTTATGGAAGTCCAAAAGTTGCTGGAACGAACAAAGCACATGGTAATCCGCTTGGAGTAGAAGAAGCGACAGCGACAAAACAAGTGTATGGTTGGGATTATGAGGAAGATTTCTTTGTACCTGAAGAAGTAAAAGCTCATTTTAATGAACTAAAACAAAAAGGTATTGAAAAAGACAATGACTGGAATGAGCAGTTCAACTTATACAGAGAAGCGAATCCTACACTGGCAGATGAATTAGAAAAAGCGATTACAGGTGAGGTTTTAATTGAAGCAAAAGACATTCTATCTTTTGATACTGAAAAAACGATTTCCACTCGTGTTGCAAGTGGGGAAGCTATTAATCATTATGTGAAATCGATTCCTTCTATTTTCGGTGGAAGTGCGGATCTTTCTCATTCTACGATGACAGATATAAAAGGTGAAGCAGTATATGCAGTAGAATCATATGCTGGACGAAATATATATTTCGGTGTACGTGAACATGCAATGGGCGCTGCAGCGAATGGATTGGCGCTTCATGGAGGAGTAAAACCTTTCGTAAGTACATTCTTTGTATTTAATGATTATCTTCGTCCGTCCATTCGACTGGCTGCACTGCAAAAGTTACCTGTTACTTACGTATTTACACATGATTCGATTGCTGTAGGAGAAGATGGTCCAACGCATGAACCAATTGAACAATTGGCAGCTCTTCGAGCAATTCCTGGTTTAACAGTTATCCGCCCGTCAGATGCAAATGAAACAGCAAGTGCTTGGGCGTATGCTTTACAGCAAACGGATGGTCCAGTCGTTTTAGTACTGAGTCGTCAAAATTTACCGGTGTTTAATGAAACGAAAGCGAACATAGAGAATTTCTCTAAAGGAGCTTACGTATTAACACAAACAAATGAAAATCCGGATGTAATTTTAATTGCGACAGGTTCTGAAGTATCCTTAGCTGCTAGTGCGAAAGCAAAATTAGAAGAAGATCAAGTTTCTGTTCGCATCGTTGCAATGCCGAGCTGGGAGTTATTCGATCGCCAATCGAACGAATATAAAGAATCCGTTCTTCCGTCTTCTATAACGAAACGAGTATCTCTTGAGATGGGTGTATCTCTCGGTTGGGAACGTTATGTAGGACAAGAAGGAAAAGTAATATCAATTGAAACATTTGGAGCTTCAGGTACTGGAGCTGAAGTCATGAATCTATTTGGATTTACGACAGAAAATGTTGTTCAAATTACAAAAAATGTGTTGAATTCTTAAGCTATGACTGTGAATACCTTTCTGTACATACTAACATTTCAGTGCTGAAAGGTATTCCAGATTGTAGTGATATGGATTTTTAATAAAAGATGATTTGAGGAGGAATTATATTATGCAAGTAGGATTAATTGGGTTAGGTAAAATGGGATTAAATTTAGGGAAAAATTTAATGGATCATAAACATGAAGTAGTAGCGTTTGATTTAAATACGAGCGCAGTAGAAGAAATGAAAGAGTACGGGGCAACAGGTACATCTAGTTTAAGTGAACTTGTTCAGTCATTACAATCACCAAGAATTCTTTGGGTAATGGTACCACACGCTGTTGTTGATTCTGTTATTGATGAGGTTACACCACTTTTATCAAAAGGAGATATTTTAATTGAAGCTGGTAATTCACATTATAAAGAGTCTATCCGCCGATATGAGCAATTAAAGAAAGATGGCATTCACTTTATGGATGCAGGAACTTCTGGTGGAATGGAAGGCGCTCGTAATGGTGCTTGTTACATGATCGGAGGAGATCAAGAAGCTTGGGACATCGTTGAACCTATCTTCCGCGATACTGCTGTAGAAAATGGATTCTTATATGCTGGAAAAGCTGGTAGTGGTCACTTCTTAAAAATGGTTCATAACGGAATTGAATACGGTATGATGGCTGCTATTGGTGAAGGATTTGAGATTCTAGAAAAAAGTGAATTTGACTACGATTATGAAAAAGTATCAAGAGTATGGAACAACGGTTCAGTCATTCGTTCTTGGTTAATGGAATTAACAGAAAATGCATTTTCTAAAGATGCAAAACTGGATGAGATTAAGGGTGTTATGCATTCTTCTGGTGAAGGAAAATGGACAGTAGAAACAGCATTAGACCTTCAAACAGCAACTCCTGTTATCGCAATGTCTCTATTAATGCGCTACCGCTCATTAGACAATGATACATTTACAGGAAAAGTTGTAGCAGCTCTGCGCAATGAATTTGGCGGACATGCAGTAGAAAAGAAATAAAGTGAAACTTTAATAAGTAGGGGCTTCATTCCACACAAATCGGGCTTTTACGGGATAAGCATATTAAACATGTAACTCATCAACGTTTAAAAACTGGAGGGAATTAATCATGAAATTTTTTATTGATACTGCAAATCTTGAGGATATAAAAAAAGCATATAAACTTGGAGTTTTAGCTGGTGTTACAACGAATCCTTCTTTAGTAGCAAAAGAGGGCATTAAATTTGAAGACCGTATTGCAGAAATTTGTCAGGCAGTTCCTAAAGTTGAATCTGTTTCGGCAGAAGTAACGCCAGATGCTGTTACAGCTGAAGAGATGATCGCCCAAGCAGAAGAACTGATTAAAATTAACGGTGGCGATGAAAAAGTTACAATTAAACTTCCGATGACGTTAGCAGGATTAGAAGCTTGTCGCTACCTTACTGAAAAAGGTGTGAAAACGAATGTTACACTTATTTTCACGGTGAACCAAGCACTTTTAGCTGCTCGAGCAGGTGCAACGTACGTTTCTCCATTTTTAGGTCGCTTAGATGATATTTCTGAAGATGGTGTACTATTAGTTGCTAAAATTGCTGAATTATTCGATGTTCATCAACTAGATACACAAATTATTGCGGCTTCTGTTAGACATCCAGATCATGTAACTCGTGTAGCGATGGCAGGTGCTCACATTGCAACAATCCCTTATAAAGTAATTGAACAACTTGCTATGCACCCATTAACAGACCAAGGTATTGAGAAATTTGCTGCTGATTGGGCGAAAGCGCCTAAATTATAATGTTATGAAAGTGAAGGTGCTTTCCGAAAGTTGTTTTTCATGAGAAGACAAATCCTAAGTAACTTCATCGTTTAAAGTGGATACTGAGTTTGTAGTCTTACTACGTGAAAACAGCAAGAGAAGAAAGTGTCATTCACTTTTAAAAAAGGGAAAATTGATCGCGCGAAGCGTTTATCACAATAACATTATAATTATGGAAGAGAAATCCCCTTATCAGAGAGGTGAGTTAACATGTATCTCTGATAAGGGAGATTCTTTTTGTATAAATTATTATTTTGTGAAGATGATTTGTATATCGATATATAAATTCTTACTCATGAAAGAACTATATAGGTTCTCTTAATTGTATAGCAATTTTGAAAGGGTTTACATAAAGGGGTGGAACTGCGTATGAATATGTACCTTTTAATGATTACATTATTATCAATCGTAATTGTTATTTTAGGGGTATCGTGGTGGAGATGGCATGCATTTATTAGTTTAACGATTGCAAGTTTGTTTTTAGCAATTATGTCTGGGATGCCAATGGATAAAATAGTGAGTGCTTATGAAACGGGAGTCGGCAGTGTTCTCGGGCATTTAGTAGGTATTTTAGTATTAGGTACAATTTTAGGGAAAATGATGGCAGAGTCAGGTGCTGGAATGCAAGTGGCAGAGTTCTTTATTAAATCCTTTGGGATAAAAAACTTACCATGGGCGATGTTAATTGCAGGTTTTATTATTGGAATCCCGGTGTTTTTTGAAGTAGGCATTTTAATATTACTGCCGTTAGTAATTTCAATTCATAAAACAACGAAACAAAATATTTTATTGATAGCATTACCAGCAATTGCTGGGCTATCTGTCGTACACGGCCTTGTTCCTCCGCATCCAGGGGCCATAGTTGCAATTGGTATTTATAAAGCGAACCTTGGGAAGGTACTATTGTATTCACTCATTATTACATTTTTTGCAGCGATTATTGCAGGTCCTATATTCGCTAAATGGATTCACAAACGTGTAATTCCTGAAAATGAGCCAGAATTGATTCGTGTAAATACAAAATCAACGAAATTACCAGGAATAGGAGTTTCATTTTTAGTTATATTGTTACCAGTTATGTTAATGGTTTTAGCTGCAGCGGCTCCGTATGTTCCACTGTCTACTACTTTGATGAAGATTGTCACATTAATCGGTAGTCCTATCATTGCGTTATTGATTGCATGTTTTGCAGCGTTTTATTTTCTTGGATTTCGTCAAGGTATCGATAAAAAGGCTATTAAGAAGGTAACAGAAGATAGCTTATTACCAATCGGTTCAATTGTTGCGATTATTGGTGCTGGTGGCGGATTTAAGCAAATTCTTATCGATAGTGGTGTAGGGAATGCTATTGCTCAAATGTCTGAGCATTTAGCTCTATCTCCAATTGTATTAGCATTTATAGTAGCAGGATTAATTCGAATTGCGACAGGGTCAGCGACAGTCGCTTTAACAACAGCAGCGGGTATCGTTTCGCCAATCGTTGAAAATACGATAGGTGTGAACTTAGAGTTACTCGTTATTGCAACAGGTGCAGGAGCGTTAATGTTTTCTCACGTAAACGATGCTGGGTTCTGGATGGTAAAAGAATACCTAGGCTTAACAGTGAAAGAAACATTTAAAACATGGACAGTATTAGAAACGTTACTTTCATTTATCGCTTTTGGAGGCGTTTTACTACTCGATATGTTTGGTTAAAATAAGGATATTTTTATATGAATTGAGAGAGACAACTTTAGCACATAACGTTATGAATAGATAAAATAAATATATTTTTATGGTTCTTATATGATTAGGACACTGTAGGGATTTTTGTTAGGAGGAAGAGATGGTGAGCTCAAAATATATGATTGGTGTAGATATTGGGACAACTAGTACAAAATCAGTTCTATTTTCTACTGATGGATCTGTTATTGCTAGTCATGGAATTGAATATCCTTTATATTCTCCTACACCTGAAACAGCAGAACAAGACCCAGAAGAAATCTTTCATGCAGTAATAAATACGATTAAAGAAACTGTACGAATAAGTAGTGTACAGCCGAATGATATTCTTTGTGTCTCTTTTAGTTCGGCAATGCATAGTATCATTGCTGTAGATGAAAAGGGAAAGCCGTTAACGAGATGTATCACTTGGGCAGATAATAGAAGTGCAAGCTGGGCGGAGAAAATAAAGAATGATATGAATGGTCATGAAATTTATCTTCGTACTGGGACACCAATTCATCCGATGTCACCACTTTCGAAATTAGTTTGGCTACAGAATGAGCAAGCAGAGTTATTCGCAAAAAGTTATAAATTCATTTCTATTAAAGAATATGTTTTTTACAAGTTATATAAAGAATATGTAATTGATTATTCTATAGCATCAGCGACAGGAATGTTCAATTTAAAATCTTTAAAGTGGGATGAAGAGGCTTTACATGTAGCAGGAATTACAGATGAAAAGCTTTCAAAGCTTGTTCCAACAACGCACAGTTTAACAGGATTAGATGAAGAGTTTGCCAAAGAGATGAATGTACTTGTTTCTACGCCTTTTGTAGTAGGAGCGAGTGATGGAGTACTATCTAATTTAGGTGTAAATGCAATAGATCCTGGCGTTGTGGCTGTTACAATTGGTACAAGCGGTGCGATACGTGCTGTAACAAATCGTCCTGTAACAGATCCAAAAGGTAGAATTTTTTGTTATGCGTTAACTGAAGACCATTGGGTAATCGGTGGACCAGTTAATAACGGCGGTATGATTTTCAGATGGGCTCGTGACCAATTGGGCACTTCAGAGATTGAACTTGCAAAGCGCTTAGGAAAAGATCCATATGAGGTGCTTACTGAAATAGCAGCAAAAGTGAATCCGGGATCTGACGGTTTATTATTTCACCCGTATTTAGCGGGGGAAAGGGCTCCTTTATGGAATGCAAATGCGCGAGGATCTTTCTTTGGACTCGGATTGCATCATAAGAAAGAACATCTGATACGTGCTGTTTTAGAAGGAGTAATTTATAACTTATATACAGTTCTTCTCGCTTTAAAAGAACTAATTGGCGAACCGAAAAAAATTCAAGCGACAGGCGGTTTTGCAAGGTCGGAACTTTGGAGACAGATGATGGCGGATATTTTCCATCAAGACGTATATGTTCCGGAAAGTTTCGAAAGCTCTTGCTTAGGAGCTGCAATCCTCGGTTTATATAGTTTAGGTGAAATAGATACATTATCCGTAGTTTCTGAAATGGTAGGTGCAGATTTTCATCATGAGCCAAACATGGAAAGTGTGGAAAAATATAAAGATTTAACGCCAATCTATATCCGCTTGTCCCGTCAATTGGAAGAAGAATATGAAAGTATAGCAGCGTATCAAAAAAAGTGGGTTTAAAAGCTATTTACCAAGAAAATATGGTAACGTATAAAGAGGTACTCCGATTTTTTAGGATACTCTTTCAACATAAAATATTTTAAAAAGTATGATGAACGAAAAATATAGGGAGAGAGGGTTATGAAAATGAAGGATAACAAAGAGTTTATCGGATATGTTGGGACTTACACGAAAGAAAATAGCGAAGGAATATATAAGTTTATTTTAGACACGGAAGCAAAAAAAATTGGTAATGTAACACTTACTGCTAAGCTGGATAACCCTACATATGTAACGATTAACCGAAATAATGAATATCTCTATTCTGTTGTTAAGGAAGGCGAATCTGGCGGTGTAGCTGCTTATTCCATTGATAGTCATACTGGAGAACTAAAAGCGAAAAATAGACAAGTAGTAGAAGGGGCTTCTCCTTGTCATATTAGTGTTGATAGTGGAAATCATACAGTAGTTACAGCAAATTACCATAAAGGAACGATTGAGTCTTTTGAAATAAATGAAGAAAATGGAACTGTAAATCCTGCTTCATCTATTATGGCACATGAAGGTTCAGGTCCGAATAAAGAAAGACAAGAAAAACCACATGCACATTACGCGGGGTACACTCCTGATGAAAAATATGTAGTGGGCGTTGATTTAGGGATAGATAAAATAATTACGTATGAAGTAAAAGATAGTACATTAATAGAAGTGAATAGCCTGTCTGTGAATCCGGGAAGTGGACCAAGACACATTGCTTTTCATCCAAATGGAAAATACGCTTATGTAATGACGGAGCTTAGTTCAGAGGTTATTGCGCTAACATATAACTCGGAAGAAGGATCCTTTACAGAATTACAGTATATTTCTACTCTTCCAGAACAATTTGATGAAAATAGTCAAGGCAGTGCTATCCATATTTCTTCTGACGGCCGCTTTGTATATGCAGGTAATCGTGGTCATAATAGTATCGCTGTTTATAGCGTAGATCAAAACTCAGGTGAGCTTGCATTTGTGGAACATACATCTACAGAAGGAAATTGGCCAAGAGACTTTGTATTAGATCCTACTGAAAAGTTTCTTGTTGCTACAAATGAAAAGTCACATAATCTTGTGCTATTTTCAAGAGATGAATCTACAGGAAAGTTAACACTTTTACAATCTGATGTTGCTGTGCCAGAGCCTGTTTGTGTGAAGTTTTTAAATGTTTAAGTTGTGTTCGATATAATTTCATATACTCAGAAAACAATAAAAAGCAAAGCGATATCGCTTTGCTTTTTATTGTTTCTTTTTCGGCCTACGTACTAATTCGCCGCCGCAGTTTGGACAAACGTTTTGTCTTTCTTCTGTACATGGTGCGCAAAATGTACATTCATATACACAAATGTATGCTTCAGAATCTTGTTCGAGCGATTGATTGCAAATTTGACAGTTTGTTTTCATTTCTAGTGCCATAATAAGTCTCCTTTTAGTTAGAAAATTTATAATTTAATTATAATTCATTAAATAGAAATAGTCCTTTTCAATTGAAAGGAAATCGAATGATAAAGTTATGAATTGGAACGAAAGATGCCGGTTTATTTTAAAATTGATTATTTATTACAGTTGGAATATTATGAAATAGTCAAAAGACAACAGGGGGTATAGATTTTGACTAATCATAATGATCATTTAAAAGCAAACTGCGAAAAATGCTTCGGTCTATGTTGCGTTGCATTACCGTTCGCAGCATCGGTAGATTTTGCAGTGAATAAAGATGGTGGTAAACCATGTTCTAACTTACAATCAGATTTTAAATGTAGTATACATAAAAATCTTAGAGGAAAAGGTTATAAAGGTTGTACAGTATTTGAGTGTTTCGGTGCTGGGCAGAAGATTTCTCAGGGTACGTTTAAAGGGATTGATTGGCGGAAAGATGCAAAGCATGCAAGAAAAATGTACGATGCTTTTCCGGTTATACATCAACTTCATGAAATGCTTTGGTATTTAAATGAAGCGATTCTTTTAAAGGCAACACAGCCAATTCATAAAGAGCTGGAGACCGCAATTGAGGAGACAGAGCGACTTTCGAATTTAAATCCAGATGAGTTAATGAAAATAAATGTTCCAATGCATAGGGCAGAGGTGAACATTCTTCTTTTAGAAACGAGCGAATTAGTATGGAAGGAAATGAATACTGCACGTAAGAAACGAATCATTCACCGCGGAGCAGATCTTATGGGAGCAAATTTGAAAAAGAAAAATTTACAAGGTGCAAATTTAAGGGGTGCTTACTTAATTGCGGCTAACTTAAATGGAGCAAATTTAAGAGGAGCAGATCTTATCGGAGCAGATTTAAGAGATGCAGATATTCGCGGGGCTGATTTTACAAATAGTATTTTTCTGACGCAAGTTCAAATTAACGCAGCGAAAGGGGATAAGCATACGAAATTACCGAAAATGTTATCCCGTCCATCGCATTGGAGTGCGTAAAGAGTGAGGAGTGTTTAGTGTGGATATATTTCAGTATTTAGAAGAGATGCAAGAGGATGTCTTTTCGTTAGCAGTAGAGCAAATAGAAGCGAAGTATTTTGAAATTTGTAGCATGTTAGCGTCTGCAGAATATGCAGAACGAATTAAAGCAATTGATTTAGAGTCATATAAGAAAAGTATTCGAGTAGGTTTGGATGCAGCTGTAGAAATGGCTACTAATGAAGAATCAAAAGCGATTTATTTTGAGTATGACCTTGATAACGAATGGGATAGTCAGTTTTATATTTGTGAGGAATATATTCCACTTGAAGAAGAGGACGATGATTGGGCATCTGAATGGACATATAATATTGAGGGGCCGGGGTCTGTAGAATTAGCAGATATGTATAATGGAAATGGCTTTGACACAAGTGAAAAAGCAGTCGGTGTAACTTTATATTTAATTGCTAAAACGCTGTGTAGTTTTATAAGTGTACGTAGTGAAGTGCAAAGTAATATACCGATTTGTATTGGTTTTCACGATCAAGATCCAATAATGCGAACAGGCAGAGACTAAGAATCTCTGCCTGCTTTTTATTTCTTTTCAAAAGTAGTAATTAAAACGCTACATATAATAAGAATACCGCCAATAAAAAAGTTACTATTTAATGTCTCATTTAATAAGAGCCAGCCAAGTAATGATCCAACAATAGGTTGGAAGAAGAAAAATAAGGAACCGATGCTTGCATCTATTAATTCTAATCCTTTATTCCAAAGGAAAAAGGCACCTGCTGTTGAGACAATACCTAAGTATAATACGCCTAATATTACGTACGTATTTACTGTTCCGATAGAGGATGTTTGTAGTTCCCATATCATAAAGGGTGTAATAAAAAAGAGTGAAAAGAATATGGCATACGTTGTAATAACTAAGGATGAGAATTGGATTGAAGCGATCTTTACATAAATAGATAGTAAAGCCCACGTAATAGCGGCTCCAACTAAAATGATTGTTCCAATAAAATAGGAGCCAATTTCAATATCCCACCCGATTACGATAATGACGCCGATTGTCGCTATTATAGTAGATAAAAGTCTACGAGCGGTTAGTTTTTCTTTCAAAATGAGCGCTGCAAATATAACCATAAATGCAGGTGTAGCTGATGTAACTAACGAGCCTGTATGAGCGTCGGATAATTTTGTTCCGATAAATTGGCATGTGATCGAAATGAAATAGCCGATAAATCCAATCCAAGCGAATAGGAGCCAATCTTTTTTGCGAATGGTTACTTTTTTCTTTTGCTTTTTCTCAGCTAGTTTCAAAATGCCATACAAAACAACAAAAGCAATGATAAAGCGTAGCCAAACGAGGGTTAGTGGTGGGATAAAATCGAGTACGTATTTGCTAACAACATACATACCACCCCATATACTTGCTGCTAGTGATAAACATATAGCTCCTAAAATTGTTTGTTTCATGTAAAGTACCTCCGTCTATTTTTAGGGTATTATGAGTTCCCTAAGACGAGGCGTAGTGTATGTGTTATATGATTGCCCGTCTTAGTTTATAGACGGCCTACAGGTTGATCGTTTTCGAATGAAGTGTTGTAGTACATGCGTGCATTCCTCCTCTTTAAGTTATAATGATATTATAACTTAATTTTCTGATTATTGGAGGTTGTTATGAAATATATCGTTATAAAATCACATGTTAGCAATTATCCTAATCCAATTCGCTTAGAAGAGGGGGATGTAGTGAAAATGATAGAGAGTTACGCTGGTCCGGAAAACTGGGAAAACTGGATGTTTTGTCACGAAGAGAAATATGACCGGAAAGGATGGGTTCCGGAGCAAATTATAAAAAAAGATATGAATGGAACAGGAATTATTATAAAACAATATACTGCGAAAGAATTAAATGTGAGTATTGGAGAAAGAGTGATTGGATTAGAAGAATTCAATGGATGGGTTTGGGGCGAAGGAAGAGATGGTGAGAAGGGCTGGGTACCAAAGGAAAACTTACAAAAATATTAATAATAATATTTGATCAATAATTAGGAAACATATTTTTGCTTATGAGTATATTGGTTGTAGGATAAAAAGTAGATTAATAGAGAAAGAGGAGGAGATTATTATAACTACAACCGTTATTTCGCATTTTTACAATGAAGAATATTTATTGCCATGGTGGCTTATGCATCATACGAAACTTTTTGATCATGGTATTTTAATTAATAAAGGTTCAACAGATCGTTCCGTTGAGATTTGTAAAAAATTCGCACCGCATTGGGAAGTGCGAGATTCTGTAAATCCAGAGTTTGATGCATATGCGACAGATCATGAAGTGATGAGGATAGAACAAGAAGTACAAGGATGGAAAATGATTTTAAATACGACTGAGTTTCTTTGCATGCAAGATAAAAATCAGTTTTGGAAATCACTAGATGAATTGGGAGGTAGGATGTATTGGCTAGAAGGGCTTATTATGGTCGATGATCCTAACTATAATTATCCGGAACTTAACTTTGGAATACCTTTAATGAAACAGCGATTTCATGGTTATTTACCAGAGGAGTGGAGACTATGGAGAAGGGGAAGATTTATTCATAATCATGAGCATGGAAGTTATACGGTTGGAAGACATTTATCTGCGCATGAATCGATGATTTATCCACCTCTTGCCTGTATATTATGGTTTGGGTTTAGTCCGTGGAATGATGCGATGAGAAAGAGAAAGTTACAAATTGGTCCGACTCTTTCTGAAGCTAGTAAGCATGGAGGAATGGGTACGCATCATATTGTTACGCCGGAAAGATTAGAAGAATGGTATAAGGAATTAGCGAGAGGAACGAAGGATTTACGTTTTAATGATGCATATCGTTATGTTTTTGTATAAATGATTTCCACCATAAAATTGTTTCTTCTATTCCTGTATTTAGATCGTATGTTGGTTTCCAGTTTACTTCAGTTTTTAAACGTTTTACATTAACCCCGACAAATAAAGGTTCATCTTTAGAGAAAGGGATTGCACCTAGTTTAATTAAATGTTCTTTTCCTATCTTTTTAGCAATGATAGAAGCTAACTCTTTAATTTGTACAGATTGACCAGAAGCGATATTGATGGTGCCTGTAACGCCGTGTTCTAATATTGTTACGAGAGCGTCAGCGACGTCACTCACATGGAGGAAATCTCTCGATTGTTTTCCATGTGTACATAGTGCTTCCTCGTTTTTTAATAAGGAAGTGATAATGTTAGAAACGAGCCGATTACCTTGTTCGTGAGGTCCATACATATGAAAAATGCGGCCCCAACACATGCTGAGGCCTGTTTGTTGTGCATACGTTTCTAGCCAGGAGTGCAGTGCATTTTTACATAAAGAATACGGGGTTTTATAGGAAAGGAGCGGTGAATCTTCAAATAATACGCCGTTAAACCATTCGTATTCTGCGCCAGTACCTGCAACGACAACACGCTTTCCGCCGCATGTTGTAAAGTGTTGAATCAATGAAATACTAGACTTTAGCCAATAGTAATTATTAATAGATACATAGCATGCTGGTGGTACTGCTTCCCAAGCAAGGTGAATGAGATGGCTAGGCTGAACGTCGTAAATGAATTGTTTTACTTCGTCATTGCGGAGCAAGTTTACTTTATGCCAGTGGCAAGGGAGGTGAGAGGGTTTATTTTTATTATACGTGGCGTGCACTTCGTATCCCTTTTGTATAAGTGAATGTACAACATATTTACCTATCCAGCCACTACCACCTGTTACAACAACTTTCTTCATGGCTCAATCACCTCAACTTCTGGAACTGTCACTAAAAATTTACCGCCCCATTCACGAATGAAAGAGCATTCTTTTATAATTTCGTCTTTCAAATTCCAAGGAAGTATGAGAATGTAATCCGGTTTTGTACGTTTAATTTCTGCTGGAGATTTTATTGGAATACGAGTTCCTGGTAAAAGGAGATTTTGTTTGTGAGGATTTTTATCTACTGTATACGCTAAAAATTCTTTACCTATTCCGCAATAATTCAACAGGGTGTTTCCTTTAGCCGGAGCGCCGTAGCCGATGATTTGTTTGTTTAAAGCTTTTGCTTTGATAAAAAACTTTAAAATATTTATTTTCAATTGTTCCACTCGTTTAGAAAAAAGGAGATAGCAATCTAATGTATCGAGTCCGTGATTGACTTCTTTTTGGAGTAAGTTTGTAACGTTGGAATGGATAGTGGATTGGGAACTTAGATGGTTTACAAAAATACGTAATGAACCACCATGTGTTGAAAGCTCTTCTACATCAACAATTTGTAAATGATGATGAGCTAAAATTTTTTGAAGGCTTATAAGTGAGAAGTAGGAGAAGTGTTCATGGTAGATGGTATCAAATTGGTTAAAGGATATAAGGTTTAATAAGTGCGGGAATTCGATTGTTATCGTGCCATCACGTTTTAATAGTGTTTTTAAACCAGCAACAAAATCATGCAAGTTTGGAACATGTGCTAATACGTTATTTGCGACGATTAAATCAGCTTGTGGCAATTTTTTTGCTAAGTCATTACTGAAAAAATTCACATGAGTAGGAATTCCTTTTTTGATAGCAATTTCTGCTACGTTTTTCGCGGGTTCAATTCCCAATGTCTCGATATTTTCTTTTTTAAAGTATTGTAATAAGTACCCATCGTTACTTGCGATTTCAATCACTTTTGAATGTTTCGTTAAGTTGAAACGCTTAATCGCCATTTCTACATATTGTTTAGCGTGTAGTAGCCAACTTGAGGAGTAAGAGCTGAAGTATAAATAGTTATGAAAAATATTTTGCGGGGATTCAAATTCATCTAGCTGTACGAGTAAACAAGAGTGACAAACAAATGTGTGCAGCGGATAAAAAGGTTCCATTTTATATGAGCTTTCAGGAGCTACAAATGAATTAGCGAGAGGGGAAACGCCCAAATCTAAAAAAGTGTTGGTTAGTAATGAGTGGCAAAAACGGCATTTTTTCTGTTCCATTTTATAGCCCCTTTATAAATTTTTGAATGCATCGATTTGTTGTCATGTGAAAGATTCTATATTTTCACCAGATGCATATTTTTTGTACCAATCAACAGTCCAAGCGATAGAATCATCTGTTGATAACTTAGGAGTCCAGCTGAGTTTGTTTACTGCTTTTGTACTATCGAGTGTTAAAACAGGTGATTCATAAGGAGTATTTGTAGAGGAGGAAATGATTGTTAGTGGGTTATTCCATAATTTTATTACAGATTCAATGACATCATGAACGGTTCTGTTAGGTTCATTCATTGGGCCGAAATTCCACGCTTCTGCATATTTAGCATCATTCCAAAGTTTCTCAGCTAAAAGGATATAGCCATGTAGAGGATCTAAAACATGTTGCCACG
Source organism: Bacillus sp. 2175 (assembly GCF_057812155.1). Classification (NCBI taxonomy): domain Bacteria; kingdom Bacillati; phylum Bacillota; class Bacilli; order Caryophanales; family Bacillaceae; genus Bacillus; species Bacillus sp. 2175. Next base: position 3,095,592 of record NZ_CM173819.1, on the reverse strand, counting down.
GACGGACGGCATATTTGTTTCGAATACACAAAGTATGATTGTGCAAATATGCCCGAATGATATCAGGGAATAATCGATCTTCTGCCCAATCACCACCGCCGATGACGTTACCAGCTCTGACTGAGGCGAGTTTCTGGGTATTAGTGCGGAAGAATGATTTTTGATAGGATGTTGCCAATATTTCAGCGCAAGCTTTACTAGCGCTATAAGGGTCGAAACCTCCTAGTCGGTCATTTTCCACGAACGATCGGTCGCCACTACCGTCATTCTCATAACATTTATCGCTTGTCACATTAATAATGGCACGTACGCTTTCGACGGACTTTGCTGCTTCTAGCACGTGAACAGTACCTAAAACATTCGTTTTGAATGTATCGATAGGGTTTTTGTATGAAGCGGTTACGATTGGCTGAGCTGCTAAATGAAATATTATGTCAGGTTTATGCTGCTTCATGGCATGAAATAAAGAATGGTAATCTGTAATATTGCCTTTCATTGTCGTGCACTCTTTTGCTACGTTACCTTGTTCAAAAATGTTAGGAATGGATGGGGGATGAGAAGAAAAGCCTACTACTTCTGCACCTAAAGAACTTAAGAAAAGGGTGAGCCAGGAGCCTTTAAATCCAGTATGTCCCGTAATAAATACTTTTTTCTTATTCCAAAAAGATGATGAAGCCATATTACCAAACCTTCCACGGAGCGTTATTACTTTCCCATAGCTCGACTAATTTATTTTTATCGCGCAATGTATCCATCGGATGCCAAAAACCAGAATGTTGATATGCGGCCAATTCATTTTTATTTACTAACTGAACTAAAGAGTCTGTTTCAAAAACAGACTTATCTCCACTAATGTAATTGAAAACTTCAGGATTTAAAACGAAAAATCCACCATTAACCCATCCGCCATCACCTAATGGTTTTTCTTGAAAAGATGTTACAGACTGTTTATCTAATATGAGAGAACCGAATCTACCAGGAGGTTGTACGGCAGTAACAGTAGCCATTTTTCCATGTTTTTTATGGAATGTAATAAGTTCTTTTATATTTACATTACTTAATCCATCACCATAAGTGAGGCAGAAAGGTTCGTCTCCGACATAATTTTGAATCTTTTTCACTCGGCCACCCGTTTCGGTATTTACACCAGTATCGATTAGTGTAACTTTCCATGGTTCTACACGATGAGAATGGCTAGTAATTGTATTATCGTTTAACTGTATTGTGAAATCAGACATGTGTAAGTTGTAATTTAGAAAGAACTCTTTAATTGCATATCCTTTATAGCCTAAGCAAATAATAAACTCAGTAATTCCGTAATGACTATACAAACTCATAATGTGCCATAGAATGGGTTTTGTTCCAATTTCAATCATAGGTTTCGGTTTTAAATGTGTTTCTTCCCCAATTCTTGTACCGTACCCACCAGCAAGAATAACAGCTTTCATTTTTTCCTCCTAAAATAAAAATTTATTATTTATACAGTATTCATGTTTTATGCAAATGAGATTGTTTTTGATTAAGTGAATGAAAATGTTTGAGGTGATGACGATGCAGAAAATATTACGGTTTGAATTTTGGAAATAATTCTTGATATTCAGGGTTATGACGGAGGTCTTGTGTTAGGTTACTAAGCTCTAAAAAACGTATGTCCAGTACTTCAGGAGATTGACCGTAATGTGTTTGAAGTCCCATTTGAACACCCCTTTTTGAAAGGGTAGGTGTAATTTGTAATTTTCTTGCCTTTGATTGTTCATTCCAAGGGCTAAAATAAAATTTTAAAATAAATGAAGGATAGTCATAAATTATATATCCGTGCCGCGAATGATGTCTACCAGGTAAATATGCACCGTCTAGATGATTGTGAATAAATCTCCAAGCACATCCGAGATTTGGGTTATAAGGGAAGACACCGTGGTATCGCTGTTCTACTAAGGGGATAGAATATCTAGGCTTTGAATAATTATAATTATGATTATCTATCATTAAAATCATTCTAATCGCATACATGTTTTGGCCTAGTGTATGAAGAGATGAAAAAAATTCTTCAGTATTATTACAACAAAAGAATTCAGTAGTATTTAAAACGATTTTCCAACCTGAAACTTCTCTTTCAATTTCCATCACTTCAATATCAGTATTAGTTGGATCAAACTCAAGAAATCTTGAATTTCGTACCTCCCAGTGGGGTGCTAATAGTTTACAAATCTCTACGGAACGATCTGTAGACCCTCTATTAATTAAAATGCCGTGATCGAATATTTTCGTGTGATGCATAAGCCACCATGGAAGTAGGTATTCTTCATTATAAAAATGAGAAATGATTGTCTTTTTCATATTAATTCCCTCCTATACAAGCAATCATTATTAGTAGGATATGCTTTTAAATAAGAAAGGTTAAAAGTGGCAGACAATGTAGTGATTAGGTAGTAGTTTAGTAATTTTATTGTATAAGTGTAGATTACTCGTATTGAATCATCATAGGAGGAGATTGGAATTTTGTATAAATTGTGAATAATAAACCGTCACGTTTGACTGTACAGTTTATGTGTTGTATGATGTATGTAATATAAACAAGGGGGGAAGATCGTTGGGAAGGTGTATCGAATCGGACAGTTGGCTCTCATGGCTCACGTGTCGAAACGAACGATTGATTATTATACGAATCTAGGTATCTTAAAAGCGGAGCGATCTCAATCTAATTATCGCTATTACGACGAAACAGCATTTGAGACATTACAATTTATTGAGAAGTGCAAAGAAATGCATATGCCGCTTTGTGAGATTAAAGAGAAAATCGAGGAGAAGAAGAAGCTGCTCGGTATCAATGAACACGTTTCGAAACAAGTGAATGAAGTGACAGACCATATTCATCAATTAGAAGTGGAGCTTACTGAGTTAAAGCCGCTTTTAGATGAATTGACTGATTCACAACGTGAAAAAATATCGAAATCTTTATCAGGTCAAACGACAGCTTTAATACAGACACTTGCTCTATTATTATAGAATAAGTGAAATCCGACCTCTTTAATTTTTGTATCGGGCTATGTTTTCTAACAAACAAATAAGAAAACATTATAGTATACAGGAGGTGGACACCTTAGTTTTTTAACTAAGGGGATTCATTGGAAATATTTAATTTAGTCATGGTTGCGATTTTAATCGCATTTACTGGATTTTTCGTAGCAGCAGAGTTTGCGATTGTAAAGATACGTTCAAGTCGTATCGATCAGCTTGTTGCGGAAGGAAAACGCGGTGCTTTAGCAGCGAAAAAGGTAACAACAAATTTAGATGAATATTTATCTGCTTGTCAATTAGGTATTACAGTTACAGCTATGGGATTAGGTTGGTTAGGTGAACCGACAATTGAAAAGTTATTACACCCGTTATTTGAGAAATGGAACTTAAATCCTTCTATTTCATCAGTATTAACATTTGGTCTTGCTTTTATGATTATGACGTATTTACACGTTGTAGTAGGGGAATTAGCTCCGAAAACGATGGCAATTCAAAAGGCTGAAAGGGTAACGTTATTATTGGCAGGTCCATTAATGATGTTCTATAAAGTAATGTATCCATTTATTTGGGTATTGAACGGTTCAGCTCGTGTGATAACTGGTTTATTCGGTTTAAAGCCAGCTTCAGAACATGAAGTAGCTCATACAGAAGAAGAATTACGTCTTATCCTTTCAGATAGCTATGAAAGTGGCGAAATTAATCAAGCTGAATACAAGTATGTAAATAACATTTTTGAATTTGATAATCGTATTGCAAAAGAGATTATGGTACCGCGAACAGAAATCGTTGGTTTCTACCTGGAAGATTCAGTAGAAGAACACATGAAAGTAATCCAAAATGAGCGATACACACGTTATCCGATTTTTGGAGAAGATAAAGATGATATTATCGGTATGGTCAACGTAAAAGATTTCTTTATTCGATATATGACCGAGGATCAAAAAGATTTATCATCTATTCGCTCGTATATGCGTCCGATTATTGAAGTGATGGAAACGACTCCAATTCACGATTTATTACTTCAAATGCAGAAGAAGCGAATTCCGATGGCTGTTTTATATGATGAGTACGGAGGAACAGCCGGAATTGTAACGCTTGAAGATATCTTGGAGGAAATCGTCGGCGAAATTCGTGACGAATATGATGAAGATGAGGCACCGCCAATTCAACATGTGAACGAGCAACATATCATTGTTGATGGAAAAGTGCTTATTTCAGAAGTGAAAGATTTATTTGGATTACACATCGAAGAAGATGATGTGGATACAATCGGTGGATGGATTATGATGCAAAATCATGAAATCGAAGAAGGACAACATGTTGACGCGGAAGGTTATGAATTTAAAGTGTTAGAAAAAGACGCTTACCAAATTAAACGTGTTGAAATTCGTAAGATGGAACAAGAACAAGAAGAAGAGAAAGCAGCAACTGTGTAAGTTGCTGCTTTTCTTCTAAAGTACAAAAAATGAGAACTTAGGAGCGGATATTTTGATTCAAGAAGCCTTACGTGTATATCGATTACAATTGTATGTGATCTTTAGTGGTTTACTACTTATGTGGACGATTACTCCGTTTGGAAAACAAGTGACAGGGTTCGGTATTGGATTAGCAGTAAGCGCCTATTGTCTTTGGTTATTAGCTCGCAGAGTGGAGAAACTCGGAAAAAGTATCGTAATGAAGGAAAAGGCTCCTGGATTAGGAGTTTTAAACCGATTTGCAGCTGCTATTTTAGGGGCTATCATCATGTATGAAATTGAGCATGAGATGGAAATGTGGGCATTCGGTACAGGTATTTTAGGTGGCCACTTTTTAATGATTGCAAATTTAGCGTATGCAAATATGCAGTTAGTGAAAGAAGAAGAGAAGCAAAGGGAACATGCTTCGAAAAACATAGAGCTATGATGAAAGGGACCTAATCGGGTTCCTTTTTTATTTTAGTGATTTGATACAAGTAAACAAATTAACGACAAATATAATACGCTTCTTTTTTACGTTTTTCAATAGTATGAAAAATAATAAAAAAATTTTAAAAAACCCATCGATTTCTAAAGGTTATGTATGTTATTATGACAAAAGACTTTTTGAAAGAGGTGGATACCAATGTTACAAGCGCTACTTATTTTTGTGCTACAAATTATTTACGTTCCAATTTTAACAATCCGTACGATTTTGCTTGTAAAGAATCAAACAAGATCCGCTGCTGGTGTTGGATTGTTAGAAGGAGCTATTTACATTGTCAGTTTAGGTATTGTGTTTCAAGATTTATCAAATTGGATGAACATCGTTGCCTATGTCATTGGCTTTAGTGCGGGACTGTTATTAGGCGGTTATATAGAGAATAAATTAGCAATTGGTTATATTACGTATCAAGTTAGTTTACTAGACCGTTGTAATGAATTAGTAGATGAGTTACGTCACTCTGGATTTGGCGTTACAGTATTTGAAGGCGAAGGTATTAATTCTATACGTTATCGCTTAGATATCGTCGCAAAGCGTTCTAGAGAGAAAGAGCTTTTAGAAATCATTAATGAAATTGCACCGAAAGCGTTTATGTCTTCGTATGAAATTCGCTCGTTTAAGGGTGGATATTTAACGAAGGCGATGAAGAAAAGAGCGTTAATGAAGAAGAAAGATGAACATGCATCGTAAAAAAGAGGAGTAGTGCTGCAGTAAAAGTGCAGTATAAGTCCAAATGTAAAAGGAGGAATCTATTTTGATGTAGATTCCTCTCTTTTTTTATGAAAAATATTGATCTGTTAATTCAAAAAAACTAAATCGTATAATTATTTTTTTTACTCATTCTCAAATTAATGATTAGCCATATAATTTGAAAAAATACCGGTATGATAAACGCAATTAATAAAACGATAAGTGATATTGATTTAATTTCAGGTGTTTGAATAACACCAGCACCATCAACATCTCGTAGCCAAATAATAGCGGCCCATATTCCAAAAACGATAATCCAAAATATGTTACCAATCCACCAAGAAATCCATCGTTTTTTCATGTTAGCACCCCCTACATTTATCTACTGTTAAAAGTATATTTTCGTTCGTTACATTTATAATGAAACAACTTTAAAATCAGTTTTTAACTGTATATCTAACTTGTTTGAAGGTTACCATTTCTCCATCATCATTATCATCTTTCGTTTGGAAAAGTTGAACTTTTGGTTTGTAGTCTGTCCTATGAGCGTGTTCGATATCTTTAATATTAAGCTTGTAGGATTCACCATTTTTTAGTTTTTGTTCCAATACTTTTTTATTAGCAACATAAATAAAAGTTACTTTATTTTCATCAATGCCTTTAGTTTTAATTTCTAATTCATTATCTTTTGCTGTGATCGTTGGTGTTAATAATTCCATACTGCCTTTCCCGCTTTCTAAAGAATTCTCTGCTATAGTTGAACATCCTGATAATATGATTCCAGTGAATAGAAGAACAGCTAATTTCTGTTTCATAACATCCCTCAATTCCATGTGAATTTTGATTTTGGTATTGCTAGATTACTAGTGTGGAGCGTAAATGTTTAGTTAGTACCCTTTTGATTGTACCATAATATGTAAAATAAAACAGGATGTATATCCAATTTAAGGGAGATTGAAAAATTTACTCATTGTTGTAAATTCGTGTGTTTTAGCTTCTATTTCAATCGAAATGTAGACAGGATAAAGAAATTTTTTATAGAAATTTCAATTTTTACATCTTAAAATAATGATAAAGCGTAGATGAATTTATTCACTTCGGAGGTAGTTATTTGAACATTAACGAGAAGGCAATTGAAATGTTTGAACAAAATAAATATGAGGAAGCAATGGAACTGTTTCAACAAGCAGTACATGAATCTAGAGACGTACAATCTCTCAATAATCTTGCTTGGATGTACTTCTATGAGGAAGAGAATGATGATAAAGCTCTTGAATTAATAAGAGAAGTTGTTAAGTTGAATCCTTCTTCATACTTTCCTTATAACATCTTAGGGGACATTTACATGAAACAAGAAAAATGGACAGAAGCGAAAGAAGTATTACAAAAATCTATTTCGATTCAACCATCCGATGAAGCATATCACAATCTAGCTGTAGCTCATTATAATCTTGGAGAGCTGGAAAAAGCTTCGGAATTTTTTTTACGAGTTGCAGGGGATTCGGACTATATCATGTATAGCTATGTAAAATGTTTAATTGATTTAGAACGAACGACAGAAGCAAAAGAGAAGTTAGATACTTTTAACAGGGAATCTGATAATTTTTTAGGGGAAATTAATGTAGCAGATTTATATGTTGAATTGAATTGCTATAAAGAAGCAATTGAATGGTTCGAAAAGGGATATAAAGAATGCTGGAAAAGTCCTAATTGGATTGGTAGATTTGTGTATGCTCTATATAAAACGAATAATTTCTCCCGTATAAATGAAGTTATACGGGAATCTATCGAAGCGAAAACAGCAGAAATAGAAGATGTTCAGAGTGAAGAAGTAGAAGAAAACTGGACAGAAAATGATAAGAAAGAGTTAATTAAGGAATATACAGAAGAGAATAATTGTTATAAAACAATGGTAGAACGTATCAAATCTGGATACGTTCCAGGATTAGAGTTTGAAACTGATTATATAGGGGCTTGCTATTTATTTCGTTGTAAAAGACATAATCACCTTGAATATGAAAAATAAAAAGATTCGACTGTCACATATGATGGTCGAATCTTTTTCGTTATAGGTCGCTTGTATTACATAGGTGTATATCCTCTTTAGAGGCCACTTTTTTTATATTCAAAATATGTAGTGAAATAAAACCAATAAGTCCTATTCCGCCAAAAATAAGCCATGGTGTATACATTCCGCTTAAGTTGGATGTAAAAGATGTACCGGTATAATTACCAATGATAAAACCAAATGCGAGTGATAGTTGATAAAATCCGAAGAAAGTGGCTGTATATGATTCATTACTGTAATTTGCAATAGCGATATCAGCGTTAGGTAATACGAGTGTTTCACCGATTGTAAATAAAATTACACAAATAAAGAACCAATATGGGTGTTGAAATAAAGGAATGAGTAAAAAGGAAATACTCATTAATAAAACACCGTATTTAATAATCGAAAGTGTGTTGTATTTGTGGAATAATTTTCGGAATAATACCATAAATATGACGCCTGTTATCGCATTTATCGTAATAACGAGTGTAGCAAGTTGATTGCTATTACTAATGTTTTTCATATGAAGTGGAAGTGCGACAGTAAGCTGAGTAAACATAATATAGAAGAAAATCATGATAAAGGAAAACAGAAGGAAAGATTTGTTTTGTAAGATGACCTGTATTCCTAATGTAATAGACGTGTTTTCAGTAGTGACTTGGAAGTGATTTTTAAGTAAGTAAAAAATAAAAGCAAATAACAGCATAAGAGATCCTGTTAGAGAGAAAGCGTAGAGTGGATCGAGTAAGAGTAAGAATCCTCCTGCAATTGGTCCGATTATTGCACCGCAATTAAAGCTAAGGTTTAAATATGTAAATAAATTTTTTCTCAAATGAGCTGGCTGTGAGCCAAATATAGCGCGAGCGGCAGGTTCGTAAAATGCAGTTCCGAAGCCAATAAGTGCAGAAAAAATAGAAATTGTATAGAAATCAGAGCATATTCCTAAAGCGATAAATCCGACTCCTCTTAAAAATAATCCGGCTATCATCATAATGATATAGCCTATTTTGTCAGCAATTAACCCTGAGAATAATGGGATAACTCGTGATGTAATTGTCATAATCGTCAACACTGTTCCTACTTGGACAGCAGAAAAATGAAGAAAGGTTAATAGATAAATAGCTAAAAATGCGTATACTGCAAAATACCCAAAAGACATAAAAAATGAAGAAATAAGCATGAAACGTATCGGTGTTGAGAAACTTTTCATAGAAATCCTCCTAATTATGTAACCAGTAAAATTATTTGATGGTTAACTACTTTATATTATAATTATACATAAAGTCAGAAAAAAGTAAATTTTAAGAAGAAGGTGGATTGAATTGAATCAAAACGCTCCAAATGAACTAGAATATATTCGGGAATTTTTAAATACATGGAGAATACCAAACGATACGAGAGAGCCAATTGATTTGCTGCAAACAAAAGAAGATATAAAGCTCTTTATGAAAGAATATTTTGATGAAGAGTTTCCATTTCATACGATAGAGGAATTAAGAGGTTTTCGAGAAGATATTCGGATGACAATTGAAGGCGAAGAATCATTGCAAAAATGGTTAGAGAAATACCCATTTCATGTACATATAAAGGATGATATGAAAGGTATTACATATGAACCAGTATATGAAGAGAATGTGTATACAAAAGTGTTAAGCATTGTGTTAATGTCAATTCAAGAAAATGTGTGGGGAAGGTTAAAAGCATGTCCAGATTGTCGCTGGGTATTTTATGATCATTCGCGAAATGGAAGTAAAAGATGGTGCGGTATGTATGCTGGAGAAGAAGGAGGAAGAGCATGCGGTACGATTGCGAAAGTGAAAAACTACAGGGCGAAGAGAAAAGGGCGATCTGGTTATGATATGTAAGTAATATTAGAGAAAGAAAAATGGATGGGGGAATGAATAATATGAAAGGCACACAAATGCTAGCTACAAATAAAAAGTGTTGGGATACAGTTGCACCTTATTTCTTTCAAGTGGATTGTTTACCTAAATATGGTCCGTATACGGCGTCTGAAGATGAGATTCGTTTGTTCGATTCAATCAGAAAGAAAAAGGTTCTTGATATTGGCTGTGGAAGTGGGCATTCGTTGCAATATATGGCGGAACAAGGGGCAGAGGAATTATGGGGGCTTGATCTTTCGAGTACACAAATTGAAATAGCGAATAAGACGTTAAAGGATTGGAATCCAAAGTTAGTATGCGGAGCAATGGAAGAAGAAGGAGATATTCCGAAAGGATATTTTGATATTGTATATTCCATTTATGCATTAGGTTGGACTTCAGATTTAAGAAAAACGTTGGAACTGATTTATTCATATGTAAAGCCAGGGGGAAGTTTTATTTTTAGTTGGGAGCACCCAGTATATTCAAACTTACAGTATGGTACGGAAGAAGTTGCTATAAAGTCTTCTTATCATGAGGAAACGCCCATTACGTTTGAAACTTTTAAAGGAGAAAATGTACAAGCGACATTACATAAGAGAAAAATAAGTACATACATAAATGAGTTAAATAGAGCGGGATTTAAAATTGAGAGAATAGAAGAGCCTGAACCATCGAGCTCGCTTGATGGAGAACTAGCTGAGCCGTCTACGAAATATTATTCTTTATATAAAGCTAGGATGGTGCCAACTACTTTTATTATTAAGGCGAGGAAGTAAATTGTTTTATAAAAAGAAGCCTATCATTTCAAATAGATGAAATGATAGGCTTCTTTATTTTAAAAAAATGAGGTCAAAGGTGTACTTTTCTTATAAAAATGCATTTCATATAAAAGGTGTAATATTTTCAAGGGGATGCCAATGGTAGGAATGAGACAGTATCTGTTAGATTGCTATTAAATGGAACGCAACTAACAGGGAGTTTTATACAAAACGTAACGACATCAACTGTAGTAATCGAACCAGCCATTTCAAATACACTTCTTGTGAATGTGACGAGTGCCAATTCAACATTAATATTACAAAATGGCCCGTTAGGTGTAGGGCATGTGACTACTATAGCAGGTGCGATTACAGCAAGCTTAAATATAGTGAGAATTTTATAAAGAATATAAAAAACACAAGGAAAGTCTTTGTAAGACACACCTTGTGTTTTTTAATATTAAATAAACATTTTCTTCATCTTTTCGGTTGGAAAATATGCTGAAAGAAGTATTTGTGATGTAAGTTATCTACAACTTTATTTGCTTGATATGTGCGTTGTTTTTCAATTCGGAGTCTTTGCTCCATCATTTTTATTGCGTGATCAGATAAACGTAACATAATACATTCTCCTTTTCTATAAATATAGGTGACTATTTGATATCGATCCCATATTTATAATTAAGGAGGCAAAATGTGTAACATAGGCAAAAAGCACCTTCCTCTCCCATTACGCTTACGAGGTTAGCTGTCGGACTCGGGAAGTGAGAGTTTCCCTACTTAAAAAAGATTCGCCCCAAGTAGCATAGCTACAAAAATGGTTCCCCCGCTCCAAAATTTGGACTCAGCAAAAGGTTTTATAAAGTAAAAAATAACATAAAGGAGCGAACAAGTCAAATTATTTTGTGTATTCTGTCTTTTTTAATTGCGTAAGAATCATACCGTCAGGAAGTATTGTATCTGATACTGTAATGAATCCGTGTTTTTTATATAAAGTAATAGCAGGGGTATTCGCTTTACCTGTTTGTACAATGTATGTCATTGAAGAGGGAAACATGTTAAATATATAAATTAGGAGTTTCGTTGCGATTCCTTTTTGAAAAAAATCGGGCGATACAACTAGCCTGTGGATATCGATTAGTTTTTCTTCTTGTACAAAAGAAATAAAACCGACAAGTTTATTTTCAGAAAAATATCCATAGAATGTTTCAACGCAATTTTGAATATCGTTTACAGTATCATATAAACGAGGTATGGCAGTACTATTTAAGTAGCCTGCTTCAACTTTATAAGCTGGAATTTGAACCTGTAAAATGGATGTTGCTACTTCAAAAGAAGTGGAATTTAACTTAAGAATCATAGATAATGAAGCCTCCTTTAAATATGGTATATGAATATAATTGCTTTATGGGTGAGTTTGACAATATTTTTCTTTTTTGCATATAATATATGTATCTCCATATGTAAAATAGTAGTAAATATATTTCTATAGTGAAATATGGTTAGCAATGATAAATACATATGTTTGTATTAAATCATACAAACTATAATAGAAATGGAGGACTAAAAATGGGGTGGATTATCACATTAATAGTTGGTGCTATTATAGGTGCAATTGCTAGTTCTATAACAGGTAAAAATTTCCCAGGTGGTATGTTCGGAAATATTATCGCAGGTTTATTAGGTGCTTCGTTAGGTGGTAGATTATTTGGCTCCTTTGGGCCATCATTTGGTGGGATTCACGTCGTGCCAGCATTATTAGGTGCAATCGTGTTAATTTTTATTGTATCATTTGTAGTGAAAGCTGCAAAGAAATAGATATATAGATTATGATGAAGAGCCCTGAATAAGGGCTTTTCATCATTCGAAGAGGTGGTTTCATTGGAGAAAATAAATATAAGAAAAAGAGATAAGTTAAGAAAGTTTTTTAGAGAACAAAATTATTTGGCGGTATTACTTGGATTTGCGTTATTGTTCATTAATATTTTATTGCTAACAAAAATATCATTTGTTTTTACACCGTTTATCGTATTTTTAAAAACAATTTTCTTCCCAGTACTATTAGCAGGCGTACTATTCTATATTTTACATCCATTCGTTTCGCTTTTAGAAAAGAAAGGTGTTTCAAGAATCGTATCGATAGCTTCCATATATTTAATCGTACTAGGATTATTTGTATTTTTAGTTGTAACGGTTATCCCTATTATTAAAGATCAAATTGATGCATTAATTGATAACTTACCGTATTTTGGCCATGAGATTGAACAAGCAGCACGTAGATTCGGGGAAAGTAATTTACTCGGTAAAATTCAAGAGAATTTAAATATTAATGTTGCGAATATGGTAAAAGAATACACAGTTGATTTTACAAAGTCATTATCATCAGTAACTGGGAATGTAACTGGATTTTTGAGTACTGTTACAGAGGTTGTTTTAACATTTGTAATGGTTCCATTTATATTGTTCTATCTTTTAAAAGATGGTGAGCAATTGCCGAATCACTTTTTAAAGTTTATTTCAGAGCAAAGACAACCAGCAGCAATGAGAATACTAGATGATATGCATTATGCGATTAGCTCGTATATTAGAGGTCAAATTATCGTGAGCTTATTTATCGGTATTATGTTATTAATCGGTTACCTTATTATCGGTATTAAATATGCTGTACTGCTTGCTATTTTAGCGATGATTGTAAATATCGTTCCGTACGTAGGACCAATTATCGCCATTACACCAGCGTTAATTATCGCATTTATCGACTCGCCAGCAATGGTGTTAAAAGTAATCATCGTTATGATGGTTGTACAATTAGCAGAAGGTAAATTTATTTCTCCGCAAGTCATGGGTAAAAAGTTAGATATTCACCCGATTACTATCATTTTTATCATTTTAACTGCCGGAAACTTATTCGGGATTATGGGGATTATTTTAGCGATTCCAGGGTATGCGATATTAAAAGTGTTAGTTACACACGGTTATAGATTTGTTAAGTTGAATACGTGAAAAAAAGCGCTAAAACAGTGGGAACTGTTTTAGCGCTTTTTTATTAACAATTCATTTGCATATTGGCGCGCCCATTGATCCGCTTCTAATATAGCATCTAGTGAAGGATCTTTTACGTTATGATGAGCTTCAACTGTTTTGTAAATTGTTTTTTCAATATCGAAAAAGGCAATTTCATTTTTTAAGAATAGTGCATTCGCAAGTTCATTTGCTGCATTTAATACAGCGGGAGTAGTACCACCGATTTTGCCACATTCATATGCGTATTGTAGACAAGGGAACTTCTCTAAATCTGGTTTTTCAAAATGTAAACTACCGATTTCTAATAAATTTAATTTTTCATAGGAAGAAGGTAGCCGAGTAGGATAGTGAAACGCATATTGAATCGGCATTCTCATATCAGGAGCACCGAGCTGTGCCATAACTGATCCATCAATAAATTCTACTAAAGAATGAATGATACTTTCTTTATGAATCATTACATCAATTTTTTCATATGGAATATCAAATAGCCATCTCGCTTCCATTACTTCGAACCCTTTATTCATTAATGTGGCAGAATCAATCGTTAGTTTTGCGCCCATTAACCAGTTTGGGTGCTTTAAAGCATCTTTTGCTTGTAATGTTTGCATTTCATCACGTGTTTTATCACGGAATGCACCGCCAGAAGCTGTAACGATTAATTTCTCAATTTCTTTATTATTTTCTCCGTTTAAACATTGGAAAATAGCTGAATGTTCGCTATCTACTGGAATTAAGCGACATCCGTTTTGTTTCGCTAGTTCAGTTACGATATGTCCAGCTGCAACTAACGTTTCTTTATTAGCGATGGCAATATCTTTCTTCGCCTTTAATGCTTCAATCGTTGGAAGTAGTCCGGAAACTCCGACAACAGAACTTAATACAAGATTTGAATCAGGGTGAGTAGCTACCGCAATTAAGCCATCAGTTCCGTATGTGATTTTTGTATTCGCTGAAATACGCGTACGAAGCGTGTCTGCTAAGTCTTTTGTTGCAACGCTTACAATACGAGGTTGAAACGTTTTGATTTGTTGCTCAAGAAGATCGATATTATAATTTGCGGTTAAACCGACGATTTTGAAATGTTCAGGATGAGCTGAAACGACATCTAATGCAGATGTGCCGATGGATCCTGTGGAACCTAAAATGGATATATATTTTACCATGAAAAAACCTCCAAAGTTGTTTCGAATATTTCTGCAAACCTATATAATATTAGACAATTGAAGTGGAAATTCCTGCTATATAAAATAGAAAATTCGGGTTTGTTTGGAAGTGAAATGTGATAAACTGTAAAAAATAACGAAAAAGCAATGAAAGAGAAGAGTACATATTCGAAACTTTTCAGAGAGCTGATATGTGGTGAGAATCAGTAAGGGATGAATATGGAATGGACTCTGGAGCTTCTAACTGAAATGAGTAGGTAAAGACGGTTACTTCACGTTATTGAAGTATGAAGTGAGCTAATGATAGCTAATTAAGGTGGTACCGCGGGAGTCTCTCGTCCTTTTTAAGGATGAGGGGCTCTTTTTATTTTGCGAAAGGAGGAGTTAGTGTGAGTGAAAAAATAATGTTAACAGGAATTAAGCCGACAGGTTATCCGCATTTAGGGAATTATATTGGTGCGATTAAACCTGCATTACAAATGTCAAAGAATAATGAAGGAAAAGCATTGTACTTTATAGCTGATTATCATGCATTAAATGCTGTGCATGATTCAGAAAAGTTCAGCAGTTATACGAAAGAGGTAGCAGCTACTTGGTTATCGCTTGGACTTGGGGAAGATGTTGTTTTTTATCGGCAAACAGAAGTACCAGAAATTCTAGAATTAGCTTGGATTTTAGCTTGCCTAACTCCGAAAGGTCTTATGAACCGTGCTCATGCGTATAAAGCGAAGGTGGAGCAAAATAAAGAAGCGGGGTTAGAGGTCGATGCAGGAGTGAATATGGGGTTATATACGTATCCGATTTTAATGGCAGCTGACATATTATTATTTCAAGCTACCCATGTACCAGTTGGAAAAGACCAAATTCAGCATATTGAAATCGCGCGTGATATTGCGACGTATTTTAATCATACATTTGGCACGACATTTACACTTCCGGAGTATGTCATACAAGAAGAAGGAGCTATTTTACCTGGTCTTGACGGAAGGAAGATGAGTAAAAGTTACGGAAATGTAATCCCATTATTTGCAGAGCAAGAAAAACTACGAAAGTTAATATTTAAAATCAAAACAGATTCTTCACTTCCAAATGAACCGAAAGAACTAGAAACCTTATTTACAATTTATAAAGAATTTGCGACAGAAGACGAAATACAGTCATTACGTGAAAAATATGAGACTGGAATCGGATGGGGCGATGTAAAAAAAGAGTTGTTTCGCGTTGTAGATCGAGAGTTAGCTGGACCTCGTGAAAAGTACGCAATGTATATGAATGAGCCGGATTTATTATATGAAGCATTAGAAAACGGTGCTGAGAAGGCACGCGCTATTGCAAAGGTAAATTTAGCGGAAATTAAAAAACGGATTGGATTTGAGAGGGAACGTTAAGCGTTCCCTTATTTTTTTTGATAATCTGTAATAATCCTCTCAATAACAGGGGGAAGATTATTAGGTAATTCATCAAGTGAAAAGAAGCGTAGTTCTTTTGATTCACTTTGATCGCATACAAATTCACCATAAAATTCTCGGCAAATATAAACAACGAGTACACCGTGTACTTGATCGCCGTTTGGATAGATTTGAAAGAAATCAGGCCCTGAGTATGTACGGAATAGTTCTGGATTTTTAATGATAAGTCCAGTTTCTTCATATACTTCTCGTTTTAAAGCTTCTTCTAACGTTTCGTTATATTCTAATGCGCCTCCAATAATGCCCCAGCGTTTAAAATCTGTACGGAGCTGCAGCAATACTTCATCTTTTTCATTTAATATAATGGCGTGTGATCCTATTAAAATAAGTGGATGATTTCCTACTAGATTTCTCATATCTTCAATATAACCCATGTCATTGCTCCTTGTATTTAATAATAGTTAGGAAGTTCTTTTAACATTCTTTCTGTTTTACGTGCTGTAAAGGCTAAGTTATGGTCATCTTTCGTTCTGAAAAATAATGTGCGTAAAAAGGTTTTAATATTGGCACATAAAATACAATACTCATTAAGCGAAAGGCGTTTTCTAATTTGAGGAAGCCTTTTTATTTTTTTATGAATAATAGAAATTAACTCGTTTTGAGGAAAATCATGATACAGCATTGCTAGTAATGGAGTAACAATGCGTTCATCTTCGTTATTATGAAAAAGGTCAGATGGAATAAAGATTTTATTTAATAAACAATGAATTAATTCTTCGTACCATTCAAAAGTTGTATACGTATTATGAACAATTTCAGTAAAGGCATCAGATACGTGAGCAAGACAATGAGCCCATCCTTTATTTTCGATATAGCCCCGAAAATCCGTTTCTAAGTTTGTGTATGTAATGAGTTTGTTTTTTATTTCTTCGATATCCTCCTCTGTACAAAAGTAGTGCGAATTAGCAAATTGGAGTATTAACGCAATTAACGAAATAGTGTAAGAACGTGTGAAAACCCCATCTGAATGTGGGGAGTAAATGTCACAATATAAATACTCATCACTTAAACAAGTTTGCAGAAGTAATTTCAGCTGATCATCCATAAGGAATTCATGATGAATGAAATGCGCAAAACATTTATATATAAGTTGGTAACGAACGTAGCTATCAGTCGTTCCGATATACTGAAGCATGTTCAAAGTTAACTCATTTACGTCTATATGCTGTAGTTGCGTATAGTCATTTTGTTGTATAAGCTCTAACTGTTGTTGCAATGCTGTAATATCCACTGGAGAACCTCCTCCGCACTTTAAAGATGCGATCTTTTCTAGTATTCTATATATTCAAGGACAATCCTGCTCATGCAAGGAGAACGATTAGAAATTCGAGTATGATATAGATGAGGGAAGAATATGACGACGATAGAACAGTTAGAAAAATATTTTAAAATAAGAAGAAATGCTTCTTCTATTATGATAAAAGAAAATAATGCAGAGATTTTTACAGAAGAGCAATTAGAGGAAATGATGCAATATTGCGTTGCTGAAGCTAAAAAAGATGGATTAGAAAAACTACATTTTGAAATCTCTTCAAAAAGTCCAAATTATGATGTGTATAAAAAATGTTTTGAAACGTATTCATTTGAATATGTTACGGAAAACATGATTGTATTTAAAGATATATATGAAGTAGAAGATGCAGAAAGTGAAATTGATTTTAAGCTTATTGAAGAAGTTGGAGAAGAGGCTTTTTATTCACTGTGGAATGAAGCGACGGGAGAACCAGTCGCTCATGATCAATTTGTGCATATGATGCTACAAGAAATTGGTGAGCAATGGAAAGAACATTGCTTAACAGCGAGTGTCGATGAAGAGCCGATAGGAATTGTAATCCCGCATATTGAAAGAGGTACGTTAGAAGAAGGGAAACTTATGTACTTCGCAGTTACTCCAAATATGCGTAATAAGGGATATGAAGCGGCATTATTTGCAGCTGCGATGTTTGTCTTAAAGGAAATAGGTGCATCTTATTATATTGGTGAGACAAATATACAAAATGAATGGATGAAGGATGTTTTTGAAAAGAATGGATGTCAGCTGCTTAGTTCAACTGAGAGATATGTGAGAAAGTTTTAGGAGGATGAATGATGTATACTCTCGAACTCGTATAGCGGGAGGGGACTATATATGTTAAAGCAATCCATGCATTCATTCGTGTTATTGTATCCAAATGTATTGTTAGAAGGCTGGAATGTTGAAAAAGTTTCAGAACGTTATGAAGGTGAAAAGTGGGGAACTTTTTGGTTTCAGGTTGTTACTCCAACTGGGATGTTTCGAGTAAAGGAATTTTTTCTCGATATAATGGAACCAGTATTTCCGGATAGCTGTATTTCTCAAGCAAAAGGAGATTGTTTTCAATATAAAGGGCTTGTGTATTGGAAAGGTATAAATTATAAAGGAAAAGAAAGTTACGTTACATCTATATGGAAAACACAAGTTGAAATTTCTATTGATCGTGGGTATGTAAACAAAGATGAAATGGAAAGATTTCTATTCGGGTTACAACCAGTAAATATGGAGTTTGCGAAAATGATATTACATACACCATTTCACCTATTGAGCTTTCAAGCAAAAAGAGATGGAATTGGTGAGATAGGAAGATGTAGAGAGTGGAATGCTCCAGATGACGTATCCTATGTAAATTTGTTAATTCATGAAAAACTAAATTGGAAACTTGAATCGGTCGGTTTCGGAAATGACGAAACGCAGTATGTATACTGGGACGAAGTTAATAAACTATATGCACTTTGGGTTTGTAGACATAAAAACAAAGCGTATTATCCTATTTCTTCATGGACAATGAACTATGGCCCAAAACAAATTATAAACGGGTTAGAGTTTTATCCGCACCCTAATCGCGGAACAGTTGTATACGAAGATTTAGGTAATGAACAAATCGCATACGTATTTCGCGGTAATCCTTGTACAAATTTTGAACAAGTAAAAGAACTTTTCGCCTGTTTGTAAGATAAAAAGAAAAATGAGAACGACAAAGTAGATATTTGTATAATACAATAGAGTGAGATTCGATTATATGAGAAAGCGTTGGTGAAAGAATGGGACAGCAAAGAAATTGGTTACAAGCAACTGTAGAAAGAAATAAAGATAATACGTTACAAATAAAGTGGGAAAATAATATAGAAGAAGTTCGTATTTATTGGAGTACTTCACCAGATCATATTGAAGAAAATGGAGAATTACTTGCAACAGTAAATGGGGAATTATCATATACAATTGAAAACCCCAGTGAAAATGAACGTCCATATTTTAGATTAGTAGGAAGTAATGGACAAGCAGTAACAGTAGCCGAGCGTAGATTGCCATTACAAGGTGCGTTTAACTTCCGTGATATGGGAGGATATGAAACGACTGAAGGCCGTAAAGTAAAATGGGGCAAATTATACCGCTCTGAAGAATTAGCAGGGCTAACTGAATGGGATATTGCCTATTTACAAAAGTCTGGTTTAAAGTTAATTTGCGATTACCGTACAGACTTTGAAGTGAAGCATAAGCCGAATCCAGAAATTACAGGTGCTCGTCAAGTGTGCTTACCAGTTATGCAAGACTTAGCGAAAGACTTAAATATAAATGAGTTTTTCCAAGTTGGTGACCTTTCTATGTTAGGAAAACCAGGTGAGTATCTTGTGAAAATGAATCAAGATTTCGTAAGTGGTAATGAAGCATTCGTGAGCTTCTTAAACTTAGCGCAAAACCCGGAAAACTTACCGTTAGTAAACCACTGTACAGCTGGAAAAGATCGTACTGGATTTGGTTCAGCATTATTACTACTTTTACTAGGTGTACCAGAAAAAACAGTAATGGAAGACTACTTACTAAGTAACGGATTCCGTGAAAAGCTAAATGAAAAAATGATGGCCTTTTTAGGTGCGAAATTACAAAACGATGAGAGCAGAGCGATATTAGGTGCAATGTTTGAAGCACGTGCTGAATACTTGCAAGCTGCGATTGGTGAAATTCAAAAGCAATACGGATCAGTTGAAGCATACGCTGAAAAAGCTCTTGGCTTTACGAAAGAGTCGTTAGAGGAAATGAAAGAGTTATTGCTAGAAGATTAATAATGAGAAGGAGGCTGAGCGGATTAGCCTCCTTTTACTATTGTTGCTATAATTTTGTTAATGAGGATGTTGTGCACCGAGGAGAAAATGGATGAAAAGAGCTTAAGAATCGGGGAATAAAATGATTCATACACGTGTAAAAGCAGAGGGGATAAGAGAAAAGCTGGCAACAATACTAAGTCAAGAGTATAAGGAACTAGCTATTCAAGATTTAAAGGTGATTGGAACGGGAGTGCAAAATATTGTTTTTCAAGGAGATTCAGAAAAGGGGTCTTTGGCATTTCGAGTACCGTGGGAAAGAGAAGTGGAAAATATAAATGAAGACTTATTTAACAGTCGGATTTCGTTGCAAAAGGAAGCGGAGCTGTCTAAGTATTGTCATTCAAAAGGTATTCCAGTACCAAGGATACACGGATTGCATCTTTCAACCGAACTTGATTTTTTAATTTCGGATTGTGTGTATGCTGATCATATGCCAATTTCCGCATGCAAAATAGGGGAGTTAGTGAGCAATCTTCATAGTATGCCAATTGATGGTTTGTATTACAAACAAAATATTAGAGAGCCCATTAGTAAGTATATAGCAGAACGAATTGTGAAACGGATAGAAGGGTTTAATACAATCACGAACTGCAAAATTAATCTTCCGGATACAAAAACAATTGAATATATTCTTAGTACAGCAGATCATGTAAAATGTTTATTACATATGGACATTCGACCAGCCAATTTAATCGGATATAATGGAGAAGTTAAAGCAATAGTTGATTGGGATAATGCTTTAATTGGTCATCCATTGCTGGAGCTTATGAGAATAGCTGAAACAAATGAGGTTAGTTGGGATGAATTTAAAGATGGATATAAGAATGATAGTATCTTTAATGTTACTCCTCATATTGTTAGTTTATTTTATAGACTAGATACAGCAGTCATGCTAGCAAACTTATTTATAGCACATTTGAAAATAAAAGATAAAGGTGTATTCTATAAAGAGCGGGTTAAAGCGCTTCATCACGACATATATAAAAACTTATAAGCAATGAGAACGAAGCTTTTAAAATAGGAATTGAGGAGAACATCATGAAATACAAATTTATATTATTCGACGTAGACGATACATTATTAGATTTCCCTGAAACAGAAAGACACGCATTACATAATGCGTTTGTACAGTTTGGTATGCCTACAGGGTATAATGATTATCTTGCAAGTTATAAAGAGATTAGTAATGGATTATGGAGAGATCTAGAAAATAAAATGATTACGCTAAGTGAATTAGCAGTAGATCGATTTAGACAATTATTTGCCCTTCATAATATAAAAGTAGATGCACAGCAATTTAGTGATGTATATCTTGAAAACTTAGGAAAAGAGGTACATCTTATAGAAGGCGCAGTACAATTATGTGAAAATCTTCAAGATTGCAAGTTAGGTATTATTACGAATGGATATACGAAGGTGCAACAATCAAGAATCGGAAATTCGCCTTTATGTAATTTCTTTGATCACATTATTATTTCTGAAGAAGTTGGTCATCAAAAACCAGCGCGTGAGATTTTTGATTATGCATTTGAGAAATTTGGAATTACGGATAAATCAAGTGTACTAATGGTCGGAGATTCGCTAACTTCTGATATGAAAGGCGGAGAAGACTTCGGCATTGATACGTGTTGGTATAATCCGAGTTTGAAAGAGAATAAGACGAGTGTTAATCCGACTTATGAAGTGGAGAGTCTGCTACAAATTTTAGAAATTGTAGAAGTGGCTGAAGAAAAGGTAGTTTCATTTTAATTGTGCTGATATTTGTCGAAAAATCGATATATTTGAAAAATCGTTGATATATTGTAAGTTGTGATAGATATATTTGAAAAATCGCTCATATAAATTCATATACTAAGATATAGAACAAAAAATAGCGCTACTATACAAGATCATTCACGTGTTATAATGCGTGAATTAAATATGCGTATATAAATAGTCTCTCAGAGTGATGCGATGTCATGTATGATTAGTGTAACAACTAGAGGTGAATAAAGGATGTTAACGTTTTTATTTGAGTTAGATAAGAGTATCCCGCAGAAGGATGAGCCACGGTATGATGCTTATTCAAAGGGCTTTATCGAAGGAGATGTAACGATTTGCGCGAGTGACAGCGTATTTTTTCAAAAATCATGTATGAAGGTTGCAGAGCTGGGCATTTATTTAGGTCAGTGGATGGAACAAGTTCAACATGGGCAGAACGTGCCTATGAAATATGAAACGGCTGACCGTGAAGAGGTAATTCTTGGTTTCTTCTATGAAGAGGATCATAATCAATGGAATGTTTTTTCCAGCTGGCAAGAATTTGAACTTCAAGAGCGTATAGCTACTACAACATTAATAGAGAGTGTTCAACGCTATTTGTATGAGCTAAATAAAGAACTGCGCATGATAGAATATCCTGTGACGTTTGATCAGTACTTAAGAGGAGAGCGAATGATGCAGCTCTCTTACAAACGACCGTGTGATAGCAAAGCAGATACGACACCGATAGAGGTTTATAATGGAAGTGAGCAAGTAGGCGTAGTAAGGGGCTATTATAAAAATACGCTGATGAGAGTGCTGGATTTCATTCCAAAAATTGGTGGTAATATTATTTATGAAATAAAGGATAGTAAGGACAATATTCGCGTCATTGCAAAGGATGTAAGTAGGCAGCGCCAAAGAAGGATTTTAGTAACGTACAAAGATAATCATGATGCAGAGCATGAAATACTTGTATGTGACGGAAAGTTATTGGATGCAAATTTCTTATTTACCTTTACATATAAGGCAGAAGAATATGTTGTTCATAAAACTTCATTTGGAATGGGAAAGTTATTACGAAAGGGCTATGTAATTGCAGATTGGAATATTCGTCTTGAGGAAGATATGTATTACATTGAGATGAATGTATATGATGAAGATTACATGCAGGATCAATACTTGCTATTAGGCGTATTTCATGCGGTTTTATATGGATAATCAATGAGAAATACCGTCATTCTTCTTGGAAAGAATGACGGTATTTTTTTATGTGATTCTTGTGACTGGACGTCTTTAATCAATCCTCAAAAATAAAAATCTCATCAATCGTACTATGTAATGCCTTCGCTATATCGTGAGCAAGTTGTAAGGAAGGGTTGTATTTACCTTTTTCGAGATGACTAATTGTTTCACGTCGCACACCAACGCTCTTCGCTAAATCTTCTTGTGTCATGTTCAATTTGGCACGGTATTCTTTTATTCTCGTTACGAACGCCATGGTGCATCTTCCATTTCATCAATTGGTTTATCGAAAAAGAACATAGAAAAGCCGAATGTAAGAATGAGTGTGCCGAAAATAAGAGCGATATCAATCTCTTGTAGCGTAGGGTTTGGAAATAACATTTCAATAAACATAATGATTGTGGTAGTTAGTAACGTAACGATAAATGCATTGCGACACGATTTATTGACAATTTGTTCAAACAGTTCATCGTGTTGAACTGTTCTATACGATGTGAAAAAGGAGAAGAAACAGAACATAGTAAACAATCCTTTTTCATAAAAAAATCCGAAGAAACCGAGAAATCCTAAATATTTTATCCAAGTTGTTTTCATGATAGGTCCTCCTTATGTTGTTAGAAATAAGTCACGTTATGTTATAAATATATCGCAATTGGATAGGAATGGTAATAATAGTTTTCCAGTTTGCTTCATAATAATAGTAAAAAGAGGAAATATGCTGCGAAATAAAGAGGATAATATTGTAAAATGGTTGTAAGGAGGGGGAGGAAGAAATGCTAACTTGGATCATGATCGTTGTATTACTTGTAGTGATTACTGTCATTGCGACGGTGTTAATTGGGCGGAATGGTGATGCAAATTATAGCAAAGCGACAAAGGGGAATATTAAACGCTTAACAATGATTTATATTATACTAGCTGTCGTTTTAGTTGTTGGATTAGGGGTGTATATTTATTTTAAAGGTTAAATAAACTGAAAAATGTAAAAATATTAAAATAGAACTATGCTATAATATCAATATAGTTATTTGGTAATTAAGGAAAGGATTGGATGGAATGATTGAAATTACGAATGTGTCAAAAAGTTATAATGGGTCTACCTATGCAGTAAAAGACTTAAGTTTATCTGTACCTAGCGGCGAAATCTTTGGATTTTTAGGACCGAATGGTGCGGGTAAATCAACGACAATTAAGATGATTACTGGCATTCACGGGGTGGACAAAGGGACTATTACGATTAACGGAAAAAATATTATGGAAGAGCCGATGGAAGCGAAGAAGACGTTTGGTTATGTACCAGATAGTCCAGATATGTTTTTACGATTAAAAGGAATTGAATATTTAAACTTTATGGCCGATATGTATGAAGTGCCGAAAGAAGTACGACAAGAACGAATAGAGTCTTTAGCGAAGAAGTTTGATCTTTATAATGCTTTATCTGATCAAATTCAAAGTTATTCGCACGGTATGAGACAAAAAATCGTTATTATTGGTGTGCTCGTACATGAGCCAGATGTATGGATTTTAGATGAACCATTAACTGGGCTTGATCCGAAATCTGCATATATTTTAAAAGAAATGATGAGAGAGCATGCGGATAAAGGAAAGATTGTATTTTTCTCTACACACGTATTAGAAGTAGCGGAAAAAATATGTGACCGGGTTGCTATTATTAATAAGGGGAATTTACAGTTTAAAGGAAATTTAGATGAAATGAGAGATCATTTTAAATCCAATGAATCACTTGAAAAAATGTTCTTGGAGATGACGGGCAATGAGTAAAATTTGGACGTTAACGAAGGTATTATTGAAATTAAATTATGCAGATTTTATAACAGATAAGAAGAAGCGATGGGCGTATGTATTTTCATTTGCAGCTATTTTATTTGTCGGCTTTTTACTGTTTGGTTCTATCACGCATGCAATGTATGAGGGAATGATACATTTAGGGCAAGATCCAGGAATGATTATCGCAATGGGACTTGCGATTGCGAGTATATGGGTATTTTTAATGAGTATTACGAACATTTTAACTGTATTTTACTACAGCAATGACATTGAAATGTTATTACCATTACCATTAAAACCAGCGCAAATTATTTCAGCCAAATTTTTAACAGTATTAATTACACAATACGTAATGAGTTCATTTATTTTATTACCGATCTTTATTACGTACGGTTTAAAAAGTGGCGCATTTATTACATATTACATATATATGATTTTCATTTACTTACTCTTCCCAATTGTGCCGTTAGTACTAGCTTCGTTACTGATGACAGTTATTATGAGGTATACAAATATAGCGAAAAATAAAGACCGAGGAAATATATTTATTGGAATCGTAAGTATACTATTTATTGTAGGAATTAACGTATTTTTGCAGTGGAAAAATAAAAGTTCGTTTTCTGAAGATGCAATTGCGGATTACCTTGCAAACAACCAGTCTTCTCTTTTAGTACAAATGACAAACTATTTTCCAACTACATATTTTGGAGCAGTGGCATTAGTAGAAAATGCAAATTGGAAGGGACCTTTATATGTAATAATCTTTGCAGTTATTTCATTTGTCTTCTTTGTGTTGTTTTATTACATAGCAGAGCGTACATATTTAAAAGGGGTTATTGGACTTTCGACGAGTACAGCAAAGAAACAAGTTATTTCGGCGGAAGGTTTACAGAAATCAACAGTACAAAGTTCGCATTTAAAAGCGTATGTGAAAAAAGAATTTAAAACGTTATTCCGTACACCACAATTTTTCTTAAATTGCATTGTACAAACTTTCGTTATGCCAATTATGTTGTTCTTTATTTTATTTGTGCAAGATGGAAATTTAAAGTTTATTACAGAGTATATTAACAATCCAGAGACAACGGGATTTGCAATTGGTGTTGGCCTTTGTGCATCGTTATTTTTAATGGGTAGTAACGTCATTGCAACAACGTCATTTTCGCGAGATGGAAGCTCTTGGTTTGTGAATCGTTATTTACCAGTAAAGGCTTCGGATATCTTTTTTGCGAAAGCAATCACTGCTTGGTTAATTAATGTGATCATTTTAGCAGTATTCGGTATTACGATGGCAGTTGTAGCTGGGATTTCTCCAGTCTTTATGATACTGTGGTTTTTACTAAGTGCGAACGGGTTGTTATTAATTAATTTAATCGGAACACGCTGGGACGCACAAACTGCAGATATTCATTGGGATACAGAGCAGAAATTATTTAAAAGTCGATATACAACTTTGTGGAATTTTTTAGCTAATATTTTAATAGCTTTAATTATTGTGGGGGGAGTAAGTGTATTATACTTCTTCCTTCATGTCGGACTGTGGGTTATGTTTATCGTTTTATTTGTAATGTTTACGATTGTAAATTATATCTTTATTAAAATGTTAAAATTAGGTGCTGAACGTATACTGTCAAATATTCAATAAGAAGATAGATCCTCTGTATTCATGCAGGGGATCTGTGTATAGATGGAGGAGAAAAAGGTGAAGAAAATAGCAATTGTAACAGGGGCAACTCGTCTGAATGGAATTGGTGCAGCTGTATGCAAGGTGCTTGCTCAAAAGGGGATAGACATTTTTTTCACGTACTGGCCAAAGTATGATAAAGCGATGCCATGGGGAATGAGTGATCAAGAACCCTTTTTGCTGAAAAAGGAAATTGAAAGTTACGATGTTCGATGTGAAATGGCAGAAATCAATTTATCGCAGTCTTATTCGCCAAATCGTTTGTTTTATATGGTATCAGAACGGTTAGGTGATCCATCTATTCTAGTTAATAATGCAGTGTATTCTAATCATACGAGGATTGAGGAATTAGATGTAGAGCAGTTGGATAAACATTATACAGTTAATGTTCGGGCTACTATGCTATTAAGTTCAATGTTTATAAAACATTATTCACTTAAAACGGGCGGGAGTATTATTAATCTTACTTCAGGACAGTCAGTAGGCCCAATGCCAGATGAACTAGCATATGCAGCAACGAAAGGGGCAATTGAAGCATTTACAAAGTCAGTAGCACCAGTTGCAATGGAGAAGGGGATTACAGTGAATGCTGTAGATCCAGGACCGACGAATACAGGATGGATTACAGAGGAGCTGAAGCATCATTTAGTATGGAAATTCCCGCAAGGTAAAGTAGGAGAACCGGTGGATGCTGCGCGCTTAATTTCTTTTTTAGTAAGTGAAGAAGCGAAATGGGTTACTGGGCAAGTCATTCACTCGAATGGTGGTTATTCATAAAAATATTATGTTAACAAATGTTGAGAAACAAAAAACGAAAGAAAATTTTATTTTTTTGTATAAATAAAATGTCAAGAAAGATAAAAATTTGATAGAAGAGTATATTGTCATATGAAGATAGTAATTCTTAATGTGACAATATACTCTTTTTCTTTTACTTGTGAGCAGAAAAATGAAGTAGAAGAAACTCGAATATTAAAATGAGTTTATCAGTTTTTGTACGTATTATTATGAAGATTACTGTCGGAAAGATGATAATTCGTATGAAAAGGGATTTTTTAAGGGGGAATCGAATCGTAAAGGGGAGGATAAATTATGTAAAACATAGGGGGATTTATATGAAAATGAAAAAGGTCGCTATCGCATCGATTACAATTGGTACAATGCTTACTATGGCAGCTTGTAGTCCTTCAGCAGATAAAGAAACGGAAAAGAAAGAGCAAGTAACTGCGCAAAAGGATGGAGAAGCAAAAACGACAAGTGCAGATGAAGCTTCAAAAACAACGAAAGATACTGAAAAAGAAACAAATACTTCTTCAAATGAAAAAACAGATAAGGATGCAAAAAATACGAAAGAATCATCAGGAACAGAAAGTAACGGCAAAACGTCAACTCAAAACGAAAATGTAAAAACAAAAGAAAAAGAAACGACAGGAAAAACGAATGATCAAACGACTAGCGGGAAAACAGCAGATCAAAGCACAAGTACAAGCACAAACAATAACGGAAAGGCAACGAAAGATCCGAAGAAAAGTGTTGCTGTGAAAACGAATGTTAAAGAAGTTGTAGCATTAATTGATAGCTTGGACAAGCAGTTAGCTGCTAATCCGAAATTGGAAACAGTGAATAAGCTTGGCAAACAAATTAACGAAAAGTGGGATGTGATTGAAAAAGAGCTAGAAGCATCACATCCGACGGATTCTAAAACAATCGGTCAAAGTATGTATCCGTTAATTGTAGGGGCGGAGAAGGAAAAGATTGATGTTAATAAAATGAAATCATTAACGACGAAAACGAAAAAAGATTTAAATCAGTTATTGACGAAACTTTCATAGTTTCAAAAGCCTACTCGTGTGAGTAGGCCTTTTTTAGGTTGTTGTAATGTGCACAGTATAACTTATTTATTTTCATTTTCAATTACGATGCGAAAGGAACTGAATGCTTGTTGACTGACATAATCTTCTTCGCTAACTTTATAAGGAAATGGAAAAGCGACGAGTTGAAAATTACTTTCTTGATCCACTGAAGGCAATGTGAAATTAAAGATTTGTCTTGTTTCAGGTGCAACCTTAGTATAAACGACTTTTCTATTGCTAAATATTTCAACTTGTTTCCAATCTTTAAAAGCCACGATTGCGTAAGTCATTTCATCATTTGTTTCATTACCGTTTGATAAAATTAATTGCTTGCCTTCCTTTTCAAAGAAGACAGTTTGTAAGTTCTCTTCACGGTTCGTAACAAATACTGGTTCGTAAAGACCATCTTTTAAAATAGCATCTGGATCTATAAGGGGGAGTTTTATTTTTTCGTTTTCTTTCTGAAGAGGATGCATTGAATATCGCATACTTAGAATATCTTCTAAAATAGCTGCTTTATTTAAGTTATTATCTTTTAATTTGTATTCAGGTTTTTTTATTATTAAAAAGGTTAATGCACTTGCATTAGGAGAAGTGTGTAAAGAGATTTTCGTAGTCATTGAACTGTTTGGTTTCATATCAAAAAAATAGTGTGATATTTCATTAGTAGTATCTTCTATTTTAAAAGGTTTTTGTTCGTAATCTTCTAGAACAATTAATCCATATTTTCGGTTTTCATTAATAGTATGTACGAATGATAATGTTACATTAATTTTATTATCCTCACTAGTAATTGTACTGCCATTGTTAATATGTTGGCCTTGATTATCCTTCAATCCGTAAGAAATAGTATTGGTTTGTTGCTCGCGTTTATTTTCTATGGAAGGTGGATGAGGTTGTATGATTGAAGTATTGAACAAAATATAAATTGTAAGTAATGAAATAAGTAAAACACCGCTAATAATATATATTTGTTTCATAAATAGCACCTCAATATATGTAAAATATTAGAGAAAAAAGATATGCAAGATGCATATCTTTTTTCTCTTTCTTACCAGAAAGCTTTTGTTTCGTGATTCACATCATTATAACCACTTAATTTATAGGTATGATTACCGATAGCGTAATCATCTCCATAATAAATGCTTGTGTTGGTCGCTGTAGCACTTACAAAGGATGATTTTTTTGCACTATTACTTTTCGTATTTACTAATGAGCTATCGCCATTGAAAGTTCTTGCTTTTGCATAAACATAGTCTTCGGTCGTAGTTGATGTCGATTTAGCAACTGCATATGGGTTACCAAAAAAGGGAGTATATACGCTAATGTTAGAGTCATTCTTAGGTGCAGCTGCAATAGTCAAACTAGGAACACTAGATGTTTTTGTTGATTGAATTGTATCAAAGTCAACTAAAACGGGCTGCTTGTCTACAGTATCGATCTCTGAAGCACTTGCGTTATTAGTAAAACCAAAACCTAAAACCGCTAACCCTAAAGTTGTCACCGATAAAGATTTTTTCATATTCACTAATTTTCCCACCTTTTTAAATTTTTGAGTTCGAACTCAATTCATACAATATATGAAAATTTCGAAACTCTCAATGGTTTATCCCATACTTAACTTTTCTTTTACTTTCGATTCAACATGTCTTCATTTGCAAAAAAGCGAATATATCTTCTAATGCTTAGCCAGCAAGGGATACAGGTTTAATTTTATGAAATTCATGTAAATTTAAATCTATTCATGTCAGAATCTCTGTTATTTTTAAGTTCATATGGGAAACTTATTAAAAAAAGGATGGTGACAAAAATGACAATCGATCGAATTTGTACAATTGGACCCGCAAGTAATAATAAAGAAACATTAGCACAGTTAATAAAGAATGGTATGAAAATTATTCGACTGAATTTATCGCATGGCACGCATGAAAGTCATAAAGACATCATTCGTTTAGTGAAATCATTAGATGACTCTATTAAATTTTTGGGTGATGTACAAGGACCTAAAATAAGATTAGGTGAAGTGAAGGGAGAGCAAATTACACTTCAGGCAGGAGATTCTTTTATTTTACATACACAACCAGTTACAGGGAGTAATACAGAAGCGAGTGTTGATTATGAAGGAATACCGAATGATGTGAAAGTAGGCAGTAGAATTTTAATTAATGATGGAGAAGTTGAATTAATTGTTGAAAAGATAAGTACGGACAAAATAGAAACGAAGGTAAAAACAGGTGGCAATATCTCATCTCATAAAGGAGTTAATTTACCAGGTGCGGCTGTTCGTTTACCAGCTATTACAGAGAAAGATAAAAAAGATATTCAGTTTCTTTTAGAGGAGAATGTTGATTTTATCGCATGTTCTTTCGTAAGAAAACCTAGTCATATAAAAGAAATACGAGATTTTATACAACAGTATAAAGAAACGTCACCTAATATAATTGCAAAAATAGAAACGATGGAAGCAATCGAGAATTTTCAGGATATATGTAAAGAAGCAGATGGAATTATGATTGCAAGGGGCGATTTAGGAGTAGAGTTACCGTATCAATGCATTCCGCTTTTACAGAAAATGATGATTCAGGAATGTAATCGAACGAATACATATGTCATTACAGCAACACAAATGCTTCAATCTATGGTAGATCATTCTATTCCAACAAGGGCTGAGGTGACTGATGTGTTTCAAGCTGTACTGGACGGGACGAATGCAGTTATGCTTTCAGCTGAAAGTGCATCAGGAGAACATCCAATCGAAAGTGTGAGAACATTACGTCTCGTTTCAGAATTTGCGGAGCATGTTAAAAAAGATGGACCTTTTGCGATGAAAGATGTACTGCAATTACTGCGTGAGTCTCTGGATGAGTAATAAAAAGAGGGCGGATATGCATCCGCCCTCGTGTTTTTCATTCATACTATTCTTGCTCTTGCTCATCCAAAATCTTTTCAAACGCAGCAGATACTTTATCAAACTCTTCATCATTTTCAATGTATGAAAACTCATTATCTTCTTCTACTTTTAAAAAGAAAATATCAATGTCTTCCTCAGTTTCTGTTTGGATATCTTCAACAAAGGCAACTGCAATATATTCTGCGCCTTCGACATCCATCGCTCCAAGTACTTCTACTTCTTGCTCTTCGTTATTCTCATCACTAAGAGTAAACACTTCGCCAACTTCAATATCAGACATATTCATTCTCCTCCTGTTCGACTCTAAAAAATAGAGTGCTCAAACTGCATACATACTAATATATCTTTCCATGAAAAACCAAATTCATACATAAGAAAAACGACTAATAGTTCTTTAGTATAAGTATCCAGCTATTAGGAGCATTATTTGTGTGTGCTACATTACTTAATCCATTCAACAATTGTATCTATAGTCTGTCTTGTTTTATCACGTTTTGGATCTTCTTTACGGTAACCAAAGGCAACCATAACAGATACTTCAAAGTTATCGCCCTGTATAATGCCTTCTTGACGAAGTAAAGAGTCTACTTTCTCTTTATCGAATCCTTCTATCGGACAAGAATCAATACCGATTTGAGCTGCGCTCGTCATCATATTACCTAAAGCAATATAAGTTTGTTTAGATGCCCAATCAAATACAGTACGATCGGATTGTAATAAGTTAAAATCTGTTTCCTGGAACTTTTTGAAGAATTCATATCTAATTTTTTGAGTGTCTTCAGGCAATCCAATAATATCGTTCATCATATATTTAATATACTCTGCATCATAATGCATATCTTTAATGTTTCTTGAAAGAACAATGACGAAATGGCTTGCTGTTGCAAGTTGCCCACCAGCGCCCCATGAATACGGTTGTAGTTTTTCTCTTAATTCTTTATTTTGTACGACAATAAATTTCCAAGGTTCATATCCAAAAGAAGAAGGAGATAATCTGCCTGTTTCTAAAATGAATTTAAAATCCTCTTCTGAAATTTTGTGCATAGGATCGAACTCTTTACATGCATGTCTGAAATGAAAAGCCTCCATAATTTTCTCTTTTGTAATTTCGTTTGTATTTGTCATAAAAGTTCCTCTTTTCTTTAATTTATTTTGTAAGTAAATTATATTTTTAAAGTAACATAGATACAAGTACGCACATTTATGTGGTATAGTATCAAAAAAGATACTAATGTTAAGGGAAGGGATTTATTATGGATTGTTCAAATGAAAATAATATAAATTACCCATTTTTAAATAAATATTCTTGTCCAGTTGAAGCTATGGTTGAGGTGATTGGTGGAAAATGGAAAGGTGTTATTTTGTATCATTTATTAGATGGGAAAAAGAGGTTTAATGAATTAAAAAGATTAAAACCTAATATCACACAAAGAATGTTAACACTGCAGCTTAGAGAACTTGAAGCAGATGGCATCATACATCGTGAAGTATACCGTGAAGTGCCACCTAAAGTAGAATATTCGTTAACCGAGCTTGGTGAATCACTTCGTCCAATGATTCTATTAATGATGGAATGGGCAACTCATAATATGGAGAAAGTTTTGGAGAGTAGGAATGCACAAAATAAAAGTTAATAGATGAAAGTGGTATAGTAGAGAAGGATATGAATTTTTCTTAAATTGGTAGTGAAATTAGAAAACCATATATTATTAAAATAGGTAATTGGATGTTAAAGTTTTGTAAGATTAAATTGAGTATAATTATTTTATGTAAACTAATTGCCCGGTTATCTATCAAATGAAAAATCTATGTATCGTTGATATAGTGTAAATTATGATAGATATATTCGGAAAATCGTTAATATAATTTCACTTATGAAGGTGTTGTTCATTAAGGGAAAAGGGCTGTCATGCGCGGACAGCCCTTTTTTGTTTACCTGATTTACATTTTGAGAATACTTCACAGTCATAACGTAGTAGGCGTAGTAAAATATTTATTCAATGTATTATTTTTCAAAGAAGTAAGCGGAACCTTCATCTCACTACCTTCCTTCATATTCCGCAGCACAACAGTGTTTGTACTAAGTTCTTCTTCACCAATAATAAGCACATAAGGGATATTCTCTTTATTGGCATAATTAAGGGCACGTTTTAATTTGCGTCCTGCTAGTTCGAGTTCGATTTTTAAGGAAGTGGTAGAACGTAATTGCTGGGCAATTTGTAAGCATTGTAATTCTGTCCCGAGCGGGATGATAAATAGATCCGCTGTAGATGAGATTGTTTCTTTCTGCGATAGTGCTGCATAAATAACGTCTAAACCGAATGAAATACCGACTGTTGGATAGTTCATACTATCACCACGGAATGCTCCGATAATGTTATCGTAACGGCCGCCGCTACCTATGCTAGATGTAATTGAGCCATCTTTTAGGAAGATTTCATATACAGTACCTGTGTACATTGTCAGTCCTCTTGCTAAAAACGGATTGAATATCGTATTTTCATTTATTCCGAGAGCGATTAAATATTGCTGTAATTGTTGCAATTCGTTTACGCCATCGGCAACGAGTTGGTTATTGAAAGCTTCTTTAAAGTCAACAATTGTAAGCTTTAGACAAGATAATACAGTATTACATATTGTATCAGCCATTTCTTCAGAAATTCCGCGCTCTAATACATCTTTTCGTACACCATCAATCCCAATCTTTTCGATTTTGTCTAATGATAAAATGACGTCATTTGTTAATTCAGTAGGGATGTTAATGGCCTGAAGAATACCATTTAACAATTTTCGGTTATTATATTGGATCGATATCTCTAAGTTTAATGTTCGGAACAGCTCAAACGCCATGCTCATGAGTTCCGCTTCAGCCATGACTGATTCTACACCGACAATATCAACGTCGCATTGTATAAATTCACGAAATCTTCCTTGTTTAATTGGCCCATCTCGAAATACTTTCCCAATTTCATAACGTTTAAAAGGGAGGCGGAGGTTCGGGTTCATTGCCACAACTTTTGCGAATGGAATAGTTAAATCGTATCGTAAGGCAATATCACGTTTTCCTTGATCTTGAAGTGTATATATTTCTTTTAATATTTCATCACCACCGCCGTACTTGTAAGACATAAGCTCATACATATTTAACGTCGGCGTTTCTAAAGGTTTGCATCCGTATCGTCCAAACGTATCTTCACAAGCTCTTTTAATTTTATTTCGCAGCACTTGCTCCTCTGGTAAATAGTCTTTCGTTCCTTTTACATTTCTCATTTCCATCATAATCACTCCTTTTTTAAATTAAAAAAAGCTATGCAGGTATAAAAATACCCACATAGCTTTATGAACGCTTCGTGGGTCAACAGGAAAAGCCCTGTACCCACGAAGAAAAATTTTTCTTCGGATACACGGCGTTACGTATGATGATGAAGTTGGAAAGAAGTATTAACATTTCGCATGACAAATCTCTCCTTAACATAAGTTTTTCCAAATTATATCAGATGATTTTTGAATTATCAATATTTTTAGTTTTGAAATATACGTGAAGTTATGTAGGAGAAATGGAAAAGGGTGTATAATAAAACTTAATAATATGAAATAACCTTTTAAGGAGAACGTTATGAAAAAAGATAAAACAAATGCGATGCGAATATTAGATAAAGAAAAAATTGAATATTCGATGATGTCATATGATCCAGACGATGGAAAAATTGATGGCGTATCAGTAGCTGAGAAAATTGGACGAGAAGTGAGAGAAGTATATAAAACGTTAATTGCTCAAGGGAATAGTAAAAATTATCATGTGTTTATCATTCCGGTAGATGAGGAACTAAATTTAAAAGCTGCCGCAAAAGCAGTAAGTGAAAAGAAAATTGAAATGATTCCTGTTAAAGATATTACGAAAGTGTCAGGATACATTCGCGGCGGTTGTTCACCAGTTGGAATGAAAAAGCTATTTTCTACATGTATTGATGAAAGTGCCCAATCACTTGAAACGATGATAGTGAGTGGCGGGAAAATTGGTATACAAATTGAGCTTAAAGTAGAGGACTTGGCGAAAGTGACGAGAGCGCAGTTTGGTGAAGTAACGAAATAATGATACATAGGAAAAGAAGTTCTAGTTTTATCCCGCTATTCGCCGGGAAGTAAGACCCTCACCTCAAAATTCAGCGGAAGCAAAGAAATTAGATGGGGATCAACTATTTGTACTCCTGTCTATATAATTTAAACGAATAAATAGCTCCAATAAAGAATACAAAAGCTTCAAATAATATAAAGATTTGACGGAAATTCTCAATATCTTTACCAACTAAAGAAATAAATATAGCATTCATTAGAATTTGAGTAGTAAACATACGAGAAGTAATTTTTAAATAAATAGTATTTGTTCTTTCAACCGATTTACCAATTTTTTTGTAAATAATAATAAGTGCAATTACTGAACCCAAAAATAGAAGTGCTGTAAGTCCTACAACGATATTAAAATTGGCTGTACTTTCTAACATCCATTTATTTAATAGATCAATCATTATTATCTTCCTTTCCTACATAAGAGAATATTTTGTTCTTCTTTTTCACTATAATAAAAAAAGGAAAAAGAAAACATCGAACTTTCTTACAAACATTCGTGTATTCTTACAGTTTTGTCATTTTGTAAATGTATTCATCGCCCTGTTTTTCACTATTTTCTTTGGAAAACATAGTGAATTACGAGAAAGGGCGCTACAAAATCAACTTCCGAGAACAAAAATTATGTAAATAAGCTGTTCACTGGATTCTCGTAGAAAACTGTGGTGAGATAAAATTTTTGATTTTGTAGCACTTTAAAATCTTAGCTAG
Source organism: Bacillus sp. 2175 (assembly GCF_057812155.1). NCBI lineage: Bacteria > Bacillati > Bacillota > Bacilli > Caryophanales > Bacillaceae > Bacillus > Bacillus sp. 2175. The sequence continues at coordinate 3,059,396 of NZ_CM173819.1, read as the reverse complement.
AGGGCTATTTATCGGTATCCCACAATAAAAAGGCAGGAACATATCAAATATGCTCCTGCCTTTGATTTTATTAAGTTTAATATCTATGACCTAAATATAATAGAATTTGGAGCTTCTTTTTATTTTAAGTAGATTGGGTAATTAGACTATAACATTAATGTTTATCGTTGAATATCATAATAATATAATGGAGGTGATGTTATATGGCTCTTACTACAGGACCAATTGAAAACGTAGGAAATCAACCTGCTAATGCAAATAGAGTTAGGGTGAAAATCCTTAACCGTACTGCGGGCCCACTTACTGGAGTAGCTAGAGTTTTTAGACTTGACGGTTCATTAGTATTAATTGAACAGGTAAACTTCAATGTGAATTCTAATGCTTCTACTTTTGTAACTCTAAGTTTAGTTCATCCTGCTTTTGGACAAGCATTTGAATATGAAGTTCAAATTGTTCCTAATCAACCTGGTGGACTATATAGTGTTTATGGACTAACAGCTGACAGTGTTATCATTACTGCACAACGTATTGTGAACTCAGAATTGACACAGTTTCTTTAATTAAAATAGATTGGTGCCTACATGGTATCCAATCTATTTTTGTACGTATTATTCAGAGAAAAAAAGGTTTTACACAAAAATAAAGACAGTTATGGAAAAGGGAAAAGTCGAGCTATCATCTTGATTTTTATTATTTCTGTCTTAGACTGTATCTGTTTTATTAAAATGGAATGAACAAGACCCGGTCGATGATTTAGAGCGAAAGCGTAATGAAGTGATTTTTACAAAATATCAACATAACCGCAATCCTTTTATTGATCATCCTGAATGGGTAAATAAAATCTGGAACTAAGATCTTTAAAGGTATTATATTTTGATAAAAGGGATTGATCATTATGATCAATCCCTTCTTATATTTTTACTAGAATAAATGATTTTTATAGGACTAGTGAGGGAAATAGAATAGATATTTATATGGAACGATAGTACTTATTTATCTAGTTAAGTATTTAGTAAGGTCCCCACTCAATATTCACCCCAACAATAAGAAAAACAAGTCCAATGATAAACCAAATGAGTGCAAGTGGAGCCATGAAACGAATCCATTTTCCATAAGAAATGCCGCTCGCTGCGAGAACGCCCATTAAAACACCGGAAGTTGGATTAAGGCAGTTTACTACACCCTCGCCGAGCATAACAGCCTGTACTGTAACTTGGCGTGTAATGTGCATGAAATCAGCTAATGGAGCTAATATCGGAATAAAAATAACCGATTCTCCTGTTCCGGATGAAATAAGGAAATGTAATGCGGCACTACTTACGTACATACCGATAACACCAAATACAGGGCTTTGTCCTTCAAGAGACTGTGCGAGCTGGTTAACGATAGTATCAAGTAATTTGCCTTGTTCTAAAATGACTGAAATACAGCGAGCCATTCCGACAATTAAAGCACCATAGATAAGGTTTTGGCAGCCATTTAGAAAAGTAGAAGCGATATCGTTTGCTTTCATGCCACCTATTATTCCGGCTGTAATTGCTATGAAAATAAAAGTAGCGGTCATTTCTGCGTCCGTCCAATGTAGACGAAAAGCGCCTATTAAAAATGCAATTAATGATAAAGCTGAAACGAGTAAAATTAATTTATGACGTATCGTCCAAGGAACTTCTTTTTTCTCTGCTTCCTTTTCGCTTGAAAGAGCGTTACTTGGAAACCAGTTGTCGCCAAGAATGCTTCCTTTATTCAATTTTTTCAAGCGCTTTACATACCAATTAATATAAAGGATAGTGGCAAGTAAAAAAGATATATAGATAGCTGTGCGTAAACCAATTCCCGAAAACATCGGAAGTTCTGCGATCTTTTGTGAAATGCCTAAAGGTGAGGGGGATAAAATAGTAGCGTTAAAACCAGCATAAGTGCCTAAATAAATAATTGCTACACCGACGATAGCGTCCCATTTTAATGTGCGTGCAACGATGATACCGATGGGGATAAAACCGATAACTGAATTAACGATAATGCCAGTCGTTCCGAGAATAGAAAAAAGTGCGGCAACGATACAAATGAAAAGTAATTGCTGATTACGAAATTTGTTTATAACATGATAGATTAAACCGTCAAGAGCACCTGTTTTTTCAAGAATGGCAATGGCACCGCCTGTAAATAAAATTAAAAAGATGATCGGAGCAGCAAGTGTCATTCCTTTTTCAATAGCGGTAAAAAAAGAAACAAATCCTACAGGTGATTGCGGAACAGAATGATAGCTACCTGGTATTGTCGTTGTAACGGTCCCGTTTGTAACTCTTTTAAATTCTCCAGCAGGAACGAAATACGTAGCAATAGCGCAAAGTAAGGCAATAAAAAATAGTAGTACGTACGCATCAGGCATTTTAAACTTTTGTTTACTAGGTTGTTTTTTTGCCTCAGTTTGTATTTGCATAAAATTCCTCCTTCTTCACTTTATTAATTTTAATATTCTGAATTCAATCCGTGAAATAGATTATAATAAAGGTAGCTTCTTAAGGCAATAGTTTTTGTATCCTTTTCCCGTACATACAAATTATTGCAATATTAGACAGGGAAACGATAATAAGCCAAGAATATGTTATGTAGAAAGAAAAAGGAAAAGAGGGAACAAGATGTGGAAAACTACAGATCTATGTGATGAGTTTGAAAAGGAATTACAAATATGTCGCCAGTCTTTTCGGTCTTTTGGGAAGAAAGAACAATTCCACGGGAAAATTGCAACTGTAAAAGTGAAAGATGATAATGTACTAGTGAAGGAAGGATTGCAAACATTACCAGAAGGAACAGTATTAGTTGTTGATGGCGGAGCGTCTACTAATTGTGCGTTACTTGGTGATAATTTGGCAGCTATTGCGGAAGAAAGAAAGCTAGCAGGAATTATTGTGAATGGGTATGTTCGTGATTCTAGTGAACTAAAGAATATTAATATTGGTATTTTAGCGTTAGGAACGATGCCAAATAGAAGTGTGAAAGAAGGAAAAGGAGAACGAAATATTTCATTGCACTTTGGACAAGTGGATTGGAATCCAAATGAATATGTCTATGCGGATGAAGATGGCGTCATTATTAGTGAAAAGAGTTTACATAGTTAAGAGTTAATAAGTTATTATTCTTAGAAAATAAATCCGATAAAGCATGGACAAAATTCTTTGTCAATAGTAAAATAATACAGAAATTTAAAATTTACAGAATGTATAGGTTTATCGTTTTACGATAACTTAAATGGAAGTAAGTTGTGCCAAGAAAAGTGAATGTTATCACAATGATACGTTCATAAACAAAATTATTTTTCCTATACAAATATAGCCGCGAATAATGCGGGTAGGAGGTGTTGTACATTTTTGTTCGACACTTACAAAAAGAGAGTGTCAATCGCACGCCCTTGAAGGGCCTTTTTTTGTGTAAATGGTAGTAAGGGAGGAAATTTTGGGATGGCAATGTTGAAAAAGTGGCTGCTTACGTCGTTAATGGCAGTGACACTTGTATTTGTTTCTTTTGCGAATACAGTACATATTACGTTTGCTGAAGAAAATACAGCAAAACTTGCAATTATTGGGGAATCACAAAAAGGCATTATGTTATGTCCGAAAGAAGAGCAAATTAAAGATGGGGAAACAGCTTTAAGTTTGCTGCAAAAGGTCATGGGGGACAAGGTAGAATCTGAAACGATGTCGTTTGGAACATATGTAAAAGGCATCGATGGTTTAATGGCCGGGGCTACAAGTGCTTGGCTGTATGATGTAAATGATAAGTCTGCAGAAGTCGGAGCAGATAGTTATAAATTAAAATCTGGAGATGTTGTTGTCTTTCGCTTTGTTTCAGACTGGAGCAATATAAGCCAGGAAACATTGAAAGAAACGTTAGATAAGTTCGGGACGTGTAAAACAGAAGAACCTAACGGTGGCAAAACAGAAGAACCAAAATCAAAAGGTCAAGACGGTAAAACGCCAGATGAGAAAAACCAAGGTGACCAAGACGGTAAAACGCCAGATGAGAAAAACCAAGGTGATCAAGATGGTAAAACGCTAGATGGGAAAAACCAAGGTGACCAAGACGATAAAACGCTAGATGGGAAAAACCAAGGTGACCAAGACGATAAAACGCTAGATGGGAAAAACCAAGGTGACCAAGACGATAAAACGCTAGATGGGAAAAATCAAGGTGACCAAGATGGTAAAAAACCAGAACAACCACAGCAAGAGAACATTCAAGTTCCAAGTGCACAATTAAACGAAGCCATTTCTAAAACATCAGATAAGATGTTACAAGATGGAATTGAAAGTGACTGGGTAGCTGTAGCGCTTTCTCGTTCTGGAAAGAATGTGCCAATTGAGGCAAAATTAAATTATGTTAAGTCAGTAACTGAAAAAGTAGAAAAGCGTATTAACCGTTTTTCAGCGACAGATTTAGCTAGAACAATTATTATGATGAATGCAATGAGTGCAGACCCTAAAAATGTAGGTGGACATAATTTAGTTCAAAAATTGTATGAGTCAGATAAAGTGAATTCTGTTACAGGTTATGCATTTGCTTTACTTGCATTTGATACGAAGAAGTATGAGATTCCAGTTGAATCAAAATGGAACAGAGTTGCTCTAGTGGAAGCACTGTTAAATAATCAGCATACAGACGGTGGATGGACTTATAATAGTTCAGGTAGTAAAGATAGTGCTAGTAGCGTTGATGTAACAGGTATGGTTTTATCAGCATTAGCTCCTTATCAAGAGCGATCAGATGTGAAACCAGCTATACAAAAAGCTGTTGCGTATTTATATAACGAACAACTGCAAAATGGCGGTTTTTCAGCTGATGGACAAGAAAATTCAAATAGTACTGCGCAAGCAATTATTGGATTATCGCTTGTTAAAGATGTAGATCAAAATCGTCTTCATAAGGCAATGCAAAACCTATTATCATATCAACTTTCAAATGGTGAATTTAAATGGTTACCAAGTGATCAAAATGGTAACGGAATGGCTACAGAACAGGCTCTTTTAGCATTACTTCAATTTAAGGAAATGGGAAAATCTATTTATGATTGGTCTAATGTAGACGCTGGTGATGTAATTAAGCCAAAACCGATTGAAGAGCCAGAAAAGGTCGTTGAACCAGAAAATAATGTAGTAGAAAAAGAAGTTACTGAAGAACCGAAAGAACAAAAACAAGTACAACAAGAAACAAAAGATGAAAATCTAAAAGTAGTTGTAGATAACGAACCGGTTAAGAATAAAAAAATCGGAAACGGTAACAGTCTACCAAAAACAGGAGCATCTTCTCATAGTCCAGCAACAGAAGTAGGTATGGGTGTATTATGTATTGCTTCTGCATATGTATTATGGAGACGTAAAGCAGCTTAACAAAAAATTAGGAGCAATTATTTGCTCCTAATTTTCGTATGAAAGGTGAGAGATAGGATGAGTAAGGTGAAATGGTTTATTTCTTTACTGCTTTCGCTCGGGCTACTTGCCGGATGTGAAGAGGCAGCTGTAAAGCCTGAGAAGAAGGTAGAACCGAAGCAAGAAGAGGTAGCGAAACAAAAAGAACAAAAAGATGAAGCGAAGCCGGAAGAAAAAACAAAAGAAAAGCAAGCTGAATCAGAGCAAAAGCAGCAAGAAGAACAGAAAGAGAAACAAGAACAAAAAGTAGAAGAGAAGCCGAAAGAGGAAAAGCCGCAGGCACAACCAGAGGTAAAGAAAGAAGAGAAACAACAGGAACAACCGAAAGAGCAACCTGCTGTAAATAAGCAACCAGAGCAGCAACAAGTACAAGAAGAGAAACAACAACCGAAAGCACCAGAAGTAAAAGAAGAAGCAAAGGTTGTGAATCAGCCGAAAGAAACACCGAAGCAGGAGCAAAAAGAAGATCCGAATAAAGCGGAGAAAACGATACCGACTCCGGCAGTACCAAAACCTGAACCACCAAAACCAGATCCAGTACCAGTACCGAAACCGCAAGCAAAACAAGTAACAATCTCAGTAAAAGGAAATAACGGATATATAATGGGTGCGAAAAAGATGGATGTACAAGATGGCGATACTGTGTATAAAGTATTGCAACGTACAGGATTAGATGTTGATGCAAGCGGATCTAGAGATAGTATTTATGTAAAAGGTATTAATGATTTATATGAAAAAGATATTGCGGATACTAGTGGATGGAAATATCGTGTGAACGGTGCTTTTCCAAACCATAGTGCTGGTGTAGCTACGGTAAAACCAGGAGATACAATTGAGTGGGTATACGTATTACAATAAGAAAGGCATTCGGTAAAGGGCTATGAAAATAAGTTTTTCTTCTTTACATCCTTTTGTGAATTTTTTCTATTATATCGGGGTGATGATACTATGTATGATGTGTCTTCATCCTCTTTTTTTAATTGGAGCAATAGTATTAATTATTATGTTAAATGTGATGCAAGGAAATAGCGAAAAGATAAGAAAGATGCTACCGAGCACAATTGTTTTCTTCTTTATGGTAATTTTATTTAATTCGTTATTAACGCATAGAGGTCGAACTACGTTATTTTGGTTAGGTGATAGCCGTATTAAGCTTGAGGCGATTATGTTTGGCATAGTAATGGGGTTATTACTAGTTGCAGTTATGTTTACGTTTGCGTCATACAATGATATTATTTCCAGTCATAAATTTTTATATTTGTTTTCAAGAATTTCACCGAAAGTTGCATTGTTAACGATGATTACAGTGAGATTTGTTCCTTTGTTTATAAGGCGATTAAAGAAAATCACACTCGTTCAAAAGACGAAAGGTGTGCAGGTAGATTCAGGTTCGATAATTGAACGCGTCAAAAATGGTATGCAATTGCTGCAAGTATTATTAATTTGTTCATTAGAAGATGCACTGCAAACGGCAGATTCTATGCAAGCTCGTGGATTTGGTGTAACGAAGCGTACGACGTATATTCGCTATAGAATGGAAAGGCGCGATTGGTATACGCTCAGTTATTTAATCATTTTATTTATAGCTGCTATTATATGTAGTAATTATGGCGGGGGGAAATTGATTATTTATCCGAAAGTCGAATCGATTCTATTTCAGCAATACGATGGGATGATGTTTGTCGTATTTACGATGTTTATTAGTTTACCAATCATAATGGAAGGGAGAGAATGGATATGGTGGCGCATGCAGAAATAAACAATTTATCATTTGTATATGCTGATGAAAATGAAAAAGCGTTACAGCATATTTCTCTTTCTGTTCAAAAAGGTGAGTTTATTGCACTTGCTGGAGGATCGGGATCTGGGAAGACGACTTTATTAAAACATTTTAAAAAGGAGTTACTTCCAATTGGTACGCGTTCTGGAGAGATATTTTATGAGGGTGTTTTAATAGAGGAAGTAGCTGATTTGTTATCTGCCCAAGAAATTGGGATGGTATTTCAAAACCCAGAAAATCAGATCGTTATGGATACAGTAATTCAAGAATTAGCATTTTCTTTAGAAAATATCGGATTATCATCACATATTATTCAAAAAAGAATAGCAGAGCTTATTAGCTTTTTAGGATTTCAAGATTTATTGCATCAATCTGTTCACACGTTATCTGGTGGGCAAAAGCAACTTGTTAATTTAGCTGCGGTATTAGTTATGCAGCCGAAATTGCTATTATTAGATGAACCGACAGCGCAGTTAGATCCAATCGCTGCAAAAGAGTTTTTAGGATTATTAAAACGGATTAATGAAGAACTTGGAATTACGATTATTTTAAGTGAACATCGTTTAGATGAAGTTATCCCGCTTGCAACACGCGTTGTTTGTATGGATAATGGCCGTATTATGTATGATGGTAGTCCTAAAATTGTTATTACGGATATGTGGGGAGTAGAAACATTCCGTCCATTTATTCCGCAAATTCCAAGGCTATTTTTAGAGTGGAATGTGAGAGATATTCCGTTTACAGTGCGAGAGGCGCAAATGAAAATGAATGATTTTGCAGCGATATCATATGTAAATGAGCCAATAGCACAAAGTGAAAAGCAAGAGGTAATTTTAAGCGCAGAGCATATTTCGTTCCAATATGAAAAAAATAGTCCGCTTATTTTACGTGATTTATCAGTTTCGATTGAAAAAGGAAAATGGGTAGCACTCGTTGGGAAGAATGGTACAGGTAAGTCTACACTGTTAACGATTTTAGCAGGATTACAAAAAGCGAGAAGAGGGAAAGTAAAGTGGAACGGAAAAGTAATACATAAAATTGATTCGAAAGAACGTTTTAAAAGTATTGGGTATGTATCGCAGCATCCGTATTACCATTTTACATTTGATACAGTATGGGACGAGGTTTATGAACGTGCGCGTGAATTATATGGAGAACAAGGAAAAGAAATAGCAGAAGATACGCTAAAACAGTTTTGGTTGTACTCGCTTAAAGAACGCCATCCGCACGATTGTAGCGGGGGAGAGCAACAACTTCTTGCATTATGTACAACGTTATTATCAAAGCCGACTTTATTATTACTTGATGAACCGACAAAGGGATTAGATCCATGGAAGAAAGAAAGAGTAGGAGAGCTATTTAGGAAGCTACAAAAAGAAGGTACAACAATTGTAATGGCAACGCATGATATTGAGTTTGCAGCGAAATACGTTGATCAATGTATGATGTTATTTGATGGAACAGTCATTATGAATGATGCACCGAAAGAATTTTTTAGCGGCAACTTCTTTTATACAACATCTATTAACCGATTCATTCGAAAAGAATTGCCATATGCATTAACGTGGGAGGATGTGTACGAAGCTTGTCCAAAAGATATGTTGCATTCATAATATGTATCTTTGCAGTAATAATCGGCACATTACTCCTTACGACACTTGTCATGGACGGTTATTACATGTTAAGTAGTTTGTTTATATTAGCGGTTATTATGTTACCTTTCTATATCCGTTTTGAAAGAAAGGCGTTTGTTTCACGTGAAATTGTTCTCGTTGCTGTATTAGCGGCAATTGCAGCAGTAAGCCGGGTGCCATTTTCTATTTTACCAAGTGTACAACCAACTTCTTTTGTCATTATCGTTTCTGCAATTGTATTTGGTAGTGAAACTGGTTTTATGATTGGTGCTACAGCAGCAATCGTATCTAATATTTTTTTAGGACAAGGTCCATGGACACCGTGGCAAATGTTTTCATGGGGCATGATTGGTTTTATAGCAGGTTTACTTCGTAATACATTTTTTATGAAAAAGCTATGGGGAAGACTTCTTTACGGAGTAATTGTTGGCTTTTTATTTGGCTGGATTATGAATTTCTGGGGTCTTCTCGGTTTTATACGAGAAGCAACATGGGAAACTGTCATTTCGTATTATATCGCAAGTTTTTACTTTGATTTGAGCCATGCGATTTCGAATGTTATTTTCTTATTACTATTTAGTACTTCATGGATTACGATTCTTACAAGATTTAAAAAGAAATACGGTATATTAGATGAGCATAACGTGACATAGAAAAGCATACTCATATAAGGTAGGGTCGCGACTTACATATTCGTTTGCCTCTTTCATGCTTCTTACATACTGTAAGGAGCATTTTTTTGTCAAAAAATCGATTTAATATACATCCGTTATTATATAAAATTATTTGTATAATGGTAGGTGAGAACTTTTTTCAAAAGGGAGGTGTATAGTTAATGAAGTTAGTTATTCCGAAGCAACATGGTGCATGGGCTATGCTTGTTATTCCTTTTTTATTAAGTGTCATACTTGGGAAACCTACTATTTATCATATTCCATTGTTTTTAGCGTGGTTTTTTATCTATTTAGCCACGTATCCATTTCTTACGTACATAAAGCAAAGACGAAAAAAAGAGTTTTTACAAGCTGCCATTGTTTATTTCAGTATTGCGTTCCTATTTGGGATGATTTCTTTATTATATGAGTGGCGAATTCTTTTATTCGTAATAGTAATGATTCCATTATTTATAGTGAATATGTATTACGCTCGTCAAAAAAATGAAAGAGCACTATTAAATGATATTTGTGCGATTATTGTGTTTTGTATCGGTGGATTAATTAGTTATTACTTTTCAATGAAGCAAATCGGTCATACAGCTATATTCATTGCACTTATTTCATTTTTATACTTTTTAGGTAGTACGTTCTATGTGAAAACGATGATTCGTGAAAAAAATAACCCGAAGTATCGTCTTATATCTTGGGGATATCATATCGTATTAACGATAATCATATTTGTGATTAATCCCTGGTGTTCTCTTATTTTTATACCAAGTGCCATTCGAGCAATTGTGTTGTATGGCAAAAAAATTTCTATTATAAAAGTAGGAATTTTAGAAATTGCTAATTCTGTATATTTTTTAATTATAACGGCAATAATTATGAAGTATGCCATTTGAAAAAACTTCCCATCAATTGATGGGAAGTTTTTAATCTTTTTCTAAAATGTGAACGGTGTACTCGCAACGTTGAATAGCTTGTTCAACAGCATAAAGTGATTGTTCAATACGAGCGCGATTAAAATCTTTTTCAACTGTTTCGAGCGCTTCTTCTAAACAATTTTTAGCTTCTTGTAATGATTGAAAAGAATCTTGTACATATCCGCGAGCATTTTGATGCATTTCATAATCCTCCTTGCGTGTTCGTATATGGGTAGTATGAACAGTAAGGAAGAAAATATAATTTGTTATATTTATTTGACAATTAAAGTGGAATTACGTATAGTAAGAATTAAGTGAATATTTTCTTATCCAGAGAGGTGGAGGGACTGGCCCGATGAAACCCAGCAACCGCGATGCAGGTGCTAATTCCAGCAGAACATATTTGTTCTGGGAGATAAGACGAAGATATATACGTAACTTCTTCTTATCGGAGAGGTTTTTTTATTGCAAAAAAACCGATTACGAAAATTTATATTAAGAAGAAAGGGGTTGCGCATTACTGTGACACTCGAAAAATACGTAAAACTGCGTAGTACAGTTTATGAATATATGATAGAGCAAGATAAGCCGATATCATTGTTAGATATTCAAGAACATATCGTTTCGCATCATGAAGGAAAATTCACGAAAAAGATGTTGCATCAATTTTATTTATCAAGATTATTAGACGAACTAAAACTGGATGGGAAAATTACATTAGCTGATGAATATCTCTATGCTGAAAAAGGGGTATTGTATAAGGCGAGAAAAGGGAGCTAAGCTCTCTTTTTTTCTTAAAATAACGGAGTATGTAGAGTAAAAGACTGCTAAAGCAGCCTGATACAGGGAATGGTGTTGAGTGTGTAGTGTCAAAAATTGAATGTGCCTGAAAGAGGCAATTCATATCGGCTGCAAATGAAAAGAGACACCTTCGCCGAATAGGTGTCAGTCGTTTTGTCATATAGACTTGCTATTTGACAGTTATTAGAATAACATACAGGATTTTTGAAGTCAAAAGGGAATTAAAGGAAGGGGTACAATTATGTACGCTTACTTATTAAAAGATATAACGAAATGGATCCCAAAGTACATTGTAGATAAGGGATATGAATATTATGAAGATGGACATGTAGAAGATGTTGAAATACATGATAAAAAAGTGTTTGCTTTCGTTACTGGAAATGCAGGAAATTATGAAGTAGTTATCGATCTCGAAGATTTTTCAGAAAGTAGCTGCAAATGTCCATATGAGAATCTTTGTAAGCATATGGCGGCAGTTGTTTATGATATTCAAGGTGCTGGTGAGAGTGCAGTTAAAGAGAAACTGAGAGATTTAGAAAAAGAAGAATTACTTATATTATTGAATCGATTATTGCAAAGTTCGAAAAACGTACAGATTGTAGAGAAGATGTTAAAGAAGGGGAAACTTTAACGTATAGAGGGAGTTGTTATGTAGTGAACGTACTAATTGTATACGCTCATCCTAATCCTTCAAGTTTTAACGCGGCGATTTTAAATCATGTGCAAAAAGGACTACCGGAAACAAATCATTCAGTTACGCTGCTTGATTTATACAAAGAACAATTTGATCTAGTCCTCGTATTTAATGAAGAGAAGAAAAGACGTGATTTAGTAAATGAAGAAGAAACAGCTCGGTACAGAACGTTAGTAGAAGAAGTAGATACACTTTTATTCATCTATCCAATATGGTGGTGGGGGATGCCAGCAATTTTAAAAGGATTTATCGATCGTATTTTCGTAGCTGGATTTGCTTATAAATATGAAGGGGCTCTGCCGAAAGGATTATTGCAAGGGAAAAAAGCATGGGTTATTAATAAGTTAGACTCGCCCCTATGGTACGTCGCATTGTTATATCGATCAGCAGATTGGATTATGATGAAGAGAGGTGTTTTACGTTTTTGTGGCATTCGCAATATAAAACGGTCAGTGTTTCAATCTGTGAAAAAGAGTAAAGTATCAAAGCGTGAAAAATGGTTATTACAAATAGAAGAAAAGGCTCGTACATTATGAATGAAGTTGACTGTATTATAAACTGTGTTCAGTATGATGGCGAACTTTTTCGGAAGTATGTTACGCGTTTACTTCAATTGAAAAAATGTAGCGAAACATTTCAGCAAATTCAAATAGAGTTAAGAAATGATTATTTAATAAGAGGAATTTGTGAAAGAGAAGTAGATGAGATAGTACGGGGAAGTAAAGAATATGAAACATATTTTCTTCCTAAAGCGTTACAGTGGAATTTTTTGAGTGAACATCCACACTTAATCGGAAAAATTTGCGAAGATTTTTTTGCATTTGAGTCATTACATCTTACGGAGATAGAGTGGGAGAAGATTATAAATTGCATGGGAAATAAGTGATTTATTATGTAAAAAAGCTAGTATAAAACTAGCTTTTCGTTTAAATAAATAAGAAGCATAGACTAATGATAAAACCCGCATATAGTAAGTTCACAACACAAAATCCCATAATGTCACGAGCACCTAAACCAGCTATCGCTAATGCTGGTAATGCCCAGAAAGGTTGAATTAAATTCGTCCAAGCATCGCCCCATGCAATTGCCATTGCTGTTTTTGCAGCAGGTACACCAAGTTCAGCGCCAGCTGGAATCATAATTGGTGCTTGCACAGCCCATTGACCGCCGCCAGATGGAACGAAAATGTTAACAATGCCAGCACTTAAAAATGTAAAGAGCGGAAAAGTCGTTTCATTTGAAATGCTAATAAAGAAATTAGAAATAGCTCCTCCAAGTGAAAGTCCTTCACTATTTGCTCCAATCATCATGCCCATAATTCCTGCGTAAAACGGAAATTGAAGTAAAATGCCAGAAGCACTTTTCGTAGAGTCTGAAAAAGCGCGAATATACTGAATCGGAGTACGGTGGAAAATAAGACCTGCAATTAATAACATAAAAATCACGATATCGAGAGTAAGGTTAAAACCTTTCGTATAAAAGTAATTGAAAATATAAATGAGACCTAACAATCCAACGCAAAGTGTAATAATAATGCTATTTTCCATCTTTTCAGCGAACGTATTTTTTTCTACTTCTTGAGCAGCAGCTTCTTCATGGAACACGCTAGGATCTACTGTAATCGTATGTTTTTCATCTGGATGCATCGCTTTATTAATGAGAGGCATCGTAACGAGAAAAATAATAACTGGAACGAGAGCGTATGGTGAGAATAACGTTTCTGTTATTGGAATCGCCTCTTTAATACTTCCAGCAGTCGTTTTAATTAACGTTTCACCGCCTGTTGCTAACGTAAGAGGGATAGAGGCAGAAAGACCGGCATGCCAAATGAGAAACCCAGAGTAAGAAGAGGCGATTGCTAGTCTATAATCTAATCCGTCCAGCTGCCTTGCCACTTCTTTTGCGTATAAAACAGATACAACAATTCCAAAGCCCCAGTTTATGTATGCACCAAGTAAACTTACAATTGAAATGGCAATAATGCCTTGTCCATTCGTTTTTGGTAGTCTGGCAGCTTTCGTTAATCCCTTTTTAATAAGAGGAGCATTTGCTAAAGCAGATCCAGTCACGAGTACAAGTGCCATTTGCATAGAAAAGGCGAGGAGTCCCCAAATTCCATTACCCCAGTGATTAATCATTTCTACAGGGGTTTGGTGAGTCGCAAACATACCAAAGAAGATAACAAAAACAGTTAGTAAACATGATAAAATAAACGGTTCTGGCAAGAAGCGTTGCACTAAGGCGACGCAACCATTTGTAAAGGAACGAAACAAAATAGATCACCCTCCTTATGTATATGTAGTACAATTATTCGAGGTTGTTTAGGAGATAACCTCTAATATAAAGAAAATTCAGATATTTATAGGGTGATAATTTATTGATAGGTTGATATAGAGCCTTGTATCAGATTCTGCTTTTAATATACTAGAAGAAAACGGTTGGAAATGGGGTAGCACTTATAGGGATAGTATACAGAAAGGTTACTAGCTGGCTTCAAAGCAACTGTTGCAAAGGGAGAGGAGATTCAATACAATAGTGTTGTATTACATGAGAAATATGTTTTAGCACAAATCTAGCTAAAAATGTTTATACAAATACATTTAAAATTGATGGGGGAATTATGATCAAAAGTTTTTATCTTTTAAAGCCTAAAATGTTTACGGCAGATATGTATTATAAAGTTTTTATTACAGGTGACTGTATATATTTTATAAAGATTGGCGGACAGTTTCATAGTCGATATGCTTATAAAAAACAATTACCTGGTATTTCAGAGCTATTGTTTTTGTTCTGGTTCAAAAAAATTGAGAAAAAACAATTAAACTTAGAAACTGAAATAGATACAAAAATACATACTGGCGATGTACATGAACTCTTGCAATTAAAGAATAACTTTTCAATTGAAATAAATACAATTGAAGAGGTAGTATTAAATAAACGAGGAACGTTTCATACAGGTTTTAATGATAATGGAACAATTTCCTTTATGTTAAAAAATGGTCAAAAAATAAAGTTCATCATCCCGGAAGAAACTTTATTTTCATCTATAGAAGAAATTTTCGACCAATATGAACAGACAATCTTTGTAAGGGAAGTGTTTTAACGAATTCTCCAAAAGGTGTGGATGTATTAGTTAAACACTTAATTAAACATGTAAACTGCTTATATAAATTTTGATAGGCGTGTTTTAAGCAGTTATTCTTTCAGTATCTTCTAATATGTAGGAGTATAAATAAAATGTCCCAACAAGAAAAAGCTTCCACTACTGTGGAAGCTTTTCTAAATAATGTGCAATATCAATATACATATTTGAATAAACCGAATGTATTTCATTACTTGGCGTTGCGTTAGAAGAGAAGTGGGCGATTACCATATTTGCTTTCGGATCGATGTAAAGTGTTTGTCCGTAACTACCTAACACTTCGAAAGCACCTTGTTCATTGTGGGGAATCCACCATTGATTATGATAAGAAATAGAAGCGCCACTACTAATTTCAAGTTCACCTTCTTGTACATTTTTTACACTTTCTGTAATAGAAGAAGGGAGAATTTGTTTTCCGTTATATTCCCCGTTGTTTAATAGTAATTGCCCGAATCTCGCCATATCTCTAGCAGTTGCATTTAATCCAGCACTAGCTTGTTCTACTTTTGTTTCATCTGTAACGTAATACGCGTTTTCTTCCATACCAATTTGAGACCAAATTCGTTCACTTACATTTTCAGCTAGTGATTTACCAGTAATAGTTCTAATAATCCAAGCGAGCGTTTCTGTTGATCCGTTATTGTAAGAAAAGGAAGAACCAGGCGGTGCAGTTTCTTCGGCTTCTCGTAACATATCATAAATTTTCATCGGACCGTCGTAATTTTTGCCGCGGGGTAAAATATTGCTAGCTAAATATAATTGTGCATCTTGATTTTCTAGCCCAGGCTGCTCATATCCATGAGTAGGATATTCAGCTGACACTTGCATGTCCATTAATTGCTGAAGTGTGGCATTACCGAACGGTGTGTTTTTTAATTCTTTTATGTAAGTGTCAGCTGTTTTTTCTAAGTCAATACGTTTTTCTTCAGCGAGAGATTGTATAATCGCCCCGGTAAAGACTTTTGCTAATGATGCCATACCATGAGGTTCATTCTGTTTATACCCATTGAAATATCGTTCATAAACAAGTTGTCCATTATGTACAACGACAAAAGCATCTGTTTTGTTATCGTCTAAAAGTTTTTTTAGAGGAGTTGTATTTCCGAATCTACGCTCCACAGCAAAATCGTCTAAGTTTTGCAATGCGGAAGGGAAGTGAGCAATTTGGTCAGGATTGTTTTTTACGTTATTAACTAAAGTGAATTCTTTCATATGGGTATATGACCAACGTAAGTAAGGGTCATTTAACCAGTTTTCTTTTGTCACATTATGTTTTGATGGGGTCGTTTTATTTTGTTTGAAGTAAGTAAACCCAAGCCCTGTAATTACAAATATGAATGTTAGTATAAGTAAGAGTAGGGGAGATTTTTTTAGTTTCATATATGGCCCTCCTTTTTATTTCTACTATAAGTATACGCTCGTCTTGAAAGAAATACAAAATAAGGAAAGTAAACGGGGAAGTTTACTTTCCTTATTAACGTTAAGCGGAAATTTTTCCGTCTGTAGGTTGTTTCTTGAATTTTTGTTTTCGTCCGTGTAATCCATAATATAAAAGTAAAGTGAACGCAACGATAATAGCTGCGATAAAATACATATTATGATAACTGGATTTCGCTGCGACAATACCTAAAATGAAAGAACCAAAGCCAATACCACTATCAAAGAATGAGAAATACGTAGCTGTCGCAGAACCACGTCTATGGTTTGGAGCGGCAGAAATCGCAATCGTTTGGAAACTCGGAATTAATGTTCCGTAACCTAAACCGATTAGCATACCTGCGCCAAGGAACCAAAATGAAGTTTGTGCTTGGCTTAATATGAACATTCCGATTGTGAAAATAATGATAGCAGGGTAAACGAGTACATTTTCACCGAAGCGATCAAAAATCTTTCCTGTAAATGGACGAGAAATGACAACAACAAGTGCGTATAAAATAAAGAAGTAACTTGCAATTTCACTTAAACCGAGTTCTTTCGCATAAATAGGAATAAAGGATAAAATACCACTATAAGAAAAGGCTAAAACAAATCCTGTAAGTGCAATTGGAATAGAAGATGGTTCGATTAAGTCTTTCCATTTCATTTTTTCACGTTTTTGTTTGCTAACAGGTGCTTCGTGTGGAATATCTACAAGTAGTCCTAATAAAAATGCAAGTAATGAAAATACGGAACAAACGATAAATAACACAGTAAACGAAAAATGAGAAATAATTGTTAAACCTAAAAAAGGACCAATTACCATCGGCAGACTCATAAATACGCCGAAATATGCAAGTGCTTCGCCTCGTCGATGAGCTGGCGCAACATCAGTTACGATCGTACCAGTAGCTGTCGTTGCCATCCCGAACCCAATACCGTGTAAGAAGCGAAGGGCAAGTAATAAGAATAAACTTTGCGCACCGAAATACATAACAGTAGCGGCTAAAAATAATGAAAGTGAAATAAATAATATTTTCTTTCTTCCTAAATCATCGAGCCATTTTCCTGTGAATGGTCTACATAAAACAGAAGAAATAAGAAACACAGTTGCAACTAAACCAATTTCCTCAGGTTTTCCTTTTAGGCCGTCTATTACATAGACAGGTAGAGTAGTCATAAGCATGTAAAATGTTAAGAAGAGAAATAGACTACTAAAACAAGTTCCGAGGAAATCCTTCGTCCAAAGTTTCTCACTTTGCATCGTCATCCCTCCAATTTAATCTAAATTTTTAATAATTTGTTGTAACACTTGAAATGCTTGATGTAAATCATCTTCGTTAATACCTTCTAGCGTTTTTTCTTCGAAAGTATCAACTTCTTCTTGCCATATTGGAATCATCTTTATCGCTGTTTCGGATAAAGAAATGAGCTTCTCACGGCGATCTTTACCTTCTGTACGAATAATCCATCCCATCGTTTCCATACGTGTTAACGTACGAGTCATCGTTGGTGATTCAACATTTAAATACTGGCACAATTCTGTTTGCGTACAAGAACCAGTTTGATTAATGCGGAAAATAACAGCCCATTGCGCACTAAATAACCCTGTTGGAGATACACGTTCATTAAATTTCTTCGTAAACTTTCGAGAAGTCTGGCTGACGATGTGAAA
This sequence comes from Bacillus sp. 2175, assembly GCF_057812155.1. NCBI lineage: Bacteria > Bacillati > Bacillota > Bacilli > Caryophanales > Bacillaceae > Bacillus > Bacillus sp. 2175. Next base: position 3,041,252 of record NZ_CM173819.1, on the reverse strand, counting down.
AAAATGTTGTTTTTCGTCCATGTATTTTGATCCTTTCAAATTAGTTACCTAGCTAACTATATACTTTTTTATAATAATTGTCTAGTAATAGACATGTTGATTTATGTAAAAAATTCTTATAGGTTTTATGTTGCGAACGTACATTCTACGTGCTATTCTTTAATTAAGTAAAGAATTTTCTTTCTATTAAATAGAATGGGGGAACTTGTGATGATTAAGCCTGCAACAATGGAGTTTGTTTCACTATCGAACGGAGAAACGATTGCATATCAGGAAGTTGGAAGGCGAAATACAGATATTCTTGTACTCATTCACGGGAACATGACATCGTCACAACATTGGGATTTAGTTATTGAAAAGTTGCAAGATCAATACCATATTTACGCTCTTGATTTAAGAGGGTTTGGACAATCAACGTATAATCAATCGATAGATTCATTACAAGACTTTGCAGAAGATGTAAAATTATTTATCGACGAGTTAAAGCTAGAGAAATTCTCATTAATGGGCTGGTCAATGGGCGGTGGCGTTGCGATGCAATTTACAGCGAACCACCCAACTTTTGTAGAAAAGTTAATTTTAGTAGAATCAGTAGGAATGAAAGGTTACCCAATCTTTAAAAAAGATACGAATGGGCAGCCGATTGTATCAAGTTTAGTAAAGACGAAAGAAGAAATTGCACAAGATCCAGTACAAATCGCTCCAGTATTAGACGCGATAAAAAATATGAACAAACTATATTACCGTACAGTATGGAATCTATTAATATATACGCATAACCAACCTGAACCGGACCGTTATGAAAAGTATTTAGATGATATGTTAACGCAACGTAATTTCGTAGATGTGAATTATGCGCTCATTACATTTAATATTTCAGATGAATATAATGGGGTTGTAGAGGGAAGTAAGCAAATTCATCGTATTAAAGCGCCAACACTCGTCATACAAGGCGATAGAGATTATGTCGTTCCGCAAGTAGTCGGTGAGGAATTAGCGAAACATTTGCAAAATGCAGAGTTGAAGGTATTAGAAGATTGCGGACACTCGCCGTTTATTGATTGTTTAGATGTATTTATAAAACATGTAGAGAATTGGTTAGAACAGAAATAATCCCCGAAATGAACAGTATTGCATATACTATAACATTTGTATGTTAAAGGGGAGATTATCAATGCATCAACCATTTTTCATCGCTTATTCGCCATATAATCATTACGCATATACAAAAATGATGATAAAACCGCTGTATATGCAAGTTTCGCCAGCTGTAGTTCCTTTACAAATGCAATATCCGCAGCCACCAATCGCTAACGCACAGCAATACTTATATGAAACTGCTTTTTATAAACATCCATACTTTAAGCAATTTCATAACAATGTGAAAGCACAAGTTTGGGAAGGATAAGGTAACAAGCTAAAAGATTCATTCTTTTAGCTTGTTTTTTATTGCGAATATTCGTACACGCATTTGCAGAAACAGTTTATAATGAAAAGTGGAAGCGTGAGAAGGAGAGGGAAAGGGATGTCAATGCGTTTTACTTTTTGGATTATGGTTGGGATTGTAGCAATCTCGGGTTTATCACAAGGAATGCTCTTACCGGCCATTGCAATGATTTTTGAACAAGAAGGGGTTAGTTCAAGTATTAATGGTATTCATGCGACGGCATTGTACATTGGGATATTAGTCATTTCGCCGTTTCTTGAAAAACCGATGCAAAGGTTTGGAATGAAGCCGATTATTGTTATAGGTGGGTTTCTCGTTATTATTTCATTATTCTTTTTTACACAAACATTTTCGTTTTGGGTATGGTTTATCCTTAGATTTCTAGTTGGAGTCGGAGATCATATGCTTCATGTCGGAACACAAACGTGGATCACGACAACATCAGACCCAAGTAAAATAGGGAGACAAGTATCGATATACGGTGTATTCTTCGGAATTGGTTTTGCCGTTGGCCCGTATTTAGCAAGCACTGTGCAGTACGGTCTTGCAACGCCATTTATTATATCTACTTTACTTTGTTTAATAGGTTGGCTTTTACTACTTCCAACAAAAAATGCATTCCCAGCGCAAGATGAAAGAGAAGTGAAGAGTGAATCATCATTTTCTCGTTATAAACAAGTTGTTGGATTAGGATGGATTGCACTGCTAGGACCACTTGCATATGGCGTACTTGAAGCAATGTTAAACAGTAACTTACCAGTATACGCACTTCGTAAAGGGTGGTCTGTTTCAGATGTATCCTTCTTATTACCAGCATTTGCAGTTGGGGGTATTATTACACAAATTCCGCTCGGTATATTGAGTGATAAATACGGAAGGGACCGTATATTAACGTGGACGTTTAGCATAAGTACGGGCATTTTTCTACTTGCCGCCGTATTTGATCAATATTACTGGATCGTCTTTGCCTGCATGCTTTTAGCGGGTATGGTTATTGGATCGTGCTTCTCTTTAGGGCTTGGATTTATGACTGATTTATTACCGAGACATTTACTACCGGCAGGTAATATATTATCCGGAATCGCTTTTAGTTTAGGAAGTATTATGGGACCTGTATTAGGCGGCGTATTTATAGAAAAAATACAGTATACAAGCTTTTTTATTGCGGTTATGATTATAATGGGAATTCTCGCAATGTTATATATGGTCTACATGAAAAATCAATTTGCATCAAGAAAAATAGAAAGTAGGTTAGGGCATGACAAAACAACCTAATAAAAAGAAATTTGAAGTACTTGAAAATGAAACAATTACAGACTGCTTAGCACGTATGGAACAAGAAGGCTACGCTCCGTCTCGTCGTATGGAAGAGCCAATCTTTCATGAAGTAAAAAAAGACGGCAAAACAGTAGTTGAACCGTGCGGTAGGAAGATTGTTTTTGAAGGGAAATTGAAGTAATCCAATAACAAATTCTCTTTATAGTATAGAGCCATCCAATAGTTGGGTGGCTTGTTTTTTTATTAATCAATGCAGGAATTGAATAGAATGAATCTCTCGTTCATTTCTCCTAATGGGCTTCTTTATATGGGACAAAAGATTGCTACTTTTTTCGTATATTGGTAAAATAAGTTCTTGGGTCTTACTTATTGTTATCGGTATAATGTTTGTCGCTTGAATGAAAGAAATTAGTTACAAAAATTTCGTACTATGTAAAGGGGTACAGCAACGATCCCTTTTTTGGAGGCACTTTAAACATAAAGCGAGAGAAGAGGCTATATGAACGATTCTCCTATCTTGTTTAAATATTAAACGAGTTATTGCAATTGGAATAGGTATATCAAACTAGTCGACATCCTGATGGATCATCTTTTTCTAGTAACCTATCACTTCTGATGGAATCGATAGATTGCTAGAAAGCGGAAAACAATTATTAGTATATTCCGAAGCAGGTGTAACAGAGTGTCCTTCCATAATTAAGGGTAAAACCAAAATACGTTGTTTTAAAGAATGATTTGTTAGAACTGGTTATAAGGAATAAAACAGAAAAGAGGATCACATGTTAGATACTTTACAGAGAAGTAAAAAGTTTTTTTTAGTATGTCTTATTTTTTTAGTGCTTTTAACCGCTTGTGGTAATACAGATGTTAAGACGTCTAAAGCTTCATTACCACCGGCTGAATCCAATATAGATACATCATTAAAAGCACCAAATTGGGTAGAGAAAAGTCCTATCCAACAGTCTCCTAATTTTACGGAAGATAAAAAAGTACAATCGGTTGTGAATTTAATAGCTACGGGTGATAATTTATATCATGACGCAGTAATTAAAGATGGCAAACAAAAAGACGGTTCATATGATTATAATTATATTTATGAAAATATCAAAAAAGCTGTTAAATCAAGTGATCTTGCTATAGTGAACCAGGAGACTCCGATTGCCGGAAATAATTTAAAAGTACAGGGATATCCGACTTTCAATACACCTGAAGAAGTAGGCCAATCTTTAGTGGACACTGGATTCAATATAGTGACGCAAGCGACAAATCACGCTATGGATATGGGTATTAAAGGTGTTGCGAATACAAGAGAATACTGGAAGAAATATCCGGATGTTATCCCGGTAGGTATTAATGAGAGTAAAAACGAGCGTAATGAAATAAAAACGATTACAAAAAATGGTATTCGTTTTGCGTTACTAAATTATACATATGGTACGAATGGAATTAAAATTCCAGCTGATAAGTCTTGGGCTTTAAATTTAATTGATAAAAAAGCGATACAAAATGATGTGGAAAAGGCAAAGAGTAGCTCTGATATGGTGATTGTTATGGTGCATTGGGGAGTAGAATATACCTCAACACCTTCAAAGCAACAAAAAGAAGTTGCTCAATATTTAACAGATTTAGGTGTAGATGTAGTAATTGGAAATCATCCACATGTAATTCAACCAATTGAGTGGAAACAAAATAAAGATGGACATGAAACGCTAATCTATTATTCTCTTGGAAATCTTATTTCTGCGCAAGAAAAATTAGAAACATTAGTTGGAGGATTATCTTATGTACAATTTGTTAAGTATGAAGATAAAACTTTTGGTATACGACAAGCGGCAATCGTACCGACAGTAACCGACTATGCCGATGGTAAGAAACAATTTAAAATTCAATTTTTAAAAGATTATTCGGATGAAAATTCTAAAAAACATGGAATTAAAAAATTTGTCGGTCCCGTTTCTTTGAAGGATTTCAAGGAGATTCCTAGAGACGTGTTGGGAAATTGGTATAAAGACTAATAAACAAAAAGGGAATGAGATACAATTAAAAAATTTATAATTTTAGCATTGGTATTAGCAATGGGGTGGAGTCTTGCTGCTTGTAGTGGAAAGCAAACATCTCAGGCAACTACTAATAATAACGATAAAAATAAAAATGAAATACATGCGAAGAAAAAAGATGTTTTACCTATCTCTGATGTTAATGATTGGAGAATTATCCTTGTAAATAGAGAGCATATGTTATCAAAGGAACTAGGAATTGAATTAACAAGTATCACTCAAAATGCGAAGCCAAATATGAAAATAGATAGTAGAATTGCAACTTCCTATCAGGATATGGTAGCAGCTGCAAAAAAAGAGGGAATCAATCTTTATTTAAGATCAGGTTATCGAGCTATAAAATTACAACAAACTTATTATGATGCTTCAGTTAAAAGCTATAAATCTCAAGGCTTGTCGGATAAAGAGGCTAGTGCTAAGGCATTGGAATATCTTCAGTATCCTGGTGCAAGTGAACATCATACTGGATTAGCGTTAGACATTATTTCAGTTGAATGGCAAAATACTGTAGAAGATTTAAATGCAAAATTTGAAACTACCGATGCATTCAAATGGTTAGATAAGAACGCTGCAGAATATGGATTTACTCTCCGCTATCCAAAAGATAAAGAGAATATTACTGGCATTAAGTATGAGCCATGGCACTATCGTTATGTAGGGAAAGAAGTTGCTGTTTATCTAAAAGAAAAAGGGTTAACTTTAGAAGAATATAACGAAAAAATTAAGTCTGGTAAGTAAAAATATGCTTTAATTTTATTAAACATTATGCACTGCTACAAGAAAAGGTGAATCTGAGGATGTGTTAACCTTCCGCCTAGTATTGTAAAAACTGAGTATGATAATTTGAGCACGTATGAACCAGTTATCGTGTAAAAAGATGTATGTATTAAGAAATTAAAGTTAAGGATCTGATATTCATATCAGATCCTTTTTCTATTGTTCTTTTAAGAGCGACTGAGCCAAAATATTGGAATGAATATAGAAATAAAACAGCCCAAGGAATAGTAAAACGAGTCCGGGAGCCTACTCGTACGCTTCATTGGGATTATCCAGAAATAGTTGTTTATGAAATAAGAAAGAACTGGTCTTACTCTCAAGCAAGGATTTAATACGAATGAATTGGATAAAAGGTAATAATAAAAAACACTGCGCTTGGCAGTGTTTTTTATTATTTCTGCACATAAATACATAGTCATATTGATTAAAGTTTCACTTTATTGAAGAAAAATGCGAAAGCCATTCATAAAATATGGAAATGTTAAAATCCCTTTGATAAAATAGCAATATGTAAAAATAATTATTTGTTAATTCTTAATGTAATGAATATTCATGTTTAAATATACGAATTTAACTACATAGTTATTGTGCTAAAGGGGGAGAAAGATGTTAGATGAATTGTACAATGCTTTTTTAAATGCGTCTGGTTTTACAGAAAGTGCGAGGAAACGAGATCGGTATGATGATTTACATGATTATTTAAAAGATAAAGAAAGAGAGTTAAAGCAATTCATTCAAGATGCTGAATCAGCGAAGAGAGATTATGAGAGTAAAAGTAATGGTTTAGAAGCTAATAAAATTCCGGCAGTTGAATTTGAACAAAAACGTCATGAAAAGGATGAAGAATTACATACATTAGTATCCTATTTTAAAAGTGCATTAAGCGATGTTGGATCTGCAAAAAGTACAGCTTATGCAAAGTATTTGGAATATAAAGCGAAAGCAGAATCGGAGAAAGCGTCAGCATACGCTGCAGCGACCAAGGCTTTTGAAGAAAAGAAAAAGGAATTTGAAAAACTTATCCATTAACCATACAAAGAATGGAGGGAACCAACATGAGTGGTAAAGAGGTTGAAATTATAGGAAGTAACACTGCAAGTGCCATTTCTTACGCACAAAACATTGAAAATGGTATGAAGGATTCTTTAAACCAAGCGAAAGACTTAAAAGCATATGTCACAGGTGCGAAATGGAATGGAAAAACGAGAGATGCATTTTTAAGTTATCTTGATTTGATCATTCAATATAATTCAGAAATGGTAGAGGCATTTGAAGGACATACGAAAGCTTTGAAAGAGTTAGATAAAAGCATTCAAACGTACGGAGATAAATCGGAAGTAAGGGAGATAAAACAACTGTGATGGAGAAACGAGGGATAAAAGAATGGGGAAAGAAATGAGTTTTGCACCTGCTGAATTATATGTTCTCGCAGGTGCAGCTGGGGTTACCGATATATTTGGATTGCCAAACCGTGACGCAATTATTTTACTTGATGCAGAATGTGTCACGAAAGCAACTACGAGTTTAAAAGAAAAAGGCCTACTTACAAGTGAAAATGGAATTACCCCTGCAGCTTTTCAAATAATTGAACTATTAAAGGAATATGAAAATTGTCATGAATACACGAGAATGAATAATGTATTAATTGGCTTTTTAAAAGAGGATAAAGACCGAGTGGCTGTATTAACAGAAATAGAACCAAATAAAAAATACGAGATCGACTACATACCAAAACCGGACGTATATTTTTCATTATTAACACGCATTCCTTTCTTATTGAGAGAACCGAGGGAAATAGAAGATACATTTTTCTCAAAGAGAATGACAGAGGCAGAACAACAAACATTTGAGGAAAAAGATTTATCAAATAAAGACGTTATAGCGATAGAAACGTATACGAGGCCTCGAAGTAATAGAGGAGGAAAATGGGAATGTTTCTTATATTTTACTGAAGGAGAAGATTTCGTTCAAATAGATGTAGATCGTAATCGATATGACTGGGTGAGCCTCTATGCGGTTAATAAGAAATTGTATGACGTGTTAAAAATGCCATATAAAAAGTTAATTGACCCGAGACAATTCTCGTTAGGAGGTATTCAATAATGCAAGTATCAATGGGAGATAGTGGTTCTGGTGGTGGAGAAGAAGTATTAGTTAATTTTCAAGAACTACTTGATATAGTAATGAAGTTAGAAAATATATATAAAATCCATGTAGACGTCATTGGAACGAATATTGAGAGTTTATTAAGCTGTAATTTTTATCAAAAAGGTGAAGCGATGAGAGTAATTGAAAAATATCCTGATATATTACACAAAACACTAGAATTGGCTGAACACTATTCTAGGTCAGCGACAGTTGTAGGAAATGTATGTGTAGAAATGCTTGAAAAGGACGAACAATTACGTGAAATATTAAGTAAGTTGTAGAAATCACCATACGGCTGGGGGGATGAAAACGAGATGGATGTGAAATATAGACCTGAACCATGGCAAAACATGGGGGATGGTATGAATCGAATTACAAAAGATGCACTCATAAAATTACGGGAAGCAAATGAATCATTAAAAAGAATTGATGGAAGAATACGAGATTTAGACTCGGATGGTAGTATACATTTTAATCCTAAAGATCAATCGCAAAAAATCGGGGAATTACTTGATAGCTATTCGACATTACAAAAATATTGCGGAGAAGCAGGGCGATTAGTATCTGAACATATAGATAAACCTTTTTTAGTAGAAATGGATAAATTCGCTCAAAAAATGAGAGATACATCTATTCTCAGTTTTGAAACAAATAACCGAATTGGCTCTACAACAACGACAGTATTACCAGGTGCGCATGCAGGCTACGGAAGTGTACCACAAACAATACAGAAGAAGAAAGATAAAATAACAGTAGAAGATATTTTTAGAGATTCACCTGCATTTGATAACGTACTTAGGGCAGAATACAAAGAACTAAAAAAACAAAATCCAGATGCAAAATTAAATTATGAAGAATACAAGAAAGTAGTCCCATCCACACGAGGATTTGAATACAAATCGATAGAAGATGAACAGAAAAAACTAGAAATGGTGCGAGACATAGGAATAGGAGTAGGAATCATCATCACAACAATCCTTTGTCCACCACTCGGGGCCGCTGCCGCAGTAGTATACGGAGGTGTACAAATAAAAAGCGGTATCGACGGAGAAGACTGGGGAACACATAGGAAATTGAGCCAAGAAGAGCGGGTAGGAAACATCATTTTTGGCGGATTAGATGCAATCCCAGTTGTTGGAGCAGTAGGAAAAGGAGTAAAAGCATTCAAAGGGACGAGTGAATTAGCTGATTTAGCCAAATTATTAAAATTCAAAGAAGGAATGCCTGGTTTTAATCCAAATTTGGGTGGAAATGTGGTACAATCGCTTAAGGAAAATAAGACTTTAAAAAATGCACTAGATGCTATGAAAAATACTCCTATTCCAGTAGCAGTTAGGATGGTGGATACTGGAATAGGAATGAGGCTTCCTTATATAGAATCTTCAACTGTTGGAGAAGTAGCTGGAAAGTTTTCAAAGGTAAGTACGGCAGCTAAGGATGACGCTTATCAACTTGCTAAGGGTAGTGGTGGTTCAGGAGTTAGTAAGGAAGGTAGTGTAGCTAAGGGTACGGGTAATAGTCGAATAGATTATTTACGTAATAAATATGGAAAATTTACTTCGAAAGAATTGAATTATAGGATTAACTTACGCGGCGAAACACTTAAGGAATTGCAAAAGTTAAAGGATACGGGGATAAGTAAGAAAAAAATTGGTCCAGCCTTTGCTGGAGTGTATGATAAAACAACTGGTAAAATTTATTATGCGATAAATGACTACGATGGAATATTGCCCGATTTCCATCCTTTAATAAAGTCAAGATATGATTCTATGCCACAAGAAGTTATTGATTCATATACATTTACAAAAGGTGCAGGTTCACACGCTGAAGTAATTGCCTTGAATAAAGCATTAAAGGCTAATCCAAGTGCTGGTTTGGATAATTTTGTTATCAATGTAATTCGTACGGGTCAAAATAGAACAAAACCAGCTGGAATGATGTTTCTAAGGTGTCCTCATTGTGCTTATCTTACAGATGAATTTGAAATAATCACGGAGGTTTCAAAAAATGTTAAATGATATATTAACGAAGGAATATATAATACAGAACGGCCTAGAGTTTGAGGAGTACTTAGAATACGGAGGGCCTTATGATTTAGGAATAGTAGAGTATACTGATGATGGAAAAGAAAAATTATTTACTGGATTAGCTTACGATATTTATGAAAATGGGAATATAGAAAGTTATTTCTACGTAGAAAATGGTGTTAAACAAGGAAAATATGTGGAATTTTATCCGAGTGGTAATATAAAAAGGATAGGAAATATGAATAAAAACTCGGCAGAAGGCTACCAGGTTGAATTCTTTGAAAACAGGGCTAAAAAGTATGAGTCTGAATGTATTGCCGGACGTGAGATGACTTTTAAAAAGTATGATGAACAAGGGAATATTATAGAACAAAAAACAGAACCAAGTGAATCAGATTTATTATATGCTAAAAAATTCAGTAGGGAGCCAAAAGTATAATAAAGTAAATACTATACAAAATCAGTTGAAATGTTGAGTTGTAATTCATTAAATGAAGTATGGTTAGAAGACATACAGGAGGTATGCACTAAATTTGGTATGAAAGTGGAGAGGGAAATATGAAGAGAAATTTAAATGCGGCGATATGTTTATGTTGCGCTGAGTGGGATCAACAAGAATATATAAAAAAACAAAATCTTGAATCAGCCAAAGAGAATTTACTATTTATTGAAAAAAATTTACGCTGTGATTGCAATGGATAATTCTAAATTAAAACCTTTAATAGAGGAATTTAAAAATGAGCAGCGTGCATTCTTACCAAAAGTACAACTTAGAAATACCTTTGAATTAGAAGAAATACGATTTGTTGCAGGAGTAGATTTAGCGTATTGGGAATTAAATGGTAAAACGTATGGTACATGCTGTATTGTAGTCATTGATTTTAGTACACATGAAGTTGTTGAAAAAGTGTACAGTTATGGAGAAATAACAATTCCGTATATTTCAGGTTTTCTTGCTTTTCGTGAGTTGCCTTTAATTAAAGCTGCAGCAAAAAAACTAACTAAGCAACCAGATATCTATATGTTTGATGGGAATGGTTATTTGCATTATCGACACATGGGTATTGCAACACATGCTTCTTTCTATTTAAATAAACCAACAATTGGTGTAGCGAAAAGTTATTTAAAGATTAAAGGTGTAGATTTTACTATGCCTGAAAATCAAGAGGGATCGTATACGGATATTATCATTAATAATGAAATATATGGTCGAGCTTTAAGAACAACCAAAAGTGTAAAACCCATTTTTATTTCATGTGGTAACTGGATTGATTTAGAGACAAGTACTGAAATTGTCATGAGGCTTATTAATAAAGAAAGTCGGTTACCCATACCTGTTAGATTAGCAGATTTAGAGACACATATAATGAGAAAAAAACTATGGGAAAATTATAAGTTATAGAGCTAAAACCTTGATAAGTTGAATACTTATCAAGGTTTTTATGTAACTGCTTTAAATAGAGTATTACGTGCAAGGATAGAATAGAAAAAGAAGTACGAGCTTAGGCGAGATGACATTTTACTGTGGGATGAATATAAACGCATGGAATGTATATTAAATTAACGAACTCGTACAAACTCGTAAGTTTTTAGAGAGTATTTGTTATGAAGTATAAAAAGTTTCATACTGTTACTACAAAACTTACAAATTTATGCTGCTTAAAAACAGATGAAACTTAAAGCACTTGATTGTCTACGAAAGACAACAAGCGCTTTTTTATTTCTATTAAAAACTTTTTATTTGAATTCAAGGATCAGATGATAAAAAGGTATTTACAATTGATTACAGTTCGAGAATGTAGTTTTATTGAAAATAGAAATTTTCTTTTAGTAGTTCAACGAAAGAAAGTAGTTAAACTAACGAACTCGTACAAACTCGTAAGTTTTAACTTAGTACTTGTTACCACATATAAACGGTGTCATACTGTTACTACAAAACTTACAAATTTATGCTGCTTAAAAACAGATGAAACTTAAAGCACTTGATTGTCTATTTGAGGCAACAAGTGCTTTTTTGTGTTTTAGCGTAGAAATAATGTGGTACAATCGCCTAGGGAAAATAAGACTTTAAAGAATGCACTAGATGCTATGAAAAATACTCCTATTCCAGTAACGGTTAGGATGGTGGATACTGGAATAGGAGTGAAGCTTCCTTCAACTGTTGGAGAAGTAACTGGAAAGTTTTCAAAGGCAAGTACGGTAACTAAGGATGACGCTTATCAACTTGCTCATGGGCATAGTAAATTAGAAGGAAGTAATAAAACTAGCGGAGTGGGTAATAATAGCTCGCGTACTGACGAAATTGGAATCGAATTTAAACGTAATCGGAAACATAATGAAGATGAGTTTATACGACAATTAAAAAACCAAGAAGATGGACTGGGAAAATTGACAGTTTATGAGTTTATTTAGAATCGGAACCAATTTTTAAAATATGGGAGATCAAAACAAGCAAATTCAGCTCAAAGATTAACACGAAAACAAGCTGTGCAAGATAAAATTGATGAATTTATGGAAGAAGGTTTTTCATTTAGGGAAGCAGAAGAGCAAGCTTTAAAGCGGATAAAGGATAAAGCTGCATTACATGACCCAGATCAAATTGCGGGTGGAAATCCATTAAAAATAACTGGCATGGGTGATTCTAGAATTAATTCATCAATAGGTTCGCAGTGGAAAAGCAGGATTGGTAATGTGGATAAGGAAATTAGACGAGTTGCTGACACCTTATCAGAGGAAGAAAAAAAATTGACATATCTTAATGTTAGATTGAAATCGGAGTAGGGGGATACTATGGAAAATATAAATGATTTTATATCTTTCGAAAAACCATCAACAGAGGTTATTGAAAAGTATACAGGGAAAGTTCCAGATCAAATAATAGATTTATGGAAATGCTATGGGTTTGGGAGTATGTTAAATGGATACTTAAGAGCAATAAACCCAGAAAAATATTTAGATATATTAAAGGAAAGTTATATCCGTTATGAAGAAGCTATCCCAATTTTTACAACAGGTATGGGAGATATTCTTGTGTGGGAAAATAACTATTTATTATTACTTAAGTATCGAAAAGGTACGGTAGATGTAGTAGCTGGAAAATTCAAGTTTTTCTTTAAAAATACGAAAGATGATTATTTTTTAGAGAAAGTATTGGATTGGAAGCATTATCAGCAGGCATTAAATAAATACGGAAAGCTTGAAATAGATGAATGTTTTGGTTACACACCTTTACTTGCACTAGGTGGACCAGAAAAAGTAGAAAACTTACAAAAAGTCAAACTTATCGAGCATGTTTATTTAATTACTCAATTTATGGGGCCGATAGAATAATGAAAGAAGAAACTGGAAGGTGGATTAATCCTCTTTCAGTTTTTTTATTTAAAAGGCTATTAATGTAAATGAAGCTTTAAAAGATACGATTGAGTTAATGTTATAATATAGAAATGTGGTAACGAGAAACTTGGATTAAATTTATAAGAAGTAATTTTTTATGAATTAAGGCTAACATAAATTCCTAGTATTATATAATTGAAATTAAACTAGCAAAAGGTGCGGACTCCGTAACCCCATTCGTTAAAGGTGTAGAAATACTGCCAGATGGAAGTGTCGTTAGAACTGGAACGAACTATAGCGGGAAATTCCAAGAAGCCCATGATGCCTAAAAAGCGAGTATTCAGAGTAGGATCTCGAATTTGGAGAGTGGTGGGGTTAAGGGTACGGGTAACGCTGTTCATAGATCTGAAATTGACGAAGTAATTAAAAATAATTACGATAAAGACGGAAACTTGATTAATAGATCAATTGTTCCTAAGGGATATGATAGTGTTGAAGATTTCTTAAAACAAGTAGATGATACTACCATCAAAGAATTTGGGTATGATAGTGTTGAAGAGTTTAAAGAAGTTGTAGAACTAACAGAAACATATTTGAATACTAAAACGAAAAATAATATATTAAATAAGCCTTTAGCAGGAGGAACACATGTGAAAAAAGGAGTAGATTTTGATATTTTAGGATTCCCAATATTTAAAGGGGATGATGTTAAGTTTTCTTTAAAGTTAGAGAAAGATTTCTATGTTATGAAAGATACAGATCAATTTAGGGAATGTACTAAATTGGTAAAAGAAGCAATTGAGAAAGGCGAAATCTCAAAAGAATTATTCACTAAAAAGCAGTTAGCTCAAATAAATGATGGTTTGCCTAGAATAGATGGATTAATATGGCATCATCATCAAATACCGGGGAAAATGCAATTAGTAATAAAAGAAGTTCATAGTGTGAATCATTTAGGTGGAAATAGATTATGGGGAGGCGGAATTAGATGAAGAATTTAGAATGGAAGTATGCGGATGATTCGGTTACGGAAGAATTTGTGGAGAAAATAGGTCAATCACTGGGAGTTGAGTTTCCAAAAGATTATATCGAGTGTGCAAAGGTAAATCATGGGGCTAATGTAATACCATATTGTTTTGATGTTGAAGGAATAGAAAGAGTTTTTGGTGCATTACTTTCTTTTGATGAGGAGAGTAGTGATTATATTGTAAGAGATTATAATAACTACCGTGCTACCTTACCTAGAGATGTAATTCCTTTTGGAATTGATCCAGCAGGAAATTTAATTTGCTTTGATTATAAAAATCATGAAGAAAATCCAATTGTTGTTTTTTGGGAACATGAAGATGCATGGGAAAAGGAAGCGCTGATGGAAAGTGAAGGGATTACGGCAGAAGAAGCAGAGAAAATCGCAAGAGAAAATGTATTTTTTGTTGCTAATACATTCACAGAGTTCTTAAGTAAATTACATGATTAATAGAGCGTTAAAATTAAAGGGCTATCTTATAAGTGGCGGGTTTCACTTGCTTATGAGATACCCCTTTTTATTTTAGAATAGAACGGTTATTTAACAGAGAGGTTCAATAAACTACTACCTATGCTATTGCAAATTTGCTAAGTATAGAGAAATCCAGAATTCATAAGGGGATAAGATTGGAAAAAAACAGCAAAAAGCATAGATGATATGACAGCCAAATCGAAAAGTTTTGAAAGTGGCGACTAAGGTTTAATAACGTCTAAACAAAGCTGGGTGAATAAGCATCATACAGCAAGTAATAAGATTATAGATGATGAGATTAAGGGTGTAGAGGCTTCTCTTGCTAGTAAGGGTACGGGTGAAACGGTTAAGAAGATAGGTGATATTAATGATCCTATTAGAACATATCGTGGTGCTGATTTAGGTAAGCTAGAGGCTAAATATACTGCGGATCCTCGCTTAACTGTTGAGATGCCCTATGTTGGTAAAGGGCAAAAAAACACCAATGCAGAGGGTTGGTTACGCGATAAAGATTTTTATTGGAAAGAGATGTTAGAGAAGTACCCAGAAGCGTTTAATAGGTCAAATAGACAAAAAATAGAATTAGGATTCGCACCTATAAACAATCCAACGTTTAGAAAACATTTTCCCCAATATGATTTAAAAGAATTATATAATGACACTTTAATACATCATCACATTGGTGGTGGAGGTCAAGCTGTGGCTGTACCCTCAAAGCTACATCCAGGTTTAGGAGGGATTCATAATGCTGAGAAAAGCGCAGGAGTTTGGGGAAATGACCAAAAATATGCTGAACTATTAGAAAAATTCTTAGAAAAGTAAGGGTGATTATTTTGGTAATGAAGGATGCTATGAGCAAATATTTTAATTTAAGAAAAGAATATTTTGATAAAGGGTTAGATTTTTTATTTAAAACGCCATATAACGAAGAAGTTGATTCATTTATATATCAGGGTGAAATGGATGATGAAGAAGAAATTTCATGGAAACCTATTGAAAAAAATAATAAGAATGATTTAACGAAGATTGAGGAAAGATTTGAAATTAAACTGCACACTTCAATTGATGATTATTTTAATTCTTATTGGTTTGCTGATTTAGATGGATTTATTGGTAATCATTATATTAGGCTAGAACCTGTATTACCAAATATTGAATTGGATTCCTTCGAAAGTAATTTAGAAGGGTATAAAAACAATCATAATAAGGTTGATAAGACTCCAATAGGTGTAGAGGGGAACGGTTTGATAGTTGTTTTAGATAATGTAAGTGGTAAGGTTGAATTGGAGGATTTTGAACGAGGTTCATTTGAAGAGATTTCGGATAGTTTAGATGAGTTAATTGCTAGTTTAAAGTTACAAAAATAATATACTAAGAACATTTATATGAAAAAATGTCTGATATGAAGTGTAGCCCAAGTGTTAGATATAATTGGACTGCAGTTTTTTATAGAAAGATGTAATATAAAATCAAGCGAAGACCTACAAAATTTATGCTACTAAAAAAACATATGAACTGAAAGCACTTGATTGTCAATTAAAGGCAACAAGTGCTTTTTTGCGTAGAAATTTAACAGATCACTATAATTTTATTATGTAAACTTTTTACATAGTTTTCTATACAACTAAAGAGAAGAAAAATGTTCACTATTACTTTCATTTCTGTTATAAAAATTCTACAATAGAAGACAGAACGTATATTTGGTATAATCAAAATATACTATATGAAATGATGTACATGAGTTTGAAATTCATGTAACGAGGTAAGCACTACATAACAATGACTAATATTTAAAGTTTTCGTACCTATAGAATTCAATTCATGTTATATAAATCAATTGTTAGAAAGGAACAGGTGTAATGAATCAAATTTCATTTGAAGATTTATTTGAAGAAGAAAAAGAAAAGGTGGAGGTAGCTGAGGTATGTAAGGTACCAGCCCCTTTATCACCATTACAAAAAGATATTTTAGAATTAATTGATTCTGAAGAAATAAGTGCGCTTGAGCTATGTGAACGATTAATACGATCTGGTAAAATAGCCGATGAAAGATTCACTACGAATAAGCCTAAAGCATATGGACAAGTATGTTTACTATTAGAAGGTTTTGTTACAGAAGGAAAACTTATTTTTATCAAAGATGATGAGAAAAGAGATAGGGTATATAAATTGAAAGAAGAAGTTTGAGATGTATAGTGGGAGATGAATGATTGGTTCCCTTTAACTTGCAGCTCCGTTAGTCTAGTAATGTCCACAAAAAAGGTGTCAATCTCTCCTACATTGACACCTTCATACTTTTAACACCTTACATACTTACGCTTGAAACCAAGTCTTCCTCTATCAAGTTCTTTCTGAATACTTTCAGAAGCATTTAACAAACTGCTTTTTTTATTATCACGTTTGACTTCAACTATACCAACTTCTTTTGCAATCTCGACTGCTTTTTCATGTAGTGGTACATATGATATTGCCACGGTGTTTAGGAAATTATTCATAGCGGATTTTGTTCGTTCTGGAGAATGATGAATTGTATCTTTCACCATTTCAAGCATATCGGAAATTTTACTTTCGGAAAATTCATTGTCTTTGCGATTTCCTAAAAGCCAACAGTAGCAACTCCATCCGGCAGACATTTTAAGCTCGTCCCCACTTGCAATCCATTTATCAGCAACATCTTGTGCAATATTTGACTCCGATAAAGTTACTGCCACTACATAATCAGATAGCATATAAAAATATGCCCCGTCTATCCAGCGATCAAAATCAGACTTACTCATAGCTTTTGGATCGGCAATAATACCTGCAAAGTACATAGCATCGTAGTTACCTGTGGCATAAAGCTCTTCAGCTAACTCTTGATTTAATTTTATTTTTTTAGCGATTGGTTTCATAGCACCTGTAGCTACTCCGAATACTGGCTCATGCGCACCGTTAGATATGTATATTTTTTTCGTTCGTTCCTTACCTAGAGATTCAAGTTCTTGCATAACTGTTTTAAAATCCATAGTTGTGCAACTTCCTTTCTTCATGTGAAAGCCTTTTTAAGCCTTTCGTATTTCATGTGTTAATACTAATTGTATTCAAGGGGTATGTCTACTTTCTAAAAGTATCGAAACCGGTTAGTAATTTTGAAGGTTTTGATTTTGTGACTGCTACAAGCTATCTATAATGGTAAGAAGGTCACTGTAAGGTAAGGAAGAATGAAAAGTATGTATAGTTTTTCCAGTGAATATTTGGTATGATGGTGAATGGGAAAAATATACAAGTTGTTAGTGGTTCATAAAAGGGGGATTGAATTGAAAAGAACACCTGAATTCGTATTAGGTTTAATTGGTGGCATTTTGGGAATTATTATTTCCATAATATTAATAGTTGTAGCGTTTAATATTATGGAAGGGGTTGATTACGAACTTTTAGCTTATTACTCTATTATTTTAACGGTTCAAATAGGGTTGTTCATTTTATCGTGTTTAGTAAACAAGGTTAATAATAAAGTTTATGGAGTTTGTATGATTGTGATTCCTATAGTTATGTTGTTTATGTCATTATTCTTTTTACTTATTCCGACAATTTTACAAATTATATCTGGTTCATTTGCATTTAGGACATTAAAGTTAGAATCGAATGTAAGCTAAATATAATTATTAACGTCTGAATATTCGGTTTTTTAAACATTTTCGTTTGCAGTTCAAATTAACATAAAGTACAAAGTTGTACGCTTTAGGAGGAGAAATAGATGATTATTTGGTCTGGTTGGGGTTTTTTAGTCGCAATTATTGTAATTATTAATACTCTTTTGGGTAAGGCTATCTTTGGATCTATAACGGGGGACGCTACATATTTTCAAGACCATAGTTGGCCAATGGCGGTAATGTTTATTATATCAGGGGTTATGTCTTGGTATTTAGGTAAATATATTAATAAGCCAGATGGGAAAGTTTATATAGATACCGAAACTGGTGAAAAAGTTATGTTTAACAAAAAACACTCGCTATTTTTTATAAAAATGGAATATTGGGGACCAATTTTAGGAGTTATTGCGATTGTAACTTTAATTACAAGATAAAAAAAGAGGATGGGTATAGTAAGAGTAATCTATTCAAGTAGAAGGAGAAATTAGTCATGAATGCAAAGAAACTACTAGGGGTAGCAGTTCCGGTCATGTTGTTATTTGGTTGTGGAGTTTCTGAGAAAACGAACACTTCTAAACAGGAGAAAACGGAAGAGTCTAAAGTAAAAGAATCGAAGTCTAATAGTAAGAAAGAAAACGTTTCAAAGGAAGACTATCCTAATAAAGTGTATAAATTAGGAGTAGAGTTTGATAAGTTGTTTGCGGAGCATAACAATATTACAAGAGAGGTTTTTGACGGTAAGAAAAAGAAATCAGATATAGTAGATAGTGTGAAAGAATTAAATAAAGTGTTAGATAAATTTGAGTCAATAGATCCCCCTACAGAGTATGTAAACCAACAAAAAGATTTTGAAAAAGCAATTAGTTATTTTAGAGAGTCTTTTTCTTTAATAAATGAAGTATTCACCAGAAAAGAAAAAAGAGAAAAAGGTGATAAGACTGATAAAGAGTTAATAGAGAAATCTGAAAAGCTAGTGAAAGAAGGAGATATTTACTGGCTTAAGGCATTCAAAGATCTTGAAGGGGATATTAAAATCGGTGACGGTACAGTATCAATGAAAGATTTGAAAGAGTTAGATAAGAAAGCTGGAATTAATACAGATAACGTTATGAAGAATGTGAAGGATGGTACGGAATTAATCGGTAATTGGGGATTCCAAGGAACAGACGGTTTCAATATGTCACTCATTTTAAAAGGTGATAAGACATTTGAAACGTATGGTAAAGGTGAGTATCCAAATAAAAAGAATTATATTGAAGGAACTTGGGAATATGATAAGGAAGCTTTTACAATCTATTTACATCTCAATAAACGTTTAGTAGACGGTGTGTAAATGTCAAGATAAACATGTACATTTTCGCTTGTTTAAGCATGTACAAAATCAATCATTTTCTTTGCTAAAATGATCTTTAATTCGATAGGATTGTCCTACAATACTGACCACCGTGGCATGATGTAAGACACGATCTAGTATGGCATTGGCGAGTTTAGGGTCCTGGAATACTTCGTCCCAAGACTTGAAGTTGATATTGGTCGTTAGGATGGTACTACGCTTTTCATAACGCATATCGATTAATTGAAAGAATAATTTTGCATCCTCCGGATCAATAGGCAAGTACCCAATTTCATCAATAATAAGTAATTTGTATTTTGTATAGTGCTTTAAACGAGATTCTAGGCGATTCTCAATCTTGGCACGTTTTAAATTTTGAAGTAAATCATGACATTTAATAAAATAAGTACTTGTTCGCTTTTTAGCTGCTGCTATACCAATAGACGTGGCCAAATGGGTCTTACCAACACCACTAGGTCCTAAAAATACTATGTTTTCTTGTTGCTCTAAGAAACGTAGAGAAATAAAATCTAAGATTTGTTGTTTATTAATACTCGGCTGGAATTCGAAATCAAACTCATCAACCTCCTTTCTATGAGGAAATGCGCCCATTTTCACCATAGAATGAATCATATTTTGTTCTCGTACATCAATCTCATAGTTTGTCAGTTTAACAAGTGTCTCTACGAAGGATAATTCATTATTAATGCTAAAATCGACTACGTCACCTAAATGTTGTGCCATTTGTTTTAATTTTAAATACTCTAGGTTTGTTGTTAATTGTTGATAGCTATTCTTCATTTCTATATACCTCACCAATTACTGATAAATTTTGTTTCGCCAAATTGTCAATGTTCGGATATTTAGGTAGTGACTTAGCCAATGCTTTTTTATAATGTTCTTCTTTATAATTGAGCTTAGATTGGCTGATTTTATGTTGTACAATTAACTTCATGTTATGATAAACATATATTTGATTATCATATACTTGTAAACCGACGGTTTTACCTTGATATTCAGCTGGAACTGAGTATTGATTCGATTTGTAAGATATCATGCCTGATGTATTAACTTTTACAAGTTTATGCTTAATCATATAGGAATCTCTTATCGCGCTCTTCGGGAGTGGTTGTAGGAGATTCTTTTCCTGTTTTAGGGCAAACACTGGAATCTTACCAGTCCCTTGATGAAATGTTTGATTAATTCTTGCACATAATTTTTGCACAAATTCATGTAATTCTTCAAAAGTGAATCTTCCTTGATAAGCATGAATTTCGTCTAGAAGTTTCATTGGCGCTTCTACTTTCCCTTTGGTATTTGGTCGCCCTGCGATACAAGGTTGTACCTTAAATCCAAAATCTTGAGCGAATTGGGCAAACTTATTGTTAATCGTTCCTGTAAAGTGTTCTGTTCGAGCTTCATCCATTACCGTCTTCATATTATCCGTGACAATTACCTTCGGTACACCACCAAACATTTCAAATGCCTCTGTCATAAATGACATTAAAACACTTTGTGATTTTGAAATATTCAAATGAAAAACTTTAAATCTCGAGTAGGACAATAAAAGTACAGCTACATTCACATATACGATTTCGCCACTTTTGGTTTCAAATCGTATGCTTTCTTTCCAATCTAATTGAGCTTGTTCTCCTGGAGGTGTCTCATAACGGACACCCACTGAATGACCTGATAAAATACGCTTCCCCTCATCAAAATATGTTCTAAATTCAGGCTTTCTATTAATATAAGCACGAAATGCAGACTGTGAACATTTTAAACCGTGATTGTCTGTTAGATACTGCCATAACACTCGTTTGTAGTAGAAGATTTGTTTAGAATCACTAGATAAAAGAGCTGCAATCACTTCATAATATGTATCGATTTTCGATGTTTTATTTTTTGTCCCTTTTGGTGTAAAACCATTCAAATACTTATCTATGGTACGCCGATCCACATTCAATTCTCTGGCTAATTGACTTTTATTTATCTTCATTTTTAAGTTCCCCATTAGTTTTTTAAAATTTGGTAAGTCTGAAAGACTTTTAACCTCAAATTCTGTTTGAATATCTAGCTTAATATACATACTAACCACCTCAGAGTCAGTATGGAGAATCCAATTGAAAATGTACATATTTATTCAAGCGTTAATGTACATATTTAAGTTAGCATTTATAGATAAATTATATGTTATGATAAAAAGCAATAAAGTACATCATCCTGACTTTATTGTGTATGTTTAGCCTATGTATGTCGTTTGTATTAAAAAATAAGAAGTCTCTTAAAATGAGACTTCTTATTTTTGTATCGAGGGGGTATTACAGATGATTAATTACTATCAAATATTTTTAATTACCATGGCAGGTATTGCCTTGTTTTTTTATATACAACAAGCTGGAAAACCAACGAAAAGAAACAAATGGAAGTTTTTAATTGTAGTATTTTTATTTTACTTTTTGAATTATTTATTACTTAAATTTTCATAGATAAATATAGAGGATTTATAAATATCGAATATATTAAAGAATTATAAGTTAGCAAAAGCAATTAGTAAAGTATCATGGTCACAGTTTTGAGCCATGTTAGAATACAAAGCAAAATGGTATGGAAAACAAGTCATTGTCGTATCTAAAACATTTTCTTCCAGACAATTATGTTCTTGTTGTGGGTCTCAAAATAAAGACGTTAAAAATCTCAACCTACGTAAATGTGTTTGCCCTTCATGTCAAACACATCATGATAAGGATATTAACGCAAGTATCAATCTAAAGAATGAAGCGATCAAGCTGCTAACCATAAGGACTGCGGAGATAGTCTAATCAATTAGAGTTCGATAGAACTCTTTACTTGAAGCCTGTAGATGTAGATGCTTACGGGATATATATGAAGGAAAACGCCACCTTACTGCAAGTCCTGTATATTGACGATAAGGTCATGTGGACACAACTAAAAGGATATGAGATGGATAAACATGAACATTAACTGTCAGATGGTGATACTTAAGACGATTAGTAAGCTATAGTTTGTAACAAGAAGACATTTAATGAGTATTTATTTTCAACAAAATACGGGTTTTGTATGGAATTTCCTGCAATGAATTCACCATGGATAAGGTTGTCTCATATCATGTAAAGATTGCTTTATTAAGATTATAAAAGGGTGTGAATGCATTGGAAGATGTTTATGTGAAAATTGACAGTTTAAAAGCAGAACAAAAAGAAATTATGCGAGATATTCGTAATTTAGAAACTCGTACAACAATTAATGAGAAAGACATAGCTACAATTAATAAGCAATTAGAAAAGATTAGCATAAATACAACTTGGATTTTACGAATTATTATTAGTGCAATCACTATGTCGGTTTTGGGGTTAATATTAAAGGGTATGATTTAAAAATAACAGTACTTATTGAGAGATGGACGAGTATCTCTCTTTATTTTTATCATTTTAGCCAAGATAGTTTTTAAAACATGTTATAGGTAATTAGTACAATTAAATGGAAGACATTAATAATTGTTTAGCAATGGTAAAGTAGACGTATATAATTTAAAAGAGAACCTATGCAGCAATACAAATAATAATTTGTATGTGAACGTAAAAAATACCAAGACCGTCCTAGAAAGGAGGGGGCTTGATATTTTTTAGTTAAAATTACGATTTTTTAAGTGAATTTCATATTCTGTTAACCATACTAATATCAAGCACTTTAATTCAATCGTTTCAATTTCGCAAGTGTTTTCTTCATCTCCCACATATCGGTGGGTGGTCTTTGTATAATCGAATCTTATCTCTAAATCGCAATTGTTACCCCATTACTATCAAGTTAAAGTTTTATAATGCCCTTAAAATGAAAAACACATTATTCTACTATAACAATACAATTTTGTATGCAATATTGCATATTTATACGTTATGCCTCTATTAGACATTTTTTAATGGTACCATAGCAAGGTGAGAGTCTATAAGGGTTCTCCTTAATAGGAGGAAATATGGAAAGAGTGCAAAAAGTTTACAGTAATCCAAAACTTAAAAGTTGGATTAAACAGGTATTAGCTGTAGGAGGAATAATAGGGTGCTGCTATTTGGTGTTATATGTTTTCTGTTTCTTAGTTATCATGTAAATATTATACAATTAAACTAGTAGAGTCTTGCCTAGAGAGGTAAGGCTCTTTTATTGTATCTGGAGATGAGCAAACAATATAAAATACATCTTAGGTTTGTCAGATTACTTTGTACGGTGCCTTGTTTCTCTATGTTCTAGACCACTAACTCCTATCATCGAGAGTTAATAAACTTCTATTTAAAGTTTCCATTTATATTGAAAACAGAATTCTATTGATAAAAAATGTGTTTTTACTAGATATATATTAAAAAGATAAGCATAAGTTATATTACGTTGTGATAGAATCTTTTTATCTTTGAAAAGGATTTAAATTTTAATAATAGATTTGAGTCCTTTTTGTATATTATAATCCCTATGTTTGTATATAATTATAATATATTGAAAATGATTTAAAAGCAAGAATATTAGTAGGGGTACCGCTACATTGCCATCAACTTAAGAAATTAAATGTTCCTCAAAACGAAAATAGTAGCCGTCGGCTACTATTTTCGCTTTTATTTAAGCTAGCGTAATGTCTCTGAAATTTTGAATGAACGTGGTGTGTCAGTTCATCCAAAAACTATTATGTGCTGGGTTCATGAATATGGCATCTGATTCAGCAAATTTGGTAATCACCCAGGTGGGCAAGCTGAGTATTTAAAAGTTCCATTTGGAAACTTTACTCTATTTGTTATACCGTAATTTTGTGAACTGGAGGATGAGTCCCTCTTTTTTATCCGATGTTTTACAGAACCCCTATTGGAGTGTCATAAATGCAAATGTAAAGTCAGGGGATACTGTTATCGTGCTTAATTGTGGACCTGTTGGATTGATGCCACAAAAATTTGCTTGGATGAAAAATGCTAAGCGTGTAATTGCTGTTGATTACTTAGATTATCGAATCACTTATGCAAAAAAAGATTAGCAATGCTGGAGTATTTGAGTTTAGAAATTATCCCAATATGGGGGAACGGATGTGGGCATGGATGGAAAGAAATCACCTTTGGAGTTTTTTGAACAAAAATTAATGAGTTTTAAAGAAACAAATTTTTGCTCCTTGGGGGTATTAAAACCTCTTAAGTTGATGGTGACGTGGTGCTACTCCTGTAAAGATAGTAGGAGGACTACAATTAAAAAGATAGGCAATTCTCTGTATAGAGGAATTGCCTAATGAAACGGATTAAAAGAAATAACAGACGAACCAATTATATTAAAAACTATAATATATGCATATATTTATAAAAATATTTTATTATTAAGAATACATTAACATGTTTTTAGTATATCTGTGTTTTCTACTGATTCTGCACTGAAAATTATAGTAATAGCATTTAATAATTAAGCTTAAGGAAAATAAAAAATTTATTTAATAATTGCCTGTGACAAAAATCTAAACTATTAAGAGTAGATAGGTTAAGTATTCACTGCATTAAATTCAAGAAACTTAAACTACCAAAAGGGAATTTCACTATTAAATCTACCATATACATAAGTCAATTATAAGATCACGGAAACTTGATTATATGTAAATATTATTCAATTTTGTAAAAGACATTCATTGACACTTATGTATATAAGTAACTATACTCGTTACATCGAATTGAATGCGTGATAATACAATTTTATTATTATTACAAACATGTAAATATAAAAATAGAAAATTTCAATTTGATAAATACAATGGTAGAGGTGTTTATTTTAATGAAGCACAAATTAATTGCAACAGGTATCCTTGCAGGAGCTATATTATCCTATTCTTCTAATATTTTAGCGGATACTCATAAATTTCCTGATGTTCCTACATGGGCTGATAAATCCGTTAACTATTTAGTTGATAAACAGGTATTAAATGGTTATCCAGATGGAACTTTTGGTTCAAATGACTCCTTAGACAGAGCTTCGGCTACAAAGATTATGACAAAAGTTTTAGGAATACAAATTGATCCTACTGCAAAACCATCTTTTACAGATTCACAAAATCACTGGGCTACTCCTTATATTGCTGCTGCTGAAAAAGCTGGGATTGTTAAAGGTGAAGGTAATGGAATCTTCAATCCATCCGGAAAAGTAACTCGCGCTGCTATGGCTACGATGCTAGTAAATGCATATAAACTACAAAGCACACCAAATCATAATGATCAGGTTAGATTTGAAGATTTAAAAGGGCATTGGGGAGAAAAATATGCCAATATTTTAATAGATTTAAAAATCTCTAATGGTACCGAGAACGGTTGGCAACCAAATAGATTTATAACACGTGCTGAAGCTGCTCAACTTACTGCAAAAACAGATATGTTACAACAAAATTTAAACGATGAAAAAGAGGTTATTACTGCTACCTCATATGAAGATTTAAATTTAACAGTGGCTTCGAAAATTACAGCTCAAGAGATTGATAGTTTTATTGCGAAATATCACTCGGATAGTCCTTTAGTTGGACATGGGCAAGATTTTATCAATGCGCAAAATCAATATGGCGTGAGTGCTCATTATTTAGCAGCGCATGCGATTTTAGAATCTGGATACGGAAAATCAGAAATCGCATATCAAAAACATAATCTATTCGGTCTACGTGCATATGATGGAGATCCGTTTAAATATGCAAAATATTTACCAAGCTACGGGGATAGCATTGCTTATAACGCTAATTATGTACGAGAAAGATATTTAGAAGAAAGTGGTATGTATTATAACGGCCCAACATTAACTGGCATGAATGTGAAATATGCATCAGATAAAGGCTGGGCTAAGAAAATTGCGGGTATTATGGAACGTATTAAACCGTTTCATGTAGAAGACTATACATATGCAAAAAAATTACCAAAGAATCCTGAAACATTAGATGTCGACGCGTTATCGAATGAAATTCCATATAAAATGTATGCAGACGGTTCAAGCTCAAATGTTGTATCATCAGCTGCTTACTACCAGGTACCTTATCCATTTAATTTAAAAATTAAAAGTAGACCAGATGTAGCTGTCGAGGAGAATAAAGTTGGTACAGTAACCCCTGGAACAACCATCTTTATTTATCGTGAAGATCCAAATGGATGGGTAGAATTCTCTTTTGAAGCTAATGGAGAAAAATATTGGACATTAAAAAATAAATTAAGTATGTAATTAAAAAGATCTATTTCATTAGTTTTAATCGTTTAGATTTTAATCTCATATAATTGGGAGACAAGTTTTTTAATTTCTTAAAATAAAATTAAGTATACAAGAAAAGTTAGAGAATTATTTTCTCTAACTTTTCTTCGCTAGTATTTGAAATTAAAAAGATGGTGGAGTTACCCCAAATATAACAGTGACTTTGTTTAAAGAAGTGTTTTCCCATTTATGCTTTGTATAAGGTGGGATTTTAACACTATCACCTGTATTGAGAAGTAAAACCTCATCATTTAGATATAGTTTTACTTGTCCCTCCATAATAAATGCTATTTCTTCCCCTTTATGTGCCACAGGCTCCATAGATGAAGCAGTTTCAGGGAACAGATTCATTAAAGCCAATTCTAGTGCTCCATCTAAATTAGGAGATAATAACTCATATGAAACATTGCCGCTTTCAGGAAAAGTTATTTTTTTCCTTTGGTTAGCTCTTACAACTAATTCTTCTGTATTGGTATCCTCTAAGAAAAAGTTAAACAATGGAATATTTAGTGCTACAGAAATTAATTTTAGTGTTTGTAATGAAGGATTTGTGATTCCTTTTTCAATCTGACTTAACATGGAAGGTGTTATATCAGCTAACTCTGCTAAACGTTTACTGGTTAATCCGGCCCCTTTTCTAAATGCCCTAATTTTGTGACCAACATTAATATCGTTCATATATGTAATCCCCTTTAAATAAGCAAATAAAATTAAATTATTATTAATTTTATTTACTTATACTTAATATATTGTTAATATATACTTAATTATAATAAATTATTATTAATTTTAAAACATCATATGTACATATGGCAGCAGCTGCGAAAAAATGGGAAAAAGATTTAATTAGAAACAAAGGGGTTACTATTTTTAAATATACAGCGGGCTATAATAAAGCAGTAGAAGAAGGAAGAATACAAGTTAATAAGAATCAAATGTGCTATTTGATTGACGATGAAAAATCAAAGCATTTATTTTAAGGTTATGCAGTAGCTGATACTCGTCTGAATAATTGATATACAAATAAAAGTTGGTGAATGGCATCCTCTATTTGTATATCTACCATGTGGAATAGGATTTGGTGGAGTTTCATTCAGTTTAAAAATTATGGTATGTGATCATGTACATGTAATTTTTGCTGGGCCTACCCATTCTCCGTATATGCTATTAGGTATGATGACCGGATTATATGATGGGATTTCCATAAAAGATTTTTAATGAAAAGGAATCTAATAAGTAAAGGACAACTTAAGAGTAGACTTCAATGCTGTATTGTAAAATTTTTAAGGAAGTGAAAATAGTATGAAATCAGCTTTAAATAGTATTATGATCTCTTCGATTCTTGCAGTAGGAGGGATCATTGCGCTTTTGTTTAATTTAATGGGGGATCAAGATTGGATCTGGAATTGGGTAGGGCTATTACTGGCATATCTATCTTTGGGCATTTTAATCGGTTTATATAATAAAACTGTGGATCACAAAACATTTCCTAAAATACTAAAAAGAACTTTGTTTATTTCCTTTAATGCTACTATATTAGGGATAATAATAGGGGTAACATACCAACTATTAGGAAAGTGGAATCTTACTATAATGATGTATTATTGGTTGATAATTTTATTACTACATTTAATTACTATAATAACATTAGTCATCCTAGTATTTGAAAACCATAATAGTAAAAATTATAGCTTACTATATAGTTTTATTATAATTTTAAACATTGTCCTTACCTTAGGACCAGTATTATTTCCAGTAGTTCTGACTATTATAGGAAATGCCATGAACGCTAGTGCAGGGCACTAATTTTCACCTATACAGATTATTATTAAGATAGAAAGAAGATTATAATATGAAAATTAAGCTTAAGAAAAAGAGAATTATAAGTGTATTGTTGGCTATTACTTTAGTAGCAATAGGGTATTACGTGTTTCAATCTATTACGAATCCTAAGCTGGTAAATGCGGAAGAGGCAAATAGTGTTCAGCAAGTGAGCAGTCTACCTAAAAATGAATTAAAAAAATTGATACCTAATCGTTTTGATGGTAAAGAAAGAAAAGTTGCATATTTAACTTTTGATGATGGACCTGGAAAATATACAGCTAATCTATTAGATGTACTAAAGAAAAATGATGTGAAAGCAACATTCTTTTTAATTGGCGATAATGTGAAAAGGTTCCCAGATTTAGTGAAACGAGAGCATGTAGAAAACAATTATGTGGGCATGCATAGTATGACACATGTTTTTAAAAAGCTATACACCAATCAGGAATATGTGAAGGAAATGAAAGAAGATCAATCTTTAATTAGAAACGTTATTGGATACACACCGAAATTAACACGTCCACCATATGGATCAATGCCTGGCTTAAATGAATCACTTCGAAATGAAGTGGTAGGAAATAATTTGAAAGTATGGGATTGGACAATTGATTCTTTAGATTGGAAATACAATAAATTACCCGTTGATGTAGCAGCTGCAAAGATTGTTCAAAATGTCTTAGCAGGTGCGACGTCTTCAAAGGAAATTGTTTTAATGCACGATATTCATCCACAATCTGTCGCGGCAGTTCCAGTAATTATAAAAGGGTTAAAAGAAAAAGGGTACGAATTTGAAGCTTATGATGAGAACAATCATTTTCCAATAAACTTTTGGCATGATAATCGTATATAAAGAGATATATTAGTTAAAAGAAAATCAGAATGGAATAAGCAATTCATATAGGGTTTAAATATTTGTAAGAGCGTGTTTAGATAGATGAAAACACGCTCTTTTTACTGAACTATTTTATTGTAGATTTAAGTATAGGCTTTCTAATTTTAGAAAAATTTATATGATTTTTTCATTCATTTCTACATAAGCGTTGGATATTTCGTATGTTTGGCCAGAATGAAAAGAGTTTATTAAACCATTCATTATTCACGTTCTTCTTCATATATTTGTACCACAATTATTTTTTTGTTGTTAAAACTAGTTTTTAAGAAGCATATGTTTTAGCAACTGCAGAAATTCTGTATCACTTTTATCATTTTTTATATAATCCTGTTCGTAGTTAAAAATCATTCGTACTAACATAAAAGCTGTAAGCGGTAATGGTACCTTATGCAAAGCTCCTTGCTGATAACCTTTTTCGAGCAAATTACTTATCATGTTAATTGCTTCTTCTTCAGATTGTTTAAAACAAGTTGTAATTTCAGGTGAATGGTACTCTTTATATTCTTGAAAGAGTGTAGAAACAAACGGATCTTGATGATATTCTAGGCTGATATAATGAAGAATTTTTTGTATTCTAAGTAAAACATCTTTTTCTTCTTTATATAAATTAAATAATTGTGAGCGTTTGAGCTGAATATGACGCATATAGCAGTCACATAATATTTCAGTTTTATCTGTATAGTAATAATAAATAGTACCTTTACCAACTTTAGCTGTCTTTGCAATTTCATCAACCGTTGTGTTACGGACACCACGCGTAGAGAACAGTATTGTGGCAGATTGAATGATTTTCATTTTTTTATTTTCTTTTTCTAATTTGATCATTGTCTACACCCTATCCTTGAAATATTTAGCGAAGTTTTCTATCTTTACATTCTGTATTAGTTCATTTGTAATTTTGTAACTCCTAATAGAAAGTCCTCTATTTGCTTCTTATAGAATAACATACACCATTCTTATTTCTAGTATATAACTATAATAGAATGCAACTGTATCACTTAAGATAAAAATGAAAGTTTAAGGTAATAATTTTTTAATCGGACGATGATTTCTTTCTTGATTGAATTATTTGATTTTTTATTCAATTCATTTTATTATATAAACATGACTAAAAGATGTTTTTAGTCGGATTTTTTACGGAAAACCGACTGATATTCGATTTTAGTCGGTTTCTATACTATTTGAGAGAAGGTAGACACTATGTGTGGAATTGTAGGGTGGATAGACTGGTCTAAAGACCTGTCTAATGAACAAGAAACGTTAAAAAAAATGACAGATGCTATCATTCACCGAGGACCTGACGCAGAGGGGCATTGGTTTTCAAAACGAGCGGCATTAGGTCATCGACGTCTCATCGTCATTGATCCTGAAGGTGGCCTTCAACCTATGCTCTATAAAGATGGAAATGATATGATTGGCCTTACGTTCAATGGAGAAATTTATAACTATCAAGAATTACGTAAAGAACTTGAGGAGAAAGGTCATAAATTTCAGACCAAGTCGGATACAGAGGTATTACTACATGCTTACTTAGAATGGCAAGAAGATTGTGTTCAACATCTAAATGGGATTTTTGCTTTTGGTATTTGGGATGAAAGATTTGGGAAATTGATGCTTGGTCGTGATCATCTAGGTGTGAAGCCTTTATTTTTTGCTCAAAGGGGAAGCGCAATTCTCTTTGGTTCAGAGTTAAAAGTTTTACTTTCGCATCCATTTGTAGATGCAGAGGTAGATAAAGAAGGACTTTCTGAAATATTTTGTCTTGGGCCAACACGTACTCCTGGTCATGCTATTTTCAAGGATATACATGAAGTGCGTGCTGGGCATTACATGACGTTTACCTCTAATGGCTCGACTACGACACAGTATTGGAAACTTGAAAGTAAAGAACATGTAGATGATATTGATACAACAGTTGAGACAATCCGTTCCATTTTACAAGATACGGTAAAACGTCAGTTAATTGCTGATAAACCAGTGGTATCTATGCTTTCTGGAGGTTTAGATTCCAGTGGTTTAACAGGTTTAGCAGGAAACGAATTTGGGAATAAGGGGGAACGTCTTCATACATATTCCCTGAATTTCATCAATGATGAAAAAGATTTTGAGCAAGACTTCCTTCGTTTTGATCGTGATGAACCTTGGGTGAAACGTGTGGCTGAATATGTAGGAACAAAGCATCATTCTATAGAGTTAGGATCAGATAGTTTAATAGAGCATTTATTAACTCCAATGCGAGCGCGTGATCTACCTGGAGTTGGAGAATTAGAAACGTCTCTTTATTTGTTATTTAAGGAAATGAAAAAAGATGCAACAGTTGCACTTTCAGGCGAATCCGCAGATGAAGTATTCTCAGGATATCCATGGTTCCATCAAGAGAAGTTTCTAGATGCAGAGATATTCCCTTGGAGTGTTAATTTATGGTATAGTACAGAAATTTTATCAGAGGATTTTAAAGCGAAGATTAGCCCTGAAAAATATCAAAAACAAAAATTTGAAGATGCAGTTGCTGAGGTTCCCTTTTTAGAAGGTGAAAGTGATCTGCAAATGAAGCAACGTCAAATGTCTTACATGTTTATTACACGTTTCTTGCCATTTATGCTAGAACGAAAAGATCGCACAAGTATGATGAATGGCTTTGAAGTACGAGTTCCATTTTGCGATTATCGACTTGTAGAATACCTATGGAATGTCCCATTCGAAATGAAAAGCATAGACAATATTGAAAAAGGTATTTTACGTAGAGCTTTTGAAAATGTACTTCCAGAGGATGTACGTTATCGCAAAAAAAGTGCATATCCAAGCACTAAGGATGCCTCTTATCTACAAGGTATTAGTGATTGGATGTTACATGTGTTGAACAATCCTGAATCACCTATTTTGCCATTAATTAATGTAGAAAGAGTTCGTGCTATTGCAGAAGGAAAAGACGAAGTAATTTCAGGTAATGATGCACGAGGTATAATAGATTATTTACTTCAAGTTAATAGTTGGCTTGAGGAATATAATATTAAATTAATATGGTAGATGTAATTTTCAAATAAAGAGAATAGCTGAAACATCAATGACCTAAGTGAACCGCACCTCCAATGTATTAGATAGTTATCTAATAATTGGAGATGTGGTTTTATTATTTTGATTTGCAATAACCCTAATCAGTTAGTTAATTAGAATCAAATAAGAAACATAGAAATAGGGGGAATAATATGAATTGGAGGTCCCTTCCTGAGAGTAGGGAGTCTCTTTAATCTCGCTACCGATAATTAAATAATATGTTAATTAGATTTGATTATTGTATGCATCACCTTTTCTTCAATAAATATTAAGCATGCTAAGGAAGCAGGCGCAAAGGCAGTAATCGTATATAACAATGTAGATGGTGAAATTACAAGTTATCTTGGGGAAAGTACTGCATCTATTCCATCGTTCCGCTTAACAAAAGTAGATGGTGAGAAATTACAAGCAAAAGCTGTACAAGGAGATGCGTTGAAATTAAATTGGACTTTTAATTCCATGCAAGCAAGCGGTGAAGAAAAGTAAGTGTAATAATTTGTATACTATATGTGTGAGACATATCGTATACAAATGAAAAGAACTGTTTTGAAATGAAGGCGTTTATCCTCAATGGTAAAACTCCTTATAAAAATATGGGTGAAAAACTTGATGATGATTTCCCTTTTAAAACACATCGTAAAAATATTTTGCGATGTGTTTTGTTATAAGTTGGAGAGTATAGAAATATTAAATGAGTATCCAAATTTTGAGATAATTTGAGGGAATTTAGCACCTTACGCTAGCTTAGCAACTTTCCTGTCCCCTTTATCCCCAAGAAGACGTAATCCAGTTATGATGAGCGTACATCCTCATACGCGAAATTGAAAGTAACAACTAGTGCATGCTCACAAAACTTTTCATCCTATGGCAGAGAAGTTCCAGAAAATCAAGAACACCCTTCAGAGAATAAGCTGAGGGACTTATTGGCTCATGTAAAAGAGAAGTATATGAAAGTGAAGGGCTAAATTTTAAAATTCTAAAAAGGGTGAATGGATGATGTTAGGGATAGGGTTGATTGTATTAAGTATTTTACTTGTCAGCATTGTATTTTTACCATGATGCTTTATTCCAAGTGAGACAGAAAACATGTAGTATTTTTATTCGTAATCATCCAAAAAAGAAAGAGGGATATTTGTTACAATCACGGCATTGTAGAAGAAATAGAATAAAAGAGGAAAATATATACTGTTACAAATTAATATTCCATGTGTTTTTTGAACATACATTACTTATCTTTAATGTATATATTGAATATATAAATATATTGTGTTATGATGTGAATTAGAAACTCGCGTGTTTCAAATACAACATTTTTATCTTTTTGATGACCTCTTATCTTTCCGTAAGAGGTCCTTTTTTTATCCCTCCGTATTGCATAGCCGCTAAAATACTATGAAAAGATACTAGAGACTACTACACTGTGATATCCTTTAGTATTTTTTCTTTATCTATATTATCTATTGTTAGGTAAACGACGAATTGGTATTTTTTGTGTAATTTTCACAAAATAACTTTGAATCATTATTTATTTCAATATAAAGTAATGAAAGGACATATTTGACTATCGTCTTTAATTTTTCCGACAGCAAGCAAAGCTAGCATGTTTAATGCATAATCAGACGTCTATAAATGAGCATTACTATTTAAATTTTTACCAGAGAGTAATTTAGTTAATTAGTAGAAAAAGGAAGGGGCCTATTTGGCTCCTTCCTTTTTCTCATACATACATAACGCTTGTTGACAACTTATGAAATAATAGCATTCATCGCTATTAAAATATAACATTAAAAGCAATTAATTAGATATGTAATTTTGCATATATTGTACTATTTGAATAGAAACAAAACTATTTATCACTTTCTGTATGGAGACAAACAGATTTAGGTTTACTTAGGGTAAGAAGACCTGATCATTGATTGCTGGTTAAACCATATTTCTACGTATTTGAAACAAATTATTTCACTGGATTGTATGTTAAAGAGAGTGAGGGATTTATGAAATGTAGATTGTTCCTTGATTTCTTACTCGTGATTTTACTTGGAGAATGCATCG
Organism: Bacillus sp. 2175; assembly: GCF_057812155.1. Classification (NCBI taxonomy): domain Bacteria; kingdom Bacillati; phylum Bacillota; class Bacilli; order Caryophanales; family Bacillaceae; genus Bacillus; species Bacillus sp. 2175. The sequence goes on along the minus strand of NZ_CM173819.1, from coordinate 3,006,650 downwards.
GAAAAGAAGTTACGTTATATACGATTTCAAAAGGGGATATTATTCAGTGCATCCAAAGATGCGCTCCGTTTCCTGTTTCCTATCCAACTAAATTACCATTTCAAGCAAATTTCTTCCCTTTCAAACAATTTATCCATTGAATAAAGATAATTCGGCCATACGTATCGGAGGACATGAAACTTTCTTAATACCATTTGGAATATATTTCAATATACTTCCGATACTATAACAGATCGAAAATTTCTTGATTGGAGGTATATAATGGCATATCCATTTCGTAACTTAGTATTTGAAGGTGGCGGGGTAAAGGGAAGCGCTTATATAGGTGCTATCCGTGCACTAAATGAAGAAGGGATTTTACCAGAAATACAACGATTTGGGGGGACTTCAGCTGGAGCGATTACTGCATTACTTTTAGGTCTTTCCATTCCATTCGCAGATCTTGTGAAAATCCACAAAGACATGAATTTCAAAGCGTTTAAAGATGATGATTTTTCGATTGTACAAGATAACATTCGTTTGTTTTTTGATGGTTTTGGTATCTATAAAGGGGATTTCTTCACTGAGTGGGTAGGAAAGATCGTTGAAAAGTGGACAGGGAGTAAGGACACAACTTTTCAGCAGTTGTATGACAAAACAGGAAAAGACGTGTTTTTTCAAGGAACGAACGTTTCTACACACCAACTTCGTACGTTTTCTCGCGAAACGACACCTGATGTCCCGTTAGTAGTTGCTGTGCGGATTTCGATGTCCATCCCATTCTTTTTTAAATCTGTGGAATGGGATAAAGATTATTATGTAGACGGAGGTGTACTCGATAACTACCCAATTCGTTTATTTGATCGGAAAAGTTTTGTGAATAAAGAAGAACACTTCACGACCACAGATACGATTGACGAGGTTAATAAACTGATAAGCAATATAGAGGATCATTCTACACTAAGAAGCTTACACACGAAATACAATGCATCTTTCTTTGATCCTACAGATGAAATTGTCTACAACAAAGAAACACTTGGTTTCCGTTTAGAATCTCAGGCGGAGGTTGCCATGTTAAAACATATCGCAACTTCAACAGAACATCATATTGGCCATTCTCTTATTCATTTTGCATGGAATTTGTCTCAAACCATGATTAAAGGTCATGAGAGCGGAAAAACCACCAAAGAAGATGCTGCCCGCACTGTATTTATTAATACATTCTTTACGTCGTCGTTTAATTTTGATATCACAGAAGAAGAAAAGAAAACACTCATGAATTCAGGTTATACTTCTACTAAAGACTATCTACATCAGTTTAATACGTCTGAAGTAAAATTGTTTAATCGACCATAAAGCCGAGTGCAATGCACTTGGCTTTTTTTAATCGTCCTGTAAATTTTTTTTTAGTAGCTAATAAAAATTTAGATAGACTATGCATAGAACAAGAGAGAGGAGATAACAGAAAGTAATAAATATAAGTTTTGATGACTTCTTATTTTGTAAAACTAGGGTGTAAAAAGGGTGAAACAGGTGGAAGAAAAACGAATTATGATTTATACAATTTTTCGGCTAACACAGTACAAAAGAGAAGCCTAAAACGGTGGATAGGAATGTATCAAAAAATGAATAGAGTAGCAAGGCGGATTTATTGTGAAAGTAGGGATTTTCCTTTTTCTTTCTACTGATAATAAAGCGTTATGTAGACTGGGAATGTATAAGGTATTCATTGCTATTCCTTCAAAATGCTGATGTTACATCACATTAAAATAACCTCTAATTTAAATATTGAAATTCTCTAAATCTCGATGTATTATATTCTTGTATTTTCTCACTTTGCTAAGCCTAGAAAACATCATCACTTCTGAAAGAACTCGAACTCCAGCGGGTTCTTTGAATTTACTTGAACTTATTTTTGAATCATTGTATTATATTTCCGAGTCTTACTCATATAAATCATTATCAGGAGAATCTGCAAATTTGCAGGTTCTTTTTTATTTTATTGAAAGTAAAATTTTAGCCAGTCGTTTATTTTCATATTGTTGGTTTTTATACGTGTTTGGTAAAAATCAATGAGTTGCAAAAAAATACTATACTGAAATCTAGTTCGGTATAGCAATGTGCATATAAAAGATCCCACTTTGCTATATCCCCTAAAAAGAGTCATAAAAATCTATATTTTTTTAATTCAGTTGCATACTACAAAACTTCTTTTAAAAGAAATGTATGTACATACACATTATATTTTGTTCCATAACTCTCTAACTTTCGTTCACGATAGTCTGTTAAGTACAGGATTATTGGCGGGTGGTGCAATAGGTGCAGAGGATGTGAAAACAAATGAAAAAGTACAAGTTGCTGTTGCAGGTAAAGAGGGAAATATAACGTATAAAGAAATTGATAAAGCAGAATTTCCATTGTTATTTGGAATGTATCCTTTATGTTAAGATCCTAATAAGAAGTTAGTTTTTTTTGATAATTAATATTTATACAAAATGTATAATTAATATACTGAAACGTTTTTAAATTTTATAATGTATTCCTTTTCATATGAATGAATTATTTATTGCAACAGGTTTCCCGTTCAAAATAAGATGTTCAAACAAAAGACAATATAAGTATCTTTATAATGATTTTTCAATATAATCAATGTGTTTATGAAAGGAACTCTGTGTTATTTTTGCTTTTTTACTAACTAATACAGCTTCAAACAAAGGACACAATTGCTACATACTAAGTGTAATTTATTACCTATTCAAAATTCTGTCTATTCAATCTTTCTGAAAATAAAAAAAGATTAAACTTATAAATATACAAGTTATAATGAGGGCGTCGAGACACAATTTATTACCTCTAGAGAAAATATCAAACCTCGTTTTGGATTAAAAATTCTAAAGAACTTGCCAGTAATTTTTTAAAATTGGACATACTGATATGATTACTATACGGAGGATAGCGGATTAGAAGGGAAGTTTATTCAACTCAATAAAGAAAGCGTTATCAAACAAAACTTGTTTTGAATCGATCATTCTAATAACTTAGATTCAACTACAGCTAAAAATAATAAATTATGGGGGTGCTTATATGAACATGAATGTAGCATCTATTAAAGAAAAAAAGATTGTTAAATACAAAAGTTGTTTTGATGTGATTGGGCCCATAATGATAGGCCCTTCAAGTTCACATACTGCAGGTGCTTTGGCTATTGGAACAGTTGCTAATAAATTATTTCAAGGTCTTCCTAAAAAAGTTGTGGTAAAGTATTATGAATCATTTGCTGAAACCCATAAAGGTCACGGAACTGATTTTGCAATTATTGCTGGTATATTAGGCTTAGCTGCTGATGACAGCAAAGTGCCAGATGCTATTAAAATAGCAGAGTCTAAGGGAATTGACATTACCTTTATTGAACAATTGGGTAATAGTCCTGCTGGTCATCCAAATACGGCAGATGTATATGCAGAGGATGAAAGTCGAAGTATTAGAGTAATGGGTGTTTCGGTCGGTGGTGGGTTGATTGAAGTCAAAAATGTTGAAATTGATGGATTTAGCTTAAATCTGCAGGGGCCATTGCCAGTTGTTATTGCGATTTCAGAAAGAGCTGACTTTGAATTTGTTTTACGCAGGATCTTTAAACAATATGATGTGGAAATTAACAACTTTCATAGTTTGGAAGATAAAACAAAATATTTATATGCATTCGCTTTGGATTCGATATTGCCAGGTAATGCTCAGAAGGAATTAGGAGATTTAAGCAATATAGCTAATCTTATTATTCTTTAGTCACATTAAGGAGTGAAAAATATGTATATGGCCATAAAAGAAATTGTGGATGCAGCTAATAAAAGCCAAAAGCAAATTTATGAATTAGCAATCGAACAGGAAATCAAACAAACTAAAACTTCTTATGAAGAAGTATGGAGTAAAATGGAACGAAATTTAGCGACTATGCAACATGCAATAAATAAAAGTATCGAGGGCGACGGTGTATTTTCTCCAACAGGTTTGACCGGAGGGGATGCTGTAAAAATTAAAAACTATCGAGAAAATAGGAAAACTCTTTCTGGAGATTTGATGGTGTTAGGGATTCAAAGTGCTATCGGTGTTAATGAAGTAAATGCTGCATTAGGAGCTATTTGTGCAACTCCAACAGCAGGTGCGAGTGGGACGATTCCGGGAGTCCTATTTAGTATTAAAGATACGTTGCAGTTAAGTCATGAAGATATGATTCATTTTCTATTCACTTCAGCGTTATTTGGAACGATAGTCGCAAACAACGCTTGTATTTCAGGAGCGTATGGAGGATGTCAAGCTGAAGTAGGAAGTGCCTCAGCGATGGCGGCTGCAGCTGCGGCAGAAGCTGCGGGTGGAACGCCACAGCAATCTTCTGAAGCTTTTTCGATTGCATTACAAAATTTACTCGGTTTAGTTTGTGATCCGGTCGCTGGTTTGGTAGAAATTCCTTGTGTAAAGAGAAACGCCATTGGAACGGCAAATGCTTTAGCAGCAGCGGACATCGCATTAGCTGGCGTAAACAATCTCATCAATGCTGACGAAGTGATTGAAGCCATGTATAGAGTTGGAAGACAGATGCCTCGCGAATTAAGAGAGACAGGTTTAGGTGGTATTGCAGCTACACCTACAGGAATTTCCATTAAAAATAAAATCTTTGGGGAGAAACAATCAAATCAATAAGTTATCGAATATATTGTGAAGTTTTTAACAATCTTTACTCTATTGTTCGCCTAAGGATGTCTGTATATTGGGGAAGTTATCAATAAAATATACTACTATATAATTAAAATATTTTATAAGTGGTAACAAACCCTTCAGGTTGATGCTTCGCTAATTTTTTGATTTTTATTAACCTAGAAGGGGGATATTCGTTGTGGGGCACTATATAAGCTATTCATTTTTCAAGAACGGTCTATATTCCTATATCTTAAAAAGAGAATTAAGAATAGGACACAAGGAGGAATTATTATATGGATGGGAATACTGCAAAAAACATAGAATTTCAAGCTGATAACACTGCAGTAAAAAATGAGAAATATCTAGACCCTAAAAAGTGGCATAAACAGGATACTACCTGGGCATTGAGCCTTTTTGGAACAGCAATTGGAGCAGGAGTACTCTTTTTACCGATTAATGCAGGTTCAGGTGGTTTATTATCATTGCTGTTAATTACCATACTTGCATATCCTGTTATGTATTATTCACATAGGGCGCTTGCTAAAATGATTTACGCTTCGAACTCTGCCGATGAGGGGATTACAGGTACAATAAGAGAGTATTTTGGAAATAAGGCAAGTATCATTTTTAATATTGTATATTTTGTCTCCATTTATACGATCGTGCTGATGTACTCGGTCGCACTTACAAATACCGCTAGTAGCTTTATCGTGCATCAATTGCACATGTCGGAGCCTCCAAGGTCCATTTTATCGCTTGTTTTAGTACTCGGTCTTATCGCTATACTAAATTTTGGTCAAGATATAACTGTAAAGATCATGAGCATGCTAGTGTATCCTTTTATAGCTTCTCTACTTTTTATCGCAATATCTTTGATTCCACAGTGGAATACGTCAATGCTTAGTTTTTCAGCTGTTTCTACTGCTTCAACAGGAACGGGATATTTAGGAACGATATGGATGATACTTCCAATCATAGTATTCTCGTTTAATCATTCGCCTATGATTTCGTCATTTGTTATGAAACAGAGAGCTACGTATGGAATAGATGCTACTGATGCTAAATGTGCTCAAATACAAAAAGTTTGTTATATTATGACATTCGTAGTTGTTATGTTCTTTGTTTGGAGCAGTACCTTAAGTTTGACTCCAAATGATCTTAAGGTGGCAAAAGAACAGAACTTGTCAATCCTATCATATCTTGCTAATGAGCTTAATTCGCCAGTAATCACTATTGCAGCTCCTATCATTGCATTTGTGGCTATTACAAAGTCTTTCCTTGGTCATTATATAGGAGCGTATGAGGTAATGCGTGACATGATTATCAAGTCCAGTAAAAAACGTGGGAAAGATATAGGAGAAAAAACAGTTAAGACAATGATTCTTACTTTTGTCGTATTAACATGCTGGTATGTTGCTTATACAAATCCAAGTATTCTTGGAATCATTGATGCCCTTAGCGGTCCGCTAGTTGCTGCTATCTTATGTATACTACCAATGTATGCAATCCATAAAGTATCAGTACTTGCTAAATACAAAGGGAAATCTAGCAATGTATTTGTCATTATTATAGGTATTCTTACTGTCCTAGCAAGTATTAAGTCATTATTCTAATCCACTATTGTTAGTATCGATGCAAAAACCGTGGGATATGGAAAAAAGAAAGATTCTTATCGGAACTGAATTCTATATTGTTAAACTAAAGAAATCATGGTTTTGGACAAACTCCTCACATTGGAGAGTTTGTCTTTTTTTATCATTTTAGCCAAGAAGACCCCTTCCTCACATGCCCATCAACTTAAGAATTTGCACTACCCCCAAGTGTCAAAAAACGTTATTCTTTCTAAAAAGCTAGCTAGAAAGGATGACATTTTTTATGAATCTTTCAATTCAAGATGAATTACAACTATTTTCTGAAGAGCTGTATCGTCATTTAACCCCTTCTCTTTTGGAAGAACTCGCTAAAGAATTAGGTTTTGTAAAAAGAAAACGAAAGTTTTCAGGAAATGAATTAGCTACCATATGTATCTGGGTCAGTCAACGTACAGCGAGTGATTCTCTCGTTCGACTATGCAGTCAATTACACGCCGCCACAGGCACTCTTATGAGTCCAGAAGGACTCAATAAACGCTTTGATAAAAAAGCGGTTGAATTTTTGAAATATATTTTTTCTGCATTATGGAAAAGTAAACTTTGTAAAACATCAGCCATTTCAAGTGCAGCACTCACGTATTTTCAACGAATCCGTATTTTAGATGCGACGATTTTCCAAGTACCGAAACATTTAGCACATGTATATCCTGGGTCAGGTGGTTGTGCACAAACTGCAGGTATCAAGATTCAATTAGAATATGACTTACACAGCGGACAGTTTTTAAACTTCCAGGTAGGTCCTGGAAAAAATAATGATAAAACATTTGGAACAGATTGCTTAGATACCTTACGGCCGGGTGATCTGTGTATTCGTGATTTAGGATATTTTTCATTGGAAGACTTAGATCAAATGGATCAACGTGGCGTGTGCTATATATCAAGACTTAAGTTAAACCATACCGTCTATACGAAAAATCCATTTCCAGAATACTTTCGAAATGGGACAATCAAAAAACAGTCACAGTATATCCAAGTTGATTTAGAGAACATTATGCACACGTTAAAACCAGGACAAACGTATGAAATAAAAGAGTCGTATATTGGCAAGAATCAAAGATTATTTACAAGAGTAATTATCTACCGATTAACAGAGGAACAAATACTGGAACGTAGAAAAAAACAAAGCTATACCGAAAGTAAAAAGGGGATTACATTTTCAGAAAAGAGTAAACGATTAACGGGTATCAACATATATGTTACGAATACGCCTTGGGAAGTGGTTCCGATGGAACAAATCCATGATTTTTACTCCCTCCGCTGGCAGATCGAAATCATATTTAAAACGTGGAAATCTCTATTTCAAATTCATCATTGGCAAACTATCAAACAAGAGCGATTAGAATGCCATGTGTATGGAAAACTCATTGCCATTTTTATATGTTCTTCCACGATGTTTAAGATGCGCCAACTTCTGTTGCAAAAGCACAAAAGAGAACTAAGCGAATATAAAGCAATTGGGATGATTCAAGATCATCTATCCCTGTTATATCAAGCGATACAGAGAAACACCCGTATAATAACAAAGGTTTTAATCCGCCTGTTTACCCTACTAAAGAAAAATGGCCGGAAATCCCATCGATATGAGAAGAAAACTATCTTTGATATTATGGGTGTTGTCTATGAGTATAATGGATTGAGAAAACAAAAGAAAGCTGCATAAGAAAAAAATGAAACCCGTTAGGGTTTATTTCGTATGCTCATTTTTAAGAGGATTATACTGTTTAAAAGTTTGTTCATTTCAATTAATGGAAAACCGTAGAGTTTCTATCCTTAAGTTGATGGGCATGCCCCTTCCTCAAGGAACGTAAAATAAGTAGGTGGGAGATGAATTGGCTAAAATGATAAACTGGTGACCCCGTATGTAGAAGTAAAAAAGGGGGAAACTATTGTATAATTATCGATAATTTAGGGGGCGCCAAATGAAACATAATAAAGAAGTAACACTTGGGGATTACGTTCAATTTTCATATCGTAAAAATCATAATTTGAAATTAATGGGATTTGTGGTGAATGTTTTACAAAATACAATTGTTGTAGATATTGCGGAAAGAATGGATATCGAGGTAGATGATTTTAGGCAAGTTGTAAAGCATGGTTATTATAATAAAGTGGTTCATAAGCAAATAAAGAATAGTGTTTCATAAAAAGTGCTCCTATATATATAAATTTAGGAGCACTTTTTATGGAGAGAATTTTCGCAAAGATTTTTTTGTCTGAGGTATAAAATTTTCATAAGAAAATACGTTTTGAAGATATTTTCTTATTTGTTAATTAATAATTTTTTCAATCTTTATAGCTGTTATGGATTTAAAATATTATTCATAAAAATTTCACATAATTTTATTAAAAAGAAAAATACTAATACTTGTTTTAATACTTTACTTCGAGTCATTAAAACAAATTTACTAACTACGAAACAAGGAGGCATCACTGTGGACATTCGTGAAGGATTAATTCCAACAGCTTTAGGTACAGCAGTGACAGCAGCAGGTTATGCTCTTAAACAAACTCGTGGAACTAATAAAATGATTGCAAATACAGTATTTGGTTTTGGTTTAGCACACGTCGTTTTAGGTGTAATCGATCTTGTTGAACATCGTCGTTAGAACGAAAGGCAAGCATTGATATATGCTTGCCTTTTTGGGAGTACATTTATTATTCATTTTTCAAAATATGTTTGTATGACGTAATCATTATCAATGTAATTAAATAGTTACACTACAAGGAAATTAGAAAGTAAAACTGTGAGCATTGAATTTTATGAAATGAGATGGTGATGGAATGGAATTTTCTTCTGAAAGTAATACGTATCATGCTGGTGACATTGTTTATATTTTTTACCGAAATCCTCATACTCAAGACGTAGCTAACATACAAGCTGCAGCAGTTGTAAATAATCCTGAAAGACCTAATGAATTAGCACTATTTCTTTACGAAACGTATTATCCACTAACAAATGAGATGGCTATATATGCTACCGAAGATGAGGCAAACCAAGCTTACACTTACTATTATGGTGATATTTCAGAGGGGATGTTAGAATGAATAAGCCATTTATGCCTAAGCTCGTATATTTTGAACCGAAAGCATTGGATTATCCTTTGGGGAAAGAGCTGTTTGAGAAGTTTTCAAAGATGGATGTTGAAATTCGACATACTACTTCCCATAATCAAGTAAGAGATTTGCCAGGGGATAACGATTTTCAAAGGTATCGAGTAGCAAAATCCACGCTGGTTGTTGGTGTTAGAAAAACACTGAAATTCGATACTTCCAAGCCTTCAGCAGAGTATGCAATTCCTTTTGCGACGGGATGTATGGGACATTGTCATTATTGTTATTTACAAACAACGATGGGAAGTAAGCCTTATATACGAACGTATGTAAATGTTGAAGAAATTTTAGATGCTGCTGATAAATACATGAAAGAGCGTGCACCTGAAGTAACAAGATTTGAAGCGTCGTGTACTTCAGATATTGTAGGAATCGATTATTTAACGCATACCCTTAAACGGGCCATTGAGCATTTTGGAGAATCTGAATATGGGAAATTGAGATTTGTTACGAAATTCCACCATGTAGATCATTTACTTGATGCTAAACATAACGGAAAAACAAGATTTCGCTTTAGTGTAAACGCTGATTATGTGATTAAAAACTTTGAACCAGGAACTTCTCCCTTAGCTAAACGAATTGAGGCAGCAGGAAAAGTAGCTAGAGCTGGATATCCTCTTGGTTTCATTGTAGCTCCTATTTACCTGCATGAAGGCTGGAAGGAAGGATACTATCATATGTTTGAACGCCTAAATGCTGAATTACCTCTTGATGCACGGGATGATATTACATTTGAATTTATTCAACATCGTTTTACAAAGCCAGCTAAGAGAGTAATTGAAAAAAACTACCCGATGACAAAACTAGAATTAGATGAAGAGAAAAGAAGGTATAAATGGGGGAAATATGGAATCGGAAAATACATTTATCAAAAAGAAGAAGAAGAGGATATAAAAAACTATCTGTATTCCTATATGAAACAGTTCTTTCCTAATGCAAAACTAGAATATTTTACATAAAAGAAACGAACAAAATTCATTATATCATCAATCTAAAAAATTACTCACTCAAAAAAGTGATATTGGTCAACAATTCGCTAATAAATCATTTGAAAAATTTATATACGAAAGTCTTTTATGTAAAAATATGTTTCATTATGAACTGAATCCCAACAGTTAAACAGAAAAATACAGCGGTTGTATGAATATAAGTCCGGTATTGTACCGGGCTCATTCTTTTTAACGTTGCATCAATTCTTTTGTGAACATATTAATTTGAACATGTTTAAAAACGAATCATCTTTTGACAATGGTATTAGCGCTTTAGAAAGAACTTTCATAAAAAATGGTACTAATAATCCCTCCAAGTATTACTCCCATAGTAGAATCTAATAACAAAAATCTAATTGTTTAATTAGTAATTCTAATCTACCATTTTTTGCTGTACTATCAACTAAAGAAACAGTAAATGGTTGTTGAAACATATTAGAAAATCGAGCAATTAAAGACATAATATTATATTTAGCAAAAGCCGATGCAACTAAAGCTAATTTCGCCCCAACAAGTTGAACTCCATATCCTAAAACTTCTATAGAAGTCATAAGCATTAAAAATAAAAAGATACAAATTACTTTAAAAGTAATAAACTCCATAATCATACCTCTTAAGTTTCTATAAATACATAACTCAATAATTATATTAAAAACATTCAATATTTTCATTAAAATATAAATCAATTTCTATTTTATAATCAAAAACTATACTCCTTTATTTTGAATGATGGCATCACCTTTTATTAGAATTGTCCCTTGGTTTAGCAAATGTTTTTTTGTAAATAATATATTTGTTAAACCATTAATTAAGGGGGACTAGTATGCCGCAGGATCGAAAAGAAGAAGTGCAAAACGATACATATGAAGGAAAAGAGGTTATGCCAGATAATCCACAATATCTACCGCGTCACGTGCAAATGGAGCTGCCTCCCGAATTTTCTATAAATCCTCTTTTTGCCCGCAAAGGAGAATCAGTCGTTCCGCGCTTTCACATGCCTGATGAAGGCATGTTACCAGAAACAGCGTATCAAATCGTCCATGATGAAATGACTCTTGATGGCAATGCACGTTTGAATCTTGCAACATTCGTTAGTACATGGATGGAACCTACCGCAGAGCACTTATATGCTAAATCATTTGATAAGAACATGATTGATAAGGACGAATATCCACAGACAGCTGAAATTGAGGAGCGGTGTGTCCGCATTTTAGCCAACCTCTGGCATTCCCCCAGCCCCCTTACAACTATGGGCGTTTCAACAACTGGATCGTCGGAAGCCTGTATGCTCGGGGGGCTTGCGTTAAAGAGACGCTGGCAAAATGCACGAAAAAGAGAGGGTAAGCCGGTGGATCGGCCTAATATTGTGTTTAGTTCTGCTGTTCAAGTCGTTTGGGAAAAATTTGCGAACTATTGGGAGGTTGAACCACGCTATGTGAAGGTTAGCCCTGAGCATCCCCGATTAAATCCTCAAGGGGTCCTTGCAGCCGTGGATGAAAATACGATTGGTGTGGTACCGATTCTCGGTGAGACTTATACCGGACTTTACGAACCGGTTGCCGCCATTGCAAAAGCGTTGGACGATTTACAGGAGAGAACGGGACTGGACATTCCTATGCATGTAGATGCGGCTTCGGGCGGATTTATAGCACCGTTTCTTCAACCAGATTTAGTCTGGGATTTTCAGTTGCCGAGGGTGAAGTCCATCAATGTATCCGGACATAAATATGGATTAGTCTACCCTGGCTTGGGTTGGATAATTTGGCGGGAAGCTGATGATCTCCCTGATGATTTAATCTTCCGCGTCTCCTATTTAGGCGGGAACATGCCGACTTTTGCCTTGAATTTTTCACGTCCTGGCGCACAAGTGCTTCTACAATATTACAATTACCTGCGTTTGGGGAAAAGTGGGTACTATGATGTCCAAAGGGCTTCTCAAAAGGTCGCTCTTTTTCTTAGCAAGGCAATTCAGGAGATGGAACCATTCGAACTTTTGTCCGATGGTTCGGATATTCCGGTTTTCGCTTGGCAACTGAAAAAAGGTTACACATTAAACTGGAACCTTTATGATTTATCTCGACAATTGCGTGTGTTCGGCTGGCAAGTACCCGCATATCCATTGCCTCCAGACCTAGAAGCAGTGACAATTATGCGCGTTGTGGTTCGAAACGGGTTTTCTATGGATCTCGCGCATTTATTTTTGAGGAACCTCAAACAGGCCGTTGCCTTTCTGGATTCCTTGGATGGACCTATGCCACATGATACGAAATGTGATAATGGGTTTCATCACTAATTGGGGAGCAGCTCTCGTCGTCGTTAAGTTGAGCTCAACACCCATAACTTTTCGAGCTATCGACTGGGAAGAGGTACAGAAAAGCTGATGGTTTCAACCAAGGGATACATGATGATAGGTGATGAACAAATTGATGCCTGAGGGCTTTACAATATCAAATCATACGCCCAGTTTTCAGAAATCTATTGGCTTTTCTTCTGGTTTCGAAAGACACAATTCAAATCTGTTGAAGAGTTAAAGAAATTTGTAGCTAGTATTTCCTTTTTGGGGGTACCATTACCTGCTTTAGGAGTTACTCCACCATTACATTGGATTTTAGCGGATAAATGGGGTGAATCTATTGTATTAGAATCGACAAGGAGTAGTGACTAATAGTCCTGAGTTTAATTGGCATTTACAAAATGTAAGACAATATATAGGTCTTAAATCGCAGCCATGCGAGGGGGATATACCATTAAGTGCTTTTGGACAAGGTTCAGGTTCAATGGGACTTAATGGAGATTTCACCCTACTATCAAGGTTTATACGGGCAGCGTATGGTAAATAAAATATTCAGGGTATAGATAACGAAGAAGAGGGTATATCGGTCATTTTTCGTATTTTGTAAAATTGTGAGGTTCCAAAAGGAGGAGTAATAACGGAAGAAGATACATTAGATAATACTATTTATACAAGCGCAACGTGCATGGAGTCTGGTACATATTATTACTATATCTATGATTGTAGATAAATTATTGCCCTTCGTTATTAGTAACCGGATAGCTGCTTAACGATAAAAATGAATTTGCCAATTTTCTTGCAAAATGTAACGGGTGCTCTACCGATTGGATATGAATATACATAATTAAGGGATTCATGTATAACCAGTGATTATGTAAAGCACTGACAATAATTCCTTGTTGTACAATTGATTTCATAAATGCAGGGATCTCTTCTTGTAGAACCGCGATTTCTCCTAAATTTAATGCATTGCCATTTTGATCCAACGATTCAAAACTTACTCCGACGGGAACTACATAGGCACTTGGTTTTCCTTGAACCAGGACCTTAAAATTGCGGTGAAAAGACACCGAACAACCACCTTGATTTATTTTACTCTTTCCTTTAAGAATTGCAGCAAATTGATCAGAAATGAAATTTAAATTAGACATAAGTTCAATTCCTTTCTCGTGCTAAATTTATTCATTTAGAAATTTAATTTAAAAAATGTAGTTCCTTCTTTTAAAGAAAAGAACTACTTATAAACAACTTTTCTCTAAAATAAACAGGCCGATATGTGCAATTTGTACCCTGTTTATTTTAGAAGAAATATAAATGCTATTTCCCAACAAACATAACTTAATGAATCCTTTCTATATATCATTATAAAAAATTCATAAAGTAGGCAATTGTACATCTTTATTTTATGTAGGTTAGATAAATATGTGCCTTAATAAGTCTGTGCTTTCTTTATGAAATTCTTATTGGTAATTAAACAATAAATTTAATATATTTTAATGATTGTATAGGGTAAAACTTAATTTGTTTTTTCATTTTCTCTTTTACAATTGCTTGTGGTCCTTTGTTAAAATTGTAGTAATATATTGAACTGTATATAAAGATAGATATTTTAAATTTTTCATCCTAAAATAACTTACTATATCTAGCTAAAAATGTTGTTTTTTCAATGAAGAAGTAAATTTTGGGTGTATGGTTTATTGGTTATATTAAGTGTTTTGTTAATGTTAAACATAACTCTTATTGCACATACATTTTTTTAGATCGCAAAGAAGAATTTATTCGTCTGTCAAATTCTATGTTAACTGGTAAAACAGACTAATTTTAGATGAAAGATTCTATAATAAATCTGGAGAAACAAAAATAATTGAAAACATTTGAGCATGGAGATAAAAAACGCTTAACGAAGGATATTTCAAAAGAGATGGAGCAAAGGATTCAAAAATCAATACAGCTTGTTCAAAAAAATATAAGGTGGATGTATTAGCATTAGGAGAAGTATATAAGCGGAATAATTATAAAGAATGGAAGAAAATAAGTAAGAATTGGGATCAAGGTGAAAATTATTTTAGTAATGCTGACATTAATGTTTATGTTCATCTAGTAATTGAACATTCAGGCTCAGCTTTACCGAAGAGAGTGAAATAAGGTGATTTAAGTCGTTAGCGGATTAGAAATACGCTAAACGATATTAATGCTGGTTCTGCATTTTCAATCAGTGCAGACTTATGTACTTTAAACGTGATTAATAAATTATATTTGGCTTATTATGATCCTTTGGTTAGCACTAGTTAGAGTTATAGTAAAAATATTAAGCAGAAACGACTTATTTTTAATAATAAGAGGAAATATGTTACTGAAAAGTAAGGAGACAAATTATTACTTTTTTAAAGAGTAATTAGGTCCGTACAATGACGCATTAAAGTGATTCATAAGGGATTCTGAATGCTAAGAGAGTGAGAATGAATTACAAAAGAAAGGTGCATAGGCGCCTTTCTTTTTTTGAAGGGATTTTTTGTTACGAGTTAGTACAAAATTGGGTTCAGGGGGTACTATAAAATTTTAGCTTGATGGCGATGGGGTAGCATCCACGTCTATCAACATCACTACACCTATATTTAATACTGCGTTACGTGCCTTGAATCAAGTGAAAAACAAGACCCATTTTGTAAAAACTGAAACCAACGTTTTCTAAACTGAACTTGAGCCATATCTGCATGAACATGGGCCTCCATTTTTAAAGCTTCTGGTATAGGTCTAGGATGTTGACTTTCTACAATAATTTGATCCTCTTTTAGTACTCTTAAACTAAATTTAGCTAAAATTTGGTCTAGTAAAGGGAAGTACTTTAAAAATGTCCTTCCGGTATATCCCATAATTAATGTCTCTTCTTCATCAATTGGTGTAAACGTAATGTACTGAATAAATGACTCATTCTCCTGTTTGCCACTGTGAAGCATCCACTGATGTGGGAATTTGTATTCAAGGTAAGCATCACCATTTGAGAATATAAACTGATCCAGTGTTCCCTCCAGCTTATAATTGGTTGATTCGGCTTTTGTTTTTCTACCAATCGTTTTTTTATGTACATAAGCAAGATGAGCAATATCCAGCACAGATTCGATTGATCGAGTAAGGTGTGCATTCCAAGTGGCGTGGAAGAAAGAGAGTTTAAAAGGAGTGTTCTCCATTACATGAAAAGTTTGCCATTCAGGTGGAGTTTCCTCATTATCAGGATATATCCAAATCAACCCAATCTTTTCTTTTACAGGGTATGAGAGGGTATGAGCAAATTTCGGGATAGGTTTATTGGGTTGGGATGGAATTCTTACACAAGTACCACAACTATCGAACTCCCAACCATGGTAGGGACAGACTAGTTTACCATTTACTACTTGTCCCAGTGATAAGTCAGCGCCACGATGAGGGCAGTAAGGTGATAGGGCCTGAACTTCGTCTTTTTCATCCCGATATAATACAAAATCTTTGCCAGCAACTCTTTTTTTTACTGGAATCTTTTTTATATCTTTTGCATAACTCACAGCATACCAATTACGTGGGAATACTCTATTTATATTTAGAGTCATTTATTTTCTCCTTCTTTTTTATTCACCTAGTAGATATTAGTGGTGTCTACTGTATACTGTCTATTCTATGCTATAAAATATTTTAAATGTTCGTCTAAAATTAAGAAATCTACAGTTTGATCAAATCATTATGAAAGCCTGTATAATCTCTCTAAATGTAACAAAAATGACTATAGTACAATAGATTTTAAAAAGGAGAATGTCTTATTTTATTGAAAATTGAGATATTAAGCAATATTCCTATTGCTATTAAATTGACCATTAAAGAACTTCCACCAAAACTTACAAATGGAAATGGAGTACCTGTAAGAGGAAATAGTCCCGTAATACCACCTAAATTTACAACTGATTGCATACCAATCATACATCCTATACCAATTGCTATAAAACTGCCGAATGGATCTACACATAATTGTGCAATTTTTAAGGAGCGAAGTACCATAGTCAAAACTCCCACCAATAGAATAAATACACCAATAAATCCTAGTTCTTCAGAAACTATTGCCATTATAAAATCAGTATGTGGTTCCGGAAGATACCCTGTTTTTTGTATGCTATTTCCAAATCCACGACCAGTGATTCCTCCAGAGCCAATGGCAATAAAAGAGTTTACAAGCTGATATCCATTTCCTTGCGCATCAAGAAAGGGATTGAAAATCGTAGTAATACGTGTCTTTTGAACTGCTGATAAACTATATTGAATCAAATAATATAAAATAGGTAACCATAAAATAGAACCGATGGTAGTTCTTTTGATTAGTAGATTTATATTTATTCCTGAACAAAGAAATATGCTAAAACCTATACCTAATATTAAAAGTGCAGATCCTAAATTTGGTTGTTTAAAGATAAGAAAAAAAATTGTAGCTAAAAAAAATAAAAGTTTTCCGATACCACTCCAGTTATTTTTAGCTTGTTCTTGTCGCAATGCAAAAAAACGGGCTGTTACAAGTATTGTTCCTAATTTAAGAAATTCAGCTGGCTGTATTCCAAAGATCCATGATTGAGCATTATTTACCACTTTTCCTTTCCATAAAACCATAATTAATAAAAAAATCCCCCCAATCATAATACAGATTGAGACTATTCGTTTTTTCCATATTTCATATGGGAGTAAAGCACAAATTATTAATCCTATTGTTCCTAAAAGTAGCTTTGTTAATTGAGAATCAACAAAATGTCTACTGTTATAACCGTAATGTTGGACAGCGACAATGGAGCTTGCACTATACATCATGATAATGCCTAAAGTACATGTTATGAATAGAGGAAGGAGCAATAGATAATCGAGTTTTAATATTTTTTTCATTTTAATATCCTCCTGATTTAAAACAAAACATAATATTACATTTGTTAATGAATAGAATCTTGTTCTCGTCAATTACTAAATATGACTTTTGTTTAGAAAGATTCTATCACTTATTCCCTGTTTTTTACGCAAAAATCCCCCTAGTATGTAACTAGAGGGATTCAAAATGGCATGACTAAATAAGGCTTTTCCCCCCTAGTAGAGCTTTGGCACTATACAACGTAAAGTAATGAAAATTCATTACTTAGCTATCTTAAGAAGAGCCTTAATCCGACAATTCCTGTTCTACCCATTGGCGTCTTTCGACATTTTTGGGCAATAGCCTGTGTTTGCATAGGAGCCTCACCTAACAGGTTAAGCAATATAAATTTTATGTGTTTGTTTCGTGTAGCAAGCATAAATATATTTTTTTTGCTTGTCAAGCAACCATATTGCTAATTTTATTTGTTTTATTGCTTTATAGTCCTTTGAGAAATGATATAAAAAAATGTCTGTAATCATTCTGTATAAGTACATATTTTTGACTTGTAGTGTATCGTTTGATTAAGTAGTTTAACCATATAAATTTGATAAACAGTAAAGAAGATTTTAATCATAAAAGAAGATTTTTTGTGAATGTTCTTTTTGTATACAGAATGACTAATTATTCATCTTTTGTTATAAAGTTGGAATTTGATTAAAAATAATAAGTTTCATATGTTTTATTACGTTTCTTCGAATTAAATCTATTTGAATTCTATGTTTTTTAAGGGGAATTTTAAATTTATAATAAAATATAATTTCATTTTCTATAAAAGATTTTTTTATAAATGGAATTGAAAGTCAGTTGACAAATATTAAATTCTGGTTTAAATTTTGAAGTAATTCAATAAACTTTGTTAGGTGAGGCTCCTGTATAGAGAAACGCTGCTGCCCAAAAATGTCGAGAGACGCCAATGGGTCAACAGGAACGGTCGGATTAAGGCCCTTCTTAATGTAGCTGGTTATAAAAACCTATGCTATACAGTGCTAAAACTCAACGAGGGAGTGGTATACGATTTGATAGAAAGGCACCTCTGTGATTTCGGCAGAGCTGTCTTAATAATCATTTGTTTGTATTGTGAAAAAACCTTTACTCCTTTTTGAGTAAAGGTTTTTCTGTTTAATGTTATTTATTTTTATCTTGTCTATATTCAAAAAGGAGGTAATTCTAACTAATGAATTGATTGCAATGTAACTATTATTGCTCTAATAAAAAATTTAAGACAGATAAAATAAAACAAAACCACTCATGAAACTCTAGAGTCTCCCTTAGCAATATGAGGAGGAGTTAACATGAAGAAATTATTAAAGGAATTACTTATAACCCAAAATAACTTGGATGCAGAGAAAGTTTTACGTCTTCCGTCGTATGATATTGCGCAAGAAGTAAAACAGTTTTCAATTGAAGATCAAGTCATATTACTAAATACGATTCCTGTATTAAAAAGCTCTAAAGTTCTTCAATATATGAGTGCAGAAGAAAAATATAATATCTTAATTCACTTATCTGAAAATAAAGCTAAAAAGTTACTGAATTTACAACCGATTGATGAATTAGTAGATTTACTTCTAGCGGTTCATCCGGAAGAACAGGCTAAATTAATGGCGTATCTAGATAAAATTACAAAACATAACGTAAAAAAATTAATGACTTTCAAACCTGAAACGGCAGGAAGTCTTGTTACAAGTGATTTTGTTGCAGTTAGAGGAAATTGGTCAGTAAAAATGACATTGAAGTACATTAGGGAACATTCTGAAAATGTAGAATCAATATCTTATAGTTATGTTCTTAATAGTCATGGTTATCTTGAGGGAATCGTTTCCATACATGAGTTATTACTAGCAGCAGATGAAGAGATATTATCTACTATCATGATGCCAGAGGTAATTTCAGTACACGCTGAAGTTGACCAGCAAGAAGTTGTAAAAAAGCTACTGAATTATAATTTAGCAGCAATACCTGTCACAACAGCAAATAATAAAATGATTGGTATTATAACATTTGATGACGTAATGAATGTTATGGAAGCAGAAGCTACAGAAGATATTCAAAAGTTAGGCGGAAGTGAACCATTGAATCAATCTTACTTTGAAGCTAGTATTTGGAGCATTTTCCTAAAACGTCTACCATGGTTATTACTTCTTTTTGTTGCTGAGGCATATACAGGTACAGTATTAAAGTATTTTGAAGACGAAATTGAAACTGTAGTTGCCCTTGCTTTCTTTGTTCCATTATTAGTAGGTACTGGAGGGAATACAGGAACACAGGTTGTAGCAACAATTACTCGTGCAATTGGTATTGGAGAGTTAAAATTTAAAGACATTTTCCGTGTAATGAAAAAAGAATTTGCAATTGGTATGCTTCTTGGACTTGCACTTGGGATAGCTGGGCTCATTCGTGCTTATATGTTAGGAGTTGGAGCAGAAGTTGCGCAAGTTGTAGCAATTACTTTATTATTTATTGTTATTTGGGCTTCTCTTGTAGCAGCTGTTTTACCTTTAATTCTAAGAAAATTAAAACTAGATCCTGCAGTTGTTTCAGGTCCATTTATTACAACATTTGTTGACGGAACAGGATTAATAATTTACTTCATGGTTGCAAAAACGTTATTAAATTTATAAATATACACTAAAAAAACGAAATCCGGAATAAGTATGTTGCCTTAATTGCTAAAACATAGTGGGGAATTCAGGCATGAGGAAATCAAACACTTTTGTCTTTAGATAAATAATATTTTAATGGATTTATTGAATGTAATGAATGCTGGAGGATAAAACTATGAAACATCTAAGAAAAATCTTCAAACGAATTTTGCTTCTATTTTCTATTTTAATGATTATTGGCGTAGGAATACTATTTGGTACTAGCTATGGCCGAGAGCTTCGTATAACAATCGCTGGGAGTATATTAACTTCTCAGCATCCACAATATGCGAAATATACATTCCTATCCCAAAAGGAACTAGATAAACTGCAAGATAGAATTAATCATCCAAAATGGTCAAACAGTGATGAGCATATTTATAAAAAAATAGTAGGAAAAAGATTAGAAGAATTAAAAAATCAGCCATTAGAAATTGATGTAGAAACAATTAAAAGTAATAAAGATAGTCGCTTTCTTTTCGAAGGAAAGTTAGTAACAATTAGTAATCCTTTCAATGTTAAACTTGTTAGCCATCAAGGAACACAGGGTGCTAACAGGGGAGAAAAAATTAGTGTAATGGCAAAACGTAATCATGCACTTGTTGCTGTGAATGCAAGTGGATTTGCTGACGAAACAGGAAGGGGTGGAGGAAATGTTGCTACTGGAATTGTGATAGAAAATGGGAAAGCTATTGATACAAATATGGATAGAAATGCCCCTACAATTATTACGGGATTAACAAAGTTTGGTCAAATGATAACAGGAAATTATTCTACCCAACAACTGTTGGATAAACAAGTCGTTTCCGCAGCTGGATTTATGCCACAGTTAATTGTAAATGGAGAAAAAATGATTACAGAAGGAGACGGCGGTTGGGGGTCGGCTCCAAGAAGTATTATGGCCCAAAAAGAAGATGGTACAATTATGTTTCTAGTTATTGACGGTAGACAGACACATAGTATAGGAGCTACGTTGAAAGAGTGTCAAGATATTCTATATGAAAAAGGAGCTATAAATGCAATGGCAATGGATGGAGGTTCTTCTGCTACGCTATATTTAGGAGGAAAGGTTATAAATTCACCGTCTACATTATCCCATGAAGATCGTTATTTACCGAACGCTTGGGTGGTAACAGCAAACCAAAAACAAAAAATAAAGATGACAATTGATGGGAGAAAAATAGATACCAAAACATCAGATGAATTTGATGCGAACATTTCAACGAATTTATGAATTATTAAAAATAGAACAAATACATGATTTTTATCTCGTTAGTTGGAAAATTAAAATTATTTTTTAAAATTAGAAATTATTATTTCATATTCATGATTTGCACAATATCAAACGAGAGTGATGAGGATTCCAAATTTACGGAATTCTTATCACTCTTTTTTAGTTTTTGGTAAATATGGAACAATATCCTTACTTTCACTGTCTATTAAGCGTTAAAACATTTTTTATTAAATAAATTAAGAAAGGAATCATCATTTTTAACTAAGGGAGAAGATTGAATTGAAAAAATTATGGATGCTGCTTTTCGTTTGTTTCGCGGTTATGTTGGTAGGATGTAATAAAAACGAACCGCCAAAACAAGCATTTGAAGAATATATCAATTTATGGAATGATAGAAAATTTACAAATATGTATGATCATTTATCAGATCATGCAAAAAAATCAATTTCTAAAAAAGAATTCACAGAAAAATATCAAAAAATCTATGAGGGGATTGGAGCTAAGGATTTAAAAGTTAAAATGAAAGGAGAGAATACGAAAGATAAAGAGCTTTTTCTTTTTGAAGTTAAGATGGATACCGATGTAGGATCAGTTTCATTCATCCATGAAGCAAAACTTGTGAAAGATAAAGAGTCTTGGAAAATAGATTGGACGCCAGACTTCATTTTTCCAGGAATGAAAAAAGATTACAAAGTACGTATGCAAATAGAGCAAGGAAAACGCGGAGAAATATATGATCGAAATGGAAAAGGGCTTGCAACGAATGGTAAAGCGACTGAGGTTGGAATTATTCCAGAGAAACTAGGCGAAACAGCAGCGCAAACGAAAGAAATAGTAGCACAATTACTTGATATGTCTATAGAAGAGGTCGAACAAAAGCTCACAGCAAAATGGATAAAACCAGACTCCTTTGTACCAATTGGTATTTTAAAAGAGGGAACCAGACAGAATGATTATATTGAATTAGAAGGAGTTTCATCTCACCCAGTAAATATTCGTACGTATCCATTAGGTGAAGCAGCGGCACACTTAACTGGATACATAGGAAAGGTGAATGCGGAGGAGTTAAAATCACTTCAAAAACAAGGTTATCAAGCAGATGATTTAGTAGGTAAGACCGGTTTAGAGAAAGTGTTAGAAAATAAATTGCGTGGTGAAAAGGGTGGACGCGTATTTATAGAAGATGAGAAGGGGAAAGAGATTAAAAACGTAGCAAAAAAAGAAGCAAAAGAAGGAGAAAATGTTACGTTAACAATTGATGCTGCAATTCAAGAAAAAATCTTTAATGAGATGAAAACTGAAGCAGGGTCTAGTGCAGCGGTCAATCCTAAAACAGGTGAAACAATCGCACTTGTAAGTAGCCCTGCTTATAATCCAAATATAATAGTTAGAGGAGCATCGAAAGCCCAACGAGAAGCATGGAGTAACGACTCGAAACTACCAATGACGAATCGCTTTACACAAGCATTTGTACCAGGTTCCGTATTTAAAACGATCACAGGTGCAATTGGTTTGGAAACAAACACAATAAATCCGAAGGAAGAATTTAAAATTCAAGGATCGAAGTGGACAAAAGATTCGTCTTGGGGAAATTACTATGTAACGCGTGTAAAGGATGCAAGTCCAATTGATTTTGATAAGGCAATGAAGTACTCTGATAATATTTATTTTGCTCAACAAGCTTTGAAAATGGGAAAAGATCAGTATGTAAATGAATTTAAAAAGTACGGATTTCATGAAAAATTACCAATCGAATACGAACTTCCTATTTCAATCATTGCAAAAGATGGGATAAAAAACGATATTCAACTAGCAGACACGGGCTATGGACAAGGACAAGTACTAATGACACCACTTCATTTAGCATTAACATATGCACCGATTGTGAATGAAGGGAATATTCCGTCGCCACATCTTTTAAAAGAAGCAAAAGTAGCAGGGAATTGGAAAGAAAATGTGGTTTCTAAAAAGAATCAAGAGATATTAAAGAGCGCATTAATTAAAGTCATTAATGACCCTGATGGCGCAGGAAGAATTGCAAAGGTTGATGGTGTAACGCTTGCTGGTAAAACTGGTACAGCAGAACTGAAAGAGTCGAAAGAAGCAGACGGAAAAGAACTGGGATGGTTCGCAGCTTTCGATGCAAATGCGCCAGACATGATTGTTACAATGATGATTGAAGATGTAAAAGGAAGAGGAGGAAGTAACGTTCCAGGTGAAAAAGTAAAACATGTATTTCAGAAATAATACTTAATTATATGGTGAATTTTTTGACTAAATTTATTACAGGTTTGCTTAACTCAAAGATATAAATTGGGGAAAATATAGAACAATTAAATTTCAAAAAAGCATTCTCGATTAGAAAGAATGCTTTTTTGCTGTGATTCTAGAAAAGTTGACATTGTTAATGGCAAATAGAAGGAGATAGCAAATTGAAATGGACAAGTGGAGTGTTACGTTAAATTCAAAAAACAGATTTTCATGAGTAGAATTTTATCATTGTATGCTTTACTTGTTTTTTAGTAGTATTATTCTGCTTGAAAAAGATAAACAATGGAACAAATGAAACTTGTATCTTGTCTATATATTGAAACCATAATAAAAGTGAGGGCAGTTTTTATGTTTATTCAAATAAGTTTGAGGTGTGGAAATGGAACAGACGTTTATTGAAAAGTGTAATCATGATGAGCTGGACTATGTTATAAAAGACTATTGGCAAGATGTATGGAATTATTCATTTATTATTACGAAAGATCCACACTTATCAGATGATATCACGCAAGATGTATTTATAAAGGTGTTTAAAAATTGGAATTCATTTCGAAAGGAGTCATCTATTAAAACGTGGATATTAAAAATCACAAGAAATACGGCAATAAACTATTTGAAATCCTCTTATTTTAAAAGGATATCTTTAATAGGATTTTTTAGTGACGATAAGCAATCCCTGTCAGCAGAACAAGAATTTTTTAAGCAAGAAGAAATGAATGATGTGTGGAAGGTTGTATTAGAACTACCTAAAAAGCACCGTGAAATAATTATATTGGACGCAAAATATGAATTATCTTATGAAGAAATGGCTGAAACATTAGGAGTATCCATTGGAACTGTAAAATCGAGATTAAGTAGAGCGAGAAGTAAGGTTTCAAAATTAATAGGGGAGGGTAGTAGTGATGAACAATAAACAAAATCCTGACTGGTATAGAAAAATAAAAAAAGGGCCAATGGAGAATCGTAAAGATGAAGAAGAATTTATTTCTAAAATAAAGCAGTCTATATATGAAAATAATGAAGTGGATTTTGTAAAACATAAAAGACCATTTCGTAAAAAAGCATTACCTATTGTAGTTGTTTTGGTTTGTACAATGTTATTTTTCATTGTTCAACAACCTTGGCTTGATGATAATAAATCGCCGGTACAAAGTAGTACTCAAATTAAGCCTAAAACAAAAGATGAGTCTGCTCAAGATCCATCATTAAAACAATTTATGAATGAACTATATCAAAGTACGAACTCAAAAAATGAAAATAACTTGTACAAAGCGTTAAATGATGAAGTTCTATTTAAAGGAAAGAGTTATAGGAAGGATGAACTGAAGTTTGATGAAGATATCTTTCATGAGTTGCAAGTCGCCCTTACAATGGGAGGAGAGTTTGCAAAAGATACAAAGCAAGTATATAAAGTACCAAGTGGATTGACAGAAAGTAACCAACCAAACCAAGCGCATTTTATATATGCAACTGTTACTGGAAATAAAACGAAAATTTTAGCTGAACCAAAGAGAGAATCACAAGTTTTATATGAAATATCTAATGAAATGGTAAAAGCTTGGATTCCAGAAAAAGTGCAAAATGATGGATATATAAAAATTTCGACAATTAACGGTAATACTGGATATGTACAGAAAGAGTACGTTTTAACTGATATTAAATATTCATTTATGTTCGAAAAGAATAATGAAGGAACATGGAAAATAATAAATATAGATTCTATATGGTAAAAGAGGAAGGTTCACTTTAATGAACCTTCCTCTTTGTTTTTATTCTCTTTTTGAAGAGTATTCCAGTACTCTAAAATTTCTGATGTAACGAGAGCGGCAATGTTTTTTTCTGAATTACTACCAGGAATAACGACAGAAACGGCAATTTGTGGATCTTCAGTAGGAGCATATGCAATGAAAAGAGAATGATTTATCATTCTTTCTTGCTCATTCGGAAAACCTGTAATACCTGTTTTACCTGCGACGTCAAAGGGCAACTTTTTAATTTCCTCTATATTTTGACTCATTCCACCTTGCACGACACTCCAAAAGTTCATCGGGTAACGATTTGAACTTTCTAAAATTGGTTTAAACTTTTTTGTTTCCTTACCGTCCGGACTAATAATTGCACTTACAGTTTGAGGTTTATATTTATCACCTTTACTTGCCAAAGTTGCTGCATATTGAGCGAGTTGAAGAGGGGTATGCACTTCATTTCCTCCCCAAGAGGCGTTTAATAAAGCGGAGATTCCATTTTCAAACTTATTAGATGGATGGAATTCATATTGTCCGTCTTCTTCAAAGGGTAAATCAATCCCGGTTTTAGAACGTAGGCCGAATTGCATTAAATAATCTGTCCATATATGTGCCACTTTTTCTATATTCCCATTATTTTGGTTGAATAGGGGCAGAGCTACTTTTGCTGTCATAAATGTGTTAGATGAATTAATGATAGCCTGCCTCGGTGTAATCTCCCCTGTTGGTGTTCCAGGCGCATTCGTAATGTTATTTTGATTATCATACTGAAAAGTACCTTTATCTAAATAAGTATCTTCGGGTTGGAAAAGCTTTTCGTTTAATCCAATTAAAATAGTGAGTGGTTTTATAGTAGAAGCCATATTTACATAAGATTCACCATACTTTAATTTTTGAATTGCTTTATTTTGCGAAAGAGAGTTAATGTTTTCTTTTCTAGAAGATACACGTGTATTTAATATATTTGGATCAAAAACTGCCGTGTTGGCCATAGTTAAAATTGCGCCAGTTTTTGCATCGCTTACTACAGCATAACCAGCTTTAGCATCAGGTATTTTCTTAATTTGAGATCTTAATGCTTCTTCTGCTTTTTGCTGCAACTCAGAGTCTAAAGCTAGCCGTACATCTTTACCTATTTGTACTTTTTGAATGTCCCATAAGAACTTTTTATTATTCAATTTAAAAATAAGAGTTTTACCTGGTTTTCCTTTTAAATCATTTTCATATTGCAGCTCAATCCCGCTTTTTCCAACAGCCATATGCTTTGAATTAAGGTCATTTTCTACATACCCAATTACTTGTGAACCAATTTCGTGTTTAGGATAATATCGAATCCATTCATCTTTAATTATTACATTATTGGGTTTGTTTTTGTTTATGAATGCAAGTTCATTCTCAGTTATATGAGAGTATAACGGTATATCATTCATAGTCTGCTTTTTACAAGATTGTTGTAATTGAGATTTTATGTTCTCTGTAGAAATATCATGTTGAAACTCGCTTGAAAATTGATTAAAAAAAGCTAATGTGTTCGATGTATCTTGTTTCGATAGCTTTTCATCATTAGAAGTGCAATATAGAGACTTAACTTTCTTATTTGTAGCTAGTATTACACCATTTTGATCAAAAATCTTTCCTCTTTCAGCTGAAGAAGTTGCGATAGTAATTGAAATGAAGTTGATTTTTAATAAAATTAGTAAAATCAAACCTACAATAGAAAGAACCGCAAAAAATCTCCATCTTTTTGTATGTAACATATAACCCTCCCTTATGTAGCCTATTTCATCTTATATTTAATTATTTTTTTTGTAAATGTGGAACAACTTTATTGTTTAGGTTGTCTATTAAGTATTAAAGCATGAAGAAAGGAATAATTAGCATGAAAATTTACTAGCAAGTCTATATGTAAGTTTAATAAGAGTCATTATACAGTTTAGCACTTCTAATGCAAGCGGCAAAAAAATAGAGAGAAAACAAGAAGGGAGAGTTATTAATGCCGTAGCTAAACGAAAAAGAATGGATGCTTACAAGGATTAAGCAAAAAATTGAGGCGATATTTATAACCGATTAGCGGTATCTAATATATAAGAAATGCTTTTAGTATTTGTAGCAATTTCTGAAAGGATTAAATGGAGGATTTATGAAAGAACAAAAAGGCAAGAAGCAGAAGACATATATATCTATTCGATTAAATATAATGTTCCTTTGCATATTTGTACTATTCTCAGCTATTATTATGCAGCTAGGAAAGGTACAAATCGTTGAGGGAGAGGCTTATAAGAACCAAGTGGAAAGTAGTCAAAATGCAATAACTAGTATTCCAGTTCCACGTGGACAAATTTTAGATCGAGAAGGGAAAACAGTTGTTAATAATAAATCTCTTCGCACAATTACGTATACAAGGGTGAAGGGAATTACGAGTGAAGATATTTTAAAAACAGCAAAAGACTTGGCGAAAGTACTTGAAATGCCTGAACAAGATATAAATAAATTAACAGATATCGATAAAAAAGATTTTTGGATGCAGTTGAATTCGAAACGTGCGGAGACAAAGATTACTAAGAAAGATATAGAAAAGTTTAAAGAAAAGGGTATAGAGGGAAAAGAGTTAGATAAAAAAATAGAAGACTTAAGACGAGGTCGGGTTACAGAGGTAGAATTAGCAGAATTAACAGCACAAGATTTAAAGGTGTTAGCTATTAAAAGTAAAATGAGTTCAGGTTATCAACTAACACCACAAATCATTAAAAAAGATGTAACAGATGAAGAGTATGCGCGGATAAGCGAAAATCTTGCGAATTTTCCAGGAGTAGATGCAACTGTTGATTGGGAACGTAATTATGTAAACGATAATTTATTTCGTTCTGTATTAGGAAATATTACGAGTAGTGAAGAAGGATTACCGAAAGAAAATTTAGATTCTTATTTAGTACGTGGATATAACCGTAATGATCGTGTTGGAAAAAGTTATATTGAACAACGATATGAAGATGTATTACACGGCACAAAAGAAGAAGTAAAAAATATTACTGATAAATCAGGAAACATTGTTAGCACAGAAATAATCTCTAAAGGAAAAAGTGGTAATAGTTTAACATTAACGATTGATATGGAATTACAAAAGAAAGTGGAAGAAAGTATAGAAAAAAACTTGAGAGCTTTTAAGAGTTCAGAGCCACTGCTCGATCGAGCTTTTGTTGTCATGACGAATCCAAATAACGGACAAATTTTATCAATGGCAGGCAAAAAGATTGTAGAAAAAGAAGGGAAAATAGAGGTTGAGGATTTGGCATTAGGAAACATGACAACTTCGTATGAGCTAGGGTCAGCTGTAAAAGGTGCTACTTTATTAACTGGATATGAGACAGGGGCAATACATCCAGGAGATCAATTTTATGACGCGCCGATGAAATTTAAAGGTACACAAGCTAAGAAATCGTGGAATGTATCCGGATTTGGTAATATTAATGATTTACGGGCTTTACAAGTATCTTCGAATGTATACATGTTCCAGACAGCTTTAAAAATTGCGGGGGTCAATTACGTACCAAATGGCTCATTGGATATTAAACAAGGAGCATTTGATACGATGCGCTATTATTTCAAGCAATTTGGTTTAGGTGTCCCAACAGGTATTGATTTACCGAATGAAATAATTGGACAAACGAGAAAAGTAGATAGTCAACCTGGGTTTTTACTAGATTTTTCTATCGGTCAGTATGATACGTATACGCCGTTGCAATTAGCGCAATATATTTCAACGATTGCGAATGGTGGTTATAGAATGCAACCTCAAATTGTACAAGAAATACGAGAACAATCAATAAAAGAAGAGGTTGGCAAAGTTATACGTTCCATAGAACCTGTCGTATTAAATCGAATTGATATGAAGAAAGAACATATTGATCGGATAAAAGAAGGGTTTAGATGGGTATTCCAAGAAGGTGATGGAACTGGCGTGAAATATTTCAAAAACGCGCCATATAAACCAGCAGGAAAGACAGGAACAGCCCAAACTGTATATGGTGGAGATGACCCGATTGGTAGAAATGCAAAAGGAGAACGTATGGAATGTTACAACTTAACGTTAGTTGGATATGCTCCATATGATAATCCAGAAGTAGCATTTTCCGTAGTAGTTCCATGGCTTCATGATGATAAAAATGGAATTAATTCTATAATTGGAAAGGAAGTATTAGATGTATACTTTGATTTGAAACAGCAACGTATACATGGTGAAGCTACTAGTACAGGTAGTTCTAAGCAAAATTAGAGTACTTTTCTCAGGGAAGAGACCCTGTTCATATAAAGCCATTTATAAGTAAAAAAATGAAATATGAAATAAGAGATAGAGGCGTCGTAGCTACTATCTCTTATTTTGTTAATAACTCTCATACTAGCTATAATTTTTTTAGTTTGTGGAACAAATTTGGTTCGGTGATTGTCTATTATGTGTACGTATAAAAAGGTGCTAAAAATTTGGAAGGAATGATGATTTTGAAAAATAAGAGGATGCTAAAAATAGGAATATGCGTTGGTATATTAGGTTTAAGTATTACAAGCCTAGAAGCTTTTACAGGAGGGGCACTGCAAGTTGAAGCGAAAGAAAAGACTGGACAAGTGAAACATAAAAATCAGGCGACGCATAAAGAGTTCTCACAACTTGAGAAAAAATTTGATGCTCGAGTAGGTGTATATGCGATTGATACTGGTACAAATCAAACAATCTCTTATCGATCTAACGAAAGATTTGCCTTCGCATCAACCTACAAGGCTTTAGCAGCAGGAGTATTACTACAGCAAAACTCAATTGATACATTAAATGAAGTAATCACATTTACGAAAGAAGACTTAGTGGATTATTCACCTGTTACAGAGAAACATGTAGATACTGGAATGAAACTAGGAGAAATTGCTGAGGCTGCTGTTCGTTCAAGTGATAATACTGCAGGGAACATTTTATTTAATAAAATAGGCGGACCTAAAGGATATGAAAAAGCGCTTAGGCATATGGGGGATCGGATTACTATGTCTGATCGCTTTGAAACAGAATTAAACGAAGCTATTCCAGGAGACATTCGTGACACTAGTACAGCGAAAGCTATTGCTATGAATCTTAAAGCTTTTACGGTCGGAAATGCACTTCCAGCTGAAAAACGTAAAATTCTTACAGAGTGGATGAAAGGAAATGCTACAGGGGACAAACTTATTCGTGCAGGCGTACCAACTGACTGGGTAGTTGGAGATAAATCAGGTGCTGGTAGTTACGGGACAAGAAATGATATTGCTATCGTTTGGCCTCCAAATAGAGCACCAATTATCATCGTAATTTTATCTAGTAAAGATGAGAAAGAGGCAACCTATGATAATCAACTCATTGCAGAGGCAACTAAAGTTATAGTTAAGGCTCTTAGATAATAATCTCTCAATTCTTTATGTAATATCATTAAAAATAAGAACTTGGAAAGCGATTCTTTTTAGTATGATGGCTGTAAATTAAAATACTATAAAAACAACGCTATAAAAAAGATCCTAGTGTGTACTAGTGTCTTTTTTATGTTACCGATTTACTTCATCTTTTAATCTTGCTATTTGCCATGCAGTAAGACCCCACCTCAAAATTCAACGAAAGAAAAGAAGTTAGGTGGGGCCCTGCTGCCCGTAAAAGCCCGATTGGTGAGGGCTGATTAAAGTTTCACTTTATAATAACCATGTTTTACAACTTGCCTAGTTTCTTCAATAGCATGTGTTTCAGCAATTTCAGCAATATCAACTACAATCGTATTTTGTAAGATATTAACTACACAACCTGTTAATTGTAAGGTGGAGTTATTACGATAGGGAAATTGTACGTAGGAACCAATTGTAACATTATTTTTTGTCTCCATATGATACACCTCGTTGTTAAAAGTTTTCTTCTATGTGAAGATTCTTGCATCATATAATACACGAATGAAGATAAAATACAAGAGTGAAAAGAAAGAATATATTGAATAAATTACTCTCGATTAAGCGTAATTTAAATAGTTTTCACATCATAAAAACATTGAAAACTAGAGTGTTTATAAAACTTACTTATTTTATAAAAAACTTAAACAATCCTACATTATGTATCTTGTTTTAATAAAGAGAAAGAATATTAATTAATGGAATTTCACTTTAGTTTTAGGTATATTATAATTGACTGAATGAGTATATTGGTCAGTTAGTGCTATTTTGAGACTTGTAAAGTAGCACTCAGTATGTTTATGGAATTGATTTCATGAACTACGGTTTTGATACTGTGTGATAGGTAAGTGGACGGAAATAATTTAAACTCTTGGGAGGTGGAACAGCCAGTAGTTTCTGTGTGCGGTCTATTAACAATAATTTCATGGTGTTTAAATGGCAAAGTGGATAACGTATTTAATAGGGTAACGCATGATTAGTAGTTATAAGAATCCATACATATACCGTATACCCTTCGGATTAAGTATAGGAAGTTATAGTTTGAGAGAAGTTACATAGTAGGGTGTAACACTAAGATTAAAGAAGCTGATGTAATTATAAAATGACAAAAAGAGAAAAATGTGAGAAATGAGGAATTGAGATGGGAAGTATAAGGACTAAAAATGTTAATAAATTAAAAAGAATCTCGCAAGCAATTTTAATTGTTATTGGAGCATTTATAACCGCGTATGGATTAGAGGCTGTACTTATTCCTAATAATGTCTCAGATGGTGGTGTAACAGGTATAAGTATCGTTAGTTCTCAGTTATTTGGGTTGCCATTAGGTCTTTTAATTGGATTTATTAATATTCCATTTGTTTGGTTAGGTTATAAACAAATCGGTAGAGGATTTGCAATTTATTCAGTTATTGGTATTGTATCACTTGCAATAGGTACTGTGATTATGCATAATGTGCCTACAATTATTGAAGGAGATACATTGCTAGTTACTGTTGTTGGTGGTGTGATTATTGGCTTTGGTATGGGATTGGCACTTCGTAATGGTGGGGCGTTAGATGGAATTGATATGTTAGCGGTATTGTTGTCTAGAAGATTACCGTTTGGCACAAGTGATCTTATCTTGTTTTTAAATATGTTCGTATTTATTTTTGTGTCAACAGTATTCGGTCTTCAGGGTGGAATTTTATCAGCGATTGCGTACTTTATTGCTTCTAAAGTAATTCATATTATTGAAGTAGGATTAAGTGGCTCTAAAACATTTAAAATTGTTACAAAAGAACCTAAATTAATGATAGATACAATTTGGGAACGTCTTGGGAGAAATGCAATCTATAATGAAATGTATGGTGGCTTTTCGAAAGAAGCTTATAAAGAAGTTAGCTGTGTTATCAGTCGTTTAGAAGAGAATAAAATGAAGGAACTTATTCATGAAATTGATGAAAATGCCTTTGTCACTGTATATGATGTTGCGGAAGTACAAGGCGGTAACTTTAAAAAGCATGATATCCATTAAGGGGATTAATTAAGTTAAATATTTTATACATAGTTGATTATTGAAAAAGATAAAAAACTCATCACATATAGATAGACAACTGGTATGTACTAAGATCTACAACTGCAAGGTACATAGAACTAAAACTAAGATATTCATGCGAACTCAAAAAGCCGAATTTCCTTAACTTAGGAATTTCGGCTTTAATGTTATATGATACTATTAGAACAGAACCGGGCATGTTACATCAATGGTAGTGAGTAGAGGATTAGGAAATAGTATCATTCCGCAAAGAATTTTGAATAGGCCAGAGATTGTAGTCGTGCAGTTAAATTAAGCTGTACGATTTTTTTATACAAAAGTGAGTAAAGAGATTTTATGTATTTTGCAGGAGTTAACATTACAATTTTGTTAAAAATTTTCTACGTTACATAAAGTAACAAAATTTGACCCTGATTGTTTGTTATAGTGTAAATAATCAAAAAACTTAAAATTTGTCGAGTGAAAATTGTGATAAGTAATTCATGTAAAAAACTTAAAGGGGTGTACACATGCATAAAGAATATGAAATTGAAGAATACACGGCGATTGAGGAACAAATACATTATTATTGTAAATGTTTATTAGTAAGTCATCCTGATCAAATAATAAAGTATTTAGAAAAAAGGTTAGAAAAATATGCAGAAACATTACAATATGCACATTTATATCCTGACACAGTTATTTTACCGTTACAGCAATTAGTTATTGAATATTCTTTAGATGTTGCTAGAATTCGGAAGTATATGAATTTAAAAACGTAAAGTGAAATTTATAGTTTAAATGAAACAGAGTCGACTTTAGGAAATGAAATTCTAATGTCGACTCTGTTTCATTGTTTAATATCGTTGATTAAACATACATACTAATCAATGAAGTTTGACATATAATTAAGCAAGGGTAAAATAAAAGTGAGTACTCACTCATTTTATTGGAAAAGGAGGATGAAATGTGCAACAACCTTCCATTATTTTACGGACTGTATCAAAAAGTTTTGGAAAAAAAGAAGTGTTACACAATCTTTCATTGCAAGTTGAAAAAGCAGAAATTTTTGGTTTTGTTGGACCTTCTGGATCGGGGAAAACAACGCTCATTAAAATGATTGCAGGTATTAATGAGGCAACGAAAGGTGAAGTGCTTGTTAATAATACTAATATGCCTAATTTAAATGAAATGAAAAGAATTGGTTATATGGCCCAGGCGGATGCATTATACGAAGAATTGTCAGCATATGAAAATGCAGATTTTATAGCAACGATGTATGGACTAAAGGGAAAACGTAAAAAGACAAGAATTGCAGAGGTTTTTGAACTTGTACAATTGTCACAGTATATGAAAAAGCAAGTACAACAATTTTCAGGCGGAATGAAAAAACGCTTATCATTAGCAATAGCGCTCCTTCACGAACCAGAAATATTAATTTTAGATGAGCCTACAGTGGGGATAGATCCGCTTCTTAGAAAAACGATTTGGGAAAAATTTTATGATCTTAAAAAGAAAGGCACAACGATTATTGTAACGACGCACATTATGGATGAAGCTGAATTTTGTGAGCGTCTAGGGTTAATTAGAGAAGGGAAACTAGTTGCGGTTGGAACAACTGAAGAATTGAAAAAACGCGTTTCATCTGGACGGATTGAAGATGTCTTTTTGCTAGAAGAGGTGGTGCCATCATGAGAGTTACTGGTGTAATTATACGTATTATTCGTCAATTTTTTCGAGATAAGCGTTCGTTAGCAATGATGTTTGGAGCGCCGATGTTATTACTTTGGCTTTTGTCACTAGTGTTTACACAGAAAGACTATATACCGCAAATTGCTGTTGTTGATATGCCCGCTCAAATAGTAAAAGTGATGAAAAATCAAGAAGCGTCAATTTATGAATACAGTAAGGAAAAGGCGATTTCTGAGTTGGAAAAACAAAAGGTAGATGCAGTATTTCGAATAGAGAATGGAAAAATGAAACTTCTGTTGGAAGGTAGTGATTCGTCAAAAAATCGTGCTGTACTTCAAGTATTGCAAAAAAGCACAGAGAAGAATGATGTATCGATTATGAAACCTGAAGTAAATTATTTACATGGCTCTAAAGACTTTACGATGTTTGATGGGCTTGGTCCTGTATTAATTGGTTTCTTTACATTTTTCTTTGTATTTATATTATCAGGTGTATCTTTCGTAAGAGAACGTTTAAGTGGTACGCTAGAAAGGTTATTATCCACCCCAGTAAGAAGATGGGAAATAGTCGCAGGTTATATTATTGGTTTTGGAATCTTTGCCTTTATACAATCCATTATTATCGTAAGCTTTTCCGTTTATATTTTAGATTTATACGTAGCTGGCTCCATATGGCTAACGCTACTTATTACATGTATGCTCTCTTTAACTGCACTAACATTAGGTACGTTTTTATCGGCATACGCAAATAATGAATTTCAAATGATTCAATTTATACCGCTTGTTATTGTGCCACAAATCTTCTTTTCTGGATTGTTTCCAATGGAATCTATGAATAAGTGGCTACAAATGTTAGGGAAAGTATTTCCACTCACATACGGCGCTGACGCAATGAGACAAGTGATGATTCGGAATCAAGGGTTTACAGAGATTGCATTAGATCTTACTGTATTATTACTTTTTTCACTATTATTTGCAGTAGGAAATGTATTTGCTTTAAAGAAACATCGCAAAATATAATAATGACAAAAAGGAGCTTTATAAATGCAGAAGGATTGGCTGGAGGAATTAATAGCTGCAACTAATACGGATAAACGAAATGAACGTCAAATGCGAATATTAGAGGCGGCTGTTGATATGTTTGGAGAAAAAGGATACGCTTCAACTTCAACAAGTGAAATTGCAAAGCGTGCTGGTGTAGCGGAAGGAACCATCTTCCGCTACTATAAGACGAAAAAAGATTTATTACTAGCGGTCGTAATGCCAACTTTAACTAAGTTCGTTGCACCATTTTTCGTACAAACCTTTGCAAAAGAAATATTTAAATCAGAGTATGAATCGTATGAAGGACTTTTAAGAGTTGTAATTCATAATAGATTTAAATTTGCTCAAAAACACTTTCCTATGATAAAAATATTAATTCAAGAAGTACCATTTCAACCAGAACTAAAAAATGAAATACAGCAATTAGTAGAAACAGAACTGTTTTCACATTTCAAAAAGTTGATTGTGAAATTTCAAGAAGAAGGAGAGATTATTGAGATACCACCATCTTCCGTACTACGTCTTACTTTATCAGCTGTATTAGGTTTATTATTAACACGATTTTTATTATTACCTGAAGAAAAATGGAATGATGAAGCAGAAATTGAAAATACGATTCAATTTATATTGTATGGATTAACTCCACGAATTTAATCGTCGAAGTGTGAATTACATATATTACTTTTTAAGTAAAAATAAATCGCCTTTAAAAAGGCGATTTATTTTCGTTATATATTTTTGATAAATAAGTACTTGTTTATTAAAAACATTCTAAATCAGCGTGTTTCTTTGTCTCTTCTTCTAAGACCTAATAATCCTGCTAGTCCTAATAAACCAAGCCAAGCCCAATTATTATTTCTATCACGATTATCATTTAAATCATTTGTTGTATTTACATTTCGAGTTCTTACATCATTATTAACTCTGTCTAAATTATTGTCATTTACTCGAGTTGAAATATCAGTGTTATTCACTCTATTCATATTATTTCCATCGTATTCAGCTTGCGCAGATGTACCTAAAAACATAATAGAGAGTGCTAAAACACTTAAAATAGATGATAATTTCTTTTTCATAACAATTCCCTCCTTTCTTAATCATTAATTTCTCCGGAGCATCTGTGTATTATTCATTTCACAATATCTAAACCAGTATAATAGGGCGCACATTTATTGAAAATAGAGTTGAATGATTGTTAATATATTATTGGATATATATTTCTCATAAAAATAAATGAATCAAACTTTGCTTAAAATGTTAATCCTAGTACAATTTATAGTATACGGACTAGCACTAAGGAGGTAATGAGATGCGGCAATTTGCAAAACCTACAATCGTCGTAAGTAAATGTTTAGAATTTGATGCTTGTCGATATAATGGAGAGATGATTCCAGATGTAACAATACGAAATTTGCAGCCATTTGTTACATTTATACCTGTTTGTCCAGAAGTGGAGATTGGATTGGGAACTCCTCGTGAAACGATACGAATTGTAGAAGAAAATGGTGAGAACAGACTTGTGCAACTGTCGACACGAGAAGATGTAACTGAAAAAATGGAGCAGTTTTCAAATGACTTTTTACAAACGATATCGGATGTGGATGGTTTTATTTTAAAGAATCGTTCACCAAGTTGTGGTACGCGTGATGTGAAAATTTATTCTGGTTTTGAAAAAGCGCCAGCAAAGGGAAAAGGATCGGGCTTATTTGGCGGAGCAGTAGTAAAAAAATTTTCGCATCTTCCTATTGAAGAGGAAGGCAGATTGTCGAATTTTATTATTAGAGAGCATTTCTTTACAAGACTATTTACAATCGCATATTACAAAATGATTAAACATAATAAAAATATGAAAGACCTTGTATCGTTTCAGTCGGACAATAAATATTTATTTATGGCATATAATCAAGTGAAACAAAAGGAATTAGGGCGTATAATTGCAAATCACAAAAATGAAAAGATTGAAGTTGTATTTGAAAACTATGAGAAGACTTTATATGAATTATTTATGCGCACCCCCCGCTATACATCGAATGTAAATGTATGCGAGCACATTTTTGGATACTTTAAAACAAAGCTAAAAAAACAAGAAAAAGATCATTTTATAGAACTGTTACAAAAGTATGCAGAAAAGAAAATACCACTTAGTAGTTTACTTACAATTCTAAAATCATGGGCCATTCGATTTGATGAAAAGTATTTATTAAGACAAACGTATTTCGAACCATACCCTGAAGCATTAGTAGAAATTTCTGATTCGGGAAAAGGTAGAGATTATTAAACAATAAATTACATAATTCGACACAAAATCTCCTATGTTGTTGTAGAACAATGTAGGAATTTTTTTGTGCATTAGTACAGAATCTGTTTTAAAATTAAGTTATGACAGAATTATAGCAATTGTCTAACTAATATTCTTGTCTTTTAAGTTGTTATGTTTGTAGTAGAAACTCGCACGCTGTCGAAACTCAATATTCGATAAGGGGTGTGTAGCGGAATGGAATTTACTCTAACTCGCGAAAAACAAATGATTAAAGAAATGGTACGTGACTTTGCTGAAAAGGAAATCGCACCGAAAGCTGTATATTATGACAAAACTGCAGAGTTTCCATATGAAACATTTCAAAAAATGGGCGAACTAGGATTATTAGGCATCCCATTCCCAGAAGAGTATGGAGGTTCAGGTGGCGATACTGTATCGTATGCGTTAGCAGTTGAAGAAATTGGTCGCGCTTGTGGTGGCACTGGTTTAAGCTATGCTGCAACAATTTCATTAGGTGCTTCTCCAATTTATTATTTCGGTACAGAAGAACAAAAACAAAAGTATTTAGTTCCAATGGCGTCAGGTAAAACATTAGGTGCCTTCGGATTAACGGAGCCGAATGCTGGATCAGATGCAGGTGGTACTCAAACGAAAGCGGTACTAGATGGCGATGAGTATGTAATCAGTGGTGAGAAGTGTTGGATTACAAACGCAGAGTATGCAAATACCATTATTGTAACCGCTGTCAACGGTGTTGAAGAGAATGGTAGAAAACGCATTTCAGCATTTATCGTACCTACTACTAGTGAAGGATTAACGATTTCTAGTCCTTACGATAAAATGGGCGTTCGCGCTTCTAATACTTGTGAAATCGTACTTGATGGTGTTCGTGTACCGAAAGAAAATATTCTTGGTGATGTAAATAAAGGTTTTAAACAATTTTTATATACACTTGATGGAGGACGTATTTCAATCGCAGCATTGGCAGTTGGTATTGCGCAATCAGCCTTTGAACGTGCATTGCAATATGCGAAAGAACGTCAACAATTTGGAAAGTCAATCTCTAATTTCCAAGCGATTCAATTTAAATTAGCTGATATGGCGACTGAAGTAGAGCTAGCACGCAATTTAGTACATAAAGCAGCTTGGTTAAAAGATAATGATAAACCTTTCGGCAAAGAAGCGGCAATGGCAAAACTATTTGCATCGGAAGCAGCAAGCCGTATTGCGAATCAAGCAGTACAGATTCATGGTGGATATGGTTATATGCGTGAATATGAAGTTGAACGACATATTCGTGATGCGAAACTATTAGAAATTGGTGAAGGAACTTCTGAAATTCAACGTCTCGTAATTGCTAGACATTTAGGAT
This sequence comes from Bacillus sp. 2175, assembly GCF_057812155.1. Classification (NCBI taxonomy): domain Bacteria; kingdom Bacillati; phylum Bacillota; class Bacilli; order Caryophanales; family Bacillaceae; genus Bacillus; species Bacillus sp. 2175. The sequence continues at coordinate 2,967,298 of NZ_CM173819.1, read as the reverse complement.
GTAGATAAAAGGGAGGAATCACTATGTTTCAAAAAATATTAATTGCGAATCGCGGGGAAATTGCTGTTCGTATTATGAAAACTTGTCAAAAACTTGGCATACGCACTGTTGCTATTTATTCTGAAGCAGATGAAAATGCCCTTCATGTGAAGATGGCAAATGAAGCTTACTTAGTAGGTGGACCGCGTGTTCAAGAAAGTTATTTAAACCTTGAAAAAATTATTGAAATAGCTAAGAAGACAAATGCAGAAGCGATTCATCCGGGTTATGGTTTATTATCAGAGAATCCGTCTTTTCCGGTTCGTTGCAAAGAAGAAGGTATCGTATTTATCGGTCCTTCAGAAGAAATCATTACGAAGATGGGAAGTAAAATCGAATCACGTATCGCAATGCAAGCAGCAGATGTCCCAGTAGTCCCAGGTATTACTACAAATATTGAAACTGCTGAAGAAGCAATTGAAATTGCAAAACAAATTGGTTATCCATTAATGCTTAAGGCATCCGCAGGCGGCGGAGGCATTGGTATGCAGTTGATGGAAACTGAGCAAACGCTCACCAAAGCGTTTGAAAGTAATAAAACAAGAGCGCAAAACTTCTTCGGTAACGGAGAAATGTATTTAGAGCGATATATAGCAGACGCGCATCATATTGAAATTCAGCTTTTAGCAGATACACATGGTAACACAGTGTATTTATGGGAGCGTGAATGTTCGGTACAGCGCCGAAATCAAAAAGTAATCGAAGAAGCACCTTCACCATTTTTAGATGAAGGTACACGAAAGGCGATGGGAGAAGTTGCTGTACAAGCTGCCAAAGCACTTGGCTATACAAATGCAGGTACAGTTGAGTTTCTTGTAGATGATCAGAAGAACTTCTATTTCTTAGAGATGAATACGAGATTACAAGTAGAGCATCCAGTGACAGAAGAAATTACGGGATTAGACCTTGTAGAACAACAACTTCTGATTGCAAGTGGAGAGAAACTATCATTTACTCAGGATGATGTAAAACGTAGTGGTCATGCCATTGAAGCTCGTATTTATGCAGAGGATCCGAAAACATTCTTCCCATCACCTGGGAAAATTACAGATTTAACATTACCGTCAAATGTACGGATTGATCACTTCTTAGAAAATCATGTAACGATTACACCTTTCTATGATCCAATGATTGCGAAAGTCATTGCACATGGGGAGACTCGTGAAGAAGCAATTTCGAAATTACATGATGCTCTAGAAGAATTAAAAGTAGAAGGTATTAAAACGAACACGCCAATGCTACTGCAAGTTTTGGAAGACGAAGTGTTCAAAGAGGGTATTTATACAACAGGCTTTGTAACGAAACAACTCGTTAAAAAATAAGATTTAACAATATTAAGGGGGAAAAAATGATGACGAAAGTATACGCATCGATGGCAGGAAACGTTTGGAAGATTGTTGTAGGAGTAGGAGATACAGTAGAGGAAGAGCAGGATGTCGTCATTTTGGAATCTATGAAAATGGAAATTCCAATCATTTCAGAAGAAGCTGGCACAGTTATGAAAATTAATGTGCAAGAAGGCGATTTTGTAAATGAAGGAGATGTATTATTAGAAATTGAATAGGGAGATATAGGGGGAAGCGAATTGAAACTACCTAATTTTGCTGTCATTAAAGAAGTCGGGCCACGTGATGGCTTACAAAATGAAAAAAAGATTGTTGGCACAAAAGATAAAGTAAAATGGATTCAACTACTTACAGAAGCAGGATTGTCGTATGTTGAAGTTTCCTCATTCGTTCACCCAAAATGGGTCCCTGCATTAGCGGATGCAAATGATGTATTTTCTGAGCTAAAAAGGGATCCAAATGTTACATATGCTGCGCTTGTTCCGAATCAAAATGGTTTGGAACGAGCTTTTTTGCAAAATGTAGATGAGGTGAATGTTTTTTTATCAGCAAGTGAATCTCATAATAAAAGTAATATTAATAAATCGATTAAAGAAGCATTAGTTGTAATTGAAGATATAACAAAACAGGCATTATTCGAAGGGAAAAAGGTAAGAGGCTATGTTTCTACTGTATTTGGATGTCCTTATGAAGGGGATATAAGTGTCGCAGCAGTTGACGAATTATGTAATCAACTATTTTCATACGGCATTTATGAAGTTTCTCTTGGGGATACAATCGGTGTAGCGAATCCATTACAAGTAGAACAAGTATTAGAACATCTATTAAAGAAGTATGATGCTTCGCAGTTTGCCATGCATTTTCATAATACGTATGGAATGGCTCTAGCGAATGTAGTTAAATCATTAGAATACGGTATTACAACGTTTGATAGTTCTTGTGGTGGACTCGGGGGCTGCCCTTATGCACCAGGAGCATCAGGTAATGTTGCCACTGATGACCTAGTACATATGCTCCATAAATTAGGAGTCCAAACGAATATAGACGAAGAAAAGTTATTGAGAGCTAGTCAATTTATTCAAAGTAAGTTGAATATCCAATTACCGAGTCATGTGTATAGAGCGCTTCAACATAAAACGATAAGTAGGTGAGAAGATGCTACAATTACAAAACATTTCAGTTGATTATGTAACACCTCACGTAGTAAAGATTTCGTTAAATCGTGCAAGACAAGCAAACTCATTATCTTTGGCATTATTAGATGAACTACAAACGATATTAACTCAAATAAGTGAAGATTCAAACGTACGTGTAGTTATTTTGACTGGTGCTGGTGAAAAAGCATTTTGTGCTGGTGCAGATTTAAAAGAGCGTGCCGGTATGAATGAAGAACAAGTTCGCCATGCTGTTAGTATGATTCGCACTACTATGGAGATGGTTGAACAATTACCACAGCCAGTTATTGCTGCTATAAATGGAATTGCACTTGGTGGTGGTACGGAATTAAGTTTAGCTTGTGATTTTAGAATTGCTGCTGAATCTGCAAGTCTTGGTCTTACTGAAACGACACTTGCAATTATACCAGGAGCAGGTGGTACACAGCGCTTACCGAGATTAATTGGTGTTGGTAGAGCGAAAGAATTAATTTATACAGGTAGACGTATTTCAGCGCAAGAAGCAAAAGAATACGGTTTAGTAGAATTTGTTGTACCAGCTAATTTACTTGAAGAGAAAGCGATTGAAATAGCAGAGAAAATTGCTAGTAATGGACCTATTGCTGTTCGATTAGCAAAAGAGGCAATTTCAAATGGTATTCAAGTTGATTTACATACCGGATTACAAATGGAAAAACAAGCGTATGAAGGTGTAATCCATACGAAAGATCGAATAGAAGGATTACAGGCATTCAAAGAAAAACGCAAACCGATGTATAAGGGGGAGTAAATATGTTAGACCAAAAACAACAATCTAATTCATTTGAAGAACGAGTTGAAACAATTAAACAAGGCGGGGCACCGAAATATCATGAGCAAAATAAAGCAAAAGGAAAATTATTCGTTCGAGACCGTTTAGCGCTTCTATTTGATAATGGCGAATATGTAGAAGATGCATTATTTGCTAACTGTGAACAAACAGGCTTACCTGCGGATGGCGTTGTAACGGCAACGGGTAAAATACATGGTCGTACTGCGTGTGTAATGGCCAATGATTCTACTGTAAAAGCTGGATCATGGGGATCACGCACAGTTGAAAAGATTTTACGTATTCAAGAAACAGCTGAAAAACTACGTGTTCCGTTATTTTATTTAGTCGACTCTGCTGGAGCGCGTATTACAGATCAAGTAGAAATGTTCCCAGGGCGCCGCGGTGCAGGAAGAATCTTCTATAATCAAGTGAAGTTATCAGGTAAAGTTCCTCAAGTATGCTTGTTATTTGGACCTTCTGCAGCTGGTGGTGCGTATATTCCAGCCTTTTGTGACGTTGTAATGATGGTAGAGGGAAATGCATCTATGTATTTAGGATCTCCTCGTATGGCTGAGATGGTTATCGGTGAGAAGGTAACTTTAGAAGAGATGGGCGGAGCTCGTATGCATTGCTCTGTATCAGGATGCGGAGATGTTTTATGTAAGACAGAAGAAGATGCGATTACACAAGCAAGACAATACATTTCATATTTTCCAAACAACTATTTAGAAAAGACTCCATTGGTTACACCTCAAGAACCGAAACAATTCGATAAAACGTTAGAACAAATCATTCCAGAAAATCAAAATGCTCCTTTCAATATGAAAGATCTCATTAATAGAGTTATTGATGAGGGTTCATTCTATGAAGTAAAAAAATTATTTGCTCAAGAGCTAATTACAGGCTTAGCACGTATTGATGGTAAGCCAGTTGGTATTATTGCAAATCAGCCGCGTATGAAGGGTGGCGTATTATTCCACGATTCAGCTGATAAAGCTGCTAAGTTTATTAATTTATGCGATGCATATCATATTCCATTATTATTCCTTGCGGATGTACCAGGATTTATGATCGGTACAAAAGTAGAGCGTGCCGGTATTATTCGCCACGGTGCAAAAATGATTTCTGCAATGAGTGAAGCAACTGTACCGAAGATTTCTATCGTTGTTCGTAAAGCATATGGCGCTGGTTTATATGCGATGGCAGGTCCGGCATTTGAACCAGATTGCTGTCTGGCATTACCGACAGCCTCTATTGCGGTAATGGGTCCAGAAGCTGCGGTTAATGCTGTATATGCAAATAAAATTGCAGCTTTACCAGAAGAAGAGCGTGCTAGCTTCATTGCTGAAAAACGTGAAGAGTATAAGAAAGATATTGATATTTATCATTTAGCATCAGAGATGGTGATTGATGGTATTGTTCATCCAAACAATTTACGTGAAGAGTTAAAAGGACGTTTCGAAATGTATATGAGTAAATATCAAGTATTCACGGATCGTAAACATCCTGTATATCCAGTTTAAAAGCCCTATTTAGGGCTTTCTTGCTCAAAAAGTTAAGGAGGGGAAAACATTGAAACAAGCAGTTTGGTTTCCAACAGAAGAGTACAAGGAAAAAACACGTTTATATGGTTGGATGAAATCATTGGGATATGAAGATTATGAAACTTTTTATAATAAATCTATTGAGGAAACAGCTTGGTTTTGGGGAGAGGCAGAAAAAGCAGTTGGCTATCAATGGATGAAACCTTATACAGAAGTATTAGATTTAGAAAATGGTACACCGTTTGCACAGTGGTATAATGGTGGAACATGTAACGTTGTAGAATCAGCTTTATCCCGCTGGCTTGCGGATGAAGAGACGAGAATACAGCCAGCACTTCAGTATGAAGGGGAAAATGGAACTTCAAAATCATTTACATATGAAGAGCTTGATAACTGGGTAAGCCGTGTTGCCAATGGTTTGAAACACGCGGGTATTGAAAAAGGTGACCGTGTAACAATTTATATGCCAATGATTCCAGAAACAGTTGTTGCGATGCTAGCTGTAATGAAAATTGGAGCAATTATTTCACCAATATTCTCAGGCTTTGCGTCTGATGCAGTTATGACACGTGTGCAAGCGGCAGGTTCAAAAATGATTATTACCGCAGATGGATTTTCACGCCGAGGTAAAATTGTTTCTTTAAAAGATGAAGTAGATAAAGCTTGTGAACATTGCCCAACTGTTGAAAAAGTGGTAATCGTTCGTCATGCAGGAAATGATTTTACACCACATAACTATGACTTTTCGTGGAGTACGCTAGAAAAAGAAAAACCATTCATACATGCCGAAGAAATGCAAAGCGATGATCCATTAATGCTCATTTATACATCAGGAACGACTGGTAAGCCGAAAGGAACAGTACACACGCATGCAGGATTTCCTTTGAAAGCAGCCTTTGATGCAGGATTTGGAATGAATATTAAACAAGGTGATCGTGTATTATGGGTAACTGATATGGGCTGGATGATGGGGCCATTTCTATTATTCGGTTCACTCATTAATGGAGCAACGATGGTTATGTACGAAGGTGTTCCAGACTTCCCAGAAGCAGACCGGTTATGGGAGACAGTTGATAAATATGAAATTACTCATCTAGGTATTTCGCCAACGTTAATCCGAGCATTAATGGCAAAAGGTGATGAGTATGTCAATAAACATTCTTTAAAGAGTTTGGAAGTATTCGCATCAACAGGAGAACCTTGGAATCCTGATCCATGGATGTGGCTGTTTGAAACAGTTGGAAAAGGAAATGTTCCAATCTGTAACTACTCAGGTGGAACTGAAATCTCTGGTGGGATTTTCGGTAATGTTCTTATTAAGCCAATCGCACCGATTAGTTTTAACGCATCTTTACCAGGAATGGCAGCTGTCGTACTGGATGATCAAGGTAAACCAATTCGAGATGAAGTCGGAGAATTATGCTTAGAGAAACCTTGGGTAGGTATGACGAAAAGCTTCTGGGAAGATGATGAACGTTACGTGAACACATATTGGTCACGTTTTGAAAATAAATGGGTCCACGGTGACTGGGTCATTTACGATGGTGAACAATATATCATCACAGGGCGTTCAGACGATACGTTAAATATTGCAGGTAAACGTATTGGACCTGCTGAATATGAATCTATTCTTGTGAAACATAACGATGTAATTGAAGCTGCTGCAATTGGTGTACCTGACGAAGTAAAAGGTGAAGTTTGTCATTGTTTTGTAGTATTAAGAGATCATGTAACATTCACAGGAGAATTAAAGAAAGAATTAATGAGTTTAGTAAACTCTCATATTGGAAAAGCGTTGTGTCCTAAAGATATCCACGTTGTAGAAGATTTACCGAAAACACGTAACTCTAAAGTAATGCGCCGTGTTATTAAAGCAGCTTACTTAGGAAAAGAGTTAGGTGATTTATCATCGCTTGTAAATCCTGAAGTAGTTCCGTTTATTCAGGGGTTACAGTCTAGTAAATTATAAAGTTAGAAAGGATCTCTGTATAAATAGAGATCCTTTTTTATGTTTATAAAAAGAAAAGAAGTGAATTTGATGAAGAAGAAAAATTCTACTATTAGTGTTAAGTATGTCTGTTTTATAGTTTTTATTAAAATACGATACTGTGGCATGTTTATTCATTGGAGTAATTAAATTTTGTTAAGGATGAAATTCAATAAAAGCGTTATTTTAATAGGCTGTTACGAAATTTAATTTGAAAGGCACATCCAAATGATAAAAAAAGAGCACTATAAAATCAGTGCTCTTTTTATTAGAAATTGCTTAGTTCTTAAAAATAAAATCATTACGGACAATTCACAATGGTAATAATGACGCTAGCCATTGTTCCAGGAGAATCAAGAAGTGAAGCAGTAACGGTTACTGTTCCAGGCCCATTAGCGGCTAGAAATACAGCGGTAAAGTTACCTGAGGCATTGGTAATGACAGCAAGAGGAACCATGAAAGCAAGAGATGGGTTACTAAACGAAAAACTGACCACTACCCCTGGAGTAGGAATACCGTTTACTAATACTTGACCCGAAAAAAATAAAGTATTATTTCCTTGAGTGGATACACATGCTGTGGTTTCGTTAGAAGTCAAGGTAATAGATGCAGGTCCAGCAGGAAGATTAAATCCAGTTGGTCCAGTTGGTCCAGTTGATCCAGTTGATCCGGTTGGTCCAGTTGATCCAGTTGATCCAGTTGATCCAGTTGATCCAGTTGGTCCGGTTGATCCGGTTGATCCGGTTGGCCCAGTCGGTCCAGTTGATCCGGTTAATCCAGTAGCTCCTGTAGAACCGGTGGGACCGGTAGGGAATTGAAAAGGTTGAACAGTTGGAAGTGTAGGTCCAATAGAACCGGGATTAAGTGCAGCAAAAGATAAAAACTCGTCCATTATTTATCACCTCTAAAAATCGTATTACTAATAGTAAATGTAATGATAGAGCAAAGTGAAACGGACAAGCGGTTTTATTTTAACAAATTAAACAAAGTAGTTATATGATAGAAAGAGAGATTAGTATGATTCCTTTAGAAATTAAATATAAAAAGGCGATTATCTTCAAATCGCCTTTTAGGTAATGCCGTGTAATTTTATTCAGTTATTTGAAATATAGTTTCATTCGGTTTGGAAAATCCATACAGTTTCCTTGCGAATTTTAAAATTTCTTCTTCACTACTTGTTAAAGCCTTGACATCCTTGTTAAGGGAATGACCATCCTTCTTTACAGAAGATAATTTTTGTTGTTCCGTATTAAGTGTGATTTGTTTTTCTTTAATCATTTCTTGTTGGTTATTCAGAGAATATTGAAGGACAAAAATTATAGGTAATATAAAAGCCAAAGTAGTTATAATACGGCGTCTTGTTTTTTTTATACTACCTTGTTGGGTATTAGGATTCACTTGCTGTGAGGGTATATTAGGATTTGATTGGTGTGATGATACTTTTGGGATGTTTCCCATTAAAATGCCTCCATTACTGATTGTCGAATTTAAACCGTTTAATAGTATTATAAATGTTCAATAAGGATTTTAGAAGATATTTTAATATAGGTGAGTTTTGTAAAGTTTAAACAAAATCTTTATTTAAATAAAAGAAACCCCGCTTGTCTCTGGGGTTTCTGAAGGCAATGAAAGTACTCGACTAATTAAAGATTCCATGAATTTTTTGCTGAAAATACTGGTGAATTCGTCTGAAGTAATGAGGGCATCTAAAGCTTTATACGTACGTGAAGTAATTAAAAATCGATTTATAAGAGTTAGCTTGTTTTTTCTTAATAGCCCACCTAATCAGTAAAGACATATGTCTGTTGAAATCTTTACGTGTTCATTGATAAAAAGCTGATTATATTCAGTCAGCTTTTTGTATAATACATTCTAGTATTTATCGGTTCCAAAAGACATATTCTTTCCTTTAAGTTGGCATCGAAAATATTACCAATTTTTCCTTTTACAATGGCAACAAATAAAGAAACATTTACAACGACACTTATTTCGTTTAGAACTCCAATCATCATCACGATGACACTTTTCTTTAGATTTCCACCAATCATCATTACAATGTTTTTCCTGAGAACTCCAATCGTCATCACAATGACACTTTTCTTTAGATTTCCACCAATCATCATTACAATGCTTTTTCTGAGAACTCCAATTATCATCACAATGATGCTTTTCTTTAGATTTCCACCAATCATCACAACAATGCTTTTTCTGAGAACTCCAGCAATCATTTTTCCAGGACATTTATTTCTACCTCCTTTCAATAGTGTTCATATTATTCTATGTTTTAATAAAAAAATGGCTTGTTTATTAACCTACTATTTTATCTTTATATGATAGAGTGTCTTCTACTCGATATAGAATTCATACAAACTATGCTAATTTTTAAGAGAAAGTGGAGAGAACTACTACTAGTTATGGTATTTTTCAATAAACACTTGTTGAAGAAAATGTTCTAATTACAAATAATATCTTATTTTCGAGTACGCTTTTTAAATGTATATTTCACAATGAAAAATGGGAAATCCACAAATAAAGTCTATGTATATGTGAGTTAATGGGAAAATCTAGTGTGTTTTTAAGGGGCGTCTTATTTAAAAGAAAAAAGGTTTGTTTTAGAAAGTGGTGTCTAAACATTAAATGGAGTAGGACTAAATTCACGGCCGCTCATTAAAAAGCTTTTAATTAGGAGAAGTCTGTTTTTATAATGAATAATGAAAAGAAAGTTTGGTACAATTGTTTGTTTTTTTCTTTTTATGTGTTTGCCTCGTACCCTTTTAAGCTAGTGGACATACTTTACTAATAGAAAGGATTAGGGGGTGAGGTATTGGGTTCTCGATTTAATAATTGTAAAAAGAAGTGTACATGTAAACAAGATGATTGTTGGGAAGTATTCGAAGAGTGTAAAAAAGAACAGCATGAGAAATGTGATAATTCTTGTGTACAAGGAATTAGAGATGAACTTAAGAAATTAATTAATCGAACAGTTCAAATTAATACAGAGGGACGTACTTATGTAGGTACTGTTTCGTCTGTAAGTTGTGATGTAGTTAGGCTTGCGGCTATTCCTGGATCGGTTGGAGTAATTATTTCCATTTGCAAAATTGAAGCAATTTTCCCACCGGTTACAACGGTTACTGCTGACTTTGATTTTAATGGTATTGATGTAGCAAACAAAGCATAATTATGCTGCTTTTTTGTAAAGCCATTCACATGAATGGCTTTATTTTAATTTTATATAAAAGGAGAATATATTCTTTATATAGAAATAAGTTTGAGGTTATAAAGCATGATGTACGAAAGGAGCAAGGAAGTGATTAAACTAGAAAGCTTTAAGAAATCTGATTTTAAACAATTAATAAATTGGATTAATTCCGAAGAATTTCTAATACAATGGTCAGGAAATGCATTCACATTTCCTTTAGACGAACAGCAATTAGAGAAGTATATAGAAAGTGCAAATACACTCGCTTTCAAAGTGGTAGATGAAGAGACTTCAGACGTTATTGGACATATTTCGCTTGGGCAAATAGATAATATTAATAAGTCCGCTAGAATTGGAAAAGTATTAGTTGGTAATACGAAGATGAGAGGACGTTCTATAGGAAAACATATGATGAAAGCAGTACTTCATATTGCTTTTGACGAATTAAAACTACATAGAGTAACTCTTGGTGTGTATGATTTTAATACATCGGCCATTTCATGTTACGAAAAAATAGGGTTTGTAAAAGAAGGCTTATTAAGAGAGTCAAAAAGAGTAGGAGAAACGTATTGGAATTTATGGGAAATGAGTATGTTAGAATATGAATGGAAGAAGTAGCAACGATAGTGATTTATAATTATATTATGTTAACAAAGGGGTTTGGTGAGTATAGTGGATAATAAAACAAAAATAATTTCAATTGCAGCTGTTTCGGGGGGAGGTAAAACTACAATTACAGAAAGATTAAAGCATAAGTTTAAAAACTCAAAAGCTCTATATTTTGATAGTTACACATTTGATAAATCTCCTGCTGATATTTGTAAATGGATTGATGATGGGGCGAATTACGACGAGTGGGTATTAACACCATTAATTCATGATATTGAGCAACTTATACAAAATAATACCTTAGACTATATTATTGTAGATTATCCTTTTGCATACTTAAATAGTGAGATGCAAAAATTCATTGATGTAACTATATTTATTGATACGCCTTTAGATATTGCGATGGCTAGAAGGATTTTGCGAGATTTTAAGGAAGGTACAATAGATGAAATACATAATGATTTGGAACATTACATGACATATGCGAGAAAAGCTTATTTAGAGGCAATTCATACTGTTAAGCCGAATTCAGATATCATATTGGATGGTTCTTTATCTGTAAGTGAAATAATTAATCACGCTGTAGAGGAACTTGGCCGAAGAGAAGTGATTGTCAATGGTTAAATGTATAACAGATGCTGTTAGGTGGATAATTGAAGTAAGGGAGAGATAAATGTGTACACTTTATTTCAATATAATTGGCAAGTAAGAGATGATTGGTTTAAGTGGTGTGAACAACTTTCAGAGGAAGATTTACTTTGCAAACTGGGGGCATGTTAGAAACATTATTTCATATTGTAGATGTAGAGTATAGTTGGATTAGTGCTCTTCAAGGATAAGAAGATAGAGAACAGCAATTTAAAGATTATCAATCGATTCAAAAAGTGAAAGCGTTATTTAATTTATATAAACGAGAACTTGAAGTTTTTTTGCAGTCATAATTATCTAGCCTAGAATGCTAGCACACTTAAAATAAGCCGTATAAAAAGTTAATCATTGTGTGCTTTGATTATATAATGTCGGCGAAATAAATAGTGTGAAGGACAGCTATCTTAACAAGTGTTTCATGTAACGTTCATATACTTTAATTTTTATAATTAATTAAATTTGAATTTTGTTTGTTGTTAAGAAAAGGTGAGAAGAAAATAAAAAAAGAGGGCTAATGCCCTCTTTTTCTTTTAATTTGGTAATTAATCACAGATTGGTATCCCAAGCACTCTTAGAGCTAATGCTACTTGAAGGGAAATCTCTAATCTAGCAATTTCAATACCAGCTACTGAAAGAACTAGAAAAGGTTGTCCGTTTACAAATACAACGCAACTATCCATAGTTAAACCTCCTTTCTAGTAATTTACTATAGTATATGAGTAGAACTTTAAAATGTAATAGTTCAATTGTTGGATTTAATAGAATTAATAGATTAACCCATTTAAACTAAACAAACGAACACAACGAAAGGAAACAGAGATGGATGTATGCCTCAAAAAACATAGGTTTTAAGACATGTAATGGGATATGAAATTCATCATATTGGTCAGCTGTCTGTATGGGCGAGGAAGTTAAACTTGCAACCAGTTTCAGCAAATTTGAAGAGGATGATAGAATTAAAAACCGACTTGCATCTTAAGCGCAAGTCGGTTTTATATATATAAGAAGATTTCTTAATTGAAATCCTCGGATTTTTTCTGACGTATATGTAAAAACATTAAGGTGGTAATGATTAAAAAAATCATTATAGTTTGTATAATTAAATTTTAAAACTGAAGCAATATTGTCCAAGATGTAAGGGCGTCTTTAAAAGCTTGGAGTGCAGAGTACGAGGAAGGATCAAAACCATACTGTAGCAACTTTTTTGTTTCAATAAATGAAATGTTTTCTTCATCTGCATCTAATATTACTGAAATTAGTCTAGTATCTCCAAGTTTTGCTGTACTGACAAAACTATAATTACCGTTAGTTGAAAAACTAGTTTGTAAGCCATCAACACCTTGAAGTTTAATGTTTTCATTAAGGGAATATATCATTTTATTCGTATTGAAAACCTGGGAATCTTTGAAGGTAAATTGGTAAGAGGTTAGTTTCGTAATATTCAATACATCTGGAAAATCTTTTACTAATTTTGCTGCTAGTTTAGCTGCGTCTATCGCTGTTGTAGTTGATTGTTTATCTGTATCATTATTAATTCCAGTAGAGTTTAGAAATGGAGATGGTTGTAATAACTTTAGTTCTTTTGCTTTTTTATTCATTAATACTGTAAAGTTATCTTCATTTCCAGCAATGTGTTCTGCTAGAGCGAGTGCAGAACGATTATTCCCTGCCAGTAGCAATGCATGAAGTAAATCACGAACCGTTGTTTTATCATTCGATGTTACTTGTATAGGGCTTGTTTCTACTCGGAAAACTTCGTTACTTATTTGTACTAAGTCATCTAACTGTATCTTTCTATCATTTAGTTGCTCCAATACGATATATTCTGTCATTAATTTAGATAAAGCAGCTGATTGTACTGGAGTTTCTTCATTTTTTTTATAAACAATTTCACCTGAATTAGCATTTATTAAAATAGCTGATTTAGCTTGAATAATCGGACCATTTACATAAAGGTAAAAATATAAAACGATAAGTGCAGTAATGAAAAAAGATAATAATAAAATAGCGAATTTTTTTAAGAATTGCATAAGCGATCCTCCTATTATGACATCAATACTAGTATTGTAAAAAGGAATGCTTAATTAGGAAGAAAGAAAAGGTAAAGAATTTCTAAAGAATTATAAAGGATTATTAAATTTTGGGCATTAATGGAAAAAGTTCAATTTCTTATATGATAAGAAATTGAACTTTTTATTTATAATATTAACATTTGTATGGGAGTAGTTTTACAGTGAATGTTGTTTTTTCATCATCACTATATACTTCAATTGTTCCTTTATGCAATTCGACTATACTTTTTGCAATAGCTAATCCAAGTCCAGATCCACCAGTGTTTGTAGAGCGAGATTTCTCAACGCGATAAAAACGTTCAAAAATATGAGGTAAATCCGTACTAGGAATAGGTTGTCCGTAATTTGTTATATCAATTGTAATCATATTATTGCTTTCATAAGCAGTAAGGTCAATATAGCGACCTTCGCTTCCATAAGCGATAGCGTTTATAATAAGATTTTCAAACACACGCACTAATTTTTCACCATCAGCTAATACCATGAGCTTTTGAGATGGGAAAGAAGGTCGACATTCTATATTTGCTTCTTGAAATTGTATACGGAATTGAACAGTTAATTGTCCAAGTAACTCTACTATGTCAATAGGAACAGAATACAAGCTTAACTCTTTATTTTGAACACGTGTATATTCGAACAAGTCATTCATTAATGCATTAAGACGAGTTACTTTATCGTAAATGACTTGAATATAGTATCGCAATTCTACTTCATCTCTATAATTATCATGATGGATTAAATTTACGTATCCAACTATAGAAGTAAGGGGAGTGCGTAAGTCATGTGATACATTTGTAATAAGTTCACTTTTTGCTTGTTCCGCTTGTCTTTCTTCATCAATGGAGACTTTTAATTGTTCAACAATTTCATTGACCCCGATTGCTAATTCTTCTAGATAATTATGATTTACAATAGAAACTTTATGATTGAAGTTTCCATTTGCAATATAACGAATTTCTTCTATCATTTTTTTAATACAAGTTTCATAGTAAAGTTTTTTCTCGTGGCGATAAAAAATGTAAAGATAGGATGAAAAAATAGAAAATAAAAACAAATAAGATACAATCATCATCCATAACGATTCTTTAATCCCTTTATACTTTTCATAACCAAAAATTCGAATGAATTCTTTACCGAGTTCAGTTAGAGTAAGTGAACTCTCAATTACACTCGTAACGAGGCGATAAATAATTAATTCAGTAATAGGCGTGAGTGTGATAGCTAATAAGAGCCAAAAAATAAGTTTCCATTTAGGGATATCTTTTAATATATCAAATGCTTCATTTCTCAATTTTATAGCCAACTCCCCATGCCCATCAACTTAAGGATAGAAACTCTACGGTTTTCCATTAATTGAAATGAACAAACTTTTAAACAGTATAATCCTCTTAAAAATGAGCATACGAAATAAACCCTAACGGGTTTCATTTTTTTCTTATGCAGCTTTCTTTTGTTTTCTCAATCCATTATACTCATAGACAACACCCATAATATCAAAGATAGTTTTCTTCTCATATCGATGGGATTTCCGGCCATTTTTCTTTAGTAGGGTAAACAGGCGGATTAAAACCTTTGTTATTATACGGGTGTTTCTCTGTATCGCTTGATATAACAGGGATAGATGATCTTGAATCATCCCAATTGCTTTATATTCGCTTAGTTCTCTTTTGTGCTTTTGCAACAGAAGTTGGCGCATCTTAAACATCGTGGAAGAACATATAAAAATGGCAATGAGTTTTCCATACACATGGCATTCTAATCGCTCTTGTTTGATAGTTTGCCAATGATGAATTTGAAATAGAGATTTCCACGTTTTAAATATGATTTCGATCTGCCAGCGGAGGGAGTAAAAATCATGGATTTGTTCCATCGGAACCACTTCCCAAGGCGTATTCGTAACATATATGTTGATACCCGTTAATCGTTTACTCTTTTCTGAAAATGTAATCCCCTTTTTACTTTCGGTATAGCTTTGTTTTTTTCTACGTTCCAGTATTTGTTCCTCTGTTAATCGGTAGATAATTACTCTTGTAAATAATCTTTGATTCTTGCCAATATACGACTCTTTTATTTCATACGTTTGTCCTGGTTTTAACGTGTGCATAATGTTCTCTAAATCAACTTGGATATACTGTGACTGTTTTTTGATTGTCCCATTTCGAAAGTATTCTGGAAATGGATTTTTCGTATAGACGGTATGGTTTAACTTAAGTCTTGATATATAGCACACGCCACGTTGATCCATTTGATCTAAGTCTTCCAATGAAAAATATCCTAAATCACGAATACACAGATCACCCGGCCGTAAGGTATCTAAGCAATCTGTTCCAAATGTTTTATCATTATTTTTTCCAGGACCTACCTGGAAGTTTAAAAACTGTCCGCTGTGTAAGTCATATTCTAATTGAATCTTGATACCTGCAGTTTGTGCACAACCACCTGACCCAGGATATACATGTGCTAAATGTTTCGGTACTTGGAAAATCGTCGCATCTAAAATACGGATTCGTTGAAAATACGTGAGTGCTGCACTTGAAATGGCTGATGTTTTACAAAGTTTACTTTTCCATAATGCAGAAAAAATATATTTCAAAAATTCAACCGCTTTTTTATCAAAGCGTTTATTGAGTCCTTCTGGACTCATAAGAGTGCCTGTGGCGGCGTGTAATTGACTGCATAGTCGAACGAGAGAATCACTCGCTGTACGTTGACTGACCCAGATACATATGGTAGCTAATTCATTTCCTGAAAACTTTCGTTTTCTTTTTACAAAACCTAATTCTTTAGCGAGTTCTTCCAAAAGAGAAGGGGTTAAATGACGATACAGCTCTTCAGAAAATAGTTGTAATTCATCTTGAATTGAAAGATTCATAAAAAATGTCATCCTTTCTAGCTAGCTTTTTAGAAAGAATAACGTTTTTTGACACTTGGGGGTAGTGCAAATTCTTAAGTTGATGGGCATGAGCCAACTCCCCAAACAGTGTGAATAAATTTTTCTCCATTTATTACTGTTTCAAGTTTATCCCGTAAGTTGCTAATATGGACCATTACAGTCTTATTTGAACCGTAACCATCTTCATTCCAAACGCGTTCAAAAATTTCTTCTGAACTAAATACTCTTCCTGTATTACTTGCAAGCAAATATAAAATATCGAATTCAATAGAGGTTAGTTTAATATACTCTCCATTTACTTTAACAGTATGATTATGTTTGTGTATTTCAACAGAGCGAATACGAATAATACCATCTTCATTCTTTTGCGAAGTAGCGTTTTGGAAAGATGATCTTCGTAATAAAGCTTTCACTCTTGCTACTAATTCTAATGGATTGAATGGCTTGATCATATAATCATCGGCACCTGTCATAAGACCTAATATTTTATCCATATCTTCTGCTTTTGCACTAAGCATTAGAATTGGTACAGTATTATTTTCACGCACTTCCTGACAAACTTCTAATCCGTTTCGCTTTGGCATCATAATATCCAAAATCATAAGGTCAACTTCATATGTAGAAACCTTTTGCAATGCTTCATCGCCATCATAAGCTTTATAAATGTTATAGCCTTCATTTCGCAAATAAACAGCAAGTAATTCAACAATTTCTTTATCATCATCAATAATTAATATGTTTTTATTCATTGTGTAGTTCCTTTCCTTACAAATCATCAACATTACTATAATATCAAACATTTATGTACTTGTAGCGATGATTCTGTATAAAATTTCATGTAACGTATTAAAAAGGAGTAAAAAGATTAATAACGAATATAAAATAACAAGGATATTTAGATTCTACATTATAATGAAAGGTAGTTATAAGGGGATTTTCTATGTTATGTAATGATATATATTCATTTACTCAAACTGGAAAAATAGAAAATGATATTAAAGCTTTTCTACTAAAATATAATAAAGAGTTTACATATAAACATTCAATTCGTGTAGCAAATGAGGCAAAAAAGATTGCAGAAAAGTTTCACGTAGATAAAGAAAAAGCAGCACTTGCAGGATATTTACATGATATTAGTGGCATTTTTCCGAACGAGGAGCGGATTGCAGTTGCTGAAGAATTTGGGATAGAAATAGTGGAAGCAGAAAGAAAGTTTCCTATGATTATTCATCAAAAACTATCGAGAGTAATCGCAAAAGAAATATTTAAAGTAGAAGATGAAGAAATTTTAAATGCAATTTGTTGCCATACAACGTTGCGTAAACATGCAACGAAGATGGATTTAGTATTATTTGTTGCAGATAAAATAGAATGGGATCAAAACGGGACACCACCATATTTAATAGAAATAAAAAAAGGATTGGCAAAATTTTTGGAAAAAGCAGCTTTTGTATATATTTCATATTTGTGGGAAAGGAAAGATACATTTAAAGTTATACATCCGTGGCTAGAAGAAGCATACTGGGATTTAAAAGGAATTGTACAGTAGAAAGGACAAGGAAATGCAATTAAAAGAATATATGAATCAAACATTTCCAGGAGTTACATTAGTACCCTACTTATATTCTTAGTGACAAATGTTTATAGATTTAAAAAGGAAAATATAAAAACTCCACAGAAAATAAATGTATACAATAAATATATTAAGAAAAGAGATTTAAGATTTCATATAAGATAAGAAACGTTACCGTTTTTATTTGAAGATGAAGAAGCAGATTTATATTGTACATATCATTTTTCTTTAAAATGCCTTGCGGAACATATTAAATATGAATCGCTTATACAAGTTGCTAATCATGAGGATTTCTTTGATTTATATCCTCGATTTGGACGAAAAAAAGAAATTTCTTATCCAAATGTATTTCTCATAAATGCAACGAAAGATATTGTCATGTTTATGTATGATGATAGAGGATGTGAAGTAATTGCGAAGAATAAAGAAATAATACGAGATTTATATAAGAAATACAAAGAATGGATTCCAGATTATGAATGAGAAAGTATAGATAACTCATTTAAATGACAATAGGGGAAGTGAAGCGTGTAATGAAACGTATTGCAATTGTATCTGCATGGGAACCAGAACTGACGTATTTGCATCAACATTATCCAAGTGAACGTGTTGAAAAAAGAGCAGCTTGGGAATTTCATTTTCATACTATTAATGAGCTGGAAATTATATCAGTTGTTACTGGTGTCGGTAAAGTAAGCTGCGCTAGTTGTGTACAATTGTTAATTAGTGAGTTTCAGCCAGATGAGTTGTTTATGACAGGAATATGCGGAAGTTTATCAAACAAGGTGCAAAACGGTCATATTGTAGTGGCACTAAGCGCAATACAACACGATGTTACTGCTGCTGGTTCAGGGGAAGATGTTTTTAATTTATATAACGGTAGAACAGCACCTATTGAAACAACAAAATCACTTGTAAGAAGAATAAAAAAAATACGATCGTATGATCCGATACATTTCGGCACATTTTTATCAGGAGATCAACGTATTCGTAGTTCGGAAATGAGATATTTACTCCATACCGTATATGGAGCATTGGCAGTTGATCAAGAAGTAGCAGCTTTCGCCTATGTGTGTCAAATAAATAAAAAACCATTTCTCTGTTTAAAAGCTGCTTCAGATCAGGCTAATGATAAAACGAAAGAAGAACAAAAAATCTTTAAAATGCTAGCATGCGAAAGAGCATGTGAGCATTTAATTGCTTTTTTGCGTGTTTATGAGATTAATGTAGTAAATAATAGATAGTTTGTTATAAAACAAATTAAAAGTGAGTTATATGTAGGGAAATGTCCGTTCATTTCAAATTAAGAGCTGAAATTTATAATAGATGGAATATATTATATGGGTACACGTTGAGGTTAATACAAGCAATTGGAGGGCAATTTTATATGATTCAATATAAAAGGTGTAGTGAAGTAAATATTGATTTAGTATATGAAGCTTTTAAAGATGGATTTTCCGATTATATTATTAAGATGGAAGTTTCAAAAGGGGATTTTATACACCGTTTTTTGGGACCAGAAGGTAATTTGCTAGAACATTCTTTTCTTGCTTTAGAAGAAGGCAAATCTGTTGGCGTAATACTAGGTGGCATAAAGGATTATGAAAGTATAAAGACTATGCGCTGCGGAACATTAGCGGTTCATCCTAATTACCGCGGTATTGGTGTGAGTCAAAAATTATTTGAACTGCATAAAGAAGAGGCGATTCAACATGGATGTAAGCAACTTTTTCTCGAAGTCATTGTAGGAAACGACCGAGCGATTCATTTTTATAATAAGTTGGGCTATGAAAAAGTGTACGATCTTTCTTATTATAATTTAAATGATTTGACTAAAATAAAGAATAAAGTTTGTAAGGATATTGAAGTAAAACAATTAGAATTTCCAACTTTTAAAGATGAAATTCAGAAATGGTTAAACTTCCATATAAATTGGCAAAATGATATTGATTATATCAAAAAAACAAATAATGTATTTTATGGTGCATATGTTGATAATGACTTAAAAGGCTCTCTATGCGTAACTGAACAAGGTAAAATTAGTTTTATTTTCGTAGACAAAGGTTATAGAAATATTGGTGTTGGGATGAAATTATTACAAGTAGCAAGAGAAGAATTAAATTTATCAAGTTTATCAATTGGGTTTCCTAACAATAATTTATTAGAGGGTTTTTTTAAGAAATGTGGATTTGAAAAGAATTCTTTAGCGCAATATGAAATGTATTTATTACTCTAAGAGCGGAAAGATTTATTCTTTTCGTTTTTTATTTTGCTGTTATGTTGGTAAATGCTCCGCAATTATAATTTATAATGAGAGGGATTTTGTTTATCCTTAAGTTATTTTTTTAATTGTCAATTTCTTGCTAATAATTTTCTTTGTATAATATTCTAATTTTATGTAGAATAGATACGATGGGAGGGGATGAAATGAATAATGGATTAAAGTTTAAGATTTTTGAATTGCATTGTCTCGTTCAAAAGACTTATTCTGATATTAAAATAGCATGTGATATTGCTATTTATCAAGAAAACACTTCTAAATATTTAATTTCATTAGGATTTTTAAATAAATCATATATGACTTATATAGAAGCAAAAAGATTCTATCGCGAAAATGAAGAGCTTGTAAGTGTAGAATTTGATAATTTTTTTGATATGTATGATAAATTAGAAAATGAATTAAAACAAGTTATTTCAACTGAAGATAAAAATCCTTCATCGCTTCATAACAGATTTGATCAGTTTCAGCAGAAAGTTGAAAATATAAATGACCTAATAAAAGTATTGCAAAATGCTCGTTAATGAATGCTTTTTTCTTTTTTGTATAGAAATTATGTATTAAAAACATTTTAGGGATATTATATATTGAAGAGGTGGCTTTTGTAGATTACAAAAGTCATCTTTTTATGTTAGGAATAGATTGTATACATTTTAGCAGTTTCATATAAATAATAGAAATTTATACGAGGTAAATACCATGAGAAATAAAAAAGAAATAGCTATAGTTGCATTAACAACAGGATTTGTTTTAACAAGTGTAACACCATATAGAGTAGGTCATGCAGAGGAACCTGGTCAAATGCAAGTTGAAATTCAAGAGGATTCGTTCCGTACAGGTGATCTTACACAACCATCAAAAAAGGCGCCAGAGAATGTAGTGAAAGATGCACTTAAGGAAAATACGGAGCATGCTTTGTCTCCAAAACAAGTTAGTGCAGAAACAGGAGTAGATTACAAGGTTCTTCAAAAACGTGGTTCTTATGATGGAACTACACTTGTGCGCATGCAACAAATATATGAAGGAAAAGAAGTGTATGGCCACCAGTTAACTGCTCACGTAGATAAAAAAGGTATTATTAAAAGCATTTCAGGAGCTAGCGCACAAAATTTAACACAAGAAGATTTAAAGAAACCTATTAATTTATCAAAAGAAGAAGCGAAACAATATATTTATAAAAAGTACGGAAACGACATTAAATTTATTTCTGAACCAGAAGTTAAGGCGGTTATTTTTGTTGATGAAAATCATGGGCAGGCTAGCAATGCATATCAAGTTACATTTGCTGCTACAACACCAAATTATGTATCTGGAACTTATTTAGTGAATGCTCATAATGGCGATATGTTAAAAGATATGGTACAAGAATCAAGTTTGAAAATAAGTGAAGAGTATGTTGAATCCGTTAAGGAAAATAAAACTAGCAATTTCACATCATTAACTGGAACAGGAAAAGATGATTTAGGCGTAACTCGTACATTTGGTATTTCTAAACAGACCAGTGGGAATTATGCGCTTGCTGATTACACAAGAGGGCAAGGAATTGAGACATATGATGTAAATTATAGAGATATTACAAATGAAGAAAGTTATTATCCTGGCATACTAGCAACTAGCGCTTCAACAACATTTAATGATCCAAAGGCGGTAAGCGCTCATTTCTTAGCAACAAAGGTATATGATTTTTATAAAGAAAAATATAATCGTAATAGTTTTGATAATAAAGGAAAAAAAGTAGTTTCAGTTGTACATGCATGGGATTCTGGAGGAACAAATGATCCTGAAAATTGGGAGAATGCATTTAGTACTAATATTAATAACATCAGTATGCTTTTATATGGAGATCCTATGGTAAAAGCGTTCGATATAGCCGGTCATGAATTTACACACGCAGTTACATCAAGTGAATCTAACCTTGAATTCTCAGGAGAATCTGGGGCAATTAACGAGGCATTATCGGATATTATGGGAACGGCTATAGAGAAATACATAAATAATGGGGAATTTAACTGGACAATAGGAGAGCAAACTGGATCGACTTTTCGTAATATGAAAAATCCAACTGCAATTAATTTTTCAGAAGGACTACCGTATCCCGATGATTATAGTAAATATAATGATTTAAATGGAGAGGATTATGGAGGCGTACATTTTAATTCAAGTATTATTAATAAAGTTGCGTATTTAATTGCACAAGGTGGTACTCATAACGGTGTAAATGTAAATGGTATTGGTGAAGATAAAATGTTTGATATTTTCTATTATGCAAATACTGATGAATTAAACATGACTTCTGATTTCTCTGAATTGAAATTGGCATGCCTTAAAGTCGCAGCTAATAAATATGGAACGAACTCAATTGAAGTTCAAGCAGTCCAAAATGCTTTTGATGCGGCAAAAATTACAGGAACGGTGAAAGAAAACGAAAAAACAGCAGAAAACCAAGCTCCAGAGTTAACTGTACCGTTTACGATTACACTACGTGTAGGTGATACGTTTGATCCAATGAGAAATGTAAAAGCTGTTGATAAAGAAGATGGTGATTTAACAAATAAAGTAAAGCATAAAGGCGATGTAGATACTTCAAAACCAGGTACATACATTGTGGAATACTTGGTTGTTGATTCTCAAGGGGGGAATGCAACGGCTACACAGACTGTAATTGTAGAGGGAAATGGCGAAACATCAGATTTAGAACCTAAATTAACAGTGCCTGTTGGAGCGACAATTCATGTAGGAGATTCATTTGTTCCAATGGCAGAAGTATTAGCTATCGATAAAGAAGACGGTGATCTTACTTCTAAAATCAAAGTTGATGGTGAAGTAGATACAAATAAAGCCGGTACTTACGTATTAAAATACACAGTTACAGATTCAAAAGGCCATGAAGTAACGGCGAAGCAAACTGTAACGGTCAAAGTTAGAGAAGAAGTTAAAAATGATAAACCAATACTAAAAGTACCTGCTACAACTTCAATTACTGAGGGTGATCAATTTGATCCGTTGATAGGAGTATCAGCTACTGACAAAGAAGACGGTGACCTTACTTCTAAAGTAGCGTATGAAGGAACTATAGATACAAATAAAGCCGGTATTTATGAAATAATATATAGTGTAAGAGATTCCGTGGGTAATGAGGTAAATACGATACAAAAAGTATTAGTGAAAGATAAAGAAACTAGCAAACCTAATGGTCTTGCTAATAAGACAAATAACAATAATATCTCAAATAACAGTAATACCGATAAAAAAGAATATACATATAAGGAGCTGCCAAAGACGGGTGTAAGTACAACTAACAGTGCAGCAATCGGCATATTGATGATTATTGCAGGTACAGTACTCACTTTGATTCGCAAATTTAGAAAGATACAAAAATAATAGTAGGGATCATTCGTTTGAAGAAAAGAGTTCAGTATTCAAAAGAAATAAAGTAGAAAGTAAATAAAACGAAATATGGATTTTTTACTTATTAAGATTTTAATAGTTAAGCGGTACATTTGGCTTTTATAAAAATTTGCAGTTGGATACTATTCTGTCTACAGAACTATATTACATAAAAAACACGTTACTATTCTCATTAAAATAAAAGAATAGTAACGTGTTTTTTAATTTGAAAATAGTATAAATCCTATAGCTCATGAATATAGGAGTACTTCTAATTTGCCATTGATAAGTTACTGAAAACACTTTGTTTTAATGGAAGTGTCACTCTAAATGACAACATGAGATTTCCGGTATTTACCAGGTGTTTCATTGGTGAATTTTTTAAAAATTTTAGTGAAATAACTTTGATCGCTAAAATTAAGCGAAGCGCATATATCTGATAAGGGATAGGTGGTGAAAGTTAATAATTTCTTTGCTTCTTCGACTCGTTCACGTTGAATGTACTCAATTAATGAAATACCGACTTCTTTTTTAAATAATATAGATAAATAATCTGAATTCACATTTGCAAATTTAGCAAGTTGTTTAACAGATATTGGATTGTAAATATTTTTAAAAATGTAGTTTTTACAAATAGCAATAGTCTGTGAATGTTGCTGTGTTTTTTGTGCCTTTACACGGTCTGCAAAGGTACAAAAAGCATTTTTTAATAAATCCCAAACAGATTCTTTGTCTTTTAAATCTTCTGTTCTTTGAATATGTAAATCATAAATTTTGTAAGCAATCCCAGATGGAAGTCCCCCTTTTATCGCATATCTAGTAGCGAGCGTGATGGATGAAATACAAATGTTTTTATGACGTCTTAATTGATGGAATGAAGATAAAGATGAAAGAGTCTCTTGTTGGAATTCGTAATAATATTTGAGTACGGTTTCTTTATCCCCGTCTTCTATAGAACTAAGTAGTTGCTGCTCTATATATAAATTATGATAAATGGATTCGTCTTTTTGCATTGAAATATATACATCTTCGTTTAAGATGCTGCTATGACTTATATGAAGTGAGTCACTGTTATTTGAAAAGGTGCTTACATCTGAATTTTTTTTATAGAGAATGTTATAGAACAATATCGCTATATTTACAAAGAAATTTTGATCTTTGACTGACAATGAAAAATAATGGTCTCTTGTTCTTTTATAATTTGGAATAAAATTAAGGTTACTATCCGCTTTACTTGTAGAAAAATTTACATGTGTCAAGGGCCCAATAATAACAGTACCGTTCACCATATAATCGCTCTTTATGTGAATTAAAATAAAGTGCCCTAGATATTCGTGAGTTCTGAAGATGGGGGAATTATATGTATCATTTCTCTGAAAAAGCATATGTAACTGTTCTATTTTTGATGTATATAACGAATGTGAATCATTTTTGGATTTAAATTCTAAAAGAATATTTTTGTTACAATCTAAAAAACAAACTGGAATTTCGAAAGATTGAAAAAACATATTGCAAATGTACTCTATCTCAACTAGACTGAGTTTTTTAGTCATATTCTTCCTCCTTACAGTTATGCGTAATAGTTAAATAAACATATATTCCTTTTTCATAAGTAGATACGGAAAACCTTTATCAATAAAAAATATAAATAAAAGTTATAAACTTCTAAGAATAATACCATAATTTAACATGAATAGCACATATTATTTGAATATACAGGTAATAGTTTTGGACAGTAACGTAAAATATGAATCGTCACACTTATTTGTTGGTTATTACTTATATGTATTAAAAAATGATTAAGATTGGATTTTAAATAGGGATAGGAAGTGAGATATGAATAGATTGACAGTAAGTGACTAGTCGAAATTAGCAGTGAAAGCTATTATGTAACAAATGTAATGATTCTTGAAATAGGGATATACGTGTAATTTAGGGGAGAAAATTACATATATCATGTGGAGAGACAACGTAATAATAGAAGATAAGAAAAGTGAATAAGTGATTGTAAACAATGGATTGTTGGACGACTATGTTTTATGTTATTCGTTTAAATCTGATACTTGGCACACTATTGCTTTTAAGAAGGTAATAGTAATAAAGAAATTTTTAAAATGATAGAAGTAGTAAAGGGGATAAGAGAAATGAAAAAAATATTTAGTGTGCTTTTAGTGTTATTCTTAACATTTTCTACATGGTCTAGTGTATTAGTAAAGGCAGATTCACCATCTAAAGGTACTTTAACGATTCATAAGTATGAACAAGAAAAAGATGGAGCGCAGGGACTAGAAGGTGACGGTTCTGCAAATCAAGAGGTGCCAAAAGATGTGAAACCATTAAAAGGTGTAACGTTTGAAGTGAAAAGGGTTGCTTCTTTTGAAAAAATTTCAAACGATGGGAAAATCGTAAAAGAAGACGTGAAACCTGTAATGGGAGCCACTCCAAATCAAGTAGTAACAGATGATAACGGACAAGCTGTATTAAAAGATCTTCCGCTAGGACGTTATGAGGTGAAAGAAGTGGCAGGACCTCCACATGTTAATCTAAATCCCAATACGTATACAGTGGATATCCCATTAACGAATAAAGAGGGTAAGGTGCTAAACTATGATGTTCACATGTATCCCAAAAATGAGATTAAACGTGGTGCAGTGGATTTAATAAAAACTGGTGTAAATGAAAAAGCATTAGCAGGTGCAGTATTCTCTTTATTTAAAAAAGATGGTACAGAAGTGAAAAAAGAGTTAGTAACAGATGCTAATGGTCATATTCGCGTGCAAGGATTGGAGTATGGTGAATACTATTTCCAAGAAACAAAAGCTCCGAAAGGCTACGTAATAGATCCAACTAAACGTGAGTTTTTTGTTAAGAACTCCGGAACAATTAATGAAGATGGAACTATTACTTCTGGTACAGTAGTTAAAATAGAAGTGAAAAACAATGAAGAACCAACAATTGATAAAAAAATTAACGGAAAATTGGAAGCGTTACCGATAAATCCGTTAACTAATTATAATTATGATATTAAAACATTAATTCCAGAAGACATTAAGGAATACAAAAAATATGTGGTAACAGATACTTTGGATAATCGTTTAGTGATTCAAGGAAAGCCAATCGTGAAAATTGATGGAGCAGAAGTAAATGCAAACGTTGTTGAGGTAGCTATAGAAGGTCAAAAAGTAACAGCTACAGTAAAAGATTTCACAAAATTAGATGGTAAAAAAGAATTTCATTTGCAAATTAAATCCCAAGTAAAAGAAGGAGTACCATCTGGTTCGGAAATTTTAAATACAGCAAAAATACATTTTACAAATAAAAATGATGTAATTGGAGAAAAGGAATCTAAACCTGTAGTTGTTATTCCGACAACTGGAATAATTGAGTTAACAAAAATTGATAGTGCTAATAAGAATAAATTAAAAGGTGCAGAGTTTGTACTTAAAGATAATAATGGAAAAATAGTTGTCGTAGCAGGAAAAGAAGTAACAGGTGTATCAGATGAAAATGGTGTTATTAAATGGTCTAACATTCCATATGGAGACTATCAAATTTTTGAAACGAAAGCACCAACATATACAAAAGAAGATGGTACAAAAGCATCTTATCAATTATTAAAAGACCCCATTGATGTAAAGATTAGTGAAAATAATCAAACGGTTAAATTGACGATTGAAAATAATAAAAGTGGATGGATTCTTCCGGTAACGGGTGGCATAGGAACGACTCTTTTTACTGTAATAGGCCTTACGTTAATGCTTACAGCGGCATTTGTTTTCTTTAGAAAAAAGTTTGCTAGAAATTAAGATTTTAGGAACATGTAACTATGGGAAAAGGGGAGAAGCAAAATGCTTCCCTCTTTTCGATATTTAAGCATATACAGAGGTGGAAATATGAAACGAAATCTTGTTTTGGGGGGTATTTTTTTATTTGGATTAGGTATTTTTTTATATCCTACTATTAGTAATTGGTTGGCGACTCGTGCACATTATTCTGAGATTAGCTCTTACGATAAGAAGATTAAAGCATTACAAAAGAAAGAAGTCGAACGTAGGGAAAAAGAAGCAGCCGAATATAATAAACAAGTTCAAACTTCTGCGAAAACATTTACAGATCCATTTTCTGAAAAAAAAAGTAATCATCAAGCGTATGCTGATGTGTTAAATTTAGGAGATGTAATGGGGTATATTGAAATATCGAAAATTAATATAAAACTGCCAATCTATCAAGGGACCTCTGAGGAAGTATTGGGTCGCGGGATAGGTCATTTAGATTTTTCTTCGCTCCCGGTAGGTGGAGAAAGTACGCATACTATTTTAACAGGGCATCGTGGTTTACCATCAGCAAAATTATTTACAGATTTAGATAAGTTGAGCAAAGGAGATCTTTTTTATATTCATTCTTTAGACAAAGTTCTTGCTTATAAAGTAGATCAAATTAAAGTAGTGTTACCACATGAAACGGACGATCTACAAATTGTAGAAAATAAAGATTATACAACTTTAATTACGTGTACGCCTTATGGAGTAAACACCAATAGATTGCTAGTTCGAGGTGAGCGCGTGGAGTTAAACAAGAAAGAAAAACAAAAAGTGAGTACAGAGATATTTATATTTAATAAGTGGACTGTAATAGTTACAATCCTATTGTTATGTGTGCTTCTAGTCGTAATTTATAAGAAAAAGTTAACTCGATAGAATGTATTTATCCTGCATTAATGGGAAGTGGGACCGGAAATTCAAAGATAAGTAAAGACGGTATATAGGGGATGAAGTAAATCATCATTAATAAAAATTCATTTTATTCGATTATAAAAAAATACGGTAAAGGTGGGAACAAAGGAATTGAGGCTACGATTAAAGCTGGTAAGTATTCATTTTATTGTTTTGTTAATGTTAAGTGTAAGTTTTGTCGTATATGTACCAAAAGAAGCATATGGTTCCACGACTACCTTAGAAGGTCTAGGAGATATATCGCGTTATAATGCTGTTGTCTTTGGTAACCATAAAGCAATAGGTGGCGACATTGAAGGAGCAATTGCAGTTCAAGGTGATATGGATGCATCGGGGTATACGATTGTAGGTGCAGCAGCAGGAACATCTAATATAGTAGGTGAAAAATGGGTTGATGAGGGATATCCGTCCTTGTTATTGTCTGGAAAACTAAAAAAATCAAGAGAAGAATCTTTTATCATTCAAAACGGAATAGTCGTAATGACAAAAGAGAGTGATCCAGATCGCATCATACAATCTTCTTATGATCGTATCGTTTATAAAGAAAAACTAGAAATTGACGCGAAATTTAATGAATTTCGCAATATAGTGAACCAAGTTAGTAAAAATGCAGGTCAATATAAAACGAATACCCCAATTCCAAATATGAGTCATGGAATCGGAAAAGATATAAACAATCCTAATATTTATGTTTCATCAGAATTGACAGGGAAAATCAGTGTAGATATAAGAGATGTATTTTTGCCCAATGCTAAGGACAAAGATTTTATTGTAATGTATTCAGATGCAATAGAGGTTACATTTAAAAATGGGTCTATTCTATATGACACGAACAATATTGGAAAGGCTACAGATATAGTTCCTACATCACAACCATATTCGCCTAATTCCCCGTTTACTGAGCTATATGGGAAAATGATTTGGGTTTTTCCAAATGCGAAAAAAATTACAACAGAGGGATATGGTGTAGTTGGGAGTGTGTTTGCTCCCAATGCTGTATTAGAAACAAAAGGCGGTTCGATTAATGGACAAGCATTTGTTGGTGCGGTACAACAAACTGGTGGATTTGAGTTTCACAATTTCAAATTTAACTGGAAACATTGGAACAAGCCTAGTACAGGAAAAGTAAAAATAAAAAAGGTTGATAGTAATAATGATAATAAAAAATTGGTGGGAGCAAAGTTTAAAATTGAAGATTTAAATGGGAAAATAGTTGGAGAACTAGTAACAAATGAAGAAGGAGAAGCGATATCAAAAGACTTACCAATAGGAAACTATACTTTAGTGGAAAAAGAAGCACCTAAAGGTTACGAATTATCAAAAGATAAAATAGCTGTAAAAGTAGAGAAAGATGCAGAAGTAGAAATTAAAATAGGAAATAAGAAATTGCCAGATCCAATGGGAAAAATGAAGCTTGTGAAAGTAGACATAAGTGATAAAAATAAAAAGCTAGCAGGAGCAAAGTTTAAAATTGAAGATTTAAATGGGAAAATAGTTGGAGAACTAGTAACAAATGAAGAAGGAGAAGTAATATCAAAAGACTTACCAATAGGAAACTATACCTTAGTGGAAGTAGAAGCACCTAAAGGTTACGAATTATTAAAAGATAAAATAACTGTAAAAATAGAAAAAGATGCAGAAGTAGAAATTGAAATAGGAAATAAGAAATTGCCAGATCCAATGGGAAAAATGAAGCTTGTGAAAGTAGACATAAGTGATAAAAATAAAAAACTAGCAGGGGCAAAGTTTCATATAGAAGATGCAAAAGGAAAAGTAGTTGGAGAGTTAATAACAGATGAAAAAGGAGAAATAATATCAAAGGACTTACCAATAGGAAACTATACCCTAGTGGAAATAGAGGCACCTAAAGGTTATGAATTATTAAAAGATAAAATAGCTGTAAAAATAGAAAAAGATACAGTAGTAGAAATTAAAATAGAAAATAAGAAATTGCCAGATCCGACTGGGCAATTTGAAATTGAAAAAGTTGATGATAAGGATAGTGAATTAAAGCTAAAAGGCGCTGTATTTCAAGTGTTAGATAAAGAAGGGAAAGAACTTAGTAGATTAATAACGGATGAAAAAGGAAAGGTAATTTCCAACCAATTAGCAATTGGTAAGTATACGATTAAAGAAATAAAAGCACCGAACGGATACATGTTACTTAGAGATCCAATAGAAATAGAAATTACAGAAGCAGTAAAGAAACAAAAAATAACAGTGAAAAATGCGAAGAATAATTGGGTAATTCCTAATACTGGTGGGAGCGGAACAACAATTTTTTACGTAATTGGTATTATGCTAATGTTTGGTGTGCTATATTTCTGTAAGAAAAATCGTATATTATGAACTGATTTTATAGAGTTAGACAGATTGTTGCGTTAGAGAGTTTTTAGGGCATGAGTTCGGTATTGTACTGGACTCATGTTACTACATTTGTTGAAGGAGGAAGGATAATAGTAAACATAGAATATATTAATGAATTAAAATGTTTAAGAGGTGAACATGGTGGCAATAAAACAAGACGAAATTAAAGTAGTTGTCGGAGCTGGAGTGTTTAATAATAATCCAGGCTGGATTCAAACGCAAGAAGATGAACTTAACTTACTAGATAAAGCTACGTGGGAAGAAAGATTTGAATACAACTCTATTTCAGCTATTTTAGCTGAGCATGTATGGGAACACCTTACTTTTGAAGAAGGTGTAAGAGCAGCTGAAATCTGTTATGAATTTTTAAAACCATCTGGTCATATTCGGTGCGGAGTCCCTGATGCATTCTTTCAGGATGAGGTATATCAAAATATAGTTCAAATAGGGGGACCCGGTCCGAAAGATCATCCAGCAGCAAGTCATAAAATCGTTCATAATTATAAAACATTAACGAAAATGTTTGAAACTGCTGGATTCGAGGTAGTTTTACTTGAATATTGTGATGAAAATGGTCAGTTTTATTACAACGAATGGGATGCAAACGACGGTGTTATTTTCCGTTCGAAAAGGTATGATTCTAGAAATAAAGGCGATAAACTTGGTTTTCCATCGCTAATTGTTGATGCGATTAAGCGCTAATCATTCAACCAAAAAAGGAGTTAATCCTATGATTTCATAAGTCGCAAATGCGGCTTTTTTATTTGTACGTAAATCTATATTTAATTTTCAATACTATATAACTCGATTTAGAAAATATTTAAGTTTTTCTCAGCGTCATTCACTTTAAATTAACACTTCGTTGACATAAATATTTATTTTATATTTATATTATAAATGCTAACTTAAATATGTACATTAACGCTTGAATAAATATGTACATTTTCAATTGGATTCTCCATACTGACTCTGAGGTGGTTAGTATGTATATTAAGCTAGATATTCAAACAGAATTTGAGGTTAAAAGTCTTTCAGACTTACCAAATTTTAAAAAACTAATGGGGAACTTAAAAATGAAGATAAATAAAAGTCAATTAGCCAGAGAATTGAATGTGGATCGGCGTACCATAGATAAGTATTTGAATGGTTTTACACCAAAAGGGACAAAAAATAAAACATCGAAAATCGATACATATTATGAAGTGATTGCAGCTCTTTTATCTAGTGATTCTAAACAAATCTTCTACTACAAACGAGTGTTATGGCAGTATCTAACAGACAATCACGGTTTAAAATGTTCACAGTCTGCATTTCGTGCTTATATTAATAGAAAGCCTGAATTTAGAACATATTTTGATGAGGGGAAGCGTATTTTATCAGGTCATTCAGTGGGTGTCCGTTATGAGACACCTCCAGGAGAACAAGCTCAATTAGATTGGAAAGAAAGCATACGATTTGAAACCAAAAGTGGCGAAATCGTATATGTGAATGTAGCTGTACTTTTATTGTCCTACTCGAGATTTAAAGTTTTTCATTTGAATATTTCAAAATCACAAAGTGTTTTAATGTCATTTATGACAGAGGCATTTGAAATGTTTGGTGGTGTACCGAAGGTAATTGTCACGGATAATATGAAGACGGTAATGGATGAAGCTCGAACAGAACACTTTACAGGAACGATTAACAATAAGTTTGCCCAATTCGCTCAAGATTTTGGATTTAAGGTACAACCTTGTATCGCAGGGCGACCAAATACCAAAGGGAAAGTAGAAGCGCCAATGAAACTTCTAGACGAAATTCATGCTTATCAAGGAAGATTCACTTTTGAAGAATTACATGAATTTGTGCAAAAATTATGTGCAAGAATTAATCAAACATTTCATCAAGGGACTGGTAAGATTCCAGTGTTTGCCCTAAAACAGGAAAAGAATCTCCTACAACCACTCCCGAAGAGCGCGATAAGAGATTCCTATATGATTAAGCATAAACTTGTAAAAGTTAATACATCAGGCATGATATCTTACAAATCGAATCAATACTCAGTTCCAGCTGAATATCAAGGTAAAACCGTCGGTTTACAAGTATATGATAATCAAATATATGTTTATCATAACATGAAGTTAATTGTACAACATAAAATCAGCCAATCTAAGCTCAATTATAAAGAAGAACATTATAAAAAAGCATTGGCTAAGTCACTACCTAAATATCCGAACATTGACAATTTGGCGAAACAAAATTTATCAGTAATTGGTGAGGTATATAGAAATGAAGAATAGCTATCAACAATTAACAACAAACCTAGAGTATTTAAAATTAAAACAAATGGCACAACATTTAGGTGACGTAGTCGATTTTAGCATTAATAATGAATTATCCTTCGTAGAGACACTTGTTAAACTGACAAACTATGAGATTGATGTACGAGAACAAAATATGATTCATTCTATGGTGAAAATGGGCGCATTTCCTCATAGAAAGGAGGTTGATGAGTTTGATTTCGAATTCCAGCCGAGTATTAATAAACAACAAATCTTAGATTTTATTTCTCTACGTTTCTTAGAGCAACAAGAAAACATAGTATTTTTAGGACCTAGTGGTGTTGGTAAGACCCATTTGGCCACGTCTATTGGTATAGCAGCAGCTAAAAAGCGAACAAGTACTTATTTTATTAAATGTCATGATTTACTTCAAAATTTAAAACGTGCCAAGATTGAGAATCGCCTAGAATCTCGTTTAAAGCACTATACAAAATACAAATTACTTATTATTGATGAAATTGGGTACTTGCCTATTGATCCGGAGGATGCAAAATTATTCTTTCAATTAATCGATATGCGTTATGAAAAGCGTAGTACCATCCTAACGACCAATATCAACTTCAAGTCTTGGGACGAAGTATTCCAGGACCCTAAACTCGCCAATGCCATACTAGATCGTGTCTTACATCATGCCACGGTGGTCAGTATTGTAGGACAATCCTATCGAATTAAAGATCATTTTAGCAAAGAAAATGATTGATTTTGTACATGCTTAAACAAGCGAAAATGTACATGTTTATCTTGACATTTACATTTATATTCGTGTAAAATAAAATGAGAACATATATTCTATATAAGGAGGCAATCAAAATGATAGCTGAAATTGGGAAACTAAATGATGGATATATTGTGAAATTTGAACGCCAATTTCCATATACGGCAGAAGAAGTTTGGTCTGTATTAACAGAAAACAGTAAGCTGAAAAAATGGATGTCCAATTTACAGATTGAAAGCCTTAAAACGGGTGGAATAATAAAGTTCGACATGATGAACGGTTCATTCATAAACATTGATATTTTAGAGTGTCAAGTAAACTCAGTACTTGAATTTACTTGGGATAAAGAT
Source organism: Bacillus sp. 2175 (assembly GCF_057812155.1). Classification (NCBI taxonomy): domain Bacteria; kingdom Bacillati; phylum Bacillota; class Bacilli; order Caryophanales; family Bacillaceae; genus Bacillus; species Bacillus sp. 2175. The sequence continues at coordinate 2,933,269 of NZ_CM173819.1, read as the reverse complement.
CGTGTCCGATTTGAAATACATAAAGAGGAAAATGGTACTCTTTTATTCCTTAAAGAGTACATTCATGAATTAACAGATCATACACCGAGAGATATAGCTGGTTGGCATATTTGTTTAAATCTTTTTTCTTACGTTTTAGAAGGAGAAGAGAAAGAATTTTCTAAAGATGAATGGCAACAGTGGTTTGAAATATACAAGGATAAGATTCATGAAGTGAGAGGATAATTGCATAATAGGTAATATTCATTATGTAATTATTATATTGCAAATATGTTTTTAATGAGAAATAAGAATAGAGGTTCATATGAAGGTAAATCAATTGATTGCTAGTCGCGATCGAATCAATTAGTGAATTTTTATAACCTAAAGAAGGAAGAGGATATAAAAGTAAATAAAGAAATATAATTCAAACGTTATAAACAGTTGACTCTCACACAATGTCATTGTTTAAGATAAAGTTGAGCTTCAAAGTAGATGTAACTTATAGGAGGAAATCATGTTTAAAATAGGGGATTTTTCAAAACTATCTTCCATTAGTATACGAATGTTGAGACACTACGATAAAGTGGAATTACTACAACCAGTAAAAGTCGATGAGCAGAGTGGATATCGATTTTATTCAGCAGACCAATTAAAAAAAGTAAATCAAATTCAAACGTTAAAAGCTATGGGGTTTAATATTGCTACCATCAAAGAAATAATAGAATGCGATAATATAGATACCATAAAAGAGCAATTTTTAAATCGTAGTGCTCAAATTAAAGAAGACATGAATAACCTCCAAAAACAATTACGTCTCCTCGAAGACTCAATGAAAACGATGAGAGAGGATGTTGTTGAGATGAATTATCATGTTTCAATAAAAGAAATTCCAGAAAGAACTGTAGCTAGTGTTAGAAAGATTATTCCATCGTATAATTGCGAAGGTGATTTATGGAGTGTATTAATGCAAGAAATTCAAATGGAAAATATTAGCATTGCCCAACCGAGTTATAGTATTGCGGTTTTCCATGATCGTGAATACAAAGAAAATGATGTAGATATAGAAATACAGCTAAGTATTCTAGGTAAGCACGAAAATACAAAAGACGTTACATTTAAAAATATGGAATCGACTAATGTAGCTTCTATAACAGTTAATGGAAGTTATGAACAGATGACAGCTGTAAATGAGGCTGCGGCAAAATGGATTGAGACAGAGGGTTACAAATTAGCAGGCCCGATGTTTAATATTTATCATGTGAGCCCAGCGATGGAATCCGATCCTAATAAGTGGGTTACAGAAGTTTGTTATCCAGTTAAATGAAGATAAAGAAAAAAGGCATTATTTATATGCCTTTTTTCTTTATAAACTTATCCATAAATATCAAGATAAATTACTTCTTGATTTGATTCGTCAACTACTAGCACAATTTTATTTGCAAATGTACAAAATGAGCGGATTATAATGGATTCCTTTAATGAATCTTCTAAAAACCAACCTGTTGGTAATAAAGAAATGCAACCATTTTTTGGAAATTTCAGCAATGTTTACATTAGCAACAAAAGCCACCGTAATAAGGGGCTTTTGTCTTAAATAATTTAATGATATGTGTACCCTCCATCTGGAAATAATACATTACCCGTAGTAAAACTATTTTGCATTAAATATAGAACAGTATGTGCAATTTCATTATTATGGCCAGGCCTTTTTACAAGAGAAAGAGATTTATAAGATTCATAAGCAGCTAGTCTATTTTCGTTTTGTTCATTCTCTCTTTGTATCGTTCCAGGAGAAACAACATTAACTCTTATAGGAGCTAATTCAACAGCTAAAGCTTTCCCTAAGCTTTCAATAGCCCTATTACAAGCTCCGTAAGCAGGCGCACCTTTAATTGGTCTTTGACTAAAGGCACCGGACATTAACACGATCGATCCAGAGTTTGAAAGAAAAGGGATGGCATATTTTACGGCATAATATTGAGGCCAAAACTTTCCGATGAAGCTACTTTCAGCAATTTCCTCTGTAGAGGTAATTGGTCCAAGTGTGTAAGAGGCTCCGGGTGTGAATAAATGATCAAAGTTCCCAACTGTCTTGAAAAAATTTTGTAATTGCTCTTTATTTTGATTATCCAATACGTAAGTGTGGAGATGATTGCTATTTATTAATTTTTTAGCAATCTTTAATTTTTCTTCCGAACGCCCTGCAATAATAATATGTGCACCTTGTTTAATTGCTTGTGTTGCCGTTGCTAATCCAATACCAGAACTCCCGCCAATGATAACAATACGCTTATCTTTTAATGTAGTAATAGACATATTTTAGCCACTCCTTTAATAAAAAACTTTAGAATATAACTTATGCTTTTATTATTCGCTAAAAGGGATCAAGTGAAAAGTACGCACTTTGTATGTACATAGTCGCAAATTTCGTACTAATCGCTATTTACGCGGATAAGTAATAAGAAAAATTGCTAAATATGGTTTATCCCGCATTAACGGGCAGTAAAACTCTCACCTCAAAGTTAGGAAAATGCGAGGAAGTTAGGTGAGAGATCAACTGCCCGTAAACGCCCGATTGGTTCAACTAATAAAAAGATTTATGATTATTGCTGTAAAATCTTAATGTATTTTATTGTAAAAGCTGCTTTTCGTTTAAGGAAAGGCAGCTTTTTTATATGGAAATAATGCAGGGGAAACTTAAAAAAATAAAAATAAGTAAAGTGTTAATCAAAAAAATGAAATATGGAGCATAATTGTTTTGAAACATTACTGTACTAGCAATGAAAGAAGCTAACATATTCATACTAAAGTTGTAGTTTCTATATAAAAAATCCATCCTTCCGTTTGATTTTATCTATTTATAAGTGTAATACAATACGAATAGATAATAAGAAATGAGGGAGAATGTAAAGTGATTACACATATATCAGATATAAAACTACAAACGGTTTCCATAGAAGGGGTAAAACAAGTGTATAAGGACATATTATCTTTTCCAATAAAAAAAGAAACAGCATCCTTCATTCAATTTGAAGTAACACCTTATACAACAATTAGTTTTCAAGAAGTGTATGAACCAATTGCACCTGCACATTTTGCTTTTGAAATCCCATATTCAAAATTTCATGAAACAGCAAGATGGCTTGAGGAGTCTGGATTACTCATTGCGAAATGGAAAGATGGTCATACAATTGATGAAGAGGATGGTCGATTCAATTTATACTTTAAAGACGGAGATGGAAATCTACTCGAAATTATCGCGCATAGTTATGTTAAAGAAGATGTATTAGTACCGCAGTCACCTTTAAACATTTTATATGTAAGGGAAATTGGTCTTCCTGTTAAAAGTGTACCTATTTTTAGGGAATGGCTGAAATCAAATCTAAATATGAAAACGATGGAAGACGGGGATATTTTTAACTTTGTAGTTGGTGGCACTGCTTATGTCGTCGCAACTTGGTGGCAGCGACCTTGGATTCCAATCGCGATGAAAGCTTTACCACCGAAAGTTCATGTTTCTTTCGGAACAGCGGATCTCGCATTTTTACAGCGAATCCAAATTAACTTTAAGAAAAATAATGTGCCATTTGAATGTAAACATAATGAAGTGTCATTTATTGTGCAGGGATATTCATTTTCTATTGTGTATACACCAGAGTTTCATTCCAATATTCCTAGCAAAATAAACTTACCGCTTTCTATATAGTTATAGAAAGCGGTAAGTTTATTTTGTTTTAAGGAAAATTAAAGTCTAGTTATTATGTTGATTTAACATTTGGGCTATTCCTTGACCAAATGACCAATTCTCCATAGGTGTCTCGTGTAGTGTAATGAAAACATCAGCAGTAGAGATTTGTAAAGTATTAGCTGTACTAGTGGCTATAGCTTTATATAAATCTTTTTTTTGATTAATTGTTCTCCCAGGTCCACATGTAATAGAAATATAAATCATATTATTGGATCGTTTTAATGAACCTTCTAAAAGATAAGATGAATTATAAAAAAGTTGATGAGAAGGATAAGGTAAAAACATTTGAAAATAATCATTTTCGGGAATATTGAAATGTTCAATTAACGAATGGTGAATTTGATTGCTTACATTTTTTAATAACTTATTATCGGATAATTTTTCAGGATGATAAACAGTGACAAATGGCATAATAGAGGACTCCTTTCCTTTTGATTTTATTTTACTTCCAATATTTCCATTTGTATAATTGAAAATATATTAACGAATTATCAATAAAATCGATGAAGATGGTGTATGAAATGGAAATGAAAGAGTTACTTACATTTAAAAAAATTATTGAAGAAGGAACGTTTTCACAAGCTGCTAAACAATTAAACTATGCACAATCAACAGTAACAACACATATAAAAAAGCTGGAAAATGAAATTGGTTTTCTGTTATTTGAAAGAGGATGGGATGCAAGATTAACAGAAGAAGGAAAACTTTTTGCAGAGGAAGTAGAAAACTTAGTAACACATTGGGAATATTCTATAACTCAAGCACAACGTATTAGTAATGAAGAAAAAGGGAGTTTGAGAATAGGCCTATTAGAATCCGTTGCTAAAAGGTTAATACCAATAATATTAAAGTTTTTAAATGCTGAAAAACCATATATACATTGTGATTTTGTAGTGGGAAATACAGCACTTTTATCAGAAATGATAGAACATAATAAGATTGATTTTGCGGTGTGCGGAAATAATGAAAATAAATCAAAGGTACAATTCACCCCAATATGTGATGAACAGATTGAATTTATAGTGAATAATCCCGAGCATCCTTTGTTACAAAAAGAATCCGTTGAAGCATTTGATATTATAGATTATCCAGTTATTGTAGGAGAAAGTAATTGTTATTCGTATCAATCTGTAAGTTCTCTCCTAGCGAAAAATAATTTATTTTTTAAAAGAGTTTATAATTGTAGTGCTTTAAACCTCATTCCAGAAATGCTTTTTGAAAATGTGATAGGAATTATCCCGAAAGGTACAATTTTGAATGAAGAAATACTATCTTTTAAGATTAAGGACTTTAATTCTAAAATCCCGATTGGTATATTAATTTCTACTAAAAATAACAATTATTTAAGTCAAACGAAACAAAAAATTATCAACATCATTAAAGTCGCCCTATAATTATGCTGAAAAATTATATGGCTGTTTTCGATACGTACTTTTCTTTTAGCATTTCAGAGATTTTTGTAATAATAGGATTTATGTGAGTAGAAGGATTTCCTAACATTGCAGTGAATTTAAAATAGGGGTGTAGAATACTATATGGTTTAAGGAGGGTGAAACTTGAACTTAGGTGAGCCAATGGCTAAAGGAAATACAGCGGAAATTTATCTGTATGATAATAAGATTGTGAAGTTATTTAAAGAATATCTTCCAGGTACAGAGTCTATGAATGAAGCAAAAAAACAAAAATATGCTTATTCATGCGGGCTGCCAGTTCCAAACGTATTTGAAGTGACAAAGATACACGATAGACAGGCAATTATTATGGAATACGTAAAAGGTGTCAGCTAATAACAATGAATTGCTAAATAAATTAATGCTTCAGTATTGTAATTAAATGAGTAAAATTATTGGATTTTGTTTACAAAGAATATAGTAGTAAAAAAGGAGTCTGTTTTATGAAAACTGATGAATCGATTTCATTGAATACCGAATTTGAGAAATCCGCTCCTGCGCTACAACTTTCGAAATTACATAAGCGATTCGGTGAATTTATTGCAGTAAATTGTATTGATTTAACTATTCCAAGTGGTTCTTTTTATGGAGTTGTTGGACCTAACGGAGCAGGAAAAACTACATCTTTATCAATGGCTGTTGGTTTGTTACGACCGGATGGCGGAAACGTTAAAGTTTTTGGGATTGATGTTTGGAGTAATCCAAAACAAGCTAAAACGTTGATTGGAGTATTACCAGATGGATTGGCTTTACCAGAAAGACTTACTGGTCGCGAATTATTAACATATATGGGGTTGTTAAGAGGAATAGATGCCAATGAAGTTGCTCAGCGGGCAGAAGAATTACTTGCAGTATTAGAGTTGAATAATACTGAGGGGACTTTAGTTATTAATTATTCTACTGGTATGCGTAAAAAACTCGGCCTTGCACTTGCACTTCTTCATGCGCCAAAATTACTCGTTCTCGATGAACCGTTTGAGGCGGTAGATCCTATTTCTGCAACTACTATTAAAAAGATTTTACAGAAATTTGTTAGTTCAGGTGGTTCTGTAGTATTTTCTAGTCACGTCATGGCATTAGTTGAACAACTTTGTGACCACGTTGCAATTATTTCGAAAGGGGGAGTACTTTCATCTGGAAAGATGGAAGATGTTTGTGGTGAAGAAAAACTAGAGGATATTTTCATTCGATTAGTAGGTAAACCCGCCGCTAAAGGAGGGGAATTGTCTTGGTTAATGTTTTAATTCAAATGAAGTTATCAATACTTAAACATTCAATGAATCGTGGCAGGGCAGTTCTATTTATTATGACAGGATTAGTTGGTTTGTTGCTAGCAATTGGAACTATTCTACTTTTTTCTTTTTATCCAACAGAACAAAATATATCAAAAAGCATTCTATATGTAACATTCGCCATTTGGACAGTAGGATGGATTATAGGTCCGATGCTTACTGGAGGAGACGAAATATTACGCCCTGAATATTTTGTGTTGCTTCCGCTCAATTCTTATAAACTAGCTAGGATGCTTCTCGGTGTAACTTTTATAGGAGTAGGACCACTGGTTAGTTTTTTAGCTTTTATAGGATTATTAATTTATGCAGCTAGAATTAGCATATATGCGATTATAGTAGCAGTTCCAGCAATTATTTTGCAGTTAGTTTTTGTAGTATTGTTATCCAAAGTAATAGTTAGTATTATGGGTGAGGCGATGAAATCAAGAGTCGGTATGGAAATGGGAGCGATGTTCATTGGTTTCATCATTGCATTTCTAAATGTCGGCTGGTATGCACTTCCTGTAATCAATAGAATCATATTTAGTGATACTACGCTATTTTACATGATTCCATCTAGTTGGACGATACTTGCTGTAGAGTACGCTAGTCAATCTAATTGGTTATTAGCTTTTATTTTCTTAGGTACAATAACAATATTTTGTGGGTTTCTTTTATTTATATGGACTATATTATTGACTAGACGTAAAGAGATAGATTCAAAAAAAGTTCAAGTGAAGATTATTAATAAGCATTATAGAAAGGCTTTTAAAATCTTTTTTGAAACTAAAATAGGAGCTGTTATAACTAAGGAACTTAAAAGTTGGAGAAGAGATCCACAACGAGGCCGTTTCCTGCGAATGGGCATATGGATAGGTGTATTTTATGGGATTTTAGTTACGATTGCTAATATACCTTACTTAATGCCTTGGGCGGGGGGAATTATGGTTGTATTTACAGGTATGTTTGCTTGTAATTTATATGGTTTCGATGGAAGCGCGTTATGGTTAACGTTGGTGACACCTGGCGCAGAAAGGATTGACGTGCGTGGCCGCCAATTAGCTTGGTTGATAGCTATTGGTCCTGTGGCAATTTTAACTACAATAATTTTCACTTTTTCTAGCGGACTTACTTTCGTTTATCCATGGGTATTTGCAGTAGTCCCAGCTTTACTTGGTGGGGCAGTCGGCCTTATTGTCTTATTTTCTGTAGTTAATTTAATTCCAATTACTGATCCACATTGCCGTGGAAGAGGAACGATAATATCTGGTGACGATATGAATGCGAGTAAAATGTTTATAACCACGTGGCTCATGCTGTTGATGGTGCTAGTAACAACGATACCTTCGTTACTAGTTATATGGTTGGGGACATCATTACATATACAATTCATACAATGGTTAGGTGTACCGACTGGGGCTTGTACGGGAGTGTTTTTAGCATGGCTATTTGGGCGTATCGCTTACAAAAAACTTGAAAGAAATGGCCCTGAGTTGCTATTTGAAATGAAAAGTGGGATGAAAATTAACAGTGATAATTACAAAAAGAAAATTCGTAATAAAGAAATGGAATTACCGAAGAAAAAACTTGCCGTTGTTATTCTTCTTGTGTTTATGGGAATCTTTTTCTTGGTGCACCAAAGTATAGTGCCGATTGTCTTTGAAATATTTGATGTGGATGAAAGAGTCCGTCTATTTTTTCTTCCGCGCTACCTTCCTCATATTGCCCGCATTCCTGTAAGTATCATTTTCGCTGTACTAGGTATAGTGTTTTTGTATAAAGCCATATTAATTAAGAAACAGCACGTAAAAGAATCACAACTAATAAAAGATGATATGTAAAACATTACCAATCGGTCAAGTTTTTAGCGGATGTTGTTCAACTATAGTTACGTAGTTAAACAACATTCGCTTTACATATTTATTAAAGAATAATTATTTTCAAGTTTTAACCTATAAAGATTTATTATCCGTACTTGTTCCTCCGTTAATTCTTCTTTATCCCAATACATATGCATTAAGCTATATTCAAAAATCTCCTTTAATTTAATAAATAATGGAAACTTGTCTATCATCTCTTTTGGTAGTTCATTTTCCTCTTGGTAGCCTTCAAATAGTGCTTTTGTAATAGAATGTTCATAGTCAATGATATTCCCATTTCCAGCAAATGAATATTCTATCGCACTATAAATAGGAACGGCTAAATTGAATATGTAAAAATATTTTTGGAATGAATCCAAGAGAATACCAACGAACAACATGCCTATTCAATCATTTGTTAAACTCAATATAAATAAAGAAGGGGAGTTCAAAATGAATATTTCTAGAAAATTAGAGGTTGAACAGTTACGTAATAAGAATAGTGAGCTATTTGATAAAGATGTACTTAACATATTGAATGGTCAAATGATGTATGAAGAATTTAAAACGGAGGAGCTAATGGGTGAGTCTGATTATGCCCCATTTAACGAGGCCATGTGTGTAAATAGCGTTACTGCACAAGTTTTTGATGAAGAGTTTATTAAAATAAGAGCAGAAGGTCATAACAGTTCAGTCGAAAATTATGCAAAAAAAGTTATAGATCCGTTAGAAAATCTATTTGCGAAAAAGTATAAATGTATTGTTTTATGGTTCGGTGAAGATATGTTTTGCCAAATGAATCTACTTACTTTACTTTCATACCTTGAGCAGTCGTGCTATGAAGGGAAAGTATACTTAAATAGTTTCAGGGAGGATGAATTTAAAGTAAATCAAATTGAACTTGAATTGGGGGATTATTCTACTATATACAATGAAGTATTAGTAAACCATAAAAAGACTTATCATAAAGTACCACCTGTAATGTATCAAGCTATAGATTTATATTTAGAAATGCTAAAAGAAGATAATATCGTAATGAAATTCATCTCTAAAAATAAAGGTTTATCAAATCAAGAATTATTAACAAAGTTGTTTTATCTTTTTCCAACAATCGGATATGGTGATACTCAGTACATAGAACTGATTAATAAAATGAAGAAGAAAACTACACCTAAAATATAGGTGTAGTTTTCTTCTTATAATTGCTCAAGTAATTCTAATTCTTTTTCTACAAATAGCATTAGTTCTTTAATGGTTTCACCAGAGAAATCAAAACGAATACCGGCTGCATCATATACTTCTTTTATAGATTGCGAGCTTCCTAGTGATAATGCCTTTTTATAATTTTCTAGTGTTTGCTTAGGATCCTCTTTATATTGTTTATACATTTGTAATGCCCCAAGTTGGGCAATCGCGTATTCAATATAATAAAATGGTACTTCAAAAATATGGAGTACAGGTAACCAACTCGTTGCTATCCAGTTTTCGTAGCCATCAATATGTATGACGCTAGATTGATAATGTTTTTGAAGTTGTAAGTATTTTTCATTTCTTTCTTCAGAAGTATGAATTGGATTTTCATACAGCCAGTGTTGAAATTGATCTACAATAAGCATAATAGGTAAATATGAAATAACATCTTTAAAGAAGTTAATTTTTGCTTGTTTTAAATCTTTTTTGTCTGTATAGAAGGTATCCCAATAATTAAGCGAGAATAACTCCATTGTCATACTGGCTAGTTCAGCTGTTTCAGCTGGAATTTCTATATACTGTCGTAATTCTAATGGCTTTATGAGTTCGTTATGAATACTATGACCCATTTCATGTATAAAAGTGATAATATCATCTTGTGTATAATTTAAGTTCATAAAAATATAAGATAATTGTGAAGCTGGTAAGTACTCACAAAAGCCACCAGCTGCTTTTCCTTTGCGGCTTGTTAAATCAAGACAATTGTGTTTATACATTCGGTTTAAAAGTGCTGAAAATTCAACATCTAGTTTATTAAAGATATGAGTGCTCTTTTCAATTAAATCATTTTCATTTGCAATAGGTTTAAGTACTTTTTGATCTGGAGTTACAGCTGATACATCCCAAGGGCGAAGTGTATCTACTTGCAGTTTTTCTTTTTTCTCTAGCATTATTTTATCTTTAAGAGGCACAACATACTTACGTATGGATTCGGCTAGTTCATAGCAATCTATCGCTGAATAATCAAAACGCTCGTATTTTTTGAACATATAATCGCGATAATTCTCTAGTTGAATATTTTTTGCTTTTTGATGGCGAATTTCAATTAATTGATTTAATATGTTTTGGAGTTCTTTTTCAACAGATAAAAATTGTTCAGAAATAATAGTTTTTGCCTTTTTACGGATGTCACGATTCGAATCTTGTAAATAGGATTGTAATTCTGTTATCGTTTTTTCTTCTCCGTCCCAAATGGCACTTAATCCTCCAGTGATTTCAAAGTACTCTGTGACTAATTTGTCTTCCTGTATTTCTAATTCAATATTTTCCTCACAAAATAACTTTTGAGCATTTTTTATTTTTGTATCTAATAAACCATATACGTTAGAATCTAATTCCATTCGAAAAGGTGACTCTAAATATTTATTATCCAATAAATTTTGGTACCGCTTTAAAAGTGGCTTTACAAATTGTTGATCATGTTCAAATGTATCCTTTATTTCTTCATCATCCGTATTACATTGAAAGGCGATGTAATGTAATCTTAATTGTTCTTCGATTTCCCAAATTACTTTTGACTGCTCTTTTAACCAATTTTCAAGGTCTAGTTTTGAAGAAATCATCTTATTTAATAAAGTCGAAAGAGTTTTTTCCAATTGTAGTACATTACTAATATCAATCGTATTTACACGTTGCATTATATATCCCTCACTTTTTATTTATTCATAGAGATATTCTATTTATTAATTGTAATTCCCTTGTTAAGTGGGGAAAATGTGAAATAATGTTAAATTTAATAATTATAGAAGGTATTTATATGTCAAAGTAAAAAGTTTATCGTAAATGAAAATGTGTGGAGGGGTGCTACATGAGAAAGGGAACAAAGGTACTTGTATTTTTAATTCCATTTGCTTTATTATGTGCCTGTGAGAATGAGATTGAAGATGCTAAAAGTGAAGATTCTATAGTGATGGATATTGCTACAGCAGCGGTAAAGGAGGAATCTTTTTTTAGTGCTGCTATATGGGATGAAAAAGCAAGAATAGTAGATTTAGAAATTGCTGATAGCGAAAATGCTAACGAAATAAAAAAGAAATTAATAAAAGATTGCAAATTCAAGGTATTATGTCCTATAAAGTAAATATATCTCAAAGAAACAAGGAGATTGTAAATGCAGAACATAGATGGGAGTTAGTTTTTGGACAGATATTTGATGACGTATTCAGGAAGAATGGATATGAAGGGTTTGGGATTCAGCAAATAAATTATAAAAAGAATCAACCTGTTACCATTGATATAAAAACTAAGATTAGCGATGATGAAGTAGGGGCGAGAGAACTTGGACAGAAAATAGAAAAAGAAGTTGAAGGGGTACTTAAAACAGAAGCAGTAAAGAAATGGATTGAAAATGATTCATACGCTATTGGGATTTACGATATAGATGATCGGAAAATTAACTAATTGAGGAATGAATGCTATATGAATATAAAATCGATATAATTAAATAGAAAATTGCTGAAGGAGGTGTAATATGTATAAGTATTTACATATTTTAAACGACATAGAAAATATGATTCAAAATGGAGAAATAAATGAAGGAAAGAAATTACCGTCTATACGGTCACTCGTTACGCAATATGAATGTAATAAGGCGACAGTTATACGTGCGCTTCATGAATTAGAAAAGCGTCATATTATATATTCTGTCCCTCAAAGTGGATATTACGTTGTTAAGAAATCTGGGAGTACCATAGAAAATAACGAGATAATTGATTTTGCTTCCTCAGCACCAGATCCAGATGTTTTCCCATATTTAGATTTTCAACATTGTATTAATAAGGCTATTGATACGTATAAAAATGATTTGTTTGTATATGGAACGCCGAAAGGGTTACCATCTTTAATACCAGTTATTCAAAAACAACTAGCAAATTATCAAGTCTTTACAAAAGAAGAAAATATTTTTATAACGTCAGGTGTTCAGCAGGCACTTGCTATATTAACTTCTATACCATTTCCGAATGGAAATGAAACTGTATTAATTGAACAACCAACATATCATCTATATATTGATTATCTAGAAATAAATAAAGTTCCTGTAATCGGTATTAAACGTACGAATGAAGGTATCGATTTGAATGAATTGGAGCAAATATTTCAAACCGGAAAAATAAAATTCTTCTATACGATACCGAGATATCATCATCCGCTTGGAACGTCTTATTCTAAAGATGAGAAAGAAAAAATCACACTATTGGCTAAGAAATACAATGTATTTATAGTGGAAGATGATTATTTAGCAGATTTAGAAACTGATTCAAAAGCAGATCCGTTATATAGCTTGGATAATTGTAGTCATGTCATATATTTGAAAAGTTATTCGAAGATTATTTTTCCAGGTTTACGGGTTGGAGTTGCGGTCATCCCACGATCCATTGCAAATGCTTTCTATACATACAAAAAAATACTAGATATTGATAGTCCGATGATTTCTCAAGCGGCTTTAGAAATTTATATAAAGAGTGGTATGTTTGAACGTCATAAAAGTAAAATTAATTCTTCCTACTACAATAGATCAATAAAACTAGCAGAAACATTAGAAAAAGTGCAAAATAAAAATTCATCATTATTTACATATAATAGACAAAACACACTTGGAATACACACTTGTTTAGAAATGCAGAAAAACATAGTTACAGAAACACTTATACAAAAATTAGGTGACATTCAAATAAGTGTCGATACTATTGATAAGAATTATATGAGGGATTTTCCTAAAGAAAAACTATTAAAATTAAATGTTTCGAATGTAAAAGAAGATAAGATTGAAGAAGGTATTCGTAAAGTAATTGAGGAAATCAAGCAATCAAGACAGTTGGATTTTCAGTTTAGAAAGTAATAATTTGAATTAGGAGGTTTGTTGTGAGATTGTTTTACAATTAGTTACTCCAGATGGAGAAGCCTATATGAGGAAATATGATAGGAAGCATATACCAGAGGTTATAAAGCTGAATAAAATGAAACGATTACGGAGAAAAGTAGCAGTTGTGGCCGGAGCAACTATATATGTAACTGAATAACTATATGTTTTTTAAGAGCACTCTTAGCAAAAAGTGCTCTTTTTCATTAATGTAAATATTTACTTAGCATCTTTTTAAAATGATTTTTATCATAATTTACATATTGCGTAGCTGTATTTCGTATTGAATCTCCCGCGTAAAATCTTTCGTATAATTCGTGTCTTGATCCTAATGGGCTTCCAATAATATCCCAGGCTAACTTAAATAATTTTGTGCGTTGTTCGGCATCTATATTTGTTCCTTTAAAGTGCTTTTTCAATAAATCATCTATTGGACTCTGGAAGTCATTCGAGCTCGAAGGAAGTTGAATGAAACCACCTGCTCCAATTAATTGTAAAATTTCTATTGCACGGGGATAATATTTGGAACCAAGATTCCTTGCAGTTTCGATATATTTAAATTTTGGCAAATAAGTTTTTGTTTCATTTGTAGTACCTTCAACTTCTGCAGCAATTAAAAGTGCGCGAATTGTTTCGATTTGCATAATTAATTCCCCAAGCTTCTCTTGAACATGCAAATAAGTAGTAGCACCGATTGCTTCAGCAATTTCACAAGCAATTGCAGTTATAAATTCTAGCTTTACTACTAATCGTACAATTGCTTGGTGATAAGCTAAACTACTAGAAGCTATATCTGACTTTATTGCCCATAACGCTTCAGGGTTGTTATATAGTAAGACACGTTCCCATGGTACAAATACATTATCAAAGATTAATAGTGCATCCATTTCATCGTACTGTGAGCTAAGAGGGGAATCAACTGTAATTGAATGTGTATTCGCAAATGGTTCTCTACAAACCATATGTAATCCAGGAGAATTGGCTGCCACAATGAGAAAGTGAGCTAAATCTTTTTGAGTATCAGTCAGTTTTGCTAATGGATAGATTAATAAATCATGTGAATAAGGAGAAGCAGTACCGATCATTTTAGCACCACTTAAATAAATTCCGTCAGAAGTTTTCTTCGTAACTCTTAGTAATCCTAAGTCATTTGTATTCAACATTGATTCTGTAGATCGATTTATTTGTGGATCACGTTGAACTACGCTTAAGAACAAGTGATTATCTCTCGCTTCTTCATAATAAGATGTAATTTTATCTGGAAACTGTACATCGAATTTTTTATAAAAATATTTTGATACGTACCAGCCGGTAAGTCTCGATCTTGCGTAATCAGATAGTCTACTCATTACACCGTCTGTAGCATAACTCCACGTTTCAAAAGCGGTTCTCCTCATTAATAATTCGTTATAGGAATTCGGAATTAAAAAGGCCGTATGGACAAATTCTTTCGTTTTTGGGCTAACATATCCAATAGAATCTCTTCGTATTGGATCATCAAACAATGAAAATAAATTAGAAATGGTACTTAATGTTCCTGCAAAATGTTTGTCTGTAGTTACATCTACTTTTTGTCCATAGAGCCAAACGTTACGACCATCTTGTAAGCTCTTTATATAGTAATCTTTCAAATTTTGCATATTTCCTCCTTCTAAAGACTATTCATATATTTGGACATCTTTTAATGGGGGGGAATATACGTGGAAAGTTATTACTGCCGAATCTGTAGCATTATACATTTTATGCACAGTATCTTTTTTTACTGTGAAAATATTTCCCTCTGTAAACTCTTCAATCCGCTCGCTATTATTTTCGTACGTTATATTTTGTAGCGTACCATTGACTATTAGTATACATCCTACAGATATTCCGTGATCGTGCACAAAAGTCTTTGCTTTGCTGGGGAAATTTAATACTAAAATCTCTACAAATTCAGACTGATAGATAACGTTCCGTCCGTATTCAAGATTAACTGGTGAAGTAATAAAAGGAGATATTTTATGAAGTGAAATATTTAATGATTGAATAGCGTGTATTAAATTGACCGTATCGTAGTTACATAGGTTATTAAACGTTTTTTGTATGTTATGAATCAATTGCATGTAAAACTTCCTCCTAAGCATGTACAGTAAAAGAAAACCTAATCTAATATTATATAGAGCGTATTGAATTACATAATATTGTATTGAAACATTTCCAAAAAGTTACTTCTTTTACTTAGGAAGTTCATTTAATTTGAAAATTCCGGTAATTAGTTCCGTTAAAATGATATGCTTGAACTATATATTTTTTATCCCGTTAAATCCCGACTGGTGAGGGCTGATAATCAGTGGAGGATGAACAACCCCCCCACTGATTAAAGTTTCACTTTATTGGAAAGGTGATGAAATAAATGGCAGTTCTTTTAGTGGAAAATCTATATCAAATGTCTATTGTTTTACTGATTTTATGTTCATTTTGTTTTTATAGATATTTAAAGAAAATAAAAAAGGTAAGAAAGCTTACAGGTTTTGAAATTACGATGTATATCGTTACGCAACTTGCGTATTTCATTTGGGCGGCAACAACTTTTCTTAAAATGTTATCAGAATAATAATGCTGTTAAACAATAGTGAAATAGAATAGGTTATCTATATTTTTCTAATAAAGAAAAAAGGGGGAGTATTTACAACTTCTACATTTAAAAGATTGGTTTTTAAGTGTTCTGATTTTGAATATTAAGTTTCCTTCTTTTTAATTAGAAATTATGAGCATCTTCTGATTTTAAAGACATCGATTATATTTGGATGAGATTACACATTCTTAATCTCTTATATTGTCTCTACCCCATGCCCATCAACTTAAGAATTTGCACTACCCCCAAGTGTCAAAAAACGTTATTCTTTCTAAAAAGCTAGCTAGAAAGGATGACATTTTTTATGAATCTTTCAATTCAAGATGAATTACAACTATTTTCTGAAGAGCTGTATCGTCATTTAACCCCTTCTCTTTTGGAAGAACTCGCTAAAGAATTAGGTTTTGTAAAAAGAAAACGAAAGTTTTCAGGAAATGAATTAGCTACCATATGTATCTGGGTCAGTCAACGTACAGCGAGTGATTCTCTCGTTCGACTATGCAGTCAATTACACGCCGCCACAGGCACTCTTATGAGTCCAGAAGGACTCAATAAACGCTTTGATAAAAAAGCGGTTGAATTTTTGAAATATATTTTTTCTGCATTATGGAAAAGTAAACTTTGTAAAACATCAGCCATTTCAAGTGCAGCACTCACGTATTTTCAACGAATCCGTATTTTAGATGCGACGATTTTCCAAGTACCGAAACATTTAGCACATGTATATCCTGGGTCAGGTGGTTGTGCACAAACTGCAGGTATCAAGATTCAATTAGAATATGACTTACACAGCGGACAGTTTTTAAACTTCCAGGTAGGTCCTGGAAAAAATAATGATAAAACATTTGGAACAGATTGCTTAGATACCTTACGGCCGGGTGATCTGTGTATTCGTGATTTAGGATATTTTTCATTGGAAGACTTAGATCAAATGGATCAACGTGGCGTGTGCTATATATCAAGACTTAAGTTAAACCATACCGTCTATACGAAAAATCCATTTCCAGAATACTTTCGAAATGGGACAATCAAAAAACAGTCACAGTATATCCAAGTTGATTTAGAGAACATTATGCACACGTTAAAACCAGGACAAACGTATGAAATAAAAGAGTCGTATATTGGCAAGAATCAAAGATTATTTACAAGAGTAATTATCTACCGATTAACAGAGGAACAAATACTGGAACGTAGAAAAAAACAAAGCTATACCGAAAGTAAAAAGGGGATTACATTTTCAGAAAAGAGTAAACGATTAACGGGTATCAACATATATGTTACGAATACGCCTTGGGAAGTGGTTCCGATGGAACAAATCCATGATTTTTACTCCCTCCGCTGGCAGATCGGCGTGTCCAGATAAGGACACATTATCTAGTTGGTGAAAGTCCAATCGGGAGAATAGACTCCACTCCCGTAGCCTGAGAGGCGCCATGAAGTGAAAGCGACATGGCGAAGCCCTCTGACATCACATGCAAAAGGCATGTGGGCAAATCTCCAGGTTGTAACGTACAGTGAACGTAGATGTAGCCTCGTTACACGCAATTCCGGTGGCTGAGACGGTCGATAACGTGCGAAAGCAACAAGAACTGACCGAAACGAGTCTGGAACGGCAGTTCTCACCGGCGGGGTATCAGCGGCGACATGGAGAGAAAGATAATGTGGAAACTGGAGAAGCCCTCGACACCCGATGAAGAAATCTCATCGAGGAGACCGTCTCTATAACCGCGATCGGGAAGTGAGAACGGTAGGTGTCAGGGTGGCGGAACGGATCGTAGTACCAGAGATCTGCGTGCAGCAAAACACGCGGGGAGGAAAGGATCCGAACCTGTAAACATTTCGTATGACTAAAGGAGGCAAGGGTGCTATGACAAAAACACCCATCACTTTGCAGGAACTAAGGCAACGAATCTATCGAAAGGCGAAGTCTGAACCTACGCACCGGTTTTGGGGGATATTTACCCACATT
The DNA here is from genome assembly GCF_057812155.1 of Bacillus sp. 2175. Taxonomy (NCBI): domain Bacteria; kingdom Bacillati; phylum Bacillota; class Bacilli; order Caryophanales; family Bacillaceae; genus Bacillus; species Bacillus sp. 2175. The sequence continues at coordinate 2,915,265 of NZ_CM173819.1, read as the reverse complement.
ACCAAAATTACAACCCTTCACGAAGCATATCAACAGGCGAGGAAAAACAATGGTGCCCCAGGCATTGATGGAAAAAGTTTTGCTGATATAGAACTAGAAGGAGTTATCCCATTCTTAACGGGTATTCAAGAAGAATTACAAGCTGGAATATACCAACCACAAGCCAATCGAAAAGTAGAAATCCCAAAGACAAACGGCAAAATGCGAACTCTGCAAATTCCGTGTATACGAGATCGTGTAGTACAAGGAGCGCTAAAACTCATATTAGAAGCAATTTTTGAAGCTGATTTCTGTCCAAACTCGTATGGGTTTCGGCCGAAACGCTCTCCACATCAGGCATTGGCAGAAGTACGACGCAGTATATTGCGCCGTATGACCATAATAATTGATGTTGATTTGTCACGCTACTTTGATACAATCCGACACAACATATTATTGGAGAAAATCGCGAAACGTGTCCAAGACCCACAGGTTATGCATCTTGTAAAACAGGTAATTAAGGCAACAGGAAAGATCGGTGTCCCGCAAGGGGGACCATTTTCTCCACTAGCCGCGAACATTTACCTCAATGAAGTGGATTGGACATTTGATACCATTCGACGTAAAACAGCTGATGGCAATTACGAAGCTGTAAACTATCACCGTTTTGCCGACGATATAGTTATCGCTGTAAGCGGACACTCCAGTAAAAGTGGATGGGCTGAACTGGCATTACGACGACTGTGGGAACAGTTAAAGCCTTTGGGAGTTGAACTGAATCTGGAGAAGACTCAGATGGTCAATGTCCTAAAAGGAGAATCCTTCGGATTTTTAGGATTTGACCTGAGACGAATACCGAACCGAAATAAGAATGGATTCTTCGTTTTCATGATCCCGAAGAAGAAAGCTCGCACGACAGTGAAAGCAAAAATTCGCGAACTCATTCAAAACGCAGGAGCGAAGCCAGCACAAGACTTAATAAAACAAATCAATGCCGTACTGACTGGATGGGTGAACTACTTCCGGGTTGGGAACTCTAGTCAAGCTTTCAGTGAAGTACGTGATTATACGGAGATGAAAATTCGCACACTGTTAACGAGAAGGAAACGACGACGAAAGCGTAGCATCGGATGGCAGAGATGGAGTAACGAATATCTCTATGGTGTACTGGGGCTTTACTGGGACTGGAAAGTCCTTCCCCTGAAAAGTGCAGAGAGTTTCCGATGAAAGTGTCTGCCATTTGATAGGTCTCATAACCCTTTTGATGAAGTTTATGGGGTGAGCTGCTTGAGGGAAAACCTCACGAGCAGTTCTTATGGGGAGAGGCTGGAAACGGATCACAACTGATACCGCGCCAGTCTTTTACCCGACAAATCATATTTAAAACGTGGAAATCTCTATTTCAAATTCATCATTGGCAAACTATCAAACAAGAGCGATTAGAATGCCATGTGTATGGAAAACTCATTGCCATTTTTATATGTTCTTCCACGATGTTTAAGATGCGCCAACTTCTGTTGCAAAAGCACAAAAGAGAACTAAGCGAATATAAAGCAATTGGGATGATTCAAGATCATCTATCCCTGTTATATCAAGCGATACAGAGAAACACCCGTATAATAACAAAGGTTTTAATCCGCCTGTTTACCCTACTAAAGAAAAATGGCCGGAAATCCCATCGATATGAGAAGAAAACTATCTTTGATATTATGGGTGTTGTCTATGAGTATAATGGATTGAGAAAACAAAAGAAAGCTGCATAAGAAAAAAATGAAACCCGTTAGGGTTTATTTCGTATGCTCATTTTTAAGAGGATTATACTGTTTAAAAGTTTGTTCATTTCAATTAATGGAAAACCGTAGAGTTTCTATCCTTAAGTTGATGGGCATGTGTCTCTACCCCAATAATATACTTATTGAGAAGGGCAGAGATAAGTTTGTATTTAAGACTGATGGTTGGCTAGTTAGAATGACCGATTGAGATTCTTTTAGTTTACTCATTATAAGGAAAAGCTTTAAGATTCTGCATTAAATATATAATATTCGGATTCACTATGTTGGTTGTAATATGAGATTTTAATAAATCCTTGATAAAAGAGCACATTTTTATATGTGCTCCATCCCATTTAATTAGCATGTATATTCTGAATATATAAATTCAAGAAATTATATATTTTAAAGTGGCGTAAAGGGGTATTTGTATATGGTAAAATCTGTTTTAAATATGTCTTCAACTAATTGAGTAGTTTCGGCGTCATAAAAACTATCATATGTTGGGAGCCGTGGAAATAAGGGGTCTATTATGTTAGCGTCTGCGTAGTCCCCTTTAAAAATAGCATAGTCGTTCTGATGGTGCCATGATTTTTCCAATAAATCTAAAGGAGATTTTTTTAATCCATATTGATCTTCTAGTTTCGCGATTTCCTTAGAATAGTTTTCTAGGTAGATATAATTAGTTACAAAACGTTCTTCATTTTGTATATATTGTGGAGCATAGTGCGGGTTTATTATGTCTGAATTAGAATCAAAAGATTTTAAATAATATAGATAAAGTTTAAAGGAGATTTTCTTATTACAATTCTCATCCCTGTACAGAAATTGACGAATAGGTCTCCATTCCGGATGTTCTATATGGGGTGGTGAAAGGAGTGATAAGAAAGAACTGACAGCTCGTTTATAAGGGTTTCTAACAAGTTTGTACGCGTGTTTTTGTTTAAGCCTTAATTCTGTAGCTACTTGTATATAGTAAAAAAAAGAATTTTTGTATATATCATACTCGTAGTTATGAATAAACGGATCGTAATTAATCGCTTCTTCATATAATCCAATTTGATAAAAGAACCAATTTGCTAGTGAAGTGCAGCCACTTTTTTGGCTCCAGAATAAAATTAACGGAAATTCATCGTGGAAGTGTGGCATACGTCCATGTTTAATCATAAAGTTATAAATATCCGTCATTGTCATATACAACCACCCTCTGTTTTCTTTTATCATTATTTATTACTGTATGAAGTAGGCATTTAATATATGAAAATTGGCAATGATGCGGATTATACGTTTTTTTATTTAAACGTTAATTGAAAATAAAAAAAGAGTGTACAAATGAGGAGGTTCTGAGAAAAAAATAGGTTTTATTAGTGTTTAATTAATATATAGTGTAGCTCTGTATTGCGTAAGTGTATAAATATGAATATTCATAAATCCTTGTCACCTCCAGGGATATTGGGATTTTAATTCACATTTACATGAAAATGAATACACAGATTAAATAATTGTCACATACCTCACAAATGTTTCGTCACATTTATGATTACTAAATGAGGAGGAACATATATGAAAATATTTGTAGCAGGTGCAACTGGTGTAATAGGACGTTCTTTATTACCACTGTTAATAAAAAATGGGCACACGGTGTTTGCGATGATCCGTAATACTTCGCAAGTAGAAGCAATGAAAAAGGTTGGTGCCATACCAGTAATAGCTGATGTATTTAATAGAGAGGCTGTATTTTCTGTATTAGAAGAAACAAATCCCGATGTAGTTATTCATCAATTAACGTCATTGTCATCATGGAATTTTGAGGATAATGCAAAAATTAGAACAAAAGGCACTCGTAACCTTGTCGATGCAGCTAAAAATGTAGGGGTACAGAAAATAATCGCTCAAAGTATTTCATGGGCGTATGAACCAGGGGATACATTTACGACTGAAAAAGATTCACTACATATTACTGCTTCCGCGCCTCGGCAAGTCACTGTTAATGGCATATTAAAATTAGAAGAAGCTGTTACTGAGTTACCTGAATCGGTTATACTTCGTTATGGCACATTATATGGACCAGGAACATGGTATGCGGAAAACGGATTAATAGCAAATCAAGTTCGTAATAATGAGATTATCGCATCAGACGGGATAAGCTCGTTTATACATGTCGAAGATGCTGCAAGAGCTACTATGCTAGCCCTTAATTGGCCTTCAGGAATCGTAAATATTGTAGATAATTATCCAGCAACTAGTAAAGAATGGTTACCAATATATGCAGCAGCGATAGGGGCACCTAAGCCTAAAGTTCAAGATGGGAAAAATAGTTGGGAAAGAGGAGCTTCCAATAATAAGGCACGTAAAGAGTATGGTTGGATACCTTTATTTCCATCATGGTCTGAAGGATTTAACAACTTAATAGGTAAGTAAAACACAACTTTAATGGGAATGATAGTAAAATACACCATTAAAGGATTGGGTTATTATGAATATAATTTGGGAAAGTATTATATTAACTTTTACTGGAATAATTGTCTTGAAAATGACAGGTAGTGCATCTGTCAGCCAAATGACAAGAGCTGAAATCATTATAGTTGTATCAATCGGCCGTATTATTGTAGAACCTGTATTAAGTAGAAAAGTAGTCCCATCTATATTTGCGGCCATCATATTTGCAAGCATACTACTTATTATTCATTTCTTTGAATTGAAATCAAAGAAGGTGGAACAATTTCTAAATGGAAGTAGCATTATAATTGTTGAAAACGGAGAGATTGTAAAAGAGAATTTGATGCAGGCAAAAATGTCGGAGCAACAACTATATATGCAATTAAGAGAAAAAGGGATCCATGATGTAAAGAGTTTACAGCAAGTTACAGCGGAACCGAATGGGCGTATTGGTTATCGATTAATAAAAGAAGCAGAACCAATAACTTTAGAAATGTTAGAAAAAGTATTAGATAGGTACAATATAAAAAGATAATTTCTCGTGAGAAAAAGCCAATTTTTTAACGATAAAATGTAAGAGAGAACTATAATTAAAAGTTATTAAGAATTATTAAAGATATTTATATATTGATTATGCACAAATAAAAAGGACAAGCATATAATAGAAGTACCTATTAACTTTAAGTAACCTTAACTTTCTTTAATAGGATATCTCAAAATCCCCAAAAAGAGCACTTGCGGAAACAAGTGCTCTTTTATTTGGAATTTTAAACCATAAATATTGAATAAAATGTTAAAATGAAAAGAGCAATTTTTGTAATTAAAACTGTAGTATATGAATGGAGTGTTATTGAATGCAAACAAGAAAAGCCTATCTATATGTATTTGACACGATGTCGGATTGGGAGTACGGACATTTAATTGCTGAACTTAATACAGGGAGATATTTTAAAAAAGATGTAGCGCCTTTTAAAGTAGTCACAGTTGGAATAAATAAAGAAATGGTTATTTCAATGGGGGGCTTGAATATACAGCCGGATATTTCCCTAGATGAATGTATCCTTGAGAGTAACGATCTATTAATTTTACCTGGAGGGAATACTTGGAGTGAAGAAATACATAAACCTATTTTGCAAAAAGTTGATGAGGCTTTAAAACTTGGTACAATTGTGGCTGCCATTTGCGGTGCAACTATAGGTCTTGCAAATTACGGTTACTTGGATTCTATAAATCACACAAGCAATAGTTTAGAGTATATGAAAATGGTTTGTCCTACTTATAAAGGAGAAAATTTTTATAAAGAGGGACCTGTATCATCCAGTGAAAACTTTATTACCGCATCGGGTGTAGCTCCTCTAGAATTTGCCATGGAGGTATTGAGAAAATTAGATGTATTTGCGCCGGATACACTTCATTCATGGTATAAACTGAATGAGACTCATGAAGCGGAATATTTCTTCCAGTTAATGAATTCAATTAATAGCTGATTAGTATTTCGAATGAAAATTATATTTTAGATGATACGAAAACTAATAACGAAATAATATTATGAAGATAAAAGGTAAGGGTGTTCCTATGAATATATGAGAAAATATCCTTACCTTTTATAGTATTATTTCTGAAAGGCAAAAGTAATAGCATTTGTTTTTAATTGAATGTGTCTTTCATTACGAACTATATTATAAGCTAATTCTTTTATTTCAACTTTTACTTCTTTCCATCCTTTATAAATGTTTTTTAATAGACGTATCAGTTCTTCGGTTGAGAGATTAATTTCAATTAAAGCTTCTAATTCTTCATTCGTTTTTAAATCAATTTCTTGTATGTTAGAGTTAATAATCAAACAATTAATACCGCCGTTTTTTGTCACTTTTTTCATAGAATGAAGTACGTTTTTAAAATCTTCTTCTGATTTGATATGTTCTAAACTGGATACTGCAACGATATAATCATAAGCGTTAGAGTCAATATGATAGTTTTCAATTGCTGCTTGTTCTGTTTTTATAACCTCGAATACATCATGTTCTTTGCTATAAGTTTGTAGCTTTGTTAAAGCGGAATTAAGTAACTCAACACATGTAACAGTGCTGCTAGTATTTCTTATCTTTTGTGCAATTGGAATGCTATTTCTACCGATGCCAGAGCCAAGATCAAGTACTTGCAAGTTGTTTTGTCCTTCAAAGTGACCCATCAAGTCCATAACTGTTTTAACCGGTTTGTACAGCCAAGAGCCAATTTCAAATAGTTTATATTGTTCATAGCAAAGGCCGTGATATTTCTTTTCTTCTTGTCTTATGTAATCGATACGGTTCACATTGTTTCAGCTCCAATATTTTTATTGCAAAATGAATAGGTGGGACAGCCTTTAACATTTGTTTGAATTCGAAAAATACCACCAGCATGTGGATACTCTTTTAATTCGTCATCAGTCATTCTTGTTCTGGCTGTTGTGATATATAAATCTGTTAAATTAGGTCCTCCAAATGTACATGATGTTACATATAAAGCTGGAATTGGAATGCTTAATATTTTTTCTCCAGTAGAGGGATTCCATCTAGTTATTTTTGAACCTCCCCAATGTGCAATCCATAAACAGCCGTCTTCGTCAATTGTCATACCATCAGGTAGACCATCATTTTCAGAGAAAATGATTACATCAATTGGATTATGAATGTCTCCAGTACGTATATTATATTGATAGCGAACCACTTTTTTAGTAGGTGTATCTATAAAGTAAAAGTATGTATGATCAGGTGACCAAGCAATTCCATTTGATGTATTTACATGTGAAACTTTTTTCTCTACACTTAAATTATGATGTAAACAATACAAGGAACCTGCAGTATTCATACCGTATGTATCTGTAGAACCTGCCCAGAAACGACCAGCTGGATCACATTTTCCATCATTGAAACGATTTTCTATTAAATGTGGTTCAGGGTCAAAAATATGTGTCAGTTTTTCGGTATTTATATTAATAGAATAAAAGCCTTTTTCCATAGCTAAGAGTAGTACATCCTCTAAATATGGAACAACACAGCCGATTTGTTGATTGAGTGAAATTACTCGGTTCGTATTAGCGGTAGGATTGTATATGCATAATTTTCTCTCCATAATATCAACCCAATATAAAAGTTGCTTTTTTTCATTCCAACATGGTCCTTCAGCTAAACTTGCTTTAGCATCTAAAACTAATTCTATATTACTGAACAAGATGTTCACCTCGCGTTATAAGATATTAATATAATTCGATAAGAATAGAGGTAAACCTTTTAGTCAAAGGATATTAAAATTTATGCTGTAGAAAAATGACCTTCTCACAAGTGATTAAAAAAGTGTATAAACAAGGAGAGGAAAATGCATATGATGTTTTATGAGATTGTTTGCTTTTCTTGTAAGAATATATTTCGTGTTTACGAAGGCAGTGAAAAATATAAGCGATTTAAAGAAAAACCAAAAGGGGTATATTGTTGTGATGAGTGTAGTCACAAAATTCAATTAGAAGCGATAAAGAATTTTTTTTAGGTAATTATATGTTTTTGATTCGGAAAAGTTTGACAATAAAAGTGTTATAAATTATCATATTAAAAAACTAATATTTAAAATGGCATGGAAGAGAAGAGTAGTTAAGAAAGAATACGTACAGAGAGCTCTGGTAGCTGAGAAAGAGCGGTATACATCTTAACGAAAAAAGACTTGGAGCTGCGCAAGGAACTAATTTATTTAGGGATGGTGCGACGGGTTCTCCCGTTATAGAGATAGGGTATAAGCATATTTTGCCGTACCTGAAGAGGTTAATATGGTGACATATTAACAAACTGAGGTGGTACCGCGAAGCTAACAACTCTCGTCCTCAAGATGAATAATCTTGGGGGTGGGAGTTTTTTTATTGCATAAAACTGAGAATACGAAAACAAAAAATAATTGAGGTGAGCAATAAATGCATTGGGCGTATGAAGTAGCACATGAATTAATTAGGAAACATCCAAATAAAGAAACGTTTGTTTGTGCATCTGGAATTAGTCCTTCAGGTTCTGTTCATATTGGGAACTTTCGTGAAATCGTAACGACTTATTTCGTAGTAAGAGCACTTCAAGGTTTAGGGAAAAAGACTCGTTTTATATTTTCGTGGGATGATTATGATCGATTTAGAAAAGTTCCAAAAAATATTGATCCATCTTTTGCAAAGTATATTGGTATGCCATACTGTGATATTCCAGATCCGTATGGATGTCATAACTCGTATGCGGAGCATTTTGAAAAAGAGTTTGAAACATCGCTTCAAGCATTTGGAATTGAAGTAGAATTTATTTATCAACATGATGAATATAGAAGTGGAAGGTATAACAAAAATATTTTAGAGGCTTTGTATAAACGAAAAGAAATATATGATATTTTAATGGATTTTAAAACTGGAGAGTGTAGTGAAGAAGAGCGAAACAATTTTTATCCAGCTACATTATATTGTGAGAGGTGTGGAAAAGATACAACAACTATTACACATTTTGATGAAGTATTAAAAACAGTCCGGTATGAATGTGAATGCGGAAATGAAAAAGAATTATCCGTATTAAATACAAATAAAATGAAACTAAACTGGAAAATCGATTGGCCGATGAGATGGATGATAGAGGATGTTATTTTTGAACCGGGTGGAAGAGATCACTCATCAGAAACGGGTAGTTATAATGTATCAAAAGAAATTGCAAGGAAAATATTCAATCGTGAAGCGCCTCATTACGTTGCTTACGATTTCATTGGTATTAAAGGGAATCATGAAAAAATGTCTAGTTCTTCAGGGAATAGCATTACACCAAGCGATTTATTGAAAGTGTATATACCAGAAGTAATTCTCTTTATGTTTGCCAAATACAAACCAGGCGCTGCTTTTCATATTGGGTTGGATGAAGATGTGATTCGTAATTATACAGAGTATGAACGATTGAAAGATAGCTATGAAAATAAAACGCTCAAAAATGAAGATTTATTTGATGCAATTAAACTCTCTAAAGTTGATAGGCAGTTTAAAGAATATCCGAGATTTAATCAAGTAGCAGGAACGTTACCGCTATTAAATTTTGATTCATCTATTTTACAAGATACATTAGAAAAAATAGATAGAAGTTATACATTAGATGCTATGATAGCGATATGTAACCGCGCAGAGTATTGGATAAAAAACTTTCAATCTGAAAAATTAATTGCGGTAAATCGAGAGAGAAATACAGAGTTTTACAACACATTAGATGAAAGACAGAAAGAATGGTTAGTAAAAGTTTGCAATATACTTCGTTCTAACAAAGATTACTCTAACTTAATGGAGCAATTGTATTCGATTTGCCATCATGACAATAAAAAAATAATGAAAGAAAATCAAAAACAATTATTTATTATTATTTATAAGCTCATTATGAATCAGTCTAGTGGCCCACGTATATCGTTATTAATACATGTGGTGGGCATCGAAAAATTCATCTCATTACTAGATTTCTAAAATAAAGCTAAAAGAAACGCAAGTACTTAGACCTCTAAGTACTTGCGTTTCAAATTTTGCTAGCGTGAATACATTTTTGGACATTCATCACCACTCGGTTCATAAAAACAATGGCTTTTAAACTGTCCTACAAATGGCTGATTATACCATTCAGGTGGACAAGCTCCAACTGGACGGAAATACCAAAGAGCCCATCGTGCAGGCCAGCGCCATTCACCTTGTAAAACTTTTCGTGCAATTTCTTTTTCTGATTCACGAGCGCGTTGATAAAAATATCCATATTGTACTGCTTCAAATCCGCCGGGGCTTTGATATACAGCGTCGCGTACGGTACGGAGTTGTTTAAAATCTAAGCAATCACAAAATACACGGTTTACTACAACGCATCCAACTAACTCCTCACCTTGGCGACCTTCGCCTTCAGCTTCAGCACGAATTAAACGAGCTAGTAAATCAACATCACTTTCGTTGTATGGAATAAGGGGCATAGTGATACCACCTTTCTGTTATAGTAAAGAGTGTATGTTATAAAACAATCTGCGTGCTTTTTTACATAAAAATAACATTTAATTTTAAGAGGAGCTTGTATAAAAAGAGCTAATTAGTAATAGTAGATAAATATAAAAGGGAGAGGTATTATGTATCGAATTCATAAAGACCATATCATTTACTCAATGTCACCAGAAAATAAACCTTGTATGGAAGTGGAAATTGGGAGCAGTCTTGTATTTGAAACATATGATTGCTTTGAAAATCAAATCGATTCTGAAGATGTTGTGTTTCAAGAATTAGATTGGAACCGAATTAATCCAGCGACTGGACCTGTATATGTTAAAGGAGCAGAACCTGGCGATATATTAGCCGTAACGATTGAAAAGATTAAAATTGCAGAGCAGGGCGTTTTAACTACAGGTGCAAACCTTGGTGTAATAGGGAATGAGTTAAATGAAAATACAGTGAAAATTGTCCCAATACATAATGAACATGTTTTGTTTTCAAGTGAACTACAAATCCCGATTAATCCAATGATTGGGGTAATTGGTATTGCACCGAAAGAAGAGAGCATTTCATGTGGCACACCGCATGATCACGGCGGGAATATGGACTGTAAAGAAATTAAAGAAGGAACAACATTACTACTACCAGTTAATGTCCCAGGAGCACTATTAGCGTTAGGTGATTTACACGCAGCAATGGGGGATGGTGAAATTGGGGTTAGTGGAGTAGAGGTTGCTGGTGAGGTAACTGTAACAGTTCAAATTATAAAAGGGAAAAAATGGCCACTACCAATGGCTATTCAAAAAGAAAAAGTAATGACGATTGCTTCAGAAAAATTGCTAGATGATGCAGCAAATCGTGCTGTACGTAATATGGTGACATTTTTACATGAAGAATTAGCAATGTCTAAAGCTGATGCAACGCTTTTATTATCGGCAGCAGGTAATTTAAAAGTTTGCCAAGTTGTGGATCCGTTGAAAACGGCGCGTATGGAATTAGGGATGGATTATGTGGAGAAACTAGGATTTACTTTTAGTAAATTTCATATTAAATAGATAAGGGACGAAAAAGGATACTTTTGTATAAAAGCATCCTTTTTTAATTTACGGATTTTGTGAAAAGAGGTAGTATTTATTTTATATAAGTATATTTGAGATTGTGGATTAAAAAGGAGTTCAATAATGGTCAAAATTATGATTGTAGAAGACGATATGAAAATTGCAGAACTATTATCGACACATGTTGGGAAATATGGTTATCAAGGAGTTATTGTATCGGACTTTCAAAATGTATTAAACATTTTTTTAGAAGAACAACCAGAGTTAGTTTTATTAGATATTAATTTACCGAGTTTTGATGGGTACTTTTGGTGTCGTCAAATTCGCGGAGTTTCTACATGTCCGATACTATTCATTTCGGCCCGTGAAGGCACGATGGATCAAGTTATGGCGTTAGAAAATGGTGGCGATGATTTTATTCCGAAGCCTTTTCATTATGAAGTTGTAGTGGCGAAAATTCGTAGTCATTTAAGACGTGCATATGGAGATTATGCACCGAAACTAGAAGAGCGAATGATTGAGCAACAAGGCCTTTGTTTATATCCTGAAAGACTTGTATTGAAACTTAGAAATGAAGAGATTGATATAACGAGAAACGAAGCTATTTTATTAGAGACATTAATGAAAAATTATCCGCGTGTTGTGAGTAGAGAAGTGTTACTTAATAAATTATGGGATAGTGAATCTTATGTTGATGATAATACATTAAGTGTAAATACAACACGTGTGCGTAAAAAGTTACAAACGTTACATATAGAAGGTGCGATTGAAACGATTCGTAGTGTTGGATATAGATTGCATATTACTTGGGATACTGGTATAGAAAAATGATAAGGTTGTTTATACGTGATCATATACCACTTATTTGCTTTACTATAATTCAACTACTAGCTATATTTCTCGTATATTGGTTTGATGGGCATAATCATATTACAACGGCGTTATATGCAATGTTTCTAGGGGCTTTCTTTATGGGAAGTTATTTAGTGTTTCGTTATTTTACACATCGTTCTTTTTATGAGCGCTTAGCAAACCCGATGCAATCTTTGGGCGCGACACGTTTCTCTATAAGCGTTTAGACGTGAAGTGAGAGTGTTGCTGAAATTTATCTTAAGCAACAATAACTAATATATCGAGAGTTGGAATGAAAATCGTCATGTTGAATTGAAACAACTCCATTAATACTCCTACATGCATGATTTGTTAGTAGACAGATTGTGTATGAAGCTAGGTGAAGTCGGCTGAACGAGCCTAAGTGATTTTTAATCATATGGTGTAGGATAGGTCGGATGGCTGAAAAGATAACTATGGTGAGAATGTCCCTTATGGGTCTGACGAATTTGCGAAGGTACGGGTCTAAAATTGCACTATACCGAAAGGTATAGCACACAAGAGTGTGGTAGGGTACCGAGAAGTACGAATCTGACGGTAGGAAATCGGGATAAGCAACGATGAGCTTATAAACTCTACAGGCTTATAGCAAACACCTACGGTTATCATGAATAGCTAGATATATTGGAACGTGGGAAGCAAAAAACTGCTAAATGAAAACAGCTACTACTGGGCAGGTGGATATAAGGTAATTAGCCGAAATTCCTTTATTTTTGTGAAGGTAGGGGCACAGTACCGTTGAAGCGTCTAATGAACGTGGAGGGATGGCCCCAAGTCTAGTTTGTTTTATGTTTAATTTTAAGAAAATGAAGCTCAATGGTCAGGTAGGAATGTGGGCAAAAACCTAGGAGGTTTCCACAGTTGAGCACAACAATGAGATATTGGGAATATTACAATATGCAAGAAACATTTGATAGGTTATATGAAGAAAGTCAAGGAAATAAATCATTCCATGGTCTATATGAATTGATTACTTCGGAGAACAATATTCTTTTAGCATACCGAACAATAAAATCTAACAAGGGGTCCAAAACCGCTGGCACGGATTTGTTCACGATAGATAATTATAAACCAATGTATAAAAAGGAATTCTTATCATTGGTTTGTAAACAACTAGAGATATACAAACCAAAAGCAGTAAAGAGAGTTTTTATTCCTAAGTCCAATGGAGATAAAAGACCTTTAGGAATTCCAACAATGTTTGATCGGTTAATTCAACAAATGATTAGGCAAATTTTGGAGCCGATTTGCGAGGCGAAATTTTACGAACATAGTTATGGATTTCGTCCGATGAGAGGAACAAAACATGCCATTTCTAGAGTAATGTTTTTGATAAGCAGAAATACTTTTCATTACGCGGTAGATATAGATATAAAAGGATTCTTTGACAATGTTAATCACACATTACTTCTAAAACAATTGTGGAATATGGGTATTAAAGATAAGCGAGTGTTAAAACTTATCTATTTAATTCTAAAAGCACCAATTAAGGGATTTGGAATTCCAAAAAAGGGAACACCACAAGGTGGAATACTCTCGCCATTACTATCCAATATAGTTTTAAATGATTTAGACCAATGGATAGCAAGCCAATGGCACTATTTTGAAACATCATATCCATATACAAATAATGCAAATCAAAAGCGAGCAATGAAAGGTACCAAATTGAAACAAGGATTTATTGTTCGTTATGCAGATGATTTTAAAATTATGGCAAAGGATTTCCGAACGGCACAAAAATGGTTTTTCGCGACAAAAATGTATCTCAAGGAACGATTAAAGTTGGACATTTCACCAGAAAAATCCAGAATAATCAACCTTAGAAAAAACAAATCTGAGTTCTTAGGATATTTATTATATGTAGTACCCAAAAGAAACAAATGGGTTTGTAACTCTAGGATATCAAATAAGAAAAAGAAGCAAATCAAACTTGAGATCAAAAAGCGAATAAAAGCTATTCAGTTGTCATCAACTCGGAAAAATGTGCAATTATATAATGCCTATGTACTTGGACTGCGTAACTATTTTAGGTATGTTACACATGTAAATATTGAAATGAAACAGCTTGCATTTAACCTATCATTAGTAATATTCAATCGATTAAAAAGTGTCGGGAAATATGAAGTTCCAATCAATGCACCTCCGGTGTTTACAAAATTCTTTAAAAATAATTATCGAACATTTAAAGTATGTGGTATTTACTTATTTCCACTAGCGGATATACAAACAGCAACTATATGGAATTACACGCAAACCCAAACACCTTACAATCAAAAAGGCCGAAAGATTGCCAAACATATTGAGTTAAATAAATTGGTATTAGGCGAAATTAAGAAACTACTAACTGCAAATATCCCTAATGAAAGTATAGAGTACTTGGATAATCGAATGGCAAGGTATTCTATGTTGAATGGAAAATGTGAGATACTTAAAGAATTTTTACCAGCAAGTGAGCTACATTGCCACCACTATATTCCGAAGGGATTAGGCGGAACAGATGAGTATGAAAATCTTAGAATCATTCATAAAGAAATTCATAGATTAATTCACATGACAAATAAACAAACGATTGAATCCTACTTTCAAAAACACTCGTTGACTGTGGAACAAGTTAAACGAATAAACCAATATCGAAGAGCTTGTAATTTAGAAAAAATTAAACAATAAACAAATTAGATGGAGCGCCGTATGAGGTGAAAGTCTCACGTACGGTGTGGAGTGGGGGAAAAGGTAGAGATAACTTCAAATCCTTACCTATCACTAACATGAATCTGTTCAAAAATCTGATTTTGCAGCTGTATCGGCTGCTCTTCAAGAACTACTTGAGGTGCAATATCGACATTATCAAAATCAGCTGCAAATGCAAGAGAGAAAAAATAATGACCATTTAACCTTTATGAATCAGTGGATTCATCAAATGAAAACACCTTTATCTGTAATAGAATTAATTACACAGGATGAAGTAGATTCACGTTTTGAAAGTATAAATGAGGAAACTGATCGATTAAAAAAGGGATTAGAAATGGCTCTGTATGTCGCACGTTTAGAAGCATTTACACAAGATTTTTATGTAGAAAGAGTACAACTACATAAAATAGTGAATGATTCGGTACATGAGCATAAACGGTTCTTTATCCGGAATTTTGTATATCCAGAGCTTGAAATTGATAAGGACATTACTGTAGAAAGTGATGCGAAATGGTTACAATTTTTAATTGGGCAAATACTATCGAATGCGATTAAATATTCATCAGGTAGTAGAGAAAAGATTAAAGTGAAAGCTTGTAAGGAAGGTAATACCGTTATACTTGAAATTGCTGATAATGGCGTAGGTATACCGAAGCAAGATTTACCAAGAGTCTTCAAACCTTTCTTTACAGGAGAAAACGGTAGAGATTTTAAAGAATCAACAGGAATGGGGCTATATCTCGTATATGAAATTACGAAGCAATTAGGACATAGTGTAGCAATCCATTCAGAAGTTGATAAAGGTACGGTAGTACGAGTAATGTTTTTTAATGTGTAAAAAGTGATCAAGGCTAAAGAACGTTGGAGATAAGTTTTTTAGCCTTGTTTTGTATTTTTTAAAAAGTTTTCATATGAATAAATGATACAAATTAGTAAAAATTAAAGATATGAGCACATGAAATTGTAAAAATAAACTTGAAGAAAAATAATTGCTTTTGAAGTACAAATAATAATATTTACGCATACAGTATTATCATGGTACAATATGGTTATTAATGACAGAAAGGAATGATGGGTGGACGATGATTAACTAATCTTATTTTTAAATGTTGAAATTCAATAAATTTCAATTTCTAAAAAATAGGATTAGTCTGCCCAATTTCCATAGAACGGTATTGCTATTTATGTTATGTAATAGCTTATTTGGGTGTAAATATTTTAACGACTAATCCTGCCAAATTTATTTGGGAGGATTTTTTTATTCTCCCTTAATGAAAGGGATCGGTATTATGAAAGAACTATTAACATTAAATGATGTTTATGTTGAAATAAAAGAAAATATGTTGTTAGAGAAAATGAATGTGACAGTAAAACAAGGGGATGTTATCGGATTAATTGGTAAAAACGGTGCTGGTAAATCAACGTTACTTCAATTAATAAATGGAAAGATTGAGCCTTCAAAAGGGATTGTTGAATGGCAGCAAATGAATATGACAACCGCATATGTTGAGCAAGAAATAGAATCTTTTATTAGTAATGATGTAATTGCAAAAGAAGCAGAACTTCTTGCGAAATGGGGCGTGCCAACGAACGATTTTCATACTTTAAGTGGTGGTGAAAAGCTGAAAATTCGATTAGCAAAAGGATTTGCTGAAAATCCTAATGTCTTAATATTAGACGAACCGACAAATCATTTAGATGAGATCAGTACGGGATTTCTCATTAAACAAATAAAAAACATGAAAGGTACAGTTATCGTTGTATCGCATGATCGATATTTTTTAGATGTTGTCGCAACAAAAATATGGTCAATTGAGGACAAAAAATTAATTGAGCATAGTGGTAATTATACGAGCTACATGAAAGCACGTGAGCAAAAAAGAAAGTCGCAGCAGCGTGAATATGAAAAACAACAAAAAAAGATAGAACAAGTAGAAACACATATAAAAGAATTGAGTTCATGGTCACAAAAGGCACACGCGCAGTCTACAAAACAAGAAGGTGTGAAAGAATTCTATCGTGTAAAAGCGAAGCGAATGGATGCACAAGTGAAGTCAAAACGAAAACGACTTGAAAAAGAGCTGGAGAAAACGAAAGTAGAACGTGTGAAAGAAGAGTATTCAGTTGAGTTTTCTATTCAAGCGAACAAAAAAGTAGGAAAACGCTTTTTAGAAGTAAAGCAATTAAAAAAAGACTTTCATGGGAAAGTATTATTTGAAAACGTTAATTTTACAATTCAGCACGGTGAGAAAGTTGCGATTGTTGGACCAAACGGTAGTGGGAAAACAACATTACTGAAGATGATTATGGGAACGGAAACTGCTGAAGGAGAAATATGGATTTCACCTTCAGCAAACATCGGCTATTTAACACAAGAAGTTTTTGATTTACCGCTTGATAAAACACCAGAAAATTTATTTTTTAAAGAGACGTTTGAAGAAAGAGGAAAAGTCCAAAATTTAATGAAACATTTAGGATTCCAAGCGTCTCAATGGAAAGAGCCGATTGAGCATATGAGTATGGGAGAAAGAGTAAAGTGTAAGCTAATGGCTTATATTTTAGATGAAAAAGATGTACTCATTTTAGACGAACCGACGAATCACTTGGATCTACCTTCACGTGAACAACTTGAAAATACATTAGCTGAGTATAACGGAACATTAGTAATTGTATCTCACGATCGATATTTTCTGGAGAAAACAACTAACACAAAACTCGTGTTTTCAAACAATACGATACAAAAGCAGCTAGAAGAACCTACTAAAACAAGAGATGATATTGAAGAGCTACGTTTAACGTTAGAAACAGAGAGACAAGAAGTATTAGGAAAATTAAGCTTTTTAACTTCTAAAGACAAAGAATATAAAGCACTGGATGAACGGTTTATGGAACTTACGAAGCAGATTAAGGAGCTATAACGTAAATAAGGGGGATTAACATGGGAGAAGAGAGATTCACTAAGTTATTTAAAATAGATTGTGGAGATATATACTTGCAAGAGTTTACGGTCAAAGATGCAGAGAGTATTTATAAAATAGCAAATCAACCGGAAATAGCAAAATTTTTACCAGACTGGAAATCAACGAAAGAACAAAGGGTGGATTGGATTGCAGATTATGAAATACCAGCAAACAAAGCATTTCTTGATGCAGTGAAAACTACGAATAACATAGATAATCATATGTTAAAGCTAGGAATATTTAAGAAAGCTACAAATGAACTCATTGGATGGTGCTGCACAGGTATGAAAGAAGAACTCCCTTCACCAAACAGAGAGATAATGTATGCTATCTCAAATGAATATCAAAATCATGGCTATGCTACAAAAGCGACTAAAGGTTTAATTGACTATTTGTTTAAAGAAACAAATTTAAATGTCCTTAACGCAATTGCTTTAATTAACAATGTAGCATCAAATAAAGTTATTGAAAAATGCGGGTTTATTTATAAGAGCCAACAGAGGATAGAAAATCAAATATATAATCATTATATATTGAGAAAATCTGAGTGGATAAAAATATAACGTTTGGTAGTAAAAGACCGATAGCAATCGGTCTTTTCTCATTTATATAATAAAGATTTATTATACATTATATTTCCTACTACTATACAATTATTATAAGATAGTTATGCGTTAATTTTAGTTTGAAATAATTATGTTGTCATTTTTTTTAGAAATCTTACAAGCGTGTAAGGTAAATGAAAGATGAATCAATATGAGCTGTAAGACAATTCATTTACACTTTATAGTGAGCAGTGGAAATGAAGGGAGAATATACATGGAAATTTTACATGCAAAAAGTATTAGTAAAGTATATAAAGGGAAAGTACCTTATAAAGCATTAGTAGATATTGATTTATCAATTCAAGAAGGTGAATTTGTAGGAATTATGGGTCCATCAGGTAGCGGAAAAACAACGTTATTGAATATGGTATCTACTATTGATTCTCCATCATCGGGAGAAATATTTATTAATGGCACAAATCCTTTTCAATTATCATCAGAAGAATTAGCGTTATTCCGCAGAAAACAATTAGGATTTGTTTTTCAATCATTTAATCTTCTTAGCACACTTACTGTAAAAGAAAACATCGTATTGCCGATGACTTTAGATGGTGTTTCCGTGCAAGAAATGAACAAGCGATTGGAAGAGATTGCAGAGAAGTTAAATATTACAGATATATTGAATAAAAGAACGTTTGAAATATCAGGGGGACAAGCTCAAAGAACAGCAATCGCTCGTGCAATTGTTCATAAGCCGCAATTATTACTTGCAGATGAACCAACAGGGAACTTGGACTCTAAATCTTCAAATGATGTAATGGAGATGCTGGATACTCTAAATAAAGAAGAAAAAGCAACGATGATGTTAGTTACACATGATCCGTATGCAGCGAGCTTTTGCAGCCGAGTAATCTTTATTAAAGATGGTCAACTATATAACGAAATTTATTGTGGTGAAAGTAGGCAAACTTTTTATCAAAAGATTATGGATGTCCTTTCTTTGTTAGGAGGGAAAAGGCATGACTTTTCGTCAGTTCGCATTTAATAATATTTTTCGCAATAAGCGTACATATGCTGCCCATTTTTTAAGTAGTGCATTTTCTATTATGATTTTCTTTACGTATGCTCTTTTATTATTTCATCCTGATTTACAAGGTGAGTTGAAATCGACAAGTGCAACAATAAGTGCATTTGGTACATTGGGATTTTCAGTTTCGCAAGGATTGATTTTTGTATTTTCATTTTTCTTCATTTTATATTCAGTTAGTTCGTTTTTAAAAACGCGTAAGAAAGAATTTGGCATTTTAATGATGCAAGGTATGTCAATGAGACAGCTTAAGAAATTATTATTAATTGAAAATATGTTGATTGGACTTGGTTCAATTTGTATAGGGATTTTCATTGGACTCATATTTTCTAAACTAGTCTTATTGATAAGTGCAAGTGTATTAATGATTAATAATGGTTTACCTTTTTATATACCAGTGCGGGCTGTATTATTAACTGTTATCACATTTCTTTTCTTGTTTTTAATTGTTTCATTATTTACATTTAAAATGATAAAAGTAACGGAACTTGTGGAACTTATTCGAGCAGAGGAAAAGCCAAAACCTGAACCGAAATCTTCAGTTTTATTATCGCTACTTTCTTTAATTAGTATAGGGTATGGATATTTTTCAGTATTTCGCTTCATACCAAGTACCAATTTTATTACGCTTGGAATAGGTGTGCTCCTAGTAATTATAGGAACGTACTTTTTATATACACAGTGTAGCGTGTATATATTGCGCCTTGCTAAAAGGAGAGAATCTTTCTTTTTAAAGAGAACAAATATATTAACATTTTCTGAATTAATTTACCGTATGAAAGATAATGCAACGATGTTTTTTATAGTATCTATTGTTTCAGCAGTTGCATTTACAGCAATTGGTACAACAGCCGCAATTGGAAATAGGGATTTAGTAAGGATGACAAATCCCTATACATTTTTGTATGGAAGTCTTGAAAATGACAAAGTATTGAATAAAAATCTTTCTATTATAAAAAAGCACCTTTCTGATGCTAATATTCCGTATCGAATGGCTTCATCTTCATATATATACACAGAAAATGGCGTAAATGTAATGAAGTTAAGTGAATACAACGATCTTGCTAAAGCACTAGGCTATCAACAAGAAAAAATTGAAAAAGAAGATGAAATTTTATTAATTCCTGGAGTCGTATCACAAAAACAAGAATTTAAAAATGGCGAGTATAAAAAGAATATAGAAGTCATTCAAGGTGACTGGACAAAGACATTTCATGTGAAAAAAGCTGTAGAAAATTTAGTTTTACCACACGATTCTAGAACTATTTATATCGCTGTTCAAGATCAGGTATATGATGGAATGCCTCTTACTAGTGACCCAGTTAATAAAGAAATTCCATATCGTACTTACGGATTTGTTGTAGATGATTGGATAAAAACGAAAGAGATTTCCAATCAATTAAAGAGTATATTCGATAAAGATCTTAGGGACAGAGATTTCTACTTTGAAGCTTTAACATTAAACTTGTTGGAAGCAAAGCAAAAGAATGGTTTATTACTTATGGTAAGTATTTTAGTCGGAATCGTCTTCTTTACATTCGCTGCTAGTTTTATTTATTTCCGATTATATACAGATTTGGATCGCGATCAGCAGCAATATAAAATGATTTCGAAAATGGGATTAAGTAAAGGTGAGTTAAAAAAAGTTGTAACGAGACAGTTATTATTAATGTTCTTTTTACCAATTGTCGTTGCAGTGATTCATACTGTAGTCGCTTATATAGCATTACAGCAATTAGTCGATTTTTCTATCATAAATAGCTCTATCGTTATTTTAATTTCATTTATATGTATACAAGTTTTATATTTCTTTATAACCCGTTGGCGTTATCTGCAAAAGCTTTATAAGGTTATGGAGCAATAGAATTTATTAGCTTGTAAGACTACAATAAAGTATGTAGAAAAATGAACTGTATGATGAAAGGAAACGAGATGAAAAGAACTTTAACTATTTTTATGTTAACGATACTATT
The DNA here is from genome assembly GCF_057812155.1 of Bacillus sp. 2175. Classification (NCBI taxonomy): domain Bacteria; kingdom Bacillati; phylum Bacillota; class Bacilli; order Caryophanales; family Bacillaceae; genus Bacillus; species Bacillus sp. 2175. The sequence continues at coordinate 2,893,884 of NZ_CM173819.1, read as the reverse complement.
ATTAATAAGTTTTAGTGCATGTTCTAAAAAGGAAAATCCATTTCCTGCAAACGGTGTATTAATTATTGGAGATGAAAATAATATTTCACCAATTATTAATCGTTATCAGGAAATTACGGAAGAAAATGAAGTGTTTTCTGTGAAAAAAGGGGAAGTTGGAAATGGAAATGTCTTAATTTTAAATGAATCTACAGCACAAGCATTGATTAAAGAAAAACTTTTTCGAAAACAAGATAATGGCTCCAATTATATTATAGATACGTTACCGAAATTCCCCAAAGAAGGGGCGCTATTATTTACAAGTGAAGACAATAAGACTATGAAAAGTATTAAAATAGGAGAGGAAGAGATTCCTGTTACATACGATAGTGATGCTTGGATAGGTAACAATCGTAAATATTCAACGGAATGGTATATGATTGTAGCAAAAAATAGTGTTTATAAAGAAATAAAGGCAAATGAAATGAAAATGCATCTTCTTCATTTGAAAAAATCACTAGGTGACGAAAAACCTAAAATGTCGACAGATAATACATTGGTTAATGAAAATGTCAAAGTAAAAAAGTTAATTAAAGGTTTGGAAGGAGAAGTATCTTTTCACTTTGTAACGATTGGCGAAAAACCTTAAAAAAGAGTTCGAAGTTGATAAAAATTTCATCAGCTTCGAACTCTTTTTAGTTTATAGACAAATCAATTATTATGCTTTACATTACTTCATTTAATCGAGTCTCACTCGTTTCTTCAATCGCATTTGAATTTTGAACTGAATTATTTTGTGCTTCTTTTTCTTTACGAGCCTTTTGTAGCATTTCAAGTATAATCCATAAAGGAACACCTTTATCCTTTAACATCTTCCATAAATCTAATTCATTAAATTTATGCTCAGGCTGTTTCATTTCTTTTTCAGATGAACGAATATCAAACTTGATAGGATCATTTATTTTCTTACTTTCAAGTTTAGTAGAAGAGATAGTATTATGCTCAAGAGTAGATGAAGTTATTTTAGTAGGTTGAGATAATGTATGAATATTTGATCCGATTTGCATGCTTTTTCCTCCTTTTCAAGCAATGAGATTAGTTTTCTTATGGTTTTTAAATCTTTTTAACATGAGGCAACTATATCTAATTATAAATTCAAATAAACAGATTTACAAGTTGTATTGTAAAAAGTAAATATTTACTTGAATTAATATTTATCAACATTTGTATATGTTTTCTATATATACAACGTATATAAAATACTTTACATTATGTTTAAGTTGTTAAAGTATTCTGTTAATTTTTTTAAAAAAGAAAAATGTAAACGTTTTATTAGGGGGAGAAAGTATGGGGAAGTTATTTTTAAAAATATGTTTTTTCGCATTAGTGACCGTATGTTCATTCGCAGCGAAAATATCATACGCTGAAGAGAGGCAACAAAATAATTATCCAATCATATTGGTGAATGGATTTGCTGGATGGGGTAGAGAAGAAATGCTTGGCGTAAAATATTGGGGTGGTGTTCATGATATACAGGAAGATTTGAAACGCAATGGTTATACGGTACATACCGCAGCTGTTGGACCTGTTTCTAGTAACTGGGATCGTGCATGTGAATTGTATGCACAAATTAGCGGTGGGACAGTAGACTATGGTGCCGTACATGCTGAGAAACATGGACATAATCGTTTTGGCAGAACTTATAGTGGTTTTGCGCCGAATTGGAGTGAAACAAATAAAGTTCATTTAGTTGGACATAGCATGGGTGGACAAACGATTAGAACATTAGTACAGCTATTAAAAGAAGGTAGTTTTGAAGAAAAGAATTATGTGAAAAATCACCCAGACATCAAAATATCACCACTATTTGAAGGCGGAAAATCATATGTTCATAGTGTTACAACATTAGCAACCCCTCACAACGGTACAACACTTGCGGATGGTAGTCTTCTACTGCCGTTCGTTAAAGATTTACTCATTACAGCTGCAAGCTTTGGAGGAAACAATAATTTATCATTATATGATTTTAAATTGGATCAATGGGGTATAAAGAAAAATGCTGGAGAGTCCTTTTTCCAATATAGTAATCGTATTCTAAATAGTTCACTTTGGAAAAATACAAAAGATATAAGTCAATGGGATTTAAGTACAGATGGTGCAAAGGAGTTAAATAATTGGGTAAAGACGCAACCAGATGTGTATTATTTATCCTATAGTGGACATGCATCACAAGCAGCACCTATAACAGGTTTACATTTACCGCATATTACGATGAATAAATTGTTGATGGGGAATGCATTTTTCTTAGGTTCTTATGCGAGATATGAAGAAAACCGTCCGTTAGTTGATACTTCTTGGTGGCAAAATGATGGTGTAGTAAATACGAATTCTATGATTGCACCATCTTCTAATGTTGCTGTAAATAATAATGGGTCATTACAGATTGGAAAATGGAATCATATCGAAACGAAAGCGAATTGGGATCATCTCGATATGGTAGGATTAAGTGTTTCAGACTCATTAGGTTTTTCTAGCATTCAAGAGTTTTATAGAACAATTGCTGAAAAGCTATCACGTTTACCGAAATAGGTAATAATAAAGCGCTCTCGATGGAATTCGAGAGCGCTTTATATTATATTGAAAGAGGGATTTGGTAGAAAAATATGGGGGGATATTATGAAAATTCAAGTTGTATTATCAGGATACGGAACAGTAGGCAGAGAGTTTATAAAATTATTAAATGAAAAATATTCATATATATATGAAACATATGGGATTCAATTAGTTGTAAGTGGCGTATTAGGGAGAAATATTGCAATACATAATGAAGACGGCTTATCACTTCATCATTTATTGATGTATGGTGGCGGTACCGCTGCAATTGAAAAATATTTAGAGTATCATCCGAAGGAACGTGCAACAACTAGCATAAGTGGTACTGTATTGGTAGAATCAACAGTTACAAATCTTAAAGATGGAAATCCAGGGAAACAATATATGAAACAAGCGATTGAGAAACAGATGGATATAGTAGCAATTTCTAAAGGGGCGCTCGTTACAAACTGGAGAGAAATAAATGAAGCAGCAAGAGGCGCAAATGTACGAATTCGATATAGCGGTGCAACAGCCGCTGCATTACCGACCCTAGATATCGGACAATTTAGTTTAGCCGGTTGCAGTATTGAAAAAATAGAAGGAATATTAAATGGAACAACTAATTATATTCTTACGAAAATGTATGAGGAAGATATGACATTTGAAGAAGCATTGAAAGAAGCACAAGATAAAGGAATTGCTGAGACAAACCCTATATTAGATATAAGTGGTTCAGATAGTGCGTGTAAATTGTTACTTTTGACAAACAGCTTAATGGAAACAGAGAAAACACTTACTGATATACATATAAAAGGAATCGAGCACGTTACAAAACAGCAAATTAGAAATGCTAAGGAACAACATAAAATTATTAAATTAATAGCATCAACATATAAGGATGAGGGTGGCAATGTGAATTTAAATGTTGAACCGTGCGAAATAGAAAAAGATCATCCGTTAGCAAAAGTAAATGGGACCGAAAAAGGAATTACGTTCTTTACAGATACGATGGGACAAGTTACTACAATTGGTGGGGCTTCTAATCCACGAGGCGCTGCAGCTGCAGCTTTAAAAGATGTGATTAACTTATATCGAAAAGATTTGTAAGACCGTACCGCCCTTTATAAAAAATACATATGTCGTGGACCTTTTGAGAATGAAATAAATATGAAAAAATGATTGCAGGGGGTAAGGAATTGTTTAAGGATTTTAAAGTTGTTAAAGATCGTCCCGTTTATATTCAATTGAAAGATTATTTGAAGAAGATGATTATGAAAGGGCATTTGCTCGGGGATCAAAAAATCCCATCAACAAGGGAACTAAGTGAATTACTAAGTGTGAGTAGAAACACTGTACTCGCTGCTTATGCAGATTTAGAACAAGAAGGACTCATTTATGCAGTTAAAGGAAAAGGGAACTTTGTTGCGAAGGTGGATATATCTAACACTTCGTCTGTTGAAATAGATTGGAAAAATAAACTTAATACAGTGACCGCATTAGCGGATGAATTAGATTTAATGAAACATGGTGTTCGTTGGGAAAAGGGAATGATTGTCTTTAATAGTATAGCCCCGGATGAGAAGCTATTTGATGTTGAAAATTTCAAAAGAGCTTTTCTTACTCGTATGTCCATTGAAGGAGACATCGTATTGAACTACGGATATGCAAAGGGATATAGACCGTTAATGAATTATTTACTTCATTACATGGAAATGAAAGGTGTAGACATTTCGAATAAAGATATTCTAATTACAAATGGATTTACAGAAGGATTGGATATTGTACTCTCTTCTTTATCAAAAAAATCTGGTCGTGTCATTTGTGAGAATCCAACTCACCACGCTGCACTAAAGCTGTTCCGTTTACATGGACTTGAAGTTCATGGGATTGATATGAATGAGGATGGTATTGATACGAATAAAGTTGAAAAAAGCTTGCGTGAAAAAGATTTTGATTTTGCTTATTTAATTCCTTCTTATCATAATCCAACCGGTATTGTTACGAGTTCAGAGAAAAGAACGGAATTGATGAGGTTATTCTCAAAATACAACGTTCCTATTATAGAGGACGGATTTAATGAAGAATTACGTTATTCAGGTTCACATTTAGCTCCATTATTAACTTTTGCGGGAGCTGGCAATAATGTCATTTATATTAGTAGCTTTTCAAAGGTACTTTTCCCTGGTTTACGTGTAGGCTGGATTATTGCAGATAAAGAGCTGATTCATTATTTAGAAAGCGTAAAAAGAGCAAGAACGATTCACACATCTACGCTAGATCAAGCTGTTCTGTTTCAATATTTACATGAGGGATATTTTGAGAAATATTTAAAAAAGGCAAGATCTGTTTATAAGAAAAAATATGAGTTAGCTGTCGGGGCATGTAACCAGTACATTCATTTCAAAAGAATGACTGGAGATGGTGGACTTCATTTATTTATAGAACTAGAAGAGCATATGAATGCCCGCACACTTTTACAAAAGTGTTATGAGAAAGGCGTTACGTTTTCACCTGGAGATGTTTTTTACTCTGATGGAGAAGGAGCGAACACTTTCCGATTAGGGTTTTCGCGCTTGAAAGAAGAAGAAATAGTTCGGGGAATTAAAATAATTGGTGATACATTAAAAAATGAAATTTGGAGTTGAGAAAATGAAAATCGGTGTTATTATGGGCGGGGTATCGTCTGAAAAACAAGTTTCAATTATGACGGGGAATGAAATGATTGCTCATTTAGATAAAAATAAGTATGAAATAGTTCCAATTACATTAAATGAAAAAGTGGATTTAATTGAAAAAGCGAAAGACATTGACTTTGCGTTGCTCGCGTTACACGGAAAATACGGAGAAGATGGGACAGTTCAAGGAACACTGGAGAGTTTAGGGATTCCTTATAGCGGAAGTAATATGTTATCTAGCAGTATATGTATGGATAAAAATATTTCGAAAAAGATTTTACGTTATGAAGGTGTAGAAACACCAGATTGGATTGAACTTACAAAAATGGAGGATCTAAATCTTGATGAGTTAGATAAGTTAGGATTTCCATTAGTAGTAAAACCAAACTCTGGCGGATCGAGTGTCGGAGTGAAAATCGTTTATAATAAAAATGAATTGATCTCAATGCTAGAAACTGTATTCGAATGGGATTCTGAAGTAGTAATTGAGAAGTATATAAAAGGTGATGAAATTACATGTTCAATTCTGGATGGAAAACAGTTACCTATAGTTTCAATTCGACATGCAGCCGAGTTCTTTGACTACAATGCAAAATATGATGATACTAGTACAGTTGAGGAAGTCATCGAACTTCCAGTAGAAATTAATGAACGTGTAAATAAAGCGTCACTTGCTTGTTATAAAGCATTAAAATGTAGTGTTTATGCAAGAGTTGATATGATGGTGAAGGACGGAATTCCATATGTAATGGAAATTAATACATTACCAGGGATGACACAATCAAGTTTATTGCCAAAAAGTGCAGAAGCGGCGGGAATTAGTTATAGCGAACTATTAGATATGATTATTGAAACATCATTAAAAGTTAGAAAAGAAGAAGGGTTTTAAGGGAATTATATAACTAATTTTTTGACAGTTTCACGAAGTATGCTATGATGAATACATTATAAAAACAAAATATTTATCCACTAGGGGGGCCTTTTATAGGCTGAGATCAAATGTGATTTTGAGACTCTTAGTACCTGATCTGGTTAATGCCAGCGTAGGGAAGTGGGAAAGACGTTGCTATTTAATGAGTAAATAAATACTGTCGATTTCACTTTCTTTACGCCTGTAAAGAAAGTTTTTTTATTTTACAGCTTTAATAATTGTGGATAAATACTTATATTTTATACATTATTGGAGGGATTTAAATGACTTTTTCACAATCGTTACGTAAAGAAGTAGATTCAATTTGGGAAGCGAGTTTTAACCATCCTTTTGTAAAAAAACTTGGTGAAGGAACGTTAGATTTAGCTAGTTTTCGTTATTATGTGCTTCAAGATTCATATTATTTGAGCCATTTTGCTAGAGTACAAACTTTAGGAGCTGCGAAAGCTCTTGAATTAGAGACGACAGCTCGTATGGCACATCATGCTCAAAATACATATGAGGCAGAGTTATCTTTACATGAGAATTTTGCGAAGAAATTAGGGATAACAAAAGAAGAAAAAGATAATTTTATTCCTGCGCCAACTGCATATGCGTATACTTCACATATGTATCGTGCTGGGTATGAAGGGCATTTAGGAGATATCATTGCAGCAATTTTACCTTGCTATTGGTTGTATTATGAAATTGGCGAACGCTTAAAAGAGTGCCAGCCGGAAGAGCCAATTTATAACGAATGGATTTCTGCTTATGGATCTGATTGGTTCCGTACGCTAGTTGAAGAACAAATTACACGTTTAGATACTATCGCTGAAAAAGTAACAGAGGCAGATCGCAAACGTATGAAACAGCATTTTATTATTAGCAGTCAATATGAATATTCATTTTGGGAAATGGCTTATACATTAGAAAAGTGGCCAGTGGATACAGACGTAAAAGACGTAATTGGATAAAGAATAGAAGTAATGTTATAGCTAGGTATGGATCATACCTAGCTATATATTTTTTCTTGTCAAATTTGCGTAAAGTCATTAGTGCTACGGAAATGGCGAAATAGAATATCGATAATTTAGCTCATTTACTTGTCTACGCATTAACTGGATAAACTTCTGTCACATTTATTTTACAATCAAAGAACGTAAATGTTGGTGGTATGAAGTTAAATAAGAAAAGAAACCCGAGCTGTTAGCTGTAACGGAGTTGTTTTTTCTTTGCAGGAATTTCTAAATTATCATGGAGTGTTGTTAATACGATATGCAAATATGCATATCGTATTTTTTTGAGTTCTTTATGTGTTAAAATTAGATATAGAGATATGGAAATATAAAGAAGCAAAAGCAGGAATAACCAATGAATTTTGAGAGGTGTTATATGTTTACAAATAAGAAATTAATTCGATTTGGTTTATCGTTGTTTGTATTTTTAGGGATAATTAATTTTACAATCAGCTATTTCCAAACATATCTTGAAACAGCAGCAGATATTAAATGGGTAATTCCAGAAATTTGGAAAACTATTTTGCTAGATGTTCCTCAAGGGATACTTGTTCTTTTAGGCGCAATTGCTTTATATGATTTCACAAAAGAGGCATCAAAAAAAGACGCATCAATCTAAATGTGTCTTTTTTCAATTAGCAATTTCATATAGAGATTTGCTGGAGAAATAGAATGAAAAGCCCTAATTAGGGCTTTTTTTTGTTGGAATTTCTTAACCGTCATAGAAACCGGTCACTTGGAGGTGTTATAGCGAAAGCCATTTACAGTACAGAAAAATCTAAGCAGCAGACGGAAATATATAGGATATGGCATCATAATTGTTGAGAAATTAATTGAACTTAGTAAGTATGAAGATATGACGCTAGAATTCATATTTTTTAATTTTTATTTATCCCGCTATTTGCCGGGCAGTAAGCCCCCCACCTCAAAATTCAGCGGAAGCAAAGAAGTTAGGTAGGGGATGAACAAAACCCCACTGATTAAAGTTTCACTTTATAAAAATGAGCCCATAGTAAAAATAGGTATATGAACAAGGTGCATCATCTAGTGATAAGTCATACTTTGTTGGTGTACGTATTGAACTTAGTTTATAGCGCTATTTCTACTTAGATGTAACGAACAGGAATATAGGGAAGTATCGATGAGGTTGTATTTTATAAACGGAGGTTATGAAAATGAATCAGTTTCAACAAGAACTACAAGCGTTAAGCCTTAATGATTACCGGTCTGGAAATATTGTCTATTGGGACCAGCAAAACCAATATCCATATTACTATATTGAAGATGCTGCTCGTCGCTGTGGCGGTTGTGGTCGTTGTGGCGGTTGTGGTGGAGGTCGTTGTGGCGGCTTCCGTTGTGGTGGCTTCCGTTGTATTGGTTGCTTCGGTTGTTTTGGTTGCGGAGGCTGTGGCGGTTGTGGCGGCTGTGGTGGTTGCTCTAACTGTTTTGATGGTTTTACTGATACTACCGGTACTATTGTAACGTATGAATATTGATAACATCTATCTTGCTAGTTGCGGGCAGTAACATCCCCAAAAAAATTCAGCGAGAGCAAAGAGAAGTTAGGTGGCGGACTGCCCATAAAAGCCCGATTGGTGAGAGCTGATTAAAGTTTCACTTTATCAATTAAAAAACATTAGTTATATGTACGTGCCGACAAAGAATATAGCCATTATTAATGGATATATTCAATCATTCAAGTGAAAGAGTAACAATAAGATATATAGATGTAATCAAGATGTGATGGATAAAGCAATGACTAGATTTAAAATCTAATCATTGTTTTTTTCTTATGGTTTTATCATTAAATATCTGTCTAGTTTGGGCATTGATTCCTTCTAGCTAATGATTTTATTACAACCGTGTAAGGTTAATGTAATGTTAATCGATAGTAAAATAAGTTGCTTAAGTGTATTTTAAATAAGATTAAAAAGTACTGTTTATCTACAAAATAATAGGGTAAATACTATGTAATTAGGAAGTGTATGAATATGGTTGAACTAAAATCTATTTTCCATTCGTATAAACTAAAGAGAAAAATAGCTAAAGATTTATACGGAAAAAGAGATGAATTATCACTGTTATTAAATGAATTTAATAATATGAAATGTACAGTAACATCTGAAAAGAAGAAAAATAATATATTATCTCGTTTGCAACTAATTTATCAAAATATGAAATCGGATAAGCAGTACCCTCTAGCAGTTGCTTTTGATAGTAAATTATTGGAGCGATTAGAAAAAGAATCTGTACATACTATTGAGGATGGTGTAACATGTCTACATTTAATGTTAGATATGAATTATGAGAAGATAAAACAATATGGTTCGGGTACAAGTAGGTCATTCGTTCCATTATCGCAGTCTTCTATTTGTCTTGCTGATTGTATTTGTTTAACAGGATTTGTAGTAGGTTTACTAGGAACAATTTCATTTGGAGGATTACTGTTATCTATATGTTCAATTACATAACGCTTAATATTTGTAAAGAGAGCGCCGATTTAAGGTGTTCTTTTTTAGTTTTTTGTAAATTTTTTGTAAATGATAAGTACAATACATTATATAAATTGTATAATTTAAATGTATTAAAATATAAATATAATGAGGTGCTGTATATGATAATTACTTTTAATTGTTAAAAGAGTCGATTTGATAATGTTTTATTCAGATAAATAGTTTTTACTTTTCTTTTAAATACTTGATTTAAATGGATTAGATTAAGTAACTATTGTTCTAGCTTTTTGATAATCAAGACAACTGAAGAAAGGAAGGAATCATTTTATGAAAAAATTAAGGCTGCTAACATTTGAAAATATAGTAGAACCCCTTTTAAATGAAAAGGTATCATTTATATACTTTCCTATTGAATGGCTGGACATCGTAGAGATACATTATAAGACATTTTTATTAACGAGTAAGTTGAAACGTTTGAATGAAAGATTGTATGATATGTTTTCAGATATATTGTTTATTCAGCATAATCCGTACGTATTAAATGAAAATACACCATGGATTGTATCAAAAGAACCTATTAAACAAGAGCAGCTCGATTATATTTTTCAAAGTTGGTATGAGATTATTCATGATTGGAAGCCAAATAGATTAGTAGAACCACCAAAATATGAATGGCAATCCGATTTGATTTCTAATTTGCCAGTACTACATGATAATGAAACGTATTCTAAGTGGATACCCGCTTTAATCTCACATATTTTTTGTGAGCGTCCTATATATTTAGAAAATACAAATGAAGAAGAATTCTATTTTTCTCCTCTGAGATCACAAAATATTTGTGAGGCGATGTCAGAGCCGATAAAAGATGAAAAAACACAAGATTTTTTCTCCTATGTATATCGATTTCAATGCATAACCCGCGGTGGTGAGAACGCTCCATTATTAAATATTTCAATAGGGATTCGGAGATTTTATCAAGAATATAATCATCCAGATATTCCTTTACTTTTAAGACGGAAACGAGGCATGATATTGATTTCTACCTCAGAGTTTGCGTCAAATAATAAAAAAATACGGTTTGTAAAACTAAAAATACAACAAGCTACAACCGGTATGAAATGGATTAAAATATTTAGAAATTTAAAAGATGATTTTCAAATAGGGGGAGAGGTGGATTTAGACCATATTCTCCAATATCCGAAAGATTATATTGTAGGGGAAAATAAAAGGGTGTTATTTCCATACAATGAGAGAATTTATAAAGTTCAAGGTACTAAAATAGAACCGGGTATAAAAGTAAAGGAAAGAGAGTATTTATTTAAAGAATTTCAGCGTAAATTCTCTTATTTCACAATACTTCCAGAATGTAAAAAGGTAGCAACAAATAACAAAAATGAATTATTTCCTTTATTTGCACCAAAAGGATTAGAGACATTAACATTAGAGGTTTGGTCTGAAAATATAGTGCTGGAAATAGAACAAGCATTACTTGATAGTGAAATTATTTTGACTAAAGTTGGTGAAAATACTTACGTATTGAATACAGATTTTCCAGTGTTATTAAAGGTTGTGAGATACAATATTGAAAAGGTGTTACAAAATCCATATAAAATGCAATATTGCCAAAAATATAAAACAAATCTTGTAGATGATGTTACGAAAGCTGTCTATGCTACCGCGGGCGAGCGCAGTGATGCGACATTAGCATTAATCGCATTGAAAAATTGTGATGGACGAGAAAAAATTGATCCAAAACAAATCATTAGAGAGGGATTTGCACGAGCAAACCGTATTTCAACATTTATTAATTTATTTATAGGCCAAAGTGTATCGCGTAAAACAATTGTAAATAGTGTTTTTAGTTTATTAGAGCAAAAAGGATTTTTGAAGCGTAGTTGGAATAAGATAAATTTACCTTGTATATATGTTAATTTATCAATTGAACGAATATCGAAATTTGATTTCTTACCTATTCTTTCAAAAATAAAAGGAAAAGAAATTTTATATAAATTATATGGGAATACAGAATGGCAAACGATTGATTACGTATTATTAAATATAAATAAACATAATGCATTTTTACCACAACCATCAAAGAGAAATGATATGGGAGCTCTTTTTAAACAATATGTTTCCGAAACATTAATGGAAATTGTACAATATGCAAAAGAACAAAATGAACAAGTTTACTTCATTGTAGATGCAAATTTGAGAAGGTATTGGATAAAAAAGTTACAAAATAAAGAAATTAATACAGATATTTTACCTGATATTGTTCCAGAGGTGTTAAAGGTTCCAAATTTAAATATTATTAGAATAAATACAGGTTTTGATGTACCAAGTTACGGTGTAATAGAATGTGATGATGCTCTAGATAGCATTGGCTTATATGCAGATCAAAAAGGGATGTATTATAGCACTGGTGAATATTCACTTAATTGTAGTGGGATTTTTCAGCGATATATACTTGAAATTCTACCATTAGGTGTAAAACCTGTAGAAAGGGATTATATCGCTAAAATGATACATTACATGTGCTGTAATTCTAGTATGCTTTCGAAAAAGAATGTACACATGACATATTCCATGCATATGGAAAAGGTAATAAAGAGTTATATTACTGACATAGATGCAAGAGAGTTTAAAGAATTTGATGATGAATTGGATGTAGATGTAGTAAAAGTAGAAAAGAAAGATTCAATTATTCTACTTTAAATACTAGTAAACAAATCCTGCTCGTTATATCGATCAGGATTTGTCATTTTTTCATGTAAATAAGGATATCCTTTGTCAAGTATCTTTTCGTTTACATATTTACTTTATGTGCAGACAGGATTAATATGTTTTTTAGAAATACAAAAACTATTTCATATGGAAAAACGATTTTTATTAATTGAAAAAATTTGAAAGGAATGGGGAATTGTGAAGAAATTAGATGTGCTCTTAATGCTACTGAGCGGCCTCTTTCCAATTGCAGGACTTACAAAGCAAATCCCTCTAGAACAATCTATATATATTGGAGGGCTTTTATTTTTTACTAGTTTCGGTAGTTATTTTGCTAAAAAGATGTATTCACGTATATGCAGTTGGATAGCGTATGCGCCATTTATAACATTACTGTTAGTTATTTGGCATCAAGATATTTCAACAAGCTCAATCATAGCAAATGCGAAAATTGCTGCATGTGTCGCGTTAATTCCATGTTTATTCCGTTTTCGTACATATGGACTTACTTTGGGCTTATTCTCATTATGGGCCGCTTTACTATGGGATATAAAAGAAGTACAGTCGTTAGTCATACTTGAACGCATAACGAGTTTAATGACAAGCCATTATGTATATATATTACTATTAATTGGAGGACTTGTAATAGGAGGATTACTTGCGATGTTCATTCACCGCAAAGAGAAAGATAATAATAAAGAAAATATAAATCTACTTGGACCAAAAAAGAAACGCAAAAGATTATCATTTAAGATTCGTCTTCCAAGATTACCGAAATTAAAGATGAAACTATTTAAGTTTGGTGGGAAAGAATCTAAAAGTAAAATGCCAGAAAAAATCCATGAATATAAGTACGAAGAACCAGTTGCAACGTATGAAATGACAGAGAAAATAGATCCATACAAAGAAAATGCAGTTCAAGGTCAAACAAGGATGGAACGCCGAAGAAATAGGTATAATGCATAATGAAGTTTAATAACCCCGTAATGACTTATCTTAATATTGATAAATCATTACGGTTTTTTTATGTAATAAAATGAAGGTTGCTATTGCGGAGGGGAATAGCATATTTTATAGATAGGAACTAAAATAAGGGGAGGATAAAATGCTTATCATTACATATATATCTGCTTGCATATTATTCTTAGTTAGCTTTTTACATGTATATTGGGCTTTCGGAGGTAATTGGGGGACAAATAGTGTTATTCCAACTAAATCAGGGGAAAAGGCGTTTACACCTCGCGCCCGAATGACATTGTTCATTGCATTATTATTAAGTATGGCAGCAATAATTTTGTTGCAACAAGCAAATATTGTTCATTTTGCAGTTCCTAATGTTATTATTCAAGTCGGTTCCTGGATTTGTATGATTGTCTTTTCTATTAGAGTGATTGGTGAGTTTAACTATTTTGGTATCTTTAAACGACAAAAAGATACGCACTTTGCAAGAATGGATACCGGTTTATATATTCCACTTTGTGCATTTTTATCTTTATCTTTCCTATTAGCGATAATTTTGTGAGTGAATAATAGTAGTTTCTTTTCTCAACATATATGTAAACGTGAGAAATCTAAGAGTAAATAAAAAGGATGTAAGCGCCTTCTTGTCGAAATGTAAATTATTATGAAAGACCAACTATGAGAAGTCAAGGGGAGTTTTTTATATAAATAGGGGGTGTTTTTCTAAAAAAGGGCGTGCCAAATAAACCTAAGGATTTTCAAAAAAAATGAAAAGGTCATGTTTCTGTTGTGTGAGGTGGTACTTCATAAGGCTTATTGCTTTTAAGAATGGCATAGATAATGTAACACAGCTTTCTAGCTACCGCCCCTATACAAACATAGTAGTGCTTTCCTTGCTTTCGTTTCTTTTCATAAAAAGCTTTTAATACAGGGTCATGTTTATGCGCTGTAATAGCCGCTTGGAATAAGGCTCTACGCAAATGAGAAGAACCACGTTTGGATATAGACGTACCTGAGGCTTCAAATTGTCCAGATTGGGACACAGAGGCATCAATGCCTGCGTAAGCGACAAGTTTAGATGGTTTGTCAAAGCGGTGAATATCCCCAATTTCACTTAGTATAGTGGCTCCTAAAATGGGCCCAACACCAGGTATTGTCATGATAGGAGTATCTAAATCAATTAAAAGTTGTGACATTTCTTCTTCACATTCTTTGATTTGATCTTCGATAAAACGAATTTGTTCCATCAACATTTTTAGTTGGAAGGAAAAAGCGTCTTTACAGAAGGTAACACCAAACGAATTAGAGGCTAATTCCATTAGCTTGTTGGCTGTTTTCTTCCCCAGTCGATTACGACTGGTTTGCTCAATTATTTGTGTTAAATCATCAATAGATATCTGTTCATAGTCACTAGGAGAGGCATATTCAAGTAAGATTTGCGAAGAAGTTTTACCAAAAACATCCGAAAAGATGCTTTGGTACTCTGGGAAAGTCTGATCTAATACGACAAGAGCTTTTCGTTTTAAATCACTCATATTACTTACAAGCGCATTACGAAAGCGGCTCATTTGTTTTAGAGCGAACATTTTCTCGTCCACAAGTGGGGTTTCAACAAAACGGCCGAATCGAATGATATCGGCAATCATAGTGGCATCAATGGCGTCTGTTTTTCGCTTTCTAATTTCTGTTCCTTTTCGCCAAGCATTGGTTTGAATTGGATTTAATACAACGACTGAGAAGCCATGATCAAGTAGAAAAGAATAAACGGCTAACCAATAATGTCCTGTTGCCTCCATTCCAATCAGTATTTCTGTAGGAGACTCAATATATTGGTACATCCAATTTAACAGTGCTTGTCCGCCTTCTTTATGATTCTGAAAGGGAAATGGCTTAGTAATAGGTTTTCCAGTTTGGTCGATAATGGACGCATAATGTTTATGTTTAGCGATATCAATACCTAAATAGAACATAGCTTACACCCCTATTTTAATCAGTGTTAGATAGTGTTGTCCTCCTCTGAACTAATAAGCGCTACTACCTCGTAAGAGATACGAAGAATGACCAATGGTCATCAACATCCAACTCATTCGTAAACTACTTATTAGACAGAGGTACCATTCTTTCAACCGAATACAAAGATTCAAGGAGGTGGTCGGCAACACTCTATCTACAAATATAAGTATCTCATATAACTAGATACTCACGGGTTTATAGGTAAATCCCTTTCCTAAAAAACCTAACTTTATCATACGAGGCGGTGACACTATGAAGTATGTAAAAGTTAGTATGAATGGTGGAAGTGAACATAAATTCTCAATGACTTTAGATCGGTTTAAAGAACTTATTACTACAGAGAATGGGATATTAGAAAATAAATTAGTATGTATTGAAAATGTAATGATTAATCCTACTAATATATCTTCTGTAGTTGAAAAAATTGGTGTACCGGCTAAGTTTATGGAAGCTTAAAATGTTAGATAAAAAACATCCATTAGGGATGTTTTTTAATTTATAAATATGATAATCGTACAGTAAATATTTGAGTAGATTTTATAGCAATGACTATGCATATATTAAGTACCTGAACATGGTTCTTAATACATGCACGAAATAATAAGTACAAGCATATATTATATAGTAGGACAAGATCTTCGTGTCCTACTTAATACTCAGAAAAAACCTCTAATCACATAAGAGCATCCAATTGCAGGGTGCTCTTATTTTTTATGAAAATCTACTACGAGTCTTATTTTATAGTAGGATGCAATAATAAAGGGCTATTTTGAAATAGTGTTCTTTAGTCTTTAATGTTAAATTTATCTTTAACGTTAATAAATATTAAAAATAATATGATAGCAGAAATTAAGTTAGATAAGTAGAAATTTTGATGAAACAGTAGTTCGAAGATGACATAGAAAGTAACGAATAAGGCAATAGCAGGTAGTATGCAAATAAATATAAATCTCCAATTTTTTAAGTAATGTTTATAATTAGTAAGTACTTTCTCCATAAATATAGCTCCTATATTTTTGTTTTTATATAATTATACATTTAGATACAAAGATTTTCAAAGTAAAATATTTAGCAATTCAAAAATATAAGGAGAGCTTTTGTTGAAAATCCAGATTGCTGTAGCAATCTGGATTTGACTTTAAAGAACTATACTAAAATGATACACTATAATCTACGTTATTTTTGAAATGAATAGAGGGATTTGTGTGATAGATAAAATTAAAAATGCTGTAGAGGATATGTACGAAGATGAGGCTAAAGATTTACTTCAAAGTATTCTCATACAGTTAAACTTATTAGAAGAAAACTATAGTGAAGATACAATTAAAAATTTGATGGATATTCCGAAACAATTAACGAGTAATCCTACTTATAAAGGGAATGTAAAAGAAAGTACGCACGTACATATTGCTTTTGATGATTCAACGGCTGGTTGCTTAAAATATATGTTAAGTCAAGAAGAATTATTTGAAGAGAGTGTTGTTGCTTTTTCGGAATTCTTTTCAATTGGACCGATATATAGGTTGCATACGAATGAGGGGCAACTAGTAAGACAGAAGTGGTTAATAAATAACTTAACTGCTTATGATAGTTATTTTGAAGAAGAATATTTATCAAGATTTATAGCAACTATAGAAGAACTACATACTATTCCTGTTGAAACGCCTATTACAATTTGGAAGGCTGATAATGCACATGAACATGTAGGCCTAAGTTTTGTAATGGCACAATTAAAGGATAAGAAAAACATTCGAGTTATTAATACGTCTGAAGCAAGTAGAGAAATATTAAAACAAGAGTATGATATTCGTGGAACGGGAGAATTACCACCTGAAAGTTTAGCTCTATTCCAAAAAAGTTTTATAAAGCTACCTTATTTAACTGAAGAGAAGCGCATGAAGTTTGAAAATGAGTGGGATAGATTATCGGAAAGCATAGAATGTTTAAGAGTTTGGAAAGAAAATGAAGTGCATTCTGTACAGGAAGATTATTTTGATCAATTTATAATTGAATGCGCGAAAAGTGTGGGTGCTGATCGAGAGTTCCTTAAAGCTCCTAGAGTAATTGGTGAAGCACTTGGTCTTGTTGAACAGTTAGTTGGAGATACTTTCTTAGAATATCGCTTGAAACAATTAATTAAACAAGAAGTATTTGAATTTGAAGGTTCGTTAGATGAAATGCGTTTTTATAGTGTGAAGTTAAGGAAATAATAAACACATTCTATTTTTGAAAGGCTCGTATTTTTAATAATACGAGCTTTTTAAGTTGAATTTGGGCTATACATAAGCTTCCCAGAGAGGGCATATCACATATGAATGGTAAAGGTAATGAATGAAAAGAAGGTGATTTGTTAATATGTATAACCAACAAAATTATCCATATGATCAAGCGATGTATTATAATCCACATGACTACGGGTATGAACCTACAAATGAAGTGAGAGATATTGAACAAGAAGATTACAGACCAGATGATGCAGAAGATGCTCCAACGTCACCACCTCCGTCACAAGCGCCGTCGTTACCGTCTACATTTGCTTCTCCAGCACAACCAGGTAATATGAAATCATGGATGTGTAACTGTCTAGGAAGATGGGGCTATTTACGCTTACATCGTCCTGGTCCTTTCGGAAGAGATTTATGGTTCTTCCCGACTGAAGTGAGAAGAAATGGAGTGTCAGGTTACACGTGGCAAGGTGGTCGTCGTCGTAAAGTAAGTTATCGCTATCAACAAATTAGTAATTTTATGTGCTTCGCATAAAGAGAAGTGGGAGAGTGAAACGATTTTACTCTCTCACTTTTTTATTTTTCAATATACGAAGTAAGATTTTGATTAAAAATTTACAATTTTCACGTTTTTATTAGAGTATAATGCATATGTTGGGTTGATTTTCAAAAACAAATGAGAGTGAGGGAATACAATGTCAATGAAAAACAAAGTTGGGTTAAGCATAGAGGATGGCATTAATTTAGCTTCAGCTCAGTTTAAAGAAGATGCGTATGAAATTTATAAAGAATCGCGAAAAAAACAACCTATATTATTTGTAAACCAAGTTGAAATCGGTAAAGAATGGCTCATTACTAGATATGAAGATGCTCTGCCACTTTTAAAAGATAATCGTTTAAAAAAAGATTGGACAAATGTGTTTTCTCAAGATATAAAGAACATGTATCTTTCCGTTGATAATAGTGACCACTTAACAACACATATGCTAAATTCAGATCCACCTAACCACAGTCGTTTACGATCTTTAGTTCAAAAAGCTTTTACACCGAAGATGATTGCACAATTAGACAAAAGAATTGAGAAAATAGCAGATGATTTGATAAGTGATATAGAGCGAAAAGGTACATTAAATCTTGTGGATGATTATTCATTTCCATTACCGATTATTGTAATAAGTGAGATGCTCGGTATTCCAAAAGAAGATCAAGCGAAATTTAGAATTTGGTCTCATGCTGTTATTGCATCACCAGAAACACCTGAAGAAATAAAAGAGACCGAAAAACAACTATCTGAGTTTATTACATATCTTCAATATTTAGTTGATATTAAACGAAAAGAGCCAAAAGAAGACTTAGTGAGTGCTTTAATACTTGCAGAGAGTGAAGGGCATAAACTTAGCGCTCGGGAACTATATTCAATGATAATGCTATTAATTGTAGCAGGACACGAGACGACAGTGAATTTAATTACAAATACGGTATTAGCACTTCTTGAAAATCCAAATCAATTACAGTTATTAAAAGATAATCCAAAACTAATTGATTCGGCTATTGAGGAAGGATTGCGTTATTATTCTCCAGTTGAGGTTACAACTGCAAGATGGGCAGCGGAACCTTTTCAAATTCACGACCGAACAATCGAAAAAGGAGATATGGTTGTCATTGCCTTAGCTTCTGCAAATCGTGATGAAACTGTATTTGAAAACCCAGAAGTATTCGATATTACTCGGGAAAATAATCGTCATATTGCCTTTGGTCATGGTAGCCATTTCTGTTTAGGCGCTCCACTTGCGAGGTTAGAAGCAAAGATTGCTATTACTACTTTGTTTAATCGAATGCCTGAACTACAAATAAAAGGGAATCGTGAAGAAATTAAATGGCAAGGTAACTATTTAATGCGTTCTTTAGAGGAATTGCCTTTAACTTTCTAGAATAGTTAAAAGGAGACATGCATACATCGAAAATGATTTACATAGAGTATGTATGTGTTATTTAAATTCGAAACGGAAGGGTGAAAACATCCCAATGATCAACTAATTCTATTTGTAAGAGATCTTCGTTAAAAAACGAAATATTCTTCTGAATAGGGTTAGTCTGTACATTTATAGAAAAGGGATGTATTTCGCTCTGCGAATATATAGTCTTTTTATATGATTTGTGCTGCCTCCTGTTCAGAACATGAAATAGGAGGCTTTTTTATGTCGACAAATGTAGTAACGAAACAAAACAATGGGGTATCACAAGTATTAAAAAATCGGTTTGTTCAAGGGATTTTAGCATCAGCATTATTTTTACAAATAGGAATATGGGTTCGAAACTTTGCGGTATTACTATATGTAATGGAAATGACAAAAGGTGATGCTTTTGCTATTTCGATGATTTCAGTTGCTGAATTCGCTCCAATTTTTATTTTTTCATTTATTGGCGGTACTTTTGCTGATAGGTGGAAGCCAAAGAAGACAATGATATGGTGTGAAACGTTAAGTTCCATTTCAGTATTCGCTGTATTAATTACGCTTATGTTTGGAACGTGGAAAATTGTGTTTTTTGTGACACTCATCTCTGCAATCCTTTCACAGTTTTCACAACCATCTGGAATGAAGTTGTTTAAACAACATTTATCAACGGAACAAATTCAATTAGCAATGTCTATATATCAAACGATATTTGCAATATTTATGGTATTAGGACCAATACTAGGGACATTTATCTTTCATAGTTTTGGAATTTATATTTCAATCATCATAACAGGTATTTCGTTTTTACTTGCGGCAGTTGTATTGTTATTCCTTCCGAAAGATCTTGAAAACGACGTAGAAAAGAAGGATATCACTCTGTTGCAGGAGATGAAGGATGGTATTAAGTATGTCAAAAAGAAAAAAGCATTAACTTTGCTAGGGCTTTGTTTTATGGCTGCAGGACTAGGTATAGGATTAATTCAGCCATTAGGTATATTTATTGTGACTGAGCAGTTAGGATTATCAAAAGAGAGTTTACAGTGGCTACTAACAGTAAATGGTGCGGGAATGATTGTTGGCGGAGCATTAGCAATGGTATTTGCGAAAAACGTTGCTCCGCAAAAGATGTTAATTATCGGTATGCTTGGTCAAGCAATTGGTATTGGCATTATAGGATATTCTACAAATTTATGGGTGACACTTACAGCGCAGCTTTTTAGTGGTTTAGCTCTTCCTTGTATCCAAATTGGTATTAATACGCTTATTATTCAAAATAGCGATACCGATTTTATAGGTCGTGTAAATGGTATTTTAAGTCCGCTTTTTACCGGTTCAATGGTAGTAACGATGAGTATAGCTGGCTCATTAAAAGAGATGTTTTCATTAAGTATGATGTATGAAGGGACGGCTTTACTTTTTATAATTGGATTATTGTTTATTTTACCTATATACAATTTAAAGCCAGTAATAGCGGTAGAAAGTGAAATAAGTGGTAAAGGAAGTGCTATACAAAATGAATCCTAATCCAAATGTTAAATACCCTATTGAAGGCAATCAAAACGTTCAATTTATAAAAAATATAATAACAAAACCTAATATACTTGTTGGTGACTATTCTTATTATGATGCGAAAGATGGAGAAACATTTGAAGATCGAGTATTACATCATTATGAATTTCTTGGAGATCGCCTTACTATTGGAAAGTTTTGTTGTATTGCATCTGGAGTTAACTTTATTATGAACGGAGCCAATCATCGGATGGATGGATTTTCGGCATATCCATTTAATATATTTGGAAATGGGTGGGAGAAGTATACACCTAGTTTGTCTGATTTACCTTATAAAGGTGATACAGTTATAGGAAATGACGTTTGGATTGGTATGGATACAACAATTATGCCCGGAATAAAAATAGGGGATGGTGCAATCATTGCAGCTAAATCTGTTGTGACTAGAGACGTCGCACCATATACAATTGTTGGTGGAAACCCTGCAAATAAAATAAAAGAGAGATTTTCAAATGAAATAATTCAAGAATTATTGCAAATTCAATGGTGGCATTTTGATATTGAAAAAATAACTGGAAATATTGATGCTATTGTACGCGGAGATATTGAACCATTAAGAAAGCTAAAAAGGGAATGAAAAATGGATGACAAATAGTATCATACCTCCGAATTTTGTTAATGATAATAGAACAAGGAGGTGTGATACTATGGCACAAGACGTTTTATGTGAAGTAAACAACTGTAAATTTTGGGCGAACGGTAATAAATGTAGTGCAGAGGCAATTTACGTAGTAAGTCATAAAGGTAAACATGCATCTACAACGGAAGAAACAGATTGCAAAACATTTGATCCAGAAGTGTAAATTCTTTAAGGGTAGCCAAATCGTGGTTGCCCTTTTATTAATGATAGTATTGATAATAAATATCATTTTCATTCATTAATTTTAGCTTTTTTTGTTATTTTTTCATATTTTCTTCATAAGTGATGTAATCCAACTCAATTCATGTTCAATTCGTGATTTACTAAATTCAATGACTTCAGTAATAAAGGCTGAGGTAACCTCTAGAGACTGAATAGCGGTAAGTTGACTATGTAGTACGTTTTGACGTACAGTCAAAATCTCTTTTCTAGCTTCATATTCAAGTTTTTCAAATAGCGCGATACGAACAAGAAATTCTGCATTATTTGTCGCAAGTTTTTCGGGAAACTCTCGTAACATTTCAGAAAAAATTTCTTCTCCTGTTTCTGTTATATCGTACATATTTCGGTTTGGTTTTCCAACTTGTTTATGTATTTTTTTCGTTATAGCACCCATATTTTCAAAGCGCCGAAGGGCAGGGTAAAGCATGTTGTGATTTAATTCAAAATTCTCACCTAAACGATTTTGAACATTTTTTTTGATTTCATATCCATGTTTTGGTCCGGTCGTTAATTCTGCTAGTAGTAAAATATCAACGTACATAAAAATCCCCCTTATATATTTCTCAAGTTCTCTAATGAAAAATCCCCTTTAGTATATGTTAAAATAACATATGATAGTTTATACAACTTTGAACTGCCGACCTATCACTTTTATTGTAAAAGAAAAGGGAGGAAAGAACTATGGCTTCACCTGAAAATGTTATTTTAGTTCATGAAATTTCAAAGCTGAAAACAAAAGAAGAATTATGGAATCCATATGAATGGTATCGTTTGATGAGGGATAATCACCCAGTTCATTATGATGAAGAGCAGGATGTATGGAATGTTTTTTTATATGATGATGTAAATCGTGTTTTATCAGATTATCGCTTATTTTCAAGTAGAAGGGAGCGCAGACAATTCTCAATCCCTCCTTTAGAAACTAGAATAAATATAAACTCTACAGATCCACCAGAACATCGCAATGTACGTTCCATTGTTTCTAAGGCATTTACTCCAAGAAGTTTAGAACAGTGGAAACCTCGAATACAGGCTATCGCAGATGAACTTGTACAACATATCGAAAAATGTAGTGAAGTTAATATCGTTGAACAGTTTGCTGCACCTTTACCTGTTACCGTTATTTCTGATTTATTAGGAGTCCCAACAACAGATCGTAAAAAAATTAAAGAATGGTCTGATATTTTATTTATGCCGTATAGTAAAGAAAAGTTTAATGATCTGGATGCTGAGAAAGGGATAGCATTAAATGAATTCAAAGCATACCTTCTACCGATTGTTCAGGAAAAGAGATATCATTTAACCGATGATATCATTTCTGATTTAATTCGAGCTGAATATGAAGACGAAAGATTAACCGATGAAGAAATTGTAACCTTTTCATTAGGTTTACTAGCAGCTGGGAATGAAACCACTACAAATTTAATTATTAATAGCTTTTATTGCTTTTTAGTAGATTCACCTGGAATTTATGAAGAGTTAAGAAAAGAACCTAACTTAATTTCAAAAGCGATTGAGGAAGTATTACGCTATCGCTTTCCTGTTACATTAGCCCGGAGGATTACAGAGGATACAAATATATTTGGTTCTTTAATGAAAAAGGATCAGATGATTGTTGCGTGGGTTAGTGCAGCGAATTTAGACGAGAAAAAATTTTCACAAGCCTCTCAATTTAATGTACATCGAACAGGAAATGAAAAGCATTTAACCTTTGGGAAAGGTCCTCACTTTTGCTTAGGAGCACCACTTGCACGTTTAGAGGCTGAGATTGCATTAACTACCTTTATAAATGCTTTTGAAAAAATAGAGCTATCTCCATCTTTCTGTTTAGAAAAATGTATATTGGAAAATGAACAAACATTAAAATACTTACCTATTCGATTGAAAGCTAAATAAAAATCTTAACAAGGTGCATACATTTGCATCTTGTTTTTTGTTTCTCAATTGTGAGTTTTCGGTAATCACCTTAATATGGAATTGTATAAAACGTAGAGGAGGATTCTTATGTTGACTTGTAATGGAAGTAAATCATTTCAAAAGTTTATTAAAGGTGTTACAGATCTTATGGAAAACGGTTTATTTGAAGAAGAAATAGTGTGTGGCATTGAAAAGTTACTAGAAGAACTTTTAGAAAAGAAAACATGGCTTCCGTTAGATAAACAGAAGGCCAATTTGACTCAATATGCACGACATTTATTGTATGAAGATCCGCTCAAACGTTTTGAAGTACTAGCTCTCGTATGGAAAGATGGACAATCTACACCTTTACATGATCATGACGGCACATGGGGAGTAGAAGGCGTTTTTTCAGGAAGGATTATGGTGCAGAACTTTATACAAACGAAACAACTTGGAAATTCACTTGTTTATTTAACACATACAGGAAATCTTTATTTGGGAGAAGGAGAAACAGATAAAGTAATTCCACCAGCGGATTGTCATATTCTTGAAATTAGCAAAAATGAAAGCGTTATTACGATTCATGTCTATGGAAAACGGTTAGAAAAGTTTAAAGTATATATACCAACTGAAGAAAAAAATGTGTACATGTGTGAGACAAAATACATTAGTTATAATTCATAGTTTAAAATCCAAAGCTTTTTTAAAAAGAAAAGCTTTGGATTTTATTTTTAATTATTTCTTGACCTGAAACGCTTTTCATAAATTATAAATAAGAAGTACCTCACGAGGATTGTATGAAAACGATACCTAATAATTAATTAGAACTCGTGTATTTATAGAAAGTGGTGAAGAAATAATGAAATTAATCGCAATTGATTTAGATGGAACTCTTCTTTCGGGGAATAAAATGATAAGTAAAGAAAATGCAGAAGCAATTCGAACATGTCAAGAAGCTGGCCATGTTGTAGCAATTTGTACAGGACGTTCAATTGTTGACATTGAGCGATTATTGTTAGAAGTTGATTTAGAGTGTCCAATCATTGCGGAAAATGGTGCTCTTATATATAAAGATAAAAAAATGATGAAGAGATATCCAATTCAAAATATGCAGGCACTTGAAATTGTAGAATACCTTGAAGAGAATGGTTTATATTATCAGCTCTATACCGATAAAGGTGTGTATGTACCGGATTATGGAGTAGAGAGTGTACGTAATGAAATTGAGCATGTGAAGAATTCAAAAGAAAATTTCGACTTGAAAGAGTTAGAAACAATCGCAGCATTATATCTTGAGCATACAGCGTTTCATAGTGCGGAAAGTTGTAAACCAATTGTAGAAACAGATATACATGTGCATAAACTATTACCATTTTCTTATGAAATTGAGAAATTAAAAAAACTCAAAGAAACATTTCTTCATAATACAGATTTAGCAATTACATCTTCATATTGGCACAATTTAGAGATTAATCATCGAGATGCTCAAAAAGGGAATGGATTATATACTTTAGCAGAACATCTTAATATTCCGGTTGAAAACACTGTAGCGATAGGTGATGGGCTAAACGATGTTTCTATGATGGAAAAAGCGAACATATCAATTGCAATGGGGAATGCAGTAGAAGAAATAAAAGCAATGTGTAAATACGAAACGTTATCAAATGAAGAACATGGTGTGGCACATGCTTTATATAAATATGTAATGTAATTAAAAAAGAAAAAAGAATCCAAATGGATTCTTTTTTCTTTTTTATTAGGGGTAAGGTATTCTATGAGATTCATAGAAGCCTTATTACATTTTATTATATAGAATATATTGGAATAAATGTTTATATTTTTCATAAAAATTGTGAATATTTTATGAACTTTATACTTATTGCATGTTTATACCGCTATTAGTAACGTGTATGACTCTCAAGTGAAAATTCAGTGAATTGTAAGAAGGAATTCAAGTTACCTAGACAATAAGTGAGGAATCAACGAAATATATACTAATTAAAGGTATATTCAGTATATATATTCTTTTCTTATTTTAATTGAAAAATAAAATTTGTTCGAATAATTATTCTACAGCTATATACCTTCACTAGCTTTCTTCGTATAATGGAGAAGTATGAATTTTAGATTTGTATTAATTTTACATATTGAGGTGAAAAAGGAATGAATTCGCGGCTAATGGAACTTATTGATGTGAGTACAATAGAAACCATGGCAGAACAATTTTATAAATTAACTAACATATCACATCAGCTTCTTGATGCTGAAAAAGAGTGTGTTTTTTCATTCGGAATGAATGAGATAAAAAAGAGTAAACTTCCAAAGATTGAAATCCCCATTTTCTTATACAATCAACATTTAGGATCTTTTGTTGTATGGTCCAAAAAAAGCGAAATTTTCAGTTGTCAAAAATACTTTGAAATGCTCTCAAGTTTAATTTTAGATGGCGCAATAAAAGTATTTCAAAGTAAAAATACAACGTTGCTTTCTCGGAAAGAGGAGGAACTACATACGATTTTACAAAACATGCCTGTTATGGTCGATGCGCTTGATTATAATGGAGATTTTGTTTTGTGGAATCGAGAATGTGAAATTGTAACAGGTTATACCGCTGAAGAAATAATTGGAAATCCCAACGCACTGCAATTACTGTATCCTGATTATAATTATCGCCATCAAATACAAAAGAAATTTTTAACTTGTGGAAAAAATTTCAGAGATTGGGAAATGCACTTAACATGTAAAAATGGTGAAATCAAAACAATAATGTGGTCGAATATATCAGAACAGTTTCCTGTAACAGGATATAGTTATTGGGCTGTTGGTGTAGATATTACACATTTAAAAGCGATAGAAGAGCAGTTAAAACAACAAACATCTGAACTGGAATTAATTTTTAAAGCTTTACCAGATTTATGTTTCTTAACAGAAGATGATGGCACAATTATAGATTACAAGGCAGGATCTCCTACAAAGTTTTACGTACCCGCAGAAGCTTTTATGGGAAAAAAGTTTTACGAAGTATTACCATCTTCAGTAGCACAGCAGTTTCAGGAAGCCATTAATCAAGTGAAGGAAAAAGGAACGAATGTAATTGTAGAATATCCACTCACACTTAATGGAAGTATTAATTTCTTTGAGGCTAGGTGCTTACCATTATTACATGATAAAATTATGATTATTGTACGCGACATTACAGAGAGAAAAAAGACAGAAGAATTGCTAAATAAATCAGATACGCTTGCAGCAATTGGTCAATTAGCAGCTGGCGTGGCTCATGAAGTAAGAAATCCTTTAACTGTAATTAAAGGTTTTATACAGTTATTTCAAATTAATAAAGAAGATCAAGAAAAATATTTTGATCTTATGCTCTCTGAAATTGAAAGGATAGAAGCGATCCTGCAAGAATTTCTGGCAATTGCTAAAACAGATGAGATAAATACAGAAAAGAAAAATATTTATCAAATTTTTAAAAATGTCGTATCGTTAATGAATACAAAAGCAATTATGACAAATATTCAAGTTGAACTATTTACGGATGACAAAGATATAATTATTGAATGCTCAGAAAATCAATTGAAACAAGTATTTATTAATATTTTGCAAAATTCAATCGAAGCTATGCCAAATGGTGGGGAAATTTCAATTCACATAAAAGAAATAAATGATGATGGTGTCATCATTCATGTAATAGATGAAGGAATAGGAATACCTGAAGAAAGAATTAAGAGATTAGGTGAACCTTTTTATAGTACGAAAGAAAAAGGGACTGGTATTGGATTAATGTTAAGTTATAAAATTATTGAAAGTCATCAAGGGACAATTAGTATCATGAGCGAGGTTGGTGTCGGGACAACAGTAACTATTTACTTACCGAAAGTACTAAGTAAACAATCTCTTTCTAATTGTGACGACAAATGTATAGCAATACGCACTAGTAGTAATTCTTAAATCAATTAATACCCAATAACAAAGCGATTAGTGAAAACTAAGCTTTTTGTTATTGGGTATTTTTTATATTTAATTTAGTAAACTTTACCTTTTCTTTACCTTTGTTTTAATTTCTATTAAGTTTTAAACATTATATTAATATTTGTACAAAGCAATGTATAGAAATTGTACATTACTTTTAATATAGAAATGTGATTATTATTTGAAATATTGTAAGGAGGAGATTATGACAAGGTGAAAAAGCAAGAGAAGAAAAGTGGTAGAGTAGTACCTCTCCGGTTAAATATTTTATTCCTTTGTGTATTTTTATTATTTTCTGGCATTATTATTCAGTTAGGGAAAGTGCAAATTTTTGATGGAGAAACATATAAAAATGAAGTAGAGAAGAGAGAAAATGCAACCGTGGGCCTTTCTGTACCACGTGGGAAAATATTTGATCGTGAAGGAAATCCAGTAGTTGATAATAAGTCTTTACGTACGATTACATATACAAAGGTGAAAGGTGTAAAACAAGAAGAAATATTAAAATCAGCAAGACAACTTGCAGATATTATTGAAATGCCACAAGAAGATATAGATAAGTTAACGGAGACTGATAAGAAAGACTTTTGGATGCAATTAAATCCAGAACTTGCTCAAGACTTAGTATCAAAAAAAGAAATAGATAAGTTCCGAGATAAGGATATTACCGGAAAAGAGCTAGACAAAAAAATAGAAGATTTAAAAAGGAAACGCGTTACAGATAAAAATCTTCAAGAACTAACGGCTAAAGATATAGAAGTGTTAGCTATTAAAAGTAAAATGACCTCAGGTTTTCAAATGGCACCTCAAATTATTAAAAAGGACGTTAGTGAACAGGAATATGCGGTGATTAGTGAAAATTTAGCGAACCTTCCAGGAGTAGACGCATCAGTTGATTGGGAGAGAATCTATGTAAATGATGGATTATTCCGTTCTGTCCTTGGTAACGTCTCAAATGCTGATGAAGGATTGCCACGTGAACGATTAGATTATTATTTAGTGCGTGATTATAGCCGAAATGATAGGGTCGGCAAAAGTTATATCGAACAGCAATACGAAGATGTACTTCATGGTACAAAAAAAGAAGTAAGAAGCATTGCTGATAAACAAGGAAATACTATTAGAACGGAAACGGTTTCGGAAGGAAAAAGCGGTAAAAATTTAACTTTAACAATAGATATGGAATTGCAAAAAAAAGTAGAGGAGAGCATAGAAAAAATATTAAAACAATATAAAGGGTCAGAATCAATGTTAGACCGTGCTTTCGTAGTGATGATGAATCCTAAAAATGGCCAAGTATTATCAATGGCTGGGAAAAGACTTGTAGAAAAAGATGGGAAAATGGAAGTAGAAGATTATGCTTTAGGCACGCTGACAAGTTCATATGAGCTTGGATCAACGGTTAAAGGTGCAACAGTGTTAACAGGGTTTGAAACAAATGCAATAACTCCTGGAACACATTTTTATGATGCACCTATGAAGTTTAAAGGAACTAAGGAAAAGAAGTCTTGGAAAAATTTTGGTGATATAGACGATCTAAGAGCGTTACAAGTTTCTTCAAACGTTTATATGTTTAATATCGCATTAAAAATTGCTGGTGTGGATTATGTGAAAAATAGTTCACTAGATATTAAACAAGAATATTTTGATAAAATGAGATATTATTTCAGGCAATTTGGACTAGGCGTACAAACTGGTATTGATTTACCGAATGAGACTGCAGGGCAAATTGGAAGAAAAGATAATCAGCCTGGTTTCTTATTAGATTATTCTATTGGACAATATGATACATATACACCACTTCAGCTTGCACAATATATTTCGACTATCGCAAATGGAGGGTATCGAATGAAACCACAAATTGTTCAAGAGATTAGAGAACAAACCGTTCAAAAAGATGAGGTTGGTAAAGTAGTACAATCAATAGAACCCGTTGTTTTAAATAGAATCGATATGAAACAAGAACATATTAATCAAGTAAAAGAAGGATTTAGAAAAGTATTTCAAGAAGGAGATGGAACAGGAGTAAGAGCGTTCCAAAAAGCACCATATAAACCAGCTGGTAAAACAGGGACCGCACAAACTGTATATGGTGGAGAAAATGAAATTGGGCGAAATGCGAAAGGCGATCGTAGAGAATGTTATAACTTAACATTAGCTGGATATGCGCCATATGATGATCCAGAAGTAGCATTTTCTGTTGTAGTACCGTGGGTTGAAAATGATAAATCGGGCATTAACTCCGATATTGGAAAAGAAGTTTTAGATGCTTATTTTGATTTGAAAAATAAGCGAGTAACTGGTGAAGCGCCAAAAACAGATGCCTCTAAAGAGAATTAAAATGTACGAAACGTCTCTAGCATGTCTGTAAACTAGAGGCGTTTTTATCTGGGAATAGATTAGAAATGAGGTGTATATGAAGCTGTTTATTCTAAAATATTGGAGGAACATATGTAGTTACATATTAATTATAATAGGGGTTATTTTTATTAATAAGTCCTTTTTATTTTGTATGGTAGAAGGGATTTCGATGCAACCTACTTTGAATGAAAAAGATTATATACTTGTTAATAAGGTAAACGTCTGTTTATCGTCTTTTCATCATGGAGATGTTGTCATTATAAAAAAAGAAGACGAGCCTACTTACTATGTGAAACGAATTATTGGATTATCGGGGGATAATATACAACTAAAAAAGGATGAGGTATTTATTAACGGTAAAAAGCGTGATGAGTCGTATATACATTTAGATATGTCACAAGTATCCAATCGTTTTTCAAATTTTAGAGAAATAAAAGTTCCTACGCATAAATTATTTGTGTTAGGTGATAATCGTAATCATAGTAAAGATAGTAGGAATACACTTGGACTTATTGATGAGTCAAATATAATAGGTAAAGTAGAAATGGTATTTTATCCATTTGATCATATAAAATGGATAAAATAATTCTATTAACTATTCACGTTTTATAAAATCAATCATATATTAATAGCATAGGACAAGCAGAAAAGCTTGTTCTAACCTCACAGAACACTCCTTATCACGGTTAGGCATCTACATAGGTAGATGCTTTTTTTTATGTTGATGACTGAAAATTATTTATCAATATAATGTAGCAAGCATATTAGGACTATTAGGGGAAGATTACTTGTACAAATAACAGTATGCTTAATTAAAACAATGAAATGTAAGGAGTGAGGAATAAGTGCTAAATATTTTAGTGGTTAATTTTCCAGCAGAGGGACATGTAAATCCTACATTAAATTTAGTAAAAGCCTTTACTGAACGAGGAGATAATGTACATTATATTACAACGGCAAACTTTAAGGATAGAATTGAAGATTTAGGAGCTACTGTACATACTCATCCGGATCTATTAAAAGAGATTTCTATTGATGCTGAAACCTCATCTGGGTTAAATGCTTTTTTTCATGTGCATGTTCAAACTTCTTTATATATATTAGAAATTACGAAACAATTATGTGAAAGTATAAATTTTGATTTCGTAATTTATGATATATTTGGCGCAGGAGAGTTAGTAAAAGAGTATTTACAAGTTCCAAGTGTAGTGTCCTCACCTATATTTTTAATTCCGCCAGAATTTTTGAAGACATTACCTTTTCATCCAAATGCAGATATGCCATTCCAACCAGAGGAAATCTCTGAAAAATTACTAAATCAGATGGAACATAAATTTGGAGTAAAACCAAAGAATAATCTTCAATTTATGAATAATAAGGGTGATGTTTGTCTCGTATACACAAGTCGCTATTTCCAACCTAATAACGAATCGTTCGGAGAAAATAACATTTTTATTGGACCGAGTATTTCAAAGCGTAAAACAAATATAAAGTTTCCACTGGAATCACTTAAAGAAAAGAAAGTTATTTATATTTCAATGGGAACACTGCTTGAAGGACTCGAACCATTCTTTAATACTTGTATTGATACTTTTTCAGATTTTGATGGGATAGTTGTAATGGCAATTGGTGATAGAAATGATATTTCTAAAATTAAGAAAGCACCAGATAATTTTATAATTGCTCCATACGTACCTCAATCAGAAATATTAAATGAAGCAGATGTTTTTATTACACATGGTGGTATGAATAGCGTACACGATGCCATTCATTATAATGTCCCATTTGTAATAATACCGCATGATAAAGACCAGCCAATGATAGCGCAAAGATTAACTGAGCTTGAAGCGGCACATAGACTATTGAAAGAACATGTTAATGTGCACACTTTAAAAGAGGCCGTAACAGATGTTCTTTCAAATGAAAAGTATAAACATGGTATAAGAAAACTTAATGATAGCTTTTTAAAATGTGGTGGTTCAAAAGAAGCAATTGCAGTTATTGAATCTCTTTTAAATAAAGTAAAATTTTAATCAGTAGGGATTTTACTACCCATAAATAGCGGGATAAATAGTCGTAACTGTATACAAGCATAGAGGTTCTCACCTTTATGCTTGTATATTCTTATCCAGCAAATTGCACAGCAGTATTTGCGTGTAAAAAAGCAGTATCAAAAACGGGAACAGTAAGATCATTTTGGGAGATAAGTAAAGGTATTTCAGTACAGCCTAATAATATACCTTCAGCGCCGTTTTGAATTAATGATTTTGTAATTTGTAATAACTTTTCTTTAGATGTTTCTGAAATGATCCCTCTACTTAATTCATCTAATATGACATGGTGGATAAAGGTTCTTTCCTCTTCATTTGGGATAATTGTCTCAATGTTATATTTCGCTAATCGTGATTTATAGAAATCTTGCTCCATCGTTTGTTTTGTTCCTAATAGTCCGATACGTTTTATACTCTGTTCTACCATTTCTTTAGCACTTACATCACCAATGTGAAGAAGCGGGATAGATATTGCTTGTTCTACTTCTTCGGCAAATAGATGTACGGTATTTGAACACATTAATAAACATTCAGCCCCAGATTTTTCAACTTTCTTTGCAACTGTAACTAGTTCATTTTTCACTTCTTCATATTGATGGTTTTGTAATAAAGTAGTTACTTCACCAAAGTCCATACTATATAAAACTAACTTTGCATTTTGATCGTATTGAGAGAGTGTAAGTGTATTAATATGTTTATAGTATAATGATGTAGATTCCCAACTTAATCCTCCAATCAAACCAATAACTTTCATAATGCATTCCTCCCGAAACGATTTTGAATTTATTATTTCACAATTCCGATAAGAATACAATGATTTAAATGATCTATTTAATAAAAAATAAAAATAGTGAGAAAAGTATTGAAATTTATACTTTTTAGTGCCATAATACGAATTACAAATTAATACTTATCCAGAGAGGTGGAGGGAACGGCCCTAAGAAACCTCAGCAACCCCTATGCAATTTTATAGGAAGGTGCTAATTCCGCAGAGGACACGATGTGTTTTTTGAAAGATAAGAGGATTCTTGAATGTGAAAGAAAATGACCTCTTATGTAAGAGGTCATTTTTTTGTTGTATAGAAAGGGAGTGTCGATGCATAATTCATTTTTAAAT
Organism: Bacillus sp. 2175; assembly: GCF_057812155.1. Taxonomy (NCBI): domain Bacteria; kingdom Bacillati; phylum Bacillota; class Bacilli; order Caryophanales; family Bacillaceae; genus Bacillus; species Bacillus sp. 2175. Next base: position 2,860,545 of record NZ_CM173819.1, on the reverse strand, counting down.
TAAATATAGAGTAATAAAAGTTGACTAATATGAGAGGGGAATTGTCATGAACAAATTATCAACAAAGTTAGTAGTAGCAATCGGTATTGGAGCAGCATTATACGGGATATTAGGACTTTGGGGATTTTCCATTGCACCGAATACATTTATTAAACCAGCATTAGCTATATTAACTGTTTTTGGAGCATTATTTGGTCCAGTGGCAGGACTGTTAATCGGACTTATCGGTCATACCGTAACAGATACGATTGCTGGCTGGGGTATTTGGTGGGGCTGGGTTATTAGTTCAGGTATTATTGGTTTTTCAATGGGGCTTATTCAAAAAAGAGTTGGTTTTAGTGTGAAAAACGGGTCATTTAACAAGGGGGATATTTCTTATTTAGCAATTACTGGGCTAGTTGGTATTGTCATTGCTATTATATTTGCTGGGGCATTCGATATTATTGTGATGGGAGAACCATTTGACAAAATTGTTATACAAGTATTAGGAGCAACAATTTCCGATGTCATCGTTTTCTTAGTACTTGGATTGCCACTTACAATTGGTTTGGCGAAATCCAATAAGAAACATACACATTTAAAAATTGAAAAGTAGGGATGTTAACATGCAACCAATTATTTCGTTTGAACAATTCACCTTTCAATATGGGCATGCTGTGCAGCCTACTTTAAGTGATATTACCTTTCATATATACCCTGGGGAAAAAGTGCTAATTGCTGGACGAAGTGGCTCAGGAAAGTCGACATTAGCTCATTGTATAAATGGGCTAATCCCATTTTCTTACGAAGGGAATAGTACAGGTAACGTTTTAATTGCCGGTAAAGATCCGAGGGAAGGAAGTATTTTTGAACAAAGTAAACAGGTAGGAACAATTTTGCAAGATCAAGATGCTCAATTTATTGGTCTGACAGTAGAGGAAGATGTAGCTTTTTATTTAGAAAATGAATGTGTAAAGCAAGATGACATGAAAAAGATTGTTTCGGACTCATTAAGAAAGGTGAAGATGCATACGTTTCATAAACAAAGTCCATATGAATTATCAGGAGGTCAAAAGCAAACAGTTTCTCTAGCGGGTTTATTAACAACAAATGCGGATATATTATTGTTCGATGAACCGTTAGCTAATTTAGATCCACTAAGCGCCTTACATACGATAAAACTTATGAAAGATATACATGAACAATATAATAAAACGATTGTTATTATCGAACATAGAATAGAAGAAATTTTAAACCTGGATTTAGACAAAGTTATATTAATTGATGAAGGTAAAGTCATTGCGATAGGAACACCAAAAGAAATCTTAGCGTCAAATATATTACCACGTATCGGCTTAAGAGAGCCTATTTACATCGAAGCATTAAAGAGATTACATTTTGATAGTAATAATGACGTAATATATCCAATGGAAAACCTTCAAAAAGAAAAGGTAAGCAACGTTATAAAAGAGTGGATGGAGAAACAAGTCATATTAAAAGGGAATACTAAAAACAAGGAATTACTTAAAGTGGAGAATTTATCATTTTCATACTCTAATAAACAAAAAGTATTAGAAAATGTAAACCTTTCAATATATGAAGGAGAAATTGTGGCACTGTTAGGACATAATGGAGCAGGGAAATCAACATTAGCTCATAGTCTTATAGGCATAAACAAAATGAAAAATGGGAAAATCTTGTTAAAAGGTGAAGATATTAGTTCTTGGTCTATTCGTAAACGTGGGGAAATCATATCTTACGTGATGCAAAATCCAAATCATATGATTACACAGCCTACTGTTTTTGAAGAAGTTTCATTTACATTAACATTACATAATTTTTCTAAGGAAGAAATTAAGAATAGAGTAGAAGGAACTTTAAAAATTTGTGGTTTATATCCATTTCGTAATTGGCCAATTCAAGCACTAAGCTATGGGCAAAAAAAGAGATTAACAATCGCATCTGTATTAACAACAAATCCTAAACTTATCATATTAGATGAACCGACAGCGGGACAAGATTATTATCACTATAAACAATTTATGTCTTTTATTAAAAACCTAGCTAAAAAGGGAATTTCATTTGTTTTTATCACTCACGATATGAATCTCGCGCTAGAATATACAGACCGTGCAGTAGTTCTACATGAAGGGAAAATTATTGCGGATAATACAGTGTTTGATGTATTAGGCGATCAAGAAACGTTACAAAGAGCCAACTTAAGAGAGAGTTCTTTAACCAAGCTTGTTAAATTTAGTGGGATTGCATGTCCAGAAAAATTTATGGAGCTTTATTTAGACAGTAATAGGAGGGAGGAAGGTGCATAGTACATATTTTCATCGTATGGATGGGATAGTGAAATTGTTTTTATTTATTTTTTGTATGACGCTTACTTTTTTGTTTTTTGATTTTCGGGTGTTGCTAATATTATTTATTATTGGGTGTATCGGGCTCAGCATTGCTAAAATTCCATTTCGTAAAATTTTAATTGTTTTTAGTGTCATATTTACATTTAGTTTATTAAACTCTGTCATGATTTTATTGATTACACCAACTCATGGATCTGAATTAACTGAATCATATACCGCGTTTTTACATGTTGGATATGCAACGATTACATATGAAACATTATTTTATGCAGCTACACTTTCATTAAAGTATTTTACGTTATTACCATTTACACTTCTTTTTATTTACACGACAGATCCAAGCGAATTTGTAAGTAGCTTAAGTAAACTTGGTATTCATTATAAGATTACTTATGCAATAAATATTGCACTACGTTATATTCCTGACATCCAGTCTGAGTATAAAATTATTAAACACGCGCAAGAAGCGAGAGGAGTGGCTTTTGAAAAAGGAGAAGCAAGTTTATGGGTTCGTATGAAGAACCGTGTTTTAATTTTCTGGCCACTAATCATTCATTCTCTAGAAAGAATAGATACGGTTTCAAATGCAATGGATTTAAGAGGATTTGGAAAGAAGGATAAACGTACATGGTTTTATACAAGTAAGGCGAAACGTGAAGATTTCATCGCTTTATTTGCCGGTATTTTCATATTTATTGTTGCGGTATATTTAAAATTAAACGTATTTCAAAACTTTTGGTATCCATTTTAAAGCACTCTTTAAACGAGTGCTTTTACTTATTTTTATGTAGACATGCTCAAAAAAGGGATATATACATAATGTATAATACGAACCAGTTAAAATGATCAACTACCTATTAGTTTTCAAACCAAAAGGAGGAGAAAATATGAGTTACGGTGGTTCTTGTGGTTTTGGTGGAGGTTTTGCTTTACTAGTTGTGTTATTCATTCTATTAATAATTGTAGGATGCAGCTGCTGGGGCGGAGGATACTAATTTTTAATTAGTCTTCACAAATGTAAACTAAAAAAACATTGAAGATACTTATGTATCGAAACAAATAAAAAAGGAGCGACTATGCTCCTTTTTTATTTGTTTTAATGCGTATTCTTATTATATTTCGGGAACGTAATCGTTAAAGTCGTTCCTTTACTAACGATACTTCGAATTTTTAAACTTCCATGCATCGTCTCAATAATCTTAACAGCAACCATCGTACCTAAACCGGTTCCTTTTGTTTTTGTACTAAAATACGGTTCACCGAATCGATGTATTTGCTCCTGTGACATTCCAACTCCGCTATCTTCAATTCGTATTTCAACTTTACTATTATTGATAGATGAGGAAATATTTAAGGTACCACCATTAGGCATTGCTTCAATACTGTTCTTTATTAAGTTTAAAAAACATTGTTGAAAGTGCTGTTTATTACCAACAATGGTTGCCTCAGAAAAATCCTGTGTAATATGTATCGTATTCATATTACACAATGGCAATATCATATTAATAACCCGATTTAACTCTTGTTTTATTGAAATTTGATCTAATTTTTCTGGAGCAGGTTTGGCAAACGTTAAATAATCATCGATAATTTCTTGGGCACGATTTAACTCTTCAAGTATATGTTTAATATATTCGTCTCTTGACTCAGGAGTTAAATTTGGTGTTTTTAAAAGCTGTGTAAATCCTTTTACAACCGTTAAGGGATTCCTTACTTCGTGCGATATACTTGCAGCGAGTTGGCTAACAATCTCCATTTTTTCCATTTTAATTAATTTTGAGCGCATTAATACAGCATCTTTTATAACTTCATTTATATAAACAATAAATAACATCAAAGTAGTCGGTAATACCATGAAATAAATAATATACAAATTATTCACTTCAAAATCTGATAAAGTTAATACAATTAAAGTTGTAAATATGGCTAGGAAAAAGGTTAAAAACATGGAAAAAGCTACTTTAAGTTTTCTATTATATGTATTAAATTTTGAAGATGCGAGTGCTGTAACGATGAACATTATTCCGTAAACAACAACGGTCAGCATGTTAAAGCCATAAAATAAAAATCTTGTAATTAATAAAATTGTAAACAATATGATACCGACAGGGAATCCACCATAAAGCGTACCTATTATGACCGGAATTTGTCTTAAATCATGAATACAACTTTCATCCATATAGATAGGGTATCGCATACATAAAATAAGCGGGATACTAGAACAAAGGGTAATCAGTAGTATTTTATATTTCTTTAAATAGCGCCCGCTATCATATATGAAATAAAAAACAAATATACTACATAAAATGTATAGAAGATTATTTAATACGTTTTGATTAATATAAACAAAGTCCATAATATTTGCCTCGTTATTCTGAATTTACTTAACATATGTATTATACATAATAACATATGTTAAGGTGAATAAACCTTGTTAATACAAGATTTGTTTGGCTTTTTGTTATAAAATGCAAACATTTTTCAAACGTTAGCTATCCAAAGATACTTTTACTAAAATTTTTTACTCCTTCTTCCTGCATGTTCGGTAAAACATGAGAATAAATCCTAAGAGTTAATGAAATGTCTGTATGACCTAATCTCTCACTGATAATTTTAGGATTAACTCCTTGTTTCAATAGTATAGTTGCGTGTGGATGTCTTAAATTACGAATTTTAATTTTTTTCACTGCTGCATTTTTTATTTCCTTATAAAACTTTTCCCTGAAAGCATTTCTGCATAACCCCCCACCTGATTTATTACAATTAATTAAATCTAAATCTTGATAAGCAGAACTGATTGGTAATAAGAAACGTTTGCATGAGATTCTAAATAAATATAAAAATACTAAAGGAAAGTAAGGTATGAAAAAACAGGTGTTTCAAGAAAAGTGGACGAGCTAGGTCGTGTAGTAATTCCAGTAAGAGTTTATTTGGGAGGTGGCTTTTAAAACTGATGTTGTTGAGTACATGTGGTAGTAAAAGGTAGATGGACATATGAAAAAAGTAGAAATTGATGTTAGTAGCAACAAACTTTTAATAGTGCAGGACGGGAATGTGACAGTAGTCAATCCACCAATGAGCGGATTTGGTGAGCAAGTCGCGGTTTAGATAAACGGTAAGGTTGATCGTGTAGATACTAAGTTTACTGAAAAGATAAAATGATTATTTTTAGAAAGATACCCAGACGGATTTAGTCGAGAAGCTAGTCAAAATCGCGTAGATGTGAAGTGAAAATCGTAAAAAAAAAGAGTCATGAGTGGAAAGGCTCATAGCTCTTTGAATAAGGGTAATGGTTTTATAGGTGAATATTATTATTAAATTCTAAAAAATTCAATGTTAGTAAATTAATTGGTATGTGATTTGAGTTTTATAGAAAGAGATCAGCTAACAACAGCTAGCTGATCTGCAGGTTCTGTAAGACAAAACAGAAAAGAATATTAACAGAATATAGAGGTTTATTCTGGTTGTTTGAACGTAGTTAAAGAAAGAATATCACATACTATCAATTTTAATAAAAACTATCTGTGGCTTTCACTTCTTTATTTTATTCACAAATAGTTCCAGTAGCTATTCCGGTTGGAGCGACACCTACTGGGACATTAGTGATAACAGTATTCGTAGCAATATCAATAACGGAAACAGTATTACTAGCTTGATTTGTAACATATGCTCGAGTGCCATCAGGTATGATGGCTACTTGATCAGGGGATAAACCAACAGAAATTGTATCAATCACAGTATTTGTCGCCACATTTATTACCGATACATTATTGCTAACTTTATTTACAACGTAAATAAGGTTTCCACCCGGTGTAATATCTATGCCAACAGGTTCGGTACCTACGTTAATTGTATTAATAACTGCATTGGTAGCGGTGTTAATAACAGAAACCGTATTGCTGTTTTGATTCGTGACATACGCACGAGTACCATCTAGTGTAAACACGATTATTCTAGGACGAATGCCAACAGGGATGGTATCAATAACTGTGTTGGTAGCAGTATTAATGACAGAAATTGTGTTGCTTAATTCGTTTGCAACATATGCAAGGGCACCATTTGGGGAAACAGTAATTCCTTGTGGAGCGATGCCAACAGGAATGGTATTAATAACTGTGTTTGTTGCCGCATTAATGACAGAAACAGTATTATTGCCATGATTTCCAACATAAACAGTTGTGTTATTTGGAGAAACAGCTACACCTATTGGGTTAGTTCCAACAGGAATGGTAGCGATAACGGCATTAGTAGCAGTATCAATAACGGAAACGGTATTAGAAAAAATATTAGTAACATAGGCACGAGCTCCATTTGGTGAAACGGTTACTTCAAGTGGTGCATTACCTACAGTAATTGTATCAACTACTATATTTGTTCCGGTGTTAATTACAGATACTGTATCATTTGTAGGGTCATCTATGAGTCCTGCATTTGTAGCATATACTAGGAAATTACATGCAGGTCCGGTTGGCCCGGTAGGTCCGGTAGGTCCAGTCGGTCCCGGTGGACAATCACAATCTCCATTAGGTCCTGGTGGTCCTTCAGGTCCTTGAATACCTTGCACACCTTGAGGTCCAGTAGGTCCCGGTGGTCCTTCCGGCCCTTGAATACCTGACACACCTTGAGGTCCAGTGGTTCCCGGTGGTCCTTCCGGCCCTTGAATACCTGGCACACCCTGAGGTCCAGTGGATCCTTCCGGCCCTTCCGGTCCTTGAATTCCTTGTACACCTTGAGGTCCAGTGGGTCCCGGTGGTCCGGGAATTCCCATTCCGGTCCCTGAACCAGTAGGTCCCGGTGGTCCCGGAGGCCCTTGAATCCCTTGTACGCCTTGAAGTCCTTGAGGTCCCGGTGGTCCTTCCGGCCCCTGAATCCCTGGCACGCCTTGAGATCCTTCCGGTCCTTCCGGCCCTTCCGGTCCCTGAATCCCTTGCACACCTTGAGGTCCTTCCGGTCCTTCTGGTCCTTCCGGCCCCTGAATTCCTTGCACACCTTGAGAACCCTGAGCGCCTCTAGGTCCAGGAAATCCTCTAGGTCCAGTGGCTCCAGTCGGCCCCGGTATTCCGATGTTACTTAATAGCGAACTATTTAAGATTCCTTGTAAAATTAAGTTGAATGTTTGCTGTAATAAGGGGTCCGATATATTTGAACAACTTATAAGTGAAGACAAGCTTTGGAATAGAAATTGGAATAATGCTGAGATTTGAGTGAGGGATGCAGTAGGTAAGGAATTAATTAATTGATTTATAGTTCTTATAACTAAATTTCTATTTGGTGTATTTGGTTGTACTGTTATTAATAAATCATTTAATGCCTGTAATGCTGATTGGAGTATTTGTATAGTTGTTGGATTTGGTGTTGTGAAAAAAGAAAGGATGGCTTGATTTAATTGATTTATTATTTGTAATAATTCTTGTTGTTGAGAATTCGAGAAAAAAACAGGTGTACAGCAATTACTTTGATCACAAGGGGATATAGAAATAAAGCAGGGTTGCTGAAATTTATCACACGGATTTTTGGAATTTGATTTTCGATTATATCTCATAAATACCTCCTTTTAAAAATTGAATATTAAGTAATTTTTGGTAAATTATTAGCAACTGACTTTGTAGGTATATGTTTAATGTGAAATGTTTTTTCCTTCAAAGTATATGCCAATAAAATAGAGGTGTTCATATGGGATATATAACCAATACTTGGTTGTTAGGAGGATGTTGTAATCATAGGAAAGAAAATGAAGGTTACAAAGTTTATAGGCAAGCGATTGTATTTTAAAAAAGCGTTATTGTAATAAAATTTGAAGTTTATTAAAAAGAAGGAATGAAGGAAGATGTAAAAGATTTTGAAAGATCCATAAAAAGAATTCAGTAAAACACTGAATTCTTTTACACGTATTTTTATTTGTTAATCCATTTAGAAATAATAGGAATTTGTTGTGCCTATTAAAATATGTACTGTTGGTAATTATAACATGAAAATGGATTGTAATAGAATAATGCATAAAAAAGAACAAGTAATAAATTAAACAAAAGCTTTATTTTATTATAGATAAATAGGTGACTCAGCAATTGTGCTAGCCGAGTCACCTAGTACTATGGAACCAAATAATGTTCTTTTTCTATATGTAGTTATGTGGAGTTCTTAGAGGCTAGCCCAATAGACAGTTAAGGGATAAATAAAATCATTTTAGAGAGTTTTACATTTTATTATGTTAATGCTACAACAGCAAGAGTTAAGCCCAATGTATTTAATGTATTAGAATATGGTCCTACATTAACAGTAAGAGTACTTGTTATACCTAAAGGTGTAGTGAAAATAGCGGGTGCTGATACAGAAGTGAATCCTGCAGTATATCCCAGAGAAGTACCAGAGCCAATGATTGGATTATTATTAAGATACATAGTGATACCTGCCGAATTACCTCCTGGTTGAATGATAACTTGCACTTCATAGATTGCCAAATAGGTTCTTCCACCTTCAAGTAAAACAGTTGTTGGTGGTGTGAATGAGATTGCCGTACCATTAGAATTTACCACGGTATCTAGTGGAATCGCAGAATTTACAGAGACTATTGATGGGGTAGTTTGAACAACATTTAAACTGTTAGCCGTGGGGGATGGACAAGTGCAAGGTTTGTGAATGTTAGGGTTATTATCATTTTGGTAATTCACAAATAATCAAGCTCCTTTGCGTAAGATAATTTTTTATCCTATATAAAACGTAGCTTTTTTGTATCTAAGTTATTTTTAAAGAGAAGTTGAATATTGTTGGTCAGTTAACTTTTAAAAGCATTTGATACTCTGGGATTTAAAAGTGCATCTGATAAATATATATGAATGTTTTTTAAGGACATTACTGTAAGTTTGGAAACATAATAAAATCGTTATTTGAAACTGTTCATGAAAAAAGAGCACCATCGAAAGTGCTCTTAGAAAATACATTTTATATTCTGTTTTGAGCTACGATTTTAATATTCTCTGGTGGAATGATATCTTGAATTTTTTCTTTTAAATCTACTTGGACCATTTCTTCAAGATGTTCAAGTGAAACTTCAAAGTTTATACATTCCGCAGATGCGATGCTTAATAAAGAATAATTTTCATTCTTTTTAACGACAAGATATTGCGATTGATCTGTTATTACTATACACCCTTGTTGAATGCCTAATTTACGATCGTCTTCAAAAGTCATAAATGTTTCTCCTTTTATATGTATTGCCGATAAATAGTTTACTACATAAATACATTGGCTCATATTGAGAAACCTTACATTAGTATTACAATTTCATACGGTTTCTGAATATCTTATGGGCTAGTAATACGGAGAGTGTAAGAAGGTTCAATTGAATATTTAACAAAATCCTTATTTGAAAACAAGAAGCCCTAGAGTTAGGGCTCTAGGGCTTCTTGTTTTGGTATTCTCACATGGTTTTTCAAAAAGAATAGAACATATTGAAGATAACATGTGAATGTTTCATAAATGTATCAAACAAGTGAACAAAATTGTTATTGTAGAAGTAGTAGAAATGAAGTTTCTATTAGTTAAGTGCGTAAAAGGTATTATTTCCAGTAGATAAAATGCGCATGGGGCACCTAATCATTATTATACCAGAGGAAAAGAATATGTTATGAACTTCGGTGAATGAAAAAATGAATATTTCACTTTAAGCGAAGTTAATGAAAATAAAAACTTCATTTTAGTAGGTGAGGAGGATGAATGATGGTTGTAGAAGCAAAGGTGAAATTTGAATTAGATGAAGAACAAAAATTACAGTTTCAAAATATAAGAGAAAATGAAGGGGAACAAGAAGCGTTTTACTTTCTAGAAGAATTGATAATGAAAGAGATTAATTTAGCTGAATTTTTGGAGATGGAGTATAAGGATAAAGAATAGCATTTCAGTCAAATCAAAAGGGGGAACCTGTGATGGAAGTAGTGGAAATCGAAGGCCAGTTATCAATATTTGATATAGGTTAAACAAAATTTAAACTGTACGAAGTCTTAGAAGCGAAATACCTAGAACATCATAACAAATATAGTTGACTATGTTTGTCAAATTTTGTTGGATTCTTTAGAAAAGTAGTATTGCAGAGAGAAACACAATGATTTGGAAAAGATTATTATACGGGACTTATTAAGAGAATGTAGGAATTGATAAAGCTTAACAAAATAGTTATTTTGCATAAAAAAACAGGAGTGCGTGACCAAAGCACTCCATGTCGCTAATGACAACACCTATAAAAGTATATGAATGATTTTCATAAATATGTTGTTAAAACTTGAAACAAAATAGTTAGTTATTTGAATAGAAAGAGATTCAAGAATTATAAGGTGAAAAGCGTCATGTATTATCCATTGTAATTAAATATTCATAGTATGAAAGATGGAAGACAAAATATTTAAAGGATGAGGTGAATATAGGATGTTTTTTGATTTTTTTTATAATAAAACGCAAATGCGCCCTTTAGGAGGATCGGGGCCTGCACAAAGTACTATTCAAGCAGTTCATCAGGCTATACAAGCACAACAACAAGCGCTGCAATCACAGCACACGCAACAAAGTTATACCCCAGCACAATCATATTATTCTTTACAACCTTATACCCCAGCACAATCATATTATTCTTTACAACCTTATACCCCAGCACAATCATATTATTCTTTACAACCTTATTACCCAGCACAATCGTATTACCCAATGTAGATTATCCAGAATAGAATATTCTTTTTATTGATTTCGTATGAAACTATATATTTTTATAGTAATAAAAATAATAAAGTGGATTTAAATAAAAAAGGGTACACATATAAGTGTGCATTTAGATTAACAGGATTGAACGTATGGACTGGATTGCCCTATACAATATGCTTGTCTAATTAGAAGGTGAAGTTTTTTTATAATATCAACGGAAAATCAACAAAAACGCTATAGTAGTAAATAAATAAAAAAGGACCTGCTGTGGGAGAACAGGTCCGTTACAAAAATGCCTATGAGGAAAATCAATGTCACCAATATAGTATCAATAAACGAGAATTCATTTCAGGTGCTAAGTATTGAGAAATAAAAAATATTTGGCGCAACAAAGTGGTCAACTTTATTAGCTAACCACCTGTTACACAAAAGAAAATTAGGCCCTGCAAGTTAGGATGTGTAACTTAAAGTTACAGTTATAGTGTAAGCCAGATTTGAAATGTTATACGAAAGTTATTTTGATAAAAACCTCATTTTGTAGAAATAAGGAAAATAAAAAAAGTACTATGCATAAGTGCTCTTTAAGAAAGGAGGTAACTCTTTAAGCGGAACGTTCAGGTTAGAAATATATGATGTGAAAAGGAAATGAGAACAAAATTTCATTTTAGATTTAATACAAAAGAGCAGCTAGCAAAAGCTAACCGCTCTTCAGAAAAACATTAAGAAGGAAGTTCAGAACTCAAGTGTATTTATAGTATGGACATAATTTGAAGGTCTATTCAGAAAAAAATTATAAAGAGCAACCACTCAGGTTGCTCTACAGATAGGAGATAACTCAGTGAACAAAATGAACACGTTAAAAATGTATGTAACAAATAGAAAAATAAGAACAAAAAAGCAGCTAGCAAAAGCTAACTGCCCTGGTGAATAAGAAGAACACAATGGTCATTCGTATTCAACCTTGGTGTACTTATATTGTTAACACTTTTTAGAAATTTATTCAATAAAAGAGCAGCTAGCAAGAGCTAACTGCTCGACTCTCGACCAAGAGAGCTAGAGTGGGAAGAATTTAAAGCTGACTTTTTAAAGTCGTATATAGTATCGGTGAAATTTAGAGATTTATTCGTGTAAAGCATAAAAAGAGCAGCTAGTAAAAGCTAGCTGCTAAGCCTTCGGGTATGAAGGGGAATCAGAAACTGTATATACATTATTAACGGAATGTTGTGTTTTATTCAGTAGTAGCCTAATTTGCTACTACTTGATCTTGATCTGCAACATCAGAATCAAATGTATTCGTTGCACTAACACCATTAAAATTATTAACGATAAAAGCGGCATTGGAACCGCCCGAGCCATTATAAGATTTTGTATTTGCTTTTGGAGAAACGTTATAAAAATCACCTAAGTTGAAAGAACCGTTACTGGTTTGTAAGACAAGGTTTCCAAGAATAGCTGGCATAGCTTTCACCTACTTTCTTAGGGAGTATTTAAATTAGTATATGGTGTATGTGTCTAGAGGTTCATTTGAAACGGAGAATTTTGAAATGAAGTTTGATTGAAAACTCAATAAAATAATCACTTGAATAGAAAGCGAGTTAAAAGAATAGAAAAAGAACGCCCAGGAAAGCGTTCCTTGATCAAGACTCATATCGAAAAAACGAAAATGTGACAGCGATATATATTATTTAAGTTTTGAGTGTATGTGCAAGTTTAAAACAAAATCCTTATTTGAACAGAAAAAAAGACCGCATGGGAAAGCGCTCTTTGACCAAGATATATTAAAAAGTATCGGCAATTAAATTTTATGTATATTTTCAGTTTATGTGCAAGTCTGAATAAAATCTTTATTTTATCAATTTATAGGTTGATACAGTTCCCCAAACGAAAAGAACCAAGTAAAAAAGTCTTTGTAGTAGACCTGCAGGTAAGGGGAAAAGAAAAACAAGTGAGATAAGGATAGTTATTACTATTAAGCTTAGTAAACAGAAATATGTCCATTTTCTAGTTTTTTTAAGATTCTTAGCAAAAATAAATAGTCCTGGAAATACCGTAAGCATGCCTATCCAAACTAGAATGGAATGTCCAATTAGGTTTACATCTGCAGGAATTAATCCTGAAACTATAGTAGAGATTCCTATTATAAGTATAAAAAATGTTGCTATTCTATTAATTCTTGTTTTTTCTAGATGTTGTGAAATATATAGTACTCCAATACAAAATGTTATTCCATTAACAATAAAGAGTATATTCATCCCAAAATGATTAGGGGAGCATATTTCATACGGAGCTATTTCGTAGGTGAATTCTCCGCAGGTTGTTACACCTAGATCACTCATTGCATGATGCAAATAGTTATAAGGTGCTGTAGAAGTGAAAATAAAGAAAGGTTCAATTAAAAAGTATAGACAAGTTGCAATCCAGCTAAATAAGCCAATTTTATTTGATATATACATTAGATACCTCCTTTGAAAAAAGTATATTTCCATTATAGGTGGTTACATCATCAAAAGTAAAAATTTTCAAGTTGAAAGTCGATAACTCTGTTCAATAACATAGGATTTTCTAGAAAAATGTGATTAGCGGAAAGACGTATAAAAAATGGATGGGGCAGAACCTAACAAAATAGTTATTTGAATTAGTTTTATTAATAAAAAGAGCACACTTGTATATGTGCTCTCAATAAGGTAGATGAATGTCTCATGAAACAGAAAAATCCCAAAAGTTGTAATCAGATTTTCATGAGTAAATTTTTAATATTGTATTCCTTATGTGAATTTATGGAGCCTGTCATTAAAGAAACGATACGAGTTGGAGTTTTAACCCAAACGATATTTCATAATAAGCGAAAAGGAGCACACATATAAGCATGCTCTTTAATAAGAAAGGTAGATCTCTATGAGCGCAGAGACTACATACAATATCCATATGTTTGTTTCTTTTAAATGTGAAGAAAAAATCAACAAAAGGTCAATGTAAACTCAATAAAAATTCAACAAAAACGCTATTTTATTAGACTGCGAGATGGTGATATGAGTCTTACTTTTATAGAGATATTTGTAGGTCGTGAGAGTAGTACCTTCACGACCTACAATATCCCTAATTCCTTTAATGGCGTTTCTAGTTATTTTAATAAAATTTCATGTTCTGGTTCTAAATGGATTAGTATGTGAGCACGATTAAATTGTTTCTTAATATTTTTCTCTATCCGATCACATAATTCATGGGCAGTTTCAATGTTATAGTGAGATGAAACGACAAGATGAAAATCTATGTATTCAGTTGGACCAGAACGTCTTGAACGAAAATCATGAAACTCAATATATTCATCTCTATAAGATTCTATAATTTTTATGATTTTTTGTTCCTCTACTGGTAATAAACGTGCATCAATTAATGGGGGAAAGGACTTCTTCATTAATTCGAAGGCTTCAGTCATGATATAAACAGCTAAAATAATTCCAATGATTGGGTCTAGGAAATACCATTCTGTTATACTAACTAAAAGTAAGCTGATTGCAACACCTAAAGAAGTGTATACATCAGTGAGTAAATGTAGTGCATTAGATTTCATTGCAATAGAATTTGTTTTTTCAGCAGTTCTGTTAACAATTCGTGATACTACAAAATTGATGAGTGCTCCAATCAACATAACAACTATTCCTAAAAATGGGAGATGAATGGGTTCGGGGTGTATCAATTTAAGGGTACATTCATAAATAATCCAAAAACCAGCTATAAAAATTAATAATGTTTCGATTGTTCCAGAAATATTTTCTACTTTTCCATGTCCATAGGGATGTAATTTATCCGCCGGTTTATTTGAAATTCGGACAGAAAAGAAAGCGATGATTGAAGCTAATAAATCTAAAGAGGAATGAATTGCTTCGGAAAGAATAGCTACTGAACCAGTAAAAATACCAATAACAACTTTTAAAATGACGATAAAAGTGTTACTTAATACTGACGAAAAAGCTACTTTTGATGAATTCATTGTTACATATCCCCCCTACCTTTTATTAATTATTTTTTATGTTATCAGTTCAATATACAGTGGGTCTATAGCAATCTTTTTGCAAAAGACAATAAAAATTGAAAAGGTTTCAATATGTTTCCCGTGGGCATATTTAATTGTTAACCAAAAAATTGAAATATAAGTTAATAAAATGAATTAAAGACAGGGAATAAGAGGTGCCTAGTGCTTTTGATAAGTTATCTTCGGTGCAAAACTAAAAGCAGCTAGCAAAAGCTAGCTGCTAAGCCTTCGGGTATGAAGGGAAATCAGAAACTGTATATACATTATTAACGGTATATTGGGTTTTATTCAGGTGTAGAGGGAAATAAATAAATTTAGGCTGTTCCAACTTGGCTTTGGTCGGCAACATCAGAATCAAATGTGTTTGTTGCACTAACACCGTTAAATGTATTAAGAACAAAAGCGACATTAGATGAACCCGAACCATTATAAGCTTTTGTATTTTCTTTTGGAGAAACGTTATAAAAATCACCTAAGTTGAAAGAACCGTTACTATTTTGTACAACCATATTTCCGACAATAGATGGCATAGCTTTCACCTTCTTTCTTAGGGAGTATTTATATTAGTATATGGTGTATGTGTCTAGAGGTTCATTTAAGTTTGAAAATTCAAAGATATAGCTTGTGAAAAACTTAATAAAATAATCCTTTTGTTTATAGAAAAACAAGCTACCACGTTTCATTGATTGTGAATCTTTTCTAAGGTGTGCTTAAGGGGATGGGAATAAAAAGAATATTTTCGAGAGGAAAGGGATTAATTTATGTTAGGAAATTAGTTTGATAAATTAAAAGAACCTAAATGTATACATAGATATAAACTTAATAAAAGTTATGACAATGAAGATTTTAGAACTGGTAAGATGGGGATAGTTAGTTATTATAAATGTGAAAAGTGTGGGAAAGAGAAGGAAATCAGCAAATATACTAATGATGTTAATAGTGACTATTGGGATGTTTAAAATAACATTCGAATATAGTCCGGCTAGAAAACTAGAGAACACCAATTCATTAAAGTAGCAATTAAAGCTGTTTTAGGAATAGGTGTCCTTTTTATTTCGTTTTAAAATTAGAACACAATAATATGAAATGCTCATAAAATCATTCTTGCTATACATGATAATAGTATAAACTCTATATTTCTTTTAATAATTTAGGGTTATATCTTTTCTGCATCAGCCGCTTTTAACCACGCTTCGTAGAATTCTGTAACTGATGCATACCGTTCTGCCCGATTGTCATTTACAGCACGATACGCTACCTCATATAATTCCTTACTTGCTTCCCATTTTATAAAAGAACGATCTTTTTCACCGCCTAAGAGTGAGAAAGCCATTGCTCCCATATTAAATACATTTGTTCTTTCATCAATTATAGCGTTTAGTTCAAATTCCTCTGGTGACATAAAACGGGAGGAACCCCATAGCCGGCCCATTTTATTTATGTAAGGTTTCTTACTGTATAAATCTATATCACAAATTTTTGTTTCGTTTGTATTAAAATTATATAAAATACTACCGTCATAAAAATCTATCGCTACATAATTTTTCTTTTCTACATAAGTATGGAAAGAAAAAATGGAATGTAAAGAATGAATTCGTTCTATAACAGGTAAATGTCTAAATTTATAAAATGGAGAGTTTGGATTTTTATATTTCTCAGGAGGTGGGAAGCGCCAATGCGAATGAAGACATTCACCATCAAACCAATCGAAAATTAATACATATCCAGATTGAACTGGAAAATGATCAATTAATCTTATGAGCGATTCATGCTTTAAATCTTCATAAATAGTAACTGAATTTTTTAGCCTTTCAATAGCATCACCCGTTGTTCCTTCATATGCAATTGTTTGTGCTCCTGCGTATTTGATAAATTTCTTATGCCCATTTTTTTCTACACCAAAACTTATATTACCTGAATCTTGCTGGTCAAAAACTGCAAATACGGTACCTAATTTAATAAGCCAATCAAAATTATGATGTTCTTTTAATTGGAATATTACACTATTTAACTGAACTTCGACGGAATTATCTTTCATAGATTACCTCACATTTAATATAATTAAGTTGTACATTCCACTATTCGACATATTTTGTGGAAATTCTATGCTAACAACATAAAATTTTATAAATATAATGATAAACACTTATAGAGAGGTGAGTACAATGGACCAACAAATTGTTATTAAACCGTATCAAAAAGACTGGGTTGAAGAGTATATAAAAGAAGAAGAGAAGTTCTGTTCCTTGTTAGGACAAGAAATAATCGCTGTTGAACATATAGGGAGCACAGCAGTAGAAGGATTAGGAGCTAAACCTCTTATTGATATGATGATTGGCGTAACAGACTTACAAATTACTGAAAACTGGATTGAGATTCTATCGGAAATTGGATATGAGTATGTTCCAAAAGATGCAACCAATTGGCGTTTTTTTAGAAAGGGAAAATGGAGAGCAGGTACTCATCATTTGCATGTTTATATTTATAATAGTGACGAGTGGAGAAACAATATTTTATTTCGCGACTTTCTAATAAGCCATAAATGGGCACGTAAAGAATATAGAGAATTAAAAGAGAGGCTTGCTATTACATATGCTTTTGATCGTGTTTCATATACAAAGGCAAAAGCGCCGTTTATTCAAAACATAATAAAGTTAGCTGAAAAAAATCAATAATAGTTGTCAGTGATATTGAAATTCTCATTTTATTTTAATCTTTCTCTCATTTTATTTTCTTTTTTATTTGATAGACTGCTTGTTACAAAGCCTTTATTAGTAAGGAGATTAAATAAAATGGAGAAGATATTAAGAAATAAATATTTCCATGTGTGTGTTAAAATTATAGGTATTACTATTATTATTTGTAGTGTAGAGATGCTATTTATTAATGTTATGTACGGCAATGTTCTGAATGTAAAATGGTTAAATAAAAAATTAGGCTCTTTTGGTGAATATGGGGCTATTATCGCTGCTTCATTATGGTTTTTACGCCATATATGGATGTTTTTAAAGAAGAAAAATATACAAGGGTTTAAAAAAGTTAAAGAAGTGTATCTATTTGCAAAAAAGTTTCATGTATTAATTGGATACGCTATAATAGCTGTTGCAATTACTCATGGTGTTTACTTTTTTATAAAAGGGAGTCGTCATATTTTACTCATATACAGTGGTATATTTTCTCTATTAGCCTTAATTGTACTAGGGGTTTTTGGGTTTTCTTTACAGCAAGTAAATAAAAAAGAAAAATTTATGATGTATAGAAAAGTGCATCAAATCATTGTAATTATATTTGGAATAGGATTATTTATTCATTTAATTGTCTAGGAGGAACTATCGTTGCAACACATTTTAATTATTGAGGATGAGGAAAGTTTAGCAGATTTTCTAGAATTAGAACTAAAATATGAAGGGTATAAAGTAGATATACAACTAGATGGAAGAAAAGGGTTAAGCGAAGCACTTGAAAAGAATTACGATCTCATTTTGCTTGATTTAATGCTGCCTGGATTAAATGGACTAGAGGTATGTCGTCGACTAAGAGCGACTAAAAATACACCCATTATTATGCTGACTGCTCGTGATAGTATTATGGACCGTGTGACAGGTTTAGATAGTGGAGCGGATGATTATCTTCCGAAACCATTTGCAATTGAAGAACTGTTAGCACGTATGAGAGTGATATTTAGAAGAGAAGAACATATTGAAAACAAGCAGGTTTCATTTCTTACATTCAAAGATTTGCAGCTTCAGATTGAATCTCGAACTATAACTAAAGGAGATGAAGAAATTGAACTTACAAATAAAGAATTCGAGTTATTGCTTATGTTTATGAAAAATATTAATCGCGTACTTACTCGTGATGTTTTACTGGATCAAGTATGGGGATATGATGCAATTGTTGAGACAAATATTGTTGATGTATATGTTCGTTATTTGCGAAATAAGTTACATAGTGTAGATAAGGAGGAGTATATCCAAACAGTGCGTGGTGCGGGATATATAATGAAATGATAAAAAATATTATGTTTCGAATTCGAAATCTACCTATAAAGTGGAAACTAACACTTTGGTCCACTACACTAGTATTTATTTTATTCATCTTATATAGTGCTTTGCAGTTTATTGTAATTAATAAGTGGACTATAGATTATGAACAGAAACAAATAAATAGGCAAGTTACGGAAATAGCGGCATATTTCCAAGATAAAAATGATACCCTTTCGAGTAAAACATTTAAAAACAGTAAAGATTTTCTAAACAATATGATTGATAAGCATCAAATGATTCGTATTATTGACATGGATGGGGAGCCGATTATTACTGTTTCACGAGATTTTAATGAAACGTGGATAAAGCCGAAACAGGTTATAAAAGATGAGTCATTTATAAAAAGGCATTTAGAAGATCGAATATTAGTTAAGCGCATACCAATTAAAACGAAAGAGTTTACTGGAACTATTGAACTTACGAAAAACCTAGAGACATTTGATTATTTATTAAAAGTTATTTTAGTGGTAATGCTTATTGCTGGAATATTTGGATTGATATTTAGTTTTTTAGGTGGGATTCTTATAACTAAGAAACTATTATCAAGTGTTCAAAATATAACAGATACGATGAAACGTATTAAAAAGAATGGACTAAATGAACGGGTTCCAGTACGAGAAAATAATGATGAGCTTGCAAAATTATCATTTCTCTTTAACGAGATGATGGATGAAGTAGAAACTTCTTTTACACAACAGAAACAGTTTGTCGAAGACGCATCTCATGAACTAAGAACACCGTTAACAATTATTCATGGTCACTTAGCGATGTTAAACCGATGGGGGAAAAATGATCCAGCAGTATTAGATAAATCTCTTCAATCTAGTTTAAAGGAAGTAGTTCGTTTAAATAAATTAGTTTCAGAATTGCTAGAACTATCAAGAGCTGAATCTGAACAATTGCATCCAATAGCAGCTGAGCCAGTTCATGTAAATAGCGTATTAAAACATGTTACACAAAACTTTGTAGTACTCCAAAGTAATTTTCAATTTGATATGAAATTCGGGGATGACGAGGCTTATGTGTCAATGCCATCATCTTACTTAGAACAAATTATTATTATCATAATGGATAATGCAGTTAAGTATACAAAAGAGGTTAATAAATATATTTGCATAGAATCCAGTTTACACTCAGGGAAAGTTACAATTCGTGTAATAGATCATGGAGCGGGAATACCTGAATCCGATTTACCATTTGTTCTTAATCGGTTTTACCGAGTTGACAAAGCGAGAAGTCGAAAACAAGGTGGAAACGGACTAGGTTTGTCTATTGCAAAACGACTTGTAGAAAAATATAACGGAGCTATTAAAATAGAGAGTAAAGAAAATGAAGGAACAATCGTTACGATTACATTACCATGTATAATAAAATAAGCCTTCAAAGAAGGGGTGCTTCTTGCATTCCTTCTTTTTTTACGATCAAATCATTTTGTTTATTTCGAAATTTCTAGTACATTAAAATTATTAAGGGGGAATAATAATGAAAGCTATCGTACATCAATATAAAACTGGATTTGACGGTGTAGAATATAAAATATCACCTGAGAGAGCACTTAATGATGGGGAAGTTAAAGTGAAGTTAAAATCAGCAGGCTTAAATCATCGGGATTTATTTATTATGAATAATAGAAAAGAAATGCAATTGCCTTTAATCTTAGGATCAGATGGTGCAGGTATTGTTACGGAAATTGGAAACGGTGTTTCTGATAACATATTACATACAGAAGTTATTATTAATCCTAGTATTGGATGGGAACATGCTACTGAAGTACCGGAGTTACCGGAAGTGCTAGGTGGACCGAAAGATGGAACGTTTGCTGAATATGTAATTGTACCAGCTGAAAATGTAGTAGAAAGGCCGTCATATCTTACTTGGGAAGAATCAGGTGTTTTATCTTTATCCGCATTAACTGCATATAGAGCGCTTTTTACAAAAGGGAGATTGAAGTGCGGCGAACACGTTTTAATTCCGGGAATAGGCGGTGGTGTTGCTACATTTGCCATGTTATTCGCGAAAGCAATTGGCGCAAAAGTGAGTGTTACTTCAAGGGTAGAGAATAAAAGGGAACTTGCTGCAAAATATGGTGCAGATATTTCTTTTCATAGTGCCGGAAATTGGGAAGAGGGCTTACAAGGTGAAAAAGTAGATTTAATAATAGATAGTATAGGTCCAGCAACTTTTTTGAAATATTTTGATGTATTAAAACCAAACGGAAGAATCGTGAATTTTGGTGCAAGCTCAGGAGATAAAATTGAATTACCATTACGCGCGCTATTTTACAATCAAATTGATATTATGGGAACATCCATGGGTAGCCGTGAGGAATTTAATGAGATGATAAAGTTTATAGAAAAATATCAAATTAAACCAATTATTGACAAAGTTTACTCGTTAGAAGAAGCAATTCGAGCACTAAGCCGTATGGAACATGGAGAACAATTTGGAAATATTGTACTTCAAATGAATTAAAAAATATGATTTTGCAATTAGTATATTTAAATGAATATGTTATGTATTCCAAACATGAAAAAAAAACGAATCGCCTTATTATAAAGGTTTACGAACTTTATACATAAATAGCGTATAAAATTTGTTTTATAATTGTCACATGAGTAATAGTAAAATGAGAATTAGATGAGAAAAGTTTAAGCCCATTTTCATAATGGTATTGTATACTGTGTAAATCAAGAACACTTGTAAGTAGGGAGAGAGTATTATGAATTACACAGTATTTCAGTGGTTTAATAATTTTGCTGATTCATCCAAACTATTAGATACGATAATGGTTGCAATTACAAATAGCGCTGCATACGTAGCCATTTTATTTATGCTTATCTTATGGTTTAATAATGGAAAGAAAGAGAATGCAATTAGAAAACAATATACAGTTTTATATACGACGCTTTCGGTTATTATTGCATTAGTAGTAAATGTTCTTATACATGCGGTATATTACCATCCGCGTCCGTTCGTATCACATGATGTACATCAATTAGTACCACATGCAGCAGATTCATCATTTGTTAGTGATCATTCTGTACTTGTATTTTCAATCGCCTTCGTATTTATTCTTAGAGGAGAAAAACTGAAATATATCGCGCTATTATGGGCTGTGTTAGTCGGTATATCACGTATGTACGTAGGTGTTCATTATCCTTTAGATATACTTGGTGCAGCATTCTTAACACTTGTTACGAGCGGTTTAGTAATGCAAAGTACACGTATGTTTGAACCAATAGCGAAATTTGTATTCAAAATGTATGCATTAGTAGCGAGACGAATTCCTTTCTTAGCAAAATATAACCATATCGCATAATTTTCTTATAAAAAGTTCCCATTTGGAAATCCAGATGGGAACTTTTTATAGTAAATAAGAAAAGAGTTTAGAGTGCTATGCAATCAAGTTTTGGTGAAGTTAATATTCAGAAATTTCACGCACCGTATTTTAATTAAATAAAACAAAAAATAACAATAGTTAGTTTTGCATTGTTTTAAAGGAATTAAAAAGAAAACTTCGAAACATATAGTATCGTAAACAAAAACTACAAATTTTAAAACGTATCTTCGTACGAATCCATTCCAAAAGAGAGGAGATAAGTATGCAAAAACTTCAAACGAATAAAGGCGCTCGATATATGATGATTGCTTTTATTGTTTTGTTTCTTATTATGATTTTGCGTATATTCTATATTCAGGCAGTAGGAGTCGTGCATAATGTAAATGTAAAGGACCTCGCGGATGAACAACATAATAAAAAAGGTGTTTTAGAAGCGAATCGTGGTACTATCTATGACCAAACGGGAAAGGTGTTAGTACAAGATTCTACAACGTATCGAGTTGTTGTGAATTTAAAAGGAAAAGATAAAGTGAAAAATAAAGATGAAACCGCACAACAATTAGCCGATGTACTTGAAATTGATAAAGAAGAAGTATTAAAAAACTTTCATGAGGGGCGTACGCAAGTTGAAATTGGAAAAATTGGTCGGAACTTATCTAGGGAAACGAAGGAAAAAATTAATGATTTAAAAATACCAGGTGTATCTTTTATGTCGGAAAAAGCAAGAGTGTATCCGAATGAAGATTTTGCATCCTATATACTGGGTTTTGCTAGACCAGATGATAAAGGGAATACGGAAGGAAAGTTTGGGCTTGAAAAGAGTTTGGATAAATATTTGCGCTCTACAAACGGGAATATAGAATATGTGGGAACACGAAGAGGGATTCCACTTACGAATGATATAGGAAAAGTAGAACCTGCTAAAAATGGGAATAACGTATATTTAACGCTTGATAAACAAATTAATAGCTTTTTAGAAGAAGCGATGAACAAAGCACAAGAGCATTATGATCCTTCTATGTTAATTGGCATTATTGCTGATCCAAAAACAGGAAAGGTTTTAGCGATGTCTAGTAAACCGAGTTACAATCCTAATGTAGGTGATATCGAATACTTTTTAAATGATCCGATTGCAAATGCATATGAACCAGGTTCAACAATGAAAGTTTTTACGTTAGCAGCTGCCATTAATGAAGGTGTATATAACGGAAAAGAGTATTTTCAATCTGGGAAATATTCCGTTGGTTCATCTGATATAAAAGACCATAATGGTGGATTTGGATGGGGATCTATTACATTTGATGAAGGTTTTGAAAGGTCATCAAACGTAGCTTTTTCTATTTTAGAAGATCAGTTACTGAAGCCAAATAAATTTAAGCAATATATGAATAAATTTGGATTCAATCAAAAAACAGGAATAGATTTACCTGGTGAAAGTAAAAATACTTTATTATTAAATACGCAAATTCAACAGGTTACAACTTCTTTCGGCCAAGGTTCTACAGTAACTCCGATTCAATTAATCCAAGCGGCTACTGCTATAGCAAATGACGGGAAAATGATGCAACCATATATTGTTGATAAAGTTGTAAATCCAACAAACAAAGAAGTTATTATGGAAAATCAACCGAAAGAAATTGGGAATCCGATAAAAAAAGAAACGGCGGACAAAGTTAGAAGCTTAATGGAGCGTGTCATAACATCTTCAAAAGGAACTGGTACAATGTATAAAGTGGATGGTTATCCAATTGGAGGTAAAACAGGAACAGCACAAATCCCGAATCCTGAAAACGGCCGATATATGGAAGGGAAAGAGAATTACATTTTCTCCTTTTTAGGAATGGCTCCAATTGATGATCCGGAGTTAATCGTATACTTAGCTATTAAGCAGCCAAAGTTAAAAGGAGATGAGTATGGAGCTCAGCCTCTTGCTGAAATATTTAAACCTGTTATAAAAAACAGCCTTGAATATTTAAAGGTGAAACCGTATACAGAAAAACAAATAGCTGATGCAACGAAGCAATCTCAATTAAAAGTACAAAATTATGTAAATCAATCGATGGGTACAGCAGAGAAAAGTGTAGAAAAAGAGAAGATACAGCCAATAATTTTAGGAGAAGGAAAAACAATAAAACAATATCCACAGTCTGGCGAGGTAATGAGTGAAGGGGATCGTATATTTTTATTAGGGAATAACGCACAAATGCCAAATTTAAAAGGTTGGTCCATGCGTGATGTTATGTATTTCTCTAAGCTTTTGAAATTAGATTTGAAAACATCTGGTACGGGTTATGTAACGAGCCAAAGTATTGAAAAAGGACAAAGTTTACAAGAAGGAGATACACTAGAACTAGAATTAGAACCGCCGTTACAACCGTTAACAGAGGCGAATACGAATTAATTCAGGTATTTGGAAGGAGCTAGATGCAAATGGCTCTTTCTTTAGAGCTGTAAGTAATTTCACGCACCGTAATTTTTAGAAAAAACAATAAATAAATGAATTAACAGAGACACATCATTAAATGTCTGATTATTTTTTATTTACAGTTAAAAACAATTGTGATAATATGGAAAAAATTAAATGCAGTGAAGAGAAGAGTAAATAAAATGAATTTTTCACAGAGAGCTCCATTTAGCTGAAAAGGAGTAAAAATTCTTTATTGAACCAAGCCTCTGAGCAGCGCATCGGAACCTATTATTAGAGGATGGTGTGACGGGAGCTCCCGTTATAGAGCTATGGTATAAGCATGAGTTAGAATGCAGTACCTGATAAGGTTAATATGGTGACATATTAACAAACTAGGGTGGCACCGCGATGATAAATCTCGTCCCTAAGATTAAAAGTCTTGGGGGTGGGATTTTTTTATTGTTTTAAAACAATTTGGAAAGCGGGGGCCAAAAATGAAAAACTTTCTTAAAGATTGGAAATATCCTTTACTATTACTGTCCGGTGTTGGTATTGCGAATTTAGGGGCATGGATTTACTTAATAGCATTGAATGTACTTGTCTATCATATGGGCGGCTCAGCCTTAGCTGTTGCTACTTTATATGTAATAAAACCCTTAGCCACTTTATTTACAAACGCTTGGTCTGGGAGTATGATTGATCGTTTAAATAAACGGAAGTTAATGATTCACCTCGATATATATCGGGCGTTATTTATCGCTATTTTACCTTTACTTCCGTCACTTTGGATTGTTTATGTATTCGTATTCTTTATAAGTATGGCCAGTGCAATTTATGAGCCAACTGCTATGACGTATATGACGAAATTAATTCCAGTAGAACAAAGACAACGTTTCAACTCATTACGTAGTTTAATAGGATCTGGTGCATCTTTAATTGGTCCGGCGATAGCAGGGGTTTTATTAATTGCGAGTACACCAGATTTTGCTATATATATAAATGCTATAGCATTTCTTTTATCAGGATTCATTACATTACTTTTACCGAATCTTGATAAGAAAAAAGATTCGGATACAACTAGTAATACATTATCCCTTACAGTATTAAAAAAAGATTGGATCACTGTTATAAATTTTAGTAGAAAACATGTGTATGTCGTATGCGTGTACTTCTTATTTCAAAGTATGTTCGTATTAGCAACCGCTACTGATTCACTTGAACTATCGTTTGCAAAAGAGGTATTACTACTAACAGATAGTGAATATGGTTTTCTAGTTAGTATAGCTGGTGCAGGATTTATTTTAGGTGCCATAACAAATACAATTTTGTCAAAGAAATTAGCACCTTCACTTCTAATTGGAATAGGATCATTATTCATTGCAATTGGTTATTTAATTTATGCTTTTTCAAATGTATTTTTAATAGCTGCTATTGGATTCTTTATTTTATCTTTTTCAATGGCATATGCAAATACAGGATTTTATACATTTTACCAAAATAATATCCCTGTTCATATGATGGGACGGATTGGGAGTATATATGGACTTGTTATTGCGATAGTAACAATCTTTATTACAATATTATCTGGTGTTGCGACTCAGTTCATTTCTATACAACTTGTAGTTATTGTAGGTTCATTGATTATGTTATTTATTACTATCGTCTTGTGTGTGTTTACTTTATTCCCATCACAATCTAAGTTGTATTCTACTGAATCAATAAAGTGAAACTTTAATCAGGGGGCATCCCCCCACTGATTATCAGCCCTCACCAATCGAGCTTTTACGGGCAGCAGGGTCCCCACTTAACTTCTTTGCTTTCGCTGAATTTTGAGATGGGGGTCTTACTGTCCACAAATAGCGGGATAAATTCGAAATGAACTTTGTGTTCTCATTAACAATTTATCGTATTTAATAAAAGGGTTCTTTCCCCTTTATATGGAAAAATCAATAAGGGGAAAGAACAATACCGAAAGATAAGGGTGGTTGTCGTGATAAAAACAAAAGATGAAATTGATAAAATTGTAAAAGAAATACAAAAGAAAATAGATTTCTCTGGAGTAGTTTTAGTAAAAAAAGAAAAAGACTTAGTCTATGAAAAAGCTTTGGGTTACGCAAACCAAAGTGAATGTATAAACAATACGATACAAACAAGATTTGGCATTGCCTCAGGATGTAAAATTTTCACTGCAATTGGCATCTGTCAACTTGTTGAAAAAGGTTTTATTTCTTTTCATACAAAATTAAAAGATTGTCTAGAGATAAAATTTTCAAACTTCGATGAAGATATTACAATACATCAACTACTAACGCATAGCGCTGGTATACCAGATTATTTTGATGAAAGTATTATGGATAACTTCGAAGATCTTTGGAAACAAACACCTATGTATCTATTAAAGAGTTTAAAAGACTTTTTACCATTATTCCAAAAAAGTAATATGATGTTTGCACCTGGAACTAAGTTTCACTACAACAATGCAGGTTTTATCATACTTGGATTAATAATAGAAGAACAGACGGGACTTAAATTTACGGAGTATATAGAAAAGAACATTTTTAATCCGATTGGCATGAATGATTCTGGCTATTTTTCGTTAGATAGATTACCAAGACATACAGCTCTAGGATATATAAAGGACGAAACCAACCAAAATTGGAGAACAAACGCCTACTCTATACCGATAAAAGGAGGAGCTGATGGAGGTGCATATGTTACTGCACCAGACATGCTGAAATTTTGGGCGGCCCTATTTAATAATGAAATTTTAGGAAAGGAATATACAAAATTACTTTTAACTCCTCACATTCAAGTAAATGATAAACAGTCCTACGGCTATGGAATATGGATTGAAACACGAGAAAACAAGGTATTCAAATATCATGTAATGGGATATGATCCAGGCGTCAGTTTTCGCTCGGCTATATATCCAGAATTAGGAATAACTTTAGTTATTACGTCGAATAAAGGGGCAGGACCTGAAAAATTAATGATAGAAATAGAAAGAGCTTTTTAATTATATGGATTTAAAAGAAGAGATACGAAAATAATTTAAACGGGTTCATGATTGTTTCTGTTTTGAAAAATATTTTAGTTAACGAGGAACCCTTTATTTATTAAATAAGGTTTTTTTGTAATTCTGTACAATTATATATAATTATATGGATTTTTAAATTAGAAAACATTACTATATAGTTGTAAATTTTTATTATTAATTCATATGAAAGGATGTGTTAACAATTTGTATATGATTAACGGTAGTGTGTTTATTATTTTAGGAGTTATTTGTTATTTAATTGTACGTGGAATATTAATTAGTACCAAAAATACAAAACATGTAATTTGGTGGAAAGAAATAATAAGTTTTTTATTTGTGATCTACATTTGTATGGTTGTTGCAGTAACTTTATTCCCTTTACCAATCGGTTTTCCTTTTAATATTGAAAATCTGAATCGCTCGGTCAATATAATACCATTTGCATCAATTATTAAAGACATCAATCAAATTGGTAGTGCTTATGATGGAGATACCCTATTTATGATTGGTCTAATTGTAAGAAATGTAGGCGGGAATATTTTATTATTAATGCCTTTAGGATTTTTAGCACCAATCCTATGGGATAAATATAAGAAATTCAAAAATACAATTTTATTAGGATTTTCTATATCAGCTAGTATTGAATTGCTACAATTAATTGAGTCTTTATTTAGTGGAGTGGGACGTATTACTGATATTGATGATGTGATCTGTAATGTTATAGGTTCTATTGTTGGATATTGTATTTATATTATCTTTTTAAAAGCTATTAATAAATTTAACATTCGAGTGTTGGGTAAAGCTAATTCTAAAGGTGTGGAATTAGTTGATAAATAGGAGTTTAAACGAGTTATTAAAGGCGTACGAGTAAAAAGTACGTCTTTTTATTTTTATAAATAATGCTTAAGGCTGATGAGAAATCACATTTTTCATCTTACACTTGAAAGTAGCTATGGTATTTCAAGTATGGAATGAAAAGAGGAGAATATAATCTTTAAAGATAAACAAGTTTATAGGAGGATTCTAAATGGATATTTTACTTGTTATTCTTATTATTGTTTTGATGCAAAGTAAAGAACGAAAAGTGAAAATAAACCGTATTTGGCTCATTCCGGCTTTGTTGTGTTTTGTAACAGTTCAATCCATTATTCATATGGGACAAATAACTTTGCTGCAAGGACTACTGTTTGTTGTAATGCTTGGAATTGGCTTATGTCTTGGGATTATACGGGGAAGAGCTTTAACATTTCGATTAGATAGTGAAACAGGTCATGTACTACGAAAAGGAAATTGGGTAAGTACAATAATCCTTCTTGTTATTTTAGGAGCAAAAATTATGATTAAACAAAGTATGTTTTCGGGTAGTACGCACCAGACATTAATGGTTGTAACAAATGCCTTTTTATGTATTACATTAGGCACTGTGATTAGTAGACGTTATTATATTTGGAAAAAATATAATGAATTAACACAAAAAGCGTAAATACATTCATCCCTTGTTTAACATTGCTAAGAACGGTAATACTAATTAACATTGAACTTTTACAACAAGGGATGATAATATGATATACATTTACACAGATTTTGGTGGAACACATACTACCTCACTAGCTGCAGCGTATCATTTAAATAAATTACCAACGGATCGCAAGTTAACGAAAGAAGAAATTTTGAATGTAGATTACTTTAATAAATTGAAAACAGAAGATATGGGAAAAATTATTTTTCATGGCATAGATGAACATGGTCATCCTGTATATACGATTGGATGCGGCGCATCAAAAGTTGTTGTACCAGCGATGAAGCATTTAGGAGAAATCTTGCAAAAACATTATCAAAGTCATGAAAAGATTATTTTTTCTAATACATCACCAACCGTACCTTTACCAATGACTTTCGGTGGGCTGTTTTCTAGAAGGTTCCATATCGATTTTATTGGCGTACCGTTACTCGTATGGGGAGCAAAAATTTGCTGTGATAATATACAAAGGCTTGTTAGTTATACAAAAGAAGCTGGCCGATTAACGAATGATTATGTTGTAATTTTAGATAATGAAACTTTTAAATAGTATATGATAACAAGAAAATCGAGCAAATTCCTTGATTTTCTTTTTTATTTGTGAAATAGACAAGAAATAGTCACATTTAATATACATCTACTATAGCCAAAACAATAAAGTCCTGTTACTATTACAGGGATATTCTCTTTTCATAACATAAATATATAGAAAAATTAGAAAAGAGGAATTGAATTAAGGGAGGAACAACATGAAGCGTGTTGCTTGGATTACTGATAGTACAACTGCGAATTTTAAAACAGAAGGAGATAACTTTGTTATCCCAATCGAAGTTATTATTGATGGAATTTCGTACAAAGATTGTGAAGAAGGTGTACGTGAAAGGGTTTATAATGCGTTAAACGAAGGTAAAACAGTCACTACTTCACAACCTAATATTGGGGAAATGGTAGAGTTATTTACGAAATGCAAAGAAGAATATGAAGAAGGATTTGCAGTTGCTATTAGCGGAAAAGTAAGTGGAACCTATCAAAATATGAAGTTAGCTGCAGAAATGGCAGGTTTTCCATTAACGGTATTAGACAGTGAAACAACAAGTTATCCAATGGATGAACTAATTAGAAAAGCGAAATCGTTATACAATGATGGTATGACTTTACAAGATATACACAAAACATTAGTAGATGAAAAAAGAAGACCTTTTCATGTATTCCCAAAGAGTTTAAAAGGTCTATATGCAAGTGGCCGTGTAAAGGGCATGCAATTTTTACTTGGAAGTTTATTAAGTGTTAACTTAATATTAGAAGTAAAAGGTGGAGAGCTTTTACTTGAAAAGAAAGTTCGTAAAATCCAAAAATGTCGAGAATATATTAAAAATGAACTTGAAAAAGAATTACCAAAAGTACTTCACATGTTCCATGCTAACGATAAAGCTGGAGCTGAAGAATGGATTGCAGATATTAGACAAGCATTCCCTGAAATGGATTTCAAATTATATCCATTACCAATTTCATTTGCAGTTCATGCAGGTGAAGGTACAATAGCAATCAGTTATTAAAGTAAAACCCGTGAATGATTCACGGGTTTTTTCAGAGTGTCGGGAAAGACCTTATATACTATAAGGTCTTTTGTACCTCTTAAAATGGCTTGAATAGCGTTTATTTGAGGTCATTAGGTAGTTAGAGATTGATGACTATCTTTAACGAAAAAAGTTGAAGTCATATTTTTCAATGTTAATAAATCAGAATATTCTTTCTATTATTTCTGCAGTTACAATCTATTTACATATAAGATTATTAGGATTATATTGACAATGAAAGAGAAAACAATAGATGGAAGGGGATGTTTTTATGTTAAAAAAAGCAGCACTAGGGATTTCATCGTTAGCAATCACAGCGTTCGTCGGATTAGGGATGGCAACAGAAGCTTCAGCTGGACCAGCAGCACCACTTACTTCACTAAACGTCGTACAAGTAGAGTCTGAGCTAGGCGGGGTAGAAACAATTAATCAGAACAGCTTCAGCACATCGCGTAACCACGGGGGAAAATATTTATATATTACAACGAAAGAAATGGGCTATGGCCAAAACCCATTTGCTAAAATGAATGGTTCTAATGTAAAAAGTATTGATTCCACTATAATTGGCGGAAGACCAATCGTTGGCTGGTATTATAAATGGGATGCTTCTGGACACCAACAAGGAACTTTTGAGTACCAAAAGACATCTATAAATGCACCATTTAATACAATGCGTACATCGATTTATATCCAATAATTTTGAAAGCGTTCGCACATATAGAATAGTAAAAAAGGTACTTCTAGGAGTACCTTTTTTTGATTTGAATCACGTTCATCTATATTTACAATCCTAATTTCACAGCAAGAATACTTCCCATAAAACAAAATCCTTAAACGTCTATAAAATTAATATGAACGCGTAGTACAAGTCCGCTACAGTTAAAGTACGTAATTTTACATATTTCAACTCAATGAAAAAGGAAGAAACTGCAGTACTTACGCCGCAGTTTTAAATTCATCCATGAACTCACAGTTTTTTAGATATATAAACATAAACGTACTACTTGCTACTCTTTTTTAAATTCAAGATTACAAAAGGAGTAGTTAAACTTATATAAGCTTAGCTTAATGGGGATGTGGCGGAACTTTAAAATTAATTACATCTTTTTCATAGCATAAATAATTTTGTATAGGGAGATGAAAGGATTTTTTTAAATAATAAAGAAGTATGTATAAACAAATATATAAATGGTAGTGATTAGGATGAAAATCAGTAAGTTTGCAGAAGTAAATAATGTAAGTGTAGATACGATTAGACATTATATGGACCTCGGACTCGTTATTTCCGAGAAAAAAGGAAGTCACTATTTTTTTGACGAGTATTGTCAAAAGGATATAGAACTTATATTAGAGTACAAATGGCTAGGGTTTAGCTTGTATGAAATTAAAGAACTGTTTCTTTATAAAAATTTAGGGAAATCCTTAGGCTATGAAAAGGATAATTTTTATCAATCTTTATTTAAAGTAAAATATGAAAAGATTGAACAAGAAATAAAAACTTTAGAGGAACGAAAATGCAAATTAAAGGAAGCGTTACATAATTTATCTATAGAAACTGAAATTTCGAGTTCAATTTTAGGGGTAGATTTAAAAGTACTTCATTTATTTAAATGTGTTAAGTGTAACGGAAATTTAATTCTTGAAGATGGCATTATTAATAAGAATCAAATTATTGAGGGAAAGTTAATTTGTAATTGTGGTGAAGAATACACGATTATTTCAGGGGTTTTAACAGCTGGTAACTCAGTGAAAGCGTATGAAAAGAAATCACTTGAAGATTCTATTTCGGATTATATTCATGAAACTGATACTGCTTTTTTGGAAAATGTTCAAAGAGGAGGAGAATGGGCGAAAAAGAAACTAATGCAATTAGATTTAAATGAAAAAATACTACTTGATTTAGGGTCTGGTATTGGGTTCTTTTTACGAAATATTTATGAAGAACTACCGGAAGAGTGTTTATATATTGCTGTTGATCGAGATTTGAATAAACTTTTACTTTTAAAAGATGTAATTGAGAGAAGAAATGTGAAAAGAAATATTGTATTTATCTGTGCCGATTTTCTAAACATACCTATTCAGAATTATTCTATTGATATTGTAATTGATCAATCAGGTACAAGTAATTATAGTTTTGAACATGAGGAGTTCTTATTGTGCGAATTAAATTCTCTTTTTAAACACAATAGTTATTTATTAAGTTCGTTTATTTTATTTAATAAATTTAGTATAAATAGCCAAATTGCACCTAGACTCAGAGAGAATTTTACATCTGTAAAAGTAACGAAAGAAATCCAAAATCTACAGTTTCAATCGATTGATGAAAGTACTTCAAATTATTTGATACGAGGGGGAAAGTACGAGGATTTCTTTGTTCAAGGAGAAGAAATTTATACATATTCATTTTTCGGAAAAAGATGGGGTTAATCCCGTCATAAAAAGTCCGTTTTTATAACGGGACTATTTATGACGATTCCTATCTATACTTTTTACGATGAAAAGAAAAAGAGAATGTTAATCTAAATGTTTAGCACTCACTGGACAGTCTCTTGTCGGTGTATGTCTAGTAAGAGAAAAGATAGCCAAACCTAAAGATAATAAAACTAAAGATCCACCAACCCAGGCCATATTGGCGACATTATGTACTTGTTTTAAAGCTATACCTCCAACTGCAGAGCCGAGTGAAATTCCTATTTGTAGGGCTGAATTATTAAAACTTTGCTGTATATCTGACGTATCCGGGGCAGTTTGGATTAAATAACTTTGTTGAGGTGGTGCAAGCCCCCAACTCAATGCAGCCCAAACTATCATAACAGGAATAAATAGGATAATAGAAACTGCAGTAAACGGTAATATAAATAAGATTAGAGCAAATAGAGTAATAACTATCAAAATACTTTTTTGAGCGCCTATTTTATCTGATAATACACCGCCAAACGCACCGCCACTTACTGCAGCTATACCAAACACTAAATAAAATATGCTAATCCAATAAGGGCTTAGGTGAAACTTATTTTCTAAAAAAGGAGTAAAATAAGCATATAGAGTATAGTGTCCTGCTAACATAAACATGGTAGCTAGATGGGCAGATCCTAGTTTAAGACTACAAACGGCCTTTAATTGGATAGATAAAGGAGTTCGGTTTTCCTCTCCAGGTATTTTATCTAAAAATACTGAAATTAAGATAATAGACCCCAATGATAAAATAGCTATACATAAAAAAATAATTCTCCAGCCAAATGTGTTTGAAATTAATATGCCTAGTGGTACTCCTAGTACAAGTGAAGAGCTAATACCCATATAAATTAATCCTAATGCTTTTGCTCGATAAGCGGGATTAACAATTTTAGCTGCAATTGTTAGGGAAAGTACTACAACTAAAGCAGTACTCATAGCAGTTAAAATTCTTGCTATCATCATAAAAGTAAAGTTCGGACTAAAATAAGTAAGTAGATTACCAATTAGAAAAATGTAAAGTGAAATAATATATAATTTTTTTCTTTCCACTTTACTTGTGAAAATCAATAATACAGGACCTGCTATTGCATAAGTAAAGGCGAAAATTGTAATTAATTGACCAGCAGAACTTAATGAAACATTAAAATCTTTAGCGATGTCTGGCAATATTCCTCCAACGATAAGCTATACAAGACCTACCGCTATCGTTGCTAAAGCTAATATAAATACTTTGAAATTCATTTTTTATATTCCCTTCTCTGCATTATTTACCGTAGAACAAAAAAACTCCTGACTACAAACGCTAAAAGACGCATTTTGTAGTCAGGAGTTGTTGGTTCCTGGTAGAGACCCCCAAGCCATATTCTTGGAGTTATACATGATTCTCATATGTAATTAATCAACGTAATAGAAGATACCATATTATTTTTTAGATTTCAATAAAAAATTTGCATTTGTACATGTGATCTTATTAATCATTTTATTTTTTATCGTTGTAGGAGGCACTAATATCTTCAGTTGATGTGCACGGGGTTAACTCCATCTTTTTTCATTTCTTTGTAGTAATTTTTAAACACAGTGTATTGATATTGGGTTAACCCGAGAATTTACACTTTATGTAATACAAAGAAAAGTGGAGGAAAAGTGATGGGAAGTTTACGATTACATATAGAAAATAAAAAAAGAAACCAAGAACTAAGAAATATTTGTTTATATTCAATTGCAAAAACAGTATCACTATTCGGTAGCTCAATTTATAGTTTTGCATTAGGATTGTATGTTTTACAAATAACCGGATCTGCGTTACATTTTGCGATTACGCTCATATTAGGAACGATTCCAATGATTGTTATGAATCCATTTGCTGGTGTCATTGCTGATAAGGTTGATAAAAAGAAACTCGTCGTTTGTATGGATGTACTAAGCGGGTGCTTATTAATAACTGTTTATATATTAAGCAACTATTATGGATTAAACTTATTCATTATTTATACTACTACCTTTCTTATGACAGTATTTACAACGTTTTTTGGAATAGGATTAGGGGCCGTAAAACCGAATATGGTTACTAAAGAACGGTTAATGAGTATTAATTCTATAAGTAAAATTATCGATTCTATATCTTTAATTTTAGGGCCTATGTTAGGGGGGATTGTTTTTGCAGTCTTTGATATTAAAATTTTTATAATTATAAATGGTATTTCATTTATCCTTTCGGCTATTTCCATATTGTTTATTAACTTTAAATTGTTTGAGCAAAACATAAATGAGGAATGTTCAATTAGAGAAATTAATTTTATTGAAGATATAAAGGAGGGATACTCTTACTTATTGGAGCGGAAAAGCTTAAAAAATACTTTTAGTATTTTAATTTCTCTTAATTTCTTTTTAGGCTTTGCTGTAACCGTTCCGTTGCCATACATTATTAACACAGTTCTCAATCTTAATTCTAAGCAATTTGGTATGATTCAAGGGACTTTTCCGATAGGTATGATAGTTGGTGCAATATTAGTAAAAAAGATAACTGATTGTTTTTCTTATTCTTATCTATTGAAAAAAATAAGTTTTATGTTGGCAATTTTTATGATAGTTTCAGGAATACCTGTTTTATTTAAACCTATTGTAGTAAATAATTTGGTATATGTTACTACGTATTGCATGATTATGTTCTTTTTAGGATTTATGATAGCACAAATTGATATTCCTTTAATGTATTTCATGCAAAATGAGATTCCTGAAGAATATAGAGGAAGAGTTCTTAGTATTGGATTAAGCTTAGGTAAAATAATGCAGCCAATAGCACTTGCAATATCAGGACTGTTATTAAATTTCATTCCAGCCTACACGCTTCCCATTGCAGGAGGGATTGTATTTTTTACTTTGAATAAAATTTTAGCAAATAAGTTAAATTTAGAAATTCATTCAAAAGATTATAGTGTTTAACGTAACTTAAAAAGCGCAGGATCAGCATCCTGCGCTTTTCTATCGTAATTCAGCTGTTTTTCTAATAACAATCTTATCAATATCATCTTCTTCATCACCAATAAATAACCCGCGCTCTTTTAAATACGCTTCAAAATATAAATCTGCTTCTGCACGTTCATCATACGGTTTTACAGATAAAACGAAACCTAATTTGTTTTGTTCTTCTAAATGAGAAGTGGAGATGTAAGCCGGTACATTGTGGCGTAAAAAGAGTTCTTTAACCGGAATAATCATATCTTTCATTAATTTCGTTAACATACCCATTTCAAACTCGAAATTAAAGCGATCTATACTACATAAATCAGCGAATACTACACCAATAAAACCTGTATTAAATACTTCTTGATATTCTACTTCTTCATCATTACCGTAAAAATTCTTTTCGATTAAATAATTTACAAAATAAGCAATACCATCACTTTGTTCAAATGGTTTCGTTGAAAGAACAAAGCCGATTTTCTTTTGTTTATGTAAATACACACATGACATGTATGCTGAAATGTTATGTTCTTTAAATAGAGAACTTGTTGCCCCAGAGAGGCCATCAAGTACGTGATGAACAATTTGAAGTTTTTTACGAGCGAAATAATAGGATTTCTTTTGTAACTCCAATGTATCAATAAAGACAGAGCCGATAAAGCCTGTATTTGAAATGATAGGTGTTTGCTTTTTTCTTCCTCTGCGCTTTGCTTGAGCCATTGTAAAAATCATCCCTTCATGTACAATTAAAATAAAAAGAACGTTTGTTCGTATATTTATATTTTACTATTAAAACGCTATAAAGTAAAGGGTTTTTGACGAAAAAAACAACAAAAAAGACACCTGTAAAGGGTGCCTTAAACGCTGTAGGGAAGAGGGTTCATCCCTACAATTTATATTATGATACAGAAACAATCTCTTCTGTATCTTCTCCATCTAAATGACAGTCCATAGTACGAACATCTTGATCTTCATGACTTCCGAAATAAATAGTAATTTTCATATGTATCGCTCCTCGTATAGTATGTTTAAACTTAATTTTTTTACTTTCATGAGAGACCTGTAAAATAACTCTTGGACGTCTCAAGATATTTCTAGATAATGGTCTTAGGATCATTTGGGACAATTCTTACCGCTCCTGTGGACTTACCACATAATTAAGAGTGTTTCTCAGTGAACGTGCGGGACTCCCTACTCGCAGGCTGAGCAGCCTGACCCTCGAACCTAGATGTTAGTAGCTCTAGGGCGGCTTTCGATTCAGGACTAGCTCTCATACACGAGGTTGTTGGTCGGCGTGCACACTAGAGATATCTCGAGACGTCCGAGGAATGATTCTAAATAGAAGGGAGGTCTCTTACATGAGATTATTTGTTGGTTTAGATGTAAGTTCGTTTGATATAAAAGCTTGTATTTTAAATGGTGAAGGGAAAAAGCTAGATTCCTTTTCGGTCAACAACGACTTGCCAGGTGCCACAGCGCTCAAAGAGCGAGTGTTACAGTGTATAGCCAACCAAGAAATTGAAACTTTTAAAATCGGTCTAGAATCCACATCTGTTTATAGTTTTCATCCATCTATGTTTCTTCATTATGATGAAGACTTACAACGGTTTGGGGCAAAGGTATTTCTGATGAATCCAAAACAAATTGCAAATTTCAAGAAAAGCTATTCTGACATGGATAAAACAGATGAGATTGATGCCTTTGTCATCGCTGATTACTTACGATTTGGACGGAATCAAATGTCCATCGTAAAAGAAAGTCAGTATGTGGCACTCCAGCAATTAACAAGATCTCGTTATCAGCTCGTTAGAATGTTGACAAAGGAAAAACAACATTTTCTCCAACACCTAAGTTATAAATGTAATACGTTCTCACAAGAAGTGGATTCTTCTATCTTTGGCAACGCCATGATGGAACTGTTTCTTGAAAAATTCAGTCTAGAAGAATTAGCTGACATGCCTTTAGAGGAACTCGCTGAGTTCCTACAAAAGAAAGGGAAAAACCGATTCGGTGACCCAAAATGTATCGCATCGACCATTCAAAAGGCTGTTCGCTCTTCCTATCGTTTGGATAAGGTCGTAGAAGACTCAATCGATGTTCTTCTAGGAACATCAATTGCGGTGATTCGTACCTATCAACAGCAAATCAAAGAACTAGAAAAATCCATTAAGCGAATCATGGCTGGATTAACGCAAACACTTGAGTCCATTCCTGGAATTGGTCCTGTATTCGCCGCCGGTATTATCGCTGAGATTGGTCAAATCGAAAGATTTGATGATGAAACCAAGGTAGCAAAATATGCCGGATTATATTGGCGTACGCACCAGTCTGGTCGATTCACCGCAGAAAACACTTCGTTATCCCGTAATGGAAATCATTACTTGCGGTATTACTTAGTTGAAGCCGCCAACTCAGTAAGAAGGCACGTATCTGATTATCAAGAATATTACGTAAAAAAATATAATGAAGTACCAAAACATCAACACAAACGTGCACTCGTTCTAACCGCAAGAAAACTTGTGCGATTGGTGGATGCGCTACTACGTAGTCACCAACTCTTTACGCCAGAAAGGTGCGTGAAAGTGTGACATAAAACTTGTCATCGCTACCTTTCAATTAATTTCCAGTAAATTACATACGTTACTGGTTTAGTTTCGTGATGTCTTTTTTTAGTAAATAGGCCTTTGATAACTAAAAATTCTTTTGTTTTTCAGTTGACATACTACCGCAGGTCTTTATTCTAGGAATACCTAAAATAATTACTAGTAATGTTAATATTTATTATATACCACTTTTTTCATTCCGACAACGTTATATCATTTTTAATTCTTTCAGAGCGTATAGAGTGATTTATAGAGATATTTTTATAGAAATAGTTACATTTCGTATATGTTATATTTAATACTGAACGATTTGAATACGAATTTTTATGAAAGGAGAAAAAAGAATGAATTATAAACAGTTATTAATAGATAACTTCACATATAAAATGTCATATATTGCGCGTCATGTACATGAAATGAATGTAAAAGAAACGAAGGACTACATTGCTGTAGATTGTGGTTTACCTGCAGATACATTTAATATCATTACTTTACTAAACAATGATGTAACGGAAGACATTGAGAAATTATATAAAGTGATAAACAACTATAATAAAAAGAAGTTTCCAATGTGTGTTTGGTTTTGGGATAATAGCTATGAACAGGCTATAAAAAACGAATTAATAAAACTTGGCTTAAAAGAAGCAGAACAAAATATTGCGATGGTAGCAGACTTAAAGACAATTCAACCAACAATAAAAATGCCAGAAGGTTTTACGATACAAAGAGCATCTTCGTTAGGACAAATTAAAAAGTTTGGGGAAACGTTAGCTAATCTATTTGGTACATCAGAGGAAGGTATACATGTGCAAACATTTTATAATGAAACTGCTTCTTTCGATTTATGGAATAGTGAAAATATGAAACTATATTTAGGGATTTTTAAAGATGAAGTCGTATCTGTTGGTTCATTAGTATGTACAAAAGATAGTATTGGTATTTATGATATAGCAACTAAAGAAAAAATGCGAGGGCAAGGATTTGGCTCCACTATGTTTAATTACTTGCTGCAAGAAGCAAAACAATTGAAAGTTTCTCAATGCGTATTACAAGCTTCACCTGATGGGATTAATATTTATAAAAAGGCTGGTTTTCAATCTGTTGGACAAATGACTGTATTTGAAAATCGACATTTAATTGAATAAATTATTCGATCCAAATTGCTTTCATGTAGGAGTTAATACATCATTATGAAAAAGATATATATCATTACAATCATTTGCACCATTATATTACTAGGTACTTTCGTTTTACATAAAGTAGATGAACGTAAGTACACGAAAGCTATTAATCAAGCAAATCATATAAAAAACATTGCACATAGAGGCGCTTCTGCGTATGCGCCGGAACATACAATAGCAGCGTATAAATTAGGACAACAATTAAAAGGAGATTATATAGAAATTGATCTTCAAATGACAAAAGACGGACATTTAGTAGCTATGCATGATGAAACAGTAAACCGCACTACAAATGGTACGGGTCTAGTTAAGGAACATACATTAGAAGAAATAAAGAAACTTAATGCAGGTTCTTTTTTCAATGAAAAGCATCCAAGTTTAGCAAAGAAAGACTTTGAAGATGCTAAAGTCCCAACACTAGAAGAAATTATTGAAACGTTCGGGAATGGTGCAAACTATTATATTGAAACAAAATCACCAGATGAATACGCTGGTATGGAAGAGAAGCTATTAGAAATTATACAGCACTACGAAATAAGTGATAACGTTATTATTCAATCATTTAGTGAAGAAAGTCTGCAAAAAATTCATAGTTTAGATGTTACTTTACCGCTAGTACAATTACTACCTTACAAAAAGTCAGTTCAATTAACTGAATTAGAGATAAAAAAGTATAAAACATACTGCATCGGTCTTGGGATGAACTATAAATATATTGATTCCGCTTATGTAAAGAGAATAAAGAAGCACGGATTAGAAGTTCATCCATTTACTGTAGATAATGAAAAAGATATGAAAAAGTTACTTTTATGGGGCGTTGATGGGATGTTTACGAATTACCCGGATCGTTTACATTCGTTATTACAATCTTAAACTATAATGGTGTAATTATCACTGAACCAATAAAACAAGTACCCACAAGTATACAAAGATGGTTTTTGGTCCAAATGGTAACATCATTGAATGCATAAAGCCGATATTGAAATGAAATTTGAAAAAGAATCCAATACTGTTATTGGATTCTTCTTATTTAGCGCTAAGTGACTAACTTAAAGCAATACGATCTTGAATTTATAAAAAAAATATTACATTGAGTATGATTTTTCATAATAATCATCAGAAAGTAACGAAAATGTAATGAAGTTTAACTACGCTTTTTATATTTTTTTGATACACTGGCTACGAGAGGAATACCGATTAATGTAGGTAAAAACCAAAACCATATAGGCGGAAGTAAATTAATTAAGGGAATATGAATACCGACATTTACTAAAAGTGCAGTAACAGCACCGATATAAGAGCCTAACATACCTCTAATATGGTGGTGAAGCCAATTCTTCCAACGTTTTTTTCGTGCGAGGTATCCATAAATCGCAAATGAATAAGAGAAAATTGCTACATAAAATAAATATGCGATTTTATCCCAGTTTATAACGGATAATATAATGGCAGTAACGGTGATCACAACATAGGATGCATGATATATTTCACCCCATTCCGTATGTTTTCCTTTCTTCTTTTGAGCAACCATCGCTACAATACCGGTGATTAAACATATCGTTCCAAATAATATGTGGATGGCTAAAAGAACGTTGAAAATGCTCATAATAATTCCTCCTTTTTTTATTTTTATAGTATTGCAGTATAGGAGAAAAGTTGAAACATATTGTTTATTCGCCTTAATATATTGAAATAAAGGTACTTCTAGAACAAGTTTAAACGGACAAATTTTTCTTGAGTTTAGTGAGACACGTATTACGTGAAATGAAGGAGAGACTTCCATGTTTACATCTATTACATATTTACAATCAGGGAATGACAAGCAACAAAAGGTATATGATGTTTTGAACAAACTAAATATTATGGAGGATTTAGCTTTATATAATCCCGTTCTTTGCGGGACAATCCCGATAAGAATTGATACTCCTCAATCTGACTTAGATATTGTAATGGAAGTATATAACTTTGATGTTTTTGAGCAAGAAATGAGATCTTTATATGGTTCTTATAGAGGGTTCAACATAAAAAAGAAAAAAATGAAAGGTACTGAATCGATAAAGGTGAATTTTGAATTCGAAGGTTTTGAATTTGAATTATTTGCTCAACCTAAGCCAGTGCGTAATCAAAATGCATATAGACATATGATAGTGGAGCACATGTTATTAATGCAGCATCCTCATATAAGGGAAGAAGTTATTCACTTAAAGGAACAAGGTTTAAAAACAGAACCTGCTTTTGCTCAAGTATTAAATATTGACGGAGATCCTTATGAAGAACTTATTTTATTAGGGCAGGAAATGAAATTGTGGTAAATAAAATACGTGAAAAAATCCTCCAAAAACAAAAGAGGATTTTTTTATGCCGTTAACTTCCGAATTAATTCACTGAGCAATTTAATTCCGTTAGTCATTTGTTCTGGAGAAGCATATCCATATGATAAACGAATGTACTGATCTGATTCTTCTTCATAAATACGTCCCGGGTTTAAAAGAATTCCTTTTGATAGTGCCTCTGAAAATAGTTTTTTCATCGGAATGTTATGTACAACCTTTAGCCATATAAAAACTCCACCACTAGGAATATCCCACGATGCAATATCTGCACAATATTTATTTAAAGCTCGTATCATTATTTGTCTTCGTTTTTTCAGGTGCATTCTTACGTTTGCTACATGTTCTTCATAAAAACCTTCATTTATCCATTCAGCAGCTACTCTTTGAGATAAAGAGCTTGATCCATAGTCTGTTTGCATTTTTATATCTGACAATCTATCAATAACAGGTTCTGGTCCAATTATCCATCCAATTCTAAGTCCAGGGCTAAGTGTTTTAGAGAGACTACCAATATATAATACATGTCCATGTTTATCTATTGACTTTAAAGGAGCTGGAGGTGATTCATCAATCCATAACTCTCGGTAAATATCATCCTCGATGATAGGCAACTGCTCTTTTTTACATATTTTTAATATTTCTTTTCTTCGCTCTTTGGACATCAATATCCCCGTTGGATTTTGAAAACAAGGGATTGAATATAAAATATTATTCTTTTGACTATATTTAATTCGTTTTAACAAGTCGTTAGGTAAAATACCGTGATGATCCATTGATATACCGGATAAGTTTATATTTGCTGATTGAAAAACATGAAGTGAATATAAGTAAGAAGGTTGTTCAAGTAAAACAGTTGATTTTCTATGTAAAAGACCAATTGATATTAATTGTAATGCTTGGAGTGCACCCGAGACTATTAATATAGAACCCGGTGATGCATGTATTCCAAATGATTTTACGTATTTGCTTATTGCTTCACGTAACGGATAAAAACCTTTTTGTTCTTCGTATCCGAAATAATCTAATTCCTCACTGACGTTTTTTATTATAGATTGCATAGTTTCGAGCGGAAAAAGATGAGGTGCAAGTTCACCTTTACTAAGATGGATAAGCGTTTTATTTGCTTCTGCTTCATTTATTTCTCGCACCATTAACTTACTTGGTTTATGAATACCGGCCTTTACATATTCACTCCAATCAGGCGGGGGATTAGTTGCTAATAATGACCATGTATTATTTGTTACAATTGTTCCTGCTCCGATTTGTCCTTGAATTAAACCATCTGCCATAAGTTCATCTAGCGCAGTTATTACAGTACTTCGATTTACATGAAATAATTTTGCTAACTGCCGCTGACTAGGGATTTTACTTCCAATTGGCCATTCTCCGTTTTCAATTTTTTCTTTCATATAGTCTATTATCTGCCGATATTTGGGCACTTTTTTATCGGTTGTCATATAAAAAACTCCTTCGTTAATTTAAAAGATTCAAAGTGGTTGGTTTTTCCGATAAATAACTGGTTGAAGACATTGTATCAACTATTAAATATGATGAAAAGAAATAATTGGTAATTTAAAAATGGTTGGTTTATTAAGGAGGGAGAGAAAACATGCATAATAAAAAATGGGATTTACGCATTATATGTGCTCATGCTTTTACAATTCTTATATGGGGAACTGCTTTTCCAGCAATTCGTCTGGGGCTTGAATCTTATACGCCTGAACACCTTACTTTACTACGCTTATTAATCGCCTCATTTATACTTTTGTTATTTTCATTTATATACAAACTACGATT
This sequence comes from Bacillus sp. 2175, assembly GCF_057812155.1. Lineage (NCBI taxonomy): Bacteria > Bacillati > Bacillota > Bacilli > Caryophanales > Bacillaceae > Bacillus > Bacillus sp. 2175. The sequence continues at coordinate 2,816,215 of NZ_CM173819.1, read as the reverse complement.
ACCGGATTTAAAGGATATCCCAGCATTTTTTATATTTGGTGCTTTAGGGTTTACTATTTATCACATCGCATTAAATTACGGCGAAAAAACAGTCAATGCTGGATCTGCAAGTTTAATAATTTCAGTCACTCCAATAGTGACGGCAATTTTTGCTTCTGTTTTTTTGAATGAAAAAATGAAATTAAATGGCTGGATCGGTGGTGTAATGAGTTTTGCAGGAATTGCCTTAATTTCATTTAGCCAAGGCGACGCTATTCAATTAAATAGCGGGGGATTATTTATATTATTAGCGGCGATTTCAGAAAGTCTATTTTTCGTTTTCCAAACATCTTACTTAAAAAAATACGGTTTCTTACCATTTACCATATATACAATTTTTTCTAGTACTGTATGTATGCTTATTTTCTTACCCGGAGTTTATCAAGAAATATTAGCAGCTCCTCTTGAAGTTAACTTGAGTGTTATATATTTAGGTGTCTTTCCAACAGTACTCCCGTATATTGCATTGGCCTATATTATATCTCGTGCTGGTGCTTCTGAAGCAACAAGTTCTCTATATTTAACGCCAATAACTGCGTGTTTCATTGCTTGGATATGGTTAGGAGAAGTGCCAACTTTAGTTTCAATAATTGGCGGTGGAATTACTATACTTGGAATTGTGATTGCTCATATACCAGTATTAAGAAAAGAAAAACATAGGAATTTAGTAAATAATCAATCCGTATAATGTAATTCAATAATGATTTTATGATACTTTTTTATATAGTTTCTTTCTTATGTTGATAAATATAATATTTTGTATTTCAGTTAAATATTGTATGTTACATTTTATGTAGTAAGCATTTTAAAAGGAGCTGACAACATAATGAATGGAAAAAGAAAAATTTTCACATGTATTTCTATTGTAGGAATCGGACTAGCTAGTTTTTCTAATTCTAGTTTCGCAGCAAGTGTAACGGACAATTCAGTACAAAATTCTATTCCCGTAGTTAATCAACAAGTAGCTGCTGCAAAGGAAATGAAACCATTTCCGCAGCAAGTTAATTATGCAGGTGTTATAAAACCGAATCATGTTACACAGGAAAGTTTAAATGCTTCTGTAAGAAGTTACTACGATAATTGGAAAAAGAAATATTTGAAAAATGATTTATCTTCTTTACCTGGTGGTTATTACATAAAAGGAGAGATTACAGGTGATGCAGATGGGTTTAAGCCACTTGGAACTTCAGAAGGTCAAGGGTATGGGATGATAATTACAGTATTAATGGCTGGTTATGATTCGAATGCTCAAAAAATCTATGACGGTTTATTTAAAACAGCAAGAACTTTTAAAAGTTCTCAAAATCCTAATTTAATGGGATGGGTTGTCGCAGATAGTAAAAAAGCACAAGGTCATTTTGATTCTGCTACTGATGGAGATTTAGATATTGCGTATTCTCTTCTTCTTGCTCATAAGCAGTGGGGATCTAATGGAACAGTTAATTATTTGAAAGAAGCACAAGACATGATTACAAAAGGTATTAAAGCTAGTAATGTTACAAATAATAACCGACTAAATTTAGGAGATTGGGATTCTAAAAGTTCACTTGATACGAGACCATCTGATTGGATGATGTCACACCTTAGAGCATTTTATGAATTTACAGGTGATAAAACTTGGCTTACTGTTATTAATAATTTGTACGATGTTTATACGCAATTTAGTAATACATACTCTCCAAATACAGGACTTATTTCAGATTTCGTTGTAAAAAACCCACCACAACCCGCACCTAAAGACTTCTTAGATGAGTCAGAATATACAAATGCATATTATTACAATGCTAGTCGGGTACCATTGAGAATTGTAATGGACTATGCGATGTACGGCGAGAAAAGAAGTAAAGTCATTTCTGATAAAGTTTCTTCGTGGATTCAAAATAAAACGAATGGAAATCCTTCTAAAATTGTGGATGGTTATCAATTAAATGGATCTAATATTGGTAGTTATTCAACTGCTGTATTTGTTTCACCGTTTATTGCTGCAAGTATAACAAGTAGCAATAATCAAAAGTGGGTAAATAGCGGTTGGGATTGGATGAAGAATAAGAGAGAAAGTTATTTTAGTGATAGTTATAATTTATTAACTATGTTATTTATTACAGGAAATTGGTGGAAACCTGTACCTGATGATACAAAAATACAAAATCAAATAAATGATGCAATTTATGAAGGATACGATAATTAATTAAATTTGAGAATGGTTACTCAAGAAAGGAATTAGCATACGCTAGTTCCTTTTTAATATTTTGTAAAACATTATCCATTCTAAAATTTGCATAGATATACTTGCTTTTTTCATATACATAGTTACTAATGACTCAATTTTTTCGTGAGAGGAGCGTATTTCTTGGAAAAAGTATTATTTTTCGGAGACCCAGGTATTGATGACTCATTTGCCATTATGTATGGCTTACTGCATCCCGAAATTGAAATTGTCGGTATTGTAACTGGATACGGAAATGTTGAGCATATACATGCTGCACATAATGCAACGTATATTTTGCAGTTAGCAAATAGACAAGACATTCCTGTCATTAGTGGTGCAACAAAACCACTTACAGAAGAAATTACTACGTACTATCCTGAAATTCACGGAGCAGAAGGATTAGGGCCTATCCATGTTCCAGAAAATGTATTATCTATTCCAATATATAATTTCGGCAGTATTGCTGCGATTCTTATAAAGTACGGAAAAGATTTGACAATTGTTGATGTAGGAAGATCTACCTCGTTAGCAATTGCTTTTAATTTATGGAATGATTTAATGCTAAATGTAAAAGGAATCTATTTCATGGGTGGTGTTTTTTTAGAAGTAGGAAACGTTACGCCGTTAGCAGAGGCAAATGTGTATGGAGATCCTATAGCAAGTAAAATTGTTTTCCATCAAGCAAAGAATTTATTCATATTCCCTTTAAATGTAACAAACAAAGCTGTGTTAACACCAAATGTGTTTGACTATATTCAAGCTAATTCAAAGAATCCATTCCATACGATAATGAAACCAATGTATGATTACTATTTTTCTGCATACCAAAAACTTAATCCATCTATCGAAGGGCCATTGCTTCATGATGTGGTTGCTATAAGTGGATTAGTTAACCAAAGTTTTTTTGAATTTGCGCATCGTACAGTGAATGTAGATACATACGGAGATACGAAAGGACAAACATTTGCTGATTTTCGCCCTAACTCTAAATCTGAAGGAGCCCGTATAGCTTTAGAAATAGATGCAGAAAAATTCATTCAAGATTTTATAAAAATTATGTTATAAGTCGTTGTCGAAAAAGGGAATTATTTCGCTACGTTGAATATAAACATACATCCTCTATATAAGGGAGCTTACAATATTGAATGTCCAGTTAAAGGTTGTTACGAGAGAAAATTGGGAAGAAGCATTAAAACTACAAGTTAAAGAAAATCAGTTGAAATTTGTTCCATCCGTAGCAGTTTCGCTTGCTAAAGTATATATAAAACCAGATGGTGACAATGTAGAGTACATACCACTCGCTATATACGATGGTGACCTTATGGTTGGTTTTGTTATGCATGCTGTTGTAAGAGAGACATCAGATATGTATTGGATTAACGGATTTATTATTGATCAATCGCAGCAAGGTAATGGTTATGGAAAAGCAGCATTACAAGAAAGTATTAATATAATAAAAAATACTTTTAAATCGTGTAAAGAAATTAGATTAACAGTACATAAAGATAATATCTCTGCAAAGAAACTATATGAACGATATGGTTTCATATCATTAGGACAGGAGTATGATGGTGAGCAAGTATATCGTTTATTTGTTTAACTATTATGAAGTAAAGGTGTGAAATGAAATATGCAATTTACTGAATTGAAAATTGAAGTATTCATTCCTGAAGAATATATTGAAACATTAAGGGATGAATTAAATAAAATTGGAGCATGTAAAACGGGCGAATATGACCATTGTCTTTCCTATAGTTCAGTGAAAGGATATTGGAGACCTTTAGACGAGGCATCTCCTTTTAATGGAGAAATTGGTCGAATATGCGAAGGGCAAGAATGTAAAGTTGAAATAAAGTGTAAACGAGAACTTGTAAAAGATGCTCTTGAAGTTATTAATGATATGCATCCGTATGAAACACCTATGATTTATATTATACCAATACTAAATGACTATTTTGAGCAACTATACATTGAATAACTAGGAGGAATATCAATTGAAAAGTAAATTCCATCATATTGTACGAGCAGTCATGATAAAAGATGAAAAATTATTAGTTGCTGAATATATTGGCCATCATTATTTTTTACCTGGTGGCCATGTTGAAATTGGAGAATCAGTAGAGAATGCATTAATAAGAGAGTTAAGAGAAGAACTTGGAGTAAACTGTAGTATACAACAATTTTTAGGAGTCATAGAAAATCAATGGCAAGATAAAGAAGTGCTCCATCATGAAATTAATCACATTTTTGAAGTAGAGTCACAAGATTTACATACGGACTTAACACCGAAATCGAGCGAGTCTCATTTAGCATTTCACTGAATAGATTATAATAAAGAAGCCTTAAATCATTATGAAATCATGCCAATGCCTTTAGTGAAGGAATTACTAGAAAGAAAGTTAAGTGATGAACTACTAAATTGTTGGATTAGTAATTTTTAAATCACTTTATTTATAGTAAATACGTCCATCGAATAAATATAAAGAAAATAGGCTGAAAAACAAGGTACATCACCTAGTGTAAGTTCATATTTTGTTGATGTACGCATTTAGTCTATAGTCTTGTTTCTATTTTGTTTACAAAAATATATAAACTTTAACGTTTGGGCGAAATTTATATTTATAAATGGAGGGGTTCGTAATGAATCAGTTTCAACATGAATTACAAACATTAAACCTTAATGATTATCAAACTGGTAATGTTGTGTATTGGGATCAACAACAAAGCCAATATCCATATTATTACATCCAAGGCGATGCACGTCGTTGTGGCGGATGCGGAGGTTGTGGTGGACGCTGTGGCGGTTGCGGCGGTGGCAGATGTGGTGGTTGCGTAGGTTGTGCCGGATGTTTTGGTTGCTTTAATTGCTGGAACTGGTGGATTATTTAAATATAGTACATCATTAATATTTTATATGAAAGAAAGGTGTAAATACTGTTTATACTTTTCTTTCATACTGTAATTTTGATGTGTATTAAGGGGGATTTATTTGTATACATATGATAAGTTGATTTCTTGGGTAGAGAATATAAAAGAAAAAAATCATAGTTCTGCTACAGCAATTTGTATTATAAAAAATAATAAAGTCGTATTAGAGCATTATAGCGGTTATCACTCAAATACATCGACTAATAAAAAAGTAACCGCATCTTCGCAGTTCAACGTTGCTTCTGCTAGAAAAAGTTATTTAGGATTAATGATAGCGTATGCGCTTTACGAGGGGAAAATAAACTCTATTGATGATGAAGCGATAAAATATTTTAAAGACTTTAATCCTGCATTGCTTGGTAAAACAACGATAAGACATTTGGTAACACATTCGCACGGATTAGAAGAAATGAATGACGGGACAATTTTTCGTGAATTTGAACCGGGACAAGCATGGGCATATAGAGATATTAATGTAAGAATGATGACACGTCTTATTTATCAGCTATATAACAAAAGTTTTCCTGAATTGTTAAAGGAGCGTGTTTTTAAGCCTGCTAATTTTCAAGAAACAGGTTGGAGAGTTCAGCGAGATGAAAATTTAGTTGACGTTGTTAATAATCCAAATGAAGACGCGACTAGTGAAATTGGTACGGTAGATGACGGTACTGAAAAAAATCTGTTTGTCTCAGCTAGAGAATTTGCTTATTGGGGCAATCTTCATTTAAATCAAGGTGTGATAAACGGTAAGCAAATTGTTCCAAAAGAAGTTATAAAAATCGCTACGAGTTTGCAGAGTCCAACATATGTAAATAAAGAGCTACCACAAAATGGCTTGTTTTGGTTCGTTCAAAATGAACCTGCACAATTAAGCGAACTTGGTGAACGTGTTCCAAAAGGGTCATATCAAATATTAGGGATTACTGGACCGACTATTTTAGTAATACCTGAATATAATGTAGTTGTTGCAAAAATGTATAACAAAAGATATAACTACGGCGGTGATAATTACTTATATTATTTACGTGAATTTAGTAATTTAGTCGCTGATACATTTAGTAACGGTAATAGGGCATAATTACTCCTATAACAAAAAGGAGTGATTGTAAGTGAAAGATAAAGTGAACAAAAATAAAAAACAAAATATAAAAGATGTAAATACAGAGCAAAATGCAATTTATAGCGATCCTAAAGATGCAGCTAATATGCAAACTGTACCGCAGCCGAAGGATTTTGATGAAATCGAATATTAATTTTTCATCCGACTATATGATGAATGAAAAATACGTCTTAAGTCTCATCACATATAAGAAATTATTTGATAACATATATACATAAGCATTCGAAAATGGCTTATCTTAACAAAGCTTTCTTTAGAAACATCTGATATAACCTGCAAAAGACACTTCTTTATGAAGTGTCTTTTTGTGTATATGAACTTAATTACCATTTTCCGTACAGTATCTTGCAATTTACGATGGATATACTAACTGTGAAAATCTATGTCAAGATAAAAGAAGGGGACAGTTAGTATGAAACAAACTTCTATAAATCCGTTACTAATTGTTCTAGGTACAATCATTGTTCAAATTGGCCTTGGAACAATTTATACATGGAGTTTATTTAATCAACCCCTTGTAAGTAAGTTTGGATGGAATCTTAATTCAGTAGCGATAACTTTCTCTATAACAAGTTTTTCTTTATCATTCTCAACTTTATTTGCAGCAAAATTGCAGAAAAAATTAGGACTTCGGAAACTTATTGCTACTGCAGGAATTGTTTTAGGACTCGGCTTAATACTTAGTTCACAAGTTTCTTCCTTACCACTATTATATTTATTAGCTGGTGTTGTTGTTGGTTATGCGGATGGAACAGCTTATATTACATCACTATCTAATTTAATTAAATGGTTTCCAAATCGGAAAGGGCTTATTTCAGGTATATCTGTATCAGCGTATGGAATGGGCAGCTTAATCTTTAGATATATAAACGGAAATTTTATCGATAACCTTGGTGTATCACAAGCATTCTTATATTGGGGTATTATCGTGTTACTTTTAGTGTTAATCGGATCGTTCTTCTTACGTGAGGCAATTGTAAGTAATGCTGTAACTGAAACATTGCACAATGACTATACTCCGCGTGAAATGATGCGAACGAAACAAGTATATCTGCTATTTTTTATGTTATTTACCTCGTGTATGGGTGGTTTGTATTTAATCAGTATGGTAAAAGATATCGGTGTACAACTCGTTGGACTTAGCGCAGCAACCGCTGCAAACGCCGTTGCTATGATTGCAATTTTTAATACAGTAGGTAGAATTATTCTTGGGACGTTATCAGATAAAATCGGCCGAATGAAAATTGTCTCTGCAACGTTTATTATTATAGGATTGTCAGTCTTTACTTTAAGTTTTATTCCGCTAAATTACGGAATCTATTTTGCTTGTGTAGCAAGTGTCGCCTTTTGCTTCGGCGGTAATATAACTATATTCCCAGCTATTGTCGGAGATTTCTTTGGATTAAAAAACCATAGTACAAATTACGGGATTGTCTACCAAGGTTTCGGATTTGGTGCGCTTGCAGGATCATTTATTGGAGCGATACTCGGGGGATTTCAACCAACTTTCATTATAATCGGTGTTTTAAGTGTTATTTCCTTCATTATTTCAATATTAATCCGCCCACCAAATGTAGAAAAGAAAAAGGAACTAAAACATTTACATCGGAAAGTAGCTTAATTTTAAAAAGAGTCCTCATGTTAGGGCTCTTTTTTATTCCATTAACTTTGCTTCTTTACGAACTTATTAAAGACAGGACAATTTCATTATAAAATTGAATAGATAAGTAAAAAGGAGCGTGACACTTAAAATGAAAATAGTACAGCAGTGGGTACAAGAAGATAGTGATTACATAAGAGAGAAAGTAATTGAATACAATCAAAAATATCTTGCAGATGAAGAAAAAACACCTTCAGAAAAGGTTAGTTTCATAGTAAGAAATGAAAAAGAAGAAATAGTAGGTGGGGTAACAGCAATAACTTTTTGGCACCATGTACACGTTGAGTTTCTATGGGTTTCTGAAGAATATAGGCATAAAGGTTACGGAAGCAAGTTAATAAAGCTTATTGAAGAATTTGCAATTGAAAAAGGGTGTAGGTTAATTAATTTAGATACTTTTAGTTTCCAAGCACCTGATTTTTATAAGAAACATGGATATAAAGTAATTGGAGTAAGTGAAGATCATCCGAAAGGACATAATCATTATTATTTAGAAAAACGGTTAAAAAGTATATAGAATTTGTTAACGTTAGTATTTGAAATACAAATGCAATAAGGGCGAGGTTATTATTAATTTCAGTATTAATTGAATCAATTTTTATACTAAAACTGCAAGAACGTACTTTGGATAATCTTCCTAAGGTACGTTCTTTTTTTATATCAGTAGCCTATTCTTATTAACTCCAACAATAGCGGTAAAGGCAAGACTTAACTAACTTATATATATTAAAAGGAGTTAATGGTAGAATGAATAGAAGACAGAAAATTCCTTTTATTTAAAATAGAGGAGGTACATATGAAAAAAGTTAATGTTACATACGCGATTTTGTACGATAAAACTAATGAAAAGATCTTAATGGTAAAAAACAAAGGGGAAAATGGTTCTTATTATACATTACCAGGTGGCGCAGTTAAACTAGGAGAAACATTAGAAGAAGCAGTAATTCGAGAAGTAAAAGAAGAAACAGGGTTACACATAAACGTAAACGGGATTTGTTCTATCAGTGAAGCCTTTTTCGAGGAAAGAGATCATCATGCAATTTTCTTTAATTTTCTAGGCGAAATAATCGGCGGGGAGACATATATATCAAGGCCAAAAGAAATCGAAGAGATTACTTGGATGGAATTACATATAGCAGCACCGTATTTACGCATACCAGAACATTTACTATATTTATTACAAAAGAAAGAAACAGTACCTTATTTTTTTAACGGAACAATCGTTCATCAATCTTCATAAAAATATTATCTCATGTAAGGCGGGGGAAACATGGAGTTTATCGTTAATCACAAACAATTCACTCAAGCACTTTCAGAAGTCAACAAAGCAATATCAACAAAATCTTTAATTCCTATATTATCTGGTATAAAAATAACTGCAGATCAATCTGGAATTACTTTAATTGCAAGTAACTCAAATATTTTTATTGAAAAATTCATTCCTGTTTCAATTGAAGACGAAAAGATTGCAACTATTTTAAAGGTAGGAACTATGGTTGTACCTGCAAAGTATTTCATTGAAATAATAAAGAAAATGCCAAGTGATATCGCAATAAAAAGTAAGAATGAGCAAACTATTAAGATACAATCAGAAGAAATCACATTAAGTTTAAATGGATTTCCTGCAGATGAGTTTCCGAATGTACCGCTTATAGACAATCATGCAGAAATCAAGGTAGAGACAGAGCAATTGATTGAAGTATTTAAACAAACAGTCTTTGCGGTAGCAAAAAATGAATCTAGACCTGTTCTTACTGGGGTGCATATAGAGTTATCTAATAATAAGTTAATTTGCGCTGCAACTGACTCACATAGACTAGCGATACGAGAAACATTACTTTCCTCAGATGTAAAAGCAAATTGTATTGTGCCAAGCGCAACCATTAGTGAACTTCTAAAATTAATGAACAGCAATTCGGAATTCGTATATATCTACCTTTCAGAGAGTCATATTATATTTACGCTCGGAACAACTACATTATATTCAAGACTAATTGAAGGGAAATATCCTAATATTTCTAACCTTATTCCAAATGATTTTAAAACGATTATTAACGTAGATAGAAAAAAGATATTACAAGGTGTAGACCGATCAAGTTTATTAGCAAGTGAATGGGCTAATAACAATGTTAACTTAGAAATCATAAACGAATCCACAATTAAAATTTCTTCAAACGCTTCTCAAATTGGGAAAATATCTGAAACGCAACAAATAGATGCGATTCAAGGTGAAAAACAATTAAATATATCTTTCGATGGGCGTTTTATGGTTGATGCTTTAAGAGCAATAAAAGAAGAAACGATTACTTTAAGTTTTGGAGGTTCTATGCGACCGATATTGATTGAAGCAGGAGAGCAATCTGCAGCAGTACATCTTATATCGCCAGTAAGAGCTTATTAAGGATAGAGGAAGGGATTAATAGACAAAGCAGCAATGGTAATCTGAAATACAAAGCAAAATAATAATAACCTGAATATAAAAGCCATAGATTAATCGATATGGGGTGAGTACGATGAAGAAAATAATTGTTTTACTCATTGGTATAGTTTTAATTATTTTTGCTTTTTATCAATACAACAAAAAAGACTATGCAGCTAAAAGTACTAACTTGTATGTAGAAAACTTTAAAGGGGAAAATGATTCAATAAAAATACAATCTGCTATTAATAAAGCAGAGTCTAGTAAAATTAAAACTGTATTGCTTGATGATAAAAAGTATAAAATCACGTCACCAATCATTGTTAAAAAAGGTGTGAAATTATTATTTGGTTATGGATCCCAATTTGTAGTTGAGGGAAACTTTAGAGTTTTAGAACTAGAGAAAAACGCATCCATTGAAGGAGCGTATATAACTATTGACGATCCTAAATTTAACTCTGAAGTTATTTATTTAGACGGTAAAAATAAATATTATAACACTTGGAACAAAACACAAATAAAAGATATAAATATTATCAATTGGACGGAAACGAATAAAGGTACCGGAATTTCTTTATACTCTGCTGGAAAAGAAAATGAAATTTCGTTTGTTAACTTCGAAAATATTAAAGTTGTAGGAATGGAAACTGGACTGAAATTAGTAGCGAAAAAACCGAGCACCGGACAAGCTTGGATAAATGCCAATCGTTTTATGAACTTTTCTTTAGAAGACTGTGTAAATATGATTTATATGGATAGTCAAGTAACTACGCCAAATGAAATTAGTGGGAATCAATTTACAAACCTTCAAATACAGCCTTCAAATAAAACAAAAAGCATTATACAGGTAAGTGGTCAACATAATGAATTTCATGGAATGGTGTGGGATTTAAATAAAATAAAACATGAAAACGAACTCATTGAACTGACTGATAAGAGTATGAATACAGTGGTTGAAATGTCCAGTGTACCAGCAAATAGAGTATTAGATAGTGGGAGATCCAATATAGTGAAATAAGTTTAAATACAGAAAAAAGAGCGAATTCTTTATAAGAGGATTCGCTCTTTTTATATTTTAAAATTAAATTTCCTTCCACCAAGCGGATAAAGGATAGTCTGTAGATTTTAACGTAATAGATTCGCCAATTTGTGGCGTTGTAATTTTAACTCCTAAACGGTTAGCTTCTTTCGTAACACGTTCTATCGGGTCACTCCATTCGTGTAATGCTAACGTAAAAGCACCCCAATGAATCGGAAGAAGTAATTCTCCTTTAACATCAATATGAGCTTGTACCGTTTCTTCAGGCAACATATGAATAGCAGACCACCTCGGATCATATTGCCCGCATTCCATTAATGTAAGATCGAATGGACCGTATTTATCACCAATTTCCTTAAAGTGAGGGGCATAACCGCTATCACCACTAAAGAAAATTTTAGTCTCTTGACCAAGAATAAGCCATGAACACCATAATGAACGATCTCTATCTGTCATACCACGTCCAGAGAAATGCCTTGCAGGCGCACATACTAACTTAATATTATCAAACGTAATTTCGTCCCACCAATTATGCTCACTAATTTTACTAGGTGAAACACCCCATTTAATAAGATATTGTGCAACTCCAGTTGGAACATAAAAGTGTTTTGCGCGATTTTTTAACTGCATAATACTTTTGTAATTCAAATGATCATAGTGATTATGAGAAATGATAATCGCATCAATTTCTTGAAGGTCATCACGTTCTAAAGAAAAAGCACCACTATAACGCTTACTATTAAACAAGGGAAATGGGGAAGAGGCATCTCCAAACATCGGGTCTAATAACAGTTTTTTACCTTCTATTTTCAAAAGAGAAGCAGAATGGCCAAACCATGTAACACTCTCTAACGCTTCATTATCTTTATTTGATAAAACAACAGGCAAATCCTTTATAGGACGCAGCTTTGATTTCATTTTAAAGTAATCCGTCATTAAACTTATAATATCTTTCGGTTTAAAACTCATATCAGTATGAATTTGGTTTGTATATTTCTTATTCATTCGTTCTCCTTTTTACGATTAACAATATACGTATGTTGTTATTGTAGCTATTTGTAGTTTAAACGAAATCATTTTACCTTTCACCTTAAATGCAGTACCTTTCATAAATTTGTCAAATTCATTATTCTTATATGCAAAATAAAAACCATGTAGCAGCAGATAAAATCAATATTAAGTAGATGTAAACTTTTTTAATTTAGTAAATTTCTTCTTATAAGCAACAAAGAACGTACGTTTCGTTATATGTTATAGAAGAAGATAAGTCTCAAATTATTAAAAGGAAGGAGAGGATGTAAGTGCACATAGAGCGAAAAAAGAAATCAAAATGTAAACTATCAAAATCTGAAATAACGCAGCTATATGCAGAGGGGAAAAGCACCTCAGAGATCGCTACACTTGCTAATGTGTCTGCAAGGTATATTCGTATGGTTTTATCAGACAGCAACGTCCCAAGGCGCGCTATAGGGAATTGGAAGAGAAAGTATGACATAAAAGAAAATTATTTTAAAACTTGGTCAAATAATATGGCTTATATTTTAGGATTTATAGCAGCTGACGGCGTTATACAAAAAGAAAATCAATGCGTCAGTATATCACAAAAAGAAAGTTATATTTTAGAAGATATAAAAAAAGAACTAAAAACAAATCAGCCGCTATACCAAAACAAAAAAACAGGTGTATATATGCTAAATATTAATAGCAAAACAATAAAAGACGACCTTATGAACATGCACGGAATTATGCCATGTAAATCATTTAACATCGAATTTCCTTTTGTACCAGAAGAATATTTACATCATTTTGTTCGTGGATATTTTGATGGGGATGGTTACGTCAAGTATGAAACGTATACAGTAAGCTTTGTAGGAGGATCATATAGCTTTATGAATTCTTTAAATCAGGTACTACAAAATCACAATTTACCAGCCGATTTACTAAATCAAAATAAACATTATCGCGTCATTTTAACCGGGAGAAAATCAATACAACTATTTTCAAATTGGATTTATAAAGACAAAGATATTTATTTGCATAGAAAATATGAAGAATTTCAGAAAGAAAGTCTAAGTCTAGATCAATTAAAAGATCGAAACCTAAAAAGAACCCAATCTGCTGTTAAGCAGAGAAAACAAAATTTCCTTAAGGAATATATGAAAAATAAATGTATCGCTAAAACTTGTTCCATTTTAGAAATAAAGGAACCAACTTTTAAAAGTTGGTTAAAAAATGATAATCAATTTAAAAAAGACTATGAAAGAATTCATTCATTATAAAAATACAAAAAACCTTAGTATATCTATGCTAAGGTTTTTAATTTGAGATTATTAGAGGATACTTATTTTCGTTTATAGAAGTTAGTAAATACATAAATCTTACAATGAATTTACTAGTAAGGGAGGGGTTATGAAGTGTTTACTAATAATATTCCGGAGAATATATTACATACAGCTTATGAAGCTAAAATGATTTTCTCTGGAGATAATTCGCCATCTATAAAAATAAAAGGAACGAAACTTCAATATTTACTTGTAATGCTTCATCTTGGATCAGTAAAGATTTAGTCTTATTGTTTAATGAAAACGATAAATCTTTAAAAGAATACTTTGCCAGCAGCAGATACTCAAAAGAAATTACTTATGAAGAGTTTTTTATCTGGTGGTATCACTTTTTCTATACAAAAGTAACTGAAGAATTAATAAAACAAGGTGTAATTATAACAAGCACAAAAAAAATCAAACGTACATAATCCATCAATAACTTTAAATTAAAGTGCTAATACACTTTTACAAATGTAGCAGCTAAATCGATAAATAATTATTAGTAAATAGAGGATAATCTGAAATCAAAACCTAACATTAAGAAAATGAAATGTTTAAAGGGGAGAAGAGCCTTGCAAAAGAAATTTATCAATCCAGAAACGATGCCACCAACTTTTGGATACTCGCATGTAGTCGAAGTTACAAACGCTAAACGAACAATTTACATATCTGGACAAGTAGCGATTAACACTGACGGTCAAATAGTTGGAATTGACGATTTAGCTACACAAACGCGACAAGTATTCGAAAATATTAAAAGTGCATTGGAAACTTCGGAATTAAAATTTAATGATGTAGTCAAATTAACATTTTTTTTAACAGATATTTCTCAAATGGCCATTGTGAGAAATATTCGAGATCAATACATTGACACTAATAATCCACCAGCAAGTTCAGCTGTAGAAGTTAGAAAGTTAATTAACGATAACTTATTAATTGAAATCGAAGCAATCGCTGTAGCAAACTAGTTATAAAAAAATATTCGTCATCATAATACAATTCGTTTAAAATGAACAGATTAAACGAATTGTATTTTTATTATTTAAAATCTAATTTATATCCGAAAATATTATTATCAATAGCTAATAAAGCGAATAAATACATAACCAATCACACATTACTAATTCGGTGGAAAAGGGGATCATAATAAGCACAACTAAAACTTAGTAAGTTTATTACTTTTTTACAGTTAACATAATATATATTATAGGCAGTTATAGGGACAAAGCGATATCGGGTATCAAAAACCAAGTAAACTATACTTAATGAGACGAAACAGAGATTTTTAGTGAGATTTACACAAAATCTTATCTAAACGAATTTCTACAGTTTTTATCATTTATTTTGCTATAAATCCATCACAGCAAATTCAAATCAATAATCAATTAAGAATTATCGAATCAAAAACATTTTTGATCGACAAGAAATTTTTTATACAGAAAAATTATTTCTATACAAAATATAAATTAATAATTATATTTTATGTTTTACTTTATGAATTTATTGCTATTTGCACACGTTTTACAACTTCACATTATTTGTTGTTATTTCTGTTATTTAGGCTTGACTTTCATTACACTCATTGTTTCTTATCCTAGTTAACATAACGCTTATTTTTAACATAAAAAAATCCTCCTCACCTTCAGGAAGATTTTTTGTTTGCTATTATTTTATTTATATCCTCTAGTAACAATCCCAATTGTAAATGACATTGGAAAAATCTAGATTTAACAGCTCTTCCTTACGTATAAAGAAATTAGCAACCCCAGAATCGCCCCACATAATATTTAATGAATCGTCTGTATCAATTTGCAGCAATAATATGTCATGTTGCTGGTATTTTTCTTCCCATTCTCTCGGATCTGTCTGTGTGAAAAATGGATATCCACCAATTTTATGTCCTTGATCTTTACATAAATCATCATACAGTTCGCCTAATTCTGTATTATTTTCTTCATCAACAATTTCTTCCCAATCAATGTTATCACTAAAAATCATTTCAAATCGATAATCTCTTGGTGTTACTGGTTGATAAGCTAACTCAAAATTCAGTTTTGCTGCTTCAGGTATGATAAAGTCTTCTAATTCTAAAGTGTTTAAATAACTAAAATCAGTAATTACCTTATTTAAATCTTCTATAATTGTAGAATGATAAATAATTCGAAAGTCTTTTTGGATTGTTGGATGATCAAAATCTGCTCCATAAAGCTCATCATCAGCACTTACGAAAAACTGTAACATTCCCTTTTGAGGCATATATTCAACATGCGGAATTTCTTCAAAGTTTAACTGCGCAAGTAGCATCATAGGTTGTCCATTTGAGTCTTTAGGATGCTCTTGATCTATAGGTAAATACGGATAACCACCAAACTTACTCTCAAAAAGTGTTGTCTCTGCTAATGTTCCAGACACTTTAACATACGGTTTTATACTTTCTTCTAAAATACTACGATACTGCTCTAGTTCTGTCGGAATTTGAAGTTGATACGTATTCTTCATCACATTTGCCTCCCTTTAGTAATGAATTGAAAATGCCTTACTTAATTATATAGCAAGAAATAGCTTCGTGAAAAATTGTTAAAAGTCCGTTTTCACCCTCGTTTTTTGCGCACTTGGTGGACAAAGTAAATTATGTTCTAAAACCTTTTTATTAATAGTTCGAATTAAATCCGCTGCTTCTGCCGTATTTGTATTTTCTTTTAGTCTTTCTTTTAAATCGTCAATTTCTTTTGAAAGCTCAATCCACCTAGGCAAAACATGATTATTTGCTAAAGTTCTATAAAGTTGCTTTTCAGGATTGTAAGAAAGATCTTTATCGAGATTAAGAGGTTTACCTTTACCAGGTAAATTATCAAATGACCCTTTCTTTTCTGCCTCTTTAACGATAGAACTAATATGATCCTCATACGTATAGGACCAAACTTTTTCATCTTTTACTAAAATCTCTTGCTTTTTTAGTTTTTTATCTAGTTCTTCTTGATTCATAGCTTCTCTCTCCTTTTTATTTTTTAGTGTCGTTTTTGTAAATTCCAATGCCCTTAATCCTTCGAATAGCTTTTCTCGCCACCACACGCTACCATGATCGCCTTGAAACTCTTCATAAGTAATTTGGTATTCCTTTTCTTTTAAAGCTTTATACAGACGTCTATTAGCCGTTAAAAGAGGTTTGTTTTCAAGTTCTCCTACTGCTATGTAAGAATAGAGATGAGTCGCATTAGAATCTATTGATTAAATTTGATTTTCATAATCATCTTTTTTCCAATGTACGGATCCAGACATTGACAACACATTTCCGAAAACATGTGGATTTTGAAGTGTTGCATAAAAAGCTGCTAAGCCACCAAGACTGAAACCAGCAATTGTTGTATGTTTTGTTTCTTGATGCACACGATACTTCGCCTGAATTCACGGAAGTAATTCCTCCTTGAAAAATGCATTCATTTTATCATTATAAGTTAGCTCTTCTAATCGATCGACAGGATCTATAGCAACAGCAATACAAGATGGGATTTCATTTTTGTAAATTAAATAATTAAGTGTTTTTGCGATTGGAAGGTTATGAATGAATGAATTCCCATCAAATACAATGAGAAGTTCTTGAAGATGTGAAGTGTGAGAATAATCATGAGGCGTATAAATATGAATTTTACGTGTGTTATTTAAAATCGAACTATAAAAAGAATATGTTTCAATCTTTCCGGATGGATAATCATTTGAAGGAAAACGACTGCTATACTGCACGTCCATACCTATTTTTAACACAGACGCTTTATTGGTACCTTCTCCATCACCTCTCTTTCTCCTTTGTAGTATTCTATATGTAATTTTTTCATTAGAATCCCTATATAAAAGTAGTCGTAAGTTATGTGTTTAGAGAAGTTATTGATTAGAAAGATGATCAATTGCTTGAATAGAAAGTTCCAATGATTTTATTCTTCTTTCTAACAGTGTTCTTTGAGGACTCCCAAGCTTTGACTTAACATAAATCTTTTCAATTGATGGCAACAAACCAATTAGAACATTTCGAGCGTCTGCTAAATCCTCTTGGGTGTAATGATGGGTTTCTTGATTCCAAATACTTTCTAACATAGCTAAGCCGATACTAGCTGCTTTGAGTCTTTTTTTCACTAATGTAGTATTTGCACCTTTTTGAGTCATCTGAGATAGTGCATTTTCAAGTTTACGGATTGTTGACTGTAAAGACTGTATGGATTCTACTTTATCTACATTTGATACGTTTTTCATATTAAACCTGTCCCTTCTTCGTTTCTAAATTAGTTTTCTTGATATTTGATAATACCATTTAGAAGCGAATTTTACTCGAAATATTTGAGTTGGACATGAATTGGAAGGAAAACAGCTAACAAGCTTCTATCTCCTCCCTCTTACATATTTTATATGTACTTCTTTTTTCTCGTTAAAATACCTACATGGACAAGGTATTAATATTGTATATTTTATGAACAAAAAACGTACAAACAGCATCACTTGTACGTTTTAATTTTTATTCAGTAAGATAATAAAGTAATAGCTTACGGGTTTTTTCATAATTCATGAAATCTCTATATAAAATGGGATAATTTATAATCTCTGTTTCTAGAAAACGATATTGCGGAAACCACTCAAAAAACGATTTTCTTAGCCACTTAATTTGATTAAACACAATCTCCTGTTCATTATTATTAAACACGTAACTTAAAGTACCTGCTGTATGCATCCAATAATAATTTAAATCAGCGCTTATACAATCATCTTCTGTAAACGTATTATTAAAATCTTTTCTTATTTTTCGAATGTCACAATTCGGAAACGGTTTATACAGTAGACTAGGCATGTTCTGCAATTCATTAAAAATAACCTTTTTACCTACCACTCCTTTATTTCTCTAGCCAATTTAATAAGTTTTCATAATGATATTGAGCATCGATATACCCAAGATTATATAAATTAACGAGCTTTTCCTTATTTCTTTCTATTCCGCTTATAGGAAGCTGTACACTTGGTTGAATTACAAAAAAATTATCTTTTTGTTCTTCTTGATTCATATAAGATATCGTCTCGTTATAAAAACGATAATGGTCTACTAAATTCTCTGCGATTTTCGGATATTTTCTATATAGAATTTTAGCTAGACCAGAAAATTTATTTCGCTGCTTCTCGTATCCTTCTGGCTTTGTCATAATTACAACGTTCTTTTCATAACCATCAGTTTGAGCTTTTAAAACTGGTATAGGATCTATAATTCCTCCATCTAGTAATTTTCGATTATCATATTCTACAGCAGGTGCTATAAACGGCACAGAGCTGGATGCACGGATGATTTTTAAAATATCATTTCCATGTTCTGTTTTATTATAATAAACAGCTTGTCCTGATTCGCAATCAGTCGTCCCTATAACAAATTGTTCATTACAGTTTAAGAAAGTTTGAAAATCAAATGGAACAATTTTATTAGGTACTTCATCAAATAAAAAGTCCATTCCAAATAATTCACGTTTTCGAATTAAATTTCGATAAGATATATACCTGTAATCTGATACTAGCTCTGTATTTACTTTCTTATTTCTCCCTTGTTGACGCGACAAATAGGTTGCTCCCATACAGGCTCCAGCTGATACGCCGACTACATATGGAAAGAATAAGTTCTTTTCCATGAAATATTCGAGTACACCTGCAGTATATAAACCTTTCATTCCTCCGCCCTCTAATACTAAACCGATATTCTTCATTCTATATCCCTCTGCTTCTTTTTTCTTAATTTCATATTAGCATAAGATTTTAAGATGAGGTTATATAAACTAATTACAACAATAACCAGAAACTACTAAAGTAATGTGATAATATCTTTGTGAGTAACATGGTACAATATAAGTAATTCATTCCACATATATTAAAGGAGGAATTTAATATGGGTTTATTTAGCGGTATTTTAGGAAATGCATCAAATACGAGTTCTGAAAATGTAGAACGTGATTTAGAGAAGATTATGCTAGACGATGAAAAAGTAGAGCATGCTTATAAATTAATTCGTGATCTAATCGTATTTACAAATCGTCGTCTTATATTAGTAGATAAA
The DNA here is from genome assembly GCF_057812155.1 of Bacillus sp. 2175. NCBI lineage: Bacteria > Bacillati > Bacillota > Bacilli > Caryophanales > Bacillaceae > Bacillus > Bacillus sp. 2175. The sequence continues at coordinate 2,796,401 of NZ_CM173819.1, read as the reverse complement.
CAAGGAGTAACTGGCAAAAAAACAGAATACCATTCTATTCCTTATAAAAGTATTACACAATATAGCATCGAAACGGCTGGGCATTTTGATTTAGATGCAGAACTTAAAATTTGGGTGTCTAGTATGGAGGAACCAATTACGAAAGAATTTAAAGGTGACGATAGTATTTTAAGCATTCAAAAAGCGCTAGTAACCTTTACGACAAAGTAGTGGTTTTTGTATCTTTATTCATTTTCAAAATTACTAACCCGAGTATTTTGGAAGAACATACATTGTTTTTGTATATTTAATCTAAAATAACATAAAAAGGTAAAGCGTATTTTAAATGCTTTACCTTTCTTTTTTGTAATAAACAAGTGTAGTTTTATCATTTAATTTCTTTATTACTTCTGTTCTTTTATACCCCATTTTCTCGTATAGAAAACAATTTCTTTCTTCTTCTAAAATCGTAGCAAGTTCAAAACTTCGTGCTTCTGGAAACATTTCTTCAATTAAAATAAGTACCTTCTGAGCAATTCCTTTCCCTTGATAGATTGGATGAATAAACATTGGACTAATCCAAAATTTATAAGGTAGTTCTTTTGCGGATATACATATCGCTCCAACAAGTTTCGAATCTATTATCACCTTATAAAAATTACTGCTGGGATTATTTATTCTAAAAATAGTTTTTTCAATAGTTTCATTTGCTGGATTTGTTTCATAGTCTTTATATTTATGTAATAAAGAGCTAAATGAATCTATTTGCATTTGAAATATAACTTCTGCATCAGTTTCTGTCACCTTTTCTAATATAATCTCCATGTTACCAATTTAGACGCTTTCTTAAAGAAGTAATATGAGCGGTATGGTGACGACCATGCCATGCATATAGTCCTATTGCAACAGCAAGTTTTGTTTCACCAGTTTCAGGATGGTTAAATGTCTTTTCTAAATCTTCAATTTCTAGAGAATATAAAAGATTAACCCATCTTTTATGTAATGAATCTAGCATTACTAGTGAAACATCTACCGGTAATTTTGAATCAGGTAACTCTGCCCATTTCTCTTCTTTATACGGCTTAATAGTTGGATTCTTTTCTGTCAGTGCTAATTTAAAGCGTATGTAGCTATTCATATGGCTATCAACGACGTGATGAACTACTTGACGTACAGTCCAACCTCCAACGCGATATGGTGTATCTAACTGCTTCTGATCTAAATCTTTAATTGCCTTTGTTAGTTCATTAGGTAAATCTTCAATTTCTTGAATCCATGTATCAATCATTTCTTCAGTTATAGGACGTTTGTATGTAAATTGGCCAATTGGATAACGTAAATCATTCATGAATAAGTCCTCCTTATTATAAGTGTGAAGTATTTCTCCAAATATAGTGTACAAACTTCACATGTTCTCCATTTAATTCTACAGATGTTATATCTGATTCGTTTTGATAAGAAGAAAATCCGCTTTTTTCTAGTACAATTTGTGATGCGAGATTATTAGTCGTTGTTTTAGCATGAACTTCAGTAATTTCATTATTTTCCGCTACATCTAAAATTAATTTTACGGCTGCTGTTGCAACTCCTTTTTTAGTAAATTTTTCTCCGACACGATACCCGAGCGAACTAATTCGAGTTTCCGTATCTATATCTACTAAATTGATTCGCCCTACAATTTCTTTTTCTTCATTACGAATTAAATAAAAATAAGAATCTCCATCCGCTTGTTCTATTAATAAATCGTCTAGTAGTTTTTGGAAATATTCAAATTCAAAATATTTTGAGCCACGATTTGGTACCATTGTTTCAAAAAAAGATTTATTTGTAAGTTCAAACGTAAATAAATCCTTAGCATCTTGTTTCTTTAGTTGCTCTATGTATATTTCCATTCCATATTCTCCTTCTTGATTTACTAACTGTTATACATTCTTTTTTAATCAATTATATTCCTGCTATTTCTTTCGATTAAGTAATACAGATAGTAGCACTTTCGGATGAAAGAGATGAAATGGACTACGAATTAAATTCATCACTCGTACTAACCGAATATAAACATCAGAATTACTTGCGGATAGTCGATATATTTGCTTCGTATACCATAGCTGAAATTTTTGTTTTGTAGTTAATTCTCTCTTTAGTTGCGGGTGACGTGATATTTCTGTTGTTGTCATATCCCAAGGCGTTTCTATTATAGTAGCTGCCTTTTTATAAAATTGTTGTGTAAATGTTTTATCAAGTTGTTTTCTATCTTGCAAAAGTAATTGCAATTGGTGAGCCTCCATAGCAGCAACTGATACGCCTTGGCCGAAAACGGGATCAAAACGACATTGCGCATCTCCAACAACTAATAATCCTTCTGGTACATTATTCACTAAATCAAATCGCCGGCGTACTTGATAAGGAATTTTGTATGTCTTTATATCAGTAATTCCCTCAGCCTTATTTAAGAAGTCTGTAACATTAGAAATTGATAGATTTTCAGCAAAATCATAAAACTCATCATCTGTTTGTGGTGCTTTCTCATTTGCGTATCCACTAAAAGTAACAAAATAACGATTATCTTCTATCGTTTGAATAAGAACGCCATAAGGGTTATCAGGGAAACTAGGAGACATTAGCATATTACAACAGTCTAACTCCTCATTTTCTTTAAGTTTGAACATTTTCGTTGCGTAAAATAAATCAATACGAACTTTCTCTTCTTGTACTTTAATTTCGTATTCTCGTAGCCACTCTATACTTTTTGAGCCAAATCCACTCGCATCAACTACAAGATCCGCATGAACTTCTTCTTGTGTGTTTGTCTCTAAATATTTAACTTTTACTCCACACACTTTGTTAAGCTTTGCATCTACCAATAACCCTTTAACCAATGTTTCATATTTAATAGTAATATTTGAAATTTGATGTATTCGTTTTTGAATATGCCATTCTAGCAAAGGACGACTTTGTTGAATCATATGTACTTCCCCTATGAACGGTTGTTTCCATAGACCGAATTGATGCCATTTCAAATCACGCGTAAAGTTGTTTATAATACTACCCGCTTCTATTAATTCGTTCGTAATATTAGGAAACAATTCTTCAATTGCGTTTTCTCCACCTTTTAATAACACGTGAGGATGATTACTTTGTGGAACTCTTTTTCTCGAAGATTTTCCATCCCATCTTTCACCAGCTTCTATAATGATTACTTCTTTAAAAGAAGTTGATAATGCTTTTGCTGCAAACTTTCCTGCCATACTTCCACCAATAACGATAGCCTTATTAAACATATTTTCCCCCTTAATAAAAAGAGATCCTGCCTTGTATGAATGAAACAGGATCTTAAACTAATTAACTTCTTTATCATTATACTTAAAATACATCAGTAAATTGCAACATTAAAATTAAAATACCTAATCCCCATACGTAATACGCGAATACTTTTAAGGAGTGACGTTTTAAATATTGAATCATCCATGAAACGGCTATGTATCCAAAAAACGCTGCTGATAACGTTCCGACAATTAAAGATGTACTAGAAATAGATTCTGCTTTCCCTTGAAAAACGTCTACAAATTGCAAAATGATAGCTCCAACGATGGCTGGTGTCGATAGTAAAAAAGAAAAGTACGCAGCAGTTTCACGGTCTAATTTTCTCCATAATGCAGCGACAATTGTCATTCCAGAACGGGAAATGGCTGGAAAAATAGCAGCAGCTTGAAATGAACCGATAATTAATGCGTCTTTATATGTTATGTCATCCATTTTTTTACGACCATTCTTTTGTTTATCTGCCATGTAGAGAAAGAATCCGGTCACTAAAAACTCCCAACCGATCGTGATTCCTGTTTTTGAAATATCTTCAAAGAAGTCTTTAAACAATAAACCAATTACAACTGCGGGTATTGTCCCAACGATAAGTAATAACATGAGCTTTGAAAATGGGTTTTTAATTAAATATATAAATTCTTTTTTGTAATAAATAAAAACCGCAAGTAAAGTCCCAATATGCAGCATCGTATCTAAAAATAAGCCAGCCTCATCTAATCGGAACAAATGCCTTCCTAAATAAAGATGTCCGGTACTACTGATTGGTAAAAATTCTGTTAAACCTTGAATTATACCTAGTATGAAAGCTTCTAACCAATTCATGATGGTCTCCTTTCTCTTTTGCTTGTACCAATATATGAGGGTTAAATTTTCGATATGAAAAAAACTATATTTCTCTATGAATTTACTTTTTATTTATGGATATATATGTAAAGAGGGTTAAGGAGGGTTATTATGTGGAAGCACACAAAATTCGGTAATGTATTACTTTGGGTGGGCCCTATCCTTGTATTTTTAGGACTATGTATGACAAATGTTATTTCAGATATTCCTTTCTTTGAGGGAAAACATAAAACGGTTGGTATTGTACTTATATTTATAGGTGTAATCTGTTTTGTTGCTGCTAATCATTTGAAAAAAGGAGAAAGATATGAAGAATAAATCTAAATAAAAAACAATCCTTGCATATTAGCTAGGATTGCTTTTTATTAATGTTGATTATTTGTAGAATACTTTATCAACGTTATATTTCGCTTTGTATTCATTAATGATATATGTTTCGTAAATTTCTCTTTCTGTTGGATCTTCTACGATACATGCATCAATGCGGTATACTTCATCACGGTGATTTTTAATTGGTGAAACATTATCTTCAAAATGCTTCTTAATACGTTGTCTAATTTTACGAGCTTTACCTACGAAAAGAAGTTCGTCATTAATATTGTAAAACATAAAAATGCCGCCTTTATCTCTAGGGAACAAGTGGAAATCGATAAATCCATTAATTGGAGTAATGATTGGCTCGTCTCCTTTAATAACTTGTTTACGTTCAGTAATTGAAACATCAGCTTCAGGAATTTTAATTTTAATCAAGTTCATTCACGTCCTCTTTTATTATAAAGATAAATAATAGCATACATAAGTAAGAAAAGCTATGTTCAGAGGCATATTTCATTTTATAATTCAAATATTATAGGTGTATCATGTAAACTTTTCTTCCAAATCATATGATCACTGGATTCTCCCCAGTAATCTTTCAATACATAGCTAGGTTTTCCAAACTTTTTCATCCATATACTTTGCGCATTTTTATATCCACTATCTAAACAATATTCTGTTATCCCTCTGCTAAGTAATGTAAGAAACATTGTATGTAGTAATAAACTCCCTATTCCCTTTCTCTGATACTCCGGAAGTATGAATACAGTTCCTATTTCATACAAATTTTTAAGTACACCACCTGTACAACTATTAATCAATGTACTTGCTGGACCGATTTCGATTGTTCCAATGATTTTATCGTTACTTGTATCAATTGCTAATAAAAAGTAACGACTTTCTCCGTTACTATCAAAGTCACTTTTCAAATACTGCTTTTTTGAGTTAATTTCATTTTCTATGTCATCTAATAATTGTGACAATCCTTCATCTTTGTATGTATTCGTAATAACTATACGGAAAAATAAATATAGTTCATCTACATCATTCAAATTCGGTCTTCTAACTGCAACGTTAGTCATGAATTCAATCTCCAATCCTCATTATGCCATTGTCAATACAACACTTTATATAATCTATTCATCATTATTCTGCAAAAACCTGCATAAATCCAACAGTATAGAAAGCTCATTATAAATATTGATAAAATAATTTTTATATCCATAGTTGTATGAACAGCAGGACCAAGTACCGGAAAGTGGAAAACATCGAGAACGATCATAATACAGGTGAAAATCAGAGAGATACGCGTGCGGCAAACAATCTTGGATCAGTGGCTATAATTCGCTTTTAAATAATCAACCCAAAGACTGTGTAATTCTGATTTGCTGACGCCAAATATTCGGTTATATTCTTCTGGGTGTCGAATGAAGTCGTTTAATTTCTCATATCCATATTTAATTACCAAAAATTCCACGATCGTATAGGAATATGGATACCCGTTTCTATACACGAATGCTGGCCCATTTATCTCGTCAAAGTTAGGTATTTTATCCGCAGAAACCAAGGTTGGGAGCACTTTTTGGACATTAAGATCCGTATTCCCTAAATAATTGGCAACTCCTTCTTCCAGCCACGTAGGTCGTTTACTGTCAATATGAGACAGTACGACATGTGTAAATTCATGAATGCTTGAATTTAATATAGAAGACCGATTTTTCGGTGATAAGATAAATAGTTTTTCATCGCTAAATACGCCTAATGACCAAAAATTAGAAAATAGCCCCAACGAATATACCAGATTGATTTGATTTGAAAAAACTGTTACTTTTGTCTTCGTCGTTGGCTCTGTTTTAAGTAAGCCAATGATACGCCCGTAATGCTGTTCTAAATTATCAGCAAGCTTTACAACCTCTGAATAATCCGCTTTAGAGCTGTAAAAGATGAAGTGATCTGTTTCCTTCTGATTCTTATAAAAAGTTGATTGTAAGGCAGTCATGTTCAAATAAATAAATATAAAAGAGGTCATGATAATGATAGTTAGAGTCGCCAATTTACCTATTTCGTGTGGAAATACAGGACTTCCATATGTTTTTTTTATTAATCGATAAGATGCGAAAATGATAAATGGCATCCAAATTAAACCGAAAATTGTCAAAGCTTTATAGGAATCCCCGAGCCAGTAAAATATGAAATAAGACATAGTAGTCAACAAACAAGTTACGGTCCCAACCAAGCTCGATCCTTGCGATTTCCAGATCCACAACGACAACAAGCCAGGTATTACTAAATTGGCGACAATTAAATCAATTATCAACGTGACATCCTCCCAGAATGTTATAGAGTTAGACGGATAGGGTGACGCTCCGGTTTTTCTCTCTTCTCGTAGCCATACTTCTATCAACTCAAAAATAATAGATACGACTATTAATATATGCAGTGTGGATGGAATAAGACCTCCCATGACGACAATCGCGAGACTTTTCGACATCAGTCCTCCTTCAGGGGTACAGCCGCATGTCCATCAACTTAAGAATTTTAGGGTGGCATTTCTTTTTAATCACTTACAATCCATTAATTCACCAGGACTTTTCTCTTAAATCCATTCTTTTCCGTGTTCGCGAATGAATTGAATCTCTCTTCCTTATTCATCGATGCCTAGAAACTTTGGCACACGTTTTAAACCTTTGTTTTCAAGGTGTTTTAGCAATGTATGAATTTTAATACTATCAGGTTTTAATTCTCGTCGAACCGTATCCCAAAAACAATATACACTGGAGACATTTCCTCCTGTTAGTGCTTCTTCTTTTTCGTACTGATTTCTCATTAAATTTCTGATTAAAATCCCCCAATTTAGGGACTCTATGATTGTGTGAATAGAGATGTATTTTTGCCCATAAATAAAAGCAGATATACAAAGGTATCTGCTCAGCAATGGGAATTTAATTGTCCACACCATGTATTTTAAGATAGACAAATAAACGCATCCTTAAGAATCAAGGACCACTACTGTCTCTATCCAATTAAATAATCATTTCAAGATATTCCGCATGTGCAATATAGATTCCCTTTTCTTTACATCTCTAAATTAAATATTACCAAAGATCACTAGATGAATAAAGAAAATTTAAAATATTTTTTCAATTATGTTATCCCATGCCTATTAAGTTAAGTTTATGGCGATGTAGCAGGACACCCATTTGTTCAACTGATTACTTCATGAAGTTATAAAATTAGTACCGTACATAGTAGATATATCTACTATGTACGGTACTTTTGTTTACTATTGGTTCATTTAATAAGGAAATATCAATACTTGATATGGCGCTCTCATTGCTTAAGCTCCTCTCGAAAATAAGTTTTAAATAAATATAAATAAAGAGCCGACATCACAATTCTACATTATTAATGCAGGTTTATAATGTCGGCCTTCTATTTTTAAAGAATTTTATTTTTCATAAACAGGTTACTCTTAACAGAGGGAAAACTGCTTATTCCTTGTCGAATTTGTTTAGCATGGTTCTTCCTAAATGTTAGCAGTACCCTATATTATTCAATTGCGCCAGCAACATCATAATCATTTAAATCTAACTCAATTGGTTGTCCCAGCGCTAATTTAGCAAGTTCCGCTCCTAAGTATGGACCAGCTGTTAAACCCGAAGCTCCTAATCCATTCGCAACGAGAATTCCTTCAAAGTTAGGTAGTGGTCCGATAACAGGTAAGAATCCTGGTGTGAATGGTCTGAATCCAACTCTCGTTTCAAGCATTGTAGCATTTTCTAAGCCAGGTGCAACTGCTAATGCCTTATGGAATACTTCATGTAAACCACCTGCTGTTACACGATGATCGAAACCAGTATCATTCTCATGTGTTGCACCAATTACGACATGCCCATTGTCAAACGTTAAAATATATTGATCGTTCGGTGGCATAACAACTGGCATATTTTCTGTTGCTGTATTCTCGATTTGCAGATGAACAATTTGTCCTTTTTGGAATGTAACTAAGAAATTAATTCCTAATGGATTCAAGATTTCATTCGCCCATGCGCCTGCAGTTACAATAACCTTTTCCGCTAAGATTGTTTCATCGTTTACTGTAACTCCCGTAACATGATTTCCTTCACGGACTAATATGGCATCGCCTTTTATGAAAGTTGCACCATGTTTTTTCGCAGCACTTATTAATGCATTACGTAATAATCTTCCATTTACTCGTGCAGCACCACTAATATGAACAGAACTATATTCGTCTGATAATGCTGGGAATAATTTTTTTGTTTCTTCAGCTGATAAGCGAGTGATTTCACCAATCTCTGGGGCATCTTCACGTCGTTTATAAGCTCGCTCTTCCATTTGATCTAACTTTTTCTCGTCAGTATGTAAACTAATTGCACCTACACGATTATATCCTGTGTCAGTTTCACCGTCTTCTTCTAATTGCTGAATTAACGAAGAATAGTAACGTGCACCGCCTTTAACAATTTTATACCATGCTTTATTACGACGCTGCGATAGCCATGGACATACAATACCTGCTCCTGCATCAGTTGCTTGTCCTAATTGTTGGCGATCCACGATAGTAACATTCGCACCTGCCTTAGCAAGATGATAAGCAGTAGACGCTCCTAAAATTCCAGATCCAACTACAATATACGATTTCATTTCAAACACCTTTTCTCTTTTACTAATTATATAAATATAAGAACATTCCTTAGTATAATGGAAGGAATGCTTTTTTCAATGTACTCATCACAATTAATTGTTGCAGCATTGTGACTTTCTTAATCATTATTTTTTCTTCTTACGGAATAATTCAATTGTTTTATAGCCTTGTGAAAGGATCTCTATCATTTTCTCTAGACGTTTTTCACGTGTTTTTTCTTGTTTTACAGAAAAAAGATTACGTGCCCAATCTTTCTGATATCCAGGCGTTAAACTTTGATAAAACTTAAGTTCATTCGGATGATTAGCTAATAATGCTTCAACATCTTTAATTCGATCTGCATAATCGGCAACACATTGACTCATAGCAGATGTTTTCGTTGTTTTTTTCTTCTCGCGTTTTAAACCTACAACAGTAAAGACTTCATCCATACTTACCATTCGTGCAAATTTAATGTCGCTTTCTCCCACATAACCATCTTCTCCAACGTTTAATGCCGGAAACATCTCATCACGGTGAATAAACGTACTATAACGAGCATTACCTTTTTTCGGATATGCGAAGAATACGTAACCTTTTTCAATTAGTAATTCTTCATTACTAATAATAAAATTCGTTTGTTTCACCATTTCATCAAGCGTTTCTACAAATATAAAGATAGCATCGTGTTCTTTTGAGAATGCAGTTTCTTTACCTGTAAAAATGTCATAATCACTTGGTTCGTTAATAACGACCATATTTGTATACTTATTAAGTTTCAATTTATCAATAACTGACATAATAATCTTCCTTTACATTCAAAATTCATTGTACATACTTTTTCGTACTGTTCTAGTGTATTATATGTATTAAGAAAATCAAACTTTAAATCGTATTATTCTGCTGCAAAAGAACATAATTCTTTACTAGATGGGGTGGTTTTATGCCATATGTAATTCGAGATGAAGGGCTAGTTTTACAAGGGGATGATGGAAAAGAACCAATTTTTCATACATATGAAGAAGCGGAGGAAACATTAAAAACATTAACTATACCGCAGTTTCCGAAACATATTAGAAGAAAACCATTTACACCAAAATAATAAAGATAGCCGCTTCTGAATAAGAACCGGCTATCTTTATTATTCATAACTTAATAGCAAATAAAGTATATAAAAACTCTTTATATTGATTTTCTGTAATTTCACGCTTAGTTTTTTCCCCATGAATAACTTCAGTTAAACTTGTATTCGTTAATGAAATATGACCGGAGTTCGTCAACTTTACTGCAATTGGTCCTTTATTAAAAATAGACTTCTCATCTTCTATCACTCTTCTTTGAACATCGTTTATTACTATCTCATCAATATTAGGTTTATAAAAAGCATGACAAACTTTCCATTCTCCATCAGTATCTATTCTTTCTAAAACATAATTTCCTTTACTTGTATCTTTTCGTCTCACTCGGTACGAACCATTTTTTGAAGAAACAGACTCGCCAGTAAAAGGTACAGGAACAAGAGGTACTAACGAAGCTATACCTACATCAATTAAATACTGTAGATTATCATAAGTTAAAATAATTGTTATATGGCCATCCTCCAGTGCCCATGCATTTATATCATTTTTATACACCGTACCTAATGCCAGTTGTACATCATAGCCACAGTTTTTTAAGAAATAGTAAAAAAGAGTATTTAATTCGTAGCAAAGTCCACCACGGGAACTAGTTAAAATTTTCTCTCGTAAGTTTTCCAGAGAGATTTGATTCGTATTTCGTGCTATAACATCTAAATTCTCAAATGGTATAGTGTGTGCAAATGAAAAGAGTATAGTAGGTAATTCTTCAAACGTTACTTCATTACGTTTTTTAAGATTTAATCTTGTGAAAAGCTGATTTTGTAAACTTGTCATAATTAGCACCCCTTAAAAATTTATAAGTTTAAATAATATATGCTGATTGTAAATTTTAAGGGGCACTGTAACAATGTACATTTCATTTAACTGTACCGGTACAAAAATTACGATTCACGAGGTAAATTAATAGAAAGCGTCATTACAAATGTCTTTTCTGTAATTACTTCTTTTTGAGGCAAATCAAAAGCTACGAATATAAATTTAATAGTTTATCTATAGGCAAATTATTACTATCACTTAAATCAACAAAATAGTGAAGTTGCCACGTTTGGCTCCTTTTAGCTTGATTGCTAACAGTGGTATCCCAAACAGGATAAATTCTCATTGCCATTTTCCCTGTTTGACTTTGTGTTCTCAATATTTTTTCTTTAAGAAGAACCTCTTTAGGAAAAATAAATTGTCCTAGTTTATTATCAGCAATACAAGTGATTACTAATAAATCAGGAGCAGCTTCATAAGAGAAAGCTCTATTTCGCATATTTTCATCTTTCTCCCAAAAAGAAACAAATTGACCAATTTTATTAGGAGTAACTTTTGATTTTCTAAAACGAATGGTTTTGTTATTTAAGTGGAATAAACATCCTGCATATTCTGCGTTTTGCTTTTCTTCTTTTAGATTCGTAATCATTAAATTGTTAGGTTTGTAAACTATATTGTTTAAATCTCGGATCGTATCATTAAAATTGTTCAAGAAAACGCCCCCTTTATTCATCTCTTAGTTTACCACAAACATCAGTTCTTCTATATCGTATATAATCATGAACTAAGTGAAATGGGGGAATTTAGCAGGATATAATTATTACTTTAATGTACTTAGTTTTTCAATTGCTTGTTGTTCAGTTGCTAAGTAAAAAATATCTTTTCCTTTATTACATTCATAAATAAAATCCTTTAAGCTTTTACTAGTATACATAGAGAAATCTCCAACAATAGCAATCTTTACCTTGTAGTTTATAAACTTTTGAAGGATATCGCCCGCAAGCCGTGTTTTTAGATCAAAGAAATCTTCACTTATTAAAGATTTATGGATAATAATATGTTTCGCATCTACCTCATATTGAACTGTTGCCATAGTATCTAATGCAGACTGAACATCCGATATTAATACCTTATCGTTCCTAATGACCGCAATATTGATTCCATCGATTACTACTTTCTTTATTTCCATAGTCCCACCCCTTTATAATTTATACAGTATGAGTAAAATTGTTTTACAAAACTTCGTATTAATCATAGATTAAATTAGCCTCAGCTATTAAAATAGCCTCTATTTTTTGTTGTAAATACATATTTTTTATTACTAATACGGTCAATGAAATTAATGATAGTTTCTCTTTTTTTATATTTTTGAATATATATATGGAATTACTTTTACTTGTTATAAAAATATTGTGGAGTAACATAACTTAACAAACTATCCAAAGTGTTAATCTCGGCATATGGTTGTATTTTGGTAGTATTCTTGATTTTCTGAGGGTTAAACCACACACCTTTTATATTTGCATTTTGAGGACCAGCAATATCCTTTTCTAAGTCATCCCCAACAAATAAAGTATTTTCCGGTTGTAAATTTAGCTTATCTAATGCTAGTTCGAATATACGTTTATCAGGTTTACTAAATCCCACTTCTTCAGAAATAATGATTGTTTCAAAATACCTATTTAAATTCGTGTTAAATATTTTAGCTTTTTGCCTCTGAGTTGAGCCATTTGTTATAATTCCAACTTTAAAGCGCTTCTTTATTTGATTTAAGAAATGAATAGTATTTTGGTCTATTGAAAAACATCTAGGGAAATTATTATTCCAAAAATCTTGGATGTAATTGCGTGGCAATCTATACCTTGGCGTGAATTCATCAAACAATGATTCTAAAACTGTCGTTTTATTACTTATGCCATATTCTCTTTTATCGTATTCTTTGAATTTCTGTAACATGTTGCTTTTAGCCGCACCATCTACATTTTCATAACACTTTTCTAAAACAATTAAAAATAATGCCTCTACTGCTTTATCCCTATCAAGTAATGTATCATCTAAATCAAACAGCATCGCTTTATAACCCATCAAATAATTTCACAACCTTTCTCGCATGATTTAAATAATCCTTAGTTCACACCTTAATCGTTTACTAAATTAGCAAAAAACTCTAAAGTTTGTGAAGTACACTCTATAATTTCGCTAGCTTTTTTTATATTGAAATTCATTTCCGTTTCCCCTTCTAGTAAGTAGCGAAAGTATATGTTCACACAGTTTAAGAAATCACATGCAGTTCCCAATATTATACATTGGTTTTTTAGAAATATAAATCGTTCAGCTTTTCATACGATAAGTTTTTTCAAGCATACAATTATTTTTTCATAAAAAGGAATATGGCTAATCATATTTTTTTGGAGAATACACATTCTTGAAAATGAAGCTAATACGTTAAACGTCCTATGAAGTTCCTATTGTATCTCCACATAAACTCCAGATAGTACGGCTATAATGACTACCAGAGGTGATATTATGAAAAACTATCATATTCTCGTGGTAGAGGACGATCAAGAAATTCAGGAATTAATTAAACAATTTTTAATGACGCAGCATTATACAGTGATAGTCGCTTCAGATGGACTAGAGGGTATGACACAATTTAATAAGCAATCATTTGATTTAATTCTTCTAGATGTCATGATGCCCAATCTTAATGGGTTTGAAGTTTCTAAAATGATTCGAAGTCAGTCAAACGTACCAATTATTATGCTAACTGCGTTGGAAGAAGAGGAAGATCAAATGAAAGGATTCGACCTTGGGATCGATGATTATATAACAAAGCCCTTTTCATTTCATGTTTTGATTAGACGAGTCGAAGCTGTACTTAGAAGAAGTTATGATAAAAATGTAAATAATCATTTGATATTTAAAGAAGTGCGTATTGATGTGGATGCATATAGAGTATATGTAAATGACGTTGAAATTATATTAACGACAAAAGAGTTTGAAATTCTACAACTACTATTTCAAAATGAGAGAAAAGTACTCACAAGAGAAAATATCGTAGAGAAAGTCTGGGGTTACGATTATTTTGGAGAAACACGAATAATTGATACACATATTAAAAACCTACGCAAAAAATTAGCTATCCCTTATATTAAAACAATAAAGGGTATTGGTTATAAAATTGATGAATAGTATTGTGAAACTCATGAAAATGAAGCAAATTACTTATAAACTCTTTATGACTACATCTCTCATTTTATTATCCTTTGCAGTATTGATTTATTTAACTTTATACTTCTTTCTCCCTACGTTTTATGAGCAATATAAAACAGATCAACTTCAAACAGGGATAAACGAAATCATTGATAAGTCTAAAAATCTTACGTTTCAAGATGCGATACCACTTTTTGATGAATACGCAAAAAAAAATAATGCGATGCTTTATCTTCAAAATAAAGAAGGAGTAATTATTTACTCTCCTTCATTTTCTTTTATTCAAAGTGGTACGCAAAAAACAGTAGTTACTAAAGCAACACGATTCGAGAATGCAAGTACCCTCAGCAATTCATATAATGTTACGAAACCAATTCAATTTCAAGATGGTAGTTTAACGCTTATAGTGTTTGCTACATTTCAACCGATTGATGAAGCTTCACAGGTTTTAGTACGCTTTCTCCCCTATATTAGTATCATTGTGCTCGTTATTGGTATAGGAAGTGCTTATTTTTATTCCAGGTTTATTACAAAGCCACTTATTTATATTAATGAAGGTGCACAAAAGATGGCAAATTTAGATTTCTCCGAAAAAATTGAGGTTCGCTCTACAGATGAGTTAGGAGAATTATCTAATAGTTTGAATGACATGTCTATTAACTTGCAACAAGCTATGTTTGATTTAAAAAAAGCAAATGAACAATTAAAAAATGATATTGAAAAAGAAAGAGAAATAGAAACAAAACGCAGAGAGTTTTTTGCGATTGTAGCACATGAATTAAAGTCCCCTCTTACTGTAATGAAAGGATACTTAGAAGGAATGATATACAATATTGGCCCTTATCAAAATCGCGATCAATATTTAAAGAAAAATCATCAAATTATTGAAAGTATGGAACAATTAGTTCGTGAAATTTTAAGCGTATCGAAATTAGAACAACACACCTTCAAACTAAAAGTAGAGAAAGTTAATCTTTCAAAATTAATAGGTACAATTACAAAAGATCTCGAATTTTTTGCTTCTCAAAAAAACATCGAAATAATAAAAGAAATTGATTTTGACCTTTCTATTTATACAGATTGTGCTCTTTTAGAAAAAGCATGTAAAAATATTATACACAATGCGGTTATGTATTCACCACATAATGAAAAAGTCTATATAAAGTTAAATGAGGATTCGAAACAAGGTCAAATCAAAATGCAAATTATAAATACAGGTGTCAATATTAAAGATGAAGATTTACAACAAATTTTCAAACCATTTTATCGAATTGAAAAATCAAGAAATCGAAATACTGGAGGAAATGGTTTGGGGCTATATATTGTTAAACAAATTCTTGAAACACTAGATATAAAGTATTCAATGAAAAATATGGAACATAGTGTGCAATTTTGCATGAGTATTCCATTATCTAAACATAAAAACAAACAAACTCTCCTTTAAATAGGACGAGTTTGTTTGTTTTTGTAGTAAGTATAAACTTATTAACAGGTTTTTCATTTGATGATATGTATGTTCTTAGAGCTGCTTTTGATAAGCAATCTATGCAAGATCTTCTTGGGAATTTAATAGTTGTTCGCCAATCTACCCTGCATTTACTTAGAAGCTTAGATAAAGAAGCTTGGTCACAAAGAGGAAATGCGAATAATTCTGAAGTTACAGTTCATGCATTAGCATACATTATTGCTGGTCATGAGCTTCATCATCTTCAAATTATAAAAGAACGTTACCTTGGTCCTGATCTATATCCAGCAACTTAATATTTGAAGAAAATGAGTCCTATTTATGTAGTGCTCTATTAGCGCTTAGAACCATGGCAATTAAATGCATTTATTTATAAAATTCACCACATAATATTTATGCTATCCCTTCTTATTCTGTACATAATTTTCTTTAGGCTGATATACTATAAACGCAATAGTTCTGGAAAGGTGATGATAGTATGTATGAACAACAAAATAATAGAGATAGAGATCAAAAAATGATGTTTTCTATGCAAGGAGTTCCCACAAATAAAATTAACATGCATCAATTACCTAAATGGATTAGAATTTTTGGCTATTGTGCGTTTGGTTGGATAATAGTATTTAGTTTAATTATGATTGTAGGTTTAATTCTGCAATAACTATACAGAGTAGGTAAACGGGACGATATTTAGGTCATACATCTAGGTAATGTCCCGTTTTTTATGTGTGATTATCCCATGATATAGGTAACCAATTATAATAAAAAGAACCTGTAGAATATCCTACAAGTTCTTTTTATTATATTATTAAAACGGGAACAACAAACTATTTTAACATTCAGTACAGGGAGACCATTTTGATTATGGCTTGATTTTATTATAAATCAAATATAAGCTTTTGAAAGGTCTAGATTTTGAAAATTATGTGAATTAAAAAACTACGATGTTTATATTAGATTTCATTTACGACCAACTTCTTCTTACTTAAATACACTGCACGATCTGATTTTTTAGCAACCTCCTGTGAGTGCGTCACAACAATAATGCATTTATTCTCTTTATGTGCAAGTTCTTGAAATAGTTCTATTATATCCATTGCAGTTTCCTCGTCGAGGTTTCCTGTCGGCTCATCTGCAATCAGTAAATCAACATTACAAGATAGTGCTCGAGCAATTGCTACACGCTGTTGTTGTCCACCGCTTAGTTGCAGGACGTTTCGTTTCGCTTCAACTTCTGTGAGTCCTACCCTTTCTAACAATTCTAATGCTCTTGCTGTTTTATTTTGCACTTTAACACCCGTAATTTCCATTGCTGTTAAGACATTTTGAAGAGCTGTCATATAGGTTATCAAATTATAAGATTGGAAAATTACAGATACATTTTGATTACGGTATCGATCCAAACCAATTTTTCTAATATCTTTGCCATTATACAGTACATAACCATTTTTAGGGACGTCCAGTCCACAACCTAAGCTCAGAGTTGTGGTTTTACCAGATCCAGATGGTCCTAAAATCGTGTAGAAATGTCCTTTTTGAAAAGAAAAGTTAACATTATCTAGTATCGCTACATTTTTCCCATTACTTTCATAATAATAATCCAAATTTTTAAACTGTAAAATCGTCTCCATATTAAGCCTCCTCATTCATCTTTTAAAAGAATTTGTTTTGGGTTTAAACGTAGAATAGATAATGCTGGAAGAAGCGTTGCTATTATAGCAATAGCTAGTCCAATTCCACCCATTTTCCCTACATCTTCTCCTGTTACACTTACATCAATTTTATCAATTGGATCTTCTTTTTGATTTTGTAGAGTACCACCAGATCCAGCCATCATTACAGTACCATGTTGCGAAGTATCTGTTTCTTCGCTTGCAGTAGCAATTTCATTCGAAAGTAAATTATCTCCGATATATTGAGAAACTTTAGCTCCTGTTGTTATGGATAATCCAAATGCTAAAATAGCGACACACACTACTTCTACTACGAATTGCGCTATCAATTTCCACTTTTTCTCTCCAATAGACAATAGAATTCCCATTTCTTTACGACGTCCTTTAATTGATAGCATAATGATTAATCCTAAAATAATTGCACCTGCAATCGATACAATATAAATAATCATTTGAGAAGTCGAAGAGA
This sequence comes from Bacillus sp. 2175, assembly GCF_057812155.1. Lineage (NCBI taxonomy): Bacteria > Bacillati > Bacillota > Bacilli > Caryophanales > Bacillaceae > Bacillus > Bacillus sp. 2175. Next base: position 2,778,586 of record NZ_CM173819.1, on the reverse strand, counting down.
TATTTTCGATAGGACCAATCATTTGCTTGTACAATGAATCATGCGCATCTAATTTATAATAATTAAAATCAATGTTAGATTTTTTTGCTTCTTTTTTAAATGCATCAATATATTGTGGATCATTCAAGAAATACACGACTTGACCACTACTTATACCTTGGTCTACTTCTAATTTTTTCATAGTTGAATGCGGCATATATAGTTTATTAGCTGGATCCATAATAGGAGGAGCCTGTTGACCCATTGCTTGCTCATTTGTTTCGTAAATGCCGATAATTTCAACCTCAAGAGTTTCCTTCTTATCCCCTGATTGTACTTTAACTTTGTCTCCTACTTTCAAATTGTTTAATTCCGCTAATCGTTTTTCCATTAAAGCTACATTCTGATCTTTCATTTGCTCTGTTATTGGTTTTCCATCAATGATTTTACTTTTTCCGTTTTTAAAGCTTTCTTGTAATGCAGTCTTGCGAACTCCCTCAATCATAAAAGAAGCATTCATATCTATTTCTGTACCAGAACTTGAACCGCCTCGCGCAGCCGTCATTCCCACTTTACCTTTTCCTTCTTCTTCTCCTTCTGAAGCTCCTACTAGTTTAAGCCCATCAGAAATACCGAAAGTGTTAGCTATGTAATTATAATCTTTTACATACTTGGACTTCGCTAATTGATTTGTTTCTTTTGCATCGAGCTGCGGCGGATTTGGCATTTCTCCAGTTTCCTTAGCTTTTTGACCTATTTTGTCGAAATCAAGACCTAAAGTAACATCTGCACCAAGTTTTTTTCTTGCAGCATCCGCTGCTTTTTTTGATGCATTTTGGATTGTGTAACCTGAAAGAACCAAATTTGTAACAATCAGAAAAACTGCCATCAAAATTAATGATGTTCCTATCCTTTTTTTCATACTGAGAATTGCTCGTTTCATAAAATTCATTTTTCTTACCTCCTTGATAACTTGTATTCTATATAGGTTATCTAGAGTTTATATGGAGCTAATCGGTAGTTTAACTAGAGATATAAGGAGTTTATGTGTAGTTATTCATTTACCTGTTCAAGAAAAACTAGAACACAAATTCAAAAATGCAGTCGTTTTTGAATATTGGTAAGGAGTTAGTCAATTTAAGAGACTTATAGAAAAAGAGGTTAAGCTTAATTTAATGTATATAATATAAAAAATATATTTATTGTATAATTTCTATACAATAAATATAGAGAAGCTATTTGTGAATATCTAGATGGGAATTGTTAAGTTCCTCATAGAAATTACATCTTTTAATAAGAAAAGAAACAAGTTAACATTCTTCTTAAATTTTAATATAAATTATTTATAGTTTTATTTTATTGCACGATTTATAATATAATATACAAATTTATCACCTATTTTTATAATTCAAGCACCTACTATTAGGAAAAGAGAATATTTCCTAATTAATTTAAAACATAAATTTTGTCTATGTTTTAAACAATATGTATTTTGGAGGAGGTTAATTTGATTTTTTCAAAACTCATTGATCGGTACGCCTTATATGATTTACACAAAAAAAGAAGTGTAGCATTTCAGTTTACTTCCCTTTCTAACACTTCATTAAATATAAAGAACATAGAATCTTTTTATAAAGTAAAACCATCACATTTTCATTTTGACATTAAGCATTCAAAGCAGGAAAATGAATACATGGTTGGGCAATTCAACTATAAAAGTTCGGTTCAATCCGGTGATTCACGCAACGACTCTGTAACTGGGGAATTATTCTTACATGAAAATGAAAATGCACCTCATGTTATCTTTGTTCACGGTTGGAGAATGGATTCTAACGAACGTGTGAAAAAAATATTCCACGATCATATGACCAGCCTGAAGTGGAATATGTATTATTTCACTCTACCCTATCATTTTGAAAGAAAACCCGATCAATCCTTATTCAGTGGAGAGTATATGGTAAGTGCAAATATTGAACGAACATTACAAGCAACTAGACAAGCGGTAGCTGATTTACGAGCTTTGATTAAATGGATTAAAGCAAATAAAAAGGGGACCCTGATTCTAATAGGAATTAGTTTAGGCGGATTTATTACTAACTTAACCTCTCTTGTTGAAGAAGAAATTGATGTGTTAGCATCCATTTTCTATGCAAATCGACTTTCTTATTCTATTTGGAATACAACTCCAGGTAAATTTATTAGAGAAGACTTGGAACATCATGGTGTTACGTATGATGATTTAATAGATTATTGGAAAATCACTGAACCGAGTCAAGCATTGCCAAAAGTAAAAAAAGAAAATATTTTATTAATTTCAGGTAAGCATGATCTATATGTGCATTCTGAGGATACAGACTACTTGTGGGAATCTTGGGAAAGACCTACACGATATATTTATAAATGTGGGCATGCCGGGATCGTTCTTAAACGTAAAAAAATTGCAACTGATACTATTGATTTTATTCAAAATCGATTGAACTCCTCACACTTATCCAATGTCATGCCTTAAATTGTGAGATTACTAAGTACAAAATCTTATACTTATATTGTTATATTTTTTACTAGTCACCTTTGTAAATCTTAGCCCCAAGCCTTACACGATTGAAAATGAAATAAAATAAATAACTAAGGAACTAATTTACCATATGGAAAAACATTGCTCAGCATTTTCACCAGTGGTCCCTGTATATGCAATATTACATACAAAAATCTTTATGTATTACGTTATTAATTTAAAAATAAATTATTCATCCATAAATCTATACCATCCGTATTTACAGTTATGGATACCCTAATTACATATGAAAAAGAGAGAAGAACATTGGCTAGTTCTTCTCTCTTTGTTTATTTTTAAGATAACTATCTATAAAATTTTGCTTTTCATAATTCTTCATGAGTCTAGAAAAGAATCTAATCCTTTTCTAGACTCAAAAATAAATTTTTCTAATGTACATAATTACAACGACATTAAACCACTTTGCTCTTAAATCCACTACTTGTATTATTGATTGCATGAAACTCCTTCTTGAGAAAGGTTTTAATTTCCGAATATTCTGTTGACCGTTATAACATATCCAATTTACAATTTAATTGTGGTGTTCTTTCACAATTAAACTACTTAGAATACACTTCATTTATTTGAAAACAATTACAAATAGAGGTGCTAAAATGAAAACTAGAGTAAATCCAGAATTATTACAAGGATTAGAGATGTTTCCGGATCTCGATTTACGCCCAGAAAATTTGCAATCAATCAGAGAAGGAATAGCTCAAATGAGACCACCTACCGTTGTTGATGACTCTCTTTCTTTAACAGATAAAGTCATTGTTGGGCCTGATGATAATCCGTTACCATTACGAATTTATCGTCCAAAATCAAATCATGAATCTTTACCTGTCTTATTATGGATACATGGTGGAGGTTATATCTTAGGGTCTATAGATGATAACGATGATACTTGTATGAGGTTTGCAAAAGAAGCTAGCTGTGTGGTCGTGTCTGTAGACTACCGCTTAGCACCTGAACACCCTTACCCAGCACCAATTGAGGATTGTTATTCAGCTTTAAAATGGATTGCTGATAATGCAAAGTCATTAAACATTGATTCGAATCGAATTGGGGTTGCAGGAGTAAGCGCTGGCGGTGGACTAACAGCAGCATTATCATTATTAGCACGAGATCGAAAATATCCTTCAATTTGTTTACAAATGCCACTATATCCAATGATTGATGACAGAAATGATACACCTTCAGCGAATGAAATTAAAGAGGGATTTGTTTGGAACCAAAAGGCAAATGAAGCTGGCTGGAAAATGTATTTAGGAGAAATGTATGGAACGGATCAAATCCCTGCCTATGCAGCACCTTCTCGAGCTGAGGATTATAGTGACTTACCGTATACTTACACATTTGTTGGTCAATTAGATCCATTCCGCAGCGAAACATTAACCTATGTAAGCAAACTAGCACAAGCTGGTGTTGATGTGGAGTTTCATTTATATCCAAATGCCTATCACTGGTTTGAAGGGTTAAATCCAAATGCCGATGTATCTATTTATGCTGTGAACGAAATAGTACAAGCAATAAAGACTGGTTTCAAACGAGTATCCAAGGTTGAGGCTTAATCCCATTACAAGAGAAACACTTATAAATAGTATATATGTATTTATCATTTAAATATAATAGCCGATTCTAAATAAGAATCGGCTATTAATATGTAAAATCCGCCTAATATATCAAGGTTGAGAAACAGATATAAGATGTTTAGGCGATGTGTTTATTTCCTCTGCTAATGCTTTTATGTTCATCATGATTTGAAGTATTTCTTCTTTTGTTGTTCTTGGGTTAATAGAGCAAAGTCGAATTACTACTTTTTCTTTTAATTTAGTCGTACTTAGCATAGCAAATCCTCTTTGATTAATTTCTTCCACCAATTTTTTGTTTATTTCATGAATTGTATCTGTAGATGTTAGCTCACATGGAATATAACGAAAAGTAACAATTCCTAATTGGGCAGGTGTTACTACTTCCCAATCTTTTTCTTTCCTTAAAAACTCTTCAACTTGTTCAGCTAGCATAATGCCATGATCAATTGCCTCACGAAAAGCTGTAACTCCGAATGCTTTAAAAGAAAGCCATACCTTTAATGCTCTAAATCTACGAGAAAGTTCAATTCCACGCTCCCCAAAATTCACTTTTTCTTCTATATTAGTTTCTGTATCCTTAATATACTCTGGGATCATACGGAATGTTTCACTTAAATATTGGCTATTTCGAATAAGTACACAACCAACATCATAAGGCTGAAAAAGCCATTTATGCGGGTCTAACGTTAAAGAATCGGCACGATGAATTCCACTTAATAACTCCCTTCCTTTTTCACTGAGAATTGCTGCAGCCCCATAAGCCCCATCCACGTGTAGCCATATATCTTCATCACCACATACATCAGCCAATTCATCGAGGGAGTCCACCGCTCCGCAATTCGTTGTCCCTGCATTAGCAATAACACAGAATGGTTTTTTCCCTTTTAATCGATCTTCTTTTATTTGTTTTCTTAAAGTACTAACTGAAATTTTTAAGTCTTCATCTGTCTCAATTCGGCAAATTTGATGCTGTTTAAAACCTAATACTTTAAGTGCTCGATCTACAGAAAAATGAGTTTGGTTAGAAAAATAAACAATCGCATTTTCTATGTCATTATTCAGCTTGACCTGTCTCGCTACAGTAAGTGCAGTCAAATTAGCCATGGAACCACCACTGACAAATAGTCCTTCAGCTGAATCAGGGAATCCTAGCATTGATTTTAACCAGTTAATTGTCGTTAATTCAATTTGTTCGGCACCTGCACCTACTATCCAAGCTGTAGGAAATACATTAAACCCACTTGCTAAAAAATCTGCTAATACACCAACATAATTATTAGGACCTGGCACAAAAGCCATAAAATGAGGATGATCCACATGAGTAATTTGATTAAACACATTGTTATTAAGAAAATGAAGTAATTCTTTTGGATTAGATCCGTTTTCCGGAATCGTTTCAATTAGCTTGTCTCTAAAAATATTACTATCAATCGTTTCTGAAACTGGTTTACTTTTTAAATGATTCATATGATCAACAATCAAGTCAACCGCTTGATATCCTAACTGACGCATTTCTTCGGCTGATAACTGTAATTTTTTTGTCATTTGATTTACTCCTATTCTATTTAAAAAGGCGAGTTCTTGCTCGCCTTTTCATTTTTTATAATTTGTAATCACAAATTGTTTGTATTGGATTTTGAAGAATCGTGTTGATTAACCCATGGATGTGATTTAATATTTCCTGTATTTTCTCTGCTTCATATACCGTTTGATCATATCCAAACTTTATTGTAAGTCTTTCTTCAGGGAAGCACATAATTCCATACTTTACATGTGGCTCATCAACAACTTCGTAATCCGTGATAGCAAAATGTCTGTTTTCATTTGAAGAAAAGATTGCTGGATTAGTTGGATAGTTTTCAAAAACCCAAAGATGGTCAGTCAACTCAGTTTTTAATTCACTTTGCTTTTGTATATCAACAAATGAATAGTATGCATACTCATTACATTTCAATGTCTCTAGTTGTACCTTTTGCAGGAAGTCCACAAAAGATTGCGTTTCTGTCCATGCTAATCGGATAGGCAAAACATTTGTGAACAGACCGAACATATTTTCAATTCCTTCTACTTCGGGAGGTCTGACTGATACTAGATTAGGCAATACTACTTCTCTCGTTCCGTTGAATTTGCCAAGCAATATTCCCCATACAGCTAGTAATGCCGTATTCATAGTTATATTATTTTTAGTTACAAATGTCTGTAACTGATCAGTCAAATCCTTGTCTAATGTTAAATCCATAAAAGTGAAGTTTAACCCTTCACTTTTAGATGGGACTTTCTTTTTAGGAATACTAATTTTCTGATTGTATCCTGATAAATAATCTCGCCAAAAATGACGTGCTTTCTCATGATCTTGTGCCAAAGTCCAATCTATAAATGTTTCAAAAGGTTTTACCATGGGTAACCCCGCCGTAGTTCCGGCATTTGTAGTTTCGTAGAGCTGGAATAATTCGTCTATCAAAATGCTGACGCTCCAACCATCACATAATAGATGATGGGAACTCCAAATTACTTTATGCTCGTTATTACCTAGTTGGAATATACAGAGACGTGTCATAAGTTCATCATTTTTAAATCCTCGACTTAAATTTTCATTCATCCACTGTTTTAGGAATTCTTGCTGTTCTTGTTTCGTCATCTCAATCAAGTTTTTTATTTCTGAATTTATTTGAACATCATATAGAACAGCTTGCCAAGGTTTTGCTTGTTCATCTTGCACAATTATTGTTCTTAAAGAATCATGACGATCAACTAATTGTTGGAAACACTGAATAAAGAGTTTAATATCCAGCTCCCCCTCAAGTGCCCAAATTGTTTGTTCAAAATATGCATTTGTATCAGGTTCATTCGTAGCATGCTCATAAATAACTTCCTGGAAAGGTGCTAACGGGTAAATACGTTCTATTTTTATATCCGGCATTTTTTCTTGTATTTTGTTAAGTGTATGTTGATTAAGTTGTTTATCTTTAACATTTAGTAATGTAGCTTTATTATCGTTCATTATGTTTACATCATTTGTTTGTGAACTTGAAAACTGGTCTAGCTTTTTAACAAATTGAACCATGTCCCTTAATATAGGAAATGAAAATATATTTTTTGGTTCAAGCTCGAATCCTTGTCGATACAGTCTGACGGACACTTGAATCGCTTTTATCGAATCTCCACCTAAGGCGAAGAAATGATCATTTACTCCAACTTGATCTATTTTGAGTACTTCTTGCCAAATACTAGTTAATATTTTTTCCATTTCAGTTTTTGGGGCAATAAATACTTTATTTTTTTGTTTCTCCGGAGTAGGGAGCGCTTTTCTATCTAATTTCCCGTTTGGAGTCAGGGGTAATTGGTCCAAATAAACAAAATAAGAAGGAATCATATAATCTGGCAAGTGATCTCGCAAATGCTTTCGTAGTTCTGTTGTACTAATATTTTGCTCAGTTACCACATATGCAACTAAAAATTTTATTCCGTTCTCATCTGTTTGATCAATTACGACAGCATGTTCGACTTGTTTATAAGTTAGAAGACAATGAGAGATTTCTTCTAACTCTACTCGATATCCCTGAATTTTCACTTGGTAATCTTGGCGGCCTAAAAATTCAATATATCCCTCAGAATGCATTTTTCCACAATCTCCTGTTTTATATATAAGACCAAAATCAGGATGTGACACAAACGCTTCATTTGTTTTCTTTTTATCATTTACATATCCTTTAGCAAGGCCCACTCCCCCGATATATAAATCTCCAATTACACCAACAGGGCACATTTTCTTTTCATAGTTCAACACATAATACGTTTGGTTTGCCAAGGGCATCCCGTATGGAATACTATTCCAATGTGATGCCACCTGTTTGATCGGATAATAAATTGACCAAATCGATGCTTCTGTTGCCCCTCCTAGTGAGACTACTTCTGCAATCGGAAAATGTCGTTTTATTTTTTCTGGTAAAGAAAGCGGAATCCAATCTCCACTATGTAAAACTAAACGTAAAGAAGGATATTCAAAATGAGAACCTACTTGCTCCAATGCCAAATCCATGATTGCAGGCACTGTATTCCAAATTGTAATCCCTCTACGTTCGACAGTGCGGATTAATTCTTGCATGTCTCTCGGATCACGAATCATTACTAACATTGCACCTGTGCTTAAAGCTCCGAAAATATCGTATACAGATAGGTCAAAACACATGGAAGAGATACCAATAATACGATCATCTTCATTCACCTCATATTTTTGATTTATGTCTTGAATAGTATTTGTAACCGCTTGGTAAGTAATAATTACTCCTTTTGGTTTTCCTGTACTTCCTGAAGTGTATATAATATAGGCAATATCTTCTGGACCAGCAATAGCGGGCATATCTTCTGTTGTATAAAATGACAAATGATTTTCTTCATAAAGACTAGGTTCTAATAAAAGCTTGCATGAGCTATTTTTTAAAATATATGTTTGGCGATCTAAAGGATGATCGGGATCAATCGGAACATAAGCGGCACCTGATTTTAAAATACCTAACATATTAACAATTGTGTCAACTCGCCTTTTTGCTAAAAGACCCACTTTGTCACCTAGACCAATACCTTGCTCTTTTAAGAAGTGGGCAATTTGATTAGAACGTTTATGAAGTTCCGAGTATGTTAACCATTCTTGTTCAAATACCACTGCTACTTCATCCGGCGTACGTTTTACTTGGTCTGTAAATAATTGATACAGAGTAGTTGAAGGTATTTTTTCTGTTGTTTCATTGTATTGCTTAATTAGAGTTTGATCCGATTCTTTCATATGCAAAGATGTTATATCGCTTTGTTTCACCAATTGTTCCAATAAGTCAACAAATTGGGAAAACATTGCTTCTATTACATCAACATCAAACAACTCTTCAACATAGTTCCAGCTAATTAATAACTCTCCATTTTTTTCAATTACTACATTATCCAAATACACTTGTGGAGTCCGAGCATGAATATAGCGAAGAGAACCAAGTTGTTCCCAAGAGAAAGCACCTGCACCTGCTAACATCGAGGTGAAAACGATTGGCATAACTGCTTTTGGCGTCATCTGATGATATCGAGTAAAATCTCGAATAAAGTTAACTCCATCGTAATGACGATGTTCAAGGCCATCTAATAAAGTAGCTTGCGTTTCTTTTACTCTAGTAAAGAAAGTTTGCTCTGGTTTTACATCAACATCCAATAAAATAAGTGATGTGAAATCTCCAACAATCTGTTCTACTTCATCATGAACAGGATAACGGTTAAATACAGTCAAGTTAATTGCTAATCGACGTTGATTACTCCAATATGCCAACACATCACCATATATTGTACAAAGTAGAGCGGAAGGCGTTACCTCTTTCTCTTGTGCTAACTTTCGTAGCTTTGTCCATTTTTTATTATCCAGGATTTTTGTAAGTGATTGGAATTTAGGAGTAGGGTGTTTTTGCCCATCCCCCCGAAAAGGGGGAATAAGGACAACAATACTTTATTCTTCCAAGGAGTCTTCTCGTGTTAAGCTGGTGAGAATATCATCTTTATTGATACTCTCAAGAATTTCCTCTATATTTACTACTGTTGGGGATTTACTAAATTCATAACGACCATAAAAATTAATATGTTGCCATGCAATTGGTGAAATATACTGTAACATTTTCATCTCAAACCCTGTATCTTTGGATTTTATTAATAAATTCGATAATATACTCGCATTGTAATAAACAACACAGTTGCTGAGCAGCCTACTACATTCATTCCAGATGTGCTGATCTTGTTCAGTCTTGAAACGAAGTTTCCCAAAGTTTGCATAGGATACTGATCGACGTAATTTATGATAGCTTTCTCCACGATTTAGTGATTTTTGAACATTTTGACGTAACGATAATGAATCAATATATTCTAAAAAATATAGGCTTTTAATGATGTTATCATACTCCCATAGTGCCCGCTTGGTTTGATTTTTCCGTGCATAAGAACTTAATTTTCGAACAATAACATTTTGAGTCGTCGTCTTTAAAGCAAGAGATACCATAATTCGTTTTATATTGTCCCATTCTTTTACAATGAGATCTGTATTAATTTTACGCACAGGTTTAATCAGCAATTCTTCATAATGGCTTGGATGTTGAAAACCATATAAATTTCGAGATATCGTTGCTTGAATATCTTTATATCTAGGTGCAAATTGGTAACCAAACAAATCTAAAATAGCAAAATTAACTTCATTCGTTCCATGTGTATCTGTAGAATGGATAGTAGGTTTTATATTGGTTGTATTATTGTATAAAATATCAAATACATAATGGCTTTCATGCTCATTTGCACCAATAATTCTTGCTTGAATTGGAATGTGGTTAGCCACCATTGTATACGAAGTGATTCCTTTATTCATTCCAAAATATTTAGAAGAATGACGAGACTGTAGTGTATGAATCTGTGTTTCGTATTTTTGGCCATCACTACTTGAATGGATGAAATCATCAATGTTAAAATACGGGAAAATAGGAAGCTTACTTGTGGCATTACTGATACAATCATTTACATCTTTTAATGTTTCTAATCGAATAAAATTAGCTGATGTAGTAGCTAATTTTGAAAAATCTATATCAGAGACTTCTCCCATTCTATATAACCCCATATTTGTTCCCCAAGCTATTAAACATGGAATGAGAGTATAATCCTTTGCTTTTTGATTGGCATAGCGTCCCAGAATATGTTCAAAGTTATCTAGAAAATTGCATTGCTGATTTACAAAATACAGGATACTCCTCATATCAACTTGTGGTAATACATCGAAAAAAGAATGATTAATAAGAGATGAAGATCGAGTATATGGAAGTGTCCAAGAATGATGATTTTTATGTTTTTTCACTTGAACATATTTGTTTTTTCCAGAAGTAATCCTTTTATTAATAGAGATGATACGAGCTTCCAATTTGTTTTCAAGTTCTTTTAAATGTTGTTCGATGGGCTGTTGTAGCTTAGTTAAATTGAAATCTTGAATCATACTCTCTTTATGTACCCACGTATCTTCATCGACTAAATCATCTTCAAAACTTCTATACTGTATGCTATCTCTACAAAAAACATCTCCTGATTGTAAGCGGTACCATAAAGAATGATAAATTAAAAATTCATATCGATCTATTAGTAAACGTTTTGAATGCGCATCATCTTTCGTGTAAAGGTAACGTTTGGCCCCATTTTGTATAAAGGTTTGTGGAATATTTTCGATATCATATTTAAGTAAAGCTTTTCGTTTCATAAAAACTTCTTTTAAAAAATGTATTGCATCCATAAGAGGATCTTCAATATCTGTTGTAACAAAATCAATCGTCATAAAAATAGGACGAATTTGTCTCTTGAATTGTAAAGCTAATGTATCAATACGTTCCCAACGGAACGCTTTTTCATCTATCTTCGAAGTATTCAGGATTTGATTTGCTAGCTCAGTTAATTTAGGACGGTCTAGGATAGAAAATACACGTCTTTGTATGTCTTTAAATACTGTATGTTCGGAAATGTTTTCATCTATTATAACTTGTAAAATATTTCCGACTTTCTTGAAATCTTCCTGGTTTTCTGTGTAATAGTTATATACTTGATCTTTTGCAAAGGATAAAATATCATCGTTGTATTTTCTCATTTTATAAATAAAACTATTGATCAAATTATCATTCATTCTTTGGTATCGATGAAAAATAAAGCACAATAAATAAAGATTTACAAGGGATTCATTAAACCTTTTTAATTTATATACGGAATAATATTCTACTAAAGAAGCGTAATATTTAATACTTTCATTAGAAATTTTTAGTTGTGGCAAAATTGAATTGGCCAGTTGAAAAAGAGGATACATTTCTTTCCCATATTCAATTTCCCGTTTAATTTCATTCATACTAAAGTCTTTAGGTTCATGTTTGATTCGAGTAATCTTATATAAACCAGAAGGATTATATAATAATTCTTTTAAATGCTGTTTATCCGCCTCGGATAGCTGTTTTTGTATAACCCTTATAAGGCGGTTTTGTTCATATGTAATAGCATTTCCTATAACCTCTTGTATAAAGCTATAACCAGGAATAATAATTCGTTTAGTAGTTAAATAATTTATAAGTTCGCGAAAAATAAAAATCGGTTTCCCACTTATAGCTGCAGCTCTACGAGCTTGTTCTTTTAAATCTAGTCGAGATTGTGAATCACAAAGATAATAATTAAAGCGCTTAAGAATAAGTTGTTGTTGATTTAGCCTAGTTTTTTTATCAATAGATCCAAAATCTGAGAAGTCAGCATTATTGAAATGAACTTTAAGAATATATTGAATATCTTCTTCCACTTCACATAGGTTAAATTGAAAAAATAAGTGCTTTGACTTAAAGTATCCAAGTTGAAGAATAAAATAAATCTTAGATTTTATTGAACGTAAAGTATATAACAATTCAGTTTCCATTTGAGAAAGAGAAAAATATTGTACGCGCTCTTTAGTTGTAAAAAGAGGTCTACTATAAAGTTGATTTATTTCATCTGTAGTTAAAATAGTTAATCTTTTTTGAATATTCATATTTAATCGTTTTCTACATCTCCTTATGAATTATAATTATAATAGATTACACCGTGTCAAAAAGTATACTTTTTGACACGGTGAGTTTGAGTAGTTTTTAATGTTTCACAATTATAACATAATTATTTTTGAAATATGTCATGAGAGTTGTATAGAATTTGACATTAAAATATAATAATTATATCTTATAACCAACAAATTTTTATAAATATAGATTGTGTGTGATTTGAAATGGGGGAAGGAATACATAATGAGGAAATTCTTTTATATTAGAGTAAGTAGTAAAGATCAATCTATCGAGAGACAACTCGCAACCGCAGCAGAGATAAGTATTCCTGAAGAATACATCTTTATAGAAAGAGCAAGTGGAAAAGATTTTAAACGTCCTGAATATCAACTTATGAAACGTATGTTGAGAAACGGCGATGTTTTATATATTCAATCCTTAGATCGCTTGGGAAGAAATAAACAAATGATTTTAGATGAATGGCAAGAATTAATTAAAGAAAAAAAGATTGATATCGTTGTGTTAGATATGCCACTTCTTAACACTATGAAATATAAAGATTTAAATGGAATTGAAACTCTTATTTCAGATTTAATTTTACAGTTATTAAGCTATATGGCTGAAGATGAAAGAAAAAGAATCCGCGAACGACAAAAAGAAGGAATTACAATTGCACTTCAAAAAGGAGTTAAATTTGGCCGCAAAAAAGTTGAAATTGATGATAATTTTAAAGAAGCTTATCAAGAATGGAAAAATCATAAAATTACTGCAGTAGAAGCAATGCAAAGAGTAGGCATGAAGAGTAATACATTTTATAGAAGAGTTAAAGAATATGAACATAATTTGGAAGAAAAGAAGCTCTCTTAAATAGAAAAGCTTCTTTTTACATACTACCCTATTTCAAGAGAAATTATTAAAAGTCAAATAAATCCCCTTTAAATAATTTGATTTTTCGTTATTTTTTGTCAGTTATGTGTTATAATGATAATGTACATGTAAAATGGTTTGAAATATTAGTATAGACTCATTCAGGAAAAGCGCGTTCTACAATAGAACGTGCTTTTGTGTAAATGTCAAGATAAACATGTACATTTTCGCTTGTTTAAGCATGTACAAAATCAATCATTTTCTTTGCTAAAATGATCTTTAATTCGATAGGATTGTCCTACAATACTGACCACCGTGGCATGATGTAAGACACGATCTAGTATGGCATTGGCGAGTTTAGGGTCCTGGAATACTTCGTCCCAAGACTTGAAGTTGATATTGGTCGTTAGGATGGTACTACGCTTTTCATAACGCATATCGATTAATTGAAAGAATAATTTTGCATCCTCCGGATCAATAGGCAAGTACCCAATTTCATCAATAATAAGTAATTTGTATTTTGTATAGTGCTTTAAACGAGATTCTAGGCGATTCTCAATCTTGGCACGTTTTAAATTTTGAAGTAAATCATGACATTTAATAAAATAAGTACTTGTTCGCTTTTTAGCTGCTGCTATACCAATAGACGTGGCCAAATGGGTCTTACCAACACCACTAGGTCCTAAAAATACTATGTTTTCTTGTTGCTCTAAGAAACGTAGAGAAATAAAATCTAAGATTTGTTGTTTATTAATACTCGGCTGGAATTCGAAATCAAACTCATCAACCTCCTTTCTATGAGGAAATGCGCCCATTTTCACCATAGAATGAATCATATTTTGTTCTCGTACATCAATCTCATAGTTTGTCAGTTTAACAAGTGTCTCTACGAAGGATAATTCATTATTAATGCTAAAATCGACTACGTCACCTAAATGTTGTGCCATTTGTTTTAATTTTAAATACTCTAGGTTTGTTGTTAATTGTTGATAGCTATTCTTCATTTCTATATACCTCACCAATTACTGATAAATTTTGTTTCGCCAAATTGTCAATGTTCGGATATTTAGGTAGTGACTTAGCCAATGCTTTTTTATAATGTTCTTCTTTATAATTGAGCTTAGATTGGCTGATTTTATGTTGTACAATTAACTTCATGTTATGATAAACATATATTTGATTATCATATACTTGTAAACCGACGGTTTTACCTTGATATTCAGCTGGAACTGAGTATTGATTCGATTTGTAAGATATCATGCCTGATGTATTAACTTTTACAAGTTTATGCTTAATCATATAGGAATCTCTTATCGCGCTCTTCGGGAGTGGTTGTAGGAGATTCTTTTCCTGTTTTAGGGCAAACACTGGAATCTTACCAGTCCCTTGATGAAATGTTTGATTAATTCTTGCACATAATTTTTGCACAAATTCATGTAATTCTTCAAAAGTGAATCTTCCTTGATAAGCATGAATTTCGTCTAGAAGTTTCATTGGCGCTTCTACTTTCCCTTTGGTATTTGGTCGCCCTGCGATACAAGGTTGTACCTTAAATCCAAAATCTTGAGCGAATTGGGCAAACTTATTGTTAATCGTTCCTGTAAAGTGTTCTGTTCGAGCTTCATCCATTACCGTCTTCATATTATCCGTGACAATTACCTTCGGTACACCACCAAACATTTCAAATGCCTCTGTCATAAATGACATTAAAACACTTTGTGATTTTGAAATATTCAAATGAAAAACTTTAAATCTCGAGTAGGACAATAAAAGTACAGCTACATTCACATATACGATTTCGCCACTTTTGGTTTCAAATCGTATGCTTTCTTTCCAATCTAATTGAGCTTGTTCTCCTGGAGGTGTCTCATAACGGACACCCACTGAATGACCTGATAAAATACGCTTCCCCTCATCAAAATATGTTCTAAATTCAGGCTTTCTATTAATATAAGCACGAAATGCAGACTGTGAACATTTTAAACCGTGATTGTCTGTTAGATACTGCCATAACACTCGTTTGTAGTAGAAGATTTGTTTAGAATCACTAGATAAAAGAGCTGCAATCACTTCATAATATGTATCGATTTTCGATGTTTTATTTTTTGTCCCTTTTGGTGTAAAACCATTCAAATACTTATCTATGGTACGCCGATCCACATTCAATTCTCTGGCTAATTGACTTTTATTTATCTTCATTTTTAAGTTCCCCATTAGTTTTTTAAAATTTGGTAAGTCTGAAAGACTTTTAACCTCAAATTCTGTTTGAATATCTAGCTTAATATACATACTAACCACCTCAGAGTCAGTATGGAGAATCCAATTGAAAATGTACATATTTATTCAAGCGTTAATGTACATATTTAAGTTAGCATTTATACTTTTGTATTATACACCTAAATAATCTTAATAATGAGAATATTAATTATCAATTTTATTAGAAACGCAATGATGTAAAATGACATTAAGCTAAACTTTTCTTTAAATCTTTACCCCTAACAAAGATTTAAAGGTTCTTCTATGTCTTAATATAAAATATAGTAAAGGAAGGAGTTCACTCTAATGAAGATTGAACTCCTTTCTTTATTATGGTTTTTTATATAATTAAAACTATATATTAATTATAACTAATTTACTTATCTAATAACCTATCAACCTATCAATAAATCTTTCATTATATACATAGTAATATAACAAAGCTGACATTCACCCCTTATGTATAGAGGGCATTTTCTACATGTATTTTTAAAATATCCACTCTTCATTTACTATAATAAAAGAGGAAAAAATACATCTTTAAAAAATATATACATATACCTATGCTAAGGAGTGTGATGCCTTTGAAACAGTTTAAAGAAATTTTAGAAAAAGGGGCCATACCTATCGGCCAATCCGATATATTAGGAAAATCGCTGCGGCAATTTGATGAGATACAATATGAAAATGAAACATATCTTATTATTTGGCATCCCATTTATAAGGAATTTGTCGGTTCTCATGAATCAGGGAATTGGATTTCTCATACCGATTTACATAAAGCTGTTTGGATCAGAAATTTAAAAGAAGCATTTGTTACGAAAAAATAAGAAAAGGTTCTAACAAAAAAGTCAGAACCTTTTCTACATACTTTCTAGGGATTTCGTAAAAACGAAAGTACATATAGTATACCATAAGTACAAAAACATTTATTTGAAAAGATAGTAAACGCCTCTTATTATTGCTCGTTAATCTCCGCTAACGCTTTATTTCATGATTCGGTTCTATTGTCACACAGATCACTGTTACCAAAATATTTACTACAAATTTTTAAAAAAATGTACTGCACAATTGTATTGAATGATATTTTTCAGTCCACGACAGTAACTCTGGCGCTCCATCTACAAAAACATCCTATTTTTTCTTATTCCCCCTTTTCGAGGGGATGGGCAAAAACACCCGAGTAGCAATCTCTGCTGGATCCTTTTTTAACAGCAAAGAAGGTGCAAACGGAAAGTCAGGAAGCTTACTTGTCCAATAATCTTTTGCTGTTTTATATTCTTCGCTTTGTTCCATTTCATCATAGATAAACATATAATCTTGAAAATCAAAAGATAAAGATTCTAATTTTTGATTTGGTTTATAATAATAATGCAACAAATCCTGTCCAACAATGTTCATGCTTGCTCCGTCCATTAATAAAGCATCGTATCGAAAACATAATAAATACGTGTCTTCTTTTAAAAGAAAAGCTTTCAATTCAAACAAAGGCCATTGCCCCAAAGGGAATACATGGTTAGTCATTCGAGAACGCTCTTCTTGTAAGCGAGCATGTTGATTCCTATCATCTAAATCTATGAGACTCACTATTTCAATCTCGTAATCAGGAACGCTTTGTAATATTTGCTGTTTTCCCTCTGGTAAAATTACAGCTCGCAACATTGGATGACGATGAATTACCTTTTGAAAACTTTTTGAAAGACGATTGATATCCAATGCTGTTTCATATTCAAAATATGTTTGAGGTGAAATACCGCTTAATTCAAACTGTGAATTCCGTCCTATCATATACGCTGTCTGAACTTCTGTTAAGGAAAATGGCTTAGACAAATCTTTAACATGAGTTGGTCTACTTTCAAGGTTTTCCTCTTTATGCTCTAACTTTACACAAGAACTCAATTGAGCGATTGTGGGGTGCTTAAAAAAATCTGTTGTACTTATTTTTAAGCAG
This sequence comes from Bacillus sp. 2175, assembly GCF_057812155.1. Taxonomy (NCBI): domain Bacteria; kingdom Bacillati; phylum Bacillota; class Bacilli; order Caryophanales; family Bacillaceae; genus Bacillus; species Bacillus sp. 2175. Next base: position 2,760,826 of record NZ_CM173819.1, on the reverse strand, counting down.
TCTTTTCTTAATAAATTAATTACCTGAAGTGCTTTAATAGATTCTCCTTTTAATGCAAAAAAATTATCATGAATACCGATTCCCTCAATCTCCATAACTTTTTCCCATGCACGCACTAATTTTTGTTCAATTTCATTGCGCGGAGCAACGTATGGAATTGATACATAATCCGTTTGTGTTATATCCAACAATCTTTTTCTATCCACTTTTCCATTTGGATTCAATGGAATCTCTTCTACCTGAATCATTTTTTCAGGAATCATAAACTCAGGTAATTTATCACTTAAATATTTTCTGATTTCACCAAAAGACACCTTGTTATCCGATACATAGTAGGCAGCTAATAATTTCCTATTTCCATATACTTGATCAACAACGATAGCCTGGTTTATTTCTGGATATTCCCTTAATTGAGTTTCGATTTCTCTTAATTCAATCCGATACCCCCGAATTTTCACTTGATGATCCATTCTACCTAAATATTCAAGTTCTCCATTAGGCAACCAACGAACGAGATCACCTGTATGATACATCATTTCCCCTGCCGCAAAAGGACTCGGTACAAATTTTTCATCTGTCAGTTTATTTTTACCAAGATACCCTCGTGCTACCGCTACGCCAGCAATGCAGAGTTCACCAGGAATTCCAAATGGTTTTAATTGGCCATACTTATTCAATATATAGGAATGATAATTCGGGTTAGGTTTGCCAATCGTAACTTCTTTGGAAGTGCTCAAGTCTTTTACTGTTGCGCAAATGGTTGTTTCTGTGGGACCATAAATATTTAAAATTGTTGCTTCACTGATACAACGAATTTTTTCAACCAAATCAATGGAAAATGATTCTCCTGCTAATAAAATAGATTTTAAATCTTTTAGAAAAATCGCCCCTTCTGGATCACTCAAAATCACTTCCATTCGCGATGGCGTTGATTCCCATAAATCCACCTTATGTTTTTTGACCAAATGAGACAATTCTTTTGTTGCAAACTGGTCCTCTGTAGCAATTACTACTTTTGAACCTTGCGTTAAAGGAAGACATATTTCTAACAAGGAAATATCAAAAGATACACTAGCAAGAAACAAGAATGATTGATTAGCTTTTACTTTTTCTCTCATTACATTTAAAAAATGAACTAGCGATTTTTGTTCTATCATTACCCCTTTTGGATTTCCTGTCGATCCTGATGTGTAAATAACATAAGCTAAATCATTAGGATTATGTTCTCGAACTAAATTACTTTCTTCACCTTGAAAAAGATATTCTTTATCAAGATACAGTACTTCACCTGCAAATTGTGGCAATACTTCCTCTGTTCGCTTACTAAGTAAATATTTTGCTTGACTATCTTGTAACATATATTCAATTCGTTCAGTTGGGTAGTTAGGGTCGATTGGTAAATACGCTGCTCCTGCTTTTAAAATCCCCATCATACCAATAATCATTTCTAATGACCGATCTACCATAACACCAATAATACTTTCTTTTGAAACACCTTTACTTTGAAGAATAGAAGCCAATTGATTCGCTTTCTTATTCAATTCTCTATATGTCAAAGATTGATCATTACAAACAACAGCAATTTGATCTGGAGTTTTTAATACTTGCGCTTCAAACAAATCTTGAAATGATTGAAACAAGTCTATGCCCGTTTGAAAAGTATTCAATCCTTCTAACAACTCTTTTTCTTCTTCTGCAATAATACAAATATCTTTCAATGCCAAATTCGGATTTTGTGAAACTTGCTTTAAAACATAACAATACGAATTGGCAAACTGTTGCAAAGAAGAGAATGAACGGGACTTGCAAGAAATTTGAAATTCAAATTCATTATGTATTTCATTCCATTTTCTTCGTATCCATAGGGCTAAATTATTCTCTGCGTATTCTTCTAGCGAATTTTCATTATGTAATCCTTCCATCCCGATTACAATTTGAAAAGGAGTTAAATTGTGTTTAACTAATAATTCAGAGAGCGGATACTCCTGATTTTCATACCCGAATAAAGTCGTTTGTTCAATCTCATTTACTAATTGTTTAAAGGTGTGATGCGGCTGGATTTCACTTCCTAAAGGAATCAACTTATTAAGATTCTCACTTTGTTCAAGATTCTTTTCAATTATAGGAATACCAATAGTAATTCTTTCTTGATCTGTATAATGTGCCAAACAAACCCTTAAAGCGGCTTGAAACCAGCTAAATAATAATAAATCTTGAGACTTACTTATTTTTTGTATACTTTTACTAAATTCTACATTCACTATGACTTGAACGTATTCACAAGGTGTTTCTTTATTTAGTTGGTAATCGCTATTAAATTTAAATACAGAAAAATCGAGAACCTCGGAAGATAATTGCTCCTTCCAAAACGCTTCTACTTCTTTATTTTCATGAATCGAACTTCGATCTTTAATGTGCATTTTTATCTTTATCCCCCTAATATTCATTTCTTCTACTCGTTAATTTTCAAGCCAACTTCAAGCCCATGGAGAAACACTTGATGACTATCCAAACATAAAAATTGCTGAATATCTTCAAATTTCATATGACCAACTGAACAAACCCCTAAATTTAATGTCTCAGCAACCATATTTAAGGTAGCAGTGATAATGCCTGACTCAATACAAGCAAATAAATATCCATCTGAACCGTATTTCGGGATGGAAGCGTTCGCATTATAAACCAAATAAACTGAGAAGGCAGATTGAGTAAATAAATCCTGATTAATTAACTCATGATCACTTTTGATTACTTGATCAATGTTGTTTACAATCACAAGACTATTTTTTGATGGGTTATAATAATAAAATCCAGCTTTCATATCCTCTATACGTTTTGGTTTTACATAAACAAAGATATCAATGGGATAGAGCCCCCCTGCACTTGCGTAATGATAGTATATTTTTTCTTCCCTAACCTGTTTTAGAGTTGATAAGAATCGGGAAAATTCCGAAAAACTAATATGTTTTTCCATATCAAATTGACGACAAGACCTACGTTCCTTGATTATAGTAGGTAGCTCATTTGTTGTTTCAAGTTGAATTTCGGTCGACCGTGCAGCAACGTGCGTGCGATTTAATTGTTCACTCATATACTTATCTAACTTTTCTTTAGAAAAGCGAATCTGGTTGCTATATGGATTTGAAAAAATCTTTTCTTGTGAAGAAAATACTTCTCTTGGGTGTAATATGTTACTTACTAACACACGATTTTTTATCATGAGCTCTATGTTTTTGTGTGTCTCTTCTACATTTCCTAATGAAAAGCGCTCTACTAGTTCACTGATTTTCACACCTTTTTGAGCCATAAAATAAAAATCAGGAAACCACTCAGACAGAATACCTGTAAATCTCATTTCCCCGATCAAAACTTCATTATGCAACTTCTCCCAATGCTTAATCGGAGACCAGTAATAAATTTTCTCGCTCATATAACCCTCCATAAACGTTTAACTTATTTTTGAAATGCAATTTTCTAATTTACAAAAATTTTTTCGGATTCTGCTCCTTGTCTCATAGTGATTATAAATACATGCACTTTAACGAAACTTGAAAATAATGAAATAACTTTTTCTTCATTAAAATTTTTTATTTCATCATAAAAAATGATTTCTTTTTGGATATTTCACATCCTTTCCCATAGTAATCCTATAAGGTATAAACCATTTATAACATTGAGAATATTCATGTATTTCCAATGTGAAATTATTGTAATGGATTGGAGAGCGGTTGAATATAGTTATTAAATCAAATAATGTTGAGAAAGTTTTATTTATTATATCGATAAAATTTTATGATGTAATTTATTACAAATAGATTAAGAAAAGAGTTTTAAATTTTTCTTAATCAGTTAGTGTGAAAATATCACATACTATTACATACAATCGAGTTACTTACATTTCATATTTAAAATAGAGAAAAGACACCTTGAATGGTGTCTTTTCTCTATTTTAATTCCATATACTTTTTACGCCTTTGTTATTTTTAAACGATTTGTAGGAATTAATACAACTCTAACATCTAGTTCGTTATATGTTCGAATATATAATAAACATTATATAAATTACGAATGTATTTCAGGTAATTTTATAAATAAACTCAAAGATATCTTCTCCTCCTACTGTCACAAAAGAAATAATCTATTGCTTATTTCTTTTATTAAATTGTAATATAATTACAGTATATGAAATTATATTACATTAACTTTAAAAGCGAAGTGAGAATAATCTTCACTTCGCTTTTTTCATTTGCAATCCTTATTAAATTTGCTCAATGCAGTATTTATTTCCACATTCTTCGTTTTTATTTAATCGGTTTCTCTGTTTTTAAGACAAATGAACTTAATGCAGGAACTTTAATTTTATTGTCATGGACAACATAAAGTGGTTTACTTCCCGCCTGCTTGCCGTCTACTAGTACTTTCCAAGGCCCTTTCGATGGAAGTGTTATTTCAACAGCTTCTCTATTTGCATTGTGAGCCACTGTAAAGTATTCATTTTTATTCCCCTCTATTGTATAAGCTACAGTATTTTTCGGAGCATCAATAAATGATACATGTGTTTTTATTTGCTCTGCAGATGTCATTCGAAAAGCTGAGTACTTTTTGCGTAATTCTATTAAACCCTTCATATAATCTACTTCATTATTAAACGTTGCACGGCGCAGCCAATCCATCTGGTTAATTGAATCTGGAGATTTGTAACTATTATAATCACCGTATTTCGTCCGCATAAACTCTTGCCCTGCATGTAAAAATGGAATCCCTTGTGATGTTAATAAAATTGAAGAAGACAATTTGTGCATTTGTTTTCGCATTTCTTCACTGTCACCTGGATTAGTTAACTCAAGTTTATCCCATAATGTATGATTGTCATGTGCTTCCACATAAGTTAATACCTGTTCAGGATCTTGATAGGTAGACGAATTTGTATCATAGTCAATACCTGCTGTAATGCCTTTTTTAATACGATCTTCCATGTTTTGCTTTCCATTTACAAAACCATTTTCCTTTTCCTCAAATACACTACCTTTCAACCCATCACGTATATTATCGTTAAAATGAGCAATCCCTTTCATTTTCTCTGCATTTTTTTGATTTGCTTTCAACTCAGCTGCAAGAGGTGTATTTAAATCCCATCCTTCTCCGTGTAGTATAATAGAAGGGTCAATTTGATTAACAGCTTTACGTATTTCATTCATCGTTTCATAATCATGAATACCCATTAAATCAAAACGGAATCCATCTAAATTGTATTCTTTTGCCCAATATGTTACGGAATCTATCATAAATTTCCTCATCATTTTTCTTTCTGAAGCAGTATCATTTCCTACTCCAGTTCCATTTGCAAATGTTCCATCTTCATTGTAACGATAATAATAACCTGGAACTAACTTATGAAAATTAGATTCAGCAGCATTATACATATGGTTATATACTACATCCATCACTACTCGAAGATTATTATCATGTAGTGTTTGAACCATTTGCTTTAATTCAGTTATTCGAACAGTTGGCTCATAAGGATTTGTAGAATAGGAGCCTTCTGGAACGTTGAAATTTTTAGGATCATATCCCCAGTTATATTGCGGTTCATTTAAAGTCTCTTCATTTACTGAAGCATAATCAAATATCGGTAAAAACTGAACGTGAGTAACACCAAGGTCCTTTATATGATCAAGTCCTGTTTTTACACCTCCTGGCCCTTTTGTTCCTTTTTCTGTTACACCTAAATACTTCCCTTTCTGTTTAATACCACTTTCAGGTTGAATGGAAAGATCGCGTACATGTAACTCATAAATAATAGCATCTTCCGGATTTTTAAATTTTGGCTTTTTGTTTGCTTTCCATTTTTTCGGATTTGTTTCTTCTAAATTAACGACTGCACCTTTATCGCCATTTACAGAAGCAGCACGCACATATGGATCAACCGCTTCAGCCCACTTATCACCAATTTTGACCTTATACGTATAAAAGAGCCCTTTTTGGTTCCCCTTTAGTTCTGCTGTCCAAGTTCCCTTTTCACCTTGTTGCATGTTTATTTCAGCACCTATTTTATCGTTCCAGTTTTTATATGTAACTAACTTCGCTTCGCTTGCAGTAGGAGCCCATAAACGGAACTTTGTATGTTGCGGAGTATATGTATTTCCTAAATCGTTGCCACCATAATAAAATAAATTATCAAATTCTTCGCTACGAATGACTTTACCAATTTCAGTATTCGTATCAGCTAAGTTTTCAATTTTAACTTTGTATGTTTGTTTTAAATCAATTTTCTGTTCCGTAATTATTTTAACCTGATTAGTAATATCTCCACTGTTTGTATCATAAGGAGTAATATTTTTAATTTTAATGCCTTCAATTTCAATTTTCTTTTCCTTAATATGAAACGGGACATTAGTCGTTACAGTAATTTCATTGAAACTATCAATAGTTGCTTTTTGAATTGAGAGATCCGATGAAGGCTTAGAGTTATATACTTTTTCATCACCCGAAAGAATCCATACTTCAGCACGACCGTCCTTTATATTTTCAATCCAACGATCCCCACCATCTTTTTCCCATTCATTTGTTCGAACTATAAATCCTACACGATTATAGTCACCGTCTATTTTTATCTTAGCGTATTTTCCAAATTCATCTTCACCAGTAAATTCATAAGATGTACCATTTGCATTTTCTCCCCATAACCAAAGATTCCAGTCTTTTGTATTTCCAAGCTTTTCTTTGTAATGAATGATAATTTCAGTTGTTTTCGAATTTGAAACTGCCTTCACACTCTGAAAAGAGAAAACAGATGATAACATAATGATTAAAGTAAGTAATAAAACTGTTTTGTTAATTAATCTTTTTGTAATTTGCACCACATACACCCTTTCTTCAAATATTACTAACGATTTATTATGCTTTCACTGAATAAAACTGCTTAAATTTATCTAGAAATCTCTTTAACTTCACCTCCATATTGGCTATTTTCACGTATGTATTTCAATGACCTTTTAATACGAAAGCGTTTGCATTAACGCTTAAAAAAATAGATTTGTTTATGCCTTCATATATTTGTAAATACTAAAAGATCAGGGAAATCATTTTAAAGCAATCGTTTGTTATCGCTTTCATTTTATAGACTTTCTATCAAGAGGTCAATATATTATTAATTTTCTGTTTTTATACACTTTAAACCTTATTGATTTGTCACTACTTCTTAAAGAGAAAGCGCCTCATTATTGCTTAGTCAGTTTATTTTCAATAATACATTGCTATGAAAAAAACAGCTAATATCCTTAAAATGACATTAGCTGTTTTTCATAATGTATTAATATATGAATGAGAACTATATTTCTAAATTACTTAATTTTTGCTGCATCAAATGCTTTTTGAACTGCTTGAACTTCAGCTGTATTCGCACCATATTTATTAGTTGCCACTCGAATACATGCTGATCTCAATTCTTTGAAATTAGAAGTCATGTTTAACTCATCTGTATTTGCATAATAGAAAATATCAAACATTTTATCTTCACCAATTCCTTTAACAGTTACTCCGTTATGAGTTCCGCCTTTCGCAATGAGATACGCAACTTTATTAATAATACTTGAATTAAAATGAACACCGCCTTGATCCCATCCATTAAAATCGTTAAATTCACTGTAATCATCTGGATAAGGTACTCCAAGTGAAGATGGAACAGAAGCTGGGTTTTCCATATCACGGAAAACAGATCCCGTTTGTTCTCCCATTGTCCAGTTGAATTTTCCATTATTTACGTATTTCTCAATAGATGTTCCCATAATATCAGATAATGCCTCATTAATCGCACCGGATTCTCCGTAATATTCAAGATTAGATTCGCTAGAAGTAACAGCGTGTGTAAATTCATGTCCAGCTACGTCATATGCTTTAACAATAGGATCGCCATATACAAGCATACTTCCATTATTAGCACTTAATGCATTCTGCCAATTTTTCGGATCATTCGTCTCTTCAGAATCCCAAGCGTGTACAACTGAAACTACTTTTTGTCCTTTATTATCAAAGCTATTACGCTTGTATTTATCTTTATAAAAATCAAATACTTTTGTTGCTAAGTAATGAGCACTTACTGCTTTCGGATCGTTAAATGTTGCCGAAGTACTAGTCGCTAATGTACCAGGATAATAGCTTTCTTCTTTAGTAATATCTCTGTAATTCACATCATATGTTTCAATGCCTTGCCCTCTTGTATAATCAGCAAGAGCATATTTGCCATTACTTTGTTTAGAGATACCAAATGAACGAGAAATACCCAAATCATCTTTTCCTGTTCCAGTTAATGATGTAAGACTGCTTTGTTTACTTTTCTTTAAAGCTCCAACTAGTTTGTCACTGGCTTTTAAGTTAGATTCTTGTACCATATTTTTTAACATATCACCATTTTGTGCATTTACTAAATAAGTACCAGAAACATAGTTTGGTGTTGCAGCTTCAAAGGTAACTTGGTATGCATTTTTAGCTTGTCCATTATTTTCATCAACAAAAATAACCTCTTTAACTTCTGGCTCAGAAATAAACTTGAGATCGTTCCCGTACTTCGTATAAATAAATTGTTTTGCTTCATCTTTTGATAGATTAATAGGTTTTTTCAATTCTTCTTGTTTTAAATTTTGTGCGCTATCACCTGAAACACTTTTAATAACACCATTATTATCTACGTGTGCAGTTAATTGATGGCCATATACTTCTTTTCCTTCGTATGTTTGTTGCATACGCACAAGTGTAGTTCCATCATACGAACCACGTTTTTGAAGAACTTTATAATCTACTCCTGCTTCTCCATTGACTTGTTTTTGGGACAGAGCTTGCTCTGTTTTCTCCTTAAGTGCATCCTTTACTACATTTTCTGGTGCCTTTTGTGACGGTTGTGTAAGTTCACCCGAACGGAACGATTCCTCTTGAATTTGGACTTGTAGTTGATCTGTTTCCTCTGCATGACCTACGCCATATGGTGCCACAGCTGTTAAAGCTAATCCTGTTGTTAATGCTACCTTAGTTAATGTCTTTTTGTTTTTCATTATTTCACCTCGTATAATTTTTGAAATAGAAAGCTTGTACAAAGTATACTGTCTATTTTTGTCGGAAAAAAGAGAAAATACGAAATTTATGTAACATTATGCAAAATTACATAAATTGTGGTCAATATTATAAATAATGAACGGAACACATATGTACATTAATTTGAATAAAAGAGAATCCTTATAAACGCTCATCCAATTGGTTAGTTATTAATTATCTATATTCATTCTAATAAAAGTATACTTACATCTAAATAACAACATAAAAACCCACTCTTTACTATTGTAAGAGTGGGTTTAATGCTATTAAAATAACAATTACTATAAGAAACCTTATAATTTATATTTTTTTAGTAATCCTATTAAGTTTTTTATAAAATTCACCTTTTGTCTTTACATGATTAAACTCATTTGGATTAATATTTGCTTTTTGTGAGAGTGCTACAATTTCTTCTTTTGAAATTGAGTCTTTCGTATTTATAGATGCTATATTTGTGTATTTTCCGTCTTCTGTTTTTGGAATTTCTAAAATCCCTTTATTCACGAGATCAACTACAGCCTTATGCTCTGAAGAATGTAAATCTACACCAGTAATTTTCCAATTACGCATAACTTTTGGAGTGTATACACCATTCTTTACCTCTTTTAAATATGTAATAGCAAGGTTACGAATGGTTCCGCCTGTTTCTCCAAATGCATTCTCTTGTTTAGATGACCAAATTTGTTCAAACTTACGCCCCTCTAAAGCTCCCCCTTTTGCCTGAAGAGCCTCCATTCTATATGCATTCATTCCTAGCGTCATAACATCGCTCATTTTGATTGGTTTGTTTGTACGAATAGAGCGTAAATTTGTAATTCTGCTTCCATATGGTTTTGTTAAGTCAATTTCGTATTTTACGCCTCCAAAGAAATCGTTCGTACTGTATTTAGATGCACGGCGGGTTTTATCAAAGCTAACGGTTACATCTCCGGCACGAGATGAGTTAAAATATCCTGCTGCCCATTCCATATAGTCTTTTAAATCTTTTCCAGAAATCTTATATACTGTAATTTCTCCCAAGGCATATTGGTAATTGTACGCAATATCTTTTTTCTTAATAGGACCTGTATCTAAACGGGCATAATCATTATCAATTTGATGGGCTACTACATCTGCTTTACTGTAGTAGAGCATGACTTCATGAAAGAAATCTGATAAAGGTGTTTCTTGAATCTGAACACTTGGAATACCCTTTATTTCATTTTCAGGAACAAGATTTCTACCCTTTAATTGAGCGACTACAACATTTGCATCTCCTCTCGCATATTCGTGAAAAGATGTTAATGTTTCTTCAAGTGTAGGATCAGATAATATCGTTGTTCCATCAGCATTTTTTACAGGTATAGCGGTAGCAGTTTTATTTTTTAAAGTCAACTTCCCATCTTGCTTTGTAAAAGTAAGGTCAATACGTGAAATATGTGTTCCATATTTATCTGGTTCTGTAATAATTACGCCATTTACAACTTCTTTTTTTACAAGTTTATGCATGTGAGCCGCAAAAATAGCGCTTAGTTCCGGACAAGCATTTGCAATATCTTGAACACCAGTACCAGGGATACCATTCTCATTTTCTAATCCCATATGCATAACTCCTACCATTACATCTACTTTACCTTCTAATTCCTTAATTGCCTTTTTCGTCTCTTCTACCGGATTTTTCACCACTAAACCCTCTAAGTGATCTGTCCCTTTTTCAAAATCACTAATCATTGGTGTATTCATACCAATAATCCCAACTTTAATTCCACCTTTTTCTACAATTGTATATGCAGGAAGAAAGCGCTCTCCATTTTCCTTATAAATATTTCCTGCTAACGTTTTTCCCTTATATTGCTCACTAACTTTTTTCAATGTATCTAATCCAAAATTGAATTCATGATTTCCAAATGCCCAGGCGTCATATCCCATTGTATTCATCGCTACCATCATTGGCGATTGTGGTTTATCGTTGAATAATTCTACTGAGTTTCCTTGAATTGTATCCCCAGCATCTACTAATATGGTATTTGGATTTTCTTGACGGACCTTCTTTATAACCGTATAAAGCTGCGTCAAACTTCCACTCATATTTGCTCCATCAAGCGCATAATCCCAAGGCATAAATCTACCATGAATATCTGCAGTACCTAACAATGTGATATTAACTTCAGATTCCTCAGCCTTAGAGATAGATGGTTTGACTATTACTGCTGTTCCAAGCAGTAATAGAATTACAAAGTAACATACATAGTTCTTCCATTTCATTTTTTGCATAATAATAATATTTCTCCCCTTTTTGTACTTTCATAAAGTTGCTTGAACTTTAAAAATGTAACTTATTATTCAGGAAACTTCAACTACAAAAGATAATTTTGAAGGTGGTTCTGTTGCAAAATAAAGAGAATAAATTGCATACATCCCCTAACAGAATTGTATTTTATCGTTTCCTGACAGAATACCCCTTCCTTAAGCGTGTGAAGAGTACTTTCAAAATAAGGACATATCATTCATCATCATAAAATCATTATTTCAATTTACTAAAATTCGCATATAAAATATGTTATGATGATTATTTTTTTGAATTTCATTGTCGAAGTATTTCCTTCTCAATGAAAATACTTCCAAAAAAATAACCCCGCTCTTCATTTAAGACGGGGTTACACTTATACAGAAAATCGGATAGTTTCATATTTTCTTAAGCTTATTGGTTACTTTCAACTAATTTCATTCTATTTTTGTTTTCTTCTGAATCAATATGAATCAACCGTTTTCCCTGTTTATAATACGCATCAATAAATAGGGAATGATTTTTACTTTTCAATTTCACAAAGTAATTTTATCTCTTTTATTTGTGAAATATGACGCTGTTCATGTAAATAAATCAGTTCTATCCACTGATCAAGGGATAATTCTCCAAGAGCTGGATGCATCACTGCTTTTTTCGCTAATATAGACTCATCTTCTATTGTACTCAGGAAACGCATCAATTCTTTTCTTGATTCGTTTAGCGTATTGAGCATTTGCTCCACTTCAAATGGTTCTATACTTGGTTCAATCATTTCTGGAGCTATAAACTTTTTCGTTCTATCTAATAAAATAGTGTGAATTTCTTTACGCTCATTTTGGGTACTATCTAACTTTTTTAATCCTGATGAAATAACTGTTATAACTCTCTCATCTAATAAAACTAAATGATGACAAACTTGTGCAATACTCCATTTATCCTTATCTGGTTTCCTATTAAATTGAGCATCACTCAACAAATTAATTTCCTCAACTAATTGATCTCTCGTTTTATAAAACTTGTCATTTACAAATGTATCCATGTGGATTCTCCTTTCATTGCAACCTACATACTTAAATTCCTACGCTAGAAATATTATCTTCAAAAAAAGTTTTTCTTTCACTACTATTCCAATTTCATTTTAAAGCTACAAATGAAATTATTTGTTTTTTATATCTTTTTAATTGGCACAAATAAATTAACCTTTAACTTTCCGTCTAGATCTTCAGCAACATTATTTAAGCAAAACTCTAAATTATCTCTATCATAATCTGCATCATACTCACTATTTGGTAGCCACTCTGCATACATGTATTGATACGCTTCACTTAATTTATGAGGTTCATCATAGAACTGGTATAGACCATATGTACCTCCATCTAATCTTTTAAATTGCACATCATGATGCTTTTCTTTATCGAAGTTTTCAGGAATCGTAACACATGCATCATGCCGGCACTTATGACTTGCAACAAGTTCAGGATTATCTAATGATATTCCGATAAATGATTGCTCTGGTGGATAAAGTTTATTTTCAATTGACCAATTCAGTAACTTTCCCCAGTGATCTTGTGGTTCAAAGTAGCTACCAGTTCGTCTTATATATGCTACTTCTAATGGTGGAAATTTTTTTATAAAAACTTTCATTTACATCTTCTCCCCTATAAATATGTACACTGTTTATTTAGCTTTCTTTAAATATTTATTCCTTCTTAAATAAAAAGAATCCTCTAATCACATGAATTTTAATTGAAATACAATTGATTACTATTACTACTACTAAAGTAGTATGTACTTTCATACTTTTATTTGATTTTAAATTCTTTTTAAATCGATATATTAATTGTAAGAAAATAAAAAGGTGGAGGATTTTAATTGATTAAAGGAATATACGAAGCGCATTTACCAGTATAATGTCCTATCAATTTATCATTAAATAAATGTAAAAAATAACCCTATTTATTCATTTTTAATGCGTATGTATGTACATTTGTTAATTTATTCGATATATTATGGGTATTGAATGATTACGTGAAGTGTATAGGTCGCTTATATAACACCTTATATTTTTATATCCGTGAAAACTACAAAGTGTATGAAAATCCATTTGTCAAATGAATTTAGTGCGGAAGGAGGTTTGTGGTTACTTCATAGGGTATAATAATCAGTTTTTTACTGATAAAAATATAGGAGGCGACATAATGTTTCGTACGATTTCAAATTTCATGAGAGTAGCTGAGATAAGAAGGAAAATCCTTTTTACACTAGCGATGTTAATCGTTTTTCGAATTGGCACGTTTATTCCAGTTCCTCATACTAACGCAGAGGTATTAAAAGTACAAGATCAAGCTAACGTTCTAGGTATGTTAAACGTATTTGGCGGAGGAGCATTGCAACACTTCTCAATCTTCGCTGTAGGTATTACACCATATATTACAGCTTCCATCATAGTACAGTTACTACAAATGGATGTTATACCTAAATTTTCGGAATGGGCAAAGCAAGGAGAAATGGGCCGTAAGAAATCAGCTCAATTCACTCGATACTTTACAATCATTCTCGCATTCATACAGGCCATCGGAATGTCTTATGGCTTTAATAATATAGCAGGTGGACAATTAATAACAGATCAAAGCTGGACTACATACTTATTTATTGCGACAGTTTTAACTGCAGGTACTGCATTTTTACTTTGGTTAGGCGAACAAATTACCGCTAACGGAGTTGGTAATGGTATTTCGATGATTATCTTCGCAGGTCTCGTTGCCGCCATTCCAAATGTTGCAAATCAAATTTATTTACAACAATTCCAAAATGCTGGCGATCAGCTATTTATGCACATAATAAAAATTGTTTTAATTGGACTCGTAATTTTAGCGATAGTTGTTGGTGTTATTTACATTCAACAAGCTGTACGTAAAATACCGATCCAATATGCAAAAGCTGTTTCAGGAAACAATCAATATCAAGGAGCAAAAAACACTCATTTACCGCTTAAAGTAAATAGTGCTGGTGTTATACCAGTTATCTTTGCTTCTGCATTTTTAATGACGCCGCGTACAATTGCACAGCTCTTCCCTGATTCAAGCGTATCAAAATGGTTAGTTGCAAATCTTGATTTCGCACATCCAATTGGAATGACACTTTATGTCGGTCTTATCGTTGCTTTCACATACTTCTACGCATTTATTCAAGTAAATCCTGAACAAATGGCTGAGAATTTGAAAAAGCAAAATGGATATGTTCCTGGTATTCGTCCTGGTAAAGCAACTGAACAATATGTAACTAAAATTCTATACCGTTTAACATTTATCGGTGCAATTTTCTTAGGTGCTATTTCTATATTACCGCTCGTATTCACGAAAATTGCTACGTTACCACCTTCTGCTCAAATTGGTGGTACAAGCTTACTTATCATTGTCGGTGTAGCACTAGAAACTATGAAGACGTTAGAAAGCCAGCTTGTAAAACGTCATTATAAAGGCTTTATTAAAAAAGTGAATTAATTATTAAAAACACAGTTGGTTATTTTTCCAACTGTGTTTTTGATTTTATCAGTCCTGTAACATACAGGGCTATTGCTTTATTAAATTACATCTCCTTCTCTAATAACCGCCCTTTTTTGAAATAAGTCCGTAGTGTTGAACGATTGGCCAAAAATACACCAATCAATATAAGACAAGCCCCCATTCCCATTGTAGGATTTAAAGGTTCTCCTAAAATGATATATCCCACAATTATTGCAATTAATGGTGATACATATAACCACGTCGATGGAAATACTGGATTTGTTTTTGATAAGAGCCAGTAATATAATCCGTGTCCACCAATCGATCCGATAAATATGAGATATAAAATAGGCCATTGCACACTCCATGAAGTTAATACGGTTACATTTGGTTGTTCTACAATAATAGATGCGATTAGTAGTAAAATCCCTCCATAAAACATTTGAATACCGTTAATAAGAAATGGTGATACATTTGATAAATCTGACAGTATTTCTTTCGAACGAATAGAGCCTATTCCGTAAAATAACTCCCCTATAACTAACACAATACAAGCAATACTCCATATGAAACTTACTTGTTGATGCATTCCTGGTAAAGAAACAAATATAACACCTGCTAGTGCAATAACTAAAGCAACGAGTTGTTCCATTTGTAATTTCTCCCTATCCCTCTTTGCTTGTATTAATAAAATCATCATTGGTCCCGTAGCAGAAAGAACAGCAGCTAATCCCGAAGAAATATATTGTTCTGACCAATATAAACTTGCGAATGTCATAAATGTTAAACAAAATCCAGCATACATAATGCGTTTTGAAAATATATGTGGCATAATTTCTTTTCGCTTTAATTTAAAAATAATCATAAGGATTATGCCCGCTAAAAAGAAGCGAATTCCTGCTGAAAACAACGGTGGCGCCCCTGCTTCAATTCCAATTTTTATCGTTAAAAATGTTGTCCCGAAAATAATACATACTAAAATGTAATTAAAAATGACCATTTTGCTTCCTCCTTTTTACTCTTAGAATGAGTATAGAGGCTATGGTGTATAACAGTGTATCGGTACATATAACAGTTACTTCAAGTTGTAGTTGATTCCCTATATATTTTTCGCTTTAATTAAGTTAAAAAGAAAAATAGGTGAACCTATGAAAATTGTATTGCGTAAAGAAACAAACATACCGTATTACAAGCAAATATATATGCAAATTGTTGACAGAATACAAAGTGGTATGCTTTCACATGGTGAATCTCTTCCTTCTTTACGTTGTATGGCCACAGATTTACAAATCAATGTATTAACAGTTCGTAAAGCGTATAAACAGTTAGAAACGAAAGGGTATATACGCATCGAACAAGGAAAAGGTGCTTACATATATAAACGGGTAAAGAAAGATTTCAAACCAATTCCGTATAAATGGCAACAAATGAAAACGATTAATGTTATGCGTTCTCAATATGCAATGAATAAGCACCGTAAATATTATAATTTTTCACAAGCAATTCTGTATCCTCGTCTGTTACCAAATCCATTTTTGGCAGATGAAATGCATAAATTGCTGGATAAAAATCCGATGTTGTTAGCAACTTATGGGCCAGTTCAAGGCGATTATGAATTGCGAGTTGAAATAGCAAATTACTTAAATGAACACCAGAAATTAGTGACAGACCCATCTCAATTATTAATTACAAGCGGCGCACAACAAGGAATTGATTTAATTGCTCAAACATTATTAAAACCTGGAGATATTGTATTAGTAGAAAGTCCATGTTACAGTGCTGCGCTTGATATTTTCATCAATAAAGGTGTTCAAATCATTCCCGTTTCTCTTGATAATCATGGAGTTCGCTCCGACTTAATTGATGATATTTGTCAAAGTAAAAATCCCGTTTTATTGTATACGAATCCCACCTTCCAGAATCCGACAGGTACAGTAATGAGTAAAGAACGAAGAATGGAACTTATAGAACTATCGGAGCTATATCAATTTTTTATTATTGAAGATGATTCTTTCGGAGAAATATATTTTGAGGATGCTATAGTCCCGCCCCCAATCAAAAGTTTTGATAAAGATGGCCACGTAATATATATAAAAGGATTTAGTAAAACGTTAGCACCAGGACTGCGTATCGCAGCACTTATTGCCGATGGCCCTATTTTTGAATGGCTATATGCAGTAAAAGGTTCGATGGATATCGGTAGTCCTTTATTAACACAGAAGGCACTTCTACCATTTTTACGTGCAGAACGTATGAAAAACCATTTAGAAAAATTACGTACAGCTTTACAAATGAGACGTGATTTAACAATTGATATATTGTCGCCATTAAAAGAACTACACTTTGAAATACCAAATGGAGGTTTTAATTTATGGGTGACACTGCCTGATTCGATAGATCCCTTTACCTTATTACAAAAAGCAAATGAAGTAGATGTCTCTTTTTTACCAGGAACAGCTTGTCTATTAAATTACGAAACAAATGATAACCAATTAAGAATTAGCTATTCAATGTTAAACGAGAAAGATATGGAAATTGGATTAGAAAAATTACACGATACAATACGAAACAGTATTTGTTAGAAGTAATATCACAATAGCTAACAATAGCTAACAATAAATAATACTCGAAAATGAAAATGTATAGTATGGGATATTATTTATTGTTGAGCTTTTTCGTTATTCTGAACAACCGGTTTTAAAACTTGTCTTTCTTTTAATTCTTCAACAATACCATATTGATCAATAACAATTGCTTTCATTTCCTCTCCTCCTTGCTGTTTATTTTAATAACATACAATTATTTCTCAAAATTTTTTGCCTTGAATTAACATATAATTATTTTTGGGGGTAATTATGCAAGAAGCATTATAAAGTGAAACTTTAATCAACCCTCGCCAATCGGGCTTTTTCGGGAAGTTGGTCCCCTCCCAACTTCTTTACTTTCCCTGAATTTTAAGATGGGACTCTTACTGTCCAGCAAATAGCGGGATGAATTCCACCACGAATCTTACACACATCTTAGAATCATCCAAAATTGTTTTATTAATTAAATTCAAAAGAAATGAGGCTAACTATATGAGTGAAAAGATATTTAAAATAAACGGAATTGATATATGTACAGAAAGCTTTGGGAACCCTAAGAACCCTGCTATTTTATTAATTATGGGCGCTACATGTTCCATGGTTTATTGGGATGAAGAGTTTTGTGAGCTGTTGGCTAGTACGGGGAAGTTTGTTATTCGCTTTGATAACCGTGATGTTGGGCGCTCTGTTGCCTATGAACCTAGAACTTCCAATTACACAGTAACAGATATGGCTGAAGATGCAATTGGAGTACTAGATGCTTATCATATTGATAAAGCTCACCTATTTGGCATGTCATTAGGTGGTATGATTGCTCAAATTGCCGCTGTAAAACATCCCGAAAGAATTTTGACGCTAACTTTACTAGCGACTAGTGTAATAGGATCTGATGACAATACTCGCGATTTACCTCCAATGGATGAAAGGATTTTAACACATCATGTAAATGGCACAAGTATAGATTGGGCAAATAAAAATGATGTGGCAGAGTATTTAGTTTCAGGATCTCGTCTATTATGTGGATCAGAACGAATATTTGATGAAAATAGAGTTTATAAACAAGTAAAACAAGAAATAGAACGCGCAAACAATTTATTAAGTATGTTTAATCACGCTTTACTTCAAGGTGATGATGCATATGAAGGTGTACTTCAATCCATACAAGCACCTACATTAGTTATTCACGGAACAGACGATACAGCACTACCATTTGAACATGGCCTCGCACTAATTGATGAAATTCCAAACTCAGTACTATTAACCCTTAAAGGGGCAGGCCATGAAAACCATCCAGATGACTGGGAAAGCATAATTAATGCTGTTTCTAAACATACATCTAAAATTTAGATAAATAACTAATGGAAGGGTCACAAATTGTATTGTGCCCCTTCCATTTACAAACAAAACCCCATCACTGTATTCGTATGTATAGTGATGGGGACTTCTTATATTTTTCTATGTTTAAAAAAATGGACAATCTAATTGATCAACAGATTCCCATAATTTTTTTTTTGCATTTTCAGTGGATGTATTTGTGTCTAGTGTCATGTTTTTAAAAGGGTTTACTTCGACTTTTAATAAGGATGAAGGCTCCACATATAATGAGAAAACATGGCTGCTTGGTAAAGCTTTAGAAACGTCAATATCTCCTACTTGTTTAAATAGTTGCTGTGCAGCAAAGAAGAAGAAATTAGTTGGATTTGATTGTTTATTCAGCCACGCAAGCATTTCAGGTGATACCGATTTATGAATATTGATTTTTACTCGATCACCACGTTTATATCGCCTAGATCGCATACTTCCACCAACTAACTTATCGTTAAGTTTGTAAATCCTAACTCTTTTTGCTTATGCTCTCTATATTTTGGCGAACAAGTATAGACTAATAATCCTCGTGCATTTGTAAATAACGGATTATCTACAAAGATTACATTTTTGAGTCGTCCTTTTTGCTTTAAAATCATTTTTAAACTGTTTTTAATAATTACTGCACCCCCGCCATAAATAAACACGTATGGATCGTCTTTCATATCATCAATTTTATTTATAATATCTGTTGCAACACGCGCTGCTAAACCTAATAGCGCTGGCTGTGATTCCTCAACTAATAATGTATTTCTCGGATGCTTATCATTTAAATAAATTTGATTGAATTCTGTAATGCTATCAATCGTTTTAGTTGGATACTTCCGGTTCCATCTCGTAATGATTTGTAGTAACGTCTCTTTTACACCATAAGATAAACCTTTACTTAGTTGCGGACGGAAATTCACCCCTAATGAAACGACTTCTTCTGTCGTCCCTGCGCCAATATCAAAAGAGAGTAAAGTTTTATCTACAAAATCAATTTCAGAAACTTGATTTTGCTCACATTCTATTTTATGTTTCACAACATTTCCTTCTTCATCGTATACAATGCCCCACGTCCCAGAAGCACCCTCAGGTAGGCATTTACAATACTCAATTGAAACATTAATTGTCACATCGCGTCCGTTCGGATAATGGAAAATAACCTTATGATTTCCCATATAACGTTTTGCATTTTCAGCAGCTATTTCTTGTGTAATAAGCTGCATAGGAAGAGCGACAGATAAATCATAACGAATATTAATATGGCTAGAAGTTGGACTTTGACGCATAGCGCTTACCGCCAAACCTGATAGTATTGTAATAACCATTAACTCATCCGTTGACTTATTTGATTTCTTCTCTACCTCAGTACCTTTTAATTGATCTTGAATGACTTTTTCTCCAACGATGTATCGTACATTATTTAGCATTAACGATGGAGAACTTATAGTCACATCAATGTGGTTTTCTAATTCAGATAATGAAACATCTACCTCATCTAAGAGTCCTGTAGGCTCACCTATATATAAAGAATAAATACTCGGAATAAAAATAGGGTCTTGCCCTTTCACCATTAACTTCAAACCGTTGTTTCCTGCATCTGCACCAGCTTTTAAAAGTATAGACATAACTACCCCCTAAATTAATCTGACATCCCTTCCAAATATATGCGAGCCCATTCTTTTACATTCAAATGTATTGTAATTTTTTATTTATCATAGAACTAAAATATTACATACTTACATATTTCGTGTAAAAAGTATTTGACATGATACTTTTCCAATTTTATACTTATATTTGTAAAGAGTTTTTTACAATCGAGGGGGCAATTATTTATTGAATACTAAAAAAACTATTTTTATAATCATTGTTTTAGCATTAATTGCAATACTAGTACATGGCACATATAAATACATAACTGAAGGTTCTATTTTGGGCGGTACAATTTTTGCTATTTCGTTAATACTTAGTAATTTAATTAATTACATTACTTGGGGAGATCCCCACGGTGTATCAGAAGAAAGTCAAGATGAAATGGGACAACAAATTACATATAAAAGCTTTAAAATTGCATATTTTGTGCTTGTAATTGTAATGTTCCTTATATTAATCTTCTCTGAAGGATTTTCTATGGGGGCTAATTTAGATGGAGTAAAAAACCTCCCTCTGTTCATCGCAATTTGCTCTTCCTTCTTTATTTATCCTATTGTCGAACTCGTAGTTGCAAAACAATATAAATAAAAAGATGAGGTTTTCTACATGTAGAAAACCTCATCTTTTTATATTTACATACCCTCTACAATTGCTTTTAATTTGTTCACAGTCCGCCAATTCCTAACTGTAGCTGGTGTATGTAACTTCTGAAACTGGTTCATTAATTTAGAATTTCGAATGCTATTTTTGAAAAACAAATAAACGACTTTCTCATCTATATAGCAATCTTCAAGTTCACTTTTAAATATAAGCAATTGACTACTCTCTTCTTCAGAAAGTACATTCGCTAAAAAAGCAACATGAACACTTTCTCCTTCTAACAATGAATGAACTTCATACGGACATTGCTTAATAATATTTATAAATTCATCATGTGTTCTTAGCATGACTGGAACATCGAAATCAAATTCATTTTTTATTTCCGTTTGTATTCGGTCTTTTAGAAAGTTTATATCTTCCTCAGATTCGAACACGATATTACCACTTTGTATATACGTTTTCACTTGTTTTAACCCTATTGATTCAAACACTCGTTTTAACTCAGCCATTTTGATTACTTTATGTCCACCGACATTGATTCCTCTTAGTAATGCAATATAAAGTGTCATACTATTCCCCCCACAATAAAATGAACTTATCAATTGAATCGATTTCCCCACTCATATTTCTCGGATATTTGTTTTAATTCTTCTAACATATCATGAATAGATAATACCTCAAATAAAATAATATACTCACTTGAAAAATGGTGATGATAATGATTTGGTTTATAATCTTTTAAATCATTTTTATAACTCCAAGTTGAGATATTAAAAAATTCACAAACTAACACTGTAAGAAAAACTGCAATCCCAGTTTTAATCACTCTTCCCCCAACGATATTCCATTTTCTATCTTGATTTATTTTTTATATCCTTCATTTCTATTTCATTTTATATACATATATTGTATATTATTAAAATAAAAAAACCTACTACATGAATATTCAAGAGTAAGTTTTCTATCTCATTATTTCATTATAGACAAATGCATTATTATTTGTTGGCCTATTGGTCCCATTCTTCTAAAACCTTTATCTTGGAAGCCGACTTTTGCATATAAATTTTGTGCAGGAATATTTCTTTCATTCACAGCAAGTACAACTTCATTTTTTATTGGAAAATAACGTTGTACAAACTCTTCTAATAATAACAATGACTTTTTAGCGAATCCTTTTCTTTGTCTATTGTGATTAATAGAAAATGATGTTAAAAGTAAAGCATCCTCATTATCTGTGAACTCCTTTACTCTATCTCCCGTTTCCAATGCGAAAAGACCCACCGGTACCCCATTGTAATCTAAAATAACAATCACATTTTTTGTACGATCACTTTTTGCTTTCTCCAGTAATGCGCTTGGATCTGATGTAAACTGAACTTGTTCACTTGGTAAAGTAAATGTTTGTATAACTTCTTTATATTTCTCCTTATACGGAACTAATTGAATTTCCCCTGTGTGTATGTTCATGCTAAACTCTCCCATTTTTTAGCTTATTAACTTATACCTTGCTGTGCTTTTGAATGCACTCTTCCATCTAAAAAGGTAATTTCAACAAATGAATTTGGATTGTTTCCTTTCCAAGCAAAAATTTGTTTAATTTGTGTAGAATGTTCTACCCCTTCTTCTATAAGTAAATCTCCTTCAAAACCAATTAAATCTTTCACTTCTGTATAAGTCATCCCTTCATTTATACTCGAAAAATGATTTATATTGATAGACTCTTTCTGTTGCCTTTCCATCACAGTAGAAGAAGTTGCTGTTTGATTTTTCACTTCTTTTCTCTGTTCACACGCTGTCATACTGAAACCTAAGCATAAACCAAACAATATACATGCGCTTTTTTTCATCATAACAGTTGTCCCTCCCATCATAATTAAACCATATTTTTCCTTAAAAATAAACTGAATATTTAATATTATATTTAAAAACCTCGTACAATTAAGTACGAGGCTAATTTCATTTATTCAAATGATTATTTGATTGATCATTCTGTTCTTTTCTTAACTCTTGTTCTTCATCTTTTGGTAATTGTTTATCATTATCCTTAATTGGATTCGTTTCTCTATTTTCTATCATATCATTTGGAACTTGTGGCATTACTCGGCCCACAATAGCGGCTAATTCATCTAGTATACCTTCACCTGTTTTTCCTTTTTTAATTTGCTTTCCAATTTGTTTGAGCCGTTCATACGTATCAACATCTGCTACAACGACTGCATTAGCACCGTCAGGGTCATTTTTTAAACTTTCTGCAACAGAGTATTTAATTGATTCAACTCGAGTTCGATCAAGTTTTGCTTTTACATCAATACCTACAATAGCATATTTTCCAACAACGACCGCGGTTGCATCATTCACACCTGGCACACTTGCCGCTAAAGATGCTAAATGATCTGCTGCTTTTTCATTTGGCTTATTTGATTTATTCGTATAATTAACATTTTTCATTGAAACATTTTTTTGTTCCGGTTTTTCGTTTGGATTGTCTTTTTTTCCAATACTGCATCCAGTTATAACGAAGCAAAGCATCAATATATATATTAGAGTTTTCATTATTTTCACCACTTCACTATTAAGGTTTAATCATAAATTTTTTCAACAGCTTGCATTTTCTTTACCTTTTCCTCGGCCCCGCTATTAGCATTAATGAATATTTGGTACGTATCTTTTCCTAAAGTGCCTACAAATTCATAGCAAAGCACTTCATTATGCAAATCATTGACTACTAAAGCTTTACGTTCTTCCATGACTTTTACATCCGGATTGATTTTCTTTCTTGCTTCTGCTGCAGTTAGCTTTGCCGATGGAACTGTTCGCTTTTGATGTGACGCTAAATATTCTTTTGCGGAGAACCCAACGATAGAACCATCATCTAAAGCAATTTTCATTTGGATTGCTTCTGGATAAATTCGTACTCCATTTTCATTTACTACATACGTAAATACACCAACATTATCATATTGAGAGCTATCATAAAGCTCCATATTATTAAACTTATGGTCCTTTAAAAATTTCAAACCTTTACTACCTGCATCGTTTAAACTAACTTTCTGTTCTTTAATTTCGCGGTTATTCATAACCCAAATTGGATATCCGCCTTTTCCGGTAATATCCATATAGAACTCATTATTCGTTGCTTCATCTTTAATTTTCACACTATAGAAGGATTCTTTCGCACCTTTTCCGCTTTTCTCTACATCTACTTTTTCATTTCCTTTTAAATTCAGAAACGATTTTGCGATTTTCGCCGCTTCATCTTTAGAAATTGCCTTTCCTTCCGCTTCAAATCCGCCTTTTTTATTTTTTTGCGCACTTGTAAAGGTCGGTCCGAAGTTTGTAGAAGAATATGATGTTACGTTTTTCTCTACAGTTTTCAATCCATCAATAATTGTGTTATCTGCTGGATCGCGATTTGATGCAAGTGCCATTTCTACATCCATCCAGCGTAAATTATTTTTCAAAACAAGATGTTGTACTTTTCTTAGTTCATCTTGTATATTTCCTGCATTTGAATATAAAGTTTGTAGCGTTTTATATTCTTGCTCATTTAACGGCTCTTTTTCTAAATCACGAATGGCTGCACGGTAACTGAAATCACCGATATTCGCTAAAAATTCTTCCGTTTTATTAAATGGCATTAATGTTAAAGGAAGTTGCCCTACATCCGAGCGAGCTTCAGATGTTAAACGCCATACATCCGCTAATGCAGGTGATAAAGATGATCGTGAATTCATCGCAAGTGTTGTGCCAATTTTATCGTGTAATAAATCGACTTCGTATGCTAAATCATGGAATGCACGTTGATAGCTATTTTCCGCTCGAATTAAAACTGCATTTTTCTCTTGGTGCTCTTTATAGCCCCAATAGCCTGTTCCTACTACACCGACTGTTAATAATACAATGATAATACCTCGTAACATTGTCCCACCTCCGCTCTATTTACAGAAAATATGTTTACCGATTTTTTTAATTTGTGGACGAGTCCAAATCCATTTACTAGTCGCAGTATCTGGATTGAAATAATATAAAGCATTTCCTGTTGGATCCCATCCGTTAATCGCATCTAAAACTGCTTTTTTTGCTGTTTCATTTGGCGTTAAATATATTTGTCCATCGGCTACCGCTGTAAATGCTCTAGGTTCAAAGATTACACCTGAAACAGTATTTGGGAATGACGCACTTGTAACACGATTCAAAATAACGGCAGCTACTGCAACTTGTCCTAAATACGGTTCACCACGCGATTCTCCGTATACTGCGTTTGCCATAAGCTGAATATCATTTTGAGAATAACCGTTCGGAACATTTGTCCCTTTATTTTGAAGTGGTTTATTCTCTTGTGCAGTGCCACCGCTATTTCCTTTATTCGTTGTCGTCCCTTTATTAGCAGTTGACTTGTCATACTTCGTTGCCTTCACGAGCATTTGCTTCGTTTTAGCTCCAGCTAAACCATCAACGGGTAATCCGAATTTCTCTTGAAAATTCCGAAGTGCCCAATATGTACCCCATCCGAAAACACCATCCACTTTTCCCGTATAAAACCCGTTATATTTCAAACGAGATTGCAGTTCAATGACATCTTCGCCAGATGCTCCTCTTTGAATAACTTGATTAGAAAAAGCCTCTACATTCTTTAATTGTATACTACTGACCATTAAAGACAGTCCTATGAACGCAAGTAAAACTGCTATTTTAAAAATAGCTTTTTGGCGCATAATTTTCCCTCCTTAATTACGGAAATGATTTCTTGGTTATGTTTTGTAAAAGCCTCGCTTTTATGTAAAGAAGACAAAAAAATCCAAACTAATATCGTTGAAAAAATATGTAAACAATATAAAAAAGGATAAAAGGAGTTCATCATGAAAAAATGGTTAAAACGTGTCGCACTTGTCATTCTGTTCCTAACAACATGTTCAAATATATATACAGGCTCATCAATTGTTCATGCGCAGCCGCCGTATGCCAAATGGGGTAAACTTGCCGTAGAAAAGACGAAAGAACAATACCCAAAAGCAGAAATTATTGACTATCTTCATATAGGTAGAAAACCAAAAACAGTTCAAATAACTGTTGAAAAATTTAAATTGTGGTTACGTGAGAACGGAAAAGAATACGGTGTTTTTGTTGATGTAGAATTTGAAACGAAGACGGAGAAATTTATAAAGTTGTCGTTTCAGAAGACGAGTAGATAAAGTGAAACCTTAATCAGCGGGGGTTTTGTTCATCTCCCACTAATCATCAGCCCTCACCAATCGGACTTTTACGGGCAGCCCGACAAATAGCTGGATAAAGTGAAACCCCCACTGTTAAAAACAGACACAGTGGGGTTCTTGCATTTCTAAAATTCTTTTCTAAAGTTTCGATTCCCTAAAAATCTTACCAATATACAAATAGCACCAATTACAACTGCTATCCCTATACTGTATAAAAGTACTTTACCATATCCACCTATTCTCGGATCTAAAAACGGATATGGATACCAATTCACGATTGGACCACGTATTAAGCTATATACAACGTAAAAAAACGGGAATAAAAGCCAACTTGCAGCTTGTTTCCAAGTGATTTTCTTAATAGGTGGATTTAAAATCCAATCTAAAAGCATTATAATCGGCATGATATAATGTAGCACAGTATTTACCCATGGTATTGCCGTTTGAAGTGACTCTTCTAACCCTCTTAGTAACAAAAAATAAACGAGTCCTGTCGTAAGTATATATACCGTCGCCGCACCACGAAGTATACTAAACTGCTCTGAGCGACCAAATGTAGCTGTTCCGATACTACTTAAAAGGAGAATACATGCAACTAAAATGTTACTTTCGATAGTAAAGAAACTAAAAAAGTTAACTGGATTGAACGGTTTCACTTGTGCCCTGATTATGAATTGCGTAATAATGGCGCTACATACTAGAAGACTTAAACAGAATCTAAATAAAGATAAAATTTTTTCATGCTTCATACATTCCCTCCTTTTCTTATATATAATTAGAATTTCCCTGTACATGCTCAATAAATAGTTTTAATGGAACGAGCCCACGTTTTGGCATATGACTACTTATAATAGCTACTACTTCTAACTGAGGAATGATAACGATGTATTGTCCGCCGTATCCCATAGCGAAATATATACAATACGGTATGTGAAATCTTTCGGTATGTAATACCCACCAGTGATATCCATATGCGCCGACATGTTCATATGTTTCAAAATGCGCCCTACTTGACTCTTCTAACCATTTCGCTGATACAATTTCTTTTTCATTCCAATATCCATTTTGCAAACATAATTTTCCTAATTTTAATAAATCGGTAGATTTCATTTTCATACCGAAGCCGCCGACATATATACCCTGCGGATCTTGTTGCCACTCGTATTCGTTAATTTCTAATGGATTAAATAAATATTTCTTTGCAAACCGCTCTGTCGACATTCCAGTAGCTTCTTGAATAATATAGCTCAGTAAATGAGAAGAACCTGAATTATAATTCATTTTTGTAGCAGGTTCTTCAATTATTGGCTTTTCTAATATGTACTGTACCCAGTTCTCTGATTCTACAAAGTCATTTGGGAATACTACTCCATTCCCAAACTCTTTCCAGTCCTCACCAGTAGTCATTGTTAATAAGTGATATAGTGTTAAATTATGTTTTCCCCTAGGTACATTTTCAATCCACTCTGTGATCGGTGTATGTATATCATTTATATAGCCCTTATCAACTGCAATACCAATTAATAAAGATACGATACTTTTTGTAATCGAATTTATTTTATATAAGTTATTTGCACATTCGGGTGTTTTATAATACTCAGTTGTTAATTGTCCTTTTTGATAAACAAGAAATGTATTCACTTTTTTCTTTTCGAATTTATTTTCTAGTTGCTTGAAATCCAAAAACTTTACCTCCATTTAAATAGTTAATCCATTTATTATATCTTGTTCCTTCATTTTAAACATAATTGTGCTCAAATAAAAATAAACCTGTCAGCCATAATGAACTGACAGGTTTATTTTTATAATTTCGTACGAACATTCCAAAGCTCTGGGAAGAATTGTTGATCAAGTACTCGCTTTAAATAAGAAACACCGGAGGATCCACCTGTACCCATTTTATGTCCAATAATTCTTTCTACTGTTTTCATATGACGGAAACGCCATTGTTGTAGCCAGTCTTCAATATCAATCAATTTTTCAGCAAGCTGATATAAATTCCAATATTTTTTCACATCCGCATACACTTCTAACCATGCTGCTTCTACTGTTGCATCTTCTTCATAAGGCTGCGTAATATCACGGTTTAACACATCTTTATGAATAGGGAATCCTTCTTTTACTAATGCTTGAATCGCGACATCATATAGACTTGGTGCATGTAGCGCTTTATGAAGTCGTGCATGTAATTCTGGATCCTTTTCATAAATTTTTAATGCATGTGGCGTTTTATAGCCAAGTGCATACTCAATCATACGATATTGATACGATTGAAAACCTGAAGCTTGACCGAGTGAATCACGAAACTCAATATATTCTGATGGTGTTAATGTCGCAAGAATATCCCAAGATTGAATAATTTGAGACTGAATTTTTGATACACGTGCTAACATTTTAAAAGCTGGTTGTAATTTATCTTGTTTAATAGATTCAATCGCCGCATTTAGCTCATGTAAAATGAGCTTCATCCAAAGCTCACTTGCTTGGTGAATAACGATAAATAACATTTCATCATGATGGTCTGATAATCTTTTTTGAGAAGATAGTAAACTATCTAATTGTAAATATTCCCCATACGTCATATTCTCTTTAAAATCCGTATGAATCCCTTTTTCCATAATTACTTTTTCATTTTCTTTCATATTAGCCAAACGCCCCTTTTATATGATTCTACTTATATTGGTCTAATAACGGCTCGAACCGGACTTCCATCCGCATCAGTTAATGCAAGTGGTAATGCAATCAATTCATAATCACCGTCTGCTACATGATCTAGTACGACATTTTCTAAAATATGAATTCCATGTTTAAATAATTGATGATGCGCTGCTAATTCTTTATCATCTAGCGGATCAACTGATGGTACATCTACTCCGATTAAACGAATACCTTTCTCCGAAAGAAAAGGTGCTATGTCTGCACGTAAATGAGGGATCACATCTGGAAATTCTTCAGCTTTTCCATGTGAAGATGTACGTAATAATAATCGTTCTACACCTTCTAAATGAAAGCTTTCTAATTCCTTTTTCCCGATGCTTTCAAGATTAGAAACGTCAATAATCCGTGCTGGGCCAACATAAACTTGAACATCTAAATCCAATACTTTCTTTCCATCATTATCAAAATGAAATGGTGCATCAATATGAGTGCCTGTATGAATACTCATCGTTAACTTTCCAACATTTACCGAGCCACTTTCTTCTTTTGACCATGAAACTTCATATGAGAACGGTGTGTCTCCTGGCCACGTTGCAATATCATTATTTAGCGGTTGTGAAATATCAATCCACTCTGATGTTTTCATGCTTATGCCACAACCTCTCGCTTATTTTCAAACTGTTTATACTCTTCTTCTTTCATAATTTTCTTTAATATTTGTACAGATTTCCACACTTCTTCATATGTGTTATATAAAGCGACCGGCGCCAGTCTTACTCCATTAGGTGCTCGGAAATCAGGGATAACTCCATTTGCTTTTAGCGCTTTACAAATACGTGCTGCTTCTGCATGTTCTAAATATATGTGCCCGCCACGTTTTTCATCCTCTAATGGATTTCCAATTGTAAATCCGAAATCTTTTAATTCGTGATCAATTAAATTCAGCATATATCTTGTAATATGTAAAGATTTTTCGCGTAAACGTTCAATACCAGCATCTTTAAACATTTCAAGAGAACCAATTAAAGGTGCTGTACTTAATACGTGCGGTGTACCAATTTGATAAGCACCTGCATGATCGGCAGCTGTTAATGTATGCTCCATATCAAACTGTTTATCTTTTCTAGAACTAAACCATCCAGACAATCCTGGCAGTCTATTAAAATGTTTACTATTTACATAAAGGCCTGCAACACTACCCGGTCCTGCATTTAAATATTTATAATTGCACCAAACAGCAAAATCGACATCCCAATCTTTGAAATGATGCGGAATAGATCCTATTGAATGGCATAAATCAAATCCAATGTGAATGCCGCGTTTATGAGCTTCCGTTGTTAAACGTTTCATATCAAGAATTTGACCACTTCTATATAAAACAGAAGGTAATAAAATTAAAGCGATATCATCTTCCAGCGCATGGATAATATCTTCTTCAGAAAGTGTTCTACCATCTCGGCTTTTCACTCTTACTAAATGCTCCTCTGGATCTAATCCTTTTAAACGAATTTGACTTTGAAGTGCATAAATATCTGATGGGAAAGTCAATTCATCCGCAAGTATTTTTGTACGTATTCCTTTCGGCTCATAAAACGTCGCAATAACTTGGTGTATATTCGCAGTTGTGGAACCGGTTACAATAGTTTCTTCCGGTAAAGCTCCAATAAGAGGGGCTGTAAGTTTACCTAATTTCTCTGAAAGGAAAAACCACGGATGCTCACCTTCTGTCCAGCCGTCAATACCATACTCTTTCCACGAATCTAGCAACGTAAGTAATGATTTCTCTGCTCTTTTTGAAAGTAGCCCTAATGAGTTTCCATCTAAATATATAGTACCTTCTTTTTTATAGAATTCAGTTTGAAAATCTTTCAGTTCATCATGTTTATCACATTCAAGCGCATACTCATAAGTTGGTTGAAATGGTTCTTTATACATGGTGTCACCTTCTCTTAATTTTCTTTTTATTCTAACTAATTGAAATATATCACCTTAATTGATACAACGTCAATGATATTATGTCAGTTGACTTTATATATGAACTTCTTTTACAATACAATTATATTTTCAGATATTTCAGTATAAAGAGGTGATTCTTTGAAAAACAGTACCCTTTCATCAAGAAAACACCGCTCCTTAGAAACGAAGAAGAAACTATTACACTCTGGTTACACTATTTTTATACGTAACGGATTTCAAAAAACGACAATTACACAAATTATTAAACATGCAGAAACCGGATATGGTACAGCATATGTATACTTCAAAAACAAAGATGATCTCCTAATTAGTTTAATGGAAGATGTTATGAATCGTTTTTATAATATCGCTGAACGCTCTTTTTCTCCACAAACAAAAGAGGAAGTACGTATAATGATCCAAAATCAAGTTAGAGCATTCCTGCAATTAGCAGATGAAGAACGCGCTATTTTGCGAGTTGTAGAGGAAGCGATAGGATTATCAAGAGAAATACGGCAAAAATGGGATGAGATTCGGGAACGTTTTATAACAAGCATTAAACAGGATATTACTTACTCTCAAGAAAGTGGATTAGCACAACCTAATTTAAATAAAGAGATTGTAGCACGCGGTTGGTTCGCGATGAATGAATCGTTTCTTTGGACTATTATGCAAAATGACAAAAAGATTAACTTAGAGGAAATTGTGTATACGTTAACGGAGATGTATACGACCGGGTTATATAAATAGCACACCTTCAATAAATAAGGTGTGCTATTTTACATCTATAAAAATATATTATCCGGGTATGGTAGTGCTAAAGGAGGCTTTTCAGAAAATGAGAAATATTGTAGTTTTAAAGATTCACCATCTATCGATTTCAGTTTTCCACTAGTAATTTCACACTCAAACACAACAACAATATATTCTACCTTATCGCCATTTGCATATGTATAACGAAACTCTTTCCCTCCAAATACCCCTTTTTGTTTTTTCACTTGTACTTTCAATCCTGTTTCTTCCCATACTTCCCGAATTACTGCTTCTTCTGGAGTTTCCCCAGGTTCAATTGCTCCAGCCGGCAAACTCCAATATTCTCCGCCAGGATATTGAAATAAGAGTTCTCCCTGCTCGTTTTTAATAACTGCAGCTACACTTGGCATGAATATTAGTTCATGTCCTAATTGCTCCCGGATTTTTTTATAATATAGCGACATCGACATATAATTCTCTCCCACTCCATTAATGAATAACTGTATTTTCTGACATATATTCTATAATAATACCAATAACAATTTCTATATAGAAAGGATAAGAAAATGACCCAAGTACAACTAGTAAATAGCTTCCTATCATTTTTAGGAACGACAAAACAGCCTACTAGCTTAAAGTTTTTAAATGAGCTTATTAAAGCTCATCAAGAAAAAGTAAAAGAACCAATACACTTATCAAATATGAAAGAACTTATTTCAAGGTCTAACGATTGGCATACATCTCCTGTATTAAAGAAAATTCAGATTTTCGGTTATATCGATGGTATTCCAACTTCTATTAATGATAATGTTTTAAAACGATATTTCCAAGGTAAGAAAAGAGAACAAATCATTACATCTTCTGAACTTAATTATTGGATAACAGAAAGATTTTGTGTTGATAAAGAAATATATGAAAGAGCTATTGAGATTTTCAATGAAAAATCTTCAAATAGAATATTACAAACAAGTTCTTTAATATCTTTAGGCTGAGGTAAATAGCTAGTTGAAGGAGCAATTTCAAAATTAAAGCTTATATATCCACATCCAGTTAGCCACATATAGTGACATTTCAACTCTTCATCGAACATATATTTCACAATATCTATAAATAATAAATCTCCTGCGTATTGCAACAGAAACTCCATATTCGAGCTACAAGTATAATAATTGTCATCGTCATCAAGATTTTTTATATTATATTCCGCCAAATCCCATAAAAATCTTCTTTTAATATATTTTTAATTTTTCCAACAATGCTTATCCCCCGAATTTTCCCAAGAATAACTCTCTAATCTACTTAAAATAATTTCAGTAAATTCTTCAGCAATGTCCTTAGAAATCTCACCACGATTTCCAATAATATCCCAAGCAATACTAATTGAAGTCCATCTCATCAATGAATTCTTTTCAAATTTTAAAAACTCTATTATTTCCTCCTCTTTCATTTCACTTAGAATTGCTTTTAATTCACTTTCTTCTAATTTACTTCTTTGATTATAATCAGTTTGATTTAGTATTTTTACATATTCCTTACTTTCTTGATAAAAAACAATCTTTACTTGTTCTGGTGATAAATCCGCTAATAGTTTTTCAATTTCTTCAGCGCCTATTTCTTTACCTTTATTTATACATTTGAAATAACATCCCATTTTAACTTTTCATTAATTTCACTCATAAGTTGGGGTATTACTACTTCACCATATTTTTTAAAACATTCATGAGTTCCTTCGTAATTTTAAAATAAAGTTTGATTAAAAATATCGTTTTAACCCGTATTCTATGGTAAATAAAAAGAATCCATTTTGAAAAAGATTGATCAAAATGGATTCTTATCCAGCAGGTTTATGTTTTGGTTTTATAAAAAAGTTTGATCATTTTCTATCAATGAAAACAATTAATTGACTATTTTTATTATGAAGAGGTCGGAGCAGGAAATTCATCAATTTTGATACGAAGTAAACTATAAGGTTTCTGTCGTAAGTCTTTTCCATAATGAAATCTAGGCTGTCGATGTAATTGGTTCACAATGACATACAAATATTGATCCGGACCAATTGAAAAAGTATCCGGCCACAAAATTCTCGGATCATGTGCGATAGCTTCCATTATGCCATTTGGCAATATCTTACGGATACTGTTGTTTTCATAATCTCCAGCATAAACAGCTCCCTTTGCATCGGTGATCATTCCATCAGACGCACCTTTTTCTCCCCAATACTCCACATGATAAGGTAAATTCATGTCCGGTATCGTTCTGTCTCTCAAGGCTTCTGTTGAGATCGAGAACAAATGCCGACTGGTTAGTGGAGCAAAAAATAATATCTTTCCATCGGGAGAAATCGCAAGACTATCAGACGCCAACCTAAATGGAGAAGTTGAACCGTCTTTGTTTCGATTCATTAAAATTTGACCTTCTACTTTCGGTAAAAAATAGGGATCGGGTGAAGTTGAATTTGCTCCATTTAACCGTCTAAACGCGTTTCCATTTGATAAATCTACGACGATAATAGCTCCTGGTCCTCTTGAAGAAGAATCCGTTATATAGGCATAACCTGCTTTTCCAACACGAAAATCAAAACGGACATCATTCAGATAAGTTGTAGGCAGGACAACATCTTCTGTAAAGGTATATACTTTTCTTATTGTATTGGTTTCTAAATCAACAGCGACTAATTTTGCCCCCCCTTTAATAGGTTCAGAAAAATTGGGTGCCGCTGTATCTAATATCCAAAGCGTTCCCCTTCCATCAGCAACTACACTTTGGACACTGATGAAAGTCATTGGGATATTCTCGGGATTAACCAAATTGGTTTGTAAATTAGGATAAGGCTGCAATTTATCCTCAAAAATTTCCGCCACCGTAAATTTAACATCGTCTCCCCATTTCGGAAAGCAAATGAAAATACGACCGGTTTCTGAAACAGTAACACCTGTAGGCATAGCCCCATAAAATGCATAAACTAGTTCTAAATTACCGAAATATTTTTCACTAGGTAACATAGGTTTCATAATATCCTCCTCAAGCATTCAAACGGGATATCTCCTATATATGATTTATATTTTTTCTAGTGCATGTTTCTTAATAAGTTTTTCTATACGAAAAGATGATTGAATTGATTGTTTTCGAAATTTAATAAGTCTGTCAGAAGAAAGGAAACATTTTAATTTAAAGGTCTCCAGATGAAGTAGAATTCAATTAGCAGGTAGCGAAGTTCAACATTCCCGAATCAACGTTAAGCTGGTATAAAAAATGGGGAAATATCCCCCTTTAAATTTGTGAAAAAATGTACTTAAGCTAAACTGCCCGTTAGTTTAAGTGTAGCACTTCACAAACAATCTTTTGAGTATTCTTATTATTCCTGTTTCCTCAACAATCTGGCCCTTTAATTGAACAATACAACTGAAATTTAAGGGGCGAAAGAAAAATCTTATATTAATACAGGGTTTTATCAATCTTTTTTATAAATTATCAAACTTTATTTTAAATCAATACCACACTTTATTCCATGTTCCATGAGTGACTAACGGGTGCTTTGAACAAGAAAATAAAGGTGAGTACATATTATACATGACTAATATGCGCTCACCTTTATTTTTTTAGGATTTTTAGCTTTTAGGTCTTGATAATAATTTTTAGTGGTTTTATTAACAATTTATATTTAGTAAAATTGCTTTTTATGAATTTAATATAAGTCCAAAGAATTTCCTGGTCAATATAATAACGTATATCAGCACACTTTTTCTTTATTCAGTCTACTTACAATTCCAACTATAAATTTATATTCAATCCTCCTCTTCTTAGTTTTTTTAAACCCTTCTTTCGTATCAAAAATAAAACACGTTTTCCGAAACCAAATTCGTACATATAAAGACTCAAAATAAATAGGTTTTATAATTCCTCGTTCCTCAAATTCAGTTCCATCTTTATTTTCAGTTTCTGTTCGAACGAACCACCTATTTCCGAAGCCAATTTCAATATACTTCACATAAGTCCCCCTTTCGGAAATTAATTTCTAACTGTTCTATTATTTCCCCGGTAAGCGCACATTCCGACAGAACATGAGCCCACAAAGAAAAAGTAGATTGCAAAAATCTACTTTATAACTTATATTTTTGCATTCGTTTATAAAATGTACTACGGGGTACATTTAATAGTTTTGCAGCTAACGAAACATTTCCATTTGTCTTTTGTAATGCTTCAATCATGCTATCACGCTGTATTTTTTCGCGAAAATGTAATGTATGTTCTGTTTTATTTTCAACTTGTAACTCAAGTTGTTGTTGATTTCCCCTCATTGTTTGTAACAAAAAATCTACTTGTTTTTCGCATATTTCCCGTCCTTGCGACAAAATGTAAATGCGTTCTAATACATTTACTAGTTCCCGAATATTTCCGGGCCATGTATGTTGTAAAAATTGATTGTATATACTCTTTGGAAATACAACATTCCAATTCTTCCGTTCGCAAAAGTGTTGTATAAAATATGGGATATCCTCTTTTCTTTCTATTAACGATGGAACATATAACGGATAAACGTGCAAACGATAATATAAATCTTGACGGAATTTCCCTTCTTCTACTAACCGTAGTAAATCTTTATGTGTGGCAGTAATAATACGAATATTTACTGGTACCAATTTTGAACTCCCAATTGGAGTTATTGTGCGTTCTTGTAAAACACGCAATAATGCTACTTGCATCTCTGGTGGTACTTCACCAATTTCATCTAAAAATAATGTTCCTCCGTTTGCTTGTTCAAATTTCCCTTTATATCCTTGACGTCGCGCACCTGTAAACGCACCTTCAGCATAACCGAACAATTCACTTTCCATTAATTCTTTAGGCAAAGAACCGCAGTTAACAGCTATAAAGGGCCCGTCTTTTCTTGGACTATTTTCATGAATCGCTCTCGCGACATATTCCTTTCCTACTCCTGTCTCACCACATACATACACACTAGCATCAGTCGGTGAAACAAGCTTAATTTCTTCTAGTGTGTGTTGAAATGCTCTGCTTGTCCCGGTAACTCCTGAAAAAGTAATCCCTTTTATAAATGTGAGAGCAGAATATGTATTCATTTGTTTATTTTCCTTTAAATACATACATTTCCCAATCATTCTTTCATTACTATATACTGGTATCTCTAATTTAGTTTCCAATCCATGGTGCATTAACTCTTCAAGTTTCATTCTTGACCAATTATTTATTCGTTCACGAACGCTCTTACTCGCAGAAACGATAACATCACGATGATTACAAATAACTACTTGTTCATCACTATCAATGACATCTAAAAAACGATGGATTAAGTGTAATTCATTTTGATGAACTCTTATGCTACATTCACGTTCTATCGCATGTGCAATTGAAGTTACCATACCGAGCATATATGGATGCGAAAATTCAATCGGACACGAGAAATCTAGAACACCAATTAATTTCCCATCATCATTATGAATGGGAGCAGCCGCACAACTCCAGCTATGAGATGCCACGGTGTAATGTTCAGTACCACTTATCATAATAGCTTCTTCAATTTCTAGCGCTGTTCCAATTGCATTTGTGCCAACAGCTGATTCCGTCCATTTTACACCTTCAATAAAATTAATATGTTTCGCTCGCTTTAACGTTTGTTTATTTCCACTTAACGATAGAACATAACCATCTGGATCGATTAATAATGCCATCATTTGTAGTTCATCAATGGTTTTTCTCATATTTTGTATTTGAGGTAATGCGATATCAAGGAAAATTTCACTCTTTTTCTTTTGTTCTTGAAAAATGTTAGAAGACAAAATTTTCTGACCTTTATTCATGTGAGGATTAACATTAGCCTGTTTACATCGATGCCACGATTCTGAAATTCTTTGATTTATGCGATTTGAATCAAGAACACCTTCATTAACAAACTTTTTCCATGTATGTAAGTAAAACGGTGAAGCTAACATTGTATCATCTCCCTTTTAATTGTTTTGGAGATTTATAAAACATACTTTTATTATAAAACTGAATAAAAGCGTTTTCAATACAACTAGCAAGACGACACAAATATGTTAATAATTTGAATATCTTAATGCACTTCTTTATTCTTTTTTAGTAGCACTATATTTTGTATAATGGACGCAAAGAAAATACATAACCAAAACCACTTTTGTGGATTACCATTTATAAAGAAAACAATCACGGCTATTGCAAATAAAATAGTGGATGCTAAACTAAAATATAATTTTGTTTTAATTTCTCTTATCCCTCACCCCTCTGCTACTTTACAGTACATACTAACTCTTCATTTTTCATCTCTACTATGTACTCCTGTAAAACATATTCTTTCCCGCCATGGTTTTCATACCATTCATGTATTCCTTTAATATGCCTCTCGTCACTTCTAATTTTCGATTCTATTTCATTATACTGTTCATAACTATCATATTCCCATATGGCAAATACTTCAGACGTACCATTCTTATTATCTTTCATCCAGCGTCCTATTAGCCTAGAACCATGCTTTAATTGATTAGGTAAGTTCGTGTGATTGAAATGATCATTAAATACTTCTATGAATTCATTTTTCACTACATAGTACTTCCTTCTGTAAAACATACTTCTTCACCTCTTTCATGAAAAGTATTAGTAAATCTTCCCATCACTACCGTATTATAATACTTTCCATCCGATAGTCTTTTGTCATTTTTCAAAATGCCTTCTACTTCAAAACCTAATTTTTTATAAAGATGAATAGCTTTCTCGTTTGTCTCTAATACTTGTAAAGATATTTTATTTACTGCATTTTCGTCAGCCCATTTAATAGATTGTTGTAATAGGCTCTTCCCCATTCTATATCCCCAAAACTCTTTTAAAATACAAACGCCAAACTCCACTTTATGAGATAATCTCTTAAAATTTGATCCTTCACATCTTGAAAATCCAACAATTCGATTGTGCACTTCTACAACTAAAAAGAGATTCTTCGTTTCTTCACTATCTGTTTTTATTATTTTTTGAAACCCTAGGTCATCTATAAATCCCTCTCCAGCATCTCTATCCATATTTTCAGTTTCTCCATCAATCTGAACTCTAATTTTCGATAACTGCTCAGCATCTTTTTCAGCTGCAGAACGAATTGTATAAGTTAATCCATTTATATGATACTCTTGCTCTTTTACAATCATGTCAAACTCCTTTCAAATCAATATAATGGCGCTATTACAACTTGTTTACCTTGTTTCTCAAATTCCTGAACAGTTTCTTTACTAGCCTCTTCGTCAGTTATAATAAGGTCAATTTCTTTTAGAGACTCTCCTCTTATAAAACAATCTATTCCAAGTTTATTATGCGGAGCTAAACAAATATTTCTTCTAGCAATTTCACTTACTCTTTTACTAAAATAAGCAACTTCAGGTGTTGTGCAGTACTAATACCTTGTAATGAAATGCCTCCACCTGTAGAGAAATAAAGATCAATAGAAAATCTACTTATCAATTCAGAGGCAAATGTATCAGTAATATTTCCTGAAGGCTTTACTTTTCCACCAATTAAATATGTATCGATGTTCTTATATTCTCTTAGATGACCAGCTATTTCTATAGAATTCGTAATAACCGTAAATGATACTTCCGGTAAATATTTCAGCATCGCATTATGAATGGAAGCCCCGCCAATAAAAATAGAATCATCTTCTTGTATATAAGATGCCGCAACTTTTGCAATTGTGTTCTCATATATTGAGCTATCACTATAACGTTTAGCTGGTTCCGCAGCTAAGTTCCTCACTCGCGTAAGTTCAATTGCACCTCCGTGCGTTCTTTTTAATAAACCATCCTTTTCCATAATAGACAAATCTCTTCTTATAGAATCAATAGACATTTCAAATCTTTCCGCAAGTTCCTTTGCGATTACTCTTCCATCTGTATTAAGTAGTTCTAAGATTCTCTCTCGACGTTCTTCAGTAAACATGTTATCACCACCGTTATTGAAGATTCAGAAACTTAAACTTTATTTTAATTATATGTATGCCTCTTCTGTTTTACAATATTTTCAGTTCTTATTTATTCCGTTTTATACAGTCTTCTCCCGCTTTCTATCCCATTAATTTGCCAACCGAATAAATGTATATCTGTATATTACGCAAAAATACTTTCATTTACCTTCCTGTTGATGTAAAATTATTCCTATGTTTTACTTTTTAATACAGAAAGGGATTACTATGAAATCATTAATCAAAACGACATGTACAGCATTATTATTTACTGGAATATTAACAGGATGTAATAGCAATACTACATCAAAACAAGAAAAGAGCGCTCTCGAAAAGAATGCAATGCACTATGGAGAAATAGTTAAAAACGAATACTATAGAGCGACAGTTGAAAATGCAAAGTTTGAAAAAATAGACAAAGAGCGACGCCTTACTACTCGTGTTATGATTAATAATGTTCGGGACGATGGACAAACTATTGATCTTTCGGAAATAAAATATTTCATACAAGATGAAAAAACTGGTCAGAAATATGAAGGTGAAGCTCATCCGATAGATGACGAGCACTATAAAAATGTTCCACACGAATTCTCTTTAACTACTGACGTTGTGTTTGAACTGAAAACTTCACCAAAAGATTTAAATAATATGTATTTATACATAGATAGCAAAGCAGCGCCGTTAACAGATACATATTGGAAGCTTGATAATTTAGTATCTAAATAGAAAGACCAGTCTTACATGACTGGTCTTTTACATTCATACATTTAACTTTCATTAACACTTATATTCATTTTCTAATAACAACTTGAATAACATCAGCTAAACCAGTGTGCCCTTTCCCTTCAATTCGCTCTTGTTCGCCATTAAAGAAATGAATTACCTTATGTTCTTCACACCAAGTAAGGATATCAATTGGATCATACAGCATATCAACATCTTTTGGTCCACCAGTACTATAGTTTATTTGTTTTTTTGAGTAAACTTCAAACATAATTAAACCACCAGGCTTTATCGTTTGTATCATTTTACCTAATATCATTTTTTTATAATTATCATGAAAATGTCCAAATACCATAATTGCTACATCATATTCATTTTCTGGCAAACTATCAGCTAATAAATCTACTTTTTTTGTATGCACGTTTACGTTATGCTTCTCTGCCAATTTTTTTGTCTTCTCTAATCCATCTTCCGAATAATCAATAGCTGTTACTTCGTTCCCTTGTCTTGCTAGAAATACAGCATTTCTACCTTCTCCCTCCGCAAATGCTATTACTTTATTGTGATTTGCTAAACGAAATGCTTGTTCTTTAATAAATGTATTAGGTTCTTCCCCGTAAAAATATTCATCTGATTTATATCGATCATTCCAAAATTTAGTCATCATCTTCTCTCCTTCTTCATATCATTTTCTAACTACAATTAAAGATATCGAAGAGTCTTTTTATCCTTAATTAATTTAAAAATAAAAGCAGATTAAAAATCCACTTTTATTTTTTTCGCAAGATCTACGATTTTTTGATTTCGTAACTTTTCTTCCATTTTCTCTTCTGCTGCAAGCATTACTTCATTAATTAAACATCCAGGTTTGTCATGTAAACAACATTCAAACAATGATGTTTTACCTTCAATTGCATGTATAATATCTAAAAATGAAATATCTTCCCAATTCTTACTAAGCGAGTAACCGCCCTTTGGACCAGATGATGAATGTATCATCCCTTCCTTCGTCAACTTAGTTAGTATTTTAGACAAGTACGTTGGTGAAACATTTTGCATTTCTGCTAATTGGTGAACACTAACTAACTTATTTGGTGTAGCCTTTGCCAGAAAAAGCA
Source organism: Bacillus sp. 2175 (assembly GCF_057812155.1). Taxonomy (NCBI): domain Bacteria; kingdom Bacillati; phylum Bacillota; class Bacilli; order Caryophanales; family Bacillaceae; genus Bacillus; species Bacillus sp. 2175. The sequence goes on along the minus strand of NZ_CM173819.1, from coordinate 2,719,380 downwards.
TTGTATGAAGAGCATAATTTGTAGCTTTAGAATATTTCATAATACAGCTCCTATTGTAGACTTCATGTATCTACAATAACTTTATTTTTTTATTATGTCAAACGTTTGTAATACTCCATACAACATTATTTCTTCACAAGTAATACATCTGCCGCGAAAATCGTCACTTCTCTAAATGGAGAGTCAAATAAAACACCTAGTTTAAAACCATCTTCAGTAAGAGCTATTTCATGATATAACCACCAAGCATTTTCAAAGTTTTCCGGCATAGAACACTTTGTTACTCCTATAAAGGTTACTTCAAGTAAGTCATTTGATTATTTAAAAGTGGATGAACAAAATGTTAATTCATTTGCAAAATTAAATGATCAGGATAAGAAAAATATCCAAATTACTATGGTATTACCAGAGCAAAATGAAAATAGGGATTGGCTAGCTTACGGTTTTACTAGTCGTGAAACATTAGATGCGTATATTGAAAAGGATAAAAAAGCAATTAAAAATAAAATTAATCCTTTAGGTAGCGGTGCTGGTAGTACTGATTTTTATGAACATAAAGATAAAGGTGGCCAATATATTTACTGGAGCAGCGGATTTAAAAACTTACCATCTAGCTGGAATGACAGAATTTCTTCTGTAAGTACAGCGTCACCTTCTGCAAGTTATTCAACGACACTTTGGGAGCACACTTCAACACAAGGATATGGAAAAGGCGTTTTATTTAAACACGCTGATTGGTACGGTAAAACTGCTAATTTAGCTGCTGATTGGAACGATATTACTTCAGCGATTGAAATTAAATAGTAATAAGACATTTAATTTCTTCTATAAAAATTCAAACCACTATTCTCTCTTTCATTTAGAGAATAGTGGTTTATCATATTTCTATTTAAGCATGTACAGCATGTCCTACTGCTTGCATTAACGCTTCATGAATCGCCTCAGATAAAGTTGGATGTGCTGCAATATAATCTCTCATTATATCAGCGGTAACTTCTGTATGAATCATTACAGTTCCTTGTCCAATCAGTTCAGTGGCATGAGGACCAATAATAGAAATCCCTACAATTTCTTGGTATTTAGGTTCCACAATGACTTTTACTTTACCCATTTGTTCGCCAATAATAAGCGCTTTTCCGTTTGCTGTAAAAGGAAATTCTCCAATTTGTATGTCACCGTACTGCTCTCTTGCATCTTTTTCTGTTAAACCGACACTAGCAATTTCTGGAGCTGTATAAATACAGCGAGGTACAGCATGGTAGTTTACTTTTACATCTTCTCCACTCGCGTGTAATGCTGCTGTCGTTCCTTCATGGAAGGCAACGTGAGCAAGCTGAATTCCACCGATCACATCACCAGCTGCGTAAATATGTGATACGTTCGTTTGCATATGTTCGTTCACAGCAATCCCTTTATTTGAAAACTGAACCCCTGCTTTTTCTAAATCTAATTGTTGTACACGTGGTTTTCGGCCGACAGAAATGAGAACATATTCCGGGTTAGCTTCTTGGATACTACCTTCATATTCAAATGAAGCTTGCTTCTTATAATTATTTAATCCTTTTAAAGCAGCTCCTGTAAATATTTCTACGCCATCACTTTCTAATTTCTCTCTTAAAATATGTGCGATATCTTCATCTTCACCTGGTAATAATTGCGGTGCCATTTCAACAATCGTAACTTTTGTCCCAAGGCGACTATAAATACTTGCAAACTCGCATCCTATTACACCACCGCCAACGATTAACAATGAAGATGGTACACTCTCAAGAGACATCGCATGGCTACTATTTAAAATCCATTTTCCATCAAACGGAGCGAATGGTAATTCTGTAGGTTCGGAACCAGCTGCGATAATAAACCTCTCTCCATCCACTACTTCTTCTTTATTTCCTTGTACAACTCGCACACGATGATCCGTTTCGAATTTCGCTTTTCCTTTTACAACTTTAATTTTATTTTTCTTCATTAAATATTGTATTCCTTGGACGAGTTGCATTACGATTTGTGATTTCCTTGCCTGTATTTGATCCCAATCAATTGATATACTTCCTGTATTAAGCGTAACCCCATAATCATTCGCTTTTCTCACAATGTCATGCACTTCTGCACTTTCTAACAATGATTTCGTCGGCATACACCCAACATTTAAACACGTTCCGCCAAGGTCAGCTTCATCAATAAGAGTGACCTCTTTTCCATTTTGAGCCGCGGTAATTGCCGCTACATATCCAGCTGGTCCGCCTCCAATTACAACTAATTTACTCATTCTCTCACCTTCTCTTTATAAAAGAATTGTTATAGGTTCTTCTAAATAATATTTAATTGTGCGTAAAAATGCAGCTGCTGGTGCACCGTCTAGTACACGATGATCGAATGTTAAACTTAAAGGTAACATACTACCTTTTTTAAATTTTTTCCCTTTATATACAGGAACATGTTCAATTGCGCCAATACCTAAAATACCAGTCTCAGGTGTATTTAATACAGGTGTGAAATATTCAATACCAAAGCTACCTAAATTACTAATTGTAAATGTCGTTCCGTGCATATCATCACTACTTAAGCTACCTGCTCGCGCCTTTTGTGCCATATCCTTAATCTCTTTAGACAACTCTACTAAAGATAAATTATTTGCAAAGCGAATAGCTGGAACGACTAATCCTTTTTCTAATGCGACTGCTATGCCTAAATGCACATGTTCAAATTGATGAATGGCATCATCTATATAAGCGCTGTTCATTTCTTTATGCTCTCTAAGCGCTAATACAACAGCACGAGAAACGAAATCCGTAATGGTTAGTTTGTTTTCGTATCGTTTTTGCACAACTTTCGCTATGTCTTTATGTAATGCAACTAAATCTGTAACATCTACTTTCATCGTTAACGTTAATTGCGCACTATTTTGTAAGCTTGCATGCATACGACTCGCAATTGCTTTTCTCATACCAGTAACAGGAACGACTGTACTTTCTTCTTGTTCAGGTACTTCTGGATTTGCTACTCTTTCTTCTAGCGCCTTTAATACATCTGCCTTTGTAATCCTTCCGCCAGGACCTGTACCAACTAATGCCTTGATATCCAGATTTTCAGACTTTGCAATTTTCTTCGCTACAGGTGAAATTTTAATTCTTTGCTTCGCTACTTCTTTCCCATTTGGTTCTTGATTTTGTACTTCTATATTAGATGTTTTTTCTTCTACCACATGTGTGCTTTCCTGCATTTCTACTTTTTCATTTGGTTTACCGATGTAGCAAATTACAGTACCAGGCGGCACTCCTTCATCTTCACTTACAGCTATATCAAGTACCGTACCATCAGCTGGCGCTTCAATTTCCGTTTCAATTTTTTCTGAATTAATACTAGCAATTAGTTCTCCTTTTGCTACATTATCGCCTGCTTTAATATTCCAGCTCGTAATAATACCTTCTTTCATCGCCATACCTAACTTCGGCATTACAACTTCTACAGCCATGTGTCTCTCTCCCTTCTCATCGTTTTATTACACATGTAATAAAGATTGGTCTCCAATCATTTCTGATACAGTTTCAATTACTTTTTCTGGCGTTGGCAAATACAACTTTTCAAGTGGTGGTGAGAACGGAACAGGTGTATGTGGTGCTGTAATTCGTTTAATAGGTGCATCTAACAAATCAAAACCTTTATCCGCTACAATTGCCGCAATATCTGTTGCGATACTACATCTTGGATTCGCTTCGTCAATAACGATAAGACGATTTGTTTTTTCAACAGATGATAAAATAGTATCTTCATCAAGCGGTGATAAAGATCGTGGATCAATTACTTCTACTTCAAGCCCCTTTTTCGATAATTGCTTTGCAGCTGCAAGTGCTGTATGAACTTGTTTTCCGATTGCGACAATTGTTACATCAGAACCTTCTCGTTTAATATCTGCTTTTCCTAAAGAAATTGTATAATACCCTTCCGGCACTTCACCTTTCATATTGTAAAGTGTTTTATCTTCAAAGAAGATTACCGGGTCGTCATCTTCAATTGCCGCTAATAATAAGCCTTTTGCGTCATATGGAGTAGAAGGAACGACAACTTTTATACCTGGAATGCTCGTAAATAAGGCATACAAACTTTGTGAATGTTGTGCAGCTGCGCTAAAACCTGCACCGTGCATCGTACGTACCGTAACTGGCACTTTCGCTTTACCACCAAACATATAGCGGAATTTTGCACCTTGGTTTAATACTTGATCAAGACAACTACCAATAAAATCATTAAACATTAATTCAGCTATCGGACGTAACCCAGTTGCAGCAGCTGCCATCGCAGCTCCCATATAACCCGCTTCAGAAATTGGTGTATCCAATATACGATTTCGGCCAAACTCTTGTACAAGTCCTTTCGTAACACCAAGAACACCACCCCAAGCTTCATCATCTTGCAGATGATCAACTTGTGCACCGCCTGCAACGTCTTCACCTATTAAAATTACATTTTCATCACGACGCATTGAGATTTTCATCGCTTCATTAATTGCAGTTGACATACTTACTGTTCTAGTCATAATTTTTCACCCTCCTCTTATTTGTAAGAAACGTATACATCTTTTAATAATTCTTCATCGTCTGGGTATGGACTATTTTCACTAAATTCAATGGATCTTTGTACTGCATCATCTACTGCTTTTTCCATATCAACAAGTTCAGATTCCGTTAATAAACCTTCATGAATTAAATGCTTACGGAAATTCACAATCGCATCTTTTTCATTTAAATGTTCTTCTTTTTCTTCTGATGTTTTATATGTTTGCGCTTCACCTTCAAAATGACCGTAATTACGATATGTCATACATTCAATAATTGTTGGACCATCACCATTACGCGCACGTTCCACTGCTTCTGCAGCAGCTTTATATACAGCTAGAAGATCTTTTCCATCTACTTGAACGCCTGGAATATTATAAGCTTTTGCACGATCCGCAATAGAATCACAACTTGAAGCATATTCAAATGTAGTTGCTTCACCGTAACCGTTATTTTCTGCAATAAAAATAACTGGTAACTTCCAAATCGCCGCTAAATTAACCCCTTCATGGAATGTTCCTTCATTATTTGCTCCGTCACCGAAGAAACAAACACTTACATCTTTTGTTCCTTTATATTTAGCTGTCAATGCTGAACCGCAAGCAAGTGGGAAACCCCCGCCTACAATGCCATTAGCACCAAGCATTCCTTTATCTAAATCCGCAATATGCATGGAACCGCCTTTACCTTTACATAATCCTGTCGCTTTCCCGAAAAGTTCAGCCATCATACCATTTAAATCACAACCTTTTGCGATACAATGTCCATGACCTCTATGTGTACTTGTAATACTGTCACTATCCGTTAAGTGGGCACATACACCAACTGCTACCGCTTCTTCACCTGCGTATAAATGAACGAAACCTGGCAAAACGCCTTGCGCGAACAATTCATGTACCTTATCTTCAAACTTACGAATCTCTAACATTTTTTCATACATCCAACGAGCTTGTTCTTTCGTAATTTCATTCCCTTTACTTTCAGTTGTTTTTAACATGTCCAGCCCTCCTATTTTCTTGATCATCTTTTATATTGCAAGTACCGTGCCAAATTCTAATCCTTGATTTAATAAGTTTTCTCTTTTCTTTCATAATAAAAAAGTGGACAAAATGAGACATCTGTCTCGTTTTGTCCACTTTTGTTCACCTAATTTGAGAACTATTATTTTATTCATTATCAAAGCTCCGCTGTAATTTTCGGATGTAAATAATTTGGCCAATATGATATGCATTATGAGTTGTTACATTCGCTAACACTTCCCACCACTTTGCAGAAACAGGAAATCCTACTACATCACTTTCAACCTTTTCTTCATTTATAAGATTTTGCCATTGTAACAGTTTTTCTAGTAGTTTTTCCCGTAATTCATCGAAAGTTTGATTATCTGAAAGCATAAAACTTTTGTTATTATCTCCAATAGCGGGTACTGCATTCACATTTGATTCTTTATACCTAGTTTGCCACGTTGAGTTCCAATACAGTAAATGTTGTACAATTTCAGCTATACTATTACTCTCTTCATTCGGTTTCCAGAAAGCTTCTCTCTCAGATAGATCTTTCACTGCATCTGAAAATGGAATATACCAACTGGGATCGTTTGCATTCGCCAACAATTGATCCGCTAATACATCCTTCACATGGACCATTTTTCTTCCCTCCTGTTAAAAAGATTCATTTCATGACAATACTCACTTCTCTAAATACGCTGAGTTTGTAAGATTTCCTCTTTTTAAGCATAACCCCATACATATGCACATAAAGAAACCGAAAGCACCTAATACATAAGCTAATGCATAACCACTTCTCCCAATAACCCAGCCCGCAATTCCAGGTCCAATCATTTGCCCAACTGCATAGAAAACAGATATAAAACTAATTGCCATTGAGACATATTTCGGAGATACTTGCTTTGAAGCTGCAACTTGAATTAATAATAGTATACCTCCGAGGCTAGAACCCCAAATAATTGCCGACACGATAAAACCAGTTATATTTCCAAATATAATTGGAGCCATATCACCTATAATAGCTAATAAAAGCGCACTACATAAACTCTTCTTTATACCAATTCGATCCGAAATAAATCCCCAGACAGATGCTCCTACGATTGAAAAGATGCCAGCAATTGCATAAACAGTCCCCGAAATTGATGCTGAGATACCACTATCAATCATAAAACTAGTTTGATATAAATTTGGAATTAAATATACAACACCAACAATAAAATACATCCATGCAATGATATATAGTTCTTTCGTTTTCCATAAAAACGATTTATTACTCATTTTTTGCTCATCTTCAGTAACTTCTGGATTTTTCAAAACAACTGAAGCGACAAATACAATGATACATGTAATAACTCCAAACAAAAACCATGCACCACGCCAACTATACTCAGGAAATGTGCGCACTACATAAGGAACAATTATTCCACTAAATAGCATACCTATACCTGCACCGCTTAATAACAGTCCCATTACAGTTCCTCTTTTGTCTGGAAACCACCCTACCGTTATTGACATGAGTGGTGTATATACAAGAGCACTACCAGCTCCAGCACATAGCATACAAAAAGCAACTATCCAAAACGAAGAAACAAACGCTAATCCCATTAAGCTTATAACGACGAACCAACTGCCTATTAATAAAACTGATTTTGCGCCAAAACGGATAGTAAATATTCCAGATGTTCCTACAGTTAATAAATAACCTAAAAAAAGTATGGTTCCTAGCATACCTGATTGAGCCGTAGATAAGTGAAGTCCTTCCTGCATAAATGGCAGTATAATTCCATATGCCATACGGGCGAAACCAGTTGTTGTTATAATAAGAAAGATTCCTATTAATACAAATATCCAAAAATGACTTTCATTCCGCTCTTTCATTTAAATTCCTCCATAAAAAATTATTTCCAATTGGATGTTGATTGTAATTATAATGATTATGACGAAATACAACTACCAAATGGTGGAGGAGTTTACGGTATAACGGATTTTTAATACATACGCAAAATTTCAGAAGGTTTCATTCCATATTTCTTTTTAAATGACTCTGAAAAATGACTAATATTATTGTATCCAACAGCAACTGCCGTTTCGGTCACATTACTAGTTCCCGAACGCAATAAAAGCATTGCTCTTTCCATTCGCTGTTCTCTTAAATATGCAAATGTGGACGTGCCAAATAATTCTTTAAAACCAATTTTTAATTTATAATCATTTAATCCTACTATTTTAGCTAATTCTAATAATGATGGGGGTGACTCCACATGCCCATCAACTTAAGAATTTGCACTACCCCCAAGTGTCAAAAAACGTTATTCTTTCTAAAAAGCTAGCTAGAAAGGATGACATTTTTTATGAATCTTTCAATTCAAGATGAATTACAACTATTTTCTGAAGAGCTGTATCGTCATTTAACCCCTTCTCTTTTGGAAGAACTCGCTAAAGAATTAGGTTTTGTAAAAAGAAAACGAAAGTTTTCAGGAAATGAATTAGCTACCATATGTATCTGGGTCAGTCAACGTACAGCGAGTGATTCTCTCGTTCGACTATGCAGTCAATTACACGCCGCCACAGGCACTCTTATGAGTCCAGAAGGACTCAATAAACGCTTTGATAAAAAAGCGGTTGAATTTTTGAAATATATTTTTTCTGCATTATGGAAAAGTAAACTTTGTAAAACATCAGCCATTTCAAGTGCAGCACTCACGTATTTTCAACGAATCCGTATTTTAGATGCGACGATTTTCCAAGTACCGAAACATTTAGCACATGTATATCCTGGGTCAGGTGGTTGTGCACAAACTGCAGGTATCAAGATTCAATTAGAATATGACTTACACAGCGGACAGTTTTTAAACTTCCAGGTAGGTCCTGGAAAAAATAATGATAAAACATTTGGAACAGATTGCTTAGATACCTTACGGCCGGGTGATCTGTGTATTCGTGATTTAGGATATTTTTCATTGGAAGACTTAGATCAAATGGATCAACGTGGCGTGTGCTATATATCAAGACTTAAGTTAAACCATACCGTCTATACGAAAAATCCATTTCCAGAATACTTTCGAAATGGGACAATCAAAAAACAGTCACAGTATATCCAAGTTGATTTAGAGAACATTATGCACACGTTAAAACCAGGACAAACGTATGAAATAAAAGAGTCGTATATTGGCAAGAATCAAAGATTATTTACAAGAGTAATTATCTACCGATTAACAGAGGAACAAATACTGGAACGTAGAAAAAAACAAAGCTATACCGAAAGTAAAAAGGGGATTACATTTTCAGAAAAGAGTAAACGATTAACGGGTATCAACATATATGTTACGAATACGCCTTGGGAAGTGGTTCCGATGGAACAAATCCATGATTTTTACTCCCTCCGCTGGCAGATCGGCGTGTCCAGATAAGGACACATTATCTAGTTGGTGAAAGTCCAATCGGGAGAATAGACTCCACTCCCGTAGCCTGAGAGGCGCCATGAAGTGAAAGCGACATGGCGAAGCCCTCTGACATCACATGCAAAAGGCATGTGGGCAAATCTCCAGGTTGTAACGTACAGTGAACGTAGATGTAGCCTCGTTACACGCAATTCCGGTGGCTGAGACGGTCGATAACGTGCGAAAGCAACAAGAACTGACCGAAACGAGTCTGGAACGGCAGTTCTCACCGGCGGGGTATCAGCGGCGACATGGAGAGAAAGATAATGTGGAAACTGGAGAAGCCCTCGACACCCGATGAAGAAATCTCATCGAGGAGACCGTCTCTATAACCGCGATCGGGAAGTGAGAACGGTAGGTGTCAGGGTGGCGGAACGGATCGTAGTACCAGAGATCTGCGTGCAGCAAAACACGCGGGGAGGAAAGGATCCGAACCTGTAAACATTTCGTATGACTAAAGGAGGCAAGGGTGCTATGACAAAAACACCCATCACTTTGCAGGAACTAAGGCAACGAATCTATCGAAAGGCGAAGTCTGAACCTACGCACCGGTTTTGGGGGATATTTACCCACATTACCAAAATTACAACCCTTCACGAAGCATATCAACAGGCGAGGAAAAACAATGGTGCCCCAGGCATTGATGGAAAAAGTTTTGCTGATATAGAACTAGAAGGAGTTATCCCATTCTTAACGGGTATTCAAGAAGAATTACAAGCTGGAATATACCAACCACAAGCCAATCGAAAAGTAGAAATCCCAAAGACAAACGGCAAAATGCGAACTCTGCAAATTCCGTGTATACGAGATCGTGTAGTACAAGGAGCGCTAAAACTCATATTAGAAGCAATTTTTGAAGCTGATTTCTGTCCAAACTCGTATGGGTTTCGGCCGAAACGCTCTCCACATCAGGCATTGGCAGAAGTACGACGCAGTATATTGCGCCGTATGACCATAATAATTGATGTTGATTTGTCACGCTACTTTGATACAATCCGACACAACATATTATTGGAGAAAATCGCGAAACGTGTCCAAGACCCACAGGTTATGCATCTTGTAAAACAGGTAATTAAGGCAACAGGAAAGATCGGTGTCCCGCAAGGGGGACCATTTTCTCCACTAGCCGCGAACATTTACCTCAATGAAGTGGATTGGACATTTGATACCATTCGACGTAAAACAGCTGATGGCAATTACGAAGCTGTAAACTATCACCGTTTTGCCGACGATATAGTTATCGCTGTAAGCGGACACTCCAGTAAAAGTGGATGGGCTGAACTGGCATTACGACGACTGTGGGAACAGTTAAAGCCTTTGGGAGTTGAACTGAATCTGGAGAAGACTCAGATGGTCAATGTCCTAAAAGGAGAATCCTTCGGATTTTTAGGATTTGACCTGAGACGAATACCGAACCGAAATAAGAATGGATTCTTCGTTTTCATGATCCCGAAGAAGAAAGCTCGCACGACAGTGAAAGCAAAAATTCGCGAACTCATTCAAAACGCAGGAGCGAAGCCAGCACAAGACTTAATAAAACAAATCAATGCCGTACTGACTGGATGGGTGAACTACTTCCGGGTTGGGAACTCTAGTCAAGCTTTCAGTGAAGTACGTGATTATACGGAGATGAAAATTCGCACACTGTTAACGAGAAGGAAACGACGACGAAAGCGTAGCATCGGATGGCAGAGATGGAGTAACGAATATCTCTATGGTGTACTGGGGCTTTACTGGGACTGGAAAGTCCTTCCCCTGAAAAGTGCAGAGAGTTTCCGATGAAAGTGTCTGCCATTTGATAGGTCTCATAACCCTTTTGATGAAGTTTATGGGGTGAGCTGCTTGAGGGAAAACCTCACGAGCAGTTCTTATGGGGAGAGGCTGGAAACGGATCACAACTGATACCGCGCCAGTCTTTTACCCGACAAATCATATTTAAAACGTGGAAATCTCTATTTCAAATTCATCATTGGCAAACTATCAAACAAGAGCGATTAGAATGCCATGTGTATGGAAAACTCATTGCCATTTTTATATGTTCTTCCACGATGTTTAAGATGCGCCAACTTCTGTTGCAAAAGCACAAAAGAGAACTAAGCGAATATAAAGCAATTGGGATGATTCAAGATCATCTATCCCTGTTATATCAAGCGATACAGAGAAACACCCGTATAATAACAAAGGTTTTAATCCGCCTGTTTACCCTACTAAAGAAAAATGGCCGGAAATCCCATCGATATGAGAAGAAAACTATCTTTGATATTATGGGTGTTGTCTATGAGTATAATGGATTGAGAAAACAAAAGAAAGCTGCATAAGAAAAAAATGAAACCCGTTAGGGTTTATTTCGTATGCTCATTTTTAAGAGGATTATACTGTTTAAAAGTTTGTTCATTTCAATTAATGGAAAACCGTAGAGTTTCTATCCTTAAGTTGATGGGCATGGGGTGACTCCATTCTTTGAAGTAAAATTTCTTCAGCTTGTTTTATTTTATTTAAATCCTTTTTGGATAATTGGCTCCTTTTATTTGCATCACGATCATTCAGTAATACTTTCCCAAAGTATATAGAAAGCAATTCGAGCGCTTTACTTTCTATTTCGAGTTGATTAATACGATCCTTTTGGGGATTCTCTAACATTCTCTTAATAATATTAGATGTTAGGGCATCAATGGGGGTTTGAAACTTTTTAAAAGATTGATTTCCTATTATAGTATGAAAATCATGACTTTTTTCAATAGCACAATTTAGCATGAAATGATTAAACAACTGTACAGGAATTCCAATTGCTAATGAATATAGTGGAGTTTCTTTTTCATATTCAAATAGAACTTCAAAGTCATTCATAAAGTATAAATAGCTATTCCCAGCCATTAATTTATTTGTAGAGTAACCAACTTGTACTTCCCCGGATCCTTGTAAACAAAAATTAAGTTCCACCATTGCTGCATCCGATGCAAATTGAATGCGATGGTTTTTATGGAACTGGTAATTTGATAGCACTATTTCCATTCCAGAAAACGAGCTCCACCTTCGCACTTCACCCATACCTATTGTTTTTGGCACATACATATATCTTTCTTCTACAACTTGTAACCCATGAAAATATTTACTAAAAATATCATGAAAACTGTTAGTCTTCATGAAATCCACACTCCTTTTATATACAAATTACAATCAATTGATAATCATTTTCAATTATAACAAATATCTTTATACAATAAATAGCTTTTACCTTTATATCTCGTTATGATAAAAGAAAAAGAAAGCGAGCCGACAATGAATAAAAAAATTGCAATTATTACTGGGGCTTCAAGTGGATTCGGCCTATTAGCAACGCTTGAACTTGCGAAAAAAGACTATTTAGTCATTGCTACAATGCGAAACCTAGAAAAACAAGGAACCTTACTATCTCAAGTTACTGAACTCAACTTACAGCAAAATATAAAAGTTCAACAATTAGATGTAACAGATCAAAATTCTATACATAACTTTCAATTATATATAAAAGCAATAAACAGAGTAGACCTACTTATTAATAACGCAGGATATGCAAATGGGGGCTTTGTAGAAGAAATTCCAGTAGAGGAATACCGCAAACAATTTGAAACGAACCTATTTGGGGCTATATCAATTACTCAGCTTGTCTTACCGTATATGAGAAAACAAAGAAGTGGAAAAATCATTAATATTAGCAGCATTAGCGGCCAAGTTGGATTCCCTGGTTTATCTCCTTATGTATCTTCAAAATATGCATTAGAAGGCTGGAGTGAATCACTTCGCTTAGAAGTAAAACCTTTCGGAATAGATGTTGCTTTAATTGAACCAGGTTCTTATAACACAAACATATGGGAGGTTGGGAAACAACTCGCTGAAAACCAATCTGATACAACATCTCCTTACAAAGAGTATATGGATAAAATACAAAAACATATTAATAGCGGCAGTGATACATTTGGTAATCCGATAGATGTTGCTAATAAAATTGCAGAAATTGCTGAATCTAAGCGTACAAATTTACGATATCCAATCGGTAAAGGTGTGAAATTTATGATCTTTGCGAAGAAGATTCTTCCTTGGAGATTGTGGGAACACCTTGTTTTGAGAAGCTTTAAGAAAATGTAATAAACTTTTTGAAAACTATTTTGAAAGGGATGCTAATTAAATGTTAGGTTTACCGTATGGGAAAGTGTTTTTAGTGCCGTGGACTGAAGAATGGGAAATTGAGTTTATGAAAGAGAAACAACTCATTGAGGAACAAATTGGCGAACATATTTTAGCAATACACCATATTGGTAGTACTTCTATTCCATATTTAAGTGCAAAGCCAATTATTGATATAGCAATTGAATTAGAAAATTATACGGACGGTATACATTGTATTAAAAAGTTAGAACTACTAAACTATAAATATAGAAAAGAAGTATTACCCGAAAGATACTATTTTAATAAAGGTGAACCAAGAACTCATCAAATTCATATGTATGAACAAGGGAATACATATTTAATAGAACAATTACAATTTCGTGATTACTTAATAGACAATAAAACTGCACGCATGCAGTATGAACAGTTAAAGATTCAACTTTCACAAGCTAATCCTACTGATAAACATAAGTATGCAGAGGATAAAACTAATTTCATTACATCTATATTAACTAAAATAAATGCTTAAATAAACAAGAAACCATTTAGTAGTAAATGGTTTCTTGTTTATTAGTTATTTCATTATTTGTACTATCAAATTTTTATTATACAGCAGGTGGAAAGAAGTAAAATAGTATCGAAGTCATAAAAATAAACGTGAATACCCCAATTACCGAAAATATATATTCTTTCGACTCTCTATCATACTTCCATTCCATCAATGCTCTTAAGATTAACGTCCCACCTAAATAAGTAAAAATGACATAAGCAATATTAATACTTTCAAATTTAAAGATAAACATAAAGCTAGTTATTAAATAAATAAAAAGTAGTCCTATTTCCAATTTTTTATGTAAACTATTTACATGTTTTTTATATCCCCAAAAACCACCCTTGGGCATATTCAATTTTTTTCTTAAAAACTTATCGAGAAAATAGACAGCTATACAAAAAACAATAGTTATAATCCAAAAAGTAGAACCTCCCATTTTCCCCCCTCCTATTATTTCATTTAATTACTTGAAATAAATTGGACTATATTACGGTTATCCCCTTCTAAATAACTTATGATGCCTTCAGGATATGTCGGCTTCTCCTGTAATTCCTCTAGACTTTTCCAAATTAATATAATATCCTCATGCTCTTTATGCCTTATTTCATTTGTAATGATTTTTTCAACAGTCCCCCAATGTATCAATGTACAATGATGACCTTTTTCGTTGTCCCACTCAAAAATGTGTTCATTTACAATTGCTAACTCTTGAACATCAACTTTCAAATCGTATTCTTCTATTAACTCTCGAATTATTGCTTCTTTTGACGTTTCACCAAATTCAATAGAGCCACCTGGAAAACGATAAAATGATTCATTTTCATTGCATTGTACAAGTACTTTAGAATGATCTTCATTTAAAATCATTGCTTCAGCACGTAATTTAGGATTTTTCATTTTGTCTCCCCATTCATTCCACATATGATTAAATCCAATAGGTATAAAAGAAAAAATTAAGAATAATTCCTGTTATTACTAATAGCGGAACCGTTCCTAAAGAAATGACATATTCCCTCGATTCTTTATCAAATTTCCACTCCATAAATGATTGAAAGCAGTATAAAGTTATTAAAAATAAAATGGGTAAATTACTAATATAAACGGGATTTAAAGTAGCACATATCATCGTAAAAATTATATAAGAAATAATAAGAGCCCTAGTGCCCCATTTATGAAAGTTGTTTACATATTTACTATTCCAGTCTGTTTGTTTCGGTATATTTAGTTTTTTCCTCACTACTTTTTCAAAAACAACTAAGGATATAATCCATACTATTAATAAAATTCCTTTAACCCAAAACAGTGATGTTTCCTCCTTTACCTTTTCTCCGGCTGATCACTCGGATACGTAGCATTCCTTTTATTTTCTACGTCCCAACTAATAATTGTCGCACTATCACGTCCCAACTGATGATGCACGTGTTCTAAAACATTGTGAATATTTTCTTTAAGTGTTTTATCATTTCTGTGCATAGCAATATGCAAATTTAAAGGTATTTCATATCGGCGCTCCCCGCATTCTAATACTCCATCTGTCACCATTACAATTCGGTTCTTTCCAGTACGTAATTCACGAATACCTGATGAATAGCAAGGAACAGGTAAATCAAATGTGTTTACATTTCCAATCCATTCGTAAAAATGACGTTGATTTAATGCATATTGTCCTAACTTATGTAACTCTTCATGAAATACATACACTAAACAATCACCGATAGAAAGCCACCATATATAATTTTCTTTCCTTACACATAGTAAGCAAGCTGTTTCACCTTTAATTTTTTTGCACTTTTCCTTAAATGAAGATGACTGAAAAATTGTAAGTATATGATTTTCAACAGACTGAAACACTGTATTAATTGGTTCATTCAAAATTACTTTTATATTTTCATATTCTTTTTCGATTGTATTTACTACTAACTCAACACTTTCCGCACTATTATGTCCATCTAGAATAGCTGCAAATTCCCATTCACCATTTGACCAAACTAATGCACCATCTTCATTCTTTTTCGCTCCAGCACTTATATTCCCACCATATTTACCAAGTACAATATCACCATATTGTTTAACTGAAATTTCTCCTAAACACATTTCTATATTTCCAACCCATGAATATTGTGTATTATTTTTTGTATGCATACTCATTTACCATATACTTTCGTATTCTTTCACATAGTTTTTTTATTTTCTCTTCGTCACCATATGGTGCGCCAGTCCATTTCGCTATCTCGGTTGGTGACCAAAACTCTTTTGGTGTATTCGGATAACGCGGAATAATGTGCATATGCATATGTGGTACACCATTTCCTGAAACAAAAGTGTAAATATGCTCTGCACCTTCGCTTTCTTTTAACGCTTTACTTACTCTACTTGTTATAAGTCCGAACGCTTTCGCTTCTTCATCTGTTAGTTCAGCAAGGCCAGGTACATGTCTTTTTATATCTATCATTACATAACCCAGGTATGTTTCTTCACTATCCCAGTGGACATGTCCAACGTAAACGAGTTCATCTTCGTAAATAGCTCCACCTGGAACTATAATATTTCCTATATGTTTTTTGCAAATGAAACAGTTTTGTTCTATTTGATTGTTTGTTGACATATCCATCACCTTCCTTTTCATATATAATATCACAAAAAAAGGAAAAACAGGTTTAGTATTCCGAATTTTCATTCTTTTGATACAACAATTTTTGAAATGAATTTACATCTCATTATTTCTTCAAAAACGCAATCCCAATTATAATCCCAATCACAATTCCGATTACTAAATTATTTGTAAAGTGCCCTTGAAATACACCAATTACAACTCCTATACCGACACCTATTGCCAAAGCATCATTTCTTTTTTTATTTTTAGCCAAAATTACATCTCCTCCCATCATTTCTCCCTAAATAACATACATTTACTTGAATGTATTAATATAAGGACTATCTCGCTTAAATATTTCCAAAAAATGTACTGTAACTTTACATATAATATTTTCCATTTTCTGTACATACTCCTTTTATATTGGAAAATTTTCAAGTAACTATTAATTATACATAGGCATTTACTATAAGAAAGCTTCGTAATTTATTGAAGGAGGAACGATTCAAATGTATCCTCATTGGAATCCAAATATAAATCAACAGTATGTTTATTCCCCTCATCCCGCAAGGAATACATTGCATCATGATTCACAATATATGATGCAGCGTATTGCAAGTCTTGAAAATCAATTAACTAAATTAATCTCATTAATCGAGGAAAATAATCAATTAATTAAATCAATGGAACAACAAAAAAACCAAGTTTGTGCACCAGCTGGAGGTTCTGTTATCGTTCGTATGTGATCTGGATGCAATAAAAAACACACTTTGTATTATAAAAGTGTGTTTTTTATTCATTATTTTCTTTTCGTATGGAACCCTTGTGTAATTCGATCTAATATAATTGCGATTACTACGATAGCTAATCCAGCTTCAAATCCCATTCCGATATTAACTTGTGTTACAGAGCGATATACATCAACTCCAAGTCCTGGAGCTCCTACAAGTGATGCTGTTACAACCATCGATAACGAAAGCATAATGCTTTGGTTCACACCAGCCATAATCGTTCCGGTTGCAAGTGGTAATTGTACTTTAAATAGTTTTTGTGATGCTGTGGATCCAAATGCATTCGCTGCTTCAATTAAATCTTCTGGAACTTGTCTAATTCCTAAGTCAGTAAAACGAATTGTCGGTGGCATTGCAAAGATTACTGATGCAATAATTCCAGGTACTACACCTACTCCGAAAAATGTAATCGCTGGAATAAGGTATACGAATGCAGGCATTGTTTGCATAAAATCTAATGTTGGTTTTAAAAATTTTGAGAAACGTTCATTTTGAGATGCTAATATACCAATTGGAATTCCGACAATAATTGAAATAATAACAGACGTAAGTACGAGTGCTAATGTTTGCATTGTTTGTGCCCAGTAGTTAATATTCAAAATAAATAATAATCCAATAAGCGTAAAAATGACTAAAGATAATTTCCTCGTTGTGTACCAAATGAGGAAACATAAGATAATAATCATCAATATGGCGGGTATTATTGTTAAAAAATTAGTGAGTAAATCAACAAATCCGCCAATAATATAAGAGAATCCTCGGAATAAGCCTTCAAAGTGCTCATATAAACTTGCAACAAATGAGTCGACCCATTCCCCTAATGGAATCCGCGGTATACTATTCATCGTCTTTCACCTCTTCCTCAATGTTTCCTGCAAGAGCTTGAATGACACTTTCACGTTTAATAATTCCTCTTAGCCTTTTCTTCTCATCGATTACTGGTAACGGATATTTCATCTCTGCCATTTTTGCATATGTCTCTTCCAGTAAAGTATCCAAATACACATGCGGAATATCATTAAGTAATAAATCAGCAATCGGCCACTGTTTTTGTACTGCTTTACTCGCATCATCCGCAGTTAATATACCTAAAAACTCATACTTTTTGTTTACAACATATACAGTTGAAACACCTGCATTCCTCATAATTTGAAGGGCTACACGAGGTCCACGATCAATTAATAAAGTTTCTGGTCGTTTTAAAATAGACTCCGCCGTAATTACTTTTCCTAAATTCACATCCGCAACAAACTTTTCTACAAATTCATTAGCGGGGCTCATCATAATTTCTTCTGGTGTTCCAATTTGGACGATTTCTCCATCTTTCATTAATGCGATACGATCTCCAATTCGAAGCGCTTCATCTAAATCATGCGTAATAAATATAATCGTTTTTTCCATTTTATCTTGTAACTCTAACAATTCATCTTGCATTTCTTTTCGAATAAGTGGATCTAATGCACTGAATGACTCGTCCATTAGTAATACATCTGGATTATTCGTTAGTGCCCTTGCGATTCCAACGCGCTGTTGCATACCACCACTAAGTTGACTTGGGTAATTATCTTTATGATGATCGAGTCCTACTAACTGTAGCGATTCTAACGCTTTTTTCTCTCGCTCTTCAACCGGAACTCCTTGTATTTCTAAACCATATGCAACATTTTGTATAACTGTACGATGCGGAAATAGAGCGAATTTCTGAAATACCATACTCATTTTCGTTCTTCTTACTCTCCGTAACTCTTCTTTTCCCATCGTTGCGATGTCTTCACCATCTATGTATATATGACCTGCAGTTGGTTTAATCAATTGATTTAACATACGAACTAGCGTAGATTTCCCGCTACCAGACAAACCCATAATAACGAAAATCTCTCCAGAGTAAACTTCAAACGTTGCTTTTTTCACCCCAACGTTCATTCCTGTCTCTTTTAAAATTTCCGATTTACTTTTTCCTTCTTTTAATAAGGAAAGGGCCCTTTGCGGATGTTTCCCGAATACTTTTGTTACGTTTTCAACACGCACCTTTGTATTATCCATGTCACTACTCCTTTTCTACCCATCTATTCACATAGTGTTGCGATTTTACAAAGAAATATTACATAAAAATGACATTCATAAGATTTCTTTAAAATTCTCGTTTCCGTTCATAATAAGAATGCTTACTTATACATTTATTTTATAAGGCAAACGTTACTTAGGAGGTTTTCGATGCGAAAGAAAATTTGGTTTATATGCCTTGCATTATTTATTACTATGATTTTCACTTCATGTAATGCAACAAATGCAAATTCGAAAGGAAAAATTAAACTTGGTGTAACAAGTTGGAAAGAAAATATTGCAACCGCAAACATGTGGAAAGTTTTATTAGAAGAAAAAGGCTACAAAGTTGAGCTCATGTATTTAGAAAAAGCCGCAATTTGGACTGGTGTCGCTCGTGGTGATGTTGATGCGAATTTAGAAGTATGGCTACCAGTTACAGATAAACCGCTAAACGATCGTTATAAAGATGATATTGTCTTAAAATCAAAATGGTACGAAGGTACTGGACTAGGTTTAGTCGTCCCTTCTTATATGAAAAACATAAACAGTATCGAAGATTTAAATGCTCATAAAGATGAACTAGAGAATAAAATTGTCGGTATCGAACCCGGTAGTAGTCTTATGAATTTAACGAATAAAGCAATGAAAGAATATGATATAAAACTAAAACTTGTCCAATCCTCTGAAGCTGCGATGATGAGTGAACTAAAGAAAGCATATACGAAAAAGAAACCAATCGCTGTTACGCTTTGGAATCCGCATTGGGGCTTTTCAGAATTTGACTTAAAATATTTAAAAGACCCTAAGAAAGTATATGGTGAAAAAGATGACATTTATTACTCTGTTCGTAAAGGTTTCGAAAAAGACCATCCGGATATCATAAAATACTTTGACAAATGGAAGATGAACGATGAACAGCTTGGTACATTAATGGTCGAGTTAAATAAAACGAAAGATCCCGAAGAAGCGGCGCGAAAATGGATTAAGAAGAATCAAGCGCTAGTTAATGAATGGATAAAAGATTAATAAAAATAGGCTAGAGGGTTAGGATATCCTCTAGCCTGTTTTCAACTTATTTTTTCGTAACAACGTCATCTACAATCCCATATGCCTTCGCTTCTTCTGCAGTCATAAAATAATCTCTTTCTGTATCATGTGCTACTCTTTCAATCGGTTGCCCCGTTTTTTCTGCAATCATTTTATTAATATCATGCTTTAACTTTAATATTCTTTTCGCAGTTATTTCAATTTCTGTTGCTTGCCCTTGTGCACCACCAAGCGGCTGATGAATCATAATTTCACTGTTAGGGAGAGCAAACCGTTTTCCTTTTGCTCCTGATAATAATAACAATGCACCGAATGATGCCGCAAAGCCCATGCATAGCGTTTGCACATCTGGTTTAATTAAATTCATCGTATCTAATATTGCAAAACCTGCTGTCGTTGAACCGCCAGGGCTATTGATGTATAAGAATATATCTTTTTCTGCATCTTCTGCTTCTAAAAATAATAATTGCGCTACGACACTACTCGCTACTTGATCATTAATTTCTGAGCCGATAATAATAATGCGGTCTTTTAATAACCTTGAATATATATCATAGGAACGTTCTCCTAATTTTGTTTGTTCTACTACATATGGAATTGCATTCATTTTAAATCCCTCCAATACTTGTTATGCTGCGTAAAGCATATAACTGTAGGAAGAAGGGTTTTTCACATTAAATAATAAGACTGGCTGTTTAGATGGTAATTTAGTAAAATCTATTGTCGGAAGAAGCTTCGTTAATAATTCTGGTCTTTCCTCACGAATAGATGTTACAACAACTTCAATATCCTCTGTGAATTCGACTATCTCAATCCCTTCTTCACTTACAGTTTTCAGCCTATTTCTACTCCGAAATAAAGAAGCTTTCACTGCACCTTCTGATACAGAACACACTTTAGCAATATCAGCGATACTATATTGAAAAACATCTTTTAATAATAAAATTGCGGATTGCTGTACATTTAATGAAGACAATACTTTCCCTACCATTTCATGCAAATCTGCAATGTTCTCATGTGGTTCTTCAAAAGTGATTTGTCCTCTTATTTTTTCATGAACAGACTTAGACTTCATCTGATCTAACCAACGATTTCTTGCTATTTTATAGACGAGTGTCATACAAATATCTTTATTTCTATATTTTCGAAGCACTTTACACACTGTTTCTTGGGCGAGATCTTCCCCATCCCATTTGTTTTTCGTTAAAAAAGTACAGTATCTTTTTAACTCTCCATATTGTTCAATTAAAAAGTTTATATTTGAATGATTCATATCGATATGATTCTTTAAAACATGAGTTACTTTTGTGCACAAAATAACCACTCCTTTTCAGCGCTTACTTAATAAACGATTCAACATTAAAAAAAGTTACGGGGATATAAAAAAATAATGTTTATGTTCAATAATTCGCGGTCATAAATATGTTATGTACAATTTTACGTGAGGAGGAACAAATTTGCCAAAATTAACAATTGAAGGTGCGGGAACTTTTGATGTGAAAGAAGGAACAAAGTTAGTATTAGCAATTGAAGATAGCGGTGTCAACATTCTTCATCGTTGCGGCGGGAATGCACGTTGTACAACTTGTAGAGTAGAAATACTAGCAGGTGATTTCTGTGAAGCGAGTGCGAATGAGAAACATGCAATGACGGAAAAAGGAATTGAAGATCATTTACGATTATCTTGTCAAATGCGTGTACATAAAGATATAGTCGTTCGTCCGGTACTTACAGTTGAAAATTCAGGTCTTGATGCTGGGCCACGCCCGGCGGAGTAAAGTGATGAATTTAAAACAGCTCGCTGGCGAATATGCTGCTAACTTTGTAAATGATGGCATGAAAATTGGGCTTGGTACAGGTTCTACTGTATATTGGACAATACAAAAATTAGGTGAACGTGTAAAAGAAGGATTATCATTTCAAGCTGTACCAACATCAAAGGAAACTGAAGCATTAGCACAGCAACTAAATATCCCCCTAATTTCGTTAAACGACGTACAAAGCCTTGATCTTACAATTGATGGAGCGGATGAAATTGATTCAAATTTACAACTTATAAAAGGCGGTGGTGGTGCATTACTTCGTGAAAAAATCGTTGCCTCTTCCTCTAAAGAACTAATTATCATTGCTGATGAATCGAAATTTGTAACACATTTAGGTAATTTTCCATTACCTGTTGAAATCATCCCTTTTTCATGGAAACAAACCGAAAATAAAATTCAGTCTTTAGGGTGTCAAACAACGTTACGTTTGAAAAATGATGAAACTTATATAACCGATAACAATAACCTGATTATCGATTGTATATTCCCTAATCATATTTCTAATCCTGCCCATTTACACACCCAATTAAAAATGATTACTGGTGTAGTTGAAACAGGGTTGTTTATAAGTATGACGAGTACAGCAATTATTGGTACTAAAAATGGGATAAAGAAATTGTAATAAAAGCTAACTTTTTAAAGTTGGCTTTTTAGTATGTTCTTCTTCTCTTAATAGTGCTTTATTATGATATACTAGGAAAACGCAAACTGATTACACTAGAAAGGACTGAACATTTTGCAATCCAAACTTATAACAGAACTTGCTGATTTAGAAACTGCCTTTCATATTCGAAAAGAAGTATTTGTAAAAGAACAAGGTGTCCCTCTTGCAGATGAATTCGATACATTCGATGAAATCGGAGAGCAATGTAAACATATTTTAGTTTATTATCATGAACTTCCTGTAGGCACAGGTCGTATACGATTTGTTGATGGTGTCGGAAAATTAGAACGTATTTGTATTTTAAAAGATTATCGTACATACGGATTAGGTAAAGTCATCATTCAAACGTTAGAAGAACTTGCTCGTAACGAACAAGTTACGAAAGTGAAACTACACGGTCAAACACAAGCTGAAGGATTTTATAAAAAATTAGACTATGAAACTTCTTCTGATATATTTATGGAAGATGGCATTCCGCACATACTTATGACGAAAATGTTATCATAATAAAAAGGGTAGTATATGAATCTTATGTATTCATACACTACCCTTTTTTATTAATAGAAAAGTGAATTCTCAAGATTACCTTTTGCATCAAAGCCCATCATCTCTTAGTTCATACCTAAGTAAAGCTTACACTGTTTTCCATAATGATAATGCATATATCCAGTTTGGATCACCATTTCCTTGATAACTCTGGACTGCTTCATATACTTTTCCTTCGTGTAGAACTCTATCTCCCTTTTTATATGCTTTTTTTGCATCCCACGCTTCATATGAAGCGCTTTCGGTTTTTGTAGTAATTGTGAATATATCACTCTGTACGGATTCATTTCCAGCTACATCAACAGCTTTCACTACATATTTATAAGTAGTATTAGCGAGCAGATTTTTATCCAAATAAGAAGTTGTATTGGATGTTGCAATCTTTTTCATTGATCCTTCTGTTTCTCTATAAATATCATAATGGTCTACACCAATATTATCGTCAGATGGACTCCACATTAAATCCACACTTGACGCTGTCGTTCCCATACTATGTAATCCTTTTGGTTGTGTTGGTGCTTCTGTATCAGGAGTCTCAACTGTCGTTTTTACTGTAAGCGCTGTACTTTCTGTCGATACATTGCCAGCTGCGTCAATTGCTTTTACAGTATAAGAGTATTCTGTACTTGGTTGTAACTTCTTATCAATAAAATGAGTCCCTGGTACTGTATCAATCATCTCTCCGTTACGGAAGATTTGATATCCTTTTACCCCTACATTATCCGTAGAAGCGTTCCATGTTAGTTCTACACTATTCGCTGTTACTTTTTGCGTCTGAAGTCCATTTGGAATACTTGGTGCTTCTATGTCTGGTTTCACATCATTAATAAGATTAACATCAATTACATTATAGAATGCATTTGCTGTATCAGCTACATCCCATACTGCTAAAATCACATGATATCCACTACGATCAGTAGGTACATTGATTTTATGAGTTAAATTATTTGAAGCTGCAGAACCATCATGTTGTACAGTTCCAATTGGTTCGAAATCTGCTCTTGTTAGCGCTTTATTTGGATTCCATCCTTTTTTAGTAATATAGTAATGCCACTTACTCGTTAAGTGAGGCGCAGTATACTTCCAAGTAAATGTATTTTCCCCACCAGTGATTGTATTTTTAAACCAACGATTTTCTGTTTGTTGATCTAAAATACCACCAAATTTTCCGCCTGCTGAAGCAATTTGTCCATCTACTGGACCACCTTGTGGGAACCCTTTTGGAGCTTCTAAACTTTGTGGTTCATACATAACACTTCCACAGTTTACATTTAGCGCACCATAAGTTGGACTACATAAAGCGGATCGGCTACCGGGCTTTTCAACAAAACCGTGCGCATAAGCATTTTGAGGAATAAGTGTCGTACTAATAATTCCAGCTGTTAATGCTACAACTCCTAAACTTTTTTTGTTCATTTTCATATTTTGTAGTTGTTTTAAAAATCGATTATTCATGTTCATGTCCCCTTCTTGTTATACTTTGTAGTGGAATGTGGGCTTTGATGTAAAAGAATAACAAGAGACAAACTTGTACCGATGTATGTGTTAATTATGCATACACCGCAGTGAAAATATATTTTTTCCTTGTGAAATATTTCACTTTATGAATATATCATGACATAGAACTCGCCTAAGCATGTGCAGAAGTTGTGCAGAAACAGTGAAATTATTACTAACATATAAAACCACATCCTGAAATCATAAAGTAAAACTTTAATTAGTTGGGGTTTTACGGTCGGTTAATACGGGATAAAATAAAAGTGTGCAGCAGAAATTGTAGACTTAGTTCTCAAAATTCACATTTAGTATTTTCATTTTTTCCATTTAAACAATTCTTCTCTTCTTACAACAGAAAAGTGTCTATATCATTTAATATAGACACTTTTTTCATGTATAACTTTATATTTATTACTGACCTACAAATGTAAAGATTTCATCAACAGCTTCTTTATATCCACCCGATGTTCGGAATGATTCCTTCAAATTCAAAGCAGCCTCTTTATATGAAGGGTTATTTAAAATTAACTCCACACTTTCACGCAATTTCTCCACGGTTAATTCATTCATATGTAATTGAACTCCTGCTCCAAGACTCTCCACTTGCTTTGCAATTGCTGGCTGATCTGCACTTTGCGGTATTACAACGAGCGGAACCCCGTTATATAATCCTTCATGCGTACTGTTCATCCCGCCGTGTGTAATAAATAGTTTCGTATAAGTAAGCAGTTCGGTTTGAGGCACATAGTTTTTCACAATGAAGTTTTTAGGGATTTCGCCTAGATCACTTATTTTTGTTTTATTACCAATAGACATAACAATTGTATGCTCACTATTCTCAAAGGCCTTCATACACAGTTTATAAAAGTCAATCGCTTCATTAAAAACAGTACCTAATGAAATATAAATCGGACTTTTTTCTTCAATTGAAGTAAAATCAACGTCTCTGTTTTTCATTTGTGCAGAGATAGATGGTCCTACAAATTTATATGTTTCATCAAACGTATCACCAAAAGGCTGAAACTCCTTAATTGTATACACAATAGTAAGAGGTGCAGGATTACAGAAAACTTCATACGATGATTTTATTTCAACACCATATTTTTCAGCAATTCCCTTCGTTAAGTTTTGAAAATCATTCTGTATTTTATCATGAATTTCTACTGGGATATTTTTTGACAGATGACCTAACATTTGCTCAAAGGATTTTTCATCCTGCGCAAAAGATGTGCATGAATTTATGGCTGGAAGTTTAAGAATTTGAGCAATTAAATGGCCACAACCAAACATAGAATCATGAATCATGTAATCAAAATGTTCACCTTCAATTTGTTCTAGAACGCTAGATATTACAATATCCGCTGTATGTAGAAGGCCGTTTATTCTTTCCTGTAAATAATTTCTGCCTCCAGATAGAAACGCTTTTATAAATTTTTGATCATCAATCGTTCGTACAGTAGCACCTGTCTTCTCAATCCGATCCCTGAAAGCTTCTATTGAAAAATAAACGACCTCTTCACCACGAGAAATCAATTCTTCTACAACTTGTAAAGTTGGATTTATATGTCCTTCTGATCCAGCGTTAATAAATAAAACACGCGCCATAATAAACACTCCTTACGTTAAATCGTTTCTATGTTGGCAAGAGTACGGATTTTCTCCATACTCTTTTCTTAGTTGTTCGTAGCATGTTCCTACTAAATTGACCTAGCGAGTCTAAAACCGAGATCATCTATATGAAATGTAGGATGGCTTCGACGACGACAAGTAGCGCCGCACCCTCTCGCTGTTTCAGCCCAACTACCACCACGAAAAATGCGATATGATCCGTACACTGTTTCATCATACAAATCATAACACCATTCCCAAACGTTCCCTAGCATATCATAAAGTCCCCATGCATTCGGTTCTTTTTGGCCAACGTCATGAATCTCTCCATTTGAATTTTCATTATACCACGCTATATCATGAAGTTTCCCGTATGTATATCCGGTTGTACTTGCTTTACATGCATATTGCCACTCTGCCTCACATGGTAATCGGTAGCCATTTGAATCTAAATTACATTTCACAATTTGACCACCATCACTAATAGAATAATATTCTTTTAATCCCGCTTTTTTTGAAAGTACATTACAAAACGCAATGGCATCGTTCCATGAAATATTGACAACTGGTTTATGATTTTTATCAAAATTATTTAATGGACTATTTGTAATAGCATCATATAGTTCCATTGTTACAGCATACTTCGCAAGAAGAAATGGTTGAATTTGCACTAGCCATTCTTTTTTTATTCGATCATCTCTTAATACTACCTCTCCAGCTGGAATATTTACCATTAATGAATCGATTGTTTGAATTAAATCATTAGTCATTTTCTATTCCTCCAAACGTTCATTTTATATGAATTTATAGTCATATACTCATTACAAAATACAATTTTCAAAAAGCGTTAAATTTTTCATAATAAAAAACGATTAGTTTAATTAAACTAATCGGTAAGATCCAAAAAGAATTGTTGTGTCACATTGTATTATTATATGTGCTCTAAAAATTTCCGAACCTCATTTGGAGATTTTAAAACAATAACCTTTTTCTCTTCGGACAATTGCTCTAACCCTTTTAAAATTGTAGGTCGTTTAGCATTAGGATATTTCCATATCCATTTAAAAAATTGCAAATCAAATCTTTCTTCACATCCCGCGCCCATATCTGGTCTTGTTTTATTCCGGTATTTTACAATTCTTTTAAACGCACGATAAATACAAATTGTTCTATGAATATCAAGGAAGATAATTGTATCAGCTGCATTCAGTCTGATATCCATCGTCCCGCCATAATTCCCATCAATAATCCACTTCTCATCTTTAATTAAGTTATTTTGAACTGCTATTTGTTCTTCTCTCGGAACACCTTCCCAATTCGGTTTCCAAAATAATGCATCAAGATGATGCACCTTAATATTTAATTTATTTCCTAACTGCCTTGCTAATGTAGATTTTCCTGAACCACCAGAACCAATTAATATTATTTTTTTCATACCTTTACGATACATTCTATAACTTCTTCAATAGCTTCCTTATTAGCAAAAATCCAGAAGAACATTTCTTCATTTAACTTTAATAAATCTGGTAACTGGACAAAATAAGCAATAAAGATAATTTGAATTGAAAGCATAACATACCAAATAGCTTTTAGTTCTTCTTTCGTTAAATCATTTTGTTTATAATAACCTTCAAAGACTTTGCAAACGATATGTAACCATTTCCCTCTTAATCTTTCATTACTAAATAGCTCGCTTAATACACTTGTACAGCAATAACATAGATCGAATATTTTTACATTATTTTCTAAAATCTCAAAATCTATAAACCCTTCCAGTTTATCATCTTTAAAGATTACATTTGATAGATGCATATCACGATGAATAATTTGTCTCGGTAATGAATGGACCGTTTCCTTGAAAGCTGCGTGCATTCGCTCCATCTTTTGAATTACCTCTCGATGAACATACTCATTCTTTTCTAAAATCGGTATAGCCCATTCAAATACCATCTTATATAAATCTCTTTTTATTAACTCATGGTCACTATTCACCGCATGTAATGCTTTGTGCAGATTAGCTATTTCTTCTCCAATTGTACTTGCTAGCCTTTCCAGCTTATTCGTATCTTTTATTTCTAAAACACTTCCGGCAACATACTCATATAAGCAATAATATTTTTCTTTATATAATACATATTGTTCATCATTTTCTGTCTTTACTACTCTCTGTACTTTAATTCCCTTTTCATACAGTTGCTTCAAAACATCGAATTCAACTAGAAGTTGCTTTATCGATCCCGTTCTCTTTAAAATGTACTCTTTATTCTTGCATAAAACCTTCGCTACTTTTGGTTGCATTACAGTAGCTGTGACATGTTCATTTCGAAACCAAAGCTTTGCAATTTCCAGTGCTTGTTCCATTTACAAATACCCCTTTTACAATTCTTATTTCTTCCGAAAAATAACCTCACACAGTATTCCCACTCCAACACCAATTGTATAAGCCACTACATCACTCCACAAAAAACCGTATCCCAACACGAGTCCCCCCAAAGTCGTTGCACGAATGCTATCTATCCATTCCGCATGATACAATTGGCTCGCTTCAATCCCGTAGCAAAACATTAAACTAATAAAAGCCAACTTCTTCGTCTCTGTTTTAGGAAACAAAAATCCAAAGCCAGTGAAAATCATTAATGCCCATAATGCATCACCTAAATAATCATTTAATAGATGTGGTAGTGCAAAAGCAAACTTTCTTGAGCTAAGACCTAAAATAATAACAACTATAGTAAATAGTGCATATACTACTCTATTTCGTTTCATATTCATTTTAAAGTCTCCTAATATGTAATGTAAAACTGTAAATAGCTAGTAAAACAAAGTTATTTTACTAGCTATTTATTGATTGCTTTTATGATAAGAAAATGTGGATTCATATTTAAATAATGATATGATTTTTCGCTTACTTCTTTCATTTTTTCAATTGCCTTCGGTTCCACTATCTCTTCTAATACAAAATAATTTGTAGTTTCATTTAGTATGTCTTGTAATGATCTTCTAAAAAACTTGACTTCAATAGTAATATTCGGTTTAACCCAAGTATCTATTAATAACTGTTTTTCAAAATAATTTTCACATGGAAACTTTGTGAAATCCATAAAAGGATGATGAATAGAATAAATAAGTTCTCCACCTGGCTTCAATACACGACGAAATTCTTGAAATACTTGATTCCAATTTTCTATATAATGAAGAGTTAATGAACTTACAATCACATCATACGTATTATCTTCAAATGGCAATGTTTCTTGCAGATCATGACAAAGGAACGTCGCTTCTTCTCCTATATTTTCTTTTGCTGCTTTTACCATTTCAGGACTTACATCAATTGCTGTAACATTTGCTCCTCTTCCTATGAATTGAGAAGTATACCATCCAGCTGCACATCCAGCATCTAATATCTTTTTTCCTTCTAGTTCCTTTGGAATAAGCTCCATCATCGCCGGTCTTTCATAATAACTGTTATATGGATTTGCGAAATCTAGATTTTCTTTATATGTACTCGCTAATTTATCATACGTATCTTTAATCGAATCTTTCATTACACACACTCCTAATACATATTAACCCATTAACTCCTGCTGCTTTTTCTTTGAAAATGATTGTAGTACTAAATCATACGACCAATCAATCATTTTATTAATTTGCTCCTGCTCTATACCCTTATGAATATAAACGGTATTCCAATGTTTTTTATTCATATGATACCCTGGAATAATTGTTTCTGGATAATCTTCTCTTATTCTTAATGCGACTTCTGGATCACACTTCAATGTAATCGCAGCCTTTTCACCTTCTTCATGATTTACTATCGCAAATATTTTATTATTAAGCCTCATACATGTTGCACTCCAGCCATCTGGAGAATCTTCTGTCGCTTTTCTTTTCGATAAACAGTACGCTCTTGTTGCATTCATTTTAATTGGCACCTCTTATTCTTTCCCTGTTTGATTACGATGCATCACAATTTGCTTCGTTGCTTGAAATTGCTGCTCACCGTAAAACTTTATTAGCTTCTCTCCGCAAAATAGACTAACAATATCAATATGAGATATTTCTCGAAGTAACATTGTAAGCATTTTCTCTCCAATACCTTTATTTCTTACATTCTCATGTACGACAACATCTTCAATGTATGCTCGAAAAACACCATCAGAAACGACTCTAGCAAATCCAACTAATTCATTTTCTTCCCATACTCCAATGGCTATACTATTCTTTAACATTTTTTCAATATCGACTTCTTTTCTTTCTGGCCACCAACCGACAGAATCATAAAGCTTCTTAATTTTTTCTGCACAGATTGGTTGTTCTTGTTGCAATTTATACGTGTACATATGCTTTCTCCCATCAATCAGTATACATAATATTATTATAATCTCTTTTCAAAAAAGTGCTGACTATGACCTTTTGGATGATCTTCAACGATACCATACTCTCGGTAACCGTGCTTTTTATAAAATTCTGGCGCTTGAAAACTAAATGAATCTAGCAATATTAATCTGCACCCTTTTTCCTTCGCAATTTCTTCAATTTTATGTAACAGTTGACTACCATAACCGTCATGACGAACTGATTTATCAACCCATAAAAAGTCGATATGAAGATGATAAAAATACATCGTACCTGTTACACCACCAAATATTTTTCCTTCTTCATTTTTTACTACGAGGCTTACTTTTTCCATCGGCTGTTTTACTTCATCTGTTAAGATGGACATATTATATTGAATGACTTTATTTTTAATGTATTCTCCTTCAATACGTGTACCGTTCTCTATATGTTTCATATACATTGCTTCCTTTCAACTTAGTAAGCTACATTTTATTTTTCCCCTTTAAAATACTAATCAAAACGAATCCACCATATGTAACAAAGCATGAAAAGCCAATTATCCCTGGTACAGAGACATAGCCTACCCTTATGTAATTTATAACTGCAAAACAAGCGATAGACAATAAAATAGATGGCCAAAATATAACAGCTATTTTTCTTCGCTCTCGTTTCGATGTACTTTCTTTCTCTTCAGAAACACGTGTGCCAAAAAGCAATACAATACAAATAAGGATCGCTGCAAAGTAAATTGTATCTAATGACAAATTGTGATCATATAGGGCGATTCCAACTTCAAGAGCAATAATCGTTAAAATTAAAATAATGATTGTTAAAGTCTTTAAGTTTCTTTTCAATCGCTCACTCCTAGCATGCTTTCACTATATTCTTTGTATATGTACTTTAAAACTACTGCAAAAGCTTCATCTACCTCTTTATTTTCACGGCGATTCGGTAAATCTTTTCCCCCAATCACATAAAGAAGTGGAAATTCGTTAAACATTCCTATTATACCAATATTTATTGTAGCTGTGAGTAATCCACCTGTCATATGAGTTATATGATAATATGGAATTTCTTCATACTCTCCTTGCTGTCTTACCATGCCGCTAATAATTGGTTCCCATAATTCTGGTTCTGATTTATAACCTTGAAAGGTTTGTATGAAAAGGGCAAGAACTTCACTTAATTCTCCAACATTTTTCTCATCTCTAGCATTCTCTTGTATATGAATTTTTGAAAAGTACGTTTGTGCGTACATTTTCACAGCATCCCATCCACCACAGTGCATTACAACTGACTGTGCAACGTAACTATCATGACAAGCAATCATTACCTCTACCGCTTGACTAAGTGTTAAAGAAGTTCTTCCTTGTAAATGCGGATATAACTGCGCACTATCTTCATGTGGATTAAATTTAATGTAATGAAGTATATCATTCCAATTATGTTTATTTTCCTTCACCATTTGCGTTACTACAAATCCAATGACTAATTTTGCTGCTGATGCTAACGGAATATTTAATTCACTATTATACGAAGCAACTATACGATTATTTTTTGTAGAATAAATTGCCATTCCCACATAATTAGATTGTACCTCTTTTATTTTATTTATAACAGTTTCCATTTCTATCCCTCTTTTTATATCGTTATATTAACTTCTAATATTTCAACATTGAATGTAAAAAACCTTTTCATTAGCTATTAAAATAAGAAAAAGGTAGCATGAATTTTTTCTTGCTACCGAAAAATATTTATTCTTCTATAGGATTTTCAGGACCGTTAAGTTCCAGCTGATAAAAAGCTAAATCTAGCCATTTATTAAACTTATAACCAGCTTTTTTTATTGTTCCTGCATGAACAAATCCATAGTTTTGATGCAAGGCAATACTTTTCTCATTCTCTGCATCAATTCCAGCAATTAAGGTCATATACTCTCTTTCCTTTGCAATTTTGATTAATTCTTTCATTAATGAAGACCCAATGCCATTTTTTCTATATGCCTTATCTACATACACAGAATGTTCAACTGAATATTTATAAGCAGGCCACGCTCTAAATGGGCCGAATGTCGCAAATCCTACTACTTTATTATCTAATTCATATACGATAATTGGATACTCTTCAGCCTTTTTTTGTTCATACCAATCTATTCTATTTTCAAGGGTTACAGGTTTATACGCATATACAGCTGTTGTATAAAGTATCGCATCGTTATAAATATCTAAAATGTATGCTAAATCTTTTTTCGTTGCTTCCCTTATCATTATTTTCTTCCTTTCATCATGTTCACCTTATTTTACTATCTTTTTAATAGTTTTATTTTATCGAAATTTCCGATTTTTATCTACATACGAATACTAGCTTTTCGGAAACCATCAAATATATTTATTGCAGCAGATAACATGTAGAAGAAAATTCCTCCCCCAATGAGCCACGTTTTAAACTCCTCTGAGGAAATAGTAAATGCATTTGCCAAATACGTAATAAACCCTGCGTTAAATACATGTGGATTTACTACAATTACAATGAATACTATCGTCCCAGCTATTTGAAGAATAGCATTCCCAATCGCCAATCTTTGCGTCCATTGTCCCTGCACTAATTTATAAAGGGATATACATATTTCAAAAACGATCATAATTACAACGATTGGCCAGTACTGCAATAAAACATCTTGATTAAAAGTTGGCGAGACAAACTTCAGTCCATTTGCCGTACCGTTATATACGCCAACAAGATAATTCGCATAAAAGTAAAGTGTAGCCCAAACTGCTGTCCACATTAAACCTCCAAAAACTTCAAACTTCGAGATTGCTTTTTTCTTTGGGATATACGAGATGTTTTTCAAATCATCTGGTGTCCATTTTTTTAAACTTGTCGTCAACGGCTCGATACCTTTGTCTTTATCTGTTCTTTCTAAAATAACAAACACAACTGTCAACCAGAAAAATACATGGAGGCTCACTTCAAAAATTTCCCCAATGCCTTTACCTATCAATTGTAAAATAACATTTAATACCGCTTGATCACCACTATAGCCTATAAAATTTTCTGCAACCATTGATATGAGTGCAATGACAGCTGCGATTGGTATAATCATTTTTAACAACGTTGTATATACATCAAAATAACGTGGTCCAATTAAATGCATCGGTCTATCCAAATAACCATTAGCCAATGAAACCGGACTCCCCAATTTTTCGAGAACGCTCTTTACATCTTTCTCATTATAATCTTCAGGTAACATATCATCTATAGTTGACCTTAGTTCAAGTGTAATATCTTCACGATTTTTTTCAGGTAATCTCTTCGCAACCTCTTGGATATAGAGATCAATTAAATTCATTCTCTTCCTCCTCCTTTAATAAGTTATAAAGTTCTTTCGAATCCTTTATCCATTCTTTTTTCAACTGCAAAAATATTTCTAATCCATAATCACTTAAAACATAATACTTACGAGGTCTACTCTCCGTTTTATCCCAACTACTCGTCACTAATTCCTGCTTTTCTAATCGGCGAAGTAGTGGATATAAAGTACTTTGATCAATTGTAACCCCTGATTGCTCTAATAACTGGACAAGTGAATATCCGTACTGCGGCGTTCTTAATTGACTTAAAACAGCTAACGTTAATGTCCCTCTTCTTAACTCAGTAATTAACGAATTTAATAAATTATCCATTCACTCACCTCATTTCCATTACTATATGTCATACAGTATGTGTTTTATACTATGTATCGTACAGTATTAATGTGACAAAAACTATAATTTTTTACCAAAAAACAGATAATGAACAGCTCAAATTATATGATTTGTGCTTTTTTAGCTAAGTTATATATAACACTCTATAAGGTAACAACCTTAACTACTAATTTTGAAGTTCCAGTAATGCTATATTAAGTTACAAATATCGTATACATATGATGTGAACATAACATCTCACTATAGGAAGCTATAAAAACGGTGAATTACCATGCTTGAATAATTCCCGTTTTCAGCACCTAATCAACGTTATTTCCTTCATAAACTTCATCTTGTTCAAAATCTTTATTTTTGTTTGGTTTATTAGAGAAAAATAAAAAAACAATTAAATTAGGTTAATTGTTTTTCAAATACAAAATCTTTATTTTTTTAAATAACCTATGATATTCGAAAAGACAAATTCTCCAAATGCAAGTGGTATATAAATAAACCATAACTTTAATATTGCCTTTGTTTCTTTGTGATCAGAATCCCCCATTAAAACCAACCCTATCCTTTTTCTTCTAA
Source organism: Bacillus sp. 2175 (assembly GCF_057812155.1). Lineage (NCBI taxonomy): Bacteria > Bacillati > Bacillota > Bacilli > Caryophanales > Bacillaceae > Bacillus > Bacillus sp. 2175. Next base: position 2,684,454 of record NZ_CM173819.1, on the reverse strand, counting down.
TATTTTCATTTTAATTCCAATAACAAGGAAATTATACCATTTATTAATGTTTTAGTCTATTTTTTCTGAAAATTAAATAAATAAAATTCTTGTATTCCCTCAATATTCAGATAAACATAATAACTTTTTTACGTTTCATCTTCAAAGTCAATAATGACTCCTGTTAGAACCGCTACATTACCAATCGATTGGATCCCGTGACCAATAAAATCCACCTTAAATTCTTCCCACTTTAATTTATGTAATGATATAATAACACTAAATTTTCAACACGTGCTTAATAGATTGGGGACTTATAATGGATAAACCTCTCACTGCATTACAAACTATTATTATACATATGAATACAACTGAGCATTGGCATGATTTTATTTGTTACTGTCAGCATCGCGAAGCGGGACTTCGAAAATTAGCTTTTAAACATTTAGAGACATTTATTACAAATGCAAAGAAATGGGAATCAAAAGATCAAGAAGAGTTTGCCATTTCGCTGTTTACTATTTTAGATGTATTAAACGAAAAAGATGAGGTCTTAACTTTCTCACTAAATAGTTTTCTAATTGACATTCTATATAGATGGACAGAAAACAACCCATTTGATTCAAGACCTTTTAGATGGATAGGAATTTATATGGACTCTAGCAATAAAGAAGACGATTTAGAAAAATCCCTTCGAAAAGCGATTGAATTAGGTGGTGATACCGAACAAGAAGCCATGATATACCTAGTTTCTAATTACATCAATACTTTAGAATTTGGTACACATGAATTCCCTTCAGGTTATTGCGGAGATTTAAGTGAATGTATAGAAAAACTTCCCTATATGCTTCAATTAATTGATAGAATTCAGAATAAGAACATAAAGGAGCAAAACATTGGGCAAATACAAGAACAACTACACCTTATTCTAGATTGGTTAAAACATACACAAATTCCAGTAGATGCCGTTCGTGTACGGGAAAAAGAACAAACTAAGGAATTAGAAAAGGTCATTGTATATTATTTACACAACAGCTCAAGTCGTTAATTCATCGTGTACAGAGATAATAAAGTTGTTTAAAAAACGCCAGTCATGTTATTCAACAATCGGGCTATATAACGGAATAAATCCTTGTAAAAATTAAAAATATTTGAAATAATCGTCATTAAGTTGAAGTAGAGCGATTGCAGAAAAAGGTGATACGACTTTTTCTTACTTAATAATTGCATGATAGTTAAAAAATTCAACTAATTATATTCCGAAAGGGTGTGTGTAGTATCTTATCAACTAATGTTTTTACTTATAAATCTAAGGATGGAAAAACAATAATAATTAGAGAAGCTAAAGAACGGGATGCAGAAAGAATACTAGATTCTGCTTCAAAAGCTTTAATAAACGCTCCATACATGCTAAGTACGGTTGAGGATGTAAAAAAGGTGCGTATCGATGCTATTCAAAAAACGTTAAAAGCTTATCATGAAAATCCAAATTATGTACAGTTTATTGCTGAAGTTGATGGTAAGTTAGTCGGTGCAATAGATTTTAAGAACGGAAACAAAGAAAAAATTAGTCATCAAGGGGCTTTTGCGATGACCATACTACCCGAATATCGAAATTATGGTATTGGAAGAGCTCTTCTAGAAACGTTAATCAATTGGGCTAAAAATAACAGTAAGATTGAAAAAGTTTGTCTTGAGGTAATGGAAGATAATCTAGGTGCAATCCAATTATATAAGAATCTAGGCTTCTTTGAAGAGGGTAGAAAAGCAAAGGGTGTAAAATTGGATGGTAGCTATCAAGATTTAATATTAATGGCTTTATTCGTTTAAAATTGAACATTAATTTCAATATAAAAAGAGGGTCTTCATAGTCATCTCCCTGTTAAGTAGACAGTAATAGAAACCCTCTTTTTATATTTATCTCACATTAGCTTGCAGTAAAACTCCCCACTGATTATAGTTTCACTTTATTTTAATCCTTTAATTAAAGGTGACGCTTCCCCACTATGGAAAATCCATAGGTCATGAAGTGATCTCGTACATCCAACATATAGTAACTTTGCATCATGTTTTGTGTCTTTGTAATGTTCTTCATCCACATCAATTAAAAGCACCGCATCAAATTCTAAACCTTTCGCTAAATAGACAGGTACTACTGATATACCACCTTCATATTTACTTTGGTTTGCTTCAATTACGTTTACCGTTAATCCTGCATTTGTTAATTCCACATATATATCACGGCATTCATCTTCTGTTCTTCCGATTACCGCAATTGTTTTCACATCTGCATTTTGCAAATGTTTTACCGTCTTCACAATTTCAGTAAATTGATTTTCCGCATGAATTACTTTCACATCTTCCCCACTGCGGAAGACTGGTGTTGCGAGTCCTACTGGGATTTCTGCATTTTTAATTATTTCATTTGCAAATTCAATAATTTCTTTTGTAGAACGATAACTTCTTGTCAATTCATAATAACCGGTTTCTTGGAATACTTCCTTAAAAGCATTCCAATCTTCAATTCCTTGGTAATCATAAATCGCTTGCGATAAATCACCTAATATAGTGAAAGAATTACCTAATGTAATTTCTTTTAATACATAAACTTGGAAAGGCGAAAAATCTTGCGCTTCATCAATAACAACGTGATGAAACTTCTGCCCGATTTCAATCCCTGTTATACGATGATGTATGTATATTAAAGCTGGTAAATCTTCTACATACACTTCTTTTTTACGACAACTCTTTTCTGTTTCTTTAACAAGTTCTTCAGGTAATACCTCGAGTATTTCTTTACTTTTTACTATTGAACTATACAGTGAAAGAGCACTCATTTTCGGCCAAAACTTCATATATGCGTTCAGTCTCTTAGTCGCTTCTTTTTTAAGTAATTTTTTCTCGTTTGTTTCCCCGAATTTTTTAAGTTCAATTTCAATCCAGCGCTTCATTCGTCCTACTAATCGTTCTCTTCTTTTCTGTAAAGGATAATGTTTATATTCAACTTGCATCCATTTTTTAATATCTTCTACTGGAATAATCGCTCTATCCCACGCCTCAAAATCTTTTGTCGGAACTAACTCATTTTCAAATTGGATCATTCTCTCTTCAATAAACGTCTTAAATTCCAACGTACCCTTTAATTTACCTAGCATTATCTTCTTTTCATCACGATTAATTGAAAATGCTTCTTTCAATTTTTCTTCTGTCTGCTTTAGTTTCACTGAATCATCTAACGTACGTAATGCCCAATCCAGAAACGTTGTTTGACTAATATTCCCTACACCTAATTCAGGAAGTACACTCGAAATGTAGTCTAAAAACAGACTATTCGGCGCAAATACGATCATTCTTTCTGCTTCTAGTTGTTCACGATATTCATAAATTAAAAAAGCAAGGCGATGTAAAGCAATTGTTGTCTTTCCGCTCCCTGCAACCCCTTGAATAAGTAATGGTAAATTTCTTTCCGCTCGAATAATATCATTTTGTTCCGATTGAATCGTTGAAACAATATCCTTTAGCTTATTATCTTTATTCTCACCTAATCGATATAGAAGAAAATCATCGGCATGCGATACATCTTCATTTCCTTTTACATATGTATCAACAACACGTTCAAGTTCTCTTTTTCGAATGGAAATGTTTCGTTTTAAATACACATCACCTTCTACTAACCCATCTGGTGATTGATAAAATGCTAATTCTTCTCCACCGGTAAATGAATAAAACATACTGGCGACAGGCGCCCGCCAATCAATAATGATTGGCTTCATCGTGTCCATATCCGAAACCCCTACTTTTCCGATATAAATCGGCATAACTTCTTCTTTTCCATCTTCCTGAAAATCTAACCTTCCAAAGTACGGCTCTTGCACACCAATACGTAAGTTTTGTCTATTAGACTCCCTCATACTTTCAAGAATTTGCTCTTTAAAATCTTCTCCATAATAAACCGGGGTTTTTTCAAGCTTATCCAATTGCTCATCCATCGTATGTAAAGTATCCTTCATTTTTTGTAACTCATCTTCAAATATGTTGCTCATTTCGACGATTCCCTCCTGTCCGTTCTAATTTTTCAGTCGAAGTATCATTGTATTAAAAACCCAATCATAAAGTCAATAGTTTCCGTTTAAATTTTCCGAAAAAACTTACTTTTCATCTTTCTAATTTAAAAAGAATATGCAACATCAAAATCACACAAATACACATATAGTATAGTGATGCATACAAAAGATACTACTTTCTATTTGTCTCCTATTTAATTTATCCATTAACAAATATTGTAAAAATTAAAGACTTTAATCAATGGGCGTTTTACTGCCCACAAATAATAGGATAAATAAAAGTAAAGGAGGCTCTTCAAATGAATATTTTGAATCTATCTCAAGATTAAATATGCTTCTATCTGGCTGTATCCTTATGCTTTGTTGGTCAATTATGTATGTTGAAATATATAGACTTACAAAATCAGTCTGGCCATGTGTTATCATGCATGCAATCGAGGATGCTGTTCCTACTGTTTTAGTTACAATAACAGGGATTATTACTCTTACAAACAGTAGTGATTTTTGGTTAAATCCTACTAGCGGGGTCGCTGCTACTGTTTTATTTCTCGGAATTGGAATCGTACTAAGAACTATAAGAATAAAAAGAGAACGACAATTATTCACACAATAAAAAGCAGATAATGAATTCGTCATTATCTGCTTTCCAATTTTTAAAACTACCTTATTATATTTTTTGATACATAAGCCAGTCACCAGAGTCTATCACTTTCTTTAACATCTTTTTATTCTGAGCGATATACACATATGCCTCAATTTCCCTATCAGCAACATATACTGTTTGCGTGATTCGATCATATAAATCAGTCTCCGCATTACCTGTATATTCTTCTAGTTCATCTAACTTACACAATATCTTATCATTTACTACATAAACTTCTCCATACACCTGTTCTTCAATCGAATAAGTCATGGCCGGATATCCTTCATTCGTATCAAATAATTTTCCATATGTCCAAGCTCTGTCTGCGATGCATGTTGCACCTTGCATATAATGAGCATTCGTTTGTCCTCTTCTTAATGTGCCATAAACGAACACATGATACATAAATTCTTATCCCCTTTATATGTCTCTACTTTCTTATTTGTAAATAAGCACGAATCATAAAGTAACTCACTTCATTCGGAAGCTGTTCTTTAATAGATTTCAGCCCACCCTCTGCATTTTGAACGGCAGTTTCAATAAGAGATTCATACTCTGCTGGAACAAAGCTTTGCCAATCTACTTCCATTCCATCCTCATAGCAGCGAATTAAATGGTTTTCAATTGTTTGTCTTGATAAGTTACGTTCTTTTGCAATCTCATTCAAATCAATACCTTGTTTATACATTTCATATGTTTCTAAATGAGAATTTGCGGATGCTTTTCCTGACTTTTTACGCTCTGAAACTACTTCTGTCTTAATCGTTTCAGCATAATTTGGATTTTCCTCAATAAAATGCTGAACTGCTTGTAAGAAGTGCGAGCCATATTTCACAAGTTTGTGTTCTCCGATACCTTTTACCGTCAACAATTCAGAATCATTTTGCGGCATTTTCACACACATATCTTTTAATGTTTGGTCAGAGAAAATAACGAACGGAGGTACACCTTCTCCTTGTGCAATTTCTTTACGTACTTCACGAAGCACTTCAAATAAAGGATGGTCTTGAACAATTTGTCTTGTCTCTACTCGTTCTTTTCGTAAAACATTCTCTTTACCAAGTAATACTTCTTTCCCTTTTTCAGTTACTTTTAACGTCGGATAAGTGCCATGTTCAACTGCAATTAACTCGTCTGAAATTAAAAACTCAATAAACTCACTGACCTCTTTTACACTACGGTTCGATAAAAGCCCATACGTTGGTAAAGTATGAAAATTAAATTCAATAACTTTCTTATTCTTCGACCCAGTTAATACTTGCGCTATCATTTGCTTTCCAAAGCGTTGGTTCGTTCTAATCATGCATGATAAAACCATTTGTGATTCTCTTGTCACATCGATGCTCTCGCGATTGTCTGTACAATTACCACAGCGTCCACAATCTTCTTTCGGTTCTTCTCCAAAGTATTGCAAAATGAATGATTGTAAACATTGTTCTGTATGACAGTAATCGGTCATATTTTGCAATTTTTCAAGTTCATTTGAAAAACGTGATTCTCCAGTTGATTGATCAATTAAAAAACGCTGTACTTGTACATCTTGAGAAGAATATAACAATATACATGTACTATCTAATCCGTCACGACCAGCACGTCCTGCTTCTTGATAGTAACTTTCCATATTTTTTGGAAGCTGATAATGAATTACGTAACGAATATTCGATTTATCAATACCCATCCCGAATGCAGATGTTGCTACCATTACACTTACTTCATCTCGTAAAAAGAGTTCTTGTTGCTCATTTCGATCACTATCACTCATACCAGCATGATATTTTGATACAGAAACACCTGCCTTCATCAAATCTTCATATAACTGATCGACTACTTTTCTAGTAGCTGCATATATAATCCCGGATTCCTTTTGATTTTGACGAATATAATCCGCCAAATATGCATTTCGATCTTGCCCTTTAATGACAGAAAACGATAAGTTCTCACGCTCAAACGTTGTCATAATTGTATTTTCTTGATTAATTTCAAGTGTGTTACAAATATCATCACGTACTTGCGGTGTTGCTGTTGCTGTTAATGCTAATACGAGCGGCTTTTCTGGAAGATAATCTAATATGCGATGTATATGTAAATAACTTGGACGGAAATCATGTCCCCACTGTGAAATACAGTGTGCTTCATCAATCGCAATCATAGGGATTTTCATATCAATAAGTTGATCAACAAACTCCATCGAATCAAGACGCTCAGGCGCCACATAAAGTAACTTGTAATGTCCTTGTTTCGCTAATTGAATTCGCTGATTTGCTTCTGCAATAGATATAGAACTATTAATATATGTAGCTGAAATGCCATTCTGTACCAATGTATCTACTTGATCCTTCATAAGTGATATTAGAGGCGATATAACCAACGTCGTTCCTTCAAATACTAATGCCGGAATTTGATAACAAATCGACTTACCGCCACCCGTTGGCATAATACAAACCGTATCTTTCCCATCTAGTACATTTTTAATTGTTTCATCTTGTCCTCTTCGAAACGAAGAATAACCAAAGTAGGACGCTAAAAGTTCTTGTGCTTTAGTAAACAAAAAAGAGTCACCCGCTTTTCTTTATCTTTCATCTACTTCTATTATATCAATCACTTATGCGACTTGAAAGGGATGATTAGATGCTTATTGTTTTTTCATTATTCTATGTTTCTTCACTTATTTAATATGAATTAGCATCATTATTTTATATGTTTTACAACATTTATAACGTAAATCCAGTACACAAGAAGAAAGAGTTTCAATTTAAATGTTCATTTTATTTCCCTTTCTTGAATACTACTAATCGTATACATATAAATTCAGGAGGTTACTATATGAAACATCGTAATATGAGTTCCATCAAGGCAAAAACGAAAACACAAAAACTCCAATTCTCTAATAATGATGCGTGGAAATATGAATCATACTATAAGTACCAGCCATTATTCTCTTATAAAAAGCTTTTTAATTTTCTTTCTCAACTTTTTAGACGTTAATATATGTGCAAAAAATATATCATTCACAGAATTTTTCTCAATATTAAATGTATAGACTTACTACAATTCAGTTGTTACCATATATAATAATCTGTTGGATAAACCCCTTAAGTTGACCTGCTTATATTAGCAGGTCTTTTTCATGATTACATACTTCTGTGTACCTCGATCTCACTTCCAAGTCTTTTCTCCATTTTATAACCATATTTAGATCCCAACAATTAATGATAATCATAAATTGTTGGGATTTAAATTGTTCACATATAATTATGCAATTCTTCTTTCTCAATACACAAAACACATTTTACTTGTTACTATAAAAGTACTCCAGATGAGTTTTTTGCTCATCGACATTATCTAGTTATTGGGGCCTGCCGCGGGAAGCAGGTCCCTTTGACTGTATGAAGGTCCCAATTTCATTTGGACACATTTACCAGGTTTTTTCAAAAGAATTTTATGATAACATTACGTAGTCGAGTCCGACATCTCGGCAATACCCTTTTGAGGGTCTGCAACTTCCCTTACAGACCCTCTTTTACTTTATATTCAATTTATTCATATATACCACAACACCATTCATTGAATTTCTCCATTTCAAATTCCCTAAAAATAATCTAGGACACGTAACTAAAAATAAATCTTCATCATACTTTGAGTTATACATGTTCAAAGGAGTGTTACTATTTATGTATTCTTATTGGCAATCGTATTACTCCCCCTACCATAACCCTTATGTAAACTATGATTTATCCGTACGGAACTACCGAATTAGTAAAAATGAGAATTTTTTAAAAGGGTATATGCGTTCTTTATGGGAACAACACGTCGCTTGGACGAGATTGGCTATTATAAGTATAGTATTTAATTTACCAGATGTTAATGTTACTGTTGGACGACTTCTACAAAACGCAACACATATGGGACTATCACTTGAACCATTTTACGGTGAGGATGCAGTGAAAAAATATAGTGCATTAATTAAAGATCACTTAGTAATTGCAGCGGATCTTGTTAAAGCCGCAAAAGCTGGTAATCAAAATGCAGCGGCCGCTATAGAGAAAAAATGGTACGCTAATGGTGACGCAATTATTGAATTCCTTAACAGGATCAACCCATATATAGATAAAGAAGAATTTAGAAAAATGTTTTATGAACATTCAGCACTAACGAAAGCAGAAGCACTTGCCTTCCTAAATAAAGATTATGAAGCAGGAGTAAAACTTTACGATAAAATTGAAAAAGAAGCATTAGAAATGGCTGACATGATAACAAACGCAATCGTAAAACAATTCCCGCAAGTATTTCAATAAAGTGAAACTTTAATCAGTGAGGGGGTTGTTCATCCCCCACTGATTATCAGCTCTCACCAATCGGCTTATTTAGTTTTCTCTCCATGATATTTCACCTCTCCTCTTTACATTTAGCTTATATCGATATATTTTATTAATATCCGTTTTTTATAGGAGGAAATAGTTTGATTAACGCGATTGGTCTCGTTTTTATACTTACAAATAAACACGAGAAAAAAAAGAAAGTTTACTTAAATGAAAAATTTGCACTAATAGATATTATTGATTCTAAAGAAGTATTTGATGATGAAGGGAATCCTTTAGTAGAACTAACATGTAAATACAGTATATATTTAGATGAAAAATATTACTGTAAATCTCTCGATGATTATACCGGACAAGTCTTTCCTTTCTTAAGTGCAAAAATAGGAAAAGGTCTTCTAAGAAACTTAAACTACTACTTTTCTTACGTTGATGCCTATGATAAGAAACCACCAGTTAAAGAAATAAGACCACTTATGAAACAAGTAACTAACAGATAGCCAAAAATACCAAAAAAAGAAAGCATCTAACTAATCTGTACCCTTTGTAAAGGACATTTTGAAAAAAGTTAGGCAACATCAAGAAGATGATTTCTGTATCCAACAGGAGTCATCTTTTTTAAATTCCATTGATATCTATAATGATTATAATACGTCATATATTTCTTAATCTCTTGTTTCAATTCATTAAAGGACACGCAAGGTTTTATATGAGCTTCATCTTTCAGATGACCAAAAAATGATTCTTGTGGGGCGTTATCCCAACAGTTTCCTCTTCTTGACATGGATTGTCCTAGGTTTAGCTTTTTAACTAGCTTTTGATAGGTAGGGCTTGTGTAGTGGGATCCTTGATCTGAATGAATATAAGCACCTTCAGTCAATCGAATCCGCGGATTCCTTTTTAGTTTATGGAGAGTTGTCGTTACGAGCTCTAATGTCATCTGTTCTGAAACATGGTAAGCTAAAATTTCATTAGTTGAGCCGTCTAAAATTGTAGATAAATAGGCCCTTTGATTCTTACCGTAAACTAAATAGGTGATATCTGTAAGAAGTGTTTTCCCTGGGGTATTTTGTTTAAATTCCCGATTTAATTGATTCGGTACTATTCGATGTTCTTTTGTAGCTTTAAGCATTCTTTTATAAGGATTCGCTTTGCGAACCGGACAGATAATCTCGTATTTCTTCATAATTCTACGGATACGCTTTAAATTGTAGACAACTTGAAACTGACCCGCCAATGTCATCTTTATCTGACGAGCCCCTTTGTTTCTATTTCTAAATCGAAGTGCTTTTAATATGGTTTCCTTCAAGATTTCATCTCGATCACTCTTTTGTTTCCGTTGTTCTTGAGATGAAACTGAAAAGTAATTATAGTATCCCGAACGGGATACACCAGCTACTTTACACAAATGACTGACCATATTCCTTAAGTTGTATTTCATGATGACAGAACGAATCAAGATGAATTTCTGACTAGGTGGTAGTGTTATTTCCTTCTCATCCTCCCTTCCATAAGTTTGATTTTTTTTAGCAATTCGTTTTCCGCCTTTAGTAAGTTTCGTTCGGCTTCTAAACGGGCATACTTTTCTTCTAACGTAAGCTCTCTCTCAAGAGTTCTTCCAGCGCTTTCGATACGTGTATCCCTTAAACCCAATACACCATTTTTTCTATAAGCAGCACGCCATCTACTTCCCGATGACATAACTCGTTTCATTCCAATCATATCTATATCAAAACCACATTCTTCAAAAATATTTCGAGGTAGCTTTCCTTTTTCATTTTCCTCAATAAAAATATGCTTAAATTCCTCTGTATAAGTGATACCTTTCTGACTTACAGATTTTACGTATAGGTTATTTGATAGAATTTGAATTTCTCTTTCTGTAAATAGTTTTTTTGTCATTTTCAACATTCTCCGATCCCAATTTTCCTTTTATTATACAAGAAATACCCTATAGAATAGACTTTTTTCAAGTGTCTATTCTATAGGGTACATTTTAAACCCTGGATGTTTTCTTTTTTATTAAAAACTCATTAACTTTCATCCTCTTCTAAAAGTATGTATCCAAGCATATTTTAAATTAAAAACATTGGAGGATTAGAGTGAATGAAATACTCAGAAACAATTATAAGCAAACGACTTCGAATACTTAAAATGACGGGTATGTTTTTCATGCTAGTGTTAATAGCATGGATTGGCTATACAAAATTACTTTATGAAAACGGCTTTCTTCAAGAAAAAAAGAATTCAGTAGAAGTAATGAACACTAGCATTACAGGAGAAATAGAGCAGCTTTTTCATATAAACTTGCAAGGTTATCGAAAAACAAGCCTTGATGCTGTTATAGAAGCCAGTAAAACCGATCCAAGTGAACTATCCTTAATTGAACTAGTCAACAAATCCTGCTCGCGAGATTGCATAGGTGAACCAGTTACATATGTAAACTCAAACAATGGATATATCTTTTATAAGGAATCTAATGGAACTAATGTAGCTATAACGGTTAAAAAGAAAGACACATGGGTAATTGTAAAGAAATCTGTTCAAGATGGAATATAATCACCCAAAAAAAGAGTACGCATCTGGTATTATCCCCTATAGGTAGACAGTAAAAAAAGAGTCCATCTGATATGATGGACTCAATACTGTTTTATCTGGAGGGGATTTTTTTATGGCAAGAAAAGGACAATCATTTCAAAAATATACAGAAGAACTAAAGCGAGAAGCAGTTCGTCTTCGATTAGAAGAGAGAAAATCATTGCGAGAAATTCGTGAACAACTCGGTGTGAAGAGCGATGCCCAGATTATTGAGTGGGTAAAACGTGCGCAACAAGGGGAGTCCTTTGATGATCAACGTGGTGTCTGGAATCGAAAGAATTTTAATAGTCTAGAAGAAGAAAATGCTTATTTGAAGGCACAGGTTGAGTATTTAAAAAAGCGCAATCCAAATCTACACGGGAAGGAATGGTCCTAAAGAAAGAACGATTTTCTCTTATCGATTCATTACGCCAAGCCTATCCACTCCGATGGTTGCTTCAAATCGCGGAAGTTTCTAAGGCTGGCTACTATAAATGGCGGAAATATCATAACGTGCAGCGTTTACGTCAGAAAAGGGATATGTGGCATAAAGAACATATTTTATCTATTCATCGTCAGCACCCTTACTATGGGTATAAACGTATGACTCGTGCTTTGGCTCGAGAAGGAATGGTAATGAATCATAAACGTGTTCGTCGTCTTATGAGAGAGCTGGGTATTCAATCTATCATTCGAAAAAAACGTCCGTTTTATGGAAGAAAAACATCTGTGGTATTTAAAAATCATTTGAATCGAGAGTTTCAAGCTGAAAAGCAAAATCAAAAATTCGTAACAGATATTACTTATGTACGAATCGGAGAACAATTTGCCTATTTGTCGGCTGTGTTAGATTTATACAACAATGAAATTGTTGCCTGGAAGCTATCTTCAAGAAATGATTTAGATTTGGTTTTAACTACATTACGTCAATTAGAAGGGAAGTCATTAACTACTAAGCCCCTTTTCCATTCAGATCAAGGGTTTCAATATACATCTAAATCCTACGCAAAACAGTTAGAGAAATTAGGATTTGTCGGTAGTCATTCTAGACGTGGAAACTGTTTTGATAATGCGTGTATCGAATCATTCTTCTCACATTTAAAAACAGAGAAGTTGTATTTAGTGTGCCCAAAAACATATGAAATGGCCTACCGAGCAATTCAAGAATATATTCAATTTTATAATACAGAAAGATTCCAAGAAAAACTTCACGGCCTTTCCCCGATAGAATATCGGGAAAAGGCCGTGGCATAATACTCTTTTTATTTCTGTCTACTTGACAGGGAGATGACCAATCGTACTCTTTTTTATTATTAATACCCTTCCTCTTCATGCCTACAATGGCATTTCGCTTTTGTTTTACAATGACATTTTTCACACTCACACTTCGGTTTCTCTTTGCAACAACACTCGTGAAAATCATTGCGCTTACATCTACATCTCCCAAACATTAAATCATCCCAAAATTTATTACAATCTTGAAAATGTCCACAATGACAAGTATTTCTCATAAATATGCTTCCTCCTTGATAGAATTCATCATATTCTATGTTTGAAAGTATACAAAGGCTTGTTTATTAGTCTATTTTCTCCATATTATAAGTAGAGTTAAAAGATTAAATAAAAATAAAAACCGTCACATGACGGCTCTTATTTTTGCAAACTACTCTTTTGTATAAAAATATTTAATTCCTTTCATATCTAACCAAGCAGTTGCTTTGTCCAGTTCGTTCCCTTGACGATAATCTGTTTCGAAATACACAAGCCCTTGGTTATCTCCACGAGATATTATTTTAGAAGTATATCCAAGCTTATCCATCATTTGAATCATGTCAGAAATTAAATTTACACCAAATTCATAAGTAACTACTTTGCTATATTTATTCACTATAATTCCAACCCCTTCTTGTTTTTTTATCGGCTCAACAATTTGATTTGTAAACCAAGCTAACGGCTTATTTCCAATCAGCTTATTTAAATCACACTTGCCGATACCAGCCACATTTCCTGTCTCTGTGTATTGCCAAATATCACATGGATACGCCGGTTTGTTACCACCATAACGAGGAATCCATACAAAATCACAATTGACATTTTCCATTCCAAATGGAGCATACATATGATGAGCAATATATAAACCGACTTTCTTAGCTCCTAATCTGCGTAATTCATCAATAAAAGCTTGTGCACCCGCTCTCATATCGTTCATTGTTCTTACTTCTACGTCAGCTACCCAAACTGTTGCATTTTTATCACCACGGTTCCAAAAGTCTCTTGCTTCTATCCGTGCATCCTCTACTGAAACGAAACGACAGAACGCATAATTACCAAACGGAATATTCCTTGCTTTCATTGCTTGTACATAATTTTTATATAAAGGATCTACATAGTTTGAACCATCTTGCACACGTGCAATTACGAAATCTAATTGTGGTGCTGCGATATCCCAGTTAATGTCGCCATTCCATTTCGAAATATCTACAATATAACCCATTATTTAACATCTCCTTTTTCATTATTATATTCAAAGCTTGTTTTTTTGTTATTATCAACTAATAAATAGTATGAGAGGTATTATATTATTGGGTAATAATTTAAAATTCGGCTTATGTATTGAGAAAACAAAATATTATTACGGGTTTAATAAGTAAAGATTTACAAAACTCTAAACTATATAAAGTGAAACGATAATTAGTAGGAGGCTACGAGCAGTGTAATTCCCACCTAATTTCTTAGCTTCATCCGAATTTTGAGGTGAGAATTTTACTTCCCGCAAATAGCTTGATAAATAAAACCACCTTTCTGACAGGTGGTTTTGTGTACTAATTTACATATAAATTGTCCATATTTTTATAGTTACTTAATATACTTGTTAACTAAAAATAAGACAATTTTTAGTTTTTAATCAAACCAATTTTCGTTTTATCTCACGTACTCATAGTACCATTTACGTGCATCTAACCAAGCTGTAAATTTATCGATATTCCCGGACGGATAGCCATTCGTTATAGCATAACCAATGCCATCTTTTTGAACGACAATTTGTCCATCAATACCCGCATCAACCATAGCTTGAGCCAAATCTTGTAAATTACTAAATGCTACACCACCAGTTTTTACTTTGAGCAAATTCGCTGCACCTCCTCCAGTTTGTCCTGTAAGAGCAAATACAATAGAATTAGCGATTTTATCAACATTCCATTTTGCCATGTCGGATTCATTATCAATAAACCCTAATTCAATAAGAATAGCCGGTGCCTTCGTTCCATTTAATACTGCTAAATCTGTACGTTGTTTCGCACCTCGATCACGCCATCCAATATCTTTTGCTAGTTGAGCTGAGATTTTAGCCGCCAAATCTTTCTGATCATAATATAAAACCTCAACACCCTGTCCATTTCCATCACTTGCATTAAGATGAAAAGAAATAACTAAATCCACAGCATGGGAATTGCTATTCCGAATGATATTATTTAAATTTTGTGATTGAGTTGCCCCTACCTCGTCCGTATCGTCATAAACCGTGTGTCCTAGGGCTCTTAACTTAGCCGCCACGGCATCTTTAACTTGCCTATCTAGAACGTGTTCTTTCCGATTCCCGAAATTAGCACCTTGAACAATACTATTGTGTCCTCCGTGCAAACTATATCTAGCCATTATTCATCAACATCTCCTTTCTTAATATCTTATTCAAAACTTGTCTTATTGCTATTCCCACTTACAATCTTAACTGTGCCCATACGTCCTATATTTTCTAAAAGTTATGCAATTTGTTTTCGATATAAAAAAGCTATCGCTTCATAAATCGAATGATTTATTCTCTAAATTACTTTTACATGAATGACGACACGAACAAAAAAGCATCACCCTTTCGGCGATGCCTAAAAACTCTATTTTACTTTTCAGCTCCCTAAATAAATAGAGTTTAAAATCACTGAAACTACACCTATATTTCCTCCCCTTCCTTCACAGCTTCTTTCAACCTCTGCAACATATACCCAATTCCTTTACACCCCTCTAGCGGATATGTAATCATTTCTTCTGGATATAACTTTGTCACTACTTTTTTATGCTTCTTCCCTGCTAGTAAGACGATTTCGTCAAACTGTAGTAAACTTTTATCTACCATCTGTTTTTGTAATTGCTCTATACTTATTACCTCATCGCTTTTTGAATCAAATGCAAGATCATAGTTTTCTAATACAATATCACTTGGTCTTAAAAATCCATGTTTCGCTGATAATATAACCCAGTTTTCGAAAAACATAGTTGCGTACGCCTGACATGCTTTTCCGAACGGACTAATATATACATCTTTTGCTTCCATCGGTCCGTAGTCTGAATGTTTATCCCAAATTTTCTTTTTTCCGCATGGAATTATACATAGCCTTTTCATATATATTTCTACTCCCTTTACTTTGGTAAATAAAATTCGTTATTTTGTACATTTTTTTCTCGAGATACTATATAATAATTCTGAAAGTTAAAATTACACATTTTACCATATGCGTACTATAGATTACTCTCATTGCAAATATTATAATACCATAAAAAATTTTTCATTTTTTCTTCAAAATAATGAAACTAAATTATAATGCAAGTATGTATTAATAAAACAATAAAGGAGGTTCATAAAAATGAAAAATATTATTCCTGCACTATTAGTCTATTTTATCGTTTGCGTTATTTCCGTTATCATCCCAGCATCTGAAGGCTATAATTATGTCGGCTGGAAGTTATTTGTTGGGCAAGTGTATGCGATACCTATTTTCTTCATTACTACGATAATCACATTTTATATAAACAAGAAAAAATCTTACGAATAAACGATTATAAGGATAGCTAACGCTATCCTTATTTTAATTCGTTAATCAAAACTTTATATCCTTTCTTCTAAAAAGTTAAACGCAACATCTGTATTTCAGCGTTTAAACGCAGTTCCTCCGAAATCCAGCTCTCTAATTTTGAAACAGATGCAATATTTTTTCAAAAAGCCCCTGTAATTTACTTTTCAATACTTCCATATCATTAAGCATACACAATGCGACTGTTTAAAAGTTAAAAATTTCTGCTTATTATAAATAAAAAAGGACAAATAGCCAATCTGACTACTTGTCCTTACTGTTCATCTGTACGCAATACGATTAAGCTTGGAATGCTTCTGTTAATACTGGTACGATTTGTTTTTTACGAGATACAACACCTTTTAAAGTAGCTGTATTGTTTTCTAGTGATACGTTGTATGCTTTCTCAACAACGTTTGCTGCTTTACCGATCGCAAGACCGACAGAATCGTTAGTTAAGATATCAGTTACAACGAATAAGAATAGGTCTAAACCTTTTTCTTCTACTACTGCAGAAATTACTTTTTCAAGTTCCGCTTGGTGTACAAGAACGTCGTTTGTATCAACAGCGTTTACTTGTGCGATTTCAACTTTCGCATTACCCATTTGGAATTCTTTAGCATCAAGAGAGATTAATTGCTCCATTGTTTTTCCGCTTAAGTCAGCACCAGCTTTTAACATTTCTAAGCCGTAGTTATCTGCATCTACACCAGCGATTTCCGCTAATTCACGAGCAGCTGCTACATCTTGTTCTGTGCAAGTTGGAGATTTGAATAGTAAAGAATCTGAAATGATTGCAGATAACATTAAACCTGCAACTTCTTTACGAATTGTTACGCCATTTTCTTTGTACATTTTGTTTAAGATTGTAGCTGTACAGCCAACTGGCTCACAACGATAGTATATAGGATCGCTTGTTTCAAAGTTAGCAATACGGTGATGGTCAATAACTTCTAACACACGAACTGATTCGATATCGTTAGCACTTTGTTGACGCTCGTTATGGTCAACTAAAATAACGTTGTCCACTTCGCTTGCTACTGTCTCAACAAAACGCGGTCCTTCTACTTTAAAATAGTCTAACGCAAATTGAGTTTCACCGCTGATTTCGCCTAAACGTACAGGCTCAGCATTCATTCCTAATTCTTTTTTCAATTCTGCATAAGCAATTGCAGAACAAATTGCATCTGTATCTGGGTTTTTATGCCCGAAAACTAGTACTTTTTCCATGTTTTCCACCTCTTCATGAAAAGGATATCTTAAAGAAGCAAATATGACAATATTTAAAGCATATTTTTTTATAAATAATTGCACTTTCTTCTATATTTTTCATCATTTTCATAAAAAAAATCATCTAAAATGAATTAGATGATCGAAATGTATGTTTCAATTAAAATAGTGTAGGAGCTTGCACTACATTGTTAAAAGCAAAATTTGAGGATAAGCCATTATTCAAAAGGTTTACATCTATAACTTGATAAAACGCATTTCCAGTGTCTGCAATTTCCCAAACAGCTAAAATAAGATGGTATCCACTACGGTCAGTTGGTACATTTGCTTCGTGCGTTACTGTTGTCCCTGGTCTAGCTCCCCCGTCATTTTTTACATAGAATGGCACTAAATCTAAATCTGATCGCGTCAAAGGTTTATTTGGATTCCAACCTTTTTTCGTAATATAATATTTCCACTCTTTCGTACTATGAGGAGCCGTTAGTTTCCACTTGAATGTATTCGTCCCGCCATTTAACGTAACTTTCTTCCACCTATCTACAGTTTGAACATCTAAAGCGGGAAAATGACCAGCCCCTGCAATTTGTCCATCAGAAGGTCCTAGTTGTGGAAATCCACCTATCCCTTCTACACTTTGTGGTTCATATTGAATTGGTCCACAATTTACATTTACACCTTGCTTACATAAATAAGATCGGCTCGCTGGTGATTCTACATATCCATGAGCTGAAGCCTTTTCTGAAAACCCAAATGTTAATAATCCCGTAAGTAATACGCCACCACTTAAAATAACTTTCTTCATCTTTTGTAAACTATTCTTTTTCATTCTTTCATCCCCTTCCCATAATAAAGCGAAAATAACTATAGTCGGCTAGTCATCTTCTCTACATTTATTATAAGACGAGAATCATTACTAAAAGAACCCTCTAAAAACTTTCTCAAATTCATTTAGTGCGTTAATTAGATTATAATTAACTATTTTAACACCGCCAGAAAAATATAGACGGTGTTAAAAATAGTCGTTTATTATTCACTTACTAATAATTAAGCACTCTCCCCGTTTGATTATAACTTAAATGTTTTTATAATAAAGAACCGTAGCATCTAACTTTCCATTCGAAGAAATTGCATACCCTGGTATTGTTCCAACTTCTTGGTAGTCTAGTGATTTGTACAATTTATTGGAAGGATCTCCTTCTCTAGTATCTAATACTAAAAGAGACCTGTTTTCTTGCTTTGCTCGTTCCTCTGCTTTTTGCATAAGCGATCGTCCAATACCGTTTCGTCTAAAGTTTGGATGAGTCATTAATTTGCAAATCTCAGCTCTATGAATTCCGTTAGGCTTAGTAACTAATTGTAATTGAATACTCCCTGCTACTTCGTTGTTTATTTTAGCCACATACAATATCACTTCTGGCGCTAATACTGTTTGCCAATACTTTGTTGCATCTTTTTGTTCCAGTGGAGGCAAAAAACCAATTGATGCCCCATCATTTACAACCATTTTCAAAAGTTTCGAAAGTTCTTCTATATCATTTTCTAGTTTCTTAATTTCTTCAATTACTAAATTTCGCATTACTTTTCCCCCTTTTGTTTCATTGTAACAATTTTTAAAGAAGGAATAATGAAATAATAAGAGGAATTTATAGTTAAGATATGATTTTTTGTGAAAGGATAACGATATGAAATATATATTAGATAGAATGTACGCAAAAGAATTACTCGAATGGGCATATGAACAAAACCCGGGCCCTTGGTTTGAACATTCACTACATGTTGCTCATGCAACTGAAAACATAATTATAGAACTTATAAAAAAAGGGTACAAGCTAGATGCTGACATAGCATATAACGCTGCCCTTTTGCATGATATCGGAAGATACAAAGGTTTTACCAAATCGGTCATTCATTCCTATGATGGTTATATGTATATGAATGATTTAGGGTATACAGGAAACGCTGTTATTTGTGTGACACACTCATTCCCATGCAAAAATGAACATATAGATATCGCAGCAGAATGGAGTCTCGTTCCTGACCATATGAGAAGCCGATTAGTTGAAATATTAAATGAACATTGTAACTACGACTTATACAATAAAGTAATTACTCTTTGTGACGCTCTTGCTGATGCGGATGGCTTTACTACGCTGGAAAGAAGATTAATTTCTGTTGGTTTGCGTCATGGTACAACATCTCATACATCTTTACATTGGAAAGGGTTTTATGCGATTAAGAAAGAATTAGAAGCTTTAATCGGTAAGAGTATATACACAGTTCTTCCTGATGTAGAAAAATCTATTTATGAAGATATAGAATATTAAAGTGAATACAAATTGAAAACGATAAAATTTGTATGTATGTTTCTAAAAGACTCTTTCAAAAGTGGAGGGATTTCTTATTAGTAAAATAGGATTTGACTTGATAAACCTTGAGAGGAATTTTGATTTTGGCTATGAAGATATAAAAGAGATTTCTATGAGATGTAAATTTTCTAACTGTTCACATACAAATGAACCAAACTGCGCGGTTAAAAGAGCTATATCTGACGGTGCTCTTTCTGAAGAAGTAGTTAACAGTTACTATAGAGATTTTAATGAGGCACATTATGTTTCTAAACAGAAAAACAAAACAAAAGCTATTGATTATATGAAACAATTGAAGCTTTTTACAAAACCTTAAAACTAAATAAATAGTTTTTATTTCTCATTCCTACTAAATTTAAAATTCTCCATTATTGTATAACCATAAATTGAACCCATCCTAGATAATTTTTATACTTAAATTTAATTTCACATAAAAAACGTTTTAAACATAAAGTTTAAAACGTTTTTTTATTCAATGCTTTTGATTTTTCAATTCTGTTAAACACTCTTGCACTAAAGTTACCGCTTGACTCATCGCAGCTCCGCCAGCAAATGCTGCTGAAACACCACATGCTTCCAGAATCTCTTTATCCGAACATCCTTGATCAAGACAACCTTTTGTATGATAAATTGTACAATACTCATCTTGCGTTGCTAAACTAATTCCTAATGCAATAAGTTGTTTTTCTCTTTTTGTTAAAGAACCCTCTTGAAAACAAGCTTGCGTGAACGCATTATATGTCTCAGCGATTTCAGGAATTTGATTTGTAAAACTACCTATACCTTCTTTATAATGATGTAGAATATCATTTATCGAACTATGTTGCTCATGTTCCATCTTATTCCCTCCAGTCATATTATCCATACTTATTGTAGTATGTGATGAAATGGAGGCAATATACCTTCTTTTAAATTAAGAATTTTCAATTAATTTGAGTTATAATTTTAAATTATCATCGACAATAACTTTTTCTCTAGAACTTTTTCTTTCAACCTCTTTACTTCTTTCTTCCCAAAATGTTAATCCTTCAATCCCCACATTTTTAGGATTAAATACTGGATCTTTCCCTTCTTTTTTCTGCGTTTCATAATCTTTTAACACTTTTAATGCGGTTTTACTTAAAAGTAAGATTGCGATTAAGTTTAACCATGCCATACTACCGATTCCTAAATCTCCAAGATTCCATAAAAGCGACGCTGATTCAACGCTACCGATGTAAACCATAATTAAAAATCCAAATTTCAAAACTGGTTTTAACCAGCCATACTTCAGTTGACGATCTAAATAAGTAAGTGTCGTTTCAGCGATATAGTAATAAGCGAGTAACGTTGTAAATGCAAAAAAGAAAATCGCAATTGAAATAAATATTGGACCAAACCCTGTTATCACAGTTTCAACTGCTTGTTGTGTATAAATTGGACCAGCTTCCACATTTCCTATGTTTTGTACAATGGCGGTTTTCCCTTCAGGTATAACATTATACATACCTGTTATTAAAATCATAAGAGCTGTCGCTGTACATACGACAATTGTATCGATATATATGGAAAACGCTTGAACTAATCCTTGTTTTGCGGGATGCGATACTTCAGCAGCTGCCGAACTATACGTCGCTTCTCCGACACCAGCAACGTTTGAAAATACAGCGCGTTTTACGCCCCATGCAATAGCTGCACCAACAATTCCACCAAACATTTCATTTACACCAAATGCGCTAGAGAAAATTAAAGCAAACATACTTGGAATCTCCGTTACATTCGCAATTAATATGATACATGTAACAATTACATAACCAATTGCCATAAATGGAACAAGCATTTGAGAAACGCCAGCAATTCTCTTTACACCACCAAAAATAATTGCTGCTAGTAACACGACTAAAAATATACCAGTTATATATTTGCTAATACCATTAGAGTTTTCAAATCCAACTGCGATACTACTAGATTGAATACCTGGTAATAACACGCCATATGAAAGTGTTACAACTACTGCTACAATGACTGCAAACCATTTCATTTTCAAACCTTTCTCAATGAAATATGGAGTACCGCCGCGATATTCATTCCCTACTTTACTTTTGTATACTTGAGATAATGTTGATTCTACAAACGCGCTCGCTGCCCCTAACAAAGCCATTACCCACATCCAAAATACAGCTCCAGGACCGCCGAAAGCAATTGCTGTCGCTACCCCTGCAATATTACCAATTCCAACTCTTCCTGATAAGGCTAAACAAAATGCCTGAAAAGATGATATTCCCGTCTCTGAACTCTTTCCTTCAAATAATAGTTTAATCATCTCTTTAAAATAACGGATTTGCAAAAAGCGTGTTGCAATCGTGAAATATACGCCTGCCCCTAATGCAAAAACAACTAAACCGATACTCCACACTTGCCCTACTAACCATTCTACTAAATTCTCCATCCAAATCCCCCTTATCATTCTTTGGAAAAGCAATTTTGTATATAAAAAAAACGGACAACTATTATCAAACTTTCTAGTTGTCCGCATCTTTCATTATTTCATCCCTCAATTTTTATCAGTAAAACGCCCTATTACTTTATATTTACCCAAACACTTTTCACTTCTGTATAATTATCAAGCGCATATGAACCTAATTCGCGGCCAATACCAGATTGTTTATATCCACCAAATGGTGTAGCTGCATTTTCTAAGTTATAATCATTAATCCACACTGTTCCTGCTTTTAATTTATTTGCTACTTGATGACCCGTTTTGATATTTTGCGTCCATACACCCGCAGCAAGGCCATAGGATGAGTTGTTCGCTCGTTCAATTACTTCTTCTGTCGAATCAAATGGAAGTACGACAACAACTGGTCCAAATATTTCTTCCTTAACGATTGTCATATCGTCTGTAACATCTGTGAATATAGTTGGCTTAACGAAATAACCTTTTTCAAGCGCACGTTCGCCACCAGCCGCAACTGTAGCACCTTCTTTCTTCCCTTGCTCAATGTAATTTAACACACGCTCTTGTTGTTTCTTAGATACGAGTGGACCCATTTCCGTTCCTTTCTCCATACCTGCTCCAAGTTTTACGTTGTTCGCCATTTTCACAAGTGCATCTACTACAGTTTCATAATGTTTACGATGAACAAATACACGTGATCCTGCGCTACAATTTTGACCGTGATTATACATAATACCTTGGAATGCACCATTTATCGCTTCTTCCAAGTCCGCATCTTCTAAAATGATATTTGGTGATTTTCCGCCAAGCTCTAACGTTACATGCTTAATCATTTCTGCAG
This sequence comes from Bacillus sp. 2175, assembly GCF_057812155.1. NCBI lineage: Bacteria > Bacillati > Bacillota > Bacilli > Caryophanales > Bacillaceae > Bacillus > Bacillus sp. 2175. Next base: position 2,661,157 of record NZ_CM173819.1, on the reverse strand, counting down.
ATTGACGCATAATATACTTTCCTGTAACAGTAGATCCTGTAAAAGCAACTTTATCAATGTCATGATGATTTACAATTGCAGCCCCTGCTTCAGGACCAAAGCCTGATACAAAGTTTACAACGCCGTTTGGAAATCCAGCCTCTTTAAAGAGTTTCGCTGTATATAGTAAAGATAAAGGCGTTTGCTCTGCTGGCTTTAATACAATCGTACAACCTGTCGCCAGTGCAGCTCCCATTTTCCAAGAAGACATAACAAGCGGAAAATTCCACGGAATAATTTGTCCTACAACACCAACAGGTTCATGTCTCGTATAATTCAAGTAATCTTTTGAAATCGGGATTGTTTGCCCAATAATTTTTGTAGCCCATCCTGCGTAATAACGATAATTTTCTACAGTCGCTGAAATATCATCATCAAGTGCTACTTGATATGGCTTTCCATTATCTAAAGCTTCTAGTTGCGCTAATTCTTCTCTATGTTCTTCAATTAAATCTGCTAATTTATAAATAAGATGCGCTCTTTCAGCAGTAGCCATTTCTGCCCACGGGCCAGATTCAAATGCAGATCTTGCCGCTTTTACTGCAGCATCAATATCCTCTTCTTGCGCTTCACATACGACTGCTAGAACCTCTTCTGTTGCTGGATTGTACGTTTCAAACGTCTTTCCGCCAATAGCAGAAACAAATTCGCCATTAATAAACATTTTAATTTCTTCATTTAAAAACGCTTCCACTTTTGGTTTCAGCTCAATATTTGTCTTTAACATTATGTTCTCCTCCTTATTTAAACAGCTGCATGAGCTGCAATATTTGATAAAATCGTTTGAAGCTTTTGATCTTCTTCTACAGTTAACCCTAGTCTTGGATAGCGAGAAGGTCCTCCCGCTTGCCCATGTAATTCCATAGAACGTTTAACGATTTGAACATATTTCCCTGATCCTTCAAGAAACTCACAAAGTGGTAAAATAGCATCGTTTATTTCCCACGCCTTTTCTAATTCACCATTTTGAAAATGCTCATACATTTTTGTAACGAGACCGGGAACGATATTTCCTGCTACTGAAACCCATCCCGAGGCACCAACTAAATATGATTCCATAACTAAATCTTCAGAACCACAGAAGACTTGGAAAGCCCCTTCACTTTGTCTTACTAAATCTCTCGCTTTTCGAATATCTCCGCTAGATTCTTTAATATGTGTAACATTTTCACACTCTTTTCCAATACGGAGCATTAGCTCTGTACTCATATCAACACCAGAAGTAAATGGATTATTGTATAACATAATTGGTATATTTACAGAGTTTGAGATTTCTTTAAAATGAAAATAAATCTCCTCTTCCTTCGGTTTACAATAGTAAGAGTTTATAATTAATGCACAATCCGCTCCGTGCGCTTCTGCATGTTTCGTATATTCAATTGTTTCTTTCGTCGTCTCTGCTGCAGTTCCAACAATAACTGGAATACGGCCATCAATTTCTTTCAACACGGTTGCTACCATTTTAAATCGTTCTTCTTTTGATAAACTTACAAATTCTCCTGTACTTCCATTAATGATGATACCTGCAACGTTTTGTTCGATAAAGTAATTTACATTTTGCTTTACCCCATCCCAATTAATTTCCTGAAATTCATCCATCGGTGTTATTAATACTGGAAATGCCCCTTTAATTTTTTGCATATTTATCTCTCCTTATCACATTTTATTTTAATAAGAAACCTGCCGGAAACGGATCCGTAGGGTCTAATAGAAACGTCTGCATCCCTGTAATAAACCCTCTACTTTCAAAACGGAAAATGTATCCTAGTTCCTCCTTCTTCACTTTCTCCACAGTTATAAAACTATTAAATATACTTTCATTTTTAAAAGGTTTATCCGCCATATAATCATTTTTAAATAACGCATGAACATAGGAAACAATAGTAGAAACAAAACCTGGCGAATGTACGATAAAGTTATCTTCATGAAATGTAATCGATTTTATATGGTTCTTTTCTTTTTGCGAAGGATCTACTAAAATAAGCCTTTTTATTAGCGACTGTTTTTGTATAGTCTGTAGTGTAGCTTCTCCCCATCTTTTCAATTCAGAAATGTTTTCCATGCGAATTTCTGGCGAATACGCACCTTTCTCTACAACTGCATATACTTTATCTGCTTGTATGAGAGAATAACTTACATTACCAACCTGTAAATTTCCCTCAATCATATAGCATAGTTTGCTTTCAAACGAAACCGATATAACTTCATCATTCTCTACATACGCATGAACTAAAAATATTCCAGATAACGTTTCAATTTTGTATTGATTGGACTCTCTCTTTTTTAAATACCCACTTTCGAGTAACATCGTTATTACTGCAACAATGCCTCCATAATGAAGCGGAACCGAACCTTCATGATTAAAAAATAATACAGCTGCATCCACTTCGTTATAGATAGATGGAACGACAATACACCCATTCAAACCGATAAAACCACGTGGTTCATTTAATAAAAGCTTCATCTCTTCTGCTAATTCACCTGAAAATTGTTCATTTAATTGCTCCAAACTGTAGTAGTATTTGCATGGTACGTCTTTCATTACACGAAATGCCTCGCCATTTACATGTACGTCTACTGCTGTATACATTTTTTGAATGTTCATTTTATATCCTCCGTTTCATGTTCCATCGGCGGAATTAGCAAAAATCCTTCTTTAAGTGGATCCATTTCATTGTAAAAAAATCTATGCATACCCATAAGCCAAGCTGATCCCGTAATTTTCGTTATGACAGCTTCAATATTTTCAACATGTGTCGTATTCATGACATATCCTTTAAATAAAGAACCAACGATACTCTCATGAATGAACTCTTCACCAATTTCGATTTCTTTCTGAGCGTATAATACAGCTAGCTTCGCAGATGTTCCTGTACCGCATGGAGATCGATCTATTCCGCCTGGTGGTACAACAACTGTATTTTTCACATGCGCACATTCATGAGTAGGATCTGTATAAAATTCAACATGTGTTAATCCTCTTATAAACGAATACTCTGGATGAGTGATTTCAAACTTCTCATTAATTGTGTTTCTTATATGAATCGCCTTATCGATGATTGTAGATGCATTTTCTGGTACTAATTCTAGATCTACTGATTTCGCATCAATAATGGCATAAAAATTCCCTCCATACGCAATATCAGCCTCTATAGTCCCAATGTCTTTCACTTGTACAGTAATATTTTTCAATAAAAAAGCTGGTATGTTACAGAAAGATACTTCTTTTGCTTTTCCATCTTGAACAGCAATATCTACTTCAACTAAGCCAGCCGGTGTATCTAGTTTTAAAGAAGTAATCGGTTCAACTACCGGAATTAAACCTGATTCAACTAACGCTGTACATACACCGATTGTATCGTGACCACACATCGGTAAATATCCACCTGTCTCTATGTATATAACACCTATATCAGCCTCAGGATGACATGGGTCTGTTAATAATGCTCCTGACATTACATCATGACCACGCGGTTCATTCATTAACAATTTTCGAATCCAATCATACTCCTTTTTCATATGTAACATCTTCTCTGCCATCGTCTCTCCAATCAACTTTGGAAGTCCACTAATTAATGTCCTCGTTGGATTCCCACCTGTGTGTGTATCAATCGTCGTAAAGACTCTTTGTGACCTCATCCGTTTAACACCCTTTCTGTAAAACGACTCAAACGAAGTGGTTCAATAGGAATAATTGTCTCTTTTTCATTTAATAACTCTTCAATTACTTTTCCAGTAACTGCTGCAAGACTAATCCCATCACCTTCATGTCCAGCGGCAATGAAATAATTCGGAATATGTTCCACTCGTGAAATAATCGGTAAATGATCTTCTGTCCACGGACGTAAACCAGCGTAAGAACGAATTACCATCATATCTGCCATTTTCGGATAAAAGCGAATTGCTCTATTTGCGATACATTTAATGACTTCATTATTTATCCTCGTATGAAATCCTACAAATTCACGACTACTACCAATTAAGAAATTTTGACTTTCAGTAGGCTCAAATACGAGCGCAACCCCGTATTTTTCAGTTAAAGCATCCACTTTTCGTTTTCCGCCAAATTTAGAAATTAAATAACCGAATTCCATTACTTTACGGCATCCTACGTGTTGTTGCCTTGAAGCTACAATAATATGCCCTTTTCTCGGTTCAATTGGTATATTTATATTTAACATCTGACCAATCTTAGGAGCCCACACACCGGCTGCATTTACAACTTGTTTTGCTGTAAAAGTTCCATTCGTAGTTTCTACAACAAATGAACCATCCGTCTCTATTTCCATACTCTTTACTTCCGTCTGCTTAAAAGCTTTTGCGCCAAACTTTTGTGCCTCTGACAGAAGCGAGAAAGCAAGGAGATATGGATTCACAGTTGAATCCGTCGCACATTCTAAACCGCCTAATAAATCATCAGCAAAAAAAGGCGACTCTTCCCTTATATCTTGCCTATCAAGCATTCGAAACGGTAATCCAGCTTCTTGTTGCCGATTTACCCATTGCTGCGCAGCTTCCATCTCTTCGTCTGACTCACATACGAGAATACTTCCTGGTGCCCTATATTCAAATGAATGCTCTAATTCTTCACTTAAATCAGTTACTAATTTTTGACTTACTAAAGACATTTGACTATCAAATCCCGGGTCTTTATCAATGGCCAAAATATTCCCATCACACCGTGAAGACGTCCCGCTGACAAATTCCCCTTTTTCAATGATTGTTACGTCTCTTCCGTATTTTGAAGTGTAATAAGCGATAGAACACCCTATTATTCCACCACCTATAATTAAAACGTCGCAGTGCCTCACAATATACTCCTCCTTTCCTAGCCCTCTCACTTTCTTTTTATGCAATTGACGTGCCAATTCTGTACATATACAATTTTTATAAAAAATATTTTTATTTGTAAAAATATTTTAAATTCATAGTAAATAGGTGTATTATTTTTTTATCACTGTCAAAATTTTTATACATAACAGGAGGACATTATGGAATTCTCATTTCCGACTATACAAGAATTTTTGGAAAGCGTTTTAATCAATCATACATGTAGCCTTGATCGCATTAAGAAAATAAACGAAAGGTTTTATTACCTCCCTTCTACTACAGAAGAATATAATTGCGCAATTATTTATGTAGATGACTCATTCACTGCATTAATTGACGCTTTTTCTTATGAATTAGCTGTTATCATCCTTAACGAAAACGATGAGCCGATATGCTGTATAACTTCTCAGCAAATGATTCCATTTCTTTATAAGTCCTACAATGAACTACAGTCATTTTATGACACTGTAATACAAACAACTGACTCTTCTGTTACAGTAATTGATAGTAAAGAATGCGTTCGAACTTGGACAGATGGTGCTGAAAAAATATTTTCAGTCAACCATAATGAGATTATTGGGCAACCGATTACTCGTTTTTTTGATTATAAAGACTTGGAAATTTTACAATCTTTACATGATGGAAAAAGCATAGTCGCTCAGTTCCATCAGCCTCGCCCCGATTTATTCGTATTAATTAATTCAAATCCAGTTTATTGTAATGATGAAATTATAGGAGCAGTCGTTTCAGAAACAGATGTTACAAATCAAGTCGCTTTAAATGAAAAACTATTTAATATGTCACATGAAATGCACCGTTTAGAACAAGAAGTGGCAAAGTATAAAGATGAATCCGATCCATTCCTTGCGATGAATGGAAAAAGTCCTGTTATACAAAGAACGATACAATTAGCTAGAAAAGTTTGTTCGGTGAAATCAACTGTTTTAATACTTGGGGAAAGCGGAGTTGGAAAAGAAGTATTTGCGAAAGCAATTCATGAAGCAAGTGAAGCAGCGAAGGCGCCTTTCATTTCGATTAACTGCGGGGCAATTCCAGAAGCATTATTTGAAAGTGAATTATTCGGTTACGAGCGTGGGGCGTTTTCTGGAGCAAATAGTAAAGGAAAAAAAGGTAAAATTGAACTCGCGCAAGGCGGTACTTTATTTCTTGATGAAATAGGTGAAATGCCACTTGATATGCAAGTAAAACTGTTACGTGTACTGCAAGAGCGAAAGTATTACCGAGTTGGTGGTGAAAAAGAAATTAATATTGATTTCCGTATTATCGCTGCTACAAATCGTGATTTACAAGAAGAAATGAGAAAAGGAACTTTCCGAGAAGATTTATATTACCGCTTAAATGTAGTTAGCTTGCAGATTCCACCGCTGCGCGAAAGACGCGAGGATATTATTGAATTAACCTATTCTTTCTTAAACGATTTTTCAATCAACTATAACAGACCAATTCGTGACTTACCTTCAAGCATTATGCATGAACTGCTTCATTACAATTGGCCAGGTAATATTCGCGAACTTCGAAACGTTGTTGAACGGCTTGTGGTATTCGCAACAGACGGAATTATAAAACAAGAATATTTACCATTTCATACGACTGAAACTTTAGACAACCATACAGCCCATTCCCTATTACTCAGCAACAATAATACAATCCTTTCTTTACAAGAAGAGATGGATGAGCATGAGAAAAAAGTTATTGAAAGGGCTTTACGAATTTTAAATGGGAATAAATTAGAATGCGCAAAACAACTTGGTGTAACAAGGGCTACTTTATATAACCGTTTAAAGAAACTTGGACTTCAATAAAGAATCAGTATGCACCGATCAGGCGTTTACAGGTAGCCCTCTCTCCCTCCTCTATATTGGCATGATTTTTGCATATATAATTTGTGAAAACCGAACTAGAGGAGGAATACACATGACAAATAAAAACAACTTAATCGTTTGTCGTTGTGAAGAGGTTACATATGGGCAACTTCAATCGACAATTGCTGAATATAACTGCTCGGCAAGAGAATTAAAACTAAGAACACGTGCTGGCATGGGATTTTGCGGTGGTCGCACATGCAGAATAATGATAGATCGAATGATTGAAAATGCGAATCCTGACGTAACTCTTAATGAACTACCGTTAAAATATCAACCACCAATACGTGCAGTTACTTTTGGATCGGTAGGTGAAAGTAAATGAGTAGAATTACACATCACCCTATTTTAGGTACTTTACAAAGTAGTGAGCGTATTACCTTTCAATTTAACGGTCATCAATACGGAGCATATGAACATGAAACGATAGCTGCTGCCCTGTTAGCAAATGGAATTAGGACAGTAAGAGTTCATGAAGATAGCGGAACACCGCGAGGTATTTATTGTAATATCGGACACTGTTCCGAATGCCGCATGACAGTAAATAATCAAACAAATGTACGCGCATGCTTAACTGTTGTAGAAGAAAACATGGTTGTTGAAAGCGGGAAACAGCATCCGAATATCGTGAGAGAGATGGTGAAAAAACGATGAGTGATGTAATTATTATTGGTGCAGGGCCAGCGGGATTATCTGCTTCTATTTCTTGTGCTCGTTTCGGACTAAAAGTGCTCGTTATTGATGAATTTATGAAGCCGGGCGGGAGATTGTTAGGACAGTTGCATCAAGAGCCTACTGGAGAATGGTGGAACGGAATAAAAGAATCGAAGCGACTTCATGAAGAAGCAGAATCACTTTCAGTACATATCAGGTGCGGTGTTTCGGTCTATAATTTAGATAGAGATGAAAACAATTGGTTTGTACATACTAATATCGGTACGTTAGAAGCGCCTTTCGTACTACTTGCTACTGGAGCTGCGGAATATTCTATTCCCCTTCCTGGCTGGACACTTCCAGGAGTGATGTCAATTGGAGCAGCTCAAGTTATGACAAATGTTCATCGCGTGCAAGTTGGAAAAAAAGGAATTATTATTGGTGCTAACATTTTGTCTTTCGCCATTTTAAGTGAATTGCAATTAGCGGGAATTACAGTGGATCATATTGTACTCCCTGAGAAAAGCGAGTTAAGTCAAAAAGCTGGTGAACCTGAAGAAGTTTTAAACTCTCTTTTAAATGCAGCACATCTCGCTCCTTCTGCTATTTTGCGAATAGGTAGCCACTTTATGAAATATGATTGGGTTCGAAAAGCTGGATTAACATTCTATCCAAACAGCGGAATGAAAATAAACGGAACGCCACTTCACCTTCGGAAAGCAGCTCTTGAAATTATCGGAACAGATCAAGTTGAAGGTGTACGTGTTGCTAATATTGACTCTAAAGGAAATGTTATTAATGGATCAGAGAAAATATATGAAGCAGATTTTGTTTGTATTGCCGGGGGATTATACCCACTTGCCGAACTTGCAGCTGTAGCTGGTTGTCCCTTCCATTACATTTCAGAATTAGGTGGACACGTTCCTCTCCATTCCGAAACAATGGAAACTCCTCTTCCTGGTTTATTTGTAGCTGGCAATATTACAGGCATTGAAAGCGGAAAAATTGCGATGGCGCAAGGAACAGTTGCAGGTCTATCTATTGCTAAATATGCAAGCAAAAAACGTGATATAGTCGACCAACAATTATCTCACGCCATTCAAAACGTTCACTTTGTTCGTCAGAAATCTGCAATTCAGTTTAATCCGATGGTAGATATCGGTAGACGAAAGATGAATGAAATTTGGCGTGATTACTCATCTACATATGCACATACTAAAAAGAGCTGCTGAGATTATTCTCAACAGCTCTCTTCTCTACTCATCTGAGTTATTAAATTTCGCTAATGCGTAAATGCCTTCTTCATCATCTAATTCAAGTTGTAATCTCGCTGCGAATGGATTGACATTATATTCTCTGTCAAGCAATAAGCGTAAAGCTTCGATTAAGTTTGCTTGAATTAAAATTTGCTGGCGACCATTTACCTCTACTTCCGCAGAGAAACCGTAGTCGTCATCATACATGAGTTCAACTAATACTTCTTCTGGACCCACTTGTCTTTTTTCAGCGATATATATACAAAGCGCATTTATAAGCTCTTGTTCAGAAATTTTTATTGTTTCCATGCTACTTCATCTGCCTTCTTCTTACGTTGGTCTTTGAAGTATTTAAATGCACGAACTGCTAACATTACGATACCAGCCATTACTAACATATTTACCATAAATGCTAATACAGAACCAAGAGCTCCCATATTTGCAAATAAGCTACCCATTAGTAAACCACCAAGACCACCTAGTAATAAACCTTTCATAAAGCTTCCTTTATTACTTTTTGGTGCCGTGTTTGTTGCTTTCGTTTTTGAATCTGGAGTCGTTTTTTGAGAATTTACATTTGAGTCTTTTTTGTTTAAATCAACTTTTGACTTTTGACCTGAACTTGGTGTAAATGATTTTTTACCAGATTTGTAACTTTTCGCTGCTGCATGATCTACGAACATAAAGCTGCTAGCCCCAAAGATAACCATGAATGCTGTCATTACTGCTACAAGTTTTTTCAACATATTATATCCATTCTCCTTTTATATAGATATATGTGAAATCTATCTTTCTAGTAAATTCAGAATGATAGATTTGTTTTTAAGAACATTTTAAAAGTTCTTATGAACTTATTATATGAACTTTTGTCGAAATATGCAAGTATTATTTACTTTCAACAGTTTGGTCACAAAGGAAAAATTAAGCAAAACAGAATTGACTTTAAATGAAACAAAACATATTATAAGTTCATAAGAACTTTTTATTATTTTGGAGGTGAAAAGATGGAAACATTTCATCTCACACGAAACGAAATGGCTACCCTTCTTCTATCACTAAGAGGATGGAATACGAAAAAGCCTCTCGGTATTTTACAAGAAGCTTGGGCAAAGTCACATAAAAAAGATATTGAAAGCGGACAAAGCGTTACAGCTTTTATTACTACCGCACTTTCACCTATTTTTGAAAAGCTGATTAAAATTGACGATACTGATGTCGGTTTTTCTTTAAATGAAATAGTTGCGCTTGGCAATCAGATTGAAAACACAAGTTTCTCTGTAACTGCTATGCAAAACTGGGTGAAACGAGATATAAAAGAAATGATTGGCTCTCCTCAAAAAGGAAAAAAATATTCAATTGAACAAGCAGCCTTACTATTTATTGTCGAAGATTTAAAAACAGCACTTGATTTTGAATCCATTCGTAAGCTATTACGCCTTATTGTAAATGACCCAGCTGATCGAAGTGATGATTTAATCAATCCTGTTCATTTATATGTAGCATACTCTTCTCTATTTGAAGAACTCAATCAAGGGAATTGCTTACAATTAAATGCAACAGATACCGTTCATACAATTGAAAACATCGTAAAAGAAAAAGCTGATAAAATCGCAAGTAAGTTCGATCAAATTAATAACGAACAACGCGAAGCAATTCGTAACGCTATTATTATTGCGACCCTTTCTGTACATACCGCTTATGTACAAATGTTAGCAAAGCGTTACGTAACAGCAACTTTATTTTTACAGAACTTAGATGTCAAGCCTTAAAAAATAGGAGCAGAAATGCTTCTATTTTTTATGAGAAATTTTTAATAATCTTTTCATTAACCCTTCATGAAAACGTGGCTTATATACTTTACTATAATACTTATGAGAGACATAAAAGAATTGAAATAGCAATCCCCTATGCAAATAAGGTATAATCTACATATGGTGAACCTTTTATGCGATTAAATAAAAGGTTCTTATAATCAAAAATTCATAAACTAGAAGGTGCAACAATGTTAAGTAGTTTTATTCATTCAGTATTAACGTTTTTTGAAGGATTAGGTTATTGGGGCATTATGCTTGGACTTATGATTGAGATTATCCCAAGTGAAATTGTCCTTGCTTATGCAGGATACTTAGTATTCAATGGAAGTATCTCATTTATAGGCGCAGTTGTATTCGGTACAATTGGCGGTGTTATTGCCCAAATCTTTATTTATTGGCTTGGACGATATGGTGGACGCCCTATATTAGAACGTTATGGAAAATATATTTTCATACATAAAAAGCAAATAGACGCTGCAGAAGATTGGTTTAATCGTTACGGAACTGGTGTCATTTTTACAGCACGCTTCATTCCAGTAGTGCGTCATGCGATTTCAATTCCTGCTGGTATTACAAAAATGCCTTTACTACGTTTCACTACACTAACAGCACTTGCGATTATCCCTTGGTCTATTATTTTCATTTATTTAGGTGAAAAACTAGGTGAAAATTGGGAAAATATTAACGATATTGCTGGTCCGTATGTGAAATCATTCGCAATTGGTGGCGTCGTACTTATACTTTTATACTTCGTTATAAAAAAATGGACAAAAAAGCGTAAAAATCTTGCTTAAGAATATAAAAAAGCCGCTATAAATTCAGAATTATAGCGGTTTTTTATTTATATTAATCTTCAGGAATTATATAACACCTTTCCATCTACATTTATATGGATAAGCAACCATTCAATCATTTCTTTCGTATATTATCTCAAAAAGGAGTGATTCCCCTATGCATTGGCAGCAAAAAATACAATACTTAATCGGACGTCCTATCGGCATTTCTTTCATGAACGGGCAAGGAACTTCTGGTGTATTATGTTCAGCGCATGATGATCAATTATATGTGTATGAATACCTTATCAAGCCCAGTTCGCAATGAAACATTATGATTATAGACAGATTCAAGATATACATGCATTCCCAAATTGTCCTCACCAAAATCCTCTATACTAAAAAAATCGGAACGGCTCATAGCCATTCCGATTTCTATACTTTATTTCTCAGAATTAAATTTTTGCACTGCTTCATCAAAATAAATCCAACCTTTCCAGCCTAAATGAATCGTATCTTTTAAGAAATACTTATCATATTCATGACCAGAGAAATCAACTACTGGATATCCTGCTTTCTCAACCTGCTCTCGAACTTTTTTATAATACACTTCACGGCGTTCTTTCGGGAAGCCAGTATAATCATACCAAGGCCCATTTACAGGTACAGAAATAAAGAGTGGTTTGACATTTTTCTCTTTAAATAAATCTAAAATAATTTGTAAATCATCGTATTCTGGTGATTCATCATATGTTTCATTTGCTCTAAAGTTTTTTAAACCTTTTAGTTTTTTCTTCAGATTATTTTTATGATAATACGGATTTTCAATTCCGAATGTATTTGTAGTAGACTCTGCTTTCCCTTCTTGTTCTGCGTGTTTACGTGCGTCTTCCCAAGAAATTGAACGAAGTCCGATATTTGTTTTCTCTTTCATCGGTTCGATTTTAAATAAAGAGTTAAATAAATCTCTATGATCTAAAATATTTCGATGCATATAAGCAAGTGGTTTAACTAAACCTGCTTTTATGTTATGTTTCGTATCATTATATACAATACCTTCTAATGAATTTTTTAATATATCATCTTCTTGAACAACTTTATAATCTAATAGCCGTTTCGCGATTTGCTTCTTCATTCCTGGATTTATCTCATCATTAAAAATAAAATGATATGCTTGTTGTTTGGAGAAATTATTAGTGAAATCCCCTTGTGATACACCAGTCTTTGTAAACCATTGTGGTGAAAGAACAAACACTACTTTTTTACCTTCTAATTCATCCATAGTAGATGTCATATTTAAAATATGAGCTAAACTTTGTGTACCACCAGTTCCAATTAAAAACGGTGTAAAACCAGCTGGATTTACTTTGAAATAATTAGACGGATGATATGCATCCATTCGTAAAAATTCTGATGAACCGTACATCGGTAAATACTGTGAATTCTCTAACATTTTTTGCTGTAAGAAAACACTTTGTAATTTCTCTTTTTGTAAAGAAGTTGCCGCATCTTCTACCTTCTTATCACTAATAAGCGATACTAAACTTTTCGATGGGATTAGAATGATAATGAAAAAAAGCACACACGCTAAAATTATAGGACCAAAAGCATGCTTCATTTTCATCTTCTGTCCCTCTTTCTATCGTTATTAAATTGTAACCCTTGTTTTTGACACGTCATCTTTTCTCTCCTTTGTCTCTATACATGTTCCATTCTATTTATCTATTATATACATGTATGTATTTCCTTCCTTGTTCTATTAAGCCCTATATAAATAGCGCAAGAAAATGTTTCCATAGAAACATGTTAATTATACAAGATTCTACATAAATTTCACACTGGAATTTTAGTAATAATTTTATTTTTTAACAATGAAAAAATATATGAAATGTCTAGAATTCTTTGGATGATGTATGGAGTTCAAAATATGATAATAAGCGCCCGCTATGATCAACTTCATGAGTATATATAAACCCGAGCTTTCGTAAAAGTTTTTTCGAGCTCTCATTTGCTACTTTAACTCTAGCAATTATTCTTGTTACATTCAAAGTCTCTATTGCATATTTAATGGAAGCCTCTGCTGCTTCTAATGCATACCCATTCCTCCAATGTTCTGGGTCAAGAAGATACATAATTTCTATTTCACCTGTTTCATCTACCTTTCTTAAACCACAATGTCCTAAAAGCTTTCCTGTTTCACTATTAAATAACAACCATACCCCGAAGTCATACTGTTCCCAATGTAAGATAAGTTGCCCAATATAATCATTTGTTTCTTCCTTCGACATTCCTCTTGATTTAGCCAGCCATTTGCCAACAGTATCTTTTTTTAATATGTTATAAAACTGATCAATATCTTCTACAATTGGTTTCCTCATAAATAATCTTTTTGTATAAATTACTTTCTCTTCTTCAAACATAGACATCATTTTCCCTTCAAATACTGTTTACAGACTAATAAATTATACCATGAACTATTTTTCTAACTTTAAATAAGAAAAAACAGACTATCACATACGTGAAGTCTGTTTCCCCATTCTTTTATTTTTGTAAATCTGCCCATTTTAAACTTGTAGCTGGACCAAATTGATGTACATATAAATCTTTCACATATGGTTTTTGTAAGTAAGATAATCCACGCTGGAATACCGGTGCAATTACTGCATCATCAAGTAGCATTTTTTCAGCATCTTGCATTGCTTTCCAGCGAGCCTTTTCATCATTACCTAATTCTGTTTTAATCTTCTTAATTAATGCATCATATTCTGGATTTGCATATTCTGTATTATTAACACTGCTTCCAGAAAGGAATACTTCTAAGTAAGTCATTGGATCTGGATAATCTGGTAACCAGCGTGATAACGACATTTCATATTCTTTCTTCTTCTCAAGTGCTAATTTTTGCGTATGCGGCTGTAATTTCACATTCACTTTTAATCCTGGTAAGTTTTTCTCAAGCTGCTCTTTAATGTACTCTCCAACTTTTTTAAAGTTTTCTAAGTCATAATTTAATAATTCTAAAGTCACTTCATTTGTACCTGTCTCTTGTTTTGCTTTCTCCCAATATTCCTTCGCCTGTTTTACATTTGTCTTATTAAACTCACCAGACGTACTTCTAAAATCTTTCTTATCTGGGCCCTTTAAAAATCCTTTTGGTACGTAATAGTTCGCTGCAACCGATCCATCATTTAAAAATGAATCTGCGAGTCCCTTCTTATCAAAAACTGTACTTAGCGCAAGACGTGCATTTTTATTTTTAAGAATCGGTACATTTTCATTAAATCGGAAGAAGTACATAACTGGATCTGTATATTGTTTTAGCTCTTTATTATTTTTATATTTATCTACGAATTCTGTAGAAATAACAGCTCTATCAACTTTATCTGTTTCATATAAATTTACCGCAGTTGAAATTTCTTTTACAATTTGATAGTTTACTTCATCTAACTTCACTTCTTTTTTATCCCAATACTTATCGTTTTTCTTCATTGTAAAGCTAGCTTCATGCTTCCACTCTGATAATGTAAACGGTCCATTATATACCGCTTTATTTGCTTCTAATCCATATTTATCACCTTGCTCTTTCGCATATTTTTCGTTAATTGGATAGAAGGATGGTAAAATTAATAATTTCGTAAAATACGGTACAGGATGTTCTAGCTCTACGACGAATGTTTTATCATCCTTCGCTTTTACTCCTAATTCATCTAGACCTAGTTGTTTTTTATTTATCTTCTCAGCATTTTTTACATCGTACGCAATGTATGCATATTGAGAAGCTGTATCTGGATTAATCAATTGCTTCCAAGCGTATACGTAATCATGGGCGGTTACTGGATCTCCGTTAGACCATTTCGCATCATGCAATTGGAATGTATATGTCTTTCCATCTTTACTCACTTCATATTTTTGTGCGCCGGCTTCAATTACTTCATCATTTTTCGATAGACGAAATAGTCCTTCCATTACGTTATTCAAAACGTTAAACGAGACTGCATCTGTTACTTTCCCTGAATTTAACGACGGAATTTCACCCGTTTCTAGTAACTGTAATACTTTCTTCTCATCTTTGGGCTTTGTTGCAGTTTTTTCTTTTGCGCAGCCAACTAAAAATGAAGAAACTAATAGAGTACTAACTAATGAGTAACGAACAACTTTTTTCATTTAAAAACCCCCTCTATTTTTAAGGTAAGTAACGACGAGCACCAGCGTATTCTTCTATATATCCTGGTGTATTTAGCGGTATAATCTCTACCGATCTTTCAGCTCTTGGTGAGTGAATCATATTGCCATCACCAATATACATTGCGACGTGATGGACACTACCTTTCCCTTGATCATGTGCAAAGAAAATTAAATCTCCTTTTTGTAGATTTTCTTTATCAACTGCAACTCCTGCTCTTGATTGCGGTCCAGAATCTCGGGGAATTGTAATGCCGTGCGATTTATAGATCGTATGCGTGAAGCCAGAGCAATCAAATCCAAAACCACTTGTACCAGCCCATATATACGGTAATCCTAAAAACATTTTCCCTGTGTTAATTAAATCATCGGCCGCCGGAGTTGGAATATCAGTTTGAGATTGGTAAACTGTTCCATCATTTTTACGTATCCATGCTTTTTGCCCATTTGGCAACAATACACGGTATGAAATTGTGTCTTCACTTAATAGCGGCAGTCTTGTATTATAACTGACTTCAAGTGATTTATGTTTTTCAGAAGGGTTTATATATAAAATCGCTGTTGGTTTGGTTATTAAGACAAAAGGTTCATTTGTTTTATCTGCAAATTCTTGATTATATGTTAATTGTTTTTCAGGCATCCAGCCCGGATAACCTTCTTCATTTCGGGGTGTTGGCTGTCCATGCACTAATACCTTCACCCATTCGCCTTTCTTATCAATAACAGTTACTTCTTGACCGAGTAACGCTTGTGTTTCTAATTTATTTGCATTTGTTAACCATAGTTTCTCGTCAAGTGTCATTGATTTCGTCCATTTCCATAGATCCACTGGATTTGTTGTACTCGGTGTATCGATTGGCCTTAATGAATCAGGTACTGTCCATAACGTTGCAGCAGATACATCTATAAATGCTTTATTATCCTTCTTTTCTTCAGCATTTGCCGATGTAAACGATGAAAATATAAATAAAGTTGTTAAAAATGCAGTTCCTACTTTTTTCATATTTATCCCCCTTAAAAGATAGTTTACTAGTCTCTTCTCCTAAGACTTACTATTCACTGTCGATTGAAGGTTTACCTTTGATCCAGAATAAGTCATTCCTTCTGGCTCTTCCATTAACCAAAGCGGTGCATCAAGATCAAAATAATGAATATTAGGATGCGCTGCCGCTAAATGCGCAACAGCACTAACGGAAAGTGAAGATTCCATCATGCTGCCCACCATACACTTCACACCAGCTGTTTCTGCGATATCTGCAATACGCCATGCTTCACGTATACCACCACATTTCATTAATTTAATATTAATGAAGTCTGCATATCTTCCTTGAACGAGCTTTAATGCGTCACTTGCTGAAAATATACTTTCATCGGCCATAATTGGCGTTTGCACACGATCTTTGACATACTTTAACCCATCCCAATCTTTCGCGTGTACTGGTTGTTCAATAAATTCTATATTTAAATTACGATTTTCCATCTCTTGAATAATAGAGACCGCTTCTTTTGGACTCCAACCTTGATTCGCATCTAAACGTAATATCGTATTTCTTGGTACCACATTTCGAATTGCCTCAATACGTTCCAAATCTAAATGCGCCTCTTTACCCACTTTAATCTTTAATGTTTGAAATCCTTTTTCTATATGTTTCTTCGCTTCTTTTGCCATTAATACAGGCTCATCCACACTCACTGTAATATCGGTATGAATTTCTTTCTTCCCGCCTAACAATGCATATAACGGCACATTTTGATATTCGCAATATACATCATATAAAGCGATATCTACCGCTGCTTTGGCACTTGAATTTCCAATACAACTCATTTGAATGCCCTGTAGTAACTGCTGAAACTGAATGATATTTTGACCAATTAAACATGAACGCATCGGTCCTAAAATCGCTTCTTCCATTCCGCTGGTGAAATCCCCCGTAATAACTGGCGTTGCGGCTGCAGCCCCCTTACCAATCACTCCTTCGTCTGTATGAATATAAACATCTATACTTTCAATTTCTGTTACAGTACGAAGCGCGGTTTTAAACGGTGTATGCAGTTTTACACGTCTACGATTTACTTTTACATCTGTAATTTTCATTTTGTTCATCCTTTCATTCTCCAATGAAGTGAAATTTTAATCCACCGGAGATTTATACCCACGGATTATTAGGTAAACCTATTGGGCATTTACTCTTCTATCTCTCTACTTTGTTTTCGTTCACTTTTGATGTAGGACGATAATGTGAAATAAAAAAATCCAGCCATAAGAATGATTCTTACGGCTGGATTTTGTCTATGATTGAGTAGACAAAGCAGCAATCTGATTATATTTTTTCTGTGCATCTTTTAGCGCTACAAGTAACGCTTTTTGAGAAGAACCGAAATATCGGTTCTTTACTTCCATTACTAACGCCGGGTCATTTATATTTTTATGTAGAAATAAATATTTAACAAATTGAGATGTTAATGCAATTGTCGCTGAGCAGTCTGCATCTACAATTTCCCCTGTATCCTTAACAAGTATAAATGCTACGAAATAGCTTTTAAACTTTTCAGTAATGGGATTATTTTGAGGTGCTTTCGCATCCCCTACGATATAAATTGTATTTGAGGCGTACACAGCTATCTTCCTTTCTTATACGAGGATAACGGGTTTCTTAATAGTCGTATGAGCGAGGAACTCAACGTTGATTAAAAAATGTATCCGCTTACCTTGTATTATAATATAATTGACAGAATTTTAACAACATTTATTTTAGTGCATATTCCATATTTATGAAAATAGCTTAAACTCTTCATTTCTACAATATGTGATTGTTCCTTGTACCATGACATTCATACATAAAAAACTGCACCCCCAATTGTTAGACGGTGTCTAACAATTGGGGGTGCAGTTCAATGGCTAACTGTTTTTATTACTTTGGCATCACAAATATAGTTTCATTTGACTTAGAAAATTGATACTCTTTTCTCGCTAACTTCAAAATTTCTTCCTCATCGTCTGTTAAATTTTCTATGTTAGTCTTTAAAGAATCTTTATCTTTCTTTAAAGATACTAATTGCTTCTTTTGATCCGTAATCGTATCTTTCTTTTTATCAATTACTTCTTGTTGTTTCGTTAAAATATATTGAACATATAGAGTAGTTGCCGCAATAAAAAGGACCATTAAAATAAGTCGCCTTAACTTCTTTTTATTTATCCTACGCTTGTCACTAGGTTGTGATAATTGCTCTGGTATATTAGGAACATTTACTCGCTCGAGTTTCCTCATTCAAATCCCCCTAACCCATATTTTTCACTACCATCGGCACGTTTTCTTACTAAACTAAATTCTATTCTTATAAAATAAACTCCTTCACAAAAATATCCCATAAATTAACCAATTAAAGATAGCATTCGACGACATTTCCATATTTACACCGATTTTTTTTATACATGCTGCTATAAAATAGTAGTTTCTGTAATTCTTTTTCTACTATTGTAGAAGAGTTTTTTCACACACAAAATTCCTTCCCCACATATCCATGTTATAACATGCTTACAAGGAGGGGGAATATGCATTACCGCACATTAGGTAAAACTGGAATAACTGTTTCTGAAATAGGTTTTGGCGCATGGGCAATCGGTGGTGATGAATGGGGACCTGTTAACGATAAACAATCTATAACCGCTATAAAAAAAGCAATTGAGTGTGGTGTGAATTTTATTGATACTGCGGATGTGTATGGTTTAGGACATAGTGAAAAGTTGGTAGCTACCGCGATTAAAGGACATCGTAATGATATTATCCTATCAACGAAAGGTGGTTTAATCGGACATCACTACGACCCTAATGGAGTTCCTGTATATGATACTCCCGAAAAAATCATCGCCGTATTCGAAACAAGTTTACAACGTCTTCAAACAGATTATATTGATCTTTATTTTTGTCATATTTGGTGGCATAATCGTAGAGAAACAGAAGCATTTCTACGTGCATTTGACATATTAAAACGTGATGGCAAAGTAAGAGCAGTCGGTGTTTCGACTCATGATTTACAATACATTCATCATTTCAATAACAACAACGAAATTGATATCGTACAACTTGATTACAATATATTAAATCGAAAACCAGAAAAAGATATATTACCATTCTTACAAGAGAAAAATCTAGGAGCTGTTATTCGTGGTCCATTAAAAATGGGCATTTTAACTGGAAAATTCACAAATAAAACAATTTTTCCAGATGGAGATTTACGCAAAGATTGGCCAAATGAAATTTGGTTTCAAGAAGACTTACAAACCGTAGAGAAACTTCGGCTGCTCTCAAATAAAAATCAGATCCTAGGGCAACTTGCACTTCGCTATGTACTCTCTCATCCGGCAGTAAGTGTTGTAATTCCTGGTGCAAAAACAGGAACACAAGCACAAGAAAATGCAAATGCATCTGTTCGCCCTATTTTGAGTGATGAAGAGCTTAACTATATTCATTCAATATAAAAAGCCCAATCCGGGCTTTTTAATTTGGCAAACTAATATCATACTCCATTCGCTTCGCTGTGTCCTCCGCAACATGCACACCTAACAAGTTTTTCACAATATGAAATGCCATATTAATTCCAGCTGAAATT
Source organism: Bacillus sp. 2175 (assembly GCF_057812155.1). Classification (NCBI taxonomy): domain Bacteria; kingdom Bacillati; phylum Bacillota; class Bacilli; order Caryophanales; family Bacillaceae; genus Bacillus; species Bacillus sp. 2175. Next base: position 2,641,115 of record NZ_CM173819.1, on the reverse strand, counting down.
CCGGCAGATGTTATAATATGTCCTTCATCTACAAACTTTACATTTTCTATAACTTCAACATTTTGAAACTCATTTTTAAACTTTTCAATACTAGCCCAATGTGTTGTTGCTTTTAAACCTTCCAGTAAACCTGCTTTCGCCAGTAATAGCGCTCCTGTACAAACTGAAGTCATCAGCTTTACTTCTTTCATTTGTTGGCGAATCCATTTTATTACTATTTCATTTTTTATTTCATATTTTCTAGCACCTAGCCCACCCGGAATTATTAAAATATCCACTGGTGGTAAATTTTCAATACTATAATCTGGCTGTACCTTCAATCCATTCCTTGCTGTAATCATTTCCCCATTCTCGCTAACTGTATAAACAGTAAATGTTTTTTCTTCATTCACCTCAGTTACAGAAAAAACTTCAAATGGCCCTGCAAAGTCTAACACTTCTACTTCATTAAATAAAAATATACCAACACTCCATTTATTCATCATAAGTTCACTTCCTGTTTCAAATGATGTAAAAGGTGATTATATCCTTTTTCTAATGCAATATCATACGCTGTTTTCCCATCATTTTTCTTAATCATCTTATTAGCTCCATTTTTAAGGAGCAACATAATTATTTCTTCATTTCCTAATAATGCTGCTTCGTGGAGTCCTGTCCAGCCACCACTTTGCATAATATTTACATCTGATCCTTTTTCAATTAAGAAAGCGACAAGTTCACTTTGCTTGTTCGCAATTGCCGCTTGCAAAGGTGTATTTTCATTTTCATTTTTCGCTCTACTATGTATATCTGCACCGCTTTCTAAAAGAAAACTCGCTATTTCTTTCTGTCCAAAATAAGCTGCTAAATGAAGTGGTGTCCAGCCATCTTCACTACATTCGTTAACAATGCTTGGACTCGCCTTTATAAACTTCACTACTTTTTCCTTATTACCACTTATAACAGCTTGTGCTATTGATTGTAAATGCTCCATAATAATCTCCCATCCTTCAAAATATTTAAGCATCTCCTTCTACATGTTCTATTAATTATTATATTTTCCTTTTAAAATCTTAAGTTTACATAATAATATTATATATATTACTTTTTTGTGCTTAATGCTGAATAGCAATAATGTTAAAAATACTGCCTTTAAACAATGAAGACCATAATTTCATTAGAGTTACTGAAAAAGCAAGCAAAAAACTATACACATAGTTTTCATCATATTTGTTCATTTGCATAAAATAAAACAGGTAATGTCTATTCTGCTATTCATGCTTTCAACATATCAAATAATATTATTCCAATAAAAAAACAATCCCTTTTTAAAATGGATTGTTTTTTTATTTCTTTTTTATACTGTTTATTTCATTTTTGTATTTTCAATGATGAAATAATTACATTTACAAAAATGAAACGCTACTATCTTAACCCCTCTTATAGTAATTTTTTCGTTTGAAAACAAAAAACACACTTCCACCTTACGATTGAAAAAACATATGTAAAAGTCTCTAAAACAGCTGCCTTATCATACTAATCTATAGCAGTTCTGTCTTCTTCCCTTACCCGTTTCCTTTAACACATACGATTTTAAAACTAGCGCCGTTAATGAATCTGTTAATGTTTTATATGATAAATTTGATAATGCCAATAGATCGTTCGTATATAGCATTCTATGCTTCTCTAATAATAATAGTACTAATCGTTCAGACGGTTTTAATGCCTCATCACTTTCTAGTATAAAGTCTATATTTTTCATTTCTCTAATTATTACTCCTTATATCAAAAAATACTTTAGACGCTTATTTAATATAAAAATAATACATAACAAAATTATAAATATATTAAAATAGCACCATCTAAAAACACTATTATACTATAACATAGAAGTAGTGTTTCCCCAAATAGGAAATGCTTTTTTATATCGCTTATAAGATTCTTGCAAACCTACATAATATTTTGTACCATTACCCACCAAGTTTTCTTCTAATTTCGCTGCTCATCCTGATGTATTTGTAATCAATGAAGTTCTTCTAAATTTATAAACAAATAAAAAACGGTTCGTCTATCATGCCCTAAACATGAATGACAACCGTTTTCCAGCTTCTTCTTAATTAACATGTTCTATCTTAAATATTTCTTGCAATATGCGGCTTACTGTAATGACTTGTTCCACCGCCACCAACTACTACTTTACCGCCTTTTTCGAAAATTAATAATTTACTTGAACCATCTGCAAGAAGCACTATTACTTCAGCATTATTACTTGTTGCTACATAAATTACATAACCACTCTTTGATATACAAGTTTCCCAATTCGAATCAAATTCTGATCTTACTACACGATTTGAATACACTTGATTTTCAATTCTATCTTGTTCTACGTTTTCCAAATTGATTCCTCCCACTTCACTAAAATAGCATTTATAGGAAAATAACAGCCCTATATAAAATAGTAGCCGACTTTAACATAAATAGTATATGTAATTAGTAGGAGAATGCTTGGACAACGAAAACGAAATAGACTTCAAAAATTTCACAATTGAAACTTCTCTTTAATCATTTCCGCTACTTCTTTTGCACTCAAATACGTGTTATTAATTTTTATATACTCTTCTTTTTCAATTTCACCATGAAGAGAGTTTAATCTATGCTTTTTCATCGTTTCTTTCAAATTATTTTCAGACCACTCAATATCTCTTTTTTTCGGTTTATGTTCTAATCTATTCGGGCTTTTATTTCGTTCTAATCTTTCATCTAATTCCGCTTCCAGCTCTACAAAATGCACTGTCCCACCTTTTGATTCAAAAATACTTTCTACATGATGTATATAATCCCAATCCGCTTGGAGGTCAAATGCCCATATATACGTAAAAATCATTCCAGATAAATCACTTTTAGATACTTCTTCAAATATTTCATTACGAAATAAACTTACTAGTCTTTTTGCTTCTTTCGTACTGTAATCAAAAATTGGACTTACTAAATCAATTGTCATGTGGTTATGAAAAAGTTTTAAACCGGTTAATGTTGCTAATTCTTGCCCCACTGTCATTTTTCCAACTGCTTGTGGGCCAAATATTAATATAAGTTTCATTTATTTCCCTCCAATCTTTCTCTATAAACCATTACATAAAATAAAAAATAAGGCAGCCGATTTTAAATCGATTGCCTTATTTTTTATTCATAGTTTTAGTTCTATTCTTTTCGCACAGCTTCAAAAGTAATCATTTGATTTGCATTTGACGGTTCTTTTTCATAATCATATTCAGCAGAGCACGTAATATTAGAGAAACCTATACTTTCTAAAAGAAGTTTAAACTCTTCTATTCCATACCAGCGCAGCGCAAAGCGTTGTAGTTCTGTTTGTACTAACTGTCCTTTACTCCACTTTTCATATTTCAAATATGATACAGTAACTTGGTTCAGCCAATCTATTTCAATTGATTTATTTTCTAATGTGATTCCGTCTCCACTCGGCAAAGAGAAAGTCGATGTATGAATTTCCCCAGTCTTCCAGTCATACGGAAGCATAATATCTACGATTAATCGTCCATCTGGATTAAGATGTTCATAAAAACATTTCAATGCATTTATAGAATCCACACGATTTTCAATTAAACAAAAAGATCCAGTAGGAATGATAATTGCGTCATATTTATGCGGAAGTGAAAATTGTTGCAAGCTTCCTTCATATAAATTAGGATGTAAGCCTCTCTCTTTACAGCGCTTACGGCAAGAATCTAGCATTTCAGGTGAATAATCTATCCCATCCACTTTAAAACCAGCCTCTAGAAGCGGAATGATGACACGTCCTGAACCTACTGCGGCTTCGAGGATTCTTCCTCTACAATCTTTTAACCGTTTTTTGTAATACTCAATATCACCATTTAAAGAATAACCGACTGGTTTTGTGTAATCATACAGTTCTGTACAAAGTGTACTATAAAAGCTAAACATTTATTTTCTCCTCCGTTTTTACGTACGGAAGATTTCAATTCAACTAATCTTCCTGCACCTCTGATTTTAATGATATTTCGAAAGAGCTGACTGTCATAATATATCACTCACTTTCCATAGAATATAATGATATTGTATTACATAACCTTCCAATTTGAAATATAAAAATTAAAAATTCAGACTACAAATTAAAGAGCTTACTTTAGTAAGCTCTTTAGAAAAAATATTTATTTCACAATCGGCAATGTCACTTCACTTAATTTCACTGTAAGTTTCGTGCCAGCTTTCGGCCTAATTGTATAATCATAATCACTTGCAATTAAAACAACTCCGATTTGATGCCCCGCTTTAAATACATAATCATCTGGCTGCATGTCCCATGTAAATGTATAATCTTTGCCCGGTTGAATCGCTGTTGAATTTTCTATACTCTTTAAGTTTTGTGGATCCATCCAGCCTCTCGTTACGATTTCCGGCTTCGCTCCTCCATAGTCAACAAGTAATGCTGTTAAATTTGATACAGATCGATCAATATTTCCTGTAATTGAAATCTTTGGTGTACCACTTATACGCGTATCTTTTTGCAGTACAGGCATTGTATATACTAATCGATTTGCTACTTCTAATTCTGGGTTTGCTACTAATTGGTTTGATTTCATTTGTGCATCATCTAAGAATGAGAAAACTTTATTAGCCGCTCCCATACTTAATGGTAAATTGACTGATTTATTACTTAAATACATACGGATTTTTGAAGGTACAGCCGCTGGATCTGGCCAATTTTTTATCTTTTGCCACGTTTTATTTTCTCGTTGCACATCAACCATTGGTTCATTCATAATTCCATTTTCAATTCCGTACAACCAATAATCTAACCATTTATTTTGTGTTTGCTGCCAGTTATTACTTGATGTCCCACCATGACCACCTTGGTGTAGCCACATTTTACGCGGAACATTATTTTCTCCAAGTGCTTCCCACCATTGCGCGAACTGTTTTGTTTTAACATTCCAATCGTTTAAACCATGAACAACAAATACACTCGCTTTTACATTTTTAGCATCTTTTACATAGTTACGTTTATCCCAAAAATCATTATAATTACCTGTTTTTCGGTCTTGTCCAGCCGTTAACTCTTTTATAACTTGTCCGCAAACTTCAGGGTTTTCCCTTGTCAGTACTGCTTCTGCCATATTATCTGTATCTTCCCCTTGATATCCGCCTGGAGCAATGACTGCACCATTTGCACGATAATAATCATACCAACTACTAATTGCTGCGATTGGAATAATTGTTTTTAAACCTTCGACTCCAGTAGTCGCAACAGCATTTGGTAAAGTACCATTATAGGAAACTCCAGTCATACCTACATTTCCTGTAGACCAATTTGCCTGAACTTCCTCACCCTGTTCTGTAAATGCTTTCGCGCGACCGTTTACCCAATCAATAACAGATTTTGTCCCGAGTATCTCTTGTTCATCTCCAGTTGTAGGGCATCCATCTGATTTTCCAGTACCGATACTTTCGCCTAGAATAACTGCATAACCTCTTGGCACGTAATAGTTCCCATACGAACCAAGATTAACCGCTCCATACGGTTTTCCTTCATACGCATACAATTCTTCATCTACATTATATACAGGAACATCTTTTAATCCAGATCGATATGGACTCATTTCATAAATAACAGGAACTTTCACATTCGGATCTGTCTTTGGACGCATAACTTTTATCGATACTCTGTCTTTCTTACCGTCTCGATCACTATCAACTTCTGTCTCTACATATAAATTTTCGATAATAGCTTCATCGAGAGAATAAATCGGTTTTGTCATCCCATTTTCTAATTCAATTTTTGTACTTTTAGTCTCTTCCTTCTTCTCTGCATGCACATCCATAGTAAAGCTAGGTATAATTGTTGCAGATAGCATTGCTGACAGTGTAATTGCCATTTTCTTTTTACTCAAAATGTTCCCTCCCCTTATTCGTTCTCTTTTACTATATAACAAAATAACTGAAAATTCAGTTTTATTTTATATAAAAGTTGAGAAACTCAAAGATTTCTTATTAAGTAAAATTTAATGCAGGTATGAAAGTATTTTCCCACTTCCTCCTTCTTTATAAAGTGAAACTTTAATCAGCCCTCACCAATTGGGCGTTTACGATCAGCAGGGCCACTTCTTTGCTTTCGCTGAATTTTGAGGTGGGGTCTTACTGCCCGGCAAATAGCGGGATAAATAGAGAAAAAGACAACCGATATTTCTATCGCTTGCCTTACATTCCATTTATTATTTTTCTAACTCTTTAAAGGTATCTTTCAAGTCTTTATCAGATACCTTTATATCTGCATTTTTAAGCAGTTCTCTAGTAACTTGTTGATGGAATTGAGGATCTTGTATACGTTGCTGTTCTAATTCTTTACGAATATTCTCTTTCTCTTCCTCATACGGTTTAAGCTCTTTTTTATCCGTTAGCTTAATAATATGATATCCGAAAGAAGATTTAACAGGTTCACTCAATTGACCAACTTCTAACTTATACGCAGCATCCTCAAATTCTTTCACCATCATACCAGGTCCAAATTCAGATAGTTCCCCACCTTTTTCTTTAGAACCTGGATCCTCTGAATATTGTTTAGCCACTGCCGCGAAATCTTCGCCACTATTTAATTTTTCTTTAATTTCTTTTGCTGTCTTTTCATCTTTTACTAAAATATGGCTAACTTGAAGCTTTGGCTTATAATGATCTTTAATATCTTTTTCCGTTACGGTTGCTTTAATAGCTTTTTCAAAAGCAAAAGTAAGCTTTAATTTCTCTTTCAACTGATCTTCATTTTTCACACCATTAGATTCCATATATGTATTAAAATTATCGCCCATCTTGTCTTTTAATTCTTTTAGTTGTTTCGTTACCTCTTCATCCGTAACTTTATATTTATCATTTAATACTTTTTCTACTACCATTTCAGATAAATTCTGTTTACCGTAGTTTTCTTTTAATTTTTTGTTAAAATCACTTTCTGAAATGCTTCCTGATTTTGTCGTTACAATATTATCTGATGAACCACATGCAGATAAAGATAACGTCATCCCCATTAAAATGCTACCAATTACTAATTTCTTTCTTTTCAAATCTGAATACCTCACTTCATTAAATTCAAATATAACTATGTAAATATAACGTTTTCCTGTGAACTTCACGTGAATTTAATGAAAGTAGAACATTTGCTAATTCTCCATTTAATACATCAATTTTGAAAATTATGGTGATTCATCCTGTATCGCTAATCTCTAAAGCTGCAAAAAGGACTAATATTTTCATTAGTCCTTTTTCACATTTATATAAAATTGAATTTCTCCATCTATAGAGGAAACTCCATATTCAAAACCATGCCTTTCTAAAATACTTTTCACTATCGCTAGACCTAATCCTGTACCTGATTTTTCTTTACTACGAGAAGATTCTAGTACGTAAAAAGGCTCCCAAATTTTCTCGATATCCTTAATTTTATCCGTAGGAATGCCATTTTTTATTTGGAAATATATACTTTTATTTCTATCTTCTAATGTAATTATTATGTTTTGATTTGCTGTATATTTTATCGCATTAGAAATTAAATTTTGAAACACCATTCTCATTTTATTTAAATCTGCATAAACGATTGTATCGCCCGTATTACAATTTACTTGCAAGTTAATTTCTTTCGAATCCAGTTCAATCTGATGCTTATCTAATATACTCTGGACCAGTGGTTCAATGGGGAATTCTTCTTTTTGTAAAATATCTCTTTCTAGTTTAGAAAATCGTAATAGTTCTTCAATTAAGTTTGATATTTGATCTGTTTGTTTAATAATTGTATCTACATAAGTCCCATCATCTAATCCATCTTTAATCCCCATAGAGTATGCTTTTACTAATGCGATCGGTGTCTTTAATTCATGCGTTACATCACCCATAAATCGTTTTAAATGTTCATTACGATCAGTTAAGTCTTGATGTGCTTCATGTAGTTTTTCACTCATGATATTAATACTATTGGCCAACTCTCCTATTTCATCATTCGTTTTCACTTTCGTTCTTTTAAACTGCAAATGTGAAATATCCTGAGCCACATCACTTAACTCTTTCAGTGGTGTCGTTATTATTTTTGAAAGTATCCACACAAGTAAAATAATAAGAAGGAGCGAGAAACATAGGATATATAAGTAAAATGTATTTAACGTATTTATAATTTCATTTGAATTCGCAATGGAAGTCCCAATTAAAATTATCGTATCATCTTTCGCAATATATTTAGCAAAAAAACTCGCTTTTACCTTTCCTTGATCGTACAGTTTATTCGATTGCCCTTCCGTCTTCACTTTCATAACTTCGTCTTTCGTAATCCAAAGCTTATTTAACGTTACTTTCTTTTTCGTAAGTTGCATGCGTAACGCGTCGTTCATAGCATCTTCTGACTGATTAATTGGCGTATACGCAATTGTAACATTATTTTCACTTTCAATTGTATGAATAATATCTTCTAAATCATTGACTGGCGCATTTTGTATTTGAGTTGTAAATTCATTTAAGTTTTCACGTGTTTTATAAATATTATATTTCGGCAAGAGAAAGTTAATTAATAATAAAGAAATTGTAAATATAAGAATAACGGTTAAAGAAATGCTGAGAAATAGCTTTTTCCCAAGTTTATTCACTTTGTTCCTCCAAACTATAACCCAGCCCACGATGCGTCTTAATAATATTTTCTCCAATTTTTTTACGCAGCCTTCTTACATGTGTATCAACCGTTCTCTCTTCTCCAAAATAGTCAAATCCCCATACAATGTCTAACAATTTTTTACGAGTTAAAATAGTTCCTTTATGATTTAAAAAGCATTTTATTAATTCGAGCTCTGTTTTTGTAATTTCTAACTCTATATCATTTTTATATACTTTATTTTTGGCGAAATTTATCTTTACATCTTGTACTTGAATAATATCATCATGCTGAATAAGTTTTTTCGCTCGTGTAATTAGTACTCCTGGATGAAATGGTTTTTTTACGTACTCATCTGCCCCACTTTGAAGCGCTGCTAATTCATCTTCACTTTCACTTTTCGCCGTAAGCATTAATACTTTTACGCTTGAATTCTTTTTTATTTCCTGACAGACAGTAATACCACTATGTTTCGGCATCATCCAATCCAAAATAGCTAAATCAATTTTTTCATCATAAAATATTTGAAGTGCTTCCTCTCCGTCTTTCGCTAATAATACTTCAAAGCCTTCTTTTTCAAAATAAGCTTTTAAAATCCTTAACATATCTTGTTCGTCATCTGCAATTAAAACTTTCATATTTTTTCCTCCATTGCTTTTAAACAAAAACCAATTGTATCATACAACATCTTTGTTACATGAATGTGACAGAAAAATATTTAAAGCTTTTGAGGGGATAGTAATGGTGAGGTGTTGTACTATGATAAAAAAAATCGGGGTCATTTCTCTTCTTCTATTTCTATTATCAACAAATGCGTTCGCAAATACAAATCAACAAATTGAAGTATTTGATTGTCAAAAAGAAATGGTCATTCAAAAACAATCTTTAGATCCAATAGTCCAAAAAGAAGCAGTTCAATACGCTAAAGCAATTACTGGTCCATTTAAAAACTTAAATGTCGTTCCAAAAGATGGCTATATGATAAAAATCCCATTATCTAAGCCGGTTTCTATTACTAATCAATGGTTACACACTACAATAGACGAAGTACTTATACTGCTCCCACTAAATGAAAAGCCTTATATTATGCTTTATGATGATGAAAATAACCCGCATTTTTATTATGTAAAAGGTAAACCAGGATTATTATTGAAACAAATGAACGTTAAAACGTAATTGACTGAAAAGGAGTCACCTTATAAGCTAAATTTTAAAAGCTAAGGTGCTCTTTTTTATAATAACAATTTAGTAAATGAAATTATAAAAGTTGTCTTTTAATATAAGGATCGCAACTTCATATATCAGCGATTTTTAAGATATATCGATTTACCAACAAAAAACCTGTTCGTAGCTATTATTTGGATAGCAATCTCTATAATAGTTTGTAGTGACTCGATCCCTTATATAATCCCCCTTTTACAAATCCATTCGCAGTATAAAACACATCCCCTTGCTTCGTGTCAGTATGTAAAACAATCACTTCAAAATATTTTTCCGCATGACATAATAGTTGGTTTAATAATAAGTTCCCTAACCCTATACGCCGATAATCCCTTGAAATATAAAATCTCCTTAACCGCCCAATCTTATTGTCTTTTGTGTACGGATCCTCATTTAAACCTCCAACTCCAATTAACATATCACCTTGGAAAACACCATATAAACATTCTCCAGTTTTATTGAATACATTTATTTTGTTTTTATATTCATTTATTAGCCTTATAAGGAAATTAAAACCTTCTTCTTCACTGTCTTGAACGAGATGACTGAATTCATATTCCATTAAATTTTCTATTTGTTGAATATGTATATCTTTCAAGTCCATTCCCCCTAAGTATGAAAATACATAAAAATGCTCGAGAATCTTTTATTCTGAGCATTTTTATGGTTGTTACTTTATGTAATTTATAGCGTGCGTATTCTTCACTTCATATGTAAATCGATAATACAGTTGATTAATTTTATTATGAAAATATAAGAGCCTTGCTACAATCTAGTGTGTGATAAGGCTCTTTAAAGTTGTTTAATTCTTATCGAATTAAAGCATGTGTTTGTTTAAGTGTATACATTCACCATTTATAAATTCTCTCAAATATACTATAAGTTTATATATTTCTCATTCTTCTCTAACAGGTTCAAAATAAATTGTAATTTGTTAATCGATATGCTTGTGTAACCACTGTTCAAATATCTTTAACTGTTCTTCGGTATGAAAGTAATGTTCACCCGTCTCCATAACTTCTAATTCACAACGATGTTTTTCTGTAAAATAGTTAATAGTTTCAAGTTCACACAGTTCATCCTTGGCTCCGTACAAAATATATGTATCTATATTCCATGTATTAATCGGATGTTCTTTTACATAGCATAAATAATCCCAATATAACTTTTGACCAATAGGTGTCTCTATAGTCATTTCTTTTTGCAAAAGCTCTGGTGTTACATTAAACCATTTCATCATATTTTCGATAATTCGTTCCATATTAACTACTGGTGATAAAAATAATGCCTTTTCTACCACATCATTTTGATAAGCTAAAAGGCTAAAATACGCTCCCATACTACATGCAAACACGTTTATTTCTTTCCAATGTTCTTTTGCATAATTCATAATTATAGATAATTCACTAACACAAATCTGTACTTTGCAAGGCGTATTATCATCTTTTCTTTCTCCATGCTCAGGTAAATCAAAGCTTAATACTTGATAACCTTTTTGTTTGGCTTCTTCAGCTAATATTTGAATAATTGTATCTTCCTTATTTGACATATTTCCATGTACTGCAATAAAAATTTTATCACTCTTATCTCCCCATAAAACCGCAGGAATATTACTAATTTTAAAATTATTTTTAATCATATTCCCTCCATAAACTAAGACATATAGGACTTGGCAAAAAACGCACACACTTTATTTACCTCTGTACAGCAGGTAATATCCCCTTCAACTCCATTAAATCATCTATTACTACATCAGCCTGAGCAAGTTCATCTTCTTGCGCAAAATCAAAATTGCACCCAATTGCAAGTAAACCGTTGTCTTTCGCTGCATTTATATCACATAGCCGGTCACCAACTACCGCTGCCTCTTTTATATCATATTGGTTCATAATACTTTTAACTAAGTCACCTTTATTTAGCGATTGTATTTGTTCAATACTAAACGTTTCTGTCACCCACTTGTCTAAAGCATAATAAGTTACGATTGCTCGTAAATATTCTTTCAAACCATTACTAGCAATGTAAATGGAACAATTATTTTCTTTTATATATGTAAAATCATGATGGGTAACGTTAGTTGAAATAACTAAATCGCCAACTTTTACACCTGGATGTAATCCACCAGCAACGCCCGTATTGATGATAGAGTCTACATTAAATTTATGAATTAATGTTTGCACACATGCAGCAGCATTTACTTTCCCTACACCAGAACGTGTAATAATTACTTCTGTTCCCATGAATTCTCCAATATAAAATGGCATTCCCGCAATTGTCTGTTCTTCTTGTATTACTAGCTTTTTTAAAAGTAAATCTATTTCAATTTGCATTGCTCCGATAATGCCGATTCTGTTTATGTATGTAGTCCCCTTTATTAATTAATCCCTTTAATCCGCTCAGACATAACCGATAATAAAAATTTCGGAAGTACAAGTTGTCTCTTTAATCTTTTCGGCTGTGAGAGTAACCTATACAGCCATTCAGTTCCAGTATCCCTCATTATTTTTGGTGCTCTTTTTACAGTACCAGATATTATATCAATCATGCCTCCGATACCAATAGATAGCGGAACGTTTAATGTTTGTATGTTTTCATAGATGAACTCTTCTTGTTTTGGTGAACCTAGTCCTACGAGTAGTAAATGCGGCTTGAACTGCTTAATTTTCATTTTTATTTCTTCTATTTCTTCACCATTTACAAATCCATGCTGTCCTTTAAATTGTGCTCCTGGGAACTGCTCATTTAATTTTTCTAATGCCTTTTTATTACTTTCTGGCGCAGCTCCAAAAAGAAAGACACGATATTCATTGTCGTTACAATATTTTATTAAATCGTGAGTTAAATCCGCCCCAGTAACACGTTCTTTCAAAGTTCCTTTTAATATTTTCGAGCCAATTATGACACCAATCCCATCCGCTGTTATTAAATCCGCAGATAGTAACATCTTTTTAAACTCCTTTGATTTTTCCGTATTTTCCTTTGCAGACATAACAATTTCAGGATTTGCAGTTACTACAAACCTTGGTTTCTCTTGTTGTTCATGTAGCCAACCTTTTAATAAACTTATAGCTTTTGCATATTCTAAAGTTGAAAAAGGTATACCTTTTATAAACTGCTGATCCACTGTACTCTCCCCTTACATAAGCTGCAAATATTCATCAATGTCTTTAGAAATTTGAATAAAAGCTTTATTCCAAAATTCATAATTTCTTATATCTATTTCAAAATGTTTTTTCATAAGCTCCTCTACTGGAGCCTTTCCTGTTTCTCGTAAGAACTCTTTATATTTCGAATGAAAAGTACTTTTACCTTCTTGAGCTATTTCTAATAAGCTAAAACTTACTAAATATCCAAATGTGTATGGATAATTGTAAAAAGGAACATCTGCTATATAAAATTGAATATATTTCATCCATACAAACGGCTGGTATTCACTTAAAGCTTTTCCATAAGCTTCTTTTTGTGCAATTATAGATAATTTCTCAATTTCATCAGCACTTAAAGGACCCTCTTTACATTTTTCATAAAATGTTTTTTCAAACTGATACGATGCTCGTATTGCCATTACATAATTAAAACTATTTCTTATTTTCCAGCTAAGTAATGACTTTTTCATATCTTTACTATCCGTTGTTTCAATTAGATAATTTAAGAGTACCGTTTCAAAGAAAATAGATGCTGATTCAGCCGTACTCATTGGCAAATAATCATCTAAAAAAGATGTAGATTGTTCAAAACTCATATTATAAAAATGCCAAGCATGTCCTAATTCATGAGCGAGCACTCTTACACTATCTATACTCCCATCATAACGAATGGAAATTCGCGATTCTTTCTCACTGAAAAATGGAGCACAAAACCCACCTGGTGGTTTATTCTCTCTCGGTTCAGCATCTACCCAACCACTTTCTATCGCATTACGTGCAAATTCTGCTAATTCTTCATCAATATTCTTACATGCATCATAAACGTTTTGTATTGCTACTGAAAAAGGAATCATGATCTCATTACTTTCCTTTACCGTCATAAGTTCATGCCATGTAATTGAAGCTTTTCCTTTCTTATACACGTTTAAAGCACTTACTAATTTATCAAGGTTTTCTTCTGTCGCATTCCACATTTGGAATAATACAGTTTCTGAAATGCCATTCGCATGAAAAGATTGTGTTAAAATCTCTCTATCTTCTATTTCATTACTCTTTGCATTACGCAATCTCCCTATTTGATTTAATACAGTAGCAAAGATTTCTTTTTCCTTATGTAAAGTACTTGTAAGTAACTCGAATACTTCTAATCTTTCCTTTTCATTATCACTATTCATTGCAATAGTATTTGCTTGTCCAAAGGATAATTGTTTATTATTGTGCTCTATTTCTATCCTATCCCGTAATTGTATGTACATATTTTCCCAAGCATTAAGCTCATCTTTTATTAACTTAGTATTATCTGAAGTTTCCACTTCATTATGTTTTATTACTTGCTGTAATTCATTTTTTAGTTCCTTCACTTTCACGGTCAATTTAGTAAGGTCAGATGGTACACTTTCTTCAACTGATCTACAGTACAAATAGTATTCTGTTTTCTCAATAGCTTGTATTAGCTTTGAAAGAACCTCTACATCTTTTGTTACAAAATATTTCTCTTTCAACTCCAAAATTGGAAATAGAATATCCTCATTCAAATACAAGCGATTTAAATCCCATCTAGCAATTTCTTGCATTTTTATAGTCGCCTCCTATTTTTACAAATAGTTACAGATATTTCTCCCCACACAATTATATATGAAATGGCAAAATTTTGATATCTTCAAATATTTAAATTCCTACAAATACATTCTTATTTATACTCTTTTCTTCTACCATTAAGTATCATTCCACATATAAAAAATACTCCCTCTACAAGAGAGCAATTCATATAGGAAAACTTCAAAGATTTTATCTTCACCAATACCATATCGACCGGTAATCACAGATTAAAGAAAAAAGGATTGATCAAATGATCAATCCTTTACTCTACTTCATTTAAGAAAAATAACGTTATAACGCCAGGTCCTGTATGTGCTCCGATTGCTGCACCAATTGTATTTACGATAAATACTTCACAACCGAATCTTTCCGTAATTAATGATTTTAATGCTTCCGCTGTTTCTAAGTCATCACCATGAGTGATACCGATTGTTTGACCTTTAAGGTCTTTACCACGCTCTTCCATAATATCAACAATTCGGCTTAATACTTTCTTTTTCCCTCTTACCTTTTCAAGTGGTACAAGTTTTCCTTCTTCCACGTTTAAGATAGGCTTAATGTTTAGTAAACCACCGATAAAACCAGCTACTTTACTTAAACGTCCACCTCTAACAAGGTACTGTAAGTCAGCTACAGTGAAGATGTGCTCCATATGGTTCATTAGAAAAGCGACACGGTTTAAAATATCTTCTTTTGGTGCGCCGTCTTTTGCCATTTTAGCAGCTTCTAAAACGACAAGACCTTGACCAAGCGAAGCACATTTTGTATCAATAATTTCTAAATCTAAATCTGCATATGTTTCTTTTACTTCCTCTTTAATGACAACTGATGATTGATATGTACCAGACAGTTCAGATGAAAAAGCTAAATATATACAAGGATTACCTTCTTTTGCATAAGAAACAAATTTTTCTTGGAAAGTTTCAAGTGAAGGCAATGATGTTCTATAAACAGCGCCTTCTCTCATTTTTTGTAATAATGTAACTGACTCTAATGTTACTCCATCTAAATACTCTGTTTCTGCTTCATCATATACACGGAGTGGAATTAAATCAATATCATATGCTTGCAGCAATTCTACTGGTAAATCCGCCGCACTATCCGTAATGATTTTAACACTCATTTTTAAACCTCTATTCTGTTATAAATATAAAATAATAAAATAAAAATAGTACTTTTAAATTATATACGTAAAACTTAAATGAAGAAAGGAAAACACTTTATATTGTATGCACTATTCTTCAAAACTTGAACTATTAATGAAAATGATTCTATTTTAAACACCTTTTTCTTATTATTTTTCTATAACACGAGTAATTTTATAAGTATTTTGTATCAGTATATTTTACTTCTTTAGCTTAATATTATCTTTTCAAATTCATACTGTTTAAAATTGAAAAGCCAAATCCAATAAAGGAAATGGCTTTTCAATTTTCATAAAATAACCAAACTTTATTTTCCATCACATTGTTTGTTTACATTCATACTTTGGTGATGTTGAATATTAATCCAGTTATGATAAATATTTATAGCCTGTACTATAATTAAAACAGTGAATATTTACCTGTAAGATGCACTATATCTAAAGAAGGTTAAACATTTTATAAAATATTTAATTTTACTAGTAAAGCTAATAAAATTTGGAGAAGAATTTGAACATTTACTGCTATGTCTGTATCTGTAGTCGTAACTGTAACATTTCTAGAATTTCTAATAACAGTTTCTTGTTTATTAATTTGTTTAATAGATGATTTTTGAAACAATTCTTGTGCTACACGGTCAGCTTTTTCACTATCTGCTATAGAAATACTTATTATAACCACGATAGCTGCTTGTAATGCAGCTTGAATAGATAACGCAGCTTTTGTATCTGTAGTCGTAACTTCTACATCTGCTGAATCTACAATTGTAATAGATTCTTCAGAAATTTGGTAAGTTTTACTTTCTTGTGCTGCAGCTTCTGAAACAGTAGCATTTTTAAAAGATGGATGAGGATTTGAGGAGTCTAATGCACTCCACCTTTTATTTTCCTCTGAATGACATGTTTTTTTCATACATTCACCCCCTTTCAATCTAAATAATTATTAACTTGTGATTGTATTTCAGAAACAATACTTTTAATTTGCTGCTTTTTTTCTGGTGATAAATTTTTTAGTTTTTCTTCATTTATCCCATGCCTATTAAAAATATCTGAGAGTAAAAGGTCTATAATTATATTCTTTTGATCCTTATCAAACTTAAAGGAAGAAAATTTATTTAAATCATCCATTTACAATATTCACTCCTATCAGTTTTCTATAAAAATTTAGATTAACTACCAGCATTATATGTATTTAAATAAAAAATGCTTGGACAAGTAACTTAATCTTTTATTTTCACGGCTTTTTACTAATAAAATCAAAAAGCTGTCTTCTAATACGAAGACAGCTTTCCTTTACTTCACATATATAAGTTTTATTCACTGTTAAATAATAGGTTCACCTTTGTTATTGTGTAGTTTTCCACACTTAATTTCCCATCAATTTTGAATATTAATTCAGTCATAATGAGAAAGTCCAAGCTTGTACCACATATTACAACAAAAAATATTTACTTAGAGTGAACCCTTATAGCTAAATATAAATAGGATAGACACTTTATAAAATGTTTAGTTTAACTAATAACGCTAATAAAATTTGAAGAAGAATTTGAATATTCACTGCAATATCTGTATCAGTAGTTGTTACGGTTACGTTTCTGGAATTTTTAATAAATGTTTTTTGTCTATTAATTTGTTTAATAGATGATTTTTGAAACAATTCTTGTGTTATTTTATCTGCCTTTTCACTATCTGCTATAGAAATACTTACTACAACCACAATAGCTGCTTGTAACGCGGCTTGGATAGATAGTGCAGCTTTTGTATCTGTAGTAGTAACTTGTACATCTGCTGAATCTACTATTTCAATATATTCCTCAGAAACTTGATCGATTTCATCTGTTTGTATAGCTTCTTCTAAAAAATTTGCATTTTTACTAAATGAATAAGAATTTACTGATTCGGAATCCTGTTTTTTTGGTTCAGAACCCCGATTTAATGGATCACGTTTTTTCTTTCTTCTACAAACTTCACAATCACACATAAAATCACCCCTTTTAGTCTAAAAAATTAACAATATAAAAATATTGGCTAACTACTAGCATTTTATGTATTTTCAAAAAAATTGTTTGGACAAGTAACTGAATTTATATTTTATTTCTAATTCTTTTTTGTAATAACAAAAAGCTGCCTTCTAATAAGAAGACAACCCTCTTTTATTTCACATTTATATAAAAGACCCATACTTAAATACACTAAACTTCATATGATATATTGCATCCTTTCTTTTTAGAATAAGTAGTCGTTACTGAAGGGCACTTTTCGAAGTGCTCTTATCTTTAATCCCCCTCTTTTTCAGGAAGAATTTTTTTTACTAAATCCTAATATGATTTGTATCACTAGGGCTGGCGATTACCACGTTTCCTTAATAGCTTCAATGAATACAGTAGCTACTAATTAAAATAACCCTATGATTTTCTCTACACTTAAACAATCTTGCGTTACCGAACACATAAACTAATTTTTATTTTGACTATGTAACACTAAATTCACAAGATTATTATCCTATGTTTGGTGAAGCCATCATTTCAATGCCAGCAATCCCACACTTTTAACTAATAACTTAAACAAATGTGCTATCTCAAGGTTCTTTTGATATAGTATCTTATGTTCTATATAATGAAGAGAGCGCTAGTATTTCCAAGGAGGATGTATATGAGTATTCAATTGGCTACATCTAACGATTTAGAATGGGTTAATAATCAATATGACTCAATAGGATTTGTACGGAGTGATTTAAAGAGAGATAAAGTTGCAATTATTACATATAACAACGAGTATGCAGGCGTTGGCCGATTAGTCCAAATAGATGAAGATACTTTAGAAATGGGCGGAATTTTTATTCTGCCTCAATTTAGAGGGCTACAATTAGCTGGTGAGCTTGTTTCATTTTTAGTAGAAACTGCAAAAAAATCACAAATACAAAATGTATATTGTCTTCCTTTTGAGGAATTAGAAAACTTTTATAAGAAATATGGATATACTGAAGTCGATACTACGAAAGAAGCAGTCCATCCAATCATTCTAAAAAAATATAATTGGTGTTTGGAGAATTACGATAAACACGTTCTACTCTTCAAATTGTAAATGTAATAAAAAAATATATTCTCAATCGTTTTTCTATCAGTACTCCTAATGGGAGCTAAAGATTAATCAAAGATATTTTATCTCTCCTTTTATAAATGGCTGATTAAAACTCAATGTTCTGTCAATACTATAGGTAACATGATTGTATTTCTCCATTCCCCCTTGGAGAAGAGCAGTTAGCTTTTGCTAACTGCTCTTTTATTTTTTCAAAAAGTCACATAAATATCTTTAATTCCAAACATTCAAAAGATAAAATGTGATAAAATTGTTATGAAGATATTTACCAACTAATACATGCGCCCTAGACTTACGTACTAGGGCGCATGTATTTTTTAGTATGTAACTCCTTCACTCATCTATTATCTACAAAATAAGTATCATATGCCTTATCAAATTCATATCCTAACTTTTCTGCTAGTTTAGCAGATGTAGTATTCGCTGCGTCCCAGTTTGGATACTTTCCATTTTCTAAGCAATCCAATATAATAGCTGCACTAACTACAGTTGCCAAGCCCTCTCTTCTATGATTGTGATCAGTCGCAACTTCAATTTCAATCCCATCATTATAAATACTATAGGAGGATGCACCGCATACAACTTCTCCATTATATAAAATGCTATAACCTATACCACGGTTTATATAATCTTCTATCGAATGAAATTGACTTGTAAAATCTTCAGATATCTTATGTAATTTGGGGCTATTTGCGATATGCTCATCTATTCTTCTTAACTCATATTCTTTTGGAAGTGCTGATATAAAAGATTGTAATTTTGAACGATTAAAAACTTCTGGATTTCGTTTGAATTTATAACGTAAAAACTTATCTATTTTTCTTTCATGGAATGTTTCTAAGCGTTGTTTCCACTCTTCACTATTTACGATAACTAAAATTCTTTCTGGAATATTACGTAATAACTCTTCTGTTTCTTTCGTATTTGGGTCTCCAGCGTAAAATGTAAAAATTCCTACCATAACTTGTGCTACTGTTGGATTTTCAAGATCATTTACCCAAGCAGTACCCATATGCCCTTGTAAATAAGAAAGTAAAACAACGTTATTGAAATCCTCAAACATAGAAACTAGTTTTTTTCTTGTATGTATATTCGCTTCATATATCATTTACATTCCCGCCTTCTTTAGAATCAACCACTCTTAACATTTTCATGAGCGCTCCATAATTCGTATTCATATACACACCCACCTGTTCATCATAAAAGCAATTGACTATTAAATTGAAACTTCGAATATTTATAAAATATCAGTAAACATAAAATGATTATAACATCTACTAACTATGAAATGATCAACCTATAAAATAAGTCAACAATAAATATATTTCTTACTCGTTAACAAATGGCTTAAAGGATCAACATAATTAATTATGTAACAACCCTCAACAATAGTTTGAGGGTTCATTTAAATACATGTATTATAACTCATTTTTATAAATAAAAGATTCCGTCTCACCGTTCTTATATACTTTAGTCAATTTAACAACTGACTTGTACGTATTATCGTCATCCTCTATCATTTTTTCATCTCTTCTATTTCGGCATCACCAGTTCCGCCCTCTATTTTTAAACAGTTCGAAATGGCAAGGTATCCGCTTGATGCCAATATAAAAATAAAAATCGTATCAGGAAAATTAATAAATAATAATCCGTAGTTTAAAGGGTCTCCAGCTGGATGTGATAAAAGTAATCGAAAACCTACCAGTTCAGGTACTTGAACAAAATCTCTAGAAACTCTCGGTTCACAACCCACTTACACTCCATCCCTTCTCTATATAGAATTGCTACTACATATATATAGGAAGAAAATAAGAAAAGCTTGGACAATATAACTTTAACGTAACATTATCGTTACCTACTCGTACATTTATATGGAAATCACACCAATTTTGAGTAAGGACACATAATTTTTACTATAAATACATATAACAATTTCATCTTTCATAAAAAAAACGTTATAATGAGGTGTAGCCTCTACGATTACGTTATAAAGGAGATTAAAATTATGGCTAAAATTAAAGTGTACCAAGCAAAAGAAGAAAATATGGATGCAGTAAAAAATATCATTGATGTTGAGGAACAAAACCCAACTACTGAAAATTTACAAAATCTATATGCGTGTGTATTAGATACTGAAGATATGGCATTGCCTGAATCATATATTGAAGAAGATATCTTAATTGATTCTATTGAAGTTATGGTTAACGCTTCTCAAAGCAAAGTAAGAGACTTAGGCGCATACGATGTAATCGAAGTTCAAAACAAAGGCAAGAAAACGCAAATTTTATTACTTGCAGACGAAGAATACGAAATTATCGAAGGCTAATCTAACACCGTACATACGAAAAATCTCCTTTCCAATTGGAAAGGAGATTTTTCATTACGCTTTTGATGTTTCACTCTTTTTATTCATTTGTTCTTTCTTAATTACCATACGCTCATTTCCCATAAAGAAAATGAATATGAATGCTAATCCAGCTGGTACCAATGCCCACATGAATGTTTGAACAATTGAACTAGAAAGAGCGTCAATAATCTTATCTAATATTTGCGGAGGGATTTGAGATCTTGCCGATTCTGATAAAATGGCTCTTGAATCCCCTAATTTTGTATTCATTCCCCCGCTCATCCCTTTAAATGCTTCTTCTAATTGATCTTGGAAACCTGTTCTTTGGATCATTCCGAAGATTGTAATACCTAGTGTCATTCCTAATGAACGAATGAAGTTACTCGTTGAAGTCGCAGATCCACGCTGTTCCATACCGAAGTTATGAATTGAAGCCATACTTAGTACAGAGAATGAGAAACCTACTCCAAATCCGATAATAATCATATAAACCGTTAATAATGCACGACTTGTTTCTGGCGTTAATGTACTTAATAAGAATAATCCGATTAACATAATAACAGCAGAAATAATCATAATGTTTCGGTAGCTCAGCTTAGTCGTTAAAAATCCACCTAACTGCGCTGTTACGACTGATCCTAGCATCATAGGTAAAAGTAATAATCCTGAGTTTGTTGCAGTCCCGCCGTATACACCTTGAATGAATAACGGAATGTAAACAGTTGCTGACATAAATGCAGCACCGTAACATAATGCAATAATTGTACTCATTCCGAATAAGCGCTGCTTAAACATCTCAAATGAAATAATTGGTTCTTCTACTTTTCGTTCAATAAAAATGAATGCGATGATTAAAATAGCGAATCCACCAAATAAACTTAAAATAAAGCTAGAATCCCAATCATATTTTTGTCCGCCTAGTTCAAGCGCAAACATTAAAGAAACTACTGCACCAACTAAAGTAATTGCGCCAAACCAATCAATCTTTTGCTTTCTATGAACGCGTGATTCTTTATAAAAGAATGTAATAAAAATAAGTGCTAAAATGCCAAGTGGTAAGTTAATATAAAATACCCAGTGCCAGCTAATATAATCGGTAATATATGCGCCAAGTAATGGCCCGAAAATACTAGATAATCCAAATACAGCTCCGAATAAACCACCCATTTTCCCGCGTTTTTCAGGTGGAAAAATATCAAAAACGATAGTAAACGCGATCGGCACTAATGCCCCGCCGCCAATACCTTGAATGGCACGATAAATACCTAACTGTGTAATATTTTCAGCAGTACCACAAAGTGCCGAACCAATCATAAAGACAATTAAACCGAAAATAAAGAATCTCTTTCTACCATACATATCTGATAGCTTACCGAAAATAGGCATGCCTGCCATTTCTGCGACCATATAGGCAGAAACGACCCATACAAAGTTTTCGAGGCCTCCTAAGTCACCAACGATTGTTCCCATCGCCGTTACGACAATGGTATTATCCATCGATGCCATTAAAATACCTAGCAATAAGCCCGCCACAACAAAGCCGAGCTTATTATTCTTCTCAACCATATCTCTTGCTCTCCCTCATACTACTTATATTTGTTTATGTTCTTTTACGACTGCATTACCTTTTTGATTAAAACTAGTATGATATTCTACAACACTAATTTCACATCCAGGACCAATTGTGACGTTGTTGCCTCTTACAACTTCAGCAATCGTATGTTCTAAATAGATATCATCTCCTTCAACAATTGAAGTTTGGAGGTTTCCAGCATGACTAGTAAAAGGAATAAATCTCGCTTTTTTACGAACGGTAATTTTTTTACCACCAATTTCTCTTACCTTACTGCCTTCATAACGAAGTGAGATTTGAATATTTTCAGCATTAAGTAATCCATCACTTTCAAGACCACCAGTTAATGATAAATCTTCTACTTCAATATCTCCCTTTACATTTAAAGCACCTTTTACATCTACGAAATCACCTGAAAACTTTCCTTCAATATCTATCATACCTCTAACTTTTGTTTTTTCAATATGAGCATCACCATGAATTTGTGTATTACCATATACTTTTACATATTCCGCATCTACATTTCCTTGTACTTCGTTATCTCCATACACGACATAGTTTTTCACTTTCACATTACCGCGTACATCACTCGTTCCGTACGTTTTAAACTCATTGCAACTCATATCATTCGTAATTGTTCCTTCACCGCGAATCTTCACTTTATTATAATCTCCGCCTGCTGAATTACCAGAACCATTTACTGTGAGACTATGTGGATGTTCCATACTGATTTCTCCCTTCCGTTAAACCTGCTTAATTTCTTTTACATTTGCATTTTTATCAACAGTAAGAACACCGGTATATTCAATCAGTTCAATCTCACAGTTTGCTCCTACTGTAACATTGTTTCCTCTTACCGTTCTTATGTGAGCATAATCAATATCGATATTGTCACCTTCTAATAGTTCAGCTTCTAACTGCAAGCCAAACACTGTTTTAAATAGTCTACTAAATGTACCTGATCTATGTCTTACTTTAATCGTTTGACCACCAATTTCTTTCGCTCGACATGTACCGTGAATATTTATATTAATTTCATCTGCGCTTAATAAACCACCGATTGTAAATTGTCCTTCTGAAGAAAAAGTATCCACTTCACAATTACCGTCAATTGTAGCTTGACCATTGACTTTAAATTCTTCACCAGTGACATTTCCACCTATCGTACCTTTTCCTGCAATTTTCAAACTGTTTGCTTTTACATTTTGCGTAATTGTTGCTTTTCCATCAATTCGCATCGTTTCAGCTTGAACTGTGCCATCAACTTTACCAGATCCGCTAATTCGTGCACTGCTACTTTTCAAATCGCCAGTAACTGCACCGTAACCGTTACATTCAAATTGCTCACATTCAACATTTCCATTCACAGTTCCTTTTCCGTTTAATTGCACTTTATGAAACTCGCCACCATTCGATGAACCGTAACCATTTATAATCAAATTATCTGTACGCATACTTTCTCCTCCACTACAACAATTTAGTTTTTAATGCTTCGGTATATTTCATAATCGCTTCGCGTAAAACGATTTTGGTGCCTTTTTCAAAAATTAAATCGTCCACGTTTGAGACTAATAAACATGTAGAAATCCCTAACTTTCGGACAATAATTAAGTCACAAGTTTTATGTTTAATTGCTTCATAATTTTCACGTAAAACTTGCAAGACCATTTTTCCTTCTTCTAAACTAATCTCTCCTGATTGCAGTAATTCTTCTAACATGTACACATAAAGAATATCTACAAATTGAAACTCTGCTCTTTTATTCGTTTGTTCTATGAAAAATTGTAAAACTGGTTCTGATGCAATCCCCTTGCATAAAATGTCTTCCTTTGTTAAAAGAATTTCTCTCACACTCGGCGAAAACATGTTCGCTAGTTCATCAAGTGATAAATCCTCTTTCATCGTTTGGATTTTATCGATACGCTCTAATATCTTTTCTTTCGGAAAAAATGTCTCTTGACCTGTAAACGTTGATTTTCGTACAAACCAATCTTCCGGAATTAAATTTTTTCTTTTCCACCTATATAACTGTCCGTATGAAATACCAGTTAGTTCTAATAAATCTTTTTTTGAAATTAAATCTGTACTCAACTCTATAACACTCCTTCCTGATAACAATGTAACATAACACTGTTACGCTGTAAATAGACTTTTATCACAAGTAGCGTAACAATGTGTAAAACAAACCTATTCCTACATACAAAAAAGGCTCTTACACACCTTATGAAAATGTGCAAAAGCCCTTATATATCAAGACTTAAACCAAATATTATAAAAATCAATCCAACCTTGTGAATTAATCATTATATTTTGAACTTTTTCATGTGTACTTACCTCTTGTTTATTACGATATAAAGGAATAATATGAATTTGACGTAACAAAGTATCCTCGATATCGCGTAACAGTGCAACTCTTTTCTCTAATTCTTCTTGTCTAAAATAAGGAGACAACTTTTCATGAAAGTCCATGCTGCTTTGTCCATGAATAAAACTATTTTTTGTAAGAAACATATATAATAGACTATCTTCTATTCGTTCACTGATTGTGGCACTATCATGCATCATATCGGCCTTTTGTATCGTACTTACTTCCAATAGCTCTTCTATATCAAGAAAATTATTTTCTACACGAATCCCATATTTCGCACACTCTTTTTGTATCCACTGTGCATCTTCAACATGATCTCGTCCTGTAAATGTGTAGAGTTGTAGCACTTCATTATGATAAGTACTCCTTTTAATTAAACTTTCTACATCTTCCTCAATCTCTACAATGCTTTCACCTGCTAATATTAGTTTTTTTGCCACTTCTCCACGTTCTCTGCCGAGTTCTTGAACGATTGTATAACCATGAATGATGTTATATAACGCTTTCCGAAATAACTCATCTTGCATTGGTCCTTCTTTCGTAAGATTACATGTTATATATGTCACGTTCGACTCAAGCCGAGACAATTCTTTATTATGTTTTTCTTTATCTTTATACTGCGCCTTTACTAAAACATCGTATGTACCTACACCTTGTTCTACATTCCACAACTCAACACGATCTAAAAAAGGTCTTTCACGAAAATATAAAGGATGTCCTTCTAAAATGAACAGATTTTCATTACTTTTATATAATTGAAAAGGCCCGGTTCCAATTAGCCCTCCTGCTTCATCTTCATTCACGATAGAACACTGTTCTGCACTTAGCATATGTAAAAACATTCGATTTTCTGTATGTAATTGAATTTCGAAAACGTAGTCATCCACTGAACGGATACTTTCAACGTGTTGTAACATCCATGCGTGTGCATTATTTTCCAGCTTTATAAATCTATTCAACGAGTATATAACATCATGTGCAGTAAGTTGTTTTCCATTATGAAAGTGAACTCCTTTTCGTAAGTAAAACGTCCATATTTTTTCAGCGTCATTATATTCCCAGTGAAATGCAAGTCTTGGCTCTATAATGTTTGTATTACCGTCTACATACACGAGTGTGTCGAATATATGTTTTACCATATGGCATTCTGAGCGCATTGTAGCGTATACAGGATCTAATGTGATATCTAAATTCATTTGTACTTGCAACCGGAGTACATCTCTTCTCCCTTCAGATGTCATTTCAACCTTATGACCAAATATTGAATCCACCCAGGAATGATATTCTCCCTTTACTGATGGAAAATGTGAGCTATAGCGTTCCACAAATATACTTCCGCTTTTCACATCCCCTTTTTTCATTATTTCTTTTCCTCTATCTAAAATTAAAGACATCGGGTGCTTTTGAAATATTAACTTAGACCGATTTCCTCTGCCGCGACCTGGAAACCACTTGATCCAATTTAACTCATCTAATTTTTTTATAATTAATTTACTATTGCGCTCTGTACAAAATAATGTACCAGATATATTTTGCACTGTTACTTCCAATCGTTCTCCCTCTTTTTTTCCTTTTCCATAAGCAATCCATAGTTCAATGTATTGATCTAAAATAAACATCATACTCCCCCTAAAAGGTGAAAAATCCTCCCTATAGTCTCTACCCTTTTTCCAACTCTCCTTTCATCTTATCATTTCAATATAGAAAGGAGGAATTAATATTGAATTATCTCTTACTTCGTTACAATAAACCTATTTTTATTAGATTGTGTGGTGAATTATTAACCCGAACGACTGAATCTATGTTAGCTCTCATTATGATTATTTACGTCAATAAAATGTTAAACGGCAATGTAATAATAACTATGCTAATTTTCGGATTACAGCCACTTTCAGACATTTTATTTACACTTATTGCTGGAGGAATTACTGATAAATATGGCCGAAAAAAGATTATGTTACTCGGATTATTACTACAAGGTGTTGCAATCGGCAGTTTCGTTTTCGCTCAATCTGTTTTTATATTTGCACTGTTATATGTCATTAATGGTATTGGCCGTTCCTTATACATTCCAGCTCAGCGTGCACAAATTGCTGATTTAACAAAACAAGAGCAGCAAGCAGAAATTTTTGCTCTCCTACAAACGATGGGAGCAATTGGATCCGTAATCGGCCCTTTAATCGGTGCATGTTTTTATAATACTCACCCAGAATATTTATTTATCGTGCAAAGTGTAACCCTTACGATATATGCCGTTGTTGTTTGGACCCAGCTCCCAGAAACCGTTCCACCTATGAGTAAGTCGAAACAAACAGTTGAGGCAAGTTCACCAAAGCAATTTATTTTTAAACATTATGCCATATTCGGTCTTATGGTTTCTACACTTCCTATTAGCTTTTTTTATGCACAAACTGAGACGAATTATCGTATTTTTGCAGAACATGTATTTCCTAATCTCTTATTCATACTCGCATTTATTTCAACATGCAAAGCCATTTTGGAAATCATACTACAAATCTTCCTCGTAAAATGGTCTGAACGATTTTCTATGGCGAAAATCATCCTTATTTCTTACGCCTGCTATACAATAGCTGCAGTTGGCTTTAGTTCTTCAACGACGATATTGTCGTTATTCTTCACCTTACTCTTTTTAGTCATTGGAGAAAGTATTGCTCTAAACCACTTATTACGATTCGTTTCAGAAATTGCACCTCACAATAAACGTGGTTTATATTTTTCAATTTACGGTATACACTGGGATATATCTCGAACGTGCGGACCAGTTATGGGTGCAGTTTTATTAAGTAAGTTAAATGGAAGTATGCTGTTTTATATTTGTGCTAGTTTCTTATTAATTGGAGGTATTGTTCAAGCACTGTTTGTTCAAAATTTAGAACGTAAAAAAATCATGAACCAGCCTACACATAATTTATAGGTTACTACTTTTTCAGTAGATCAATATTTCTTATTGGATGAATATTAAAAAACAAAAGTGAAGTATTTCGCGTATGAAAGTATGTTTTATATGGCAGGAGACGTTCCTTATTTACAACTAAAAACACCTCACTTAAGGAAAGTGAGGTGTTTTTGAAATCACTTAATTTCTTATCCTGCCATTTTATTAATACTATCCTCTGGTGAAAATACAGAAATATGATCTACCTTACCAGTCGATTTTGGAATGACAAATTTCAGCTCATACTGGTTATTTACTTTGTATACATATATTTTATCTTCACCATTCTCTTTAACTGAAGATGGTTTTCCTAATGCTTTTTCAATTTCTTGTAATGTAATCAATTTTAGTTCTGCATGATATGAGCGTACATCAAAAACTTGTGACCCTTTATTAAATCCGAAAACAATATTTTTATTTGTAAAAGTTGCGTACATTCCGTTCCCTGCATATTCGGTTTTATTTGCTTTCCCCCACGCTTTTTCAATTTCTTCAATATCCCCTGTATGGGCTCCAAATGGTACATTAGGTACTTTTCCTTCTTTTGCGAGTTCAAACAAATCTTTAACGTGGTTAATTGATTTTTGATTAAGTGTTCTATTTTTCGAATCTGGGTCAGGCGATGGTTTTGTTGTTTTTTCATTGCTTGGTTTTGCTTCAGGATTTTTCTGTTCTTCTGAAAAATTACTTTGTTCATTTTTATTATTTTCCGAGGTTGGATTTGTTTCCTTTTTTTCGTCTGTCCCTTTACATGCGACTAGCGCAAACATACATGTAAACACCAAAAATAACATAACTATTTTTAAATATATTTTCATCATTTTTACCCCCTATTGCATCTTATTCATTTCGTTAACCAACCCATTACATTACTTTTCAAATTATGTTTGTTCCAAAAAGTCAGTGCTTCACTCTCTCCAAAAGCTTGTACAAAACATATTACAAAAGCTGTTTCTAAAAAGTAACCAAGTCTGTTATATCCGAAGTAACTACCTCTTGATAAACGAAACCATTTTCATCTCCTTATTTAAACCTTCTCTTCTCAATGATAATATCCTCTATCTATAACTTAAAACATGCTCTCACAACAGCTCCTTGAAACAGAAAAAAAACAGTAGGAAGTGATTACTCTTTTCCTACTGATTGAAATAAAATTATACGGTAAATCTTAGCTTCTTAAAAAATGTAGCGATAGTATTTTTTACAGTTTCAAAATTATAAGCAAACGTGTTATCTCCACTTAATAATGAAATACATGTTAAACCTGCAGCTTTAATAAAAGCTTTTACATCTACAAGCATAGAATTAGCCTCCATGAATTTAATTACAATCATTATAACAGGTGTTTTACGATGCTAACATGAAAGTAATAAATAAATTTCTATTATTAATTTATCCCGCTATTTGCCGGGCAGTAAGATCCCCACCTCAAAATTCAGCGGAAACAAAGAAGTTAGGTGGGGGCCCTACTGTCCGTAAAAGCCCGATTGGTGAGGGCTGATAATCAGTGGGGATGAACACCCCCCACTGATTAAAGTTTCACTTTATTTAGCTCACAGTACACCATTCCAATGTCATATAAAAAAGCTGCCCAAAAAGGGCAGCTTCAAATATGTATATTACACTTCGATTGATTTACCATCTTCAACAATATGATAAAGTAAATGCGCTAAATGATGAATTGGACCGTATTCTTCCTCTTCCTCATCTGTTTCACCTTGGAACTCAAGATCGTTTAAGTACAGTGCTAAAAATTGATAGTATAGTTTTAAATCAAATCCGTAGCACGCAGTTGGCTCTTCATGATCACCTTCGTATTGTAACATTAAGTATTGATCGTTTCCTTCTGCATCTTCTGCGTCAAAGAATACGAAGAATCCAACGTTTGTATCTAAATCAAATAGATGACGAGTGCCTTTTTCTGTTGCTTTGTTAAAGTCCTCTTCACTTAATTTATGTACTGTTGTCGCTTTAGCATTATCTTCTTGATGGAAATTTACTGTGAATGTTTTCAATGCTGACACCTCCTGATTGTATAATACTAGCATAACATATAAAAAGGACTGCTTACAAATGTAAACAGTCCTTACATTCATTTTCGCATTGCTCGTAATAAGAAGCTTACGATGAAAATTAAAATGATCGCACCGATTAAAGCTGGAATAATTGCATATCCGCCAATGACTGGACCAAAACTACCAAGTAATTTCGAACCAACCCAAGAACCGATAATACCAGCAATAATATTACCTATTACACCACCAGGTACGTCCTTTCCAGTAATTAAGCTCGCAAGCCACCCTAATATACCACCGACGATTAAAGACCAAATCATATAATAACCTCCTTTACATTTCACCAATCAAAATATAATTAGAAACAATTGCTTACCATTAGTTATGTGACATTTTTCATAAGTTATTCATGTTGTTCAACTTTAAGATTTTTGAGAATAATACACACAGATTAAACCTTTTTTTGAACTAACGATTTATCCGACTTGTTATTACACACATTAAGGACAATCTGGCTTCAATATTGTTCGCATAAACTCTTCTTTAAAAGCTGCATAGTTAAAACCAACAGCAATTCTTTGAATCGGCCGATCATCAAACCTTGTTGGCTCAGCTATTTTTCTAAAGTCTGCTACACTTTGGCCCCTAGTCACATCATTTGTCGTACTAATCCACACTGCCGATTTTTTATATTCGAAAATACTGTCATTTATAAACGAGATAAACGGTAATAAATCGTGTATAGGACTCCCACCAATACCCGGATATTCTTTTTTATAAAAGTTCTCATAATAAAAATCAATCATTGGTTTAATGAGTTTCGCCTGTCCAGT
This sequence comes from Bacillus sp. 2175, assembly GCF_057812155.1. Lineage (NCBI taxonomy): Bacteria > Bacillati > Bacillota > Bacilli > Caryophanales > Bacillaceae > Bacillus > Bacillus sp. 2175. Next base: position 2,610,176 of record NZ_CM173819.1, on the reverse strand, counting down.
TCCTTGTTTATCTATTATATTGGCCATTTCAGGTGTTATAAGCGCGCCCTGTGTTACATTTAACGGGTATATGCTAGCGTTTTTCGCATATTTCATAACAATATTTACTGCAATTGGATCACCATAAAAATTCGCTTCAGATACTGGTGTAACATTACCTGGAAATAGGAAAGCGCCGCCCATTATATAATACGAACAAATACGATCCATTATATTTGGATACAATAAAAATAACGTAGCAAGCGTCGTTAGTCTCCCTGTCGCCACAATTATAATATCTTCTGGACAAGGTTCGATTAATTTGATTAATTCACAAAAATTTTCTCGTTTACAAATTCTCATCTCAGGTGGAATAATAGGACCTAAACCGTGATCCCCGTGGATTTCAGGGAAAAACAAAGGCTCTTCAGCTGTCATCGGTCTACTCGCACCTTCAATAATTTTCACTTGTGTAGCATAATACCTTTCTAAAAAATAAACATTTTCCGTAACGATATCTCGTGATACATTCCCATACTCAGCAACAATACCTAAAATATCTAATTTACATGTTTTATTTGCATAAATTAACGCTACGGCGTCATCAATACCAAAGTCTCCAAAAAAGATAATTTTCTTATTAACTATTCTCACCCCTCTTGAGCATAATCTACTATTATTATTATGTGAAAAAGACAAGGCGGTGAAACAGCGCAAACTAAAAGAGCCGCCTATTTATTGGCGACTTCAATCTTTTTATAAGACAAATATGCAAGTACATTTTTACTTGAATCGTATTTCGGGTTATTTCCTTTTCTCGGCTCTCTCATATGTGTCTTTTCAAATCCAGGAATGTCTGGCATTTTCCCCATAAATTCAAGCATTTCTTCCTCAGTACCTTCAATGCGTACACGAATCATTATAACTATTCCTCAATTCTCAGTTTCTCTGTACTAAGTATATCGTACTTCAGAAAGACTGCAACACATTTATCTTTATCTTTTTAACGTTGTACTTTTTTTACATATAAACATAGCCATTTCAGTATAGAACGATTCTACTTTATTATTTTTAAATTGAATATTAAAATATCCCTTCATTTCGTTTGGTGCTTTCATCATACATTCTGTTAATTTTTCACGCTTTTGTAAAGGGACATCCATCATATTACACCACCAGTCAAAATCAAACTTCTTATCAAAAGTAAGACATGACTGCATTTGCAAACCGTTTTTTTCTAATAAAGTAAGCCATTCTGTCTTTTTTAGAGCTCGTTCATGACTTGGGTCACGCTTTTTTTCTATAAAATTATAAAATGTATCATATTCATTATTTTCTGGCGAAACATTATCTATTAAGATGAATAATCCATTATTCTCCAACGTACGATTTACTTCATAAATAAATTGAGCCGGACTCGTAAAATGATGGGCTGCAATCCGGCATGTAATTGTATCAAAAAAATGGTCTGCAAATGGTAAATTCTCTGCATTTCCTGCTACAAAAGATACATTTTCATGACCATTCTGCTTTATAAAAACTTTTGCTTTTTCTAACATCTGTTCTGTTAAATCAAGTGCAACTACTTCTTCAAACATAGGTGCTAACATATTTGCCACATGCCCGCCACCAGTAGCAACATCAAGAAGACGATTATTATGACGAGACTCAACTTGTTGAACTACATATTGTAAATCCAGTCCTTTAGCATGTATTTTACTATTTATATATTTATCTGCATTGCTGCCAAACTGTTTTTTCACAAGCTCTTCTTTACTCATATTATCATCTTCTTTCTATTGTTATTTACATATACGACTCATATAATTATTACAATTCTCTTAATGTATTTTCAAATCCTCTTTTCATCTCACTTCTTATCATATTTACCTTTCATTAAAATAATATAATTTTGCATTTTATTATTAAACAAAAAAAAGGCTATGGGAACTTCCCCCCTAACCTGAATAAATATTTACTACATTTTTATTTCTTCGTATATATCTATATAATATAAATCCTCTTTCAACTTCATAATAACATCTACTTCGTTATAAGTAGCCTCACGAGCATGTAAACCAAATTGATCCATACCAATCCATATCCACCCAGGTGTAAGATATAAAACATCTATATTAAAATAATCTAACTTAGTAAGCTCCGATGTAATAAATTTATCTTTATTAGCGATTTGTTTATCTATTAAACCGTATTCTTTCCCATTTTCAAATAGCGATATAAATTTCCCTACAATCGGATGTTCACGAACAATAAAATGATATTCTTTTTCTTCTATATTTACCACAATCAAACGAGAAACAGATAAATCAGGCCCTGAATTCGACATATTTGTTTATTCACCTCCTTATATAGGCTTCTTAAATATGATAACAAATGAATATTCAAATTAAGTTAATATAATGTAAAAAATAAAAAAGCTGATTTCCCTTTAGAAATCAGCCTTTATAATTTGATCAACTTTATTCTTTTACAAATTATTATAATGTTTCTTTTTCCTCATCATTTCCAGAAACTAAATTTCCTATAGCATCCGCTGTTACTTCCACTACAAATTCACAAATACCAGCTACAACTTCTCCAAGTATTTCATCCATCTTTTTACCCCCTTATTTTATGTAACCTATTTGCATTATAGAAGAAATTGGTAAATACAAACTATCGAAAAAGGTGACATAAACCTTACAGAATTGTAAGCTCTTTTATCCCTTTACTTATCCCCTTTGAAACTCCAAGTATTTTTAGCAGACATATAGGCCATCATAATATGAAGCAAGTAATAATTTAGTGTCAGGAGGCATTTAATATGTATTACGTAAAATTAATTAAAGGTCAATCTTTCTACGCTTTTGATCATCGTTTCTTAGTGTCTGAAGAAGAAGAGGTTTCAGAGAAAATTTATAATTACTTACGACGTAATGAATTTTTTGAAGTACGTAAAGAAGAATATTCTGCTTAATTACAAAAAGCATTAAGAAAAATATCATCTTATTGTGATATATTCTTAATGCTTTTATGTGAATTTCTTCTTTTCAATAATTATTGTTGACTCTATTAAATAATCCAGTATTTGTCCAAGCTAATTCTTCACTATTTTCATATTCTAGTATATGAGGAGGTGAAGAATATGACTCATATCATTGATTACCAAGCTACTCAGCCTATAAGTAAAACTGGTGAAACAACTTTTGCAATCCCAGCTTCTCCAAATAAAGCAATTTTAGCAAATTTAAAATTGAGAATTTCAAGTAGAGATTCACGAAATAATCGAGTAGAATTAATCGCTACAGTTGGTGTAGAAGGTATAACTGAGATTTCCCAAGTTTTATTTCGAATTTTTCGTGATAATATTGAACTTTTCAATACACAAGTAGGTATTGAATCAACAGGTTCTGAACAATTCTACGTACAAACATTTCAAGCTATAGATCAAAACGTTAGCAGTGGAACACACGAATATTCATTAACCGTAGAAAACCTTACTAGTGGTGCAAGTGCAGAAGTTGTTGGCCCACTATCTTTTAGCGCTTTAGCTATTGGACAAGAGCGTAAATGTTGCTAAGTGAATCTAATATTTAATTTTGTACTTGAGAAAAGCGAGGCGTAGTTATACGTTCTTGCTTTTTTATATGTATCCTTACTTTCTATTAGCTTTAATCATAAATTTTTTACGTTTTGATTCACTTATTACATCAATTAACACATCAAATTTTTGACAAATCAAAAAGATTGAAATCCAATTATGAAACACGTAATATAGACTCTGACTCTAAAAAAGTTCGTATGAAAATAATGCATAAATAAGGAGGTTTTATATACGAGTTTTTCATTTTAAAAGACGGAGAGGTTTTATGTTATGTGGCGTAATAAAAACGTTTGGATTGTTCTAATTGGGGAGTTTATTGCAGGTCTAGGATTATGGCTTGGTATTCTTGGCAACCTTGAATTTATGCAAAAATATGTCCCTTCTGATTTCATGAAATCAGTTATATTATTTATCGGACTATTAGCCGGTGTTCTAGTTGGACCTATGGCTGGCCGTGTCATCGATCAGTATGAAAAGAAAAAAGTTCTTCTTTACGCTGGGTTTGGTCGAGTTTTAAGTGTTATTTTCATGTTTTTTGCTATTCAATTTGAAAGTATCGCATTTATGATCGCATTTATGGTTGCTCTTCAAATTTCAGCAGCATTTTATTTCCCTGCATTACAATCTGTAATTCCACTCATCGTACGTGAGCATGAGTTATTACAAATGAACGGTGTACATATGAATGTTGGTACAATTGCTCGTATTGCAGGCACTTCACTAGGTGGAATTCTTTTAGTTGTGATGAGTTTACAGTACATGTATGCCTTCTCAATGGCAGCATACGCCTTATTATTCCTCTCGACTTTCTTCCTACAATTCGAAGACAAAAAATCAACAACACCAAGTAAACAAGCTGCAAAAGATAATAGCTTTATGGAAGTATTTCGTATTTTAAAAGGAATTCCTATTGCTTTTACAGCACTTATATTAAGTATCATCCCTCTATTATTTATAGCTGGGTTTAATTTAATGGTTATTAACATTAGCGAAATGCAACATGATCCTACGATTAAAGGGTTCATATATACAATTGAAGGTGTCGCATTTATGTTAGGTGCCTTCGTAATTAAACGTCTATCTGATCATTTCAAACCTGAAAAATTACTATATTTCTTCGCAGTTTGTACTGCTTTTGCACATCTGTCATTGTTCTTTAGCGATATAAAATGGATGGCTCTTACATCATTTGGTTTGTTTGGGTTTAGTGTTGGCTGCTTCTTCCCTATTATGTCGACGATTTTCCAAACGAAAGTGGAAAAAAGTTATCACGGTCGCCTCTTCTCATTCCGTAATATGTTTGAGAGGGTTATGTTCCAAATCGTCTTACTTGGCACAGGTTTCTTCTTAGATACAATTGGGTTACAATATATGGTTCTCATCTTTGGAGTCGTTTCATTATTGATTATTTCTATTTCCCTTTCTAAGCAGAAACATTATGAAAAACAGCATTCGCAATCTGCAAATTTATAAAATAAACAAAGAAGTATGGGTCTAATATTGAATCCATACTTCTTTGTTTTATAATACGCCTATTTATTACGTTTATTGAAATTACCTAAAGGAGTATCCCCCTTTTATTTCGAATAGATTATAAAAAGTACTCTTTATAAAAGGAGTGGTAAAATGTCTGATGGCATCGAAGTATTTATTGTCCTGCTCTTTGCAATTGCTCTGTTTAGCATCCTAAACTTTTTAGCCATTTCCTTATCTGGACATAGTTTTAAAAAAAGAATCGTGGCAGGTTTCATATTTTTACTACTGACTCCCATTATCTTTTTGACTATCGCAACATTTGCTTCTATATTCGATAAAGCAGGATTTGGCGCAGGTACGTTAGCCTTTATGACCGCAAGCGTATATATATTAAATGGAATAGTGATTCTGCTTTCCTCTTTATTTATCCTCAAAAAAGACATAACATAGGCTATAGTACTAGCATGAATCTGACTTTACACTAGATTCATGCTTATTTAATTTCTCCTAAATTTTTATATGAAATTAAATAATTCTTTAAAAAAATTTAAACTTTATTTATTATAATATCCCTATCGTATTCGCACGTTTATTAAAATTTAAAAGAAAGGAGCACAAAATGAAAAAGGTTCTACTTACAATTCCTATACTAATCATCCTACTTAGTGGATGCAGCAATAACGATATATACGGTTCTTGGGAAGTCGTTGACAATAAAAAAGGGGAATGCCCTGTATATTATAAATTTGAAACAGTTATCAAAAAAGAAAATAAAGAGGAAATTGTGCAAAATTTAGTAGAAATGCAAACAACAAAGAATAAAGACGATTTATATAAAGGCTCATTTGTCAAAAATTCTAATATATATCACATTGATTATGGTAATTCATTTACATCGGACCAAACTTTAAAAGTTGCCGACGGTACATTAAATGTATACTTTTTGACAGCCGAAAAATTATGCACATATAAAAAGAAATGATTACATTTCAGAGGAGACGCAGAAAATATTTTCTGCGTTATTTCACTTTAGAAATCGTCCACAAAAATAGCCCTTGTTTTCGTATTCTTTTTCATTCAAAACATGAGAAATATACTTAATAAAAACTAGAAAATATCTTAAGTTATATAAAATGAATCCTATAATAGACATTTCAATTAACACATCTACGCTATTTACATCGTTACTTTTCAAAATAGGCTAATCCTTCCTCTAAATTTGTCAATCGTTTTAATTTTCATAAAAAAATGATAAAATATAAACATGTGTTTTCAGAATAATTAAAAATGAAGAATGAAAGCACTGTTTTAGGAGGGGTTTTGATGACTTACACGTTAGCAACTAGAATGAAAGCATTCCAATCTTCTATATTTAGTGAATTAGGAGCCTATAAAAAAGAAAAAATTGCAGCAGGTCATAACATGATTGATTTGAGCATCGGAAATCCTGATATGCCGCCCGCTGATTTTGTAAGAGAAACAATGGTACATACAGCGAGTGAGAAAGAGAGCTACGGGTATACATTATCAGGTATTCAAGAATTTCACGAAGCTGTAACTGAATATTACAACAACACTCATAACGTTTTATTAAATGCGGATAAAGAAGTTTTATTGTTAATGGGTTCACAAGACGGGCTCGTTCATTTACCTATGGTTTATGCAAATCCAGGTGATATTATATTAGTTCCTGATCCAGGATATACAGCTTATGAAACAGGTATTCAAATGGCTGGTGCAACATCTTACTACATGCCTTTAAAGAAAGAGAATGATTTCTTACCAGACTTAGAAGTCATCCCTGAAGAAATTGCCGATCAAGCAAAGATGATGATTTTAAACTTCCCAGGGAATCCCGTTCCAGCAATGGCTCATGAAGATTTCTTTAAAGAAGTAATCGCATTCGCGAAAAAGCATAATATTATCGTTGTCCATGATTTTGCTTATGCTGAATTTTATTTCGATGGTAATAAGCCAATTAGCTTTCTCTCTGTACCTGGTGCTAAAGAAGTTGGTGTAGAAATCAATTCTTTGTCAAAAAGTTATAGTTTAGCAGGTAGCCGTATTGGATATATGATTGGAAACGAAGAAATTGTTCGTGCACTTACTCAATTTAAATCTAATACCGATTACGGTGTATTTTTACCAATTCAAAAAGCGGCATCTGTAGCACTAAGAAATGGCGCTGCATTTTGTGAGAAAAACCGCGATATTTATCAAGAACGGAGAGATACTTTAGTCGATGGATTCCGAGCATTTGGCTGGAATGTCGATAAGCCAGCTGGTAGTATGTTTGTCTGGGCTGAAATTCCACAAGGATGGACTTCTCTAGACTTCGCTTATGCATTAATGGATCGTGCGAATGTCGTTGTTACACCTGGTCATGCATTTGGACCTCATGGAGAAGGCTTCGTACGTATTGCACTCGTTCAAAATAAAGAAGTATTGCAACAAGTTGTTGAAAATATTAGAAATAGCGGCATTTTCGTCCTTGAAAAAGTAGATGAATTAGTTAAAAATTAGTTCCCACTCCCCTGCTTAACTTTAGCAGGGGTATTATTAATTGGAGGTACTTTCATATGCATATTAAAGACACGCTTCCCCATCGTTATCCATTTTTAATGATTGATAAAGTAACAAATGTAAAACAAGGTGAATCCGTTACAGGATATAAACTCATTACAAATAACGAATGGTTTATAAATGATAGTCAAAAACATATGCCTCATATGTTAATTGTAGAATCACTTGCCCAGCTTAGTGCATTTGTACATACAAGTGATTCTGAAGGACTAGGATTTCTCTCCTCTTTAGATGGAGTTGAATTCCACGGAAAAGCATATCCCGGTGATAAACTTGATTTACATTATGAGCTAACGCGCAATCGCCGAGGTTTTATTCTTGGTAAAGGTATTGCAACTGTAAACGACCAGCCTATTGTAACTATAGAAAAACTATTAATATATCAAGCAGATTAAAGTGTTCCTTATATCAGTTGGAAATATCTATTCTCAACCAATTAAGTAAATAGGAAAACATATTACGTAGTTAGGAGCAGGAAAATGGAACGTACTATCGGTATCGATGCTGGAGGCACATTAACGAAAATAGCTTATTTTAACGAAAAAAAGCTATTAACTTTTGAAAAATTTTATTCACATGAACAACATAAAATAATAGATTGGATTAAAAACAACAATGGCATAAAACAAATATGTATTACGGGTGGTAAATCGAAACTATTACAGCATCTGCTTACAGGTTCATATAAAATAATAGAGCTAAACGAATTTGAATCTACTCTTGCAGGTGTCCAATACATATTAAAAGAAGAAAAACACACTATAAACAATTTTATTTTAACCAATATCGGTACAGGTACTTCTATCCATTATGTTTATAATGAACAATATATTCGCGCTGGTGGAACCGGAGTTGGCGGTGGGACTATTATGGGACTTTCAAAATTGTTAACAAATACAAATCATTTTGAAGATGTAATCCCTCTAACAAAAGTAGGATCTAGAAAAGAACTAGATATTACGGTTGGAGATATTTATAGTGGTATTCTTTCCCCTATCGATAATAACTTAACTGCTAGCAATTTTGGTAAAGCCGCTATTTCAGAATCGAAATATAATAGCTCAGACATACTTGCTACTATACAAGGACTTGTCGGTGAAGTCGTTACTGCATTAAGCCTTCAATTCGCTGAAACAAAAAACATTAAACATATTATTTATATTGGTTCGACTTTATGTAATAACGTACAACTTCAACATATTATAAGTAGCTACACCGAATATCAAAATAAAACACCAATCTTTTTACAAGATGGTGGTAATAGCGGTGCAATTGGTGCATTACTTCATGCTACGAAATAAAAAGCTGACTTTTGTCAGCTTTTTAAAAATGGCACTTCAAATTCAATAATTGATTCCCCGTTCTCTCCAATTCGCTCCACGCTTATTCTATCAATCACACAATTTAACTTCCCATGAAAACTAGGAATCTCCTTCACTACTTCAGCAGCTAATTTGGCACTTTCTTTTCTTCCGACTGTTACATGCGGGATGTACGGAATGTCTTCTTTCAAAAATTGTAATAAAGGTCCTGTATACAGCCTATCATGTAGTTCTTCTATTTGTTTTCTTCCTCTATCAACTTCTAAAAACAAATAGTTTCCTACGCTAATGATACGATTTGCAAACTCAATTTCAATTTTGCCTCCCCCTTTTGATACATTAAAAATATGAGATTTTAATTCATCATTTGAAATATTACTCTTAAACGGGAATACGATTGTTATATGCGGTGGAATTAATCCAAATAAAGGATCATGTTTATGTCTAATGTTCTCTATTTTATCGATGGACATGTTGTTTAGAAAAAGTAAAATTGTACGCATTTTTATCCCCTCAACTTTTCCTCATTATAATATGTATCATATTCTATGACAGCCTGCCCTTCAACAACTTGTTTTGCTTACCTATAAAAATAAAAAAACTTCTCAAATGAGAAGTTTTCATATAGCATGATTATTATTTTCCCGCCAAACTTTCCTAAACTTTATATAACAAGCAATTCTCCATGGAATAATATACGAGACAGCAACAACGTAAAATAATAAACCAATCGTTTGTTGATCTAAATCAACGATAAATTGTCTTGAACCATATCTTAAAACGACAAGTGCAATAAAAGTAATTAAAAAAGCTGCACTTTTTTTCGTATAAATATTCCCATCATCTCTTCGCTCATAATTTGTTAGTGCTATAAGTGGTACAGAGAAAAGAATCCCAATAAATGCTGCTATAGCCACTTGTAGTACAGCTGGATGTACGGGACCTAAAAACCATACAATACCTGGTGTTAAAAATAGTAATGGCCATAAAATACGTTTTCCCGATCCCTTTATTGGCTTATACATGGAGCGATAACGACGCCAAAATATTAGTAGTGCAATGCATAAAAAAACGGTTATTAATGAAGAAGTATCTCCCATTCACTCTTCCTTCTCCCCTAAAATAATTGTATTTAAATTGTATCTTCAAACGAAACCTTACGAATAAATAGAGCGCTAATTACAATATATATGCAAATAAGAACTATTGAAACTAATATGAAATTAGGTATTTCTAGTAACATTTTACTATTAATAAACACCAACTCTTTTATACCTATCCCTGCATACATTGTACTCGCCAATCCGAATAAAACTATTATACTAAAGGCCAATCCGAACCAATTAAATCTTTTCTGAACAATAGTTGTTGATTGGAATAAACAAGCTAATGTACTATAAAATATGAATTGTACAAAGAATTGTTCAATTGCAGATGCTCCTAAATTTACATGTTCTGTTTTATAAAATGTATCCTGTAAAAACAAAGCTTGAAGACATGAAAACAATGCTGATTGCAATAAATTAAAACATATTGAACCAATCAAAAATTGCAACCTAGTGACACCAAACGAGACGACTGTAGGAAAAATATCAAGTTGAATAAGAAACACGCTTATCACAATAAACATTACGATTACAATTGATGAATTATTGAAAATATCATGTAAAAATGCTACCTTTATTCCCTTTAAATCAGTTGCAGTCATTGTCCCTTTTATAAGTAATGCCACAGTCCAAAAGATAAGAATGGCTTTATACTGATATTTTATATGTAACTTCAACTGCTTCATTAACATCGTCATTTTATTTCACCCCCAGTTATATGAATAAATAGTTTTTGTAATGTAATTCTATCAATTGATAACCCTTCTTTTTCAAGAGAGTAATAATCTTCATTAGAAAGTTCTTCCCATATAACAGAAATCCTCTTATTTCCATAAACTTCTCGATTTATTACTTTTTTATTGATTGAAAACTCATCCACTTTATCTTTTTTTCCTGAAATAATATGACCTTGTCGTAATAAATCTTCCACTGATGATTGAACAACAAGTGCACCTTCTTTTATGATGATTACATCTTCAATAACATGAGTTACTTCTTCTACTAAATGTGTTGATAATATAATTGTTCGTGGATGCTCACCGTAATCTTCTAGTAGTAGACTATAAAATAATTCACGGTGTGCTGCGTCTAAACCTGTAGTTGGTTCATCAAAAATAGTAATAGGTGCTCTACTTGCTAATCCTTGAATGATTCCGACAACAGTTTGCATTCCGTGTGATAATTTATGATATTTTTCTTTCAAATTAAGTTGAAATTTCCTAGCAAGTTCTTCAGCAAACTTTTGATCCCAGTTTTTATAAAACATGTTACATAAATTAAAAATCTCTTTAACTTTATTATTTAGATATGCAGCTTCTTTCACTTTAACAAAACAAATATTTTGCATCGCTTTACTATTCTCAAAAACATGTTCACCAAATATTGATATGCTTCCACTACTTGAAGTAATTTGACCTGCAAGTAAATTTAATAGTGTCGTTTTCCCTGCTCCGTTCCTTCCAAGCAAACCATATATTTTATGCTCTTCCAATGAGATCGTTACTTCATTTACAGCTATTTTCTTTTTATATTTTTTCGTTACATCTTTCGTTTCAAGTGCAATCATCCCTCTTTCCCCTCCTTCGTAATCTTTTGAATCATATCCATCAATTCATTTTTTGATATTTCTAGTACTTTCGCTTCTTCCCACACTTTAGGTAAATATTCAGTCATAAAAGTATTTTGTCTTTTTTTTAGTACGACTTCTTTCGCTCCCTTTGCAACAAACATTCCGATCCCTCTCTTTTTATATAAAATCCCCTCATCTACTAATACATTCACCCCTTTAGCTGCAGTAGCCGGATTTATTTGTAACATCTTCGCAAATTGATTTGTCGATGGAACTTGTTCTTCTTCAAGCAATATGTCTTTTAAAATATCAGATTCAATCGTTTCTGCAATTTGTAAGTATATTAATTTATTTTGCTCCAGAGTAGGTTTCACACTTTCACCACCTTAGGTTCATAGGTTCATTACTTATGTAATTAACCATATCACATAAAAATGTTTTTTTCCATAAATTTCTTTTACAAAAAAGAGAATCATTCGTTTAAGAATGACTCTCTTTCTAAAATTTCGAAGTTTCAACTCTTGTTCTCAAATTCTTTTCATTTATACCATTTTGACAAAAGTTAAATTGTTGTCCCTTTATTGACTTTGTACGATCTACTATTTGCCCTAAATGATAACTTGTATGCTCCACTAAATGTAATAAACTATGAAGATCAATATGCCTTTTTTCTTCCCATACTTGTATATATACTTTTCCCCACTCATCAAATATTTCTTCAACAGTTTTTAACAAAGTTTCGGAGCTTAAATGTTTTATTGGAAAATATTCTTCAATTCCATTTTCAAAAACTATATTGGAATCCTTATAACGCCTTGTATTTCTCTGTAAATGTTCACAAATATGTAGTACGATTCCACCAATTGAATTAACAGCGGTCTCTTGTTTCCACAAATCTTCTTCACTAACGAGCCTAATTGCCTGTACTAACTTAGGTAAATAATGATCCTGCATTCTATGATAAGAAATTTTGTATACTAACTCCATCTTCTCCCCTCCATTATTTCAACTGGCTCACTGGATATTTAGCAAATAAAGATTTCCGAAAATCTTTATCTTCCACAAGCATTTTAATTTTTTCTTCATTGCCGTTAAAGAACTTTATAACTTTATTTTTATCCCATATATCTTTTTCTTTTGGAAAATCATCGAATATTCTATGCAAAATTGATAACATTTCTTCCCTCGTTATCTTAAAGTTTTTATTCTCTACCTGAAACTCATAACTTTTTGCATTTGGCACTAAAATCACTAAATATATAGCATTAAAGAAAAAATTCTTCTTCATCGTATCCTTCTCATCAAACCAATACGTCTCAATCATTTCTTCTGTAAGAGCCCCACTTTCTTTTGCGCCATAGTTCACTTTTATATTTTCATTTTCTAAACTTATACTTTGAACTGTTCCACCACCGGGTAAATGATTAACAATTGCAACCACATCTGAATTATTACCAACGTATGTCCCAGTATATTTCTTAAAATCATCTGACCTAATATCATATATATCTTTTATTCTTTCTCCATTAGAACAAGCCGCAATGAATAAAAAAATTGTTAGCATAACGATCATGTTATGATGCATATATTTCATTTAGCATCCCCCATTTTTATCGATATTTCGTTAATTACAATATTTACTTTCAAATCCCTTTTAAATATACGCATTTTAATCAAAATTAAAAATTTTCATTTTTTATGTTTACAATTATCCATTAATTGTATATACTTACTAACGTAAGAAAAAAATTCTAAAAGGAGGTCGAAGGAAATGATGAAATTACAATTACATGCATTAACTTTAGCGTTAACTGCACCTGTGTTTTCTGGACAATTAAATATGAATTCGACCACCCTAATGGAGAATTGAAAATCGTACTTTATTTCATTTAATTCATAAATTCGCCACAGGAGGCCGTATACTTTCCTGTGGCTTTTTCACGCCCAGCCATAGGAGAACTGTATCTTCCTGTGGTTTTTTTGCGCGATTTTTTAGTCTCTTACATTATTTTTCTAAGAAAGGAGCAACATTCAATGACTATTAGCGTATTGTTTTTAAGTATTACGATTCAAAGAAATATAATTTCCAAAGATGAAATTCTTCATAATGAGCAAATTGAAAAAGCTATGAATGATGTTAAGGAGCGCCAAGCACTTTACTGTGATCACCTGTAATTCCTTTTCGAAAGGAGGAATTCATTTATGACTTTTCATATTTTCTTTTTTACGACTGTACTTCAAAAAAATACTTTATCTGAAACTGAAATCAATCGTAAACAACAGTTAAAACAACTGACTGATAAAATAACTGACATTAAAAGTTCATACTACACTCAAATGTATTAAAAATATATTTTAAAGGGGTAATATATTCATGAAATTTAAAGCATTCTTTTTAACAATCACTATTCAAAAACGTAAGCTCTCACAGAAAGAGATTTTACGTGAACAACACATTCAAAATATTATGGACGAAGTAAAAGAGCTTCAATCTTCTTATTACACTCGTCTTTTCTAAATCACTTATAAAGGGGTAATTATTTTATGAAATTTAAAGTATTCTTTTTAACCATTACCATTCAAAAAAATAAATTTTCCGAGTCTGAAATGCTTCATGAGCGACAAATTAATCAGGCTATGGATTCTGTAAAAGAAAGACAAAGTCATTACTGTAGTCACCTGTAATTTCTTATTACACTCGTTTTTTCTAAATCACTTATAAAGGGGCAATTATTTTATGAAATTTAAAGTATTCTTTTTAACCATTACCATTCAAAAAAATAAATTTTCTGAGTCTGAAATGCTTCATGAACGACAAATTAATCAGGCTATGGATTCTGTAAAAGAAAGACAAAGTCATTACTGTAGTCATCTGTAATTCCAATTCGAAAGGAGGAATTCACATATGAAGTTTCACCTATTCTTTTTAACGATTACGATTCAAAAAGAAACAATATCTCAAAATGAATTAAAACAAGAAAGACAATATAAACAAGTTATTGATGAAATTCGAGATCGTAGAAGCAAATACTACACTCACCTTTAATCGTTTAACTATATAGAATTGAAAGGAGTCGATTATGATGATGATAGCACGTAAGGAAATGATTTGGATAGTTCAGAGGGATTCCACATAGTTTTATAGAGCTTATATCACACAAGTTCATCGCTGAATTTGATGTATAAAAAATATATAATAAAATCATATCAACCCGCTTTTAATTATTTTTTTATAAACAAAAGATACACCACTTAAATAGAGGTGTATCTTTCTCAGGTTTTACTATTTCCGATTACTTCTCTTCGTTTTAAACAATCTCACTAAGTTTGAAACAACTGTTTTTGTTACTGCATAAACTGGTACTGCTAAAATCATTCCGATGATTCCAGCAAAGTTACCTACCCCTAAAATTAGGATAATAATTGTTAATGGGTGGATGTTTAATTTCGAGCTCATAATACGTGGTGAAATAATATTACTTTCAAACTGTTGTACAATTGTTACGATAATAATTACGTATAAGGCTTGCATCGGAGATACGAACAGTCCTACAATAACAGCTGGTGCTGCTCCGATAAATGGACCTAAGTTAGGAATAATGTTTGTAAATGCTGCAATAATTCCTAAAACGAAAGCGTACGGTAAATCGATAATTAAATAACCGATAAAAGTAAACGCACCTACAAATATACAAACGAGCGCTTGCCCTTGAATATATGCAGATAATGTTTCGTTCGTTTCCTTAATGATACGAAGCCCCTCTTCACGGTAAGACTCTGGTAATAAACTTACCGCTTTTCCTGGAAAGGCATGTCCATCTTTAAACATGTAAAATAAAATGAACGGTACAGTAAATACAACTAATGCAACGTTCGTGATAATACCAAATAAAGCCGTTGCACTCGACGTAATTGTATTTGGTATATCTTTTAAGTATTCAATCGCATTTTTTTCAATTGTTTCAATGGAAACGTAGTTTTGTGTAGATAACCATTCAAACAACCTATGATGTGATAATTCTTGTATGTATACTTTTCCCTCTTTTATGTAGCCTGGCATATTTTTTACTAAGTCCATTAGCTGTTGTGAAATCGTAGGAACAACTACTCCAACGCCAACCGCAGTTAATGTTATGATAAAAAGATATAACAGCAATATCGCTAAATTTCTAGGTACTTTTTTATTCTCCAAAAAGATTAATACAGGATTAAATATGAAGTATAAAAAAAGCGCGATTAAGATTGGGAAAAATAATGTTGATATGAAGATACCAATCGGTTGAAATAAAAATGATATTTTTGTGCAAATAAATATGATTCCTACAACCATTAGCACTTCTAATGTCCAAAAGTGCACTTTTGATTTCAAAAAAATGGCCTCCTTTAAACTAGCACTTCTCTTCATTGTACCAAAATAAGTATGAATTTCACATAATATTTTCCTTTACAATATTCCAAAATACCAATAAATACACTACAATGAGATTATATACAAATTTGCAGGTAAAGGTGATAAAAATGACACAATGCATCATTTGCAGAAAAGATACGAAAGAACTTAGTGAACAATATGTCATTCCAGAAATATTATGTGGATATTATTTCACAAACTCAATTTGTGATACTTGTCATGAACAAATGACAACAAATATTGATCGTCCTTTAATTAGGCATAAATTGAGTCAATTTAAGATTGAACAAATGAAAAGACAAATTGATTCCCCACTCTATACAAATGAGCACGGTGAGGAACTTGCGGCTGCTGAGACTGATGTTGTCGAAGTAAGCGACGAAATTCTTTATTCTAATGCATTAATTATGAAACTATGTAAAAAGCACGATATTTCCTTACATAATGAAATTTGGAAAGAGGAACGTGTAACGAAAGTAGCCAGTTCTATTCAACGTGAATTGCTATTGGATAACCGTAAATATAAAATGAGTATATTAAAAATGGCTTATACATTCGCTGTACAAACAGTTGATGGCTACTTTGAAGATCAAGATGCGATTGATATCTCTACCATTCTCTCAAATGCAGATTTCGTGGAACTAAAAGAAAAAAGCATTGTACGTGATTTAAGCAAAAGTTCTTTATGGAATACGCTAAATACAAGTAGTGAAAATCATTACTTTATTTTACTTAGCGATAAAGACGGTCTGTTTTGCTTCATTCGTTTGTTTGACATTTTTGATGTTGTCGTTCATTTATCAGAAAAAAGATTTGACCTTCCATCACCCATTGTCGGTGTAAATAATGTGAATACACAAAAATTTTATGTCCAAAGTTTAAAACAGTATATGGATGGGCTGTTTAAAGAAAAAGCACCTACTATATAACAGAGACCAGAACATACGGTCTCCTTTCTTGATGAAAAGACACTGTGTTATAATGAGTATGAAAAGAACAATACAATCACATAAACCAATTATAAATTGTATATAAATAAAAAAAACTAGTGTGCGGCTACACACTAGTCCACGTAACTTAGCAGATTGGATTGTTCATTTATCCTATTTGTTTCTTACAAACAAAACAACCCACATTCTATAGGCATAGGTGGGTTGTTATTTTTTGAGCTTGTCTATTAAAACGACGACGAACGTTAACAATGCAACGAGAAACAGTCCACCCTGCAGTAGCAACGCTATTTCACTCACGTATTATCACCCCCCTCCTACTCGGAGAAGTGATAATTGAACAACCAACCGCACCTTAAGTTACCCTTTAATTTTACCATATTTTCTAATAATTTACGATGAAAACCCGCAAGCGAATAACTTGCGGGTTTTTTATCTCGTGTTAACAGGCAGTAAACAAAATGAAGCAATAAATAAGTGAAACTTTATTTCTCACTATTTTTTTAATGCATATGCATCAGCAATCATTTCACCAACAATTTTATTTTCTTCTTTCTTCTCGTCTTTCAATAATGGGAATAACAATTCTGCCACTTCATACGCTTCTTCTAAATGCGGATATCCTGATAAAACAAACGTATCAATTCCTAACGATTCATATTCTTTTATCCTTTCTGCTACTGTATGCGGATCGCCTACAAGTGCAGTACCTGCCCCACCTCTTACAAGTCCGATTCCAGCCCATAAATTAGGGCTTATCTCTAACGACTCTCTCGTACCTTTATTTAAATGGGTCATCCGTTTTTGACCAACCGAATCATATCTTGCAAATGTCTTTTGAGCAAGCTCAATTGTTTCATTATCCACATATTGAATTAAACGTTCTGCCTCTTCCCATGCTTCTTCTTCTGTTTCTCTTACAATTACGTGTAATCTAATGCCAAATCGCACTGTACGCCCCTTCTCTTCTGCAAGTTTTCTTACTTCTTCTATTTTCTCTTTCACTTGCTCTGGCGGCTCTCCCCACGTTAAATATACATCACTATGTTCAGCTGCTACTTCTTTTCCAGCAGTTGACGATCCTCCGAAATATATAGGAGGATATGGTATTTGAACTGGTGGGAATACAACTTTACTATCTGTAACTTTAATATGTTTTCCTTCTAAAGAGATCGTTTCACCTTGCAATGTCGATTTCCAAACTTTTAAAAATTCATCCGCTGCTTCATATCTTTCATCATGATCAAGATATAATCCATCTCCTTGTAGTTCAACTGGATCTCCTCCAGCTACTACATTAATAAGCAGCCTCCCATGTGAAATTCTATCAAATGTAGATGCCATCCTCGCTGCAACTGTAGGGGACATTAGTCCTGGTCTCACTGCTACTAAAAATTTTAGTTTTTCTGTTTCAGCAGCAAGAGCTGAAGCTAACACCCAAGGGTCTTCACATCCTTGACCAGTTGGAAGTAAAACACCCGTATATCCTAAATAATCAGCTGCCGCAGCAACTTGCTTATAATAACCATATTCAGCTGCTCTTCCTCGTTTTGTCGTTCCTAAATATCGACCATCTCCATAAGCCGGAATAAACCATAATAATTCCATACCTTTACACACCCCTTATTTATTTTGAATCGTATACTAACACATTCTATATAAATTACCCCTAATAATTTATATGTTAATTCCCTGTCTCACCTTTAAAGTTATCTCGCCATCTTAAAAACTTCACTTCTAGTAAACGTACTAGAGAGTCAGAAAACTTCCCAACAAATGCAAATATAATTATGCCGACAAATACGATATCTGTATTTGAAAATTGCCTTGCATCCATAATCATATAGCCAATACCTTCTGTAGACCCCATAAGTTCTGCTACTACTAAACTCACCCACGCAACACCTAACGATAACCTTGCTCCTAGTAAAAGGTTAGGCAATGCAGCTGGTAAAATTAGTTTCGTGATTAATTTTCTTTTACTAAACTCTAACACTCTCGCAACATCAAATAACTTTGAATCCACACCTCTAATACCTAAAAATGCGTTTACGTATAAAGGAAAAAATGCACCATCTGCAATTAATAACACTTTTGATGTTTCACCAAAACCGAACCATAATACAAAAAGCGGCGCAACAGCTAAATGAGGTACAGTTCTTAACATTTGCACAGATGGGTCTAAATATTGCTCACTTCTCGTTGAAAATCCAACAATCGTTCCTAAAATGATTCCTAAGCCCCCACCAATAAAGAAACCAGCCGCAGCCCTGAATACACTAATACTTAAATGTCCGAATAACTCTCCTGTTTTAATAAGCTCTTGGAAAGCTAGAAAAATATCTAATGGTGTTGGTAAAACTGTTTTAGAAACAAGACCGAATACGCCAGCCAACTGCCAAATTATTAATATAATAACCGGTATAGTAATCGCCCTTACTAAAACTTTTACATTTAACTTTCGTACCTTCTTTATGCCATTTTTCTTAATCGTTATACTCGCTGGTTTCATAACAGCTTTCGTATTTTCCACTTTACAAAACCTCTTTTCACTTCGCTTTCAATGCTTTTTCTACGAAAGAATTATCTACAACTTTTTCCGTCTTAATTTCTTTCTTTATAGAACCGAGCTTATATTGAAAATCCGCAGTCTTTTGTTGTTCTGCTATTATTTCCTTAGTTACCGGAACTAAAATTGGTTTGTCGTGATTAAACACTTCTTTTACGATCTTCGCATCTATCTTTTTTACAGAAGTGTATACTTTTATTGCTTCATCTAAGTTAGCATCTTGCCATACACGTGCTTTCTCATAAACTTTGAGGAATTTCTCAACTAATTCTGGATGTTCTTTCGCAAATTTTGTCCTCGTAATTAAAAATTCTGGTGAAGAGACATTTAATGTTTCACCGTCTGCAATCACCTTCGCACCTTTATTTAACGTATGTAATGATATGAAAGGGTCCCAAATCGCCCATGCATCTACTGATCCTGATTCGAATGCAGGCTGCGCTTCATCTGGTTGTAATTGAATGACATTTACATCTTTTGCATCAATACCTTCTTTATCAAGTGCTCGATATAATAAATTAAAGGCACTACTTCCTTTTGCTACTGCAATTTTTTTACCTTTTAAATCTTTTACACTCGCAATCTTACTATCTTTTTGAACGAGAATTCCAGTTCCTTTTCTCGCATAACTTGTATTGGCGATTTCGGTAAATCCAATACCTGCTGCTTGCGCTGAAATGACTGGAGAATTCCCTACTTCACCAAAGTCTAATCGGTTTGATGCGATTGCTTCAAAATAAGGAGGTCCACTTTGGAACTCTGTCCATTTCACTTTAACTCCTTCTTTTTTAAACTCCTCTTCAAACCACCCCTTTTTCTTTGCTAGTAATAGCGGGCTTAATCCTTGTT
Organism: Bacillus sp. 2175; assembly: GCF_057812155.1. Lineage (NCBI taxonomy): Bacteria > Bacillati > Bacillota > Bacilli > Caryophanales > Bacillaceae > Bacillus > Bacillus sp. 2175. Next base: position 2,589,757 of record NZ_CM173819.1, on the reverse strand, counting down.
GTATACCAATTTGTATTGTTACATCTTCTTTCTTACTACTTGCTGTACTTTTTTCACATCCTAACAAACATACTGATATAGCTAAAGCAAAAGAAAGAATTTTTAATTTTTTATACATATAAAATCACCCTTTTCCTATATACTTGTTTGAATCAACCCTCCATATTCAAACTGCTGTAATACTTTCGTTCGAAGTTGTTGGAACGATTGAGAAGTTTTATTTCGCGGATAAGCCAAATTATTTTCAATCACTTTATGTATTTTCCCTGGTTTTGCACTCATAATGATGATTCGGTTTGAAAGATATATCGCTTCGTCTATATCATGTGTAACGAATATCATTGTTGTTTTCTTCTGCTCCCAAATATTTAGCAATACTTCTTGTAAATGACTTCGAGTAAAAGCATCCAGCGCTCCAAAAGGTTCATCAAGTAATAATACATTTGGATCTCTTAATAACGCTCTCGCTATCGCAACACGTTGTGACATCCCGCCTGAAATTTCTTTCGGATACGATTTTTCAAAGCCATCTAACCGAACGATTTCAACCCATTCTCTTACCTTATCTTTCACATACTTATCTTTTAACGATAAATCTGCCGCTATATTTTCTTCAACTGTTAACCATGGAAAAAGCCTATGTTCTTGAAAAATAAAACCTTGTTTCTTGCTCGTTTTTAAGATAGGCTCCCCGTCAATAACAACTTCCCCTTCAAAATCATTATCTAGACCGGCAACAATTTTTAGTAATGTACTTTTTCCGCACCCACTCGGACCAATTACTGTAACAAAATCCCCTTTCTCTAATTGAAAATTAATATTCTCTAATACTTGAACAGTACCAGTTTGTTTCAAAAAATATTTTGATACCCCATCAATTGAAACAGTCATTTCTTCTCCTCCTTAAAATGATTCATATAAATGAACAGATTCAGTATTTGTGCAATAAAAAAACCAAAGGCATTTTATCAACAGATAAAATGCCTTTGGTTTCTCCAATCAGCAATACGTTATGGAATTAAGTACATATTATACAAATATTTCCGATAAGTCAACTAGGTTTTATCAAAACATACATATGATTCGTTTGAATATTTTTACTGTTGTTTATTTGAACGATATCATTTACTTACTATTTTTTCTGATTTTTAATCCACTGTAACCAATAAGAAAACTCACACGCTAAATGCATTTGATGGAATTTAATAACTAAGCGACGAAATTTCTACAAAAAAAAGAGTAATTTCAAGAAATATGCTACTAACCTTAGATTTATTAAAAAAGTTAGATCATATAACTTGAGACTACTCATTCCCATTCAAAATATTTATGTAATTAAATTTTATTTCCTCTGCACCCTGGCTGTCTCCAAAACTATTGGTGGCAGCTCTTTTTGAATGATTTCTTTTAATCCATAAAGAGCTTTCCTCACATAACCACCTTCGAAATTCCCTAATGGTTCTGGTAATTCATCTTCATCCAATATGAAGTATTCTCCATTTGGAAGTACCATAATATCGATGATTAAATCTTCAAAGGAAACCACTTCATCTTTTATTTGTGTGTTTTTTACAATATTAAAATAGGAACCTAAATACTTTCCTTTTATATCTCTCCATACGTATAAATTGTACGGACGATCTTTCCAGTAATATGCGATTGTATAACTTCCTTTTGGGATTGTTAACTTAGTATCATTTGCAGTCATTGTAAATGAATACTGCACCTCGTGAAATAAAACGATACTTTGTGATTGCTTTTCAAGTAATAAGCAATTGTGATCTACTATTGTTGAGTTATACCGGATTTTTCTTTCTATAATTTCAATTTTCGATGTAAGTAACTTATTCATTATTTTGTTTCCCCTTATGCTAGTTCTATCCTCAATTATATCCATTTATGTAGTGATAAAGAAGTGTATAGTTTTTTATATAATGTTTTATAAAAGTATATAATAAAAACTCCTTCTTATTTAGAAAGAGTTTTTCACTATCCATGTTTCATATTTTTTCACTTCTAACGGAAGCTCATTTGTTTTTATGTAACTAACAGCACTATTACTCATGTTTTAACTTTTCCTTAACCGCATCATAAAATTTTCGTTCTTCATCAACATTTAAGTAAACACGACTTACTGTTTTAGAAAAGCCGTATAACAACTGCGCTTTCACTGGCTCTTTTAATGTTATTTCAAAAGTAGCAGGTTCTTTTATGAACTCCATAACAGTTGCATCCAATACCTGTTTCCTTTCTTTTGCCGTTAGCAATTCACCCTTGTAGAACGCAATATTATCAATTTGTGTAAATGGCATAACAATTTTCTTTCCTAATCCGATTTGAATGACTACTTGTTCTTCTGTTACGACAAGGGGATTTTTGCGCATCGCTTGTATTTCAGCTATAAAATAAATCATCGCGTATACATTTAAAATAAGTAAAATCCATGCTATTACTGGATTCCACTGATGTAGTAAATAATGAAAACCAATGCTTTCAATTATTGTTGCATGAATAATCATGATATACACACCTATAGCACCAGTCTTTTTATGATATGAGTATACAGATTTACCTGTTGGTACTTTTTCACGCCACGATAAAAACGCATAATAGATTAACTTACACTCTGTTAGAATGGCATCTACTAACTTACTTCTTTTCATAGTAGCGTCAAACGCTGCATCAATTGCATAAGAAAAGGAATAATTTTCTCTTCTATATTCTTTATATTTTTTTATTATTTTAGGAAGCACTCTAACAATTTTATAGAGAAGGAATAATTCTAGACCTACAAATGCAATTTCAGCCGCAACAATAATATAAGAGATGAATGAAAAAGCTTGTAAATAGTCACTTGGAATAATAAATCTTGCAAAAATATAACCAGCTATTACAACAGGAACTATATACGTTAACGAGTATCTTTTTCGAATAATGAAGAAATACGTGATGATTGGAATGACAAACATGCAATCTAATAATGACCCAAGCACAACTTCTTTCGGCGCAACTGGTACAATTGGAAGGGCATACAATAAATAGTTTAATAGCATAATTAAAGATACGAGTCCAATCCAAACACCTTTTCGCCTTCGTGATAGTGTAACCTCCATACGTTCACTCCTTTATTTAAAAACCTCATTTAAATGGTCTTTATAAAATGAAATGGCACGTTCAAATTCTTTTACTTCCTCTACTTTCACGACAGTTTCAAGTAATAATTTCATCGCTGATTCGTGATCGTTTACGTTATATTTTGCTAATGATAAAAATACTTTCATCGGAGCGTTCTCTGGGAATTTTTTCACCCCAGCTTCTAATACTGTAATTGCCTTTTCATATTCCCCTATACAACGATATGTACTTCCTAAACCAATATAAGCACCGCAAAGCGATTCGCCATCAAGTCCATTTGCGATTGCCTGCTCATAATACGGAACTGCTTCTGTTTCTAGCCCCATTACATCATGTATCCACGCACACTGATACAGTACTTCTGCATCCTTTGTAAAGTTTGTTAATCCTATAAGCATCTCTTTAGACTGCGCATATTTCTTTTCGTTTCTAAGTTTAATAGCTTGCTTTAATAAATGTTCCATAGAATCCACTCCTCACCAATTATTCTGTGTATAGCTCTTGATTGGTATACGCTTCACATTCGTGTAAAAGTAAAATTCCCACCAATTAAAGTTTCGCTTACTTATTACTATGCGGATTCATTCTCATCTAAAAACTTAATTTTAAAAAGCAGTGACACGATTACATAATAACTCTAGGCTTTTGACAATTTCTTTCGCTGTTTCATCTTTCCCATTACACAACTTCCCTTTACCATCCTGTCCAATTACATAATGCACAGCTCCGCGCGAATATAAAGAATGTGGTGAATTCGCAATCATTACATTCGCCCTTGCTTCTTTCATTCTATTTTTTGCTCTTTCAAACAGTTCTTCTTCATTTAAATCACTTTCAAGTTTAAAACCAACAAGTACTGTTTCTGGGTCCCATTCTTTTATTTGTTTTAATACTTTTGGAGCCTTTTGAAAGTGAATAATCGGTGCTATATCACTTGAAATTTTTCCGTTCATATTAAGAACATTACCATCTTGATCACAAATTTTCTCCACAATCCAATCTGATCCAGCCGCTGCCATAATGACTGCATCAATCTTTTCATGTGATATGATACTTTTCATTTTATCTTGTAAATCAACGATTCCTTCAAATGGATGTAATTCTAACCCTCTATGTACATCACTCGGTTTCTCCGCAAAATAACCGTGTAAATATATAACATGTGCCCCTTTAGCTAGAAGTTCTTCTGCGATTATCCTTCCGATTGTACCTTTGGCCATATTCGTATGCCCGCGTACTTGATCCCATTTTTCTAGACAACCACCGCTCGTAATTAATACCTTTTTCCCCTTCATTGTAACCATCCCTTACTAATTTTTCTTACGAAACCATTCTGTTCCAAAGTCAACTATATCACGCTGTTTCATTAGACGACACGTTGCATTCCCTATCTTCCCATTTTTTACAGTTCCTTTTCGCTCAAACTCCACACCAATTTCTACAAACTTCTCAGATTCGTAATCCATTTCAAAAAACTCTTTCCACACTCTTTCACCGTTTTCTATAATAGGTGCTCCTACTTGTATTAACTCACATGCACCAGAACGCACCTCGGATAAATGAACAGACGTATTGGAATCATATCCAACACCAATTAATAATACGTACCCGTCTAAATCATATATTTTTCTTAATGGAGATTCTTCTCCAAAGCTCATTGATAACGAATGGTTCATTGTTATTTCTACTGCATGTTTTCCCCATGCAGCAAAACTTCCTAACGGATGATTACTACGTACTACATTCGGATATGTACGAAAACATTCAACTATTTCACCCATTCCCCTTGTTGGGGTTATACGTGAATCAAATGCTGGGACGTTATCTCGGATAATTTGCCACCAGTCTTCCGGTACAGGTGGTCTTGACCAATGTTTCGGATCGGACAAATCCGAAGATTGCGTTGGCATTATTATCGTTCCTTCTTCCGTAACAACTTTCATTAATGCTTCTACTACAGCAACCGCACCACCAGATATCCACCCGATAGAACTTAGTGATGAATGAACGATAATTGTCATTCCTTTTTCGACTCCTAATGCTTTTAAATCTTTTGTTATTGTTTCGATTGTATTTGGAAATTGTGTACTTGCTACTATTTCATTCATTTTCATATTGGTTCCCCCACTAGCTACGTAAATTTAAACTTTTATATAAATATATTATCATATTTTTCTTAATTTTTAACTTAATCATTTTTCACATCTATAAAAAATAGTAATATTATTACACAAAAAATATTTGAATTATAATATTCAGATTTAAAACACAAAAAGAAAGTGAAGATTTTACATCCAACCATAAAAAGCTGTTTTATACATAGACGAAAGAGCTCATCACAAATGATGAGCTCTTTGTTTACTTTATCCTTCAATTGTAACCCCAGTAAACATTGATAAGTTTCCCGTTATTTTCTCACCTACACGTAAAAATAAGCCTGCTGCTCTTCCGCTTATACAGTGAGAGCCAATTAATAGTTTACCAGTATATGGACCATCCCATGTGTCAATGGTATAGTCAGGCATTTCTATGTATTGCTGGTATATCTTCCTTTGTTCAAAGTAATACTCTGTTTTATCTTCAGCTAATAATTCATCATTTTCGTATATAGATACTCCGCCACCTTCACGACCAAATACAGGTTTTGAAACGTATGATTCATGTCTTTCTAGAAATCGCTTATTTGAAAAATATGTTGGTAGAAAGTATTTATAAATAATGTCTTGCTCTTCTTCTGTAAAGAAAACACTTTCTTCATAAAGCTTCCAAATTAGTGCGAGTACACTTTTGTTTTGCATAACAAACGCGGCTGGCGGATTAATAATTTTCACTCTTTCTTGCGCAATATGATCTAAAAATTGTAAACCAATCCTTTTTCCGTTCTTATCAACGTCCGTTACTAAATACTCTATTGGATACAGTCTATATAAATATTTTATTTTTTCTCCACTTGGCGTATATATACCATCTTCCGCAACGACAATGTCTTGTATTCCTACATAGTCCGTTGACTGATTTAAGCAATACGTTCTTAAAAACTGAACCGTTTGACTATCTTCATCGTGCCAATCATAACTAGTAAAATATATCGTCTCTTCAGGGCCTATATGATAGTCATGTTTAATTTGTTCCCATGCCTGCACAATATGCTCTTCTATATGGTTTGGGTGATTTACATCATGATAACGGCATAACACTTCATTTGCGACAGACGGTTCTAAATAGCCTGTTGGCGTATCACAATTTACTTCTATTAATTTTATATCGTCACCATTTACGATAAAATCAAACCTTGTAAAATATGAAAATAAACCATTATGTTTCATTCTCGCCATTTCCCACGCTTCAGCTGGGAATCCAAGTTTTTGAAAATCTTCTGTCGTATTTACAATATATTGATACGTTCTATATAACACATACATGATTTCTTCTGTCGCTTTTGAGATAGCAGTATAAGTTTTTGCTGGCATGCGATACATCCCTGTTGCCATATATTGATTCCATTCTTCATTCTCTAACAGACTAGGCCAAGTGAAACCATTCCTACTAGCCTCTTCTGCAAGTGAAAACCATACTTTCATATACTCTTCTTGCTCTCGTTCTGTATACATTACTCCATTACCCTTTCGTTTTAGGATCCTGCTGGCGCTTTTGCGTTTCCAATTCCACTTGAACCAGAGTTTACTTTCGGTGTTTGCGTAGTAGATGATTTTGGCGTATTTGTATCTGGTGTTACTTTATTGGATGGATTTGGCTGCTGTTTATTTAAATCTACTTTATTGGAAGTATTATTGTTACCGTTAGAACCACCAGTATAACCACCGCTACTACCGCCACCTGTTCTACGCTCATCTTTTTCACGATATGGAATAACATTATTTGCATACGGTTTCTTCATTAAATTTGGTTTTGCTGTATAATTCATATTTGAAGTTCTACTCGCTAATAAATATCCTGCTACAAATGGAAGTATCGGTAAATGAGAGTTTTCATGATAAGATGAAAATGACGGATTATTTTCCTTGCATAACTCATCTTTCTCTACATTTTCATTGGTTGGGGCTTTATCATCACAATTTAATGTTTCTTGTTCATTTCTTTGTTTTGCACCATCTGTTTTAACAGCTGTACTTTCTTGCTGAGCAGTTTCTTCTTCATAATCACCACAACCTGTTAATAAAAAAGATGACACCCCTATTGAAGTAGCTATTTTTATAAACTTACTTTTATCCATTCTCACTTGTTATACACCCATCTTCTTTTATCTATATTTTTCCAGATACCTATATTATATAATGAAATTATTATTTTTTTCAAACTATATTCAATATGTACAATTGTATATTTTCATGCTATTTTTCCATGTAACAATGAAATCTTTCTATCCCTGGATATTTTTCTCCTAAACTTTTAACTTGAAAACCAATTCTTTTATAAAATTCTACCGCCTCATCGTCTGTCTCTGCTTCTATATAAGTCAATTGATATATCCTTACCACTTCTTTAATCATTTGCAGTGCAATTCCTTTTTGACGATAATCTGGAGCCACTGCTATATGACATACTCGTGCTTTAGTTGCTCCGATTACTTCAATACCTAGACAAGCTTTTTCTTCATATTTGTACAAAGTCCCTTTATTACTTTGATAAAATAATACTGCTTTCTTTAAGCTTATTTCATTTGGACCGACGGCATATTGTAGCACATTTAATATTGAATCTTTTTCAATTTGTTCAACGCGATGTAAATTCATATTTTCATCCCTTTCTATGAAAAAAAGACTAACTCTTAATAAAAAGAGCTAATCTCATTACGCCGTTATTTTTTCTTCTTTTTTTACAACGACAGCCACATAACTATGAAGTATCATTCCAATAATAACGAGACTCATACCAATCCAAGATAATGATGACGGAATTGGTGCAGATAACCAGATCAGCTCTCCTACTAGCGCAAATAAAACTTCACCAGACTGCGTCGCTTCCACTGTTGCTAATTTTTGCGGATCATCTTTCACAAGATCTGTTGCAAAGAAAAATAATACTGTCGCGATTAACCCAGAGCTAACTGCTACAATAAAACATTGAAAAACTTGGCTACTTGACGGTAATCCGCCTGTTGATACTTCGTAACCAGATAATAAAAACCAAAATGGTAAACTTGCTAATGTCATACCGAGTACTCGCTGAAATACATCTAATTCCCCTTTACAAACTTGCATCATTTTTCTATTTCCAAGAGGATACGCAAATGCTGCAATAAGTACAGGAACTACACATAAAACGGTTTCACGAATACCTAATGAAGAAGCATGTTCTGCTTGCATGAGAACAACACCGAATAAAATAATGCCCGACATAACTAATTCCTTCATCGGAAGTTTTTTATGTAGTGGATCCACCGCAAAAAATGGTGTTAACAAAATCCCTGCAACGATTGTAATTTGCCATGTTGATGCAACAAGCCAACCTGGTCCGAACGCTCCAGCAAAACTAAGCGGTGCATAAAAGAGACCAAATCCAACGATACTCCACACTAACCATTCTTTCGGATTGTTTTTCATATATTGAAAGAGTTGCTTTAAGTTCCCTCTATACATAACAATAAGTAATAGCATTGGAACCATAAAATAATACCGTAATGATGCACTCCAAATCCAGCTTCCACCTTCTAAGTCCATTGCCCGGTTTAAAACAAAGGTAAAGGCAAAGAAAAATGATGCCAATATCCCTATAACAATTGCTTTCATTGTAAAACCCCTTGTATTTAATTTTTTATCTCTATGACATATATTTTAGTATACGCGATGAAAAATCTACATACAAACTTACATTTCACTTTGGGATGATGAAGGAATTGTAGTAGATTTACATGGGAATAAAGTGCATTGGTATGAAATCGAGGCCATTACATATCAAAATTTTCAAGGGTCAAAATCTACTTTAATCTCGACCCACTATACTCACCATGAAAATATACACATCCGCTATAAAAGATGGCTACCAACTATTGCACATTCAATTTACTGGTTTTCTATTGAGAAACCAAAAGATTATCATAAAAATTTAATGATAGCTTGGGAAGAAAAGCGAACGAATAAAAACAAACGCCTCCTTTAATTATTATTTAGGGGCGTTCGTTCATTCAAAAATTAAAGAATATGTAGTTTATATTCTCTGTATAATTTCCTCAAACGACTGATATGAGCTTGATGATACCAATTATGATCTGCTATATGCCATATTCACCATCTTATTGTCGCAGTTTCGCCTTTTTCATACAAAACTTCCTCTCTTAAAAGAACAACACCATATGTTCATCATCACTATACACACCATTCATTTTTATAGCCCTTTTTTCAATTCCGTATGTTTTAAATCCCATTGATTCATATAATCGTTTGGCTGGTTCGTTCGTTGACACAACCCCTAAATTCAATTGCTCTAGCTTCATCTCTTTTGCCCTTTCAATTGCTTTACGTATTAAATCACGTGCAAGACCACTTCTTCGATTTTCAGTATCTACATACATTGCAACGATATGTCCTTTATGCTTATATGCGTCTTTTTCTTCTGTTAATAAAGTAACAACCCCAACTAAACGATTTTCATTATTAAAAGCACCAAATGTAAAACTACTATTGGATGAAAGATTACTAGCAACTCGTTCAAGAGGATTTTCTTGACGTACTGCTTCTTCATAAGTCGTTATAAATGCTTCTGGATTTACTTGTAATGCTTGTAAACGTAACTCCCAATATTGTTTTGCATCCGCTTTTGTAAGTAATCGAATCATTTTATCTTCCCCTTTTTAATTTACATAATATTTTTATAGGCTACTTTTTTTGATTCATACTCTTCTTTTAATATACTGTAACGATTGCGATGAATGAACTTCCCCTGTCTCAATCGATCATTTCTCATTAACCCTTCGCATACAAATCCGGCACTTTCATAACTCTTTTTAGCTTTTGTATTATCTTCATCTACACGTAACCAAATTTTCTCCAATTCAAACTGAGAAAAACCTATTTGTAACATGCTGTTTAGAGCTGCCATTCCAAATCCTTTACCCCAATAGTCTTTATTTCCAATCGCAATTCCTAGTTCAGCATTTTTATTTGTTTTATCAAAATTTTTAAGGTCTACCCATCCAATATGTATACCTGCCTCAGTAACGATTGCCCTTTGTTCATAACCATTTTTTCGGCTTATACAAGCTTCAATCCAGTTTCTCGTATCTCCACGAGTGAACGGAGGATATTGATCTGGTACGACTAAATGCTTTGTTACATCTCTATCTAATGACCATTGATAGCGATCTTCTACATCATCTAGTGTCAATTCTCTTAATTGAACATATGGTACATTCATTTTTCTCTCCCCTTTTTATTTACCAATAGAAAATCCTTCGAACACTCTTCCACCATACTGTTCTAACATCTTTTCTATAAAATGAATTAATTCATTTTTCTCTCCCGTTTTATAAAAATAATCAAAAGCCGCTACAAATTTGTTTGCATATTGCTCATCATATCTTTTTAGCACTCTAATAAACCATTTTGAACTCCCAAGCCACTTACCATTTACTCTTAATACATATTCATGTACTAAATCCGCTAATAAATTAGCGATAAACAATTCTTCTTCTCTTTTTGTTGCACCAATAAAGTCATCTAAAGTATCCGTAATAAAATATCGCTTCTGCTTAATCGTTTCTTCGGTCCATTTAGCTGGTCCTTTATGTAGTAAATCATTCGCTTCTTTTTTTAATTTCTCAACAATTTCCTTTTCCCCTTTTAATGCAATCCCTTCCGAAACTAATTGTGGTAACGACGGTCTCCCTCGATCACAATCCATTTTGAAAAAGGTTTTATATGTTTCAAAATTATGAACAAACACCTCAACAGGCCATCCATTACTATAGAAAGATTCCCTATAGCAAGAAGTTAAACTTTGGTCAACTATTACAATATCAAGGTCAGATGTTTTCGTCGCTTCTCCTCGTACAACGCTTCCGCCGAGTAAAGCTACATCACAATTAGAAAATTGTAATGTAATTATGTTTTGTGCTGCGTCAATTGCTTTCATAACCGATCCTCTTTTCTTATTTCACTTTCTTTTTTTCAGCTCTTTCTCTCGCTTTTTTTATATAGCTTTCTGCATCTGGTGTTTTACATGATGTTGCACCGTGATCAACCTCTACTTTTCCAATTTCACGTGCAATTTCAATCGCTTGTCGCTCTAAGTCTTCATTACGAATTCCTATTGCGATTAAAGCACTATTCATCGCTTCTTTTTTTCTATTTTTTTCATTATGTATATTTTCTTTAATCTCTTCTAAGTACGGAGAGAAGAAATCATCATGTAACGTTTTATTTTTAATCGCTATATTTGCTAATAAAGACCAGCCAGCTCTTCCAATCCATTCATCATTAGACTTTGTCCACTCTTCCATTCTTTCTATTGCAATTGGCGAAGTACATATAGATGTCATAAGAACATCCATCAAACAGTAATAATCAACATCCTGAATCCAACTATTAAGCTGTTCTGTCGTTATTTTTTTCGGATCTAAAATATAAGTTGCTAATGTCATTGCGTCCATATTTTTCGTTTCCCACAATCCAACTGCTAAATCATGATCTTTTTTTATCTTCTTTTTTAACAATTTTAAATTCGCAAAACTAACTCCAAATAACGGCTCTTTCGCTCCGTGGTTTTTATACGTTTTTCGATTTTGTTCTGTTCCATATTCCTCTAGTTGCTGCATTACTTCCTCAAGTAACATATACCCACCTCTTTATCTTTTATGTTGACTGTATATATGTATGTACGATATATTCTACATTACTTTTTGGTTTTCCTATATTTATTTTTAAAATACGGTATGTGAAATTTTTAAACATTGCACAGCTACACCATCAAAAAACTATACATGTTAAACATACAGTTTTTTGATGGTATCAATTTTCCGTAGAATAAGATATAAACTACGAAAGAACTTTTAATGAGATGTGTATTTCCAACATGTTTAGAAAACTCCTTAAAATGGTTTACTATCATACTTTTATACCTCCTTCATAAATTATGTTTACTACATTTATTCTTAGCCAAAATACTTTCTACATTTTAATAACTCTCTCAATAAGATTTTCTTATATAAAAATCCCTACAAACGCTGTAGGGATTTATGTCTAAATCATTTTGCTACACTCTATTTCATATGAAAATAGTTTCCTTATTCAGATGCATTCATAAGCACAATTCTCCAACCATCTGGATCCTCTATTGTGGTTCCTTTCTCTATCCAATACGGGTTTTCTGGTTCCACCTCATGGTAGCCCATATTACTTAATTGATTTACTATATTTTCAATTTCATCTTTATTAGGCATATAAAAAACTAGTAAATTATCTTTTGTCGGTGCCGGACATGGACTTCCATTAACATGTGAAGTAAACTCCAAATGATACTCTTCATCTGGTAATCCAAACATAACCCCGTCATATCCTTCATGATTGTGAAATTCCCCTATACGTTTTAATCCTAATCCTGTTTCATAAAAACTAATCACTTCTTCCAATTTATCTGTTGGTCTTGCAATTCTAAATTGAACCCAATTCTTCATGCAAATCTCCTCCTTTTCATTTTCCAAAGCTTTATAGTAATTAGTATAGGTTAGATATATTCCCTTTAACATCCCTCATTAGTGTGAGCTTCCTAAGTTGAAAGACCTATTAGTTAATAAACAATAGGTCTTTAGTATAAATTGCTATTTTGCATTGTTTCTAATGTTATCCATGACTGCCCAATTGGATTAACATATGGCCTTTCCTCATTACAAATTTTACAGTGAGAAGGTGCTTCTTCATTTTCGGGATACTGTACTCCACATGTAGTGCAAATATAATTATTCATATTCCCGCTCCTTTTTTCATATAATTGTTTCTTTACGAATATTTTAATAAAAATCAAAAATATTCGAATCAATATTTGGAACGAAAACGAAGTGATACGAAAGTATGATTTGGTGATTGAAAGTTTAAATAATAAAGTTTAAATTCATTCTATTTTTCAAAACTGCAATTGATATAAAATCTTGCATACTTTTGGGTAAACTTTTTTACAAGTGTAAAAAAGTTTCTTTGCATTTCCCTACCTATAATTGCTAATATAGTAGAGTAGAACTTTTATAGAGAGAAGGAAAATTATGCACAATGGAATTCGAATGACAACTTTAGTAAAAAGGGCTATGTTAGTTTGTGCGGGAGTATTATTCACATACGAAGCGGCTTTTGGATCAGTACATACTGCTTTAGCTAGTACAGAGGATGAAGCAAAATCTGTTCAACTTGTAAGTGAGATTCAAACATCTCTTGCTCCGAAAGAAGCTCCAAAACATTATAACGGGCAAGTTAGAAAAGTCGCTTATTTAACATTTGATGACGGTCCTGGAAAATACACAGCTGAGCTTTTAGATATGTTAAAGAAAGAAAATGCAAAAGCAACATTTTTCCTAATTGGTTCAAACGTAAAAGCTTTCCCTGATCTTGTAAAACGCGAAGATGCTGAAGGCCACTACGTTGGGATGCACAGTATGACTCATAACTACAAGAAACTTTATACTGAAGGTCATTACGTAGATGAAATGAAGGAAGACCAAGGCTTAATCGCTGGTGTTTTAGGTAAATCACCAGTATTAACTCGTCCAGCTTACGGCTCTATGCCAGGATTAAACGAAGCTCTTCGCAACAAAGTTGTAGACAATGGCTTAAAAGTTTGGGATTGGACAATTGATTCTTTAGACTGGAAATATAACAAAATGCAAGTTGATGCTGCATCAGCTAAAATTGTAGAAAACGTTCTAGCTCATTCTACAAACCCAACAGAAGTTATCCTTATGCATGATATTCATCCACAATCAGTAAAAGCAGTACCTGGAATTATTAAAGGACTGAAAGAAAAAGGATATGAATTAGAAGCATATAATGAGAACGAACACTTCCCATTAAACTTCTGGCATGATAATCGTATGTAATGAAAAGACTTGATCCCCTCTAGTAGGTTATCAAGTCTTTTTTATCGTTTTTAGAATTTCCTTATAGAGAAAACCTATACACGCTTGCACCATATCAATATTATACGTCCCTTCCCTTTTATCAAATAAATTTAACTTTGAAATATCACATGCTATCTTTAACCTAGTTTAAATAAGTAGATGTTATATAATCGTATTTATAGTGCAAACTGAAGAAACTTGGAATCAATTTAAGAAAGAAACGCGATAAGTAAAAACTACAAAAGCGACTTATTCAAAATAAAAACATACATATCAGAATACAGTCAAAAAAGGATTGAATATACAATTTCAATCCTTTTTTATATTATCAACACTTTAGCACATATTACTCTTAAGGAGTGATATGTATATGGATTTTCTTTCACCTGAATATTTGTCTGCCTTGCTTGCCATTATTGTAATCGATTTAGTGTTAGCCGGAGATAATGCCATCGTAATTGGATTAGCAGCAAGAAGATTACCGAAAGACCAACAAAAGAAAGTTATCATTTGGGGAACCATTGGAGCAATCGCTATTAGGGCTCTCGCTACCTTAGTTGTCGTTTGGTTATTAAAAATACCTGGATTACTCCTAATTGGTGGTGTACTTCTTATTTGGATCGCTTACAAGCTGATCGCTGAGGGCAAAAATCATGATATTAAAGCCGAAGAAGGATTTTGGTCTGCTATTAAAACCATTATTATTGCTGATGCGTTAATGGGCATTGATAATGTACTCGCTGTTGCAGGAGCTGCCCATGGTAACTTTTCTTTAGTAATCATCGGACTATTAGTGTCTATTCCAGTAGTCGTATGGGGCAGCACATTAATTTTAAAATGGGTGGATCGTTTTCCTGTCATCATTACGATCGGAGCAGCCGTTTTAGCTTATACTGCCGCGAAAATGATTGTAGATGAGAAATGGTTCGCTGGATTTTTCGAAAGTAACCCTTTCGTTAAATGGGCATTTATCATTATTATCATCGTCGGTGTAGTTTTCTTCGGAAAGGCAAAACAAAAAGCAACAGCTGGTTTTGTCTCATAATGATGGTATATTTACAAATAAAAGGCGCTATTCATATGAATAGCGCCTTTTATTATTTATTTAGCTTCCCCTTCCGGAGTCGTTTTTACCTTCGTTTTGTTTTTATCACGGTTGTTATAGTTATACTTCGAACGATCTACTGGAGTGAATCCTTCCGGTGTGTAGAATCGTAATAAGTCACCATTTACGACTTGGTCAGAGTATTTTAGTGAGTTTTGAACCATTTGTTCATTTTTCTTTATTTCATCTGTAAATTCTACAGGTTTTCCAGTAGTTGTATCATAGTATTTGCCGTTTAGTGCAGTAACTGTTGGGCTTACGTAGTTACCGTTACGGAACGCAACGACTTGTTTATGATCTGGTGATAATAAATCAGAACCGAATTGAACATAATTCTTTGTATCTGTACCTAGTAAGTGTAATAGCGTTGGAAGAACGTCAATTTCACCACCGTATTGATGTTGTACGCCACCTTTCACTCCTGGTACACGAACGATTAATGGTACACGTTGTAACTGTGCATTTTCAAATGAGTTCATTTCTTTACCCATTACTTTTGACATTGCTGCATTATGATTATCTGAAATACCGTAATGGTCTCCGTACATAACAATAATTGAGTTATCATATAAACCAGATTGTTTCAAGTAATCGATGAAGCCTTTTACAGATTCATCTAAATAGCGTGCTGTTTGGAAGTACGTATCTACTGATGAATCACCTGTTGTTGCTGGTTCAATCGTTGCTTCTGCCTTATCGATTGGATAAGGGAAATGGTTCGATAACGTAATAAACTTTGTATAGAACGGTTGTTTCAACGTTTGTAATAACGGAATAGATTCATTAAAGAACGGTTTATCTTTTAATCCGTAGTTTACTACGTCTTTTTCATTCATATCGTAGTATGACGCATCAAAGAATTTATTAAAACCAAATGATTTATAAATATCGTCACGGTTCCAGAATGTTTTGTAGTTACCGTGGAATACTGCTGATGTGTATCCTTGTTGTCCTAAAATAGCTGGTGCTGATTGATACGTATTATGAGATTTCGTTGTAAAGACAGAACCTTGCGGTAAGCCAAACATTGAATTCTCTAACATAAACTCCGCATCAGATGTTTTCCCTTGTCCTGTTTGATGGAAGAAGTTATCAAAGTATAGTGTATTCGCATCTTTTGTAAATGAGTTTAAGAACGGTGTAACTTCTTGACCATTTAATTTGTAATCAATTAAGAAGTTTTGGAATGACTCTAAATGAATGTAAATTACGTTCATTCCCTTTCCTTTACCGAAATACTCAGGATTTGGACTTGCATAAGTTGATGTTAAATAATTTCGTACTTCTGTCATATTATCGCCATCCGCTAATGCTCGTTCTGTTGATGCTTTCGCACTTTGAATTCCATCATAAATTGTGTAGTTGTATGCACCTAAATATTTCACAATATAATTACGGTCAAACGTTCTTGTTAATAATTCAGGACGGTCAGACTCTGCAAGACCTAAGTTAACACTGAATAATAAAATACCTACTACAAATACTAGAGATAATTTATGCTTCGCAACACGAATTGGTTTTGGATTTGCAAATTTTGTTGCGACTAACACAATTAATATAATCGTGTCTAAGAAGTATAATGGATCATAAAGATGTAGCAACGCAAGAATACTACCACCTAAATCTCCAAAGTTATTCGTTTGTGTTAATGTCGGGAACGTAATAAAGTCACTGAAAAAGCGATAGTATACTACGTTTGCGTATAAAAGAATCGACAATAACAAATTAATGATAATTAACCAAATATAAGATCGTTTCCCTTTTGCAAATAATGCAAGTCCTAAAAATAGAACTGCTGAACTAAGCGGGTTAAAAAACAGCAAGAATTTTTGGATTGTGTTTGAAATTCCTAAATTGAATTCCGTTACATAAGCTGCATATGTTTTGAGCCACAATAAAATAACGGCAAACAGAAAGAATCCAAAATGATTGCTTAACACACTTTTGCTCTTTAATAAGAACTGTTTCATTTCTCCACCTCTTTTGATCATCCAAGGCTTATTTTTTATAAGTCTGTCTCTCTATTCAAATTTTCTTCTTCAAATAGATTATCTTTATTTAACTATATGAAGAATATTAGTAATTATAATTTGAAGCTAGTATTTATTCAACTATTTCTTTCTAGACATTTTGACCTTGGTTTCTATTTAACAAAATAAATTTGTAACATTTCCTGTTTTCTCCCAAGATTCATCCACTAATTATGACACCCCATACTATATACCTTTATAAACTCATTCGCAAACTATTCTATCTCCAAATTTGGTACATATTTCACATGACAAAATAATACGATTTGATTATATTACTCCACTTACATTTCCCTTCTTCAACTAACTCTTTAAATCTTAAAGTCATTACATCCCTTCCATACATGAAAGAATTCTCCTGTTCATTAATATTATATTTGAATAATTATTCATTTGACCGACCAGCGATGTTACGTTTTCTCGACAAAAAAACTCGCTCTAAAAAGAACGAGTTTTTTCATTATATATTATTGACCTTTGTACATTGCATCTACTTGTTTTTGAAGTTCCTCATTTTCTAAGAACTCATCATAAGTAGCCTCTTTATCGATTACACCGTTTGGTGTTACTTCGATAATGCGGTTTGCAATTGTTTGCACGAACTGATGGTCATGAGATGTGAATAATATTGTACCTTTGAATGCAATTAAACCGTTGTTTAATGCTGTGATTGACTCAAGGTCTAAGTGGTTCGTTGGATCGTCAAGTGTGATTACGTTCGCACCACTTAACATCATTTTAGATAACATACAACGAACTTTTTCGCCTCCAGATAATACAGAAACGTTCTTCTTAACTTCTTCACCTGAGAATAACATACGGCCTAAGAAACCACGTAAGAAGCTTTCAGACTCATCTTGTGGAGAGAATTGACGTAACCATTCAACTAAGTTGTAATCACTGTTCTCAAAGTACTTAGAGTTATCTCTTGGGAAGTAAGATTGAGAGGTTGTAACACCCCATTTGAATGAACCGCTATCCGGCTCCATTTCACCCATAAGAATTTTAAATAATGTTGTCATCGCAATATCGTTACGGCCGATAAATGCAACTTTATCACCTTTATTTAAAGTGAAGTACACATTATCTAACACTTTTTCACCATCAATTGTTTTAGAAAGACCTTCAACAGTTAATAAGTCATTTCCTACTTCACGCTCAGGTGTGAAGCCAACGAATGGGTAACGACGTGATGACGGTCTAATATCATCTAATGTAATTTTGTCTAATAATTTTTTACGAGAAGTTGCTTGTTTCGCTTTAGAAGCGTTTGAACTAAAGCGTGCAATGAAGTTTTGTAACTCTTTTACTTTCTCTTCTTTTTTCTTATTAGCATCTTGTGTTAATTTTAAAGCTAATTGGCTTGACTCATACCAGAAGTCATAGTTACCAACATAAAGTTGAATTTTACCGAAATCAAGGTCAGCCATGTGCGTACATACTTTATTTAAGAAGTGACGGTCATGGGATACTACGATAACTGTGTTTTCAAAGTTCATTAAGAAGTTTTCTAACCATTGAATCGCTTTTAAGTCCAAGTGGTTGGTAGGCTCATCTAATAATAGAATGTCAGGTTGACCGAATAAAGCTTGAGCAAGTAATACTTTTACTTTCTCTGCCCCAGTTAATTCTGACAATTTCTTATCATGAAGGTCTTCACCAATACCTAAACCTTTAAGAAGAATTGCAGCTTCTGACTCAGCTTCCCAACCGTTAAGCTCAGCGAACTCACCTTCAAGTTCAGCAGCGCGCATTCCATCTTCATCACTAAAGTCTTCTTTCATGTAAATAGCATTTTTCTCTTGCATTACTTTGTAAAGTTGCGTGTGACCCATAATTACTGTTTCTAATACTGGGAACTCTTCATATTCGAAGTGGTTCTGTTTTAATACTGCTAGACGCTCACCTGGCGTAATATGTATGTCACCTGTTGATGGTTCAATTTCTCCAGATAAAATCTTTAGAAATGTCGATTTACCAGCACCGTTCGCTCCGATTAAACCGTAGCAGTTACCTGGCGTAAATTTTATGTTAACATCTTCAAATAATTTGCGATCCGCGAAACGCAAACTAACGTTACTTACTGTAATCATTTGTGTCCTCCTACTAATACCGCTTATTTCAGCGTTTTCTCACCGATTGTCTTAAGAAATCGCATATTACGACTCAATTATTGTAGACTATAGCTATTATATAGTAGAAGATGGATGAATAGCAACGGTTGATTACCTTTCTACAATGAAATCGGATAGTTTTTGTCCATTCCCCTAGCTATTGTATGTATATCATCGACCTCTTTCTCATATAACCTTTCACTGCTCATTCTGTAATATATCGGATTCATTTTCATCTGAAATATTATATACCGAAAAAACTGTAGAGAAATCATTCCCTACAGTCTCTTCTTATTTCGTATTTATTATTTTCTCTTTGTAACTCTTCATTTTACTCGTTAACCCTATTAACGCCGGTAATAATATCGGCATCACAATTAAAGCTAATAGAAGAAGTGCAACGCCAACTACTGATGCAACTTGTATAAGTGTTAATACACCTGATGGAATTAATGCTGCAAATGTCCCGCCTAAAATTAGCGCAGCTGATAATACAACTCCTCCTATATGACGAGATGCAGTTACAATTTTCGTTACCGAATCCCCTTCTATCTCGTTATAGCGCATCATTACGAAAATACTATAATCCACTCCTAAAGCGACAATCATAATGAAGCTAAAGAATGGAACATTCCAGCTTAATGAATCTACATGTAATACATGTGCACTAATTTGTTCGCTTATACCGAGTGATGCGAAGTACGCTAATAGTAATGAGCCAATAATAAATATTATGTTTAGTAATGAGCGTGTAATTACGATTAATACAATCGCAATTCCAATTAACATAATTGTAGCTGTACGTAAGAAATCTTGCCCTGTTACTTCTTTTAAATCAACGTTTCTAGCTGTTGTTCCGCCAATTGCTGTTTTCGCATCATGTAATTCCGTTCCCTTTACAGTGCCATCGATTGTTTTATTGATTTCTTGAATAATTGGCATCGCTTCTTTTGAATACGGATTTACATCTAAAATGATAGTCATTTTAGCAATTTTTCTATCCTGCGACATGTACGTGTTCAATGCTTTTTGGAAATCTTCTCCCTCTAGCACTTCTTTTGGAATATAAAACTTCTCAGAGCTCTTCGATTCATTGAGCTCCCCTAAATATTTTTGTGCGTCATGCAGGCCATTACTTACTTTTCCAAGCCCTTCTGTACTTTTAGATAAACCGGATTGTAATTGCCCCATCTTTTCTTGCAGGTCTTTAAGGCCCGTTAAAAGTTGTCCTTGCCCATCGTTTATTTTCGTTAATCCAGATTGTAACTCAACTGATTTATTTGCAATTTGTTTTGAACCTGAAGAACCTTCATTTAATCCATTTTTAAGATCGGCTGCTCCCTTTTGTAACTTATTAACTCCATTGCTCATTTCTTTTAAGCCGTTATCCACTTTCAGTAACGATTGATTCGCTTCTTTAAATGAACTCATCGCCGTTTTGTGCTGTGTTGCTAATTGATTTAATTCATTTGAAAGTACGCTTAATTTCTTTTGAGCCTCTTTAGCAATTCCTATCGTTTGTTGTATGTTTGGATCATTCGCTAATTCTGGTTTCGTTTGAACGAAATTGGTCATTAACATTTCAATTTGTTCATATCCCTTTTTCGCACCATCAATCGCTTGAGAAATACTTCCGAAGTATTGATCGTAAGAGTTTAAACCTTTTTCTAACTGTGCATAACCAGCATGCAGCTGCGACGTTGCATTAGATAGAACATTTATATTTTCGTTTACTGAAGCTAAACCACTCTCAATTTGCTGTGCTCCTTGTGCACCGTCGTTTATGCCATTTGATAATTGATGTAAAGCTGTTCCTAATGCTGATACCCCGTTTTTCACCTCGTTCGTTCCATCAATTAATTTTTGAACATTCGCAAGACTATTTGAATCATTACTTCCCATTTTATTTTTCGCATCTGTTAATCCATCATTAATTTCCTTTATGCCACCATCGGCATCTCCTAATCCTGTATTCAATTCTCCCGCTTGCTTATTTAAATATAATTCTTTTATCTTCTCACCAGTTGGACGTGTTGGTGCATATACTTCTGACACACCTTTAACTTTCGAAATTTTATCAGTTAATTCGTCTAAAATTTGTAGAGAAGTTCCTTCATCCAGCTTTTTATCAGATTGAATGACTAATGTACTCGGTGAAGAGAAACCAGGCGGAAAATGATCCTCTATTACGTTAATACCCATCTTGGATTCATACTTATTATCCACTTCAAATAAATCATTGTAATTAAGTGTATTAGAGTATTTTAATACGAAAGGAATCGATATTACGAATACGATGATTAAAGCGACAAATGGCCTTGCTACTGAGTTTTTCGCAAAGAATCCCCACAAGCGACTATCCTCATGACCTTTAAATGTTTTAACTGGATAAAACATTCCTTTTCCTAAAAGCACCATGAAAAATGGATTTAAAGTCGTTAATACGAGTAATAATACTAAAACACCAATTGCTACCGCTGAAGTCGATTGATATAATTTAAAACTTGCTAAAGCAAGTGATGCAAAACCAATTAGCACCGCTATTCCGCTATATAATACAGTTTTACCTGCTGATTTGAATGTTTCTTTCGTAGCTAAAAATGCATTTTCTTGTTTACTTAATTCTTCTTTAAACCTCGTATATAATAAAATGTTATAATCTGTTCCTACCCCATGCCCATCAACTTAAGAATTTGCACTACCCCCAAGTGTCAAAAAACGTTATTCTTTCTAAAAAGCTAGCTAGAAAGGATGACATTTTTTATGAATCTTTCAATTCAAGATGAATTACAACTATTTTCTGAAGAGCTGTATCGTCATTTAACCCCTTCTCTTTTGGAAGAACTCGCTAAAGAATTAGGTTTTGTAAAAAGAAAACGAAAGTTTTCAGGAAATGAATTAGCTACCATATGTATCTGGGTCAGTCAACGTACAGCGAGTGATTCTCTCGTTCGACTATGCAGTCAATTACACGCCGCCACAGGCACTCTTATGAGTCCAGAAGGACTCAATAAACGCTTTGATAAAAAAGCGGTTGAATTTTTGAAATATATTTTTTCTGCATTATGGAAAAGTAAACTTTGTAAAACATCAGCCATTTCAAGTGCAGCACTCACGTATTTTCAACGAATCCGTATTTTAGATGCGACGATTTTCCAAGTACCGAAACATTTAGCACATGTATATCCTGGGTCAGGTGGTTGTGCACAAACTGCAGGTATCAAGATTCAATTAGAATATGACTTACACAGCGGACAGTTTTTAAACTTCCAGGTAGGTCCTGGAAAAAATAATGATAAAACATTTGGAACAGATTGCTTAGATACCTTACGGCCGGGTGATCTGTGTATTCGTGATTTAGGATATTTTTCATTGGAAGACTTAGATCAAATGGATCAACGTGGCGTGTGCTATATATCAAGACTTAAGTTAAACCATACCGTCTATACGAAAAATCCATTTCCAGAATACTTTCGAAATGGGACAATCAAAAAACAGTCACAGTATATCCAAGTTGATTTAGAGAACATTATGCACACGTTAAAACCAGGACAAACGTATGAAATAAAAGAGTCGTATATTGGCAAGAATCAAAGATTATTTACAAGAGTAATTATCTACCGATTAACAGAGGAACAAATACTGGAACGTAGAAAAAAACAAAGCTATACCGAAAGTAAAAAGGGGATTACATTTTCAGAAAAGAGTAAACGATTAACGGGTATCAACATATATGTTACGAATACGCCTTGGGAAGTGGTTCCGATGGAACAAATCCATGATTTTTACTCCCTCCGCTGGCAGATCGAAATCATATTTAAAACGTGGAAATCTCTATTTCAAATTCATCATTGGCAAACTATCAAACAAGAGCGATTAGAATGCCATGTGTATGGAAAACTCATTGCCATTTTTATATGTTCTTCCACGATGTTTAAGATGCGCCAACTTCTGTTGCAAAAGCACAAAAGAGAACTAAGCGAATATAAAGCAATTGGGATGATTCAAGATCATCTATCCCTGTTATATCAAGCGATACAGAGAAACACCCGTATAATAACAAAGGTTTTAATCCGCCTGTTTACCCTACTAAAGAAAAATGGCCGGAAATCCCATCGATATGAGAAGAAAACTATCTTTGATATTATGGGTGTTGTCTATGAGTATAATGGATTGAGAAAACAAAAGAAAGCTGCATAAGAAAAAAATGAAACCCGTTAGGGTTTATTTCGTATGCTCATTTTTAAGAGGATTATACTGTTTAAAAGTTTGTTCATTTCAATTAATGGAAAACCGTAGAGTTTCTATCCTTAAGTTGATGGGCATGTGTTCCTACCCCAAACAGGACGACGACTACGAACACTTGTGTAAAGTTTGAGAATGGAAAATTAAATTGATCTACAAGCTGGGCAATAATCCCCATTGAAACTAAATACGATATACCAACTGTAAGAAGAGAAACAATTGGAACAACTGGTGAACGGAATACGAGGATTAATACTACAAGAATGAAAATGATTGAAATAACTTCTGTCTTTTTCACTCCCTCTTGAGAGGATTTAAGAAAATCACCCGCTATTAAGTCACTTCCTGTTAAATACGTTTTTACCCCTTTCGTTTGCACTTTTTCATGAAGATTATTTGAAACTTTTGATATTTCACCATGTTTTTTATCTATCGATATTTGCGTTAAAATAGTCGTATTATCTTTAGAAACTAATTGTTTCTCCAAGTCTTTATTGTCTAAATGTGAAACAACTTCCTTAATTCCTAATTGCTCTTTTTCAGTTTGCAGGGCGTTGATTGTTTTTGTTATTTCCTTTTTTTGTTCATCTGTTAAAGCTGCCTTATTGCCACTATTAAAAACGGCTATAATTTCATACTTTTCAACCCCTTCTTTATCCATCTCTTTCATCATCTTGTCAGCAATACTGCTTTGCTTTGTATTAGGGATTGTAATTTTCCCTTTTTCTTTCACTAATTGATCCATATTAGGCATCGTTACGACCATTGTAATAGTAATAACTATCCATAATAGAAAAGATAAACTTCTCCAACTTTTTAACTTGCTCATTTGAATCATCTCCCGTTTTGAAAGTTTCACGTTAGTAACGGAATGAACGTTCATTCCTATTGTTCTATTACATTATTTTGTAAATTCTATTAAACTAGTCTTTCCGGAATGAATGTTCATTCCCTTAGTTACACAAACATCCTTTCCTACTCTCATTTTTTAAATCTATTTAGGAATGAATATTCATTCCTTTCCTTATAAAGCTATAGAATCAAATGATTCTAATAGCGTTCCAAGAGCTTTCTTCTAATTCTTTTACTAACTCTTTCGAGTATTCTAATTGCCCTGTTGCAATTACTTTCGTTAATTTTTCTAGCGGTTGATATACAATAATAATTAAAGCAACTGGAGGCAATGGACGAAGAAAACCTTTTGCGATTCCATCTTCAATAATATTCATAAAGAAGCCTATAAAATCATCAAATATTTTCTTACTCTGTTCATCAAGAAAATAACTATCACAGTGAGAATTTGTAAATAAAAAAGCATCTACATTGTTTCTCGCAAATTCAAATAAACGGTTGTACGTATGACTAAACTGTTCACGAATATTTGCTTCAACAGGAAAATCCGTTTTTATTATTTCAGAAAGCTGTAACATACTTTTTGAAAATAATGAGTTAACAAGTGCCTCTTTATTTTCAAAATAGCGATAAATAGTACCCGCACCGACTTTTGCCTTTTCAGCGATCATTGGAATTGTCGTACCATCGTAACCACGCTCTGCAAAAAGTTGCATCGCAGCATCAAAAATATCCTCTTGTTTGTTTTTAGCCATTTTTTCCACCTCTATTTCCAGGAATGAAAATTCATTCCGTTTTTAATTATAAATTACATGGATTAAAAGTCAAGTGCGTGACAAAGTATAGTTACGTTTTAGTGAAAAAATTATATCAACGATTATTAGAATATATCAGCGCAAGTCTAATTATATCAGCGATTTTCAGAATATATCGGCGCATCTCCAATTATATCAGCGATTTTCAGGATATATCGACTTACCGACAACCAAAGAGAAAGCTGTCCCAAAAATTGTTTTTGGGCAGCCCAATTTTCTATTGAAAACTTAAAAGAAATCATAAATAAATGCTTCTCGTACCGGAACTATTTTCTCAAACGCTTGTATTTCCTCTTCACTTCCGCTAATTAATTCTAATTCATTCAGTTGTAACGGACGTTTATAGCCGAACATTATTGTAGATAACTCGTTTATATCCAGTTTGATGCCTTTATCTATTGTTTTTTCTTTTATTATTGTTATTTCATGATTTGCAAGTCTCACTGTTATGTTATTCCACGGAGCAAATGCGTCTGTAATGTTTAGGATCACTTCTTGCTCTACATTGTTCCAATTCAACTCATATTGTTTTAAGAACTGCTCTACATCTACAATTCTTCCCATAAAATATGGTTTTATTTCTGTCTTCACGCGTGGCTCTTGCAATGAATATAATAACGGTTCGCTTTCACTTACTGTCATTTCAATTTCTTTAATCATAGAATCATGCTGACAAATAAAGTTCCACAGACCATTTCGTGCTTCATTATGCAGTGGTACAAATTCTTCTACTGTCATTTTATAGTTTTCTATTTTGTATAACATGTAACCTGCTGCTTTTTTATTTTCATCATAGTAAATCGCTAATGTTAAATCATCATAAACCGCTTGTAACCACCAGTTCTTCTCTCGAACTAACATACATGAAAAACGTTCTGCAAATGCTTCATAGAGCTTCTCGACTTCTTCTGGATGATTTTCTTTATTAAAACGTTTCACAGTACCATTTACTTGTTTTTTCATCACTAAATCGCTCTTACTTATATGACATTTGAGTAGATTCGCACAAAGTTCCCAGCCGTATTTACGGTAAAACGAAACAGCAAATGGATGTAACATAGAGACTGTAAAGCCATCTTTTTTCATTGTTTGAAGTGAATGTTGAAGTAGCTCTTTTACATACCCACTTCTTCTGTACTCTGGATACGTCGCTACTCCTGCAACGCCACCCATTTTAAATTTTTCTTTACCTATGTAAATATGAAACGGGATGAGGTGTAGTTTTGCAGCTAAGTCTTCCCCTTCCATAATGCCGTATATTTCATGACTTTCCTTCATTTTTGTAAGTTGCTGCTGTAATCGTTCCTCATCTACTTTATATTGAAAAGCGTATTCTGATAAACGTAATGCTTCTCTAAACTTATCTTCTTTTAATTGTATGACATTCATATAATTCTCCTCCATTCTCTGTTTGAATTGTATCATAATTCTTACTATTATAGTTCGATAAGTGAAATTACAAGGACGTTTTAACAAAAAAAGCAGATACATCACGTATCTGCTTTCCACCCTTTTTATTTAGCTAACTTTTGAAGTTCGTCAAAGAATGTAGGATATGATACACCTACTGCTTCTGCATCTTCAATAATTGTTTTTCCTTCTGCCAAACAGCCAGCAATTGCAAGCATCATTCCGATACGGTGATCACCATAACTATTTACTGTATTGCCTTTTAGAGCTGATTTTCCGTAAATGATCATACCGTCATCAGTTGCTTCTATGCGAGCTCCTAGTTTCGTTAACTCAGCAACGACTGTATCAATACGGTTTGTTTCTTTTACTTTTAATTCGTGTGCATCTTTAATTACTGTAATTCCTTCTGCTTGCGTTGCCGCTAATGCGATTACAGGAATCTCATCGATTAATCTAGGGATAATATCTCCGCCAATTTCAATTCCTTTTAATGAAGATGTTTCGATTGTAATATTTGCAGCTGGTTCTGATGCCTCTTCGTTAATTAGATCTACAGTGAACGTAGCACCCATTTTTTCTAAAACATCAATAATACCTGTACGGGTTGGATTCATTCCTACATTTTGTAATACTAGTTTACTATTTGGGATGATTGCACCTGCTACTAAGAAAAACGCTGCTGATGATACGTCACCTGGCACTTGAATGTCTGTTGCTGTTAATTTTTGTCCACCTGACAGCTTCACTGTTTTCCCTTCGCGAGTTACTTTAACACCAAATGCTTCGAGCATTCTTTCCGTATGGTCGCGTGAAATATGTGGTTCTGTAACAGCTGTTACACCTTCTGCACGAAGACCTGCAAGTAAAATAGCCGACTTTACTTGTGCACTTGCAACAGGAGAAATATATTCAATTGCTTTTAAATCGCCGCCACGTATTGTTAACGGTGTAAATGTTCCTTCTTCTCGGCCGTCTATGTTTGCGCCCATTTGTTTTAATGGGTTTGTTACACGCTTCATCGGTCTTTTTGCGATAGATTCATCACCTTGTACGCAAGAGAAAAATGGTGTGTTAGCTAATATACCTGACATTAATCGGATTGTTGTACCAGAATTACCAACATCTAATACAGCTTTCGGTTCTTGTAAACCTTCTAATCCTTTACCAACTACAGTAACCTCATCACCGTTTTGCGTAATTTCTACTCCCATTTCTTTAAAACATGAAATCGTACTTAAACAGTCTGCACCGGGCAAGAAACCTCTAATTATTGTTTTCCCTTCTGCAATAGAACCGAACATAACAGCACGGTGTGAAATGGATTTATCACCTGGGATTGTAATATTGCCATTCAATCCGTTATTAACAGGTTGTATTGTTCTTTCTTTCACGTTTTTCACCTTCTCATTTAAATTGTTTCATAAGTTTGGTATTCTTCTTCTCCAAGCGCTAGCTTTGCTTTCATACGATCTTCTTCCCTTTGGAAGCTAATACGTAATACCCCAAGCAGTCCTTCACGCGCTTCTAATATTTGCAAGTTCGTAATACTAATTTCCTCGCGCGCTAAAATACTCGTAATATGAGCCAATGCCCCCACCTTATCTAATACATCGACGTATAAGTCGTGATAGGCAGGAATTGCCCCTCTCTTTCTTACTGGTAAAGAATCACGGTATTCTTTCGCATCTGCAAAATAGTTTTGAATCTCGCCTGCATCTCCGGTAGAAACTGTTTTATATAAATCTTCCATTTCAGAGATCCACTCTTTTAATAATACCATTAAATGCTCTCGATTTTGCTTTACAATATCACTCCACATTTTTGGACTACTAGATGCGATACGTGTAATGTCTTTGAAACCTCCAGCAGCTAGTTGATGAATGAGCGGATTATCTCCTGCATGTTTCTCAACTTGCTTTACTAAACCTGCTGCGATAAGGTGCGGAAAATGACTAACGATCCCTGTTACATAATCATGTTCTTCCGTATTTAAAACAAGAAAATGTGACCCTGTTCCTTTTAACCATACTTTAAGGTCTTCCACTTGTTTATTTGGCACGTGATTCATCGGTGTTAAAATGTAAAATGCATTTTCAAATAAATGTGCCTTTGCACTTTCAACTCCCGTTTTATGAGAACCCGCCATCGGATGTCCACCAATGAAAGAAACATCCTTTGAAAATAAAGCTTCCGCTTCGTTCATAATAGACCCTTTTGTACTACCAACATCAGTCACTATAACATCTTCTCGTAAACGGAATGACGCAAGTTTGTGTAATAGCTTCTTCGTTTCTTCAACTGGAGAAGCAAAAACAATTAAATGTGCCTCTTCACATGCACGCTGTAAATCAACTCCTATTTCATCTACTACGTGTAATTCTTTTGCACGCTCTACTTGCTCTTTAAATATATCGTACCCTGTTATCGTTACATCGTGCTCTTTCTTAATTGCTAATGCGAGAGAGCCTCCTATTAAACCTGTTCCAATTAATACTACCTTTTTACGCATTTGCCTCATCTCGAGACTTATTTTTTTTATTTTCAAAGTGTTGTTTTAACACTGAAATCACCCCTTCATTTTGCTCCCTTGTTCCAACTGTAATACGGACACCATTCGGGAACGGACGAATAATAAATCCTGCATGTGCACAAGCTTCATAAATCTCTCCAGCATTATCTACCGGTAAGAAGATGAAATTAGTTTGTGACGAATAAAATGGTATACCGTTTTCCTTACAGAAACTCTCGTATTGCTGTAATCCTTCTGTATTCATGTGAACTATTTCTTTAATAAACTCGTCATCACCAAAAGCAATCGTCGCTGCTTTTTGCGCTAATGAAGATACGTTAAATGGTAAACGTACGACATTTAATTTCTCAATTAGCTCTTCCTGTCCGATCGCATATCCAACGCGGAAAGAAGCTAATCCGTATGCTTTAGAAAACGTTCTAAGTACAAGAATGTTTTTATGTTTTTCTAAAAGCGGTAATGTCTCAGGGAAATCTTTTGCTGTTACGTATTCATAGTACGCTTCATCAATGACAATTAACGTATTTTCACTAATGCCTTCAATAAATCGAGTTAATTTTTGCTCATTCACATATGTGCCCGTCGGGTTGTTTGGATTACAAATCCATACGATTTTCGTATTATTATTTACCGCTGACGAAATTTCGTCTAAATCGTATACACCTTTATTTAAAGGAATTTCTTTCACTTCACACCCTTCAATAATCGCATGATGGCGGTACTGCGGGAATGTTGCACCTGCTGTTACAATGTTATCTCCCGCTCGTAATACGGCGCGGCTTATTATTTGAATGATTTCATCTAAACCACTACCACAAAGTACTTGTTCCATTTGCACATGCAACTTATCTGCGATTGTTTGACGGAGCGTTGTAGCACCTCCGTCAGGATATAAAGCATGTTCCAACCAAGAGTTTTGCAACTCTTCTAAAACTCTCGGTGAACAACCAAATGGATTTTCATTCGATGCTAATTTCACAAACGAATGATCTCCGTACACTTCTTTCATTTGTTCTGGTGATTTACCTGGTTTATATGGTTGTAATGATGATAGTTGATCTTTTACTTGCACGTTAAACCCACCTTTTTATTAAAATTCTTTTGCGTAGTTATTGTGTTGCATAATGTTTTGTTTTAATAATTCCATACGATCTTTTCCGAATTGTTCGACTAGTGCATCTGCAAGTTCCCATGCCACAACAGATTCAGCTACTACACCCGCTGCTGGTACTGCGCAACTATCAGATCTTTCAATACTCGCTTGGAATGCTTCTTTCGTATCAATATCAACGCTTGCTAACGGTTTGTATAAAGTAGGAATTGGCTTCATCACGCCTCTTACGATAATTGGCATACCTGTTGTCATACCGCCTTCTAAACCGCCGGCATTATTCGTTTTTCTCGTGTATCCTTTTTTTTCATCCCACAGAATTTCATCATGCACTTTGCTTCCTGGTTGTCGTGCCGCTTCAAAACCTACGCCGATTTCAGCACCTTTAAATGCATTTATACTCATAATTGCACCAGCAAGTTTTGCATCTAATTTACGATCGTAATGAACGTAACTACCAACGCCAATCGGCATACCTTCTGCAATGACTTCCACAATACCACCGATTGAATCTCCACTACTTTTTGCGTTGTCAATCGCATTCATCATTTCTTGCTCTACTTCTTTATCTAAACATCGAACTGGTGAGTTTTCAGTAATTGTTTGAATTTCTTCAATTGATAAGTTTGAAATATGTTTTGCTTTTACTCCACCAATTTCAAGAACATGTCCTGCAATTCCCACGCCTAATTCGCTTAAAATTTGTTTTGCAACTGCACCAGCAGCTACACGAACTGTCGTTTCTCTTGCAGATGACCGCTCTAATACGTTTCTTATATCACGATGACCATATTTAATTGCTCCATTTAAATCTGCATGTCCGGGACGTGGTTTTGTAATTGTACGTTTCATGTCTTTACTTTCTTTTTCCGAAATTGGCTCTGCACCCATTACTTTCGTCCAATGTTTGAAATCATCATTTTTTACAATTAACGTAATCGGTGATCCAAGTGTCATCCCGTGACGAACACCACTTACAATTTCAACTGTATCTGTTTCAATTTGCATACGTCTTCCGCGTCCATGACCTTTTTGTCTTCTTAATAATTCTTTATTAATATGTTCCGCCGTAAGTGTCAAACCTGCTGGTACACCTTCTAAAATAACTGTTAACTGCGGTCCATGTGATTCTCCAGCTGTAATGTATCTCATTTCTCTTGCCCCTTTACTATTTTTTTGTACAAAAAAGTCCCTACTGAGCGCTCAGTAGGGACGATGTTTATCGCGGTACCACCCTAGTTGTAGACTTCTTTCGTCTACCTCTCTTCTTCTTTAACGATCGTTCGACCGTCTTACCCTCCAAAAGTTGTCGGGAAAGATGCTCCAAGGCTGTAATTCATGCTTACCTTTGTACTGATTCACACCGACCATCAGCTCTCTTTAACAGTGAGATAAGCACTACTGTTTCCTCTTCAATGCATATATGATATGGAATTAAGATAATTTATTTTTGAAACCTTTTAACTCATCCATGAATCTATGGAATTCTGGAATGTCCATTTGTTGTGCAGAATCTGATAATGCAACTGCTGGATCTGGATGAACTTCAGCCATTACTGCATCTGCGCCAATTGCAAGTGCCGCTTTCGCTGTTGGTAATAATAAATCTCTGCGTCCAGTTGAATGTGTTACATCAACGATAACTGGTAAATGTGTTTCTTTCTTTAAAATTGGTACTGCAGAAATGTCTAATGTGTTACGTGTTGCTCTTTCGTATGTGCGGATACCGCGCTCACAAAGAATAATTTGATCGTTACCTTGCGCAATGATGTATTCCGCTGCGTTAATGAACTCATCAATTGTTGCTGCTAATCCACGTTTTAATAATACTGGTGTGTTAACTTTACCTACAGCTCGTAATAAATCGAAGTTTTGCATGTTACGTGCGCCAACTTGAATTACATCAACGTAGTCTAATGCCATTTCAACATCGTTCGGATTTAAAATTTCACTAATAATTGCTAAGTCAAACTCGTCTGCTACTTGACGTAAAATTTGAAGTCCTTCTACTCCTAAACCTTGGAAATCATATGGAGAAGTTCTCGGTTTGAATGCACCACCGCGCATTAATTTTAAGCCTTGGTCTTTCATCGCTTGCCCTACTTGACGAACTTGTTCTAAACTTTCTACTGCACAAGGTCCCATGATGAACGTTTGTGTTCCGTTTCCAATCAATTCACCTTTTACATCAACAATTGTATTTTCTTGTTTCTTTTTACGTGATACTAGTAACGCTTTACGGTTATCATCTTCTTGTAACTCTAAGCTTGCTTTGAAAATCGTTTTGAAAATATGTTGAACTGTTGATGTTTCGAATGGTCCTTCGTTATGCTCTGCAATCATATCAAGTACTTCACGCTCACGTACTGGATCAAAGCGTTTCGTGCCTTGTACTTGCTTTTGCTCTCCAATTTTTTGAACAATTTCACCACGTTTGTTTAAAAGGTGTAATAGTTGTAAGTTAATTTCATCTACCTGTTTACGTAATTGATCTAATTCATGATTTGCCATTTGGAAATCCTCCTCTAATGTTTTAAAAGTATAGTAAGAGAATAAAAAATTCTCTATTTTCTGAACTGACTAATTATACAAATTTATAGTGGAATCGATACCTCTTCTTATTTTAAACTAATAATTCGTACAAAGACATGAACTACTAGTTAAAAACCCACTTTTTTGTACAAAAAAGCCCTACTGATTCAATCAGTAGGGACGATATTTATCGCGGTACCACCCTAGTTGTAGACTTCTTTCGTCTACCTCTCTTCATTGTTAACGATCATCTGACCGTCTTTCCCTTCATAAAGACAATACTATCTTTACTACGAAAAAGATGCTCCAGGACTGTAATTCGCTCTTGTTTATGTACTGGTTTGCACCAACCACCAGCTCTCTGTTACAGGGAAACAACAACTACTGCTTTTCCTTTCAATGCATGACTATTTAATTTTCAAGTTGAACCACTAAAATACAAAAAGTCCCTACTGAATAAATCAGTAGGGACGATATTTATCGCGGTACCACCCTAGTTGTAGACTAACTTTCCGTCTACCTCTCTTCACTGTTAACGATCAATTGACCGCTTTTTCCTCATAAAGACAAACTATCTTTATTACGAAAAAGATGCTCCAAGACTGTAATTCATGATTATCCCTGTACTGGTTCACACCAACCACCAGCTCTCTGTTACAGTAAGACTAACCACTACTGTGATCTCTTCATTGCACTTTGTTTATTCAAATGTTTTTGAAATTGAATAAGTATGATTCGTATTATAGAACGCTTTTCAAAACACTGTCAACAACTTTTTATATATTTTTTTAAATTCCACTTTCGTTCTATAATTCTTTTTGTAAATCACCCATTACAATTCCTATGCGAATTATTTCATTTTCTAGTAAATGTAAAACATATTCCTCTACTTCATACTGAACTAATAATTCTTTTATTTGTATGATTTCTTTTTCAAATAAAACGGCTTCGTGACATGTTTGTAGTAAAATAAAAAACACATTTGCAAACATTTCTTTATGCGCTTTCATACTTTCTTTTTTATGAAGCATTTCAATCAATAACCGCTTCATTTCCTCACCTGTACATTTACCTTGTACACTTGAAAATGCACGAGACATAATACATAATCCTTTTTCTAATATTTCATCCATGTATAAAATAATACGTAAAAGCATCACATATTCTCTCGCAGTTATCTCACCCATTTTTGGTCGTTCTCGCAAAAATACACTGAGCCAAGCTGTCCAAAACTTTTGTTGTTCTTTTACACTTAATGTTTTGACGTAATAGCATAAAAACTGCATAAACTTAATTTTATTTTCTTCATTTTCTAGTATGAGTAACGGGTATAACCAATTTGTTTTTTGCTCCCAATATAGTACACATTTAATAAATACAAAGCTAAGCCACTTCAAGAAAGCTTCTCTCGTATGCGGATGTAATACTTCCAAATGTTCTATCGCATACTTAATAAATCGCTTCATTTCTGTAAATAAAGGTAAATTTATTTGCGTGTAACATAAGCCGGCCCATGCATATTCCGTAATCTCATTTTGTTTTTTTAAATCTAAGTATGGTAACAAATATTTTCGGCACCATTGTTTTTCAATATGATATAGAAATGTAATATCTGCTATTAAACGAGCAAACATAAAGTTTGTTCGTTCCGAATTAACTCTTACTTGTTCTTCAAATAAAAATAAATATTCATATACATTACGATCGTATAAATGATCATATGATAACAACTTTAATAATACAGCCGTCATTTTTCCAACTGGATGCTGAATTGATTCATTATAAAAATCTTGTTTCCCAAGCTTAAAGTCTGCATCACTCTTCATAACTTGAGGGAACACTGAAAAAGCAAATCGTTTTACAACACGTATACTATTCTCTTCTAACTCTTCTAGTCGATTACTAATTTCATATAGAAAACTACTAATTAACCAATGAAAAGCAGTATTTCTAACAAATTTCTGCAATAGCGGAATAATTTTTTGGATTTGCTCATTCGTCAATCCTCGATTATTTCGCCATTCTCTAATACAAACAAACCATACTTCATTACTTATTTCTTGCACTCCTACTAATTGGTATGCAAATGAAATACTCCACTCTGTGTTTAATTTACATGCTTTTGATAACATCTCTAAAAAATGGCGTTGTTCAAAAACACCATCTTGCGAAAATTGCTGAACTTGCTTCATAATTTCAACATCTTTCAGCTGCAATAATCCGTCAGCAGTTACATTACAAGTAATGCTTTCTGCTGTATCTTCTTTCTTTTGTACACTGTATCGTTCAGAATGAAAATGAGGATGCTTTTGCTTCATTAACTCATACCCATTTGCCGTAGATGGGCTATTCGAATCACACTTGAATAATAAGTCTAATACGAGACATGCATCAAATACCCTCTCTTCTGTAAGATGCTTTATTACAGTTCGAGTGACTTCTTCTTTTGTTTTTTCTAAACAATATGCATAATGCCTTTTTAAAAGTTGAAAAACTTCGTGTTTATAAGTGAAATCTAAAAGAAGTCCTTCATGTAACAACCATTTCATTTTGTCATCTACACGAACAAAAATATTTTTATTCATCGCATCAATTGCAATTCGCTTTTTAAGTACACTATTTGCTTCTATCATTTCTGTAATATAATAATCCGCTTTTTTTTCATTGTTTTCGCATAAATAAGTTAGACACTCTTTTACAATTCGTATTAAAAATGCAAGATCATTTTGATGAAACTCTTTCTCTACATTTTCCTTATTTCTTTTTTTCAGTGCCGTTTGTCTTAACGACAACATTCTCAATTTTTCTAATCCAATCATCATAATTGGAACAGCATAATAAGCGATATATGGCCTCATCTTTTCGTTCCAAATTTGCTCCACATGAGAAAATGTAGATACTGGTAAGCGACTCGATTCCTCGAGTTCTATTGATTCTTGCGTATCATTCCCCCATTTTCTTACACGTTTCAACTTCAGTTTTCCGTCTAAAATAAAAGTTAGTAACAATAAGGCAATTTCTTTATGCTCAGGAAAAGAACATTTTTGCAGTAACTTAGAAATCTTTTCTATAGAGCTACTATCTTTTTCAGCTGTTTCTAATAAAAGGAGTGTCCACCTTGCAAACAACAGCGGGTCCATCTTACTCTTCGTTTCGTTTAAGTAGTTACAAATTGTTCTCCATAATAACGGTGATATTTTAGAATAGTTTTTATAAATTAATTGAAATAATTCTTTCTGATGACTAAAAAGAAATTGTTCCACTAACCATTCTGCAAGTAATTCATCTACTTCATTATAGTTTAGCGTAAGCATAAACAAATTTTGTAATTTACCTTCTGCTTCTAACCATTCGACCCATTCATAATCATGAGCAAATTCCACAAAGTAACGTACTGTTTCAATTTTTTTAATCGATTGCTTTATGTATGATAATTGTTCCTGTTCTACTGACGGGGGAACCGTTACAATATCCCGAATACGCATTCTTTTCGTAATATAATTATCACCCATTAATTCAGCCCAGCGTTTTACTGCTTTTACGAGGGATTGATGATTATTCACCTTATTCGGATACACAATTGGTCTTATCCCTAAATGTTCCCAGTGGTACGTATTTTCTCCTTGTGCGACAAAAGCAAATCGTCTTGTACTTGGTGGTAAACCAGTTGCTAAATATTTCATTACTGGGTCATTATGACTATATCCAATGAATAAAACGGTGTAATTTGAGAATAGATCAACTAAAAATCTTCTCGCCCACCCTTCCGTTAAGTAAGCCCTTCCAAAATCACCATCTGTTAAAATTAAAGCCTCTTTCTCCTGTTCTACATTACCATGTATATAAGCAAGACCTTTAAAAGCTCTCCCAGTCGGTAAAGCTGGAGCGTAATAAACATTGATATCTCTATTTATTTCTTTAATTGCTGTTGTAAAATGTTGATCAAAATTTGTTGTTACAATGCGGATATCTGTATCTAAAGGAAATAGCCTTGGAATTGCATAATGCAATGGATTCGGTTTTGATTTCTCTATATGAACAAGATCTCTTGCGACTTGATGTACATCTTTTGTTTTCGCAATTTTACCAAGATAATAATCATGTGGTTCTGTTATTTCACGTTTTTCGACATATAACGTTTTTGCAATTTCATCAACTAAATCATCAAAATTCGGTAAGTTTGATTTCCCTTTCATAGAAACTCCCGCTCCAACAAATAATACTAACTTTCCTTGCTCAAGGTGATCAATTAACTCATCTGGAATTTCTACTTCTGAAGTAATCCACATCCTGGATTCCCCCTTACCTAAAAATGTCATACACTCTCATTTTACTATAACATTTTTTCATTGTTTTTATAATATTTAGACTAAATTCCGAACATGAAAAAGTTTTATGTAAATAAATCCGTTACAATGTATGAACTCCAGAATTTATTGAAAAACTATGTATAAATCGGAGGTGTAAATTTTGAATGATTTCACAGTAGTGCTTATCAAGTTTATATCGTGCATTATCGCATTTAGCATTGGGCTTGCTTTATTTTTCCCTGCAACGTTTGTTCAAATTATTTCATTCAGTCTCTTTGTTACAATCGTATCCTACATGTTCGTTGATAAAATCATTTTAAATCGAATTGGCAATACTGGTGCCATTATGTCGGATTTCTTATTAACATATTTAAGCGTATGGATTTTCGGTAATATTTTATTAGACAACTATATGCAAATTGCATGGGGCAGTATCCTTTCTGCCATCGTCTTCACTTTATCTGAAGTAATCGTTCATCGCTTCTCTAACTCTCATACAAGGCACAACAATGATAACATTCGTATTAATCGCCGCTTTGCATATGGTACAGAGTTTGCTGAAGAACAAAATATATTGGATAAAGATAAAAAAAAGTAACGTTTTAATGCAGGAGCGCCCTTTTTAATTATGTGGTGCTCCTTTTTTGTATTTTTTCATTATGGTACGTGAAATTATATAAGTGATTATTTCAAAATACCGACCTACTAACAATATTTGACGCTATTTTTTCTAATGAAAACTGCCTCTTATTTAGAGGCAGCCACTTTTAAGTCTTTTACTTCAACAACATCCGCAAACGCTCCCAATACTGCGTTATGATGTTTCACAATATCTTCAGCACGTAACACTTCTGTATTAAATGTACTATGTGCATCACTCACTAACGTTACTTTATATCCTTCACTACATGCTCTGCGCGTTGTCGTATCTACACAATACTCTGTTTGCATTCCCGAAAGAATAACGTGTTCAATTCCTTTCTCTTGTAACACTTCGCTTAAGTTTGTATTATGGAATGAATCTGGAGTCGTCTTTTCAACTATATTATCTCCTTCTTGCGGAGCGATGGCCGCATGGATTCGCCATCCATCCGTACCTTTTTCTAACGGATGGTCTTTAGGACCGTTATGTTGGATATAAATAACTGGAATATCATTTGAACGACATTCCCTAATAAGCTCTTGCAGTGTTTGTAAAAACTTTCCCCCATTATGTACTGGCATTCCAGCTGTATACATACCCGCTTGCACATCAATTACGATTAATGCTTTTTTCATTTCACACATCCCCCTTTGTTTGTATAAGCCATT
Source organism: Bacillus sp. 2175 (assembly GCF_057812155.1). Taxonomy (NCBI): domain Bacteria; kingdom Bacillati; phylum Bacillota; class Bacilli; order Caryophanales; family Bacillaceae; genus Bacillus; species Bacillus sp. 2175. Next base: position 2,551,192 of record NZ_CM173819.1, on the reverse strand, counting down.
ATTATTGTTTATATTCCATCATCCAACAATCTTCTAATTTCCCCTCATGCAACTCATGTTCCTTTAAAATCTTTACTTTTTTAAATCCACTTTTTTCATAACACTTTATTGCCCGTTCATTATTTACTTTCGGATCCATTGCAATTGCTTCTGCTCCCATTTCACCCATAATATATGTAATTGCTGCCTGAACGAGTTTTGTTCCAATTCCCTTTCCCCAATAGGCTGGTTCACCGATAAATTGGTCCATCCCCCATACATTTTGTGATTCTTTATAGCCATATAACGCTTTCCACTCTGAATCCACTGGATACATTTGTATGTAACCAATCGGAATGGTATCAAATTCTATTAAACATCTTTTTTCATTACTGTTTGGACTATGTATAAAATGATCAAGCACCTTTTCTACAGATTGCGGATTATCTCGTCCTTCGTAATACCGCAGGACTTCTGGGTCCGTTAACCATTTAGAAATGATAGATGCATCATCTTCCATTACGTATCTAATCAATAAACCTTCTTTTTGAAAAAGCATATTATACCTCTATTATTCCTTTATATTTTTTCTTGCTGTTACATCTTTCATTGCACCTACTAATGCATATGGTAGTAATGTAATCGCAAAAAATGCTGTAAATACGTTAAATTGCGGGATTGTATAGAGTGTGAACCATTCAGTGAAAAATTGAGAATTTAATATTCTATTAAAAAACTCTCCGCCTGGCCTAAAGTTTGGTACCCACCCAGTTATTTCACACAAAATAAACAGTAACTGAACAATAAAAAATGCCCCTAGATAACGAAACCAAGTCCGTTTCCATATAGGTTGTGCATTTTTTAATATATCCCCCATCTTACCCCCTCCTTAAATATCCATCATATTGATTATACACTTTCCTCACTTTATTTGTTAAAATTTTCTATATAATTAATGCTGTTTGGGGGGAATACATTATGTCTAATCCTATATTTACATCCACTTTAATCATTCTTAGAGGAAACTCCGCAAGTGGTAAAACAACGATTGCAAAACAACTACAAGAACATTTCGGACAAGGGACACTTTTAGTATCACAGGATATTGTACGTAGAGATATGCTTAGAGTACACGACACAATGGGTAATTTATCACATGATTTACTATTTGAAATTACGAAGTACGGAAAAGGAAAATGTGAATTTGTTATTTTAGAAGGTATATTGAACAGTCATAGGTATGGTGAGATGTTAAAAGAATTAATTCGTTATTTTGATGAAAATGCATTTGCATATTACTTTGATTTATCATTAGAGGAAACTATTAGACGACATAACAAAAGGGACAAACGACACGAATTTGGTGAAGATTCCCTACAAAAATGGTATAATCCGCACGATACTATTAAGGTTGCCAGAGAAACTATTTTTACAGATAACTTTACGCAAAAAGATATATTTGATGCAATTCTTAATGATGTTGCGATCAAAAAACAAGCCTAACATAATATGTTAGGCTTGTTATGTATTTTGTATTTCAGTTTTTATAATTAAACAATCTATACATAAATAATAGTATATATTCATTTCCCCAAACTGGAAATTAACTACTGAAATAAGTCCACGTTCCTCAATATCTTGAGTAATTGTAGCAACATATTTCATCTCTTTCGCACAAGTTGGACACGCCAAATCCTTTGGAAGATCATCATATAACGGTACCCCTAATAATCTACATACATATTCAGAACCGAACAAGTCAAAAGCTTCCCAGTAACTATCTTCATCTATAGGTATATCTTCATTTTTCATATTTATAAGCTTTACCGTTGTTTTTGGTAATGAAACTGGTAACTTATATTCCTCTTCCATTATCCATTCTTCTATATTTTGCTGCTGTATGATTTGAACTGTTTTACCTCCATCACTTAACTGAAAATATTGCGGTTCCCACACCATCGCGCAGTTCAAGCATGAAACGAATGGTAAAATATTTAGTTCATTACTTTTAAGTTCAGCAAGTCTCCCATCTTTTAAATCAAAACAGAGAATTAATTTTTATGTTTTGTTACAGGTTTAGTAATAAGCCATTTAAAAATCCTATTATCCTTCTACTAAAAAAATAAAAGCCAGCCTCAATAAAGAGAACTGACTTCTATTTGGATAATTATTGTTACTATAAAATTTTCACTTTAACAGTTTGTCTTCCCCAATTCATAGCTTTACTTTTTGAACCCATTAAAACATCAATACGATTACCTTTAATTGCACTTCCAGTATCACCAGCGATAGCTTCTCCATAACCTTCTACCCATACTTTAGATCCTAATGGGATTATTTTCGGGTCAACTGCGATAATTCTCATATTCGGATTTGCCGTTAAATCATGCCCCATCGCAGTTAAAACGCGTCCACCATATGTACCATTTTCACTTGGATCAGCAGTATACGCTGTCGCTACTACCGTTAATTCACGTTTAGCAGACTGTATGTTGTTTTTAGATGCTTCTTTCGCTCTCTCTTCTTCTTTAGCTTTTGCTATTTCTCTTGCTTTTTCTTCTTCTTTAGCTTTTGCTATTTCTCTTGCCTTCTCTTCTTCTTTAGCTTTTGCTATTTCTCTTGCCTTCTCTTCTTCTTTAGCTTTTGCTATTTCTCTTGCCTTCTCTTCTTCTTTAGCTTTTGCTATTTCTCTTGCTTTTTCTTCTTCTTTAGCTTTTGCTATTTCTCTTGCTTTTTCTTCTTTAGCTTTTACTATTTCTTGCGCTTTCGGTTCTTCTTTGACTTTTGCCTCTTCTTTAGGCTTTACTATTTCTTGCGCTTTCGGTTCTTCTTTGACTTTTGCCTCTTCTTTAGGCTTTACTATTTCTTGCGCTTTCGGTTCTTCTTTGACTTTTGCCTCTTCTTTAGGCTTTACTATTTCTTGCGCTTTTACTTCTTCTTTGACTTTTGCCTCTTCTTTAGGCTTTACTATTTCTTGCGCTTTTACTTCTTCTTTGACTTTTGCTTCTTCTTTAGGCTTTACTATTTCTTGCACTTTCGGTTCTTCTTTAACTTTTACTTCTTCTTTGACTTTTACCTCTTCTTTAGGCTTTACTATTTCTTGCGCTTTCTCTTCTTTTTTAACTTTTACTTCTTCTTTGACTTTTAACTCTTCTTTAGGCTTTACTATTTCTTGTGCTTTCGTTGTTTCTTTCGCTTTTGCTACTTTCTGCGTCTTTACTTCTTTCTTTTCTTTAACTGATTTTTGTACTTTCGCTACTTGCTTCGTTTTCTCTTCAGTTTTCTTTTCAGTTGGTGCTGTACTTGATAGGAAAGAAACGTTTGCATAAGCAGTTTTTCCTTTATACTCAAATTGCAGCCATCCGTCTTTTACTTGATGCGTTGATTCAATTACATCATCTTTTTTTAGTCTGCCAAGAATTTCTGAATCCGTGTTTGCTTCAGTGCGTACATTTAACAAATTCGCCGTTACATGATATACATCTTTTGTAAACTCCGAACTTACAAACACTTCTTTACCATTCAACTCAATTTTTGACCAGCCATCTTCGGTATTTATGACTTTTAACTCTTGCCCATTCTTTACTTTTTCGACCACTTTTGATTCTGTAGTCGGTTTTTCACGTACGTTAAGTACATCTGCTGTTACGATTGTTTCTGCGGTAGCAGTTGTGGTAAACGCTCCCAATCCAAAAACAGTTGCTGTTGCTGCGCCAATTACTTTTTTCATATTAACCTCCATTAAATTTTTTTGAATTTTATCAAATGCCTCCGTAAAATTGTATAATTTTACATAATATCAAAACATTTGCAACGGTATATTAATATTGTTTAATATACTGTTATTAAAACTCCTTACTCCAATACTATCAAATTCTCATTTCTAATTCTATATATTATAAATCTCCTTATCTTTTATAAAAGCTCCATACCCTTCTTCACACTAAATAGTTGTGGCAATTCCCGCCAAAAATAAACTTACGATTGCTAAAATTTGAGTAGCAACAATAGCCCCTCTTAAATGAAACTTATAATCTTTATATCCTTTCATACCTTCCGTACTAGGAATCACAACAAACCTTGGAGTAATCCAGCAAAAAATTAGCAAATCAATTATAAGTAAATCTACTAAATTGAAAATCATTAAAATACCAAAAGTGTGTAAATAGGCATCCATATACATTAACTTTTCATGCTTATGTAGTATATATGTAGAAACGAAAGGACTACCGAAAAGAATAGTATTATATACAATATTAAAATAAATGCTTTGCTTTTTTTCATGAATCGATTTTGGAAAAACTACTTTTTGAATATCTTTCGGATAATCAGTTAACGATAGTCGAGGATTATAATATAAGGACCCTAAAATCATTACAGATAGTACAATAGACATGATGACACCAACGTACATCATTTGCTCAAATTGATTCATATGCTGTATTCACCCTTTTCTGTAATTACTATGATGGTCATTCACTTAATTACATATTGTATGTACGTACATAATCAAAAATTAACAACTAGCTTTAATAGCGAAGCAAACAGATGTAAACGTACTAAAAGCAATTATCGATCCGAATAATATCCCTTCTCGCAAAATTTTACTAAGTGTAGGTTTTACATCGGAGAAAGTTTGTGAGATTGATGGATTACCTGGGGAAATTTTGAGCACATACATATAATTCCAAAAAGGCAGCGCTACTTATGTAGCACTGCCTTTTTCTTTATTGGAATAATCCTTTTCCTTTATTCATTTACTTATAAAGTATTGTCAGTTCTTCTTTATGTTCTGTATTTCCACATTATAAATATTTCACGTCAAGGAGAGATGACTGAAATGAATAATCAAAAAATTGAACTTACTGGTCGTATCGTTACACCTAATGATCCTGATTATAATTCAGCGCGTGAAGAATTCAATACATTCTTCAACAAATTTCCGTTAATCATTGTTTTTGCTCAAAATACGCAGGATGTAGTAAACGCTGTTCGCTGGTCAAGGCTACATAACGTTCCTATACGCATGCGCTCTGGACGTCATAATTATGAGGCATTATCCGTCAGTAATGCTGGTCTTGTAATTGATGTAAGTGAAATGAAACAATTAGAAATAGATCACAATAATGGAACTGTAACTATCGGGACTGGATGGAGAAATATTTCTTTAATTGAAACACTTGCAGCTGAAGGGTTAGTTGTGCCGAGTGGTGTTTGTCCTACTCCCGGGATTGCAGGTGTTACTTTAGGTGGCGGACATAGTATTCTCTCTCGTCCGTTTGGATTAACTCTCGATCATTTACTTGAATTAGAAATGGTAGACGCGAATGGTTGTATAATACGCGCTAACGCCAAGTGTAACTACGATCTCTATTGGGCTTCGCGCGGTGCTGGTGGTGGTAACTTTGGAATATGTACTTCGTTTAAGTTTCGAACACATAAAATTAATACGGTAGGATTTGCAGAAATAAGCTGGGGGATATCAGATTTAAAACCTGTATTAACCTCTTGGCAAGAATATACGCTACCTTGCGCTAATAAACGATTTACAACTACTCTTTTTATGTCTGCAGAATTAGAACCATCATTATTAATGCAAGGTGTATTTCTCGGTTCTGTACAAGAATTGCAGTCGCTACTACAGCCATTACTAGAAGCTGGTTCACCAATGCAAGTAACTATCGAAGAAATACCATGGGCAGAAGCAGCAGCGAAAATAGCTGAAAAGCAACCTGCAACACCTTTACCATTTAAAAGTGTTGGTCCATATGTATATGAACTATTACCAGAAGAAGGATTATCCATTATCGATCACTTTATTAATAATGCACCTCCCTTTTCCACCACCTCCGTATTTTTCCACGGATTAGGCGGTGCTGTTGCTGAGGTGCCAAATGAGGCAACTGCTTACTTTTACCGAAAAGCACTATCAAACATGTCAATATTCGCTACTTGGGAGCAACCAGAAGGTGCCGCTGGAAGTATTCGATGGGTTGAAGACTTCCGCTTAGCGATGCTTCCATTTACAAAAGGTGTCTACGTTAATACGCCTGACCTATCCATTAAAAATTGGCCAGATGCATACTTCAGTTGCAACTTTGACCGATTAATGGAAGTAAAAGCGAAATATGATCCGAAAAATATTTTTAACTTTCCGCAAAGTATTCCGCTTTTTTAAACTATATATTACACCTAATATATTAAAATATAAAACATCCATTTTTTAAATGGGTGTTTTATAAATAAAGTTTACATAATATAATTATTGGTTAATTCTTTTACTAAATATCTATTCAACAATCCAAAGTAACACTTTCTCAAACTCTTTTTTGGACAACATACTTTCGTTTATATAGCCATTCTTTTAATTGTACTTCATCCAAAGCTCCGTTCCCCTCTCATGATCCTTCACACTATATTCGCTCGTTTTTCACAAAAGGTTCATTTTACATGAAAATTTATTTATTACAATAAAAATATAAGGTATATTTTTATGAAAAGGAGGAATTCAAGAATGAATACAGAGGATAAAATTTACGCTGAAAAAGTGTTAAAAAATCTCTTTATCGGATCACAAGTTGATGGATTACAATTATCCCTTCTGAATCTTTAGCAATTTTCTATGAAACAGTTACATCTTCAAAGTTCTTCAGAAAATCTGATGAGCTGAATGAGTTAGCTTCAAAAATTGTACAAGCTACAGCAGAACAGAAGTACATGATCCATTATGGGGTTTAAATGTAATTCAAAAAATGCTTAGGATTTCTCCGAAGCATTTTTTGTATGTTACTAATACATTTATTCCTTAACCATTTAGTCAATGCTTGAGCCTATGGTCCCTTCTTTTACAAGTGAGGGCGCCCCTATTAATCTAAATAAGCGTCTCATTTCCAATCTTCCAGCTAAACCATCTCCCATGCCCTTCTGTTTCTCCAACCGTTTCACGATATTCGTTTCCGTTAATATAATAATCAATATGAAGGTCACGATCCCACATGTTGTTATACAGGTGGAATACATCACGTTTTGCGCCAATTTCTTGTATTTGTTTTTCTAACTTATGTTTTACTTGTTCTTGTATTTGATTTGCGACGTGTGTATGGAAAATACAAATAACAGCTTCTTCACTTATTTGTTCAATAATAGATGATAATAGCTCTACACCGTCTCCTTCTATTAATTGGACAGATTCATTTTTCACTAAAGATGCAGCTTGATCAAACATCTCAAACCTTTCTTTATGCTCTGGCCAAATTAAAGCACGTAACCATAAATAATCTTCCTCATTATGTAAATCATTCACATGTAAGTCCAGTCCGATTCTTTCTACGACAGATGGGCTTTCTTTTAGAAAATGCGGCACATTCTCCCCTCTTATTTCAGAAGTTACATGCACATTTGAATCTATATTTCCGTACATTTCATCCGTCCCGTACGAATAACGATATTGGTCCCAGAACAGTTGCAACCCAGAACTTGTCCCAATTTCAATTAACGCTAACGGCTTCTTCACTTTGTTAAATATGTAGCAGAAACTTGGGTATAAGTATGCGCACCGTCTTACTTCATTTGTTTGAACGAGTTTCGTTTGTAACAAAGTAATGATTTCTTCTCGGTACTCTTTACAGAAATCTTTAAAATGATTAAAAGCTTTATCTAAATTTGTATCAGCATTTTCAACTAAACTACTATAATACGTTTTTAAATGATGTTCTTTCCCTGCTAGCAATAAATAATGTACTGCACCTAATAGTAAGTTTGGGACTGGTTGACCTATCTGAGCATAGGACGATAGTGTAAGTACTTCCTCATCTTCAGCAATTTTCATTGATAAATATTCATATAAATCACTTGACCCTTTACATTCCTTTATTGAAAAGTTTCGAAATAAGTTTGAAATTTGTTCTTTTGTACACATTAGAGTCCCTCCTTTTTATTTTTCAGAATAATCTTACCATTACGGAAAGAATAATCCCATAAAAAGGTACTCGATTTAGTCACTTAAGGATACGTAAGCTTTTTCGAGATAATTTTAAACTGTAATTTTTTTCTATTTACCACCTTAAAAGAGCTTGTTAAATAAGATTTTTAGCGAATAAAACGTTAAATAGTTTAAAATTATCAGATAACACTAGATATTTTAGTCTATTAATTATTATAATAGAGTATGAGATGGTTATATAATTGAGACAAAAAAGGTATACACCTAGGTGGGGCCTAGGCGGTGTTTCTCTTTTACGGCTTAGACATAGAAAACACCTACACTTTTTTGCCAATATAGGGGATGGAGAGATTATCATGAGCAACATGCAGCAAAAAACAGACGTTATCTTAATTGGTGCAGGAATTATGAGTGCAACATTAGGCTCATTACTAAAAGAATTAGCACCAGAATGGGAAATTAAAGTTTTTGAAAAACTCGCAAGTGCCGGGGAAGAAAGCTCTAACGAATGGAATAATGCAGGTACAGGGCATTCTGCGCTATGCGAACTGAACTATACTTCCGAAAAAGCTGACGGATCTATAGATATTAGTAAGGCTGTAAAAGTGAATGAGCAATTCCAGCTTTCAAGACAATTTTGGGCATATCTTGTAAAGAGCAAATTAATTCGTAATCCACAAGATTTTATTATGCCACTACCTCATATGAGTTTAGTACAAGGGGAAAAAAATGTTGAGTTTCTAAAAAACCGTTTTGAAGCGCTTTCAAAAAATCCACTGTTTCAAGGAATGGAATTTTCTGATGCTCCTGAAACATTAAAAAAATGGCTTCCACTCATTATGGAAGGTCGCACATCTAATGAACCGATGGCGGCAACGAAGATTGACTCTGGAACAGATGTTAACTTCGGTGCATTAACACGTATGTTGTTTGATTACTTAAAAACAAAAAATGTCGAGCTAAACTACAAGCATAGTGTCGAAAATATTAAGCGCACGAAAAATGGTTTGTGGGAAGTAAAAGTACACGATATGAATAGTGGTAAAATTGAGCATCATACTGCTAAATTCGTCTTTATTGGCGGCGGTGGCGGTAGCCTACCTCTACTCCAAAAGACTGGTATCCCTGAATCAAAGCATATTGGTGGCTTCCCAGTAAGTGGACTATTTATGGTATGTAAAAACCAAAAAGTTGTAGAGCAGCATCATGCGAAAGTGTACGGTAAAGCTAAAGTTGGCGCTCCGCCAATGTCTGTACCTCATCTAGATACGAGATATATAGACAATAAAAAAGCTTTACTGTTTGGACCATTCGCAGGCTTCTCACCTAAATTCTTAAAAACTGGCTCAAATCTTGACTTAATCGGTTCTGTAAAACCGAATAACGTCTTAACGATGTTAGCCGCTGGTGTAAAAGAAATGGGACTTACAAAATACTTAATTCAGCAAGTTATGTTATCACATGAAAAACGTATGGAAGAATTACGCGAATTCATTCCGAACGCGAAAAGTGAAGATTGGGATATTGTAGTTGCTGGACAACGTGTACAAGTAATTAAAGATACTGATGCTGGCGGTAAAGGAACACTTCAATTTGGTACAGAAGTAGTAAGTGCAGCTGACGGCTCAATCGCCGCATTACTAGGCGCATCACCAGGTGCTTCTACTGCTGTTCACGTCATGCTTGAAGTATTAGAAAAATGTTTCCCAAGCCGCATGGTAGAATGGGAAGAAAAAATAAAAGAAATGATTCCTTCATATGGCATTTCACTAACTGAAAATCCAAGATTGTTCCAAGATCTTCACACTTCTACTGGTCGTACACTTGGATTAAACGAAAAAGAAACTGTTCATAATTAATGCAGAAATAAAAAAACGTCCGATATATTCGGACGTTTTTTTGTCTACTAAAAATTATACTTATCAATATTATCTTTCGTAAATACAACTCGTTCTGGTAATACGATAATTCCGTTCCCTTCTGCCTCATAATCATATCCTTGAATGGAGTTTGGCTCTACTTTCACTTTTCCAATTCCTTTTACTTCGAAGCTATCCCCTACTTTTAACTTCTTCCCTTTTACAACAATTTCATTTGCTACATACGTTGCGAGAGCACCTTGTTGTTTTACATCCCATAAACCAAATTGTTGTACTGTTCCTCGTTTTACATAATCACGCATAACGTTCGGTGTAGAAAATCCAGTTACCACTACTTTTTTATCCATTTTTAAGTTTTCAGCTGCCTGCGCCATTGCTGGGAGTGCTGTTGCATCTGGACAAATAACTGCGTTAATATCTGGATACGTTTTTAATATGTTCTCCCCTACGGATAAAGATTTTTGTGCATTATTTTCACCGTACTGCGTCGTTACAATTTCCCAGTTCGGATATTTCTTTTTAATAATTTCTTTCGCTTTCGTTACCCATTGGTTTTGATCCGTTACTGTCGGGCTAGAATAAAAGAATGCTACTTTTCCTTTATCTCCAATTTGCTTAGAAGTCATTTCTATTAATAAGTTAGCAAGTTGGTCTGGTGTTCCTTGGCTTATATAAAAAGAACGATCTTTCGGATTCACATCAGAATCCCATGTTAACACCGTCATCCCTTTTTTCTTAGCACGTTGCAGTGATTGCGATAGCCCCTCCACTGACGTAGATGAAACCATAAGTGCATCATAGTTTTGGTTAATAAAATTATTTATATACTTTACTTGCCCTGATACACTCGCTTCAGACGGTCCATCATACTTCACTTGTACGCCTAGCTTATCTCCCATCTCTTTTGCCCCTTCACCGCCCGATGTAAAGAAGCCAACTCCTGTTAATTTCGGAATAAATGCAAATTTCACATCATCCGCTTTTTTCTTATCTGCCGTTTGACTGGAACAAGCTATTAAACCAATTAGGCAAATACATACGATCAATACAATCCCTAGTTTTCTCTTCATGACATTTCCCCCTTATGCAAACTCTGTCTTTTCCCCGCTAAAAATTGATGTAATTTGAAATGTCTCATAATAACTGAAAGAATAAGGATAATACCTATTACTACATTGGATTGTTCATTTGTTAAACCCGTCATTTGCAAGCCATACTGCATGAGCCCAATGAAAATACTCGCCAGTACAGTACCGATAATGCTTCCTTTTCCGCCTGTAATAAGTGTACCGCCTAAGACGACTGCTGTAATGATTGGTAATATTGTTTCGCTTCCTATATCAGCACGTGCAGAACCGAAATATGCAGTTAAGAAAGCTCCTCCTAATCCACCTCCTAACCCAGAAAGTATGTAAGCAATGATTACTACTTTCTTCGTCTTAATCCCGGTGTATTTTGCTGTATTTTCATTCGCACCTGTTAATTGTACGTGGCGCCCATATATCGTTCGGTGAAACAAAATCGTGCATACAATTGTTAATAAAATAAGTAGCCATAATAAATTGGGTATTCCTATAAAACTACCATTTGCTAGTTGTACATAAGTATCAGGTAAACCGCTTATCCCTTCATATCCAGAAGCACCTGCCCCTCCTGAAACGACAAGCGCAATTCCTCCGTATAAAAACATCGTTCCGAGTGTAACGACTAGTGGCTCTACATCTGTCATTTTTATAATGAGTCCATTTAAAGCTCCTGCTAAGCAACTGACTATAAGTGCCATTATTACTGCTAGTAAAATATGAATCCCATTCATCCAAAACACACCAATTAAAATCGAGGTTAGCCCCATAATTGATCCTACAGATACATCAATTCCTCCTGTTACTATAACAAAAGTCATTGGTATCGCCGCAATTGCGATAAATAGGAAATCATTTGTACTAAAAAGGAGATTACTAATATTTAAGAAATCGCTATTTATAAAACTAAAGAGAATGAATTCTATAAGAAGTAATATGATTAACACACCTTCCCATCTGTAAAAATACTTCATAGATTCATCCTCCTTTCTGCTTTCCACCTCTTCATGACGCTATCTAATATGATAATAAGTAATAGTAAAAAACCTGAAATAGCATTATTCCAAAATGCTGGTATTTTTAAAAAGACGAGTGAGCTACTTATTGTTTCTAAAAATAACGCTCCTAATGCAGCTCCAAATAAAGATCCTGTTCCTCCTTTTAAATGAATTCCTCCTAGTACAGCGGCTGCCATTACTTGTAATTCTAATCCTGTACCTGTTTGATTTGGGACGAACCCGATATTCATAACAAATATGCAACCAGCGAGCGCAGCGCTTATGCCTGAAATCATAAACGCATATATCTTCACTTTATTAACAGGTATACCAATAAGCCTCGCGCCATCTTCATTATCACCTACCGCATAAAAGTATCTTCCCAATGGCACTTTTCTTAAAAAGAAGTATAGTAGTAGTAAAATAATAAGAACGAACCATACAGTTATAGGTAAACCAAGAATGATGATAGATGACAGCTGCTTAAAATCGTTTGGAATATCTTCAATCCACTTCCCGCCTGTGAAGATTAACATTGCCCCCCTAGCAATTCCTAGCATCCCTAATGTCATAATAATGGCTGGTACCCGAAACTTTGCGACGCCAATCCCGTTTATGAAACCAATACTAGCACCAAGCATTACAGCAGCAAAAATTGACAAGAATGCATTATACCCGTTCGTTAACAACATCCCGCAAACTGCCGCGCTTAATCCCATAATTGAGCCAACTGATACGTCTATATTTTTCGTAAATAAGACAAACGATTGACCGATTGCTAGCACGACTAAAATAACGCTTGATTTCATCAGTAAAGATAACGAGTTAAATTGAATAAAACTAGGGTTTATCATCCCTACAGTAGCTATATAAATTAGTAGTAACAGTATGATAGACGTTTCGTGCATTTTATACATACGTTTCATTCCGTTACACCTCCGTATGCAAGGCGTGTAACTTCATTCACACTCAGTTGTTCTTTTTCCATATGAGAAACAAATCGCCCATTTCTCATTACATATACACGGTTTACTAATTGGATAATTTCTTCAACATCTGAAGAGATTAATAAAATTGCGAGTCCTTCCCTTTTCATTTTTTTTATCGTCTCATACACTTCAAGCCTTGCTTTCGCATCAATTCCGCGAGTCGGCTCATCAAGAATAATAATTTTAGGATTACATGCAAGATACTTCGCAAGCACGACCTTCTGCTGATTACCTCCTGATAAAGATGCCAATTCTTTATTCATATTCTGTACAACAATTCGGAACTGTTCTATAAACGAATTAACTAAAGCGCTTTCTTTTTCTTGATTTATAAAAAAGCGATTATTTTGATATAAACTTGCTGCTGCAATATTTTCTTTAACAGAAGCAATTGAGAAAATTCCATTCCTCACTCTATCCTCTGGCACATAAACTAGGCCTTCGTCTAGCCTTTTATGCAAAGAACACGTATCAATTGATTTTCCACCCAATAAGATAGACCCTGATTTTATAGTTTTCAATCCAAATATCGCTTCTGCTAATTCCGTTCTGCCAGATCCTATAATGCCAGCAACACCTACAACCTCACCCGCATGTACAGTGAATGATATATTTTCGAATGCGTGACCATTTATATCAACCACTTCTAATATTTTTTTCGTCTTTGCTGTCTCTTGAACTACTTCTATTTTCTCTTTCTGTTTATATCCTTTTGGCAATAGTCCCTCCATCAGCATGTCATATGTATAGTCACATACATCACCTTGGCTTACAACCATTCCATCACGTAGTATTGCTACTTTGTTGGCAATTTCAAAGATTTCTGGAAAACGATGCGTAATATAAATCATCCCAATTCCTTTTTCTTGTAAACTTTTCATCAACACAAAAAGACTCTTAATTTCGTGTGTTGTTAATGTCGATGTTGGCTCATCTAGAATAAGAATCTCAGCTTCTCTTATTAATCCTCTAACGATTTCTACTAACTGTTGTTGCGCAATAGATAACGATTCTCCCTGTTCATTAAGATCAATATCCCAACTTAAACTGTCAATTAATTGCTGAACTTTTACTTTAAGCTTCTTTCTATTCCCCTTTAATCCAATACATATATTTTCTTCAATGGTCATATGCGGAAAAATGAGCGGTTCTTGTGGTATTAAATAAATCCCTTCTTGGTGTGCTTCTTTTGGATTTGCAAACTGCTGTCTCTTTCCTTTCACATACATTTCTCCACTATCATACGAATATAACCCCGTTAATATTTTCATTAATGTCGATTTCCCGGCGCCATTTCCACCAACTAAAGCGTATATATCACCATGCTCTACTTGTAAGTTCACTTCCTTTAGCACAAGTTGATTCGAAAACGCCTTACTCATTTTCTTCACTTGTAATAAGGGCACATTCTCCACATGATGTCACCTGCCTTTACCCAGAACATTTTTTGAGAAAATGATTATTTGTTCTACTTGTTTTGTAGCATTGTATATTCCTTTTTTCATATCTAGAACACTTTTTTCAATGTACTATTAATCGTTTCAACTGGAATAAACAAAATATGTGACACATATGTTTAAGCATTGGTCAATTGTTGAAAGGGATGAAGAGTATGTCACAGCTGAACTTTGAAGAAAATTTATTAATTAAAGTAGCCTGGTACTATTATAAAGATCAATTAACACAACAAGAGATTGCTTCACTTCTTCATATTTCAAGAAATAAAGTCGTCCGGTTATTAGATAAGGCACGCAGTGAAGGTATCGTTACATTTCACGTAAAAGGAACCGGTTTGCATTGCTTGAGCATTGAACGTGACTTAATGAAAAAGTTCCACTTAAAAGATGCTTTCATTATCCCTACTCCAATAAACAATTATGCTACTTCTCTCGGAAAAGCCGCTGCACAATATTTAGAAACTCATCTCCAACAAGGTGATTTACTCGGCATCGGCTGGGGTGAAACGATAAGTAAAATGCTAGAAAACATTCATTTTGAAAGTTCTATTAATCTTTCATTCGTAACGCTAACAGGCGGAGTAAACCACTATCTCCCAAGAAAACAAAACTATTTACACTACATGCAAGGTGATCTTCATATTATTCCTACTCCTTTTCTAGCATCTTCTACTGAAATGGCACGAAGTATTTTATCAGAACCAAGTGTGAAAGATATGCTTCATGTCGCTTCACTTGCACATACAGCAGTTGTCGGTATTGGCGGGTTATCTCAAGACGCTACAATTGTAAAAGAAGAAAAATTAACGCTACGTGAAATGACATATATTCGAAGTCAAAACGGGGCGGGCGATATTTTAGGACAGTTTTATAATACGAATGGTGAGTTATTAGAGCTCTCGCATCATAATCGTCTAATTGGCACGCCTCTCTCTATTTTGCGCAATATGAATCATGTCGTCGGTGTTGCTGGAGGTATAGAAAAGATAGATGCAATTTATGGTGCCTTAAAAGGAAAGTTTATTCATACATTAATTACCGATGAGGAAACTGCCCTCTCCTTATTACGAAAGGATGGTGATTGTTAATGTCCCATTTATTAGCTTTCGATGCTGGTACAGGGAGCATTCGAGCAGTTCTTTTTGATTTACATGGTAATCAAATTGCAGTAAGTCAAAAAGAATGGATTCACAAATCTGACCTTCGTTATCCAGGCTCTATGAACTTTGATGTAGTAGAAAATTGGAAGCTAGTACAAGAATGTACGAAAGAGGTGCTTCAAAAAAGCAACACTCCTGCCTCTTCTATTCTTGCTATTAGCGCTACAAGTATGCGAGAAGGATTTGTTTTATATGATCAAGATGGGCAAGAAATATGGGCGTGTGCAAATGTTGATGGGCGCGCATCCGTCGAAGTTAGTGAATTAAAAGAAATTCGGTCACATCTTGAAAAAGATTTATATACAAAGTCTGGTCAAACTTTTTCATTAGGTGCTTTACCACGCCTACTCTGGATAAAAAAACATGAACCCGACGTCTATAATAATATTTACTCTTTTACAATGTTAAACGATTGGATTTTATATAAACTAAGCGGCGTACTACAAATTGATCCCTCAAACGGATGCACGTCAGGTATTTTTGACTTACAAAATAGAGTGTGGGATAACGATGTCGCTAAGGAGTGCGGTCTATCTTTGCCATTTTCACCAACAGTAAATGAAGCTGGTACAGTAATTGGCAACGTTACAAAAGAGTGTGCAGCATTAACTGGTTTACTTGAAGGGATTCCTGTCGTCGCCGGGGGTGGAGATGCTCAAATGGCATCGCTCGGAACAGGAATCGTGAAACCGAATCAAACGTTAATATGCGGGGGTAGCTTTTGGCAACAAGAAGTGAATGTTACTGAGCCAATAACAGATCCACATGCTGCGATTCGAGTAAATTGTCACGTCGTTCCGAACCTATGGCAATATGAAACAATCGCCTTTTTCCCAGGTCTCGTTATGCGCTGGTTTCGAGACGCTTTTTGCCAAGAAGAAAAGAAACTTGCTGATAAACTCGGTGTAGATGCTTATGAATTACTAGAAGAACAAGCGAAAGACGTACCTGTCGGTTCACATGGCATTATCCCTACTTTTTCAAACGTTATGAACTACATTTCTTGGCGTCATGCCGCACCTTCATTCTTAAATTTAAGTTTAGACGCTGACAAATGCGGAAAAAAGGAAATGTTCCGTGCTATTGAAGAAAATGCCGCCTTCGTTACACTTGGAAACTTAAAACTAATTGAAAATCTTACTGGTACATTCCCTTCTGAAGTCGTTTTTGCTGGCGGTGCCGCTAAAGGAAAACTATGGCCACAAATTCTATCAGACGTACTCGGTATTCCTGTAAAAGTACCTGTTGTGAAAGAAGCAGCTGCTTTAGGAACTGCGATTGCTGCTGGAGTTGGTGCTGGCATATATTCATCTATGGAAGAAACTGCCGAAGAGTTTGTACAGTGGGAGCAAACATTCGAACCAGTTACTGAAAATCACGAACTATATAAAGAGTTCTATGAAACATGGAAAACTGTATATGACAGTCAGCTCGCTTTAGCTGATAAAGGGCTCACCTCACATATGTGGATTGCGCCTGGTGCACTGTAACACATTACATAAAGGAGTGAACTGTATGTTAAAAGCGAATGAAAATGACTTCTCCTATCGCTTCGGTGATAACGGGCCGAAATATTTAATACAAGGTCCAAATATTGATCTTGGCCTTGTTGTCATTCAACCGGGCCAGGAGTTTCAAAACCATTATCATACGACGTGCGAAGAGGTCTTTTATGCATTAGAAGGTGAAATAGACTTCTATGTAAATAACGAAAGAGTTCCAATTAAACAAGGTGATGTCCTGCAAGTTCGCCCTCATGAATCTCACTATCTGATTAACCATTCTGACAAACCTTTTAAAGCTGTTTTTATAAAGTCACCACATTTACCAAATAAAGATACGGTACAAACGGAAAATCCAACATTAACGAAGGAGTGATTTGGAATGACTTGGGGATTTAAAAATCGATTAAATACAATTTTACCTGATGGCAGAGCGGTAATGTTAGCGATAGATCACGGCTACTTTTTAGGACCAATTCACGGGCTTGAACAGCCACTTGAAACTGTTAAAAACTTACTTCCTTACACGGATTCTCTCTTTTTAACGCGTGGTGTACTTAGCTCCTGTATTCCTGAAAACTGCAGCACACCGATGGTTATGCGTGTATCTGGCGGCGCTACTGTCGTCGGTAAAGATTTAGCGAATGAAACAATTGTTACACCTGTGAAAGAAGCAGTAAAACAAAACGCAATTGGCGTCGGCGTTTCTGTTTTCATTGGATCAGACTATGAAACACAAACTGTTACAAATCTCGCAAATGTAGTTTCTGAAGCTCATGATTACGGCCTGCCAGTACTCGGCATTACCGCAGTCGCAAAAGAATTACAAAAACGTGAAGCTCGCTTTCTAGCACTTGCTTCCCGCGTATGTGCTGAAATGGGTGCTGATATTATTAAAACGTATTACTGTGAAGGATTCGAAAAAATAACGAGCACATGCCCTGCCCCAGTTGTCATTGCTGGTGGACCAAAATTAGATTCAATTGAAGACGCATTAAACATTACGTACAATGCGTTGCAAGAAGGCGCAATTGGAGTAGACATGGGCCGAAACATATGGCAATCCGAGCACCCAGCTGCGATGATTCAAGCAATACATGGCATTGTAAAAAATGGATTGAATGTGAAAGAGGCACTTGAACTTTATGATGATGTGAAGAATTAATGTGAAAAGACAGACTATTTATTAGTCTGTCTTTTTTACTTTACAGTGAAACTTTCTTAATCCGTCTTCTAATATGATACATACTTAAATTCTATACACCTTCAAATGATTACTCTAGATGATTACTATTAAGCTTTGAAACTTTCTTACCTTCTCTATAATCAAGACAAGACACTTCAATTAATAAGCCATTAAATACTGTAAAATAAAAACCATAACTACTACCTCGCATCAAATAAGGTTCCTTGTCTATTTCAATGCCGCCGGCTACTAAACGATTATACGCTTGATCCACTTCACTTGATGTATCCACTAAAAAACCAATATGAAAAGCTTCCGGATACGTAACTTCCTTATTCCCTTTAAATGCTTTTGGATCACTTAGTACAAGTATAAAACCACTCTCATCACTCATCACTACAAGTGCTTTCCCTTTTTGCTCCAAAAATTGAAAATCAAAAAATGTTTCAAAGAAATGTCTCGCTTCCGATAAATCATCAACACATAAATTTAAATGATTCAGCTTCATGTACTCATCTCCTTTTAAACAGAGGGTATATGGATTCATTTTCATAACACTTAAATATGTAAGGCAAGATATTCAAGCGTTCCATCTAAGACTATGCTTTATAAGTCTAATATTTTTTTCTATAGCCTAGAACGTTTTTTATGACTGTAATTCCATAAACTGTTCGACGCGAAATATTATTTTACCTATATAAAATAGCCACATTATTTATTTTTCAAATTGTGTAAAACCCACTCAATCAAGAAAATTGCTGCAGAGGTACGTTCTGTCGTATCACCTAAAAACAGTTTATTGATAAAACCTTTAAAATGAGTTGGTACTTTAGATAATGTTTCAATATACTTCAAAACAGATCCCGCTGGTGGTATAGGCTTATTATTAACAGCCCATATCCCATCTAACAATGTCCAAGTTGAAATTTGAACTATGTATGAAGCTTTTAACTCATCATTTGCTTTCAAGGCAGATTGAATTTTAATTAATGAACTATGCAACCAATGAGAAATGCCCTTCATTTTGTCGCTAGAAACACGATAGTTTTCAAATTCATATGTAGCTATTTCCTTTAACTTTTTCAACTCACCGCTTTTATCAAACAAAATTTCCCCTTCTAGAAATGAGTAAAATTCCATCGGATTGTTTTTAAAGTTTACTTGAATTTGATTAAAATCTGCACTCTTATATTCAACTAAAATATCATCACTCGTTTCAAAATGAAATTTTTTCTTTTGCCCTTCTTCTAAAAGAATATAGAAATCTAAATCCGAATCAGGATATGCGTCACCTCTTGCGACAGATCCAATTAGCATGAATCCATTTACTTTATCTCTAAATAAATATTCATTTAAAATTGTTTGTACCAATTTTTTATGTTTTTCATTTGTAATGAATGAAAAACTCTCCATCATTTCCATCCCCCATTACTACAAAAAGAGGATACATGTTAGCATCTACAACATGTATCCTCTACTTATATATTACGACTGTTGATAAGCCGATTTCGATGATTTCACATAATAAACCGCATGATCCACATTAATAATATGATCTGGCTTCGGTTTACCACGGCCCGCTCTATGTCCAGCTAAGTGTTCTTCACTTGTTTCCCAGTTTTTCCATGCTTCTTCCGATTCCCAGCGAATCATAACGACAACTTCTTCGTCTCCTCGTCTTACTTTTTTCACAAGAACACTCAAGTCGATAAAGCCTTCAAATTTTTCAATAATACCTTCTCCAGTGAAACGTTCTACAACTATATTTGATGTGCCTTCTTTTACTGTAAATGTTTTCGTTTCGATAAACATATATCCCACTCCCTCTTTGTAATACGAATACTAGTATTCTTCTATTATAATTGATTATGATAATTATTTTCAATTGTAAAGTTTTAATTTTTTGAATTATGCTGATTTCTTTTCTATCGCCTCATCTAAAAATTTGAAATATGGAAATAACATCCCTATTAAAGATGTAACACATATAATTGCACCGATAATTACATATAGCGCTCTTACTCCCCACATTTCACTCAATATTCCCCCTACTAACACACCTAATGGCATAGCGGATCGTATAAAAAATAAACGCACTGAAAATACTTGTCCTATCATATTATTTGGGACGATTTGTTGGCATATTGTTGTGTTATGAACATTGAAAAATGCAATACAAATCCCTGCTATTACTTCAATTATTATTGCAATGATAATACTATGATTGAACCCTAATGAAATGTATGTGAGCCCCCCTATAAACAATCCTCCAAGCATAAGTATACGCCGGCTTTTATATGTTACTTTTCCCACTAATACTGAGCCAATTACGTAGCCAAGTGGAAAACCTGCCATAAAATAGCCGTACTCTGCATATCCCGCTAACAGCTCGTCTTTTATATAAGGAAGATTTGTGACCATCGTTACCCCTACTCCAAACTGCACGAAAGTAAGAAATATACCGAGCCAAACGATGATTGGTTTTGTAAAAAAATATGTAAAACCTTGAAGAAATTGTTCTAGCCACGTTTTTCGTATATCTGTTGTAGTCCTCTTTTCTTTTATATAAAGTAAGAAAGCACCACTAACAAATAGACAAATACATACGAAAGATAATGTAAGTTCTGTTCCAATGAAATGAATGACTACTCCGCCCAATACTGGCGCAAGAAACATCATGAGACGAGTCATTCCATCAATATACGCATTTGCGTCTTGAAGTTGTCCTTGACTTACAATGCTCGGTGTAATTGCCTGACTCGCAGGTGTATAAAGAGGTGTAATAAGTCCCACTACAATTTGAACAACATAAATGTGCCAAACTTCTATACTACCTGTAACTAGCATCACCAAAGGTAATAAGAATACGGACGCCCGTATCCATTGTGAAAAAATCATAATCCACTTCCGGCTCCATTTATCAATAAATGGGCCACTTATTAATTGCAGTATGAGTGATGGGATGAAATATAATAGCCACATACTACTTAAAGCCATTTCCGATCCTGTTAACTCATATACTAGAATTGAATTACATAACGTTCCGAAAGCCCCTCCTAATTCAGAGATTGCACTACCAATCCACATAAAAAAGTACGAACGATTTTTCAATATATTTTTCAATTTCACACACCAACTTTTCTTTTATATTCCTCCCTTTATGTACATTCTCGTTGTTAATTATCTATTCAAAAACATATCTAATTCTTTCGCTAAAGACTGTACTGCTTTCTTTCTTAATACATACTTTCCGTCATGTATATCAACTAACTTCGCTGCACGTAACAATTTCAAATGATGGTGTACTGTCGATTTACCAAGCTGTAATCTTTCCGTTATTTCCTGTAATGTACGTTCTTTTTCAAACAACATTTTTACAATTCGCAATCTCGCCTCATCCCCAAGAGCCTTATGTTTTTGAACTAAAAAATAATTCGGTTCATACGGATCTTCAGGATGAATGCTTTCATTCGCAACTGGATAATGAAATACTTTCGTATCTTCAATATCCGCTTCAATATTCCACGGTCTGTACGTCATTTGCGGGATAAGAAGCACGTAATGAACACTTGGTTCTGGCATATAGTTAATGCCACCAGTAGCCCACTCAACAAACTCTTCTGGTTTCATCTTTTTATTCATTTCATTTTTTGCTTCATAATCTCGTTTTAATATAGAAAGTATTTGTTCTTCCTCTCTTTTAATAACACTCTCATACCAACCTGTCATAACAGCGATTAAATGCGATTTCAGCACTTGTACATCTACATTACATATAAAGCTAATATAAGTAGAAAAAAACTGATGATTATCTGTTAGTTCCTTTAGTTCGTGTATTGCACATACAACTCCCGTTGCAGCTAAACGTCTTTTCTCTTCATACTTCTCTCCTAAAAACGGTAAACATATAAATTTCAAATCTTCTTCTGAAAGTGAATCAATTTTAAAATTAAACTGCGATAAATCTTGAAAATCCTCTTCATACAATAACTGGAGTAACGCTTTCCACGTATTATGTTCTTCTACAAACTGTAAGTGTTCTCTCATTTCTTCTGTTAATGATTTCTTAATTTCTTCCCATTCACTTTGAGTCTTTTCAAGAGTATCAATTAACCTTTTATGAGTAATCGCTGCAATGCCAAGTGCACACTCGAAAAGTATCGAATATTTCACCTGAACGTTGTATGTTTCCCTTTTTCTGCTCGTTATATGATAGACCTCCATTTTTATCCCCTCCTTGTTTGCTATATAACATATTCTATTTTTATCGAATTTTACCTTCTATATTTTTAGAACCGTTTTGCAACTTAAAAAAAACTTTAATCAATGAGCAAACAGAAAAAGGTTTATACTCTTTTCATTCTGACTCAATGAAAGCCTTGATTATTAAATATCATATTAAAAATGAGATTTTTTAATGGCTCAATTATACGTTGTATTTCACTCTCTTGTTCAACTATAGAGAAGGTTTATTGAAGAGAAAAGCGAACGCTTCAAGTACATGATGCCTTACAATCTTCATTAACCGCCCTTCAAGAAGCAGAACTAGATCAACTAAGTCCTTCTCTACCAGTTTGGCAACAATATATGAATATCCTTTTGCATGATGCTTATCATACAGGACAAATTATACAGCTTCGGAAACTTCAAGGTTCATGGCCAACTCACCGTTCTTATTTATAAAGTGAAATTTTAATCAGCTCTTACCAATCGGGATTTTGCGGGCAGCCCATCCCCACTTCTTTGCTTTCCCTGAATTTTGAGGTAAAAGTCTTACTGCCCGTTAATCCGGGATAAACGATGTTTAAAATCGCATACGTTTAATATCCAACAAAACAATTGAAAACAACTAATTGTTCGATAATTACTGCGATTACTCAAAATAAAGCAAATTAAAATACATTGATTCCTAACATAACTTACATGCTTCATAACTTCTAATCATAATCCAAATTTGGAAGAATAGATGCTTTTTTATATACAAATAATAAGCCTCAAGGAGTTGTTGACATGCATTTCATATTGAATATGTTAGGGATTTTCGTTGTCATATTAATCGTTTTCTTATGTTCGCCTAATAAAAAACATATAAAATGGAGACCAATTGTAATTCTCATCCTATTGGAGCTTTTTATTACATGGTTTATGTTAGGCACAAAGCTCGGCAGTATTATCATTAATAAAATTGCGTCATTTTTCAGTTGGCTACTAGCATGTGCGAATGAAGGTATTCGATTTGCATTTCCTTCAGCTATGGAAAGTCAGCACATTGATTTCTTCTTTAGTGCGTTACTTCCTATCATTTTTGTTATTACTTTTTTCGATATTCTATCTTATTTCGGAATCTTAACTTGGATTATTGATAAAGTAGGTGCAGTTATTTCAAAGATTTCTCGTTTACCAAAGTTAGAAAGTTTCTTTTCGATTCAAATGATGTTTTTAGGAAACACCGAAGCACTTGCGGTTGTTCGTGATCAATTATCTGTGTTAAAAGAAAATCGATTATTAACTTTTGGAATTATGAGTATGAGTAGCGTTAGCGGATCCATTCTTGGCGCTTATTTATCAATGGTGCCAGCAACATATATTTTCAGTGCCATTCCATTAAATTGTATTAACGCATTAATTTTAGCCAATGTATTAAATCCTGTGGAAGTTTCGAAAGAAGAAGACGTTGTTTACACACCTTCAAAACATGAAAAAAAGGATTTCTTTTCTACTATTTCAAACAGTATGTTAGTTGGGATGAATATGGTTATCGTTATTTTAGCTATGGTAATTGGTTATGTAGCTTTAACAGCATGTTTAAATGGGATTTTAGGATTTTTTGTAACGGGGTTAACAATTCAAAAAATCTTCTCCATTATCTTTAGTCCTTTTGCATTTTTACTCGGTTTATCAGGCAGTGATGCTATGTATGTAGCTGAATTAATGGGGATCAAAATAACGACGAATGAATTTGTTGCAATGATGGATTTAAAATCAAACTTAAAGTCGTTACAACCGCATACGGTTGCGGTTGCAACGACATTTCTAGCTTCTTTTGCTAACTTTAGTACAGTAGGTATGATTTACGGAACTTACAATTCATTATTTGGCGGAGAAAAATCATCAGTCATCGGTAAAAATGTTTGGAAGCTTCTTGTTAGCGGGATGGCTGTTTCTTTATTAAGTGCTATGCTCGTTGGGCTATTTGTATGGTAAATAATTTTTATAAAAAAAGACACCCAAGCCAATTAAAATGTACCCTATAGAATAGACACTTGAAAAAAGTCTATTCTATAGGGTATTTCTTGTATAATAAAAGGAAAATTGGGATCGGAGAATGTTGAAAATGACAAAAAAACTATTTACAGAAAGAGAAATTCAAATTCTATCAAATAACCTATACGTAAAATCTGTAAGTCAGAAAGGTATCACTTATACAGAGGAATTTAAGCATATTTTTATTGAGGAAAATGAAAAAGGAAAGCTACCTCGAAATATTTTTGAAGAATGTGGTTTTGATATAGATATGATTGGAATGAAACGAGTTATGTCATCGGGAAGTAGATGGCGTGCTGCTTATAGAAAAAATGGTGTATTGGGTTTAAGGGATACACGTATCGAAAACGCTGGAAGAACTCTTGAGAGAGAGCTTACGTTAGAAGAAAAGTATGCCCGTTTAGAAGCCGAACGAAACTTACTAAAGGCGGAAAACGAATTGCTAAAAAAAATCAAACTTATGGAAGGGAGGATGAGAAGGAAATAACACTACCACCTAGTCAGAAATTCATCTTGATTCGTTCTGTCATCATGAAATACAACTTAAGGAATATGGTCAGTCATTTGTGTAAAGTAGCTGGTGTATCCCGTTCGGGATACTATAATTACTTTTCAGTTTCATCTCAAGAACAACGGAAACAAAAGAGTGATCGAGATGAAATCTTGAAGGAAACCATATTAAAAGCACTTCGATTTAGAAATAGAAACAAAGGGGCTCGTCAGATAAAGATGACATTGGCGGGTCAGTTTCAAGTTGTCTACAATTTAAAGCGTATCCGTAGAATTATGAAGAAATACGAGATTATCTGTCCGGTTCGCAAAGCGAATCCTTATAAAAGAATGCTTAAAGCTACAAAAGAACATCGAATAGTACCAAATCAATTAAATCGGGAATTTAAACAAAATACCCCAGGGAAAACACTTCTTACAGATATCACCTATTTAGTTTACGGTAAGAATCAAAGGGCCTATTTATCTACAATTTTAGACGGCTCAACTAATGAAATTTTAGCTTACCATGTTTCAGAACAGATGACATTAGAGCTCGTAACGACAACTCTCCATAAACTAAAAAGGAATCCGCGGATTCGATTGACTGAAGGTGCTTATATTCATTCAGATCAAGGATCCCACTACACAAGCCCTACCTATCAAAAGCTAGTTAAAAAGCTAAACCTAGGACAATCCATGTCAAGAAGAGGAAACTGTTGGGATAACGCCCCACAAGAATCATTTTTTGGTCATCTGAAAGATGAAGCTCATATAAAACCTTGCGTGTCCTTTAATGAATTGAAACAAGAGATTAAGAAATATATGACGTATTATAATCATTATAGATATCAATGGAATTTAAAAAAGATGACTCCTGTTGGATACAGAAACCATCTTCTTGATGTTGCCTAACTTTTTTCAAAATGTCCTTTACAAAGGGTACAGATTAAATTGAGTGTCTTTTATTATTATTTTCGAATTTGCCCATTTCCACGAATCACATATTTTGTAGAAGTTAATGCTGGAAGCCCCATTGGTCCTCTTACGTGTAACTTTTGTGTACTGATACCAATTTCCGCTCCGAATCCAAATTCGGATCCATCTGTAAAACGAGTCGATGCATTATGATAAAGTGCCGCGGCATCTACAGAAGTAAAAAACTTGCTGACGTTTTCCTCGTTTTCAGTAATAATCGCTTCAGAATGCATAGATCCATACGTATTTATATGATGAATCGCTTCTTCAACAGTGGAAACCACTTTCACTGCTAGTGTGAGAGATAAAAACTCAGTTTCCCAGTCTTCTTCTGTCGCAAGTAAGATAGAAGGATCAATCGCCACTGCTTTATTATCACCACGTAGCTCCACTCCTCTTTCCTTCAAGGAAGAAAACAACTCGCTACCATATTGCTCTGCCCAATTCTCATGAAGTACAATCGTCTCAATTGCATTACATACAGATGGACGCTGCGTTTTTGCGTTTATAATAATATTAAACGCCATTTGTTTATCTGCTGTTTCATCAATGAATATATGACAATTTCCCGCACCTGTTTCAAGTACTGGAACAGACGCTTCTCTCACTACTGTATCAATTAATTGTTTACCGCCTCTTGGTATAAGAACATCCAAGTACTCGTTCAATGTAAACAACTGTTTTGCACTATCTCTCGTTGTATCTTCTATGAGCTGTACACTTTCTGAAGGCAAGCTAGTTTGCTTAAGCGCCCGGTGAATAACGCTAACGATAGCTTTGTTAGAATGTATAGCAGAAGAACTACCACGTAGTATTACTGCGTTTCCTGTTTTTAAACAAATTGTAGCAGCATCAACAGTTACATTCGGTCTTGCCTCATAAATCATTCCGACAACACCAAGTGGTACGCGCATCTCCTGAATAGATAGTCCATTTGGTCGTTCCCATGCACTTACACATTCTCCAATAGGATCACGTAATTCAATTAACTGCTTAATACCCTCTGTCATATCAACAATTCGTTGTTCATTCAGCAAAAGGCGATCAAGGAGTGAATGAGAAAATCCTTTCTCCTTACCTTCTTCAATATCCCGTTTGTTTTCTTCTAAAATATAAGCTGTTTCTACTATCAGCTGATTAGCAATTGCAGCAAGTGCTTCATTTTTTTGATCTGTAGTTTTAAGCACAAGTTCTCTAGCAACCTCTTTTGCTTTTATCCCCTTTGCTAACACTTCATTCATTTTTATTTCCTCCTTTTTAAAGTGAAACCCAATGATCCCTATGGATGACTTCATAACTATGTCTCTCGCCTCTTACTTGAATATCTTGGCTTTGCATACCTTTTACATCTCTTAGTTCCTCTGCACTATATGTGCATTGTCCTTTTCCTATTACGCGCCCTTGTTGCGTTACAACCTCTACAACTTCACCCACTTGGAAAAATCCTGATACATTCGTAACACCAGCTGGAAGTAAACTCTTCCCATGCTGAATGATGGCAGTAGCTGCCCCAGCATCTACTTCAATTTGTCCGCTAACAAGCGAATGCAAGGCAATCCATTGCTTGTTCATCTTCATTTCTTTTTGAGGAGCATTACCAACATACGTTCCATCACCCTTACCCTTCAAAACATCTACAAACTTTTCCTGTCCACGTCCTGTTCCGATAAATACACTCACACCAAGAGAGAGTGCTGTCTTTGCAGCATCGATTTTTGATTTCATACCGCCAGTCCCAAGTTTTGAGCCTGCATCTCCTGCAAGAGAAGAAATTTCTTCCGTAACTTCAGGAAGAAAATAATATTTTTTTGCATCCGCATTTTTCTGAGGATTTTTGTCATATAACCCGTTCACATCCGTAAAGATCATAAGCATATCCGCCGAAACAAGCCCGCTTACTAAAGCTGACAGCATATCATTATCACCGAACGTTAGCTCCTCTAAAGAGATGGAATCATTTTCATTAATAATTGGAAGAGCGGAACGGTTTAATAATTCTCCTAACGTAGCGTAAGCATTACTATATTGTTCTTTTCTAGAAAAATCACTTCTCGTCAGCAAAAGTTGCGCAGTAACGATGCCATATTTACGGAATTCCTCCGTGTACGCCTGCATTAACAAACTTTGTCCGACAGCTGCTGCAGCCTGTTTCCCTTTAATCGTTACAGGTCTGCTAGGATATCCTAGCGCTGAAAAACCTGCAGCGACGGCTCCAGATGTAATTAACACAACCTCGTGCCCATCTTCTTTCAACCGAGCCAATGCGGCAACGTGATCTGAAAGCTGTTCTGTAGAGATGCCTCCATGACTATCTGCCAAGGAACTACTCCCAATCTTTACAACAATTCGTTGTTTTTTCACTTTTTTATCCCCCAAGTCTAAAATCAAAGTTTTTTTATAAATTACACTTCATTCACTTTGTAACTATATCTATTCTCATCAATGCTGCACTGAAGTATTTAAGAGCAAAATAAAAATGACCGCTTCGCCCTTAATAAAATAAAAAGGACGAAACGGTCATTGTTCCGCGGTACCACCTTAATTGATATACATAGATATCCACTTGGTGCCTATAACGCAGGCGAACGCCTAAACTTTCATTTAAGACTCAGGGATAGGTTCGATATATTCTATACGAGGAATCTTTCAGCCGGTGAATTCCACTCTCTTTCGCAAGAAGACATATGTACTAATTCCCTTCAACGATTTTCAATCTAATTTTTTTATATTATGCGATATAGTTTGATTCGGTGTCAAGAGGTATTTTTAAAAATAAATAGAGCCACAAGTTATTTGTATGAAATTATCGCCCTACTGAATGAAAATACAAAATGATATAAGTTTAACTCATATTCATAAACATAAAACCTTACATTATAGTGTATATATTTACATAATGTCGAATATAATTAATTTTTGTCTTTTAGTGTTGCAAAAAGGAATATATTCTCTTAGAATGTTTCTTTATATTGCACAGGGATGTTATTCTTATTCTAAGAAAATAATATCAAACCGATATAATTGATTATAAAAGGAGCAAGATTGAGTTATTATGGATAAACAAATTGGATTCATCGGTTGCGGAAATATGGGAATGGCTATGATTGGCGGAATGATAAACAAAAATATAGTATCTTCAAATCAAATTATTTGTTCAGATTTAAACACTGCTAATTTAAAAAATGCTAGTGAAAAATATGGGCTAACTACAACTACCGACAACAATAAAGTAGCTAAAAATGCTGATATTTTAATTTTATCAATCAAACCAGACCTATATTCATCAATAATTAATGAAATAAAAGAAGTAATCAAAAACGATGCTATCATCGTTACGATCGCTGCTGGAAAAAGTATTGAAAGTACTGAAAATGCCTTTAATAAAAAAGTAAAGGTTGTAAGAGTAATGCCTAATACTCCTGCTCTTGTTGGAGAAGGAATGTCTGCATTATGCCCTAATGAAATGGTGACAGAAAAAGATTTAGAAGATGTACTAAACATTTTCAATAGTTTTGGTCAAACAGAGATCGTAAGTGAAAAATTAATGGATGTTGTCACATCCGTAAGTGGTTCTTCACCAGCTTATGTATATATGATTATAGAAGCGATGGCAGATGCTGCTGTACTAGATGGTATGCCAAGAAATCAAGCATATAAATTCGCTGCTCAAGCTGTGTTAGGCTCTGCAAAAATGGTACTAGAAACAGGAATACATCCAGGTGAATTGAAAGATATGGTTTGTTCTCCTGGCGGAACGACAATAGAAGCTGTAGCAACATTAGAGGAAAAAGGATTACGAACAGCGATTATTTCAGCTATGCAGCGTTGTACGCAAAAGTCTGTTGAACTATCTGGTCAAACTAAAAAATAAAACTATAAAAGAGATTACGTTAGCTATGAATTCACATAATTTTAATTAAAAATTCACTACATGATAAACGGCCAAACTCATATAAAATTGAGCTTGGCCGTTCTACTTTTTAATTATATTAAAATAATTTGATTCGACTCTTCTTTAAAGGTTCTGTTTTATCCCTTACCTATTCCCTACTATGATTGTGTAATTTTATTAGAAACTAATAATTTTTCAATGCATTTCGGTAACATATCTAATAGTGTTTCAAATGCGTAGTTTACATCTAGACGTTCTGTCCATTGATGTGCATCTTTTCCTACCGGTCCCATATTTAATACTGGAACATCAAACTCTTCTAATTCCTGAAGCGGAATTGAATAGCCTTTATCCCATAATGGCATATTGTCTACAAGCGAACTCATTGAATCCAGTGGATACTGCAAGCCTACATAGCTTAAATCTGAAATCCCCCCAAAATAATTTTGGTTTTCAAATGTAATTTTATGATTGTAATGTGCATACTTTTCCATTTCTACAACTACCTCTTTTATTAAAGGATTGTTGCGTGAACTCACAGCTGGATAGTACGGCGGAGCGAAGAAAAGTACAATCATCGGTGCCTTTTCTTTACATAAAATCGCTAATTTATCTACTAAATCAATCGTTACCGCACGATCATCTTTATCTCCTCTATTTTTTATAATATTAGATTGAATATGATCTATTTTTTCTCGTCCATGTTGCTCAATTGCATATGTGATAAGCTCTTCATAAGTTAATACATTTACTTTGAGATTAGGTGGTATAAATGGATTATATTTAGAAAAACGATATGCATGTTTTTCATACGACTCTTCTATTTTCTCTGCTACTTTCGTTACTTTTTGACGTAACAATGAAACTACATCTGTCATTGATTTTTCTAATAAAAACAAATTAAATAATGTGACTGCACGATGCGGAATTTGTACAGAATAATCCTCTTTTAAGTCCCTTTGAAGTAAGTTAGTTGGTGGAGGACTCGCTTCCCCTTCTACAATATCACAAAGGTCTGTGTTTAACTCTAGTTCTGCTGTTATTAATGAAGCCATATAACTCCCATTTAACCCTGCAAAAGGTTCACCTACATGTGTCTCTTTTCCGTAGCAAAGAAAACCAGGTAACACTTTACCAATAGAGCCAGTGTAAATATACTTATTTTGGTCACCAGGATGTCTTGAAAACATAGGCTCTGAGTTTAAGACCGTTTTATAATCTAAATTATGCTCTCTTGCTAAATCTAATAGTCTCGGAACAGCGGCCCTCATCCCTACAGAATTCACTTCTTCATCTGGTACAGCCAATAAAAGAACATTCCCATCGAATCTTCCTTCACATGCTTGTTCAATCATTGCCATTTGTAATGCGAGGCCGCATTTCATGTCCATTGTTCCTCTACCAAACAGCCAATCTCCATGTTCTATATCTTCACGTACATGGTCTGGAAGTTCATCTTTATGAGAATAAAACATAGATGTTAACTTTTTAGGATTAAATGCATCTTCTTTCCACACTCCGTAATCTTGTACATCTACAACATCAAAGTGACTTACTAGAATTACAGTATTTTTTGTACTATCACTTTTCTTTACTAGTGCTGTAACAAAATATCGTCCGTCCCCCGTCGGATTTTTTTGCACATGGTGCGGGTTTTCTTTGAAGTACTGTAAATCAGATAATTGCTCCACAACAAAGTCTGGCAATATCACTTCAGCCTCTGTACCTGTAATACTAGGAATTTCAACAAGACTGCTTAATAATTGAATCAATTGTTCTTTTGATTGCCACCTTGACATATAAATCCCCCTATTTTTCCGCATTATGAAAACGAATTCCAGTATATGAATAAAAAATGACGACAGCTATCAAAATTATAGTTCTGATGTACTGCCGATTTTTATTGATATTTCATGAGCTGCTTGTTTTACCTTGCTAATAAGAAAAGATAGTCGATCATCATTAATACGATGACTAATTAACCCAACACTTAATGCTCCTACTACTTTATGATTAAATCCGATAATAGGTGCAGCTACTGAAGCTGTCCCTTCTGTTTTTTCACCATAACTGACAGCATATCCTTCATTTTTTATTTGCTTTATTTGATTAAGAAGAATTTGCTTTTGTTCTGGTAATGAAGAAAGTAAATGTTCTACAATATGTTCCATTTCATTCGTTTTCATATTGGCAAGCATCGTTTTATTTGCGGCACCAATTGAAAGTGGAATTTGTTCCCCTAGATTATCGATAACTCGAATTTTTAAAGGACTATCAATTCTTTCAATGATAATAGAATGTGTTCCGTTTGGAATATTTAAATAGACACTTTCTTCGACTTCAAAGGCCAACCGCTTCATCACTTCTCTTGCAACTGATCTGTAGTCTACCTTCTCCAATTGACGTAACCCTATTTCCATCCACATTGGTCCAATTTTGTACTGTTTTGTCTCTGGTATTTGTGTAACTAACCCATGCTCCATTAGAGAGTTAAGTAATCTATGTACTGTACTAACTGGGAGATGTGTTCCATCAGCTATATCAGAAATAGCCCAATACTCTTTTTCATTTGTAGAATTCAATAATTTAATAATACTTATCGCTCGATCAATGGACTGTACCATAACTCGCCTCAACTTTACTCGTAGTATGTTAGTACGTTTAATTAACTATCAATTTAGCAAACATTCGAAATGAAATCAATATATTTATTCAATTTTCTAACAATAAAAATATATCACTAACAACGAATTGAAAACGCAAACAAAAAAATATTGACTTTTCTTTTTAATTATCTGAAAATTATAACAAGATTTCACATCACGGAATACATTCCATAATACGGAAAAACATCAAACTTTATTCTATCAACTACGAAAGTGAGGAAAACAATGGCGCAAGTAAACAATACAAACAATGAATTAAAACGTACGATGAAAAGTAGACACTTATTCATGATTGCACTCGGTGGTGTGATTGGAACGGGGTTATTTAACGGATCTGGCTTTATAATAAGTCAAGCTGGACCTGGTGGATCCGTACTTGCCTTTATGGCCGGTGGATTATTAATGTATTTCGTTATGCTATGTCTTGGTGAACTCGCTGTAGCCATGCCTGTTTCGGGTTCTTTCCAGGAATATGCCACTAAATTCATCAATCCTGCAACTGGCTTTACAATCGGATGGTTGTATTGGTTAAGCTGGGCGAATACGACCGGTCTTGAATTTACAACTGCCGGTATTACAATGCAGCGCTGGTTTCCTGATATTCCTGTTTGGGCTTGGTGTTTAATATTTGGCGTTACAATCTTTACTATTAACGCATTATCTGCTCGTAGTTATGCAGAAACAGAATTTTGGTTTTCAAGTATAAAAGTATCTGCCATTATAGCTTTTATAATTCTTGGTGGCGCCGCTATGTTCGGCTTTATTGATTTAAAAGGCGACGAACCAGCTCCACTCCTTTCAAATTTCGTAAATCATGGTGGTTTATTTCCGAATGGACTTGCAGCTATTCTATTAACAATGGTTACAGTCAATTATTCCTTCCAAGGTACAGAGCTTGTCGGAATCGCAGCAGGTGAAAGTGAAGATCCAGCAAAAACTTTACCTCGTTCTATTAGAAATATTATATGGCGCACAATGTTTTTCTTCGTCTTAGCAATCTTTGTTCTTGTTGCTTTAATTCCTTGGGAAGAAGCAGGACTCACAAAGAGCCCATTCGTTGCTGTTTTTGATAATATCGGTATTCCATATGCAGCTGATATTATGAACTTTGTTATTCTTACTGCTGTTCTTTCTGTTGCAAACTCAGGACTATACGCTGCTACTCGAATGCTTTGGTCTTTATCAAAAAACGAAATGGCTCCAGCATTTTTAAAGAAATTATCATCACGTGGGATTCCTCTCAACGCTTTAATCATGACAATAGCTATTTCTGCTTTTTCTCTTTTAACAAGCGTCGTAGCTGCTGAAACGGTTTACTTATGGTTAATTTCCATTTCTGGAGTCATAACAATTATTGTTTGGATGTCAATTTGTGTTTCTCAATTCTTTTTCCGCAAACACTATTTAGCTGAAGGTGGGAAATTAGACGACTTGAAGTTCAGAACTCCACTCTATCCCCTTGTACCAATTCTTGGTTTTGGATTGTATGGCATTATATTAGTAAGTCTTATCTTTATCCCAGATCAAAGACTAGGCATTTATTGTACTGTACCATTTATCATCTTTTGCTATACTTACTATCACTTTAAAGTTAAGAAAAGAATTGCAACTAACACTCAAAGTGAAACTAAAATTAGCGAAACTTCGTAATATTGTACGATACAAAAAAGACAACACGTGGCGTTTCACTTCATGTGTTGTCTTTTTTTATTATTTAAATATGAGTTCACCTGAATTTAATGGATTTTTCTCTTCTCCTACAAAAGTAGTAAAATTTTCATTTGAACTTGCTACCTCAGTTGGATTTATCGTATTTCAATTTCGATATAATAATAAATAGGTATATCAGATATAGCTGTACATTATTAGAACTACATTCATTACTCAACTGGTAGTTATCAAGAAAGAAAGGAATGATCATAATGATACAGAACATATACGAAACTCATTTACATGTAAGAAATTTAGAAAAAGCGATAAATTTCTATCAAAACAAGCTAGGATTAACCTTAGCAAGAAAACTCTCCAAAAGAAGAGTGGCTTTCTTTTGGGTCGGAGAAAATAAAAAACAAATGCTTGGACTATGGGAAGTAAATAATATCGAAGACTTTGAGCTGAGACATTTTGCTTTTGGTGTAAATTTAGAGTTTTTAATGACTTCTAAAGCGTGGTTAGAGGAGCGTGGAATAGAAGTGATAGGAAGTCAAGGAAAAGGAAATCAAGAGCCAATTGTCCAAAGGTGGATGCCCGCTGCAAGTGTATACTTTCTAGATTGTGATAGAAATAAATTAGAATTCATTTCTATGTTACATGACAATCCAGATGAATTAGAATATGCATCCTATTTAAGTGTATGGAATGCGGAACACCAAGAAAAATGAATGAAATTTCCGTTCAAGTCTTTTCTAATTTTTTAGATATACTGTTGTACGATCCCCCTTTTGCTATTAATTTTCGTCGGATTTATGAACAGTTATCGTAATGGAAAATTCATGATAACTCCACTTGTTAACATAATGCATTTATTGTTATCTTGTATTTGTACTTACGTACTAGCAATTCCTAATCTGCTTCCATTACAATTTGAAACATTTAATTTTTCTTCTTATCTGGCATCTAATCTTTAAACAAAAACTCCCCTTAAATCGAAAATGATTAAGGGGAATTTTATATACGATGCAATTATAGTTCAGATTTCACCCGAACAGAAACATTATTTTTAATTATATTTTTGACATCTTTAAAGCTAACAAAATTGTTACTTTTCTCATCCCAAAGACGGAAACGGAGTGAACGCAAGCTTGTAGCAAGCGTAATTGTTGGTACATTTTTTAAAGGAAGGGTATTGTTGTGTGCCTCTTCTAGTTTATAGTTAGGTACTCTTGGACTTAAATGGTGAACATGATGAAATCCAATATTACCCGTTAGAAATTGCAAAATTTTTGGAAGTTTATAAAAAGAACTTCCTTCCACTGCCGCTTTCACATATTCCCATTCTTTATCTTCTTCAAAATAAGAATCCTCGAATGTGTGCTGTACGTAAAACAGCCAAATCCCTATTGAACCTGCTATTAAAAATATAGAACCATGTACTAAAAGAAACGATTGCCATCCAATTGCCCAGCAAAGCATTCCTACAATAGCAACGATTAAAATATTCGTTAAATAAGTGTTCATACGTTCTTTTTTTCTAGCACCTTTTCGGTTAAATCTATTTTTAAGCAAGAAAACATAAATCGGGCCTAACCCAAACATAACGAATGGATTGCGATATAAACGATATGCTAAACGGAGTCTAAATGGTGCTGCTACATATTCATCTACTGTAAGCGTCCAAATATCCCCTGTACCCCTCTTATCCAAATTACCACTCGTAGCGTGGTGAATAGAATGCTCATGCCCCCACTGATCAAATGGGAATAATGTTAAAACACCCATACACGTTCCAACTATTCTATTTGCACGTCGACTTTTAAAGAATGAATAATGGGTACAATCATGAAAAATAATGAAAATCCTTGTCATAAATCCAGCGGCTAACAGTGCTGGAACTAATGTTAACCAATAAGAAACTGACAAACTTTTATAAGCAAGGTACCATAAAATAATAAATGGCACGATTGTGTTGATCAGTTGCCAAACACTTTTTTTAATCATTGATTTTTCAAAAGGAGCAACTTGTTTTTTTAAATTTTTAGTATTTTCTAAGGTCATTGTTCTAATTCCTTTCCTTTTTGTTGCTAATTCATATTATAGCACACTATTAGTAGCAGGTGTTAAAAGTAGCTATAATAAATATTTTATACTATGAAAATCTCTTTTTTCTTACTCATTACTTACAAATTTCTTACGTCCAAAATAGCTTCTATAATTGGACAGACGGAGCATTTTATGTATCAAAGAAACTTCATATTTTTCCAATAAGTACATAAAAAACAGCGAGTTTTTTCACAAGAAGAAAAAAGCTGCAATCAGTCAGTTTCACCGACTTATCGCAGCTTCTCTTCTTTTTACCTTATTTTATCGATGAAGCCAAACTGCACCTGCAGACTTGTCTTCAGCTTGGCCTACCACTTCAAACTTCAGTCCTAGCTTCGGTAACTTACGTCCTGCATCAGGAATAACGCTGTTGATGTATTGCTTAGAATCATCAAATTTTGCCACTCCTGGTAATCCTTTATAATCAAAGATACCGCGTGTTGGTGAATTTACTTTCCATGCTGGTGTTTGATCAAATGAGAATGCCGCATCGGCAATTTGATAACGCGTACTGCTCTTCACAGTAGGTTGTCCGTTTAATGTCCCTACAATTGCCTCTGGATGAGAATCTACTACTCCTAAGAACCCTTCACCTGGATGAACGCCTACCCAGTTATCTGTAAAGCTTTGATCCGCATACCATACAACCATTCCTGTATTAAATACTGGGCCACGTGCATATTGTAACGCAGTGTCAGAACCAGCGTAATTTCTCCACTCTACATAGTAATTATGTTTTTTCTGTTCAAATCCGTTAGACACAGTAAAGCCTTTTAACGTCATTGCAGGCTGACCTTCTGCATCATCAGAGAAAACAACTTTTCCATCTACAGTTAAGGCTGCATTATCTAACGCAAATCCTTTATAAGCTACTGCAATATCTGTTAAGTACTCAAATTGCAGTTTTACTTTTTTTCCTTTGAATTGGCTTAAATCGTATGATTTATCAACCCACTTACCATCAGTTGTATCCGCGCCGCCTTTTATATCTTTTTCGCCCATTCTATCAATGCGTGTCTTCGTTCCATCTTCTGCAATCGCATATACGTCAAGGAAATCATACTTCGCTTCAAGTTCGTAAAATGCCTTATAATCGAACTTAGCATCCTTTGCATTTGTTAAGTCAAATACTGGTGTCTCAAGTGTTGTATGAATGTCATTTCCTTTTGTACTGTAATAGAACTTCTTACCAAACGCTGATTCGATATTTTTTATATCTTTGTCCGGCAAGTTAACACGAACAATTCCAGGTCGTTTAGATTTTGTAGTACTTTGATCTACATATGTTGCAACACCGATTCCTTTGCTAAGTTTGTCATAATCTACTTCAAGAATATTCGCCCAGTTCCCCTTCATATTCTTTTGGAAAAACTCTTTATTTTGTGGCGAGAAACTCGTTGGCTCTGTTCCTGCAATTTTTCCAGCCCAGCTACCACCACTCATAATAGACCATGACTCAACAGGTTCACCTTGTCCTGAGTACTTTGTATCATATTCATCTGGTAAGCCTAAATCATGGCCATACTCATGTGCAAACACACCAACTGCTCCGTCTTCAGGCTCGATTGTATAATCATATGCAGCCATCTTTCCGCCCCAGTTCGAAACAGAAGATTTCGTGCCATCAATTGCATATGGTTTTGAACCTAATTTTGAACGATGTGACCAAATCGCATCATCTTTCAATTTACCGCCGCCAGCTTCTTGACCAACACCAGCATGTACAACCATTAAATGATCAATAATGCCGTCTGGCTCGTTTTTATTTCCATTACCATTTTGATCGTACTGATCATATTGATCAAAGTCTGCTAAATTTATCCCTTTTGCTACCGCTGCTTTTAATGCTTCTTTCACAAGATCTTTTGGTCCTAAAGGTCCCTTGTTATCATGACCAGTACCCGCATCAGCACCATAATCTGATGCTTTTCCTGGAACAGTAAGCCATTCTGTTACAGTCCCATCAACTGTATAGCTACCACCAGATTGTTCTTCATAATATTGCTTAAATGTGTTAATCTTCGATCCATCAAATAAAGTAAATGGTTCATCACCAAATAACATTTTTTGATAATGTTCACGATTAAAGTCCTTAGAATACATGTATCCTGGCTCTTGATCAATATTGTTATGTTTAAAATCGCTAAATTCTACAAGTAAAACAAGTACTTTATCTTTTCGAACAGCTCCATTGTATTCTTCTTGCTTCGCTGATGTAGTAGGTACTTTTCCATTTAATTTCCCAGGGTTCAATGCTGCACCTTGTCCAGCTACTGGGCCTACTTCAGGCTGCTGCGCCTGTTCATTTTCCCTCATTTTTGCATCTTTTACTTTTTTCATAAAGTCAGAGGCTTCTTGCGTAAGACTATCTCCTGTTAAGATTTCTTTCCCAGGGTTTTCCCCTTTCTTTTTCTCAACATATTTTTCGACAGCCTTTGAAGTCTCA
Organism: Bacillus sp. 2175; assembly: GCF_057812155.1. Classification (NCBI taxonomy): domain Bacteria; kingdom Bacillati; phylum Bacillota; class Bacilli; order Caryophanales; family Bacillaceae; genus Bacillus; species Bacillus sp. 2175. The sequence goes on along the minus strand of NZ_CM173819.1, from coordinate 2,512,523 downwards.
GCTTGTGATGCAGATTGATCAATTACCCCCCGTTGTTTTAGCGCTTCAGCCAAACGCTCCTCCGGTATTAAGTGCTCATCTATTGGTAGAGATGATGTTGGTGTCTCAGCATACGCTGCGTGACCTCCAAAAGCAAACGTACTACTTAGTACTGCTGCTGTTGTTAATACCGCTAATGGTTTTAATTTCTTTTTCTTTTTCAATGTATTTCCTCCCCAGTGTCTGCAAATTATCGTTTTTTGCCGATAACAACATAATATTCGTTATAATACGAATATTCAATATTTTTCAACAAATAAAATGTTGAGAAATATTTTTTTATGCAGGGTGAAATACATAAGATATAAAAACAAACAGACTCTCCTATAAATAACAGTGAACTTTTATATGTTCTTAGTTACAATCAAAACCCAGTAAATCTGGGATTCATGCTTTTTTAATAAAAATAAGAATTAAATATTTTCTATACTATTTAATCTATGGATTACCATATTACTCACTATTCTCATTATTACAAGCTAATAGTGGTTCGTACATCATTATAGCGTGATTCTCTGTTACATATTGATCTTCTATTAACTGTTTCTGTTGATTATATACTTTACGTTGAATCACATTATGTCGTATATAACCGCCCCAGTATGCAGGTTGAATTGAGTGTTCTTTCTCATACACTTCATATTGATAAAGTTGCGGATAGACTGTTCTCCATTCACCAACTAAATGTTCATCTGTCATATAAAGGTGAAGTTGATACGGTTGGTCCGTTTCATTTTTAATTTGTAAATCCAAATAGTTATAGGAACAAGTCGCCCCACTCCCAAACGGTTGAGTGCGCCTAGAGTCAGGAAAGACATCAAAGCTATGACGATATCGTTCTGTTACTGTCAGTGGTGTATGTAAAGTCATCCAATATATTAAATTCGAAAGCTGACAAAGACCTCCTCCAATACCTGTTTGAAAAGATCCGTAATGTAATACCATACCTTCTACATACCCTTTTTTCCTCGTTGGCTTACCTATTAAACGCCAGTAAGAAAATGTTTCTCCCGGTCTAATGACGATACCATTTAGTTTTTTAACAGCAATTTTCAAATTAACAACCTTATTCTGTTGATACCACATATCTACATCTTTGAGCTTACGAAGTAATATCGTTCGGTGCTGAATTGCTGTACAAGGTAGCTTTTCTTGTTGAAACCTTTTTGCATATGTTTTTCCGTCTGCTAACCACTGAATGTACCTCTTTGTAGAGTAATACCACTTCCCTAGCATAATGCGATACTTAGACCGCTGTTTAGGACGTAAGTGCACTATATTCATTTTATTCCCTCTCTCTTTCTTCAACTAAATTCTAATATATTTCTAATTCAATAAATTACAGTTTTCTTAGCTGCATAATAATTTCCGCAAAAAAATAATAAATTTACTCTAGTGGAGATTTTATTTTGATGATTGCTTTATAATTATATAAAACTGAGCTTCAATACAATAAATTGAAATAAACATATTATAAATATAACGGATAACCTTAAATAAAAAATAATGAACATTAAAGAAATTCTAAAGTATTAATATATTTTTCGTAAATATTAATTGATAACACATTAGACTTTACTATATGTATAACTTCTTATTCTACAAAACGAAATTTTTTAATGTAAGAAAAAAATATAATTTCCCTTTAACATTTATACAAGTCTCATATGGAAAACTTTACAAAACAATTCGAACACTTATATTTAGAATAAACACAAAAAATTGCCACCAGTTAGCTTAACTGGTTGGCAATTTTTTAACGAGAATGCTTTACAAATAGTTGAATTGCTTCTTCTGGTACATAGCACTTTCCATTACTCTCTACAATAATACTTCTTAATTCATACCCTTTACCATTGATACGAATTATATTTTTGTTACCAAATAATTGTGCTTCTACTTTATTATGTTTTACTACGAGTAACGGGTTTGCTCCTTCGGTTTTGTTGGCTGTTACAGTTGCACCGATTTTCTTAAAGGCTTGTTCACTCTCTAAAAATATTTTATTCGTTACTTCTTCTAAGTTAAAGCCCATCGCTTTCGCCATCGTCTTCGCAATGTCTGTATTTTGGATTAAGCCTTCTGGTTTTTGAGGTCCATAAGAATGTAAGAATACATCCTCACCTGTATGTCCTCCTGTCGTAAAGCCGATATTTGCACGATTAGCCAATAATGTAGTAAGAATTCGTCCTACATCCATTTTCTTTTTTGCCACTTTTAATTTTTCTTTTTCATCATGAGTTAGATTATCCAAACCGTATAGTTTAGCTACATCTTCTACATTTGATAAATCAGATTTCAGTTTATTTATAGTTCCTTCAAGTGTCATTTTCGCCTTTTTCAATGGATCAATGTATGCAGAAACCGGTGTAGTATTGTATCCTTTTTTCGTATTCCTATTCCCTATAGAGATGCCGCTGTTACCATGATCAGTTAAAGCGATGAGCATCGTATCCCCATCTTTCTTCGCAAATTGTAACGCCTTTGCTACCGCTTCATCAAATGCCAATACATCACTAATCATCCCAATTGGATCATTAGCATGAGCTGCCCAATCAGGCTTACTACCTTCTACGAATAAAAAGAAGCCATCTTTATCTTTTGATAATGTTTGAATTGCTTTTTCTGTCATTTGAGAAAGTGTTGGTTGTTCTGGATTTGTTGCTATACGATCCATATCAAACGCAAGAGCATGATGTGAGAAAGAGCCCCAAATTTTATTAGATTTGGAGTTCAATAACGCATCTTTCGTTTCAACAAAGTCGTATCCTTTGTTTTGAATCACCTTTACTAAATCTTCACCATCTTTTCGGATCCCATTACTTTTTATAGGTAGCAGTGCCGCTTTTCCCCCACCTAATACAACATCTATATTTTGATACACTTGTTGCTTCGCAATTACGTCAAAATGTTTGCGATTGACATGGTGAGCGGAGAATCCGGCCGGAGTAGCATGCTGAATTTCAGATGTAGCAACAATGCCAGTTGCACGACCAGTACGTTTTGCGCCTTCTAATACGTTTGCGACCGGCCGTAACTTGTCTTCTTCTTTTATTGGCTGTAAGCTAGGCGAACTTACAATAGAAGGTAATACACCTACATATCCTGAATTCGATTTATTTCCAGTTGCTAAAGCTGTTGCTGCTGGCGCCGAGTCTGTAATAGCTGATTCCGCCGAAAACGTACGAACACCTCCTGTTACAATTTGATCTAACGTAAGCGGTGCCCCTTTATACCAGCGAGCCAATGTTGTCGCCGTTGAACTCGTTCCGTCCATAACCATCATAATTATATTTTTAGGCTGGTGTTCTACTTTTTTCACCTTAGCTTTGGCCGAATGATAATTCATCATACTTTCCGTACTTAATACGCTTACTATTATAGCTCCCACTAATAGTAACTTTTTCATCTTCACACCATAATTCAACATGATTGTTCCTCCATAAACTTTGCATTCATTTCAATACACCTTATTTCCTTTTCCATACCAAAACCTACATATGTTTTATTAGTTCCCAATTCTCATAAAGCTAACAATAGTTACTTTCTCTTTCTTTAATTAAATATCGATATGTATCATTTATCTTATAAAAAAGATTTAACATCCTTTTCATTAATTACTTGTTTAACAATAAATCCTCGATTAAAAGAAATAAAAATTTATTGTTAAACAATAAATTTCATGTTAAATTAATAAGATATTAAATAAATGAGGTGCTTTTTATGAAACAAGGATCCACACTCTTTTTAAAGACCGTTGTAATTCTGATCGGAATCCCCGTTCTTGCTATGTGCATTTTTTTAGTCCCTAAAATAGGAAATTTCGCCGCAGAATTATATCCAGATATTGCATATATTAAATATCTTGTATTTATCAATTTATACGCAACAGCAATACCTTATTACTTCGCACTGTACCAAACATTTAAGCTTTTAAACTATATTGATAAAAATAACGCATTCTCAGAGCTATCTGTTCAAGCTTTAAAAAATATTAAGTACAGCGCATTGGCAATTAGTGTATTATATGTATTAGGTATGCTACTTTTCTATCTCGTGGCAGAGAGAGATGACGCCCCTGGCATTATTATTATCGGGATGATTATGATTTTTGCTTCAATGGTAATCGCGGTCTTTGCTGCCGTTCTCCAAAGACTATTAAAAGATGCTATAGATATAAAATCAGAAAATGATTTAACGGTCTGAGGTGAATAATATGGCAATTATTATTAATATTGATGTAATGTTAGCAAAAAGAAAAATGAGTGTAACAGAACTTTCGGAGAAGGTTGGAATTACAATGGCTAACCTTTCTATCTTGAAAAATGGAAAAGCAAAAGCAGTCCGTTTTTCAACTTTAGAAGCAATATGTAAAGCATTAGAATGCCAACCGGGGGATATTTTAGAATATCAACCTGAAGATACCGAGTAAAAAGAGTCCTTCATACGAGAAGGACTCTTTTTATTACACATTACGGCGCAAAACTAATTTGGCCAGTAAACAATAGGATAATTGCTATGATCCAAAATATAAAAAATGATGAGGACAGTATTAATGAAAGAATAGCAATTCCCTTCTTCTCTGTTCTTTTCGTCATTGTGATTATTGAAAGCATGATACCTACACCTGTAAGGGCAATTGTAATATAATCCCCAACTATATTACCTGCATTGGCTATCCTTGTTGGCGTTATAAAAACGAATAGAAAACACAGAATGCCGATGAGTAAAGATACATAGCTTATTATACTGTACTTCTTTTTAGGAACTATTTCAGTTTTCATACTAACCCCACCCCTTCTATATAGCTATGAGTGCATATTAACATGAATAACCATAATTTAGTTAAAATAAACTGGCCACTTCCTTAATAAAGATGGACGATTATCCTTTAATCTCTAGTAATTATTATATACAGAAAATAAAGTGAAACTTTAATCAGTGGAGGTTTTGTTCACCCTCCACTGATTATTAGTTGAAGCAATCAGGCTGCCCGTTATTACGGAATAAAATGAAAGAGTTCTAAAAAATAAAGACTGTACCTTTAAAATAAAAGATTCAGTCTTTATTAATAACTTTTTTTATAAAGAAAACTCTCTATCACTCACTATCTTAAAAAACTCCGAGTAATGTGATAAAGAATAATCCGCTACATCACAATTACCTTGAAACATACATGTTGAAATACCTAATTCTTTTGCAGGTAATAAATCTAATTCTCTATCTCCAATAGCTAAATCAATATTATGCTTTTTATGTAAATGATTATAAGCTAAAGAGTTGGGCTTTCGGGGAAAGCCATCGTCAATTGTAACCATATCTACAAAGTATTTTTCCCAGCCGTAATATTTTAAAATGTCCATAACTCCTGCCCTATGTTTATGGGTCATAATCACATTTTTATCTGCAAATTTCAAAACCTCTTCGACACCTGCAAAAGGTTTCATATCTTTTGGCGTGAATTTTCCCTTCAAAACTTTAATCTTTTCTTCCTGCTCGCATGAAATATTATAATACTGAATTGCATGAGAGTATGATATTTTTAAGTTTTTGTATATTTCTTGTTTTTCTACTGAGTCACCTAATATTTCAGAAAGCATTATTGTATATGCAGGATACGTATCAAATAACGTCCCATCAAAATCCCATAAAATATTCATTCTATTCACCTTCTATTTTCAAATCATTGGATGACTAAATCCGCCCTATCCCTCGGCAATTCCGTTTCTAAGTAATAATCCTCTGCTTTCCAATACCTATTTTCAAACTTTGAAAGGTTCTTCTGTGTCTCCTCACTCTCACGTAGAAACCTTGTCTCTCTTGGACAGTCCAAATAGACCATATAATGAAAGAAATCTCTCCATTCTTTTCGCTGCAGAAAAACTCCTTCAATAACAATTACGCCTACAATAGGAATCTGTACTTTTTCCATTTCACATATATCTGTTTCTTCGTGAAAGAAAGGTAATTTCAATTTTGTTTCATGTTGTAGCTTTTGAAAAAATTTCTGCCTTAACCATTCAATGTCCCATTGTAAATAATAATACTCGTACCATTCTTCATATCCAGTATGATATCGTTTATTACGCTCCACTATATGATCATCAATATGGAAAATATGAAACGGAATGCCTTCTTGTTTCATATTTTCTTTTAAATTGGCTACAAATGTTGTTTTTCCAGATCGACTTAAACCATCTATACCTAAAATGAATCTATTTTCCCTATGCTTCTTCATAATCGTTATAAGTTCGTTTGTACTCATTACTTCTTCCACTCTTCTTTTAATAAAGAATATAAAATAGTATCATGAGCAACTCCATTTTGAATCATATGTTTTCGAAGTAATCCTTCTTCTTGAAATCCTGCTTTACTTAATAATTTTTGAGAAGCTTTATTTTCTACATATACAACAGCAGCAACTCTAATAAGTTGCAATGTTTCAAACCCGTAAGTTAAAATTGCCTGTAACGCTTCCGATGCATATCCTTGTCCCCAATATGTATCGTCTAATTCATAACCAATTTCAGCTCGTTTATGATGATTATTAATTAAATGAAATCCGCACGTTCCGATTAATTGGCCCGTCCCTTTTTTCTCGATTCCCCAGCGAAATACACTGCCCTCTTCATAACGATTTTTAAACGTTTGAATCGTTGTTTTCGCTTGCTCGATATTTTCGAAAGAATCCATTCCGAAATAACGTATAACAGATTCTTTTGAAAAATAACGGAACATTGTTTCTGCATCTAACAGTGTTAGTTCTCTTAATTGTAAACGTTCTGTTTCTAGTCTCGGAAACCCCATCTCTTTTTCTCCTTTTATTCTAATGAACTGCAAATTTCAATATAATTCCCATCTGGATCGGCAATGTAGGCAATTGTTTGTCCCCACGGTTTCACAATTGGCTCCACTAAAATTTTAATACCTTGCTCTCTAAATTGCTCAATCGTTTCTTGTACATTCTCAACAACGAATCCTAATTCGAAATGAGAAGACTGTAATTCACCTTCTGTAAGCGGTAGTCCTGTTAATTCTTTCACATCTTGCCGCGTATTCATCGCTAAAATGGTAGTTCCAGTATTAAATTCAATATATGTTCCGTGCTCTGCTTTTATAGGTAACTGTAAAATATCTTTATAGAACCTTAAACATGCCTCAAACTTTTCTACATATAAAATGATGTACTTCATTTTTAAATTCATTTTACATCCCCCTTTATATCCATCCCTAAAATTTCGACAAATGTCTCATAAAAACCTTGTTTCTTATAGTAACGAGCACAAAAAAATGAGGCCGATTTCTCGGCCCCCCAGCTTATTGGCATAAAACAGGAGATTTGGTTTGGACATAACCAGTTCGTACTTTTATTATATTTTATTTTTTCTGAATTTTAAATACATTAAACACCTATTTATATTGAGAAAGTTTTTTGCTTGCATAAAATTAAAGATTTTAAGAAATGATACAAATGGAGGTGTATACATATGGAACCAATGCTATGTCCAAGTTGTAAAACAAACCGTACCCGCTTTAATATTCTTGAGCAACAAGTAAAACCAGTCAAATTAAATCCACAAACTGGTCAAGTAGAAGAAGAATACACAAATGAAACGATGAATGCTTTTCATATGGCCTATCAAGGACCTACTTATCGCGTCCAATGCGCTGTATGTGGGCTTGTTGAAAACCCAGAACAATTTATTAAACCTGCTCAAAATCAGTCTTTCTAATAAAAACATGATTATCCCTTATAGAAATAGATTTTTCTATAAGGGATTTTTTCGTTTAATAAGTTAATTAAAAATGGATTTCTTCCTTATTATATGTTAAACTTCGCACTCTTTTGGGAATGTTTACATAAGCGAGGTAAAACAAATAATAAAAAAATAACGCTTCCATCAATATTTCTACTATTAACTTGTCATATAGTCATCTTTTACTTTTGGATCTTCGATTGGGAGAAAATAACGACTCCTTACGGTCTAACAATATGGTTTGTTTCTACTATTTATAGTCTTTTACTTTACTACCATTTTAAAAATTAAAAATCTATTAAATTAATATTAATTGCTAGTTCGTTATTATTGATTATTTCTTCTTCATTTATGATTTTTTTAGGTGTTGTTACTGGTATTATGGTATATTATCTTTGTAACTGTTAGTTCTATGAATTAAAAAGTTGGTCTTTTATTATATAAAAAAGAATGAACAAAATAAATATATATAGAAATTAGAGAAGTTGATTCCCATCAATAATCTTCTCTAAGAATATCACTCTTTGTTAAAATATTTCCTTTTTCAACTTTTTAATCTTCCTAAATAAATTAATAAACGCATATAAATATATACAAACTAAAAACCCAACCATACCTTTATATAATCCTGATTCTGATACTCCAAGAAAACATAAGTAAAGCACTGGAATTAACATTACAAACATAATTGCAACGAACTGTATCAATTCAACAAATTTTTGTATCTTCGTTTCTTTGTCTGAATAAATATCAGGTAACTCATTTTCCACGTCTACTTCTTTACAAAAATAATTCCACTTCGCAAAACTCGTTACATGTTTCCATCCACACATTTCATATATTTCAATATATTCTTTTTGTTTTTCTTTTGAATCTTTATAATCCAGTCTAAAATCCGCTTTATATACTACATCTTTTGGTTCAGTTTTCTTAAACGTATACATTACATTATACTTTTGTAAAGCCCATCCTTTTTGATGCATTTTTCTTAAAAAAGCTTCTTCTTTTTCCAAACTCCATATCGCATATAAATGCTAACTTAAATATGTACATTAACGCTTGAATAAATATGTACATTTTCAATTGGATTCTCCATACTGACTCTGAGGTGGTTAGTATGTATATTAAGCTAGATATTCAAACAGAATTTGAGGTTAAAAGTCTTTCAGACTTACCAAATTTTAAAAAACTAATGGGGAACTTAAAAATGAAGATAAATAAAAGTCAATTAGCCAGAGAATTGAATGTGGATCGGCGTACCATAGATAAGTATTTGAATGGTTTTACACCAAAAGGGACAAAAAATAAAACATCGAAAATCGATACATATTATGAAGTGATTGCAGCTCTTTTATCTAGTGATTCTAAACAAATCTTCTACTACAAACGAGTGTTATGGCAGTATCTAACAGACAATCACGGTTTAAAATGTTCACAGTCTGCATTTCGTGCTTATATTAATAGAAAGCCTGAATTTAGAACATATTTTGATGAGGGGAAGCGTATTTTATCAGGTCATTCAGTGGGTGTCCGTTATGAGACACCTCCAGGAGAACAAGCTCAATTAGATTGGAAAGAAAGCATACGATTTGAAACCAAAAGTGGCGAAATCGTATATGTGAATGTAGCTGTACTTTTATTGTCCTACTCGAGATTTAAAGTTTTTCATTTGAATATTTCAAAATCACAAAGTGTTTTAATGTCATTTATGACAGAGGCATTTGAAATGTTTGGTGGTGTACCGAAGGTAATTGTCACGGATAATATGAAGACGGTAATGGATGAAGCTCGAACAGAACACTTTACAGGAACGATTAACAATAAGTTTGCCCAATTCGCTCAAGATTTTGGATTTAAGGTACAACCTTGTATCGCAGGGCGACCAAATACCAAAGGGAAAGTAGAAGCGCCAATGAAACTTCTAGACGAAATTCATGCTTATCAAGGAAGATTCACTTTTGAAGAATTACATGAATTTGTGCAAAAATTATGTGCAAGAATTAATCAAACATTTCATCAAGGGACTGGTAAGATTCCAGTGTTTGCCCTAAAACAGGAAAAGAATCTCCTACAACCACTCCCGAAGAGCGCGATAAGAGATTCCTATATGATTAAGCATAAACTTGTAAAAGTTAATACATCAGGCATGATATCTTACAAATCGAATCAATACTCAGTTCCAGCTGAATATCAAGGTAAAACCGTCGGTTTACAAGTATATGATAATCAAATATATGTTTATCATAACATGAAGTTAATTGTACAACATAAAATCAGCCAATCTAAGCTCAATTATAAAGAAGAACATTATAAAAAAGCATTGGCTAAGTCACTACCTAAATATCCGAACATTGACAATTTGGCGAAACAAAATTTATCAGTAATTGGTGAGGTATATAGAAATGAAGAATAGCTATCAACAATTAACAACAAACCTAGAGTATTTAAAATTAAAACAAATGGCACAACATTTAGGTGACGTAGTCGATTTTAGCATTAATAATGAATTATCCTTCGTAGAGACACTTGTTAAACTGACAAACTATGAGATTGATGTACGAGAACAAAATATGATTCATTCTATGGTGAAAATGGGCGCATTTCCTCATAGAAAGGAGGTTGATGAGTTTGATTTCGAATTCCAGCCGAGTATTAATAAACAACAAATCTTAGATTTTATTTCTCTACGTTTCTTAGAGCAACAAGAAAACATAGTATTTTTAGGACCTAGTGGTGTTGGTAAGACCCATTTGGCCACGTCTATTGGTATAGCAGCAGCTAAAAAGCGAACAAGTACTTATTTTATTAAATGTCATGATTTACTTCAAAATTTAAAACGTGCCAAGATTGAGAATCGCCTAGAATCTCGTTTAAAGCACTATACAAAATACAAATTACTTATTATTGATGAAATTGGGTACTTGCCTATTGATCCGGAGGATGCAAAATTATTCTTTCAATTAATCGATATGCGTTATGAAAAGCGTAGTACCATCCTAACGACCAATATCAACTTCAAGTCTTGGGACGAAGTATTCCAGGACCCTAAACTCGCCAATGCCATACTAGATCGTGTCTTACATCATGCCACGGTGGTCAGTATTGTAGGACAATCCTATCGAATTAAAGATCATTTTAGCAAAGAAAATGATTGATTTTGTACATGCTTAAACAAGCGAAAATGTACATGTTTATCTTGACATTTACATCGCAAAAGGTTTGAATACCTTCTTTGTCTCCATTTCCCATTCACTCCCCTAATATACTATTTCCATTCCTTACAGATCTCTGCAATCTATTGTACTCCAGTTCCAGCACTTCTCTCCCAAACGGCGTTAACTCATAGCACTTCTTTCTGTCTGTAGAGGCAACTTCAACAATTAACTTCTCTTTTAGTAATTTCGTCGTATTTCCATATAAAGTACCAGGGCCGAGCTTTACTTCCCCATTTGTCATCTCTTCTACCATTTGCATAATTCCGTAGCCATGCAACGGCTTCACGAGTGACAATAATATGTAATATGTCGCCTCAGTTAACGGAATATATTTTTGCGCCTTCCCATTCATTATAACTACCTCCGATACATCGCCTTATGATATATCGACTTACGATACATCGCATATCGATATTGTATAATCATATTCCAAAATATGCAAGAGTAATTTAATAATTAAATATCCATTTCTTTGAATTAAAAAACCATACAAATTTTCTGAATAATTTGTTAAAATATAGAAATATTAGCTCTTTTATAATGAAAGGAATGGTACATATGATAAATAAATTGAAAGAAAACATCGGATCTGTGTTTGTTGGGAAAGAAAATGTTATTGATCTACTGCTCGTTTCACTTCTTGCTGGTGGGCATGTATTGCTCGAAGACGTGCCTGGTACTGGGAAAACGTTACTGGCGAAAACCATTTCCAAAAGTATTGGTGGTAGTTTTTCTCGCGTTCAATTCACCCCTGATGTACTTCCAAGTGATGTAACAGGTATTGAATACTTCAACCCAAAAACAAGCGAATTCGAATTAAGAATTGGACCAGTTATGACAAACATTTTGCTAGCAGATGAAATTAACCGTGCAATGCCGAGAACGCAGTCGAGTTTGTTAGAAGCGATGGAAGAACGACAAGTGACGCTCGAAAAACAATCTACGCCTCTGCCGAAACCGTTCTTTGTTATTGCGACGCAAAACCCAATTGAATCACAAGGGACTTTCCCTCTTCCAGATGCACAGCTTGATCGCTTTTTAATGACGATTTCAATCGGTTATCCTACTCCTGAAGATGAGCTACAAATGATGCGACGTTTTCGGAACGATTTACCATTAGAAAGTGTCACATCTGTCATCTCATTAGAAGATATTTTAGAATCTCAAAAACGAGTAAAAGAAATATTTGTTTCGGAACCGTTAGAACATTACATTATTAAACTTGCTCATGCTACAAGAAATCATGATTATATCGCTAACGGTGTAAGCCCACGTGCCACATTAGCTTTAGTACGTGCTGTTCAAGCTTTAGCCTTTTTACGCGGGAGAGAATATTGCACACCAGAAGATATACAATTGTTAGTTCCTTCTGTTTGGAATCACCGTATCGTCTTATCAATGGAAGGTGCCCTGCGCACGACTAAAAATGATATAATGCAAAGTATTTTAAAAGAAGTTGACGTACCTGTGGAGATTGAGCAAGCATGAATGGACAGCGTGTTGTAACTGTGCCTTTATTTTTTCAACTCCATATTATTCAACTAACCGTTCCAATCGCGTTACTTTTCACATTCTTTTTCCCGCAACGAATGCTTATGTTTCTCTTTTTCTTCTATTATATATTTGCGATTTTTATTTATAAATATGTCGCTTTCATAGAGAAGAAGTTTCAAATCATAAATGAGAAACAAACTACACGGCTTTTTCCTGAGGAATCTGGACAGTTTTTTATTCATTTAAAAAATGGAGCCAGCATACCGCTCGTTAATGGTGTTTGTTACTTTCATTTAAATTCGTCCCTTATACCGCATAAAGAGCAAGGCATTGAACAAATATCAAAAACATTATTCTCTTTCCCATTTTCACAACCCGCACATTCGGCACAAAAATGGGGTTTAACATTAACCGCAACGAAGCGTGGTGTGTTTCAAATTGAACAGTTTGAATGTGTATTAAAAGATCCATTTCATCTATTAACTGTACATTTACCTGTTTTTGATAAATTAAGGACTGAAATTATTGTGTATCCTTCTCCTAAAGAAGTAGCAGGTTTGCAAGAACTTCAGCAACTTTTGAATGGATTTTATCGAACGAATTTTTCTTTTTACAATGATGAAACATCTATTATCGGTGTAAAGCGATATGAGCGTGAGTCTTTCCGCTCTATTCATTGGAAGGCATCTGCTAAAATGCAACAATTACAAGCGAAGCAATATGAACCTGTAAAAAATTATAGTTGGACGATTTGTCTTTCTTTAGCTGCCGATCGTGGATTTGGTTGGAAAGATAATGTAGAAGAACTTATTTCATATGCAACATACATTTTCCAGTACACAACGAAGCACCACATTCCGTTTGAATTGTTTATTAGTGTATTAGCAGAAGGCGGTGCATTACATGTACCGTTAAATGAAGGACAAACACAATATGCAAAAGCTTTAGAAGAATTAGCCCGTATTTCAGATGATAGTACGTTACTTCCGAAACAAGGATTCCTTCATTATGTAAAGAGAAAGAGAGAACGATCGTCTACAATGATATACATTGGTTTACAAAAAAATGAACTCCCTCTTCTCTCGCAGCCAACGTTTCTCATTACTAGTGAAGGGATGGTGGAACCAGTTGAAAACTTGGCTATATCACATTCATGATTTCATTCTGCTCCTCCTGCTTTCATTATTAACAGAAAGAGATGAACTAATTAGTATTGCAATATTTTTAACAACAGGCTATATTGGAGTATTTCTTATTCATAAATTTATGCAGAAAAAAACAACAGGATTTGTAATACTTTTAGTTCTTCAAATCGTTCTTTTCTCTTTATTTTTACCTTTTTCTCTTTTTGGCACAATCATATTACCACTATTTTTCTTTATCGTACATGTGGTCGGACCTGGATATCCAGTTCAAAAATCTTTAGGTGGTATTGTATGGTTTGTCGTTTCAGCTATATTTTATGCACCCTTTCCACCGTTGTGGAAACTATTAATGTTAGCCTTGCATCTTATGATTACATTTTGGTTAACCGGGGCAAATCGCAAACAACAACTATTACGTTTTGCTTCTATCATTACGATTGGCTTAATGAGTATATTAATTGTTCAAGTATTTCCTTTCATTCGACTTATTTTTGGTTTTATAACGGAAGTAGTCGCATTAGGCGTCGGCTATGCTTTAATGCCATTAATTAAAGCAGCGGAATTAAAAGATACTGAAGATGTTTGGGCAAATAAAGGACATCTCTTAAAACCCAAAATTGAAGACGGAAAAAAAATTCCTGATTTTGATCCAATACTCATAAATAGCGCTACAATAATAGTCTGTACAGCTATCGCTATTTACGTCGTTTGGAAAATAGTAAAAAAACGAAAACATTTAAGTTTACCAAATATGCCCGCCTTCGAATCTACTATCATTACTGATAAAGAAGGAATAAGCCAAAATCGTTTTAAACGAAATAAACCGCCACATAACGAAATTCGGAAGGAAATTTTCAAGCTAGAGAGTAAGTTAACCTCTCCTTTAAATAGAAAACGGGGAGAAACTGTTGAGGCTTGGCTAGAAAGAATAAACGATGAAGAAGATGTAAATATTCAAAGTGATATTATTATAGATGCTTATAATACGGTGCGGTATTCAAATGGTGCAAACACTGTACTTCTACATGAATTTATGGAAGAGATTCATAAGCTTTATGCATATCAAAAAAGTTTGAAGAAACGAAAGAAATAACGTAACAAAAAGACTCCTATATTCATAGGAGTCTTTTTATACTTCTACGTTGCTTTTTAAATGGAAGCATTCTTCCCTGCTTCAATTTCTAATGACTCTTCATGCCACCAAAGTGTTTCTTCAGGATCTTCTTTAGCGATTTGGTGTGCTTCTTTTTTCGTTTCTACTGTAGGATATGAACCTTTTAGCGCACGCCCTGAAGTCGTAACGAATAGTACACTAAATACAACTAATCCAATAATACTTACACCTGCTAAATAAAATGCCGGTGCGAGCGGGTTACCAGTTGCATGAACTAAGTATGAACATACAAGCGGTGTTGTTCCACCGAATATCGATACAGAAATATTAAATGAGATCGAAAGTGCTCGATAACGTACATCAGTGAAAAAGAGTGATGGTAATAATGAAGGTAATGTTCCTTCATATACACTTAAGAAGAAACCTAGTACGAAAATACCTGCAAATATAGCTGCAATATGTCCGTTACCTATTAGTAAAAATGCTGGAATTGCAAATACAGTTAAACCAAGTAAACCAATTTGCACAACACGTTTATTACCAATTTTATCACTTAATTTACCGAAATATAGTGCTAGTGGAATCATAAGTGCCATCGTAATAGAAATAATTAATAAGCCTGTTGTTTCTTCGACTTTAAGTACTTGAGTTAGATAAGAAGGAATATACGAAAGAATCATATAATTTGTAATATTAAAGAAGGCGACAATTACTGTGCTTAATAAGAAGTCTTTTTTGTGATATTTAATAATATCCATAAATGAAAATTGTTCATTGTCTTCAGATTCCTCTTGTGCTTTTTCCATCTCTTCAAAGATTGGAGATTCATCTAGATGACGGCGTAAGTATAAACCGACCAAACCAATTGGTGCAGCTATTAAGAATGGAATACGCCATCCCCAGCTGAGCATTTGCTCATCTGTTAACAATAACGTCAAAATGGTAACAATTACCGATGCAGCAATGTAACCTGAGAGTGTTCCAATTTCAAGACCACTACCGAGTATACCACGCTTTTTATCTGGAGAAGATTCTGCGATATAAACCATTGCTCCTGAATATTCGCCGCCTGTAGAGAAGCCTTGAATCATTCGGGCAACTAAAAGTAGTATTGGTGCCCATACACCAATTTGTTCATAGGTTGGTAGTAATGCGATGAATAATGTAGAAAGTGCCATTAAAATAATAGTAGTACTTAACACGATTTTTCGGCCGTACTTATCTCCTATTCTACCAAAGAATACACCTCCGATTGGTCGAACGAGAAAGGCTGCTGCAAATGTACCGAATGTAAGTACAAGTTGCAATCCACTATTATCAACACCTGAGAAGAATAATTGACTTAAAATTACCGCTAAATACGCGTATAATCCGAAGTCAAACCACTCCATTGCGTTCCCTATACCAGTAGCAATTACTGCTTTCCTGGCTTGTTTAGGATTGACAATATTAACGTCTTGAGGTTCAAAATTTAAATCATTATTTTGTTGCATATAATAAAACAGCTCCTTATTTAATTTAACTTCTTTAAGCACACCTTCTCTTATTGAATAAAATTAATTCGAAGCACTTAAGGAAAAACAACGTCTCCTTATCTGTTATTATTATTTCACATAATTAATTATTTGTCCAATTAAATGCTCTTTTTCTATAAAGTTACACCCTGTTTAACTTTTATATAATGACGTGTAGCTTATATAATATATACCTTTACACTACAAATAAATCTTTAATTCATTAGATTGTACAACGTACCTATAATTATTTCCTCTAACTTAAAAACCAGTAACTTTTACTGAAATTTTGCATATATTTAGAAAAGCGAACTCATTAATACGAATTTCTTCTTATTGCATTCAACCATAAAAATATGGAGTATCATTAAATACCTAATTAGATAATATTATTATAATTTTCTTTTTGAAGGAGGATATTTTATGTTGGAGATAATATTTTTGCTTACTTCTTTGTCTTTTCTCTTAATCATTTCTGGTTTTTTCATCATCTTAAAACAATATAAAGAAATAAAAACCATAAGAACAATATTAACTACAAAAAAAGAAAATGAGAAAACTACATCCGAAAACTCAATCCCTATGCAATTAGATCTTAGTGTTCTCAATAATTTAATAGCTTCTGGTATAAACAAAGGTTCTAATTCAGTTAATGAAAATTCGGAGGCAGATAAAACTAAATAATTGCTATGTTTGTAACAAGAAAATATTTATCTCCTATTTTATCTATTCTTATTAATAACTACCTCTGATTAAAAAGGAGACTACTTATGTGTAAAAATCCAATCTCTATTATTATCCCCATACAGCATCAAACAAGCGTTTTACCCGAAATTCTAAAAGCATGTCAACAACTGAAACCTTTAGAAGTTATTCTTATTATTAACGGATGTATTGATGATTGTATTGATATTACACGATCTTACAGTTGTAAAGTTATTACACTAGAAGAATCAACAGAATATAATATTTGTTATACAATTGGAGCAAAAAAGGCAAGAGGTAATTGCCTATTATTTTTAGATGAAAATTACATTATTCAATCTTCCACACTTATACAATTTCTTCAACCATTACTAGACGGATCCGCTGATGTAGTATTAAATAATTTGGATTATTTTTTTTATAAGAAGCAACGGCCTAATATAGCAATGATGTGGCAGCAAGTTACGAATCATTTTTTTCATCGTTCAGATTTAAATGTTAACTCATTATTATTTCCTCCCTATGCAATAACAAAAAAAGTTCTAGAGGCAATTACTCCAGAAAGTTTATCAAATCCGATATTGGCACAAATGAAAATTATTAAATATAAATTTCAGATTTGCAATCATCTAAAAATTTATATACCTCAAATCCCCTCCTTCCCTTCAAAACAACTCACTTGTTATCATCTTGAAGCTATTGAACATTGGATAAATATAGCGCAAGATTCAAGAGGAAACTACACTGATAGTAGCCGAAGGCGGGATATTATTTTAGGGCTTCAAAACGGCGAACAAAAATATATGCCAAAAATAAGTACAGGTAAAGAATTTTATTCGAATACTTATGGGGATAAACAATTATCGGTTATCATCCCTGTTCAAAATGAAGAAAAAACGATAGAATCTGTAATTTATGAGGTACAAAAATTAAAACCTTTAGAGATTATCATTATTGTTAATGGAGCAACAGATAAAACAGAGGCATTGGCAAAGAATTGTGGTGCAACAGTTATTAGCTACAAAGAGCCACTTGGTAATGATACTGGACGTGCTGTTGGCGCACGTTTTGCAAAAGGTGATATATTATTATTTATAGATGGTGATTTCTTAATTCCTAGTTCTGATCTATTACCATTTGTACAATCTGTTCAAAATGGTACAGATTTAGCTTTAAATAAGTTAGAGTATTACTATATGTATCGATTTCCTTATTCTATCGTGACCGCATGTAAATATGTTGTGAATTTAGCATGTAATCGAAAGGATTTAGGGATGGGATCCACAATTGCTGTGCCTCATGCTTTTAGTCGCAAATGTATTGATACAATTGGTTTTGATTCACTTCTTTCACCTACCTCAAGTCAAGTTAAAACAATTTTAGCAGGCCTTCATGTGAAAAATGCCCATTCTGTCGATGTTGATAAGATGAATCGTGTTCGACCAGAAAAACACTTCTCTCAAGAAGGTTTTCTTTCATTAGCAACGCAACAAATCATTGGTGATCATATAGAAGCAATTTCTTACCTCATCGAACAAAAAAGAAACACTGAATGCTTTTAATTGTATATTCTTACCACCAAATAATATATGAATTTATTTTAAATATATAGCAAAATAAAAAAGATGGTTGTAACCATCTTTTTTATTTTTACATTAGATCAAAAGAAAAGTAGCAGGCAGGCTTTTCATTTCTGTATCTTTCTTAAGAAGTTTGAAAATAGAGGCTTGTTAATGAAGATGCAACACTTAAATCATCGTTTAGCGAGATTGAGAAACATGCAATTAATGGTAAAGTAATAACAATTGATCCACTAGAACTAATTACAATTGTAGGACTTGTCCCACATGTACCCCCACAATCCACTACTGCATCAATTCCACTTCCAGGGGTAATTGTAATCTTAAGGCACACATCAAAACAAACATTATTCGTAGTACATGCCATAACTCTCCCTCCTTTCTCTTAACAATATATGCAGTTACTTAAATTCGGATACAACTCTCTTACTAAATTTAATAAATTAGGTGCTTCTTTAATATTAATTGGATAGTTAATTAACGTTTTATTAAACTATCTAAATAAGATAAGAAACTAAAATCATCCTTTACTGAAATAGCTATACATGCAATGAATGGTATTACATTGAAATTAGATGGACATTCATCATTGCACCTTACAAATATTTCTGCCCCACCATTTGGATTAACTATAGATTCTAAGCAAATGTTAAAACAACTCTTGTTGATGCAAGACAAGATATTCCCTCCTTTCTTACACATAATATCAATTTATGAGAAAATAATAATATCGTTACAACTTTATTCAACCCTCACCAATCGTGCTATTATGGGCAGTTGATCTCCCACCTAACTTCTTTGCTACAGCCGAATTTTGAGGTGGGAGTTTTACTGCCCGCAAATAGTGAGATAAAATAAACTAAAGAGGTAAAAACTTCTTCAAATACATGAAGAGATTCTCAACTTTTAATTACAATATTCTATCTTCATAGAGCGTTTGTTTCATATATGGCATAATTTTATTCTTCTCTAAAGGGATGTGCCCTAATTGTTTATCAAAATATAAATCTAATTTAACTTTATTTACAGCATCTATCCTTTCTAATTCTTGTAATCCAGTTATAAAAGGCTCCAAATGATTTTTCATATCAAAATCAGCTGCTATATTTTGCAAGTAATAAATTGGCGGTACATAGCCTATCTTATTATAAAATGCAATAACATTTATTCTCTCTGCAAACGTATCTTTAATTTCTTGTATTGATAAGTTAGGATATGATAGCTGAAAAACTTGTGTAATAGGAGTAGTATACCAATTTGTTAATATGGTTTGAGGATTGTTGACCAATGCGAAAGTCCCTCTTAAATAACCTGCTAATATAAGGGACATAAATCCTCCACCTGAACTTCCATAAAGTAACACATTTTCTTTTAAAATATTTATCTTTCTTATTATTTTTTCTAAAATTATCGCTATATCTTTCAAGTAATACCTATCTATCGTTCCTTGCCCCCAACCTAAAGAAATTTCACCTAAATAAAGGGTTGGATCATTATAAAAAATTACAGATTCTTCGAAATCCTTAATCCAAGTGTATCTTTGAAAAATAGGTGGCGACTGCTTTTCACTTGCCCCCGAACCCAAAATAATAAGTTTTTTTGATTGTAATTTCATTCTAATAATAAACTCATAATTTATTCCTTGCCATTCTACACTTAGTAAAAACGGTTCTTCCATATTAAAATAAATGCCTTCAAGTTGCTCATATGAAATATTTATATTTCTCAATTGATTAATCGACTGAATCACCTCTTAAAATAGAAATAAATCTTTAAAATTCCTATGCTTCAATAAATACGAAAGGCCTTCTAAATGATCACCAGTAATTCTTAATACAGCTGGCGGATGCCCTATTGTCGCGAAGTGCTCATGTGGTCGAATACGATTTGGTTTCATTACATCTACATAATGAACACATTCTACTTTATATCCTTCTAATATTGCTTTTACTTGTGCAATACATGATGTGTGAAGAGTATCCCAGCCAATTCCCTCTAAACATTTTCTACTAATAGCATGAGGAACCGCTACAAGAGATCCCACTCCTAAATCTTTACGGTTACAAGCAATATTCAACATATATTTATATATATTTACAATATATAGAGGGAATCTAAGATTTAAATTTAAATCGTTTAAAGCAATATCAACACCGTCAGTAACAGCTTGCGTTAATGGATGTAAATCTTTTGCTGGAATAGCAAAATCGGCATCTATAAAGAGAAGTATATCTCCTATGGCCTCCTGCGCACCAATTGCACGCCCGACATCATGTCCTAACGCTTCTTGATAGACAATCACTGTTGCTCCTAATTGCTTTGAAATTTCCTCTGTCCGATCTGTCGATCCATTTATAACAACAATTATTTCTTTCGGTTCAATTTTTCTTGCCTCAAGAATAACTTGTTTAATCGTCGCTTCTTCATTTTGTGCTGGTATAATAATTGATAGCTGTTTTCCATTATAAATAGAAGACTTCATTCCCCATCCTTTATGGAAACGCAAATAATTTTTTTGTATTTTTAGTTGCTCTATAATTTCTCTTTTCCTTCCTCCATCCGTATAGTTACCTCTATCACCTTTTCGTTGTAACCAGTTTTCTAATACTTTTACATTTTTTTTAATCTCACGCACTTCTAATTTAGTTAATTCATTTCCAGAGAAAGAGTTTTTATTTGTAGATATATTATTCAAAGAGGTTTTAGTAATTGCTGATGAGGTGTGTACTCGCCACCCTTTCTCAATAAGTGTTGCTTGAGCAAGTATAGGATTCTGTAAGATGTCATATCCAATGTCTTCAATTACTTTTTTTGAAATGGCATATGGCATAGATAACATCGAATCATACTTTAAATCCATATGTCCTAATACGTCATTTAATACTTTTCTATACACCATAGCAATACTCGGCCACTCTATTTTCATTTTTTCAAAATATACGGAGTCTGCGTTATTCAATATTACATCTGTTTCTTTTTTTAATAGCGGCTTTAAAAATTGTGCTAACTCCACTGAAAAAACAACATCTTCTCCGTCTAAAAATAAGACAGCATCTCCATTGGCTATTCTTGCCCCATTAACTGGTGCTTTACATTTGTTTTTCTCTTCAATAACAACAACATTACTTTCAACAATTGTCGTTATTGATTGTATAGTATTCATTCTATTATCAGCTACAATGATAATTTCTAGTGGTTTTAAATAATTTAATTTCTCTAAAATTCGATTTAATTTCGACTTTTGCTCTCCCACGACAATAACGACTGACAATTCCACTCCTTCTTTCACCTCTCTTACAGTCTGATTAGGTTTTACCTTTTTTATATATTCAATCGTTTCATTCTTCTCTAAAGCTGCATGCCCTGCTTTCTTGTCGAAATATAAGTCTACTAAAATTTGATTCACTTCCGTATTTTCATCCATTTGCTCTAACCCAGAAATAAATGGTAGTAAGTGATTTTGCACATCAAATTCACATGCGACATTTTGTAAAAAATAAATATTTGGAACGTATTCAATACTCTTAAAAAAATCCGTGATGTTAATTCTTTCGCCAAATTTCTCTTCAATTTCTTCTCTTGATAAGCCTGGATAAGATAAATTGAAAACTTGATTTACCGGTACAGGTATCCATTTCATTAAATTTGTTTGAGGATTATTAACTAAAGCTGTGGAACCCTTTACGAAACCAGCTAATATTAAAGACATAAATCCTCCCCCGGAACTTCCATAAAACAACACATTTTTCGAATCAACTTGCAACTTTATCAATAATAGTTTTAAAATATTTGCGATATCTTGTAAATAAAATCTATCTAACTCCCCCTGTCCCCAACCTAAAGATATTTCTCCATGATATAAAGTAGGATCATTATAATATATAACAGTATCTTCAAATTCTTCCATCCAAGAATGTCTATGAAAAATAGGTGGACCAATTGGTTGTTCTTGAAAACCACCTGCTCCAGAGCCAAAAACAATAACATTGGAAGCATTATGCTTAATACGAATTAAAAATTCATAAGCTACTTTATCCCAATCAATTTTGAGTATAAAAGGTTCCGTAGTTTGAAAATTCATTTGCTGTAATTGTTCATATGAAATATTGATTTTTTTATACTGATCTAACAGTTTAATCACCCTTCCCATCTATCTAAAATATACTTACATTTTGCTATGATTCAACAAATAAGAGAAACCCTCCAAATGATCTCCCAGAATGAGTGATATAGTTGGAGAAATTCCTTTCGCTACAACATTTTCATTCGGGCGGAGCCGATTATTTTTAATTACGTCTACATAATGTACACATTCTATCTTGTAATCATTTAAAATAGCGTTTACCTGCGCAACGCTTGGACAGAGTAATATATCCCATCCGATATCATTTATAAATTGTTTACTAATTGCATGTGGAATTGCTGTAAGTGAACCTACACCTAAATCTTTTCTATCACATGCTAAGTTCAACGCGTATTTAAATAAGGTGACAATATGAAGGGGAAAATGTTTACATAAAAAGGGATTTAAATCATTTAAGGCAACATCACATCCATCTGCAATAGCTTGTGGAAATGGATATAGATCTTTTGCAGAAACAACAAGATCACCATCTAAAAATAAAAGAATATCTCCCTTTGCTGCTACAGTGCCAATTGCTCTTCCCACATCATGCCCTAACGGATTTTTATACGTAATAACAGTAGCACCAAGTTGCGTAGCAACATTTGCTGTATTATCTGTGGAACCATTTACAACGACAATAATTTCTAGGGGCTCAATTTTTCTCACTTCACAAATTACTTGTCCAATTGTTGCTTCCTCATTCTGAGCGGGTATAATTACAGACAATTGTTTTCCGTTATATTTTTGTGATTGAATTCCCCATCCTTTTTGTGAAAAAGGGATGGTATTATGTTTTTTAAGAATATTTACAAGTTTTCGATTTCTTGTAACATCATGATACATTCCCCTAATTCCAGTTTTCATTAACCATTCTGCCATAGCAACTAAGTGTTTGTTCATATTTTTCTTTTCTATATCTACTAATGATCTTTCATTTAATGCTCTTTCTTCTAAACAAAACTCTTTAGCCAATTGTGTTTCTATAAAGTAATGGCAACTAAACTTTTTTTCTTCTTCAATAAGTCTTATTTGCGCCAAAACAGGGTTTTTAAGAGTTTCATATTTAATTTCTTGTAAAGCTTTTTTTGTAATTATATTTGGTAAAGAGAGCAAAGAATTTATTTTTAATTCATTCGCTCCTAACACTTCATTTATAATTTGTCTCCAAATAATATTAGCACCTGGAAATTCTTTTTTCTGTCTTTCAATAAAGAAAGAGTGCAAGTTATTTAAAACCACATCTGCATTATCTTTAATAGCAGGTTGCATAAATTGTTTAAGTTCACATGCAGAAATACTATTACTATCATCTAAAAATAACAATATATCTCCTTTTGCTTCTTTTGCCCCTATAACACGCATATTTTCTGAATCACTTCTAATACATTTAACTCCAGATTCAGTTAGAGTTTTTTTGTTTATGTTTCGCTTCTCATTTATTACTATAATAATCTCATATGGAAATAAACTTTTAGCACTCTGAATAATTTCATTTAACAAA
The DNA here is from genome assembly GCF_057812155.1 of Bacillus sp. 2175. Lineage (NCBI taxonomy): Bacteria > Bacillati > Bacillota > Bacilli > Caryophanales > Bacillaceae > Bacillus > Bacillus sp. 2175. Next base: position 2,488,333 of record NZ_CM173819.1, on the reverse strand, counting down.
CCTATTTCATATTCAACTAATATGATTATGGAAAGTAATTTCTTCATTTTTACACCTCACCAATTCTCTTATATAACTCATTGCCCTAATCTAACTTTTCTATTAAGTAGGAGAGTGCTTCAATATGATCACCCAGAATTCTTAATACTGCTGGAGGATGCCCAGTGTAATCTACATGTTCTTTTAAACGAATTCTATTCGGCTTTACAACATCTACATAGTGCACACACTCTACTCTGTATCCTTGTAATATAGCTTTCACTTGAGCAAGGCTAGGGCATAATAAAGTTTCCCATCCTATTGCATCTAAACATGATCTACTCATTGCATGTGGAATAGCTACTAACGAACCATTACTTAATTCAGGACGATTATATGCTAAATTAAGCATATACTTTACAATATCAACAATATAAAAAGGCGGATTTAAACTTGGATTTAGATTATTTAATGCTATATCTACACCATCTGAGACTGCTTGCGTAAAGCAATGCAAATCACTTCCTGAAATACTAAAATCACCATCAATAAATAAGAGAATATCTCCTATCGCTTCAAGTGCCCCAATTGCACGTCCAACATTATGGCCAAGTCGCTCGTTATATTTAATAACAGTAGCACCAAGACTTTTAGCAATATTGGCGGTATTATCTGTTGACCCATTTACAACAACAATAATTTCTAGCGGTTCTATTTTTCTAGTCTCAAGTATCACTTGTTCTATAGTTTCTTCTTCATCCTGCACCGGTATAATTACAGAAAGTTGCTTTCCACCATAAATTGAAGAATGCATCCCAAAACCTTGATGATAACAAGGGTATTGTTTTAATTCACCTAACCTTTGAATAATATCTCTTCTTTTTCCTGCATCAGTAAACCCTCCTCTTCTCCCTTTTTCCTCTATCCCTTTAGATATTCCAATTAGATATTTTTTCACTTTCTCTTTTTCATTTTTTGATAGTTCCTTTTTTATTAAATATCCTTTTTCTTCTAAAGTTTCATCTTTAGATAAAGTGTTTATTGCATATTGATCGCTAATCCGCCACCCTTGACTCACAATCTTGATATGAGAAAGAATGGCATCTTCTATAAAATCACAACCGATATTAACCAATACTTCCTTCGTAAGCACATATGGTAATGAAAGCATTGAATTGCATTTTAAATCTGGCCGACCTAAAATTTCATTTAACATTTTTCTCCATACAATATCCACATTCGGACATTTATCTATTTCTATAAACTTATCTATTTTATTCAAAATTACATCAGCCTGATTTGTAACAATTGGTTCAATAAATCCCTTCATTTCATCTGTAGATAATGAAAATTTACCATCTAAAAATAATAAAGCATCTCCTCTTGCTTCCTTTATAAAAGCTTCATATCCGCGATAATGCCCACTATATTTCTCTGTCAAAACAATTCGGCATCTATATTTCTTTGCTATTTCATATAATTTACTTCTATCATTAGGGAGCATAACAATAATTTCAATTGGGTTTAGCTCCCATACATTTTTAATTAAATCTTCTAATATTTGTGCTCTATCACTATACGAAATAATAACTGTTAATGATCTCATTACAATCCCCCTTTTTTACACACCATGTGGCATCATTAATATGAACATAAAATATTAAGTATTACTATTCCCTCTAAATTTGCTACTTTATCAATATATTCAAAAATGGATTGTACTGTGTAAAAACAAACGTCCATTTTTTTGAAAATATATGCTTTACGCTTTTATCCTTCCCCCTTCTAATTATGTATATTACAACTCTCGCCTTTTAAAAATCATAAAAAAAGTCCTAATTTTTTAGGACTCTTTTTTAAGTTAATTTATCAATATGATTAATTTTATATAACACTTTCTTCCAGGTTATACCCCTATCTGTTGTAGTAAATATTTCTTCTTTACTACAAGCCCAGCCACTATGCTCATTTATAAAATGTAAACAAAATACATTTTTTAACAACGGATTACTTGATAATTTTATCCATTCCGATGCTTTTTTCTTTACTTGATACACATCTCCGTTCTCACTATTTATAACCCAACCATAATGTGCACTGAAAAAAGAAATAGCAACTTTACTAGTGTTTATTTTTCGATTTGGAGTATGCCATGTATTACCTTTATCAAATGAATAATTTATAAAAAATATATTATCATTCGTTTTTGTTGGTATCGCTAACAAGTTATTTTTATAGATCGTTTTATAAGCCATGGAATTCCCGTTATTAACCTCTTGAATATTCTGATTGTTTTTTATAGGGTGCCAAGTTCTACCACCATCTATCGTTTTATATATCGTTGATTCTTTATATTTTTTTTGTAGAGAAATAAAACCAACTAACCTATTTATAAATGTTACACCTGATATACTATCACTAATATTTATTTTTCTTATTACCTTCCATACTTGTCCTTTAGTTTTCAAATAATACAAATTATGCTCAAATTTATTCGATGCGAGTTTTCTAGATATTATAATCCATATACTATCCATATTCGTGGCATGCAATTGTACCTGAACATCAGTCGATTTCTCCCAATTTTCTTCAATTGGTAAAATAAACTCACTCCATTTTTCCCCTCTGTTAACTGTATAAAATATAGCAGGCACTAGATTATCATTCGTTTTTGTTAAACCATATGCCCAAGAGCTTCGAGAGTTTATCGGATATATGGATAATATTATAGAATTAAGAGGATTGACAATATCCCATTCTTCCCCTCCATTTCGAGTAAATAAAATAGCTTGCTTTTTATTTGTATATTGAATACCGGCCCACCCAAATCTATCAGTTCTCATTTGTAAGGACGTGAATTGAATATCCTTGTATTCCAACATATCACCTCATTCTCATTATATTTATATTCGTATGTTATTTTTTTGAAAATGTTCTAGCATTCTTATTTTTTGGCTTTTTACCAGACAAATGTCGTCTAGTAATATATAAATTACTAAATAAAATAATGCTTCTGAAATAAAACTTTTAAAATTCAAATCAATAACTCAAATTATTCCCCTTTTAGACACATTTTTTTGGTAGATGAAGACATACTATTTTACCAATCACAACTGAAGAAATAATTAAGAATATTTCATAGCTACTGATATATTTATGAAAAAAAAACTATCTGTATAAAAGATAGTTTTTTTTTCATAAATTACAATTCAAAAAAGAATGTATTCTGAAGAGTAGAACTTGAAATTTATTTTTAAACAATTGTTAAAACAGCTACTTTAACCAGACAAGAAATAAACTGATTAATAAATGCATCAATTTCCTCTTTTGTAATAATATACGGCGGAAGTAATCGAATAATATTCCCTTGTGTTACATCGACTAACATTCCTTTATTCATTAGCTCAACCTGTAATTTCTTCACATTTTCATTCGTATCATTCAGACTAATTCCAAACATCATGCCAGCATGACGCACTTCCTGAATATAATAAGAATTTTCTTTCTGAATGTCTTGCAGTTTGTCATTCAAATATAGTGACGTTTCATAAGCTTCTTGCATTAACCCCTCATCAAGTAATGTATTTAATACAGTTAAACCTAAAGCTGTTCCCATTGATGAATGAGCAAATGTTGTCCCGTGATCTCCTGGTGAAAATACATCACATAACTTTTCACCTACAATAATTCCCCCTAGCGGTATCCCGCCTCCTGCTCCTTTACCAATTTGAATAATGTCCGGTGTAATATTAAAATTTTGATACGCAAACAGTTTCCCGGTTCTCCCCATACCACTTTGAACTTCATCAACGACAAGAAGTACATTATATTTTTCACATAAATATTGAATACCATGCAAATATTCACTTGATAAAGGATAAATCCCCCCACTTCCTAATACAGGCTCTAGCATAATCGCAATTGGGTTTTCTTTAATAATAGTCTCTTCTAATTGGTCTATATTTTCGCGCTCTACTTCGTATACAGGAATCGATGTTTCAGGGAAATTTTGATATACACTTTCTTGTCTCGTAAAATGTAGTGCCCCTAACGTACGCCCATGGAAACTATTCTTTAGCACTACAATTCCTTCACATTCTTCATTCATATTAGCTCTATATTTATCAATTAATTTCAACGTCGTTTCTGTCGCTTCCGTACCTGAGTTTGTAAAAAAGACCTTTCCGTTTTTTAATGAGCAATCCACTAATTTCTTAGCATACTCAATTGCAACTGGGTTTAAAAAATGAAACGGCAGATGCAACGATTTTGTAACTTGTTCCATTGTTGTTTGCACAATTTTCGGATGATTATACCCTAATACGTTTACTCCGACGCCAGAAAATAGGTCTATATACGCTTTACCATCCACATCATAAAGCTTGCACCCTTCTCCTCTTTCTATTGCAACCTTCGTACGACAATACGTAGACATCATATATTCCTTATCTAATTGAAACCAATCCGACATGTTAAATTCCTCCTAGTTATTTTCCCTGTTTATTTATGTTTATTCTCTATAAATTTATTTTTCAGATTAAAATTTTAATAGTAATTTTCTTCACGATATTCATTTTTCCATAATTTCTTCTATTTCAACAGGTCCACTACATGTGCATTTTTTTCATCTAGCGGTCTGTTACTACTTTGCATGTCATACATAATCAAGGTTATAAAATCATATTTAGTAACAATAGACGAAATAAATTTGGAGGCTATATCGATGAATGAAAACTATGATAAACAGGGGCAATCTTTACTAGGGAATGACTTTAATGAAGATAGAGAACGTAATGAACAAGCTACACTCCACTCACAAACAGTTGGTTCACGTGGACCTGTTCTAGAGCAAGATAGTGTACTTCACGAGACGTTACAAGAATTTATTCATGAAAAAATTTTAGAAAGACCTGTTCATGTAAAAGGATTTGGTGCGTTCGGTTATTTTCAAACGATATATTCGATGTCTGAACATACTAAATTAAGTTTTTTACAAAATTCTAATGAGAAAGTTCCTGTTATGGTGCGATTTTCGTTAGCTGTTAGTACGAAAGGAACACCGGATACTGCTAGAAATGTACGCGGTTTTTCTACAAAATTTTATACAAAAGAAGGCATTTTTGACCTTTTATGTAATCACATTCCTGTTTTTTCTGTCCGTGATCCGATGCGTTTCCCTGAAACGATTCAAGCATTATTGCCTTCACCTAAAAATAACTTAATAGACCCTAATAGATTTTGGAGTTTTGTCGCTAAAGCACCTGAATCTATTCATTTTGTTGTCCGTTTATACTCTAATAATGGTACGGCCAAAAGTCTTCGCCACATTCCAGGACATAGTGTTAATACATATGTATGGAGAAATGCGGAAGGTAATCGAAAGTATGTAAAGTATCATTGGTACCCGTTTGAAGGTGTACAGTACATTACTAGTAAAGAAGCAATTAAACTAGCTGCCGAAAATCCTGATTATAGCGGGAAAGATTTATATGATGCTATTGAAAATGGTAAACCAGTGGAGTATGGTTTATACGTCCAGCTCATGGATCCGAAAGATGAAGCGCACCTTTCTTATGATCCTTTAGATGACACAAAAGTATGGGATGAACAAACGTATCCTCTCATACCAGTCGGGAAAATGGTATTAAATAAAAATCCTGAAAATTTTATGGAACAAGTAGAAAAAGTCGCATTCTCCCCTTCTAATTTACTGGATGGTGCAGAACTATCAGATGATAAAATGCTGCAAGGGCGCGCTAACATTTACAGTGATTCACAAAGAAGAAGAATTGGTCCCGAATTTCGTAAATTAACGATTAACCAGCAGCAAGATTGGACACCTGCTAATCAAATTACAACCGGTGAAGGAAGGTACGTTGAAGGTAAACTTGAAAGAACTTCTATAACGAAACAGGATAACTTTACGCAGGCTAGTGAATTTTATACGAAGTTACAGCCAATAGAAAAAGAACATCTCGCTGAAAACTTAGCTAGTGATTTGAAAGTTATATCCGATGATATTAGGAAGATCGTTTTGGGGTATTTCAATCGAGTATCCACTGATTTGAAAACAAACATTGAGACAAAAATGAAAGAGCATTAAGAAGATTAAAACATGCTTTACGAATGAGAATTCAAATCTATATTAATTATTTTCTTATCAAAATCCAATGAGATTATTTAATTTAAAAATGTAAAGCCAATATATCCCTGTTCTATAATTAGAACAGGGATATATTGAAGTAGTTTAATGTTTAACATTAAACTACTTTATTTCGCTACAAAATGCGATAAGTAGCCTTTCAAAACAAACTATAGTAAACTATTTTACTTGTACCGTATAATTCCCTGTTCCACCACCATACTTATATACACTTAAGTAATATTTCCCTGGCTTTGCATTATAATTTCCAAGCAATTTGTTTCCATCACGTTTTGTTGCATAAGCTACATAATTATTTAGATCTGATTCAGAATATAATACCCAGTTCAATCCAAGATTTTGTTCGTTCGTAACCGAAATTTGTAAATCTTTTTGATCCTTTACATCAATAACAAATTTATCCCCCTGATCTTGATCGCTCAAGGTTCCTCTTAACAAAATATTCAAAGATAGTGGGTTTGCTGTTTCAAATGAATTATTTGGTTCTTTTTCTACAGCCGTACCTTCTTCCGTATTCACTCCGCTAAACACAACATCATATTCAAATTGCCCAGCATTATTTACACGGTAATTTACAAAATAAGCAGTCAATGTTTTATATCCAGTCCACTCTTTTCCTGAAAGGCGTTTCAACATATCATTTGTTGCTTCATTCATCACTTTCCAGTCCTCAACTTCTCCTTTAGCCGCACTTCCTGTATATGTCCCCTGTAGTGTAAATGTATTAAAGAATTGTGATTTATTCTTTGTTACTTTCACATCTTTTAGTTTCGCTTCATTCGTAATATCTGAAGTAACGTCCGAAAGCGATTTTGGATCATGCTGAGTTAAATACTCATCTGATACTTGTGGAATTGTATACTTATCACGATTATCAATAAGCATTTGCATATAAGATTGATATTCTTCATTTAACTTATTATCTTTGCTTAATGTAGCACGGTATTCATCGTAACTTGAAACATCATTTGCGCGAATTAAATCATGTACTTTATCGAACATTTCTGGGCGCTTATTATACATATATGATTGTAGTGCAAACGAATAATTATAAAAATCCCACGTTCCATATTTCGCATTTAATGTTTGTGATGCTGTATAACGTTTTGTAGGATCATTAGATAACCCACCAATTATACTTTTTCGTGGTACTACACTATCTAATCGCGTTGCACCTGCAAAGAACTCTGCATTCCCTTCTTCAAACCATGTTAAACGTTCATTTTGATACATTTCCCCTTGGCCCCATAATCCCTGAACTTCGTACCTTCCCTGTAAGTAGTGCGTAAATTCATGGCGGAACAATTCTTCCAGACTATAAATACTTTGCTCTGGTGTACGTTCATATGTAAAGAAAGTCCCTGTCCCTTCAATATAAATCCCACCATTATTCGTTTCATATCCGTACAGTTGACGATTAAATTGATACTCATCTGGGCTATTATAAATAACCATCGTTAACACATCATCAGCATGTCCACTTTCAAGTGGTTTACCGCTACCAACTGTACGATAAAATTGAGAACGCACTTCTTTTGCCGCCCAGTATAGACGTTTAATTTTCTCTTCGCTAACTTTATCCCCAGCTTTAAAGACAATTGCACCATCATCAAACGTATACGTTTTCGGTAAATATTTCTTTTTACCCTCTTCTCGAATTTGATCTAAATTTACAGTTTTTCCATTCGCATCTATTCCTCCATAATTTGTAGTAATTTGTTCTGCCGCAACAAAGTATTGCTCTCCTAAATATGGATAAATTCGCATTGCATCTGTAGCAACTTGTTGTCCTTTTGTCGGCGTGCTATGAAGCTTGCCCAATCGGCCAGCATAGTAAATTCCATTATTAATTAACCATCCGTTTTTATTTGTTACTGTACCAAGTAGTGCAAAACGATTTATTTCATTAATAAAGTTATCGATATTTCGATACCACATCGTATCTTTTGGCTCTTTTCCAGTCGTGTACATATCCGTCTGAATATCAAAGTCAATTCCCTTCATCAACTCATATATAGCGTCTCCTTTTGTTCGGTCTTCAATGAAAGTTGCAAGATTATCGTTATATTGTTTAAAAATTTCACCTGCATATAAAACCGTTTCAACATCTGCTGATGCATTTCCAATTAATTTTCCATATGATGCAATTACTTTATTTTGTTCTGATGTACCAAGTTTGAAATTTGGATTTTTTGCAATTGTTTTTAAAGCTGGTAAACATTTATCATGGTAGCTACGCTCATTTAGTTTGCTTAATTCATCATGGTAAAAACCTAAATAAAATGCTGCACGTAGAGCTTCTACTAATGTTTCAATTCCTTTTGAATCATCTTTCGTATAAGTTTGTCCTTGTTCTGCTAGTTTATTAATAATTGCTTGCATTCGACTATCATCTTGATAGAATTTAAGACTATCACTATTAAACTGAAATAATTCCGGAATTTGATACCATTTAATTGTCACAAGAAGATCAGTTAATTGTTTGTTATTTAATTGATTTAACTCAGCCATTGAATACTTTTTTTCTTCAGCTAACGGTTTAATATTATCGGTTGGTGCTAGTGGACGCTGCGATAAATCCGCTAATTTTAATCGTTTTGTAAAAGATGCATTTTCTTGTACTTTTGAAGGGTGCGCCAATTCATCAACAGATTTCTGTATTCCTACCGGCTCCATTTGTAATACGTTCTTCACATTTTTCTCTTTTGTCTCTGCTTGAATTTGCAAACCATTACATGTTATCGTCACTAGTCCCACACCAAGAATCCACTTAGAAATTTTCGAATATTTAACCATACCATTGCCCCCTAACAATTTAAAAGAAAATTCAGAATTTTAAAACCAAAAAACCACTTATTTGTATGTATTTACAGTTCCGCCATAAATACAAATATGATTAATAATGCAATAGTAGCTTGTTTTATACTATTACGAGTACAGATTCCTTACATACAATCTCCCTTCCTTACATGTAATACAAGCAAAAACTGTGCCAATTATATTTCTTATGAATAGCCAACATTTTTTATAAATACTGTAGAATAAAATATACATAGGTGATTCGGCAATGTATAAATCATTTGACACAAAATCTAATGTTTATGAAGAACAAATTCATTGAATGCTATAAGCTCATTAGCCAGTAAATAAATTTCAACTAACAACATCCCAATTTTTAAATCTCTCAAACAAAGGTAAACAAACATATTCCATAAAGCTAATATGTTCGTTTACCTTTGTTATTTCATATCAACAGCAAAATATCGTTGAATAAAATAGCATGAATAAGTATTTTGTTATTCATTTCTCTTTTTCATATAATCTTTTTCACATTGCAACGGCTTGAATTTCACTTTTTTCCCTTTCTTCTTTTTCGTTTTTATAACGAGCCATTCCCCTTTTTCAACGTCTAGTTTTAGGCTTTTCATTACATTGATATTATCTTGTTCTTTATAAAGTAAAAATGCTTCTTGCGCCCTCACAAATAGGCTGGGCTGTTCGCTAAATCTACCACTGTCATAAATTTTAGTTAGCGAATTATAATAAGAATCATTTTCCTTTCCACCATACATCAAATGGGCAGCCTCCAAATCTCTTTTACTTACTTCCCAAAAACTATGTTCATCAATATTTAAATTAAATGTGGATTTAATGTCCTGTATTATATTCTTCACATACTTTTCATCTCTAACTTTTCTTTCTTCGAGACAATCCGAAGATAACTCTGGTGCATCTGATTGGGAATGTACAACGTGTTGTATCGATACACACAGAATAAATACGCTTAAAATGTAAAATATTTTTTTCATATTTACATATCACCTCAAATGATTTAGATACTATATCATTTGAGGCTTACAATATTCTTATGCTAATAATAAGAAAGATCCTATAAAATAAAATTTTTATAGGATCTTTCCTTTTAATATTGCTTTATCAAATTCACGGGCGGGGCAACTACCTTACTACTTTTCACATCATATAATCCTATAGGTGTTACTCGTATAAAAGGCAAGTGCGTCGCAGAAAAGAATAAAATTGTAAATGCTGGATCATCATACGCGTAGCCACGCTCTTGTAGTAATTTCACCATCTGTTTCTCTTCCTGTATTAATTCTCTCATTTTTAAATTAGACATAATCCCGAGCAATGGTAATGCTATTTCGTGTAACACTTCATTGTTTTCTACTATGACCATTCCACCACCGAGCTCTTTTACTCTACGAAAAGCTGTTAGCATATCTTCTTTTCTTTTTCCGATAAGAATGATGTCACCTGTACCAGAATAAGAGCTAGCAAGCCCACCTAGTTTTTTCGCAAAACCTTTCACAGCTGTATTCACTTGCCAACTGCCATCACGGGCAATCATCATAAGGAAACATTCATCATGATCTGTGGACAATTCATCACAGTCTATATTGATTTCACTAGTGTATGGTTTTGTAATAACGTTATTTAATAAGTGTATCCCCGTTTTATTAGAGAAAATCATATCCTCTTTTTCTATTGACCAATCTAATGATAATGGAGTTACTTTATGTTTACTCCAGTCTATATGTAATGCCTCATGTGTATTTACACCGTCACGCTTCACCCATTTCCCCTTTGCAAGGACACTAATTGGTACTGGGTTTTCTTTACTTTCTAAAATATTGATATTAGCAATTCTACCTGTCGCAATCGAACCATGTACATGTTCCATATTATAATAACGAGCAATATTATAACTTGCCATATCGTATGCATCTATTACTGGCACTCCTTGTTTTATCGCGGTAGAAATCATAACGTTTGTCATTCCATTCTCATAAAACGAAGGATGTGAGCCGTCTGTTGTAAAAAAGAATCTATCAAACTGCTTTACGCCTAGTTCCAACAATTCTTTCAGTAAAACTTCTAAATCTGGGCGGATTGAAGAATTTCTTAGGGAAACAGTGTAACCTTGCATAAGACGAGTGAAAGCTTCCTGCCCTGTCATCGCTTCATGATCACAATCTGTACCTAACAGTTTTAACTTCGCTAAAGTCGTTTCAGATGCACCTGGAAAATGTCCTTCTACTTTCTTCTGCAATCGCTTCGTTTCCTGCATCCAAGTTAACATTTCATCATCGCCATGTAATAGTTTTGGCCACGCTGTTAGTTCGCCGCCTTGAAGAACTGCTTTATGCTTAAGCCATTCTATTATTTCTTCACGATTAAATAAAGTTTCCCCGTTTTGCAATTCAGTTTGTCCATCAAAACGACACCACCAATACATACTTGCTGGAATCTTTTCAAATTCATCTAATAAACGAAATGCTTCTTCACGTTGTAATGTGAAAAATAAAGTTAAATTATCATTAATAAAAGTTGTTGTCCCAAACTGCATCGCATGATTCGCTAAAGTTTCAGGATTATATAATTGATACGGATGTGCATGAGGTTCTATGTAACTTGGAACTACATACTTTCCATCACAATCAATGACTTCACATTCATGCAGTTGCACTGGCAGCTTTTCCCCTACATAAACAATCCGGTCATCATAGATCCAAATATTTGCTTGCATCCACTCGCGCATATAGGAATTTAAATAAGTTGCGTTCTTACATAAAATGTGCGGACTTCTTTTACCATCTATTACTTCAACATGTTCTCGTAATTGTGTGTTACTCCATCTAAACTGATTTTCTCCCAATGAATTTCACTCCAAATCAATTTACTTTTATTTATTAAAATAAAAACAATTAACAAACTAAAGTATTCTCCATTCATAACTCCCCTGTATATCCCCTATACCTTTCATTATATGGAATGATTGCAAAAATAACAATTTTCAAAATTCAAAACACACCTCTTTGATTCTCAATAAAAAAGGATGTCGTGTAACCGACATCCTTTTTTACCACCAGACTATAAGTTTGAATTACACTTGATGCCATACTATGAATACTAATACTGCCCTTAAAACAGGATCCCATTTACATTCTTTTCATTTATTTCTTAAATTCAATTTGCATCATTTTATTAAACTGTGTAAGAATACCAGCCGCACCTAAAGAGTTAACATTGACAGCAAATGTATGCTTGCCTCCAATTACTCCGCCAGCAAAAGTCATAAACCCAGGAATTGCTCCTCCGTGACCCCAAACTGAAACACCGTTTGGAAGTTTCGTCTCATAGATCCCAAGGCCATATCCATCACCAAGATCTTTTCCTTCTATTGGAACTGTAGTAAGCATTTCTTTTAGCTCGCGTTCTTTCAATAACTTACCACCGAGCAAAGATGAAAAGAACTTATTTAAATCGTCCGCATCTGAAATCATATCTCCCGCTGAATTAGCTAAACTCGGATTATAATACGTCATGTCTTTCAATTCACTTGTTTCGTCAATTTTCATATACCCTCGAGCATGATTCTTTCCTGGGATGACTGGTGAATTACCTGGTAAAAACGTATTTAACAAGTCCAAAGGTTCAATAATTCGCTTTTCAATTTCTTCCGCATAACTATTACCAGTTATTTTTTCAATAAGCATTCCTAGTATTACGTATCCCGTGTTTGAATACGACCAACCTTTACCTGGCGAAAAATCTGGAGGTAGAGCAAGCCCTATTTCCACTATTTCTTCTGCTGTATACGTTTTTTTCGAATTCATAATGTCAGCGTCTTTTGACTTTAAATATTCAGCTATACCACTTGTATGGTTCAAAAGTTGACGTATCGTAATTTGATTGCCATCATATCCATTTCCTTGAATGAGGCCAGGTAGCCACTTTTCAATAGAATCGTCAAGTTGTACACGATTTTCTCCTACTAATTGAAGAACAGTCGTAGCAGTAAAAGTCTTCGTCACACTTCCAATCCGAAAACGATAATCCGATTTCATTGGTTTCTTACTATTTAAATCCGCGACGCCTGCAGTATAACTACTAATCTTTCCATTGTTTGATGCCCTCGCTAATACCCCTGGTGTTCCAAGCTGTACTGTTTCCTGCATTATTTGTTTCCAACTATTCCGATTCTTTTGATCCTGTGCTTGTGACGGACTAGAAATATTTTGAGTAGACTCTGCTTTCACATTAAAACCTGGTGCGAAAAGAGTAGTACCCGCTATTAAAACTGCAAAACTTCCTAACTTTATTGAAGTACATTTTTTCATAAGGTTCTCTCCTCTATCCATATCGTATTGATTCAAGCTACACTTTCATCTTATATAATAAATCTCTCTTTTTTCTTATCCATTCCTTACGAAATACTTACTTTCAAAATTAGACGCCCAGATGAGAAAAAGTAATGTATGAAAATAAAAAAAGAACGTGTTTTCAATTTATCAAAACACGTTCTCTTACATACTTAAAACCCTATATCAACTTTTTAGTTCATTCACTTTTACCATCCTGCACTAGCGTTCATGCCATTCCCGATAAGAGTAAGTAGTAATGGCCACAGCACTGGGGCTAACGTAAGAAATAGATTAAACAGTATAAGTATTCTATATCTCCCAGGAATATTATAATTTTTACGATTAACAAATAATACAAAAACTAATAATATTATGGTCGTTACAAATAAAAGTAACACTAACAACCAATACCAAACCATTAAACTAAGACTCCATGGCTGTAATAGCTCGTGTACAATACCAAATGTGATTCCCAATACTGCAAAACTAAAGGTAGTAATTGTTGCTTTGATAAACAATTCACTTAATTTTTTATCGTATGTATACTTACAATATAAATCTATTAACGTGTATAAAGATAAAAAGGCCATTAATACACCTACCCAAGACAATAACCAATCTCCGTCTCCTCTAACTAACATAAATAGGAACCAACACATCCCTGCTGCAGAAAAAATAAAGGAAAGGAGTATGTTTTTCAATACCGGTTTCATTCTATTTTCACACCCTCACAAAAATTTAAATATAAATTATATTTTTTATTTACATGATACCCGTAATGGATTCATCACTTTTTCATTCTATATTGATGAAGTGAAGATAACCTCAAAAAAAATTCAACGAGCAATACTTTACTAAGGCTACCTTTTTACATTGGTAGAGATATAAAAAAGTAAGTATACATTACCATGTAATTAAATATAAGTAAATGAAATTAATTTACAGTTAATTTCATTTACTTATATTAATGTCACGCCTTCCCGTCTCGCTCTATCCATCGTACAGTCTTCTCTACATCTAACTCCGTATACGTCTTTTCTCCATATCGGACAGACTCATATATCGGAATAATATCTTGCGTTCTACAAATTCTGCTTAACCATTGTTGCATCGTTTCATATGACCTTCTCTGTTCATGAAACGGTAATGTTCTTTCCCATTCCACTAACGTTTGCCTTATCTTATCTTTAAGTAACGGCTGTTCAAACTGATGCTTCACTTTCTTGTTCTTTTCGGTTCTATCCATATTTTCTTTTGTTATCGATTGTTTATCCTGTTCTATTTCTAATTTCGTTACCTTTCTCCTCGTTAATTTATAAAAAGCATAGAGAATGACCACTGCAATAATTACATAAAAAACGACACTAATCCATGCATTTGAAAGAACAGAAAACACATCAGTCCATGAATTTTTTCGTACAAAAAGTGGAATTTTCCTATCTATTTTTGTTCTTGTATCTACAACTCCTGTTTCTTCATCTATAATTCTTTCAGGTTCATCAAACTGTTCATCTAAACTAGTAAAATCATAATTTCTTTCCGATATTGTCTCCGTCTTACTAGAAAAAAGCCCTTTTACTATGTCTTGTACATGCACAACACCTTGTGATAACGTTATCGCACTAACCGTAAAGAAAAGTATCATGAAAACTCTAATACTCCAAACCTTCACCTTCATATGTCGCTCTTTATTAGCCATAACATAAACCCCTTCTTATTCTTTAATTACGACCCATTTATTCGTTCTACTGTATTTCTTTGGGGAAGTACCAAGAATTAAAGGAACTGCATCCAATTCTTTTCGCCGAAAGCCTGCTGTGTAAAAATAAGTAGACGATACAGGAGTATCTTGGTCCGATATTGAGGCAAGTACTTTTAATACATTTTGCAAATGTTTTCGGTTATGACCGTTCTTTATATGTAGCAAACCGTTATCTTTTACGCTATTGATCCATACTTCAAATGAACAGTTTTGCATAAGCAGTTGTTTACATATGCCTGCCGTTAATTCAATGAGTTCCTCTGTATCATTTCGCAAAGAAATACCGCTTTTATTTTGCAAGTTGAGATATATCGCATATTTATCTGATTGTGTTCGCTCGTACTTTTTCGCGGTTATCGTCCCTGTTTTCGCTGTTGCACTCCAGTGGATAGAACGAAAATCTTCATTTTCATACGACTTCACTCCCATTACTTTCGTTTCATCATATAAGGGGGATGACATCGCTTTTCGAAACCCTCGTGACCATTCTTGCAATTCAGGAACTTGCATTTTCGGAACAGCTGGTAAAACTAAATAAGACGGCGTTCCAACTTGTTTATACGTTATATGGTTCGTTATGAATCCAAAGGGATCCGTAATGACAATTTCAACTTCTTCCCATTTCGCGATGCCTCTTTTTAACGCTACAGCTTGCAAATCAAATGAAACTGACTCCCTTCCTTTTAAATTAAAATTCATATAATAATTTGAACCTGTACTATAATTTTTGTTTATTTCATCATGATTCCAAGTTAGCTTATTTTCACATTTAAATCGAAATACGATATTAAGAATAGGAAATATCGACTTGTTTGAAATTTTCATTTTGCACATATTCGTTTCACCTATAAAAACATTCGAACTCCCTTGACTGTATTCCCATTCAACACGAGATACTTTACGTATATATACATGCATAGCACCTATTAAAATTACATATAAAAATACGAGAGATAAAAACAGTAGATTGCTTGAAAATACACTTAAAATAACGGCTACAACTGACATAACCCCCATTACGAAAGGCTCCGCTAAAGGTGTATACACAAGCTGTTGATTCATCGTACATTCTCCACTAGCACACTAATCGTATGAAGAATTTCTTTCATAATTTGTTCTTTCGTCGTTTTCATCTCTCCCTCAATCGTTAACGTTAAACGATGAGCACAAACGGATGCAGCGAGCGTCTTAATATCATCTGGCGTACAGTAATCTCTTTCATTTAATATTGCCCGTGCTTGAATTGCTCTCATAAATGCCAACGTTCCCCGAGGGCTTACACCAATTTCAATTAACTCATGGTTACGAGTTGCTTCAATAATTTCAAGGAGATAATCTTGCACATCATTCCCTACTAACACTTCTCTTGCACGCTTTTGCACTGTAATAATTTCTTCAGTTGAAATAATGGAATGTAACGTTTCTAACGGATCATTTGTTTGGAAACGATTCATCATCTCCTTTTCTGCTTCTCTTGTAGGATAGCCTTGGCGTATAGTAAGTAAAAATCGATCTAACTGAGCATCAGGTAAAGGAAATGTACCGGCGGATTCAAGAGGATTTTGCGTTGCAATTACTAAAAAGGGTTCTGGTAATGAATGTGTCTGTTTCGCAATCGTAACAGTACGTTCTTCCATCACTTCCAGTAACGAAGATTGCGTTCTCGGTACAGCACGATTTATTTCGTCTACTACTACTATATTTGCAAAAATAGGACCCAACCTCGTTTTAAATTCGGATTCCTTCACATCAAAATATTCAAGACCAATAACATCTCCCGGCAAAGTATCCGCTGTAAATTGTATTCTTTGAAATTTAGCGTCCACACTTTTAGCCAAGCTTTTCGCTAACGTTGTTTTTCCTGTTCCAGGTACATCTTCTAATAAAATATGCCCCCTTGCTATTAGAGCAATGGCTGCTAGTTCTATCGATTCGTTTTTTCCTATAATAACTTTCGAAATATTGTTAGTAATTTTCTTTAATGTACTCATATAGTAATCTACCACCTTTCAATTATCTAAAAATTAAGAATATATTTTTTCCAAATTATAACATGTATTTCAAAGATGAAATAGAGTGAAAATGAATCTTTTATTTTTTCTTCATTGCACGCAAAAAAGCACCTATTGTCGTATATTGACAATGAGGTGCTTAACTCAATCCAACACCCTTCTTTCCCTCTAATTTTTAGTAACGATACATCCTTTTTTCTGCCACGCATGCATTGTTTTCAATTAACTAGTAAAATGCATTCTAATATTACATATAATAAAAAACATTTCGATTTGTTCGTTATAGAACTTCCTCTACATCGACACTCTCTATCTTTACTTCATACATATTTGGGATACTTGCTTCTTTTGGTACCCATGCATAATAATTTTGATCATTTTCTAATATAAATTGAACTAACTTTGTTTCTGAAACATTCCAGAAATTTTTAAGATTATCAATGTAGTCTTCTAAATCTTCTTTATAGTCCAGTTGTAATATATAATCTCTTACCGTCAGGGCAAACACAATTAAACTTCCTAATAGATTTTTTTGTTCATTTTCTTCTTCATACTCTTGTGGTAAGAACCACACTTGACCTATTCCTATCGTTTTTTTGTATTTTTCATAAAAACTACTATCATCCATATTCTCATAGTCATGTATTAATTCATTGACCAATGAATGCCATTTTGGCGGAATAATATTTTCCAATGCAGGATTATGTTCAATTCCTTCTACTATATCCTCGATTTCTTCTGTCTCATCTTCATAGTGATATTCACTTAGGTCTATATGCTTGAATTTCATTTCATTTTTATAATGTGCCAAATCATATGGATAATGATTATTATCTTTTAAACTTGTATCATCAAGTCCGAGTATCTTTACTATTGCAGCTGTCTCAAAGCTCCAATACCCTACATATCCAGGTTCTTTATGCGCATTTTTCCATTCATAATCATAATGGCCTTTAAACCATTCTTTCTCCATGTACGTTTGTAATCTTTTAGATGCTTCTTTTTTATCTGCTTGTGCAAGTTCTATAATCTCTCTCGTTTTTGCATATGGATTTTCTTTAAAATAAACATTCGTCATTTTTGTGTATCCAATATCACTAGCGCATAAGAGGAAATCGATTACTGCATCGTTCATATTTTCTTTCTCAACTAGCTTAGCTAAACTTACAAGATTCTTTTTCTCCGTCTCTAATAAAATCCCTAGAGATATCATCCAAATTAGATTTAAATATCCAACTTCATTTTCCCCTATATGCCTCAAATCAATAAGAGCGTTGTCAAAATCTCCTTCTATTGTATGGATAGCTTCTCCTAGGGAATATTTTGCAATAATATCCTCTAACTCATAATTAAAGCTTGATAAGTAGGTTCCTTCTATAATACTATTATTATCCTTAGAATATCTTTGAATTCCCTTTTTCTCACCTTCTTCTAAACTTTTAATATCCTCTTTATTTTCTTGAATAAACTCTTTATTATATTCAATTCCTTCTCTACATTTTTCTTCTATAATTAAATAATCTCTCATTCTATTTGATTCCTCCTATAGATATTATGATTATTTAGATAAAAAAAACAGTGATAATTCCTAATTAGTTCTGCATCAATCTTACTTCTAGCTCACTAGATCCCTTACCAACATTACCCTTATAGATACTTTAACACAAACTAAAAAATCCACAGTGTAAAAAGTTGAACACTGTGGATTCTTACATTTATTTTCCTTGATAATGCACCATATCATAAGGGTAGTATAAAGTATTTTTTAAACTTGAATCATCTAATTTTAAAATCTTTACGATTGCTCCGCTTTCGTAACTCCAATAACCATTGTAGATATCATTTTTATTTTCATGTGAGTCATACCAGCCTGTATCACTATGCCCCTTATACCATTTCCCCTCTAAATATTCTTTCAATTCCTTTACTGATTCTTCTTTATTCTTTGCATTGATCACATGATAAATTGATTTATATGGGTCTACAAAGATAAATTCTGTGGTATTCCCTTCCCAATTTTCATCTTTATAACTAAATAAAAAATCAATCAAATAATCATTCAATTTCTCTTTTTCTACCAACTTTTCTAATTCAATTATATAATCTTTTGAAACATCAAGCATTATCCCAATAGAAAGAACCCACAATAAATCTACATATCTATATTTGCCACTCCACCCCTTTTTCATCGCCTCAATTATTTCGGGGTAAAAATCTCTTAGTACTTCCATAGGTCTTCCCATTGAATATAAACAATTAAATTTATCAATACAAATTGATTCAATATATCCATAAGCTCTTTTAATACTACCTAAATCATTTGATCTTTCATTTTTTACTTTTATTGCTAATTCTTTATATTTTTCTATTCTATTATTCTGTCTATTTAAATAATCCTCGAAATAATCTTCATTTTTTAAAATATCTCTCATTTCATTCTCCTTACTCAATTATTTTCTTCCCAGAAGAATCCAAAATGTTTTTAACCACATTACCATCCTTGTCAACATTAATTAGTATATTTTGTACATTTTCAGGATTCAAAAGCATTTCTTCTCGAATTTTATCTGCCATTTCTTCTCCAACAGTTGATTCCAAACGTCTAGAACCATCTATCCATATTTGACATTTGTCGTCCATCTTTAGTTTTCCCCAATTGTGAACTACCAAACTTTGCTTCATCAATAACATATTTGATCTTTGATTCTGCATTTGCATTTTCGTATAATCCATCAATTCCTTTTACTATTTTATCATTTATGCCTGATGGTGCACTTTTTCCGACTGGCTTTAAATCAAATCCAGCTTCTTTTA
Organism: Bacillus sp. 2175; assembly: GCF_057812155.1. Lineage (NCBI taxonomy): Bacteria > Bacillati > Bacillota > Bacilli > Caryophanales > Bacillaceae > Bacillus > Bacillus sp. 2175. The sequence goes on along the minus strand of NZ_CM173819.1, from coordinate 2,468,437 downwards.
AACTTTGATTATTCAATAAATTGTCACTAGATTTTATTTCACCATAATTACCTTTTTGCTTATTTGTAGCTGTTTTTGCATCAAAATTATCTACAGTTGTATTTTTGTTACTGCTAGGTTTACCGTTAGCCGCACCTCCACCAGAAGACTGGATTTTTTGAATAGTATCCTTAGTATTTTGAATCGATTTATCCCAAACAAATCCACCATGTACAAAAAGACTTGCCCCAGTAGCTGTTGCTGCTATATCTAATGGAATAACAATTGGTGATGCTAATCCGCCAGTTCCTACTTCTGCAACGATAGTTAAGAAATTAGATCCGCCTATGAGCGAAATAGCTTCAAACATTTCTACAATGGACCCGGCTATTTAATAATATTGTCCAGCTTTTTCTAATGTTTCTTTACATTGAAAAACATACTATATAACATCAATTGAAGCCTATGTGCCTGTGAAATGCGAGGTACGAAAGTGCATTCGCTTAAATAATAATTTTCAATTTAAATCAACAAAAGAGACCTCAAATGTGAAGTCTCTTTTGTTGATTATTTTCCATAAGTAACTCGCCTTTTATTTGTTTATTTTAAGACAGATAACATGGTTCATTCAAATATATATCCTAAAGAAAAATTTTTTCCTGCCGTCATAATCTAGTAGAATAGATTCAATTAATTCTTATTAATTGCGATAAACTCACTAGGAATCTCATCTGCTAACCAAGCTTTTTCATTTCCTAAATAAAATTTAACGCCTTCTTCTCTAGCTTTTTCAGTATTAACTTCTAAAATAATAGGATGCTTATCTTTTCTTTTCCCCACTAATTCAGCAGTTACAATATCTTCAGAAAGATGGACATATTGTCTATACATAGGTGATAGCCCATTTAATTCAATAGAATTTAAAAAGCGAGGAGATGTACCATGATAAAGAAATTTAGGTGGAACGCCTTCTTCCTTTACTATTTTCATGGGAATAGAATGTTCATACAACGCACGAATTTTATTTTCTTTTAGCTCATGCCTTTTTTCTCAGATTTCTCAATCATTATTTTTAAATCTTCTATCTTCACATCTCTCCATTCAATGGATTGGTGAAGTGCGTGTAAAAGTTGCTCAACAGACACCCAGCCATTCTCATCTAACTCCAATTCGTATTCCCACGGAGCATGACGTAAAGCATAAGATACTTATTCAATTAAATTTTTAAATGATTTTGATTATTGTTTTTTTCACTTCGATTGTAATCTATCATTTCTTTCATAGCACATTCAACCCAATCCCAAAAGTCATCAAATTCTTTTCTTCGTTCAAAACCTTCACAAGTAAAATCATGAATAAATTGAACTTTACTTCCTTTGTCGATTTCAAAACATGCAGTATCATCATTATCAAATCTTTTAGCAAAAGGAATCAGCTTACGATTAGGATATCTTTTCTTCATACCAGAGTATATGTTAGTAGCCTGTTCTGATTCCATTAAAAACCATATATCAAAATTAACTAAATCTAATTTGACTAATAAGGTAACAGTTTAAATGCCACCTATTATTTACACATTTCTCTTTCCCATACTCTTTTTCCGTCAGTTAAAAACACTGCACTTGGCGGATCATCATAGAGAGAAATTTCAACCAATGAACTTTTTTCTTGTTTTAACCAATTATATACAGTACCTTCGTTTGTATTAGGTCGAGATAAAATATTATTTACTCTAAATACAGCTGCATCATATTCTGTATAATTTATATCATCCTCATCTAGTCCATTGTCTGTTTCAAAAACTGTATCTAGTTCTCCAATAATCCTCAATCCACTTTTCCATTCTAGTATCATGTCACTATGTTCATAATTTATTAATGTTCCAATTAAAGAATCGTACCCCATTCGCATCCTCTTTTCTTATGATTTTTATGGTCTGGATGGTACTATATGAGCGCCATCAAGACCATAATGAATCAACCCTTTAGTAGTCTCATGGTATTCACCAGTATTGCGGTCATAATATTTTCCTATTGGCTCACCAAAGTCTACTCTTTCTCTACCGTTTTTTAATAGTTCACCTTTTCCTGCAAACTTATCAAGCAATTCTTGTGCTATTTTATTATCGCCATAGAAAATGCTCTTATTTTTTCCATTTGCTAATTCTTGTTTATAGTTCGGTGTATCAGGAATATGCTTCTCTTGAGCTCCTGCTTTCACTTTTATTGGATAACCATTTACTTCACGGTATGGACCTTTAGGTACAGAATCTTTTCCATAAGAAGGTATTCGATTACTCGCACCCTTACCCCCACCAGAAGACTGGATTTTTTGAATAGTATCCTTAGTATTTTGAATCGATTTATTCCAAACAAATCCACCATGTACAAAAAGACTTGCCCCAATAGCTGTTGCTGCTATATCTAATGGAATAACAATTGGTGACGCTAATCCGCCAGTTCCTACTTCTGCGACGATCGTTAAGAAATTAGATCCGCCTATGAGCGAAATAGCTTCAAACATTTCTACAATGGACCCGGCTATTGATATAACATTTCCAGCCAACCTTCCAGCTTGGTAAGTTGTCTTACTTTCTAATTTATCATTCTCATGTGGTTGTAGTCCAAAAAAGTTTTCTAGTGCTGCATCACCAGCACCTTGAAAAAATTCGATAACTCCATGCAAAAATGTTTGCGCATAAATGGCTGTTTTTTCATGCCATGATCTATTGTCTTCCTGTTCTTGTAAGTTCATTTCTTGTTTGTGCAAAGTAATTTCTTTCATCTCGTTTTTTCGAGCTGTTTCTTCTATAATCCCCTGAATCGAACTCACCCAATCCATATTCAACCCTTGTGTACTAAACGTCCCACTCACAGGACTAAATCCTTTCCCGCTTTGCACTTCAGCGAGTCCGGCTGTGATGCTAGCCGCTAATTGGAGGGCGGTGCTGTAATTGTTGCTGGACGGATGAATGATTGAATTCATTAAACACACTACTTACTTTACAGAACCATTCGTAAACACAAAAATAGTGGCAGTTGGATTCTCCAAACTACCACTATTTTTAACCTCTTAATTCATTAAATTCCGTATAAATTAGTTTTTTCAACATTACTCATGATACACAATGTTTTAATTTGCTTATTATAGAACTTCCTCTACATCGACACTCTCAATCTTCACTTCATACATATTTGGGATGTTTGCTTCTTTTGGTACCCATGCATAATAATTTTGATCATTCTCTAAAATAAATTGAATTAACTTTGTTTCTGAAACATTCCAGAAATTTTTAAGATTATCAATGTAGTCTTCTAAATCTTCTTTATAGTCCAGTTGTAATATATAATCTCTTACCGTCAGGGCAAACACAATTAAACTTCCTAATAGATTTTTTTGTTCATTTTCTTCTTCATACTCTTGTGGTAAGAACCACACTTGACCTATTCCTATCGTTTTTTTGTATTTTTCATAAAAACTACTATCATCCATATTCTCATAGTCATGTATTAATTCATTGACCAATGAATGCCATTTTGGCGGAATAATATTTTCCAATGCAGGATTATGTTCAATTCCTTCTACTATATCCTCGATTTCTTCTGTCTCATCTTCATAGTGATATTCACTTAGGTCTATATGCTTGAATTTCATTTCATTTTTGTAATGTGCCAAATCATAAGGATAGTGATTATTATCTTTTAAACATGTATCATCAAGTTCCAAAATTTTCGCAAGCGCCGCTGTTTCAAAACTCCAACATCCTACATATCCAGGTTCTTTATGCGCATTTTTCCATTCATAATCATAATGGCCTTTAAACCATTCTTTCTCCATGTACGTTTGTAATCTTTTAGATGCTTCTTTTTTATCTGCTTGTGCAAGTTCTATAATCTCTCTCGTTTTTGCATATGGATTTTCTTTAAAATAAACATTCGTCATTTTTGTGTATCCAATATCACTAGCGCATAAGAGGAAATCGATTACTGCATCGTTCACATTTTTTTTATCAACTATCTTTTTTAATCTTTCTATATTCTTTTTACCCGTCTCTAACAAAATTCCTAAAGAAATTATCCAAAGCATATATATATAACCCACTTTGCTAGTCCCTGTATGCTCTAAATCATCTATCGCATTATAAAAATATACTTCCATTTTACTAATGTCTTCTCCTAAAGAATACATTGCCCTAATATCGTTCATCTCATGTATAAAATTCGACAAATAATTTTCTAATATAATACTTTTGTTATCATTAGGATATCTTTGAATACCATTTTTTTCATCTTCTTCTAAACTTTTAATCTCTTCTCTATTTTCTTCGATAAACTCTTTATGATATTCTATTCCCCTTTTACATTTTTCTTCTATACATAAATGATCTCTCATTCTTTTTAATTCCTCCTCGCTTCTAGATTATGGCCACTCTCCAACGATGTTACCCTTTGCATCTATCTTAAATGTTTTAACCTTTCCACTACTATCAACTTTTGATAATACTCTTTCAACTTTACCTCTTTGCAAGGCTTTCGTAATCTGTTCAGCTAATACTTAATCTCCCTCAACAGCTTTTAATATTCTACTTTTTCCAGTTTCAGAACCTTTCAACCAATCATTTGACATTTGTCGTCCATCTTTAGTTTTCCCCAATTGTGAACTACCAAACTTAGCTTCATCTATAACGTATTTGATCTTTGATTCTGCATTTGCATTTTCGTATAATCCATCAATTCCTTTTACTATTTTATCATTTATGCCTGATGGTGCACTTTTTCCGACTGGCTTTAAATCAAATCCAGCTTCTTTTAAACTTTGATTATTCAATAAATTGTCACTAGATTTTATTTCACCATAATTCCCTTTTTTTCTTTTTTTCATAATATTTTTCTTGGCTTCTACAACTTTTAATTGATGTTCATTTAAGTTTCTAGCAACATAATGCTCTCTGCTACTTTATCAACTTGAACCATACCCTAAATAAAAAGCACTTGTTGCCTTTAGTCGACAATCAAGTGCTATAAGTACATATTTCTGTTACAAGCGTAATTAAATATTTTTTGATTATTTTAACAATAATTATCTCTTTGTACTAATATTATTTTTTCGCATAGAGAATTTATTCATTTTTAAAATGAACCATGTCATAAGGATAATAAGAAATATCTTTTAATATACTATCATCTAATCCTAAAATTTTCATAATTGCTCCACTTTCAAAACTCCAATAACCAAAATATAATTTTTCTTAATGTTTATGGCATTCATACCATACCATATTATTATGCCCAACATACCATTGCCCTAACAAGTATTTTTTCATGAATTCACAAGATTTTGTATTATCATTACACAAAATAACATTAATCAGACTTTTAAATGGCTTTTCAAATAACCAGCTATATTTTCGAACTGTAATCACTTCTTAACAACTACTAATCTACCTCTATTATTTGTATCCCTTCTTTGGTTTCTGGACAATCATTAATGCTTCTTTTTAATACTCATCTTCAAATAAACAATTATATATAGTAACACCTGTTTCCTTTAACTCTAACGAAACATCCTCCACTTCAATACTTAACGTTTCTTTATCAAGATTCTTTATTCCGTTACTATCTAATAATTTTAAAATACTACTTCCTATTTTCTTAGATTCATCATTGTATGGCGAGGACTCTTCAACTAGCTCGATTGTACCATTAGTGTATCTATATCTTAAATATTTAACCACTGCATATGGCGCGATTGCCGAAATCATTAGCATTACACAATTAATTTCTGATTGCTTCCGAACATACTCACTGAATTCTACACTACCAAAACGAAATTTCACATCTAGTGGTAGAAGAATGTAAGAAAAACATGATGAATAACTAAAATCAGTAATATTATCAACGTTTATATTTGATATTTTATTAATTTCTCCATCCCAGAAATGTTTATCAACAAATTTCCCCAAAACATATTGGAAATCACCTTGTTTATATAATTTATTAACAACTTTTAGTATCTCATCACTCATAATTATTCTCCTTTATTGTACAGGGTATCCATGTATATTTCCTTTACCATCCATATGAACCTTTACCCTCGTTTCTCCATTTGGACCTATTGGTTTTCCAAAATCATGTACTCTAACACTTCCATCTGGCTTTACTGGTGTTCCTTTCACCCATGCTTCTTGTGTCTCTACTACTCCATTCTTCCCTGCTCCCCACTGCGATTTGGTTGAGACATTATTCCCATGACCAGGAACATGTTTACCTTGTTTTCCTGCATCAACTTTTGGAGCCCCTGAAACGCCAGCATCAACATGTCCTTGACTTGCTAGTTTATCATTTTTTCCAATGTTCCCTGCTACACTGGCTCCCTGGCCACCATCACCAGTACCCTTACCTCCACCAGAAGACTCGATTCTTTGAAGAGTATCCTTAGCATTTTGAATCGATTTATCCCATACAAATCCACCATGTACAAAAAGACTTGCCCCAGTAGCTGTTGCTGCTATATCTAATGGAATAACAATTGGTGACGCTAATCCGCCAGTTCCTACTTCTGCGACGATCGTTAAGAAATTAGATCCGCCTATGAGCGAAATAGCTTCAAACATTTCTACAATGGACCCGGCTATTGATATAACATTTCCAGCCAACCTTCCAGCTTGGTAAGTTGTCTTACTTTCTAATTTATCATTCTCATGTGGTTGTAGTCCAAAAAAGTTTTCTAGTGCTGCATCACCAGCACCTTGAAAAAATTCGATAACTCCATGCAAAAATGTTTGCGCATAAATGGCTGTTTTTTCATGCCATGATCTATTGTCTTCCTGTTCTTGTAAGTTCATTTCTTGTTTGTGCAAAGTAATTTCTTTCATCTCGTTTTTTCGAGCTGTTTCTTCTATAATCCCCTGAATCGAACTCACCCAATCCATATTCAACCCTTGTGTACTAAACGTCCCACTCACAGGACTAAATCCTTTCCCGCTTTGCACTTCAGCGAGTCCGGCTGTGATGCTAGCCGCTAATTGGAGGGCGGTGCTGTAGTTGTTGCTGGATGAATGTTCGAATTCTTGTAAACGCTCTAGTTTTTCTTCCAGTTTTTTTCTCATTGCACCTAATACCGTTACAATCGCACTTACTCCGGGCATCGGTGTAAGTACTTCTATTGCTTCTATACTTGTAATCGATTGATTAATTCCCCGTATTTGTTCTCTTATTTCTTGTTCGATCACATCTGTCGAAGCAACTTTCGCTTGGAACTCGTTTGGAAATGCTTCGTTTTGGCGAATTAATTCTTCACATAAGCATATGATTCCTTGCGCTAATGGCCGAAATGTTTGGACAAGGTAGGCTTTTGCACTACTGTATGTTTGTCCTTGTAATACTGTGTCTATCGCAAAGGCATCAATAGATTGAATGGCTTGTTCCATACTTTGAATCGTAGCATTACATATAGCGTTCATACTTTGAGTTTGACTTTGTACTTCTCCCAAATACATGTTTAAACTCATGTATTGGCCTCCCTTTGTAGTTGCTGCTGTTCATAGGAAAGGTCGTTTTCTTTCTCACTGAGATGCCGTTTTTCTTTAAGCAACGTCTCTTTTTCATTTTCTAATTCGAATGTAAGTTTTCTTTCATACTGTCCGATTTCTTGCCGCATATTCGTAAAAAGGTGAAACACTTCTTTGTCGCCGTGCCAAGTTTCTAGTATTCGGTTAAATAAACGATTACTTCTATTTTTCCATTCATGAAAACTAACCTCAGCTCGTTCTTGATTTTGCAGCGCAATTCGGTTTTCATTTTGTTCTTCAAATATAATTCGTAATTTTTGATTACATTGACTGATTCTCGTTTCAATTTCTTGACTCATCTTTTCTCCCTACCTTTTCCCCTTTACGTAGGTTGTTACATTATTGAAAAGTCTTTTGAAGTCCTGTATCCATTTTCTCAAATTCATTTGCTACGGAATGGATATTATCAATTGTTTGTTGAAAAGCAGTACAAAATTGTTTCGTGATCTGTAAATTTTGTTGATTTGCCTCTTGTGCTTGGAAGTTCACAGATAGTGTCGTACGCGTTGCCTTATTTATAGAGCGACTAGTAGCACTTTGCATTCTATCTGAAGCATTTCTCATTTTCGTTGCAAGTTGCGTTGCCGTATGCAAATTACTTTGAAATTCTCCCATTACTTACTCCCCTCTACCTTTTATTTACAAGAAAATTATACCACGGAAAAATATCCCAATAAACCGAATGTTCGAATTTAACATACAATTCAGCACTCTTACTGAGGATGCGAGCAACGCTTATCTATCAACATAACTGAGTCCAAAATGGATTCTACTTATACAAAAAAGATGACTTCAGCCATATGCTAAAGTCATCTTTTTCTACCTTATTATTTTACTAATTCTCCATTATAAGCTTTTATATTAAGCGGAGCAGTTAAAAATTGTGCTGCTTTACTAACGAAAGATGTGAAGTGTTCACTCGTATTATGGCTCGCAACTGCTGCTTCATCTTTCCATACTTCTACCATCGTATAAACACTTTCTTTTTCTGTATCTTTATATAAATCATAAGATACATTTCCACTTTCTTCTCTTGAACCGTGAATGAGTGGCTGAATTTCTTCTAAAAATGATTGTTGTTTTGCTGGGTCTACTTGAAATATTGCGTGAATAATAATCATGGTGTTTCCCCTTTCATATTCCATATATTTCTATGACCTAATTAGATTACTTCCACTCAGCAACTTTGTCAATTGGAAGACGTACTGATTGGTAACCACTATCAGCAGCTTTTCCGATTGAAATTAACATTACTGGTACGTAACGTTCTTTATCTAGTCCAAATGCTTCTGCGATTTGGTCTTTTTCAAATCCACCAATTGGACAAGTATCGTAACCGTGAGCACGAGCTGCTAGCATAAATTGCATTGCTACAAGACCACCGTCAATTAGCACTGTATCTTTCATGACTTCTGGTGTAACCATTGAGAAGTAAGCTGAAAGTTTTTTCATTTGATCTTCTTTTACTTCTGCTGGCATTAAACCGCGTTCTACTGCTGTACCGTAAATTTCTTCTGCGTTATCAAAGTTATTTAAATCACCAAATAAAGCGATCATCGCTGAAGATGTTTCTACTTGTGATTGGTTGAATTTCGCAAGTGGCGCAAGTGTTGCTTTCGCTTCGTCACTTTCAATTACTAAAAATCTCCATGGTTGCATGTTTACTGAAGATGGTGCAAGTGTTGCTTCTGTAAGAATTTCTGTCATTTCTTCTTTGCTAATTTTCACTGAAGGGTCGTACTTACGAATTGAACGACGTCCTGTTAAAATTTCGTTAAAATCATTTGTTTTTACTGAGTTAGTCATAGTTGTATTCTCCCTTTTTTATAATTCTTTTATATTTTCTTGAATGTGATTTAACATATTTAAAAGATTATCGCGTTCTTCCTCACTTAATCCTTTAAATGCAGATGCTGCAAAACGTTCTTTTTCCTCTTGAAATGCTTGAATTTTATTTCGTCCCTCTTCAGTAAGAGAAACTAACGTAATTCTGTTATCATCTGGATTTTTACGTCTTACAATCATTTCATTGGCCTCAAGCTGCTTTAAATGCCTTGTTATCGCAGCATTATCAATATTCACTTCTTGTTGAAGTGCTTTTTGACTAATTTCACCTACTTCATATAACTGAAGTATAAGCTCTAATCGAGACTGGCTCATACCCGTACACCCTTCAAATTTCGAACTTACTTCTTTATTTAGAAAGTGTAATTTATATAAAATAATCGCTTCTTTTGAGCATGAACTTGTCAAATTAACCCTCCTTTACAATCAAAATAAAAACATTTGATGTATCAATAGTTGATATGTCAATTAATATAATCTATATCGATTTAGAATGCAAGCATTTTGTTTTCATTTTATTTTTTTCAAATTAAGGCGCTTTGTAGCGTTACAAATAATGTTAATTGCACTATAATAATACTAATTTAAAGAACTGGAGAGTGATTGATAATGCGGCAATATACAAATAGAAATGAGGAATTGAAAATGGAAAATGAAATGAGGATATTCACAAATGACAACAATAAATATAGGGATTGTCGCGCACGTAGACGCTGGCAAGACGAGTTTGACTGAGCGTATTCTTTATGAAACGAATGTGATTAAAGAAATTGGCCGAGTAGATAGTGGTAATACACAAACTGACTCAATGGAATTAGAAAGACAACGCGGAATTACGATTAAAGCATCTGTCGTTTCTTTCTTTATTGATGCTGTAAAAGTAAATGTCATTGATACACCTGGACACGCTGATTTTATCGCTGAAGTGGAGCGATCATTCCGCGTTCTAGACGGTGCGATTTTAGTTATCTCTGCCGTTGAAGGTGTGCAAGCACAAACAAAAATTTTAATGCGAACATTACAGAAACTAAACATACCGACTATTTTATTCGTTAATAAAATTGATCGTAGTGGCGCAAACACTGAAAAAGTTATGAAACAAATAAAAGAGGTTCTTTCAAATGAAGCATTCCCCTTCTACTCTGTTCTAAACGAAGGAACGAAAGAAGCCCGGATCATTGAATACAAATCATATGACGATTGTATGGAACTGTTAGCACCATTTAATGAATCGTTACTTGAATCATATGTAAATAACGAAATAATACCGGACGCACTATTAAGAGAAAAACTAGAACAGCAAATACAGCAAGCGAATGTGTATCCAATCTTTTTCGGTTCAGCAATGACTGGTATGAGCGTAACAGAACTTCTTGAAAAACTTCCGGCTCTCATTCCAACTCTTACATCGGCACAAGAGGAACCATTATCCGGTGTTGTTTTTAAAATTGAACGTGAACCTTCTGGAGAAAAGGTTGCTTATATAAGAGTTTTTTCAGGTAGCTTACATGTTAGAAAATATGTTAATATACAGCGCAGTAAGTCTCTATTCCATAAAGAAAAGATAAAAAAAATGTGCCTATTTCATAATGGAGATACCGTTCAAACTTCTACCGTTCCTAGCGGTGAGTTTTGTAAAGTGTGGGGGCTGAATGATATTAAAATTGGTGATATTATCGGTGAACGTACGGATTATATAAAAGATATTCACTTTGCCGAACCACAAATGGAAGCTGCCATTGATGCGGTACCTAAAGAGCAAATTCATAATTTATACGCTGTTCTTATGGAACTCTGTGAAGAAGATCCGCTCATTAAAGTTTGGAAAGACGATGTTCATAATGAACTATATATTCGCCTTTTCGGTGAGGTACAAAAAGAAGTAATTGAAACAACACTTTATGAGAAATATAATTTGCAGGTTAATTTTTCAAATACGCGAGTTGTATGTATCGAGAAACCAATTGGCGTAGGCAATTCTGTTGAAGTAATGGGTGAAAAAGAGAATCCATTTTACGCAACAATCGGATTCAAAGTTGAACGTGGTGAACTTAATTGCGGTATAACATATAAATTAGGTGTTGAGCTCGGCTCACTACCTTTAGCATTTCATAAAGCGATTGAAGATACGGTATTTCAAACGTTAAAACAAGGATTATATGGGTGGGAAGTTACAGATATTATCGTCACGTTAACACATACTGGTTATGCTAGTCCTGTTACAACAGCGAGTGACTTTAGAAACTTAACACCGCTCGTTTTAATGGATGCTTTAAAACAAGCTGCAACATATGTATATGAACCAGTTAATGCGTTTGAATTAACTGTACCGGAGCAAGCAATTAGTACCGCAATGTATAAGCTCGCTGCCGTTCCAGCAACTTTTGCAGAGCCTATATTCAATAACAATTCTTATCAGTTAACAGGATCATTACCTGTTGCGAAAACAGAGAGTTTCAAACGAATACTACATTCATTTACAGAAGGAGAAGGCATATTTACAACGAAGCCAGCTGGTTTCACAAAACTTATGGCTCCCTTCCCTACTCGAAAACGTGTTGATTATAATCCGCTGAATCGTAAGGATTATTTACTTCATGTTTTGAAGGCTTATTAAAGTAAAAGAGGTGCAATTCGCACCTCTTTTGCATGTATTAATAGGTTAGTTTGTCCTAACAACTTCTTTAAGTTTTCCTATTATTTTCGCTATAGCCTCAATTGAATTTTCCGTTTCATATCCCCCAACATTTACAGAATGATTTGCATTTTTGACAACTTCAATCTGTAAATTCGTTTTATATAACTGATCAATTTGATCTGCATTGTATTGGTGATCTTTATCCCCAATAACTAAAAACCCTTCGTGTCGACTATGTAAGATAAAATCAAAAATTGTATCAAACGTCAGTAAAGGTGTAAGTAGTATCATTTTTGACTGCGCGAATTCTTCTCTCTTCATTAAATCATTTGCAATCGGAATTGTTCCGAATGACTTCCCTAAAAACATAGTCTCGTTGTATTGCTCATCTTTTAATACTTCATTTATTACAGGATTAATATCATCCATCATTACTTTCGTTACTTCTTCCATTGGTTTATTCATTAATTGTCCATCATAAGAATAATGAATATGTACAACATCTATTTTATGTTCAAGCATTAACATCGTTGCGTAATAAAATAACGGCTTATCATAATTGTATCCTGAACCTGAAAACATAAAACAAACCGTACTAGAACCTTTTTCGATATGTGTGTAACGAATTACTTTGTCATTTATATGTACCTCTTTTTTAGTCCCCTTCACCGTTTTCTCCTCCGAATACGTTTACTTTTGTAATACGATATGTTCTGTGTGAACTGATACATCCTTTACTTTCTCTTTTATAAATGCAGGCTGTAAGTTATATGTATGCAGTTCTTCTACTGGCACCCATCTAAACAAATACGTTCTACCCTCTTCTTCCAAAATATATTGATCCGCTCCACTCGCAGGTAACTCATGTAGCTCTACTTCATAATAAAAACTAATTTCATGAAACTTTCGCTCAGAAAGTGTAAAGAAATTTTCTACTGACCATATTAACCTTTTCCTTTTAATAGGAACACCTATCTCTTCCGCAAGCTCTCGTTTTAATGCATCTTCACTATTCTCTAGCATTTTTACTCTACCGCCGGGTACATACAAAAAATCTTCACCGTCACCTTGCAGAATGAGTATTTTATTATCATGTTTACAAATTGCTCCAACGCGGTAATTAAAACATGTTTCCTCAACTTTAAATGTAAGATCCATCCGTAACGCCCCCTTATATAAATATCGAATTATTACAAAACAATTATGTAATTACTGTACAAATAAGGTTACTAAATTTATCCACTCCATTCAATGATTTTTGAATTTTCTAAACTATTATTTTTCATCATTACAAGTGTATATGCATATGTTACAATCATATTGCACACTAGAAAACATTATGGGGGTACGGATGGAAACGTTATTAATCCAGCAAACTGAGAAATCAAATAAGTTTTGGAAAATCGTTGTGAAAGAAAAAGACTATGTTGTGTTTTACGGAAAAATTGGCACAGCTGGCAGTGTGAAAGCGAAAGAGTTTGAAACAGAAGAAGAATGTATGAAAGAAGCTAATAAACTAGTTGCTTCCAAACGTAAAAAAGGATATACAGACCCGTTGCCTGGGGAAGATTACATAAAAGAAAAAACGATAACAGAAGAAGAATTTTGGGAACTACTTAATCGTGCAAAAACGAAAGGTGAAGACCAAGAAGAACAAATAGAATGGCTTACTTCCCACCTTGCTAAACGTACAGTACATGAAATTGTAGCTTTTGATACGCATATGCATCGTCTTTTGAAAGATTCCTATACCTCCCGTTTATGGGCAGCAGCCTATATTATTATGGGTGGCTGTTCAGATGATACTTTCGATTACTTCCGCGGATGGTTATTATATCAAGGAAAAGAGACATACGAAGCTTGTATTGAAGATCCAGAACGATTAATTCCTGTATTAGAAAATTTGAGTGAGTATGACGTCCCAGAAATAGAAGAACTTTCTTTATATTTCGGTTTCACTGTATATGCAGAAAAAACTGGTGACGAAGATGATACTTACTTTACACTTTACCATGTCTTATCTAATGAAGAATTCGACGATGTAGATTTTGAATTTGACTGGAATGAAGACGATGAAGAAGGTTTAAAAAAGATGTTTCCTAAGCTATGGGAACTGTATGGAGAAGAACCGTTTGAGTGGTAGATTCATTATTCGTGAAAAAGTGCCTTGTTTCTTTAGTAACAAGGCACTTTTTTTGATACTATATTTAAATTATCATCTTTCCACTCTCCCACCACTCCATAAAAGTCTTTAAAGAAAGAGCAACCCACGTTCTACTATCATTTTCATGGTTCCATACATATATATCATCTCTTTGTACTTTTCCATTCAAAATGGAATAGCCAAACAAATCACCATTTCCCCCATCAGCAAAAAATAATAAACAGTCAAAAGGCATGTATAAATCCTTAAAATCAACTATATTTCTCATACTCATATTTTCAGTTTTAATTTTTGAAGCAGACCATATAAAGTCACCGTATTCACCTTCTATACCGTTTGTTTCCTGTAATAATTGATATAAATCATTCGGTAACTCCACATGTAAACATTTTTGTATATCAGTAAGTTCATCCTTCGTAGCTGGGTTTTTCAAGCTTAAATTTGATGAGATACTGTGAATGGTGTCTTTCCACATCACCTTTTCCTCCTTATGTGCAATCAAGCATACTCAAAGAACTCCGCTAAATTTATTGATACCATCTTTCTAACAATTCCTTCTCCCTCTCGCCTGAAATACCTGCTTTTAATTCCCATTCTTCCGTACTCTCCATCCACTCATACACATCTGTAACTGTCTCGTCTATTCTTCTAAAAGTAAGCCCTTCATTAACCGCACTTTCGATACAAATAGAAAACCCGCCTCTCCACGGCTTCGTCTCACCATCTAATGGGAAAGTTTCTGGAATCCACAAAGGCATTTCTGTCCAAGGCTGCACATTGTGTTCACTCATAAACGATTCGTCTACCCAAACAAATTCAGCATCGCTATTCGTAACTTTTTTACACGTATTTAACAGCTCTTCCATCGTCAATTCATCATTCGGACCTGTTATATTGAATGTACCTGCTTTATTATTTTCTGCCATGTTGAGTCCAAATCTCGCGACATCTTTTATATCAACTATCTGCACTGGACGATTTTTTCTTCCTGGAACTAACACGTTACCTCCTTTTGCTACACGCTGAATCCAGTATGGAAGTCGATCTGTATAATCGAACATTCCTGAAAGAAGTCCTGCTCTTACGTGTAAAACACGCCCCGGCCAATACTTCTCTGCTTCTTTTTCGCATAATACTTTCAGCGCACCATAATGCTCATAAGGAGATATTTCACCATTCTCTACAGCCTTTATTTGCTCTTCCGTCGGTTCAGGTTGTAATATATAGTCTTCTTTTATGTCATGCGGAATCCAATCTTTATATACGGAAAGGCTTGAGATGAATATATAGTGTTCAATATTATCTTTAAGCACTTCTCCAACATTCCTAATATGATGTGGAGAAAATCCACATGTGTCTATGACAACATCCCACGTTCGATTTTTTAAACTTGATACATCGTTATTTCTGTCACCGGTTAACTGCTCCACATTAGAAAAAATTTCTTTGTTTGTTCCTCGGTTAAATAACGTAATTTCATGCCCTCTCTGTAAAGCCTCATCTACAAATGCTCTTCCTAAAAATCGTGTACCGCCTAGAATTAGAATTTTCATGGTTCTCCCCCATTCGTGATTAATAACCCTTCCTAATGTTTAACGATTTTTTATTGAGGAAAGTTACGGGGAGCGTTTAAATTTTTCTACAAGTTCACCATTACTCTTTTAAAAGTATATACTCTTTGATTAATCTCCATCTATCCTTTATTTCTGGCACAACTTCAGAAGCCATCACCACCACCAATTCCTTCTCTGGAATACAACAAATCATATTCCCACCATCACCCATTGCACAATACGAATAGACACCCTCTTCTTCTCGTAACCACCATAAGTAACCATATTGATTTGAATTCATCGCTATTGATTCTTTTATCCATGATTTTGATAGTATTTGTTTTCCATTATGAATACCTTCATTCAAATACAGCTGTCCAAACTTAGCTATATCCCTAACCGTTAACGTTAGTCCCCAGCCGCCCGTCGAAATACCGTTTGGATCGTGAACCCATCCTTTCACATCTTTTCCGAATAAGTCATCGAATCCAAATGCTTTCATATTGTAGTTTGGAATTTCGCTCATGCCGAGTGGTTGAAATAAGTACTCATTCGCAAATTCACGTGCACTTTTCCCTGTTGCATTCGTAATCATTGCTGATAGTACATGCGCTCCTGCAGATGAATATTTAAAAGCTCCAATCTCTCCACCGTTCCCCATTCTATGAAGTGTATACTGTACCCAGTCTGGTTGTGTACATAATTCTTCTAACGGTTCCTGCCAGTCTACAAAAGGGTATGGAGCTGTCATTGTAAGTAGGTGTCGCACTGTTACTTCAGATGACTTTACTTTATATTCAGGGAAAAACTCTATTACTTTTTGATCAACACTTTTTATATAGCCCTTATCTATACATATTCCAATTAGCGCAGAGATTATCGTTTTTGTAACTGACGCTACATGAAATGTATCATTTTGTCCGTAATCGTTATAATATTTTTCAAAAATAACATTACCTTTCCGCACTACTAACATACCATTCATATTTTCATATTCTTCTTTTATAATCTGATCTAACTTTTCAGCAGTTTTCATTATTCTTTCCCCTTTAACCTATGATTAAAAAGGTTCGATAGGTACATATATATCAACTATATGTTTATGCTTTGGATGCTGCTTTGGATTATTTCTATATACTTCAAAAGGATACGAGTCTCTCGGTTTATATCCGCTATTTGGCAGCCATTCACCGTATAAGAAATCCCATGCTCCTTTATATTCATCTTGGAATATTTCAAAATGTCCTACTGCATATTTTCCAGAAGGTATTACCATTATTCCAACGTCGTTCGTTTCTACTGTGGATTCATCTGAAATTGTTACACATAGACTTGTTCTTAAATGATAGTCCTCAGTAAATTCATGATGATCGTGGTAAATGGTTAATACTTTCGTATCCTCAAATACATGATAGTTTTTCTTCGCCGCGTAACGAAATAATTTTTCTATCATTTCTGGAAAAGCTATAGCTAACTCTTTATATGTACCTGTATGTCTTATGTATGCGACGTTTATATCGTCCGCTGTTACAATTTCAACATTTCCTCGAACCTTCTTACATTCATTGTATTGAGGAATTCCCCTTACGTCTTTGCAATTCTTGCTATTATCGTTTCGATATTGAGACGGACTTACACCGTAATGACTTTTAAATGTTCGGGAAAAAACTGCTGAATCTGTGAATCCGAAGTGATACGCAATATCTGTAATCGTCATGTCTGCGCGATATGTAAGTAGATGTGTTGCCCTTTCTAGTTTCAAGCGATTCACATACCGAGATAATGGCTCATCAACTATTCCTTTAAAAATCCGATGAAAATGATACTTCGAAAATCCTGCTATATCAGCTAGCTCTTCAATGGATAATGAACTGTCTATGTTTGATTCTATATAATCTTGAACCTTATGTATGCGTCTTACATACTCATTTCTACTCTGTTTATTCTCCATACTCTTTATCTCCTCACAACAAAAAGAACCATCCTAGAATACTTTTAGGACGGCTTTCTATTCGTAATAGATTCTTCCATATTCTATTGTTAAATCGATATAATTTCACTATATTTTTTAAATTGATGGTAATGTGGCAGTATCCCGATTTAATTGAAAGAAACAACTATTTTTTTATAGCCCTACGCAAATTAATAATATTATTGGGATTTAGCTCCCATTGTCTCATAAGTTCTTTTTGTCTTGTTTTTAAGTCTTCAAATGGTTCTTCCACTATGTCGATTTTATTAAATTTCCCTTCGAAAACTAAAGCATTTTTTATCTTTTTATATCCACCAAAACCTAAGTCATCATTTAGTAACCAGACTACTCTCTGTATTTTTGCGAATAAAATACCACCTGTACACATTGGACACGGTTCCAACGTGCTATAAATAGTAAACTTCTCATTTTTTATTTTTGCATCAAACATTGCTTCCCCTGCATTGCGAATAGCGTCTATCTCTGCGTGAGCTGTTATGTCTTTTTGTGGATGCACTCTATTTCTTCCTCTTGCAATGACATTATTATTTCCATCAACAATAACTGCTCCTACTGGATATGTGTTTTCTTTTAATGCCTTTTCTGCTTCTTCCAATGCCATCTCCAAAAAATATCTATCTCTTTCAAAATGCATATAAATCCCCTTCTTTTGATGAAATTATTTTATAGAAATTGCTTTTGACATCCCACTCACTTCTATCAAATTAACAAAATAAAAAAAGATATCATTATGTCTGCAACAACAGGGCAAGAATGGTGTTTTGATATAAACTTAATTTAATAGAATTTGTGATACAATCCAATCGCCATTAAGCTAAGAAAAACAAATACCCTAAAACGAGAAATTTTAAGGGATCATAAAATTTTCAAATTTTTAATTCTTGTTTTGACGTTTCTTTTGTATGCTCCCTATAACCCCAAATACAATCGCTACTGCTAAACATACGATTGAGAAAGTTTGTAATACGTTTGTCGAAAAATAGCCTACCCCTAACACTACTGCTAAAACGATTCCTGCTACTAACATTCTCCGTTGCTGCATATCCATGCAATCATTCCCCTTTTATCTACACATGTTTCAAAAATAAAACTCTACTCCCGCCATTCCCATCATAATTTGTATGTACCGATACACCCTCTACCTCATCATCCCCAGCCTCAATTCGAAAACCGATTTCTTGATGAAACTGTATCGACTTTTTATTAGTTGGTGACGTAATTGCTTTTACAACTTTACGATTATTTGCACGAGCGACATCAAAGAAATAAGAATACAATGTCGATGCGATTCCTCTTCTTCTATACTTCGGATTTACACCGATAAAATGAACGTATGCTTCATCTTTATATGTTTGTGAAAAAAATCCGCATAAGAAACCTAACGTTTCACCCTCTTCTTCAATGATAAAACTCGTTTCTTGAAAGTGAACAAAAAACAGTTTTGGCAACATGGCAACCATGTCTCTCCCGCCCCACCAATCATTTAAAACTGAATGAATCTTTACATAATCTTCCCCTTGGATATTTCTTACTCGCATATGTTTCTCCCTCTCACTCACTTCATTTTTTCATAAATTTTAATGACTGTTTCTACTAATAGGATGAATACCCATATCCCGCAAAATACAAGAACAGACTGGAATATAGATCCAATTATCATAACACCAACTGTACCTGTTATTGAAAAAGATATTCCACCAAGCCCTGGATCTTGTATAAATGCTCCAGCAGAAAAAGCAGTTATAATTGATACTATTAAATAAATAACACTCGTTATTTTTAATATCTTTATAGAAAGATACGAGGTTTTTTCTTGTTCCACTTGTGATAATTCGATTTCCCCGCTCTCAATTCCTTTTTGCAAACAGTCTTCACATAGAAATTCTTCCTTAATTTTTTTACCACCGTGCATCGTACCTGTTATTTCTTTACATCTTGAACATTTTCGATTTATCATGTTGTTATCACTCCAATCTGTTAAGATTATACTTATACAATTCTACGTTTACCTTAATATTCCTTTTATGTATTTTATAGAGAAAGGTCGTGTTTTATGATTTCAAAACTCACATTTGGCTCTAAAAAAATTAACGTTCATTATACATTAAGGCCTAGTTGTTATGCGATTATTTTTCAATCATCTTCTTCAAAGATTGCTGTTATCCAAAAAGGAGACCGTTACTTTTTACCTGGTGGCGGTATGGAAGGTAATGAAACAAAAGAAGAATGTTTGCACCGTGAACTACTAGAGGAATTAGGATGGGCAATTAAAATTGATCAGTATATCGGTAATGCGGCTCGATATTTTTATGCAGAAAAGGAAGATATATATTATTTAAACGATGGATTTTTTTATATTGCGAATATGGTGCAGAAACAAACTGAAAACTGTGAGGAGGATCATGTTCTAAGGTGGATGTCTCCATTGCATGCTATAGAGCTTCTCATACACGATCATCAAAAATGGGCCGTTGAACAAGCGCTTTTATTACAAAAACAAAAAGGATCTCCTTCTATATGAAAGAGATCCTTTTTACTGTTAACTTACTTTTTTCAAATTGAGAGCAGGCTTTTTCATTCCACCTTTTTTTACAACATATAAGCCGATAAAAATAATAAGTCCGCCAACGAGTTGCATCAAATTAATTTGCTCTCCAATGGTTACTGCCGCAAAGATCACTGCAAACAATGGCACAAGATACATATAAACCATTACTTTCGTTGAGCCTATTTTACTAATACCGACATACCACATTGCAAGTCCGAAGATGGTCGCAAAGATGATTGAATATGCAAGCGATCCCCAGCTTGGCGTATCTACTGGCCACGTTAAAGAATTTACGTTGAATAAACAGTATATAACTAGCGGTACAATTCCAATTAAAGTAGACCATGATGTGACTCTCATTGCGGAGTATTTTGTAATAAGAGGTTGCGCTAATATTGGATACCATCCCCACGCAATTGCTGCGACTAATCCAATTACATTTCCGAGCCACGCATACTCGTAAGTAGCTCCTCCTGTATGTCCTGTTAATAAAACGAATGCTGCACCAATAAAGGCTACGATTGAACCAATTTGTACTTTCATCGAAAAACGTTCTTGTTTGTGCAATACTGCTAATATCCCTGTAAAAATAGGTGACATTGCAATTAATAATGAAGCGTTCGTTGCTGAAGTATATTTCACAGATAGCATAAACATCGTTTGATACATTGTCGTTCCAACGATGCCGACTGCTACTAATCGTAACCAATCTTTTCTTTCAATACGTAATGAGCGTTCCATCATAAAAGTAATAAGTAATAATACCGGTGACGCTACTAAAAATCGTAAACTATTAAATTGAATGGATGACATATATGCCACGCCATACTTTCCTATTGTATAATTTGCTCCCCATACTAATGCAACAGATACTAGGAGCCATTCCATTTGCCATCGTTTCATCCGAATCTCCCCTTCCATATTTAGCATAGTAAAATTGGCTGGATATAACACCGTCCAATTGGCTGTTTTTTTACCCAGCCAATTTGTTATACTGAATGTATATAAGAGATGCGGAGGCGTTTGTATGGAATGGAAGCTAGATAACGACAGTAAAATCCCCATTTATCAGCAAGTTGTTGACTTTATTGAAAAACGTATTACATACGGAGAACTTCCTCCAGGAAGCTTCCTACCTTCCGAACGAAAATTAGCTACACAGTTAAATGTAAACCGAAGTACAGTAACGACTGCTTATAACGAACTACGTGCTATGGGAATTGTAGAAAGTACGACTGGTAAAGGTACACGTGTAAGTACACATATGTGGGGCGTTTCTCCAACATTAACGCCGAACTGGAGAAATTTCGTAGAAGGCGGTACGTTCTTACCAAACTTACCGTTACTTCGCCATATTCGGGCAGAAGTACAACAAAATGAAAATATTATTGATTTCGCAAACGGAGAACTCGGTTGTAATCTCTACCCACACGATCAACTACAAACAATTTTACGAGAACAACCGTTAACACATTCATTAAGTTATGATCATCCACAAGGCTATCTTCCGCTCAGACAAGCGGTTGTAAAATACATGAGGGAATATTTAAAAGTTGAAGCAACTGAGCAATCCATTATGATTACATCTGGCGCACAGCAAGCACTTCACCTGATCGTACAATGTTTATTAAATCCAGGTGATGCTGTTGCTTTCGAAAGTCCTTCACACTGTTATTCCCTGCCTCTATTCCAATCAGCAGGTATTCGTATTTTCCCATTACCTGTCGATGAACATGGGATTAACCCAGATGATGTACAGGAGTTATATAGAAAACACCGTATTAAAATGATCTTTTTAAATCCAAATTTCCAAAACCCTACGGGAACGATGCTTCATCCAAACCGTAGAAAAAAACTATTATCACTTTGCGCAGATTTACGAATTGCAATCGTTGAAGATGATCCGTCCAGTTTACTTACGCTAGAAAAGAAACAACCTTGCCCTACTTTAAAATCGATTGATGAAAATGGAACAGTCATTTATGTACATTCTTTATCAAAAATGATTGCGCCAGGATTACGAGTCGGCTGGCTCGTCGCTCCGCAATCCGTAGTAGAAAGGTTATCCGACGCAAGGCACCAAATGGAATTAGGTATGAGCATATTCCCGCAGTGGCTTATGCAGCAGTTTTTCGAAACTGTACCATTTCAGTCGCATATCGTACCGTTACGAAAACAACTAGCAGAAAAAAGAGACGTTATCGTTCGCGCCCTAAACGAGCAACTTCACGATAAAATCTCTTTTTCAAACCCAACCGGCGGTATATACATATGGGGGAAACTAAAAGAACCGATAAACGAAAAACAACTTATTATGCAAAGTTTAAAACAAGAAATCGCGTTTATGCCGGGTAGTATTTTCGGTGCGAAAGATGGTTATATTCGTTTATCTTATGGAAAAGTGAATATTGATCAAATTGAGGAAGGTATTTCTCGTTTGCGTGAGGCTATTTTAGTTTGTGAAAAATAACTTTACATAAAGCTCTATCGTTTGACAAAAGAAAAATCTACCATTATTATCAACACGAACCTAGTTACCCCGCATTAACGGGCAATAAAACTCCCAGCTCAAAATTCAGCTGTAACAAAGAAGTTAGGTGGGAGATTAACTGCCCGTAAATGCCCGATTGGTTCAACTAATAATCAGTGGAGGGTGAATCCCCCCACTGATTAAAGTTTCACTTTATAGGAGTGGTAAAAATGAAAATTTACGTTGATGCAGATGCTTGTCCTGTAAAAGATGTAATTATTTTTGAAGCTACGAGTGCAGAAATTCCTGTAACTCTAGTTACTAGCTTTTCTCATTATTCTAATGCTCAGCAGCCTAAAGGTGTAGAAACAATTTATGTTGATTCCGGAGCAGATGCTGCAGATTACCGAATTATGCAGTTAGCAAAAAAAGAAGATTTAATCGTAACACAAGATTACGGTCTTGCTTCGCTCGCTTTAGCAAAAGGCTGTATCGTTCTACACCATAAAGGCTATAAGTATACGAATGATAACATCGAACAATTGTTACAAACACGATATTTAAGTGCAATGGTTCGAAAAAGTGGTAAACGTACAAAGGGACCGAAACCATTTACAGCAGAAGATAAAGAGAAATTTAGAGAGCTCTTTAAAAGTATGATCGCACTTTAAAAATGAATCGTCTATTTGCAAGGAAAACTTCGCAAAACAAAGAAGAGAATATCGTAATGAACATTCTCTTCTTGAGGTTTACCCTTTAAAATGAAGGTAAATTATCTAAGTTATTTTCTTTTATTCCATCAGGTTCACTACGTATAATATCTCTACCATACTTATGAAATACGTCCACATGAGCTAACTTCCCTGATTTTGCTTCACTAAGAGCAGTCATATAATCTAACTCTCTCCCGCTACTTGTTTTAAAAGCAATCAAATCACCTTCATCATTTTTACGAACAGCAACAATTTGTTCTGCTCCTGAAGTAACTTCCTGAGCTATTTCAAATTGAGCTTGCTCTTCCCCTTGATGTAAATAATCATTATATACTTTTTCAAAGTCTTTTTTGTCCATTAAACTCACCTCCAAAACATTTTATTAGTATGGTTGGGAGGTGTTGGTTTTATGTACTTTTCTGTTAGAAAAACGAATTTTTAATACCTACGCAAACCCTTCAAAGTCTCCAATATATCATCTGTAAAGGCTGTACTACCCTCTGTCTCTAAAGCTCTGAAATAAAAACTTCTTAGGAAAGTTCTAATATTTTGTACTAAAATAGCATGCTGCGGATGTCGGATGTCTTCAACAGTTGCTATACTATGTAACCAGTTGCTCCACTCTTCTTCAGTTAAAAGATTTTGGTCACGTAAAGACATAATTGGCTTTACTAATCTCTCATCTTCAAAGTGTACATATACGTAATCACTTAATCGAACCTTTTGACGAACAGCTGCAAGAATTGCATATGAAAACTCACGATTTTGTATAGTACGCACTAAAGCATCTAGTGCATCAGCAGCGTGTGCAGTAGAGTGTGCCCAGCCTTTTCCTTCTACGTAACCTCTTACATCTTCTTCTAAATATACATATTCCAGCACTTGTTCTGCTACACTGTACAGTTGTTCTTCGGATAACAACGGTTCTCTTTCATGAACAGATAAAATAAGTGGTGGAATTAATCCGGAGAATGCACGTTTAAATACAGAGTCTGTTCCCTTTTCACCAATTTTATAAAATAAATAATCAGGACTAATTGCTTGTAACATTAATCCTCTTAACTCTTTTTGTCTAAATACATCATTTGTAATCCATGTGTGAAGCGTACTATAAATTAAATCATCACGTAATTCAGCATCAGGTGATCCGATATAATCTAGCATCCACTGCGCATATGGATATGCATCTACGTCTTCTGGTACAGCATAATTGTTATTTTTAATTTGTAGTAGTTCTTCTTTTAGTTCTAGTACTTCATTCATTATATTTCTTGTCCCCTTTTTGCGTTTTTTATTGTCTTATCCCCTTTTATTTGCTTCATAAAATTAATTTAATTATAACAATAAACAAAAGGCTATACATATATTTCTGATTATGTATTACGCTCTTTCATGAAATATAACTTCTGGATTTCCTAAATCACTATTCTTAAATATAACATTCGCACACTCTTTCGGATTATGCTCATCTATATACATTTTACAAGCCGCGTGATACCTGTTTAAAAACATCTTCTCTGCTTCTTCATAACTTCCAAAAGCTTCAGTTTCCCGCTTAGCACCACGTTTTCTCGCAATCTCAAAATTTGTATCTACAAAGATTTTGTAATCAAATAAATGCGCAACGTCTTTTTTCAATAGAAACGTTCCATCTACTATTAATATCATATTTTGCGTGGCCAATAGCGGCTCATTATGTACAGGCATATCCGTTATTAAGTTATGAGAAATCGTTTCATACTGTAAATTTCCGTTAGGTCCTAAAGGCATTAATAATCTTTCTTTGAAAGCTGTATAATCGTGTGCATCTTCATAATACCCTCTTGCAGATTCTTTTCCTTTTGCATAGCGAATCACTCTTGGATTATGAAAATCATCAATGCTGGCGCGTGTTACTGGTAATCCTCGTTTTTTTATTTCTTCCGCTAGTTCGCTTGCAAATGTTGTTTTTCCTGAGGCTGTAATACCGCTTACTCCAACTCTTATTGGATGGGTTAAGTTTAGCTTTACAATATGATCTGCAATTTCTTTGATTCGTTGTTTTCGGTTCATGATATCTCCCTTTATAATTAGTTTACATAATATAATTATAGGTAATAATTCATGTCACTATTTGTCGGTAAATCGATATCCTTTCTCGAATCGCTGATATCTCGAAAAAATCGTTGATATATTTTAAGTTATGATAGATATATTTGAAAAATCGTTGATATATTATTAGCTTACTTCCCCTTAAACCCTCGATATAAAGCAGTCCGTAATTCTTGTTTGTATTCTTCAATTTCTGGCATTTCGAGTTCTTCTGCTAGTCTGATAGCTAATTCAATATCATACGGTACTCGTACAAGTTGAATAGAAAAGCTCGCTGCTTCTTTTTCATTGTAAGTTCCTTCAAATATTAAATAGGAAGCTTGTGTTATTTCAAGTGGGTTTCCTACGCTACCGGCATTACATAACGTTTTCCCTCTGAAATTTTGAACGAATGCTTGGTGAACGTCACCGTAACAAACGACATCTGGTTTTCTTTCCCCTTCTATATTTTCCGTCAGATCACTATTTTCGAACATACTAATACGTTCTTCTCTTGAAGCGTGTGGTTGAATTCTTTCATATAAACTTCTCGGTGAAGCGTGAAACATACGAATGAATTTCCCACTCATATAAAACTCGATTGAAAATGGTAAGTTTCTTAAATAGTCATTTTGTTCTTCCGATAATTGTTTTTGATGCCATTTCAATGCTTCAAATTCAGTCGGCTTTGTAATAAAATCATCCCAGTTTCCCATTACGACTACTTCACATTCTTTACGAATGATTTCAATTGCTTCACTGGAATGAGGTCCTTTTCCTACTAAATCTCCAAGGCAAATAATGCGCTCGATTCCTCTTAATTTAATATCATTCAACACGGATTCTAATGCTTGAATATTACCGTGAATATCTGAAATTACTGCTATTTTATCCATATAAATTACTCCTTTATTTATTAAATTCGCTTGATTGATACCATTTTGGAATATAAGATGAAAAATGATTATGATCTTCTAAAATTCCATTTAATCTTTCCTTCATATCATCTACTAAATGCGGTGTACTTCGATTCGTCCAAACGATATCCGCTGGGAATGTCATCGCGACGTACAATGTATACAGTTTCCAAAAATGAAGCGATGGTTCGCCTCCGAAATAACCGTGAACTTGTCCAACCGCAAATGGTTTACTTATTCTTATAGTAAAAATCGCTACGTTATAAAAATCGTGTATTGGATCACCAAAATCATATCCACCAAAATCGATAACGATAAATTCCTTATTATGAATCATGCTATTTGCTGGATGGAAGTCATCATGTAAAAATCTTATTGGACGATTTCCCAATAAATCTTTATGATTTTCTACAAAGGTTAATACTGGCTTCAAATCCAGAAAATTCACCTCGTAATCTGTTAGTGCCTCTATGTATCTTTCGTATTTATTCCATCTAGATGTTTCCCATTTATTACTTGCACTTTCTCTTTCAATTGGGTGAATCCTCTTTAATACTTCCCCCGCTTTTCTTCCTGCCTTATACTGTTCTTCCACCGATAACTTCGTTAAACCTTCTTCACCATTTATACCTCGGGTCCATTCAAATACTTGAACACATTTATTTAATTTCTCAATTATTATGAAATGAATTAACTTGGGTGTTGGAATATGTAATGACTCTAATTGTTTCATATACGTATATTCTTCTTGTTTACGTTCAAAATGAACAGCATCACATACTTTTACAAAATAGGTTTCTTGATTCTTTAATTCAATTTTATATTTCTCATCGAATGAAAAGCCTTTTGAAATAACAGTCGCTTTTAACATGCGAGGCCATTCTAGTATTCTCTCTATCTCTCTAAGCATTTCTTCCACAACGTTCACCTCTATTAATATATGTACAAACTCCCTAACACTTCATGCTCTCGTTTATTTCCCCCTTTAAACTCTACTGCAAATGGATATTCGCCATGATTCTTTATGTATTCTTGCACTAGACCTTCTCCAACCGGTTCACAAAACTGTACTTGAATGTCACCAAACGATACACTTTGACACTCAGCATTCCATTTTTCATTTTTCACAACTGAGCTTGTAGATAGTCCCATTACTTCTTTCCATTTCCGTACTGTTTCTCGAACATTTTTTACTGCGTAATGAATCGTTTCAATTTGTTGCACTTTGTTTTTATGTTCAGTAATCGTCCCACTGTTACGTAAATCGTTTCTTCTTTCTTCGTCCGTTTCATTCCACTGTATAAAGAAAGGTAATTTCGGTCCGTTCTCTTCTTGCTTAACGAATAACATTTTCCATTCTAAAAGTCGGCCATCTTTTCTCATACGTTTCCCTTCAAATGGCCCTATCGTATGTAAGCCGTACTTATTAAAGTTAACTGCTAGCTCCTCAATTGCATCTGTTCGGATCGCGATTTGTAGCATTCCTTCTCCATTTTGTAGTTTCACCACTGTTTCTTGTACTAATGGATTTTCTGCTTCTTTCGCTTTTTCTTCATGTTGAACTGCTAAAAATTCTATATATGATAAATCAAAATAACTTAAACTATTCCAAGTACCCCAATTCGTATGCTCTCCGCCTAATACAGTATGAAATCCCAGTTCCTGCATTTGTTTTGCCGCTTCCTCCGGTGTACCATGAACTGTGTGAACGAGATGATCAAATCGTAACATGTCTTTCTCCCCTTTCTCTCCATCCTTTTATTGTATATTTTATTTTTCTTTCATTCAATTCAAAAACTTTAAAACCCAGTTGATTTATACGATTAATATGTATTATAATGAAACAAATTTAATTATTGCTGATTGGAAAAACCAAAGGCACTTTTCTCATACGGGAAAAGTGTCTTTTTCATTTATTATTACAGGGGGATTATTTATGCAGAAATTAATTGTCTTTGCTATTATTGGATTTTTCGCCCAATTGATCGATGGAGCACTCGGAATGGCGTATGGGGTAACGTCTACTTCACTATTATTAATGTTTGGTATTGCACCGGCTGTAGCTTCAGCATCGGTTCATTTAGCTGAAGTCGTTACAACTGCAGCTTCTGGCGCATCTCATATCAAATTTGGAAACGTTGATAAATATACAGTTTCCAGGCTTACATTACCTGGGGCAATCGGCGCATTTGTTGGGGCATGTTTTTTAAGTAATTTGCCTGGAGATATAATCAAACCGTACATTTCCGTATTTTTATTTACTTTAGGGGTTTATATTTTATTACGATTCATCATTCAAAAACAAATTGTCACTTCAAATAAGCGTATGTCTGCCAAACAACTTGTGCCGCTTGGTTTATTCGCTGGATTCGTTGATTCAACTGGTGGCGGTGGTTGGGGGCCGATTACGACACCCGTTCTTCTAGCAAGAGGAAATGAAGCTAGAAAAGTTATTGGATCTGTAGATACGAGTGAATTTCCTGTTTCACTCGCTGCAACAATTGGCTTCTTCATCTCACTTGGCTGGGAACAAGTAAGCTGGGTTTGGGTATTTGCCTTAATGCTCGGCGGTATTGTCGCAGCTCCAATTGCTGCATGGTTAGTCCGCATCGTTCCGCCCCATTTACTTGGCATATTAGTTGGTGGTCTTATTATCTTCACAAATATTCGTACACTGCTTTCTACATTTAAAGTGGATCCAACTATTATTTCACTTTCTTACGTTGCAGTTGGTCTTGTCGTTATTATTTCTATTTTCATTGCTGTTCGAAATCATTCCAATCGTCCTAACGCATCAACGGCTGAGTATCCGAATGATCAGAAGCAAATGCTACCATAACTATAAAAAATACCGCTCAATTTAGAGCGGTATTTTTTATTTTTCTATTTTCCAATTAATCATCGTTTCTGTAGCATTTACTCTCTTCATATGTAACTTTTCTAAAACACGCATCGAACTATAGTTATCTAGGAGTGTCTCCGCAATTATTGTTTCTACCTCTCCTGTTTTGAAAGCCCAATCGATTAGTTCTCTTACAGCTTCTGTTGCATAGCCCTGATTCCAATATTTCTCAATAAATCCATAGCCTATTTCTACTGTTTGATTCTCGTTTGGTTTCCCTTTAAACCCAATATCACCTAAAACGCTATCATCTTCTTTCCGAAGAACATACCACGCCCCCCATGGTAATAAAGCCGCATCTTGTTTTACATTCTCTACATGCCCTACAATATGCGGACCGCTATTATATCCTTGCTCGTTAGCGACTTGAATACTCTCTTCTGTACACGGCACTATATAGAGCCTTTCTGTTTCTAATTTCATTTTGATTTCCCCTTTTTGCTTAAACGTTACTCTGATTATAACAAATAATATGACTTTATCATGAATGTCGAATTATATTTTTCTGAATTTTCTTTTTATTTAGAGGGTTTTTCAATATTTTTTGCGAAACATTTGTATAACAATTTTTTCTTTGCTTATTGCTACATAATAGTAGGTTCGGGTGGAGTTTTGCAAGCGTTTCCTATACAATAACCGATATTTTTTGACTTTTCCTAACAAAATATCTTGCAATATATTCAGAAAGTCATTACAATTGCCATATATTAAAAATCTTAGCAATATATAAATCCTCATCAATCCGATGAGGTAGAGGTTGCGACTTTTAATAGTAAAACGGACGAGACACAGAGAATGTCACCGACTCCGTTTGAAAGGAAAAGTTGCCGAAGTTTATATTTCTTCTCTGGAAATATGAGCTGGGGCTGTCTCCGAAAGGAACAGAACTGTCACGTTTACAAAATTACCGTGTAAACGTGGGGTGCTATCTTAACGGAAGGGTATGATGGGGTGGTTATTTGTGAAACGTTCCGCCAAATTCCTTTGGCGGTTTTTTGTATTTTTCTCCCCCGCTCCTTCCTAACCTACAAGAAAAGGAGTGTTGAACATGAATAGCGCAACAAATCAATCTACCTCTAAAACGCAAACTACACAAGGACAAGGTGAATTAAAACGCGGATTAAAATCGCGTCACCTTACGATGATTTCTCTCGGCGGTACAATTGGTACCGGACTATTTCTTGCCAGCGGTGGTGTCATCCATTCAGCTGGTCCTGGCGGCGCATTAATTGCATACGCCGCAATTGGAATTATGGTTTACTTCTTAATGACAAGCTTAGCTGAACTCGCAGCTTACATGCCTGTTACTGGATCTTTTAGTACGTATGCAACAAAATTTGTTGATCCATCACTTGGCTTTGCACTTGGATGGAACTATTGGTATAACTGGGCGATTACGATCGCTGCTGAACTTGCAGCCGTAACATTAATTATGAAATTTTGGTTCCCAGATACCCCTTCTCTTATTTGGAGCGGATTATGTTTAGCTATTATTTTCCTTTTAAACTATTTATCTGTTAAAGGATTTGGTGAATCTGAATATTGGTTCGCACTTATTAAAGTAGTTACAATTATTATCTTTTTAATTGTCGGCTTTATGATGATTTTCGGAATTATGGGGGGCGAAACTGTTGGATTCAAAAACTTCACTGTTGCAGATGCACCATTTAACGGCGGTATCATGGCAATTATCGGTGTATTTATGGCAGCTGGTTTCTCCTTCCAAGGAACTGAATTATTAGGAGTAGCTGCTGGTGAAACATCTGATCCAGAACGTAATATCCCAAAAGCAATTCGTTCAATCTTTTGGCGTATTCTTTTATTCTATATCCTTGCGATTCTCGTTATCGGTTTATTAATTCCTTATACAACTGAAAGTCTTGCTGCAAGTGATGTAACAGTAAGTCCATTTACACTTATTTTCGAAAAAGCGGGCGTTGCCTTTGCTGCCTCTGTTATGAACGCTGTTATTTTAACGGCAGTACTATCTGCTGGTAACTCTGGTATGTACGCATCAACTCGTATGCTTTGGGATTTAGCTCGCCAAGGAAAAGCACCAAAATTCTTAGGCAAATTAGATAGCCGCGGTGTACCTGTAAACGCATTAATCGTAACGTCAATTGTCGGTAGTATCGCTTTCATTGCTTCTTTATTCGGTGACGGTGTTGTATACATTTGGTTATTAAACGCATCTGGAATGTCTGGCTTTATCGCATGGGTTGGAATAGCAATTAGTCATTACCGTTTCCGTAAAGCATATACCGTACAAGGCAAAGATTTAAAAGACTTACCATATAGAGCAAAATGGTTCCCATTCGGTCCAATCTTCGCATTTACACTTTGTATCATCGTAATTTTAGGACAAAACTACGGCGCATTTATGGGTGAATCAATCGATTGGAACGGCGTACTCGTTTCTTACATCGGTTTACCACTCTTCTTAGTACTATGGTTAGGATATAAATTTACGAAAAAAACAAAAGTGATTCCACTTGATAAATGTGAACTAAAATAAAGTGAAACGAGCAAACAAATTTGTTTGCTCGTTTTTTGTTGCAAACCTCTTTGCTTCCCTATTGCTCCTGTTTTTGCCATAATAGAAGAAATATAATTAAAGGTTGGGATACAATGAACATTCGCATTACTGATGAAGCAAAAGCAGCTATACATAGATTAGAACGTAAAGACAAAAAGATCATTCGCATTAGAGGGACAATGACAAACTCTTGTAGTATTTTCGTTGATGTCGATTTAATTTGGGATACATATAACGCAGATGATGTTGTATATGAAGATGCAGATCTTATCGTACAAATGGATTCATTCACGAAAGACTACACTGGTGATACGGTGAAACTTGATTATAAGACGACAGGTTTTAGTATTACGACTCCGAGTGAGACTTTAGTTTATGGATTGTCGATTAAAAAATAAAAATTGTTTTCATTTGACCACTGAGGTGAAAAAATGGGTAAATATGTTCCGTTAAAATTTTTATTTAACGAAGAATTAGCAGAAAAAATGGCTGATTCTATTTGTAAACACGATCCTACTTTCTCTAAAAGAAACTTTGTATCTTCCGTAACATGTAAAGTTGAAAATTTAGAGTTAAAGCATCGTATTGAAGTAATTGCAGATGAATTACACAATGCTTTACAAAAAGATTTTAATGCAGCCATACATATATTGCTGAAAACATTAGGACCAGAAAATACAACAGAAGTAGGCACATTTACATGTATGAAATAACGAAAAGGAATACTGCTGAATATGCCATTCGGCCTTTTCTTCAAACATACCATGAAGACACACTAGACATATTGCAACAGTGGATTCATGACGAAAACAGCCACATTAGAAGATTAGTTTCTGAAGGTACAAGACCAAGGCTTCCTTGGGCTAAAAAAATTGGAGCTCTAAAAGGTGACTTTAAGAACAATTTACAGCTTCTTGAACCTTTAATGAATGACCCTTCTAAATATGTTCAAAAATCTGTAGCCAATCATATGAACGATATTACGAAAGAAGATAAAGAACTCGTTTTTCAGTGGTTACAGCAATTACGTGATAAACAGCATCCTATTAAACCTTGGATTATAAAACATGGGTTAAGAACAATAATAAAAAGTGGTACTTTACCAAAAGATTTTTGTTTTTGAGTATTTTAAACAAAACCGCTTATGCTTCAAAAATGAAACATAAGCGGTTTTCCTTTTGAATACAGAAATAACAAACATAAAAAGCACTTTAAATTTCTTCTTTATATCATTATTTTACTAACTCTTCTATGTTATTACTTTCCTTAATTTTTTCGGATGATAGCCAGAGTGAATAACTTGTTCCATCCTTGTTCCTTAAATATATGTTAAAATCCTTATTATATAGTTCTTCTTTAAGAATAGTGACTACCTTTCTCAAATCATCTATTACATATGGATCATTTCTATATTTTATCTCACTGTCATTGAAAACTAATGTCAATTCATACTCTAGACAATTGCCGTCTTTCGGGTGTGGACAAGTAATATCCTCAATTTCAAAACGATCATTTTGAATTTCATTTAACCTTACGCCTACTTTTGTTTCAGTTTGAACCAAATATGTCCAATAACTGCTTACTGTGTTTTTCATTGTTAAAAGCAGTTCTTCTTTCGTTATAGCTTTTTGCACATTTTGAAAAGGCAAGCCTATAGATTCACCATTATAATCCTCAATTTCAAGTGTTGTTATCTTTCTATTACTCTTCTGAATGAATTGGATTAGAGCATATAAACGATCTAATTCTTTTGATTCAAATTGACTGTAATCAATCTTGTCACTCGTTTTTAAAGTTAATAATAACTTATCCGTTGGTTTCTCCTCTATATCATCATCCACTATATATTGAAAAACATTTTTATTTTCAGGTTCCACGTAACCTAATTTTTTAATTTCTTCTAGCATTGGTTTAAATTTCTTATATTCCTCATATGTTTTTTTTCCGTATTGATATTCATCACCTTTTATTCTTGAATATAAGAAGCCATCTACCTCTACTCTAAATTGAATATTTTTGTTATTTTTTGCTTGAACAGTATGATATGTATGCCCCATATTTCCTTCGTTTATAGCACCCCAATGTGTTACAATCACATCAATTCCGTGCTTTTTTTTCACATATTTTTTCACCTGATCGTCATCTTTATAATTACACCCACTTAAACATAAGAAACATAACAATAGTAACATTACATTTTTCATTCTTTTCATATAGCACCTTGCCCTCTTTTCGCATAAACAAAATATTCCATATATAAAGAATACTAAATCGCTGAATGTTTTCAAAGAATTAAAATATTTTTACACTCGGTATATATATCTATTTCTTTTATTAATGGCTCTAATAAGTTTTAATATTGATAATCGAATATAATAAAAAGAAACCTAAATTTAAGGTTTCCCATTTTTACCAACAATTTAAATTTTAATAGATATTTTTTAGCCAAGTAATAATTCGTAGTACCTGAAACGACTCAAACCAAGTAATGAAAAACAGGACAACAAAGAAAGAGATAAGTGATATGAATTTTAATCTTCCATCTTCACGTCTAGCAATCGCTATAATACTCAGAACCACTCCAATTAAAAAAGAAATATACCCTAATAGGATAATAGGCTCAGAATAGCTATCTATTATCCTATTTAATCCAAATAATAACATTCCAAAAGTCATCAAGGTTATTGAAAATACACTAAATTTTTTCATAATTCAACCTCCAATATAATTTTACTATTTTATGGAGAGAATAATTTTTTTATGCGTATGAATGAACAATTACACTATAAAAGTAGATAACTCAATTTACTTTTTCATTAAACAACTGCCTTCTTTTATACCCTCAAAGGATTTTCACTCAATTAACCCGAATATATAAATAACAATTCTCACAAGGAGTAACTTTATATGAATCTATTCGAACACGAAACATAAAACCGTTCCACTTTAATAAGAGGTCCTCCCTTTTTCTTTTCTCATCATATCATCCATTAAAAAAATAGGAGGACATAATTATGAAACGTGATCCATTATTTTTAACTTTATTAGAAAGTGCAAATACACATTTTAGCGGTTGGGATTTTTCTTTCATTTCAGAAACGGGTCGAATGAAGAGCGAGCCTTTATCGTGGTCGTACGGCAGTACTGCTTTTCAGCTTATGCAACGTGCAGAATCAATGCTCGATATGGGTACTGGCGGCGGAGAGTTTTTATCTATGTTACAACCGTTCCCGTCAACTATATTCGCTACTGAGGGCTACGCTCCAAATGTGCCAATTGCTCGAAAGAAATTAGAGCCTTTAGGGGTTGCCGTTGTAGAAGTGACCGATGATACTGCTTTGCCATTTCAAGATGGTCAATTTAATTTAATTATAAATCAACATGAATCGTATGCTGCTTCTGAGGTAAACAGAATTCTTTCTCCAAGTGGCGTTTTTCTTACACAACAAGTTGGCGGTCTTGATTGCGCGGAACTTAATGAGCAGTTTGGCTCACCACTAAATAGCGAATTTGCAAGTTGGTCTCTCGAAACCGCATGCAGTGAGTTAAAGCAAAATGGATTTACTATCTTAGATGCAAAAGAGGAATTCCCTTTCCAACGCTTTTATGACATTGGCGCTATCGTCTATTATTTAAAAGCGATTCCGTGGCAAATTCCTGATTTTACTGTTGAAAGGTATTGTGAGGAATTATATCGTATACATGAAATCATCTTACAAAAAGGTTATTTTGATGTGAAGCAACATCGTTTTATGATTAAGGCGATTTGTAGCTAACAAAAAGAGGTGGCAAAGCCACCTCCTTTTTGCTCCGTTTACATATG
Organism: Bacillus sp. 2175; assembly: GCF_057812155.1. Taxonomy (NCBI): domain Bacteria; kingdom Bacillati; phylum Bacillota; class Bacilli; order Caryophanales; family Bacillaceae; genus Bacillus; species Bacillus sp. 2175. Next base: position 2,432,716 of record NZ_CM173819.1, on the reverse strand, counting down.
TTCTCTACTCTTTCATAATAAGAAAAGTTATATCATGCATATTACAATTATGACCAATGAATTGTATTTCTGAAACATATAATCACCTCGCATATATGATGAGAGCAAAAACGTGATTTTTCACTTTCCTCTTCTATTGAGAAATGAGTTGTTTTTCATATCGCTTGTTCGCATCATCTTCTGTCAAACATGCAGTTGTGTAATGAATAATATTCCGGTTATCATACGTAAACATATGTTCTAACTTATTTTCTTCTGTTAATACTGTCGGTAAGTATTTTGGTAAATTGCTAACTACTCCTCTATTATCACCATCTAATATCCAATCAATTTCTTTCCATTCTAATAGACCTTCAGCCGTACGTAATGGTGTATTCATTTGCATTCCATCTGGCAAATCAGCAACGAACACATACATTCCTTCACTAGCCTGGGGCTCATCTTTACCTTTAAAACCAACAGTCCCTTTATACGTTACACTTGAAAGTTCTATGCCCGTTTCCTCAAATGTTTCTCTAATTATTCCTTCGTATGGCGTTTCATTATCTTCTATTTTTCCTCCAACACCATTCCACATCCCCATATTCGGCTTTTTATTTCTATTTAATAGCAGTATTTTATCGCTTTTTCTAATAAAGCAAATTGTGTATTTGTACATACGATCATTTCCTTTCATTTTCCACATGAGTTATTTGGCTTATTTTCAAGTATCGACGAGTCTAAACATAAATTTTTCATATCATTTAATCCAAAAGGTTTTTTAAAGAAAATAAAGTGAAACTTTAATAAGTGGGGTTTTGCTCCTCTCCCACTTATTCTATTATTTTCATTTTTGAAAAAGGATAATATACAAATTCCACCTTGCCAATTATGTTATCTTCTTCAATATATCCTAAGCCATTTCGACTATCTCTACTTACTTCGCGGTTATCTCCCATTACAAATAACTTATTTGGCGGAATTTTTGTCTTTTGAAAGTTATAAAACACTTGTGTGTTGTTAAATAAATCTTTGTTTGTATATGGTTCTTCTTGCTTTTTATCGTTCACATATACCTTTCCGTTCGTTATGTTAATTACATCACCAGGAAGCCCTATTACACGTTTCACATAATATTTCGATTCATCCGCTTCCTTTATAATGACAATTTCTCCGTGTTGTAAATTAGAAAGACGTACTACTGCTTTATTTACAAATACGTAGTCTTCTTCATATAAAGTCGGCTGCATCGATTCCCCTTCCACCTTACATAAAGTAAAAGAATGGTAGCCTATGACTATCACCAATATAAATAGTATGTACTTTCCCCAGCCTCTCTTAATCTCCTTTTTCATATCCATTCCCACCTTATAAAGCGCTTTTTAACTCAAAAAATATATCACTGCACAATATGTTTCCATGCAGTGATACTATTTTTACTGTGCCTTGTTCGGTTGTTCTACTGGAATTGAATTTGTATTTGATCTATTTGTTTTTAATTCAAAATACGCATCCAAAATCTCTTTACCAATCGCAGAATTAATTCCTGATTTATCATCATTCACCCATGGTACAACAACTGAAAAAGCTACTTCCGGATCAGCATCATATGGTGCATAACCGGCAAGAGTTAAATTATAACATTTTTTTCGGTTGTTGTTCTCATCTCTTCCAATATCACTTTCTCCACCATATACTGTCTCAGCTGTTCCTGTTTTTCCCGCTGGTTTATATGGTAGACCTTTAAACGTTCCGGTACCTGTTCCGTCAGCTTCTTGAAAAACTCTTCTAAATCCTTCTTTTACATGATTAATGTACGAAGTGTCCATATCCACTCTATTTAATACAACTGGTTCAATCGACCGAACGACTTTTCCTACATCCTCTGGTCTATTCGGTTGCTCTCTAACTTCTTGTACAATTTGTGGCTTCATTCGGTAACCGCCATTTGCAATGGTTGAAATATATTGTGCAAGCTGAAGCGGCGTATATGTATCATACTGTCCAATCGCGTAATCAAGTAAAAATCCGGGTATGTTATCAGTTCTACCTACTTGACCAATTGATTCATTTGGCAGGTCAATACCAGTCGACACACCTAGGCCAAATTGTCTAAAATAGTAGCGCATTTTATTAAATGTTTCTTGTTTAATATCTAATGGATTGTTTGGGACATAATTAATGCCTGCCATTTTTAAAGCCGTATTAAACATATAAACGTTCGATGACACTTGCAAAGCTCTTAAATCATCAATATCCCCAAATTCTTTCCACGATTTCTTCGGCTTAGAACTTCCTTTAAAATACATTGGTGCATCAAAGAAATGTGTATACGGCTTAATCGCTTCTGTTTGATATCCAGTTAATAAAGTAGCACCTTTTACAGTTGACCCTAACTCATAAGAACTTGTCATCGTTCCTAATGCATAATCTTCTATTTGCATACCGCCATCTTTATTTACAATTTTCTTTCCTGCCATTGATAAAATTTGACCGTTTTTCGGATTCATCATTACTACGAACGCACGATCCATCATCGGCTCTGCAGCATGAAAGGCTCGTAAATTCTTTTCAAGACTTCCCTCTACTCTTTTCTGTAAATCCATATCGACTGTTAACATCAAGTTATTTCCACTTTTTCCTTCAGTCACTTTTTCTGTGCGAACAATCTTCCCTGCTTTATCCATAATATTTTTAGACTGTTCTTTCGTTCCGTGTAGTGCATCTTCGTATTGTTTTTCGATGTAACTTTTACCAATACGGTCGTTTCGATTATAATCACGAACTAAATAATAATCTAATTGTTCTCTTGGCAACCCTTCATTTTCATTAGAAACGCTACCTAGTATAGAGCGCAGTATTTTATCATTTGGGTATTCACGTTCCCAATCTACTGTTGTATCTACCCCCGGTAAACTTGCCAACCTTTCACTAACGACAGCATATTCATTTTGACTTACATCTTTTTTAACGATTTGCGGCGTCATTTTATATCCCGCATTCATTTTGCTTTTAATGGCTAGTACTTCTAGGTCTTCTTTTGAAAGTTCACTTAATTCTTCTTGTGTAATTCTTTCCCTACGTAACTCTTCAACTTTTTTATCTAATTCTTTCCCTTCTATCTCCTGCTTTCTAAATTTACTCTCATCTTCTTTCGTTACTTTCGCTGCTGCCCGCTTTTCATTTAACTGCATCCAAAAATCCTTTTTATCTGTTTCTGTTAACTTGTCTATGTCCTCTTGCGACATTTCAATTAGCTTAGCTAAACCTCTTGCTACTTGTAAAACTTCTTTCGAGTCTACTCCTCTCATTTTCGTATATGTAACGGTTCGCAATGGTTTATTATTTACAATAACGTGACCTTGCCGATCAAACATTTTCCCTCTAGGAACGGGAGTGCTTACCGTTACATCTTCCTTTTTATTTACTTCATTTCTATACGTTTCTCCATCAATGATTTGTACTTTACCTAATTGAATTATAATAGCTGAAAATAAAAGAAAGACAATAAAAAATAGTACATTTAACCGAAATGGAATATGAGTCTTTTTCTTTTTCGATAGTTTTTTCTGCTCCTTTTTCTGTCTCATTTCGCTCCCTCGCTTCATTCTATTAACATTTCTACGCAAAGTCATTATGTATCAAATTTATTTATATGATATATATAGAATTTTATATTAATTATAAAAGAAATAAAAGATTTAATTTTCAGTTTTTTATTTTTATACCCTATTTATTACCATTCCCTTAATGCACAATAAAATGAATATTATTCTAAAAGAAAAATGGAGCAAATTTATTTTTATACCATTAGTTTACATTTCTTTGTATACTAAAGAAATAAATTCATAAAAGACATTACTTAAGGAGAGAACGAAAATGACAGATTCGTTTATCATACATACTAAAACGCCACATTGTTTAAACTTTATGATCTACATTCAAAATATTTATCTCAATCAAAAAGGAAAAAAAGAAAATTTTCGTTTTCCTTACATAACAAAAACATTACATTTCTCCACTGACTTTAAAATAAATTTCAAAGAATTATGGCTGACTCTTCGTAAGCAAACTGCTAACGACAGATATGATTTACAAATTTTTCATGAAGAAAACCATATCTTCTATGAGAAGCTTTTTAACACCCAATTATGTAATGAAGACTCTTTTAAAGAATTAGTATGTAGTTTTCAAGTATGGTGGACTAGCATAGTAGGTCAACTTTCATTAGAACGTTCTGTAGATGAATATGGGCAACAACTTTTTAACGATTTAGTTTTATACTTAAAGCAAAACGAAATAGAACCTTTACAACAGCTACATATTAGCTTACTTTATGACGATTGTTTATTGGTTAAAGAAAACATTTCTTCCTATTCTGCTATTTTGCCGACTAAAACCTTTTTTATAAATTATAGAGATGTGATTACTACATTATCGACCTGTTTTCATGTTGCTTAATACAGCGATTACCCAAATAAAAAACTGAGGTAGATACCTCAGTTTTTTCGTTAACTTATTTCATTGAAGATAACCCTTCAACAAACTCACCAATCTTATTTTGAAAAACAAAGTCAAAGTTATATTCTTGTCCTGTTAACTCTTCATTTACTAAAATAGTTGTTGCCCCTACTTCTCTCTTTGCGATTTCCGGGAATGAAGCGACAGGTTGTACTTTTAATGACGTTCCCATAACGAGAAGTACATCTGTTTCATATAAACGTTTCATCGCATTTTGATATTGAGGCAGTGTATCTCCGTATAAAACAACGTCTGGATTTAAAATGAAATTACACTTCTCACAGCGCGGCACTTCATGATCAATCATATACTGTAAATCATATCCCGCTTTACACTTCGGACAATGTGCTGTTTGAAGTGTTCCATGTAAATCAATGACATGTTTACTGCCACCTAATTGATGTAAACCGTCAATATTTTGCGTTAAAATCGTAATATCTTTCCCTTGTTCTTCTAGCTCAGCTAAAAAACGATGTCCACGATTTGGTTTATATTGATGGAACGTATTAATTTGAAAGATTTCTTTATAATGCTTCCAAAATTCTTTCGGACTTCGGTTATAGTACCCTCTTGATAAATACATCTCCACATTCGCATCAGCATACAATCCATTTGCTGAACGGAAATCTGGGATACCACTTTCCGTACTTGCACCAGCGCCTGTTAATACTGTAATTTTCTTCGCTTTTTCTAAAATTAAACGTACTTCTTCAAATTGTTGCACAAAAATCACCTCTATGTATTTTCCTATTCTTATTATACCAGTTGTTTACAGGAGGTGTTGTACAATTCATTTTACTTAATGCGTTGCGCCCCCAATCTCTACAATATCTACTTCAACTGTCATCGTTACTTCAATTGCCAATTCTATTCCCTTACTAATAGTAGAAAGTGACATACTCGGTTGCCCTGGATAATTACTCGCTTGTTCTGGTAAAAACGGAATATGAATGAATCCGCCTTTTATTTTCTTATCATGTTTCTCTAATTCATGCATAAGTCCATAGAATAAGTGATTACAAACGAATGTGCCTGCCGTCTGTGAAACAGATGACGGTATGCCCTCTTCGCGAAGTTTTTTTACGATTGCTTTCATCGGAAGTGTAGACCAATACGCAATCGCTCCTTCTTCTACAACCGGTACATCTACTGGCTGATTCCCTTCATTATCAGCAATTCTTGCATCATCAATATTAATTGCGACACGTTCTATCGTAATATCTGGTCTGCCCCCAGCTTGTCCGATACATATAGTAATTTCCGGCCCTAGTTCTTCTATATACTCTTTTAATACGCTTATTGATTTATGAAATACAGTTGGTATTTGTTTGCTTATTATCTTGTATTCTCCAATTGTTTTTTCATGCAAACCTTTTGCTACTTCCCAAGCTGGATTGATATTTTCTCCGCCAAACGGATCAAACCCTGTTAATAATACTGTTTTCATAGTTTTATCCTCCTAATTAAAAACGATATACAAGGCCGTACATAATAAACATATTTATGATAAAAATTGAAAGAGCAATTGGTACTTGCGCTTTAATAACCGCATTTTTATCCTTTAGCTCTAAAAGCATCGCAGGTACGATATTAAAGTTTGCTGCCATTGGCGTAAGCAGTGTTCCGCAATATCCAGCAAACATACCGAGTGCTGCCATAATTGCTGGGTTTCCGCCGTGCATTTGAACTATTAAAGGTAAGCCAATTCCGCCAGTAATAACAGCAAACGCTGCGAATGCATTTCCCATTACGACTGTAAATAGCATCATGCCTAAACAGTACGCCATAACAGCAACGAACGGATACTCTGTCGGTAACACTTGTCCGACTAAATCAGAAACGACTTGTCCAACGCCCGACTTCGCGAAAATACCGCCAAGTGCCGCTAACATTTGTGGTAAAATAACAGCCCAGCCGACAGCTTGTAATAGTCTGCTTCCTTCTTGAACAGGCGTTGTTATTTTCGATTTTGTAATACGCATCGCCGCGACAAATGCGAGTAATGCACCAAGCGCTAATGCAACTAAAGTTACTTTATCTGGATCAACAAGAGAGACATTTCCCCATTTAATTTTCCCTAACGTCAACGTACCGATAATTGTAAAAATAGGAATTAATAGTGCAGGCATAAAAATTTTATTTTTTAATTTCTCAGCATGTTTTACACGTTCTTGTACTGGAACTTCTTTTTCCTCTGATTTTGTCACTTTATTTAGCGAGGCTAAAACGACCATAGCGAGCACGATACAGCCAACGTAAAACGAAGGAATTACATTTCCAAATAAAAATGTAACTGCAAACAATGCCCAAAATAAACTAGAACCGAATCTGTTTGGATGTTCACGATCGAATGCGATACGAACAGCGATAAAAGCAACAATTATCCCTAATACATAATAGATTGTATCCATTGTGATGATGTTCATATTAGATTGCCTCCTTCTCTTCTTTTCCTTCTGCCTTCATTGTTTTCTCTATATATTTATCAAACCTTCTAAATCTAATCCAGCTTACAATAAGTGCAGATATTGCTGTCGGAATGCCCCAAAGTGCCATATCCCATACACCGACATGCATACCTACTGAATCGAAGAATCCTTTCATTAATAAAATAGCACCAGTTGCGATGAAAATATCTTCTCCGAAAAACCAAGCTGTATTTTCCGCAGCAGCTGCGTTTGCTTTAATCTTTTCTCTTAATTTTTCAGGAAGTTTACCGTATTTACCTTGCGCAGCCCCTTCTGCCATCGGTGCAACGAGCGGCCTTACTGTTTGCGCATGCCCACCAATATTAAGCCCTAGTGCTGCTGATGATTCTCTTATCGTAAAATATGACATTAATACTCTTCCAGTTGTTGCTCCTTTTGATTTCGTTATAAGTGCTTCGGCTCTTTCTTTTAAACCGTAACGCTCTAAAATTCCGATTACCGGTAAAGTTAATATAATTGGCATAGACATATATCTATTTTCTATGAAAAATTTACCGAACATGCTGATCACATCATAAAAACTTAATCCTGAAACCATACCAGTAACAATACCTGCAACCATAACTACTAAAAGTGTATTTAATCTAAATAAAAAGCCCACTGCCACTAATAATATCCCGATTAATTTCACCAATTCCAACACTTCCCCTCATTTTTTATTTCGGTGCACATATAGAAATACCATCATGTCCGAATGTTCTGTATATTCTTTCTGCAAATTGCACTGCTTTTTCCCCATCACCGTGTAAACAAATCGTTTGCGCCTGAACTGCTACTTTCTCTCCATTGATCGAATTTACATGGCCTTCTTTCACCATTTGAAGTACTTGCTTTATCGCTTCGTCTTCATCTTTTATAAGCGCATTTTCTTCTGTACGGCTCGTTAATGTACCATCTTGCTTATACGTACGATCCGCAAAAGCCTCTTGTACGAGAGTTACATTGTATTTTTCTGCAGCCTGTATAAACGCCTCGCTATTTGCTAATCCGTAAAGTAATAGACTTGGATTTATATGATAAATTGCCTTTGCGATTGCATCTGCAATTTCCGGATTAGACGCCGCCATATTATATAAGGCACCGTGCGGCTTTACATGATGCATCTTCCCGCCAGCCACTTTTACAAACCCGTCTAATGCGCCGATTTGATATAAAACATAATCGTATACTTCACTTGCTGAAACATTCATGTTTCTTCTACCAAATCCAATTAAATCAGGAAATCCAGGATGCGCCCCTATTGCTACGTTATACTCCAAAGCTTTTTCAACAGTTTGACGCATAATAGACGGATCACCCGCATGAAAACCGCAAGCAACGTTTATAGAGGAAACGAACGGAAGAATTTCATCATCATTCCCCATTTTATAAACTCCAAAACTTTCTCCTAAATCACAGTTTAAATCGATTGTAGTCACAATGTATTCCTCCTAATTCCAGCTTCGTAAAGCGATGAATTTCTTTAATAGATTCATATTTACTTCTTGTTCTATGTACAATTGTTCCGCTTCTTCAAGCGTAATTTTCTCAAAAGAAACATAGTCCCCCGGCTTTAGCTGGGCAAGAAGAGGTAAATCTACTGAAATGATATCTCCCATTCTCGGATAGCCACCTGTCGTTTGCCTATCTGCCATTAATATAATCGGCTGTCCGCCATTAGGAACTTGAATGGTTCCAAATGTAACAGGACTCGATAAAATCTCTTTTTCTTGAATCCTATTTAAAACTTCTCCCTCAACCCTATAGCCCATACGGTCAGCATAATTAGATACCTTATACTCTTTCGTAAAAAATGCCTTTCTACTTTCTTCTGTAAATTGATCGTATTCAAAGTCAGCTATGACACGAAGCTTAGGATGTTTCTTATACTTTGGTAGTACGCTGTTGCTAATTACCCATTTCGTTTTTATTCGCTCATCTTTTTGTAAGTCTTGAATGAAACGATTCGCCATTTCTGAGTACGTACCAATTTGAAAACAATCTCCTTTTTTCAGCATTCTTCCTTCTATACCACCAATCGCAGCACGTATGTACGTACTTTTGCTTCCCATTGTACGCTCAATATGTATACCACCCGCAAAAGTCACATACGCTCTACAACCACTTTTCACTTTTCCAAAACAAAGCATACTACCTTCTTCCGCTAAAATGGGACGCCATAATGGGATACGTTCTCCATTTAACAACGGTTCCATGTCTGCTCCGCCAATCGCAAGTAAAGTCGTTTTCTTTATTAACAATTTAGGTCCCATAATCGTCATTTCGAGTCCCGCTTCATTCTCTTCATTACCAACTAACATATTGATCATCCGAAGTGCACTTTGATCCATCGCCCCGCCAACTGGCACACCGTATTGTTGATAATGAGATCGCCCTAAATCTTGGACTGTTGTAAACATTCCCGCATGCAAAACTTCTACATCCATTCTTTAACCCCCTCAAGTGATACGTACTCTTCCTTCGTTATTGGAATAAATCGTAAATACATACCACTTTGAATATATGTTGGTATTTCTTCTTCCGGATTAAATAATGAAATAGGAGTTCGGCCGATAATATTCCATCCTCCCGGTGTTTCAAGCGGATATATACCTGTTTGATTTCCCCCAATACCTACTGAACCAGGAGAGATTTGTAACCGTGGTGTTTCTTTTCTAGGTGTTCCTAATTCTTTTGATAATCCTCCTAAATACGGGAACCCTGGTGTAAAACCAAGCATATATACAAAATATGTAGTTTCACTATGTATTCGAATCACATCTTCTACTTGTAAACCGTGATAATGCGCGACCTCTTCTAAATCAGGTCCATATTCTTCCCCGTAGCACACTGGTATAGAAATATGTTTCACATCCTGTTTTACTTCTTCTTTATAAGAATCACACAGTTCCTTTATATACTGGCGAACGTAATCATATGACCTTTCACTTCTCTCATTTCTCTTCCATACTTCGTATACATTGTAGTAAACAGCTAATGAAGTAAACGATGGAACACACTCAATCATTCCTGCAAACGGATGTTGCTGCAGTGCTTGAAATAACCGCTGTACTTTCTCATATATATCCATCTTAATTTCTTCACCAAATGTAACAATAATTGCTTGATCCCCTAACGCAGAAAATTTCATCCTACTCCCTCTTTCTATGCCAAAAAGCCGAGTTCTTTCGAAATGCGATGCGCTGTTTCTTTCACCTTCGCAATAAAATATGAAATGTTACTTTCGCTGTACTCAATTGCTAATCCTGAAATACTAATGCCTGCTACAACCGTTCCATCGCTCGCGAAAATGGGTGCTGCTATCGCGGCTGTATGATTTTCTAACTCAGAATAACTAATTGTGTAGCCTTCCTTTTTTGCCATTTGCAACACTTCTAACAATTGTTCCTTATCCACGATTGTTCCATCTGCAAACTGTTTTAAATCCACTTCCTCTATGTATCTCCGTTTCTCTTCCTCAGAGAAATACGATAGTAAAATTCTTGGACATGCACCAGCATAAAGCGGTGCTCTTCTTCCAACTGCCGTATACACGCGTACTGGCTGAACACCTTCCATCTTTTCAACATAAATTGCGTCATTACCATCTTGAATTATTAAATTAACTGCCTGTCCTAAACTATCTCTAAGTTCTTTCATATAAGGAATTGCTATATTTCTTACTGATAATCGGTGTGAAACAAGTTGACCGAACCGTAAAAATACGACCCCTAAACGATATTTCCCCTTTTCGTTTTTTTGTAAAAACGCCATCTCTTCTAACGAGCCAATTAAACGATAAACAGATGTTTTCGGCATATTTGTAAGCTGAACCATCTCAGTTAAACTTAGCTCTTCATGCTCATAAAACAACTCTAAAATATCCATTGTCTTAACTGCCGTTTTATTTATACTCATTCTATCTCCCTTTCGTTCCGAAAAACGGAACTTAAATTCCGTTTTTCGAAACAAACATATAATTTAAAATTATAAAATATTCTTTCAATTCAATCAATAGATTTTAAGCAAATAAAAAAGCATGGAAGAATATCTCTCCCATACTTCACTACACTTTATAACGCTCTTACTTGTTTCAACGGCCAGAAAACAGCTTGTCCTTTTCCAACAATTTCATCTTCTGAAATAAAGCCAAACATGCGACCATCCTTAGAAACTTCACGATTATCCCCTAAAACAAATACTTGGCCTTCTGGCACTTTCGTTTTCCCTGTGATTTGTTCTAACGTAAAGTCTGGAGTTAATACACGGCCTACTGCTTTTTCTTTAAACTGTTTTAAATATGGTTCTTCCATCGCTTTTCCGTTTACATATAAAACATCATTTTTATACTCAACTGTATCGCCTGGCAAACCAATTACTCGTTTTACTAAATCGTAACCTTCTTTTCCGTGGAAGACGATAATATCAAAGCGATCTAATCCACTTATACTATAACCAATCTTATTCACGAGAACTCGTTCGTTATTTTCTAAAGTGGGCATCATCGATTCACCTTGTACTAAAGAAGGTGTAAATAAAACACCGCGAATAATAGCAATTAATACAAGGGTAAACCCTATCGTTTTAGCCCATGAGAATAATTCTTTCTTCGTATTTTCCTTCATCGTTTCTCCTCTTTCTTAAGCACTTATTTTATTATTTCAACTAATTCTTGTACTAAATTAGGATCTATTTCAGAAAAACATGATTTTCCTTCTCTTACCGCTGTACCGACGTGCGCCTGCGTAATTCCAGTTTCATCTAGCAATCGCTTTATATTTTCTTTCGTCACGCCAGCTCCAGCTACAAGCTGAATTTGACCATCGCTTACCTTTTGCATTTCTGTAAGCACCGGAATATTCTCTACTATATTTCCTTGTCCACCTGAAGTTAAAACGTGAGTCACTTTATGAAACTTCTTTAAAGTTCTCATCGCTTCTACTGGATTTTCTATATCATCTATCGCACGGTGGTACGTTACATTTATTCCATCTACAACAGATAGTAAGTCCGCTAATTTCTCTTCATCCACTTCATTTCGTTCATTTAATACGCCTAATACTACACCAGCTGCTCCTAACTTCTGTGCAACTATAATATCTTCTTTCATCATTTCAATTTCTTCTTCCGTATATGTAAAAGACTTCGCATGCGGACGAATCATAACATGAATTGGTATACTTACCGCTTCTACCGCTTTTTTTATAAAAGCATAACTCGGTGTTAAACCACCTTCTGTATAAGATGAAATTAATTCAATCCGCTTCCCGCCAGCGCTTTCAATTCGTTTTACATCTTCTAAACATGTTGCAATAACCTCTAGCATGAGATGACCTCTTTTCGTGCTTTTTTCTTATTATAACATTAGTAAAAATAAGAAGCCTAGCTTTCTCCTTTAAAACTTAAAAAAGAAGAATGAAAAGAAAGATTTTTTTATTGGCAACAATTATTGGTAACATCCTATTATTCATGTACACTCCTACCATAATGAAAAAACCCGTCATTTTGACGGACTTTTCTAATTTCAAGCTTTCCTTTCCTCAGTTTTCATATCAATGCCTAATTGATCTTCCAATAACTTTACACCTTTCTTTGTAAGATGGACAGCCCGATTCTTATCCGTTTTTGTAATCCATTCCTGTTCAAAAAATAGTTTTGCTATTGCAGATCCTAACCAACCGGCAATATGGTAGCGTCGTTCACTCCAATCAAGGCAAGGTTTTGCAAATACCCTCCTTTTTGTATCTGCCTCATCAACATTTATTTCAAAATTCAGAAACCATTGCTTACCTTGTTCCGTTACAATGTATTCTCCATCCTCTAAAATTATAAATTGCCTATCTAGTAATTTTTCAGTTATCTCTACACCGAGTTTGCCTGCAAGATGATCATAACAAGTTCGAGCATAACGAATTTGTTTTAGTTGACCTGATTGTTTTAAAGAACGAACTTGAACTGTTGGTGCGATTGTCCCTAACTTTTCAAGCACTTCTGCAACTTCTTGATTAGCAAGTCGATAGTAACGATGTCTACCATGTTGTTCAACTGTAAGTAAATTCCCTTCTACTAATTTAGAAAGATGCGAACTAATTGTTGGATGTGACACTTTTGCCATATAAGCCAATTCACTAGCAGGTAGTGCCTGATTATTCATTAGACAATCTAATATGATTGCTCTTGTAGGTTCAGCAATTAGTTTAGCTATATATGAGATATTCGGATATACATTCATATTTCGATGATACCCTAACTATTAAATTGATACAATTATTTTAAGTTTAATAGTAAAGGAGAATGTATTATGAATGCAATTGATCTTAGTATATTAAATTTGAAAGAAACGAGAAGGCGCTCAGAAAAATTATGGAATTCTCTTCCTAATAATTTTCTTAATTGGAAGCCTGATCCTGAGGCTATGTCTTTTGGTGAGATGATTCGTCATGTATGGAGTTCAACTTTTTACTACCATATGATTATAAAAAACAACGGTTCAATAAACGACATACGTATCCCGTATGATGACGAGCCGATTACTTGTGTAAAAAAAGAAATTGAATTGGCACAATCATACTTTACTGACTTCATAGAATATGTTCAATCAATAAGCATAGCCGATCTAGATTCAAGACTTATTGATAGAAGCGATGTTGGCTATCAACGATATTTAGGCGATATGCTATTACGAATTGCCTATCATGATGCGGTCCATGCAGGTCAATTTTTACAATATTTACGAATGGTAAACTTAGAAAGACCATTAATTTGGGATTAAATACGAAAAATGTTTATACAGCCTCCAAACTGGCATTACAATAAGAATTTTTCAACAAGAAACAATCACAAAACCATGATAATCATTTATATTAAAAACCTACATCTCAACTAAGTACTTCATACACATAAAAAGCACGGGTTTGATTACTAATCAAACCCGTGCTTTCAAAACAACTATAATATCCATAAACAATAAAATGTAAAATTTAAAAACTACGACCGAAACGCCGCATCCGCCAGCATAGACAATGTTGCATCATCCATCGGTGGATTATGCAGTCCTGCTCTGACGTTTAAATAGTAACGATGGAGCGGATTTTTTTCTGATAAACTTTTTGCTCCTACGATGCGCATCGATTTATCCACTATAGATATCGCCGCATTTGTTACAGCATATTTCACGGCTGCTAATTCTGCTTGTAGTGATAGTTTATCTTCTGCCTCATCGTACTTTTTCGCAATTTGATATAAAAAGACGCGAGCTTGCATAAGCTCGAGTTCTAATTCTCCAACTAATCTTCTAACATTCGGCAATAAACTAATAGAATGGTTTAAACTGTTTGGCTTGTATGATTCCGCAAATTGAACTGCATAATTTCTTGCTGATTGTGCAATTCCTAAATAACATGCTGGTATATGTAGCAACCAGCCAACACCCTTTTGTTTTACTTTCCCGCCTTTTATATCTGTAAAAAAGCGACTTTCTATCTCTACATTTTGTAAGACAAGGTCGTGGCTAGCAGTCCCTCGCATTGCAACGCTATCCCACGTTTCTTCAATAGATACACCGGGTGTATTTCTTGGAATAACAAACTCACCAACTTCTTCTTGGCCTTCCATACTTGCTGAAATAATAAAATAATCAAGTACTGGTGCCATCGTTGTAAAAGTTTTTCTTCCATTTATAACCCACTTCTCGCCTTGTTGAACCGCTATTGTTTCTGGTTTGCCGCCACGCGTCGGACTCCCTGTTTTCGGTTCTGTCGCTGCCCTGTTAAAGAGCGCACCATTACGTACTTCTTCGCAAAACCATTTGAACATCTCATCATTCCAAGAGCGATTTTCCGCTAGCTCTTTCACAATGCCAAGATGCCAGCCAATCGATAATGCAGTAGCTCCGCAGCCTTCCGCGATTTTCTCTTGAAATAAAACAAAGTCATATAAAGAAATCGCACTACCACCAAATTCCTTCGGTAACGTTAATTTCGTATATCCGATATCTTTCAAATCATTTATATTTTCATACGGAAATGATCCCAATTCACTTAGCTGATGCTCCCTTTCCATGAACTTCGGAATCAATTTATTTATTTGTGCAATAATGAAAGATTGTTCTTCTGTTTCAACAAATGAGAGTGCCATACTATAATCTCCTTTATGTTCGATTCATCAACCGCTCACTTTTTCATTATGATTATATGAAGCTACCTCTCTATTGTTTCACTATTCCGATAAAAATACAATGTTTTTGACTAATAAGAAAAGTTCCTATTTAAGGATAGGTTCTTTTCTTATGTTAATCTCCTTTCAATGCCTTTAATGGCAAAGAGGTTACATATCCAATATACGAGAATAATTCTTTAAAGAAGAATGGAATTTCTGTGTCTAACGTTTTATATGCTGATGTCGGCGTTGGTGAAGCATACGCTTCAATATTAATATGTTTTGCAATTCTCATTGCGCGTTTCATATGAAGTGGATCACTTACAATCGTGTATGTGCGTATTCCGTTCTCTATTCCAACTTGCTTCGCATTTTTTAAATTTTCTTCAGTGAAAAGGGATTTAGTTTCAATTAAAATATCTTCCTCTTTTACACCTTGTTTCATTGCATATACTCTTGCAGTACGTGCTTCCTCAAGTTCTGCCTCGAACTTTGTACCACCTGTAAAAATAATCTTTTTGATATTTCCATTCTTATATAAAGAAATCGCATGATTAATTCTTTCTTTAAATACAGGAGATGGTTTTCCGTTCCACGAAGCTGCTCCTAGTACGATACCAGCATCCGTTTTCACGTCATCATTTGCTTTAAAACGATAACTCCAAATATCGTAAGCTGCATAACTTACATATAAAATAGCAGAACAAATCATTAGTAAAAATACTTGAAAGATTCGTCTTTTCTTACTCTTCTTATTTTCTTTCATTTGTAATTGCCTCCGTACATCATCCATACTTCTATAAAAAACATTTATATCAAATCGTTTTGTTTGAGTTTATTTAAAAGAAGGAACTTTACTTGTTATTTATGTATAAAAGGGTTTTCATTTAAAATTGAGGATTATCAATTCATTTTCATTTGCGGTTTTCATTACATTTTTTAAATTCATAAGTTTATTACCATACAACTACATTGTAACGAATTTTTTCTCAGAAGGGAACGATGAAACAAAAGGAATTAAAATAAAGTAGCATTTTGTAAGAAAAAAGGTATATTTTTCATGTCTCACGAACAATATACCTTTCAAAACACGAATTATAACTTTTCTTTATATAACTCTAATTTTTCTAACAATTGTTCTTTTACGCCTGGCCATTCACTCGAGATAATACTGTACACCACCGCATCTCTCACATAACCATTCGGTAATTTTCTTTCATTTCTAAGCACACCTTCTTTTACTGCGCCTAATCTTTCAATTGCTCGTTGTGCTTTTTCATTTCTTGCATCCGTCTTAATTTGCACTCTCAGCATATGCAATTTTTCAAAAGCATACTGGAGAAGCATATACTTACACTCTGTATTTATACTCGTACGTTGTACACTCGGATGATACCACGTTTGCCCTAACTCAACTGTCTTATCTTCTACTGAAATATTATATAAACGTGTACTTCCTACAATCTTATTCGACTGTTGATCTACGACTATGAAAGGTATTTGAGTACCTCTTCCGTAACCCTTTATCGCTTTTTGAACGTATTGTTGCATATCTTGCACACTATCCATTTTAGAGATTAAATACGCCCAAATATCCCGATTTCCTTCTACAATCGAAAACAAAGTTTCGACATCAGTATTATCCATTAACCGCAACTTTGCTCTTTCGTGAATAATTTCCATTTTTAAGCCCCCTTTGTTGTTACTATATCATAAGAATAAAAACGTATTATAATAATATAAAAATATAAAGCAAAGAATTCTTTTCAAATATATTCTTCTCGTATAAGGAAGGTAGGAAGACTCATCAGTAACCCTTAAAAAAGAATTTTTTGGTAATTCCCAATAAATTCTATATAATGATAAACGGGAGGGGATAAAAAATGCTAGATCAAATTACTTGGGGAACGCCAGGCAGCTTATTATGCTTAGGGTTCTTTTTTGCGGGACTAGGAATCTTCTTAAGAAGCGTTACGTCATATACGAAAAATAAATAAGAATATCCTGCTTTTAAACAAAAGAAGCCCTCTTTTTACAGACGGCTTCTTTTTTATAACTTTATCTTATTAAAACTTTAAAGCAATAAATAAGCAATCGGCGTAATAATAAGTAACGTTAAAATCGTTCTCTGCACATATAAAATAATAAGTTCAGATACTTTTAACGGAATATCTGTTGATAATATACAAGGAATGGAAGCGGAGAAAAACAAAATAGATGATACGGAAACAACTGCAATAACAAACTTTGTCACAATTGGTGCACTTACTACTAATAATGACGGTAAAAACATTTCTGCAATACCAACTGATGCGGCTTTAGCGGCTAAGTCTGCTTCTGGTAATTGTAATAGCCATGTAAACGGATAGAAAATATAACTGATCCAATCAAATATTGGCGTAAACTTCGCTAAGACGATACCAATTAATCCTACTGACATAATGGATGGTAAAATTCCCATCGTCATAATAAATCCGTCTTTTAAATTTAATGCAATATTTTTCATAATGCTCGGTGCAGACTTTGATACTTCTAACGCATCTTCCCAAGCACGTTCTAACATTTTTTCTTTATAAACAGGCTCTGGGAACCCTTCTTCTGTTACATATGTATCTGGTTTTCTACTGAGGGGCGGGATTCTTACGGTGATAGCAGTCACGATGAATGTTACAACAAGCGTAGTCCAAAAATAAACATTCCATAAATGCATAATATCTAATGTTTTTGCGATGATGATCATAAATGTAGCGGATACTGTAGAAAATCCTGTAGCGATAATCGCCGCTTCTTTTGTCGTATACTTTCCTTCTTTATACACGCGATTCGTAATAAGGAGAGCAAGCGAATAACTTCCAACGAAGGACGCAACTGCGTCGATTGCCGATCTCCCCGGCGTATTCCATAATGGCCTCATAATCGGACGACAAAATGTACCGATAAATTCAAGCAATCCATATCCGACTAATAACGCTAAAAACGCCGAGCCAATTGGAACGAGCAAACTTACTGATATGACTAGCTTCTCATACAAAAACGGTCCAACATCTGGCGCAAAGAACCAAGCTGGTCCTACTTTTAAACAATATAATATGCCAAATACAACGCCAACTACTTTTAAAATAGAAAAACAAATGTCTACGATAGATGCATTCCATTTCTTCGTATAAAATGGATAAATCGCACCAATTGCCATAACAAATAATGCATAATAAGGTACTATGCCAGGAACCGAAGCCCTAATCCACGATACGATATGATCAATCATAATAGACGATGCACCGTTTATCGTAACAGGAACGAAAAACATAAACACTCCAACGAGACTAGCAAGTATAAACCGAAGAATAATTCCCTTCTCTTGCCCTGTCTTAATTACATTACTCTTTAATTCAATTTCACTCAAAATTCGACACCTCCTATTATCTAAATATTCTGTATAATTATGTTGGATTCCTTCTTTCCATTTCTACTATTTCATCATATAAAAAAAGCCTATTTTAAAATAGGCTTTTTCTACTACCTCTCATAATCATCCACAATCACTTGAATGATACGATACGATTCTTCTGCTACTTTTTCATTACTATCCCTATTCGCATCATATGTAATTAACGCCTTCCAAAGTGCCCATCCTCTCGCTCTATTCCACGTTTCTTCATCCATGCGTAATACTTCATTAAATACATTTCTACTATTTTCATCAAAAAACGTCCACGCCATCGCTGCATCACAAGCCGGATCCCCTACTCCTAAAATACCAAAATCAATTACGGCACAAAGCTTTCCGTCCTTAACAAGTAAGTTTCCAGGTGCAACATCCCCATGAACCCAAACTGGCTTACGGTCCCATGTTGAACTAAGTGCTACATTCCAAAGGTGCTTTAATAATGCCTCGTCAAAAACATCCTTATTATTTTCAATAGCAACTCTCGCCTCTTCAGCATATACAGATATAAGCCCGCCTCGGTAAAAATTATGCGCTCCAGCTATTGGGCCATTACTCGCATCAATAGCCTGCAATTCCACTAAAAATGATCCTAAGTCCGCCGCAAATTCATTTAGGTCACGGACATTTTGTTTCGTAATAGTATCTCCTTCTATCCACTTATTAATAGACCAAGGCCATGGATACTCTTCAGATGGATTTCCTTTCGCAATTGGTGCAGAAATCGGTAAAGAAAGCTCCTTACTTAATATAGGTAGCCACTTATTTTCTTTCTCTACTTGCGGCGCATATGCCGCGTCACTTGGCAATCTTACACTCATCTCATCCCCTAGATGAAACGTTCTATTATCATGCCCACTAAACTTTACAGGCTTCACTTCTAAATGTGCCCATTTAGGAAATTGTTCCCCTATCAATCTTTTAACTAAATCAGTATGAATTTGATTCATTCACTTGCCCCTTCTCTTTTGAAATTTACTAAGTCCATCTGTACTCCCAACATACTCAAAACCACTTCTTTTATAAAAATCATTCAGCGTACGATTATGTCCAACGCAATCTAACTTCAAATACTCTTTATCACATTGTACATTCTCGTCTATCCACTGTAAAACCCTCTCTCCTATTCCATTCCCCTTATATTTTCGTTTCACCGCAAATCTATGAATATATAATGAATTAGAAACTTCCTCTTTACCAAAAATGTATTCATCCCATTCATTTTGTTTAGGAGAAACTGTAATCGTACCAACTATTTCATCTTCTTTCATAACAACATACGTATATTTCTCTCTTATACATTCTAGTATTTCAGCCGTAGCTTCCTCTCCTAAAAGATACTGCCACTGATCCACTTCTTTATATTGTAGCCATTGTGCTACTTCTTTTAATAAAATGATAATACTATCACTTTCATTTTCAGTAGCAATTCGAATTGCATATTCTTTACTTATATTGCTCTCCATATTGCCTTTCCCCTTTCAAATTGCTACCATACTGACAAACGAGTCCTTCCATCATTTTCATCTGTAATATATTCTACATAAAATCCTTGATTCCGTGCGTTTTCATACATCAATTCAATCGCTTTTTGATCTTTCGCATAAATTTGTATGCATTGAGCATCCACTGCTAATACGATTAGCTCACACTTACTTTCCTTAAACTCTTCATATGTTTCAATATCTATCGTTTTTTCTCCTTTAGGATATGCTTTTAAATCTGCAAAAATAAGATAATATATGTTGTCTTTAACTAACTTTTTCAATGCTAACCCTTCCACTACACTTGGTTCTTCTGGAAATAATGCCTCATCCAATTCACCACGTGCTATTAAGTAGGACTCCTCATCCCTCACTCGCCAATCAAATTCAGTAATATCAATTGGGTTTAACACTTTCCAAAGTACATTGCTGTATTCATTTGGAATATCTACAAAAATCCCTCTTTTCATATGCTTGCTCCTAACTTATTCATTTTCATACATTATATATGAAATGTAATTACTATATTTTGTCGATACATATGTACATCATAAAAAACCGCTCCACTATTAGCGAAACGGTTTCCTTTTTCTTACATTTAAATATTTCATTCAATTGTTGCACTGCCTTTTAAAATAATTTCTAATATATGCACCACATTAGCCGTTCATTCTTAATGCTCACTTCGACTTTACAAAATAATATAAAAACCATACTGCATGATTTTGTTCATCCGCAGCTATTCTCCGTAACAACTCTTTCAAATGTACATCGGATGTCTCATCTGAAATTTCCAAATAAAAATCTACTGTTTTTTGTTCATCTTGTATAGCGAACTCTAATCCTTGTAAATACGTATTTGGGCAGTCTTCAGTAATTTGTGGTTTCGGCTGCCTGCCAGTTAAGTTCGTATAAATTTGTACAAAGTTGTGGAAATGCTTTATTTCATCATTACGAATTTCAAGAATTTGTTTTTGTTCTACTTGATTTGGAGCCATATTCGCTAATTTTGCATAGCAGCTTATGGCGCTATACTCTCCATTTATAGCTTTTTCAATATCACTAATCAACTTATCATTTTGCCTATAACAATCATAATAATTTGAATTATACATCGTATCCCCCCATACTTTCGCTTACCATTTTATGCATTTAGAAATAGTAGGAGCCTGTGTATTTAACGGGACGGCTTTAGAATGAAAGAAAAGTTTGAGAAAAGGGTCTATTTTGCAAAGGAATTGCTTATGCATAAAATAATACTATTGTATACTGTTGCTATAAACTCTCGCGGGAGTTAGGAAAATAAATTCGCGAATCAACGATTGGTTCAACATGATGCGGTGCGAAGCTATTATGAGTTAAGTGACATAATTAGGAGGTTCCACTATGCCATCTTTATTTAAAACTATGGAGTTCCAGCTAAAAACCGAACGACTTGACCTGAGTATGTGGGAGGAATCCGATTCAGTTTGGATGAGGAAATTAATTGGCGAACGTGGTGTGGACATGCCGACCCTCGACTCCGTTCGTAACCGGCTTATTGAGATGCGTAAGAAGGCAGATGAAAATGGCATTTCCCTTCTCACTATTCGAAGAAGAGACGAAGGCGATTTCATCGGATACTGCGGCTTGATTATCGGTCGTTCCACACTTGAAGAGCCGGAGATTGCATACGAGTTGTTCCGCAGCGCTCATGGTAAAGGTTATGCGACTGAGGCGGCATCTGTTGTACTGGACGCGGCGATTGCTACTGGGCGCCAAAGACTTTGGTCGACTGTAGGTGCTTGGAATATCGCTTCCCTCCGGGTACTAGAAAAGATAGGATTTAAGCGTCATCACAGTACGTGGGATGACGAACGTGGTGAGATTGTCTGGAATGTACGTGACCTTTAGAAATCCCGACTTAATTCTAAACATAACACTTTTCAACAATTAGGTGTTTACATTGAGGAAAAGCCAGAAAAATTAACAAACTTTATTATCAGCAAATATTCATTCTTCAGCTTATAGATTTCATCAAAAAAAGCCGTTTCACTAATTATGAAGTGACCCCCGAAAGTTAGACAGGTCGTTTCATTAGGCAGCCTCTAGGGTATGAGCCCGGTATTGTACTGGGCTCATACCCTTTAATTTTGCCTTAATTCTTTTATGATTATAGTATTCTATATACTTTGCTAATTCTTGTTTGAAATGTGTTATACTTTCAAATTCTTTTCGATACAGAAATTCCGATTTCATGATACCGAAGAAATTTTCAATAACGGCATT
This sequence comes from Bacillus sp. 2175, assembly GCF_057812155.1. Classification (NCBI taxonomy): domain Bacteria; kingdom Bacillati; phylum Bacillota; class Bacilli; order Caryophanales; family Bacillaceae; genus Bacillus; species Bacillus sp. 2175. Next base: position 2,410,394 of record NZ_CM173819.1, on the reverse strand, counting down.
GTCATAACAGTTTCCTTTGCGAGACATACTTTGAGTTATGCCACAATTCTTAAGAGAATGACGGTATTGTTTCATTTGATAGTGCCAACCTTGATCAGAGTGAATGAGGAGTTTATCCGGATTGGTTACACAATAAAGGGCTTGGTCCAACATCGTTGAAACAAGGGAATAGGTCGGTCTTGAACCAATTGTATACGTGATAATTTCACCATTAAATAAATCCAACATTGGTGATAGGTATAACTTCTCCCCAAATAACTTAAACTCCGTAATATCTGTAACCCACTTTTCATTTGGTTTTTCAGCTTGGAAGTTGCGATTTAAAATATTTGGCGCAATTTTCCCAACTGTCCCTTTGTAAGAGCGGTATTTTTTCATACGAACCAGACATTTTAACCCTAATTCTTTCATAAGGCGATACACTTTTTTATGATTTACTTTGTGTCCACGATTCATAAGTTCATCACGAATACGACGATAACCATAACACCCATCGTGTTCATTATAAATAGCTTGAATCAGTTCTTTTACCTCCGCATTTGGATCAGGACGATTAAAACGTTTCATCCAGTAATAGTACGTACTACGTGGAATGTTTGCGAGTTGAAGTAACTCCTTGATAGGAAATTCATGCCTTAACTCGTAGATTACTTGCGCTTTGTCTTGTTTGGTGATTTTTCTTTGTTTTGAACTAAGGCATTCAACTTTTTTAAATATGCATTTTCCATACGTAAACGCTCATTTTCCGCTTGTAAGGCTTCGATTGATCCTTCATCTACTGGCTTTATTTTTTTATCTTTCATGGTTGGACGCCCCTTTTTCTTTGATTGTAGGGCATCCAATCCTCCTGTTTCATAAGCTATTTTCCATTTCCGAAGTGTTTCATAAGACGGTATATTGAAAAGTGCCGCTGTTTCTCTGATAGATGTCCCGTGTTCATTCATATAATAAAGTACATCTAGTTTATACTGGGCTGGGTAGAATGTATAGCACTTTTCAAAGGCCTTTTCACCTGAAGACTCATATCGTCTAATCCACTCACGAAGTACGCTAGGGTTAACTCCTATAGATTTAGCAATTGTTTTTCCACTTTCTGTACCATCTAAATATCGTTTCACCGCTTGGATTTTTTCTTTTGAAGAAAATTTAGCCATAAAAAATGCACCTCCAATTGTTAGACTGTGTCTAACAATTGGGGTGCACTTCAATTAGTGAAACGGCTTTTTTTTAAGCGTTCAATTCTGTTTTATACCCTTTTACTGCACTACGTTTGAATGCAGTTGCTAATATAGTAACCATACTTACTATACCAATCCAAACGAGTACAGTAACAGGTGTATTCCAGCTTAATCCTTTTCCGAAGAAGAAGATTTCTCTTAAGCCTTCAATCATAAATTTCATTGGTAACCATGAGTAAACCCAGTCTTGATAAAACGGAGACAACATCTCAGGTGCTAACGATAGTAACGGCGCCCCGAAGAATAGTAATAAAGCGAATAAACCGATTCCTTTTAGCCCAACCAATGAAAGTACCGCAGATATCATTAAGAAGAAACTAAAAGAAGTAATGGATAAGAATAGAGCTGTATCCGTGAAGTTCGAAATATTTAACCCTACCATCCCATCCGCAATCCATGTAAGACCAAATCCAATTACAAGTGTCGCAATAGCTCCTGTTACGATTTGGTTTACTTTTAACAGAAAGTTTTCTTTTCTTGAGCTTACTGGCATTTTACTAATCGCAATAAAAATAATCGCTGCACTAGCTAAACTTGCAATCCATAACGGCTGGAACAATGATATTGGTGAGTTACCGTTCGCACTATTTTTGCCGACCTCATTCATATTTTTCACGTTCTTTACAATAGGTGTTACTAATTTCGCAGCTTGATCTGTTGTTAATGTACCTCCTTTTTCCTTATATCCTTCTAATACTTGCGCGCGAACAGTATTGTTCATATTATCAACAATCGCCTGTAATATTTGTCCTGCCATAGTTGATGCAGCCGTATTCATTCCTTGATTAATATATATTTCTATCTCAGGTGAAGATGGCTGTGGTGTTCGTAACGACGCTTGTTTTGCGCTAAATTCTTTCGGGATGACTAATGCCGCGTAATACTCTTTATTGTTTAATCCCTTTTGAACGGCTTCTTTATTTTTTACTTCTACCCACTTCACTGCGGGTTCTTCCTCTGATTTCGCTGTTTTTTTCATGTTATCAACGATCGTTTGCCCCATATTCATTTTCGGTTGATTTGGAATTTCTACACCTTGATCCTCATTTACAATTGCAATTGGCAAGTTTTTCGGCTTTGGTTGAACAGTTGGAAATAACGTTAATGAAAAAATAAAAACAACAAGTAGTGCAATAACTGGTGATAACAATAAAAGTTTATTTTTAAACATTTTCTTTTCTCCTCCCTTAATTTGATCTATAATAACCAACAACGTGTTGTTTATTTATATTTTGAATTATATGTTCGAGTTGAACCTTATACAATAATCAAAAATCGTGAATGTGTTGGTTATAAGACACATTTTCTAAATGTGTTGAGTAAAATTAAGGAGGGATATGCTTTGCGCGATAATAATTTAGATTTGCGTGTTGTTCGTACAAAAACTGCCATACGAAATGCATTGGTGGAGCTAATTGAAGAAAAAGGTTTTGACGCCATTACAGTGAAAGATATTACAACGAAAGCAAACATTAATCGCGGTACTTTCTATGCGCACTATCAAGATAAATTTGATTTAATGACAAAATGCCAAGAAGACATTATGTACGAGTTTTCTAACATTGCTAAACAGAAATTCCCAGAAGTTATTGCTGACCTTGGATCAAATCCTTCTCCAACAATGCCATTTATACTTATCACTTCTATTCTTGCATTTCTAAATGAAAATAGTGATTTTATGAGAGCTGTACTAAGTCCGAAAGGAGATTTATCTTTCCAAACAAAACTGAAAGACTTTATGTGGAAAACATTATTTGAAGATACGAATGGTCCTCTCATTAATAAGGAGAATTTACTTGTTCCAAGCGAATACTTAACTTCTTATATGGCATCTGCGCATATAGGTGTCATCCAACAATGGTTAAATAATGGACAAAAAGAAACACCTGAGGAGATTGCTCGCTTTTTATCAACAATCGCAGTTCATGGACCTTTTTATGCGGCTGGCTTAAAGAAATAAGTCAGCTATATAATAAAAGAACATCCACTATAATAGCGGATGTTCTTTTATTTCATTACAACACTTCAATATACCCTTCTGTTCCATGTACCCGAATTCGTTGTCCGTCTTTTATTAATTTCGTAGCATTCTCTACTCCAACGACTGCCGGTAATCCATATTCACGTGCAATTACTGCTCCGTGCGTCATAAGTCCGCCAACTTCAGTGACTAACCCTTTTATAGACACAAACAATGGTGTCCAGCCCGGATCAGTAAAAGCTGTAACTAATATATCGCCCTCTTCTAAATTCGCTTCTTCCATGTTTAAAATAACGCGAGCTCTCCCCTCAATCACTCCTGAAGAAACAGGCAAACCTACAATCGCATCATCTGGGAGGTTTTCTCGTTTATATTTACCTGTAATGATTTCTCCATCAGACGTCATTATACGAGGAGGCGTTAGTTTTTCATATAATTTGTAATCATTTTTTTGTTTTTGTATCAGTTCGTAATCTAGTTTATTCGTGCAGACTACTTCGTGAAGTTCTTCAAAAGTTAAATAGTATATATCATCCACTTCACGAATGACACCGCTCTGCACAAGTTGCTCAGCTTCTTTCAGTAACGCTTGCTTATATATGAAATAACGATTAATCATACCGTATTTTGGATATTCACGATAGCCGATAAAATTACGGATATTACGAATCATTCGCTTCGTTTCTTCTACTTTTTGTTTTCCATCCGATAAGTGCTGTAATCGATCTACTAACTCTTCTTCTTTTTTCAAAGCTTCTTGCAGTCCTTCTTCAAATTTCCGCTTACTCGCACCATATTCAAAATCTCTTATATTATTTAAAATCATCGGGATAATTGTAGTTGGCTTTTCACTCCAGCGCGTTTTCGTAATATCTATTTCTCCGCTACATCTCATTCCGTATTTATTTAGAAAAGTTAGAATAGCATCTCGAGCTTCTTCTCCACCCTTAAACTGAACTAGTTCATTTAAAAAGCTATCATCTTCTACATGTTGTAAATACGTAATAACTTCTTTGTACGGCCGAATCACATCAGCGACATCCATTAATGCTAAACCCATTTCAGATGTAATATTATTTTGTACGGATTGAGAAAGCGTGTCTGCTGCATTTTTTTCACCTAACCATTGCTCCATCTTTTCATTTATCCATGTTGAAGCATTCATACCAGCCATAATGACAGCGATACTTTGCGGGTTAAACAATACTTTCTTTAATTGCTGAATATCTTCCAAAATAAAATCAAGTACGTCCACTCCTGATTTCAGTTGCATATTTTGTTTTAACTCTTCAAGTGATGCTTGACTATTCTGTATTAAATTTGTAACGATTGCCGGATCATTTTCAATTTCCGGTTGAGAATTTGCAGGTGGCACACTTTTACCAACACTCTTCCCTTTTTCATCATCTGGTAATAATTTAATAAAATTATCTCGCTTAACTATAGTCGTTAATGCATCTCTTACGAGTAGATCCGATTTTCCTAAAGTGTTTATTAAGTAATCTCTGCTAGCAGGTAAAGCTAATTGTTGCGTAGCATCGACAAATAACCTGCCTCCCGCTTTACGCATAGGGGCACTAGTCGTTAACAGGAAAAAAGATAAACCTAATGGTTTCATCGCATCGGTCATCATTTGTTGATGGCCAACCGATATATACACATGATTTCCCTCATCATTTTCTTCAGGAATTGGATATAAAGTCGTAATGGGGCGACTTTGGACTATATAAATTGTATCATCAACTAAGCACCATTCAATATCTTGCGGACAACCAAAATAAGCTTCGATTTGTCTTCCGATGCGTACTAGTTGTAAAATCTGTTGTTCAGTAAGTGTTTGAACTTTTTGCTGATTAGGAGCAATTTTCTTTCTCTCTGTTCCGCCTTCTTTTCGTCCATAGATGGCTAATTTTTTCATTGCGATGACCTTTTCGACGATTTCATCTTCTTTTACCTTATAATTATCGGCAGAAACTAATCCAGATACTAGCGCCTCGCCAAGTCCAAAGCTGGCATCGATTGACAACACCTTCCTATTTGAAGTAATCGGATCAGCCGTAAATAAAATACCCGAAGCCTCAGGGAAAACCATTTTTTGAACGACAACACATATAGAAACTTGATTATGTTCAAAACCATTTTGCATGCGGTACGTAACTGCTCGCTCTGTAAATAAAGACCCCCAGCACTTTCTTACATGCTGTAAAATCGCTTCTTCTCCGATAATATTTAAATACGTATCTTGTTGACCTGCAAATGAAGCATACGGTAAATCTTCAGCCGTCGCACTAGAACGCACGGCATACGCATGTTCATTTCCAAAACGTGAGAGATAATGAGTTACTGCTTCCACTACATCAGAAGGGATTTCTACTGCCATAATTACTTCTCTAATCTTCTTACTCATTTCACCAATTTGAGCTCGCTCTTCCATTTTCAACTTTGTTAGTTGCTGCAACAAAGCCTGAAGCTCTTCATTTTGCTCGATAGCCTTTTCATATCCTACCGTTGTAACACAAAAACCTTCGGGTACTTGTATACCTTGAATGTTTGTTAACTCCCCTAAATTCAAACCTTTTCCACCGACGAGCGAAAGCTGCGTGTTTTCTATTTCCTGAAAATCGAGAACGAAAGAACTCATATAACATCTCTCCTTACTATGCATGTGTTCTTGATTGTAGCAGGAGTCAATACGAATAAACAGTCTATTTCGAACTTGATTTACATGATATAATTAAGTTAGGAAGAGATAACTATTTTTATTTCTCCCCCTCTAATCCACTTCAATTACATCTCCAAACTTAAACATTCTTTGATTATGAAAAGCATCCGTACAAGTAATCGTCTTATTTAATGGATTTATATTAGCTACTGTTATGTAATTTTTATATAGATAGCCATTCTCTAAAATTTTTATAGTGTAATCCACTTTCAATAAAAGTCAAAAAATATGTTCGTCAATTAAATCTTCACAAATATTTAATGCTTATAAATTAATATTCATCTCATATATAAGTTCTAAGAAATTTAGATAAAAAAGACATTATTTTTGATGATCTAAACTAATTGAAACTTTAATTAAATTATATATCTATAACAACATAGAGCAATGTCATAACGAATTGAAACCGAAAGTTTCTTAAAGTAGAAAATTCGGCTTCTTTTATATCGAAATTTGCTTAGCGTATATTTTCGTTAAAATGCGGGTAGTACCCCATCGCTATTGAGCTAAGCTCATACACCATCAATTATAGTAGAGGCTACGTGTAAAGAATTTAAAGACCCCTCAGGGATCAATGAATTCCTGAGGGGTTGCCTACGTGATATAACATATTTACAATTATGTTACGTTTAAAATACGTATCTTTTTCATTTACCTTATAACCACCCTATTTAAGTTTATAAGAACTATGCTTTTGAGATAAAAGTCATTACTTGTTTTATAAACTCGTAACCAAAATAACCACTAAATCCGAATAGGACTATTGCGGCAAATATAGATACTCTTTTAATAAAGGTTGGATTTAGAAAACGTCTAGTAAAATGAACAAAGCTTAATAAGATCATATCATGCATAAAGATACCTAATAAAATACCTACAGCTATTAATATAAATGTAGATGTACTTGCATTACCTAATGAAGAAACTAGAACCGGGCCAAAGACCCCTATCCAAAATACAATATTAGCCGGTGATATAGCAATCATAAAACCAGATAAATAAGCTGATAATAAAGATTTATTAGGATCTTCTCCATCTATGTTAACTTCCGACTTTGCTTCTTTAATGCTTTCTATTCCAATAAACATTAAAAATATAAAACCTAGGAGCCACATAACTGTTTCTACCCATGGATTGGTTAATACACTAGAGAACCCTAGATAAATCAGGACGATTAAAGATAAATCTACAGTCATTCCTCCTATACCTACAAACCAACCATGTACGAAACCATTTCTCATTCCTTGTTTAGTCATTTGGACTGTCATAGCACCTGCGGGTATTGCTAAAGATAAACCTAACAAAATATATGTGAAAAGTGTTATAATCATAAAAATTCTCCTATTATAAGTATTGTAATAATCAAACCCTTTTTCTTTTTCCTCGGGTTCAGCAAATAGAACTACAGCACGGCGACTTTTCACATTACTTCTAGCAAGCATCAAAAACTCATAAGAAGATAAATGCCTAAAATCCCATAAGATCCTTTACATGTTCAGCATTCTTTTTAGATGTTAATTTTTCAAGTAATAAAAACGCAACATCAAAAGCTGTGCCTGGATTTGATGATGTAATAATATTTCCATCTTGTACTATTAAATCATTTTGTACTATTGCACCGAAATTCTTTAACTGCTCTTTTCGTTTACTCGTCGGATGACTGTATGTGGTAGCTTTTTTACCTACAAGAATTCCACTTTTTCCAAGCGTTAATGATGCAACACAAATACTGGCAATAGGCTTCTGCTTGGCATAAAAATGTTGAATAACATGTAAGAATTCTCTACTGTATGCATCCCGATAAAAACCAGCCTCTTCAAATCCTCCTGGAATAGCTAGTGCATCAAATTCATCTAATTGAATATCATCAACCGTTTTTTCCGGTATGACAGTGAAATTCCAAGTACAAGTTAATTTATTCCGAAGACCAACTGTTACGACCTCGGTTGATCCATCTCCCTCCCATTTATTCCAGCCTAGTACATCTGTAAATACACTAGCTTCTACTGCTTCAAACCCGTCAGCTAATAATAATAAAATCTTTTTCATATCGTAAACCGCCTCCTTCTACCCTTATTTTATACAAGTATAGAAGGCTGATAAATAAGTTCAATAAGGATATTTGATTGTTTTTCTTTATTTTATAAAGAATTTAAGTTATTCTATTTTATAAAAAAAGGTTGGATAATTTATGGATCAAATTGATAAAAAAATCGTGGGACTATTACAGTCAAATGCAAAAATTTCAATGAAGGATTTAGCGGAAGCGGTTCACTTATCTTCCCCGTCAGTAACTGAGCGAGTACGAAAGTTAGAGGAACAACAAATTATTGAAGGTTACCATGCACATGTTTCTCTAAAAAAAATAAATCGTCCAATTTCTGCACTTATACTGTTTAAATCAACAAATTGTAAATCATTATCTAACTTTTGCTACAATCATCCAGATGTACTTGAGTGTTACAGAGTAGCAGGAGAAATTAGCTATATTGTCAAAATAGCAACACATTCTGTAGAAAGTTTAGAACAATTTATTGATGATTCAATGCAATATGGTACGCCATCAACGAATATTGTGTTATCTTCTTATGAAAAAAAGATAATTACTCCTTTTATTAGTGAAGAATAAAAATACGGGCATAATCAATTAACTATTGCTTATGCAGAAGGATAATTTTTGTATGTTATATTAAAAAATAAAGACGTTATATTTTTTTAAAAGGAGTGTAATTACAATGGATTTTTCTAATAAATTAGTGATCATAACAGGGGCTGGAAATGGAATCGGGAGAGGAATTGCTTTACATTATGCAGAGGGGCCAATGTTATTTTAGCAGATATAGACGAAAAAGCAGGTGCAAAAACAGTTACTAAGATGAAAGAACAGGGTAAAGAAGCACTTTTCGTACAAACAGATGTAAGGCTGGAAACAGATATTATTCGATTAATGGAAGTAGCTAATCAAACATACGGTCAGATAGATATTTTAATTAATAATGCAGGAAAAGAGTTATTCAAGTCTCCTTACGATATTTCGCTAGAAGAATGGGACGATGTAATAAGCACAAACCTAAGAAGCGTTTTCTTGGGTTCACGTGAAGCAGCAAAGTATATGCGTCATAACAAAGAAGGTGGATCTATCGTGAATATTGCCTCTACAAGGGCGATTATGTCTGAGCCAAATTCAGAATCTTATGCTGCCACAAAAGGTGGGATCGTTGCTATTACACACGCGCTCGCAGCCTCATTTAGCGAAGCTAGGATTACCGTGAATGCTATTTCCCCAGGTTGGATTGAAACAGGAGATTATTCAAAATTAAGTAAAATTGATCATGAACAGCACCTATCAAAGCGTGTAGGAACACCAGATGATATTGCACGAGCCTGTCTGTATTTAACAGCCAGCGAAAATGATTTTGTTACAGGTATAAACCTTGTCGTAGACGGTGGAATGACGAGGAAAATGATGTATGAGGAATAGGCGGTAATCAATCAAGAAATACAGATTCGCTATCAATAAAGCCTACTTTATCCAAGGTGATTTACCGAATCATCATGTGAATTTGAAATACAATTGAACTGTTTATAAAAAAGATGAACCGGAATTTCCTATCTCTAATAAAGAAGGGATTTCCGTTTTTCTTTCGGATGAAACATGTGAAAATGAATAAAAACCATGAAGTACTCAATGCAAGGACACCAGCTACACTAAGAGCGTTAGTTAGATAAAAAATAGAATATATCATTATAGATAGTAAGAGATATTAGTATCACTGAACGGGCTGTTAATAGCTATTGAAAAGCATAATTTAATCAATCTCAATTACATCACAAAACTTAAATATCCTTTGATTATGAAAAGCATCGGTACAAGTAATCGCCTCATTTAATGAATTTCTATTAGAAACTGTTCTGTATTCTTTATAAACCTACGTTAAAATATTCAGATGAACCTTTTATTAACTCATAACCCCTCCTCAAAAAATAGTAAAAACTACACTTGTGAAATCAATATTTTCTGTTTGCACTTTATATAAATCGATATGTCTCCACCTTAATTTTTGTTTTTTGTAATCCCCACTAATTCTTTTCTCAAATCCCCCAAAATGGATTTGAGAAATTAGGGAACTATAATGTCGTATTGAAACATATTAAGGGGGACAAAAGGTGAACAAGGAAATGAATTATGGAAGTGATTACAAGTTTATTCCAGCAACTTCAATTGAAAGTGGTCACGGCATCGAAGTATTACCTGATTTATTTTGCTACACGATTCAAATCGTCAACATATGTTTTGTTGGGAATCCGCATACCGATGATTTTGTTTTAGTTGACGCTGGAATGCCTAAATGTGCAAATGAAATTATCTCTGTTACTGAGGAGCGATTTGGTACAAATAGCCGTCCAAAAGCAATTATTTTAACTCATGGGCATTTTGATCATGTTGGAGGAATAATTGAACTCATTAAATATTGGGATGTTCCAGTCTATGCCCATCAAATGGAGATACCGTTTTTGACTGGACAACAAAGCTATCCTGAACCAGATCCAACAGTTGAAGGTGGTATGGTAGCGAAAATGTCTCCCCTGTTCCCTAATGAACCGATTGATTTAGGAAATAGCGTAAAAGCACTACCTATCGATGGAACTGTTCCCCATATGCCAGAGTTTAGATGGATTCATACACCAGGGCATACTCCTGGGCATATTTCATTATTCCGAGAGAAAGACCGAACTTTAATTGCTGGGGACGCTTTTGTTACAGTGAAACAGGAGTATCTGTATAAAGTAATAACTCAAGAACAGGAAATAAGCGGTCCTCCTCGTTATTTAACAACAGACTGGAAAGCCGCTAAAGAATCAGTCATTAAATTAGAAGAATTAAAGCCTCTAGTCGCTATTACTGGACATGGGATACCAATGTCAGGTGAATTGCTATCAACGAACCTCAAAACACTGGTTCAAGAATTTGATAAAATTGCTGTACCTGATTACGGAAAATATATAGATAAAAAGATGCATTAAATGCGGAAATACTTTGTTTATTTTCATATTAATGAATCAAAATATAATGCAAAATCAAAACACCAACGAATATTAAGTTTAATATGAAAAAACACTGTACTTAGGCAACATCTCTATTATAAGAATGGAACTACCCTTTATGAATAAAGCTCGATATTCCGCAAATACTATCCATAGTATAAGCCTGCTTCTTACCCAGGTTGTACTTCTTACCATTAAGGGGTGATTAAAACGGGTTACGCTATATAAAAGCATAATCCGTTTTTAATGAAATATTGTATTCCATATACGTTTAAACAATGGAGGAAAATGATGAAACATATTGTTGCCTTATTAATTAAATACACAGCGATAACTGCAGTATTGCTAATCATGCTCAGTATCTTTCAAGGCATTTCAATTCCTAGAGTATTATTAATTTCTCTTTTTCTTACGGGAGCTGCCTATTTAATCGGAGACCTCTTCATTTTACCTAAATACGGAAATATGATTGCTACAATGGCAGATTTCGGCTTAAGCTTTTTCGGAACTTGGTTACTAACATCCTTGTTTACTAATTTAGATGCTACTCGTAACATTGGACTTTCTTCATTTATAGCCGCTTTAATTATTGGTGGAACAGAAGTTTTCTTCCATATTTATATGAAGAGGCTAGTGCTACGTAACGACGATGAATTAAAAAATCGCAATCATATTCACCATGATAAATATGCTATGGAGATGTCAGAGGAATATATGGATTCTTCCACAGTAAATAAATCCAATCTTGAGGATACATCTAAAAAATAAAAAAGTGGCCAACGCCACTTTTTATTTTTGTTTATTAAGCTTGATCGGAATTTCTTACATGTAATGGAGGTGGAACTACCCATCCTTTTTTCTTACTTAAACGTAGCAACGTTACACCTGCCTGCGCTTTTTTCATATGAAATTGGCCAAATAGCATCCCTACATCTTCTCGAAGACATTTTCCCATCACCTGACTACATGTCACAAGTCCAGCTGCTAATCCTGCAGAAACAGCAGCAGCAATTTCAACATCATTAATACGTGCTCCCGGAGGAATGTCTTCGATAGATGCAACTGGTCGTTCTGGAGGAGCAGGCGGTAAAGCGACCCCATTAATCTTTAAAAGAGCTTTTAATTCTTCTATTTCCGAATTCATATCATTTTCAATTAAGCCTTCTAAAAACTTCTTCAAGTCTTCATCACCTGTGTGATTCATAAATACTTGATGACTTGCAATTGCACCCTGTGCAGCAAGAAGATAGCTCCAAATATCAAATACTTCACCGTAATGTAACGGTTCATTTTGAGGATTTCCACTTAATATACCCATTTTTAAATTCCTACCTTTCGAAAATATCATAATAAATATTGATTTCAATATTGAAATCAAATTTTTAAGTATGCTTTTTCCTGCAAAAGATTTTCTACTATGCATGGAAAACACCTTTCCAACACCGCGTGTTTATTGTTTAGGAAAGTAGTTTACAAATTAAATACTCAAAGATTATGAAAGAAGATTATCAATAATCTTTGAGTGAAAATCCATTTACTATAAGGTTTTTTATTTTTATACATATACAAAAGAAATTGATTTACATATTCGCTATATTTTACACTAATTCACTTAGCGATTAGCTCTACCACCAAGTTGTTGTTCAGCCATTGCTACTAAACGTTTTGTAATTTCACCACCAACAGATCCGTTTGCACGAGCTGTTGTATCTGCACCAAGTTGTACACCAAACTCTTGTGCAATTTCATATTTCATTTGATCAAGAGCTTGTTCAGCACCTCGAACTAACAATTCATTACGACTTCCACTATTATTGTTTGCCATCTTATTTCACCTCCGATGTTTTTAATATGCTACAAATTATGAAATAATAATTATCCTTTTTATGGAAATTAGATTATGAATAAAAATTGATTTTTTTCTTAAAGTAGGGCAAAACATATAAGAAAGAATAACTGATATAACATACTTTCATAACAACACTATGTATACTTCCTAATTCCCTTCAGTAAATAAAAGAAAGATTTCTATTTCACCAAGAGATTAAATAAAATTATGTTTTGAGACATAATCCAAAAGGAGATATGAGATGAAAGCTGTAACCTATCAAGGACCAAATCAAGTACAAGTTAAACAAGTTGATGATGCAAAGTTAGAGAAAAAAGATGATATTATTGTAAGAATTACTTCAACCGCTATTTGCGGTTCTGATTTACATTTATATCAAGGTAACATGCCCTTACCTCAAGGATACATTATCGGCCATGAACCAATGGGAATCGTTGAAGAAGTCGGGCCAGATGTCACTAAAGTGAAAAAAGGCGATCGTGTTGTCATCCCCTTCAACGTTTCTTGTGGACATTGTTTCTATTGCCAACATGAAATGGAAAGTCAATGTGATAACTCAAATCCTCATTACGATTCTGGTGGATACTTTGGTTATACGGAGAAATTTGGTAATCATCCAGGCGGACAAGCAGAATATTTAAAAGTTCCATTTGGCAATTTTACTCCATTTGTTATACCGGAATCATGCGAGCTTGAAGATGAATCCCTACTATTTTTATCAGATGTTTTACCTACAGCCTATTGGAGTGTAATAAACGCAGGCGTAAAGCCAGGTGATACTGTTATCGTCCTTGGTTGTGGACCTGTTGGATTAATGACACAAAAATTTGCTTGGATGCAAGGTGCTAAACGTGTAATTGCAGTGGATTACTTAGATTATCGGATGAATTATGCAAAAAAGATTAACAATGTTGAGGTATTTGAGTTTACAAAATTCCCCGATATGGGAGAACATTTAAAGGAAATTACACATGGTGGTGCCGATGTAGTTATTGATTGTGTGGGGATGGATGGAAAAAAATCGCCTTTAGAATTTCTGGAACAAAAATTGAAATTACAAGGCGGAACTCTCGGCCCTATTCAAATAGCTACGAAAGCCGTAAGAAAATATGGAACGGTTCAAATGACCGGCGTTTATGGTGGCAATTATAATGCATTTCCACTCGGGGCATTTTGGGTTAGAAATATTAATCTTAAAATGGGACAAGCACCTGTCATTCATTTTATGCCGGAACTATTTGAAAAAATAATAAATAAAGAATTTGATCCAAAAGAGATTATTACACACAAAATCCCCCTTGAAGAAGCGAGCTACGGTTATCAAATTTTTAATAATCGTGAAGACGACTGTATAAAAGTCATTCTGAAACCTTGAAGCTACAATTCATTATTCTTAATAAAAAGATAAGATTACATTTCGTAATCTTATCTTTTTTATTAAATGCTAAGTATCTATCCCCCATTTTCATCTCACATCTAAAATAGTTATTTCCAAAAACTTTGCATTTTGAGGTAGTAATTTAAAAGAGGTGTACTTCATGGTTTTATTATAAAGAAGAACTGATTAATATTATCAAACCGGACAAACCGCTACAGGTATAAAAACTATTAACAAAGCATCTTAATGTTTATGAAATTCTTTGTTAATAGTTTCTCTTCTCCCTAATCTCCTGCGAGACTATATTTTTCATTAAAATTACAAGTAAAAATTTGAAATGTTTTCAAGCATAATTACAATATTAAAAACATCCTTTCTTTTGGTTGTAAAGAAAGGATGTTTTTATAACAGGCTTTTTGGAAGGTTTTAATTTAATCCTAATTATATTTTTTATAAATTCTAAAAGTACATTCTTTATTTTTGGTATAACATACAGAAATTATTTTTTGAACAGTAGACAGCTGCAGAAGCTAAGTTAAAGTGTCGATTAATTCCCTCCATGCTTAATAAAATCCCTGTTATGATTTCTAAAATGACTACACAGTTGAGTAAGAGCCGTAGTAGAGATTTTTTGATTTAACCATAAGTTCCTATGATACTTACATTTTCGTTTCATTCCACCAGTTTCTATAGTTAATTGATTAAGTGTATCGGGGATATAACTCTTCGACATATACAGACAATCTTGTTTTGGAAGTATTACATGATTTGTATGCTATTGTAACAAGACTTGTATCGTTTCTCGCTTTTCCATGTCTTATTGCGTTTGTCATTTCCTCTTGTAAACAACGATAGAAAGTTCTATTCAGTTTTTGTTTAATAGCATTACGTTTTATATGGTTTCTTAAAAAATTTCAGTGAAAAAATATATTAATTTTGAAGTGTACAAATAGGGAGAGTGACTTCAACTGTAGTTCCCTTATTCACTTCACTCTCAATAAATACATTTCCCTGATGTGTTTCAATGATTTTATAACAGATCATTAACCCTAAGCCAATCCCCTCTTCTTTAATACTATAAAAAGGTTCTCCGAGGTATGGTATACGTTCTTTTGGAATGCCACACCCTTGATCGATAAAACGAATACTTAATTGATTATTATCAAGTATATTTAATTGAATGAGAATTTCTCCTCCCATCGGCATAGATTCAATTGCATTTTTTAATATATTAACAAATACTTGCTTTAATTGATTTCCTTCACATGAAATCAATGGAATACCAGGGTTAAGATCGATTTTAATTTTTATATTATTCATCATTGCTTGAGGTTGTAGTAGCATTAAAACTTGATCCATTAGCACACTAATGTTATTAGGTTGCATTTTTACCACCTGTGGTTTGGCTACCGCCATAAATTCAGTTGTAATGCTCTCTATACGCTCAATCTCTGATGATACTATATTAATATAACCCTGATTATTCTCACTTTCCGTTGATTTTAGTAATTGCATGAACCCTTTCATTGCAGTTAATGGATTATTAATCTCATGAGCCATTACAGTCGCTAATTGTCCTACAACAGCAAGTTTTTCAGATTTTCGTAATAATTCTTCTGTTTTTAGCCGTTCAGTGATATCACGAGAAATACTTAGGAAAACTTTTTTCCCATTTAAGTTAAAAACACGAACACTAAACTCAGTTGTTATTACTTTTCCTGTTGGAAAAAGATATTCATCTTGCAAAGTGAAGGAAGTTTGTCCCTTTTTAATTTTTTCTAATAACCTTACGATCATTTGAGAATCTTGTGGTACTATATTTGAAAATGATAATGAGAGCAACTCTTCTCTACTATATCCAAACCTTCTACACCCAACAGGGTTTACCTCAATAAATCGACTTGGAGCATTTTCTTCATTCAGCTCTACTACATATACCGCATCAGTTGCTTGTTCGATTAGTGCACGGTACTTCATTTCACTATCTCTTAATTGCTGGTGTAATCGATGTCGTTCTCTTTCTGCTTGTTTTCTTTCAGAGATGTCTCTACATATTGCTGATAAAGCTATCACATTTCCTCTTACATCTAGTATAGGAGAAACTGTCAGACTAACATCAAGAAGACTCCCATCACTCCTTTGTCTAACGGTTTCTAATCTAGTAACCACAGATTCTCCTGTTAGAATTTTCTGAATATTTTTAAGCGATTCTTCCATTAAAAAATCTGGTACACAAGGTAATCTTTTACCTATGATTTCTTGTGATGACCACCCAAATATCTTTTCATAAGCTTTATTCGCTTGTAAAATATGCCCTTCTCGATCAGAAATGGTAATAGCATCTAGATTGTGCTTTATAAATGATTCCAATAATTCTTTAGTAGCGCTTAATTCTGATTCTACCTTTTTCCTTTCGGTTATATCAACTGTAGAACCAACAACTTCAATAACTTGTCCATTTCGTTTAATCGGCCTAAGCGCAATAAGAATAATAGTTTTATCATTTGGCCAAGGTAATTCAAATATAATTTCTTTTCCTTCCCATGCCTGAAGATAGTACTTCATCAATTGTGGAACTAAATGTGGAGGAACAATAGAAGCATCAATAGTACGTAAGCTTTTTCCTACCACCTGTTCAGAATAAAATCCGTTTTGATAATAAAACTGTCCATCACATAAAGTGTGTATAAAGTGCTTACCCACTTTTTTAAATTTAAAAATTCCTCCTTGAAGCTCATGTACGGTATCTGCAAGTTCTTGCTTCGATTTTTTTAATTCTCGATTCATTTTAGATAAGTCCTGTGTTAAATAATACAATCTCTGGTAGGCTTCCATAAGAAATAGCCCAATTAAAAGTCCTAACGCTATATATAATAAGCCTCCTGTGTAAAGTAATGTAGTATTAAATAATACGCCAACTAACCACTTTATTCCAATAAAAACAGAAAAATATAACGATGCACTTTTAAAAGGATGTAGTTTTTTAAAATAAGTTTTAAAGGTAGAAAATAGAATCCCCATACCTAAATAAGCAATCACAGGAGGTTCCCAGTACCCTCCTGTGTAAAAGATACGCATTACAATTATGCTAATTAACGTAATCCAACCAGCAATACGACCAAAGTAAATAAAAGATAGAATAAGAGGAACAACTCGAAGATCGTAGGAAAATCCCATGTATGGAAAAGAAAAGAACATTAACGTAACTGCAATAATCCCTCCATAGAGCTTTTCAAAATATCGACTAGAATTAATTGTAAACACTTGAATAAATATTGCTGCGCTAACTAATAAAGAAAAAATAGAAAGGTTGATGAAATAATCTTTAATAATCATGTAATGTCCCTCCTTGCATTAAGTGTATTCGACAAAAAAGCTAAAAATCCTACAAATTGTATAAACAGTTCAAATGCATAAATTTTAAACTAGGATAAAATCTAGAAAAGTAAATAAGGGGCACAGCAGATGAGATATTTTAATGAAAAATAGTTCAAAAAAGATAATAGTAACCGTTGACTACTATTATCTTTTTTCTTTAATTTATCGTAATATGTCTGAAACTCTAAGGGACGTGGTATGTCATTTCATCAAACAATGATTATATGCTGAGTGATGAATATAGAAATTTCAGCAGTAATTTTTGAAAAATAACATAAAAAACAAAACTATCTTTAAAAATGGAAAAAAACTATATAAATGTCAACTAATCTATGTACAAAAACGTTCACTTAATTTTGCATAAAATTACTCAACTTAGGAAGCTAAGTAGTTCTTCAAGGTCGATAAGAACACCTGTAGATGCTTCAGGATAACTACATAATTGTATGAGTAATGTACTTGAAACCTTTCGGTAAAACCATACACATAAGACAACTAACTCCTTGGTTCAATATTTACTTTTTCGCTGAACAAATTCTTTTTCTTGAGCAAAATATTCTAGGATATAAGGAGATTTTTCAATTAACTTGTTGTCTAGTTTATTGTCCAGCTCCAATTACTTCGTTACTTTCAGATTCAGTTCATTATATTTTGTACTTTGTCTTTATACACAACATATTCTTTACCATCCACTACTGCTACTACCGCAAATTCATCATTTGGATTGAATGAAAGCCAATCAGCCCACATGTTAGTATTAGCCCCTCCACTCCACATATTATGAACAGTGTTTTTAGTTAAATTCATAACTTTATAAGACGCATTTGGCGCATTTGTTCCAGTCTTTATTTCAAAAGTGTATGCGTTATGAATTTTTTTATAAAAGTAGAACACGTTTGATGGACGAAGCTGATTCAAAAAATCCTGTTCTTTTTTCTCTGCAATTTTTATCCCTTCTTGCAAAGTGACAACATCTGTTTTTAATGTTTTCCAACTGTTTTTCGCTGCATTCAAGCTAGGGGTTAAGAATTTATATTTATTTTGATCAGCTTTTTGATCAGCTTTATCAATATGTCCCAGTACACCCGAATATTGAGAATCTAAATCCTCCCATTGCGTAGACATATAAGTAAGAGCAGTGATAGCACTATCAAGCATACTATGCATATCACTAATATTATGAAATGCAACTCCAACTACACGATTCAATGTTATTTTATAATCTACAGTCTGACGCAATTTTTCTAATTCAGGTTCTAGCCAACCTAACTTACCTCTTGCATCACCTATCATTATGCCACCAGCAATCAAGGTTGGAATAAAGGGGATTTTCACCATGTCTAAGCCCTTAGATTCTATGTCTTTCTGATATTTTACTTGTCCTAAAAGGTCCTCTAGACGCTTTTGGTCAGCCTCCACATCAGCACCTTGGTTTTTTAAAATCGATTGCAATGTCTCTTTATGACTTCCAAATGTTCTAACATCTTCTCCAATAGCATTTTTTAATTGAATTAATTCTTCTATTAATGCTTTTGCAGACTTTTGATTTTGTTGAATTCCTCCCTGTAAATCTGTAATCCCTTTTTTTAAAGTATCTCCATTTCCAGTATTGATCGCCTCTACTAATGTTTCATAATAATTTTCAAATTTTGTATCGTATTCTATAATGCCTGTCAATGTATCAAAAAGCTGTTTTTTTACTTGTGTATTCCATGTAACAGCATGTGCTCTTGCATTCTTTTGATCTTGTACAATTTTACTAGGTAAATCTGCATTTCCATTAATAGTTATTCCTTCAAAACTCACATCTGGATTATTAATTAGCAAATAAGAATATTCATTCATAGCTTTTGCAAATAAACCAGCATCTTGCAAAGCTTTTTTCATCTGTTCTTCATTTGCTGAAAGAGACATATTTTCATTGTTCGTTTGTTCAATTTCAATTGCAAAAGTTTCTAGTGGTATGACTGCATAAGTAGTTGTTATAGTTAAAAACGCTGATACAGCGAGTAGTTTATGAGGGATTTTTTTCATCATTTTGTATTCCTCCTATATAAGGTATGGTTTCAAGTTCTAATCTTATTAAAAAGCGATGTCTTTCAAAATGAGTTCTACATCTTTTATCAGTATCGTTTGAACTTTCTTTAGCAGCCTTCAAATCATTAAGTATTAAAGAAAATGTATATCATCTGCTTCAAATTAACCGATTCTATTGCAAATTTTAAAAAAGCAATTAAACTACAAGGTTATTCTTTATTCGAATCATACTTATATATAATTGAAAGGCGAAGTCTTTAATGAGACTCCGCCTTTCTGTTATATAAGGATTTATTAATTATTACTTTTCTGTTTAACAGTGTAATCATAGACTTTCTATGTTTTAGTTCACTTTACAACAGAATTAATATTTCCCTATTTTTGTGGAGTAACAGTTTCCACTTTTAATTCCTTTATTCCTTCTTTTAATGTAACAGCATCTGTTCGTAATGTTTTCCAACTGTCTTTCGCTGCATTTAAATTAGGTTTTAAGAATTTAAATTTATTTTGATCGGCTTTTTGAGCTGCATTCTCAATATGCCCTAGAACGCCCGAATATTGAGAATCTAAATCATGCCACTGCGTGGACATATAAGTAAGAGCGTTAATAGCATCATCAAGCGCCTTGTGCATTTCATTAATATTACTGTAAGCAACTCCAACTACACGATTTAAGGTTACTTTATAATCCACGGTCTGACGTAATTCTGCTAATAAAGGCTCTAACTTACCTAAATTATCCCTTGCTACTCCCACTATGATACCGCCAATTATTGGTAGACCCAAAATAGCACCCTTCATTACATTAAACCCATCAGATTCTAATTGTTTATAATAGTTTACTGATCCTAATACTTCTTCTAGACGCTTTTGATCGGCATCAACATCTGCACCTTGATTTTTTAAAATTGACTGCAAGAGCTCTTTATTACTTCCAAATGCTCTAACATCGTGTCCAATAGAGTCTCTTAATTTAGTTAATTCTTCTATTAGTTGTTGTGCATACTTTTGATTTTGTTGAATTTCACCTCGTAAATCTGTAATCCCTTCTTTTAAAGTTTCTCCATCCCCTGTATTAATCGCCTCTATCATTGTTTCATAATAATTATCAAATGTTGTATCGTATTCAACAATACCATTCAATGTATCTAAAAGCTGTTTTTTTACTTTCGTATCCCAAGTAACGGCATGTGCCCTTGCATTCTTTTGATCTTGTACGATTCTACCAGGTAAATCTACATATCCATTAATGGTAATTCCCTCAAAATTCACATCAGGATTCTTAATTAACATATAAGAATAGGCATTCATAGATTTTGCAAATAATCCAGCCTTTTGCAAGGTCTCTTTCATTCTCGCTTCATTTGCAGAAAGAGCCGTATCTCCATTATTCGTTTGTTCAATTTCACTTGCAAAAGTTGTTACTGGTGAAACTACATTAGCAGTTGTAATAGTTAATAGTGTCGATACAGCGAGTAATTTGTAAGGGATTTTTTTTATCATTTCATTTTCCTCCAATTTAGGTTTTAAATTTCAGTTCTACTCCTGTTTAAAAGCAATATCTTTTGAAATGAATTCTGCATCTTTATGAATATCATTCCAACTTTCTTTAGCCGCTTTTAAATCATCTGGTATTAAAGAGAATTTGTGGTCTTGCATAGAATCGATATTATCCAATAAATCTGTATAATTTGCGCCCATTGTATTCCATTGCTTTTGAATATTTGTTAGAGACAATATCGCTTGATCTACAGTCTGGTATAAATATGCCAATGTTTCTTTCGCGTTAGTAAGCGAAAGAACTGCTTGATTAGCACGATCTGCTTTCATACTTAATTCTCCGATTTTGTTAGAAATTTCATTATAGGAATCCATATGCTTAGATGCTGTGACACCAGCCGCAGTTCCTAGACCGATACCAGCTGCGCCAAGAGCCGAGAGTCCACCAACAACAGCCGGTGTTGCTGTACCGCCAGTTACAACAATAACTACCGCTCCTCCAATAGCTGCAATAACTAAAATAGCTGCTCCCAATCCACCACCAATTGACCATGCTAATACATCATCAAAATGTTTTTTCTGAGTAGAACGAAGTTGCTCAATTTCAGCTTGAAGTTGTGGAATCGTTGCCTGTTGACCTGCTAATATTGCAGTTAATCCACCTTTCCCATCTGGACCACCAACATTATTTTTAAAATCTGTAGAATTTTGATATAATTTCCCTTTGAAGTCTTGTAGCATCTTAATCACATCTGTAACTTCTTTTGAATTTGTATTGATTGTAGTAATTAAATCATTTATACCCTCTTTTAGACCTGCCTTATCTTTCTTTTGTACAGTTTCTACTAATGTGTCGTAATAATTTTGAAATTGTTCATCGTAATTTACAATATTACGAGCAGTTTTTTGAATCTGTGGCTTCGCTGTATCTAACCAGTAATTCGCATTGATTCGTGACAGCTCTTGATTAAGGTGAATATTTTTGAGCAACTCTCCCCCCTCTGAGCCTAAATCGATATTAGATAAATTTACATTTGGTTGCTTAATCATTGTTTTTGCGTATAAATCCATTACTAGAATATGAGACCCTGTTTCAGCTAATGCTTTCTTCAGTCCTTCGGGGCCTAATGCATAATTGCCTACTTTTTGTTCTTGAGCGGTCGTTTCTTGTGCAAATGCATGAATAGTGTTACCGGTAGTAGCAGTTATAACAGTTGCTAATGTAGCTAAAGTTAGTACTTTGAATGGAAATTTTTTCATGACTATTCTCCTTCTTTCGCTAAATGCTTATAATCTTTATGGATTCCCAAAAAACGCAATATTAAAATTTATATACTTGTTCTTCAAGGTAACTTATTACATTTTTTAATTGTCTTAATGTATCTTTTTGAGACTGCTCGTTAGTTGTATCAACATTAGTAGATAATTTTGTAATGCTATTTTTTATTAGATTTAAATCTTCTTTATAGCGCTTTAGTAGATCAAGTTCTACATCTACTTGATTTGCAAACGTATGCAAATCATTTTGTGTAAGAAGAAGCATTGATTTTTGTAAATCAGCTATTGATAATTTCGTTGTTAAATCATATATTTTTTGATTTTGTTTCTCTAAATCATCTAAATATGCTCGCTGTTCTGCTGTTAATTTATTTACTTCAGCAAAAACGCCAAATGTTTTCTTAATCTTTTCGGTATCAATGGCTTTCATCAGGTCATACTCTTGTGTTTTTGCTGCGGCTGCGGCTGCTATTTCACCTTGTTTGCTTTTCTCAATTGCTTCACGAGCTGCTTTTTTTGCTGATTCAATCTCTAGAGCAGTTTTACCTTGTTCTGTCGCTTCTTGCGCCGCTTTTTTCTCCGCTTCTAGAATAGAGTTGTTAATTTCTTTTCCTTTGTTATACGCTGCCACCCCTGCTTGAGCAGCCGGTTCAATAATTTCTTTTGAAAGACTATAAACTTCTTTGAATATAGCAAATCCCTGCTCATTTAAAGCTCCTGGTATTAATGCAATTTGCTGTAAATCATTTTGAATTGCTTTTTTGGTATTTAATATTTCATTTTTTAACTGATCTATTTTTCCTGTTCCATCTGTACTTAGTATGCCTTGCGCAGTTGCCACATTAGTATCAAAATCTTTTAATTTTTTATCAAGCTGTAATTTAAGATCTGTTAATTCATTGATTTGTCGTTGCGCATTTTCTTGATTCGTCATAGCCATTTCTTGAAGTACTTCAAGTCTATCCGAAAACCCTTCTCTATCTTCTTTATTGTCTACAAACGATTTTAATGTCGGGTAATAACTATTAAATTTTGTTACAAATCCTTTACTTTTTGAATTTAATAGAATTAACTGTGGATAGAGTTCCGATGACCATTCCTTCATATCTTGTTTGATTAGGAATTGATTGGTATTTAAAGCTGGGACTTCCTCTAGCTGTACATTAGGACTCATTAAAGATTGATCAATATACGTTTGGACTAATTTAGAATGCGCACCTAATTTTCGTAATGATGAAGAAATATCCATGTTTTCTTGTTGAGTTTCTGCTTGAACGATTGGTGTTGCGAGAGTATTGATAGGAATAGTTGCTCCAGTTACAATGGATGTTATTAAAAATCCTGTCATTATTTTAGTTTTCATTCCGTACACTCCTTTACCATTGTTTTTATAACTTAATTCATATAACTTGTACGACCGCTCTCTTTGTAAACTGGATAAGAAGGAGAAATCTTTCAGATACGTTAATATCGTTGTTTTTTACTTCTAATAGGATATAAGGATTTTATTTATCTCTCATTTCGATACTCTATTTTTTAAAATATAAATAACAAAAATTTATTAACTATATTTGAATCAGGCACCTTATGAGTAGTAAATTATTAATTCTTTCCTAAAGTTGCGGTTTAACTTACAGAATCGTGAGGATCAATAAACCAATGCTTACAGTTAATCCTGTCATAACATTGTTTAATTTCAATTTGATAATATCCCTCTTAGTTTTGTCAGCAAACTCCTTACTAGACAACAAAAGATGAAATTATACTGTACATTGCTTATACTTTTATTGCGGAATAACTTCACTTTTGTTATGCAGAAACTTAGAACACGTTTATTACCAATTTGATTCTTGACCTCTTATAAATAAATTGACTATTTAGAAAATTATTAAAGACATAATGTTACTTATAACTTCACTATAATTCCTATTAGCGTAACCTTCTCCTTTCTGTCTGGTCATACCAGTTATGTTGTTCATTAAAACATTAAATTTTTAATGCGTAAATAGAAAAATTTTGTCGATTAAGCTCGATAATTCACTGTTAAATAAAAATATGTCCCGAAAAAAATTATATAAATATAGTTATTCGTAAATTTCATTTCTGTAATTGGAATGATTACAAATTAATGTGTATACGGTTAAAAATAACTATTTTAGCTCAACCAAGAAATTTTATTTTAGAAAAAATACTTATAGAATAATATAATAGGTCTTTTTATACTTTTTTACCTTTATTTAGTTATGCATAATTGCATAACATGTAGATATATTTAGTAATATATGTTATATTATTGATTTTTTTACATAACATTCTAATATCATTATTAACAAATATCTAGTATGAAGATATTAGTCTATAAACTTGTCATCGTTATAAACATAGGTTTTAAATTACAAAAAAGCTGCAAAGCTTCCATGGAACACTTTGCAGCCTTCTGTCTTTTTATTTCCTTTAGCAAAATAACGGTTAATGTATTTTTTCAAATTAACAATATGGTACAAAGATTTCCATTGAGCTTTTGCTCACATATGTGTTTATAAAGTCTTCAAGAGCTATTTGTTTGAGCTGACGTCAGACTAGTTTATCTGATTTAGAACTATACCGATAAAGTGCAACTTTAATCAGTGGGGGTTTTGTTCATCCCCACTGATTATTAGCCCACACCAATCGGGCTTTTACGGGCAGCCCACCCCCCCCACCTAACTTCTTTGCTTTCGCTGAATTTTTAGATGGAGGTCTTACTGCCCGGCAAATAGCGGGATAAATTCAGCACATGATTGTTATTAAAAAAATAGATATACTTTGTTTCTCCATTATTTTTCTAACTCCTAAAAATTGAAACTGTTCCGCTAACAAGATAATATCTGGTTAATCTCATACGTCTATTTGAATACAAGTTCTTTTTCTAGACAAATCACAAACTCTTTCTAGCGTAATAAGTTCAGTATTTTCATCTTTTGGGATACTTACACCCATGTTTAAGTCTTTACATTGGAGACAGTAGATAACAAACTTATATTATTGTATATTTTTCACGGTACTGCCTAGGAGTCATGCTAGTGATTTTTTTGAAAACTCTTATAAAATAACTTTGGTCATTAAAGTTAAGCCAAGCACAGATATCTGATAACGAATAAGTAGTGAGTGTTAATAATTTCTTTGCTTCTTCCACTCGTTCCCTTTGAATATATTCACTTAAAGTAATTCCCATTTCTTTTTTAAATAGTTTAGACAGATAAGTAGGCGTAATTTCTAAATGATTAGCAAGTTCATTCAGAGATATTCCATCGTAAACATTTTTATTAATATGTTTTATACATGTAGTAACCGCGTAAGAATACTTTTTTGCATTGTATTCTTTCACACGATCTGCAAAGGTACGTAAAGCGTCCCCTGATAATCGCTTTACAGATTCTACATTATCTAATTGTTCTAGGGTTTGTATATATAAAATACTATGGGCAAAAGCAATATCTGGTGGCAGATTTCCTTCTATTGCATATCGAGTGGCTAAGGTAATCGCAATAATTCCAAGGTTTTTTTGATTCCTGAGCGGATCCTCTACTAGCATAAGTTCAACATCTTCTTGCGAAACCGCATACATATACTGTATTAACTTTTTTTTATTTCCTTCTTTGATAGTCGAAAAGAAATCATTTACTAATGCCATATTGTGCGTTTTAGGTTTGTTTTGTCGACGTTTTAAAATATATAAATCAGGTTTCACATTTTTATTAGGAGTTTCCTCTAGTACTTTATTTTTTTCCAAGACAATATCTACATCTAACTTTTCATTGAAAATCATGTAATGTAATAAAATTCCCATATCAATTAATGTAGTTTTTTTAATCTCCGATAAACACTGATAATAGGCAAGTCTTTCTTGAATGTTATCATTTGATTTAAATTCTTTCTGAAATTTTATGATCATATCATCTGAATCTTTTGAATGTATAGTAGGACCGATTATAATAGTCCCTTTAATATCATCATGATTTTCTATATGAATTAGAACAAAATTTTCAAGATAGTTGTTGCTTCGAAAAAGTGGCAAGTTACAGGGATCGTTTTCTTGATAAATATCACTAAGATGTTCTTCTTTTGAAGAATAAAAAGGACTACAAACATTATCAGATGTAGAATGATATAAAATTTTTCTGTCTGCAGATAAAATATGTACAGGGGCATTAAATGCTTTATGTGCAAGATCACACAAGTGTTGTATATCGATAGAAGTATTCATTACATTCTCCTTTATAGATCCATAAAATATATTTTGTTATATATAATTCACGACAAATAATACTATAAAATATCAAATTAGTACAATTCACAACAAAATATTACTATATCTTTTTTATAAAAATCATATATTATTTAATTGTAGTTAGCATCTAAATATCAGAGTAGATACGTAAAGGAAATACACTAAGTTCTTTTCTTAATTCTACAAAATATAATTATTGAACTTGAGAAAACAGTGAAGTACTTCAAAATACAGTGGTAGTCAATGCGAGGACCAAGCTGGAAAAAGATTTAAAATAAAGCGAAAGTAACAGGAGATACTGTACCACCGCAAGAAACAACAGTCAAAGTTCCAATTCAATCATTTATACAAATTGAATTCAAAAAATAAATACTGCTAATTTAAATGTGAAACTGAAAAACTATTTTGCTCCAAATTTTAGAAAAAGATAATAAAGAAGTTGTGAAATTGGAAACAGATGAAAGCGATACGGCTATTTTTGAAGCACTATGCTTTGAAAAGTACAAGGTGGAGGAAATTCAAGTACTCAATTAAATATTTAATTGAGAGAAAGGTCTTTTCATCAACTAAAAATAAAAAACGAATGGAATATTCAAAAACATGACACTATATTACTGGTCGTAACAATAGTTTTACTTTCCACAAAAGAGGAAAAATATATAGACTTTACAAATACTAAGAATAGCAAACTAGATAGTTTTATTACCGCATCACATAAAGTGAAACTTTAATCAGTGGGGGTTTTGTTCATCCCCCACTGATTATTAGCTCTCACCAATCGGGCTTTTACGGGCAGCCCGCCCCCCCACCTAACTTCTTTGGCTTCGGCTGAATTTTGAGGTGGAGGTCTTACTGCCCGGCAAATAGCGGGATAAACTTATTATTAATTTCCAAATACAATAGTTGTTAATCAACAAAAAAACTTCAATAATTAAGGTGCACAGTAAATTGACCTCAAAACAGTAATTACTACAATATCAGTTTTTACTTATTCTATAAAAAAGAAATATCACTTAATGATTATTATTTTATATCGATTTAGACATAGAACATTTTATTATATCGGCTTAAGTAATTATGGAATTAAAATTGCGAATAACACCAAAACCCTTTTAAGGGCTCATATATCTTCCATATCTAATTTAACACCTTTCGATACCTATTCCATTAACATGACTAAAAAAGTTTATTACAAAGGAATCTGAGGAGTTTTTTCGATTTCAAATTTTATTTTTTTGTAAATTAAAGGAAAAATAATCCGTATATATACGGATTATTTTCTTAGTGTAATCTGTATTGACCTGTTAACTGTTTTTCAACCATTCGAACTAAGCGTTTTGTAATCTCTCCACCGATCCGAACCATTTGTAGATGATGATGTATCAAGTCACAGTGTTACTCCTAGTTCAAAAGCAATTTCATACTTCATTTGCTCAATAGTACTTGTAGTAGTAGAAATAAGAATTTCATTTGTATTACTTTCGTATCTTTAAATATTGATAATTGCACTTCCAATATATTTATAAATAACATGTGCCTACTTATGCTATTTATGCATAAGTAACCTAATTTCTTCTAGTATTTTTATGGGAACCCTTTCCCTCCCCTTTTTCTTTAGCTTCATCAATTTCTAACAACATAGATTTTTTATTTGTCTGCTTAATGTATTGAGTATACAACTCTGGGAATTCTTTTTGTACTTCTTTGTTTAATACTGGTTTATATTTAATCATGTAAGTAACTTGTAACAATGAGCGTTTTAACAAACTATCTTCAATGAGATACGCTACTTTATTAAATAAATGTACATATAATTGAAAATCTCTTTTTCCTTACAAATTCCTTACATTCGAAATTGTTTCTATATTGATAGGATTGAAGTAGCGTCTGTGCCCGAAAACGCAAACAAATAGATTACCTGCACACGAAAAAGTATAGTGCACAGGTAATCTATTTGTTTTTAAGATTAACAAAAACCTAATTTATTTTTTGAATTCTTCCATCAATAACAGACTGAATTGGTTCTTTTGATTTTTTTATATAATCTACTAATGCTTCAAAATCAGTTGGTCCTGTTTCAGCATCTTTACCGTTTTTAAAAGATACAAATCCATCTCCACCTGAAGCTAAAAATGCGTTAGCAACGACGCTGTAAGTTTTAGAAGGAATGATTTCTTCTCCATTTGTTAAGCGAATACTTGTTACTTTTTCTCCATTGGGCTTGTTCGCATCCCAAGTGTATTGGATCCCTGAAATTTGAAGCATTCTTGTTATGTCTTTTTGCCATTGTTGATTTAAAATATCACGAATGTCTTGACCTGTTAAATTTACTTTTATTAATTGATTTCCGAATGGTTGAATACCATATATCTCTCCCCATGTAATATCACCAGCATCTAAGTCATTACGAATACCACCAGGATTCATAAGTGCAATTTGGGATTGCATTGTTGTACGCTGGGCATCAGCAACTAAATTTCCAAGAGTAGATTCACCAGCCGTATTGAGTTTGCGATCTAGTGGCGCAATAGACTTACCTACAACTTCATTAACAAGAGGTGCGATTTTTGCTTGATATTTCTCCATCTTCTTCTTTATTTTTTTATCAGGCTCTATGCCTTCATGATAAGTTGTAACAATTTCTGCTTTTTTCTCAACAATATCTTGTGTTTTACGATCAATCTTTACATCAACATCAGCAAAAGCCATACCATATGAATTTGCTTGTACGACAAGTTTATTATTAACAGTTCCATTTACATAAGTGTGGCTATGGCCACCAAAAATAACATCGACTTCTGGATCAGTCTCATTTGCTAATCGGACGATATCACCATTTGTTACGCCGTTCCCATCTGTTATACCTCCGTTATGTGCAAGAACAACGATAGATTTAACGCCTAGTTTTTTTAATTGCTTTACGGATTTGTTAATAGCTTCAACTTCATCTGTAATTTCTACATTCTTTAGCATAGTAGGCATAACAAGGTTAGGAACATCCGTTGTTACGACTCCGATAAATCCAACAGGAACTCCTTGTACCTTTTTTATAGTGAATGGTGGTAAAAATAAACGACCGGTGGATTTATTATAGAAATTTGCAGCAACATATGGGAATTTTGCTCCTTTAAAATTCCCTGTTTTCTCATGGTATCCACCATAAATAAGGCGGTTCATTTCTTCAACACCTTCATCAAATTCATGATTCCCTATCGTTCCAACATCGAATTTCAAATCATTTAGAAATTCAATCGTAGGTTCGTCTTGTAATAATGCTGAAACAGGAGTACTTGCTCCAACAACATCTCCAGCATGTACCTTTAATGTATTCGGATTTTGTTTTTCACGATCACGTAAATAAGCCCCTAAGTACTCAATTCCCCCTGCATCTTTATTGTTAATTTTTTTTACAGTGTCTAGTTGCCCATGAAAATCGTTAATACCGAGCATTTGTACATCTATGTAGCGGTTTGATTCTGTACTTGCTTGGGCTGAAGGCATAGCAAATACACTAGTAAAAGTAACTGTACTTAATGCTAAAGCAACTGGAATGATTTTTTTCAACATAAAATTTCTCTCCCCTAATTAAAATCTGACATAATACGATGTTATTTTAATATATTAAGAGAATTATTTCCACAAAAATTCTACCAATTATAAAAATTAATAAGATTTCATTGTTTTCTGACAAGATATTTCTTCCTCAAAAAATGTATATTTCTTTGTTTTGAGAATTATTCAAAATATTATCTTGATAGTAATATAACAATACTTCTAAGAAATCTAAAAAACTCTAATCAATATATTTTAGCTGTTAAGAAGAGTATTCAATCCAAAATTAATGGAGATTTATCAACCTAACATCTCAATATCACCATTTAAAAAGATGCTCCTGGATTTATCCAAGAGCATCTTTTATAAAGCTTTATTTTTTACTTGTTTATAATTTATCAATTAACAATTATATAGTTGTAATCAGTCATTTAAAAATAATAGGAGTGCTTCATTAAATTCTTTGGCATGCGTTGCATTTAGCCCATGTGGACCACCCTTTATTAACGTTACTTTAGAATTAGGAATTGCTTCATGTGTTAATTTCCCACTATATTCAAATGGTACAGTTGCATCAGAATCACCGTGAATAATAAGAGTAGGTATATTAAACTTCTCCAAGTCTTTTCTAAAATCTGTCTTACTAAAGGCGGTAATACAATCAAGTGTTCCTTTAGGTGATGCACTGGCTGCAATATCCCAATTATATAAACGGAATGGCTCACTAACTAAATCTGTTCGATTACCAGCTGCGAAAAATCCCTTAGTAAATTCATCAAGAAATGCAAGGCGGTCATTAATCACACCACTTTTGAACGCTTCAATTGTTGCATCATCTAATGCCCCTTCAGGATGATCCTCTGATTTGTATAAATATGGAGGAACTGCTCCAGCAAAAACAGCCTTTTCAATACGATCTGTTCCATACGTACTAATATACCGGGCTACTTCGCCTCCACCCATAGAAAAACCAACAAGTGTGACATTTTGAAGCTCTAAATGTTCTAATAATTGATGTAAATCAGAAGTAAAGGTATCATATTCATACCCTTCCCACGGCTGAGATGATTTTCCAAAACCTCGACGATCATATGTTATAACTCTGTATCCAGCCTCAACAAGAGCGGGAACTTGATATTCCCAAGATTGACCACTTAACGGCCAACCATGAATGAGTACAACTGGTTTTCCTATGCCATGATCCTCATAATATATCTCAATTGGTGCTTGATTTTCGGTTCCTACAGTAATTTTTGCCATTTTCCTACCTCCTTTAATATATATCCTTTTCTTCAATAATCCGGATGAATCTCATAACCTATTTATGCACATTTATATTGTGAACGCTAAGTATGAAACTCTATTGTTCCGATGAATTCATTTTCTGTTTATGGAACGCTTCCCCATCTCATACTTTTTTCATCACGAAGTATTTGCTGAACATTTCTCCTATTCAATTGTAATAACAAAAGTAGGTGACTATCAATATCGTTCTATCTATAGAATGTATAGGTAAAACCAATTCATTTTATAGTGAAAATAACTATAGTTACCACCTATACAAACTATAGATAATTTAGAATTGATTAACGAATCAGTTTTCAAATACTATAAATTTGTATAGCGCTTCATGTTCCGTGAATGCTGCTATAACCAATATTATTGGTCAGCTTAGTTATAAACGAAGAAACTTATGATAGTATTCGACTATTTAAACTTTCTTTGATTACTTAATTTTTAGGAGGAATACATAATGACTGATCTCTATTCTCGTATTAACAAAGATGATGCTCTCGTGCTTTTAGTAGATCATCAAACTGGTCTTATGTCCGGACTAGTACGTGACTATGGTGTTGATGAATTCAAGAACAATGTTTTAGCCCTTGCTCATACTGCTAAGTTTTTTGATTTACCAGTTATTTTAACAACAAGTTTCGAAAACGGGCCTAATGGACCTTTAATGCAAGAATTGGTTGATCTCTTTCCTCATGCACCAAAAATAGCTCGACCTGGACAAATTAACGCATGGGATAATGATGATTTTGTAAAAGCAATCGAAGAAACTGGAAAAAAACAACTTATCATCGCGGGCGTAGTTACGGACGTTTGTGTTGCTTTCCCAGCACTTTCCGCTATAAAAGCTGGATATGAAGTATTTGCTGTTACTGATGCTTCAGGAACTTTCAGTAAACAAGTTGCAGATGCTGCCAATACGCGTATGGCACATAATGGCGTACAACTTATGAACTGGTTTAGCGTAGCTTGCGAATTACAACGCGATTGGCGCAACGATGTCGAAGGTTTTGGCAATTTGCTTGCTAGCAATCTTCCAGGCTATCAAAATATAATTGGAAGCTATAGGGGAGCTCAACGAGATCTTAGTAAGCAAAATGTATAAGTGTATTCCAAGGAAATAGCTTTAAATCACTTTTTAAAGTAGATAGTATAAATTTAGTGCTGATTAAATCAGCACTAAATTTTACATTAAAAAGTATAGCAGTGTTTTAATTGACAGAAAATATATTATTTTCGATAAACAATTAAAAAAGGAGCGTTTTATTATGAGTAAGTTAGAATTGTTAAATCCGGAGAACAGTGCATTAATTTTGATTGATTTTCAACCCCAAATGACTTTTGGAGTTGCAAGTATTGATAGACAAACATTGATTAATAACGTTATGTTGCTTGCTAAATCAGCAAAAACTTTTAACGTACCTACTATTCTTACTACAGTTGAGACACGCAGCTTTTCTGGTTATTTTTGGCCACAAATTCTTGACATATTCCCAAACCATGAAATTATAGAACGCAGTTCAATGAACTCTTGGGAAGATCCAAAATTTGTTGAAGCAGTTAAAGCAACAGGTAGAAAGAAATTAATATTTGCAGCACTTTGGACTGAAGTTTGCCTTGCATTCCCTGTGCTTGAAGCAATGAAAGCTGGCTATGAAGTGTATGCAGTTGATGATGCTTCAGGTGGTACTAGTCTGACAGCACATAACGCTGCTATGCGTCGTGTAGAACAAGCTGGTGCAATTCCAGTGACAGCAATTCAAGTTTTACTTGAATACCAACGTGACTGGGCACACAAAGACACTTATGATGCTGTAATGGAAATTGTAAAGGAGCACACTGGCGCTTATGGTCAAGGAGTAGAATACGCATATACTATGGTGCACGGCGCGCTTCCAAGCAGGAAAATATGAAACAAGAAGGAGTAGCTGTCGAAGAGACTTATACAGGGAACACGATGGATGCTGCTGATCCAGTAACAACGATTGTTACATGGGAAATTCAACAAGGTAAAGAAAAACAGTTTGAAACATGGAGACATGAAATCGAAGCTGCCGCTACTAAATTCCCAGGGCATTTAGGTGTAAATCTAATAGTCCCAAATAACGAATCGAGAGAGTATACTGTTATTTTTCGCTTTGATACGTATGAGCATCTACGTGCTTGGCAAGAATCAGACATTCGCCGGGATTTGTTAAAAACGGCAGAACAATTTCAAGTTACTAATCCGAGTTACAAAACTGAAAGTAGTTTGGCTTATTGGTTTGTTACTCCGAAAACGCCAGTTCCACCGCCAAAATGGAAAATGTCTATCGTTACCCTTTTGGGTGTATGGCCTCTTAGCATGTTAGTTCCTAAAGTGATAGGACCTATTATAAAACATATGAATCCTATTATGTCGGCCTTTTTTGTTTCAGTATGTATAGTGTCCTTGCTATCATGGGTAGTCATGCCGATTTTCGGTAAATTATTTCATCCATGGTTACAAAATAATAGAAAGTAGACGAGGTGTGAACATGAATTTACCGGATATGATCTTATATAACGGAAAAATTACTACCCTTGACCCTTCTCAGCCTGAGGTATCTGCTATCGCCATAACTGATGGTTTAGTCACTGCAGTAGGTGGAGATGAGCTTCTTAATAGTGCCACGGAAAAAACAAAAAAAATAGACCTTAAAAGAAAGAGAGCTATTCCAGGCCTGAATGACTCTCATATACACGTTATTCGTGGTGGTCTGCATTATAATATGGAATTACGTTGGGAAGGCGTGCCATCACTTTTTATTGCTCTAGAAATGCTCAAAGAACAGGCAAGGCGTACACCTGCTCCTCAGTGGGTAAGGGTAGTTGGAGGTTGGTCTGAATTTCAATTTAAAGAGAGACGGTTGCCAACTTTGGAAGAAATTAATGCCGTTTCTGAAGACACTCCTGTCTTTGTGCTACATCTTTACGATAGAGCACTTGTAAATCGTGCTGGGCTGCATGCACTGGGATATACAAAAGATACACCAGACCCTCCAGGCTGCTTAATTGAGCGGGACAAACGAGGTAATCCAACGGGCCTTTTAATTGCGAATCCTAACGCTTCTATTCTTTATTCAAGTTTGGGTAAAGCACCAGCACTTAATTTTGACGACCAGATTAATTCAACTCGCCATTTTATGCGCGAATTAAATAGATTAGGTATTACAAGTGCTATTGACGCAGGTGGTGGATTCCAAAATTATCCTGATGATTACAAAGTTGTTGAACATTTAGCCGAGAAGGAACAATTAACTTTGCGTATTGCTTATAATCTATTTACGCAAAATCCAAATCATGAATATGAAGACTTTGCTTCATGGGCAAAAATTGTTTCTCCAGGTCAAGGAACTGATAAGTATAAAATGAATGGTGCCGGAGAGATGTTAGTATTCTCAGCAGCCGATTTTGAAAAATTTCAAATGCCACGGCCTGAACTAGCTACGATGATGGAAGCTGACTTAAAGAAAGTAATTTCTCTATTGGTGGAAAACCGTTGGCCCTTCCGTTTACATGCAACTTATGATGAGTCAATCACACGTTTCTTAAATGTATTCGAGGAAGTTAACAGTGAAATTCCTTTTAATGGTCTACGATGGTGGTTTGATCATGCAGAAACAATCTCAGATCGTAGCATGGAACGTGTTAAGGCTTTAAATGGAGGTATTGCCATCCAAGACCGCATGGCTTTTCAAGGTGAATACTTTGTTGATTTATACGGAAAGGAAGCTGCAAAGCGTACTCCTCCGATTTATCGTATGTTAGACCTTGGTATACCTGTTGGCGCCGGTAGTGATGCAACTAGAGTTTCCAGCTATAACCCTTGGGTCGCTCTTTATTGGATGGTTGCCGGAAAAACCATTGGTGGACTTTCGATATACGATGAAAAAAATAAACTGGATAGAAAAGTAGCCCTGGAATTATATTCAAAAGGAAGTGCGTGGTTCTCTGGTGATGAAGGTAAAAAAGGAACCCTTGCAGTAGGTCAGTTTGCTGATCTTGCTGTATTGTCTGCTGACTACTTTACTGTGCCAGAAGAAGAAATCAAGAACCTTGAATCATTACTCACAATTATGGGCGGACAGGTTGTGTATGGAAATGATGAATTTAAAAATTTATCACCTGAATTGCCGCCAGCATCACCTGACTGGTCACCGACGGGCGTTTATGGTTATGGCGGTGCTAACCTAGCCAACACTATACTTTCTCACGATGCCCATGATAACAAGTTACATAGTTGCAGTAACCCTCTCCATCAACACACTCATACCGTAATAGGAAAAGATGGAACTAAATGGGGTATTGGTTGTACTTGCTTTGCTTTCTAAATCAAAACCACCGGTATAATGCCGGTGGTTTTCTTTATGCAATAAGGATATGTAAAAAGAAATAGCAGTATCTCCCTAATGGAATCTATTACTATGTGATAAAACCGAAGAGTTAATTAATTAACTTGACTTATTTTTAACAGCCTTCTCCCCTTGCAAAGTCTGCCCTTTTTTCCTTAAGTAAAAGTCAATGATATTCCCATTTGAATCGATCACACCACACATATAAAGTCAATGCCCTTTGACTGTAATTTAGCTCTTACCCCAAGGATTATGTATCATTTTTAATTCTCACACTATAATCATTATTATTTCTATTATACTAATACTTTTTCAGGATCATGTAACTTCTGCATAAAGATACGTGCTGCAAAACTTAAAAATTTATCATCAAAGTGAATAAGATTAATATCTTGCCTTGGTGTTGGATCAATAATACGAACTATGCTCAAAGTATCATTATTAACAAAGTCAACTAGTGAAAGAGGTATTATAGCAACCCCATGTCCATTGCATACAAGGCTCAATAGAGAAATGGAAGATTTTGTTTCTATATTTACTTCAGATAAAGATAGCCCTAAACTCTCACAATATATTTTAATAGTTTCACGACAACTACATGAAACCATTATTCTACTGAGCCCTACTAATTCTCTAAAAGAAACAAATGATGTTTCATTCAAAGGATGGTTTTTGGGAATGACAAGGACAAGCTCTTCGCTATACAAAAGGGTACTTGTTAATGTGTCTGGAATTTGAGCACTACGCGTGATGCCTATATCAATATTTTTATCAACGATTTGATTTACAGCAACTTCGGATTCTATAATTTTTACAACGATGTTGGGATAATGTTGTTGAAACTTCATAATATAAGGTGTTAAATAAGTGAGATCCTCTAATAAACCTCCTATAGTAATTACACCTCTTTTTACACCCTTTAATTCAAAAATTTCATTATAAACGTCATCAAATTGTTGCATGATAAATTTTCCTTTATCAAATAGCAGCTTACCCGCTTCTGTCATTTTGATACCTCTTCCAACTCGATGAAACAAAGGTGTATCAAGTTCACCTTCTAACACACGGATTTGTTGACTTAAAGTCGGCTGTGAAATACCTAGAACTTCCGCAGCTTTAGTAAAACTATTATTATTACAAACTTGAATAAAGTACTCTAAATGACGTAATTCCATTCTTGATACCCACTCCCACTCTCCGCTTTATGAAAGATTTATAATGAAAAGGACAATATGTATACGTTATGCATAACAACTATCTTTCCTACTATATCAATTGCAATTACATAATTTCTTTATTTTGTACTACAATACATTTACTACTATTTATTAATTTTCCCTCCTATTTATTTAATTTATATTTAATTAGGATATTACTAAACAGAAATAACATCTAAAAACTTACACTTTCTGTGCGTAATATCCTAACTTTTTCAACTGTTTACTTATCATTTTTTCTCAATATAGTCCAAACTACCAAATATTTGCCGAATCCCCTCTTTATGCTGAGGAAAAATTAGTGTCACCAATTCAATACTTTCTGAAATAATTGATGCATACGTGACACGGCGGTCTTTAGGACATGGTTTCACCTCTTCTTTTCCAACCTATCCACTACATACGTGATACAAAAACTTGCAAGTAATATTTTGTCCCCAATTTTTTTATAGGCTGATCAGCTTTACTGTATAGTAGCTCAAGCACTGCAAATTCAGTTGCATTAAGTCCATAAATTTTTAGATCCTTTTCAATACGTTTAGTGATTGGCTGTAATTCCCTTGATAATATAACAATTAACTTTAAAGATAAGCTCTCATCGTTAATCACGCTCACAATTACCAATCCTTTACAAATTACCTTGAATTCGAGATTTATTATATTATCGTCAAAATATTATGTCAATCATTCATTTTAGCTTTATCAAGCCACTTATAATTTATTTCTCAACATAAGACATATGGAATCGTTAGAAAATAACTGTTAATATATAGATATCTCAATTACGTTATTTTTTAGAGGGCTTGTTGTCTAGCGCAAGCTCTCTTTTTTCATAGTCTAAATGGAATTCGGACACATTTTATATGGTGAGTTTTGCCCTCTTTTAGCGATAGAGACAAAAAATCTGGTTGTGATGTAAAAACTTCAAAATAACCGCAAATAATCTATAAAACTCAGACATATCAATGAATACGCATTCAAGCGATTCCGATCCACAATGCTACACTCCATCCACCTCAAGCGTATGCCCATCCTCCGACAAAGGGTCCAACAGCACCACCCAAAAAGAAAATAGACATGAATAATCCATTTAAGCGACTACGCACTTCTGGTTGCAAAGAGAAAATCAAACGTTGACTTAAAACTGGCGGAAGAATATCGTACTCGATGTTTCCGCCCCGTCGACTGCAAGCAAAGCAACTTCTAGAGAGGGGAATTCAAAGAGGAGAATTGAAAGAAAACCTTGATATTGAATTATCCATCGATCTCATTTACGGACCAATTTTTTATCGGTTGCTAGTAACCGGTGATAAGTTGGATGATTCCTATGTACATCACTTGGTAACAAGCGCATTCGATGGAATACGATTAACATGAATAACATTCGAAAAAAGAATTAAATGCGCCTTCCTCATATACGAATAAAATTTCGCTTAACTTAATAAATAAAATATCTAATTATTTAAGCAGATGTATATGAATCGGTCCCCCACATACATCTGCTTAAGAGTTGAGAATTACCCTAAATGAATGAACATGCAAAAAAATTTATTCTGAGGATTTTACGATATTTTATTTAATCGAAATGTGACATAACTCCTAATATTAGTTTTATTAAGACGCAAGCTCCCTCTCTTCTATTTTTTAATTGAATATTTTAGGTTTATAATGATTTATTTTTAGAGATAATTACCTAATTTATTAACTTATTTTAGAGTAAAAATTAGGAGAAGCCTATCGTGACAGACTCCTCCTAAAAAACAACCGTTATATACATATGGAAAATAAATTTATTTTATTAATAATGAATATTCACCAGTGTTATCATCAAATTTATACACATTCAAATAATATTTCCCTGGTTTCGCTACGAATTTTCCCTTTATAGCATTTCCTTCATCTTCACCACAAACTACGTAATTTTGCATGTCTGATTCATGATAAAGTACCCATGTCATCCCAATGTTTTGTTCATTTACCACAGAAATATCTACTTCTTTTGGAACTGTAACATCAAACGTATAAACATCTGTTTGATCAGGAGCAATCAGATTTCCTTTTACAAGCTTATTAAATGGGAGTACCTTTTCCTCTTCAAGGGATTCACCTGTTTGCGGATCTTGTTTTACAGTAACTTTTGTTTGTTCTTTACTTTCTTTTCCTCTACTATCTTTCACAGTTAGTTCCACAGTATATGTTCCTTTTTCCCCATATACATGGGTAGGGTTGGCTTCAGTACTTGTTGTACCATCTCCAAAGTTCCATAGATAAGAAATAATTTTTCCATTTTCACTTTCTGTACCATCACTATGGAATTGAATTCCTTCATTTACTATCCCGCTATATGGTCCATTCATATTTACTATAGTCGTTGTTTTTTCTTTTTCCTCTGTTGCAACACCATGGAAAACAATATCATATTCAAATTGATTGGCTGCATTCACACGATAGTTAACAAAATAGGCTGTAACTGTTTTATAGCCGCTCCATCCTGTTTGAGACAACTGCTCCAAGGTTTGATTGACTTGTTTACTCATTGTTTTCCAGTCTTCAGACTCACCTTTTGATGTACTACCTATGTACTTGCCTTCTACAGTAAATGTGTTAAAAAATTGAGACTCATGTTTTGTGATTTTTGCATCTTTTATATTAGTTACATCGACAATTTCTTTCTTCACTTCAGCTAACGGCTTAGGTGCATGTTGTATTAAGTAATCATTTGTTACTTGTGGTACATTGTATTTATCTTGATTATCAATCAACTGCTGCATATACGTTTGATATTCTGTATTCAGCTGTGCATCTTTACTTAATGCTTCACGATACGCGTCATAATTTTTCACATCGTTTGCACGGATTAAATCCTGAATCTTATCAAAGGTTTCAAAGTGGTGATTATATAGATAAGACTGTAGTGCAAAGGAATAATTATAAAAATCCCATGATCCATATTTTGCGAACAAAGTTTGCTTTGCAGTATAACGGCTTGCCGGATCAGATGATAAGCCACTTATAATACTTTTACGTGGAACAACATTATTTGTACGTGTAGATCCTGCAAAGAATTCTGCATTCCCTTCTTGGAACCAAGTTAAGCGTTCATTTTGATATAGTTCTCCACTCCCAAATAAACCAGGAACCTCGTATCTTCCTTGTAAATAATGAGTGAATTCGTGACGGAATAACTCTTCTAGACTATAAATACTCTGTTTTGGTGTACGCTCATATGTAAAGAAAGTACCCTTCTCTTCAATATAAATACCGCCGTTGTTCGTTTCATATCCATATAATTGTCTATTTAATTGATAATCATCTGGATTATTATAAATTACAATTGTCAGCACATCATCTGCGTTACCTGGTTCTAGTGCTTTATCATTTCCAATTACACGGTGATATTGTGCCTTTACTTCTTTGGCTGCCCAATATAACCTTTTAATTTTCTCTTCTGTTACTTTATCGCCTGTCTTAAAAACAATAGATCCATCATCAAATGTATATGTTTTAGGTAAGTATTGTAACTTCCCTTCTTCACGTATTTTCTGTAAATCTACTGTATTTCCATCATAATCTTTTCCACCGTAGTTTGTTTTGATTTGCTCTACCGCTATAAAATAAGGTCCACTTAGGCGAGGATACATATTCATCGCTTGTGTAATAACTTCCAATCCTTTGTTTGGATTGCTATGAAATTTCCCTAAACGTCCTGCATAATAAATCCCATTATTAATTAGCCAACTATTCTCAGTTGTTAAATTCCGTATGAGAGCAATTCTACTAATCTCATTTATAAAATTATCAATTTTTCCATACCACATTGTTGCATTAGGTTTTTTATTCGTTTCCTGCAAATAAGACTGTAGATCATAATCAATACCTTTTACAATTTCATATACAGCTTGTTCTTTCGTATAATTTTTAGCATACATAGAAAGGTTATCATTAAACTGTTTTAAAATATTTGCTGCATACTGTACTGTTTCAGCATCACTAGAAGCATTACTAATTAACTTTCCATACGCAACTACTACTCTATCTTGCTCAGCTGTACCTAATGTAAAGTTTGGATTTTTTGCAATTGCTTTTAATGATGGTAAACATTTGTCATGGAAGCTTCTCTCTTTTAAGTAACCTACTTCATTATTAAAATATCCCACATAAAAAGCAGAACGTAATACTTCAACAAAAGTTTCAATTCCCTTTGAATCCTCTTTCGTAAAAGATGTCCCTCTTTGTCCTAATTCATCAATGATAACGTTCATACGTTCTTTATTTTGATAAAAAGCTTTCGTATCTTGATTGAATTGAAATAAGTCTGTAATTTGATTCCATGAAACTCTTGATAGCGTATCAATGAATTGACTATCAGGCATTTTATTCAATTCTGCCAGAGTATAGCTTTGCTTTAATTGCCTTTCATCATGTTTCATCACCGAAGTAGGTCGTTGTGAAAAATCGCCTACTTTTAAACGCTCTTCAAAAGTTAAAGTTCCATCCGCTTTTGTAGCATGTGCAATTTCATCTTTTAAAGTTTCTGTCCCAATCGGTTTCATCTGTAACGTATTATAGGGTGCTTTTTCTTCTGCGGATACCTGTGTTTGAATACTTCCAAATGATAATGCCATCGTACTAATACCGATCATCATTTGAGTAAATTTTAAATTCTTGTTCATAACATTTCCTCCATTTATATATTCCACCCAAAAATATAACATTTTATTTTAATAAATCATCATAAAATGTATTATTACATATTGTTTAATATGTATTTCTGTATAAATTAATATTAAATAAAGCATTATTGAATCTCTTTCTTTTTCCATACATACTCATAAATTGAGTAAACTTTTTGTTTGGAATTTACAGGTTCGTTGCACGAAACCAGACTCTCTGGCAAGATTTCTTAAGATGTTCGGGGATAAATAACATTGAATTTCTTGAGCAAATAGTTGTAGTTCATCAGATACAAAAATAGACATAAAAAACGCTATCCTTTCCTATGATTCTAGAGAAAGAATAGCGTTTTTTTACTCGTTCAGTACTTAGTAGGTATAACTTTTTATATTTCAAATGACTTTTCTCTCTAAAATTATTTTTCATACAAATTTTCAGATTCTAAAAAATCTATAAATTTCTTATAATGTGTCACTGTTCTTTCTAAAGCAATCATTAAAACAAATATAAAATAAATTGCTTGAATTCCATTCATATAATTAAAGAGTGATTCAAATATATATACAATACTTGCAATCATAGAACAAAACCATAAATAAAATTTCATTTTCAGTTTTTTAATTTTTTGCTTAGTTGTCTTACAAGGCTGGCCATGAACTCTTATAAACAAATAAATTGCTGTATGCAAAATAATAATTGAAAATTGGAAACTTCGATTGTCCTCCGAACTAAATTCAGAGAAACCTATTTCTAATGAATGTAATACTATCCAAATAGAAAACAAAGATAGCACGAAGACATATAAAAAACCAAATAATAATTCAAAAATAAATAACCAA
Organism: Bacillus sp. 2175; assembly: GCF_057812155.1. Taxonomy (NCBI): domain Bacteria; kingdom Bacillati; phylum Bacillota; class Bacilli; order Caryophanales; family Bacillaceae; genus Bacillus; species Bacillus sp. 2175. The sequence continues at coordinate 2,367,769 of NZ_CM173819.1, read as the reverse complement.
GGTTTATTTAATATTGAGTAAAATGGATTTAGATATTTTATGGTTAATAAAAATTTCTTCACTAAATCAGTAATAATAATTGATGTATTAGTTATATTCATATAGAAAAGTAATGTTATTGGAACCAATAACATTATAGCAATGCCCCAAATGGTAATCTTAATACCGGATAAAAAGAAAACAGCTCCAAAAATTACAACTGAAAAAATAAAAGTTGATATTGGAACAAACATTAAAAATATAAGAGTTCTTATTAAGATTAACTCCCCTAAAAAATCTTTTATTATGAAAACATGTATTTTTTCCTCCTTGTAATTCTTCACAGTTTCAACTATTTCTTTCTCGGATAAAAGAAAATACTTCAATCTATTAAACATAAAAAAACTCCTTTATATTAATTTAAAAAAGATTGCCCTCTGTATGCTACAGAGGGCAATCTTTCTTGATGATTAAAATATATACCCAACTGTTAGCAAATATATTAAAAGACATTGTCATCAATTCACTTTAAATTTCACTTCTGGGTATTTGGAGTCCAATTTTTCAAGCGCAGAGCTATCGTCTACCTGTTTCACATATCGATCAAAAAAAGCGAGACTGAATTCGTTTATAATACGGTGAACGTATCTTGGATCTTCATCTAAGCTTCGTAACAAAGGAGAGAACAAATGAAAATCAGTGAAACTCGTATGATTGGTATGGGGAATAACCATTGACATGCCACCACCTGCAAGTGCATGGTCACTACGAACTTTTCCCTCTAAAAAATCTTCCGTGGAATCATCACTAGTCTCTGCATTCATAATCAAAAACGGTTTTCCAACTCTAGATTTCGGAACATTTTCCCCATATAATGTACCATCCATATTGATGGCTGCTTTGACACGGGAGTCTTCCACTAACACTTGCGCAGCTGTAGCTCCACCATAAGAATGTCCAAACATTCCAATTCGGGATGTATCCATTCTTCCTGTAAAGCGATTATCTTTATCGCTTTGGTTAAGCTTCTCTATTTGATTAAGTACAAAAACAACATCTTCCTTCCATAATTTGATATGGCAATCTCGTTCGGCAAAATCAGTTAAATTGATCGACTGTACAAAAGCGGTTCTGCCATCTGGAAAGACGGTAGCTGCAGCATCATAGGTATGATCAATTCCTACGACGATGTAACCTTGGCTGGCCAACTCCTCCACCTCAAACGTGTTTTGATTGCGAAAACCGCTTAAACCATGGGAAAAGAGTAGGACCGGATAACGTTCCTCTGAATCTGACAATTGAGCTTCCATGAATGCATTCGACTTCATCAAGCCTAGATGATGAAACGCGAATGCTGGAATAGACAATGATTTTTCCAACCCCTTGGCAATCTCATCCGAGTTATGGATATAAGGTGCGCGATTCATCTCTCCTTTTTCTTTTGCAGGATACCAAACCTGAACCATCAGCTCGCGCCGGCCGTTCAAATCTTTCATATAAGGTTCTTCTCGATTATAATCAATCCAATGATAAAGTGTAGTACCAACCTTGAAGGGACCGCTCGTTTTTTCAAATAAAACTACCGGCATGAGGGAAGGAAGCATGACCGCAATAGTCAAATAAATGACCAGTAGCGATGTCTTGACTGTGAATGCCCCACAACTTTTAACGTTCTTTTTTGATTCAGCAAATAGATAGCAGCTTGTTAAAATAAATGGGGACAAATAAGCAGGAATCATCTGCCAGCGATACCCTTCTACGATAAGCTGCACACCAACCACACAAAAGGCAACTGTTAGAATGAAGACAGACCATTGTTTTATTTTCTCACTAAAAAACAATATACAGCCTAGAATACTAAAATTCACAATGATTATAACAGTCTCAAAAAAATCCATTTACATTCCTCCTATACCCGTATTTTATCTTCAAGGACATCCCAGCCAAATTGAAAAAACAATTTAAAATTACAAACTTTTCGTTTCCATCTCTGATTACCTTAATTCGTACCTTCAGTACCGAAAAATTATTTTTGGTACTCATTTTATATTATACCGAAATCTTCCAGACTGTAAAGTATAATTACCCTTAAGTAAAATCGACATAAAGTGAAACTTTAATCAGCCCTCACCAATCGGACTTTTATGGGCAGTTGATCTCCCACCTAAATTCTTTGCTTTCACTGAATTTTGAGGTAGGAATCTTACTGCCCATTAAAGCGGGATAAAAATAAAAAATGAGCGAGGCTACGTTAACCTGTATGGTTATTGTGACCCTACTCATTTTTTATGTAGAAGTACTATTTAATCCTTACTTGTGATTCCATGCAATATGATATCGGCCATCATTGCAAGTGACTCTTGTAGAGTAATTTGGTTAGAGGCTATACTCCCCTGTTCAAAAATTGATTTCATTAACGTTTTGAGTGTTTGGATTAGCACTGGAATGTCCATTGAACGTAAAACACCGCTATTGATGCCCTCTTCAACTAGCCCAGTAATTACCTCCCATTCTTCATTTATGCCTTGTTCTATTTTTGCCCACTGCTCTGGATGGTAACGTCGCAGTTCAATCAGTAAACGTACGAAGCTGTGCTGAAAATCCTTAGGCACAATTAAAAGAATCCCTTTTAATTTTTCCGGTATGGTCAAATTCGAATTATCGATAATTTCCCGAAAACGTATTTGGGCTTCTTCATTTATTTGCTCAACTACATAACCAATAAGCTCGTCCTTAGATGGAAAATGCTCGTAAAGCGTACTTTTGCTTACACCTAGATCACGAGCTAAATCACTCATTGTGAATTTTATTCCCCTTACATGAAAAAGCGCAATAGCAGTTTTGGCAATCCGATCTTTCATCATTTATTCACCTCATACCAAAATAGTAAAGTTATTATCTCTCCAGTACTATAATAGTACTTCGAGTACAAGAATAGTTTAACTTTTTATTTCTTGAAGGTCAAACGTGATGAAGATGATGACATTTCACCTCATAGCCTTTAAATGAAAATATTATGTTTTTTATGGAAACCAAGTTTATTTTTATCATTGCGGGGACATCAAAACTTTAACTTGATAGGGATATGGCACTACCCCAATTAATAAATATTATTAACTATATGTCTATCATATTTTTTATAAACAGGACTAATTAGATTTAAAAAAAGACTTCTTTTTCTTTACTCGTAATAAATCACCTGTCCATCCTTTGAATCGCATATACATATACATACCCGCTGTTGTGAAAATAATAAATAAGAGAGCGATTAAATAGCTATATTTCCATTCTAGTTCAGGCATGTATTTAAAATTCATACCCCATAATGCTCCTAAGGCTGTCAAAGGCGTACTCACAGCAGTTAATACAGTAAGAGCTTTCATAATTTCATTCCCACGATGAGAAGAAACAACTTCTTGCAAATGAATCATCGTGTCTAATTCTTCTTGGTACTCTTTAACAAGTTGTAATCCACGCTCTAATTTTACGTGTGTTTGTTTATAACAAAGGGTGTTTGTTAGTTTTTCTAACCAAGCTTCCTCCAAGCCTTGTAACACTTCTTGTATTAAGCGAAACACATGTGTGTTCATAAATAATTCATGACGAATATGATAAATCCTTTCTAAAACTGCTATGTTATTATAATGATAAAAATCCCATAACACATTTCTGAAATTGTTTTCAAAATAGTCAACCTTTCGTAAATAGTGAGATATAAATATCGATAAGATGGCACATAGTCCTTCAGCGGAACTATTACAATTTTTTATACCTATAGGGAATTTATGTATTAATTCTTGAAAATCTTCTTCCTCTTTTTCTTGGACCGTTATCAGTATCCCATGAGCTACGAAATAATGAAGAAATTTTTGAATTTTGGCGTCCTTTTTATCTTGATCATATAAAAACGAACCATATACACAAGTTTGACTTGGTGATAACGTATAAACATATAATCCATTTTCACAAGGAGAACTTATTTTCTTTACAAATTGAGGGAAATAAGATGTTACATCACGGGGGATTATAGAAGAAATTTCTTCAAGCTCACTAGTTTTCACATGATACCAACTCCATTTCGTCATTTTTATGCATTCCATATTATTCTTCCTTTCTAAATAGTTTTATGTTTGATCGAATCATATCCGTAATATGAAATTTGTATGTAGGTATCCATATCTTGGAGGAAAAGTTTTTAAATCATCTAAATTACAAAATAAATGCATAGGAGGTCTTATTCTTTAAAAAGGAAGACCCCCTATATATTAGTTATTTTTATTCTCAATTTTAAACATTTCCTCTATACAAGCACTTTTTATCTTTTCTTATTTATATTTGGAAAAGAAGCCACACAATTTGGCACGTCTATTCAACGAACTCCATTTCGGTCGTCATTATAATTTGGATTTATATGCAGATTGATTGGTGATGTCCTCAAATACTTGACTTCCAATAATATAGTATCCATGAAGCGCGGCCTCTTTTGAAGCGTCTACCATACGGAAAGAAACAATTTCACCTTGCATTTTTTCAATTTGTTTTTTGTGGAGATCTACTACTCCTCCTGTCCAAATAATAGTATCATACTGGTCTAACTTAAATTGTTCTTGTAATACACGCATGATGTCTTGGAAATGTGTATCCAACTCTTTTTGAATTAAAATATCCACCTGACTTGTCTCATAATTTTCTTCTTTATCTCCATATCCTTTTTCTAATATTTTTGGCATGTCATTAATATGCAATTGATTACTTTCACCCGCATGATTCTGCAGGATATTCTTAATATTTTTCAAAGGCTTGCTACATCCTAGTTCCGTCTCATAATGATTTAAAATGACATTCTGTTTCATATCTGTCATTTCTAATGTACGAAATCCACCATCAATAATTAAGATGCGATCTTGTTCCTGAATGATTCCCTCTTTTAAGAAATAGGCATGTAAAGCGATCGGTTGCTGAAGAATCAAAGCATTTTCAACCGTAATATTAATAAATTTCCCATCAATTTGTACGGAAGTTTCTTTTTTTAGTGCACGTTGTAATTGCTCATGCTGACTACCAAAACAAGTGACTGGAAGCCCGGTAACAACTAAAGGTAACACGACATTTTCTTTATAATCCTTTGCAATGCAACCAAATATTTGTTGTTTAAACTGTTCGCTTTCATAATAATTTTCTATTTCTTCGTCAAATGGAGGAAGAAATGAAGCGTCAGATTGATGTGCTTCATTTCCCATGTAGTATGCAAAGTCTAAGTCTATAAAACTTACCTTTGTTAAATCTTCACTTTCAGCATGATTAGGTACAGGAGCTAGTGTGGCAGCTTCACTCTTAATCGTCACCTCAGAATCTACATCCTGTCGATATGCCCGCTTAGTAAAACCAATTCCTACATCAATTGCATACAGAGATTTCATACTTTTTTCCTCACTTTCTCTTTTTAGAATTAAATCTAAGCACTCTCTTCTTTCCCTTCTTTCACATATTTCTTTTCATTTTCCGTTTTTTCTCCGTCTAGGTTCTTACTATTTTGTTTTATTTCATTATCCTTTTCATCTTTTTTCTTTTTGTTATTTTCGTTTTCTGTTAAATCTTTAATAGTAGAAATGACAACCGGTGTGGCTGTAAGCAGTTGTGGTAATGTTTGTTTTGCAACATTAGCTGCAGTTACAGAGAATTGTTTACTTGTCTCGGTTACCTTCTCTAATGTTTCCTTTATGTTTCCTTCTTGTAGTTTGTCTTTTACGCTTTTTCCTTTTGTTTGTATAGCTTTCCGATTTTCTTTTTTTAACAGAGATACCATGACTCCGGTCGTAATCCCAATCACAGCATATTTAAATATTGTATGTTTCATTTTTCTCACCCTTCTCTACTTTTATTTTCTTCCATGCTACAACCTAAAATAATTAACTTATCTATTTATCAGATATTGCAATCTATTAGAGAGAATGATAGTTTTGCGGCTGCCTATCACTCGCCGTTAGTGTTTCATCTGTTACTAGAAGTAAAATTCTCCCTTGATCTAGTTTTTCTTCATATAAGTTAGCTTCCTCCTTCGACAACCCCATTTCCTCCATTTGATTTCGGAGCTCGTCCCCTTTTTTGGAGAAAAAGTTGATAATACTTGTGCCCAATCCTTGTTCTTTTACTCCAATCGTATTTGTGTTTGTATCATCCGCAATCTTTTTTGTTATATGTTTTTCATGTGTTAAGACGTAAATGTCATCTTGGTGAATCCCTTGCAATTCTAGCTCTTTTACTTTCATAACTACTTCCTGTTCATTTTGATATTCATAAACCACCGGTTTTCTTTCATTCTTATGCATCGTATTTTTCCTCCCTTAGATTTTTTATTTTCTTATTTAGTTGTTATGTAATATGTAATACACCTATTTTAAAGATGTTAAACCTAAATTTTCAAAAAACTTCACATAATAGGTTATTAATGTTTTTGAATATCAAGGAAATGTCACGAGCACTTTGCTTTGATAACAGTGTTACAAATAACGCTTTATTTGGAAGACAAGCCTATTGTTTTATAGAAAATTTCGATTTAAAAAAGTTACAAAAGGAGTACAAGATATTTTTTTCGTTAATTAAATCAAAGGAAAATAAAAAAACACTCTTTTTAAAAGAGTGCTAAAAAACATATACCCTAATAATGTTTCTAGTTTAATTACAGAAAGAAAGTCTTTATTAAAACATATAGTTGCTAATTTAATTGCGATCTTCCTTGCACCCAAGCAGCAATATCATTTATAACATACTCAAGAATATTAGCAGGACTATAATATTCATCCGGTTTACTTATTTCTCCATCCCCTTCTGTAAAGAAATGATTTAACTTTGGATATAGTCGATAATCAATGTTATCTCGTTCTTTTAATTGTTCTTTCCATAGAGAGATTTCGATTTTCGATTGAACTTGATAGTCTCTTTCACCTTGAATAATAAAAAGCGATGTCTTTTGTTCTTTTGACATTTCTGCTGCTTTAATTTTTCGGATGGAATTCTTACTTCACAGAATTTTTTGCTGTTTTCACTATATACTTACTATACAAATGAAAATATACAACGATACTAAATATACAAACTTTGCATAAAAAATGATTTTATAGCCTCTTTTTAATATCCATGCCCACTTTGCCAGCCACCGTGTCCACCTTGCCAACCACCGTGTCCGCCTTGCCAACCACTGTGTCCGCCTTGCCAACCACCGTGTCCACCTTGCCAACCACTATGTCCGCCTTGCCAACCACCGTGTCCACCCGGCCAACCACCGTGTCCGCCTTGCCAACCACCATGTCCACCTTGCCAACCACCATGTCCACCTTGCCAACCACCGTGTCCGCCTTGCCAACCACCGTGTCCACCCGGCCAACCACCACCGTGCCCGCCTTGCCACCAGCCTACATAGCCTTGTCTCTGTGAGTTCATTCCTTCGCATCCCTTCTTATTAAAAATTCAAATACTGTAACTGGGTATTCTCTAAATATAATTATGTATCCAAAAAATAAATGTATCCGCAAACATCTCGATTATCGGTAAAGTAATTATCTAATGAAAAAACATTTATCATTGCAAATCTAAGCTCTATTGTTTTTTACTTTTTTTTAAAAAAATTCCGCTATTTTATTAGCATACTTTTTAGATTCAAATTCGTCATAGTTACTTAGTATTGCAACAGACAAATCATTACTTGGGATCATTTTTCAACATTACATCAGAATCCATAGCTGGGCTTTAGTTATACAATGAAAAACGATACTTCACTATTGAAATATCGCAAAAAACTATTTATTTACATTATTATGATTATAATCCTATCCGGTATTAGTTAATCACCTATAATTGCAACAGGGCTAAACGATTCATAATGAATCAATTCCTTTGGTACTTCCCATTTATACAAAATTTTAATACTAGCTTCCATAAAAGGAAGAGAACCGCATATATAAACTTGCTTCCTTGGTAGCAATATTTCTCTATTTAAACAAACTGCAAGTAACCACTCATCCTTAGAATGAGTGGTTACTCGGTATTTTTATATAAAGAGCCATAAAAATAATGTCAGCATACGAACCATCTTTGAACCTAATTTGGTTTATTTCCCCATCTTCGGTTTACACCACCGACCGACTCTCTAAAAGAAAAACTACTTTTACTCTTTCCTTTTATCGTTTTCACACAATATACATTTTAATTATCATCACTTTACAATAACTCTGTGTATTTATCAAGGGATGTTTTTTAAAATAAAATATATTCATAATTAATTCACAAAATACATTTTCTAATATATATAAGGAGATCTAATTTCATCTAGAAATGTTGTGTTTTGCATAAAAGCCACGAAGATATAAATAAAAAATAATACGATTTGCACGAAAGAATAACCATACAATGTTATCCCTCCTTTAAACACCTATTTAAGAAAAACTTAAGAAATTCACTTCTAAATTCATAAGAATTTTTTCCTATACTTAAAAATAAGTAATTTAACAAAAGGAGAAACGTTCATGAAGAAATTTGTAATTTTTATACTAGGAATAGGCCTCCCTATATACTTACTACCTTTCATATTACGTGGAGATTTAGACAGATTTAATCCGATTGCTGAAGAAAAAAATGTATATGCCGTTGCGAAAGGATATGGTGTTCCAGATTATCATCATAAAGGAAGAGCTATGTACTCACTAAAAGGTGTTGATGAATTAAGCAATGAAAAAGAATATAAAATTGGAACGAACACGCCTAATGATTTTAGAAGAAAAACTTACTTAAAAATTCATGTAAAAGGAAAGTATGTCTATTCTTACGACGTTATTTCTGAAAAGGACATTCCGGAGAAAATAAGGGGACAATTGGAGATAGCAAATAAATAAAAGAGCCAATTCATACGATTTGGCTCTTTATTCTCTCTCCCATCTACCGTTTGGATAATTCTTTCGGTAGATTTATTAAATTCGTTATCATTGTTCCAATAACCATTGCTCAATTACTTTTACTGTTTCATCTCGTTGTGCTTTTGGCGTAATTAAACTCGCATTATCACCTTTTTGCTCACCATACATACCAAAATGAGCATGATTGCCCCCTTTTATCATGTGCATAGTTGTATTTTTGGACATGAACTTTTTATTGTTTTCTATTTTTTCTACAGTTGCTAAAGCATCTACTTCCCCATAAATTGATAACATCGGAATCGATTTCGTAGAGAAGTCATCTGCAGGATACGAACCTAAGAAAATGATTCCGTCTACCTTGTCTTCATGTTGAAAGGCATACTTAGAAATCATAGCTCCTCCCATTGAATGCCCTGCAACATACCATTTTTGAACTTCCGGATACTTTTCAATTACACTGTCTACCTCATTTATTCCAAGTATCGCTAAATTTAATGGTAACTGAGGCATTACTACAAAGTGCCCATCTTTTGCAAGAGCTTCTCCTAAGTAACTATAAGCCTCAGCTTCTACTTTAGCTCCTTGATAAAAAATAACCCCTACTTTCGCATCTTTCGCTCCAAAAACGATATTATCTTCATCTTTTTTATCATCTACTAACGACAAAGCCTCTTGCGTCGGTTTATAAGTAAACTGAGACCAAGTCAAAAAAGTAATACTTCCTATAATTAAAATAGCTAGTAAAGAGTACAGCGTAATTTTTATCCATTTCTTCACAAAGATGACCTCCATAAGATGTATATATTCCATATTTCGGATTATCATTAACACACATAAAAACTCGAGCATTTTTATTATGCTCAAGTTTTTATTTACGCCTTTAATTTATACTATAAATGGTCCAAGATAAATATGTAGCAAATGCAGTCCATAAAAAATATGGAATTAGCAACCATGTCGATACTTTAGATAAATTGGAAGAAACCGCTATGAGAAGCAACGTAGTAATAGCGACTAGTAAACAATCTATTGTTGCTAAAAACAAATTCTTTTGGCTAAATTGAAAATAGCTGAACGCTTGATTGAATATATAATTTAAAAGGAATAAAAACCAAAATGTTTTTGGCTTAAATCCATAGTTGTTGTAAATAATTGCTACTGATAATGCAATAAGTCCAAATAATACAGCCCATATCATTCCGATTGTCATACCAGGAGGTGTCCAAGACGGCTTTTCTAACGCATCATACCAAGTACGATCAATAGGGAATAAAACACTAGAAACATAAAACAAACCATATGTTAGTAAAAATACTATAATACTAGATTTTTTCATAAACATTCTCCTTTTTAATAGAAGGTTTTAGAAACTCTATATGATTCGTATACTCTTTCAATGAATACAACTTTAATACGCAAATAGACATTATAACTTTTACATATCAAATTCATATTGACTCGTGTATTTTATATAAATTCTTTCATACTTTTATATGCACAAAGGGCTCTCTCTCGTGCTGCCTTATGATCAACAATCGGATAAGGGTATGTATTCCCAAGTTTTATATTGGATTTTTGTAAAATATGCTCAGGTGCTTCCCAAGGTTTATGTATATATTTGTTTGGGATATCTCTTAATTCTGGTACCCATCTTCTTATATACTCTCCATTTTTATCAAACTTTTCTCCTTGTGTGATAGGATTAAAAATACGAAAGTACGGTGATGCATCTGCTCCACTTCCAGCAACCCATTGCCATCCCATTGTATTATTTGCAATATCAGCATCTAGTAGTGTATCCATAAACCATTTTGCACCTTCTTGCCACGGAATTAACAAATGCTTTACAAGAAAAGAGGCTACAGCCATTCTTGCCCGATTATGCATAAAACCGGTTTGCCATAGTTCTCGCATTCCCGCATCAATAAACGGATAACCAGTTTCACCCTTCTGCCATACTCTTAATAACTCCTCTTCCTTATTCCACGGAAAATGTTCAAAGCTCTTATTAAGAGGTTTATATACTGTAAATGGATAATGGTATAGTAAATAATAAGAAAACTCTCGCCAAATTAATTGACGTATAAAGCTATTAACTTGTTTTTCAAAGAGACTAGATTGTCTTTCAGTACTTTTATTTATTAAGTAATGAAACATTAGCTTTACTGATATTTGTCCAAATGAAAGATACGGTGCCAACATCGAATGGACATTTTGATTTGGAAAATCTCTTCCTTCACTATAAGAGGCTAATTTACTAGAGAAAAATTTCTTAAATGTTTTGTATGCCCCTTCCTCTGTAGGCTCCCATATTGCTTCCATATGAGATGTCCACGGTATAGTCGGCAACAAGTGTAATTCTGAGACAGATAAGCTTGCTGGTAAAGAGTTTCCCCACTTTATACTCTGCACTCTGTTAATAGGTTTAGGTATTACCTGCTTTTGAAATGCATTGTAAAAAGGCGTAAACACCTTATATTCAGTGTTATCCTTCTTTTTTATAATCCACGGTTCTAATAATAAATGCGAATTAAATTCCTTACAAATAATACCTTTATCTTCTAATATCATTTTCATTTTTTGATTAGATTTTAACCTGTCTGGATCATAACAACTATTCCAATATACAGCCGTTATATCTAATTGTTTTATGAGAGAAAGTATTTCTTCCTGTGTATTTCCTTTGCGGATTATTAAAGTAGAGCCCAATGCCTTAAGTTGCTTTTGGACATCTATTATAGCATGGTGTAACCACCACTTTGCCGCACTTCCTATTGAAAAAGTTTCATCTTGTACATATACCGGAAGAACCTCCCCGGACTGAACAGCCTCAAATAGAGCTGGGTTATCATATAAACGAAAATCTTTTTGAAACATAACGATAATTTTGTTTTGCATGGCTATCCCCTCTTACTCTTAAAACATAATAGATTCTTTATGTGAATAATCCTCTTTTTTACTTTTGCATTATTATATTAATAATTCTTTGTAATCGTAAACAAACGTTTCCATAGTTATTGGACTTCTATCTAGTAAATTCGATAAATCTGATGTGACTTTTTTAGCTAACCCTAATTTTGCAGTTGTATATATTCCAATCATAACCCAAATAAAGTCACTGTTAAGTCCCTTTTGAATCATTCTTTTTCTAAATTTAAATATACTTGGATTTGTATAAGTAATATCTTTATTTATTATTTTTGAAATAATAGCAGCAACTTCATAATATGTTAATGCCTCATTTCCCGTTAAAGAATAAGCTTTAAATTCATGTCCCTCTTCGGTTAATATTTTAGCTGCAACTTCTCCAATATCCCGTACATCTATAAAACTTGTTTCCCCTTTACCAGCAGGTACTTCAATTATTTTTTCATTTCTTAATTCATCACCATGTTGTGATAATAAATTTTGCATAAAAAAACTCGGTCTTAGGAATGTGTAAGGGATCCCAGAAGCCTTTATCATAGCTTCAATTTTAGCATGAGGTACTATCGGATTTTTTTCTACACCTAATAAAGATAAAAATACAATGTGTTTTATACCTATTTCTTTTGCGGCATCTACAACAGGCTGGAAATACTTTTTTGCATCAGCTAGATGTGGTGGTCTTATTAGAAAGACTTTAGTAACACCTGTTAAAGCCGCCTTTACAGATGAGGGGTTTTCAAAATCAAAATACACTCCTTCAGTTTCTCTACTGCGCGTTGTGACTTTGAAAGTAGCATTTCTTTTTATTAGGCATTTTACAACCTCTTTTCCTACATTCCCTGTAGCACCTGTTACTAAAATCATTTTAATCACCCTTTATTTTTTTGTAAATTTTGAATCATACTTTGCAAAACTCGAACTGTATTTTCTACTTCCTCTTTAGGAATACTAGCTGTAGCATTTTTTATAACTTCATCGCTTACATTTTCTATCTCCTGTATTAATGCCTTAGTTTCATCTGTTAAAAATATTAAATGTGACCGTTTATCTTTAGGATTATGTTTTATAAGAATCCATTCTTTTTGCAATAATCTTTGTATAATTCCGGTTACTGTTGGACGGTCTGCTAAGAGCCTTTCAGCAATCATAGCCGGGGTGGTTCCATTTGGATAAAGAGATATATCCTTTAACACAGACCATTGCTGAGCTGTTATTTTATATTCTTTTAATTGATTTGATAATTCTGTTTTCGTCATTATACTTACCTTGTGTAATAAATAGCCTAAATTATTCATATAACCTCCAATATAGTTAGTACACTAATTATATAGTTAGTATACTAACTATAATGTGTAATTACAAACTTCAATTAATAGTTTATATATAAAAGATGTATCAAATTCTTATTTTGTACTATTTCATATTATATTTAAAATCTTCTTTAATCCTGTTTTGCATGTATTGTACACTCTATATACAAAGGTTATTCCTTGCTGTTACTTTAAATAAGCATTTACAATTGTATCTAGCATAGGTATTTCTTATTATCCGATTAGTCATATTTATTCTTAATTCTGCAAAATAAAAAAGAAAATGGAGCGAAAGATGAAAAAACAATTTGATAAACAATCAAACTTAAATACATTTATTGATTCAACAATCCTATGGACTTTTCAAAACAAAAATGCTATAAATACACTTTTGAATGAAGGTAAGCTTATAGCCAATCCTATTTTTGTTAGTAAAGAAGATTTCACAGCATATAAATACATTGTAAGACACATGAAACAGAAAGGTATTGACTTTACTATAGATTTCCCCATTTGGGCATGGCATTCATGCAATGGTTACAAAAAGAAGCCTACTTTTGAGACTGCAAGGGAATTACTATCAGATATTCAATTAGAGAAAGAAATATACCTCATCGAATTCACATGTCCTAATTTTTTATTTATGTTAACAAACTATAGCGGATGGTGCGACATTTATTTTAAACTCACTGGCAATCCTAAAGCAAGTGTAACAAATGATGAAGAAAAATACTTATTTAACCTTTATCCTACCATTGAGGAAGAATGGGAATATCATCATATCCAAGCAACTCTACCCTACCTAAAAAAAGAATGGATTATACAAATAACAGAAATTAGTAAGATGAATGGGTTTAACAAATAATATTGTTTATAAATGCTTTATTTAAGCATTCATAAACATAACAAATAGTCACATTAAACTAATACATTTAAAATAGCGTTTTTTTACAATGGAACCCTAAATAAACTCGTTACTACTATGATTTTGCATACATGTAGCTTACTCATTTAGTTTTGGTCTAGTTTGTAAATATAAATTCAAATCCGGACTTGAACCGCTAATAATTATATCTCGAACAATTTTAGAAAGCACCATACTATATACTAATCCATTATCTCCATACGCATAGATAAAGTGACAATTTGGAAACTCTTCATACATTCCAATTATAGGTAAACCATCATGAGTACCACCATAAAAAGCACTTAAATAAAATTCAGGTTCAACTGTTATATTGGGAAAGAGCTTATTAAATTCATTTACTAATTTCTCTTTTTTATGGATTAATTTTGAATCTCTTTCTTGAGCAATGTTTGTATCTTCATCTAACCCACCTATAATAATCCTGTTATCTGCAGTAGTTCTCATATAAATATATGGTCTCGCAGTTTCCCAAATGAGAGTACGTTTATACCAAGAAGATAAATCTTCTACAGGATTAGTAACAACTGCATATGAGCTAATCAGTGTAGCGTTCTTTTCCTTTTTAAATTCCAACCCTTCATATCCTGCAGCCACAATTACTTTATTGGCAGTAATAGAATTGCCCCCCTTTGTATAAAAGATAGCACATTCTTTCTCTAACTTTTTGCCAACAATCTCTGTATCTTCATAAATTTGAACTCCTTTATTAGCAGCTTGTTCTAATAAACTATGTGTAAATTTATAAGGATTTATTTCACCATCATTATACGTATAAATAGCTGCACGTTTTTTAAATGGATATCTCTGTCCAATTTGTTCCTCTGATAGCCAAGTCGCTTTAAAATCATGCTTATGTAAATAATACAGTTCTTTTTCTAATTTCTTTATATCCTCTTCATAACTTGCATAATATAAACTGTCACGTCGTTTAAAATCAGAGCAATAAGGCAAGTTTTGATCAGCATATTCAATATCATTAATAGCTTGTTCACATAATTTCATATGCTTAACTGCATACTCTTCTCCAAATGTATTTACAAGTTCAAAAAACATCTTGTCACCTAAATATTGAATAAGTGCTGTATTTGTAAGGTTACTCCCGTGTCCTACCTTTCTTTTATCAACGACAACAATATTTAAATCTGATTCACTCAAATAGTATGCTGATTGAGCACCTGAACTTCCTGCTCCTATTATTAGTACGTCACATTTTATATCTTCTTCCAAGCGAGGATAAGAAGATGTATTAGAAAAAGTTGTGTTCCAATATAATTTCCCTTTCTGTAAATCCATTTAAAGTGCACCGTCCTAAATAAAATAGTTATATCCCCATCTGTATCTCCAAATCATTCTTACTATATACTTCTTATCAAATTTATTTTTGCTACCATTAGATTATTAATGCAATATTTTGTTCACCCCTATATGGTATTAAACTAGGCTTATAAAAAGTTAATAGTATATATATTATTTATTTTCATTTAGAAATTTAAGAACTTGGTTAAAAGCTTCTTCACCTGCTGGAGTGTTCATTTTAAATTGAAATTCATGTGCTAACTCGCCAGAGATATTTTTATCAAAGAAAAGTGTATCTACAGGTACTCCTTTATTTTGTAAAGTAGAAGCTAATGCTTTACCTTGCTCTTCAAATGATGCAGTATTTCCATCTGTGATGAACGTTGGTGGGTAATCTTTTGTAACGTGTTTATAAATAGAGGCGATTTCCATTTCAGGTAATGTTTCAAATTTCTTTTTCCCAAAGTAAGCCCAGCCAGTAGTACGCATAAAGTCTTGCACTTCTTTGGATGTTTCCATTTTAGCTAATGCAGGCATATTATACGGGCCGCAAAATAGCAATATACCTTTAATTGTAGAAGGAGCAACAACAGCGTCAATCCCGGTTAATTTCGCATAATCTGGAGATGTTTGAATAGTAACAAATTGTCCAGATATTTGCGCTCCCGCAGAATCTCCTGCAAAATATAGGTCATCTAGTTTTACATTATATTTCTTTGCATTTGCTTTTATATATTCATAAGCCTCACCAAGTTGTAGTACTGGTGTAGGATACTTTCTTTTAGGAGCAAGAGCATAATTTATATTTATCACTGTATAACCACGAGCAGCTAATTCTACTGCATAACCAGTAATGTCTGATTTATCTCCACCTACAAATCCACCCCCGTGCACCCAAAAAATAACAGGTGTTTTCCCTATAAAATTTTTGGGATAAATAATGTCTAATGTACCATCAGGAAATTTAGAATTATAATTGATATCTTTAACAATTCGTGTCTCTTTTAGAGCGTTTTTATAATTATTAGATTGAACAAACATTCCACCTTCAAATGCTTTTTTTATGAGAAACGCTTTCGGAATAGGTGAAACATTCCAAAAAACAACCCCCGCAATAATCAATCCGAAAACAATAAAAAGAGTTAGCAACATTCTTTTTTTCCATATCACTTTAGGTTTTAACTGTTTTATTCTCATAATTAAAGAATCTCCATTCTTTTTAGTAATAATCTTAAAATAAAGTGAAACTTTAATCAGCCCTCACCAATAGGGCTGCCCGTTAATGCGGGATCAATCACAATATACACTTCTATTTTACGATTAACTTTATTATCACCTGCTAATCCGTCCTTAAAATTTTATGCAAAAAGTTATATATTTTTATTATGTACATATTAGGTATCTCCTATAAAACACATTAAAAATTCAAACAAAAAGAGCAAAAGATCCCCATTTATAGAAGATTTCTTTTGCTCTTTGTAAAGGACACAAGTCCAAATAAAAGTTGCTTATCTATCGATAACTTACACATAAGAATGCATTTGTTTCAGTACTTTATTAGCAAAAACTTTAACAACCGTTTCTTTTTCACCCGTTCTATCAATTATGAAACCATGAACTTCAATATCAGAAGGTACTAATGGATGATGACGGATCATATCTATACTCTTTTCAATATTTTCACTAACATTTTTTTGTGCACTCAGCCATTGATTAAGGCTACCACTTGAAAATTCAGGCATGCAATTTTTAAAGAGATAGTCTAATTCTATATTATCTTTTATGAAATCACGTTGAGTTTGTAGATTAACTGAAGAAGTTTCTTTATCCTCTATTCCGACAACAAAAATTTCTTTAACATTTTCTTGATAAATAGCAATAATAATAGATCTCATTATATCTCCATAAGGATGTACAATTACAGAATCATAGCTGTGTATAGTCAACATGTTTTCTTGTTGAATGTTAGTTACTTGTTGGATACTAGGCTCTATTCCGTGTTCAATGTCTGTTAATAATAAAACTTTTTTATTCTTTGAATTCATATGGAGCACTCCTTCTTCATTATTGTATTTATGAAACTTTTAAGCTAGTAACAATAATAATTGTTACCAGTTTTTCCAGCTTCCCTCTGGATCAACACTTGCAAGTCTAACCCATCCATTTTGAACTTTTTCTCGAAATGTGAAATCATTATTTAACAAACGTTCTATATATTCAATAGGTGCTTGAATGACAATTAGTAAACGAAGTGGTGAATGATACGTCTCACTATCTGACTGCATAACCGATTGCCAAGGTAAGCCTGGCAACAGGTCACTAGCATTCCCTTGCATAACACCGAGACCCGCCGTTACGGTTTGGGTTGTTTTATTTCCACTACCATAATAATGAGGAGCTACAGTTGATGCGTAATATTGTAGATTTATCCACTGTGCAACTGTTCCTGGTCCTGCAATAATGTTAGCTAATATATCGCCACTTTCATCCTGTTTCCAATCATAATTATGAAGGAAAGCCCTGCCTTCTAAGTCACAATCTTGAGTTAATTCACGCTGTCCGATAATAAAAGATGCATTACGCGCTAATCCCCATTCTGGACGTATTTCACTCCAATCTTCTGCAAATCGATGTGCCTCTTTACTCGGATTTTTTATTTTCGTTTTAAAATTAGGTAATTGCGTTAAACGTTCTCTATTTGCATGTTGGCTCACATTTGGCATAATCGTCTCGATACAATCAAACGCTTCTTGCGCAGTTTTCGAAAGTTCTGGGACGTAAATCCATTCCAATTCGTCCACTGTTGTTTTATGTTCAGCTGCTGCAAAAATGGTATCCTTAGGAATGTTAATGCCTTCAGCAAACAACGCCTCTCTCACTTCTGGAAGATTACATAAAGTCGCAAAAACTCTTGCATTGAATCCTCCTGCTGCTCCGCCACAAGCACCACACTCAAGTGCTGCAGCATAAGGGTTGTTCGTACTTTGACTACTATGTCCGCACATTACAACTAAAGGAGCAAATTTTTCTGTCAGTCCCACCATTTTTAAAGCTTGACGCACATAGTTCACTTTTTCTTCTTTCGTAAAACCGATAGGTATCTCACCTTTTGTGTCATGAACATGATTAAGCGAGAA
Organism: Bacillus sp. 2175; assembly: GCF_057812155.1. NCBI lineage: Bacteria > Bacillati > Bacillota > Bacilli > Caryophanales > Bacillaceae > Bacillus > Bacillus sp. 2175. The sequence continues at coordinate 2,349,282 of NZ_CM173819.1, read as the reverse complement.
TGTTGTATCAGGTTTTTGTAACATAGTTTTACGAAGTTTACGAATGAAACCACCAACTCCTCTTGGGACAAAGCTTCTTGTCACCATCTGTAGACCAAGTAAAGGACCACTTAACTCAGGTAGCGCCATACTTGTCAGTACGTTCTGTTTCATCGTTTTAAATGTATAACGCACCGAACTGCCTACCCTCTTACGTTGCTCATAAGATTTAAATTCATTTTCATCTGTAAGCTCTTTTATTTGATGCTTCGGTTTCAGTATAACTGGCAAGGAAGGATGGCTGTCATTACTACCTAGTTCACTAGTCGCAATTGGTAACCCAAAGAAACCAGCTATTCCAAACGTTTCAAACGGACCTAGTTTTTCTAAGTGGCGACGAAACGGTTCTGAACGTACATCAATACAAAATGCTAATTGAGCTAATACACGCTTTTTATCATTGGTTGCGCGTTGTTTAGAAGCAATCTTCTCTCTTAATTGCTCTGCATGCGTTTGTTCCCAAGCTTCCAGCCAAAGTTTCCTGCGAATATTTTCATCAAAACGATATGCAAATGCTAACAATTCGCTTTGTTCAGCTGCAGACATTTGTGACCATTCCCGTGTTGAAATATTCCCCCAATAGATCCAAGAAGCTATAAGTGGGACGATCGAAACTTTTTTCTCAACCTTTTGATTTTTTAAAGATAAATAAGGTTTTGCAATAGCCAGCTCCATAGAAATTCGAACTGCTAAATATTCTATTAAAAGCCCCTGTTCCTGAATTGATTGTTGTGAGCGCCATCGTATCATTCCTGCCCACCCAGGTAAAGAAAGTAAGTGCCCTTCAAGATAAGCTTGTATGTTAGATTCAGAAATTCCTAGTTCAAATAACGCTCTCGCTAAAGCTACTTCGGCATCTTGTGGCCAATCTTTTAAAACTTTACGCTCATTTTTACTGAGCGCTGGATCAAATGTAATAAGGTGTTGCCATGCACGATAAAAACCTTTCTCTCGATTTGGCATCGTCCAACTTGATCCGGAGTCATCAAGATATAATTTACACCATTTAATGATATGATAATTAAGAATATCAGATAGGTTTTCACTATTTTGATTCTCTATAAGCGAACTTATTGGCTGCATAACAGAGGCTTTCATATTTGCTGTATTTATATAACTCATTTCTTCTGCCAATTTATTTAATTCTGGCGATGATAATAGACTAGAAGGTAATTTTTCTAACTTTAAAGCCGCTTGGCAAAATCGCTCTACTTTCTCTCGCGGAATATGAAAAGATTGTGAATCCAGCCAACGAGACAAACTACTTTGTAAAAATGATTCCTCAATCTCACCTTTCGCTTTTGCCGAATGAATCATGGAAGTACTAGGATACATATCCACATTACGAGCTTCTTTTAGCCAATTTGCGACTTGTTCAAATGATTGCTTTTCAAGTCCCATCCAAGGGTGGTGAGCTGCAAACGTAGAGATAGGCCAAAGTGGTGCAATAACTCGGCTAGCAGATGCAACTAAATCATTTATATTATTTTCTTGCATATCAATGTTTGTATCTTTCTTTAATATTGACGATATGCTCATCACGAATTACCTCCCTTTGATACATAATGTTTCAGATAGCTTGGGTGACTTTCTACTGATTTTCTTCTCGCCTCACCTACTCGAACTAACCAAAGATAAAGTACAGCGAATAAAGTAGAAGATTGATGACGAGTAACGAAAGTACTAGTAACACTACTAAATAGTAAAATACATATAACAAAGATAACGGCTGGAGCTGAAGGTTGAACACTTTGATAAATATCAGTATGCAACCATTTATAAAGAGAATTATGAACGGTAAAGTAAATGAGAGAAAATCCAATCAAAACAATTACGCCAGCAATTCGTCCCATTCTTCCCTCTCCAAAAACAACAAGCTGTTTCCATGAAAAGTATAGTGACCAGCCTAAGATTAACGCACTAACTAGTTGATACCCCTCTCCAGAAGTCATAAACCAGAAAGTAATTGCTATAAATAATCCTAAAACACGCCCGACTCTAATCCATAAATTGGACATCTTTTCATTAGACTGATTCACTACCCCAAAACGTTGCACTGAAGAACCAGCTTGTAAAAACAGTGTAGCTTTAAACAAACCATGTAAAATTAAATGAATAACAGCCGCTAAATAGGCGCCTAATGCACATTGAATAAGCATAAATCCCATTTGTGCAATAGTTGAACCTACTAGCTGACGTTTATAATCAACTTGGACTAAACTAATTCCTGTACCTATCAAGACAGAAATACTAGAGAAAATTAGTAAAATTATTTGTGCAATATCATCATGAAAAAGAGGTGAAAATCTAGTTAACATGATACCGCCAGCATTTACTAAACCCGCATGCATAATAGCAGAAACAGGAGTTGGAGCAACAGCGGACTCAATTAACCATCTTTGAAAAGGCCATTGTGCTGCTGGAATCATCACCGCTAATATAATTAATAAGTTAATTCCTGTTCTCTCCAATGTTCCATGTAGCGCTACATTTTCATTCGTTAAAACTGATGTTAATTGCCACTGTCCAGTTACTTGAAAAAGCCAAATGATAGCTGATAGCAATGCAATCCAACTTATTGTAAATAAATAGCCAGAGATTTTAGTTGCTTCACTAACTACTTTCCACCCTTTATTTAGCCCTATGAGTAGAACCAATCCTATAAGCGTTGCTCCCCAACAAATAATCATGAAACGAAGATCATCACTTAACCATGCAACCGAAGATACACCTGTAGTAAATGTAAAAAGTACAAAGTATTTTCGATATGAGCGATCTCCCATTAAGTAACGTACAGAAAAACGCTGAATGATTAAACCAATTGTAAGAACAAAGAAAGCCATTAACCAAGCTAAAGTATCTAGATGCCAAGGCCCCACAACTCTATCTCCATTGTTATTAACAAGTGCGAGCAAAGAAACCAATGAAGGTAAAGCAGCGATACCAATATGGATATGAACAAAACGTAAAGGTATCCTTGCATGTAAAAACAATAATCCACTTAGCCAAGAAGCACTAAGCGCCATAAAAAATAAAGTTAACAGTGTTGATGAACTCAGCGAAATTAACATGTTAAATACTCCCTTCTAAGCGAAAATAACCTATAAAAATTCCTTTTAATTACGATAGTTTTTTAAATTTCAATTTTCATTCACTCTTTTTAGTGCATCGTTTTTTCCCATAAAAAAAACCGACAACTTCCATAATTCAATGATTTTATATCATCATTGAATTATGGAGATTGTCGGTTTCCCTTCAACTAACTTCAATAAAGTTTTTTGAAGAGCTCCCATTTTATAGAGGATAATAATGTATGTATTACTCCTATTAAAAAGAAATGTATATTTCTGATCTCCTAGATTATGCAATCAATATATCAATTTATGTTATACGCTATCTTTTAATTAAGAAACTTTTTCATTTAGTCAATATTACATATTAAAAAAATGCTAAAGCCTTAATTATAGCAAACTGTTAAAATGAGCATCTATCAATTTTTTAAAACAATTATAAGATAAACCATATTAAGCAGTTTGTCAATTTCTTTATCCGTTTTTTAAGAGTTATCAGAATTAAGATTTATTATACCTAAATAACTTCAAGTTTTTAATTATTAGCCTGTTAATAAAGTGTAAAACTTGTAGGTTTCTTAATCCTTCCACTAACCTTAAGGTATTTTTAAAATTTCTCCTCAAGATTATGAAGCAATTTAAAAATCATTACTCGTTCACCTGTACGGGAGCTTATATCCGTATGAAAGCTTTTCACTTTCTCTCCAGTTAATTCTAGTATAATCTCTTTCAGATCATCAATTCCAGATTCAACTAGCTCCGAACGATTCTTCTTTATCGTTAGCATCCCGTCTTTTGTTTCGCAAACACTATATTCAGCCGGCGTTAAAACACCTTGTAAATTTACGATAATCATATCCCGTAATATATCTGTCTTAACGGATATAGACCCGCGTCCTAGGTAGTCCTTTTCCCAGTGAGTAATTGCTTTGCTTATCTCTGATTCAATAGAGCCTTTTGAGCTTTTCATCTATGTATCCTCCTTCAATAAAATAAATTTACAATAACAATATAATAATCCGGATTGATTTTATTTTCAATTATTGAGAAGAATTTATTGGGATTGTTGTATGGTATCCTTTCATATCATAGCGATTTTTTATATTACAATATAGATTTTTTTGATCATTCCCAACAAGATACTCTTACTATAAAGGCTCTGTTGCATAGATTTCTAAAAAGGACATTCCGGAGAAAATAAGGAAACTCTTGTGACATAATACATAAACGAAAGAGTCGATTTCTTTATAAAATAGGAAATCGACTTTTGCTTAATTATTGATTTAGTAATAAAAACACCTTTTAAAATAACTATGTTTATACTATAGACGTTGATCTTTTTGGAAGTTTAGACGAAAATGATCCTCGTCATTATATACACCAAATTCATACCCTTTCTCTTTATAAAATTTAATAATTTCAGGAAGAGCTTGTAATGTTTGCGCCTTTTCATGCATTAAAACAACTTCTACTTCTTCTGTTGTCTGTTTCTTTACATTATCGATAATCTGAGTTGGATTATCTTTTAATTTCCAATCATTTGAGTCTATTGTCCAATCCCAAACTTTTATTGCTGCTTCTACAATTTGGTTACGAATTTCCTCGCCCTTTAATCCTGGTGCAGATCCATATGGCGGACGAACTAATTTAGGAGTTGTACCCGTAATATTATGAATAAGAGCTAACGTTTCTTTCATCTCCGTTACAAATTGTCCTTTTTTGTATAGCTTATCACTATTATGTGTCATACTATGTGCACCAATATAATGCCCTTCTTTTACTGCTCGCTTTACGTTTTCCTGAAAACCTGTATTTTGTAAATTGCTACCTTGCATAAAAAATGTCGAGGCGACATTTTGCTCTTTTAGTACATCTAAAAATTTCCCAGTTAGTTCGCTAGGACCATCATCGAATGTTAAATAAACAACCTTTCCCACCGGTTTTCCATCAGGTCTTTTCTGTTTTGCTGGTGGTGTTTCTTTTTTCTTTTCTTGTTGTTGCGTGTTAACTTGATTACTACTTTCGTTAGCTATTCCCTTCGCTGGGATAGAGTTCCATTTTCCTATTAAAAAGAAGGTGAAAAAGGTCGTTGCTAAAACAACTCCTAGAGATATTATTACCTTAGTTAGTCGACTTGTTTTTTTCTTACTTTGTGATTCTTTCATTATTTTTCGATCCTTTCCCTATTAATTTTTATATTCATTATTTATACAGCTGAGCATTAACTCCAGCTGATGTTTACAATAAATAGATTAATAGAGGAAGGTGAAGATAAAATGCAGATAATGTCGAATTTAGTTAAAGAATAACGTATGGCATCCACTCTTTAAAAAAATATTTGTTTCTCTACTACAGTTAAATTTGAAAACTGGATATACATCCAAAATAAAAGATACTACTCTTTCTAAACAATATTTTCATATCAAGATAACAACATGCTGGTATAAAGATAAAATACAAAGATAGCCGTACTATTGAAATTCTATTATAATTTTGTAATTGGAATTCATTTGAACCAAATGAAGAACTAGAAGAAATATTATTATGTGGAGGTGCCCCGATGAACCTTGTAATTAGAGAGTTAGAAACAAATGATTTAGATAATCTCCCGGAGATTGATGACAGTTTTATAGTGAATGCTCGGTTAATTCTTTCTCTTTCCAAAGGAAATAAACGTATAGAATATACAGTAGAAGACGTTCCGAGTTATGAAAAAAGTTATTTACAAAATCAAGATGATAATGAAGAACTGGCTTACAATGAATATATAAATAAACCTAATCAAGTCATTTACATAGCACTGTTACATAACCAAATCATTGGATTAATGGTATTGAAAAAGAATTGGAACCACTATGCTTACATAGAAGATATAACGGTAGATAAAAAATATCGTACACTCGGAGTTGGTAAAAGATTAGTTGATCAAGCAAAGCAGTGGGCAAAAAAAGGCAATATGCCAGGTATCATGCTTGAAACGCAAAATAATAATGTCGCAGCATGTAAGTTCTATGAAAAATGCGGATTTGTAATTGGTGGGTGTGATTTTCTTGTTTATAAAGGTTTGGATATTGAAAATGATGAAGTTGCAATTTATTGGTATTTGCATTTCAAATGAAACTGTTTTTAACATTAAACAAAGTCAAAATAAAAACCCCAATTTCTCTATATTAAAATTGAGAAACTGGGGTTAAGTTATTTAACCATATTTTTTATTTAAAACAAATAACTAATTAATAACCCTGCTGATAATAAGAAGCCAAAAATCGTATTTGTCATCGCTGTTGATTTCATTGCGATGCGCATATACCCAGGATCCTTTGCCCCTTTTTGGAAACTTTGAATCGCAGAAATCGGCTTTCTCAAACCTAGGAACATAACTAATGCCCAAGGGCTTATATAACCCATTAATACAATTACGGCAATCCATAAATACGCAATGAAAAAGGCTACCGCTAGTGTTACCACAGCTTTCTCTCTCCCAAGGAGGATTACTAATGTCTTTCTTCCACCTTTAATATCTTCTTCGATATCTCTGATGTTATTCGACATATTGATTGCACCGACTAAAATTCCAATTGGAATGGAAATCAATACACTTTCAATCGTTATCGTATTCGTTTGAATAAAGAAAGCAATGAGTACAAAACATGTCCCCATTAACAATCCAGAAACTAATTCTCCAAACGGGGTGTACGCAATTGGTAGTGGACCACCTGTATATAAATAGCCAACTGCCATCCCAATTAAACCAATAACCACTAACCACCAACTACTATTCATACAAATATAAATGCCAATAAAAGCTGCTACGACATACAATAAAAGCGCAACTGTTAAAACATTTTTTGGCTTCAATCCATGACGGACAATTCCGCCACCGATGCCAACGGATTCAGCAGTGTCTAATCCACGTTTAAAATCATAGTACTCATTAAATAAGTTCGTTGCTATTTGCAATGCTAAACATGCAACCATCATCGCAATAAATAACAGCCAATCAATTTTGGCAACATAAAGTGATGCCACTGTTCCTAAAATTACAGGAGAAAACGTCGCCGTTAATGTATGCGGGCGCGTCATCTTCCATATTAATTTAGCGGAACTAATTTCTTTTTCTGTCCCCATAACTCTGTTCAATCTCCCTACATTTTAAGTATAAATTACTAGCAGTATCTTTCTATCTATTTCCTGCCACGCATCCATTCATTATATCAATAAATGATTATCCTTTCTAACAAATCAACTTTTAATAAGGTGAAAAATTATAAAATGAAACTTTAATCAGTAGGAATTTTGTCACCCCCACTGATTATTAGTACATATCCATTGTTTTTTTACGGGCAGCCCTCCCATTCGTTGAATTTTGTGGTGGGAGTCTTACTGCCCGTTAATGCGGGATAAAAAAGAAGTCAAATTACTTCCAAACAACACCTCGCCTCTCATATTCCATTCTGTATTCAACGGCAGCCGCAATTTTAGGGCTTGCGAATCTTTCCGTGATCCAAAGTCCCAAATCAACTCCTGAAGTAACTCCTCTTGCAGTGATAATATCCCCTTGATCCGCAATTCTGTAATGAAGAAGCTCTGCCCCGTATTCACTCATTTCATCCTGTGCCAAATAGTGCATCGTTGCCTTTCGACCGTTCAATATACCAGAGGCAGCTAATAGCATACCTCCTGTACACACACCAGCAACAATTGTTCCTGCATTGTGCATCTCGCTAATCATTTCGGTCAAAGTACCAAGCTCTGCTTGCTTTCGTGCCCCATGCTCTGCTTTATGATTCCAGCCACCACCAGGTACAATTAACAAATCTGGCCTATTATCCATTCGTAAAAAATCATGTAGTTTAACCGTAACTCCAAATGAAGTCGTAACTTCTTGTTTTTGTTCACTCGAAACGAATTCAATTGTAAATGGAGCCCCTTCTTCTATCGCTCTTTTCAGTACCTCAAACGGTGCGAAAGAGACAAGTTCTCCGAAACCATCAAACAATACTATTTGTATTTTCATTTTCGGACACCTCATATGCTTTCTTTTTTAAATTGTAGATATATATAATGATTGGGCAACCTCAAAGTGTAAATTGTAAAGTATACCTAGATTATTCAAATAAAAAATAATATCCCACATAGTTAAATACATTTGTAAACCCTACATTTTCCACAACTGCAACAGAAGGCTTGTTCAATTCCATACAGTCCCAATATGGAATAATATCATTCTCCAAACAATCTTTCACAAAACTATGCGCTATCTTTTGAGCTAATTTTCTCCCTTGGTGACCTTTTATCGTTTCAATATCTATACAATGGATATTTGCAAATACAAAACCTGAAAAACATACACTTACAATTAGATCATCATAAACAACGCAATAACCGATTCCCTCATCGAAAAAACAATCCGGTGAAGACCAAAACTCTAAAATTTTTGATTGTAAAAAATCAATATTCTTAAATGTATTGTTATTATTTTCATAGAGAGCTTTACTCATTTTCAGCACAGTATATCCCTGTTCAAATTTAGGCTCATGATGATTGTCATAATCCTCTTTTCTTAGCGTATACACTCTTTGATTCCAACTCTTTAATTTACGGTGCTGAAATATTCTTTCAATTGTTTTGTTCCATTTTGAATGATTACCGATTCCTTCAAAGCAATCTAGTCCTACCTTCCTCGCCTCAGGTACTATTACATTATTAATAAAATGATTCATTTCTTTATTAAACTCTTCATTTGCAGAATCTCCAATGAAGAAGAATCCATCATTATTACCTAACCAAATAAGTCCCGAATTAGGAGCAGTACTATTATCTACAAATATACGACCAGGGTTCACTCCTGCAATTACAGCACGTACCTCTAATTGACCTTGTTCATTCACTAAACTATTACACCTATAAAAATCATTCTTGCTTAGTTCACAGATCATACGTTACATCCCCTTTTTTAAACTGTTCTATTCTAACTTTACCACTTTCACATAATATTCTGTATTATTTTCAAGAGTGGTTTTAAAGCGATGCGATAAGTAAATGAAATACATAATAAAAAAGAGCCAATCCCCTATAAGATAGAAGATTGACTCTTTCCTTTATTTACTCCCCTGTTTCAGAAAATCGCTTTATACGTTCACCAATTTCATCACGAACACGTTGAAATTCGGACCACTCTTTTCCTGCTGGATCATCAAATCCCCAATGAACACGATTTACATGCGGCGGAGTAGATGGACAAACAGAATCCGCATGACTACACAGCGTAACGACTAAATCAGCACTATTTAAAATGTTTGCATCAATTATATCTGATGTTTGATTTGTTATGTCGATATTTACTTCGTTCATTGCTTTAATTGCATTTGGATTTACTCCATGTGCTTCAATTCCTGCAGAATATACATTCCATTTATCACCTAAATATTGTTTGCCCCATGCTTCTGCCATTTGGCTTCGGCATGAATTTCCTGTGCATAAGAAATAGATTGTCTTTTTGTTTTCCATGTTGTTTTCCGCCTTTGTTTTTAAATTATGCTGGTTGATCATTAAAATATTTACGCTTAAACCAAAAAGCGACGTTTACAAGTGCAATCATTACAGGTACTTCAACTAATGGTCCGATAACTGCTGCAAATGCTGCGCCTGAATGAATACCAAACACCCCAACTGCTACAGCAATTGCTAACTCAAAGTTATTACTACCTGCTGTAAATGCTAACGTTGTCGTCACCGGATAGTTTGCACCAATTTTTCTTCCCATAAAGAAAGATACAAAAAACATTACAATAAAATAGATTAATAACGGAATCGCTATTCTTACCACATCTAGTGGCACGCTAACAATCATCTCTCCTTTTAAAGAAAACATAATGACGATCGTAAATAGCAATGCAAGTAATGTAAGTGGACTAATTTTAGGTATAAACACCTTTTCATACCACTGTCTTCCTTTTAACTTAACTAGTACAAAGCGTGTCAACATACCTGCTATAAAAGGAATTCCCAAATAGATAAATACTGATTTTGCTACTTCTATCATTGTAATATCGACAATAGCCCCTTCAATCCCTAACCATTCTGGAATTACAGTTACAAATACGTATGCATAAACTGAGAAAAAAAGCATTTGGAATACCGAATTAAAAGCAACTAAACCTGCCGCATACTCTTTATCCCCATCAGCAAGATCGTTCCAAACAATAACCATTGCAATACAACGTGCTAATCCAATCATAATGAGACCAACCATGTATTCTGGTTTATCAGGAAGAAAAATAATTGCTAACACAAACATAAGTACCGGACCGATAATCCAGTTTTGTACTAAAGATAGAACTAACACTTTTACATCTTTAAATACTCGGCCCATTTCCTCATAGCGAACTTTCGCTAATGGTGGATACATCATTACAATTAAACCAACAGCAAGTGGAATAGACGTCGTTCCAACTTGTAATGTATGTAGTCCGTCTACTACACTAGGAAACACAAACCCTAAACCAATCCCAACAGCCATCGCTAGAAAGATCCATAGTGTTAAATAGCGGTCTAGAAAAGATAAACGTTTCATTTTATTTTCCAGCTCCTATTAACAACAAGAATTTTTTTCTACTACTTTAGAAGTCGTACAACAAGATGGATCTTCTATTTTGTGAACATCACTATCTGCTTTTGTATAAAAGAACTCCCACTCATTACCATCGGGATCCGTTACCCAAAACTTATCTTGTACTGCATAGCAACAAGTCGTATCCATCTCATCACGCGCAAAGAAACCTTCTTTTTCTAATCGTTCTTTATGTAATGTAATTTCTTCAGCTGTATCCACTTGAAAACCAAAGTGATTTACTTGATTTCCATTCACTTCATCTCGTACGTTTAGCGTGAAATTAAGTCCTGGCGTCTCTAATAAAAATTTTGCATAATCTACTTTCACCTTAACTGGTGACACACCAAATACCTTTTCGTAAAATTCAATAGACTTCTCTAAATTCGTAACGTTTATACCAACGTGAACATATATCATAGCTTATTCCTCCTCTTTATATGTTATTAATCAATTTTTTTTGATTAATAGTGCAAAATTTTAACAACAGCTACCCTTTCCTGTTTTTCTAAAGATACAACATAATTCTTCTGATAATAAATTATTTACTTCCGCATCATTTAGATCATAATAACTCCACGTGCCTTTTGTTTCTTTTACAATTAAACCTGCATCTAATAAAATCTTTAAATGATATGACAACTTAGATTGCGTCATTTCAAAAATCTCTGTTAAATCACATACGCAAGTCTGGCCTCGCTGGCAAAGTTCATACATAATCTCTAAACGCTTCTGATCAGCCAACGCTTTAAACTTTTTCTCATATAACTTAAAATCTTGTGTCACTGTAGTTCACTTCCCTTCATCAACTTTTTTTGATGCTTATAGTATATACGCTATTGAGTTTATTATACAACTTATTAATCAATTTTTTGTGATTTAGAAAAACTTCCTCCCATTATATCTTTGCTACAACTAAAAAGGACCCCAGCCTTTTCAAAAATGAAAAACTACGGCTTTTTTTACAACTTAATAGTTACAATATTTCCGAGAAATGGAGTCTCTATAACTATTTTAAATTTTAATTTGATCATTATAGAGTAGTGCCCCATCACCATCAATCTAAGAAAAACAAATACCCCAAAATGAGAAAAATTGATATAACTCTTGTTTTTGGTGCATATTCATAAAAAGCACGTTACTATTCTCTTATGTTAATGAGAATAGTAACATGCTTTTAATTACAAAAATAGTTTTAATCCTTAAGTTGATGGTTGTGGGGCGGTACCCTATGCCCATCAACTTAAGAAAAAGAAATGCCCCCAAAACGAAAAAATGAGCGGCTTCTCAGAATAGCTATCTGTAGAGAAAGAAAAATTTAATTTAGGGGGATATGAAAGTATTAGCTTGATGGTAATGTGGCAGTACCTCATATAAAGAAATTTTAAACATCTTAATCTGCCTTTCCTTTATGTAAATATGGGAATAACGAAATTACCCCAAGGATAGCTAAACAAGCTCCAATCCATAGCGGAGATACAAAACCATATCCTTTACTGATCCCAAGACCACCTAGTGACGAACCAATAACAATACCTAGCGTAATAAAAGAACTATGAACGGTATTTATCATTATTCCATTACTAGCTGTCTTCATCACCCTCGCAACCATAGCTGGATTCAATGCTACACCAGTTAAACCAATAAAAATCGTAGAAATAACTGCAATGTATTTATTCTCTGCACTTAAAGCAAATAAAGACAACGCTATGATTAATATAATTAATCCACCCATAAGTATTTTCATTGTAAATTTATCAGCGAACTTGCCAATTATTATATTCCCAATTACTGTCGCGCTACCATAGAGAGCAAGTAAATATGGAATACTTGCTCTTGAAAACCCTGTAACATTTGTAAAGATAGGAGTGAAATAACTAAATGCGGCAAACGTACCACCAATAATGAACATACTTGTTACGTACGCTGCCCAAAGATGAATATTCTTAAATCGCAGAAGTTCATCTTTCCAATTTAATTGCTCTTTATTTGAAGAGGATGGTAACAACCGTTGAATCATAATTGCTGATACTAGCACAAGAACAGAAACAGCCCCAAAACTAATACGCCAGCCAAAATATTGCGAAATAACGGTTGTTATAGGTAAACCTAATACAGTTGCGAACATTAAACCTGCAAGTACAATTGATGCAGCTTTTCCCCTTGAATCAGAGTGAACCAATGTCGCAGAAAAGGAAATCGCAACTCCAAAAGCTGAAGCTGAAGCAATACCAGTTATAATACGTGAAATCATCATAATATCATAGTTCCAAGCAATAGCTCCGAGCGATTGACCAATTAAAAATATGAACATTAAAAACAATAATGCTTGTTTGCTGCGCATTCGTAAGAGGATTGCAGTTAAAATGGGGCCTCCTATTACCATTGCTCCTGCATAAGCTGAAATTAAATACCCAATGGATGATACAGAAACCTGGAATGCAAGAGCAAGTTCATTCATCATACCTGCAACCATAAATTCTGATGTAGTCATACAAAAGATTGCTAAAGCTAATAAATAAATAATCGATGGCATAAAAACACTCCTTATCCATTACTGTAATGATCGGTACAAAAATAGTGCGAAAAAAGGGCGCACTAAGCGCCACAAATAGACTCTACTGTTCCTTTGATAACTTGTTCAGACAACATCCGATTTTGCATCGATACATTAAGAACACGGAATCCGTAATAACTGCTTAAAAGCAGACTAGCTAATTCTTCAGCTGATTGCTTCTTTGAAATTTCACCTGTTTGCAATCCTTCCTCCATCACTGTTTCAATAGCTTGTTTAAGAAGTTCAACATGCTTCGAGAAAATTTCTTGTACCATTAAATCGTTTTTAGCACGTTCTATACTGGCATTAATCAATAAACATCCTTTTTGATCCATATTCTCAAAGTCTTCTTTCAATGCCCATTCAAAAAAATTACTTAATCGTTCTTTAACTGGAATTGGAGTATGTAACAATTTCTTTTGTTCCCTAATCCCAATTTCATGGTAGCGTTCTAATACTTGTTTATACAGTTCATGTTTACTACCGAAAGTATTGTATAAACTTCCTTTTCCAAGTCCTGTATCACTGCATAAATCTTGTGTAGAACATCCTTCATATCCTCTTAACCAAAATGTTTTCATTGCAACATCTACAATTGAGGAATAATCAAACTCTCGAGGTCTGCCGCGTTTATTCAATCGTATCCTCCTCTCATTTTAAAGATAATATGAATAGAATACCCTTTTTGTACCATGCGGTCAATAATTTTGTTTTAATGTTACTGTAAAATAAAATTGGATTATTTTAGATTATGAATAATTAAAAATAGCCCCCTTATTCAAATTGCCTAGCGAAAAAATCACGTTTTAATAGATTTCTTTATCATCTCTACCTTTCTATAGATTACTAGTTATGAAACGAGGATCGTTTCATAACTAGTAATTTACTTAATTAGCTTGCTGGTTATGGAGTAGTGCCCCTATAAACAAAACCCTCCAGAGACATCTATAATCTGCCCTGTTACCCAGCGGCTATCAGAAGAAGCAAGGAATGCTACTACATCTGCAATATCTTCAACTTGCCCTATTCGTCCGAACACAGATGAATCCGTAGCAAAATTCCGTATTTCTGAATCATCTAGCAATTTCGCATTGATATCTGTCTTCGTATATCCAGGCATAATTGTATTCACTGTTATACCTCGTTCTCCAAGATGTTTAGCTAGAGGAAGTGTCATCGTATTTAGTGCACCTTTACTTAAACCGTATGCAATGGACCCTGTAAAACCAAGTCTTACTTCCGCTGATGAAATGTTAATAACGCGCCCTTCTACTCGTAGTAACGGTAATGTTTGCTGAATTAAAAAGAATGGCGCCTTAATATTTACGGCCATAATTTCATCAAAAACTTCTTCTGTCGTATTTTCAATCGTCCCTTGTGTACCTATCCCTGCATTGTTTACTAAAATATCAATCTCTGATGTACCAACTCTTATTTGTAATTCATTCTTCAATTGTTCTACTATTTTTTTGACACCATCCATTAAATTGAGATCAGCTTCAATTAAGAATGCCTTTCCTCCATTAGATTCAATCTCACTAATTGTTTCATCTGCAACTATTTTATTTCGGCCGTAGTGAATCGCAACTAATGCACCGTCGTTTGCCAATCTCATCGCAATCGCACGACCAATGCCGCGACTTGCCCCTGTTACTAATGCTACTTTCCCATCAAGATTCTTCATTTTTTCCATCCTTCCTAAATTCCCTTTTGATAAACCCTATACTTATATTTTCATGCAAATACTAATCATTTTAAATATAGATTTATAGGTAATTTAGTTCGTTCACTTATGATATTATAGTTATAATTTACAATTCACTTTAGAAAACATAACAAGGAGGCTACACAATGCAAAACGCTGTAAAATTGGATGAAATCGATCATAAAATTATGAACCTGTTATATGAAAATGCGAGAATTTCTGTTTCAGAAATAGGACGAATTATATCCATGACGCAACCTGCTGTAAAAGAACGTATTAACAAGCTTGAAGATCAAGGAGTTATAGCGGCTTATCGAACGAAATTTGAGCCTGCAAAAATTAATAAAAACATTCAAGCATTCATCATGTTTAAAACGAGCCAATGCTCTGATTTTATTCAATTTTGTAATGCCGCTCCTGAAGTAACAGATTTATACCGAATTAGCGGGGAATTTAATTATATGATGAAGGTCATGAGCGATTCGATGGATTCTCTCGCTACATTTTTAGACTCTTTAATGCAATTTGGATTATCGTCTCCTTTAATTGTTTTAAAGAGTGAGTTTGAGGAGAAATTGTCGTTCTAATAAAGGGATACGTATTATCCCCGGCTAACAGTAAAAGTTTTTCCTTTATGAGAAAAGCCAATGAAATCAATGATTAGTAAACAAAAAAAGAACATTGATATTTCAATGTTCTTTTTTATATCTCTACTTATGAATTAGATCTCTATTCGAAAAAAGCACCTTAATCCCCTTACCCCTGATTCCTCTGCGCCTCTCTAAACTCCTCCTTCACCTTCTCTAACAACCCTTCTTCCGTAATTAATCGATACGCCGTATTTGCTAATGCTTTTGCCGATGTAATTAATGCTTTATCTCCAAGTTCTGAACGTGCTGCTTCTCTAAATTCATTCGTATGTGCAATTAAATCATCTGGTCCGATTTTAATGTACGGATGAATTGTCGGTACGACTTGACTTACGTTTCCTGCGTCGGTTGAACCAATCCCTACTCTTTCTTTACGATTTACATCTTCACCTAATAGTTCTAGTTCTTCCGCTACGATATCGTTATATGTTTTTGTTACGAGTAATTCATCGATTTCATTTTGAAATTGATGGATTTTTACTTTTGCACCTGTTGCTAATGCTGCTCCCTGTGCGATATTTTTTACTTTTTCTGTTACTTCTGCACATCTTTTTCGCGTTGCTGCACGGATGAAGAATCTTGTTGCGGCATAGTCAGGAATAATATTAGGTGCTTTTCCGCCCTCAGTAATAATGCCATGAATTTTCACATCTGACGGAAGTTGTTGGCGAAGTGCGTTAATACCGTTATAGAGCTGAATAACCGCATCTAATGCGTTAATCCCTTCTTCTGGCGAAGCTGCAGCGTGAGCTGTTTTTCCGTAAAAATGAAAATCAAGTGGATCGACTGCTAGTGAAGGACTCGTTGTCGCTGTCTTTCCGCTCGGATGAATCATAAGCGCCGCATCAATGTCTTTAAATAAACCTGCCTTTACATAACTTGATTTCGCGCTACCATTTGGCCCGCCTTCTTCTGCTGGCGTACCAAACACGACAACTTCCCCGCCAATTTCTTCAAGCGTTTCTGATAATGCGATTGCTGCTGCAACGCTAATTGTGCCAATTAAATTGTGACCACACGCATGACCTAGTCCTGGTAAAGCGTCGTACTCCGCTAGAAATGCGATTGCAGGTCCTTGTTTTCCAGAGCTTTTTCGCGCGATAAATCCCGTTTCATGTCCAGCTATATTGTGCTGCAACTGAAATCCTGCACTGCCTAGCAATAAACTTAACGTTCTAGATGCATAAAACTCTTGGTTACCAATTTCCGGATTCGCATGAATATCATGACTTGTTTCTATGTACTTTTCCTTATTTCTTTCGATACTCTCTTCAATTGTTTTTCTTTGTGACGCTACTCCTGTCGCTCCCATTGTTCTTCCTCCTTTTATTTTCACATAAAAAAGCCTCTTTCTAAAAGATAGAAAGAGGCTTCTGTATATACAGTCAAAATGAGCTTCTTTCTTATCTTTCAAGTTACCTTGCTGGAATTGGCACAGTATTCCTAACGAATCCGCTGCCGAGGTATCATAGGGCCAGTCCCTCCACCTCTCGTGATAAGAATTTTCATAAAATTATATTAAATTATTTTTTATTCTAAGTTCATTCCAAGTAAAAGTCAAGGAATTCCTATCCGAATTTACCGAATATCTAAAAATCCTTTTAATACACCAATTGTCTCAGGTGCTTGCAGTCTTGCACATACGTACGGAAATTCCGTACTACCTTCAAACATCATTTGAGATGTAAGCGGTGCGCCTGCCCAGAAGATTTCATCATCAATTACGATAAACGGGAATGCTTTATTTTGTCTTTGTAACTTTACATTTTTCAGTGGAACTGGTCCATCACTATAAACTGTTATTTGCGCATTTGTACGCATTAACGCTTGCCATACTCGCTTATCCACTTGTTTTGTACTTGGAAGTGAAATAATAATTTTTCGTTTTGAGGCTAAAATATCTTTTAATACCCCTTTCGTTTCCTCAAGATTCATTTCCATAAACCAGCGTAAACGTTTCGAAATTTTCCGTTCCCACAATTGTCTTGATGTCGTACGATCATACACATCTCCGTGACGTTCTATATGAGCTGTTAATTGTGATAACGCTTGTTTTCTCGAAAGGTTTTTACACATATAATGGCAATCAGATAATTGAATGAACTTCCCTCTCGCCCTTGTCACTGCTACATTGACGAGGCGATGGTTTTTGTGATCAAAGAATAATATGCCAGGTCGTTCTTGCGGATAACTGTCAACCGTATCAAAGATCATCATATCTCTTTCAGAACCTTGGAACTTATGAACTGTCGCCGCTAAAACTGGTATGTTTTGATATTTCGTTCTCTGCAACATTTCTCTAATACACGTTGATAAAAAGCGTGACTGCGCCCTGTAAGGTGTCACAATACCAATTGATTGCACACCATCTAACAATCCGATTAACATCATTTGCATTGCTACTAAACCAGACATAATGTTAAAACGTGAACCAGAAGCAGCATCTTTTAACGAAAAAGCTCCCATTTGGCTCGTATCAAATAAAACACTCGCTTCATTTGCGAACGGCTGCAATTGCGCAAGTTCTTTACGCTCTGAAACAGACGGATGATCGTGTACTCTATTTTTATAAATAAACGAATTCGTAAACTTCGATATATCCGCATGCATACGTCTTTGTTCCTGCAACATAAATAGGTTTGGGTGTGCTTCTGATTTATTAACAGACTCAACAATCCCAGCATGGTAAAACATATCTTCCCCAAGCCATTTACGAACGAGTTCATGATTTGCCATCGCAATTGGAGGTAACTGTAAAAAGTCACCGCAAACGACGATACGTTTTCCAAGTGAAGCAGCTAATGCAATTTGCGGAACATATGCCATACTTACTTCATCTACAACAACTAAATCAAATGTACGCTCATAAATAAGTGAATCAATGGCACATTTTGATAAAGTTGCGCCGATTACTTTTGCATTTTCAATATATTCTTTTTCTACTTCTTTAATTTTAGCCTTTTGCTTTCGAAGATCACTTTCAATCTCTTGTATACGCTTCTTATCAGCAGATGTTGCTTTATACGATAAGATTTTTTCACGAAGATCTTGTCGTGTCTCTTCTAAATAGAGTCTTTCCTCCCCCCAAGATCCGTTCGTCGTTTCAACTAACTTCGACGCAAGTAACGTTTCATGATTTCGTATATGTTCATGTTGACTATAACCGTAACGAACAATTTCACCAGGCGTCCATTTCTTTTTCTTCTCAATTTGCTTCGTTACTTCACTCATTAATACGTCTACTGCCGCATTACTATGAGCCAACACAAGTACCGATTTTCCTTTTTGATAATGAGCCGAAATAATACGTGATAAATTGTAAGACTTCCCTGTTCCCGGCGGTCCCCATACGTACGTTGTCGGATTATAAAACGAACGATATGCCAGTTCATTTTTTGGATTTTTCATCTTCTCAATATGTTTCGGACTGCTCGTCCCATCAACAAGACGCTTTATACGATTACGTTTCAGCTTATCTTTACGTGCTTCTTTCAATCGCTCTTGTAGTTGCTCTAACAATTGCCACGGTTCACTATATAAAACCGCTTCTCTTATTTCACCTTGTATATAATCATTTAATTTCAGCTCTATTTCTAATCCATGTATAGATAATACTTCCCCTGTCGCTTCCTCACCATCGAACTCAATTCGAATGGGTGAACCTTCAGGTAAGCTTACTTCCGAAATAAGCTGAAATACGTATACTGTACTTTCATAATCTGTATATAAAAAACGACCGTTCATGATAGCAATTTTACTACCACCTATCGTTTTCCAATGTTTAATTTCATACGCTAATGCATAATGCCACTCTTTCATCGTTTCCGATAATGAAGGAGTTTGAGTAGTTGTATTCATCGTATAATCTCCTTCCTTCTCCCCAAACATACTTTCTCACTATACCATATAACACGCTAAAATTTGTAAGGTTTTTATCTTGCTTATTTTCTTAATTTTCAATAATATATTGTATATAATTTTCAGAAAGAAGGAATCTACATGCCAGTTAGAAGAATTGAACACGTTGGACTTATGGTTGCAAACTTAGAAACATCTATTTCATTTTATGAAGAAGTAGTCGGCTTACAGCTCATGAAACGTATGGGTCATCCGAATCCAGACTTAAAACTCGCTTTTTTAGGTGTAGAAGAATCAAAAGAAACGATACTAGAACTCATTGAAGGCTACAACTCTTCTCTTCCGGCAGAAGGAAAAGTACATCACATTTGCTTTAAAGTGGATTCATTAGAGGATGAGATCGAAAGACTAAAGAAACAAAAAGTAACCTTTTTACTAGGAGAAGAAATTGAAACATTACCAGATGGAACACGTTACATATTCTTCGCTGGCCCTGATGGAGAGTGGATTGAGTTTTTTGAGACGGAGAGATAAAGTAAGACTTTATTTTGCGGGATAGAAAAGGAGCCGGAATTCCGGCCCTTGTTTTTAACGAAACATATTTTATTATAGGAATAAAAATCTTTCTAATAGCTCTAACTTGCACAATGCTTCCCGTTAATATAATACGCTGATTCTGTGAAAACTGTAAATACAACCTCTACTTCTGGAAGTCCAAAATCCATTACATATGTAGTAATGGCCTTGGCAAATCGATCACGAATTTCCTGTCCACGCTCGAACCATTTCACTTCAATAAGAGGAAACGCTTCTATTTCTTCTCCATTGAATACAAACGTAGAACTTGGTAATTCCAAGGTGAAATTATCCGTACCACACTCACAGATATCTGCGAGTTCTTCTACTAATGGCTTGCTTATGCTTTTTAATTGTTCAGTAGTAATTCCACGAAACACAACATGCGGCATGTTATTCCCTCCGTTACATAGCTTTATATTTCCTCATATCATAACACAATTTATTTTGCTGCACTAACATCTATTCGTACATTTCAATGACATTCTTAAGAATGATCATATGTTATTGAAGCTAATATAATCAGGAGTTAAGGAAAAGCAGACTGATAGAATTAAAGGTGAAGAGGTAATACTTGACCTCAATTCTAATCGTCATATAATCAATGCCATGCACAAAATGACTCATCAAAAAGTATTATCTCATGAAAAGCAAGGATTTATTAAAATGACTCCAGAAAACATCGAAGCAATACGTTGAGTAATTGATGAAAATAATAGTGGAACCTTACAACATAAAGAATAGTACCTCAAGATTTTGATTGGTTGGTATGAAGGCGATTTCTCCCTTATCGTTTTATGATATGCTAATAACATTTGATAAAATATGGTATCTATAGACAGTCAAACATCTTTAAAGATACCTCGTCCAGTTCTTGCTGTTGCAAGATAAACAGCATATAATCAGTTAACCACCCACATTAGTAACGAACACATAAAGAAAAGGCATTCCAAATATGAAACGCCTTCTTTCGTTTTATAAAACCATCCAACACGCTGAACTTTTCAATTTAATATAATCACTCGTTTAACTAAAGAAATTGATTACGTGCATAACGCTCTTCTCACTTTTCTTGCAAAATTTAGTGGGTCATCAACGTCTTCGATATTAACGTAAATTAAATTTGGATCATCACATAACCACTCATTGTGTATAGACGAAACGATTATTCCTTGTTTAATAATTGTCGCCACAAATTCAGTGACTTCTTTTTGTAAGAGTGCTACTCGGCCTAGGCATAATGCCCGTCCAGTTTTATTGTCTCGTGATTCGAATGAAAAGGAAGTTGTTACTCTAAAACGTTTTCCCAAGATTGTTGCTCGTATTTCATCTCGGTTTATTGTTGCCACGCATTTCCCACCAGCGAATCCTTCTTGACCGCCAATGATTCTTGCAAACTGTTGACAAATTGATTCCTCATTAACCGCCATACCTTTAATCATTCCTCCTTTTACTATTAGATTATGAATTCATACATAGGTCTGAAACGGCAATGAATCTAATCTATTATAAAAAAATGATGGCGATCTACCGAAAGCTATTAACTCAATTATTCTTGATCGTATGAATTGTTATCAGAGTTTAAATGGTGCAGAATTTTTATTTTATGCTTAATGGACATCGGAGACTGAAAGCAAAACTCAGCTATTATAATGGTAAGACATTTTTAAAGAGCATAAAAAAGACACCCTAAGGTGCCATCCTCCGACTTGAGAATTATATCTATGTATGGAGAAATTTAGAAAAGACAAATACAAAAGAGAAGATTCTAACTATAATTTATAGAACTCTTATGCCATGACTTACTTACATATTTCCTTATTTACCAGAAGAAGAATCTCAGTTACATTATTTTCTGAACAGTCTCGTTAAAGCCATACCAAGAAATCCAGCGCCCATTCCTATTAGCCATCCAGTTTGGGCATTACCTAACATAGATCCCACTCCTCCACCAAGAAACATACAGCCAACGAATACTAATCCTCCAATTCCCCAATTCGGCCGTTCCATAATTCAATCACATCCTTTCAATAAAATATATGCGATTAGCTAACTCAACTTTCTTCCTTAAGATAGTTCATTACTTTGCTTAGGTTTAGCACTTCAGGGAATTCATAAGATGCGAAGCTTGAGTCATTTATACAGATTGTAGAAATACGGGTATCAATCGTTATTAAAAATAACTGACGCATTTTAAACATCATCGATTTTATCATTTTGGACAACCTATTCTGTTAAATTGATATACATGCGAAAAAACTATCAAAATAAAACCCCAGAAATCCAAAGGTCTCTGGGGCTCCATTATATATTTAGCTCTTTTTGCTTTTTGTTTTGTTTATGTCTATACAGCAATTTTCGGCTTATTAGAGAAATCACTAATAAGGTCAGAATTAATAAGATAAGTTGCATAAATGATAAATCAAAATATTTAGCACCTGTAACGATTAAAAGTGTAGAAATCGTGCCTTTTACAACGAAAAAAATAATAACCCATAATCCGCCTTTTTTCCAGTTCATTTTATATTACCCTTTCCTACGTTTAAATTCTTAAAATATTTAATGATAGTTCTTAAATGTGACAACTTAATAGAAATCTATTATATTAACAAAAAATTCATGTCTAATTAAATGCAATGATTCTATATTAAGTGAAAATGATATTCATTGTCAATTTTATTGACTATTTGAATACTTATTATTTCTTTCTACTTTGTTTCTTATAAGCAATACGCTCTTGTATTCAAACAAAAACACCTCCATTGCATTTGCACACTTAGTATGCGAATGCAAGAGGTGTTTTTTCATATACCATCAGGTAAGATTTCCTGCTTTGTTTATTTCTTGATACGTAGCTATTTTTTAATACACAATAACTGGATCATACGTGTTCAAACTATCATATACAGTTTTTGCAACATTAGGAAGAAGGTTCACACACCCACCTGATCCTCCTGTTAAATAAGCATTATTTCCCCAGTCTTTGCGCCAGCCGGCATCGTGGAATCCTTGACCACTATTTGTGAATGGGACCCAGTAATCTACTTTAACCGCATAATCAGCTTTTCCTACTGCGTTACCTCTTAGCGTATATGGTGTTCGTTTATATAGGACGTACCACACACCTGGTGATGTATCTTCACCAGTACTATGTTTACCAGTTACTACATTTGTTGTAACAACTAATTTTCCATCTTTGTAAATCCAAATTTGTTGCTCTGCAATTGAAACTTCTGCATACGTGTCTCCGATGCCATTATTCGATGTTGTTTTATAACCGATGCCTTCCTTCTCCCAACCATTCCCGTGAATATTAGAAGCAGAAAGCGATTTTTCGCCTTTCTCAAAGGCTTGTTGAACTTGTTTAGTTTCTTTTTCAACATCTAGTGCCCAGCCGTATCCTTCTCCTTTTACTGATATGACTGAACCGGAATGAGTTTTAAATGAGAAATCTTTATTTAATGTTGATTTGGCATTATTAATTTCAGTAATTTTCTTCTTAATGTCACTCGCATCAATTGTAACTTTCATATCCTTTGACATAGAGGCATTTTGAATTAAATCTTTCGCTTTTAAAGGATAAACTTCATCCTGCACTTTATACTCAACAGACTGCCCAAGAAGATTCTGTAGTGCTTTCTCCTCTTTTTTGACAATCGGATCGTCTTCTTTAATAGGTTTTATGTATGCAGACTTCAGATGAATTTCGCTTTTATATTTTTGCTTATCATAATCTTTCAGTAGACTAGTAACATCATACTGTTTTCCTTCAACACTTTTCGAAATAACAATTTTCCCTTGTTCTAGCTTCGCCATAGCATCTTGAGGCGCTTTTAATTTCTCATTCATAGAGATGAGCTTTTCTTCTACAAGTTTTTTCAACGTTTCACTACGATACTGATCTGCCTTCTCTGGTAGCAATGAATAATTTTCTACCTTTGAGGAAGGGAAAAATGTCCACTGGTTTTTTAATAGTTTCTTAACTTGAGGCAAATCTTTTTCCGTAAGTTCCGTTTTTGTATCTTTTTCATCTAAAATTTGTTGTTGATCAACATAGACTTTGTTTGCTAGTCCAGATGTCTTTAATTTCTGTATTGCCTGATCAGCGCTCAGACCACCAACTTTTGTGTCATTAATTGTAACATTCGAATTGAAGTGAGTTGCCTGATAATAACTCATTCCCCCAATAAGAAGTGCAATTACACCAATACCCGCTGCAATAAACTTCCAATTTGTATAACGTTTTTTTGATCTTACTCGTTTTTGATCAATTTCTTCAACTGATTCATTTGTTGTATTGTTGTTCATCAATCTTTCCCCCGTATGCATTAACGTCAAACGATTTTCAACTAAAATCATAAACTAGTGTACCTTATTTTTCCTAAAATTTCATTATTTCCGACCACATTTTATCGCAATTTAATGATTAAATTTAGATTTTTCAATAGTACGATGCATTGCACAGCCCTTTACAAGTTATAAAATGAAATTTCAATCAACCGTTATACCAAGGAAATTAACTACATCTTCTTTGGAAAACTTTTTCTCTTTACGCAAATACGAATTATATTATCCATTTTATGAACATCACCTCCTAATTTTGTCAAAAAAATAAACGATAGTCCTTCTATCTAAAATGTAGAAGGACTATCGTTTTTTCAGTTAGAGTATTTGTATAATCGTTTAACTTTTTATTTCCTGAAGGTCAAACTTGATGAAGATGATGAAATTTCATCTCATAGCCTTTAAATGAAAACATTATGTTTTTTATGGCAACCAAGTTTATTTTCTTAGCTTGATGTCCCCCACATATCCAGCAGCCTAAGATGAAGTAAGAGTCTGTTCAACTAGATTTTTTCTAATATTTTTAGGAGCATCTTATTTCGCCTCGTCATATTTCACTAATTGAATTTAAAACACATCCGTATGCTATTTAGTAAAATTCACGATTCGAGACGTAATTATTGCAGTAATCAAGATAATACTAGCGGTTATCAAGCCAGATTCTCCAATCCAAATCTCAGTTTGATACCCTGTACTTGCACGTGTGAAAGGTCCTTGAATAATGGCATTCCAAGTAGCATGGATGATAACCGAAGGCCAAATGCTGCCTGTGATAAGTCGTAAATAAGCTATAATATAACCGAATGGTACAATACAAAGATAGATACCAAGTACTGAAAGAACGACAGATGGTCCCGCTACATATAGACCAGCAATAACTATTGGAACATGCCACGTTGCCCAAATCAATCCACTAATAAGGATGGGCCGTGAAAACTCTGCATCGACTAGCCTTGTGAGCATATAACCTCGCCAACCCATTTCTTCTCCCAAAGCTGGGATTAAGCCAAGCAAACTTCCGAAAATGCCGCTCAATACTACTAGATAAATGAAGCTGAATGGTGCCGTTACATACTGAAGCCCAAGCATATTGTAGATCGGTTCTAAAATAAACATACCAACTTCGGGATACTGAAACCCCGCAATTCCGCTCAACCAGGCGATAGAATAAGTAATTCCACAAATAATCATAGGGATTAGCAGAGCAAAACCGATCCCCTTCCATATCTTTAAGTTACCGAGACTAAAAGATACATCTTTAAACCCTTCTTTCAGTATTATGCGAGTCAAAATAGAAGATAATGCTGGGGTAAACATATATACCACAATAAGTGGCATACTTTTCGTAATTATTACTACTACATTTAGGATAATTGAAGTAATGATTAAGATACTCAGAAAAAGTTGAAGTCCTATTTTAGCACGTTGGATTTTATCTTTATTGTGGAACGATTTTGCGTTTAATATCATTGTAATCCGCCCTTCCCCTATAATTCACTTGTTTATCGAATATACTTCTTGTCATTTCCACAGACACAACTTAGAATAAAAATATTTTTGTATACAAATTCATTCATCTTTAAAATCCCTCCCCCATTTATAATCTAGTCTTACTTACGACTCATCAATGTAATTATTATTTATAAGTTGTCATAGCCGATAGTACAAAAGTGTAATGATTAGCATATGATCTGTGTCAATTAACTTTATGACAATATGTAACTAGAAAATATGATATGGGATAGATAACAATTGAATTAAGGCAATTGATTCGTGCAAGTACAATGAATCAATCTTGCTTTTACAAATAATTCAATTGAGGTGGAAAAAATGAATAAGAAAAGAATAATTGCAATGGTTAGTACAGCTTTATTAGTCACAGGATGTGTAGAAGTAGGAAAGGCTCAAACAGTAGCAGTCGAAAATTCAAATCAATCAATACAAAAAAATATAGTTAAATCAATACAATCACAGGCTTATCCATTAAAAACGATAGAGCCGTCAAAATCATTTGAGGATTTAAAACCACTTAAGAAAATGATTGGGAGCGCACAATATGTAGGATTAGGAGAGAATACTCATGGAAGCTCTGAAATTTTCACTATGAAGTTTCGCCTTGTGAAATATTTGGTTACTGAGATGGGTTTTACAAACTTCACAATGGAAGAAGATTGGGGAAACGGCTTAAAACTAAATGAATATATCCAAACAGGAAAAGGAAACCCTAGAGAATTTTTAAACTTGTTATATCCTACTGATGAAATTATAGCCATGGTTGAGTGGATGAAAGATTATAATGCTGATCCATCCAATAAAAAAAAGATCCAATTTATTGGGCTCGACTTAAAGGAGTTGGACCAAGGTTGCTTTAATAAAGTAATTGATTATGTAAGGGTGCATCGACCAGATTTGCTGGCAGAAGTAGAAGAAAATTATAAAGAATTGCCGTCTTTTACTGGCAGTTTACAGGAATATATGAAACTTGCTCCTGAAATAAGAGAAAAGTTCAAGGCAAACGCTGAGAGAGTAGCCCAATTACTAAAAGATGAGAATGGGCAAGCCAACACAGAAATAGCTTCACCCGAGTACATCTGGGCGAAAGCAACGGCAAGTGCAATAGAGAAATTTACCACAATGCTACTTCCTAACGACTTTCCAAGTCTGTTAAAGCTACATGAGCAATACATGGCCGATCATGCAATGTGGGCACAAGAGAGATTGGGTGGTAAAACGATAGTGTGGACACACAATATTCATATGGCTAAAGGAATTATCGATGAGGAATCATACCCTTATGCCTCGGGGCAGTTTTTGAAGGAACGTTTAGACAATAATTATGTCACAATTGGCAGTACAACTACGGAGGGGAATGTCACCTTATACAACGACACCCAAGATAAGATTATAACGGATCTGATTCCACAAGATGTAAATAGTTTCAATTATACCCTCGGAAAAGTACCATATGAAATGTTTTTATTAGATAATCGTCACCTTAAAGGACCAGCAAAGAAATGGGTTAAAGCAAAAAGACCATTACTCAGTATAGGGGCACGACTCTTACCGAACAAATCTGTATACTTTGATAAATCATTGCTTGAGCAATTTGATATTATTTTTCATATTCGAAAAACAAGTCACTCTCATATTAAATAAAAATACAAAACAATCCCGTTCTTGCAGATGCAAAAACGGGATTGTTTTATGGAGATTAATATACGCATCTTTTTTAACCAGAAGTAGGTTGTTCTCCCCTTTTTAACATCATTTAGAAATGTCATATGACACTTTTACACTAGTGAGAATGACAAAAAAAGCAGTATGATTCGGTTATTATATAGATAGGAGCGATGAACTTTATGAAATCAAGATTCATACAGAATGGTTATTTTTTATTGCTAACTTTCGTTACAGGGTTGTTTTATTTTTGTTTTTATCTAATAGCTCTGCTATTCAGCTTCACCCTTTCATTTACGGTAATTGGGATTCCACTAATTATACGTGTACTACAGACTACTACACCTTTTATTCAATTCGAACGCATACAGACGAAAATTTATACAGATATTTCAACAGACTCTTATGACAGAAGTATAACAATAGATACATCGAACTGGACTCAGGTGAAATTAGTGCTTACTGATCGTCGCACTTGGTCTGCTGTCTTTTGGTTAATGCAGAAATTAGTGATTGGCATTTTCAGTCTCATTAGTACAATCATTTTTTATGTAATGCCACTTATGTTCCTGTTGGCACCACTACTGTATCGCTACATTGAAATGAATATTATATTCATACAGATAGATACTTTTGCCAAGTCACTCTTTGTAATGTTTATGGGTATAGTATTTACCGCCATAAGTATTAGAATAGTAGAACGTTTGACAAAGAAAATTGGTGGCTATACCCGTAGCATGATTCGGCAACTAAATCGATAGAAGTTTCCCTTTTGCGAGAAAATTGTAGTGTAAAATTAAAAAGTATAACAATGTATGAAGGATTAATTTATAATATAGGAAGTAAAATGGTAGGCTACTTAGGGGGGGGAATAACTTGTTAGATATGGTTAAGTATTGGTTTTGGTACGATTGGATTATGTTAGGAGTCCGTATACTTGTTAGTGTCTCTATCGTCGTAATCACGTTAGATTTTCAGAATAGTTTGACACTACCACTTTGGATTATTATTTTTTGGGAGGTTGTTGCCTTCTCTATTCCATGGGTAGCCTTACTGTTCAATTACAAATATTACTTGTCCACAGAAATACTGCTATATGGTGGACTGTGTATATATTTAACCTCCTTATTTCCGGAAGCTAACAAGACATTTCTTATATCGGTGTTTCTAATTGCTGCGAATAGTAAGCATTTGTCCTATTATTGGACAGCTCCAACAACAGTTTTTATAACAACTGGAATTCTCTATGCGGTTGCACCAAGTAATAGCTATTGGATTATGGTTACCTACTATGGACTTGCTTATGTAATGGGATTCGCTTTCCATTTACTAATCGTCAATCATAAGCAAAATGAAGCGATTCGTAAACAAAACGCGGTACTTGAGCAATATATGTCTCAAATTGAACGCATTACATTGGCAGAAGAACGGAACAGACTGTCGAATGAGCTTCATGATACAGTTGGTCACGCTTATACTTCTATTATTATGGGGATGGAAACGTTGCGTACCGAACTTGCTACTGAAATGGGTATACAGAGGCTAGATTCTCTGCTTGAAATGGGACGTAAAAGCATCGAGGACGTGAGAGGTTACCTACATCAAATGGATTCTCCATGTCAATCGCCTTCCTTAATTCAATCTCTACAAAATCTTGGAGCCGAATTTCAGGAGCACGCTCAGGTAAATGTAAGTTTTAGGACATTCGGAGAGGAATATCAACTATCTCGGCAAGCGAAGATCACATTCATTCGTTGCTTACAGGAGTCCCTTACGAATGCAGTACGTCATGGTCAAGGGACTGAAATTATAGTTTCATTGCAGTTTGAACAACAATATACGAGGTTAGAAGTTCAAGATAATGGAAAAGGAAATGTAGAATGGCAGGAAGGCTTCGGTATGAATGCGATGAAAGAACGGGCAATGAACTTGCAAGGTCATTTGTCTGTATATACAAAGCCAGAAGAAGGAATGCTTGTTACATGCACCATACCGCGACAAACTGAAATAAAAAATGGACTTATTCGTTTGTTAATTGTAGACGATCAGCCATTTGTTCGAGAAAGTTTGAGGACACTACTCGATAGATATGAAGATTTAAATGTAGTCGGCTTGGCTGAGGATGGCAATCAAGCCATCGATTTGTGTGGGCGCCTTCAACCCCATGTTATACTTATGGATTTAGATATGCAGCACATGGATGGAATCGAAGCAACCAAAAAGATTAAGCAACAATGGCCACATATCCGCGTATTGATTTTTACAACGTTTCAAGATACCGAACAGGCAGTGGAATCACTTCGCAACGGTGCGGATGGTTTTTTACTTAAATCTATTGAAACGTTGGAGCTAGCCAATACGATCCGACTTATTCACAAAGGTGGGACACTAATTGATCAGGGAATGTCTCACAAAATATTTGAGAAGTTTGATGAGAAAAAAGAGACACCACAATCAAAAGCAACCGCTTATGAGCTAACAGCTAGGGAAATAGAAATATTACAGCTAGTAGCAAAAGGACTTCGTTACACTACCATAGCATCAAGGTTATATTTATCGAATGGTACGGTCAGAAATTATGCTTCCACAGCTTATACAAAGCTAGGAGTCAGTAACAAAGAAGAAGCTGTTCAAAAGGCTCTAGAAATTGGAATTATTGAATAAAAAAGTGTTTTTTGTTTCTTTACAGCAAGATGAAATGTAGTTACAAAATACATAGAGGATAAACTTATGAATTTAATTGGATATCATTTTTTATAGGTAAATTTCTTGAAAAATTTAACCCTGTTTAAAAAATTTAAATAGCGTTGCTACATATTGAATGTAGCAACGCTATTATTTTCTATATTAGAAATTAGACATCTTTATTATTGCTATAGGGAAGGCTGTTTCAGGTCTTTTCACATGAAGATTCCTCTAAGCCAAATGCCCCCTCCCTAATACACTTGTTGCCTCTGAAAATAACTATTTAAAAATATGGTTGCTAATTTCATTTCAATCTTCCTTGCACCCAAGTGGCAATATTATTTATAACATACTCTGGGATATTAGCAGGCTATAATATTCATTCGATTGACTTAATTCTCCATCTCCTTCTGTAAAGAAGTGATTTCACTTTCGATACAGTCGATAATTAATGTTATCTCTCTCTTAATTGTTCTTTCCAAAAAGGATTATCTATCATTCTTTATGAATAACATCATTACATTGATCTTTTTTTCGAGAGTACAATTCCTTTATATAATTGAACTGTAATCAAGTAATAAATCGAATAAATTACTACAAAAATAACAAGTGGTAACCAAATACGAGAGTACGGATTGATTAAAATAGGACTAAACATGTTCATACCAAATAATATATGAGTAATCCCGACAATTGCTGGGAATAAAAATATGAAGTATAACTCTTTATAGATTGAGTTTGTTAATAATTCTCGGCGGACAACAATTTTACGAAACGTTTGATAACGTGCCACATCTTTTGATGCTCCCGACAGAACTTTAAACATTAAGCAACTTGCCATCGTTGCTAAAAATGCAACTCCAACGAAGAACCCCATAAACATTAGTCCGCTAGCAAAATCATGACTCACAATATTGTGACGAAAAACCGGGAAAATAATAATAACTAGTTACTATTATTATTTATTTGTCACTTTTAAAGCATCTAACACTATCTTGGTTGCTTCTGCAATAAGCTTATCATCGTGTTTAGCATCCTCTTTATCATGATTAGAAAGTATCGCAAGAACAATTGGTTTTTTATTTGGTGGCCAAATAATTGCGATATCATTTCTGGTTCCATAAGATCCCGAGCCAGTCTTATCAGCTACTTCCCATCCTCCTGGAACTCCGGCACGAATTAAGTTGTCTCCGGTAGTATTCCTTTTCATCCAATCTATTAATAAATCCCGTTTCTCAGTTGAAAGTACATCTCCTAGCGTAAAAGCCTGAAGACTAGTAGCTAATGCCTTTGGGGTACTAGTATCACGTACGTCTCCTGGAGGCACTTCGTTTAATTCTGGTTCAAAACGTTCAGGATTTGTAACGGTGTCTCCTACTTCTCTTAGTGATTTTTTGAATTCACTAGGTCCACCTAATTGTTTAAGAATAAGATTTTGTGCAGTATTATCACTATATCGAAGAGAAGCATCTGCAAGCTCTTTCAGGGTCATACCACTATCAACATACTTTTCTGTAATTGGATTGTAATTAACAAGATCTTCACGGGTATACAAAACTCTTTGATTTAGATCTTCTATTGATTTCTTTTGTAAAAGTACTCCCACAGCTAAAGCTTTGTGGGTAGATGCGTATGCAAACCGTTCATCTGATTGATAAGTAACGGTTTGATTCGTATCAGTGTCCAATGCATAAATACCGAGTTTAGCATCAAATTCTTTTTCAAGTTTAACAAAAGAATCATTACCAGTAATTTCTTGTTTGATTTGATTTGTTTGTTTCGTTTGTTTAGGTAATTCAGATTGAGTATTACCATCAGAACAGCCTATAAGCGTTGCACATGAAAGAAATACTACAGGTACCATCTTTTTGTAATGTAAAATGTTAAAAAACTTGTTTAAGACTATCATACATTTTCAACCTCTTTCAAGAATATATGTTTTTTAGATGTTATACATATCGATACAATTAAAGAGTGTATCGGATATCACTCTCTTGCATCTCACTTTTCATAAAATGAGTGAACTATCATGAACCCCTGTTTTATACGTATACTTAATAGACAACCTAAATAACAAGTTTGTTCCATTTTTATCAGTAGTCGTATCTAGAAATCTAAAAAAGTCCATTTAGAAAATCTAAATGGACTTTTTCACTCATATAATCCTATCTATAGTTAAACGAATAAGATTAAATAAATTTAATTTTTCTTATTTTATCTAATAAACTGTTTAGGCATTTCTTTAACGTGCTTATCGTCATCACGCCAATCATAGGTTTCTTTCTGTGAAACATCTAAAGTTTGATCTCCAATTCTAACAATATTCTTATTTACCCATTCAATATATGGATCTGTATCTGGATAGTTCCAATATATATTTTTCTCTGAATCTGTATCAAGGTTAACTAATTCACCCCTAACAGCATCCGCACTTAATGATCCTGCATTATGAAAATAAGTCTTGATGAGATATTTTCCATCTGGAGATTTCACTGTTCGAATTAATTCCCCTTTTGGAACACCTTGCAAACTAAAAAGTTTCCAATATCCAAATCCAATTATAATTACTAACATAGTAAGTATAGTTAGTAATACTTTTCTTTTCGTTTTTTTAATTTCACCTTTTGTATTTATAATACTCATTCAACTCCATTCCACAGAACGCATACCATATTATACCATTAAATAAATGGTATAATATATCAAAAATAAAAATCCTCCCGTAATAGCATTATAAAAAGGGCATGTGATGGTCTCCCTATTTATAAAGTGAAACTTTAATCACCCTCACCAATCTGGCTGCCCGTTAATGCGGGATAATCATGAAAATTCCCCTTTAAGAAAAAAATAAAAAATCAGACAGTATACTTGAATTGCTCTTCGCAAGAGAATATACTAATAAAGCAGGCTATGACGTTCCTTCCTTCTAACTTCTTTGGCCAAATAGGGATGTTACTTTCCTGCTAAACACATAGGCTATGACAATTCTTCCTTCTTTGTAGAAATTTCAAATTGTTTTAGAGTTGTCAATTCCCTATGAAAAATAATTAGACTATAAAACCTCTTTCTTCTTTGGGATTGCATAAACTTTAGTTTATCAACCATTGATGTAGAGGTTTTCTTTTCTTAATTAACAAATTACCACTTAACAACTAAATGTTATATCCCTAATTTTCCACTAAAAAATAGCTATGTACCCTCTGTGCATTTTTCTACAATTAGTGTGTTTATACATATAAAAATAAAAATCTACCACTGAAAGGAGGACAGTCAGACTATTCCCCTCTTTTATAAGGCGTGAATAGCTGGCGTTCTCATGAAAAATTCTATTTACATAAGAAGAAGTTTGAAAGTAATTATAAAAAGAGAAGAAAATAAACTACCGAACATTTATTTAGCCACTGTTTTAAAAAACTTGGAAAATTTAGGATTTACTTTTTCCGAGCCTTTAATAGAAGAGTTGCAAACACTTTCGGTTGATGCATTCACATCGTTTTACAAAGAATTGGTAAAACATTTAAAAGAAATGGTTGGAGCACATATTCAGTTTACTCCTATGTATCCAAACTTTCCGCAACAAATGATGGATTTAAGTGACGCTGATTTATACATTAATGCCATTATTCATTATGTGACGTTGCGCCTACCTGTATCAAAAGTAGAAGAACGACTCCCTCTTTTAGATAGAGTTGATTTGAAAGTTATTGACTTAGGAAGTGAAGAAGATTTCAATCAAATGATTTCTCAATTGATTAGTGCAAACAGCTCTATTTCCTCAACTGATAAGACGGATGTAGAATGGGCTATTACACACACTGAAGATGTTTCCTGTTTTCTACCTAATGTAATTCCTCATAAGGAAAATATGTCTTTTATAATTGGGGTTTTATTAATAAACAGAAAAATATCAGCCGATGCTGCTGCAAAGTATTTTAAAACAGCAACTGATGTTCTTCGCCTTGCAGTTGCTTTATCTGAAGGCGATGTGAGTTTAGCATCCTCCGTCCGATTCAAGAAGTTTAACCGAGCAGAAAGACGCTTCCTTTTAGGATTGTTAGAGCAATGCGGAAACATTACCGAAGATATGCTTCGATACAAAAAACGTTGGATTCGTTTAGGTGAAATTCTTCATCCAGCAGAATATCATACTCGTTTCCCAAAAACCCACCGAGCATTTGAGATTCTTCGCAACAACATTAAAGTTGAAACATTTAATGGAAAAATAGAAGCAGCTTTGTTGAATCGTGATATCATGACAGCAAAAAATCTTTTAAAAACTCGCCCGGGGGAATTTGCCAGACGCTTGGATCATTTAATCCGTTTATGTAGTGATAAGTCAACAGATGTTTTCAATATTCTCGAAGATTTTCTAAGTATAATAGGAAACGTTTCTACTCCTGTATTACTTCAACTCACAGCTCATTTTAAGCATCGAAATGATAAAAATGAATTTCGTACCTTTTTTCCAAAGGGAAATGTAGCAAAAGCTATAGGTATCGAAAATACACTTCCATTTATCTCAGAGGATATTTGTTTAATGATTGTAAAAATGTGTGAAGATACTTTAAAAAATCGCTTCGCAGAACTTCCAAGTCTCGGAAAAGTATTTTTGGATGAACAGTTAAAAAATCACTTAGTTCCCTTCTCTCAACGTTCAGCCAGCAAAGCGCTTCGCACATTATCTCGAGGAAGTAAAGTAGATTTGCCAGAAGGAGATACGATTCGTTTTTTCCTATGGTGGAAAGAAGGCTATGTGAATGGACAACATACAGGACGTGTTGACATTGATTTATCTGCTGCAATGTACGACGAAGATTGGCAATACAAAGAACATGTATCCTTCACGAACTTACGTTCAAAAAATTTCAAAGCCTACCATAGCGGAGATATTACTTCTGCACCAAAGGGGGCATCTGAATTCATTGATTTCGATATTCCGTCTGTGCTGAAATATGGTGCACGCTATGTAGTAATGACTTTGCTTTCTTACACAGACCAACCGTATAAAGATTTACCAGAATGCTTTACTGGTTGGATGGTTCGTCAATATCCTGGTTCAGGTGAAATATTTGAACCTTCTACTGTTCAAGATAAAGTGGATATTACTGCCGACACCCAAATCTCTATTCCAGTTATTTTAGACTTAAAGGAACGAAAATTGATTTGGACAGATTTGTCTCTTACGAGAGATCTAACTTATGATAATACCATCGAGGCTAATCAAAAAGGTATGATACTAGTTGGGAAGGCTTTAACTAATTTAGTTAAACCGAATTTATATGACTTGTTCCGATTACATATTGAAGCTAGAGGTGAACTCGTTCAAGACATCGAAGAAGCAGAAAGCATTTTTTCTTTGGATAAAGGGATTACTCCTTTCGATATTGAAAAAATAATATCTGATTTTATAGCTGACTCAAAAGGCTAACTACATTACAAACATTGATAATGCGTGGAAAATATCGATGTATAATGTCTATGTGAAACAGGACCTGATAGATGCATATCAGGTCCTGTTTTTTATTTAGTAGATACTAAATAGTCCGGTTAATCACTATTCATCTAAATACACGATACTAATAAAGTGAAATTTATTCGAAAGAAGTTTATTAGTTAATATGTATCTAATTAAGAAACAGTCATATACCAGCCCAAACATCTTTTCCATATCGCCCTTCATCTTGCACACGATCCAACCAATTTCTTGCTTCTTGTTCACTGACTTCATGAATTTCTTGATACGCTTGACAAAGGGTATCTTCTACATCCGGAGCCATTTTACTTCCATCACCACATATATAAAGATGAGCTCCATTATCTAATAACGAAATTAAATTGATTCTATCTTGTTTTATTAAATGCTGTACATATGTTTTTGGATGTCCCTCTAGACGAGAAAAAGCTGTGTGTAAAGAGATTAATCCATCTCTTTCATCATTTTCTAGTTCTGTACGATAAAGATAATCTTTTTCAGGATGACGACAACCAAAATATAGATGTGCTTCTCCTAAGTTAATACCTTTTTGCTTTTGAACACGACGCGCTTGCAAGAATCCACGGAATGGTGCAATTCCAGTACCTGGCCCAACCATAATAATTGGTGTTTCTGGATCTTTAGGTAATTCAAAGTTTGATTGTGGCGTTCGAATGAAACAGATAATCTCATCTTTATTATGACGCTGAGCTAAGTAATTAGAAGCGACTCCTTCATATGTCCCTTCCCCACTCCATGCAGGCGCATTAACAACACCGACCGTAATGCTCAGACGATTCTGTACAACGAGTGGAGAGCTTGAAATAGAATAGTAACGCGGTTTGAGCGCAGGAAGAAGTTCTAAAAAGCGTTCAAATCGGATTTCACAAGCCTCATACTTTTCAAGAAGGTCCAACATTGAAATCCGTTTCTTTAGTATTTGTTCATGGTAAACTCCTTCTTCTAATAATGCTTCCAATTCTTTTTTATGAGGAGGACATGCTGTGAATGTTACCATTTCTCGTATTTGTGCTCGAGTGGCTGCTTCTTGAACTTCAACACTATAACTAAGAAGGTCCAATAAACTAACAGGACTGTCTAAAGGTATGTGATTTATACTTCGTCCACTTGCACTCAGTATAACTTGATCCTTCCCATTTAATCCAAAGCGTCTTAAAATTCGGTTGATATTTTTCTCGCTATTAACTGGCAGCACTCCAAGGTGGTCTCCTTCTTTATATGTAGCGCCTTCCGGCAAGGATACCTCGATATGTCGTGTACTTCTATCACTGCTGGATGATTGGAGTTCACGATTTTCTAGTATAGACGCATAAACTGCTTCATATGTTCGTGCAAGAGGAGATCCTCCAAGACGACTGACAAATTGCAGACTCAAAGTACTGCGCTCTTTTTCCATATTTTTGTTGAGCTCCAATCCAAATGCCTTCATCGCATCAGACCACATGCTTTGTTTCCATTGCTCGAGCTGTTCCTCAAAATCACCACTTGCATCTGCTTCTCCGCGTTTAGAAAATCTTGTTGCTCCTTTTTGAGCCATCTGCTCATCAATGTATCTTGGAATCCGTTGATAGGTACTAGCCCAATTATGATCTCCACAACCAAAAACTGCGTATTGAACCCCTTTTAGCTCATCTGTTTTTAGTTCCTCCAACCATTGCACAAACTGCCCTGCATTACTTGGCGGTTTTCCATTATAAGAAGAAGTCACAATAAGTACCGCTCCTTCTTTTGGCAAACTTCCAATTCGATCGTTAAGAGCTACCACTTCCGTTCGAACCCCTTCTAAACTAGCTGTATCTGCTAATTCTCTTGCAATACCTTCTGCTACCCCTGTATCCGAGCCATACAGAACAAGAAGTGAAAGATTATCGGCCCCAATAATAGAAGGTGTCTTCTGAACGTGCTGCTTAATTTCATCGTTTTTCAGCTTGTCCTCTGTAGGTGCAAGAGCAGTAGGATGGCTAATAGTTTGTTTTCGGGGTAGAATCCTAATCTTAAAATCACCGGGCTTTAGCGTTAATGTTTGTTTTACATCCAGCTGATAGTTTTGATAATCGATTAATTCAAAATGTTGAAGAAGCATTCCCATTACAAGAGTGGCTTCATGAAGTGCAAATTGCATACCGATACATGCTCTCTGGCCATTTCCAAATGGCTTATAAGCATGATGAGGAACCTTATCCAGCTCTTCAAATCGTTCAGGTTGGAATTCTTCCACATTGTCTCCCCATGCATCTTTATCCCTATGTAGCTGTGGAATAAGAACAGAAATACGATCTTCTCCTTTCTTAATTGGGTATTTCCCGCCAATCACTGTATCTTCTTTTGCATAGAGACTGAATGCTGGAGCGGTAGGCCATAGACGCAGTGATTCATTTAAAATCATCCGTATATACTTCAGTTTCATAACTTGTTGGTATGTTGGAGTAGGATCTGTCAAAACACGGTCTACTTCTTCATAGGCTTTTTTCAATTTATCCGGATTCTTTAATAAAAAGTAAATTGCAAAAGATAACAATCCACTTGTTGTCTCATGCCCAGCTATTAAAAAAGTGATAATTTGGAAACGAATGTTTTCATCATCTAATTTTTCACCAGTTTCCGGATCTTGTACATTTAACATACGGGAAAGTAAATCATTTTCTTCCTGATCTCCACTACTTTTACGTTCAGCAATAATATTATCTACTAAAGAAAACATAGACTGGATATCATGCTGAAATTGACGTTTCGTTCTCCACATAAGTTTGTCTTCTATATCTAACCGCTGTAATTGGTGCATCGCCTCATCTAGAGCACGGGTCATGCTAGTAATAAAAGGATGAGGGGTCTCACGATAAAAGCTATTAAATCGGTAATTAAAACCACATAGACCAATTGTATCTAACGTAAGACGAGTCATATCCTCCGGAACATCCACGTTTTCATTCGGATTAAGCCGTGCCCATTTTTGAACGAGTTGTACAGCAATATCAACCATCATAGCATGGTAATCTTTCATTGCCCGTTGGCTAAATGTAGGCATCAAAATATTATGAGCTTTTTTCCAGTTAGGCTCGTGAGTCTCGCTTGTAAATAATCCGTCTCCAGCAAAGGCGCGAACTTTTGCTAAAGCACCCTCTATACTTTTATCGAACCGTGTTTCGTCACAGACTTCTGCTACCAGTTCATGTCCGGAAACGACAATAATGGTATCACTTAAAGTTTGAATTTGAAAAATGGGACCATACTCTTCCGCTATCTTGATAAAGGATAGGGTCGGTTTATCTTTATCGATTAATGGGAGATTACCCAGCGGTCCATATGTTTTCGGCTGAGGAATGGCAGATACTTTTTTTTCCATTTAAAACACCCTTTCAAAAAAGCATGAAATAACATATCCCATTTAATAAAGAGGAAATAGCAACTAATCGCCTGGGATAAAGATATGTAATTGATTACCTTATTTTATCTTTTCCCTAACTATTCATGATTATGATATTACGTATAAGCTTGGCAATTAGACTTATAACTTGTAGAAAAATACTAAATTAAAATGAAGCGAATAAATATAGTTGGAGCCTTTTAATGTTGGTGTTAAAAGATAATCTAAACTTGTAATGTTTATGAGAAATTGCAAACGGATCTCATCTCTTGTATTTGTTTATAAAAACGATTATTTTGATTCATTTTTCTTCTAAAACACCCCAAAAATAGAGAAGTTGACGAGCTTAAGATTGTAGTATTCGAAAAATCAGTAGTTTAGTTAAACCAATACGATAAGCAAGTATACCGTGTTACTAATGAAAGAGGACCTGATATGAACATCAGGTCCTCTTTTACTATATAATTATTTCCCTGCTTCTTTTAGTTCTTTTCCAGCTTTAAATACCGGCGCCTTAGCAGCAAAAAACTTGTTGGAATCATTATCAAGCGTTTTATTTTTCTCTACCGATTTAGCTTCTCGACAGCTTCCGCACTTGTATCTACACGTTTAACGAAAAAAACTAATAGTAGTGCAACAACATTCATGCCAAGCGCTACATAAAACGAATATTGAATTCCAGATAATAAAGCCTTCTGAGTTACTATTGCCTTCGTAGTTTCTGTAAAGGTTGTTGGATCTATATGAGACATTAAACTTTCAGCTTTTGTTTTTGTTACAGAGTTCATAATCGTAACAAGAATAGCAGTACCAATCGAACCGGACACTTGTTGAGCCGTATTATTAACAGCTGTACCGTGCGGGTTTAAGCGAGTTGGCAATTGATTAAGACCATTTGTCATAAGTGGCATCATAACCATCGCCATCCCAAACATCCGCAGTGTGTAGATAAGAATAATATGTGTGTGACTAGAGTCAATTTGCAGACTTGCCAACATATAAGTTGAAACAGCTGTAATGGAAAGCCCCACTATGCCAAGAATCCGAGGACCATATTTATCAAATAGTTTACCTGTAATTGGTGACATAATCCCCATTATAACCGCACCTGGAAGCATCATCAGTCCAGAGCTCAGCGGAGAAATGCCACGGACGTTTTGTACATAAGCTGGTGTTAAAATCATACCCGAAAACATGGCCACCGCGTTGACAATTGCAATTACAGACGCAAGTGCAAACATTGGGTACTTGTAAACACGTAAATCCAATAACGGCTCATCCATTTTTAATTGACGAATAATGAAAGCAATTAGGGCAATTGCGCCTATGATTAAGGTTGTTAAGACAACTTTATTTGTCCAACCATCGGAGCTTGCAGAACTGAATCCATATAACAAACCGCCAAAACCGACAGAAGATAATAGTAATGAGAGATAATCAAGTTTTGCATTTTTGTTTTGTTTCATGACATTCTCAGATTTCCAAATCCCTAACAGTAAGCTAATGATTGCTAACGGTAAAATCATTTCAAAAAGCAAACGCCAGTCATAATACTCTACAATATAACCTGATAGTGTCGGCCCAATTGCTGGAGCTGTAATCATAACTAGTCCAAAAATCCCCATTGCTGTTCCCCTTTTTTCTCTTGGAAAGCTTACTAGCATAATATTCATTAACAAAGGTCCCATAACTGAAGAGCCTGCCGCTTGAACCATCCGACCAGTAAGTAATAAACCAAAGTTAGGTGCTACAGCCGCTAAGGCAGTACCAAGAATAAAAATCACCATAGATGTAATAAATAGGCTCCTATTCGAGAAACGCGTTATTAAAAATGCTGAGGCCGGAATTAATATACCACTTACAAGCATATACCCTGTAGAAAGCCACTGGATCGTTGAATAATCTTGAATGTTTAAATCTTTCATTATTGATGGCAAGGCTACATTTAAAAGGGAGTTATTTAGAAATGAAACAAATGCCCCAATAAAAAGGATTACAAGCATTACATATGGTGGTTTTCTTTTATGTAATGTTTCACTCATATATTTAATTGCCCCTTCATTATAAATTTCATTGATTCGTTTAAATCGTTTACATATTTGCACAAGAAAACATTACCCTTACAGTATTTTGCCAAACTCTTCGAATGGATATTCTCTTTTTAGCAATTCCACTTGCTCAACATACCATTTTAAAATCTTTTTGTTGATTAAACCTTTATAAAAATGTTTGTTAACGGAATTTAAATTAGGCTGAAATACAAAAAAGAAGCAACTGAAAATCCCCTTCTAAAATAAAGTGAAACTTTACATCAATGGGAATTTTACAGGCAGCGAGAAAAATCAAAAAGACTACGCACCCATTCCTTTAAATACAGGCTTGTAGATCTAGTTATGTAACCATCCATAAAAAGGAATATTACATAGGCTAAGTCTAACATTACATTTTTAAAGTGAGGAGAATAAGCGTATGGACCAATATTGGTATTTGAATTCAAAGGGAAATGGGCAACAATATACTAACCAAATTTCATTATATTCACAGCCCGAAATAACTACATCTGAGGTAATGAATGATTTGAAGCTTCCTGAGAATTGGAGTTACCGAGTCTATCCAGTTAGTTGGGATTCATCAGCCAATTATACGGGGTTCAATCCCCAACCTCCTCCCTTCTCTTGGGGGCAGCAGCCAATTAATTATGCAGAGATACTACCACAAGGTCACCCTGCTAATTGGACTCCATTACCAGGTCATGCAGGTTTTAATTTTCAAAAACCTCCCTTCCCCTGGGCGCAACCATTCAATCATACAGGGATGTTCGCACAAGGTCATCTCGCAGCTTTACTATCGCCGCCAGCTAAGGCTTTTAAATTCAATACCAATAACGGGGGTATTTTCGGAAACTCTCCAGGATGGGGAGGACAGATAAGTCCCATGGGATGGGGGAATAACGGAGGTTACGGGCAGCTGGGAATGATTGGAAACTTACTTACAGCAGGAAAAGGTACCATGAGTGGAATAGGAATGATCAGTAGTCTAATCGGGATGGGGAAGTTCTTCTTTTAGTTAATTAGAACAGGAGAATGTGGCTGTAGCTTTAATCAACCACATTTAAGGACAGTAATCTCCCACCTAACTTCCTAGCATAGCATTCGCGGAAATTTTAGGTGGATATGTATTATTACAAGTTACTGTTTTACTTTGAGTGCTCCTTTACTTTCTTATCAAGTGCCTTACTATAAGCATCTTTGTTTTCCTGTGATAACTCATAAATTGCTTTTTTCCAATGCTCTCCGTCTACACCTGATAAAAATTCAGTACCTTTCATTGTAGCTTCTTGAATCTTCTGTTTATCTTCTTTACCAGCATCCTTAATTAACTTCGTTGCTTTTCTTGCCTCTGTTACCCCTTCTTGTATGGATTTGTGAATGTCTTTGTATGTATCAGGTACTTTTATGTGTTCCATATTGTCTAAAATTTTATCTATCTCGTTTGATGTTTTTAAAACAGCTTTTGCTTTTTCTTTGTCCTTTAAGGATTCTCCTAAGTTTAGTAACAATTCATCCTTCTTAAATTGGAACTCTACCACTTGCTCACATATGTAGTACAGATACTGTTGTTCAGAAATTACTGTTTTCGTTATTGCTTTACTAGTTTGCTCAGTCTTATGAGTAGAATCTTTATCTCCTACCTCGCATCCGACTAACAGCATAAATGGAACTGCTAACGTTACTAGTTTCTTTGCTCTCATTATGTATTCTCCTTGTAGAAAGTATTGTAAGTAATTAACATATCAAACTATAACATACATTACATTATGGTTCACTTCCATTACGCTTTTAAAATGTAAAATAAGAATACACCCCATAAGCCACAAATAAGATTAATAGAATAGAAATGCCGAGTACCGTATATATAATCCATTTTAAATTTGAATTCATATCATCCTCCCGCCTCCCAGCAATTCCATTATATAACAAAAAAGCATTGGATACCCAATGCTTTTTACACTTAAGCAAATAAAGAAGTATTCGCATATAAAGCTGGTGAACCACCTGAATGTACGAATAAAATATTGTCTTCCTTATTAAATTTACCTTTTCTAATTAAATCGATTAATCCCGCTACCGCCTTACCTGTATACACTGGATCAAGTAAAATACCTTCTGTTTTCGCAAGTAACTGAACTGCCTCTACCATTTCCGGCGTTGGTAACGCATATCCTGGCCCTACATATTCATCAAAGCACGTAACAGCGTCGCGCGGGATAAAGTTTGGAATACCAACGTGTGCTGAAGTTTCATCTACAAGTTTTGCTACTTTCTCTTCTTGCTCAGCTTTTCCTCTACTTACGTTAATTCCGATTACAGGAATCTGGCTTTGCGTTCCAGAAAAACCAGTAATTAAACCGGCATGCATACCGCCGCTTCCACTTACACAAACAACTGAACTGAAATCAATTCCTTGCTCAAATGATTGCGCCATAATTTCTTGGGCACAAGCAACGTATCCCATAGCACCCGTAGGGTTTGATCCACCAACTGGAATTACATATGGTGTATTCCCTTTTTCACTTACTTCTTTTGCTACTTTATGCATTTCTTCCATAAGATCTGCTCCGTTCGGTACAACAATTACATTTTCAGCACCTAATAAGTGATATAAGAAATAGTTCCCGTTAAAGTCTCTCTTCTCTTCTGGCTCAAGCCCTTCCTCTAATACAAGGATACATTTCATTTTTTCTTTTACCGCAGCAGCAAGTGTCAGGCGGCAATGATTTGACTGAATACCACCAGCTGTAATTAACGTATCTGCACCATTTTCCTGTGCATCTGCAACTAAAAATTCTAATTTTCTCGTCTTATTGCCACCAGCTGTTAAACCAAGTAAATCATCTCGTTTAAAATAAATAGTCGGGCCACCAAGTGCTTCAGAAAAGTTGTTTAACTTTTCAATTGGTGTATATGATTCTGTATATTTTTTTCTCGGGAATTTAGCTAAATTCATTGTAACGCTCCTTTTGTACTTCTTTCACAATATATGTAACGTTACTATTATTACACGTAAAAATGGTGAAGTCACCTTTCTCGGTTAAAAATGTATTAGAATTTCGTTTTGATAAGTAAAACCGTATTAATGATTTTAACTTAATTACGGTACATGAAATTTACATCAACGATTTTTCAAATATATCGTTCATTCCTTACAATATATCAACAATTTTTCAAATGTATCTATCGTAACTTGCAATATATCAACGATTTTCTTAATATATCGATCTATCGACAAAAAACGAC
The DNA here is from genome assembly GCF_057812155.1 of Bacillus sp. 2175. Taxonomy (NCBI): domain Bacteria; kingdom Bacillati; phylum Bacillota; class Bacilli; order Caryophanales; family Bacillaceae; genus Bacillus; species Bacillus sp. 2175. The sequence continues at coordinate 2,304,853 of NZ_CM173819.1, read as the reverse complement.
AGACAGGCACCTCCTTTCTCATCAACAAAAAAAGAGCCTACACATTCAAATGCAGACTCCCTCCAATCACTTATTTACCGAAAAACGAAGTAACTGTGTTAATCCCGGCTCTAAATTCATTTCACCTTTATGGCGTACGTATACGACTTTATCCCCATCAAATTTCGGAGGGTTTGCTTTACTATACGTATGCCACTCATTCGTTCCTTCTATAGAATACTCCATATATTCAGTTGCACCGACAATTATATTTTCACTATCATCTGCCGTTACATTTGGTGCCATCTGCGCAATTTTTGAATCACTAATTAATAACTTCTTTATATCCTTATCACGTTTGTAATCGTAAGCTGTCACAATTACATCGTTACCATATGCTTTCACTTGTAACCCTTGTTTAAATGAATAGCCATCTGGAGCAGTTTTCTCTCCTCCATTTGGCCCTGCTGACATCCAGCCTGTTTCAATCCCGCCCGTATTTACAACAGTGAAACCTTTTTCATCTCCGCCTTTAATTTTCTTTTTACCAGCCCAGTCAGGTAAGTTTAAATCCCAATGCGTATGACTCGTGAAGAAAACAACCTGCGGATAGTCTTTTAATATATCGTACAATTTATCCACGTTTAAATAATCTTGTAAATATGGTGATTGTCTTGATCCAGATACTGTATCAGGTAAAACGTGATGAGAGAAAATAAAGATTGGTTTATTTTTATCTTTTTGACTATACTCTTCTAAATTTTGTTTTAACCAACCTAATTGCTCATCACTCATATATACTTCATCCCACATTTTTGAATCGTGGTATTTCATATATTTTTCAGTTCCTAAAAATAAAAGTGGATAGCCATCTAATTCTTTTTTATGATATACCTTTTCTTGTCCACTAAATTTCAGATAGCGGTTAAATAAAGTTTCCTCAGTTACACCATTTGGCCATGTACTTTGAGAGAGTTTCCCATCTGCTGTCCATTTACCAGCATAAAACTCATGATTCCCAACAGTAGACCATACATTTTCTGGATGCTTATTTTTATTTAACACACGCTTTACATCATCATATTGTGACTGTTGTCCAGTCGGCGTTATATCCCCATTCATAATAAGCGCTCTAGAAAGTGGCGTTACTTTATTCATATCTTTTAATACGTGATCAAAATCTCCTAAATCACCTTGAATGTCACTAATAACATTAAAAGTTGTAGCTGATTTTCGAACTTGCTCTTTCCCTTCCGCATGTGCTGAAAATGTCGGTAATAATGCCGCCATAACTGCTAACGAAGCAACTGTCTTTTTCATACAAATTCTCCCCCTAATAATAGAATGTACCAACTGACATATTCTGCTTCTCTTAGGTGCTTGTCCAATTCACATTATAGGGGGAGATTGTAAAGATTAATGGAATAAAAAATTAAGTGTTTTTTAAGAGATTTTGTCTTTTCTACACACTCCACAATTAGCAATTCGCGCCAATCTAGCTTTTTAGTCTTTAACATTACATAAATGTAAATGAATATGATGAATCTCTTAGTTTAATATGTTGTCTTTTTAATCTCTGTTATATAACCGCCACAAAATATGCTATCTTTTCAAGTTTTCTTTCTTTAATAAACGTTACTCCTCTTTTAATTAGCCTTAAAATTGTAAAGTGGCTTAATAATATGTTTAATATCAATTGTTTCTTTTGTATTCTCAATAATTTCATCCATTGGCTTATATACCATTGGTGCTTCATCTAAAGTACTTTCTGCAACAGATGTAGTCCAAACCTCTGTCATTGTATTTTGAAAATCCTCTAAGTTAAGTACTTCTTTCGCCTTCTTGCGACTCATAATACGCCCTGCTCCATGAGGGCCAGAAAAGTTCCAATCTGGATTTCCTTTACCAAATGCAATGATTGAACCATCTCTCATATTGATTGGAATGATTACTCGTTCATTTTTCTGAGCTGAAATAGCACCTTTTCGTAGAATCATATTTTCCATATCGATGTAGTTATGAATTGTAGTGAATTGATCGGTTACTTTCCAATCCATTTTAGTGACGATTTCATCAATCATTGCCTTACGATTTAACTCTGCATATTTTTGTGCAATTTTCATATCATTCATGTAATCTTTAAATCCTTGTCCTTCTAAATAAGCTAATTCTTTGCGAATCACCGGTTTCTTAATTTCACGTAAAGCTTCATGTATTTCTTGTTGTCTACCTTCTTTCGTTAAACGCTCAATCAGTTCTTCTTTAATAGATTTAACGTTTATAAGTTGCTCGTAAGCAAAGTTTTGATAATACTCTGCTACTTGTTTCCCTAAATTACGCGAACCACTATGAATGACAATGTATACATTTCCTTTATCATCCTCATTCAGTTCGACAAAATGATTGCCCCCGCCAAGTGTACCAATACTTTTTTGAGCACGTTGCAATGTAAACGGGGCTCTTACACTATCAAAATCAATCATTTTTGAAAATCTATGTTCCTTATCTCGAATACGAAAACCACTTGGGACAAATTTACGTATCGTTTCGTCTAAGTGATCGAAGTTGATTTCCTCTTTTTTCTTATTAATCATAACAACTTCCATGCCACAACCAATATCGTACTTACCTCTCAGTTTCCTGAAAGAGTGGACTATACCTTCTCTACAGTCATCGAGATATGCAGTCTCTACTGTAGGCTCACCGTATTAATTATTCCTCTTCAATTCAAAATAGATGAGGAATAATTCTGTACCTTAGTCTGCTAACATGGTACAAGTCTCTGAACCATTCGATTATGTCACCATAACCACTGGCTGCTGATTGCCCTCGCCTTTTATCGTTAGGGTTCCCAGTCAATTGAGTGAGTAGTTTAAAGTCTGAGCCGATTAGTTAACCCCGACTAAATTAGGAACAATCTTATCTTGAATTGTCATTGTTGTCCCAATCGTGCAACCTGCACCCGCATGTGTATCTGGCATAATACGAATCTTGCTATCCTTTACGAATTCTTGGTTACAAAGATCAATAATTTGACCTGCTGCAGTTTTTTCTACATTCGTAGTAAACACTTTTGCTTCATTGTATTTCCCTTGTAATTTCAACATCTTCTATTTCCCCTTTCCTTTAGTTTCTACAAAACATTAATTTATATATATTTATAATTATATTTTCCACCACTACAGCTCATTTCCTTTTTTATAAAAAAAGACACAGAGATTCCTCCCCATGCCTACTAATTTCCTACCTTTTCACCGCATGCACATAATGCACTGTCTCAAAAGCTTTCAAATAATCGTTTCGTCCTTCAAAATATAATTTATTTATGTCTTCTGGCGATAAATGTTCATAAATGAGTAAGCCCGCCTTCTCTAACAGTGCTTCCATTTCGGCATAAGAAAAACATGATTTCATCGGTTCTCCGCCTACCGCAGCCATTTTTACCATATTTTCAACTCGATTGGACAGTCCCTTTTCCGTAAACAAGTTTTCATCGGGATAATCGAAAACGATAGAACTTCCTGCCGGAACCACCTCAAATAAACATTCTATTAAACTAGAAAGTTCCTCTTTCGTTAAATAGTACGTTACACCTAATAGACTAAAGAACGTCTTTTTATTTTCAAATCCTTCATTCCGTAACTGCTCATAGAAAAATCCTTTCGTGAAATCCATCGAAACAAAATGAAGGTTATTTGGAACTTCAAGTTCTACTTCTTTTATTCTTTCCTTCTTAAACGCCTGCGTAGAAGGATGATCCACTTCAAATATTTCTATTTTATTCTCTAACTCTCGGTTTCTAAAACTGAACGTATCTAAGCCTGCACCGAGTATGACGTATTGTTTCGCTCCTAATGTAATTTCATGTAGTAATACTCTTTCACAATATGCGGCACGTGCTAAAGGTGTTGGTGATAACTGAACTTGTGTAATCCATTTTAATATTTCTTTTGGATTGTCTTGAAACCGCTCTGCAATGTCTGTATTGAAAAAGTGAATCCCTTGAACCATGTTCGTTTCAATATTGTTACGTTCTTTTGGCGATATGAATTCTTTAGCGATATAATCATCAAAGACCTTCGGATTATCAAATTCACTATGATATGCCCTGCTGAAAGCTGATACTAACGACGTTACACTTGCTTCACCTTGTTTCACGTACATACACTCTCCTTCATTTTTACAACAAAAATAGGGTTCCCCTGGCCAGGAGAACCCTATTATACACTTTATTTTTATATTGGTAAATTATAGCATAAATAAGTTTTTTTGTCAAGTTTTCAGCCTACTAACGCTCAACAATTTGTGTAATCTCTAGCAGGAAGATTTCGATCTACACCGAATATTCCAGTTCATAACAATACAAATGGAGGGCGTCATAAAAAGATTAGTCATCATTACAGTTGGAAAAACACACAGTGGAAAAACTACATTTGCAAGAGCATTAGAAAAAGAGTTACCCCACTCTTTCGTTATGGATCAAGATAAACAAGCTGAATTTATTAACACGCATGATGAAAAATTACAGCCGGCTGAAGGTGCTAATACATTTAAGCACGGTCTTTCTAAATTCATTGTTGATTATGCGAAAGAACATACAAATTTACACCTTATTATTAGTAACTCCAATCGCAGTAAAAATGGAAGGTTATATTTACTAAACGAATTATTTCCACAGAATGAATATGTACGCATACTCGTTCATTTTGACATTCCAGATGATGTACTTTACGAAAGAGTGGCTCGAAGCACGCGAAGTACCAATATTTTTAGAGGTGGATATTCTAGTTTCAAAGAAGTATTTGATCAACAACAAACTGAATCACTTCACGATGATGTGGTAGATCCTATAGAAAATGAGGCTGATTATTTGTTTGTTATTCGCAATAATAAAGATATAAGCTTTACTATTGAAGAAATTGTTCATCTAGCTAAAGATTTATCCCCTACTCCAAAATAAGAGATTATAAAAATTACATAATCATAGATTATTATGCAAATACTTCCTCTAGGCAGCGCAGATGGTATATAATGATGGAAGAATCTACTTCTATATGCTCAATTTTACACAAAACAGCTCATGCATATGAAAGAAAAGAGGTACAAAAATATGAAAACAAAACAAACAATCGCTGCGTCTACACTAGCTTTAGCAATGATTGCTGGCGCGAACTCTGCTCATGCGGAAGTAAATGATACTACTCCCCAGCAAAGTACAGGAGATCGATTAGCTGAAATTAAGCAACATAAACAAGAGTTAGATGCGAAATTACAGCAACAAAAAGAAAACGTGGATCAAACATTAAACGAACTTAACAAAGTTAAGGAAAATGTTGATACGAAGGTGAATGAACTACATGAACGTAAACAAGTTGCTGATGAAAAAATTAACGAAGTTAAACAGCATAAACAAGAACTAGATGCAAAACTGCAGCAAGACAAACAAATTGCCGAAGATAAAATCGCTGAAATTAAAGAGCATAAAAAACAAGTAGAAGATAAAGTTGCTGAAGTAAAAGAACATAAGCAAAATATCGATAACAAAGTGAATGAGATTAAAGAACATAAACAAACTGTCGATGAAAAAGTGAATGAAATGAAGCAACATAAAGAGAACATTGATCAAAAGGTTAATGAACTTAAGGAAGTTAAAAAACAAGTAGATGAAAAATTAGCTGAGTTAAAAAAAGCGAAACAAACTGCTGAGGACAAACTCGCTGAACTAAAAGAAAACAAGCCGAATACCGGTAACACGTTAGAGGAACTTAAGAAAATTAAAGGCAATTTAGACAGTCTTTCCGCTAACTTAGAATTAGCTAAACAAGATGTAAAAAACAAACTAGCTGTTTTACAAGAAGCTAGACAAGATTTAATTAATAAAATTAACGAAATTAAACAATCGAAACAAACTGTTTCAGATGATTTATCAAAGAAAAAACAAGACTTAGATATTAAAATCAACGACTTTAAGCATACTGAGAAAAAAATTGACGACAAATTAGCTGAGTTACATACAACGAAGCAAAATGTTGACAACAAGATTAATGAAGTATCACAGTCTAAACAAACGCAAGCAGATAATGGTACTAAAAACAATAACGCTAAAGAACTTCCTAACGCTGGTAGCGAGCAATCAAACAATATGGCTCTAGGAATGCTATCTGTATTAGGCGGTGTTTTATTACTTACTCGTAATAAAATTAAAACGTTATTCTCTAAATAAGTCCATAAAAAAAGGAAAACCGCACATACATGTACGGTTTTCCTTTTTTTATATTAACTGTCCATCTCGAAGCGTCAATATACGATCACATACATCAAGCATTCTTTCATCATGTGTAATCATAATTGCTGCTTTTTGGCTCTCTTTCACTTCGCGTTTCATCATTTCAACAACTTCACGTGCGCGTTTTGAGTCTAAGCTTGCCGTTGGCTCATCCGCTAATATTAAATCTGGGTTGTTCATGAACGCACGAGCGATTGCTACCCTTTGTTTTTCCCCGCCAGATAGTTGATTTGGATAATGATTCTTTCTTTCTCCTAATCCAAATGCCGCTAATAAATGATCTGCACGCTTTCCGGATTCTTGTTTACTTTCTTTTTTTAGCTTTGCAATGTAAAGTAACTGTTCTTTCACATTTAAATATGGAACAAGGTTTGCAAACTGGAAAATGAAGCCGATTTTTTTCAAACGAATGTCTGTCATTTCCTTTTCTGATAGCTTCGTAATATTTTGCTCGCGAATGTAAATATCCCCTTTTGACGGTGATAATAAAGCACCAGCAATTGATAATAACGTACTTTTCCCTGATCCAGAAGGACCAACGATTCCGATAAACTCTCCAGCTTTCACATCAAGCGACATCGGATGAAGGGCTGTTACTTCCGTATTTCCTTCTCCGTACACTTTACTTACTTTGTCTAATTTTAATAATGAAGTCATTACATCCCGCCTCCAATTGCTTCTAATGCATCAACTTTTAATACTTGATATAACGAAATAAGTGTTCCTAAAATACTAATAACGATAAAGATTGCCGCATATTGTGCAATCATCGGTGTTGTTAATAAGAATGGCATACCAGCTGGTAAAATTTGTTCTAACCCTTGTACAAGAACAATACTTATTACCATCGCAACGACTGATAAGAATAACGCCTGTACGACTAAGCTATTTGCTAAATAAGAGTTCTTCGTACCAATTGCTTTTAATACGCCTAATTGCTGTGTTTTTTGCAGTGTAATAACGTAGAAGAATACACCGATTAATAACGCAGCGATAACAAGTAAGAATGCAATGATCATCGTCAATGTTCCTTGCTCTTCTTTAAATCCTGGAATACTTTGCAGTACTTCTTTTTTGTCGATAACATGTGCATTTTTGATTTCTTTATCTGTATTCAGCGCAATTGCACTATAATCTTTTTGATTTGGTTGTGAAATAGATCCCCATACGTCTTCATTTACATACACAACTGGTGTATGGCTAAACATTTGATCTTTCGTAAATCCAACGATTGTAAATTCTTTCTTTGAAACAGGATCAATAATTGTATCTCCAATATCAATTCCTTTTTCTTTAATTGATTCGTCAGCAACCATTTCGTTATTTGCTGTACCTAATTTCTCACCTTTTACAATTTTTGGTTCTAAAAATGAATCACGTTCACTTGAGAAAATAGCGATATCAACCTTTTTCGAACTATCTTTCTTTTCATATGTTGAAACTTTCACACGAAACGGAACGGCTTCTTTCTCGCCTACTTGATTTACTACGTTATCTACATCGTCTTTCTTAATTTGTGAACGAAGTAATTTATTTTCCGCATCATCTGCTAAAACGAACTTATTTGCCTCCATATTTTGAATCGATGAAGCATTATCATATGATAGTCCATTTGCTAATCCTGAAATAACAAGAACTAAAAATGATAATAACACCATAATCAGTCCGATTAATCCGTATCTTAATTTTGATTGTTTCAATTCACGCAGAGCTAAAAACATTTCGCTCGCTCCTTCCTCTTTCTTTCTATGCACTTATCATAAAAAAGAAATATGAACGGAATATGAACAGAAGATTACAGAGGGGAAATTAAATTACATCTGATACTTTTTGAGCGCGGGAAAGGTGTGGCTTTATAGCAGAAATACAGTACGTGAAATTTATATCAGCGATTTTTCAAATATATCAGCGCAAATAGAATTATATCGGCGCAGCTCAAATTATATCAGCGATTTTCCGATTATATCGACTTGCCGACATAAAACGACAAAAAAGAGGCAGTTCCGAAACAGCCTCTTTCTTTCCATCTATTTCGGAAGCTCCACCCGAACGGTCGTTCCTTCCCCCTTCGTACTATACACCGAAACGTTTCCATGATGCAGTTCAACAATCTTCTGCACAATCGACAATCCTAAACCGCTACCTTCTACGTTTCTCGTCCTTGCTGTATCTACTTTGTAAAAACGGTCAAAAATACGATCCATTTCTTCTTTTTCCATACCGATTCCGTTGTCTGATATAGAAATAATGACACTAGACTCTAACTCTTCGACGAAAAACTCAATCGTTCCACCATCGTTTGAAAACTTAATGCTATTCGTGAAAATGTTACTCCAAACTTGATGAAGTAAGTTTTCATCACCTTTTATAGTGATATCTGGCACATTAAATTCAACGGCGATATCTTTTTCCCGCCATTTCCACTCAAGCATAAAAATGACGTCTTTAATTTGCTTCTGCAGATTGAATTCTCTTATTTGTAGAACCTTTTCCTCTTTATCTAATGAAGCGAGCGTAAGTAACTGTTTACATAAACTAGACATTCGCTTACTTTCACCCTCAATAATTTGTAAGTAATGATTTCTTTCTTCCTCACTCATCTTTTCTGTTTGCAACGTCTTTGAAAAACCTTGTATGGAAGAAAGTGGCGACTGAAATTCATGTGAAACGTTCGAAACGAATTCTTGTCTCATTTCATCTAGTTCTTTAATACTCTTCGTCATCTTTTGGAAGCTTGTAGATAACGTTCCTATTTCATCTTTTCGTTTTACATCTAATTCAATTTCATATTCCCCACTCGCAATTTTTTGCGTAGCCTTCGTAAATTTACGGATTGGGCGAACGATGTAACCTGCTGCAATCGCTATAAAAATAATACTTAATAGTACGATAAACCCTAATAATACCGCTAGAAAAATTCTCATCTCGCCGAATTGTTGTTGAACGTCAGGGCGAATGAATAAAGCGTACTGTTTATCACCGTGTTGTACTGGGACACCGACGCTATTAATTAATTCATTATCGAAAAAACCTGTAATAAAGAGGCGCGTTGGATAAGTAGAAACACCATTAAATGTCTCCCCCTGCAATACTTTATGAACGGTATCATCACTTATTGTCGTCTTACGAAACGCATTACCGATACGCTTTCCATTCTTTTGATCATCAACAATGTAAATCTCATACCCTAATTTTGCAATAGAATGCAAATACGTCTCTTGATTTTCTTCACTTTGCTTTTCATATAACGATTTAACTTCTTCCGCATACTTTAAAATCTTTTCACTGTTATATGGTTTTAACTTCACTTGATAATATACGTTCGTTAATAAAAAGCCGATAATACTACTAAGTAGCATAATGCCGACCGTCATAAATACAAATCTAGAATATAGTGATTTCATCTTATTTCAACTCCAACTTATACCCGAGGCCGCGCACTGTTGTAATTTGAAAATCATCCGTTCGTTTTGAGAAACGATCTCGCAGCCTTTTCACATGAACATCAACTGTTCGTTCATCTCCTTCAAAATCCATTCCCCATACTAATTCAATTAGCTCTTCTCTTGAAAATGTTCTTCCAGGATAACTAGCAAGTTGTGATAATAACTCAAATTCCTTTAAAGGAAGCAAAATTGTTTGACCGTTACACTTTACTTCTACACCTTTTCGATCAATTGTCGTTCCGTGCAACGTAATAATATCTGCACTCAGCATTTGATAACGTCGTAATAAAGCTTTCATACGGAAAATCACTTCAGCTGGTTCAAATGGTTTTACGATATAATCGTCCGTACCAGAAATGAATCCTTTTTCTTTATCAACTAACTGATCTTTCGCCGTTAATAAAATAACCGGTATATCATGATACTTCCGGATTTCTTCACATAACGTATAGCCATCAACGAACGGCATCATAATGTCTACGATCGCAAGATGAATATTTTCCTTCTCTAAAACATCTTGCGCTACCTTTCCATCTTCTGCTTCAAAAACTTTAAACCCCTCTTTTTGTAAATGATAATGCAACAACTCTCTAATATGCTTATCATCATCAGCTAATAAAATATGTATCATCTTCATTAAACCCTCTCTCGTTCATCCTTCTACATCACTACATTAAGAAACAATTGGATTTTTTGCAAGAAAAAGAAAAAGAATCTATTTTGAAAAAAGATTATTCAAAATAGATTCTTACGTTTTAGTATTAAGATTATTTTAATCAAAAACAATTTCTAAGCCTTCGAAATATCAACAAATCCTTCTCCGAACACATCACGAACATCGTGTATAGCGATGAACGCCGCCGGATCCGTAGTTTGAACAATCCGCTTTAGCTTCACTACTTCTTGCTTATTAATAACAACATAAAGAATTTCCTTCGGCGTTTTCGTGTAATAGCCATGACCTGAATACACGGTAACCCCTCTCCCCATTAAGGTTGTCACCTTCCCGGCAATTTCATCTGGATTATCAGAAATAATCGTAATAGCCTTCTTCGGATTTAACCCTTCAATTACAAATTCCATCACTTTCGTTGCTACATATAGCATAATAATTGTTATCATCAGTTTTTCTGCACCAATGATGAAATAAGATGAAAATGCAACGATTAAATCGAAGAACAGTAGACCGTAGCTAATGCTCCAGCCTAAATATTTATGTGTCATCCTTGCTAAGATCGTAGTACCTGCAGTTGTTCCGCCAACGCGAATGATAAGACCAATACCACACCCGATAAATATTCCTCCGAAAATGGCATTTACAAGCATTTCATCCGAAGCAATCGTCCAGCCTTCTGTTAAATGAAGAAATAGCGAGTTAGTCACTACAGCGATAATCGTATAAATTGTTGTGATTTTATTTAAAAATTTATAACCGACTATTAACAAAATCGCATTTAAAATTAAGTTAACTAAACCTGGTGACCATTCAAATAAATAGTACGTAATAATCGTGATACCTGTTACCCCACCCTCACCAAACTCGTTCGGGATAACAAATAAATTGACACCTAAAGCAAAAAGAAATGCACCAATAATAATAAAAATAATGTCTGTCGTTCTTTTTTTCATACAGTACCTCACTTCTTATGTAAATATTTATTCTGTCATAAACTCTCACCATTATATCGTGGAATATTCAAATCGAACAGTGGTTTGTTTTTTATTTTAATATAGGATGATAAATCAACTTTATCCTATATCCACTTGTAATTAAGAAAGTAAAATAACTGTATTTATTATGTACTACAACTAAAGTTTTGATTTCACATGCAATTCATGCTAAAAATGAATAGGAACACGTACTCGCATTAACTTCGAGTACAAAACAAATAGGCGAAGCTATAGAATAGGCTTCGCATCAAACGTGTGCTCACAGAGATTTATATTCATAAATCTCTGATTTTTTCACTTATCTTTCTCCATATACTCTTTAATTTTTCGTTCTTCCCATTCTTTTCCGAATATCCCAAATGGAAAAGTTGTTAAACCATGTATAACGATACCAATCCCCCAACCTCCAAGTGGATATAAAAACCATAATTTACTTGAATCAGAGCTTATATTTATGAAAAAAAGCATTAAGTTAACTAATATATAGACCGTTAAATGAATGTAAAACGCTTTTAAATTCTCCACTCTTTTTTTAGCTCGTAAATAATTCTCATCTCGCTCCATATATAAACCCCTCTTTCATTATTGTATTTTTTAACTCGCACCGATTTAAACATCATATTCTAGTCGGATATCCCTTATTCTCAATAAAATACAAAGCAAAAAAGTATCCAGCAAATGGTCATACACATCACCATTTGCTGGATACTACATGATACATTTGTTATTTACAGGATTTTAATTAAGACCAAATCCATACACCATCATTATTTTCAGCGTTCGTCTTTGCTTCATGAACTTTTTCAATATGGTCAACTGTGTTCCAGTTAATAGAACTTCCGCCCCACCCTACATACTTCATATCAATTTTCACTTTCTCACCCGCATTAAATACTTGTCCCTTTGTTAAGAAAACATCAATAATAGCTTTCTTCCCATTTAACGATGGATACTCAACTACAACATATTTAGTAGCACCGTCTCCCTCATCTTCCATCGTTCCTACTTTTGATACTTCTCCAATTACATAATTAGGTGAGCCATCTTCTTTCATGTGCATACCTAACTTGTTTGTTGTATTTTCAACTGCAGTTGCAACCATATATTCTGTAAAATTACGCATCATAGATCCAGTAGCTTTTACTTCATCTCCTACTTTCACATTTGAAAGTGAATCAATATACACACTAACCGGTTCCTCATATTGCTTAGATTTTACAACAATTACACCGTTATCTACTTCTACTACTCGTCCTTCTAACGTCGAGAAATTCGATTCAATAGAAGCTGCACTCGCTTTTGTTACTTCTAGTCCTGGTAAATTTGTTCCTGATAATGCTGCGATCCCTAAAGCACCTGCTAAAATTAATTTTTTCATACCCATTATGAAACATCTCCATTCACGATGATTTTATTTTTTTGATTGGTATCGACCAACCTGTAATCATTATAGTTACAGGTAGTGAAAATAACAACCGTTTTCCTCATGCAATGTTGCATACTTTGATTTTCAAATATAAATAGGTTATTCCTATATTCAACACTAAGACTGAATTCTTGAATCCCAGCAGGTAAACGGATTGATGATGAAGAAACTAATGTCATACATCATGTATTTCAATGATACAGTTTGTATAATCGTAATCCATTACATTCTGTAGCAGCGGAGTTAACATGTTAATAAAACCAAAGAGGTTACAAGCAGGAGACACCGTGACAACAGTAAGTCCTTCATGGGGAGGCGCAGGTGATTCTGAGATAAGATAACGATATGACAGGGCTCAAATAAATAAAAACACTCCTATAAGATATGACTGTGAATTAGTACTTTTTAAATGATATGGAGATTACTTATCTAATGATAAAGGGGGATTTACGTGTATGGAAGTAACATTTACAGTAAGTAAATGGGATGAAAAACTAATTGATGATACTAGAAAAGATTTCCCTATTAATATTGCCCATGTTGAATATGATATTGATGGAGAATTAAAAGGAAAAGCTTTTGTTGAATACTTATTATATTATCTAGACTCAAATATAAATGATGGTCACTTGGCTACGGCTAAAATTTCTGGATTTTTACACTTTGAAGGAATTTATAAGGGGCAACAAGGGACATTCACAGCTATAGAGCAAGGAATATTTGATAAAGGAAATTTAGATTCCCCAGGAACAATTATTAAAGCTACCGGTAACTTAGAAAATCTGAGAGGGTCCTATAATTATCAGTTTACAGGTCAAACTAGTAAACTGATTTTAGAGTTTGAATTTTAGCAAAATACCTTACATTTTAGCAGAAAGGACATTTCTTGTAATACTCGGAATGTCCTTTTTGTTGACGAGCTTATTCAAATTAAAAATGAACAGAGTATATTATCAATATACAGCAATGCATATCATTTTCGTTATGGTGGAATTAAAAACCTAAGCCCGAGTGACATGGCCCCCACCTATTCATTACTTTTCCTACTAACTAAAGAATAATCCCAGAAAAACTCCCCTTCATAACTTCCTTTTCAAGTTGATTCCTACATATAAACATCGCAGTAATATTTGTACGATTTTTTTCATCGGGTTCAAATTGTTCTATGGTTAAGTCACAACGAATTGTGTCACCACTAAACACAGGACGTAAAAATTCAAAATCCATCTTGCGAGCTAGTACGTTATAATCACCGCCAATTTTTGTAGGTAGTGTTGATGTTAAAAGCCCTTGTACAACAAATCTCCCCTGCTCATCTGGTGTAACATGATGAACACCTTCATCTTTCGATACTTCCGTAAATAACGCAACATCTTCTTTTGTAAACGTTCTTTCAAAGGTAATTTTTTCGCCTACTTGCAATTTCATCGATCCCCCTCCTCAAAAACACTTGTAAAATAAGAAAAACCGAAACTCAAATCATTTCGGTTTTTCAAAACTATAGAAGTCAATATTTACTTTAAAGAATGAACAAACAACCCACTACGCAGTTTCGGTTCAAACCACGTTGATTTCGGCGGCATGACTTCTCCGGCATCTGCGATTGCTAATAAATCTTCCATAGATGTCGGATATAATGCGAATGCTGCTTTGTATTCGCCGCTGTTCACAAGGCGTTCTAGTTCTTCTAGCCCCCGTATTCCGCCAACAAAATCAATGCGTGAATCAGAACGCGGATCATGTATTTCAAGTACTTGGCTTAATAAATGATCTTGCAGGATAGATACATCTAAACCTCTAACAAGATCATTCGCATCAAATGTTTCTTCTTTCACAGTAAGCTTATACCACTTCTCATTTACATACATTCCAAATGCTTTTGGTTCATTTGGTTTATACGGAGAAACAGGTGCTTCTTCTACATAGAAGTATTGCTTGATTTGTTTTAAAAACTGTTCTTCTGATAAACCGTTTAAATCTTTCACAACTCGGTTATAGTCCCAAATCGATAATTCATCATGAGGGAATAGAACCGATAAGAAGAAATTAAATTCCTCTTCTCCTGTGTAATTTGGATATTGTTCTCTTCTCATAAGTCCTACTTTTGCAGCTGATGCAGAACGGTGATGCCCATCTGCAATATAAAGATTAGGAATATCTTCAAATGCGTTTACTAAAGTCGTAATTACATCTTCATCTGCAATCTTCCACGCAACATGCTTAACACCGTCTTCTGCTGTAAATGTATAAATTGGCGCATGCTCTTCTTTCCAGCTTCTAATTAAATGCTTTACTTCATCTTTTGTACGGTAAGTTAAAAATATCGGACCTGTATTTGCGTCACACACATCTACGTGGCGAATACGATCTAGTTCTTTTTCATGACGTGTTCTTTCATGTTTTTTAATTGTATCATCTTCATACTCATCAATAGATGTACAAACGACAAGGCCTGACTGCGTTCTTCCTTGCATCGTCAGTTCATAAATATATAGCGCTGGCTCTTCATCTTGTATGAACACTTCTTCTCGTATAAATTGCTTTAAATTGTCGCCCGCTTTTTCATACACGCGATCATCATACGGTGACAATTCAGGATCTAAATCAATTTCTGCTTTATCAACATGCAAGAAAGAATATGGATTCCCTTTTACAACTTCCCTTGCCTCTTCACTATTTAATACGTCATACGGTAAAGCTGCCACTTGTGCCGCTTTTTCCTCTACTGGACGAATGGCCCGAAACGGTCGTATTTTTGCCACATTCCTCTCTCCTTTACACAATCATTCGAACGGCTACAACACCTGTAATTTTGCTTATATTTTCTACAATATTCTCTTTTATTATATCATCAATTCCGTTATCGATATCAATCATTGTGTATGCCCAAGAATGTTTACTACGATTAATCATATCGGCAATATTAATATGATGTTCCGCTAAGCATCCTGTAATTTGCCCTACCATATTCGGGACGTTTTGATGCATAATTGTAATTCGTTTCTTTCCGATATACGGCAATTCTACGTTTGGATAATTTACTGAGTTACGAATATTTCCTGTCTCTAAATATTCACGTAATTGACGCGCCGCCATTACTGCACAATTTTCTTCCGATTCAGACGTTGATGCGCCAAGGTGAGGCGTCGCTGTTACATTTTTCATCTTTATTACATTTTCATTCGGGAAATCCGTTACGTAATGTGTAATAATATCTTCTTCTAATGCTTTTTGAAGAACCTTTTCATCTACAAGTTCTCCTCTAGAGAAATTAAATAGACGCATCCCTCTTTTCATCTTCTCTACAGCGTGTTCCCCAATGATCCCCTTCGTTTGATTCGTAAGAGGAATATGCAGTGTAATATAATCACACGTTGCAAAAATTTCATCAAGGCTAAATGCTCTTTGCACATGTGTAGAAAGACGCCAAGCTGTTTCAACTGAAATATAAGGATCATATCCGATAACATCCATGCCTAACGCTAACGCATCGTTCGCAACTAAAGCACCGATTGCGCCAAGTCCGATAACACCTAGACGTTTCCCTGCAATTTCTGATCCAACAAATTGTTTTTTTCCTGATTCAACAAGCTGTGGTACTTCTTCACCCTCTAAGTTTTTCGTCCAACTTACACCATTAATAATGTTGCGTGAAGACATAATAAGACTGGCAATAATGAGTTCCTTTACTGCATTAGCATTTGCCCCCGGCGTGTTAAATACTACAATTCCTTTTTCTGTACATCGCTCGACAGGAATATTATTTACACCAGCGCCAGCTCTTGCAATCGCCTTTAAGTCTTTTGAAAACTCTTCTTGATGTAAAGAGTAGCTACGAAGCAAAATTCCATCTGGATGATTGATTCTATCTCCTACTACATAACGTTCTTCAGTAAAAACTTGCAAACCTTTTTCTGCAATTTGATTTAACGTTTGAACACGAAACATATCCCCATCTCCCTATCTATTCTCAAGCTCAAATTCCTTCATATAATCTACTAATCGTTTTACGCCGTGTGCTGGCATCGCATTGTAAATACTGGCACGCATACCGCCAACTGAGCGATGTCCTTTTAACGTAACAAGGCCGCGTTCCTTCGCTTTTTGTAAAAACTCATTGTTAAGTTCTTCTGACGGTGTTGTAAATGGAATGTTCATAAGTGATCGATACGCAGGATCAACTGGTGAAGTAAACAATTTAGATTCATCTAAAAAATGATAAATAAGTGAAGATTTCATTCTATTTTGTTCTTCAATCGCAGATACTCCGCCTTGCTCTTTCAACCACTCTAGTACAAGTTTTGTTACGTAAATACTAAAGGATGGCGGTGTATTATATAAGGAGTTATTTTTACTGTAAGTTTCATAATTTAACATTGTCGGACAAGAGCGATCTGCTCCCCCAATTAAATCTCTTTTTATAATAGCAATCGTTAAGCCCGCTGGTCCTAAATTTTTTTGTGCTCCCGCGTATATAAGACCAAACTTCGAAACATCATATTGTTCTGACAAAATATTTGAAGACATATCCGCAACGAGCGGCACTCTTTCTATATGTGGAATATCCACATATTTTGTCCCCTCAATTGTATTATTCGTTGTAATATGTACATAATCTAGTTTTTCATCGCTTAGTAAACCGTCCAGTTTAGGAATCGTAGTAAACTTCTCTTGCTCGGAAGAAGCAATCACTTGTACTTCCCCAACTTTTTCGGCTTCTTGCAGTGCCTTTTTAGACCATGAGCCAGTTAGTACGTATCCAGCTTTTTTATACGTATTCATTAAGTTCAGTGGTATCATAGAAAATTGTAATGACGCACCGCCTTGTAAAAATAAAACATCATACTCATCAGGAATGCTCATTAATTCACGAAGTAAGTTACTCGCTTCCTCTATAATACTTTGAAAATAAGAAGATCGATGACTCATTTCCATAATAGACATGCCTGTCCCGTTATAATTTAAAAGCTCCTTTTGCACTTTCTCTAAAACTGGCAAAGGGAGTATTGATGGCCCTGCTGAAAAATTATAGACTCTCTCCATTACCCTCATAACCTCCCTATTTCTTATTTGGATATTTTTAAACTTTCTGAATTATAACCTAAAATATAATATACGGTCAATTTGTTTTCTATTATTATGGCGCAAGACGCGATGGAATCGCTTGCAAGTGCAGACTTTTTTATGGACATATAAAAAAGTGTTAAGTACATAATCGTACTTAACACTCTAATAATGAAAGAATAATAGCTAGTCGTTCGTAAAGAACCGATCAAAAATTTGATAAATAGCAGAAAGACCAATGAGCCAATAAATAGTGTCCACAAGCGCCGGCATAGAACCAAACCATTTCTCAACTACATTGTAATCTAACGCTACCAATAACCAATTCAAACCGCCAAGAATCACCAAAATTACTGTAAGGTAAGACAAAAATTTCATTATGATTGCCCCCTAGGTGATAAGATGGTGAAAGGCCTTTCACTAAAAATATATGTAGTAAACTTTAAAACTTACCTATTTTATAAAAATTATTTTCGGTACCACCCGTTAATAACTGTCTCTGCTTCTTTACTATGTATTTGATACGCATGTGTACTATCATTAGAGCCAATAAACCAAATTGAAAAACCTTTAAAATATGGTTTCGGTTCTAATACATCTCGGTAAGCACGCCATCCATTTAATTGTACATCTTTCGAAAACACATTTGAAACATCTGGATTCCATGGATTTTGTAATCCAAGTTCACGTGCTGGAACGTTAAATCCACCGAAGTAAACTGGCTTTCCTGTTGCATTATGTAATTGTTCCAATTGCTGAACAACATTTTGCCCACGATTATATACTGTTGTCGCAAATAAACTTTGCTTCACTTCTTCATATGTTGGATTTCTTTTTCCTGAAACTTCAAACCAACTGTCTATGCTAACAATATCCATCTTTTTTAAATACGGGCGATTGATT
This sequence comes from Bacillus sp. 2175, assembly GCF_057812155.1. Classification (NCBI taxonomy): domain Bacteria; kingdom Bacillati; phylum Bacillota; class Bacilli; order Caryophanales; family Bacillaceae; genus Bacillus; species Bacillus sp. 2175. The sequence continues at coordinate 2,286,078 of NZ_CM173819.1, read as the reverse complement.
TTCTCTTTAAACTTCGCTTCATAAGAAGGATCCCAGCTTGCTGTTAACCACCAGTTCATTTGATACAAAACATTTCCTTTATACTGATTACGAACAAAATCAATTGTATCGCTCCAGTATCCTTCTGCATACTCCATATTCACGAAATTAGAAGCAATCTTTAGTCCATACACATTGTATTTACTTGTAATGGAATTAAAAATATCTTGCAGAATAACCGTCTTCCAATTCCAGAAGAAATCATTAATGTTACTTGGGTTCCATTCTGTCTCTCCAACATTCCCCTGCTGAATATATGGGAACGGTTCCACTATAACTTGAATATTACGCTTTAATAATTCTTGAATTAAAATAATAGCTTGTTGCTTTTGCGCTTGATTAATTACCATGTTAGTAGAAGTCACATTTGGGATATCTACTTGAATCGGTACATTTACTGTATTTAAATTTAAGCGCTCCACATCCGCTAATACTTTCGCTACATTTCCAACTTCCCATACTGTTACGTTTCCTGATTTGATTTTTCCAGATTGAACAGTATTTACATCTGCCTGTACATTTCCTTGAAAACAAAAAGAAAACAACATAATAAACACTCCTAAAAAACTTATTAAACTCTTATTTTTCTTCACAACTTTCCCCCTATAATTTTTGCCTTTCTTGATTATTTTATACAACGTTTCACATTTATTCCAGAAAAAAATGAAGTGCCGTTCAACTATATTCATATAAATCTTCTAAAAATAGTAGGAAAAATAAAAAAGGAGCAGATTTCCGCTCCTTTTTATCCTTTTACGATTGAAATTATTGAATCCCTTCTGGTAACTTAATTGAATCAAACTTTTCATATGAATCAATCTTTATACTCACAACTGCATCCAATTTTTCCTTATCTGTACTAGCTTTTTTATCTGAGTTACTTTCACTCACTTTTATAGTTGTTCGCATCTCTTCAAATTTATAATCTTTTGTTATTATATATTCAATGTTAAACGCATCCATATTAAATCCTTCCGTTAATTTTTTCATATCTCCATTAATTTTTTGTAACGTATCTACCGCTTCTTTTCCCTTTAATTCAAGTGTAAGTTTATATGTGTCTCCATCTTTCTTTGCTTTCATTTTCTTAGCCAAAGCTTCCGGTAAATCTAACTCATTAAGTAAATTTTTACTGACCATTACATCATTTACATTAAATTGATTATTAGGTATCGTAACTAACTCTCCTGTATCAGGGGTTTTCACTTGAGCAGCGACCTTTCCATCTACTTCATACGTTACAATATCTGTACCACTTATTTTCATTTCAGCCCTAGAATTCTTCAGTTTCGGCTCCATTTGTATTTTCATTTTAATTTCTTCTGATTGGCCGCTCCCCTTCATTGACATAAGAGATGTCAATGTAAGATATTCCTCTTGTTTTAATCCGTCAGCTGCTTTTTTAAAAATATCTTTCGCTACTAACTCTTTTTCTTTTTTTACAGATACTGTTTTAGGTCCACTTGTTTTTTCACTGCTACAACCAGTTGTTAAACCTACTATTAGCGCCAAACTAGATATTACAACCATTTTCTTCATACTGATTCTCCCCATTTCCCACTTAAAAATATTTTCATCCCATGTATAGTAAATCAACTGAAATAAATATATATACAATAATTATTTAACCTCTAAACGAAACCAGTTATTCAATCCGTATACTAATGTAACTAAAGCTCCTATCACACCAAAAACAACAATATTTATACCAATTGACGAACCAAATAAAACAGCCATCATTGACACCATCAGTAATAGCATAGCAATACTATTTATCTTAATTTCTACTACATCGCCATCCTTTACTTTCTTTTCTTTACTTCCAAAAAAGAATTGTTTTACTTTAATATTCGCTTCATCTAATTCAAAAGGAAGCGTATATTCTTCGTTATTCTCAAGTTTCATTACTACTTCGTTATCTACCTTTACAGCAACTCTTGCTGCTCCTCCCATTACCCCTGTTGCTCTTATTACTTTAATACTCATGCTAAATCTCCTCTCCCCCTATGACTTCTCCATGTCATTCATTTTTGTAATTCTTCTCTTATGAAATCCTTGAATGTAAAACAAAAAATGTATTTGTATGACACCGAAATCTTTTACGCTATACACCCATTTCTCGTTAAACAAAATATTCCAACAGAAATTATAACAAGTTCCTACAAATTTTTTTGTCAAATTTTGTCGCGTTTACAAAAAAAGAGACTCTTACATATAGTAAAAGTCTTTTCTATCATTACCGTGGCTGTAACGTTAACATTTTCCCTTCTATTCCCGCTGTATTCAGTGTAGTCGTATGATAAATCATCTATTTGATCATGATACCAATCCCTTCTAAAAGGATAAAAATCCTCTTCCCCCTAATTCGCTTCTATTATGAAAGAACCTTTTGAAACATTGAAAAACCCCCTTCATTTTCCTACCAATGAAGGGGTTTTTCTTATCGTTCGCTACGCCAACTTTCATTATGCCCAAGATTTGAATCTGTCGCTACTTGCACATCATATAACATTTCACTAAAGAAGCGTTTATCTACTTCTTTTGGTACAATGCGTCTTTCATCATCAATCTCATCGTATTCATATGAACCACGATTCACTGTACCTGCTTTATAAAATTGAATGTCAAATACACATACATCTTCTTCATCTTCATAACCAATCGGTGCTCCGCTAAATGACAATTGCACTCCTAATCCGGTACGAGTATCTTCTTTGTAAAATGTATAATATACACCGCCATCTTGAACAGACCCACGGATCCATCCAAGCTTCGTCATCTTACCGAATAACGAACGACCATTTAGTAAAATACCGCCAAATCTCTCAATAGCACTCTCATCATTCTCTTCTACTACAAACACTGGACGCTCAATTTGTAGGAACGGCTGAACAATTCCCGCACTTTCTAATTGCTCTTTCCATAATTCCTTCTCCGCCCCAGACAATTCTAACGGATGAACGAAACCAATAACAGTGCCAGATGAAAGTTCATAACTCTTCCCGTCAATTGTACAGAACACGCCACCTTCTGCATAACGGAATGCCTTCAGCAACTTCCCTTCCTTATACTCACCCCAAATGAGTGAAATAGAAAATTGCTTCATAATTGGATTATCCATAAATACAGACTTCCATGCATTATGTGACCAATAACGCTTTAATGAAAGTGCCGTTTCCAATCGTTGTTTTTGCATGGAAAGAGTATTTCGGAGTTCCTTCTTTAAAGAGGCTAATTCTTTTTTAGCCTCTTCAGCCTTTTCTACATCATCTTTTGCATTCGGCTTTGGAAGTGACTTCATACGTTTTCCTTCTTCTGTCTCTAATTCAATTTTTGACTCTGTAGTTAAAATGGCAGTAAAACTTCGATTCCCGAAATCAATTATTTTTTCACCATGTATAGTAAAGCCGAGGTCCGGCACCAATTGATCTGCCAGCTCTTCCTCTGTTATACCACGTGTTTTCACAGCAAGACTTAGCGCTTCTTTTGTTGCATTACGTACTTGCTTATGTTTATATTTAAATGCTATTGCATGAATAGACATAAGTGCAAGCTTAGATGAAGACAAACCTAAAGCACGAACGGCATCCGCTGCTATCTTTCCTCTCATTTGAAGCACCCATTCATCAATTTGCTTTATAAGTATGTCGACCATTTTGTCGTCACTATACATTCCGTATAACGAAAGAATTCCACGTTTCTTCACATCTGCGTCTTGAGAAATCCATATTTGATATATTGTTTGCACATATTCTTTTAAGTCCTCTTCATTTAAAGCTCTACCAATTACTTCTGCTGTTTCTTTCTTCTCAATAACAGCATCTAAAATATACTGTTGTAAATAGGCTAACGGAATTGCAGCATCAGCAATTTCATCAGAGTCACGTAAACGGATTTGTGGCTCATCCCCAATCAATTGCAGAAGTGAATTTCTTGTTTGTTCAGTTAAAATACGTGCACATAGTTCTTCTATCTTTTCTTCCTCCGTTTGAAATAAAAACGAGAATTTTCCTGCGAAAGATTCATTTTTACTTTCTTGCAAAGCTTCCTGTACAAATTTCGTATATTTTTCAAGCTTATACTCTATAAGTATTTTCATCACATTTTCACGAACAATTTTCTTTTTATTATGAAGTTCAACTGCTACATCTGCTGCAGCTTCTACCTCTTTTGAAAGCAGTTCAACTACAGACTCACGCATTTTTTTAGATGAATCTCCTAAGCTTTTAATTAAAATTGGACGCATTTTAATCATGTTATCCTTTGCTAACTCTTCTAAAATATATGCTTTGGCCACAGCAGAATACTCATCAAATCGTTCAATGATGTACGCTTGTTCTTTTACAATTACACAAACAAGCGCTTCCTTCGCCTTATTTCGCTCTTCACTGTAGCATGCAGCTTCTTCAACTGCATAAGCGATAAGCTTTTCCTTACTTAATCCATACGAAAGCAGATCTTCTAATACTTGTTTCGGTTCTACTCCTCTGACAGAACATTCGTAAAGAAGTTCGTATAAATTAACACTATCTTCATCTCCAAACTGTAGTGTAAGTACAGCTTCCCTCTTCGCTATATCATCTATATCCCAAAGAAGCGCAACCTCTAACACCGGCATACCCCAATACATACTTCTATATTTCGGATTTTTAAATATTTGCTCCATATCCTCAAGTGACAACTTCCCTAGTAAATAATCACGATATGTATTCCGCACTGTAGACAATTTAATTTGCAAAGCAGCAACAAAAAATTCTTCTCGCATTTTCCCTCTATTTAGCTCATATCCTTTTTCAGCTAGCGTTCGTGCGACGATGAGATAATTCATTCTACTTACATATTGCAAAGTACATTGAATAAATTCAGGATTTTCCTCCAACATAAAGCATAGCAATTCATATTCATACGTCTTACAAAAATCCTCACTATTCAAATCATGTTGCCTTAGACGATGCGCAAAAAATCGTTCCTTAGAAATCCAAAACTGTGTACAAAAACTTTGAATTTCTTCATATGTTTCTCTATTTACACTACCAGTTTTTTTGTAGTTTTGAGACTGACCGAGAGTGTGACACATATAACGTGTTGCATAGTTTATAAAACCCCAAACATTTTTCTTCGCCAATATTTCAATATATCGCCTCGCAACATTCGAATATTTATGAACACAAAATAATAGCCGCCAAATATGTTCCGGTAAATTCCCACCTATAAATACTTCACTATCATCTTTACCTTTTAAATACCGTTTAACTGCTTCAACCTTTTCCTTTTCCCCTAGCAGTTTCAATATAAATTCTGTATGTTCTTCTAACCTCTCATTCAATAAAGAACTATATGTACGAAACTTTTCATAATCTACATCAAACATTACAAGAAGTAATGTTACTTGCTGGTTAGTTGGTAAAGTATGTAATTGTCCCTCTATATAGTTCGGATTCTCTCTTGTTAACTCTCTAAGAAAAACATCTGCTTCATTCACATAACTTGAAATACTGGATAAATATTTACATGCGATTGCTACAAGTTTGTCCAAAGGAAGTGCACTTTTTTCTAAATAAATCTTCATTTTAGAAAAACTGACATGCGCAAAACGGACTACAAGAACATTTAATAATTGCTCCTCGAGTATATGGTAAAATAATCGAAAAAAATCCGGATCTTGTTTATGCACTTTCCTAAAATCGTTTATAAATCGCTCCGCAAAATCGCTTCTTTTTTGATCACGAATTGTCGTTAGTTGAATATCTTTTAAAATCTCTTCTTCTTTTGTCTGTAAATATCGTTGTGATAATTGTTTCTGTTCTTCTGTCATATTAATATATTGAAACAACTCAGATGTACTAGTAGTCAAACTTTGTACCCCCCGCATCTTTTTATCTATTATAAAAATACCCTTATTTAATGGTAGTATAGCATAAACCTCACAAAAACGAACATACATTCTATGTTAAGTTAATGTAAATTAAAATACACTACTCAAAATACATTTCCTTCTCTCTAAACTTCCCATTACGCACTTCTCCCCACTAAAATCCTTTAATTTTTCACTACACCAATTCCTCAAAATCCCCCTCACATAAGCTAACGTTTTCTTATTATTTTCAAACGCAATTTTAAGTACCTCTAACACTTTCTCTCCAGAAAGTCTTTGTATCCAATTCTTCAATTCCTTCACAATATATGGGGATAAACTACTAATATTTTGTTCATAAAACTTATAAACTTCACTATTTGGAACGTCCTCTTCTATAGTTTCCACCTCTATCTCTTCCGCTTCTTCTTTCTCTTCAATAACTACTTGTGAACTACTATTATCCTCTTCTTTTGGCATACCAAAATGCTGCAATAATAATGGAATCTTGTATTCTTCTTCAAGGCATTTACGTAAAAATATATGTATGAACTCATTACTTTTTATAGTCTTTAACTCACGTAATACGCACTTCTCCACATTCGTATTTGAAATAGGGTTATAGTGTAACCAATTTATTATGAATACCTCTTTCGTTTCCGTATCATATAAAATCTTTCCATACTCAACAAACCTGTTTAGCAACTTCTCAACAGTCTCCATACTATAACCTGTTTCAAGCTCTGCCACACGCTTCGGTAATATGTAAATACCACATTGCTTTGTTTTCGTACCAGTTAACAAATATATGTAAAAATAACGCTCCTCTGGCGTTAAATCTAATATGAATTCATCTTGCCAAAAGTTCACCTGCACATTACGGTATACCGCCATATGTTTCCCTCCACTCTTTGCTAGTAAATAGGAAAATTTTAATCCTTCATTATAAAGATAGGCATACGGGAATGGTTTTGGCATTCGAATTACAATTTTTTTACTACTACAACGCCGGTTTCATTTTTTCGCGCTTGTTTTGTTCTTGTTTTTGTTTTTGTTTTTGTTTTTGTTTTTGTTTTTTCTTAGTGATTTATTACTTGGTAGGGGCTTATAAGGGGCTTGGAAGGGCATTCTACATTACAATCTATGAAATACAATTTGTTCTTCCTACTAAATAGGAGCTATTCCAAATTATTATTTTGGATAGCTCCTTTCAAATTCTTCTTATTTTTTACTTCTACCAATGTCAGCTTCTACATACCATTTATTCTGCTATTTGCGGACAGTACAACTCTCATTTCAAAATTCGGTGAATAAACTGCTCGATTGCAATGCGAGTGGCCCTCACTGATTAAAGTTTCATTTTATTTTTGCATTGAATCTAACATCTTCACAATAAAGGCAGCTGCCTGACCACGAGTTGCTGTACCTCGGGGATCAAACTCATTATTTCCAATACCATTAACTACCTTTAGACTGTATAATCGTTGAACCGATTCTTTGTATGTTATTAAATGCTTATCTGTAAATGGTAATGCTACTAACTCACCTGTAATTCCTTTATATCGTAATGCTTTGTCAATCATAATAGATACTTCTTCACGAGTAATTGGTGAGTTAGGATCAAAAATCCCTTCACCACGACCATTAATAATTCCTACACTTGCACAACGTTTAATACCGTCATGAAGTGATGGATGTGCCTCATTAATATCTACAAATGACTTATTTCCCTCTGGTAGTTTAAGAGCATTCGAGATTAATTTCGCAAACTCCGCTCTCGTTACATTTCGATATGGCGCAAATACACCATTACCTTCGCCTTGCATAATACCTAGACTGTTTAATTTACGAATATGCCCTTCAAACCAGCCACCTGTAATATCATCTTTTGGTTTTTGTACTTCTTCCTTTGGCTTTTGTACTTCTTCCTTTGGTACATTGTAGTTAATTTTAATCCAACTTGGGTCATAGAAAATCCATTCTCCATTACCTACTTTATACCAACCATTTTTAACCGCTAATACTTTGTAACGATCTCCGTTTGAAGCTTTACGTACAACACGATGTTCAATACCCGCATCACTACGTACATTGATACCACTACCATTTACCACTAGTTCCATGCTAGGTTCAGCTGGATTATTTTCATTTGGATTAAATGAGTCATTTTTATCTTGTAAAGGCGTATCAATCTGCGCATTTATATTTGCATACCACTGAATTCCTTGTACGAAACCAGCCCAATTACCACGTGAAATTAAAATGTCAGGACATTTTTTCCCGCTCCATTGTTGATGCTTGTAAATATGATCTGCACCAATTCCTTCTTTGTTCATTAAATAACCTGCAAGTCGTTTTGCATTTTCTAAAGCTTTATTGTAATCACCATCTTGGTTAACCGCGATCTCGATACCGATAGACTCCCTGTTTCCTGATCCATCTCCATCTCCTGCATGCCAACCATTTTCGTTTGTTGGTAAGTGTTGATAAATTTGTTTATCGTCTACAGTAAAATGCCATGAAGCTGTTCGGAAAGTGCCTTCAGTTGCTTGCTTGTATAAATATTTCGCATGATTTTCAGCATTAGCACCAGCGGCTGTATTTGCGGTCTCATGAATTGTAATGTAACGTGCTTTCATCGGATTTGCAGGACGAATATCAGGATTTCCTGCTGGAACAATCCACTCCACAAATGGAACTCCTGCAAGTGTTCCATATTTCTTCGTACTCTGTGCACTATATTGAATACCTCTTGGCTTTGCAACAGGTTTCATTTGACGATCAGATCCATCATTTCGACCATCTACAGATTCAAATGCCTTTTCAATGTTTGAAATAGCTTCCTTTTCTGCTACTTGTCCCTTCTTAGCATTTTGCATTTTGTTTAATTCTTCTGTTTCATCATGTTTATGCTTATATTCTTCTAAAAGCATTTTTTCATTTTCAGATACTTCTGCTTCGTTAATTTGTACATGATCAGGAACTTCCAACTTGAAATTAGAATAATTTAATCCGCTCGTTCCGTGTTCTCCTTGGGCAATATTAAGTTGATCAGTTTGAGATTTGTTTATCTCTTCTGCTGATGCTGATAAAGGTACGCTCCCTAAAATCACTAGACTTGTTGATAGTGCGATTACTTGTTGTTTGATTGTCTTATTCATTATTATAATAAATACATACACACTCCCACCGTGTATGTATCTCAACCTCCCTTTATTGTTACATTAATTTTTAAAAATATGAATCTACTATGTACTTCCAATACATTTTCTTTTTTATTTATATATTTAAATTATCATATTTTATACTCATTAAGAAAATATTTATATGTCATCCCTACAGATGAATTTCATCTAACATACTTTTTATAAAATTCGTCAACAAACATTATTTTACAACTAATTACAAATACCGTCAAAATAATCAATTTAAACTTAGACAAATAACTGGCATACAATTTCATAATAAGAGATCCTATACTATCGAAATACATCTATTACAAATTCCCTTTAACGTTTTCAACAATCTCATTTATCGTATTCCGATCAAACTTATCACTAATTTCATATGACTCACGATCTCCTACGAATTGCACGCCTACGATATCATTGCGATCCTTACCGTATTGCACTTCAATAATAGATCCACGCTCTATTTGCTTCCAAATGAGACCTGCTTCATCTTTATTATCTAAAATAATGCAGTCTTCAATATTTTCGTCAATCCCAATTAACTTATTATCATCCATATATCCAATCTCGTATTGTTGCCGTTCTTTCGCTTTGCCACTTACTAATATACCTTTGCTACCATATGAGTAATCCATATAGTCCTTTTTCTCCGTTTGTACCGCTTTCGGCTTTTGTGCTTCAGTTTTTTCAGCAGCCCCAGAACCTGTAATAAGACTGATTGGGATAACCACTATTAATACTAATCTAGTAAATTTCTTTATCATTTGTAACCAACCTCATATATTTAATGCAAAACTCCATTTATTACTCTATTAAAGAATAACATGATACTAAGTAAACAGAACGAAAGATAACATATTATTTACATACTCGCACTTTAATGAAGGACTAGGCCATTTAAACCTAGTCCTTCATAACTTTAACTTTGCTTCACATACTTAATTGTATTAAATGACGTCTCATTAAATAATCGCAAGTTTTCCCCATCATAATCTTGAACTTTATATGCTATTTTCTTTTTTTGAATTGTATCTTCTACACCGTCTATAAATGCTAACTTAAATATGTACATTAACGCTTGAATAAATATGTACATTTTCAATTGGATTCTCCATACTGACTCTGAGGTGGTTAGTATGTATATTAAGCTAGATATTCAAACAGAATTTGAGGTTAAAAGTCTTTCAGACTTACCAAATTTTAAAAAACTAATGGGGAACTTAAAAATGAAGATAAATAAAAGTCAATTAGCCAGAGAATTGAATGTGGATCGGCGTACCATAGATAAGTATTTGAATGGTTTTACACCAAAAGGGACAAAAAATAAAACATCGAAAATCGATACATATTATGAAGTGATTGCAGCTCTTTTATCTAGTGATTCTAAACAAATCTTCTACTACAAACGAGTGTTATGGCAGTATCTAACAGACAATCACGGTTTAAAATGTTCACAGTCTGCATTTCGTGCTTATATTAATAGAAAGCCTGAATTTAGAACATATTTTGATGAGGGGAAGCGTATTTTATCAGGTCATTCAGTGGGTGTCCGTTATGAGACACCTCCAGGAGAACAAGCTCAATTAGATTGGAAAGAAAGCATACGATTTGAAACCAAAAGTGGCGAAATCGTATATGTGAATGTAGCTGTACTTTTATTGTCCTACTCGAGATTTAAAGTTTTTCATTTGAATATTTCAAAATCACAAAGTGTTTTAATGTCATTTATGACAGAGGCATTTGAAATGTTTGGTGGTGTACCGAAGGTAATTGTCACGGATAATATGAAGACGGTAATGGATGAAGCTCGAACAGAACACTTTACAGGAACGATTAACAATAAGTTTGCCCAATTCGCTCAAGATTTTGGATTTAAGGTACAACCTTGTATCGCAGGGCGACCAAATACCAAAGGGAAAGTAGAAGCGCCAATGAAACTTCTAGACGAAATTCATGCTTATCAAGGAAGATTCACTTTTGAAGAATTACATGAATTTGTGCAAAAATTATGTGCAAGAATTAATCAAACATTTCATCAAGGGACTGGTAAGATTCCAGTGTTTGCCCTAAAACAGGAAAAGAATCTCCTACAACCACTCCCGAAGAGCGCGATAAGAGATTCCTATATGATTAAGCATAAACTTGTAAAAGTTAATACATCAGGCATGATATCTTACAAATCGAATCAATACTCAGTTCCAGCTGAATATCAAGGTAAAACCGTCGGTTTACAAGTATATGATAATCAAATATATGTTTATCATAACATGAAGTTAATTGTACAACATAAAATCAGCCAATCTAAGCTCAATTATAAAGAAGAACATTATAAAAAAGCATTGGCTAAGTCACTACCTAAATATCCGAACATTGACAATTTGGCGAAACAAAATTTATCAGTAATTGGTGAGGTATATAGAAATGAAGAATAGCTATCAACAATTAACAACAAACCTAGAGTATTTAAAATTAAAACAAATGGCACAACATTTAGGTGACGTAGTCGATTTTAGCATTAATAATGAATTATCCTTCGTAGAGACACTTGTTAAACTGACAAACTATGAGATTGATGTACGAGAACAAAATATGATTCATTCTATGGTGAAAATGGGCGCATTTCCTCATAGAAAGGAGGTTGATGAGTTTGATTTCGAATTCCAGCCGAGTATTAATAAACAACAAATCTTAGATTTTATTTCTCTACGTTTCTTAGAGCAACAAGAAAACATAGTATTTTTAGGACCTAGTGGTGTTGGTAAGACCCATTTGGCCACGTCTATTGGTATAGCAGCAGCTAAAAAGCGAACAAGTACTTATTTTATTAAATGTCATGATTTACTTCAAAATTTAAAACGTGCCAAGATTGAGAATCGCCTAGAATCTCGTTTAAAGCACTATACAAAATACAAATTACTTATTATTGATGAAATTGGGTACTTGCCTATTGATCCGGAGGATGCAAAATTATTCTTTCAATTAATCGATATGCGTTATGAAAAGCGTAGTACCATCCTAACGACCAATATCAACTTCAAGTCTTGGGACGAAGTATTCCAGGACCCTAAACTCGCCAATGCCATACTAGATCGTGTCTTACATCATGCCACGGTGGTCAGTATTGTAGGACAATCCTATCGAATTAAAGATCATTTTAGCAAAGAAAATGATTGATTTTGTACATGCTTAAACAAGCGAAAATGTACATGTTTATCTTGACATTTACAATTTATCATTTTTATTTAATAATCCCACACAATAAAACTTTATCAACCTTAAAATGTTTCATAATAAAAAATGAATACAGATAAAATTAACAATATACTCACTTGATGCACACGGAAAACGCTCAAAAGATATAAAGTTCTTCAGCTAATTCCCATTCTTTCAAATACGTACAAGCTAACGCCATAAGGTTATTACAATAACCGATTTTCACTTCCTACCCATTGTGTTCAGTAAATATTTCTTTTGCTTTTGTTGCTTGTTGGAAAGCCACAAAAGCCTGATAGTAATGATATTGGAACACAGCTTGGTTATAATAAAACTCTGCCTTTTCAATTTCATCCGGAATATTTTTAAGTGAATTTTCTGCTATTTCATAATGCTCTTTGGCTGCATTGTAGTCACCAACTGCATTAGAGTAGATTGCTTTATAAAAATGATAATAATACGATAAGAAATCGTCAGTTGGTTTATTAAAAGATTCAATTTGATCAAAACTATTTTTAGCTACACTCAAATTATCTATTAAATATTTATAACCAAAATCAAGTAATGAATAATACAGTAATAGATTTTGGTCTTCTTCAATATTTTCTATAGAACTCTCAATTTCTTTTTTTATTTATATGCATTCGCAACATTTCTATTTCGAATTTCAATATACCAGGCATTTAACAGTTCAGTAACTTTATTATTTATAGTAGTTTGAACATCCAATTTGCATCCTCCTTTTCCAAATTTATCTATATTTTTTCCCTTCTATACTATCACACAACATTAAATCTTGATATCTTCATAAACTTGAGATTAATTTAATAGAAAATTCAGATGAACAACCATCTAACTAACCGTGTGTTTTGGTTACAGCCTCATGCCCATAAAGCTAACATTTTGAAGTGCCCCCAAAACAACAAAAATGGACCTGATACTATAAAAAACACAAAATTTCCGTTTATCTTAGCTTGATCGATATAGGGTAGCGTATCGTTAAAGTATGTATCATTTTTCTTAGCAGCACGCTTACGCCCAATGAAGATACACTGTTTAAATGCATCGAGCTCCTCATTATCATCACCAAAACGCATTAACCAATTTCCTCGTAATGCTTTGCTAAGAAATAACTAATATCATCCCTAGCGAATCTGTCGTATGGAATGACATACACCATAATCTCACCTTCTTGTAAATAAATGAACAAAAAGTTTTAGCTCATTAGAAGCATATCATCAAAAAAGGTAGAGTCCTTAATACAACTCCACCTTTTCTATATATAACGAATCATTTAATTATTTAACAGTATGTTTTTAAAATCTCTATATTTTAGAAAACTTAACAATAAAACCATACTTTCCTATTTCTTTGAAGAAACAGGATCCATTTTTAATGTTTTTATTCCTTCTTTTAATGTAAACGCATCTGCTCTTAATGTTTTCCAGCTGTCTTTGGCTGCATTCAGATTAGGTTTTAAGAATTTAAATTTATTTTGATCTGCTTTTTGGGATGCTTTATCAATATGATTAAGTACTCCTGAATATTGAGAATCTAAATCATGCCATTGTGCTGACATATAGGTGAGAGCATTAATAGCTGATCCAATTGCATTTTGCATTTCAGCAATATTATTATACGCAACTCCAACTACACGATTCAATGTAATTTTATAGTCTACCGTTTGGCGCAATTGCGCTAATAGCGGTTCCAGCGTACTTAAATTATTTCTTGCTACCCCTATCATTACACCTCCAGCAATCCATGTAGGGATTGAGGGAACTGATACAGTTATTATTCCATCCGATTCTACTTGTTTAAAATGTCTTACTTGCTCTAAAACATCATTTAGACGTTTTTCATCTTCATCTATTCCAGATGCTTGATTTTTTAAAATCGATTGCAAGATATCTTTATGACCTCCAAATGCTCGGACATCTTCTCCAATACTATCTCTTAACTTAGCTAGTTCTTGTATTAAATTCTTTGTATATGCTTGGTTTTTTTTAATCTCACCTTGTAAATCTGTAATGCCTTCTTTTAATGTATCTGCATCTCCTTCATTAATTGCTTCTACTAATGTATCGTAATAATTGTCAAATGTAGTATCATACTCTACAATTCCTGTAAGAGTATCTAAAAGTTGTTTTTTTATGTGCGCATCCCACTTTGTAGCATGCTCTCTTGCATTCTTTTGATCTTGTGCAATTTGACTAGGTAGATTTGTATATCCTTTAATATCAATTCCTTCAAAGTTAACATCTGGATTATTAATTAACAAATAAGAGTAATCATTCATGGATTTTGCAAATACCCCAGCATCTTGCAAAGCTTTTTTCATCTTTTCACTGTTTACAGAAAGAGATATATCTTCCGTACTGGTTTGTTCTATTTTACTTTCACTTGCAAAAGCAGCTACTGGTGAAACTACAGTAGTTGTTGTCAGGGTTAAAAACGTCGATACAGCAAGTAGTTTATAAGGAAAATTATTATTCACTTTAATTCCTCCTATGAATATATATTAATTTCTAGTTTGTTTTTTCTTGTTTAAAAGCAATGTCTTTTGAAATGAATTCTGCATCCTTATGAATATCATTCCAACTTTGTTTAGCAGCTTTTAAATCGTCAGGTATTAACGAAAGTTTATGTTCTTGCATTTGATCGATATTATCATATAAATCTTTATAATTAGCCCCCATTTTATTCCATTGTTGCTGAATACTTGTTAGAGACATTATTGCTTGATCCACTGTCTGATACAAATATGTTAGAGTGTCTTTCGTATTAGTAAGTGAAATAACCGCTTGATTAGCCAAATCAGCTTTCATACTTAATTCTCCGATTTTATTCGAAATTTCATTATAAGAATTCATATGATTAGATGCCTCGACGCCAGCTGCTGTTCCTAAACCGATACCAGCGGCTCCTAGAGCTGTAAGACCACCAACAACAGCTGGCGTAGCTGTACCACCAGTCACAACAATTACTACCGCTCCTGCAATCGTTCCAATAACTAAAATAGCTGCTCCTAATCCACCACCAATTGACCAGGCTAATACATTATCAAAATGTGTTTTCTGTGTAGAACGTAAATTCTCAATTTCGGCCTGAAGTTGTGGGACTAGCGCTTGTTTTCCCGCTAATATAGCCGTCAATCCTCCCTGTCCATCTGGACCACCAACATTATTTTTAAAATCTACAGTATTTGTATACAACTTTGTTTTGAAAGCCTCTAACATCTTAATGACTTCCGTAACTTCATTTGAATTTGTATGAATTGTATAGATTAAATCCCCTATTCCTTCTTTGAGGCTCACCTTATCCTTCTTTTTTACAGTATCTACTAATGTGTCGTAATAATTTTGAAATTGCTCATCATAATTTACAATATTACGTGCTGTTTTTTGAATGTTTGGCTTCGCTGTATCTAACCAGTAATTTGCATTGATTCGTGACAGTTCTTGATTCAGGTGAATATTTTTGATTAATTCTTCTCCACCCGAACCTAAATCAATGTTGGATAAATTTACATTCGGTTGCTTAATCATAGTTTTTGCGTACAAATCCATTACAAGAATATGAGAGCCTGTTTCAGCCAACGCTTTCTTTAATCCTTCAGGTCCTAACGCATAATTTTCTATTTTCTGTTCTTGAGCTGTCTGTTCTTGTGCAAGTGCATGAATAGTACTACCATTTGTAGCGGTTATAATCGTTGCTAAAGTAGCTAAGGTTATAACTTTAAATGGAAATTTCATCATTTGATTCTCCTCCTTATTTTCCGTTTCGTTATAATTTTTTAATAAACCTAATTTCTTAATATCAAAATTTATAAACTTGTTCTTCAAGTTGAATTGTTACACTTTTTAATCGTCTTAATATATCTTTTTGAGCCTGAGTATTATTGGTATCAACTTCAGTCGATAATTTTGTAATACTATTATTTATTAGATCCAAATCCTCTTTGTAACGTTTCATTAACTCAATTTCTCCATCTACTTGATTAGTAAATGTATGCAAGTCATTTTGCATGAAAAGAATCATTGATTTTTGTAAATCTGCTACTGTTAATTTAGTTGTTAAGTCATATAATTTCTGATTTTGTTTCTCTAAATCATTTAAATATGCTCTTTGCTCAGCTGTTAGTTTATTAATTTCAGCAAAAGTATTATATGTTTTTTTTATTTTTTCAGGATCAATCACTTTCATAAGATCATACTCTTTCGTTTTTGTAACTGCAGCTGCAGCGATTTCACCTTTTTTACTTTTCTCTATCGTTTCACGTGCTTCTTTTTTGGCAGCTTCAATTTCTATAGCTGATTTTCCCTTTTCTTTTGCTTCTTGCTCTGCTTTCTTCTCTGCGTCTACAATGGCATTGTTTATTTCTTTTCCTTTGTTATACGCTACTACTGCTGTTTGAGCAGCCGGTTCAATGATATCTTTCGATAGACTATAAATTTCTTGGAATACCTTTAGCCCTTGTTCATTTAACGCGCCTGGTAATAATGCTATTTGCTGCAAATCATTTTGAATAGATTTTTTTGTATCTAGCATTTCATTTTTTAACTTATCTATTTTTCCTGTTCCCTCTGAATTAAGGACACTTTGTGCTTTTACCACATCAGTATCAAGGTTTTTCAACTTCTTATCTACCAGTAATTTTAAATCTGTTAACTCATTAATTTGACGTTGCACACTTTCTTGATTTGTTATAGTCATGTCTTGAAGAACTTCCAGTCTATCTGTAAACCCTTCTTTATCTTCCTTATTATCTACAAATCCTTTTAATGTTGGATAATAACTATTAAATTTAGTTATAAATCCTTTACTTTTTGAATTTAATAGAATTAATTTAGGGTAAAGTTCGGATGACCACTCTTTCATATCTTGTTTAATTAGAAATTGAGTTGTATTTAAAGATGGAATTTCTTCAAATTGTACGTTCGGACTTGCTAAAGCTCCATCGATAAAGGTTTGTGTTAACTTGGAGTGTGCACCTATTTTTCGTAATGCTGAGGAAATATCTACATTATCTTGTTTTGTTTCTGCCTGAACGATTGGCGTTGCTAGAGTATTGATAGGAAAAGTCGCCCCGGTAACAATTGATGTTATTAAAAATCCTGTCATAATTTTATTCTTCATTCCTTACACCTCTTCACTATTGTTTTTTACAAGTTTTAGTCGTAAATGTTGTACAACCTAACGTTAGGATTTCTTCACACACACTTGCGGATAGAAGTTTTTTTGAAAGAGTAATTGCATCTCGTTTTTTATTTATTTTTGATAGAATATAAGGTCCTTACTTCCCCCCCATTTTAATCACTATGCTTTTCATAAGTAAACTAGAAAATCGCATATCTTATGTTTGATTTTTCCGACATTAAATATTTTGTTTTTTTCTAATTATATTAAAAAAATTTCCATACTATTATCACTTCATGAAGTGAAATAATTTTACTACTATAATTAAACATAAAATTTGTTGGTATCATTAATTCTTAATAAATATCATGCAAAAAAATGTTTTCACTATAACTTTATGGGATTTTATGTATTATGTACTTTATATGAATATGTACAATTGCATACTCATATACTCTCCTTCAATAACATACAAGGTAGTCACTATACATTCCTATCAATTTAAGTTTTTTTACTCCTCCAAGTGTAAAAAAGTTTTTATTTCTAAAATTTAACTAGAAAAGATGATGTTTTTTATAGTTTGTTCGAACTGGAGAATACAACCAAATTAATCTAGATAATATAGTGAAGAAGCTTTTTCTCAGAAAGAAGGAACTGATTCTAAAAATGAAATAACTTTATTGCTACTTAACATTTCCTTAATCGGCCTTTTAGTTCAGATCTTCTTTTCACTATAAAAACATCCCTTTTGATAAAAAGGTTCCAAGGAACAAAACATCGCAATTTTTTTAAAACATTACACCTCTTTTGTAAGCAATGTGACTTTATTTAAAAAGCGACATTAAAAATTTTTTTCAAAACCTAGAAGTAACAGTTTGTCCAAAACAAAAACAACCATAAGTTTGCCGGTCCGGAAAACTTATGATTCATATCACACTTATTCTTAAAATTATTCATTCAAATCTTCTACTTATATTATTTTTTCAAGCTCTATTACTTTTAAACAAATTAGAATTCCATTTTCATGTAGAAACATATAATTTTCTTTCTGCTTTTTTGTAGAATTGAAAGTCTAATAATCCTTGAATCTACGGATATTTTTTCTAATATTTATGATTTTCTACGCTCTAACATTAAATCTTCCCTTTTGAGGGTAAGTCTATTTCCTATTTTTGATAACCTATAAAAGTTTTATCTTTATTTCTTTTTAATATATACGATATATATTTATAATAGATTTTATCGATTCTGGAACGTGATTGATTTTGTCCTAATCAAGTTAAACTTTTTTACTGAAACAAGATATAAATCGTCAGTTTTAACTATATAGTTGAGAAGGAATGGCATAAAAAAGGAGGAAAATAATAATGAAATATCAAACAATATTTTCATCGTTAAAAAAATCCTGTTTTATCTTAATACTCTCTTTCATTATATTAATTCTTGCACTTCCAGCACCAACTTTTGCACAATCCAATAACAATGTTACATCTGGAACAGATTACTATGTATCTCCGGCAGGAAGTGACCTCAACACTGGCACATTAGATCAACCTTTCGCTACCATTCAAAAAGCTGCTGACGTCGCCACAGAAGGAAGCACAATCTACATAAGAAGCGGAGTTTATAACCAAAAAGTACATGTAACTCATTCAGGAATCTCAGAAGCACCGATTACTTTTCAAAATTACCAGAATGAAAAGGTAATTCTAGATGGCTCTAAAGTCAAGTTAGAGGATGATGGATTATTTACCATAGAAGATAAAAATTATATTCAGGTAAACGGGTTAGAATTTCGCAATTTAAAATCAACGAAAGTTAGCGAAACCCCTATTGGTATTTATATTACCGGAACAGGGAGTAATATCGAGATTAGAAATAATTATATCCATCACATTGAAACGAATGTAAAGAATGGAAACGCACACGGTATTGCTGTCTATGGTACTTCATCTAGTGCACAAAATAATTTAAATCATATTGTCATCGATAATAACGAAGTAGCAAATTTGAAATTAGGACTAAGTGAAGCAATTGCTGTGAATGGGAATGTTGATTCTTTTGGAGTTACCAATAACAAGGTGCATGATAACAACAACATCGGAATTGTTCTGATTGGACATGAAGGAGTATCTCCAGTAGCTGCTTTAGATCAAGCACGGAATGGAATTGTTCGTAACAATATCGTCCATCACAATTCATCTTTCAATAATACTAGTTATAACGAATATTCAGCTGATGGTATTTACGTGGATGGTGGGAAGGAAATTATTATTGAGCAAAATCAGAGCTATGAAAACGACCTCGGTATTGAAGTAGCTAGCGAACATGCGGGGAAAAGTGCAAGTCAAATTACAGTTAGAGATAATACAATATCTAACAATACTATGGGTGGCATTGCAATTGGTGGATATGACAGTCAGCAAGGATACGCTGAAAATAACACGATTACCAACAATTTGATTTATAAAAATGACACAAAAGATCAAGAGAGTGGTCAAATTGAATTAAATTACGATCTTCGTAACAATGTGATTACCAATAACGAAATCTATGCAAGTAATAGTCGTATTTTTATTAGCAATAATTTTAATAAAAACACTGGAAACAAACTCGATTACAATCATTACTATGGTGAATTCGATCAAACTAATGGCTTATGGCAATGGAAAAGAAAAATGTATAAAGGATTTTCTTCTTATCAAGCAGGTATGAACCAAGAAGGAAATGAACAACATAGTGTATTTAGCAAATTACCCTCTTCATTCAAACTAATACAGTAGTCTAATACTAAATTAGTATTACGTTATAAAAAAGTACATGCAATAGGCACTTTAAGAATACTAATAAATTTAACCTTATTAAAACAAAAAGAGATGCCCTAGTACCATACCTAGGGCATCTCTTTCATTTTATTATAAATAATCTTAATTTCTAGACCTTATACATCCCTAACAAATTAACAATTATCCACTATATTTTCTACTTAAAACATAGTATTATTATTAGCTGCTTCACTTGGAATCTCTTGAATTACATCCCAGTGCTCGACAATCTTTCCATCCTTGTTACGAAATATACCGACTATAGCAACTCCCTTATCTTGAGAATTAGTACGACAATGTACATGAAGAGCAACTGTATCCCCTTCAGCTACTACACGTTTAATCTCTGCAGAGGAATTAGGGTTTTTAACAAAATCCTCCTTAAAGAAATCCATGAAGGCTTTTCGTCCATCAGCAACAAAAGGATTATGTTACTTATACTCTTCACCTACATATTTTTAGTAAAAAACTCATAGTTGAATTTAATGTATCTAATTCCTTTTATTATCAGAATAAGCCTTTACAACAACTATTTATTATTTTTTATTTCATTAATTCTGTAATTTCTTTAATACACTTACCATTATCCATTGTTATATCTAATTTCTATTTAAAACCCTTCTTTGTACGTTTATACCTATATATCGTGTTAAATTGTGTGTGGCAAGATAAAATAAGCTGTTAAATTTAATTATTGTTAGGTAGTTTCTACAGTATGATATTATCACACAATTAGTTATACATATAAAAAAGGTTTCTTGCCTTGTAACAGGAAACCTTTTATGTATTATTAACCTACAAATCTAAAATTTCAACAATCTGACGTGCCTTAGCATTATCTATATAATAATGCATCTCTAATCCTCTTCTTTCTGATTGAAGTACGGTTCCCCTCAATTTTGATAAATGTTGTGAAACAGTGGATTGGGGGAGTCTTAATATTTCCGTTAACTGTGTAACATTGCATACTTTATGGTGCATTAATTCATTTACAATTTGTAATCGAACAGGATGTGCCATTACTTTTAATACATCTACATCGTCTTCGTGGATTTCAGATAGATTTCTTTCAGATATTAATGTTATCATTTTGCATTCTCATTTATTATTAATTTCTATTTTCCAGTTATCCTTATAATTAATACTTATAGCTAATTACCATTTGTCCTGTTGAGAAAATATATTCTCTTTTTAAAACAAAAAGGACACCGATTAATTAAAACGTTTTTTACCGCTTTAATTAATTGGTGTCCTCTAATTTTTTGAACAAAATATATCTTATTTTAAAGGATATTTTCAATTCTTTTTTCTCACGTCTAGTAAAATTTTATATTTTCTTT
Source organism: Bacillus sp. 2175 (assembly GCF_057812155.1). NCBI lineage: Bacteria > Bacillati > Bacillota > Bacilli > Caryophanales > Bacillaceae > Bacillus > Bacillus sp. 2175. The sequence continues at coordinate 2,264,477 of NZ_CM173819.1, read as the reverse complement.
AAAATTCATATTAAGAATATTCTTCAAATCCTGAAAGCACAAGTTTGCGGCAAACTTATGCTTCATATCACATTCCACACCAATCAAGCTAATTAACACTATCAATGTAGTGCTAACTATCTTAATTGAATATTAGTAATAATGAGTTTAAATATTATCAATTAACTTTATATTACATGTATGTAAAAACAATGACATGATAAGCTTTTTCAAATTTTTCTCCTTGTAAATATTTGAAAATAGTATTTCAATACTCTCCTTACTGTTAATATGCCTAGAAAAAGAACCCCATAGGGTTCTTTTTCTGTTCATTCCCTAAAAATCTCATATTAATAAAAAAGAAGAGGGATATATCCTCTCTTCACCAATACAATCGAACATCTTTATACTTAAGGAAGGGCATACATTCATCAAGAGATGAAATGAACAATAATAGTTCACCTAGTGAATTATAACACAAATCCAATTCCATTAATAGATAATATTAACATTTATAGGATAATTGTGACAGAATTGTTAAGCATCTTAATATTAAAAGGTTTTATATGTATGTAAATTGAAAGTGGATAGTGTAAGAATAAAATATAAGGAGGATATACCATGTTTAACAAAAAACAAACATTCGTAACAACGGTAACAACTTTAACACTAGGATGTGGACTTACATTCGGATTAACACCGGCCTTTGCAGATTCTAACAAGATTTCCGCCAATAATATTCCTGTTCATACTATTCAGAACCAAGAACAAGAACCTTTTACTGGATATGTCATTTCAGTAGAGAACAATTATTTAGTAGTTGCAGCTACGCCTACAAAAGATGAAGCTCTTGCTTATCAACATGATTGGTGGGATCTAGTTTCTCAAAATAAGATTTTAAGAGTTCCTGTTTCAGATGATGAAAACTACACATTAGGTGAGAAATTAAATGTATATGCAGCTGCATGGACTAAATCCCTACCACCAATAGCTGTTATGCCTACAATTGAAAAAGTATTTCAATAGGTAATATTTCCAATAATTAAGCTATCCCATATAAAAAGGAGTCGAATAACGACTCCTTTTTATATTCTACATTCCCTTGGATTCCTTACCTTCTCGTACCCCTAATATTTAATAACATGCTTCTTTCTCCCTAGCTAAAGATGATATAGAGGTTATGTCACTCGCTTCTTTCCTTTCTTCTATGGAAGTAGCTATTATACTAGTCGAGTATCAAACATCATCATTATTTTATAGAACAAATAAGACATCTTCTTAATTCATGCTCTAATTAAAAAAGAGATCTAATACATATCTCTTTATAAAACATATTTAAAAATAAAAACCAAAGGACAACAAGCATATCTCTTTTGTTGTCCTTTAGTTTTTATCGTTGCCTATTCCATATTGTACTAAATTTTTTATTTTACTCTATTATAGAATGAGAATAAAGTTTGATTAAAACATCAATCTGACTTAATTTTTTTCCTACCAAACTAAATTATGCTGTAAATTCCTTATCCATTTAGAATATAGTATTTAGTAATTCTTGTTCTGGACTGAATTTTTTAGTATTATAGCCATCGATTAAACTTCCTTATGTATATTCTCTTTATAAATTGAGTAACTAAAGCATACATTGTTAAAATTCCCAATAACCACAGAAAATAATAAAATGGAAGTGGGGTTAAACCAATTTGAGTACTTAAACTGGTAAATGGAAGGGAAATCCCTATAAACATAACCAAGCCTGTAAGCATCAAAACTGGCCTAGCAGCCGTACTTTGTAGGAAAGGGATATGTTGAGTACGAATCATATGCACAATTAATAATTGTGTTAATAACCCTACTACGAACCAACCCGTTTGAAATAAGGATTGCATCTCAGGAATATTTGCACCAAATACATTCCACATTACGATAAAAATGATTATATCAAAAACACTACTTACCGGCCCAATAAAAATAATAAAACGAAATAAATCTTTTGTATCCCAACTTCTTGGTTTTATTAAAAATTCATTGTCTACTTTATCCCACGGAATTGAAAGTTGGGATAGATTATATAGTAAGTTTTGACATAATATTTGAATTGGTAGCATTGGAAGAAAAGGAAGAAATGCACTAGCAATTAATAAACTTAATACATTTCCAAAATTTGAACTTGCTGTCATCTTAATATACTTCAGTATATTTCCAAACGTTGTCCGTCCTTCCACTATAGCATCTTCTAAAACATGTAAGTCTTTTTCTATAAGTATAATATCTGAACTCTCTTTAACAATATCATCTGCTGTATGGATAGATACACCAACGTCAGACTGTTTTAAGGCAAACACATCGTTAATTCCATCCCCTATAAACCCGACTGTATGACCATTCATTTGAAGTGCCTTTATAATACGGAATTTTTGACTAGGATTTAATTTTGCAAACACACTTGTTTTACTTGCAAGTTTTCCTAATACCTTATCAGGAAGACTATCAATTTCATAACCCAGTACTGGTTCTCCTATATACAAGCCCATTTTCCTACATACATTTCTTGTCACGGACTCGTTATCACCTGTTAAAATTTTCACTTGTACTCCTTTCTTTTGTAGAGTATGAAGTGCAGCGATAGCCGATTGTTTGGGTGGATTTAAAAAACCTACATATCCAACGAGTATCATATCTGATTCATCATTTATAGAATAACTTCCCACTTTATCACTATTTAATTGTTTATATGCAACTGCAACAACTCGCATCCCCTGCTCTTGCCAGAGTTCAATTAGGTGTTTATTTCTACGCTGGATTTCATCTGTAATAGGAATTATCTTATTATTTTCTTTTATAAAACTACAAATTGATACAACTTCTCTAACTGCACCTTTACAAAGCATTATTCGTTCGTTAGCATTTTTTTCTATAACAACTGAAACTCTTCTTCTATCAAAATCAAATAGACATTCATCTATTTTGGAGTATTGAGACAAATCATATTTACTACTATCTTTTACATAACGTATAACTGATAAATCAATTTCATTTTTATTATTTGTATGGAAGTAACTATTTATATACGCTAATCTTAAAACCTCATCCGACTTCTCTCCATTTGTATCTGTATGGCGTACCAGATCCATCTTATTTTCTGTCAACGTGCCTGTTTTGTCGGTACAGAGAATATCAATAGCTCCAAGGTTATGAATAGAAGATAGTTGTTTTACAAGTACCTTTTTTTTACTCATATTAATAGAGCCTTTAGCTAAATTAGCTGTTACAATCATTGGAAGCATTTCTGGAGTGAGTCCAATTGCTATAGCAATTGCAAATAAAAAAGCCTCATACCAATTTCCATTAATACCCCCATGGATTATCATGACAATAGGAGTCATGATGATCATAAATTTAATTAATAGCCAACTAACTTTGCTTACCCCTTTATCGAATTTAGAATCAGATTTCTTGTTCATCTTAACCTGATTCTTTGCTATTGAACCAAAGTAAGTATCTGTTCCAGTACCTACAACTATTACTTTTGCTGTACCACTTATAATATGAGTTCCCATAAAACAGAGATTTTCTAATTCAATTAAATTTTGGATTTTTCTAATTTTACGTTTTTTGTACATATGGAAATACTGATTTGATTTTTCAACGGGTAATGCTTCTCCTGTTAGAGATGATTGATTTACAAGTAAATTTTCTGATGAGATAATCCGTACATCTGCAGGCACAATATTTCCAGCAGATAATTCTATAATATCCCCTGGTACAAGATCCTCAAGACCAATTTGTAACTTTCCACTTTCCTCCAATAAAGTTCTCTTATTTTCTTTATAAGGAATATTTCCCTTCCTGAGAACAGTTACCTTTTCATATACAAGATTTTTTAATCTTTCTATAGACTTCTGAGAACGAATTTCTTGTATGAACCGAATTAATACGCTTAACGTCACCATGATTCCCACAATAATAGTACCTTTTATATCATTGGTAAAAAAAGATAACATTCCTAATATAATTAGAAGAGAAATAAACGGACTTCTAAAAGAATTAAATAATGTTATATACCATTTTATTCTTTTTTGAGAAACTACTTTATTTTCTCCATACACTTCAAGCCTCTTAGTAGCTTCCTCGTGAGACAGCCCTTGAGACGTTGTTTTAAAAAAATCTAACGTTGATTTAACATCACTTTTTGCAATTTCAATTAGCATATTATAATTTTTGCTTAATACTTCCTGTTTATAAAAATATTTTTTATTAGATCTCAACAAATTTACCTCCTATCCAAATAAATAGAATTCCCCTGTTTTAAAAAAATAATTATAAAACTACATTTTTATAATTACTCTGAATTTTCAATTAAATTCAGAAGTTCAATAGCACTTAAATAGTATTATTCTCACCATAAATAGTAATTTTTATTTATAAGTTCCCTCTTATTAGCAACAAAAAACTACTATAGCCATAATTTTCAACTGCAACAATTGAGCTAGCACTATACATAATCAAAATTCCAAATACAATTGTAATGATAAGCGAAAACACCAACGGATATTCCAGTAACTTGAATACTTTTTTCATTTCTATTCTCTCTTTCTCTATACTTCCAACGAGTTTGTCTACAAACTTTGCGGGAACGAACTTAGGTATAAAAAAAACTTAATATAAGTTTCTTATAACCCTAGTAACATTTTTGCAATGGTAAAGTACAGAATTAACCCCGTTCCATCGACTAATGTCGTAATGAACGGACCTGAGATAACAGCTGGATCCAGCTTTAACTTATTTAAAATCAAGGGTAATACAGATGAAACAATGGACGACCAAATAACAATGAACAATCCAGTAATAGCTACAACTTGCGCGACTTCTGTACCTACGCCTAAAGTGTACGCACGAATTAATGCTGCCACGGCTAATGTAAGCCCTAGTAAAAGGCCTACTAATGCTTCTTTTTTCATAACACGAAATATATCTTTAAATTTCACCTCATTTAGAGCTACAGCTCGAACCAATGTAGTTACGACCTGTGTACCTGTATTTCCACCAGTTCCAATTAACAACGGAATAAAGAAAGCCAGTGCAACTACATGAGTTAATGTTTCTTCATAATGCCGAAGTACAGAACCAGTATATGCTTCTGCTACAAACAGAAGTAATAACCAACCTATACGTTTACGGTATATTTGCCAAATAGAAGTTTCGAAATATGGCTTATCTAATGGGGTGCTCCCTCCTAATTTTTGAATATCTTCAGTTGCTTCTTCTTCGAAAACATCCATTGCATCATCGAAGGTTATAATACCTATCATCCGATTATCCATCGTTGTTACAGGTATAGCGGATAAATCATAATCCATTAGTTTTTGTACGGCTTCCTGTTGGTCTAGGTTCACTGAAACTGAAATAACATCTGATGCCATTATCGATGATAAAGTTTTATCATCTGAAGCTAGCAATAATTCACGAATAGAAACAATTCCATTAAGCTGACCACGTGTATCCAGAACATAAATATACGAAATTGATTCAACCCCTGCCCCAATTTTTCTAATATGCGACAGCGTATCTTTCACTTTCCAATTTTCCCTGGCAGCAATATAGTCAATTGTCATCAAACTGCCCGCTGTTCCAGATTGAAAAACCAGCAGACTTCTAATTCTTTGTTGAGATTCTTCAGACAAAAGTTGTATAAGTTTTTCAGCCTGAAGTGGATGAATTGAAAGAATTACATCAACAAGGTCATCAATAGATTGCCTAGCTAATAGCTCTTCTCCTCTATCCACAGGCAAATTGGTACAAATATTATATTGCTCCTCTGGTGTAAGATAACTGAGAATTTTCGCACCTTTTTCAGTAGGAAAACATTTTATTAAAGATATCTGATCTTTATGTTGAAAACCTTTTATTTCCATTGCAATATCGTAGGATTGAATTTTTATAAGCTCTTGCACTAAGTGTGTATCTTTTGTTGCTAATAATTGTTGTAAGCATTCTTTCATCGTAATTCCTCCTTAAGGACAGTGGTACTTGGTATCATTTTCCCACTTCTAGGAAAACTAATTTCTTCATAAATATGGGATCAATATCATCAATCATTAGTCTTCCCCCCTTTTATAAAAGATTTATTACAAATAAAATTTTGCATATAAAAAACCTCCCTTAGTAATTCAACTAAAGGAGGTTGCTAAAAAAGACATAGCTAAATAAAGCTCATTCCCCCTAGTTGAGTTTTGGCACTATACAACGTAAAGGATGAATCATTCATCACTTAGCTATCTTAAGAAGAGCCTTAATCCGACAATTCCTGTTCTACCCATTGGCATCTTTCGATATTTTTGGGCAATAGCCTGTGTTTGTATAGGAGCCTCACCTAACAGGTCATAGATATCTCAAATTTTTTGTTCGTTTCGTGTTAAAGCATATCTACTATTTTTGAACTTGTCAAGTAATAACAGAACTTATTTTTTCAATTAAGACAATATCAACAACAATAGTAATTTACATAATGCCAATTCCATCGTCTTACGCTATGATTGGCTGACCGTTTCCATCAAATTGTTTCCATTCATATTCTAGCTACCGCTTTTACAACTTCAGGAGGAACATTTTCTTTTAATAATGCGTTATGAGGCTTTACTCCTCTTCTAAAATAGCGTAATAATATTCGTCCCACCATTCATTCCCATGTGGTATACACTTCCTGAAATAGCCTTCTCTTCTCATTCCAATCTTCTCCATCACTCGATATGATGGTATATTCTGTGGCTGACATGTAGCTATAATTCTATGTAACTTCAATTCCTTAAACCCATATTCCAATGTAGCTTGTGCTGCTTCAGAAGCATATCCTTTATTGAAATATTCAGGGTTGAACACCCAACCAATCTCATAAGTATGCTCACCAAAGTATTTATGAAAAACTATATGACCAATCAAAATATCTTTATCAATTAATACTACAGGAAAGTTCTTAGCGTTTTCACCAATATTTTCATTTACAAAGTTTTTTGTATCTTCTTCAGTAAAAAAACCTTCAGGTATGTATTTCATAACATTGATATCTGATGTATACTCATGAACAGCTTGCCAATCTTTGAACTCAAATTTTCGTATTAATAATCTTTCTGTTTTTATAAACATTTACTTTTCCCCCTCAAAAAATTGCAACTATATTTTAAATCCTCATTTAATCCTTAAACTAAAAAGAACTTGTAGGAATCTCTACAAGTTCTTTTTAGTTTAAGGTGAATATACGGGCCAAACAAACTATCTTACAGATTGACTGTAGAAATTTTAGGGGTAATGCTTTGACAAATATATTATATAACAAATATTAACATCTATAGGATTTATTTTTAAAAATCATATGAATTAAGAAAGGAAGTAGTTTTTTTCTTAGATACTATTATTAATAACTGGGTATCATTATATTTCATTCTGCAACTTATTTAGAAGAACTATGTACATTTCGAAGAAGTTTTTCAATAAGTTTTGTTTTTTCATTTACCTTTGTGGCATATGTGTAGAGTAAACATCCAGCGCCTTATTACATTCCTGTGATAGGTTTCCAAATGTTCCTCCCCGAACCGGACTTACATCTCTCAATGTATCCGGCTCTCCATCTGTCTTCTGCATTTTATATCTCGCCCTTGTGTCTTTTCATATGACACTCTTTACAGAGTGCGATAGTCTTTCGATTTCTCGCTATCATTTGTTTTTCAAGATATGATTTATTTGACTTTGCTCGTAGATTCTTTAATTTCTTAATGTGATGCATATGTATCACAACATTGCTAGCTCCGCATAGTTCACATGTTTCCGCCTTGATTCTATCTGACAATTTAGTCGTACTCATTACATGCCGAGTATTTGGTAAAATGTCTGTTCCTTCTAGTGATAAATTTCTTGTCATTGGAAACTTTCTTTCAATGAAATGAACTTTATTCATTCCTTTCTTTGTCTCATACTGTACAGTAAATTGTCCGTACTTTTCGTATTTCTTTCGAATTTGTTTCGTACGTGTTCTGTATTTTGACGCAAAAGTTTTCAACATTGAATAATACATGAAATATGCAAAGCGGTGCATGTGATTGCTCACATTTTCAGCTAGTCGATAGTAATTGTATAACCCTCGAATTTCGCTATTATATTGCGTGATAATCTCTAAATCTTCATTGTGTTGGAAATATCCTCTTGGCTGAGGTTTCCAAGTGCCATCGGCACACATTTTAATGGCCTGATACTTTTGAAGTTTCTTTATCCATGCCTCATGTGGCATTTTTAATTGAATTTTACCGTTAAGAACCCTAGAAGCTCTCCCAAGACTGTTAATGCGTGTTGCTTCACTTTTAAACACTTTAATTTCAAATCCTAGAAATTTAGCGTGTTTCTTGAAGGCATTTGTTATCAGAGTCTTTTCCATAGATAATTCTAATTTTAGCTCTTCTTTCAAAAATGAAGCTATCTCATTTTTAATAAGAATTGCATCCTCTTTAGAACCTATTACTCCAATAAGAAAGTCATCCGCATATCTTACATATTTGAGCCTTCTATAATTTTCATCCATTGGATTATTATAAGGTGTTTGTAACAACTTCCCTTTCAAAACTTTTTGTTGTTCTTTTAGTTCCGTAATTCGTGTTACTTCTCCATTTAGATAGGCAGTATCGATTTTCTCTTGAATCTTTCGTACTTTATACTGTAAATTACTATACTCTTTATTAATTTGTCGCTTTTTCCCTGATTCAAATCTATCCTGATACTTTTTCATATAAACATCTAATTCATTTAGATAAATATTAGAAAGTATTGGACTAATGATTCCACCTTGAGGCGCTCCACTATAGGTATTATGAAATTTCCATTCTTCTAAATATCCAGCTCGTAAGAATTTCCAGATCAACTCTATAAACGCCTCATCCTTTATTCTTCTTTTAAGAATTGTAACTAGAGTATGATGTTCAATATTGTCGAAAAATCCTTTAATATCTCCTTCGATAAACCATTTACTACCTGTAAATGTGCGCTTTATCTCTAATAACGTGCTATGGCATCCCTTTCCTTTTCGGTATCCATGTGATGAACTAGAAAAGCTTGAATCGTATATTGCTTCTAGTATCATACGTATAACTTCTTGGACTAATTTATCATAAAAACTAGGAATTCCTAATGGCCTTTTCTTGCCATTTTTCTTTTCAATATAGGTTCTTCTAGATGGATATGGTTGATAGCTTTTACTTTTTAAAACACTTATCAAGTCCTCCACTTCCTTCATAGAAAAACCATCAATAGACCTTTGGTCTACTCCTATCGTTAATGCGCCATCATTTTTACTTAGATTATCGTATGCTAATAAAAAGAAATCTGGGTTATATAAATTACGATAAAGTCTTGTATATTGATATTCCTTATTAAGACTCTTCGTTCGCAGATTGCTTAGTACTATTTTTGGACATTGCATAGTGCCTTTCGCACCTCCCCAATTTGGTAATAAGCTAACAGACTGCCTTCCTTCGCCCTGTACTAGGCTTTCCCTAGCTCTGACTACTACGAAGGCTCCGTTGTCATATTAGATATTCATGAGCCATACTTCTTGACTGTTACATCTTGAAGTTATCCTCAATAGCCTCGCAGGCATTCTAACTTAGACAATCCCCATTTAGTAAACAAGGAATTTGCACGTATAGTGTCGGATGTGACGTTCACACTTTTCTTCCATATAGAAGTGGGCAACAGATAACCCTATTCATATAAGATGACTCACACTATCTTTATGATATCTGTTGAATCTCGTTTATAAACATCTTTCGAGACTAGTTACGGTGGCCTCCCTTGTGCTATCATTCAAGCGGTTTAGCCTTCATCCTTATCTATACTTTATATCTGGCCGCTCAGTCTTGACTTGATGTTTAGCCAACTTACGGCTTTCTTGGCATGCTGTTGTCCCCTTTCAGTTTCCTTCCAAGGTTAGCCAAGTGATACTAGGTCTTTTAGGGTTGACCTAACAGCTTGCAATCACCGTTTTTCCTTGCCCCCTTATGGGCGCACGAAATCACCATAACAATATGGATACCTAAAATTATTTTTATTTCCACCACAAGTATACATCGCTGGATTTTGATCAACTTTCATCTTAGAAAACTTTTTGGCTGAATCCTCCGAGTGTTGTTTAACTTCTTGACTAGCAACAAAATCAATATACCCTGGCCCCATATTATAGCTTTGAATAATTGTATCCATGCTAACATCCTTGTCCGTTCCATATTTGTACATTTTAGCAAAGTGTTTTACCCCTTGTTCAATGCTCAAGCTTGTCTCTTGAATTTCATTTGGCTTTAATCCAAGTGATTCGGATGACTGCATAGGATCGTTTCCCTCACCTCTACTCTCTTGGTACATAATTCCTAATAAAACTGCTGTTTTCTCTCCTAAATTATATTTTTCTAATTCTTTTTTCAAGGTAGATTCATATTGCAATACACGTTTTTCGGTGGCTAGCGCTTTATTTTTTTGAATATTGGTTTTATGATTAAAATATAGCATTCCAAGTATTATTCCTAAGCCTAAAATACTAATAAGGAACACTTTTATAATTTGTTTTTTACTTGTATCCTTCATATATTCCTCCTCGTATAAAAAATTTAATTTTTCAAAGGTAATTGGTTATTTACAAACTATGTAATGAACATCTATCTCCCGCCCTTTTTAGACTCAAACATCAATACTTTAAGGTTTTAAGTTTAATATAAAAATTTAAAGATAAGGTAAAGATAAGATAAAGATAAGATAAAGGGCATTTTTTATACGTACTTTAAAAGATATTGGTACAAAGGGGTATGTGGGGAAATTTGTTGATATAAATGGATTTAGTAATAATGGAAAGGTTAACGTACAAATTATTAATAATGGAGGTATCATTCCAGATGATTTACCCTATCTTTTCAATATGCTTTATATAAAAACTACAACATAACATATAATAAAAAAACGGCGAACCCTCGACGTAGGAGAATCCACCATCACAAATAAATGATTATTTCACACCTAGTTTTTCTTTTACTTTCTTAGGAAGCTCATCTTCCTGCACTTCCTCCCAAGCTGTTACACCTTTTTTATCTAAATGATATACACGTAGGAATGCTTCTTTACGAAGATTCTTTTGTGCGATAAATTCTAACTCTTTTTCTTTACCTTCCTTATCAAAACCCGATAATGTATATTCATACTCCTTTCCCATCACTTTACCATCCATAGATTTTGAAACTCCTCCTTTTCCATCCATATTAATTTGAACGTAATATTCACCTTTACCAATACGGTTGATATCACACCAAACTAAAACACTTGCAAATACAACTTCCTTATTTTTTACGTACCTGTATATTTTTATCTTTTTACTCACTTTTATTTTTCTTTCTTAACTAACTTATTTAAGATAATCTCATATAAATTACTTAACGAATTAATGCTATTTGCGACATAAAAAAAGAGAGGCGTCTGCCCCCTCTTAGAAGTGAAATTCAACTTGCTGTTCTTTTGTAATTGTCTCATCCCCTCAGGATTAACTGTGTCGCTAAAGAGTAACTTAGCTGATATAATCTCCTCAAGCTTACTCTTAATGAATAGACCTACGCTACCTTCTTTCTTCACCTTCCCATAGAATTTGTTAGCATTCTCATCTTTCTCCTAACTAAGATCTTTTACTTTTACTAATTTCATATGAGAAATCCCCTCCAAATGTACACACTAAGAATGAGATTTGATAGAAGATACTTGTCTACATTTTAACTTTTCCTATTAAAACTGGAATATTTGGTAAAATGTATTAAACACGCAAATAACTTGATATCGTATCTCATGATTTTAATAATGATTCTGTTTTTCATTGTAGTAAGGTTGTTTATCTCATATTGAATTACCTTTCATTTTTCTTACAGGTTCGCAATATTTTTGAAAAGACAGTTTATAAAGCCGAGAATTATTATTTTTTAAGAGATAGCATTGAGGAGTTTTTCATATGCACTGTACTATACGGTACTAGATTCCCGTACAGATTTCATTTACAATTCATTGTATTTTCTTTACCATTTACCAAGTTAAAATGGAACAAATTTATTACTTAGAGTGTCTATTATGTGTATCCCTAAAAATATGAAAGGACTTATTATTCCCCAAAGTAAAGTGATGTAAAAAAGTGTGTATTGAGATACTTCATTTAAATGTTACGAGTTTAATACTTTCACGGGTAAACTATAAAAAAAGAAACACCCTAAACAGCAACTGTTCATTCATATAAACGCTTTGGTTCTGCTTAGCCTGTTAAAATTCAACTTCAGAAGTATCGGTATCCAACACCCGCTTTAATTAACATCGGTATTTAAAATACCAAAACAAAATCCATATATCGTTGAAAGAGGTTGAAAATTCATGTACGTTTTAAACAAGTTCTTTACCTACAAAAAGATTGTACCCGTCGTATTACTTTCATGTGTAACACTAATAGGGTGTTCTAATAGTAATACTCCATCTGAACCACCTAAGCAAACAAAGCAAACAAAGCAAACAAAACAAATAAAGCAAATTAAACAAGAAAATACAGGTCATGATTCTTTTGCTAAGCTTGAAAAAGAATATAATGCTAAGCTTGGTATTTATGCTCTGGATACAGGTACAAATCAAACTATTGCTTATCATTCAAATGATCGTTTTGCATTTGCCTCTACATCTAAATCATTAGCAGCGGGAGCTCTTTTACGTCAGAACTCAATAGAAGCTCTTGATGAAGGGATTACGTATACGCGTGAAGACCTTTCTAATTATAATCCAATTACAAAAAAGCATGTGTATACAGGAATGACGTTAAAAGAACTTGCAGATGCTTCTGTTCGATATAGTGACAGTACGGCACATAATTTAATTCTTAAAAAGTTAGGTGGTCCATCCGCATTTGAAAAAATCTTGAGAGAAACGGGAGATACGGTTACTAAATCTGAACGATTTGAACCTGAATTAAATGAAGTACATCCTGGAGAAACGCGCGATACCAGTACACCAGAAGCGATCGCTAAGACACTTCAATCATTTACATTAGGATCTGCACTTCCAACAGAGAAACGTGAATTATTAGTAGATTGGATGAAGAGAAATACGACTGGAGATAAGTTGATTCGTGCGGGCGTACCAAAAGGATGGGAAGTAGCTGATAAAACAGGCGCAGGATCTTATGGAACAAGGAATGATATTGCAATTATTTGGCCACCAAATAAAAAACCAATTGTTCTTGCCATCCTTTCTAATCATGATAAAAAAGATGCAGAATATGATGATAAGCTTATTGCAGACACAACTAAAGTCGTATTAGATACTTTAAAAGTTACGAATAAAAACTAATAAATTAATAGTTTTCCGTGGTTAGGGGACATATTCTCTAATAAGAGTAACCATACATGAACGTCAAATGATGCTAAAAAAAGAAAAAACACGCAGTTCCATTTGGAATTGCGTGTTTTTATTTTGCTAATTTATTTTGGATAACCGCTTGTGTCATCCAGTGCTGATTAGTTTGCACATGGTCTTTTCGAACAAATGCCCCTATGGATTTTGAAAAATCATTATAGTGAAACGCATCCGTTAATCTAAGTACATACCCCTCCTGAATCCCTCCAAAGAGTGAAGTACCGTTGTAGCACGAACGAATTACCTTTTCATTATAGGGGCCACGATATAACACTGGAACGTGTGCAAGGCCTAACTTTTTACACCATGCAACTGCTGCATCCCACGATAAACATTCATTTTTCTCATTCTATATTGAAAAGACATAAAAATAGGACGTCAGTGCTGTGTAGTGAATGCCATGACAAGCATACACATTTTCACCACATATCCTCCAGCCTTCTGGAATTCTATCCCCCCATACTTCCTTGTAACTTTTTTACCCATGTTCTCGATGGGTTATGACCACTTGATAACGACCTTGCATGAATAGCATCTTTATAAAGAGATGTATTTTCACCATCTAACTTCGTACGATTAATTACTTCCTGTAGTAGCCTTTCTACTGTATCTATTTTATCTCATTTGGTTTTCTCAATATTCTTTACTTCTATTTTTTGATTGTTATAACTGGCACTTTCTTAGTATCAGAAATTTCACTGTAACCATAATAAAGTAGAAAAAACAATAAAATAATTGTCCAAATAAATATAAACACTTTATAACTATACTTCATATGAAAAACCTCATTTTCCCTATATAAGTGAATGTACATACACCTTATAAATCCTGTTACATAAATTATTGGATATTGCAGTAGTAGAGAATCATTAAGTATTAGAAATTGTTATTCATAAACATATCCAAGAAATCTTCAAAAAATATCATCTAGACATTTTAACATTTCATAAAAATGCACAGATAATATTTTTACGTTTAGCTAAGTAATGCTTATTATGTAATAAATCCTTATCTCTATTTCACCTTAATATTTATATGTACAAGAGTCTGTGTAGCAACTAGGCTGTACTTTAAATATGTACTAAATTGTGTGTGGGAAAGGAAGCACATTTTATTTAAAGTTGTTACTTTGAACCCTTTAATTAGTTGGTAGTCTTCTTCATTCAGACAGAAAGGAAATTTAAAGTGTGCACGTATTTTCAACTCAGACTCTTTACTACACACACTCCTATACACATAAAACATCTATACCTTTCGTAACATTAAGGAAACAAAAGGAAATGATATAGAAATAATTATAATATTTCGTAACAACCTTGTAACACAAATGTAACACAATACATTTAATCGTACAATACTTTTTTAGCTAATTATCAACAAAGCATTGTTAATATCGTTCAAATTTAATAATGTTCCCATAAAGTAATACATATTGTTTGTGAAGTGTTTTTTCAAAATATAACGAAACCTACCATGACGGAGGAATGTTAATTCAATTTAAGAATAAATGGATTGATACCTTTCTAGCTTTTGTATCCCAATCATAGTATAGAGAGGATTATTGTTATCCAATAAATGTATGTGAACATATACAAGCTAAGCCTTCTAAATAATTACTGTAACTAAAAAAACAAGTAATTATACTTGTTTTTTTAGTTTACTTTCCAATATCGCAACAGTTTTATGTGCTCTCTTTTCCTGTCTACATTATTGGATGCATATCTTACTAAAGATAGCTTCTTTTTTTATGATTCTATTGAAGTAATTAATTGCTGACGTTCTTTATCTCTATAAATTTTCATTTCATGTTTAAACTCGTAATTTCCTACTTCAAATCTAGCCCATTCCTTACTTGTCCAATATACTACATCTACATTTTCTTTTAAGATTGCAGAACACACATCCACTAATTCATCTTTGTAAAATGGAGCTTCTTTTGCTAATTCAAAAGCAAGCACTTTTGGATCCTTAGTTTTAATTTGAAGTTCCCTAGAGGTTTGCCCTAAATACTGCCATGGCGATGGTATTGATTGAACTTGGGCATCTCCCCTATCTTGAAACTGTGATGGAGAATAATTTGTTGAAGCAAATGTAGGTTTACTTACTCCTATTGCTGTTCCTAAAACAATAGAACCAATAATAAGTTTTTTAATCATTTTTTCAGCCCCTTTAATAATTTTGGATATGCTTCATTTTTATACCACGTTCACAGTCATGTAAATAAAGATAATTTGACATAATTCTGCGTTTTCCTCGAAAAATGCATATTAATTACACACCTTAAATTTACCGAAAACAAAATTGTTGGTTAATGTAAACTTTCTTGTCGTAAGTATACAATTTTTGTATAAAAATTAGTTTTTAAAATATTTGCATACTTATTGATAAAGCTTCCTGCCATACCTTATTCGAAGCCAATTTACCTCTACCTACTCACTTCGCATTCCTTGAAGAAGGAATCTTCTTGACTAAAACGATAAAAAAGTTGGGGATTTCCCCAACTTTTTTATACGTTTATTGTCTTATTAATCCTGTAGATGTAACCCGATATGTTCTTTTCTTTCCGATATATTCCTGTTTTCCATTCTCAAGGTTAGTTAAAGTCGCGCGTGTTTTTTCCTTTGCTGCTTCCCCTTCTATATGAGTAAATTCTATATAATCTCCCTCTTTTACAGGTACTGTTTGGGTTTCAGCATTTTGTTGTCTATTTCCCATAATTTCCTTATTGTACATAACGCTACCAGATGAGTTCTGGACTTTAATACTTGCATATGTGCTATTGAAATAAGAATGCGGTACACCAGCTTCTAATATTCGCTTTAAAACTTAGATATATTTAATATTTTTTTCACTACTATTATTAATCAAATTATAGTATTTTGTATTAAAATCTTATGATTTAGGACTAAATAACTTAATTGATCACACTATTTGACTCAGAATTGTTTACCAGAAAAACGTTATGTAAACTTTCTATTTTGTCAATTAGACAAAATAGTTTATTTGCTGGTACCTTATCATTAGCTAGAAAGAGCCTACTAAAAAAACGTAGACTCCTTTAGGTATCTAAACATTACATATATTTCAAACGTAGATTCCTCTAACGTTAACACCTGCCCAATTCCAGCGTTGTTTACAAGGATATCAAATGTAGTATCACCTATATATTTTTGAAGAGATTGATCCATCATTGAATACAATATATTAATGCCATTAAAAGTACTTAAGTCTGCACGAATCGCAAATACGGAACCGCCATCTTTTTTAATTTTATCCACTACACTTTCTGCTTCTTCTTTTCTTTTACTATAGTGAACAACGACTAACGCACCAGCCCGTGCCAAATGTAAGGCAATACTTCGACCTATCCCCCTACTAGCCCCTGTTACTAATGCAATTTTCCCCTTCAATTTATTCATCTCATCATCCCCTGGTTTAAAAAAATCTACTTAGTTATATCACAAGATACCCTTTGAAATGTTGCTCACTAATTTGATATCCATAAAACCAAAAGGCCCACTCATAATTATAAGAGTCGGCCTTTTCACTTCACATATTCATTAGCTTTACATACAGCATCCCCAACTGTTATGTACTTTGTACTAAGTATAATAAAGACTCTAAATGGTATTATAGGTAAAGCCAACTTAAACTAAAGTTAATTCATATACATTTTGCTTAGAGTCTCTGCCTTTAAACAGTTCGTTTAGGATTCTATGCATATATTCAATAAAATTTCAGCAATGCCTGTATTTTTCATCTTTCATATTTTTCTTTATTAGCTATGAGTATACTTAAAAAACTAAAAACTATTTGATAATCTTTTAGAATCTAACTTTCTTTTAATACTATTTGCTATTTCTTCAATATTTTCATTTAGAAAGAAATGATTACCTTCAAAAGAATGAAAAGTACACGTTTTACTTGTGTATCGTTCCCATTTTATTACTTGATCATATGTAGTAAATTCATCATTTTCCCCATTAAATATAAGAAAATCAATATCACATGGTTGTGTATTTTTGTCATGAATATACGTCTCAACGATTTTAAAATCTGCTCTTAGAATAGGGAGAAAAATCTCCATTAATTCTTCTGATTGCAGTACCCCAGATGGTGTACCTCCCATTGCAATAACTTCTCTTTTAAATTGCTCATTAGAAAGATTATGTCGGATATTTTTTATTTTACTATTTGGATGATTTCTACCGGACAAAACAAGAAATTCAGGCGATACGTTTTTAGAATCTTTTATTTTTCTGGCTAATTCATAGGCGATCAAACTTCCCATGCTATGCCCGAATAGAATGTAGGGCGAATCATCTATCTGCATAACTATTTTATTGTAGACATCATTTACTGCCTCTTCCATACTTTGGTACAAGTTTTCTTCAATTCTATATCCTCTACCAGCTAGCTCTATCGGGACTACCTCAATATATGGATTAAAGTGATTTTTCCATTTTGCGTAACTAAACGCAGATCCCCCAGCATGTGGAAAGCAAAAAAGTTTAGTCTTCTGCATTGATTTTCTCCTTACTTTCAAATTTGTATATATTTTGGCAAATTGCATAAATGTCTTTAATTATTATCTCTTGCGGAAATTCATCCCTTGTTGCACAAGCAGATAACTTATAATTTGGATCAATGTTATATTGTTTAAAGTAAAAGTTTTTAGGTATATTCTTGTATGAAATTAAAGTTCGTGATTCTTTTTTTATAGAGAATGAATTTAATGGGGTATAAAGCCCTTTTCCAATCGTTTTTATATAGCTTTCTTTTAATGTCCATAAATCAAAAAAACAATTAATTTGTTCATCAGAATTCATATTAGATATATCATAAAATTCATCCGCTGAAAAAAATTCTTTTGCTAATTTAAGAGCCTCTATCTCTGAAGTCTTTTCTATATCAATACCCACATTAAAATTAGCAGTAGTACAAACCACCCATTCTCCTGAATGTGACAGATTAAAATGAAAGTCAGAAAAATTTTCAACAAAAGGTTTTCCATACTCATTATATTTAAATCTAATTTCTTCATTATTAATTTTATACTTTTGGCAGATTAGAGATCGGATTAGTAAATCCCCTATCAGGGTCCTATTAACGTCACATGAGTTTAATAAACGCTTCATTCGTTCTTTCTTCTCATTTGAAACCAAGTTACTAAGTTGCTTAAACAAATGACTTTCAATATTCTTTGGTATTTTCACAGCTTGAATGTGTATGATAAATCACTTCCTTTTTTTAAAGATGGCTTCATATATGTGCGTTACATAAATTCAAATTAACTTTATTAAATTGCAAATACAATAGAAAAGGTGCATATTTACATATCAATGAAAATATACACCTTTCCTCAATAATATCATCAAAGCATTAGTTTCTATTACAAAAAATAGAGAGGATTTACATCATTCTATGAGCAACTCATATAGGTTTCTATGTCTCTATCAAGTAAATTTTCCATTATCCTCTTAAAAATTAATACTCTTGATATATTCATTATTGCCTACACTTTATTTGCAGTTATTGGTCTCCCCTTTTCATTCATAGCGTTGCATCTTTTGCACTCTCTACTTTTCAGTTAATGAAAGGGATGTTTCTTTTATCCCTTCAAATTCATTTAATAGGTACTTAACTATCTTTTCAACTGCGGGGAAGTCTACTATTTCCTCATGTGATCCAGGGACTGAATACCTATTTACTCTTCCTTTTAATAAAGGTCCCCAATCTGTAAACAACTCTTTTCCTTCCTCAGCACTAAAGTAGATAACTTCTCCAAAGTATGGTATCAAATCATTCTCTGCCATTAAGTTCAGGCATTTCCTATGAGCATTGATAACTTGCTTCAAATTCATAAGATTTGCATCAGGCGGGAGTACTCCTTCCATAATTAATCGCTCCACAAGCATATCTTGCTTATGAACGAGCCCTTCTTCCTGCTCAGTAAGATCTCTAGGAATGAAATGTTCAGATATATATGAGAGCATATCCTCCCTTGTTTTACGATCTTGCTCTGAAGGTACTTTAGTATCCATTAGTATCAACAACTCAACTTCCTCACCTTGATTCTTTAGCACAGTTGCGATTTCATAAGCAATTGCACCGCCTAAAGACCATCCTCCAAGACGATATGGGCCTTCTGGCTGAACACGTTTGATTTCTTCAATGTAAAGTTGAATTAGTTCCGGCAAGGTCAATTCATCAATTTCTTCCTTTTCTATAAGAGGATTCTGTAAACCATAAAATGAACAATGGTTCTTAAGTAATCTTGCTAGTTGAATGTAACAGAATACATTCCCCATAAACGGATGAACACAGAAGAAAGGGCTTTTTTCTGATTCTTGTAGTGGAACTAGCGCTGCTACTGATTTCGTCATATCATGCTTATCACGAATAAGGCATGCGATTCCTTCCAATGTTGGATTCTTAATCAATGTTGAAACCTTAATCTCTTTTCCAAACTTCTCCCTAATTTTTGAAACTAATTTAATTACAAGGAGAGAGTGTCCTCCTCTATTAAAGAAATCATCATTTACATAGACATCTTCTATCTGTAACACATCCTGCCAGATTTTAATCAACTGATATTCAATTTCATCCCTTGGAATGATTGGTGTAGAGAAGTTATTTTCTCTATGAATAGTTAAATTGTTCAATGCCTTTCGATCAACTTTGCCATTCGTTGTAAGAGGAATCTCGTCTACCTTAATAAAGTGTGCGGGAACCATATAATTTGGTACTTGTGTCTTGAGATACTCACGCCACTCATGCATACTACCATCTCCAACTACATAAGCAACCAATCTCTGCTCTCCTAATTTATCCTCTGTTGCCAAAACTACTGCTTCTTTTACCAATGGATGCCTCTCTATACTCGCTTCAATCTCTTCAAGTTCAATACGAAAGCCCCTAATTTTCACTTGATTATCAATTCTTCTCAAGTAATCTAAATTACCATCAGGTAAATAACGAACCAAATCTCCCGTACGATATAAACGCTCTTCTTCATTAAATGGATGACAGATGAATCGCTCTGCTGTTAATTCTGGGCGATTCAAGTATTCTCTCGCTATACCTGCACCCCCAATATATAGCTCACCTGTTACACCAACTGGAACAGGTAACAAATTTTTATCCAATACATAAGTTTGAACGTTCGGCAATGGACGTCCAATTGTTACTCTCTTACTATCTTTTTTGATATGATAGCATGTTGCATCAACCGTACATTCTGTAGGACCGTATACGTTATAAAAATCAATCTTTTCAGTCTCTACTAGCTGTTCCCATAATGACGGCATGATTGCTTCACCACCGACCAATATCTTGCTTGGTACATGAACATCAGCACTTATTTCTAGCAATCCTCCATCTATTAGTAATTGAAGTAATGAAGGTGTCATATCAAACATTTCCAATTTATTCTCCCTAATATAGGACACAAATTGTTCTGGGTTAGTGCGAACTTCACTTGGAATAATATATAAACTTGAACCATAAAGCAGCATTTGTAATTGCTGAATAGATACATCAAAGGCAATTGATGCATTCAAACCGACGCGCATATTACTAGGTATCTCATGTGAGAAAACTTCTTTTTGTAAACCATATGATAGGTTTATTACAGAATGGTGCTGTACTAAAGCTCCCTTTGGATTCCCTGTCGAACCAGAAGTGTAGATAACATACGCTAAGTTTTCCCCTGTTACCTCACATATTGGTGAAAGTTTGCTTTCTTGAGAAAGCATTGCTTGGTCCCTATCTAGGCAAACTGTCTTAATGTCTTTAGGAATCCAGCCTAGTAATACTTCATTTGTAACTAACACTTTAATTCCTGTGTCTTCTAAAATATATTGTAGGCGGCTTTCCGGATTCGATGGATCTAATGGAACATAGGCTGCTCCAGCCTTCCAAATTCCCATGAGACCAACAACCATCTCAACTGAACGCTCAAAGCAAAGGCCAACTAATGACTCTGTCCCAATTCCACATTTCTGTAAATGATGGGCTAATTGATTAGCTCTTTCATTCAGCTCTCGATATGTTAGTTGCTGTTTTTCATCTACCACTGCCAACGCGTCAGGCGTACGATTTACTTGCTCTTCGAATAGTTGATGAATTGCATTCTCACGTGGATAGGATATAGTATTATTATTCCATTCTTCCAATAGCTTTCTTTGTTCAGCTTCCGTAATATATACTAGCTCCGATAGATTTTGATCAATGTTTTTGAGCATTTGCATTAACACTTTGTGTAAATGACCCAGCATTCGTTCAATGGTTACTCTATTAAACTTACTACGGTCATACATTAACTTTAACGATAACTGGATTCCTGGAACTACAGCTAACCCTAATGGGTAGTGGGTTTGTTCTACCCCTTCCAATTCACCAATTTCCAGATTTTCTGAAGACTCCTCTTTCACTGGATAATTTTCAAACACATATAAACTATTGAACAGCGGTATTCCTCTAGGAACTTCACTCCACCCCTGAATCTCTGTCAAAGAAGCATACTCATATTGTCTTCTTTCTATCTCTCCCTCTTGTATCTTCTGCAACCAATCTATTAATTTTATATCATCCATCAATTGAATTCGCGTCGGTGACGTTGTAATGAAAGGACCTACGATGTTTTCAACATCAATAATCTCCGTAGAACGTCCTGAGCTTGTTACACCAAAAACAATGTCATTTTCTCCACTATATCGGCTCATGAGATATGCCCATGCACCTTGAATTACTGTACTCAAAGTAAGTTTATTGCGTTTCGCCCATCCTTGTAACGCTTGAGTCTGCTCTTCTGATAAATACGTAACCTTCTCTGTGTAACCTTTTTCTTCCTCTTTACTTTCTAAGCCCAGCAAAGTTGGCGCAGTAAAACCTTTTAGCTTCTCTCTCCAGAATTGTTCCGCCTGCTCCTTATCTTGCTCTCTTAACCATTGGATATATTTCTTATATGGTGAGGACTTAGGTAACTTCACAGCTTCTCCATTCATTCTCTTCTGATAGACTGTAAGTAATTCATTAAATACTAATGGTAAACTCCATCCATCCAGTAAAATATGGTGATGGGTCCAAACAATCCGATATTCTTCCTCACCTTCTTGAATGACTGTTACCCGCATCAATGGTGCTTCATCAAATTGGAAGGCTTGTTTTCGATCTAATGCCAAAAAGACTTTTCTTTTTTCCTCTATCTCTTCACTTGTCATTGTACGCCAGTCTTCTTTATTCACTTTAAATGGGATATTTTCATACACCACTTGTACAGGTTCTTCAATTTCGTCCCATACAAATCCTGTACGAAAAATTTCATGCCGCTGAATTACAGATTTCCACGCCTGCTCAAATGTAGGAATATTCATTTTTCCTCGAATCATAAAACTCAATTGCACTATATACGGTGCAACATGTTCATCCCCTTGGTCATGCAATGTGTGGAAAATCATACCTTCTTGCAAAGGTGATAGTGGATATAAATCAGTAATCTGATTGTTCTTTCCGCGATGCATTTTGTTTAGTACATTTGTCAAACCTTCTTGGCTAAGATTAGCCATTGCAAAATCCGAAATGGTCAGTGCAGATTCTCTATCTGAAAATTGAATCAATGTACTCAGTTGATATAGCATATTCTGTGCAATACTTTGAATCGTTGATTTGGAAAATTGTCCAACATTGTATACCCAAGTGAACTGAAGTTTTCCATCCGTTACAACCCCAATTACATCAATTACATGCGATCGCTTGGAACCGGCAGCATGATCTAAACGCTTAAATTCGTTCTCCGGAATAAACATTGCATCGCTAGAAAACATTTGGTCAAATTGTCCAAGATAGTTAAAACTAATAGACGGTGTATATTGGGAGCTTAATTGCTCACACATTGTTGCGTTCATGTAACGCAACACCCCATAATCAACACCCTTATTAGGAATTTTGCGAACTTGTTCTTTAACTGCTTTTAATGCTTCAATTGGCGTATTAGCACTAGTAATATTTAAATGAACTGGGTAAATACTTGTAAACCATCCCACAGTTCTCGATAAATCAACATCTTCAATAATCTCTTCTCGACCATGTCCCTCTAAATCTACGCTCAATATCGGCTGCCCCGTACATGCTGCCGTAGCTTGTACTAATGCTGCTAATAATACTTCATTGATTTGGACACGGTGAGTGCTTAAAGTCTCTTGCAATAACATACGGGTCTCATTCTCATTTAACACCACAGTAATTTCCTCAGTTACTGCGCTTACTGGATTACTTATAGTACCATCTACCGGCAATTTAACTACGTCTTGTTCAGCCTGCTCCTCCCAGTAATGTAGCACTTCTTTTGATAGGCCAGTTTCAGCGTAATGATGTAATTTCTCCGACCATTCTTTAAAAGATGTACTCTTCATAGGTAATTGAATTTTCTGCCCTTGGACTACTTGCGTATATGCTGTTTGCAAATCTTCCAATAAAATTCGCCAAGAAACACCATCCACGGCTAAATGATGAATTGTCCAAAATAATCGGCCAGCGTGCTCACCTTCATCAAAATACACCATTCTCATTAGCGGACCATCATGTAAATTCAAACTTTCTTGTGCAATATTAATCTCTTTTTGAATAACCTGATGCCAATTAGCTTCCGGCACTTCGTCTAATGAAATGACAGTAAGCATCAATTGTTCTTCTATTCCTTCATTCCACTGTTTCCAAACCCCATTAGGTAAACGTTCATATCTTAAACGCAGAGCATCATGATGAAGTAGAAGGTTACCTGCCGCCTTTTCCAGTGATCCTATGTCCAATTTCTCTTTCGTTCTAAAGAACATGGATTGATTCCAATGATGTGGGTTAGGATGATTTTGTGCAAAAAACCTTTGCTGAATAGGTGTAAGTATCGTCTCTCCAGTTATAATTCCCTGTTCAGCTTGTACACCTTGTTCTTCTTTGACTACTTGCGCCAACTCAGCAATTGTTTGGTGTTCAAATATTTGTTTTGGTGTCAATTGTAAACCAACTTGCTTCGCGCGCGAGACAATCTGAATGCTAAGAATTGAATCTCCACCAATTTCAAAGAAGTTATCATTCATACCAATACGTTTTGAACCTAGCACACGTTCCCAAATGATAGAAAGCTTATGTTCACGTTCATTTCTTGGGGCCACGTATCCTTCTTGTGTTCCTTGATAATCTGGTATAGGTAACGATTTCCGATCAATCTTTCCATTTATGGTTAGCGGTAATTCTTTCATTTCGACAAAGTAGGAAGGTATCATATGGATTGGCAGTTTTGTTTTAAGATACTCTCGCCATTCTTCTAAACTGCCTTCGCCCACTACATAAGCTACCAGCCTCTTATCTCCCGACTGATTTTCCCTAACCATTACAACTGCCTCTTTTACTAAGTCATGCTCTTGTAAAGTCGACTCAATCTCTCCAAGTTCAATTCGAAATCCTCTAATCTTCACTTGATTATCCATTCTTCCTAAGTAGTCTATATTACCATCAGGAAGATATCTCACAAGATCACCTGTTCTATATAACCTCTCGCCTTCTTTGAATGGATGAGAAATAAATCGTTCGGATGTTAACTCTGGACGATTCAAGTACCCCCTTGCTAGACCTGCTCCTCCGATATAAAGTTCCCCCATTACACCAACTGGAACTGGCAACCTATTTCTATCTAATACATAAGTTTGGATGTTAGGCAATGGACGTCCAATTGTTACTCTCTTACTATCTTTCTTGATATGATAGCATGTTGCATCAACCGTACATTCTGTAGGACCATATACATTATAAAACTGGATTTTATCAGTCTCTACTAGCTGTTCCCATAATGACGGCATAATTGCTTCACCACCAACCAGTACCTTACTTGGAACATGAACGCCATCGCACGTTTCTAACAATCCGACATCTATAAGTAATTGAAGCAATGAAGGTGTTATATCAAAGATTTCTAACTTGTTCTCCCTAATATAAGCTACAAACTGCTCCGGATCACTTCGTACTTCGCTTGGAATAATATACAAACTTGAACCATAAAGCAGCATTTGTAATTGCTGAATAGATGCATCAAAGGCAATTGACGCATTTAAACCGACATGCATGTTAGATGGTATCTCATCTTCGAAAACCTCTTTTTGTAAACCATGCGACAAGTTTATTACAGAATGATGCTGTATCAAGACACCCTTTGGGTTCCCTGTCGATCCCGAAGTATAGATAACATACGCTAGGTTTTCTCCTGTTACTTCACATTTTGGTGAAAGAATGCTTTCTTGCGAAATCATTGTTTGATCCCTATCTAGACAAACTATCTTGATTTCTTTAGGTATCCAATCTTTCAATGACTCGTTCGTAACTAATACTTGAATTCCAGTGTCCTCCAAAATATATCGTAGGCGACTTTCTGGATATGATGGGTCTAATGGAACATAGGCTGCTCCAGCCTTCCAAATCCCCATAATACTAACAACCATCTCAATTGAACGCTCAAAGCAAAGTCCAACCAATGATTCATTCCCAATTCCGCATTGCTGAAGATAGTGGGCCAATTGATTAGCTTTTTCATTCAGCTCTCGATACGTTAACTGCTGTTTTTCATCTACCACTGCTACCGCATCAGGTGTACGATTTACTTGCTCTTCAAACAGCTGATGAATTGTACTTTCCTGTGGATATGCTACAGCACCATTATTCCACTCTTCCAACTGTTTTTGCTGTAATCCTGATAATATAGGCAACTTAGCTAATGATTTATCAGGATTCTCCACGATTACATTCAACCAGTTCCCAAAATGTTCAGCCATGGATTCAATAGTTAAGCTGTCAAATAAATCAGTTCTATAAACAAAAGTAAGTAATAAACCCTCTTCCACTTCTGCAGCAGTTAAACTTAAATCAAACTTAGCGATCGGAGCATTACTTTCCATTACTTCTATATTTCTTCCATGTAATTCTGGTAGCTTCTGTCCCGTATTTTGCAAAGTAAACATGGTTTGAAAAATCGGAGAATGGCTTGTATTTCGTTCAGGTTGGATAACCTCTACAATTTTCTCAAACGGAACATCTTGATACTCATACGCCTTCAATGCTTTTATCCGTACTTGAGATAACAACTCTTGAAATGCCGGTGCATTACTTAAATCAGCTCGATAAACCAAAGTGTTGACAAAGAAACCAATCAGCCCCTCAATTTCTCGATAATTTCGATTTGCAATTGGGCTACCAACAATAATATCCGTTTGTCCCGTATAACGAGCAAGGAAACTTTGATACGATGCCAATAAGGTCATGAAAAGTGTGGCCCCTTCTTGACGACTTAGTTCGTTTAATTTATCCAGTAATGAGCGTGACAACAAAACATTATGAGTTAATCCATGATGGGTTTGCACTGGCGGACGCGGACGATCCATTGGCAACATTAAGACTGGTAACTCACCAGATAATTCTTCCTTCCAATATGCAAGCTGTTGATATAGTACTTCATCTTTCAACCAGTCTCTTTGCCACTGAGCAAAATCGGCATATTGAACTGGTAGTGGTTCCAGCTCTGCTTGTTTTTCACCAATCGCATTCTCATAAAATGCCATCCATTCTTGAAGCAAGATTTCCATCGACCACCCATCCGAGATAATATGATGCATATTACACAGAAGAACCCATTCTTCTTCTGAAATTCTTATGAGTTTCCCACGGAATAATGGCCCTTGTT
The DNA here is from genome assembly GCF_057812155.1 of Bacillus sp. 2175. NCBI lineage: Bacteria > Bacillati > Bacillota > Bacilli > Caryophanales > Bacillaceae > Bacillus > Bacillus sp. 2175. Next base: position 2,237,317 of record NZ_CM173819.1, on the reverse strand, counting down.
CTAAATCAAATGGAGATTCGACTTCAGTTTGAATCCATTGCTCCAGCTTTCTTTCTCGCTCCTCTAATGAAAGCTTAGTTAAGTCCATTTGCAGAAGCGGACGGAAAACGTACGGTTGAATCTGCTGCACAGGATGGCCATCCTCTTCATAAAATACAGTCCGCAAAGATTCATGACGCTCTATCAACTGATTCCATCCCAATTCCAATGCTTCAGGTAACCAATTCCCTGTAAGGCGGCATGCCATTGGCATATTATAAAGGGCACTATTAGGTGCAAATTGATCAATAAACCATAAGCGCTGTTGGGCATAAGATAGTGGAATATTATTTCCACGTTCCATCGGCACCAATGGTGGAATTTCTCGTTTTTCATTCCCCTTACGTAACTGATCCATTCGTTTCGCTAATGCCTCGATCGTTGAATATTCGAACAGTTCACGTACTGGCAATTTGATTTGAAAGACTTCCTGTAAGCGCGAGACCACTTGTGTAGCAAGTAGAGAGTGACCACCAAGCTCAAAGAAAGAATCCTGAACACCAATGTCTCCTATTCCTAGCACTTGACTCCACACTGAAGCGATAAGTTCTTCCAGCGGAGTTCTTGGGTATACAGTATTTTCAGCGGATTGTTCACTAAGTATAGGCAATGCCTTCAAATCAAGTTTTCCATTCGGTGTAAGTGGTAAAAATTCCATCTCAATAAAGTTTGTTGGAACCATGTAATTTGGTAAATGTGTTTGTAGATGTTCTCGCCATTCATGGACACTTCCTTCACCAACTACATAAGCTACTAATCTCTTATCACCTTGATTATCCTCTCGTACCAATACAACTGCTTCTTTCACAGAAGAATGTGCCTGCAAAACAGCTTCTATTTCTCCCAATTCAATCCGGAAACCACGAATTTTTACTTGGTCATCTATACGTCCATGGAACTGGAGATTACCATCAGAAAGATAACTTGCTTTGTCTCCTGTATAATAGAGACGTTCTCCTGACTTGAAAGGATGTGGAATAAATTTTTCCTTTGTAAGATCCGGACGATTAGCATATCCACGTGCAAGACTCTTCCCTCCAATATAGAGATCTCCAATTACGCCAATTGGTACTAGCTGAAGATGAGAATCTAACACATAAACTTCTGTATTTGCAATCGGTCGACCAATCGATGGCGTACCTGTTGTCACTCCTACAGGTACATAACAATCTGTGGTAACAACGGTATTTTCCGATGGACCATACTGATTAATTACCGCAAAAGGAATATCGTTAGATGGGTACTGCGTTAATTGATCCCCACCAGTAATGATAAAACGAAGATCCGTTTTATCTGGCCAAGATAATTTCAAGAGCCTTTCCAGAATAGGCGTAGGTGCAAAGCTAGCTGTTATTCGTGAATCAATGAGCCAGTCCCTTAGTGCTTCTGGATTAATTCTCAGTTCCTCTGTTGACAAGTAGAGTGCTGCGCCAGCAGTTAGATACGGCCAAATCTCCTGCACAGCCGAATCAAAAGCAACCCCTGCAATCTGAGTCGCACGATCCTCTGCTGAAATATGATAAACTTCCTGATGCCAAGAAACCATATTCATTAATGAGCGATATTCAACCATGACACCCTTCGGTTTTCCTGTAGAACCAGAGGTATAAACAATATAGGCTAAGTTCTCTGGATTTATTTGACGTGTAGGTGCGATTACGCTTTCCACCGTTAATTCTTCTAACCTCACCATTTCGACGTGTGCGAAATGGCCTTCTTGTCCTTCCGCCGTCACTACAAATTGAATCCCTGCATCTTCAATCATGTATTCTAACCTTGATTTTGGATACAACGGATCTAAAACGACATAAGCTCCACCAGCTTTTAAAATGCCTAGTAAACTTACCATTAGCTCAGCTGACCTCGGAAGATAAACCCCTACCACTGACTCTGGGGCTACTCCCTTTCGCTGTAAAACATTTGCCAACTGATTTGCTTGTGTATCCAGTTCACCATAAGTCCACTGTTTTGTTTGATCAACTATCGCAATCGCATCAGGACGCCTTGCTACTTGCTCCTCAAATTTGTCGCAAATAAGACCCTGATGAGACATTTCTATTACAGTGTCATTCCATGTTTCTAATAACAAAGTACGCTCGGGTTCTGATAGCATGCTCAGATCATGCAACGGATTTTGTGGGCGATGAGAAACTTCATGTAGCCATTTCTCAAAGTGTCCTGCCATCCGTTCAATAGTAGTAGCATTGAATAAATCCTTATTGTACTCAAAAGTAAAAAGTAATCCCTCTTCCGTCTCAACTGCCATTACACTTAAATCAAACTTTGCAATTGGACTATGGCTTTCTATCATTTCAATACTTCTACTAGATAACACCGGTAACCCTTGTTTCATATTTTGCAAGATGAACATAGTCTGGAAAATTGGCGAATGACTTGTACTTCGCTCCGGTTGCACAACTTCTACAATTTTTTCAAATGGAATATCTTGATATTCATACGCCTTCAATGCCTTTTGACGAACCTGATACAGTACATCTTGAAATGTCGGTCTACCACTCAAATTAGCTCGATAAACCAGCGTGTTAACGAAGAAACCAATTAGTCCTTCAATTTCTCTATAATTCCGATTCGCAATTGGGCTTCCGACCAGAATATCTTCTTGTCCCGTATAACGAGATAGAAAGCTTTGATATGCAGCTAAAAGCGTCATGAAGAGCGTAGCCCCTTCTTTTCGACTAAGTTCATTCAATTTATCATGTAGCGTGCTTGGCAGAACCATAGTGTATGTCGACCCGTGATGAGTTTGTATTGCGGGACGCGGGCGATCCACAGGAAGTTGGAGTACAGGAAGCTCCCCAGACAATTCTTCCCTCCAATATTGGAGTTGTTGATCAAGCACCTCCTCCTTTAACCATCCTTTTTGCCACTGAGCAAAGTCGGCATATTGAACCGGTAATGGTTCAAGTTCCGCTACCTTTCCATCCGTTGCTTTCTCATAAAATGCCATCCATTCTTCAAGTAGGATTCCCATTGACCATCCATCTGAAATGATATGATGTAGAGTACAAAGGAGTATCCATTCTTCCTCTCCCACGTGCAAAATACTTGTCCTGATTAATGGACCCTCTGTTAAATCAAATGGTACTTCTGTTTCTTGTTGAATTAAACGTTTAACTTCTTCTTCTTGATCTTCAGAAGAAAGCATAGTTAAATCCGTTTTCGGAATTGATTGAAAAGCATACGGTTCAATTTGCTGTACGGGTTGACTATTCACCTCTTGAAAGACCGTCCGCAGTGATTCATGACGTTCTATTAGTTGATTCCATCCCGTTTCCAATGCTTCAAGTAGCCAATTCCCTGTAAGACGGCATACCATTGGCATATTGTAAAGGGCACTATTAGGTGTAAATTGATCAATAAACCATAAACGTTGTTGGGCATAAGATAGTGGAATAGCATCTCCTCGTTTCATTGGTATTAGTGGCGGAATCTCTCGTTTTTTATCTCCTTTACGTAACTGTTCTAATCGCTTTGCCAGTGACTCCACCGTTGTATATTCAAATAGTTCACGTACTGGTAATTCGATTTGAAAAATTCTCTGTAAACGTGACACTACTTGAGTAGCTAGTAGTGAATGACCACCGATTTCAAAAAAGGAATCCTGAACACTAATATTTTTTATTCCTAACACTTGGCTCCAAACGGAAACGATGAGCTCCTCCACTGGTGTTCGTGATGAAGTAATATCTTCACTTATGAACTGTTCTTCTAATTCCAATAATGCTTTCCGATTCACTTTACCATTTGGAGTGAGTGGCATACCTTCAATTTGGAAAAAGTATGCCGGAACCATATAATGTGGTAATTGCTTCTTGAGATATTCACGCCATTCTCCAGCATCCCCTTCACCCACTACATAAGCTACTAACTGCTTATCTCCTGGTCGTTCTTCCTTTACCAACACGACTGCCTCTTTTACAGATGCGTGATCATGTAAAGCTGCTTCAATTTCTCCCAATTCAATTCGGAATCCTCTAATTTTAACTTGGTTATCTATTCTTCCAATATATTCTAAGTTACGATCATTCATATATCTCACCAAGTCACCCGTTCGATATAATCGTTCCCCGTCCTTAAAAGGATGCGGAATAAAACGTTCAGCAGTTAAATCCGGTCGATTGAAGTAGCCACGTGCCAATCCTACTCCTCCAAGGTAAAGTTCCCCTGCCACACCAATCGGGACCACTTGTTGATATTGATCTAACACATACAACTCTGTATTATCAATCGGACGACCAATCGGAATAAGCATTGCTTCTTTTTCTAAATCACAATCGTAATAAGTCACATCCACAGTCGCTTCAGTAGGACCATACAAGTTAATTAACTTTGTTTGCTGAACATTGTAAAAGATCCCCTTAAACCGGCGAACCTGCTCAGTGTTTAACGCTTCTCCACTAGTAAAAACTTGAATTAAAGACGATACATCCCTTTTCGAATTATATAGTTCCATATAATCTAAGAAAGTAGATAACATCGACGGAACAAAGTGCATGGTGGACACGCGATATCGTTCAATATACTCCTCAATCACCGCAGGATCTTTCTCTCCTCCTGGTGGAAGTAAACAAACACGTGCTCCTACAAATGACCACCAAAATAATTCCCATACAGAAACATCAAATGAAAACGGTGTCTTTTGTAGGATTGTATCCTCCTCGGACAATGGGTATTTTCTCTGCATCCACTGTAGGCGGTTGATAACGGAATGATGTTCAATCATTACCCCCTTTGGATTTCCCGTCGAACCCGAAGTGTATATAATATAGGCTAAGTTATTTGCTGTTACTCCACTTACCGGAGCTAAATTACTCTCTTTAGAAATCATCACTTGATCCCGGTCTAAACAAATTGCTTGAATATCTTTAGGTAACCAGTCCTGTAGTGCCTCTTTTGTTAACAGCGCTTGAATTTGTGAATTCTCCAAAATATATCTCAGGCGGTTTTCAGGATAACTTGGGTCCAGTGGGACATAAGCCCCACCTGCCTTCAAAATCCCAAAGAGACCGATAATCATATCAGGAGAACGTTCAATACATATACCAACCAATGATTCAGGTCCGATACCTCGTTTTTGTAGAAAATGTGCCAATTGATTCGATTTTTCATTTAGTTCTTGATACGTTAGCTTTCCACCCTCATAAACTACCGCCACTGCATCAGGCGTCCGTGCAACTTGCTGCTCAAATAGCTCATGAATCATACAATCATGACCATAAACTACGTCCGTATCATTCCATTCTTCTAGGAGTTGATTTTGCTCAGTATCCGATAGCATTGACAGCTTTGTATATGATTCATCTGGATGATACGTGATTTCATTTAGCCAGTTCTCAAAATGTCCTGCCATACGTGCAATGGTACTACTATCAAATAAATCCGTGTTGTATTCAAATGAGACGAATAGACCTTCTTCCACTTCATAGGCAGTTAAGCTCAAATCAAATTTAGCAATAGACATATTACTTTCTACCATTTCAATACTTCTATCAGGCAAATCTAGTCGTTCTTGTTTTATATTCTGTAGCGTAAACATGGTCTGAAATATAGGGGAATGACTCATGCTTCGTTCAGGTTGCACAGCTTCTACCACTTTTTCAAATGGTATATCTTGATATTCGTAAGCTTTTAACGCCTTTTTCTTTGTTTGGTTCAAAATCTCCCGAAAAGTAGGGGTGCCACTCAAATCTGATCGATAAACCAACGTATTAACAAAGAAACCAATTAATCCTTCTACTCCCTTATGGTTCCGATTTGCAATCGGGCTACCAACTAGAATATCTTTTTGTCCCGTATAACGAGCAAGAAAGCTCTGGTATGCGGCCATTAAAGTCATAAATAAAGTAGATCCTTCTTGTCGACTTATATCCTTCAATTGACTGAGCAATTTATAAGGAAAAATCACATGATGCGCAGCCCCAGAGTAAGTCTGCTTAACCGGTCGAGGTCGATCCACTGGCAGTTGTAAGATAGGAAGCTCACCAGACAATTCTTCCTGCCAATACGTAAGCTGACGATTTAGCACATCACCTTGCAACCACCCCTTTTGCCACTTCGCAAAGTCTGCATATTGAATAGATAATGAACTTAATTTAGCAGGATTTCCGCCCGTTTCTTCTTCATAGAAAGCAAGGAATTCATTCATGAATATACCAATGGACCAAGCATCAGAAATAATATGATGCATCGTACACAGTAATAACCATTCATCCTTCTCTAATTGAACAAGCTGATTACGAATTAAAGGACCATTCATTAAATCAAATGGTTCTTGCGCTTCTCTCGCAATTAAACTATCTACCTCTTTTTCTTTTACTTCTAGAGGAAGTTGAGAGTAATCCCTTACAGGTAATGCTCTAGGAAGGAATTCGACAATTTGTTGCACAGGCTGTTCTCCTATTTCTTTAAAAACAGTTCGTAATGATTCATGACGTTCAATGAGTCGATTGAATCCCTTCTCTAATGCTTCAGGTATCCAATTTCCTTTTAGATGCCATACGGTTGGAATATTATATAAAGAACTGTTTGGGTTAAATCTGTCCATAAACCACAAACGTTGTTGTGCATAAGACAACGGGAGTGCTTCTTTATTCTCCTTTTTTTGCATTTGCTTCTGAAGCCATGCTCTCTTCTCAGGAGAAAGTGAACTCAGCTTTGCAAGTAAATCACTTCTCATTTTTTTACCCCTTCCTCAATCAAATTACTCTCAAATATCCCTTGTGCTTCTTCCTCTGATAACTCTTCTAATTGCTTAAGCAGTTCCAGTAATTCTTCATCATTACTCACTTCTGCTTCTTTTTGAATATAATCTTGAAGGCTTATATTCTCCTTACTATCATTCTGCATTTCTTGATTTTTGTTATCGAGCAATTGATCAATCTGTTCTGCCAATTGCTGCACCGTATGAAACATAAATAAATCATGCAATGATATCTCGATTCCAAAAGCCTCTTTAAGATTGGAAACAGCTTGCGTAGCAAGTAATGAATGTCCACCAATTTCAAAAAACGAATCTTGAATTCCGATGTTTTCCATGCCTAAAACTTCATGCCATATCGAAACAATTGTTTTTTCCGTAGACGTACGAGGAGCAATATAACAACTCGCTATCTCCTGCTTCTCTGGTGCTGGTAAAGCCTTCCTATCAATTTTTCCATTAGGAGTGAGTGGAAATGCATTTAATCCAACAAAATAGGATGGAATCATATAATTTGGTAGTTGGTCCTTGAGATAATCACGCCACTTTTGAGCACCCCCGTCTCCTACAACATAGGCAATCAAACGTGGATCGCCAGGATAATCTTCCCGCACCATCACAATAGCTTCGTTAACTAATGTATGCTTTTGTAATACCGCTTCGATTTCTCCTAGTTCAATCCGGAACCCACGAATTTTCACCTGATGATCAATTCGTCCAACATACTCCAAATTTCCATCCGGCAAATACCTTACTAGATCTCCAGTCCGGTATACTCGCTCGTCTTCTTTAAACGGATGCGGTATAAATCGATTTTTCGTTAAGTCAGGGCGTTTTAAATATCCACGTGCTAACCCTGATCCACCAATGTACAACTCACCAACTACACCAATTGGAACCATTTTTTGTTCAGCACTCAATACATATACTTCTGTATTGAAGATTGGTTTACCAATTGGTGGTACCCTATGCATGACACCCTTTTCTAATTCCATATACGTGGAATACGTAGTATCTTCAGACGGTCCATATAAGTTGAACACCTTCTCAATCGTACTTCTCTCGTATAAATCTTGAACAAGCGGATATGGTAACGGTTCTCCAGCCAAATTCATTACCTTTACTGAAGAAGGAATTGTTTTTGCTCGAACCAGTTCCTTTGCTGCCGATGGCACAGTATTAACCAAAGTCACACCTTTGGTAGACAACTTGTCTAGATGTAGAGCATTTTCAGCGACAATCACCTTACCACCCATCGTTAAGGGAACAAATACTTCAAAAACAGATAAATCAAAAGATAGTGAAGTTGAAGCTAATACTCCCGCTAATTCCTTTCGAGAATACGTATGATGCGCCCAATGAATCATTGTTACTGTATTCCTGTGCTCAATCATTACTCCCTTTGGATTTCCCGTGGAACCTGAAGTATAGATAATATAGGCTAAGTTATCACCCGTCACTTCACTCGTGCATACCGTAGTAACTTCTTGTTCTATTTCTGCTCGATTACGATCAATACAAATGACGTTAACGAATGTAGGTATAACCATTTTTTGTTGTAACTTTTCCTGTGTCACCAGTACCTTTATTTGAGCATCTTCTAAAATGTACTGCAGTCGACTTTCCGGATACGCTGGATCAATTGGGACATATGCTCCTCCCGCCTTCATAATTCCTAAGAGACCGACAATCATCTCGGATGAACGTGTAACGCAAATCCCAACCAATGTTTCGCATGTTACACCATTTTTTTGTAAATAATGTGCCAACTGATTCGAGCGTTCGTCCAACTCTCGATATGTTAGTTCTTCATCTTCGCACACTACTGCAATTGCTTCTGGTGTTTTTTTCACTTGTTCTTCAAACATTGTATGAATCGTACTATCTTCTATATCTATAACGGCTGATTCATTCCATTCCTCTAGTAGTTGCTTATATTCCACTTTCGATAACATATTCAATTCTGATAATAAACATTTTGGATAAGAGGCAATTTGATTTAACCAATGTTCAAAATGATTTACCATACGTTTAATGGTTGTATCATTAAACAAATCAGTATTATATTCAAAGGTTAGTGATAATCCTTCTTCCGTCTCAGAAGCAAATAAACTCAAATCAAATTTGGCAACAGAAACATAGCTTTCCATGAGTTCCATTTGTCTTTCGGATAGCTGAAGAAACTCTTGTTTCGTATTCTGTAAAGTAAACATAGTTTGGAATATTGGTGAATGACTTGTATTCCGTTCAGGTTTTACGGATTCTACCACTTTCTCAAATGGGATGTCCTGATACTCGTATGCTTTTAGTGCTTTTTTTCTTATCTGCGACAATAGTTCTTGGAACGTCGGATTTCCACTGAAATCAGCTCGATAAACTAACGTATTTGCAAAGAATCCTATTAATCCCTCAATCTCTTTCACATTTCGATTAGCGATGGGGCTTCCAACTATAATGTCGTCCTGTCCTGTATAACGAGAAAGGAAGCTTTGATACGCTGCCATCAATGTCATAAATAAAGTGCATCCTTCTTGCAAACTTAAATCTTTGAGCTTTTCCTGTAAGGAATTCGCCACTATTAAGGACTGACTTGCACCACGATGGGTTTGAACTGCAGGTCGAGGACGATCCATCGGTAATTGTAAAACCGGTAGTTCCCCAGATAATTCTTCCTTCCAATATTGAAGATGCTGATTCAAACTCTCCTCTTTTTGCCATTCCTTCTGCCACATGACAAAATCTGCATATTGGATAGATAACTCCTTCAATTCCACTGGTTTTCCGGTTAGTGCTCCTTCATAAAAAGCCATCCATTCTTCAAGTAAGATTCCCATTGACCATCCATCTGAAATAATATGATGCATCGTACAAATGAGAACCCATTCTTCCCTGTCCACTTTCAATATTCGTGTTCGAATCAGAGGACCTTGTCCAAAATGAAATGGTTCCTCCGCCTCGTTTTGAATAAGGCGTTTCATTTCTCTTTCCCTATCTTCCAAAGAAAGATCTGTTAGATTCGTTTGAGGAATATGCCTGAACACATGAGATTGAACCTGTTGAAAAGGTTCACCCTCTTGTTCTAGAATTGTCGTCCTTAATGATTCATGACGCTCCAACAATTGATTCCATCCGACCTCCAATGCTTCAATTGACCATTTACCTGTTAAGCGACACGCTGCATGAATATTGTACATAGCACTATTTGGCATTAATTGATCAATAAACCATAGACGTTTCTGCGCATAGGAAAGTGGGATAACTTCTTCTCGTTTCATAGGTACAAGAGGAGCAACCTCTCGTTTTTTATCTTCTTTTCGTAACTGATCCACTCGTTTCGCCAATGCTTCCACTGTATCGTGCTTGAAAAGTTCACGTAATGGAATTTTAATTTGGAACATTTCTTGCAATCTAGAGACAATTTGAGTAGCAAGTAGTGAGTGCCCACCACGTTCAAAGAAGGAATCCTGAATGCCAATATTTTCTGTTCCTAACACTTGACTCCAAACCGAGGCAATAAGCTCTTCCGATGGCGTCCGAGGTAGCACATTTAAATCTTCAATAGCTTGCTCATCAGGTGCTGGCAAGGCCTTTCGGTCAATTTTCCCATTTGGAGTAAGCGGGAAGTGTTCTAAATCTATAAAGTGCGCTGGAATCATATGATTGTGCGACACGTTCCTAACTGAAAAGGTTAGGCGCTGATTCAATATTCAGCAGAACTATTATTTCGAGAAGTCAAATGATAGGGTAACGCCTTGAAGGGCTTCCTCTGATACTCCGACATGCAGCATACAAAAGATAAGCCTGTAGTTGTGTGAAGCTCGGTGAAGTCGGCTGAGAGCTACCGTTAAAGTATCTCGATACTACGAAAACTGTCCAGCGGTGGATGGTGTAGCCTATAGGCCGGGAGTCTAAAAAGCACTCATGGGTAGAATGGATTCAACAAAACCAACGGGTAGGCAGAATCTGACGAATCTTCGAATGTACGGGTCTAGAACGATGACACATAGAAATGTGTGTGCCACGAGCGTGGTGCTGATGTGGATGAGTAAAAATAGTTGTTATGAAAGTCCATATGTCGTTATAGGCGACATCAAGTCAGTAGGCTTAAAGGAGAACCCTAAAAGTGTTATGCATAGATAGAAATAATGGAACGTGGAAAGCCACCAACATGGAGAACTTATCTTCGAGGAAGTGTTTGAAGGGAAGGTGTTTGTGAGATTAGCAAACGTATAACCTTCATTTATGGTGGTGAGAGTGATGGCATAGTACCGGTGAAGCAATGGAAACATTGCAGAGGGATAGCCATTAGTCTGATGAAAGATTGACCAACCGTTTCAACAAGCTACGCAGTCGAATTATAAGGTTCTTGTGAGACTAAAAAAGGTAAACTCTGAAAGGAGATCCGACTTATAAAGAAAACTGAAAAGCTTAGACACGCTGAATATTATGATATGCAGTCTACACTAGATGACTTGTATCAGCAAAGTCAAAACGGTAACAACTTTTATAAATTAATAGAGCTTATGAAGATGGATGAAAACATACGTTTAGCATATCGAAATATAAAAAGAAATATGGGAAGTCTGACAGCTGGAACAGATGGAATGACAATTAATGATATTAAAATGCTTTCAACGGATGAAGTGATAGAAAAAGTAAGAACGATGTTTGGTTGGTATGAACCACAATCTGTAAGACGCGTATTTATACCAAAACCAAATGGAGACCGTAGACCTTTAGGGATACCAACCATATGGGACAGATTATTTCAGCAATGTGTATTGCAAATATTGGAACCAATATGCGAAGCGAAATTTCATAACCATAGTTACGGTTTTCGCCCTAACCGAAGTACACATCATGCACTAGCGAGAATGAAATCTTTAGTGAATAGAAAAGGAAACGGATTTCACTACTGTGTGGATATAGACATTAAAGGTTTCTTTGACAATGTGCATCATGGAAAACTTCTAAAGCAATTGTGGACGATAGGTATACGAGATAAGAAATTACTTTCTATCATTTCAAGACTACTGAAAGCAGAAATTGTAAATGAGGGTGTTCCTCAAAAAGGTACTCCGCAAGGAGGAATACTAAGTCCGCTTCTATCTAATATCGTACTCAACGAATTAGATTGGTGGGTAAGTAACCAATGGGAAACGATAAAGACCTCACATCCATATAAGGGAAATAGTGAAAAATATCGAGCGCTAAAGAAAAGCAAATTAAAGGAATGTTTCTTAATTCGATATGCAGACGATGCAAAAATATTATGTCGTGATTATGTAACGGCTTTAAAAATGTTTGAAGCAACAAAAGACTTTCTTAGAACACGCCTACATCTGGATATTAGCCTTGAAAAATCAAAGATTATAAATTTGAGGAAAAAAGCGAGTCACTTTTTAGGCTTTACAGTTAAGGCAAATAAGAAAGGAAACAAACATGTGGCTCATAGCAGAATGTGTGTAAAATCCAGAAAACATGCGTATAGCAAGCTGAAAAAGGCTGTTAAAGATATAAGCAGAGAACAAACACCAGAATCAGTATGGCGATTTAACACGACTGTAATGGGAATACAAAATTATTATTCAGCCGCCACACATATTAATCACGATCTAGATCACATGAGTTGCCATCTCATAAGAACACTCTATAATCGACTGAGGCGAGATTGGAAAAAAGCCACTAAGAGTGACATGTCGACTGTATTAAGGAAAAGATATAAACGATACAATCCTAAATTGTATAAAATCAAAGACATCGTATTACTACCTATCCATGCGCAGAAGCACAAACCGGCTAGAAATTTTACTCAGTCTATCTCAAATTATACAAAAGAAGGTAGAGAGAAAATACATGATACGCTAAAAGCCGTAGATAGGGAGACACTCCGACATGTACATCGTTTTTATATGAAGCATCGAACAGTAGAATACAACGATAACAGAATTGCAAAGTTTATTGCACAGTATGGAAAATGTGCAATTACGAAACAAGAAGTTGGATTAGTAGGTTGGCACTGTCATCATAAAATTCCGTTGGAATTTGGGGGACAGGACAATTATGAAAATCTGGTAATTGTACTAGAAGACATACACATAGCAATTCATAGCGATGATTCAGATAAGGCAAAATCAATCTTAAATAAGTACGACATTATTGAAGATAAGAAAGTGATGTTTGACAAGCTGAGAATATCAGCGCGTCGACATCCTATCTTTGCTTCAATACAAAAGTTGGTCAATTGAATTAGATGGAGCGCCGTATGAGGTGAAAGTCTCACGTACGGTGTGAAGTGGGGGAAAAGGTGGAGATGATGTCAAAACCTTACCTATCACTATTGGTAATTGTTTTTGTAAATACTCTCTCCACTCCTCGGTATTTCCATCGCTTATTACATATGCAACCAATCGTTGATCACCTGGACGATCTTCTCTAACTAATACGACAGCCTCTTTAATAAACGAACATTTTTCTAAAGTCGCTTCAATTTCTCCTAATTCAATCCTAAAACCACGCATTTTGACTTGGTGGTCCATTCTACCTATAAATTCTAAATTCCCATCAGTTAAATATCTTACTGAATCTCCTGTTCGATATAGTCGTTCCCCAAATCGATATGGATGCGAAACGAATTTTTCAGCAGTAAGATTCGGACGATTTAAGTATCCACGTGCTAAACCAGCACCACCAATATATAACTCACCCTCAATTCCTATTGATTGCAAGCGTTGATTTTGGTCTAATACATATAATTGCGTGTTCTGTATTGGCTGCCCAATAGAAACAAATTCTTGATTAGGCTGAATATCAAATGCATTCACATAAATAGTGGCTTCAGTTGGCCCATAAAAGTTGGTTAATTTCACTTGTCCACTATAATTCCATTTCTGTTGAAATCGTCTAACCAACCCTGAACTTAGTTCTTCTCCACCAGAAAATACATGGCGTACGGACGAACAATTCATATTCAATTCAATATGATTGAAGTGGTCTAAGAAAACAGATAACATCGAAGGTACAAATTGAACTATAGTAACCTGATGTTGTTTAATCACTTCAGCTATAATAGAAGGATCTTTTTCTCCACCTGGAGGTAGGAAAGATACACTTGCACCAACGTGAATGCCCCAAAACAATTCCCAAACAGAGACATCAAATGAGAATGGCGTTTTCTGCAAGACCACATCCTTTTCAGAAAGCGGATATTTATGTTGCATCCATTCTAGATAATTAATTACTGAATGATGCTCAATCATTACTCCCTTTGGATTCCCTGTAGATCCTGAAGTATACATAACATACGCTAAATTTTCTCCTGTTACACCACTTATACATGGGGTTGATTCTTCTTTTTCAATTGCAGTGTAATCTTTATTCATACAAATCGTTTCTATATTTTCAGATACAAACAAATTTTTAGAATTCTCTTCCGTCACTAGTACTTCGATTCCAGCATCCTCTAATATATATCGAAGTCGACTCTCTGGATAAGTAGGGTCAAGTGGAACATACGCTGCTCCTGATTTTAGAATACCTAATAACGCTATCATCATTTGTAATGAACGTTCCATATATACCCCAACTAGAAACTCTGGGCCTACACCATGCTTTTGTAGATAATGAGCTAGCTGATTTGCACGCTTCTCCAACTCTTTATAGGTAATTTGTTCATTTTCGTAACTAGCCGCGATTGCTTCCGGTGTTTTTTTAACTTGCTCCTCAAACATCGTATGAATCATGCCTTCAGCCGAATAATTAAATTGAGTATGATTCCATTCCTCTAGTAACTGTATCTGTTCTTCTTCTGTTAAATGAGTAATTTCAAATAGTTTTGAATCTAGGCTCTTCGTCATCTGAATTAATATTTGCAATAAGTGATTCTGAATCAGATTTATTGTTTCTTCATTAAAATAGCTTCGATCATACATCAACTTTAAAGTAATTTTCTTACCGGGCATTACAATGAGTGTTAAAGGATAATTTGTTTGTTCCGTGCTTGTAACATCTAGTAATCTTAAATCATCATTTCTCTCACCTTGAATTGGATAATTTTCAAACACATACAAGGTATGGAATAAGGAGCTATTTCGCGGAACCTCACTCCAGCCTTGAATATCTATCAACGAATTATACTCATACTGTCTTCGTTCCATTTCTTTCATTTGTATTTTACGAAGCCAATCTACTACTGATGTATTATCCGTTAATCGAATTCTGGTAGGTAATGTGTTAATAAATAGCCCCACCATATTCTCTGCTCCCATTAAATCAGTAGGACGTCCAGCGCTAGTTACGCCAAATACGACGTCACTGTCACCGCTATACCTACTCATCAAATAAGCCCATGCACCTTGTACTAACGTATTCAACGTTAATCGACTATTTCGTACCCACTCTTGTAACTTCTCAGTAAGTTTCTCAGATACTTGATAAACACACTCTCCATAGCCCTTCTCTTGTCCTTGATCCTTTCTTTCCATTGCTAATGGCGTAGGTGCATAGAACCCTTTTAATTCTTCTTTCCAAAATTCCTCTGCTTGACTTTGATCTTGTTTATTTATCCACTGGATATATTTTTTATAAGGAAGAGATTTAGGAAGAGTCAATAATTCTCCCTTTATCATCTTGAGATAAACTTCCATCACTTCACTAAAGACCAATGACACACTCCATCCATCTAGCAAAATATGATGATGTGTCCAAATAATTCTCGTTTCCTCTTTTGCTTCTTTGATCGCAGTGACTCTCATCAATGGTGCTTCATCCAATAAAAATCCTTTTCTACGATCTACATTCAAAAACTGTTGTAATTTCTTCACCCTTTCCTCATGTGGATAGGTGCTCCAATCCTCTTGATGAATAGTAAAAGGAAGACGTTGGTAAACCGCTTGTAGTGGCTTTTCTACTTCCTCCCATACAAATACTGAACGTAAAACCTCATGTCGATTAATAACATATTCCCAAGCCTTTTCAAAAGTATCAACATCCAATTGCCCCCCGAGCAAGAAACCTACTTGTACAATATAGGAAAAAGAATGTTCATCATCTTGATCGTATAAAGTATGAAACAGTATTCCTTTTTGCAAAGGTGATAAACCATATATATCAATAACGTCTCCCATTTTTACACCCTCTTCTTTGTTAATTTAAGTAATACTTTGCTCAAGCTTTCTTCCGTAAGATCCTCTGCATCAGCAAAATCTGATACCGTAAAAGCAGACTCTGTTGTTGGTTTATTTATAAGTTGACGAAGATGCCTCAACATACCATCTGCTATCACTTGAATTTTTAATTTAGAAAACTGTTTCCTACTATACATCCAAATAAAATGTAACTTTTCATCTTTCACCATTCCGATAACATCAATTAGATGAGATGGTTTGGAATCTGGAGCATGATCTAAAAATGTAAATCCTGTCTCTTGCATAAACAAAGAGTCCCTTGAAAACACCTGATCAAATTGGCCCAAATAGTTAAAGCTTATTGAAGGCTTTTGCTGATAAAACGGAAGTAATCCTTTATTCAAGTAACGTAAAATGCCATAGTCAACTCCGCGATTTGGGATTCGACGCAATTGCTCTTTGACTGCCTTTAACCCTTCAATAGGTGTCTGAGTTCCTTGAAAATTGAGATGAACGGGATAAATACTCGTGAACCAGCCCACTGTCCTTGATAAATCAATACCTTCAATCATCTCTTCTCTCCCGTGTCCTTCTAGATGAATAGAAACGGTTTGCTGATTTGTACAATCGACGATAGCTTGTCCTAATGCCGTTAATAGTACCTCATCAATCCTTGTCTTATGAGTGACTAGAACTTCGTGAAACAATGCTTGTGTTTCTTCTATTCCTAAAGTCCTCGTCACTTGATCAATCGATTCTTCTGTCGTTTCTTGTATTGGATAGTCCATTGGAATTTTCATCGTTTCTTTTTCTACTTGTTCATTCCAATAATCCTTTACTTCTTTTGAAATACCCGAATCACTGTATGTCTGAAGTCGTTCAGACCATTCTTTAAAAGATGTACTTTTCGCAGGTAAGCGAATTTCTTGACCTTGTTTCATCTGGTTATATACCACCTGTAAATCTTCCAATAGAATCCTCCATGACACTCCATCTACTACTAAATGATGTATCACCCAGAATATTCGATCATTTTCAGTCAAGTTATCTTCAAAGTACACTACTTTCATTAACGGACCAGTAATTAAATTGAAACTAGCTTGATGAATATTCATCTCTTCTTGTATTATTTTATTCCACTCTTTTTCATTAACTTGATTCCGTTTTACAACATGGAGTACTGACAGCTCATCAGTCCCTTCATTTCTCTGTCTCCACGTTCCGTTTGGTAACTGTTCGTACCGGAAACGTAAAGCATCATGATGTTTCAGTAAATTTAATATCGCTCCCTCTAGTAATTTCACATCCAATCTTTCTTTTACTCTTAAAAGCATTGATTGATTCCAATGCTCTGTATGTGGATGTTCTTGCTCGAAGAACCAGCACTGAATTGGAGTAAGAGGCACATCACCTATCACAATTCCCTGCTCCGCTTGTACTCCCTGCGTTTCTATAGCCACTTGTGCCAGCTCAGCGATAGTTGGGCATTCAAACATTTGCTTTGGAGTCAGTTTTAACCCCACTTGACTTGCTTGAGATATGATTTGAATACTGAGAATCGAGTCGCCACCAATTTCAAAGAAATTATCATAGATTCCCACCTTTTTAACACCTAATACTCTCTTCCAAATGGTAGTTAGTATTTGTTCGTTACTATTCCGAGGGCCAACACATTCACTATTAATCTGCTTTTCCTCCGGCATAGGTAAGGCCTCACGATCAACTTTACCGTTAGTTGTAAGTGGAATAGCTTCCATCGCCACAAATCCCGAAGGAACCATATAACTTGGTAGTTTCGCTTTAAGATATTCTCTCCACGCATCTACATTTCCATCTCCTACAACATATGCTACTAATCGTTTATCGCCTGGCTGATCTTCTCTTACAATTACAACTGCCTCTTTTACATATGCATATGTATGTAAAGTAGACTCAATTTCCCCAATCTCAATTCGGAAACCACGTATTTTAACCTGATGATCAATTCTTCCATGATAATCTAGATTCCCATCTGGCAAATACCTCGCTAAGTCTCCTGTCCGGTATAATCTTGCTTTCAGATCACTACTAAATGGATGAGATATAAAACGCTCTGCTGTTAATTCAGGTCTATTTAAATACCCACGTGCAAGCCCTGCCCCGCCAATATAAAGTTCACCATCAACACCTATAGGAACAGGTTGTTGATAAGCGTCTAGTATATACACTTCTAAATCGGGAATCCGCTTTCCAATATTACTTCTTGAAACATGCTGCACATCATCTAAAGTAATTGGATAATATGTAACATGAACTGTAGTTTCTGTAATTCCATACATATTAATTAACTGTGGTTTTTTCTCCCCATACCTTTGAAACCACGGTAACAAGCTAGTAGGTTCTAACGCTTCTCCGCCAAATATGACATAACGCAGCTGCAAATTTTTATTCTTATCTTCTTGTTCACACACTTGTATTAATTGTCGAAATGCGGAAGGTGTCTGATTTAGAACTGTGACTTCTTCCTCCACCAATAATTGATAAAAATCCTTAGGTGATCGACTAATCCAGTACGGAACAACAACTAATTTTCCACCATATAATAACGCTCCCCAAATTTCCCATACTGAGAAATCAAATGCATACGAATGAAAAAGCGTCCAAGTATCTTTTTCATTAAACTGATACCAACAATCCGTCGATTTAAATAACCGAATGACATTGTGATGTTCTATCATAACGCCCTTTGGATTTCCCGTTGATCCCGAAGTATAGATTACATATGCCAGATTTTTGGGACCGACACTAGAAACCGGCAAAGTCTTACTTTCTTTCCCAATCTCATCTTGATCACGATCCAGGCAAATCGACTCAACATTTTCTGGTAACCAGTTCAATTCTTTTAAACTTTCTTGCGTTACGAATAACTGAATGCTAGCATCTTCTAAAATATATTGAAGTCGTTGCTCTGGATATGTTGGATCAAGTGGGACATAAGCCCCACCAGCCTTCAAAATCCCTAAAATACCTACAATCATCTCGTGGGAACGTTCAACGCACAGTCCAACTAAAGTATCAGGTCCTACTCCTTTTTTCTGCAGATAATGAGCTAACTGGTTTGCACGTCCATTAAGCTCCTTATAAGTAATTTTTTCTTTTTCATACGTAACTGCAATAGCATTTGGATAAATCATCGCTTGCCGTTCGAACATTTCATGAATAGTTACTTGAGGCGGGACATCCAGTTTAGGATTGTTGAACTCAACTAAACTTTTTCTTTTATCTTCCTCAGAAATGATTTCTATTTCAGCCACCTTCTGCTTTGGGTTTTCAAAAGTGTTTTCCATTATCGCTAACATCACGTTAAAAAACCGTTTTATCTCTTCCTTAGAAAATAGCTCCTCACGATAATCAATATGTACATGTAAAGAGTCTATATCAATTAGATTTTCAATATGCACTGCAAAATCTTGTACTTCTTCACGGTTTGGAATCCATAGTGAGTCACCACTTTCATCACGATCCCTATAATCAATCGTAGTTCCGAAAAGTCTCACATTACTGTTATTCTCTTTATTAATCTGCTTTAATAACAAATCAAATGGATATTTCTGGTGTCTTAATGATTTACTTTGTTTTCTGGACACCCTACTAATAAATGAAAGTACTTCTTCTTCTGGATCAATATCCATTCTTAAAGGAACTGTACTCACCATCATTCCAATCAATTTTCGTTCCATTTTAGTCATACGGTTGCCGTAAGCCATTCCTAAACCAATATCAAACGATGAGGTCCACCGATACATGGACAACGAGAAAGCAGCAACAAAAAGGGTGTATAAACCAAAATTGTAATCTTCAGAAAATTTTTCTATCTTTCTCTTCAAATGCTCCGTTAATATAAACGTCTCACGTGATGCTTTGGTACTAACTTGGTACGTATTATAAGGCTTCAACCCGGTCATAGATGGCAGTGTTTTAAATTCCTCTAACCAAAATTTTTGATCTTTTTGAAAACGACTACTATTCAAGTATGTTTGTTCATTGGTCAGAAATTGAACATATGAATTTTTAATTTCGCCTTCCTCATTCTCGTTATGCATGTCATAATAATATTTTGCAATCTGCTCAGTAAATATTTGAATTGATAAACCATCCATAATAATATGATGAACATTTCCAAAGACTGCACATTCATTATCGTTTAATTTTATTAAAGCGAAATAGTATAAATTGGAATTAAATAATGTAAACGTTTCTTTTGTTTTCTGCTCAATCCATTCCTCAAGCAAATTTGTATTCTCCACATTACTGAAATCAAAAAACTCAAATTCTTGTTCTTCATGTTTAATAAAATATTGTTTCGGTTCCTGATGCCCATTTTCTTTTAACCTAATGCACAGACCGTCATTTTCACTGATAACGCGATTCACAACTTGGTTTAATTTTGAATAGTTCATTTTCCGATGAAGTTTAAATAAAAATCTTAAATTACATATTCCTTTATCAGAATGAATAACTTCTGTATACCATATTCTTCGCTGCGGATGGCTTAATGGATAACATTCCTCATTGGTCATAAAAATCTTCCCTTCAAAAATTATTTGCTCTTATTGGTTCGTGTTTATGTTTAGCCCATAAATATTTCTGCAGTGAAACTCCAATTACTCCAATAATAACAAGCCCAATCCCTCCATAAACATAGAGTTGAGTTACTCCAAATAAATGCACTAATGGGCCACTCATAGCAGGGGAAATAATTAAAACTGCGTTTGTTAAACTGCTTTGTATACCAAATACTCTTCCTACTTGATCTTGATCGGATTCTATTTGTAATATGACTTGATTAGATACAAGCATCAGCCCACTTCCAATACCAGCGATAAAACTAATTAAATAGGCTAAAACGAAGACCGTACCGGGCGTTATCAAACCAATCCCCCCAAAACCAATTCCCATTAAAACCATACCTCCACATACTACCCAGCCATATTGAAATTGTTTTAATTTCTGAGTTAGTAATGCACCAAGTATTCCGCCAAGACCAATAATAGAAATGATATATCCCATTTTACTTTTATCATGTGGGAATAAACTCTTAAATAAAGTTGGGAATTGTGAGTCTACTAATTGTAATACTGCCATGGCTATTGTAACGAAAATCATGGTTGATAATATTATCCGATTAGATAACACATAACCCCACCCTTGTACCCAAGCGGTCCAAGTACTTTGTTTTTGCTTTTCAACAAATTCTTTCGATATAGTTTCTTTAAATTTTATTGTGGGTATGAGAACTAAGGTAGCTAATAAACAACTTATAGCTCTTATAATGAGGCAGAACTCTGGTTGAAACCAACTCAGCAACATGCCCCCTATAAGTGGGCCTACTATCTTTGTACCCTGCTCTACTATTCCGTTGATACTTACTGCTTTAGTAAGCAAGTCCGGGGATACAATCTGTCTTGTTAGTGTTTGCTGTGCAGGATAATAGAAAACAATAAAAATGGAACGAATCATTAACGCCACTAAGAGCCAGTGGATATCTTGTACAAATAAAAGAGCAATTGTTATTAGACCAACCATTAGATTACAGAACATCATAATTGGAATTTTTCTAAAACGATCTGCAATAACACCTGCCCATGAGCCAAAAATAATTCCAGGAAGTGCATATGCAACAGGAATCAATCCAATCATAGTAGGATCTACTTCCCATTCAAACCCAACTATAGTCATAATCGCTAACATATCAATAAAAACACCAAGCATAAGCAATGAATAGGCAGAGAAAACTTGTAAATAAACCCTATTTCCTAATAGGCCTTTTGAATCAATAGTTTTCATAAAAGCAAGCTCCTTAGGTTACTAATATAAACGCTTTTGCGTATAAGGTACCTCTTTATTAAACTTAATTAATCATTATTGACATCTCACCTAGAATTTAACTTCGTCAAAACTCAAACTACTCTTGTTTTTCATATATTTAAAATAGTCAGACAAACGAAAGCGTACCTATTTCTTCATTTTTATATCAACTGTTACAAAATATATCTTTACCTTACACTAATAACAGCTAAACGTTTCCTTAATATAACCCTTTACAGTCGTTTGCACATTCAATTCACATCCTTTTTAAAGTTGGCTTTTTTCTATCTCAAATACTATCACACAAATATTTCACCTACTATATTCATAAAGTTGAAATATTTGAATCAGAAAATTCGGATAAAAAACTAAATCCACAAATCATACCAAACAATTATTTAGTTATATTGTCATTTTATAGATAGCTTTAGCCATAAGGATATCAAGAATTAAGTTTTTTAATTTTATTAACATAATAGTTTATAGAGACTATAAATCCTACTAAACAAAAAAATAAATATACAATAAAGTATATTTATTTTTTCTTATCCTACATATTTTCTATGCAAATTAATTCCAATAACTAAAGTTGATAATAAAAATATAATATTACCAATCACTAATGTACTCATAACAAGAATTGAATAATATAGTATTAATACTTCTGCACCTACTACCTATTTTATTTATTGGATATTTATACTTCAAAAAAAATTACACATCATTCACAATTAGGATACATACCCAAAATATCATTTGAACATGTTATTATATTTTAAGATAATATAAAATCAGTTTTTCTATAAGAGAACTTAATTTTTATGTAGTACGAAATTGTTAGTAATACAGCATATACTAATTTAGTTATAAAAACATTTAAAGACCACCTATTTCCATAAGTGATCTTTCTTTGTGATTCTGTATTTGTGCACTACTGTAGAAATATATCGTAGAAACGCTTTGTTTGCTAAATGTTTAGTTCTTTCCATTTACTAAAAAACATAGCTTCATACACTTAATATCATATTCGTTACATTGCAAACTATTATTTTGTCTTCTGTACAGGCAAACTACTAAAAATCAATTCAGCAACTTTTACATATCCTTTTGAGTTTGGATGAATTAAATCCTTAGACCAAAGCGTATTGTCATTAACTAAATGATGATTCCAAAAATCAACATGATGAAGCTTATACTCTCTGCTCAGTGAATGTATAACTTCATTTGCCTCTAATAATTGTTCTTTTATTTCTTGTTTTTTTTCAGAAGCAAAAGGAAGCCTAACTGTAAAATCAGGAAGGTTTGCTATAATAATATCAGCCCCTGCTTTACTTAATGTATCTATCATAAATTCCATATCGTTCTTATATGCATCATGATTCCAACGTCCTTTTAAAACATCGTTTGCCCCTGCAATGAGACTAACCAAATCTGGATTAAAAGTTAACGCCTTTTCCAATTGCTGCAAGCGAATTTCTTCAGTTACTAACCCACGCTTTGCAAAATTGGCATATTCTATATCTTTTTCACACAGTTGAACAAAATGATCTACCCAGCTTTTTAATGCAATTCCCTCAACTTCATCCCCTATCCCCTCTGTAAAACTATCACCAATTGCTACAAATCGCTTCCACATATGTATTCCCCCTTTATTTTTAAACATATCTATACTATACAATAGCTCACACCGTAATTGTTATTTCTAAGTGGTTTTCGATTTCAATTATATTCCACTTTACTATATTTACATTTAGAATCCAAAATTGACCGATTCCCAAGTATACTAAGGAATCGGTCATATTCGTATATTTACTAAAGAAATAAAATCCCTCTAGGACTTATACTTTTTTCAAAAAATTTGTTGTTCTTTGTTTTGCCCAGTTGATACATTTCTTTTCGATTACATGATACGAAACTATAGAAAAAAGTAGTGTCATTGCAATGCACAAAGTAAGAAGAAAAAATTACACCCTGACATTCCAAGCTATCCACATAAGAATCTATAGTGCTTTGAAACCTTTTGTTTCAAACTAATATTTAGTTGTATCCTATAAAATTAGCTTTTTACTATATCAATCGTACGATCCCACATACCACTAAAAAAAGATCCTGTTTTACGTATAAAACGTGTAAGCCAATTTGCTTGTTCCACATCAGATTTTGTTACAAGGTCTATTTGTAATGAATTACCTGATAAGAACCCAGGATCTGTATTATCTTTAGACGAGATAATCATTTTACTAATTGTTACACCTTTTTTAATAGGCGCTTCTTGTTCCGTATTCGATACTTTAAATTCTTTTTTATAAATGTCTTTATTGCCCTTCGGCATTGGAAGTGAAACAGCTTGCTTCGTTTGAACTACTACATCTTTGTCTTTTGCATTTGCCACTCGAACTGTTTCATGTCCTTTTATTACTGAATCTTTTCCGTAGACATTCTTCACTTCAAAATTCGCAAATCCATAATCGTATAATTTCTTTGTTTCATCAAAACGTGCCGTATGAGATTTTGCTTTTATCACTACAGAAATTAGGCGCATACCATTTCTTTCTACTGTACCAGTGAAACAATCTCCCGCTTCTGGAGTCGTTCCTGTTTTCAAACCATCTACACCTTCATATTGCTTAATTAAACCTTTTAACATCCAGTTAAAGTTCGCCATATCAATTGGATATTTACCACCCTCTTGGAATGTTTTTTTAGGAATTTTTGCTGTATTTAATATTTGGGGGAAATCTTGAATAAGACGTTGTGCTAAAATTGCACAATCCCTTGCAGACATTTTATTTTTCTCGTCTAGAGTTGTCCCTTCTAGATGATATCCTTTTAAATCTTGATTTGTTAAGCCGGTAGAGTTTACAAATTTATAGTCTTTCATACCAAACTCTTTCGACTTATCGTTCATCATTTTTACAAAATTGACTTCTTTACCAGCAATCTGTTCAACTAAAGCAATTGTTGCACCATTTGCAGAGTAAATTGCCATTGCCTCATATAACTCTTTTACCGTATAAGAGCCACCATTTTCTAATGGAACATTTGATAGTGAACGATCTTGCGAAATCTTATGTGCATATTCAGAGATTTTAACTTTTTGATCCCATTTAAGTTTTCCTTTATCCACCGCTTCATGAACTAAGTATTCGCTCATCATTTTTGTCATACTAGCAATTGCCAATGATTCATCTGCATTTTTTTCATATAAAATTTTTCCGGAATTTGCTTCTATTAAAATTGCTGATCCTGCTTCAACGTCTATAGCAGGAACTGTTTCCGCTGCTGCTTTTCCAATTGTAACGACCATGCTACAAAATAGTGTAAGCACTGTTACTATTGCAATAACTCTCTTGCAAAACATACCTTTCACTTCTGTTACCTCCAATTTCTTTGTACTCAAAAAAAGCGTTATTCTAACATAATCCCGCAAAAAATAGACAGTGTTCTCAAATTATATATACATATAAAACGTTAGAATCGCTTTCATATAGACCACCTCATCCGACACTTTTAGGTGCGCTAATACTTTGTATTCCCACACATATCCTTATTTTTAATCCCCTTATATTTTTCAAAATGATTCACACTTTCATATTTTTTAGGATTACAGTTAATAGACAATCTAAATAATACATTTGTTCCACATTTACAAAAAATAAAAAACTACACCCTATACTGGATGTAGTTTTTCTAACTGATTTATTTATTTTTCACTTCATTTTTATAAAAAGCAAATAATGGTTCGATGGATGGACTAGATAACAGCGGAATTGCCTTCTCAATCAATTTCCTATCCCAATCAAACCAACGCATTTCCATTAACATGTTTATTTCTGTATCAGTGAATCGTTTCTTTATTTCCTTAGCAGGATTTCCACCAACTATTGTATACGGCGGAACATCTTTACTTACGACTGATCCTGCAGCAACAATTGCACCTTCACCAATAGTAACGCCAGGCATTATTATAGCATTCATTCCAATCCAAGCATCACTTTTAATGACTGTATCTCCCTTAGGTTCATATGATTGTTTAATTTGCTCAGCGAATGGATATACTGTAATCCATTCTGAGTGATGATTATGATTACCACCCATTAAAATGACTACCCCGCTTGCAATGCAAACATAATTCCCAATAATGAGTTTGTCAAGGTGCCATCCCATCTGTTCAATTGGATTGAACAGTGCTTGGGACTTAGCATCTCCCCACAAATACCTTACACAGCCATCTTCAAAATTTTGATGACTATAATAGCCTGAATAATAGGAGTACTCTCCTACTTCAATGAGTGGATTTGTTACTATATCTTTTATATACTTTGTTTCTGACCAATGATTAAATAATGGATGCTTCATAACTTTATTCCTCGCTTCTAAGTATTATATATATTGCTATTTACTTAGAAGCTTACTACGACTGCTACATTTTTTAGCTTTCTCAAACGACGAATCATTATCTTCAAGCCTTTCTTTTATACTATAAAAAAGCATAACGCAATACATTACAATAGTCAAACTGTGTAATTTTGAACACATCTTAAACAGCGTAATACTGCAATAAAAACATGAAAACACTCTAACTTCGATACAAATAATATATTGATTACATTTAGTTTATATTTTGTAAAAAAATTTTAATTGCCATAACAAAGCAAACAATAACCACTATTGGTCGTATTAATGACGTCCCTTTTGTAAGCACCATCTTCGCTCCAATATATGATCCTATAATTTGACCAAGCATCATAATCAACCCAATTGTCCAATCGATTTGGCCAAAAATAATAAAATATAACAAAGCAGCGAAATTACTTGTAAAGTTCAAAATCTTAGCATTTGCAGTCGCCCGTGTAGCACTATATCCACATAAGAGAATGAACGCTAAAGCAATCAAGCTACCTGTTCCTGGGCCGAAGAAACCATCATAAAATCCCAGTAACGGAGCCACTGTTAACGCAAACAACAACATACTTATTTTCCTCGGTCGATCTTCGTTTGCTATATTTGGAGATAATAGAAAATAAATGCCAATAAAAACAAGTAAAAAAGGTAATATCATAATTAGATATTCTGCCCGTATCTGTAAAACAAGCCATCCACCGAAAACTGATCCAAAAAAGGTCATTAAGATGGACAAACGCATTTCTTTAAGATTAATTTCTTTCTTCTTAATAAAAAACACTGTTGCCATGAGAGTTCCGCTACTCCCTTGCAGTTTATTAGTTGCTATCGCTACAGAAGGAGACATACCTACTAATAACATTATCGGGATAGTTATCATACCACCGCCTCCAGCAATCGTATCTATCCATCCTGCTAATACAGCTACTAAAAATAGTAGTATGAGTAATTCAATAGTAAAATCCATACAAAGAATATGGGAAGGCTTGAGCTATTATACCCCAAACCTCCCCATCTTCCCTCCTCTCTTTAAACTAGTTAATTAAATCTTTAAAGTAACTTTCTTTCTGATCACGTAATCGGCTGGAAACGTATTGCCTGCAAACAATTCTTCTTCCGTATTTATTATTTCCAATCGGGATTTTATATTCTTCCTCAGATAACCTTTCTCTACCATGAGTTACATTTGTTTGTTTACCATAGTATGAATTTGGGATAATTAATAAATCTTCAGATGTAAGTGGAACCTTATAAGTAGGCGTTGTTCGTAAGAGTTCTAAAAACATGTCAAATTTCAATTTTTCTTCTTCACTTTCTCCTACATAAATCAATCTATTCTCTGCTCCATTTAAACAAGTTGCAATAATATCACCATTATCATCTAAAAATATAATTTGGTTTATTTCCCCTACAAATCCCGATATTTCACCATCAGCCATTCCTGCGATATGAGCAATAGGCATTTTACTTATCGCCAATATGTCATCTTTACTGAAGAAATTTTCTTCAAGATGCTTTTGAAGTAATTTTGGCGTTCCAATATGAGTTTGAGTTTTTAAATTTAACACTCCTTTTAATAAAAGAGCATCAACTCTAGTAAATTTTCCACAAGTAATTTCAGACACTATTCGTTCCACGGATTTATTAAGTCTATTTGATACAATTTCTAAATTCGTATTGAATGTTTTCAATCTTGCTTCAATATCTGATTGGTCTTTCATATCTGTATACACTGTGGCATCGTTATGTTGATAAAAGTTCCCGCCACCGGTGCTTGCACCGACATTTCGCAAAACTTCATCGTTATTTAAAGGCGAAATAAGATGAAATCTATTTTTCCCAGCATGTTCGGATGGGTGAATTAAAGCATCATAATTAAAAAGTGTGGCAAAAAGCCATGTGACCCATTCTGCATAAAAATATTTTTTCATTCTATCGTGTTCGTCTTCACCATAATTAAAACCTCTGCGATTTTCCCCAGGTAATAGTGTTTCTATAGGATCACATGGAGTATTTTTAATAAGGATAGGCGGTACGTTCCCGCCACAATTCGCTATTTTTATCATATGTAGTAGGTTTTTCATATCTGAATTCGGATTTTTCTTTGAATAGTCAATCAAACAATTAAGCCACTCTTTTGAAAAATATGCTGCTATTTCTTGATCACAAGTATAAGGATTATGAGTTTTTAATTCATTTTCTATCAGATTCTTCATTTTATCCTTCAATAGATTCGGAATAGTAATTTCTTCAATTTCTGTAATCTGCAGTATTCCTTTATTCATTATAAAACCTCCGTTGTTTTATTTTTTACACCCTATCTTCATTAAACAAACTATCCACTTCTTTTTTACTCCTTTACTTTTCGTCAGAGCTATTAGAATTACCGATTTACAAATAAAAAACATGGAGTATAAGAGATTTGTTCTTAGCTACATTTCCCCCACGAACCTCTATTGAATTGACAAATTTAATTTGAAAATCTGATTCATTTTCATACTTTACTTTCAAACTATGTTTATATGATTTTCAATTCAAGTAAGAGTATTTCATTTTCTAAAGTTTTCCTAATTTTAAAATCAGAATTTTCAATACAACTATGTTAACATTAAAAATATAACACGAAACCAAAAAATGTAAATGAATAGTTTTTTCTAAAAAATAGTCAGACTATTCACAAGGTAATTCGTATTCCATTGAACCAACTACGGCCCCTCAATTTTATTGATAACAATAAAAAAGCCCCCTAAATTGAAGTGACCCCCGAAAGTTAGACAGGTCGTTTCATTAGGCAGCCTCTAGGGTATGAGCCCGGTATTGTACTGGGCTCATACCCTTTAATTTTGCCTTAATTCTTTTATGATTATAGTATTCTATATACTTTGCTAATTCTTGTTTGAAATGTGTTATACTTTCAAATTCTTTTCGATACAGAAATTCCGATTTCATGATACCGAAGAAATTTTCAATAACGGCATTGTCATAACAGTTTCCTTTGCGAGACATACTTTGAGTTATGCCACAATTCTTAAGAGAATGACGGTATTGTTTCATTTGATAGTGCCAACCTTGATCAGAGTGAATGAGGAGTTTATCCGGATTGGTTACACAATAAAGGGCTTGGTCCAACATCGTTGAAACAAGGGAATAGGTCGGTCTTGAACCAATTGTATACGTGATAATTTCACCATTAAATAAATCCAACATTGGTGATAGGTATAACTTCTCCCCAAATAACTTAAACTCCGTAATATCTGTAACCCACTTTTCATTTGGTTTTTCAGCTT
Organism: Bacillus sp. 2175; assembly: GCF_057812155.1. Lineage (NCBI taxonomy): Bacteria > Bacillati > Bacillota > Bacilli > Caryophanales > Bacillaceae > Bacillus > Bacillus sp. 2175. The sequence goes on along the minus strand of NZ_CM173819.1, from coordinate 2,207,897 downwards.
GGAAGTTGCGATTTAAAATATTTGGCGCAATTTTCCCAACTGTCCCTTTGTAAGAGCGGTATTTTTTCATACGAACCAGACATTTTAACCCTAATTCTTTCATAAGGCGATACACTTTTTTATGATTTACTTTGTGTCCACGATTCATAAGTTCATCACGAATACGACGATAACCATAACACCCATCGTGTTCATTATAAATAGCTTGAATCAGTTCTTTTACCTCCGCATTTGGATCAGGACGATTAAAACGTTTCATCCAGTAATAGTACGTACTACGTGGAATGTTTGCGAGTTGAAGTAACTCCTTGATAGGAAATTCATGCCTTAACTCGTAGATTACTTGCGCTTTGTCTTGTTTGGTGATTTTTCTTTGTTTTGAACTAAGGCATTCAACTTTTTTAAATATGCATTTTCCATACGTAAACGCTCATTTTCCGCTTGTAAGGCTTCGATTGATCCTTCATCTACTGGCTTTATTTTTTTATCTTTCATGGTTGGACGCCCCTTTTTCTTTGATTGTAGGGCATCCAATCCTCCTGTTTCATAAGCTATTTTCCATTTCCGAAGTGTTTCATAAGACGGTATATTGAAAAGTGCCGCTGTTTCTCTGATAGATGTCCCGTGTTCATTCATATAATAAAGTACATCTAGTTTATACTGGGCTGGGTAGAATGTATAGCACTTTTCAAAGGCCTTTTCACCTGAAGACTCATATCGTCTAATCCACTCACGAAGTACGCTAGGGTTAACTCCTATAGATTTAGCAATTGTTTTTCCACTTTCTGTACCATCTAAATATCGTTTCACCGCTTGGATTTTTTCTTTTGAAGAAAATTTAGCCATAAAAAATGCACCTCCAATTGTTAGACTGTGTCTAACAATTGGGGTGCACTTCAAATGAATAGAGGACTTTTTCCAAGTATATTCTATTTTAAAGTTCTTACTTATCTTTTACTTTAAAAGATATTGCTGTAACTTCTTTATTAACAGTTCCATCCCGTTTGGACTTACAATAATCTTCCCATTCGCTAACGAAATATTGCTGTCTGAAATATCTCCTGTAAGTGCACAAGCTCTTGGAGATTGATATTTTCGTAAAATAATCTGATCCTCTTCTATAAACATTTCAAGAGAATCTTTTTCTACAATTCCTAAACTCCGTCTTATTTCCATTGGAATAACAATACGCCCCATACTATCTGCTTTACGAGTAATTCCTCTTGATTTCATAAAATGCCACCCTTTATATTTATCTAATATTACGGTATTCATTTTAGCAATAAACAACAATTAGGAATAGTTCGTATTACAGTACTTTTTTTAGAAATAAATAACAATTAGGAATAGTTTATGTTAAAATTCTTTCTTGTTTATTCTTGATTTTTAATATATTTTTCCTTGATCATTTTTATATATTGTTTTCTTTCAGTTAGTTCAAATATAAATAATGCTTTTTTTATGTCTGTTAAACCAACTTCATTAGAGTGCTGAACTTTCAATAAAATTGCACCTTTTTCAAAAAACAATTCACCTAATAAGTATAAAGTATTCATATTTATGGCTAATTTTATACCTATTTCACTATACTTTATTGCTTCTTCATATTGATTTGCAAGGTGTAAACATTTTGTTAACGTATGAATGAGTCTTAATTTGATTTCTTTTTCTCTAGGAAATTCTATCTTATTAAAATTAATTAAACTTTGTTTTAATATATTTATACTTTTCTCATACTCTTCATTTTCTGCATGTATTATAGCAATTGAATTCATTATGCTTATTTCTTTTTCTGATAAAAAGTTAGTACTACTTAAGGTTTGTTTTAGTGCTCTATTTAAAATGTCAAAAGCATTACTTGTTGCTCCATTTACATAATATATAGCAATCGCTTCATGCCATAATAAAAATTGTTTATCCTCTTTCGATTGGAAATTATTATCATTTTTCTCTTTTTTTACTATTTTATAAAGCTCATTATATTGTTTTTGTTTTACACAATCTCTCATTACACATTTTACATTTTCAATATATTTTATTTTTTTATTTTTGGTTAGTGCGAATATATAATTTGGATCAATACCAAGTCTTTCAGATAATTGATACAACAATATGCTAGATGGATAAATAATACCTTTTTCTATCTTACTAATTTGACTTTGTGAACATATTCCATGACATAATTCAGATTGTGACATGTTTTTTTTCTTTCTAAGTTCTTTAATAATAATACCAAGATTGCAGAATTCCATCTTTCCTCCCTCAAATGTAACACTTTATGAGTATAAGAATATTTTCCAACTTTTAATGTAATGTAAAATTGATATAGTTACAATTACTAATTATATGGATTTATAGTTTCTTTTACAAACTTGTATCACAATACGAGAAATTATTAAAATATGGTTCACTAATAATCAATGTGCGTTTTATTCACCCCCACTGATTATTAGTCCACCCCAGGTAGGCTTTTACAGGGAGTCCGACTTCTTTGCCACATCTAAATTTTGAGGTCGGAGTCTTACTACCCGCAAATAGCCGGATTAAAATAAATATGATTTTTCACCTTTATTTCTTTTAATAGTTTCTTTTGATTTTTATATAAATAATTTCGAAGGAGCGTATTTTATGAAAAGAATGTTGACCGAAAGAGAGTTAGAAGTGGCTATTTATGTAGCAAAAGGATACACAGATGCAGAAATTTCAAAAAAAATATATGTTACCCCTCGAAGAATTTCAACGATAATTAATCATATTAAAGAAAAATGGCATATTAATTCTAGAGTGGAATTAGGTATTTTAGTTTATCATTATGGTTTTATAGATGCACCCTTATTTTCAAATAAAAAAATTCAGCTATGTAAAAAGGTTGTACAATAGATAGCTGAATATAACGAGTTTAAATTGCAAATAAAAATAGAAGAGCAGACAAACTTTTATTATTTGGTTTACTCCATCACTTTTTAAATTTCAGACATTAATATAAAAAGGTTAGAGAATTAACTTCTCTAACCTTTTTATATACACTATTAGGTTTCAAACAGTAAAGATGCCCTAATGCTACCATTGATCCTGTTCCCTATTCAACCCTGTATAAACAAAAAAATCAGATATTACCACTATTCAAAACCAGTTACAATTCTCTCTTTCATTTTCTGTATTACTTCACTGCTCAATACTTTTTGACCAGCAGGAAGTTTTAATATGGCAGCGGCACCTTTACTAAGGTATATTTCTTGATCATTATTTTGATTTACTACCAATATTCCTTGCCCTTCAAATTCGAAATAACTAATATCTTTTGTTTCATTTGTATTATTTTTTATTGCTTTATATAATCCATATAAATCTTTACTTCTATTTTCTCCGCCCGTTCGAATCGGTTCAGTATCATTCGCAACAATTAGTCCTTCTGGCTGCTCACCCTTCATAATAAACCACAGCTTTTCATTTGTTGGTAATAGTAAATTCTTAAATTCAGAGCTATTTAAAATTTGCTGTGCTGGAATTGTTTCATAGATTGGTAACGAAAATGGAGATGTTGTTATTTTTTCAAAACTTAAATTTTCAGAAGAACTTCCCTTACTATATTGATAATCTTTTAATGCGATCGATTGTACTGATTCACTTTTATTTTTTGATGCATAACTAATTTTACTAGCGAAAATAATAACGGTCATTAAGCACATGCACAGTATCACAAGCTTAAGTAGTTTTCCCATTTATGAACCCCCGCTTTTAATATTATTAGTTTGCATGGATATTATAAACAGTTTCACTCCACCAAAAATTATTATTGTTATGGAACGTACTGAAATTATGATTATAATGATCACCATACCAAGGGTCCATGTATGTTATATAATCTGTTCCATTTGTCCCTTTATAAAATCCATCAAGTACTAGAAAGTGTCCGATGTTAGCTCCATTTTGCCACATAATGAGTGCAATCATCGGCTGATTACTATTAATTTGACTTTTGAACCAATCATAAGATTTTGCTCCAGAACTTATAGCTGAGCTAACACCATATCCCGATAATCCATATTGTATTTCACGTGAAGTTGCAGGATTATTATATGATCCACCCTTAACATACCTAACGTACTGATCTTGTGAAGGAGTTTTCCCAAAATAATTTAAAACTGAAACCGAAGTGCCTGCCCAACACCAATTTGATCTTTCTTGTAATATGTTAGGTACAGATAATTTACGGTCTGTTGGTGTACTTGGGGGATTTCCATTAATATACGCTGACGTTACATATACTTTTTTTCCATCTTTAAAATAATAAAACCAACGATTATCTAAATTTCCTGTCCAGTAATCTTTAACCGCTTCACCATACTCCCATCCTTTAAAAGATACTTTTGTATTTCCGGGAATCACATCTACAATATTTGCATTTAAACTTTTTGCCTCTCTAACATTTACATTCAATGGAGCTGTTGTTCCTGAAAATTCAACTTCTTCTGCTATTATTTTCTGAACACCAATAAAACTAAATGTGAAAAACAATAAAAACATACAAACAATAAAATGATTTCTTCCCTTCATTTCTCCACCCCTTCATCAGTACTAAAAAACATCAACAATTCATCCTTATTAATTGTTCAAGCTTAATATTACATACTAACGAAAAATGACTTCTCATAAAGTGAAACTTTAATCAGTAGTGGTTTTATTCATCCCCCACTGATTATTAGTTGAACCAATCGGGCTGCCCGGCAAATAGTGGGATAAATTCCAATACAAAAAAGGAGCCTATAAATTTTTATAGGCTCCTTTTTATTTCGTCGTTATTACTTAGCTAATTCTTTCGTACCCTTCATTACATCAATGAAGAATCCCCAGTTATTCACTACAGAAGAGATACTGATATGTTCATCTGGAGTGTGGACGTTGAAAATGTCTGGTCCGAATGAAATTGCATCTAATTCAGGCATCTTTTGAACGAATGCGCTACACTCAATCCCCGCATGTACAGCGAAGATTTCAATTTCTTTATTGTATTTTTCTTGATGTACTTTTTCAAATAAATTACGAATTTGTGAGTTTGGATTGTATGGCCATTCTGGATACTCTGACTCTATTTCAAATGTAGCACCAACTAATTCAGCAATATATTTGATTTCTTCTGCAACATGTTGTTTTAAACTACTTACAGAACTTCGCACTTCGTTACGTAATTTAATTTCATCTTGCAACGTTTCAATAACGCCTAAATTTGTTGAACTTTCTACAAGACCTTTAATATCCATGCTCATACTTTGAATGCCATTTGGAATTAAGAATAATGATGAAATAAGCTGCTTTTGTGTCTCTTTAGCAAATACTTTTTCAACTTTTTCATCCAATTTTGTCAGTGTAACATGAACATCTGGATCAACAGCACGCATTTCTTCTTGTAATACACGTGTCCATGATTCTAGTTTTTCTTCTACTTGTCCTACATCTTCTGTACGAATTAAAATTGTAGCTACACTTTCACGCGGAATTGCATTCGTTTTTAATCCGCCGTGAACTTCACTTATGTAAAACTCCGTATGTACTGATAAATCACGTAATACTCGTCCTAATACTTTGTTCGCATTACCGCGTTGTTTATCAATTTCCATACCAGAATGGCCGCCTTTTAGACCACCAACATATATACGGTATGCATCCATATTCGCTGGCGTTTCATCCCAAATTACTTGAATTGTTTCAACAGCTTTCGCACCACCTGCACTACTTACAAGTAATTTATGATCTTCTTCAGAATCAATATTTATAAATATCTTTCCTTCAAAATGATTTGGATCAATAGCAAAAGCTCCGCCCATTGTCGTTTCTTCTTCAGTAGTGATAACGACTTCAAGTGCTGGATGCGGAATTTCTTTTGAATCTAATAAAGCTAATGCATACGCAACTGCAATACCATTATCAGCACCTAAAGTTGTTTGATTTGCATATAACATGTCCCCAATGATTCGTAATTCAATTGGATCTTTTTCAAAATCATGTACTGTTGCTTGATTTTTTTCGCAAACCATATCCATATGACCTTGAATAATAATAGCTGGTACATTTTCATAACCAGCTGTTGCTTCTTTTTTAATAATGACATTTAATGCTTCATCTTGAATGACTTCTAAGTTACGCTCTTTTGCAAAGCCCACTAAATAATCACTAATTTCCTTTTCATTACCTGATCCTCTAGGAATCTTTGAAATTTCTGCAAAATGAAAAAATACAGGGTGCTTTGTTAATTGTTCTAAAGTAGAATACATTTTTCAAGCTCCTCTCAAAATGAAAAAATAATATGTAAGTCTCATATCATTATACCATGATTCATTATTTTATCTTTCTTTTAACTTTTATTGTTCATTTTATGTACAACACTCTTACAACATTGTAAGCGCGTTGTAATCTACATCGATTTTTCTCATTTAATAATAGTCGTATACTTTCTAAAGAAACACATTAAAGGAGATAAAGAAAATGAAAAAGTTTTTAGCAATTATTACACTATGTTTATTATTTTTTAGTTTTACTATTGGCTGTGAGAGAGCGTCACTAAATAGAATTGGTAAAGATGTATATTACATGCAGATAAAAGGCGAAGGAACTATCGAAAAAGTAGATCATAGAAACTTACGAAACTATACGCTGTCCGCATATGATGAAGATGGCGTCAAAAAACAAATTACATTTAGAAGTACAAAAAAAGAAAACAATCATAAATTAAATGAAGACGCGTTTTTACGCCTTTATGTAGATCAAGATGATAATAGCAACAATGAAATATCATCAATTGAAGTAAAGTCCTATGAAGAGATTCAGAAAACAGATTTACCTAAAAAAGTAAAAGATAAGTTTACTATTAAATAAAAAACAAAAGAAAATGCTCTATGCATTTTCTTTTGTTCTTTTCACCTGTATATATTTTGAACTACTATTATTCATCAGTTTCTCTAACCGATTTATATTCTCCGTTAATGCACCTTTCACAAGAGAGAAATCTGTATTGGATTCTTCTTTTTTTTCTTTAAAAAACGAAGACTTTTGTACATTGACTTCAGCCATCTCTTCTCCCCCTTTTCAAAAAGATACAACCTTTTATTTATATTATATAGCAAATGTAGAAAGAGTGTACACTTATGATTTTCTTTTTAATTCTTCTTCTAATTCTTCTACTTGCTGCAACGTATCCCCTTTTATTAAAGAGAAATCTGTTGTATCTTCGTTATCTTCTTTAAAAAAATCATTGTCATAATCTTTTACCACTACAATCACCTCTACATGCTAGTGTAGGAATGATTGTCCAATTTTATTCAACTTTGTCGGATTTTGTTTTTAATTTATGTATAGAAGAAAAGGACAGAAAAAGATTCTGTCCTTATTTACTAAAATAACTATGATGTATTGTTAAATTATATACATTTTCAAAATCCCGATCTTGCAGGTTATTTTTCTTTCCATCAATAACAATGAAAACGTCACTTACTATTTTTGCTGGTATAATCCCGACATTTTCTACTTGCACCGCTTTCTGCTCATTCAATTGCTCGATATGTTCTAACGGGACGATAATACTAAATTGTGAGCGAATACCACGAAAGTTTGTATTTAATTCCTTCGCAGCTTCAAAAACAACAATTTTCGCGCCAATCTTTTCCCCATATGAATCTAAAAATGCATTTAAGCTCTTTGTATATTCCTCTTCCGTATGCCATTCCATCGTACCGAATACTGCTGGATTAACATTTTGAATAATTGTCGTGTATATTTCTCCTCTTGCTTTAGATGCAATTAATGATCGTTTTATGGATTGAACTGTCTTGCCAATATCGCTAAATTTCGCACCCCATATTTCTGAAATATTAGGCGTTAAAATGAACGCAATATCAACAAAAATAACCATTGCAGTAAACATTAAAAGATTTTTCCAGAGGGTTAAATCGATTCCTTTTATCATGAAATACACGGTGACAGATATGATAAACAAACCATACCAAGTCTTTCTAATACGTTGCTTCTTCTCCTCGTACAACTCTTCATTTTTCCAATAAAAGAAAACAAGGACTACAAAGACAATCGCTAAAACAAATAAGCCAATTCGAATGTTAGAGATCATTAATCACATCACCCTCCATTCAAAAACTACTCACGATATCATTACATGCGCAAGCTGCTCTCTTTATGACAAAAGACGTGGACAAGCTTCTAAAATTAGCTACATCGCATATATATTAGAAGGTACCACGTCTTTTATCCTGCTATTTGTGGGCAGTAAGACCCCACTGATTAAAATTTCACTTTACCATGAGTCTATATTGTATATGTAGACAAGCATTCATTTCAAATTTTCGTATTAAAAAGAAATATGTTTCGGAATTTCCCCTTCAGGTACTTCTCCATCCATACTTAAATAATAATGACGAATCGGACGTAAGTTTTCGTCTAATTCATAAACAAGCGGAATGCTAGTTGGAATATTTAATGAAACTACACCATCACTTGAAAGGTTGTCTAAATATTTTACTAGCGAGCGAATTGTGTTACCGTGTGATGAAATAATTACTTTATTACCACTTTTTAATGTCGGCGCAATTTCTGAATGCCAATAAGCAAGTACTCTCTTCTCCGTATCCTCTAAACATTCAGTTAATGGAAATTCACCTTTTTTGAGTGTTTTATATCTTGGATCGGTCGCTTCATATCGAGGATCGTCTTCAGTAAGAGCCGGTGGTCTTACATCAACACTTCTTCTCCAAATATGAACTTGCTCCTCACCATACTTTTGAGCAGTTTCATCTTTATTCAGCCCTTGCAATGCACCATAATGTCTTTCATTTAGCTTCCAAGATTTATGTATTGGAACCCAAGTAAGATCCATCTCATGAAGTACAATCCATAACGTCCGAATTGCGCGTTTTAATACAGATGTATAAGCCACATCAAAAGTATATCCGTTTTTCTTTAATATTGCTCCTGCTTCTCTCGCTTCACTTAATCCATTCTCTGATAGATCAACATCTGTCCATCCAGTAAAGCGATTTTCAAGATTCCATAAGCTTTGTCCGTGACGAATAAGTACAAGTTTTATCATTATAATTCCCCTTTCGGAAATGTGAATTTTATTGTTCCATTGCGTACACGTATAAAGTATCTAGTAATGTATCTTTTTATCCATTCACTCTATGACCAATCGATAGTTGCCAAATGTATGGATAAAATTTGTTCTTTTTCAAACGATAAAAACAGAAGTTTTTTCATTATTTTTGATCGACTGGTATTTCACGTTTCGATATCCAAGCATCAAAACCTGATCGGCTATTTGCCATTTCATTCATAACTTGGTGCCAATTGTCCTCACATGATTCACCAAATTTTGAAAAAATAGCACCCATTTGTTGTCTTTGTACATCACTCAGTTTTTTCTCTAAATCTGTACCTTTTTCTGTTAAAGACAACTGTTTCACACGTCGATCATGCATAGCTTCATTACTCTCAATTAAGCCCTTTTCCACAAGTTGACGTAGCGGTCCGTGGAGCGCTTGCTTACTTATTTCTAATAGTGATAATAACTCATTTACACTTATCCCTGGAAAACGTGCGATAAAAAATAAAATTCGATGATGTACTCGTTGAATGCCATATTCTTTTATAATTTCATCTGGCTTTTCAGTAAATGTTTTATATGCAAAATAAAATAATGCTAATGCCTCATTCATCTGTTCTTCTTTATGTTGTGTCATCTACTTTCCCCCTGTATGTAAATTATACCACAATCTAGTAATGAATATTTTAATCAACGCATTAGAACTTGTTCAGTCTATTGAAACATTCATTGCATAATTAGGAGATGATTCATTTGAAAAAACAATATACTGTAAGTACATATTTATTGGATAGACTACACGAATTAGGAATTGAACATATATTTGGGGTTCCTGGTGATTATAATCTTGCCTTTTTAGATGATGTGGTAGCACATAAAAATTTAAAGTGGATTGGCAATTGTAATGAATTAAATGCTGCATATGCAGCAGATGGGTACGCTCGCATAAAAGGAATCGCCGCTCTTATTACTACTTTCGGTGTTGGAGAATTAAGCGCTATTAACGGTATTGCTGGCTCATATGCGGAAAACGTGCCAGTTATAAAAATTACAGGTACGCCACCAACAAAAGTAATGGAAAATGGAGCAATCGTCCATCATACGTTAGGAGATGGAAAGTTCGATCACTTTTCCAATATGTATCGAGAAATCACTATAGCACAAACAAATGTAACACCTGAGCATGCTGCTGAGGAAATTGACCGTGTTTTACGTGCATGTTGGAATGAAAAACGCCCTGTTCATATTAATTTGCCGATTGATGTGTATAATAAACCAATTAATAAACCTACAGAACCAATTTTATATAAACCGATTTTAAGTAATAAAGAAACGCTGGATAAAATGCTTCTACATGCCACTTCAATAATAAATAACGCCAAAAAACCTGTAATTTTAGCTGATTTTGAAGTAGATCGATTTCATGCTAAAGAAAGTTTACATCAATTCGTAGAAAAAACTGGGTTTCCCATCGCGACGTTCAGTATGGGAAAAGGAATATTCCCAGAAAAACACCCTCAATTTATAGGTGTTTATACTGGTGATGTAAGTTCTCCGTACTTGCGAAAAAGAATTGATGAATCTGATTGTATTATTAGTATTGGCGTGAAGTTAACTGATACTATTACAGGCGGCTTCACACAAGGTTTTACAAAAGAACAAGTTATAGAAATCCATCCCTACACTGTGAAAATTATAGATAAAAAATACGGTCCAGTTGTAATGCAGGATGTTTTACAACATTTAAGTGATTCAATTGAGCATCGTAATAAAGATACCCTTGACGTTAAGCCATTTATTTTAGAAACATCACCTTTTACTGAAGAGTTCAATCCAAAAGCACAAATGGTCACACAAAAACGTTTTTGGCAGCAAATGTACCATTTCTTACAAGAAAACGACGTCTTAATTGTAGAGCAAGGAACACCTTTCTTTGGTAGTGCTGCTATCCCTCTACCTAATAACACTGCATATGTAGGACAACCATTATGGGGATCTATCGGATATACACTGCCCGCTCTACTTGGTACACAGCTCGCCAATTTATCACGGCGCAACATTTTAATTATTGGTGATGGTTCTTTCCAAGTAACTGCCCAAGAGTTATCAACTATACTACGTCAAAATTTAAAACCGATTATATTTTTAATCAATAACAACGGATACACTGTTGAACGTGCCATTCACGGACAAAACCAACTTTATAATGACATACAGATGTGGGATTACAATAAACTATCAATGATATTTGGATCAGAAGAAAAAAGTCTAACATTTAAAGTAGAAAATGAAGCAGAATTAGCAGAAACCTTAGTAAATATAATTTTTAATAAGAATCAACTTATCTTTATTGAAGTTATAATGAGCCAAAGCGATCAACCTGAATTGTTAGCTAAACTCGGGAAAAGATTCGGTCAGCAAAATTCTTAATATAAAAGCATAACCTAATTATACAACTAGTAGTGTAAAACTTGTTTTGAGAATAGTTTCGACACTCAAAATACATAAGGAAAAGGATGGAAAGTACCATCCTTTTCTATTTTAAGAGCCTTCTTCGACTAACGCCCCGTGCGACAAGCAAAAATTCTTAATCCATCTTTAATTTTATAGCTTTTGTCGCAATAAATGTTTTAATATGCTTATCTAATATCCTTGTTCCACCAAAATCATCCTCATAAAAACCTGTTATAGCAAAACCAGCATCAATTTGGCCTTGGATTTGGTCTTCTAAAGTATGCGCATATTCTATTGTTTGATTTGAATCGATGTAATCTTGAACTTCATCCTCTGGTAAATAATCCAATGTTGATGAAGGAATTGAATGTTTAACATCCAGAATACCTTTTTGCTCTTGGTTATCATCAAAAATCCATAGTAACGGATTTGTAAATCCAGCAATAAGAACACCTTTATTCTTTAAAACCCTAGAAACTTCATTCCATACAAGATGAACATCTTTGACAAACAAATTAGACACAGGATTTACAACAATATCAAAATATTCTTCCTCAAAATCACTAAGGTCTGACATATCTCCTTGTACGGTTTTTAAAGTTAAACCATCCCGTTTTGCTACCTTTTCATCTTGTTCCAATTGCTTCTTAGATATATCAGTAACTGTTACATCTGCTCCAGCAGCAGATAGAACTGGTGCTTGTTGTCCGCCACCTGATGCTAAGCAAAGTATCTTTAATCCATCTAATGACTTTGGAAACCATTCTCTAGGAACTGATTTTTCCGTAGTGACTGTAATCTCCCATTCACCTGATTTGCTTTTCTCAATAATCTCGCTACTTACAGACTGCGTGTATCTAGAACCTTCTTCCACCTTCTTATCCCATGCATTACTGTTTTGTTGTGTAGTATCCATTACAATTATTCCTCCTAACAATCTAGTTGCATTTTAAGTGTAAACTTATTAACTATTTATGCTTTCCTTTTTCTATTAACCCGCCTGATAGTTCATACATAGTTGTCTATATTTATATTAACAGATAAATGCTAATAATCGCTAAAAATTCTAAAAAGACAAAAAATTATACATCTATTCCATTCATTTAAAATAATCGTAGAATTGGTAAGTTTTAAACAACTCACTTCCACATAAAAATAGCATTCCAAATCTGTTGACAGTTGGAACGCTTTTTTATGTTATTTCATTTTTCAAGCTTTTAACTAAATCCATTAAACAAATAAGCTACGCTTTTTCTTTTTTTATTCAGCAAGAGTTAACTGCCAAGATACACCATACTTATCATTTAACCAGCCAAACTTTTTACTAAACGGATAAGAACCTAAAGGCATAAGAATCGCTCCATCCTGCGCTAGTTTATGAAAGACCGTTTCAATTTCTTCTTCTGTCTCACAAGTTACATAAAGAGACATAGCTGGAGTGAATGTAAAATTATGATTTACATAACTATCAATACACATAAACTCTTGGCCATTTAGCGTAAAAGTTGCATGAATTACAGTTCCCTCTTTACCAGGTCCATTTTCATCGTAGCGAGAAATACTTACAATTTCTGATTGATCAAATAGTGACGTATAAAAATTCATTGCTTCCTCAGCTTTGCCCTCAAACATTAAAAATGTAGTAATTTTTTGATTTGCGTTACTCATATGGAGACAGCCCCTTGTTATGTATTTATGTAAAACATACGCCAACAAAACCAAACGTACGTTCCTTTTAATATATTGTCTATAAAAACGATGAGTTTGTCAATTATCTACTTTATTATTTCTTCTTAAATAATGCTGTCCAAAGAAATGATTCTCCAAACATTTCTTTCGGTTGTTTCATTTGTTTCATTCTTCTAATCACAATTACCTCAAATTCTTTAAATATCTCTCTTAACTTTTCTTCCGAGTATGCAAGACCACCTTGTAGACTCCACCCTCTATATACGTCCCAATCTGTTATTTCCGATCCATTTCGCTCATCTAAATCACCTGCCGCAAAACATGTTAATCCGAAATAACCACCCGATTTTAATGAGTTTTTAATTAAATCCACATAATTTATTCTTCTATGCGGTGGAATGTGATGCAAACAGCCCGAATCGTATACAAAATCAAATTCGTTTTGAACCTCTAAATTAAAAATTGAATCACAAATAAAATGAATTGCTACCTCTTTTGCCAATGCCCTTTCTTTAGCCCAATTAATGCCTTCTACAGATAAATCCACTGCTGTTACATCAAATCCTTGAGTCGCTAAATAAATGGCATTTCTACCTGGACCACATCCAAGTTCTAATACTTTCCCTTTTGAAACTCTCTCTTTTTGTATATACGAAACTAGGTTCTCATCTGGAACATTTTCAAAAAATGGAACATCCTTTTCTCTATTCTCATAAAATTCATTCCAAAATGGTTCTGCAGGTCTTAATAATGAATCAAGCATTTTTAAAATGTCTTCTTGTGTGTGTAACGTTTCATTTTTCATTAATACCCCTCCACAAATTAATAGTCAGAAAATTATTATATATCTTTTTGAACTTTCAAACAAAGAAAAAACTCCTACATTCAATAGGAGTTTTTCCCTTTAAAATCCAAGTATAGCTAACCATTTTAACAACTTCTCTTCTCATACTTTCAAATGATCATGTTCCTATTTACCCATCCGTATTTCACTAACAATTTCTCCGTCTGCCAAAAAAAGAACTCTTTCTGTTTTCACCGCTACCTTTACAACATGAGTCACTTAAGAAGAATACTTTGCTGAAAAATAAAGCCGATTTCGTTAAGGCATATTTTTGCTAACGCCTCTTCTTTCATACATGATATTTCATACAATCATACTTTTCTAATAAAATAACGTTTTTGTTCACTTTTTTGATACATTTACGAAACATTCATGTGTTATCTTCATTAAGTTCTTTTCTTTTTATAATGTCGTGTGAGATATACCAACAGAGGAAGCCCTAGATCCCCTAATCCTAGGGCTTTTTTATAAGAATTTTATACATTTTATTATTTCCACTAACTCTTTAAATTGTATATACATAATATAAAATTTTCATGTTGTTATATTTTTTGATGGCCTCTTATCTTTCCTTAAAAGGCTTTTGTTTCAAATAACGCTTTTGTTTAATTTATATTTAAAAAGTTCCTTTTCATAAAGACTTCCCTTATATGCTATACTCATTCTTAAATAATTGTATAAGGAATGTTAAAAATGGATGATAGATCGTCAAGACAATGGAAATTGCGACAAAAGTTAAGAGCACTGAAAACCAAAAACAACAATGACACAAACCCTTTGTTTAGTGAATGCCTTGAATCCCTAGGAAACGAAACTCTCATTTTCTCCCAAGAAAAAAGCCAGCAGATTGCTACTATTTTAATGAATTCATTTCCTATAACTGTCTCGGGAAGAATAGATTGGGAACAGATAGATAATCAATTCATAGCTTCGAACAAAGAACAACTAATTTCCCTTATTAGAGCAAACCAACTAGATTTTGACGAACAGATTTTTATAATATGGGATAACTATGAAATCCCTGTAGTAAGTACAAATCTTGATAAAGTATTCCAATCACTAGTTGACGTTGATGCAGTCAGTTTTTATTACTGGCTATTAGACAAAGAATATAGATTCGTAATTGAAATAAATGATGAAGAATTGATTAGGATTGGGTTTCGCTAATACTCTAAGCATATGAAGCTAGTTCCCTTCATTTCTTAATATTTTCTTCGTCACCACCGCTATTATTATCATTATGAAACTAATAGCAAATATAGGTAAATAAATTTTCGTACTGAATCCTTCAAACATAAAACCATATACGACTTGCCCAATTGGTGCCATACATTGAGATACCGCTGTTATAAATGCCATCACTTTTCCTAGATTTTCATTTGGTGTTTTCTTTTGGACTACAGTAATCACATAAATGGATACAATTGTCATAATCATTGCGATTAGAAGAGAAGAAAGTATAAAGAGGATAAATGGTGGATAGTATCCTAAATTAAGAATAAACGGTGTAACTGATAGTGCCACTGGCATTACTAATAAAGCTATGATAAGCATCCAATTATATAATGTTTTCATCTGTAACTTTTTAGCAAAGAAACCGATTGACAATGCCCCTAATATGGTTGCAAAATCAATTAATCCCATTCCAATTCCATACATCGTATCGCTACTCTGCATAGTTACTCGTAACATAATAGGTCCTCCAACAACAAATAACGGTGTCAAAATTAAGTTTAGTAAAGTTGCAAGTAACATAGCCTTCAAAATAAAAGGTTGCTTTAAAACATAAAGAAAACCTTTTTTCATATCTTTTACAATTGTCGGTATGATATGGCTTTCTTGCGCTCTTTTTATAAAAGGTATTGTAATAAACATTTCTAAAATTGCAGATAAAAAGAAAGCAAGACAACTTGTTATTACGAGCATTTTCAAACCAATTATGCCATATAATATTCCTCCTAGTACAGGTGCAACTATATTAGATAATGCTTGCACACCATTTATGATACCGTTTGCTTGTTCTAACTTTTTCTCTGGAACTAATTGCGGAATACTTGCCATAACAACTGGTGAGTACATTGCACTAATGACTGCTAGTAAAAACATAATTGCTCCAATCAATAAAATAGATACCGATTCAGTTAATAACAAAACTATAAAACTTAATACAATAGCAGCGTTTATAAAATCCAAAATGACCATTACATTACGGCGGTTGAAACGATCTGCTATCGCTCCGCCAAGAGGAGCTAACAAAAACGGGATACTCGTTATGGCATATAACCCTGCAAATATATCGGCACGTCCTGTTATATCTAGCACATATAAAGACAGTGCAAAACGTAATAGTGTTGAACCTAAAATAGTAATAATTTGACCACTTACCATTAAGTGAAAATCTTTCAAGGAAGATTGAATACTTGCTGGCATCTTCATCACATCCTTCATTTAGTCTAGACCGACTGCCGGTCTATAACACCCAAACAGAAAAAAGCTATTTCTGTTTCATTAAAACCTCGATCATATAATCAAAGGACCCTTCTTTCGCTCCAACAGATACTTCCATCATTTTAATATAAGCCTTAGCTCTTCTCATCATTTCTTCCGGTTTCCACTGGAATAAACCATCATCAAATATGACTTGTGCTGAAGAGAGTAATAATTCAATTGTTTCTTGTGGGTATGGAGTAGAAAATATGCCTTCTTCTATTCCTTGCTCTAAAACTTCCGTTAATACAGGAGATAAATGTATAATGGATTGCACTAAACTTTTCTGATGCATTTCTGCATTATTTGGTTGATGGAATTGTTCAATCATTTTTTCTTTGACATCTCCTGATTTTGGTGATTGTTCCATTAAAATTTTAAATAACTTATCTAAAACGGGGATATCGGGATTGGAGACAATCCTTTTCGCCTTAGTGACATCCTCTTTAATAATCCTCATAATGATTTCATCCATTACTTCCTCCTTCGACTTAAAATAATGATAAAACGTCCCCTTTGCTATACCAATTTCTTTTAAAATATCATTCACGGTTGTTTTCGTATAACCTTTCGTAAGAAACAAACGCTCAGCTGTTTCTAAAATTTCCTTTCTACGCTCCTCATACTCCTTTACAATTCGCATTCAAGTTCTCCTTCCCATCAGACCGACTGTCGGTCTATTAAAATTATATGTTTAGTTTGCAAAAAGTTTCCTATTATCGTACATATACAACACCATACTTTCTATTTCCTTTATAAATTTTTATTTTTTAACGTCCGCTCAATTTGTTTAAAACGTATCTCATGTTTCTTATCGTCACCTTTCATTTTAGGAAAAGAACGATGCCTCCGTTCGATCTATGTACTTATCAATGGAGTATTTTGTTGAGTTCCAATATGTAATATTGCATATTTCGTACTTTTAATTTTTGTATATGTAATAATTTATTTATAAAAATATAAATTATTAATAAGGGTGATTTATATGAGCAAGTTCCGAAAGAAGATTATTAAATATTTGCAAACATTTTGGGGATGCTTAGCATTTGGAGTATTAATGTTTGCTATCTTCTTAATTACGGATTTAACAGATGCATCTTTAAATACATTAGGCTGGAGAGACTGGCTAGGTTCTGTAGCAGGCGCAACCATTTTATCTGTTGGGATGTTTACTTTAAATAAATTGAATTTAAAATAAATATTCGGTCAATACTGAATTTGGGCTGTATGCCAACATTCATTTAAAGTAGTCTTCTCTGTATCTCCTTGTATTGAGCAGTTAGCTTTTGCTAGCCGCTCTTTTATTTTGTTCCGGTTCTTGCCTCTTAAAGAACTCTTTATCTACTTTCCCCCAATAAGTACACATATCTATTCTCCATTGCTACAAAATGAAATCTTTATTTTGTTTTACGCGTCGCTTCTTCAATCAGCCAAGATACAATATTAAAATCATTAGTTTCACCCTTTAAAGATGTTCCGTTCCAAAAGCATTCTTTCATCACTTCAAGTAATTTTTCAACAGCTTCAATTCATCTCATATTAATTTTCCCTTTCTCCCAAATAACTATTTTGTTTTATTAATTAACTGATTAATAAAACAAACACCTTTATTAAACATTCCATGTTTCTTCACCCCTTGAATATTTTTCAAATAAAAATACATACTATTTTCAAGCCGCCGTGTCCATGGCTAATACCTCTTTCTTTTGATGTATATTTTTTTAGAAATCGAAAATAATACCAACAAGCTGTTTGAACTAGCAGCTTCACTCTTCTCGCAATGGGGATGCAAATTATCACAATTAGCTAACTCATTGAACTCACTGGCAGACAACCAAAATCGTTGTCTGCTTTTTGTATGAGATTTTTCGTTTTACATATACTACTTTTGAACCTGCAGACCAATACGAGCCATTTTGGTGCTTGGGATTTCCCTTCCGGGGATAAGTATCTTTTACTTATCCCTTTTTTGTATAGACACGTATATTTAGGGTAAAACTAATTACAAGCAGATTTTCTGTTTATGCGTAGTTCTAAACAAGATTACTTTTTCTCCTATTAAAGGACGGCAGGTACGACTGCTAGTCCTTTTTTCTTATTTCGCATATTATCACTAAATTACCTTCATCGTCGTCGTAAGCAATTTCCCCATAAGGATGGCAGTGGTGCTTCTCGAGTTCCTCATCGATCAAAACTAACAAATTAGTTTTCCAGTTTCCAACGATCGTACACCAATACGAGTTTAATCCTTCATAAACTTCTCTTGTTCTATTTCAATAATTGCGGAATGTATAATGAAAATACTCGCTCGCTTCAATACCTTTTCTTTTAACCAAAGTGTTCTGCTGAATGATAGTAATACCCTTGCACTAATGGTTTTGGACTATAAAATTCCCTTTATAAATTTCAAATGCGGTGAATGAAATTTTGTTTTTTTCTTGCCATCATCCTTGTTGTATACAAACAAAAAAAGAGCCACAATATTTTGCGACTCTTTTACAATTATAACCATTTAACGGCCACGTCTTTGCTGACCTTGCTTTGTACTACCTTTTTTATTACTTGGCTTATTAAATGATCGGTTATTTTCATTTCTAGAACTATTTCTCGAACTATTTCTTGAATCACTTCTTGAGCTATTTCTTGAATCACGTCTTGATTCACTTCTTGAACCTTCGCGGCTATCTCTTTGACGATTTTGACCTGATTTCTTCGGAGCCAGCTTTGGTACCGGTTTTCCATTTTCATCTACACGTTTTATCTTCGGTTGTTCGATTATTTCTCTTTGTATTGGTGCACCAAGCGTTTTTTCAATTTCTTCTAAATGTTTTTCATCTTTCGCTGCAACGAACGTAATTGCAAGACCTGATCCACCTGCACGTCCTGTTCGGCCAATACGGTGAATATAACTTTCTACATCTTCAGGGATGTCAAAGTTAAATACGTGCGTTACACCATCTACATCAAGTCCACGAGCTGCTACATCCGTTGCGATTAAGTACTGAATTTTAGCTTCGCGGAAACTCTTCATAACTCTTTCACGTTTCGCTTGAGGTATATCACCATGAAGTTCAGCACAATTATAACCTAGTCCTTTTAAATTATCATACAGTTTACTTACTCTAAGTTTTGTACGGCAGAAAATAACAGCTAAAAATGGCTGATCACGATCCATAACAAAACGAAGTGCATCTGGCTTTGCACGGTCTGTCGTCTCAATGACACGCTGCTCAATTGTATCAACCGTTACTTCTTCACTTTGTACTTGAATCATTTGCGGTTCATCCATATAACGCTTCGCCAATTTTTTAATATCTTTTGGCATCGTTGCTGAGAATAACATCGTTTGTTTACTACCTGGTGTCTCATCTAAAATATCTTCAATATCATATAAGAAACCAAAATAAAGCATTTGATCCGCTTCATCTAGTACAATCGTTGAAAGATTACTTAAATCAATTGTTTCACGGCGTATATGATCTAATAATCGTCCTGGTGTTGCAACAACAATATGTGTATTACCTTTTAATTTTCTCAATTGTTGTGCTACATCTTGCCCACCATAAATCGCTAGTACATTAATATCTTCTCTTTGAACAAGCATTTTTTTAATTTCAGTTGTAATTTGCAGGGCTAGTTCCCTTGTTGGTGCAACAATTAAAGCCTGAACATCACTAGACTCTGAATCGATTTTTTCTAAAATCGGTAACACGAATGCTAACGTTTTACCCGTACCTGTTTTTGCCTGCCCAATAATATCTTTACCAGACATAATAACAGGAATTGCCTGCTCTTGAATTGGTGTTGCTTCTGTAATTCCATTTTCACGTAATGTATGATTAAAAGTTTCACTAATTCCTAATTCTAAAAAATTTTTCAAATAGACCACTTCTTTTCCTTATTTTTCACATTAGCTTTCATTGTACCATTTGTTTCGCCAAATATGAAAAATAAAAAAATTCTTATCTTCTTTTTTTATATTCATCCTGTACTAGATGAACAAATTCTTTTTGCTTTTTCTCAGATTTTATTAATGCTTCCATATTTATAGAAGTCAAAATATACCTTTTAATTTTTCTATTACTCCAAATTAAACTTGTATACTTCAGATCTTCATGTAGATTTCGAAACCACTCTAATTCACTTAATTTTGCGATATGATGTTTCAATTTCATGTCATTTCGAGGATAAAATAAAATGATATCTGCTATTACATCAAATAACGAACCCATCTTCTCCCCCCTATACTCTTGCTCAAATTATATATATTCTTCTTTACATATATATTTCAATTTTACCGAAATATAATGTTACTGATTTGGTTGAAATCGCAAAATATATGAACTAAAAACCAATCTTTTCGATTTAGGAAAGACCGATTTTCATTAATTTATACAGTAAGCTTTCCTCCATGATAGCAATAATACTGTGTTGCTTTAAAACTTTTAATCCTATTTAAAGACTGTTTCGCTTTTTCTATATCTAAACAAAAATTCGGATTAGCTATTACTAACCCACGATTCTCTTGAACAGCCGCATCTCCCGTAATTACACAATCTAAATTCGGAAAATATAATGAAATATGCCCCGAAGTATGTCCTGGCGTCGCTACTATTTGACATTCATTATTCAAAATCATTTGACCATCATGCACTTTTTCATCGACGGAAATATGTTTTATATTTTTTAACTGTTGTATAAACCATTTACCAAATTCTTTTTCTTCATTTGGCATACGTTCTAACATTTCTTCAGCTTGAACTAACCTCTCTGATTTTATATCACCACTAATATAGTTAGATTCAATTTCACTAGCAATAACATTAATTTGAGGATATTTCACTTTAAAATCGTATAAAGGCCCTATATGATCATCATCATAATGAGTAATAATTATATTCTTTAAGTTTTTTATCTCATATCCATGTTTTAATATTGCATTTTCAATTAAAGGTAAAAAACTTGGATATCCTGTATCGACTAACGTTAATTCATTATGTAATATAATTAAACTTGGATAAATACATTGTTTTTGCCCGTTAAATTCGAATTCAATTGGTAGTTCTATTATTTTCATTTTTCTTCCCCCATACCGCCTATTCAATATTTAATAATAACCACTTCGTCCACATACATTTTACTATACATATTAAAAAATTTTTTATCAGTATTTTGTTTTAAGTTTTTTATTAGTTAATTCTATTTTTAAATGTGGATACCAAAGTTATTTTATATCTATTTCTCATATGTGTTAGCAAGTTCGTCTGTAAAATCATAGACAGGGTTTTCACTCTTAACCTAAGCTGTTACTTTTTATAAATGAATTTTACCCTTATTGGACAAGTATCCGTTTCGTAATTTTCATATGTAATAAAAGAGACATCTCCTTAAATTAGAAATGTCTCTTTTAAATTAATAGAACAAATTCAGTTGTATTTCTTTTTTGTGAAAAGTTTTTTCATCAATAAATTATACATTTTCAGTGCTTGTACTACAACTTGTCGAGTATAAAATTGGTATACCACATATAGCATCATTCATTACATCACGAAAAACTTTTGCAGCGACTTCTGTGAAAGTTTGGCATAGATTAGAAATATCATCATTAAAAAACTGAATCACTTTTGCAGCAAAAACCGGAAAAACAACATTCGCTCCACCTGGGAACTGCGGCTGCACAACAACTTGCTCAAAATACAAGTTGCTTTCTAAAGCTACTTGAAAAAGGTGTGCAATTTCAAAAGCATCTAAAGGACAAGGAATTGGGTTTACAATTCCATCCCCAATAACACTAACAACAATAGTTACATTTACATTGCCAAATTGCACTGTAGGTTTAAGAAGTGTAGCTAATGCAATCGCTTTTTCAAAATCCGTAGTTTGTACTAAAATAATAAAATTTCCATCAGTCGGTATTAGCGGACCTACTGTTACAGTTGGATCAGCCCCTACCGAATTTCTGAGTTCGTTAAAATATGTGATCCATGGCGGTGAAAGTTGAGGTTGTACACGCTCGTCCATTCTTTTTCCACCTCCTTATACAATTCTCAATACTATAATATGAAAAAATTCTAATAGCGCATTAGATATATTTATTATTTTTCATAGCATTTTCGTATCAATCTGAGAATTTTGTTTGTTTAGAAAACCTTTTAGAAACATTTAACCATTTATTGTATGTCAATAATATAGTAGTGAAAAATTTACAGGTGAAGGATATAGAAAGAACAAGGTTGCTAGTTCATTAATTGTAAAAATATGACGTTTTAGATGAATAAGCTTTATTTGCAGTAATATACCTTTATTATTATGTACCTTATATTGCAGCGATTCACTAATAAGACGTACAATCCCTATCCTTTTAGAAGTAATTAAAACCTTCGGTGAAATCTTCTTTAGATAGATACCATTTGCAAATTGTTTAATTTAACAAATACTACTTGCATACTATGTAATGAAACACTGTGAATCATTGTATAATCCACATTATATTATTTTGAACAGGTAATCCCCTATTTTTATGGAAATATATAATTAAGAAAAACAATAAAATTGATTAATCTCTCACTTCTTTGTCCATCCTTTTAAAAAATCTATGTTTTTGTAAAAGGAGTGTTTATATGGAGAAACAGACACTTTGGAAAAAGTTCAAAAAAAGCTCTGTAAACCTCGGTAAATCTAGCGTATATGAAAGTATTATTTTATTCTACACAATGAAAAAGAAAGAATTACCTACTAAGGCGAAATTCATAATATTAGCCGCTTTATCTTATTACGTATTAACAATCGATTTCATTCCAGATATAGCTGCTATTATTGGGATTGGCTTATTAGATGATGTTTTAGCAATCGCTGTAGCGCATAAATACGTTATGAGACACGCAGATGCTGAAATTCGAGAAAAGAGCAAAGTAAAGATGGAGTCATTATTTACTTCAGCACAAGCATAATGAAATTATCTAGTCATTTACCTACCTTTTTACTTTCAAATAAAGCTAACTGTAATTAATGATAGTTCCACCTCACTGAATATTACCCTTCACCATGAGAGCATAGCAGAATAAATCCCTAAACAAAAGCATTTCTCTTAGCTCTCAAACCGTAAACAAATCGGGAATCAGCACTTGTTCCTAAGTTCTGACTCCCTTTTATTTGTTCTTATATCTATCTGTTATACAGTTGCATGCATTCCCTTATACAAAACTGCCATTGCCGCTACTATAAGAATCATACCCATAAAAGCAGGTACGGCATGACCAAGTGATACATAGATTTGTCCTCCAATAATCGGACCAATCATTCTTGCTAAAGCTTGAATAGATTGGCTTCCACCTTGAATCCTTCCTTGTTCATTAGAACTGACAGACTTTGAAAGCATCCCGTTGAATGAAGGCCCGAAAATTGAATCCCCAAAACCAAACATTAGCATTCCAACGATAAGTAGTGGAGAGAGTGAAAATACAGCTGATGCTGCAATAAAACTGTATCCTATAATCTCCAAAACCATCCCAAGAATTGCTATTTGTTTATCACTAAGCTTAATTAAAAGCTTTGGCATTATAAAACTTTGTGAAACAATGTCTTGAAAGCCCAAAATTGAAAACATAAGTCCGATTAATGCAGGTTTCCAACTGAAAGTATCCATTGTAAATTGCGTGAAAATTGCTTGTAAAGATCCGTTAGGTATCCAAAGTAAAAACGCTGAGATAAGTAACCATTTTAAATTTTTTATGGAAAGTATATTTGCTAGCTGTGCAAAAGGATTTAACCTTACAAAAGTAATCTCTTTTAACCTGTTATTTTTGTCAAGGCTCTCAGGCATGTATTTCATACCATATAAAACATTTAATAAAGTTATGAACGCTCCAAAGTATAAAGGTACAGAATGACCAAACTTTGCAAGTAAGCCCCCAAGAGTTGGTCCAATAATAGTTCCCGCACCTACAACTGCACTCACCCATCCAAAGTATTTCGTTCTCTGCTCTTTCGGAATGATATCTGCAAAATATGCGAAGATAGTACTTATGCTCCCACCTGTTATACCTTCTATTATCCGTCCAGCAAATAATACCCATAAAGCTCCTCCTATGCCAAAAACTAAGTACCCAATTGCAGAACCAAATAAGCATATTAAAAGTAATGGACGACGGCCATACTTATCGCTTAAAGCCCCGAGTGCTGGAGCAGCTAAAAACACGCAGGCCGCATATACGGAAGTTAGTAGTGTAACAACCAATGCTTGTTCTTCCGGATTGCTTGTATATGGCTGTACTAAGAATGGGACTACAGGCATAATGATACTGAAACCTATACCACAAAGAAATACAGAAATAAGTCCGAATAGTAAAGCATGTTTATCTATGCTTTTTTCAGTTTCCCTTTCATTTTGTGATCTAAATATAGACATTTAACTTCTCTCCTTAAAATGTTTTGTTGCTTTGTCAACAAAATGATAACTCTGTTTTGTTGATTAGTCAACAAAGATAAAATAATAAAAAAGCAGCCTATTCTCATATTAGAGTAAGGCTGCCATTTTATTATTAAAATGTATTACGATTTAATATGTATACCTTGTTTCTTTATTTCTGCATCCAAATGTCTACTATACTTTTCCACAAAGCTAATTATACTGTCGAATTCTTCTTCAGTTACTTGCTCAAATACAGCTTTATCCCGCTCTTGAAACTCTTTGTGCAGATCTTCATGGATTTTATAAATTTCTTTCCCTTGTTCGGTAAGCTTAAAATAAATTTCTTTCTTATTTTCTGACTTTTGGTAACTTTCAACAAGGCCTTTTTGTATGAGCTTCTTAGTCATTCTACTTATAGCACCGCGAGTCACATAAAAAGCCTCTGCGAGTTGCGTCACGTTAGAATCTGCATTGTTTTCAATATATTCAATACAGTGGACTTCAGAAGACTTAAAACCTTTAAGACCTTCTTCCATCTTATCTTTATTAAGCCAAACCAGTTTATTATATAATTCCCTGAAACCGTTCATGACCTGTTCTTCTTTATTCATGATCTGCCCTCCTCACCGCTCATTAGCACATTAAAACTATTATATTAAATTTCTGCTTACATTTCGACAATATTGAAATAATTATTGTAACATTAAAGATATGTGTAAAAATAGGCGCTTAAATAAAATAATTTTTAAACAGCAAATTTTGCAAGTTTATTGCTACTTACAGTAAACAGTAGACAAAAAGTAAGAGCTAAGACTATTTCTCTTAGCTCTTCTTTCATAAAACTATTTCACTTCATTAGCGACAAAAAAGTGCTCACATACACTTGATATGCGCTGTAAGTCTACGTTCCCACCAGATATAACCGCTACTACTTTTTTTCCTTTTATATAGCTATCAACTTTTCCTGCAAGAAGTGCAGCAGTTGCTAATGCACCTGCACCTTCTACAACAGCTTTCCCACGTTGTAATAAATCTTTCATCGCTACTTCCAGCTCTTTTTCTGATACAGTTACAATATCATCTACTAATTCTTTTACAATTTCAAATGTTAATTCACCTGGTATTTTAACTGCGCAACCATCTGCAATAGTAGGCGCCTCATAATGTTCTACGATTGCTCCTTTATCGTAAGATGCCTTCATTCCATGAACATTATCTGCTTGGACACCAATTATATTAATGGATGGATTAAAAGATTTCAATGCTACAGCAATGCCAGAAATAATTCCGCCTCCACCAATTGGTACAATGACAGTATCTACATCCCACATATCATCAAGAATGTCTAATCCTATTGTACCTTGACCAGCCATTACCTCTACATCATCATATGGATGTAAGTATGTTTCACCTGTTTCCCTTATAATTTCTTCACATTTTACCTTTGCATCATCAAAGGTTTCACCATGTAAAATCACTTCAGATCCATATCCTTTTGTTGCTTCAACTTTCGCCTGCGGTGCAGAAATTGGCATAACAATTTTACTCTTAATACCGAGTAAATGAGCAGATAATGCAACTCCTTGTGCATGATTACCTGCTGAACATGCAATTACACCTCTTTCTTTTTCTTGATCCGTGAGCCGCGACATTTTATTAAATGCGCCACGGAATTTAAAAGAACCCGTTAATTGCATATTTTCTAATTTCAAATGAATTTCTCCGCCCGTTTTACTAGTCAAATAAAAAGATTTTACTAATGGCGTTTTACGAGCATTTCTATCTAGAATTTTGTGAGCTTTTTTAATATCGTCTATATGTAATGGTAGTTTTCTAGTTATCATACTGACACCTCTTCCAAAGTTCTATTTCTAAGTTTTCGTAAGTCGTAGCTCCTTTATACGAAAAGAGAAAATCTTTATATATGTACCCCACTCTGAAATAAACATATTTGCAAACAATTTAACATCCTCTTCATATCGCGTTCTTTATAATGATTTAAACATGCAATTTGAATCCAATTATTCTTTTGTAAATAAGATGACTCATAATGAACAACGTATCCTTGTAATGCTAATGCATCGCCTACTACTTTAGAAGAATGCTCTTCGCTCAATACAATAGTAAGTATAATTGGTGCGGCGTGTTCTTTAGTTGAAACAAGCTTTAAACCCATATCAGTAATAACTTCTTCAACATAATCGTATGTCTCTTTAATTTTTACAAATGCCTTTTCATCTTCAAATCTCTTCAACGCTTCTTGCAATGCATAAATTAAATTCCATGATTGTGAGTATGGAATGCTTTCATTTTCTTCATACATGCCAATGTCCATATAGGCCGGCACAGCCTCGTTTATTTTTACAATGTGGTTATGAAAAACGAAAGAAATTCCTGTATATGATTTAATCGCTTTACCGCTAACACCACTTGCAAAATACACATCCTTCAAGTCTAATGGTATTGCTCCAATTGAACTTATACAATCTACACATAGTTTCATTTGATTCTCGTTACAAAGAGTATTTAGCTCGTCTAAATCGTTTAACATTCCAGTAGATGTTTCATGATGAACAAACCAAAGCCATTCATAATTTCCAGTTATTATTATTTCTTCTAATTCGTTATAAATAAACGGCTCTCCCATTTCTTTTTTATACGTATCAAAATGTAATTGTGCTCGTTTTGCATGTCCAACTAATCTATTTCCAAATTCTCCATTTGTTAATATTAGTCCTTTCCCTTTTAAAGAACGTAACTGTAAAGCAATCGCATCATTTGCTAACGTCCCTGTTCCTAACATAAGCTGTACATGTTTTGCTTTTGTCATGTGAAGTAACCGTTTTTTCACATTGTCCATTGTCACTTGAAATGACTTAGAGCGATGCGAAATAGGCCGCGTAGAAAATGCCTTTCGAACATTCTCTTCAATATCTACTGGACCAGGTAAAAACGTATATTCTTTCGTCATAATCCCTCCAACACTCGACTCTTCAAACATAGCAGGAGTAACATACATTGGCTGGAAGGCTGCTTCTTCTGTACCAACTAACGTATGAAAAGATTTGAATCCCATTTGCTCATATAAAGGTAGTTCACGTGTTGTTGCAGAAATGAGTGCTAATTCATATCCATTTAGAAGCAAATAACGATGTAGAAAACGAATTAATCCTAACAACGCTCTTCCATTTCTATATTCACGTTCTACTGAAAGTAAACGAATTTCATACACTTTTTCTCCATGCTCTTGCAAATAAATATCTAAATTTGAGATTTTATAATCTAACGAGAATGGTCGTTTTCCCCGCACTGCGACCATACCTACTAATCTATCCTCATCTAAACAAATTAAATATGTATTTTCATCATGAAAGCGATCTATACGAACACGCTCTTTCGTTTCTTCATGTTGCGGAATTTCTTCTACAAATGTTTTATAATTCAATTTATGTATACGTTCAAATTCCCGATCTTGATCAGCAACTTTATAAATTAACCCCATGGCTTATCTCCTTTATGTATTTAATAAAAATTATAAGTGGAGATTTACTCCACTTATTAAAATTTCGTTTCAGTCTCGATTTACATATAAAATAAGCACAATGATAAAAGCACTTAAAATAGTCGTAATAATAGAATAAGAATACAAAATCATGCAAACTGGTAAACAAGCAATTGTAATTAACCCTGGCTTAGTAAACCCTTTAAAAATTAAATAAAATATAATGAAAACAGCAACAAGAGTAAGCGCTATCAAATAATCAAATGCGATTAATCCTCCAATAAATGTTGATATGCCTTTTCCGCCCTTGCCTTTAAATACAATTGGATAAATATGTCCCAGTAAAACAGCTAGTAAAGCTAACATTACAAATGTAGAATGTCCAAAAAGGTATTTTGCAATAGAAACTACGATTGCCCCTTTAATTGCATCACCTAAAAATGTAGCGATGAAATATCCTTTTCCATATACACGCCCCATATTTCTTGCGCCGGGATTCCCACTTCCTTCATCTCGGATATCAACGTTATATCTCCATTTCGTTACTATATAAGCGGTCAATATGTTCCCAAATAAATAAGAAGCGACCAAATACAAAAACTGCATACTATTAATCATATAATCATTCACTTTCTACATGGAAGTACTTATACAATATTCATGAACTATGTATATTGTACTTTTTTATCCACTTCCCTTTATACATTTTAACATCATATATTTACAAATCATACAAAAATTCTCATACGCTATTTTTAAAAATATATATCCCTCATTAAATAATATGTTCCTTTCACTGCCATTTCTGCTTGTGATACGAATGTAATTTCTTTCATACTTTCTTCACAGCATTTCTTAAATACAGCAAATATTTCAGGAACTAAACGCAATATACTGCCACTTACTGCAATTGGCGTTGAGTGCTTAAAGTTCAACTTGTTATAAACATTTACTGTAATCCTTGCCAATTCTTTTCCAGCTTGCAAGATAATTTCACGTGCATCATCATTCCCATTTCTCGCTTCCTGAATAACTAATGGCGCGATTGCTGCAACTTTATCTTTTGAAGAACTATAAACTAGTCTTTTTATATGAGACGACGTCAAAAGTTGAAACTCATCTTGAATCCTTAAGCTTAATGGACAAAGTGCAACTCCTTGATCAAATTGATTGGCCATTCTTTTTAAACCTTGTAATGCAATCCAATATCCGCTTCCTTCATCTCCTAAAATATGTCCCCATCCACCACTATACTCGTACACTTCTCCTTTCTTTCCAAGACAAATTGCACCTGTGCCGCCAATTGTTAAAATTCCATCTTTTCCTTTTAAAACAGCTGCATGTGCAATCATCGCATCATTAAAAACTTCAATTGGTGTTCCATACTTCTTCTTTAGACGTAATGTTAATTCATTCGTATTTACTCCACTTACACCCGCTAATCCTAAACAAATACAAACGCAATGCCCATTTAATACACCTTTCTGGCATTGATCAATCACCTCCATAATATGCACAAGAACTTCTTCAAAATCTATTAATATATTTCCAAAACCACTTGTAGCTCTTACAAGTTCATTTCCGTCTTTATCAAATGCAATTGCTTCTGTCTTTGTTCCCCCGCCGTCTACTCCAATCATATATTTCATCTATTCGCCTCATTCATTTCAAATTGGAGGGAATGTTATATTCCCAAAAACTACAGATTCCTTTGCACCTGTTGCGCTCGGCACATTACTCGGATTACGATGATATGTTTCATTTGCTAAAATGGCAAAGGCGATTGCTTCCTTCGCTTCTGAAGAATAGCCTATATCTTCTTGAAGGAATAATGCACATTTTTCTTCTTTCAATCCATGCCGTATCATTTCTACAAGTGTATCATTATAACTTCCGCCACCACCTAGAATTACCTCATCGATTTCATAATACGGCAGAATAAACTCCTTATAATGATAAACAATTGAACTTGCTGTAAACCTTGTGACAGTCGTCAATATATTTTCTTTACTATGCTTTTCAAACCGCTTTAATAACTCACTGACAAATTCTTCTCCAAACTGTTCTCTACCAGTTGATTTCGGTGGATTCATTTTCAGAAATGGATGATTCATACAATATGTCAAAACCTCTTCTACAATTACCCCTGCAACATACATAACATGCATGACCTCCTATTTACTAAAAAACAATCATGTAAGTAACCAACGTACAACCAATCGAAAACAATATAAATCTAAAAAACAACTGAGCTTTCGATGCAAACGATCCATCAATGAAAGAAACAACTACCGTAAGCAAAACGCTTGCCGCAATACTTGTAACGAGCCAAATACTATGCATTTGTGATAAATTTAGCATGCCTAATAAAGGGACAAAAAGTAAATTTGCACAAATCACTCCAAATAGTAATAAAAACACACCTTTATAACTAAATTTTATATTCATTCTATTTCCCCCTTTCTAGTTTTAATGTGAAAGAAGTGATAGACAAAAAGTCTATCACTCAAAATAACAGCATGCAGATTAAGGATTAACCGACTCTCCGTCACCATTCTTTTCGATTTCAAGCATATTTTTGTCGTACATTTTAAAGAATGGTAAATAAATAAGAAACGATATTGCTATATTTATAAAAACTAATACAATCGCACGCCAATCTCCACCTGTTGCTAAATATGCACCAATTGGAGCAGGTAATGTCCATGGCGGCATAATATGCGTTGGTGTTACAAATCCCATTGCGGTTGCAGCATACGCTATAGTAGCTGTTACTAACGGGGTAATGACGAAAGGAATAATTAAAATTGGATTTAATACAATCGGCAAACCGAATATAACCGGTTCATTTATATTAAAAATCCCCGGAACAATACACGTTCTCGATAATGCTTTCGAATATTTTGATCGACCAAATACAATCATAGCTAACACAAGCCCTAACGTTGCGCCCGAACCACCAATCCAAATAAACCATTGATAAAACGGTTCTGGTGCAATAAACGGAAAATGACTCGCTCCACTTGCTACAGCTTCACCGTTCTTTCCTAAATACACATCCCAAAGTGGCCTTGCCACAGTACCTACAACTGATACTCCGTGTATCCCGAAAGACCAGAAAAACGTAATTAAAAATACAGGTATAATAACGCCAAAGTAACTATCACCAGCTTTTACTAACGGTGCGGCTAGTTTATCTACAACGTAATGTAAATCAACTTTAAAAACGACTGTAATAAGACTCATCATAATAATAACGAATGCTGCAGGTATAAGTGCTTCAAATGAACGTGATACTGACGGTGGTACTTGTTCTGGCATTTTTATCGTTACGTTATTCTTCTTACAAAACCTTAAAATCTCAACTGATAAAATAGAGACGATCATCGTCACAAATAATCCATGACCTCCAAGATTTGTCATCGGAAGCATGAATCCTTTTTTATCAATTAACTCAGGCGTTAATGTTAAAAGTAGTGAACATACCGCAAGCTGTGCTCCTGATAAAGCATCTAATTTATAACTTTTCGCTAAATTATATCCTATTCCAAATGCTATATATAAGGACATAATAAACATAGTTAAACGATATGGTATCAATATACTTGTTTGATTCTTTAATGCCCAAACCGATATGAAACTATCTTTCGGCAGTGGTGGAAATGCTACTATTAAAAAAAAGCTTCCTACTATAATAAATGGTAACGCCGAAATAACTCCATCACGGATTGCTTGTAGATGCCTCTGCTCAGAAAGCCTTGCCATCGGGCCAGATAAGTTTTTATCAAGAAACGTGACAAACTTATTCATAACGCTTCCTCCTAACTAATTAATTCATTTACAGTTTTTAATAAAGTCGGGCCTCCAAGTGGCGTGTATGCTTGCGGTGGAATGATGCCACACGGAATAGATTCCTCCTCTGCAAATTTTTTTACAGAGTCAAATCGGTGTCTTATTTGAGGTGCCACCATTACGACATCCCAGCCATTCTTTACTTCTTCCTCTACCTCATTCGTTCCAATTGCATGCACTTCCATGTTCACACCATTTTTCTCCGCTTCTTTTTTTAAAGCGTTTACAACAATTGCACTGGACATTCCTCCAGAACAGACGAACAAAACTTTCATTTATTAATCCTCCTATACTTATAATTTATTACCCTTCAAATGAAAGGAAGTTTCACTTTACTAACAAGCATATGAAGTAGTAAATGAATTTAGTTATAATGAAAGTAAATTTCATTAAAAATATTTTTCCTATTAAATTAATGTTTCAATATGCAATTTTCTCTATTGCAAAGTCAACCTCGCCTCCTATATTATTTTAAATAATCATATGATAGGGAGGCGTATAAATGATCGTTAAACGTTTATTAATGATATGTTGTATCGTCATCTTGTTCATCCCTTTCTCTTTCATTCCCCCTCACTCTACTTATGCTGAAGTAAATACTGCATACAAAAAACATGAATTACGTGCTGTATGGATTGCATCTGTTCTGAATATTGATTGGCCCTCAAAAACTGGCTTACCCATTGAAAAACAGAAACAAGAATTTATAAGATTATTAGACGATGTAAAAAGCACTGGTATGAATGCAGTTGTTGTACAAATTAAACCAACCGCTGATGCTTTCTATCCTTCAAATTACGGTCCTTGGTCTGAATACATTACAGGAACACAAGGAAAAGATCCTGGTTATGACCCGCTTGCATTTATGATTGAAGAAACTCATAAAAGAAATATAGAATTCCACGCTTGGATTAACCCATACCGAATAACGATGAATCACACCGATATAAATCGATTATCAAATAATCACCCTGCAAGGCAACATCCCAATTGGGTTGTCCCTTATGGCGGAAAGTTATATTACAATCCCGGTATTCCAGAAGTGAAAAAATTTATAACAGAAGGTGCTTTAGAAATCGTGCAAAATTACGATATTGATGCGCTGCATATGGATGATTATTTTTATCCATATAAAGTAGCCGGTGAAGAATTTCCAGATCAGAAAACGTACGAAACATATAATAACGGTAGATTTACAAATATAGAAGATTGGCGACGTAACAATGTAAATGAACTTGTAAAAGATTTAAATACTGCTATAAAACAAGAAAAATCATATGTAAAGTTTGGCATTAGTCCGTTCGGCGTATGGAGAAATATAGCTGACGATCCGACTGGCTCTAACACAACCGCAGGCCAAAGAAACTATGATGACCTTTATGCTGACACACGTGAGTGGATACAAAAAGGATATATTGACTACATTACACCGCAAATATATTGGAATATAGGTTTCACCCCAGCTGCATATGACATATTAGTAGATTGGTGGGTTAAAGAAACAAATAACAAACCGATTCACCTATACATCGGTCAAGCGGCCTATAAAATTAATAATAACTCCGTCCCTGCTTGGTCTGATCCAGAAGAATATCCAAGACAAATTGCATTAAACCGGCTATATCCTGAAATAAAAGGTAGTATGCATTTTAGCTTAAAAGATATTAATAACAATCCACTTGGAGCTAAAGATAGACTCTCAAAAGACATATATAAATATCCTGCATTAATTCCGCCTATGCCTTGGCTTGATCATGATCCACCAAAACAACCGACTTTAAAAGGTGCCATTCCAAGAGATGAAGGTATTGCAATCGGTATCATTGACAATAGAGATAATGATTCTACTTATTACGCTATTTACCGCGCGAATGGGAAAAATGAAGTGGATATACAAAATCCGAAAAATTTACTTACTACTGTAAGAAAAACAAAACTTGGAGAAATTTATGTAGATAAAACCGTTATTTCTGGAGAAACGTATACGTATGTCGTAACTGCAGTTGATCGATTGCATAATGAAAGTGTGGCTTCTAGTCATACTACCGTTAATGCAAAATAAAATCTCATAACAAAAAGCGCCCTAAAGCTGTGATACTTAGCTTTTAAGGCGCTTTTTGTTATTTATTCTTAAACTTCTCAGTCGCTGCTCTCATCTTCACATTTAAATCGTGATCAATTGAGTCGCGAATATCTCGCTCTACTACTTCCATTTCTTTTTGGAAATTTTCCAAGTAGATTTTCAGTTCTTCTTCTTTCTCTGGTCTTTGTGAAGGTGGTAATTGTACTACCAACGATAACATGGCCGTTAAATCTTTCATTAAGAACGTTTCAAGTTTATGTTGTTGTTCAAACATGCGTTGCTCTTGATAGTACGGAAGTGCATTCAATACTGAAATTGTAATA
Source organism: Bacillus sp. 2175 (assembly GCF_057812155.1). Lineage (NCBI taxonomy): Bacteria > Bacillati > Bacillota > Bacilli > Caryophanales > Bacillaceae > Bacillus > Bacillus sp. 2175. The sequence continues at coordinate 2,173,147 of NZ_CM173819.1, read as the reverse complement.
TCATCAACCGTTCTTTGTAATGAAGGATTTATTGAGCGTTTATACGCTTGAATTGTATTTAATGCGTCTGGATAACGGTCATAAAAATACAATTTGTAAAATGATAAGTCTGTCGGTTTTACAGTTTGCTGTGTCTCTTGTCTTAAGAAATCTTTCACTTTCATCGCAGCTACATCAATATCTTCATTCGTAAGCTTTTTCGTAGTTTTTGCCATTACATGCACTTTTTTCTGCTTTTCTTTCGGTAACATCGAGAAGACTTGTTCTCTCGTACGTTGACCTGATGCACAAAATAGAGTATTTAATGTATTTTGTTCTTTCTTTCCTTCAGTGCGAATCCAGCGATAAAACAGTGGATGTTGTGTAAATTCTTGTAGAAACGGTATTGATTTGTTTGATAACTTGTCTAAAGAATCTTGCGCTCTTTTATATGGCTTCGTCCATGAAAAATACAGCTTCCGTCCGAAATATACGACTAAAACAACGACAGTAAATGCTATTAAAAGCAATGTACCGAGTAGTAATAATACTGTTTGAATGAAACTCATTTGTTCACCTCCTCTAATAATCCGTTATTTCCTTGGACGCTGAATGAGTTTCTGCTTCATCTCATCATTAAATGTGTCTAGTTCAATAACGAACTTCTTACTTGACTCGATAATACGTTCTGACGATTTTTCAGATGCTTCAATTGCAGCGAACACATTTTGGAATGATTCACGTAATTTATCCATGCTAATAGCAGGGTTTTCAAGCAATTTTGTCGTTTCTTCTGTATTTTGTTTTAACGCTTGAGAATTACTTAATACCATCGATTCAATTGCTTCATTTGTCGCATTCACTGCATCGATTGTTTTCCGTTGATTTGTTAACGCTAACTGAATAGCAGCTGAAACCGTTACAACGTTTTGCGTCATCGTAATTGCATTACGAATTGCCTCTGTTAACTTTTCATTATTTTTCTTAATAATGTCTACAGATGCGATAGATTGTAATAAAACACTTTTCGCTTGCTGCATATTACGTGTACGTACAAGTATCTTTTCTAACGCATCGTTAATTAATGGAATATCTCTTTGACGCTCTGGGTTTTGTTTCTCAGCTTCAAGCATGCCAGCAAGCTTTTTCCCTAAGTATACTTGTTTATCAAGCGCATGAATTTTATCGTGCGATTGTTCTTTAAGCATTTCAAGACCCACTGTATCCTCTTGTAAGTTATCACGGCCAATTAGAAGGGATCTAATGATTTCCTCGATTTGTTTATCTATAGATTGGTATTTATGCACGTATGTTTCAAGTGGATTTTTCTTGAATACTTTAAACATTATTTTCTTCATACCACTTGCTTTAAGTGAATTGGGATCAAGCTCTGATACCACTTTTCGTAATTCTAACAATGTATTTGGAATTTCTTCATTTTTCCCATTCATCATCGCTGTTACAGGACGTTTTAATGCTGACAACGTTTGTCCTGCTGCTTGTTGCTCTTTATCTCCTAAATCTCCTAGCTGAGACAATACTTTTGATAAATCTGTATTTTGCTCGCTATTTAACTTTTGTACATAAAGATCAGCTTCTTTATTCAGTTCCTCTAATTCTGCATCTTTTATAACTGTATCAACTACTACTTCTACATTATTATCTTTCATGATCGATACAGGTTCTTTTTTCTCGAGTTCAGTCAACAAAATCGCTCCTTTATTTATATGTGCGAATTTATATGCACTATATTTCATCTATTATATCGTATTTCATATACATTCTGATTGCTTGAAATCGATTTTTTTAGAAATGCCTGTTTATGCAGTCATTCCCTGTTTCTTACTATAAGTATACCTGTAAACAACATAATTTTCCTCAGACTTAAGACCTAGAGAACGACATGCTGAAGGCGGATTCTTCGTATGTTACGTATATAAATTATGTTCTTCTATCCTTCTGTACTCAATCTTTTGACATACACCCTTTTTCAATGTGATAATTATATTGCGCCCACTCCTATTTCTTCTTGCGCGCTACGAATGCTCCATTTTGAAATGCCAATAACACCGTTTCAAACATTTCATCTTCTTCTATCATTTTTTTAAACTCGGCTAATTCATTTGCATGAGAGGTTGCGTTATCAACAACAAGAAAACCCTTTGGTTGTAAAATGCGTTTTATATGCTCAAGCCACCACATGTATTGCGTACGCTCTGAATCTAGGAAAATAAAATCAAATGAATGATCTAATTGCGCATCTAAAAATGCCCCTGCTTCTTGATTATGAACATCAATCCTTTGTAAAAGGTTTGCCTTTTCAAAATTGACAAGTGCCTCTCCAACTCGTTCTGAAGAAAGCTCTACAGTTGTTACATTTCCATTTGTTTCTTCTACCGCATTAGCTAACCACAATGTAGAATAACCATTAGAAGTTCCGATTTCTAAAATGTTTTTTGCGCTACACCCTTTTACTAAAATTGATAAAAATTGCCCCATCTCACGAGTAATATTCCGTAATTTTTCTTCCCTTGTTTTTTTATTTCGATCATGCTCTTCTCCATATTGTTCAAGTTGAAATAATAATAAATCTAACGTATCCATTTTTTCCATCGCCTTTCCAAAGCAATATGATGAAAAAGCTCTTGCTGCCCGTCTACTTTCATTATATGCGAAACAAAAACCTTTTTCCTGTTATATGACAAAGATTTGAATTTTTTTATAGCATATTGTTTCGTTTTTTGGTAAAGTTAATTTCTACGTGCAATTATTCCATTCATATTATTTCATATTAAAATTGCAGTTATTAAATTATATAAACCCCATTTAAATGAATCGGTATTTCAAATTCAATTAAGCGCCCTTTTCGGACGCATTTTCTTTGTTTATATATTTCCAGAAGAAAGGATGCTTACAAATGAACGTGATTAGCTTAGATGCTGCTAGAAAACGAAAGCAGCATAAAAAATTAATGATTACTATACCGATTATTACACGTATTTATGAAGAAGACGGGGAAATTAAATTTGAGGTAGCTGGCGAAAAAGATGTACCTCTTGAAATGTTAGAAAAATAATAAAAAACGCATTTCTGAAGAAATGCGCTTTTTTATATTTTTACATTTAAATGCATAAGTTTTTCAGGGTTAACCATCATATAAATATTTGAAATTTTCTCATCCTCAAATACAAACGAAAGAACATAAGTTACTTTATTATTTATTGTAACTATAACTCCTGGTATACCATTGACCATTTTGAAATCAACAGTGTACTCTTCTGTCAATCGTTGTGCAATCCCAAAGAACAAACGTATAATTCGATCCGCAGAATAAATCGGGTTAATCGCAGTCGTAACTTTACCACCACCATCAGCTTTGAGTATAGCATCTGTTTTTAATACTTCTAACATACCTTCCGCATCCCCACACTGTAATGATGATACAAACTTTTCAACATAAGAAGCCATTTTCTCCGTGCTTAATTTTGATTGCTTCGGTTTCTCCAACATGCTTTTTCGAGCACGTTGAAAGATCTTCCTGCAGTTTACACTACTCTTATCAACAATTGAAGCTATTTCTTCGTATTCATAACTGAAAACTTCTCTTAATATGAAAACAATCCTTTCTACCTCAGATAATTGTTGTAAAAGTAATAAATATGCGGTGGAAAGGGATTCTTTCATTATAAATGACTTTGATGGCTCATCACTCTCTTCTACAATTGGCTCTGGCAACCACATCCCTACATACACGTTACGTTTATGCGCTGCCGATCGTAATTTATCAATTGAACGATTTGTCGCCATCTTACATAAATATGCTTTCATATTTTCTATAGATTGAGGATCTTCTATATTATTTAGCAAGATAAATACATCCTGAACGATATCCTCAGCATCCATAACACTCCCAAGGATTCTGTATGCTAACGAAAATAATAATGGTTGATACGCTTCATATAACTGCTCCGTTTCCATGATGAACTGCCTCACTTTCATATTGCTTTAAAATGTATAACGCTGCACGCTTCCCGCTTGCTACCGCAGCATCAGCTAATACTTCATCATGCCCTACCCAATCTCCTGCAACATAAACACCTGGCATTTCAGGTATATTAGGGCCCGCTTTTTCAACACGGTCAATATGAGGAAAATCATGTACTACTGTTATTTTCGGTAAATATTGCTGTGCAACAACTTCTCTTTTCCAATTTGGATGTAACAACTCCATCGTACTTTCCAACTGTTCTTTATCATCACGAATATGATTCATCTCGAGTACAGGATTATAGTACTTAATTAGACTCACTACAATTGATCCATCTTCACTTAATTTAGCTGCTCTCGATTGATTTGTGAAAAATATAGGTTGATCTAATCCTAATACAAATTGATGTGTAGGATTGGGTAATTGTCTCAAGCCAATATCTAATGCAGCAACAGTAACCGGTACAGATTGTTCACTCCATCTATGCAAACTTGTTCCTTCTGCACCTTTTATTATTTTACAAGCTTCTTTCGGCGGAGTCGTCACGATGACTGTGCCTACTTCAAAAACCTCATCATCAACACAATGTATTCTTTGTTTACCTTCGGAATGCTCAATTTCCACAACATGCTTTTTAGCCAAAAACTGCACCCCGATATCATTCGCTATAGCTCTTAATTTTGTTATTATCGTCTCCCAACCACCATCTACATAAAGCACTCCCTCTTTTATAGAAAGCTGTATTTGCTTTAGTACAGATGATGCTAATTGTATTGTAGGAGCAAACGTATATGTTGTTGTTCGGCATAGCGCATAAAATATATTGCGAACCATTGGATCTTTTATTTCATTTTCTGCCCATGTAGTTAGACTCATTTTCGGAACTTCTCCTACATCTAAATTTCCTAAACGAATCATAAGACGTGAGAATTGTACTTTTGCAGACCAAGAAAGTAGTGGTGTTGATAAAATTGAGTAAAAATCTGTTGGGATAGTGAATATATCCCCTTTCCATATTCCATGTGCTTTTGTAGATGGTATTCCACCTGGAAGAGTCATACCAAGCTCATTAAAAGTTATAAACGCTGCCCCGCCTCTATATAAAGCATGTGCACCAAGATTCATGCAGATTTCATTTTTATTTGTAGTCATCCCTCGGCCACCGAATTGACTGGACTTTTCTAATACAATCACTTTCCTTCCAGCTTTCGCTAAATATATAGATGCTGTTAATCCAGCAAGCCCACCGCCAACAATTGCTATATCAAATGTATTCATAATAAAATCCCTCCTTAATCGTTCTACATACAAGACGAACGATTAAGGAGGGATGTGACATAAAAATAAATTTTTATTATCCTACTTTATTTCATTACTTTTTAATTCGATCATATTGCATACGAAATAACTCAATTGCAAATGGAATATCCTCTTCACTCTTTAAATAATAACTAATCCATCCTGATTCAGGTAATACGTGATGTGGTTTTACCAAGCCTTGCTTCACTAATTCATCTCGCTTTAACTTTGGAAATGGTAAATCAGCTAATTTATCACCATGAAGATGGCCAAGTTCTTTCTTGCCATAATTTATTTCAATACCACCAAATCGATGCGGTTTTTCAGAAACACCCGCCCAGCTGAGTACTTCATTTCTAATCATTTCACTAAATGACATGAACATTCACTCCTTATAAATGATTGATGTAATTTTAAATTAACATTTTCATTACTTTTTTCCATCAATCCAAAGTATGAATGGGAATACGAATATAGTTTGGTCTTAACACCTTATTCTTTATGGAATAAGTGAATTTATTAAGCTACCGACAACAGCACAAAACAAAGACTAGACACATATCCTAATTTTGTAACCTAACTTACCTATAGAAAGGCGGGTAATACAATTGACTGCCAACATCGACTATACCTCCCCCTCAACCAATTTTACTTATGATGTAAATAAAAGTAATTTTTTTCGGAAAGATGCCCAAAATTATATAAATGTACTTGGTATTAAACAATTAAATACTTTAGAAAATACTTCTTTATTAGATATTTATTTAAGTACAGGAAATGTTGTAGAACCACATATTCATCAAAATGCAGCTGAACTTGTTTATTGTATTTCAGGGTCTGCTGTTGTTTCTTTACTTAATCCATTTACGAATCAAATATTAAACTTACCGATAAAACCCGGGCAAGTTGCCAACATTCCACAAGCGTGGTGGCATTATGAAATTGCTACAGCAAATAATACTCATTTATTAGCTATTTTCAATGCTCCAGCGCCAGAAGTTATTTTCGGTTCTGACATTTTAAGATTAACTCCTGCTCATATGATGGCACATACTTACTGCCTCAATGAACAACAATGGAAACAAGCGGTTTCCCCTATTCAATCAACTACTGTAATTGGTCCTCCGTCAAACTGCAATCAAAACCGTGAAATGAAAAATTATCCAACCCAGCCCCTCGCTCAACAACATAATCCGCATCACCAAGATTCTTATTACTTCCCTCTTTACTGGGGCTATTAATTTGTAAATTTTCAAAAGAATCATCATTTATCTCCTAGGAAAATACCAAGGAGATTTTTTTATTGTATCTTCTCTTCCTATTAAAAATAGTAACAATTGATAGTGGACATACATATAATATTTATATATTAAATTGGAGGTGATAGTACTATGAGTAATTATAACTATCGAAAAAACTACTCTTATAATAAAAATAGTAGTTCTTCAGCATCCTCTCAATCTTCCAATTCCCAATCGCAAAGAGACTTAGCGGAGCAAGGCTATGTAAAGAAAAAAGGATGTAACTGTAATAAAAATAAATAGTTTATCTTATGGATGAATTCTTTTTTAAAAGAATTCATCTTTTTTTACTGATCGGAAATTTTTAAAGTTACATAACTTATTACTTAAATGAGAAAGGGTAAATTATACTTTTTTATACGAACTTAACAAAGAGTAATTGTTCAATTAATTTATTACTTATTTTCCTAAAAAATATAGTCCTTCCTAAATTTATTAGGAAGGACTATATACAAACCCCTGTTTAATTTCCTACTAAACATTGTAACAAATTAAACGATATTAATACCTGCACTTACAAATCCAGCAACTGCAGCTATTGGACTTGCTGCTGTTAATGAAACATATAACAGTATTTTATCCCCAGCTGCTACTGGAATAGCTTCAGGTATGATTCCTGATGCTGTAGAACCAATCGCTATTGCGGCAAATGCTGGCGTTAATAATAGAGGTGCACCTTGTACTGTAAACGTATTGCTTGCTGCAGGTGCAGTTAATATTTGTATTTGCACTTGAACAGGTGATAATGGAGATAATGCAGCTGTTGCACTAAAGAAACCTGCTAATGACGTAATAGTTCCTGCGCGTGGTGCTACAAATGCATAATCACCTACACCTAATGCTAATGTGATACTTGTTCCACCCGTTAACGCTATACCAGGCTGACTAAATCCAAATCCGAGAAGAGTTCCTGTATTAGCTACTAACGCATTAACTAATGCTGCTGGTGTTGTACCTGAAGCAAACGGAATAATAGCTCCGCCACCAGTTGCACCTGTTGCTCCTGTTAAGCCTGTTGCACCAGTTAAACCTGTTGCCCCCGTTGGACCTGTTGCTCCTGTTGGACCTGTTGCTCCTGTTGGGCCTGTTGCTCCTGTTAAACCTGTTGCTCCTGTTAAACCTGTTGCTCCTGTTGGGCCTGTTGCTCCTGCTCCTGTTGCTCCTGTTGCTCCTGTTGGACCTGTTGCTCCTGTTGCTCCTGTTGCTCCTGTTGCTCCTGCTCCTGTTGGACCTGTTGCTCCTGTTGCTCCTGTCGCTCCTGTTGCTCCTGTTGCTCCTGTTAAACCTGTTGCTCCGCCTCCTGGACCTGTTGGACCTGTTGGGCCTGTTGGGCCTCCTCCTGGAGTAGCACCAATTAATTGAGTTAATAAATTTAATAAAAGTTGTAAACTTGCAGGGTCAATAATTAAAGAGAAAAAGAATGGTGCAAGAGCACTGTAGAATTGTTGTAATAAAGAAAGTAATTGACTTAGATTTGGGTTAGGAGATTGTAGTAAATTAATAATACTTTGAATTAATTGTTTTAAGAAATTCCCTTCTGGAGAAGGTGCTAATTCATTTAGTAAGTTCAATAGTTGAGTAAACAAATTGAGTAAAGCTAATCTGTTTGCATCACTTGGATTTGCAAAAAACGCTGCAATAGCCGAAATTAAAGAGTTTAGTAAAGTAATTAATCTACCTAATTGCTCACTAGTAATCGGAACTGTTTGTGGATTGTTACAACACTCTGGAGTGAAAACAATCGGATTATTGCAGTGGTTATGACCGAAACAATTATTACTTGTCATTTATGTCCTCCTTACTTGTTTTATATTTGAGTTTTTCCTATTATAAGGATCATAAAGTTGTAAAAGAGTATGTGTTATATATTGACTTAAAATAGGAAACATGAAATATAATTAAACTTGCAAACGCTATTTAATTATGTTCATGACTCACATATTAATTATATGTTTTTAATAATTGACTGCTTAGATTAAATACCTAAACTTAAGAGTTTATTTTATTTTTCCACGTTTATCTCTTAGGTTCAAAGACACATTTTAATTTGAATACAAAAACCGAATTTACGATTAACATATATTCCGCAAGTAACAACATCATTTTTTCATATAAATAAAGAACATTTCCTTACTAAAATTGGGCTCACCTTATAAAGGTGAAGCCGTTTCTATTATAAAAAACTCTCATACAATATAGTGGACAAGTTATTTTATACTTCGTTCTAATAAAATATTGTAAGGAGTGAAAATTAATTGCCTATCATTCAACCATTTATGGCATCTAGAAGATTTACATCCACACTAGGAGCCGGCACAGGTACAGGTGCAGCTTTTGCAATTGCTGCCACAGCTTGTTTAAACGATGCGGGTACTACTGCAACCGCTTTTCCGACTTTCACGTATTACAACTTATATGTGAACGGTATTCTTCAACCAAGCGTGAACTCCAGTGTTACTACTGGTCCTACTGGTGCTATTACAATTCCTGGTGGGGATGCATTAGACGGCGGAATTCCAATTACAATTGAATTTATCGTCACTTAATGTTAACGAATGTAATTCAGAACAAAAAAGACAGATTCCTTTTCATTAAGAATCTGTCTTTTTTAATTAATAATAATAAATTGTAAAATAATTGAAGCACCTTGCGATGGTGGTTGGTTATCCAATAAAGTTAGTTTACCAGTACTAACTTCATAGAATGGTTGTGGTTGCAAAATTCCATTGATAAACAAATTTATATACGAAACCTCAGTAGGTGATAGTATATTCGTTGTACCATATTGAGCTATGCCATCTGCATCTGTATATATAAGTTTCTCTCCATCTGAAAAAGTGTAAAATAACAAATTAGTTGTTGTTATAGGGCCAATCCCCCCAGTAGGACCTGTTGCTCCTGTTACACCCGTTGCTCCTGTTGCTCCCGTTACTCCCGTTGGTCCTGTTGCTCCCGTTGCTCCCGTTTCTCCCGTTACTCCCGTTGGTCCTGTTGCTCCTGTTTCTCCTGTTGCTCCCGTTTCTCCCGTTGCTCCCGTTTCTCCCGTTTCTCCCGTTATTCCTGTTATTCCTGTTGCTCCTGTTGGACCTGTTGCTCCTGTTACTCCCGTTGCTCCCGTTTCTCCTGTTGCTCCTGTTGCTCCTGTTGCTCCCGTTTCTCCTGTTGCTCCTGTTGCTCCTGTTGCTCCCGTTTCTCCTGTTGCTCCTGTTGGACCTGTTGCTCCTGTTGATCCTGTTGGGCCTGTTGATCCTGTTGATCCTGTTGGGCCTGTTGATCCTGTTGGGCCTGTTACTCCTGTTGCTCCTGTTGCTCCTGTTGCTCCTGTTGCTCCTGTTGCTCCTGTTGCTCCTGTTGCTCCTGTTGGAATATATATTGGTGGAAGAGCTGAAAATGTAGGTCCAATATTCTCAGGTTCTATCTTACCTTTATTTATTGATAATTTATCATTCCGCTTCAATTTAATTCCTCATTCCACATATTTTTAATTAACTTACATAAGTATGAGTCTATTATTAAGAAATGCTTTCATAACTATTCTTTTTTCCTTCCAAATGATTCATACATATATTAAACATTTTACCGTTGCTATAACTCCTATTAATATAATAAAATGATAGTTCCATTCCAAAAACACGAAACTTATTGCATTCTAATTTAAAAATGAGGTAATTTATACTCAAGATAAAAATGAAAAAAGAATAGAAAAACTAGTATCAACGACTCTTGAAATTATTCTTCCATACAGACTTACTGAACCTACCAGAAATACTGGGTCAATAGTTACAACAAACTCTATGTTCGCTAATAATACATTAGGTGATCCCATCACTGTGATATTAGGCGGAACTAATATTCCTCTTTCTAATAACCAAAGCCTCGGTAATTTTACAATTAACGCCTCAAACGATATATTTACAATTCCTGTAACCAGAAGATAGCATTTAACCTATCAAGTTAATACGACAACTGCTCTACTCGCTGGAACAAAACTACTATTAAACGCTTCTACTCCACTTCCTGGTTCTATTTTTTCTCCCGCTATATCAACTTCAAATTATAACAATAATTTAATTGCCGATACTACAATTTCACTTCAATTATTCGACGTATTATACATCGTTAATTTGGTTGGAGGTGGTTCAACAGGTGCCTCTCTAACAATTATACGAATCGATTTAAAAATGATTCATTCTTTTTCTAATAAACATTATTAAATACTAAGTCTGTCATGATAAGAACCTCCCAATTATTTCATAAAAGTGGTGGCGCATTAAAGAACAAATTGCACTATATTCATAGTAGAAACTATCTATACTAAATTTTCCGTATATATATTATCAATTTACACTGACTTCCACCGATGTTACATTAAATATGAAGACAGTTTCTTTTTTACGAACCATCTCAATACGTATTTGAGAAACGTACTCCAATCCTATACGCGAGAGCAATACTATGTTGACACTCAGATGAGTGTCTTTTTTTGTGAGTAATAAAAAATAAAAACCATCTCTTAAAGATGGTTTTATCTTTTGTTACTATAAATGTAAACTTATGCAGTTGGATAATAAATTGTCATGCTTAATCGAGTCAAAGATTCCCCTAAATTATAATAAGAGTGTGATCTATCGGCCTTAAAACGAATTGAATCTCCACTATTTAATTTATATTGACAGTTATTCAATTTTACTGTCAATTCACCTTCAAATACCGTTATAAATTCTTCTGCGCCTTCTTTATGCCCTTCTGAACTTAATTTCCCTTCTGTTTCTATTTCCACTGTATACATTTCAAAATGTCTATCATCTTGAAATGGAAAAGAAGGATACACTTTATATTTTCCATTGTCTTCAGACAATACTTGAATATCTTTTCTTAAAATCACTTTCGTATCAGGCTGAGGATTATTGATTAAAGAAGTAAAAGAAACTTTCAAGCCATTTGCAATTTTCCATATTGTTGTTAGTGTCGGACTTGATTCCCCTCTTTCAATTTGTCCAATCATTGTTTTACTTACACCTGTTAATTGAGAGACCTTTTCTAAACTTAATTTTTCTTTTTCACGTATTGATTTTAAATTTTTTGCCAGAATAAGTTGAATTTCTTCCATAAAAAACACTCCTACACCGCATACAATATAACGACCGTTATGTATAATAAAAAGCACACGTTATATTGTTCTTTTTGATCATTATAACATACAAAAATTGGGAGGTTTTGAAATGCCTATATTTTCTTTTTTGTTATTTGTATTTATAAGTAGCTTCACACCTGGTCCCAACAATTTCTTAGCTATGACATACGCAAATCAACATGGATTAAAGAGAAGCATAAACTTTTGCTTTGGAGTAGCATTCGGTTTTTTCATCCTCACTTCTTTATGCAGTTTCTTTAATATTGTTTTAATTAATATTATCCCTATAATTGAATTTCCTTTAAAAATTTTAGGTGTCGCGTATATGCTATATTTAGCCTTTAAAATAATTACTAGTAAAGGCGGTGCAGATCACAATGAAAAAAATAATAAAAACTTATTTACAGTGGGTATTTTCATTCAATTTGTTAATCCAAAAGGAATATTATTCGGGCTCACAGTAGTCTCTACTTTTATACTCCCCTACTACAATTCATATTCAAGTTTTCTGCTTTTCTCATTATTTCTAGGTATAGTCGGTTTACTAAGTACATTTAGTTGGAGTTTATTTGGTTCAATATTCCAAAAAATATTAGTAAAACATAACCAATTATTCAACATCATTATGGCTGTTTTATTAGTTTTCAGTGCCGTTTCAATCGTTATACACTAATTCGATGCTCATTTTAGATTTTGTACTTTTTAATACCACTCTTTATCAATCAGACTACTTTATATACTAATCCATCCACATACCCTATGTGGTTTAAAACTTTTAAGAGGAAACCTTCTAACAATAGGTTTCCTTCCATATCATATTAAATAAGAAGCAGGTTAAATACGGAGGTGATTTTGATTAAGACTACTTTAATTTCTCATTTTTACAATGAAGAATATTTACTTCCATGGTGGTTAATGCACCATACAAAGCTATTTGATCATGGCATTCTTATTAATCGTGGATCCACTGATCGTTCAGTTGAAATCTGTAAAACATTCGCTCCTAATTGGGAAATACGAAACTCAAAATCACTCGAATTTGATGCTTATTTAGTTGATCAAGAAGTTATGGAAATTGAAAGAGAAATTACAGGATGGAAAATGGTATTGAATACGACAGAATTCCTGTGCTGTTATAATAAAGAACAATTTTTCAAATTACTTAGCACTATGGGTGGCAATATGTTTTCAATAAGAATGATTATGATGATTGATGAACCAAGTTATGGCTACACTAATCCAAGATATAGCTCTCCGCTTGTTAAACAACGTTATCACGGCATAATAACTCAACCTAATCCAAACCAACTATATCTTAACGGTAGATTAATTCACAATAATTCGCACGGGAACTATAGAGTCGGGAGACATGGTTCGCATTATCCTTATAGCATTTACATGGAACCTGCTTTTATTTTTAAATTTTTTTATAGTCCATGGAACGATGCAATGAAAAAACGAAAATTACAAATTGGGCCGACTCTTTCTCAACATAGTGTACAGCGTGGACTAGGTTCACATCACTTAACAACAATTGAAAAATTAGAAACAAAATACAAATTCTATGCAACTTTAACTACGGACCTCCGGTTATTCCCAGAATACCAAATTATATTTCCTGACCTTTATCCTTAATGTCATGAATATTTAGTTTCCACATCCATCCGTTTTTTATTAACATATCAACTCCAACTAAATATTTTTCTCTAGTAGAAATCTGAGCTAGGACTCTTGCTGCGCGCAGATTCCTCTTATTTAATGTCGTATCACCAGCCTATAATCTTTCATACCATTTCATTGAGTACCTGATGTTGGATTAGAAATAAAAAATGGCAATTCATTTGGAAAATTTTCAATTTCAGATTATATACCTTCTAAAACAAAGTATTAAAACAATAGAACCTAAACTAATGTCTTAAGTTATGGCTTTATTTTTTTCTTATTATTCACTTTAAAATCTTTTTATAATAATATTGAAAAATACAGTATAATATAAATTACTGTTCTTTGGGAGGGTTATAATGTCTGATAAGTATAAAATTTTCATTCTTATTGTTACCGCATCTTTTTCTTTCTTTTCCTTAATAAAAGATTTCCGCAACACTTCAAAAAGTTTCTTTTGGGGTAGTTTTGTAATTCTTACAAGCTTCATAATACTTTTAACACTCGCTTTAGATTTAACTCAAATACTCCTATATTCAGCGCAAATTGCGCTTGAAATTATTACAATACCACATAAACTCTTTCTACCATCTGTCACTGAAGCCGCTATTATTTACTAAAAAAGTATTTTAATTTTCTTATGCATGCCAAAATATATTTTGGTAAATTTGACACACATTTATATCAAACAAGCATATTTTATTGTATGGTGACTATCTAATAATACAAATTTTTAATTTTCATAAGATCTTTTTATTTTTAATTAAAAATTTACAACATTCTAAAACAGTATGCACATAATATCCTCCATTCCCTTTTTCAACATGACACTTGTCTCAGAGCGCCTTTAAAAGCGCTCTTTATCTTTAATAAAGGTTTTATTAAAATTTAGGTTAAAAATTAATACCCTATAGTCATAATAGCTATTTACTGTTTCCAAAATAAGTTGCATTAATAATATAGAAATGAAATACCTATAAAAATTATTACTTTACTATTTCTTTAAACATGCTAGTGAGGTGATTTCGATAGATTATCAAAACAAAGATATGTTCATTAACTTTTCACTTTTAGATATTAACCGTATTATTCTCCCACATTCTCCTACTGGGGCTACCGGCTCTACTGGAGCTACTGGAGCTACCGGACCTACTGGAGCTACCGGTTCCACTGGACCTACTGGACCTACCGGTTCCACCGGACCTACTGGCTCTACTGGTTCCACTGGGACTACCGGGGCTACTGGAGCTACCGGGGCTACCGGGGCTACCGGGGCTACCGGTTCCACTGGGACTACTGGCTCTACCGGGGCTACTGGAGCTACTGGAGCTACCGGGGCTACCGGTTCCACTGGGACTACCGGGGCTACTGGGGCTACTGGAGCTACTGGTTCCACTGGGACCACTGGAGCTACCGGACCTACTGGAGCTACCGGTTCCATTGGACTTACTGGCTCTACTGGTTCCACTGGGACTACTGGAGCTACCGGTTCCACTGGACCTACTGGACCTACTGGATCTACCGGATCTACTGGCTCTACTGGAGCTACCGGTTCCACCGGACCTACTGGCTCTACTGGAGCTACCGGTTCCACCGGACCTACTGGCTCTACTGGTTCCACTGGGACTACCGGGGCTACCGGTTCCACTGGACCTACTGGGACTACCGGGGCTACTGGCTCTACCGGACCTACTGGACCTACCGGTTCCACTGGGACTACTGGGACTACCGGGGCTACTGGAGCTACCGGGGCTACTGGCTCTACTGGTTCCACTGGACCTACTGGAGCTACCGGTTCCACTGGACTTACTGGCTCCACTGGGACTACCGGGACTACTGGGACTACCGGGGCTACCGGTTCCACTGGACCTACTGGGACTACCGGTTCCACTGGACCTACCGGGGCTACTGGCTCTACCGGACCTGCTGGACCTACCGGGGCTACTGGCTCTACTGGTTCCACTGGACCTACTGGGACTACCGGTTCCACTGGAGCTACCGGGGCTACTGGCTCTACCGGACCTGCTGGACCTACCGGGGCTACTGGCTCTACTGGAGCTACTGGACCTACTGGTTCCACTGGGACTACCGGGGCTACTGGAGCTACTGGTTCCACTGGACTTACTGGCTCCACTGGGACTACCGGGGCTACTGGGGCTACCGGGGCTACCGGTTCCACTGGACTTACTGGCTCTACTGGTTCCACTGGGACTACCGGGGCTACTGGAGCTACCGGTTCCACTGGACCTACCGGGGCTACCGGTTCCACTGGACCTACCGGGGCTACTGGAGCTACTGGTTCCACTGGACTTACTGGCTCCACTGGGACTACCGGGGCTACTGGGGCTACTGGTTCCACTGGAGCTACCGGGGCTACCGGTTCCACTGGACCTACTGGACCTACCGGTTCCACTGGACCTACTGGAGCTACTGGGCCTACCGGGGCTACTGGAGCTACTGGACCTACTGGACCTACCGGGGCTACTGGCTCTACCGGACCTACTGGACCTACCGGGGCTACTGGCTCTACTGGTTCCACTGGACCTACTGGATCTACCGGTTCCACTGGACTTACTGGCTCCACTGGGACTACCGGGACTACTGGGACTACCGGGGCTACCGGTTCCACTGGACCTACTGGGACTACCGGTTCCACTGGAGCTACCGGGGCTACTGGAGCTACCGGACCTACTGGACCTACCGGTTCCACTGGAGCTACCGGGGCTACTGGAGCTACCGGACCTACTGGACCTACCGGGGCTACTGGAGCTACCGGGGCTACCGGTTCCACTGGACCTACTGGGACTACCGGGGCTACCGGTTCCACTGGACTTACTGGCTCTACTGGGGCTACTGGCTCTACTGGGACTACCGGGGCTACTGGAGCTACCGGGGCTACTGGAGCTACCGGGGCTACTGGAGCTACCGGGGCTACCGGGGCTACCGGGGCTACTGGAGCTACCGGGGCTACCGGGGCTACCGGGGCTACCGGGGCTACCGGGGCTACCGGGGCTACCGGGGCTACCGGGGCTACCGGGGCTACCGGTTCCACTGGACCTACTGGCTTCACTGGCTCCACTGGGCCTACCGGGGCGGCTAGTGTAGGATTAACAAACTATCTATATGTTTTTGATACTACTAACCAATCAATTGCAGTAGGAAGTAGTGTTACTTTTAACACAAATGGACCTATAACAGGAACTGCCCTTAGCCACATCACAGGTACTGGAAATATTATAATTAATACACTAGGAACATATGTAGCAGAGTTTCAATTACAAGCTTCTCGCGAAAACCAATTCTCCCTCGAACTAAATGGTACACCAATTCCAGGTGGGCGTTTTGGTACGGGGTCACCACATTCAATAAATCAAGGTACTGCTGCTTTTACCGTAACAGTTGTTCCTTCAACATTGACTTTAATAAATAACACCTCTTCAGCAGGTACTATCACTCTCTCAAATAGTGATGGTGGCTCTTTAACAAATGTATCTGCAAGTATAAGTATTTTTCAGGTCGGATAATTAATTTGGTTAGAAAAGTAATTCATAAAGTTTACAAATAAAAAAATGAGGCTTCTCTTTTCTAGAGAAACCTCATTTTTTTTATTAAATTTTAAACTGACTCGTATACAGATCAAAATAAAACCCTCTATCTTCCATAAGAGACTCATGATTCCCTCTTTCTAAAATTCTTCCATCCTTTATAACAAGGATTTGATCTGCTTTTTCAATTGTTTTAAGTCGGTGAGCGATTACAAAACTTGTGCGACCTCTCATTAAATTATTTAGTCCTGCTTGTATTTGTAATTCTGTTCTTGTGTCAATATTAGATGTCGCTTCATCGAGAATTAATATATCTGCATCTGCTAAAATTGCTCGTGCAATCGCAAGAAGTTGTTTTTGTCCTTGACTTAAATTCGATCCTTCTGAAGCAATTTCTGTTTCATATTGATTTGGCAAATGCTTAATAAAAGAATGTGCAGATGCTGCCTTAGCTGCAGTGATAACTTCTTCATCAGTAGCATCTAAGCGTCCATAACGGATATTATCCATAATCGAACCAGCAAATAAATACGTATCCTGTAAAACTACTCCTATTTTACTTCGTAAAGAATTAATATCATAATCTTTTATATCTTTTCCATCAATATGAATTTGTCCTTGCTGTATATCGTAAAAGCGAGTTAACAAATTAATGATTGTTGTTTTCCCTGATCCAGTCGGGCCAACTAAAGCAATTGTCTCTCCTGGCTGCGCTTTAAGACTCACTTCTTTTAAAATCGTTTTATTCTCTGCATAGCCAAATGAAACATTCTCAAGTGCAACATGCCCTTGTAAATTTTGTACAACAAATGCGTCTTTTTTATTTTGAATTTCTGGTACCTCATCCATAATCTCAAAAACACGTTCTCCACCAGCAACTGCCGCTTGAATTGTATTCATTAAAGTCGCAAATTGACTTAACGGTCTTGAGAATTGACGAGAATAATTAATAAAAGCCGCAATAACACCCACTGTTGTCATTCCGTTTAAGACCATAACTGATCCAGTCCCAATGACAAGCCCCATACCTAAGTTATTAATAAAGTTCATACTTGGAAAAATAAAAGCTGAAAATGTATCAGCCTTCGTAGCTGAAACTCTTAGCTGTTCATTAATTTTATTGAAATTTTGTACAGTTTCTTTTTCTTTTCCATACAACGTCGTAACATCCGCACCTGTAATTGCTTCCTCAATAAATCCATTTAATTCACCTAAATCTTTTTGACGCTTCGCAAAGTTTTTACCACTATATGCAACTAGTTTTTTTGTAACGTAAAACATAATAGGTACTGTAATTAAAGTTACAATTGCTAAAATCCAATTTAAGGCGAACATCGCAATCGTTACACCTATAAAAGTTAGCGCTGATGAAATAATTTGTACAACACTTTGTGTCAAAGCTTGGTTCAAATTATCTATATCATTTGTCACACGGCTCATTAAATCACCTTGAGAACGCACATCAAAGAACCGTAAAGAAAGCGTTTGGATTTTCTCAAAAATATCTTGTCGTATTTTTTGAATTGTTTTTAATGCAACGTTAATCATGACAAATGTTTGTAACCATGTTAAAAGTACAGTTACACCGTAAATCGCGATAAGTAACATACACATTCTTGCTGTACCACTTAAATCTTTCGGTACAATATATTGATCTATAATGACTCCCATAAAATAGGGACCTAATAATCCAAGTAAAGTAGTAACAACGACTAGAAATATAACAAACATTAGAGCAGCTTTTTGATAGCCCATATAGTTCCATATCCGCATTACAGTTCCTTGGGCATTTTTAGCTTTTCCCATCTTCGGTGTGTTTCGTCCACCTTTATTAGCAAATTGCCCTTGAAAATTACGCATGTTCTTCCCCACCTTCTTTATGCAAATTACCACCTTGGGAAAGATAAATTTCCTGATAAACCTCACTTCGTTCTAACAATTGTTCATGTGTACCATTGCCAACTAATTCACCATTATCTAATACAAGTATTTTATCCGCATCCATTATGGAAGAAATTTTGGACGCGATTAATAATGTCGTTGTGCCTTTATATTTTGTTTTTAAAGCTGTTTGAATAGTAGCCTCTGATTTTGCATCAACTGCTGATGTAGAATCATCTAATATGAGAATCGGTGGTTTTCTCACAAGTGCCCTTGCAATTGATACACGTTGTTTTTGTCCACCTGATAGATTTGTCGCACCTTGTGTTAAATTATATCGATAAGATTCTTCCAGCTTATTGATAAACTCAGTCGCACAAGCTGATGCAGCTGCTACTTCCAGCTCATCATGTGTTGCATTTTCTTTACCATAACGTAAATTCTCTTCTATACTACCTGAGAACAACAAAGCCTTCTGAGGTACAAACCCTATTGAAGCACGGAGTTTTTGCAAATCATATGTTTTAACATCTATTCCATCTATACATATTTCACCTTGATCCACATCATATAGACGTGGTAACAGTTTCGCTAAGGTAGATTTACCACTTCCAGTTGATCCAATAATCCCTACTTTTTCACCTTTTTGTATGCTAAACGAAATATCTTTTAAAACGTATTCATTATTTTTCGTATAGCTATAACTAACATTTTTAAATTCGATATTCCCCTCGATTTTCTCAGGTTCGATTGCATTAGCTGCGCTTATAATATCAACCTCGGTATTTAACACTTGCTGTACACGATCCGCAGATGGAAAAGCTCGCGCAATTTGAATAAATACCATGCTAATCGACATAAGTGACATTAAAATGATATTCAAGTAATTAATAAATGCCAAAATCGCTCCTACTTGAAGCGTTCCATTGAATACTTTTTCTCCACCAATCCATAATGTTGCGACAATCCCGCCACTTACAACTAGCATAATGATTGGCATCATTAAAGAAATAAGTTGCACAGCTCGAATATTTATCTTCGTTAAATTTGTATTTACACTTCCGAATTGAGCGATTTCATATTTTTGTCTTACATACGCTTTTATAACACGTACACCAGATAAATTTTCTTGTAACTTTGTATTCACTTTGTCCAATGCCTCTTGCACCTTTTTAAATGTACCACTTGCTTTACTTGCAATTAAAATAATCGCAAGTAATAAAATCGGAACAACTACAAGTAATATTGGAAATAACCCTCGCGCTGTTACAAAAACAATAATTATACTTCCCATAAATAACAGTGGACCACGAACGAGAACACGTAATGTCATCGTCATTGCCGATTGAATGGAAGTGATATCATTCGTCACGATCGTTAATAATTTACCTGTTCCAAATGAATCACGATTATTACTAGAAAATGTTTCTATTTTCGCAAACACATCTTTTCGTATGTCTGTAGCGAAATTAACAGCTGCTTTTGTAGAATACATCATACACCCAAGCCCTCCAACTAAACCGAGTGCTGCTGCTCCTATCATAAGAAGCCCCATTTTTATTACATAATTTAAATCCCGATTTGCAATCCCAACATCAATGATATGTTGCATAATAGTCGGTTGAATTAAGTCCATCGCAACCTCAAGTACCATAAATAGCGGTCCAATAATAGCGAAGAACATGTATGGTTTTAAATACTGTAATAACTTACGAAATGATTTCATACATAATCTCCTTTTCCCATGAAATTACCACTGAATAATTCATATCCCTCCTTATTTAATTGATATTTTTTGTAATTTCTTCATTACTTTTATTATATTATGCAAATTAATATTTAACATTATTAAATGATAAGTATTAATGACTTTCTGGTCAATAAATGTGCTTTATATTATGTAAATACAAAAACCGCATTCTTAATGAAAAGAATACGGTTTTTTCATCTATATTTCTTCAATTGTAAAATTTAAAAACTCAGTCTCAAATCCCTTATTTTTAGAAGGACTACACGTGTAAAAACCTATTTTAATAGGCTCATTCCCTATATCCTCCATTAAATGAGCGATTCTTATTTGTTCCCATTGATGGCTCTTTTTCACATATATTGTATAATCACCGCGTTTTCGAATAATTCGAAAACGAAGTTGTTGCTTAGCTGCTTCAGTTGGATAATCTTGCGTTGACCAGTCAGAATATCCATTATTCGTTACGACAGCTCCTAAATGAGAAGGGCCATCTGGAATATACTCTAATGAAGTTTTCAACCAACACTTTTCCGAAATCATAACAAAAAGACCTGCTTGATCGTATTTTGAATTTGGATTCATACACAATTGTACTTCAGCTTGAAAGTCTGTCATCATTTCATTATAAAATACATGACCATTCATGACTTCAAAACCATAATGTGTTTTAAGCCAAAAATCTGTTTCTGCTTTCGAACGGACAATAAACGCCTGCTTGTCATTAATTTTATAATATTCAGGGACATTCATTATAGTGAGCTGCTCAACATGTTTAGGTATATATGATATATTCATAGTTCCTCCATAATAAAACCTTTATACAAATATTTAAAACTCCGCTAATACTGGGAATTTATAACCTTTAAAATCTAACTCTTTATCACTTCGAACCATTAAATACTTGCTAGACTGTAATTCTGTAAACTGTACATCCTCAACCCCTAATTGATCCGGTGAAAAATAAAATTCGATTTCCGTAAACCTTTCATTGATTTCTCCACATAATTCATCTAAAACCGGAAGTACTGGCGCAAATACTCCAAATAATTTCAACTTTTCATTGTCTACTTCATAAACGATTAAAGCATCTAGTTTCTCTGAATAATACAATTTCTCATTCCATTCCGAATCATACATATTCAAATAAAATGAAGGATGGAAGTTTAAAGTTGAAAAACTATTTGAAAGTCTTTGGCTACTATCAATCGTTTCATGTATTAACTGTCTATTCTCTATATTATAGAAATCTAACTTTTTAAGTAGTGAATGGTTATTATTAATATTTTTATCATATGGTATAGTCATCAAATATTCCTGCACAACTTTAAATCCAAATGCTGTATATAGTTCAGGTTTTTCCGTAAACAATAATGCACATTCACATTTCTTATCAATTTCTTCTATCATTTTACTCATTAATTGTGTCATTAGCCCTTGTCTACGGAAATTAGGGTGTGTCATTACTGATTGAATACCCGCCGCATTTATTTTTTCACCATTAATTAATAATGGGAGTGAAAATGCCGCAACATTTGCAATCACTTTATCTTCTTGTAAAAATGATAAAGCTTTATATGTATCATCCCAATATCCTTTATCCGAAAAATCATTCAATGTTTGAGTTGTAATTCCAAACACTTCTTCAAATAAAGGAAATAACTGCTCTCTTTTCGGTTCTTCTATTAGAAGACTTGCCAATTTTTCAACATTCCCCATGTTGTACCTCCAAATGTTAAATTCCATTAAATTAGATATACTTATATGACCTACTCTTAAAAATAGAGGTCTTACCAATCAATATACTATCATAAAACATAAAAAAAAAGTCTAATTAATTTTATGTTTCGACTATTTGAAAATAAGTCGAATAAAAAAATATTAAGATTTTCGGATATTAATTAGTTTATTTTATAAAAATAGCGCTTTCTAATTAGCTTTTACTAATAGAAATACACTATTTATAATAAAATATTTTTATTCTTTTATCCCTTCAAGTCTTTCCTTCGTATTAATTTCTTCTCCACTTATACGCTTTTCAAAAGACTTTCTCCAACTATTTGAAAGTGCATTTACTTCTAATATCCTTTTTACCCCTTCAATATTTTGTTTTTCCTTATGCATAATACGGTTAGCGAATGCTACTGAAACACCTTTTGGATCAGACTGTAGTCTTTTTAAGGTGTCGACTGATGATACCCATCCTTCTTTTAATACACGAAAATAAAATCCTGTATATCCTGTTTCTTGAAAATATAGTGGTAACTTTGGAATATTATATTTTTTTGCTAATTTAAAACAAGGTTGCCTTGGTTGTGTTACCTGTACGATTGCCTGTCCTAGCTCAAATGTATCACCAATACAAACATCCTCTTCGCTCATACCACTAACTGTTATATTTTCTCCGAAAGCCCCATATACAAGATCTTGATTCAATTCTTTTTCCCAGTATGGATAGTGATCACCAGTATAAACACAAACTGCTTTATCTACTCCTCCATGATGAATTAAGTCAGCTTGTCCATCCCCATTAAATTTTACAAAGGATAAATATACCGGTTCCTTTACTTGTTTCTTATTTATGCCTGTATGAACTACCTTTCCACCGTATGTAACCTCTTTTGGTAATCCTATATTTAAAGATAATAATTGATATTCATTAGCCATTCTATTTCCTCCTTTAAAGGTGTTACATGTATTTTCTCTCAATTAATTTTTACAACCCTCTCTGCTATATAAAGATGATTATAAAACCTTTAAAATCATTGTTCAATTCAATTATTTATATAATAATGATAGGTATAACCTATTATTATACTTGAGGTGATTCCAATCGAATTACGACAACTTGAATACTTTTTAGCTGTTTCAAAAGAATTACATTTCACAAAAGCAGCTGAGAAATTAAATATTTCACAGCCTTCTCTAAGTCAACAAATACGTGCATTAGAGCATGAAGTAGGAATGCCACTTTTCGATCGAATTGGTAAAAAAATATCTTTAACTGAAGCAGGGAAGATTTTATTATCACATAGTAAAACCATTTTTCATGAAGTCGAACAAGCTCGTTCAGCTATTCAAGACCTAAACGGATTACAGCAAGGTTCCTTAACAATAGGGGCTTTGTTAACCGTCCTAAATTATTTACTACCACTAACTATTTTAAATTTCAATAATTTATATCCCAATATAGAGCTTTCTGTATTAGGGCTTCGCACAGGAGATATTCGTGAAAAATTATTACGAAACGAACTAGATATTGGAATTACATTTCTCCCGGTGCAAGATAAAGAGATTATCTCTATCCCTCTATACAAAAGCGATCTTACATTAGTCGTGCCAACTGGTCATCGATTAGCTGAACGTAATCATGTATCTATTGCTGAATTACAGAACTACCCTTTAATTCTTTTACCTAAAAATTTCTTTTTAACCGAACTAATTACATCTCATTGTCAAAAATTCAACTTTAAACCAAGACCAATTTTAGAAATTAGCACGATGGAATCTTTAATCCAAATGGTTTCCAAAGGAATGGGAATTACAGTGTTACCCAAACCATATATAGACTTTTTACAAAATAAAAACATTCAAGCTATTAAAATAGAAAACCCTACTCCAACAATTGAAATAGGGCTAATTTATAGAAAAGATAAATATATGTGTGCTGCAACTCGAGAATTTATTGAGCAACTAAAAAGTACAGTACGTTCTTTCCAAAACTAAACAAAAGAGATTATCCTATGAAACCGTTTCACAACGATCTAGTAGAATAATCTCTTTTCAAAACAAAGTAAACATTATATTAAACTCTTATAGATTTTAATGTACCTTTTTAGATATTGGAATATATTTAGTAAAATATGCACCAACTAGCAATAATACAATTGAAAATAACCAAGTAAAAGCACCGCCAAAGTGAAACCAATATGCAAACATATTTAAAATTGCGAGTGAAAAGAAGCAAATAGAAGTTAACGCACTTTTCAATCCTTTTATCCCAGATTTTTTTCTCTTTTGATAAGCAATATACATCGCAATAACAAGAAAAAAGATAAGAACAAATGGTAACATAACTTTTAGCATTGGTAATCCCTCCAGTGTAAATGCACTCTCTTCATTATCATCTTATCTCATTTATCTTTTAGGCATCAATTCATTCTTATCTTCCCTCCAAAAGTCAGTATAAGTTTTATTTTTAAAGTTCACGTTCACCTCAGAAAACGGCATACTTCCTCCAACTTTCAATGAGTACCAGTCGTTTAAAAGTGGTGATCCGAAACAAATCTTCATTGTACGATCATGTAAATCGAATAATACAGAATGTAAAGTTCCAAACCATTCTTCATAGTTATGTACAGTCAGTCCATCAGGATATTCTTCTTCTACTAACTTTTTTAAAGACTCTATGCTCACTTGTTCATATCCATTTAAATGCTCATGTAAAACATGATATCTCTTTGTAGATTGTTCTAATTTCCTATTATTTAATTTCTGAATTGATGAACTAACTGCATGGTTTGTTGATACAATAAAAGCTTGGTTGTCACCATCAATCGTTGTTGTGGATTTATGACCGTCAAATATTTCAATATGTGCTGCGTTTAAAGGATCAGCTACTATTAAATTAATATTACTAGCAATTGGTATTTCTTCTATTAGTGATTTAGCTTCCTGCACATTTTTACATTTCTCCAGCAACAATCGAATTACCGCAAAACACTGTAAACCATTTACCATTGGCTTTCTTAAACCTGCAATGTTTCCTACTGGTTGACCACATGCTGAAAATGTAACAGATAATCCATGTTCGTTAACCCCTTCTGTTCGACCAAAATATTGAGTAGAAAAGCCACTATGTGCATACGCACCTTCAACATACGTCGAGCAAAAACGCATATCATCTATTACTGGTGACAAATCATAATTTCTTAATACATAAGTGTGAGTTGAATCTGTCTTTTTAGGTAATACTGCACAATGACTACAACCTGCTTTCAATAGTGTTTGATAGTAATACATCATATTTTTTGAAGGAATTTTTAACACTTCACAAAAACCTTCAATTTCTTCATTAATTCCAGAACAATATTGATTTAATATATTTCTAGATTCTGTCCAATGGTTATGCGATATTAAGTTTTCTTGCTCTATAAATTGCGGAATAAGATAAGAATGTTGTTTCACAAATTCACCTTGTTGCTTACCAATTTCATAATGACTTCCTTTGAGCGATGAAAAATACCCCTTTACTTGATACATCAAATTCCCCCTCTTATTAAACATATCCATATCGTACCAAATGAATCCCATTCATTCTTGATGTTTTTTACTACCTTAACTCTATGCCACTTTAAAACCTCCACTAATAATTATTTACTAAATAATTATTTTTTTGTTAATATCGCTATAGAAGCTTTACTTCAAAATAAAATAGTTTAATATCAAATGAGCAAAATACTATATTGAACTTACTCGTAAGCAATCATCTAATTTTTGAGATTAAGAAACTTATTTATCAAAGCAAAAGGAGGATTTATGTATGAGCAATTGCAAACCAATTGATGAATTAACTATTGAAGACCTAAAACAAAACCCCATTTGGGAATGGACAATAGATGAAGAGGAAAACGAAGAACATGACGAAACATGGGTAAAACCAGCAGCAACTACTAATTTTACAGAGGAGCTAAACGGTTCAATCGTACTAGGCGAACTATTCTTACATAATGGTGAAAAATTCCCTATGATGTGTGAAATTGACATTGAAAATAACGAGACAGTAATTCGTTCTGTTGTTTATTATAACGAAGCAGAAAATGAGTATATTGCTATAGAAGATATTGTGAAAACGGTCGAAATGCCGTTATCGATTATTATTAACCTAACAATTCATGCAGAATCCAAAACCTTACGCTTCACTGCACATAAAGTAGATATTTATAAAAATTCAATAACGACTAATTTAAATTAAAGTTGGGCGAAATAAAGAAAACAATTATTAAATAAAGTGAAGCTTTAATCAGTGGGGGTCTTACTGCCCAGCAAATAGCGGGATAAAAACCGGAAAATGATTATCGATTCCCCGGTTTTTCAAACTAGATTAAAGTATTCCCTTTTCTACTAAAGTCTCTGCGATTTGAACTGAATTCCAAGCCGCACCTTTTAATAGGTTATCAGAAACAATCCAGAGGTGGAATCCGTTTGGCATATCAGGATCTTTACGTATTCTTCCGACAAATGTATCTATTTTCCCTTCTGCATATAATGGCATTGGATACAGCTGTTTACTAGGGTTATCCTGCAAAATAACACCTGGTGCATCCATTAATACTTCCTTAATTTCCGTAACGGTTGCTTCTTTTTCCAGTTCTATATAAACTGATTCTGAATGCCCTGATACAACTGGAACACGTACACAAGTAGCTGCCATTTTCAGGTTTTCATCTTCTAATATTTTCTTCGTTTCTTGAATCATTTTTACTTCTTCAAAAGTAAAATCATTGTCTGTAAATATATCTACTTGAGGCAGTACATTAAACGCTATTGGGTAATGTTTTTTATCTTTTTTCGCCGGTAATATATTACTTTTCACTTCTTCACCAGCAAGCATAGACTTAGCCTGCTCTTGTAATTCATGAATCGCATGAATGCCAGAACCCGATACGGCTTGATATGTTGAAACGATAATTCTTTCTAAACCGAATGATTTTCGAATCGGCTGAAGTGCTGTTACCATCTGTAATGCTGAACAATTTGGAACTGCAATGATACCTTTATGCTGCTTTAAAGTATGCGCATTCACTTCCGGAACAACGAGCGGTACACCTTGTGCCATTCGGTACTCACTTGTGTTATCAATTACAATCGCACCACTAGAAACTGCATGAGTTACAAATTGTCTAGATACTTCTCCCCCAGCGCTAAAAAAGGCAATATCTACACCTTCAAAGCTAGTTGTTTTTGCCTCTTTTATAATTATCTCTCGTCCTTTGAATCTTACTTTCTTACCAGCGGATCGTTTTGACGAAAGCAATGTGACTTCAACTATATTAAACTTCATTTCATTCTCTAACAGTTCAATAATTTTTTGCCCTACCGCACCTGTAGCCCCAACAACAGCTACATGATAGCCCTTTTTTTTCATCTTTTCTCCTCCAATATCACCTGTATGAATATTTCTACAATTTCATTTTATACAGAATTTAATCATTTGGAAAATTAAAATGCATGATATAATCATTCACAAATCATGATAATAAAAGAGGGATTGCTTATGGAAATGAGACATGTTAAAACATTTTGCGCCATTGTGAAGTATGGTAATTTTTCTAAGGCTGCGCATGCGCTAGGTTATGCGCAATCTACTGTTACAGCACATATGAAAGCTTTAGAGAACGATTTACATATTCCTCTTTTCGATCGGTTAGGGAAAAAAGTGCTACTTACAAAAGCAGGTCATCAATTTCATCCTTATGCATTAGAATTACTTTCAATATATGAAAAAGCGCAAGAAATCCCCCAAAATACAGATTATTTAGAAGGTACATTAAGTATTACATCTAATGAATCATTAGCGGTATACCGATTACCACAATTATTACGTACTTACAAACAGAAAAATCCGAAAGTAAATATCGTACTTGAAACAAACACAAATGAACAAGCATTACAAAAATTACGTGAAGGAGAAACAGACGTTATCTTCATAATTGGAGAAAGTATAGAACATAATGATTTTATTACGCGTACTTTTAGTAATGAAATATTTGGATGGATTTTACCAGATCATTCCGCTGCACATACAAATCCATTCCAGTTATTACAGGACACCCAGTTCATTTTTACAGAACAAAGCTGCGGCTATAGGCCAATGGTAGATCGTTTTTTATGTCAAAGTGGAAATATTCCAGCTAAAACATTTGAAACTTCCAATGTTGAAGTCATTAAACAATCCGTTATGTGTGAGTTAGGCATTTCAATTCTTCCTTATATCGTTGTACAAGAAAGTTGCCAAAAAGGACAACTATGTTTTCAACCTATCGAAACTCCAACAGTTATTCAAAGTTATGTAATCTATCATAAATCTAGATGGATTTCCCCGGTATTACAATCGTTCCTTTCCTTACTTGAACGAGACTAAAATATTAAGACGTACATAGAAAAAGAGTAATTGCCTAATAAGCAATTACTCTCTTTCATTAATTAGTATACTATTTATTAGTCTGTCCCCCACCTGCAATTAATTTACTACCTGAATATGTACCTTTGTTCATAAACACTTGATTAATTAATTCTTTTTGCTCAGCTTCCGACATTACTCCTTTTCCTTCTCCTAAATTCCCACTTTGTAATTTCCAAATCTTATTATGATCCCCATCAACCTTTTCATATTTTCCTTGTTTCCATCGTTCTAAAATTTCTACATATGTACTTCCCTGTACAAGATCATTACTCTTTACAATATCAATTAAGCTTTCAATCCGCTCTTGTGTAATAAAAATATAGCCCCACTTTTGATCAGCTTTCGCTTTTTGATGTGCCATTTCATGTAATGCTGTCTGTATATTCTCATCTGTCCATTTAAAATTTTTATTAAAACCACTATTCGGCAATGAATAATTTCCATTTTCTAAAAGCTTTGCATCTTCTGCTTTTACGTTACTATCAGCTAATACTTCTACTGCTGGAGCAGCTGGTGATGCCTTTTTCGCAGCTGGTTTACTATTATTTAAATAATGCAGCATACCATATGTTAAACCTACTCCAATTACCGCCATACCAGCTATAACACCTATTATTTTCAAAAATGTTTTCATCTCGCTTGTTTCCTCCCAAATATCTCCGTTCTGACTATCTAATTATTTCTTATATAAAAACTGTTACTTCATTCAAAATATCGCATCCCATCCCCTATCATATTATTTATATATACTTCCTCATATTGTATTTCTTTTTCTTTAAAATTGAAAGATTATTCTGTTAAATAATGAAAATATTCTACAAATTTTTCCTTTATATTTATAAAGAAACAAAAAACAACGAGGGCGTTCTACAACACTCGTTGTTTTTACTTTATGCACGATTTTCTTTTAACCACTTCGTAATAGCATCTAACTTCGAAACATCAAAACGTCTTTCTTCACACACGTTCAAATTTTGTGAGTTTCTCACTATTTCTAATTCATTATTTCTTACACTTTTTGCCTCAATTAATTTACAATACCCATCTGTAACAGTATTTAAATTTTCATAATAACGCTGAAACGATTTTGATATATGTAAATGTTTTTCAAAGTTTCTTCTTCTTTTCGTCTCATCAGATACTTTCCGCTTTCTAAGTTCTTCATCGTTCGTATATAAATAAAAATATTGATCCGGAAAGCCAATTTCCCTATTTATCATCTTTTCTTTATAAAAATTTTCTATTAAAGATAATGGCTGATTAAATATATCAAAATGAAAACACCAATTATAACTAAGTGGCTGATAAATATCGCCATCGAGTATTACTAATTCATATTGCTTTGACTTCTGAACAGCTATATTCCAGCGCTCAACTTGTTTTTCAAAATACCATGTTCTATGTTCATTTTTTGGCCTTTCAAATAAAGAATTCACTTCAGGTATTATATAAGCACCATAATTCTTTTCTAATTCACGGCACGTGGTACTTTTACCAACAGCGCTTGCTCCCTCAAATGCTATTATCCCCATAGTTTCTCCCTCTTTCATTAACTAAAATTTCGTTGTTTCGCTTTTCTTCCCCATAACTTTCTCCATAAAACAATTGAAGCGACAGTGAGCATGATTGTTGTAATGATACTACCTTCAATTCCGAACGCGCCTCCATGCAATGTTTCTGGTCCATTTGTTATAGACTTAAAAATTGGAGTAGAATATACAGTTGTGCCACTAACTGCAAAACCATATACATTATATTGAGCCCAGTTCCAAATTGAGTGCCATGCACATATTCCCCACAGACCGTCTTCTTTCAATACATATAAAGCTGCGAAAACACCCACTAATATTATATTCGATATAGATAATATTGTAATTCCTGGATTAAGTAGATGAAGAAATCCAAATAAAAATGAAGTTACAATTATTCCAACCCATATACGACTTCTAACAGAAAGAACCGGGAATAACCAACCTCGTACAATAATTTCTTCCGTTGCCCCTTGTATTAAAAATGCAACTAGAGATCCTGCTATTCCTACTATCACTGTTGAGGTAATATGTTGTACTTGCAATTTCACACTCCCCATTAATAATAGTAGAATAACTGGCGTTGAAATAAATAAAAACCCTATTAACGCACCTTTTAAATACTTTCTCATCCATTTCTCTTTCCAAAAGCCAATGGATGAAAAAGGTCTTTTTTCTACAAAACGAACCCATATAAATAAAATAAATATAGCTCCGCCAAACGTTAACACCATTCTAACATTGTCATAAATACCTTTCATGAATATCGTTTCAGCTTTCGGTAAAAATAACATAAATAACATAAAAAGTTCGCCTAAAGTCAAAAATATAATGGCTAATATTACAGCAAAGACTGGATGGACCTTTTTTCTCCCTGCTTTTGCTGCTTCAATTATTATAAATGAATTATTTTTCACTTTCTTTTCTCCTTTTATAATATTTAACTACCAACAGTAACCAACCATATTTTACCACGAAAAATATATTATTAATATTTACTCTAAGTTTTTCTTACATGATTTTGCATAAATCCCAATTAGGAATAATATATAAATAAAAGAGGTGCCTTTGTGCCTTTACTATTATCACCCAGATTACTCAGTGGTATTACCAGCACTTGCTATTTCCCACCATTTGTTGTAAGATAGTAATTAAGGTCAATTTAACACTATATTTTCTTTGCATATTATCAAGTATCAATCAGGGACAGTTTGTACTCCTTATGGGTTTTTGATAATATGTGAAATTTTATTTTCATTCAAATAAGGCCGATCATATTGTAATTTTTCTACTTTTAGGAGGCATTACCATGACATTAACAGGTAAAGTAAAATGGTTTAACAGCGAAAAAGGTTTCGGTTTCATCGAAGTTGCAGACGGTAACGATGTATTCGTTCACTTCTCAGCTATCACTGGCGACGGCTTCAAGTCTCTTGACGAAGGTCAAGAAGTTAGCTTTGAAGTTGAAGAAGGTAACCGCGGACCTCAAGCTAAAAACGTTGTAAAGCTATAATTCAAACAATAAAAAGGTTGTTACCAGCAAGGTTAACAACCTTTTTAATATATAACTAAAATTTTTTACATAAAAGGAGTGGTTACATGTATCGCAATCGAAAGAACGATGTAGCAGAAGTACCACCAGAACAAACCCCTGTTTGGGAATGTGAATCAGAGGATTGTTTAGGATGGATGAGAAAGAACTTTTCATTTGAAGAAGAGCCTAAATGCCCTTTATGTAAAAGTAGCATGAAAAGCGGAGAACGTTTATTACCTAAATTAGGTTAATTTATAATAAAAAAAACCTCTTTTAATTAAGAGGTTTTTTTTATTATAAATTTATGTCCTCAACATCAGTTCGCACTATAGAATACAACAATGCATCGTGTTGCTTATTTCCTTGATGAATATATCCGCGCAATAGCCCTTCCTTTTGGAAGCCAATTTTAGATAACATTCTACAAGAAGTAACATTTTCAGGATATGTAATAGCTCCAATTCTAAACAAACCTAAATCTTTAAATCCATAATTAATAATTTCTCCAGCTGCTTCTGAAGCATAACCATTTCCCCAATAGCGAGGATGCAGATCATATCCAATCTCAGATCGTTTACTCCATAATTGTAAATTGTTTAGTCCAATTGTTCCTATTAAAACGTTCGTTTCTTTTAACACAATTCCCCATCGTATTGCCTTTTTCTCAAAGTAATTTTTTGAAAAAGATTCGATCATACGTGAAGCTTGTCCAAACTCCGTAAAAGAATTCATACCGTAGTAACACGTCACTTCATCCAATGAAAAGATTTCATATATTTTTTGACAATAAGATTGTTCTATTTCAACTAAACGTAAGCGTTCTGTTTCTAGTATAGGAAATGCCATAGGATCACTCCTTTCTCTCTACTCATTCATTATATCAGAAAAAATATGTATAATTAGTAAAGTCCTTATTGTTCCATAAATCAAACATTTCTAATGGCACATTCTCTCTTAATTCTATATACACGAATTAGATACCTTCTGATTGCACCTCAAACATGACGCTATAATTTCCATAAATCGAATTTTAAATTATCAAGAACTGTAAAGAAATTGTTTCTTCATTTTCTCCTTCTAAACAACAAACCTACCCCTTACATTTATGGTAAAATATAGTTAATATATTATTTTATTGTGGAGGTGAAGATTTCCTATGTATATATTCATCGGCTTATCCCTCTTACTCATATTACTTATTTTTTTATTCGCAAAAAAATTCACACCAAACTCATTCATGATGACTAGCTTTAAAGGTAATAGCTTTAGGACATTTTCAATCGGTATTTTAATCGCTGCCATACTCTCACTTTCATATGGAACTTATCATGCGGTAACATATCAACCTAGTTATTTAGATATTAAATTAAAAAATCAAAACTATACTGTTTTCGGTAATATAGGCGAATTCGGTTATTTCTCCGAAGAATTATTAAAAAAAGATACAGAAGTACAACTATATTTCGTCTCTTGGAAAACAATACAGTTAAAAAATCCGGTAATACTTATAGAATATCCTTCAGGAAAACAAGAAACATGGAAGCCAAATATCGTATCAATACCGGTAAATAAATTACAAGAAAAACATGATATAAAAGATATTTATCAACTATCACCGTATTCATTTAAAGAGTCTGGAGAAATAACATTAACATTAAAAGAAAACAATATAAAAAACAATACAATTTCCATTCAAATAAAATAAATAAAAACTGTTCCTCCATTTTGCTGAAGGAACAGCTTTTATTTATTCTACAGTATTATTTATTTAATGTAGCCATTATTTCATTGGCTATATTTTTTCCATTTCCAATACACGCACCAATTCCGACACCATAATATGAGGCACCAGCTAAATATACATTTGGATAAAGATTCGTCATTTTTTCTTGCAATGCTTGAACCGCTTGATTATGTTCTAAATGATATTTCGGCATTAAATCTTTCCAATTTGTAACTTCGACTACTTCTGGTTCACCTTTAATTCCGAGACTCTTTTCAATATCATATAAAGCTACTCGTACTAATTCTTCTTCACTATAATTTTTGATTGTTTCATATACCGGATTGGTGCTCTTATAAAACATTCTTACTAATAATTTTTGTTTACCCGATGTATGTTTCCACTTTCGACTTGTCCATGTACAAGCATCACAATGTAAATCACTGTTTTCCGTTACAATAAACCCTGTGCCGTCAGCTGGTAGTTGTTCATCTAGTATGTCAAATCCTAAGTAAATACTTATAAGAGATGAGTTTTTAAATGTATTAAACTGCTCATTTAACTCATTAGACTGTAATAAAGTTTGTGCTATATCATGCGGAGCTGCTAAAACAACATAATCAGCTTGTATTGTTTCATGATTTACAAAAGAAATCTCATATCGATCTTCTTGTTTACTTACAGCCGTCGTTATAGCACCTTTTTTTACGACAGTTTCAGTGAGCACTTCTTCTAAGCGATTAATTATCGTAGATAGTCCACCTTTAAATGATACGAATTTTTTATTTCCTGCTGATTGAAATTGTTTTTTATTCTCTTCAAAACCTTTAATAATACTTCCATACTTATTTTTATAATCCAGTAAATACGGTAATGTAGATGCCATTGTAAGCTCATTCAATTTACCAGAATATACGCCTGAAAGTACAGGAGCAATTTGTCTTTCCACTAACTCTTTCCCTAAGAAACTTTCTAAAAATAGAGCAAGTGATGTATCTTTCGTAAACTCTTTATTTTTCGTTATGAAATCTTTTAAAGCTACGATTTTCCCTTTCGTTGAGACTAGCGTACTGCTAAACAAAGACTGGGCGCTCATCGGTATCCCAAATATAGTATCAGAAGGAATCGGATGTAACATGTTTTCAGAATATATGTAAGAAATACCCGTTTCATTATATACCATTTCATCTTCTAAATTTAAATCTTTTACAAGTGGCATAACATATTCATTACGAGCAACGATTGAATCCGCTCCTGACTCCATAATGAAATCCTTTTCTTCCACACTATGGATTTTACCACCTAAATACTCTGCTTTCTCAATAAGAATTAAATTTAAATCGATATTATAATCCTTTTTTAATTTTTCTAAATAAAACATAGTAGAAAGTCCCGTTATACCTCCACCGATAACAACAACTGTTTTCATATGTGCTGCGCTCCTAACCGATACAATTAATAATTCCTTTTTATTATAACCAAAAGTCCTTATATTCGACTAGCAAGTTGCGCATTCTGTAAAAAATTAGACAATATATTTGAATATATTTTCAAATTACCTAATAAAAAAGAACTATAACATATACAAACCACGTCATAGTTCTCTTTATTTTAAAAACATAAAGTAATTGATTAATTTGTCTAGTTCTTGACTCAATGCCAATACTTTTTCATGTTGAATTCCATAATCCGATACTAAATATAAAAGTTCTTCTTTTTTTATTTCAATTACTTTTTCCAATTTCGCTAGTTCCATGTCGTTTTACATCTCTCCAAAAATAAAATGTATGTATTTCAGTATAGCCTACTTACATAATTAGTAAAAGTAAAATACGCATGTAAAATCTTACATATTTGAAAAAATAATATACTACTAACAAAAAAAGAAACTAGATTAAGCTTCCTTTTACAGATTATTGACGTTCATTAAGAATGAATAACATACCGGAATTTTTCTAATGTTATATCTTTATAATTTGGAGCTCTCTTTATATGATTAAAATAACTAGCAATTGCAGCTGCTCCAAAATGCGCATGCCAAATATCATTTGTTTCTTTTTTACATTGAGAAATAATTGAAAGGCCGCCTTTTAAAATACTTTTGTTTTCCATTTTCTTTCTCCTCTAGTTAAAATCACTATATTTTCATCCTAAAGATGGTGTCAGTACAAATAAAATGTGATTCGATTCATCACTTTTATTCAAAAATCGATGCTTCACATTTGGTGGAATACGTACAACATCGCCTTCTTCTAAAAAATATTCTTTTCCCTCCAATTCTACATACACTTCCCCTTTCATAATAACAGCAATCTCTTCCTTATCTTCATGGGAATAATGACTTTCTGTTGTGTTTGCTTGTTTATTTAAATCCATCATTAACATTTCAATACGTGCTTTCATAAAATCAGGTGTTAATACATCATATACAATGTGATCATTGTTTTCCCGATATACTTTTTTTCGATCTTTTTTCTTAGAAATGAGCGAATCTGTATCGATATCATTAATAAAAAGTGTAAACAGCGGTACATTTAATGCTTTTGCAATTAACTCCAAAACATTTAAAGAAGGATTAGCATGTCCTCTTTCAATTTGGCTAATTAGTGACGTACTAATCCCTGCATAATCAGCGAATTCACGAATTGTCATATTATTTTTCTTACGAT
The DNA here is from genome assembly GCF_057812155.1 of Bacillus sp. 2175. Classification (NCBI taxonomy): domain Bacteria; kingdom Bacillati; phylum Bacillota; class Bacilli; order Caryophanales; family Bacillaceae; genus Bacillus; species Bacillus sp. 2175. The sequence goes on along the minus strand of NZ_CM173819.1, from coordinate 2,136,971 downwards.
AACTTAATACTGTTTGTCCAAGCCTATCATGTATCATAGTAAAACTTCCTTTCGTCCATCATAATGCATATTTCATTGTCTTTGTGCTGACATACTAAACAAAGGCAAATAATCCTTTCCTATTATCTCCGGGACTTATATACTTACTTTTGTACATTATATCGCATTAAGTTTATTATAATAAACATTCTATCGGAGGGACAAACTTTGAAATCACCTATTCTTTCATATTTCATCTTATTTTTTGGTGTATTCGCCTTATCAACTTCAGCAATTTTTGTAAAATTGGCAGATGCTCCTGCGACAATCATTGCTTTTTACCGATTATTCTTTGCCACACTGATCCTGTTACCGTTATTACTATTTAATAAAAATAGTCGAAATGAGCTAAAAACTTTAACGAAAAAACAATGGACATTCGGATTCACATCTGGGCTATTTTTAGCTGCACATTATGTACTATGGTTTGAATCATTACAATATACTTCTGTAGCAAGCTCTACAGTTATCGTAACGTTACAACCTTTGTTCTCAATGATTGGTGGTTATTTTTTATTTAAGGAGAGATTTACGAAAGGAGCGGTTATTGGTTGCCTCATCGCTATTTCAGGTAGTATCATCATTGGCTGGCAAGATTTCAAAATTAGTGGAGAAGCTTTATATGGAGATATTTTAGCATTTATCGCTGCCGGTATCATTACTGCTTATTTTTTCATTAGCCAACACGTTCGTAAAGATTTGTCACTTATACCATATTCGGTAATTAGTTATGGAAGTAGTGCTGGCTTTCTTAGCATATTTGCTTTCATGCAACAAGAATCTTTCATCCATTACTCTACACAAACTTGGTTGTGCTTTATTGGATTAGCTTTCATTGCTACAATTTTAGGACAAACCATTTTTAATTGGTTATTAAAATGGATGAGTGCTACTGTAATTTCAATGAGTATTTTAGGTGAAACAATTGGCACTTGTATGCTAGCGTACTTTATATTACATGAGACTATTTCTTTACAACAAGGACTAGGAATTACCGTTATTTTTATTGGTTTAGTATTATTTTTATTACAGCCAAATTCTAATGAAAAAGCATGACAGTATACTGTCATGCTTTTAACTATTCATTATGTACAATTAAACCATTCGGTCTAAAACGACTCATCATAATTTCATTAATAAATTTTCCGTGAGCTTTCAAATTCCCTATCTTTACTCCCTCTTCTACAAATCCAAATTTTTCATATAAAGCTTTTGCTTTTGGATTCGTTTCTAACACACCTAGTTCTACTCTCTCTAACATTAACCAATTATCAGCCAGATCAAGCATCTTCATAAGAAGTGCTTTCCCAATTCCTTTATTATGATATTCACTGTCTACCCCAATGAATAAATCGCCTGAATGAGATCTTCGGCCCGGACTTTGTGTTAAACCTACAAATCCAACAACTTCTCCATCATATTCTGCAACAAATTCAAATTGATTTGGTGCTAAATTTCGAATTCTATTTTCCATAGCTTCTACACGCATGCTAGGTAAGAAAACCATATACGGTAAAACGTCATCCTGTATACATATACGATGAATTGCTCTAGCATCTTGTATTTCTACTGCTCTAACGTTGATCCCCATCTTTCTCTCCTCCATATAAATAACAATATATTTGTTTGTGTGTAATTCTAGAAACGTGTATGAATGACCTTCTCACTCGTATTTCTTTATGTCATTTTTACATAATTATTTCGATATAATACTTAATTTCCAAAAAGATTAACAACTATATGGATTTGGTTAACTTTTCGCCTCGTTATATAAATTAAGCAAATTTTCAATTGGAATACCATTTAGTTTCATGCCGACTATATTACAATTTTCTATTTCAATATTTTTCAGATTACTATTACTTATAGTGCTGCCTTCCAAATCACATTTATCGAATACAATAGGTTCCTTCTCATCTCCGAGACTTGTATTTTTAAATTGCACTCCACCTAAAGTCACCAAATTAAATTTACTGCCAGAAAGATTTAAATCTGCATATGATGACCATCTAAAATTTATATTTCTAAACTTTGATTGACTTACATTACAATTACTCATATTCATATTTATTATATTGCTACCAACAAATGAACTGTTTTTTAAATTCACTTGATAATACCCTGTATTCGCTAAATTACAGTTTTCGTATTGACTATTTTTCATATCTTTATTTGTAACTACACTCTCTTTGTTTGAGCTTGTTTTTATTCTTTTCACGTAACAATACTCATCTTCCGATTCAAAAATCATTTGGTAGCCCATCTTTTTATAAAAGTGATGATTATTAATTTGTCTACTAGATGTTTCGAGATCCCAAATCTTTATGTTTGGATATTCCTTTTCTATTAATTTCATAACATGTGATCCAATTCCTTTTCCTTGATAAACAGGATCTACAAAAATACGATCAATTCGACCGTACGACTTACCAGAAATCGTAACTATTATCCCTCCAATTATTTCTTTATCCATTACAACTTTGAAAGAATCCAATTCTTCAATGGAATATTCCATCATTTCAACTGAAGAGTACCCTGGCGGTTGAATGTTATAATCAATGACATCATCTTGGCCGTATAGCCATTGTTTTGCTTCTGCATCAAATGTTCTTTTCATTATTTCTGTTAATTTCTCAGCATCTAAAATTGTAGCTTTTTCTATAGATATTCTCGTCATTTTCGTTTTCCCCTTCATTATTACAAACCAACCATTTTGTGAATGCCATAATTATCAATTCACTTTTATTTTTAATACTTTTCCCATTATTACATATGGAACATCATTTTTACTTGGATGAAATGGCTCTAAAACATTTACCCAATCTAATCTTTCATATAACGAACGTGCTTTTTCATTGTTTATTTGTGTTGTTAAAACACTCGTTCTATTTGAAAGCCCTTCTAGTAATTCATTATGTAATTTCGTTCCAAGACCTTTATTTTGATATTGTGGGTGAACTGCTAACTCTACAAATTCAAAACAATCTTGCAACCATTCGTCTACTTGCTCTAGATGTAACGCTTCTCTCATTAATTGATTATAGTACTGTCCCTCGATTGAGCGATAACCATAAGTAAAGCCAACTACTTCATTTTCATCATTTATTGCTACTATACCTTTAAAACCTGTATATTCTATATGCCTATTCATTCGCTCGATCATTTCATTGAAATTTATTTTCTCAAATACTTTACAATACAATTTTGCCATATCCTCAATTAAGATTTCATCTTTTTCAATGCTTACGAATTTCACTTTATTCCCCCCTGTTAAACATTTACATACTTAAAATTTTAAAAACAAAGAAAATTAATACTAATCACTCTCTTTACTATTAAACTACAAATCATCCTATATTTTCCACAATTACTTAGTATTAATGAATAAAAGAAGAGACCATGTAATATCAACATGGTCTCTTCTTTTATTCATTTTCAATTTTATTCCGCTATTTGCCGGGCAGTAAGACCCCCATCTCAAAATTCAGCGAAAGCAAAGAAGTTAGGTGGGGGTCGGGCTAATAATCAGCGGGGGCTGACACCCCACTGATTAAAGTTTCACTTTATATAATTAAAAATTAGATATTACTTAAGCCAATCGTTGCAAGTGTTACTTAACTGCTGTAAATCTTCTATAAATTGACTCGCATCATATCCATCACAAACCGAATGATGTACTTGCAATGAAACTGGTAGCATAACCTTATTTCCTTCGTTAAAATATTTCCCACAAGTTATAATTGGCAATAGAAAATTTTCATCATTATTAATATTAAGATTAAATCCAGTAAAACTAGTCCAAGGTATGCTAGAAATCGGAAATACATTAGGAGGAATATTTTCTTTCGTGAAAAGACCATGAACACTAGCATAGCATCTCATATCGTCTTCATAATTTTTATAGAAAGTGCGGAAATCACTTGAATAATCCGTCCATATACTTGAAAAAGACTTATCATCTTTATGAAAGATTGTATAACTCGGTATCATTTCCTCCCAATAGCCTAAAACTCCTTCATCGTTAAAACATGTTCGAAATTTTTTATGATTATTTACTACTCTAGAAATTAAATATATAAAAACGGGATAAAATTTTATTCCCTTTTGATATACTTTCTCTAATAACATCGTGATATCAACATTAACAGTCATACTAAATGTACATTTCAACTTTAAATAATGCTCAAAATACTGCTCTCTATTCCAATCTTCTCTATCAATTACATGAAACTTCATTCTAATAGCCTCCTAAAATTTTCTTTTTATTTTAGAAGGCTATTTCCCTTGCTTCACCATAATTGTTCACTCCTAACAGTTTACATTTCACCCTAATTATTTATTTAATTATATAACATATGTAAGAATCAATTCACATATTTCTTGAAATCCATCCACATACTATAGATAAATCAAATGAAATTTGGAGGATACATACATGAATAACAAAAATATGAATAAAAAAGAAAATGTTACTGAAAATACTACATCTATTCAAAATAATAATACTGCAAACCTTACTATTGAAGAACAAGCAATGAACGGCTTATACGGAATGCCCGAAACAACAATTGAAGATGCTGATCACGCTGCAGCTGATGATTTGACTTCAAAAAATTAATTAACTACATTGAAAAAAGCCAAGGAAAATACCCTTGGCTTTTTTAACTATGCATCCACCTTTTGTATTTCTTCACTCTTTCTTGAAAGTTTACCTGGCCAAAAAGCAAATCGGCCTAACACAACTGTAATTGCGGGTACAAGTAACGGTCTTACGATAAACGTATCTAGTAATACGCCAATTGCAGTTACAATACCAAATTGAACTAATACTTGAATTGGAAGTGTACCTAACACTGCAAAAGTTCCTGCTAAAATTAAACCTGCCGATGTAATAACACTACCTGTTTGTATTACACCATTTTTTACTGCATCCAAGTGATTTTGTGTCTTTCTGTTTTTCCATATTTCTGAAACCATAAAGATATTATAATCTTCACCTAAAGCAACTAAAAATACGAATGCGTACAACGGTATCGCACCTTGAATGGCCGGCGCTCCCATACCGTAATGAAGCAATATCCATCCTGCTCCTAACGCTGAGAAGAATGATAAAACGACAGTTACAATTAAATAAATCATCGCAACAACCGATCGTAAGTAGACAAGTAATAGTAAAGCGATAATGCTAATCATTACTGGAATAATTACTGATTCATCACGTTCAGTAATTTGCTTTGTATCATATAATGAAGCTGTTTCTCCACCAATCCACAATTGCTCTTCAGCATTACTAATCCCAGCATCTTTTAATACTTTTTCTACATTACTTTTCAATTTAGGAATTTGATCTAACGCTTCAATTGAGTATGGATTTTCCGCTAAAGAAACTTCATACATTTGTATTTGCTTATTTTCTTTTCCCTCTTTTGGCTCTTTCACTGTATTTATGAAAGAAAATTTCTCTAGTTCTTGTTTAATAGGAAGCTCTTTTCCTTTCGTATCAACAACCACTTTTACTGGTGCTAGTTCACCAGCTGAGAAATGATCACTAATTAACGTAAACCCTTCACGAGAAGGCATATCCTTTGGAAACGATTCTAATAAGTCATATGTGTATTGAATACGTGGTACGAACGAAGCCAATCCACCTAATACAAACACAGTTAGCATAATTATTGTCCACGGTCTTCGTACTACTACATCTCCAAGTTTTTTACTAAAGGAGCCTTTTGATTTTTCAACTTTTACAGCCCTCTTTTTCTTTCTTGCAAACTCCTCATTCATTGAAGTTGTTCTCGGTATAAACGGGAAAAATGCAATCCTACCGAAAATTAATAATAGTGCTGGTAAAATCGTTAAAGCCGCGATTCCCATTATAAATACAGCAACACTAAATGGTACTGCAAATCGATGAAAGGCACCATAATGAGCAAGTAATAATGTCCCTAATCCAAGTACAACAGTTAACGCACTCATTATTATTGCACCGCCAGAAGCTTTAATCGCAAGTTGTAATGCTTTATATTTACTTTCTTCTTCTAACAAGTACTCTCTATATCTCGAAATTAAAAATAGACAATAGTCCGTTCCAGCACCAAACAATAATACTGTCATAATTGATATCGCTTGGGCATCTACTTTAATCCATCCGTGATCAGCTAAAAAACCGAGTGTAGGACTAATGATACCGTATGCAAAGCCAACAACAAGTATAGGTAAAATTGCTAAAATTGGCGAACGGTAAAGCAAAATTAATAGGACCAAGACTAATAATACAGTAGCCACTAACAATTTCACATCTGCTTGACTAAATAAACTAACTGCATCCGTTTGAATACCTACAGGCCCAGATAATCGAACATGTAAACCAGATTCACTTATTTTTTGTTTAAATGGATCTTCATCCACCTTACTATTCACTATTTTTCTAAACTCTTCCAGATTTCCTTTTAATATATCCGTACCAGCAGATTTATTAAAGAATACTGGTGTAACAAATGATGTACCATCTTTTGATGCACTTTTTGATAATACTTGCTCTGGAATTGTATCAAATGGCGGTAACGTTGATTGTTCTTTTAAAGGACTAGCTTTTAACTCTTTATAAACGTCTTGTATGAGTTTATAATCCTGTGACTGTAATCCACCATCTCTATACCATACTACTAACAACGGATTCCCTGCATTATTCGGAAACTCTTTTTTCATAAGCGCTTCCGCTTGCTGTGACATAGCTGTTTCAGGTAAATTTTTTGGATTCGGTTCTTTCGTACTGTTTACTTGTGGTAACGTAAATGAAAGTAATAATGTAATAAGAACCCACACCGATAAAGTGATCCATTGCATATTTTTCCCTGCTACAAGCCTCCCTAACATATGTAACGGGTGCTTTTTCATAAAAACCCACCTTCCTTTTTTCCTCCATTATTAATTATATATACTGGTCGGTTAATTAATCAAGAATGATTGAAAATTATGTTATAATTATCTCAATCATAAATGTCAGGAGCGAATGTATTTGGAACAAAAACAACGTCCTCTCGGAAGGCCGCGTCAAAATAAAAATACAAAATCTACAAAAGAAACCATTTTAGAAGTAGCAACCCGCTTATTTCTTACACAAAATTATCAAGTCGTTTCTATGGATGAGGTTGCAAAAGTTTGTGGTGTTACGAAAGCAACTGTCTACTATTACTATTCAACAAAAGCCGATTTATTTACCGCTACTATGATCGAAATGATGGTACGTATACGTGAGAATATGTCTCAAATACTCTCTACAAACAAAACTTTAGAAGAAAGATTATTAGACTTCGCTAAAGTTTACTTACACGCAACGATGGATATTGATATGAAAAATTTTATGAAAGATGCAAAACTGTCGTTATCTGAAGAACAATTGAAACAATTAAAAAATGCTGAAGATAATATGTATGAAGTACTAGAAAAAGCACTCGATAATGCGATGCACATCGGAGAAATTCCGAAAGGAAACGCTAAATTTGCGGCTCATGCTTTCGTATCTTTATTATCAATTGGGAATTTTAAAGATGAAAATCACAATCCTATTCTGGCAAATATAGATGAATTAGCACAAGAAATCGTTTCTTTTTATTGGAATGGGTTAGGTCATTCATATTAAACTGATTTACTTTAATAAAAGAGCATATTTAATTTTTTCAAACATGCTCTTTTATAATTTATTTATATACTAATAATCAGATTATACTTCAACGTCACTTAACAAAAAACTCCATTTTAACTTTACAAATTTTGAAGTTGAACATTTATATTCTCCTTACTTAATCCCCCATGGTAACAAACTACAGATTCAATATGTAAATTTAAATACTTCTTCAAAGACTGCTTTGCTTCCTTAATATTTATAGTTGTTGGGGCGTGAATTCCTCCTAACATCCCATTCACACTATACATAGAGTCTCCTGCAATAAGAATTTTGCTTTGTTTCAAATATAAACTAATATGACCCGGAGTATGCCCTGGAGTATGAAGAATTAGTATTCCACCACAATACGGAAGTTCTTGCCCGTCAATCACAGTATCACTCACTTTTCCTTTTGGGCGGTTCTCTACATTTCCGTCCTTCAATAAAGGTAAATCCCCCTCGATATATGGCTTATCTAGTTCGTGCGCATAAACTTTAATATTACTTCGACAGCGCTGCAACAATTCTGGCAGACTACCTATATGATCAATATCCTGATGCGTCAAAATCACGACTTTTAACTTATCAAATGATACCCCAACCTTTTCCATCTTTACTTGTATATCTTCAATTTGTCCTGGGAAACCCGTATCTATTAATACTGCCATTTCATCATTCCATAAAAGAATTGGATGAATAACAAATTCTTGAAATTCAAGTTGTAACATTTCTACTCCTTTAGCAATCTCCATACAGCCATTCTCCTTTATGTTGAAGTTTGAAAATATGTACAAGTAAACTGAAAATATAAAGTGAAACTTTAATCCGTGGGGTTTTACTACCCGACAAATAGCAGGATAAAGCACCTCTATCTTATAATATGTTTTGTCATCCCAATAGAGAATGCTTCAAACCCTATAGATTCATAGTAAGATTGCAATTTTTCTACACACATAAGTTGTGGAATAACCTTGTTTTGTTCACAGTGCTGGATTAATCGTTTCACTATTTCTTTTCCGATGCCACTAGACTGATATTTTGGCAATACACCAACTCCACAAATAATGCCTGTTATGACTCCATCTGATATGACACGCCCCATCCCTACTAACCTCTTATCATCAAAAACATAAATTGCATACCAACTTTGCTTACACATTCGTTCTAACTCGTTAACCGTTAATTTAAGAGAATTCCATCCTAAAGATTCGTATAAGGATAATAATCCATTAAAATCTGTAGGGTGTTCACTTGTGTAGCGTATACTATTTTCCATGTAAACACTCCCTATTCTCTAGCTTGTTTATATTTCATAAAATTCCCTTTACACAAATCTGATCGATGTAAAAATAACTAGAACAAACTTCAATAAGAAAGATAGAATTCCTTCTCAATATAAAATAAAAAGAAGTTATCTCACTTAAGATAACTTCTTTTATATAAGACTCTCATTATATTATCAACCAAAAATTATACAACTACATACGATAAGCACAAACAAAACTAATAAACCATTTGAGAAATAACCCATTAAATACTACCCCTTTATTAAATTATGTAAAAGATTTTATCATAAAATGATTTACAACTTAATAACTGAAAAAGACATTGTATTCATTAGTTATATACGTTTAGTAATATTTTATATTCGGTTATATTCTCGTTCCCTAAAACCACTTCTCGCATCCTCATAATTCAGTCCACATAAATTCAAAAAACAGTTATTAGTAAACATTCATTTACTATAAAGAGTAATTTTAATTGATTTATATTGAATTTAGTAATAAAATAATAACTAAACTCATAAAGGAATCAAAAACAATGAACCAAAACGAATTATTAAACGAATACATGAATTTATTATTAAATATGTCAGGTACTTTTAAATTACTATCGGAGAAATCCTCAGAATTTACACATTTAGAACAACATGTAGTAGAGTATATCGCCCAGCAAAAGGTGCCTGTAAATTTAAAAATGATTGCTAGTTATTTAAACATCCCTAAACAACAATTAAGTGTAACAGTACGTAACTTAGAACAAAACGGATACATCATAAAAAAGAAAGATATGGTAGACAAAAGAGCTATATTAATCTCTCTGACAGAAAAAGCTGAAAAAGTACATTATGAGAGATGGAAACAAATATATAATAATTTCACAGTAAACCTCGAAAAGTTATCTGAAGAAGATAGGCGGGATTTAACTTATGGACTATATAAAACAAATACAATGCTCTCAAAAATGTTAAATAACGACTAAATATATTGTTTATTACTAAACGGAGGATGTTTCATGGCTAAAGAATTAGATTTACAATCCGTGCAAGGTACGATGCTTATTCCCTTATGGGGAAGAGCATATGGCAGTGAGAAAAATAAGGATATTTTAGATGATATAGAGGCTATTCGAATTATTAAAGAATGTAATTTTGACTTCTCAACAATAGCAAATATATTTGGCGAATACGGATGTATCACATACATTACCCGTGCACGAAAAATTGACGATACGATAAAACAATTTATAATAAAACACCCGAATGCTACTATTGTAAACATCGGTTCCGGACTAGACACTACTTTTTCAAGAATCGATAACGGTACAATACATTGGTACAACCTTGATTTGCCCGATGCAATCTCTTTTCGCAAAACTTTAATTGAAGATACGCCTAGAAATATTAGCATTGCTAAATCACTATTTGATACTTCTTGGTTTGACGATATAAAATATAATTCAAACGACGGTATTCTTTTTATATCAGCAGGTGTGTTTTATTACTTTAAAGAAGAAGATTTAAAAAAGATCGTAGTCGCTATGTCAAAACGTTTCCCTGGAGGAGAATTATATTTTGACGCTGAATCAAAGTTCGCACTGAATCTTTCGAATGCTACTGTAAAGAAATCCGGTAATAATGGTGCTATGATGTATTTTTACGTAAACAATCCAAAATTAATAGAAAAATGGTCCTCTACAATAAAAGTATTAAGCTGCTCCCCTTTCTTTAAAGATATACCTACAAATAAAGATTGGGACGGTAGTACGCGTATAATGATGAGAATTGTAAACTTAATAAAAATGTTGAAGTTTGTTCATTTACGGTTCAAAAAATAATAAGTAAAGAAGAGCTCAATACATTTATACTTAGGTTATAAATGTTAATTTCAATAAAATCAAAGGCAGAAACATAATTGTGAAGTGAAAATTTAATCAGTGGGGGCTTTGCTCATCCCCCACTGATTATTAGCCCTCACCAATCGAGCTTTTACGGCAGCCCGAACCCCACCTAACTTCTTTGCTTTCGCTGAATTTTGAGGTAGGGGTCTTACTGCCCGACAAATAGCGGGATAAAATCTTGCATGCACTTTACGTAGGAGCTAAAATGTTGAATCTCACCGATTTCCAAATCATGTACACCATCTTGCAACATTAACTGATTCATTTATCCTCTCTCCTCATCGCTCACTTATTACTATCTAAATGTATAAGTTCTGACCATTCACACTTTTCCCCTTTATATCCTTTAGACACTATCCTCATTTATATGAATAGCTTTCTTATTCAAAAATAGATTTTTAAAAATTCCTACTCCCACAATTAATAAACCTATACCAACTAATTTATTTATTTGTAATGGAATGCTCTCCATTCCAAATAATCCAAATGTATCAATGCATAACGCAACAACCAATTGAGTAATAAGACTAATTAGCACCGTATATGCTGGACCTAGACTCTTTATTGCACCCATTATACAAATAATTAACCCGATACCAAACAGTCCACTTACATAAAACAAATAATTTGCAGTATACACTTTAATGCTAATACTGTTTTCTGTAATGATATAAAATAGAATAGAGCTAATGAGACCTATCCCAAGGACACATGTAGTTATTAACCACTGTCCTACATTTTCATTTACTTTTGCATTAAAAACAGATTGTACGCTAATTAATATTCCTGCTAATATAGCTAAACTAAATCCAATCAAAATCTTCCTCTCCCTTTCATTGCTCATATATATTATCTTTAGCGACTTCCTTCATTCTAGAAAAATCTTTAATTACAATAACTCCATTACTCTTTTTAATTAGTTTTTCATTATAAAATCTTTGTAATACCCGAATTACGTGCCTATAACTTACCCCTATAAAATCTGCAATACTCGTTACTGAAGTTGCATCCAAATCCCCTTTATACATATTCCCGTTACTATCTGTTGAAATTGAAAGCAAATAACTAGCTACACGTACTTCTACAGGATAAAGTAAATTAAGAGCAGTAAAACGAGTCGATATTTTTAACGTGTTCGCAATGTTTTCAAGCAAGAACTTCATAAATATAGGATCATGTAATAACTTGTTTCTAATAACCGTATTAGAAATAGAGATTGCTACAACATCTGAACAAGCCTCAACGATATTATGTGCTTTGCTATTTTGAATTAATTCAATATCACCAACAATGGCCAATGGATTGATAAAGCGAAGGATTAGTTTCTTCCCTTCAGGTGTAATCGTGTAAACTTTTACTTTACCTTTAACAACAAAATATAAACGATCCATTTCGTCATCTATATTGCAAATAAGCTCGCCTTTTTCAAAGTGATTTAATTGAAAATAAGCTGTATCTATTTCTGAAAAAATCTCGAGCGTTTTATTGGTTTTCAAATAATGCGTAATTAAACCTGATCTATCCTCCATATTCATTTCTCCTTTCATTTACATATTAAATACAACAATACCTATAATCATTATTATTGTTCCCACAATATGATATCTCTCCATCTGTATCTTTTTTATATGAAATAGTCCTTTCATTTCAATAACTGTTGCCGTTAACAATTGAGCAACCATAAGTGTGCCAGCTGTCAATGTAACTCCTAGTGCATATATCGCCATAGTTTCTGCACAAATAATGAATCCACCAAATGCACCCGCTGCTAAATATATTTTTTTCACACTCTTTAAATTCGTTATTTTCTCTTCTTTCTTTAACAAAAATACAGTTGTTACAATAATGAATCCAATTAAATGGGTTATAATACTCGTCGACCATATACCGATATGTGAACTAAGTTTCGCATTAAAGGTTCCTTGAAGTGTTATAAATATCCCCGCAAAAACAGCAAATATAATACCTTTCAAAAAATCATCTCCTCATCCTTTATTTCTGACTTAATTAAAAACCATCATCCTATAATGGCAAAAGGACAAATGTCACATCACTATGAAAACAACTTGGAATGAACAAAAAAACACACCTCAAAAATGCGGGGTGTGTTTATGTTTATTATTTATATATAAAGTTTTATAAATTTAAATTACGCTACATTAAAATATTTCTTTTTCATAACAAACTTTGTAAATAAGAAACGTACAAGCGGTCCCATAATAATTAATTGTAATGGATATGCCATTATGAAATTTTTAATAAAAATCGAAAAATAAATGGAAACAAATGAATCTCCTTGTAGTCCACCATGTAAATACATCATAGCCATACCGAAAAATGACATAAAGAACACCATTCCAATTACCATAGTTGTCGCCATTGCAACGATAATATTTATTTTTTTAGATTTATCAAATGGCAATATGAATACAATTTTTTTCGCACAAGGTCCAACGATACATATTTCAATTAATAGTGCAATAATAAAGCCAATTAATAGTTCTAATGCAATCTCTTTAATATAAATTGGTCCTCCTGTTTCATTCATTAGTAAATTGTAAAACGTCATTACGATAACCATCCCAAGGCACATCATCATGCCAAATTGGAGTTTTTCCTTTCTTGTTGTTGGCAAATTTCATCATCCTTTCTCTTTGAGTCTTTGTCATTATATCGACATTGGAAACCTCTTCGTAAGTGAACATTTTGTGAACAAATTTAAAACGTTTTCATTTTTTCCTTTCTACTCAAATTCTCACTTTTACTTATAGAGGTTATATATATCGCAATGTTGAATTACTAAATTTAACATTGCATTACACTATTACTAGGAGGATAACCATGAATGAAGCAGAATTTTACGCATATCACATCGTAACAAGGAAAAAAATGCATATCGGACAAATCATTCTTTTTAACAAAAATCAACACAATACTCTATATCACTTCTTTTTTGAAAGAGAACAATTAAATGCTAGTGGTGAAGATGGCATACAAATTTTAAATAAACACTATAAAAATAACGAATTACATATAAATAATGAAAATACTAAAGTAGTTATGAGTTATATGGATCAAACAATTAGAGCAGTTAGAGAAACAATTGTAGAAATGGTTAGACTACAAGAATTCCCTGAATACCCTTCCAGGTTATCTTGTTTATACGCTTCAAAAAGCTATGAAGATGCTTTAAAATGGAAAACATTATTTGATTCTTACAATCGAGAAGTTTTACAGATTGTTAAACTACGAGTGATTGGAAATTCTTTTGAAGGTGACGGGAATCTTTTACCGAAAGAAGATGGAATTCCTTTTTCTCAAAAAATCGAACAAGCTAGAGAGTATTGGAAAGGAAATATTAGAAATGATCTTCCTGAGCTACTGATTAATGGAGAAATTGAAGTGGTGGAAATTATTGATGACTTTTCCTCAATTCATATTTAATTTCTAACTAAATCATATAGGATGGAGATTACAATGAAGAAAAAAGTGTACTTCAATCATGATGGCGGCGTAGATGATTTAATTTCATTATTTTTATTACTTCAAATGGAAAACATTGAACTTACGGGGGTATCTGTTATCCCAGCAGACTGCTATTTAGAACCCGCAATGTCTGCCAGTCGTAAAATTATCGATCGCTTCGGCAAAGGTAATATTGCCGTAGCCGCTTCAAACTCTCGCGGGCAAAACCCGTTTCCGAAAGACTGGCGGATGCATGCATTTTATGTAGATGCTCTACCAATTTTAAATGAGTCTGGAAAAGTTGTAACACCCGTGGTGGCAAAACCCGCGCATCATCATTTAATAGAAACGCTTCTACAAACGGAAGGAAAAACAACTTTATTATTTACTGGGCCCCTAACTGACCTTGCTCGTGCATTATATGAAGCTCCCATAATCGAAGATAAAATTGAACGCCTCGTTTGGATGGGTGGTACATTTCTTAAAGCTGGCAATGTACATGAACCAGAGCATGATGGAACAGCTGAGTGGAATTCGTTTTGGGATCCTGAAGCAGTAGCTCGTGTATGGGATGCAAAAATTAAAATCGACTTAGTGACACTAGAAAGTACAAACCAAGTTCCGTTAACTATAAACATACGTGAACAGTGGGCAAAAGAGCGAAAGTATATTGGTATGGATTTCCTTGGTCAATGCTATGCAATGGTCCCTCCTCTCGTTCACTTCTCAACGAACTCTACTTACTATTTATGGGATGTACTAACTACCGCTTTTGTCGGAAACACTAGCCTTGCAAAAACTGAAACGATTAATAGTATCGTTCATACATACGGACCAAGCCAAGGACGTACAGAAGAAACTACTGATGGACGACCTGTAAATGTCGTTTATGATGTAAAACATGATGTTTTCTTTGAATATATTACTGAATTAGCAAAGAAAGCTGCTACTTAAAACCTCAATAACACGAAAAAATTTATTAAGAATGATATACTTTAATTAATATAACATGAGGTGATAAGATGGATTATGAGTTACTAAAAGAACGAATAGAAATTATAACTTCTAGAATTAAATACATAGGTGGTGAAGTTCAAGAAGTTTGTATAGATGAACCATCTTCCCTTGAACAAATAATCCAAGTAGAAGAAAAACTGGGTATTAAACTACCAAATAGCTTCAAAAAAGTACTTTTAGAGTTCTCAGGAAATTTTAGCTTACGCTGGTTTTTACCTGATGATGTAGAGCTACCAAATGAATTTACTGATATTTTTTGCGGAACACCCCACTGGAGTTTAGAAAGTCTTTCTGAATTCGAAAAAGAACGTAAAGACTTGGTTGACGAGTTTTTTTCAAATCTAGATGATGAATATGATGTAGTTTGGCACAACAAATTAGCATTTTGTGAAGTGGGAAATGGAGATTATTTAGCATTTGATATGAAAGATGATATAGATGCTCCGATAATTTACCTAAGCCACGACGATGGAGAAGGACATGGGTATAAGATTGCGAATAATTTCATTGAATTCATTGAGAATTGGTCAAGGGTAGCTTTTGTAGGATGCGAAGATTGGCAGTGGTTACCTTTCACTACCAGTTTTGAAAGTGGTGTAAATCCAGATGATGAACCAGCCAAAAAATTTAGAAATTGCTTGGAACTTAATATTTAAAAGAGTATTGAATTAAATTTCAATACTCTTTTTGTGCAATTTAATTATATTTGATTAATGTAGTGTCTTACAGATTATTCATTTCATAACCATTGACAAAATACGTTATTGTTTCTAACTCATCTGCATTTAATTCTCTATCTAGCTCTTGTTTATACGCTGCCTTTATCTTCTCTTCATCGCCTTTATGAGCTTCTGTATATGTTCCTACTGTTTTTAGCAAATGAATTTCTTGTAAAAACTCGTCTCGATTTATAGCTGCCCCATGAGAAAGAATATATGTCTCAGCATCAAATTTCTCTAATTCATCTATCAATTTAAACGTTCTTTTCGTCGTATAGTTCCACTTTGAAGAAAAAATATCTGCATATATACAATCTCCTACAAACAATATCTTTTCTTCTTTTATATACATAACAACTGAATCATGCGCATGATCTCCGCCCACATGTTTTAACACGCATGTCACTTCACCAAGGTCTAATTCCATTTGATCCTGGAACGTTAAGGTTGGAGGAATAATGTTAATATTTCTCGCTTTTTCTTCAAACTCTTTCTTAATACAATCCGCACAAAATGCAATTTCAGTACCCTCTTTTACGCGTGCGTCCAACGCTTCATCTGTCCATTCATAAGATACTATTGCCTGCATTTCTTTTTTCGTTTCAGCCTGCGAAATAGTTAATGCATTCTGTAATACAGATAATCCAAAAATATGATCCCAATGCCAATGCGTTAATGCTACAAAATCAGGATTCGATACATTTTGTTCTTTTAACATTTCTAAAAATAATTGTGCATGTTCTTCTGAATTTCCTGCATCAATCATTAACGTTTTTTCTTGTCCAACGACCATTCCTAAGATAGGTCTATCTGTTTCAGAAACAGGTGTCATATACCAAAATGAGTTTCCTATTTTTTTAATTTGTTGCATAACCAATTCCCCTTTTCATTTTCTCACTTAAAATTAATATATAAATTATAACGAATCACTACTTTTTTCTCTATAATCAAACACAATTACTTGGACTAATCTAACTTTCCTTTTCGTAAGCTAAAAATAAGGGAATAGAATCGGAGTGTGATACTATGGAACGTTTATGGATTCCAATGATTGTAACATTTTTTTCGTTCGGTGGATTACTATTAGGAGGTGCTGTTGGAGTAGCAACACGCCAACTTATTGAAGAAAAGATGCATCGTTTATACGCATTATGTGGTGGTATTTTACTTGGGCTTTTATCCCTTGAAATTATTCCTGAAACATTTTCAAGCTACGAAATGGTTGGGCCTATACTTGGTATAGCTATCGGTATTTTAGTTATGAGCTTATTAGATAACTATTGTCACCATCCAATGATACATAAAAAAGATCAACAAGCATGGCAAACCTTCCTTTTTCTCTCTTTCGCTATATTTATTCATAATATACCGAGTGGATTTGCGTTAGGTACAGCTTTTATAAATCATAATGACTCTGCCATTCCCTTTTTAATAGCAATCGTCGTTCACCATATTCCAGAAGGATTAGCTTTAATTATTCCATTTCTTTTTACAAAACATAAATATATTTCCTTTTTATTAACGACTTTATTACTTTCTCTTATTCTCGGTACTGGCACAGTTTTTGGCATTTTGATGGAAGGAAAAGCTCTTCACCTGCAAGGCCTCATTATGGGAAGTGCTATCGGTTCACTTGGATATGTCACAATTCATGAAATGCTTTGGAAAGCTAAGAAACAGCTCTCTTTCCTTACATTTCTAATGTGGGCAACTAGTGGTTTTTTACTAATAACAGTGTTCACTTTATTCGCTGGTCATCATTAAAGTTGCTAAAGTGAAACTTTTGTTCCTCCCACACTGATTCTTGGATTACAAATAACTAGATAAATTTCTTACTTGTATATTTTTCCTTTTTATTCAAAACATAATGTTATCTACCTATTATAAGGAGGAACAATTATGTTTGGGAAAACAGCAGGTGAAGCATTAGTTGATTTATTAATTGATTGGGGAGTAGAGCACATATACGGTATGCCTGGAGATTCCATTAATTCTATCATTGAAGCTTTAAGAAAAAAACAAGATAAAATTAAATTTATTCAAGTTCGCCATGAAGAAGCTGGTGCATTAGCAGCGGCTGCCTATGCGAAATTAACAGGAAAACTTGGCGTTTGTATGGCAATTGCAGGACCTGGTGCTATTCATTTATTAAATGGTTTATATGATGCGAAACTCGATAAAGCCCCTGTTCTAGCAATTTCAGGTCAAGTAGAAACCGATTTACTTGGAACGGACTTTTTCCAAGAAGTAAATTTAGAAAGAATGTTTGATGATGTTGCGGTTTATAACCAGCGTATTATGTCAGCAGAGCAACTACCTGCCGTAGTGAATCAAGCAATTCGAATGGCTTATACGAAAAAAGGTGTATCCGTTCTTACTATTCCAGATGATGTTCCGAAATTTGAAGTGAAAAATGGTGCCCGTGTTACAAATACTTCTTTTACTTTGCCTGAGTTGTTTCCACAAAAAGAAGATTTAGATGCAGCGAAACTCGCAATAAATGAAGCGAAAAAGCCTGTGATTTTAGCTGGAAAAGGAACAAAACATGCGAGAGAATCTTTACTTGCATTGGCAGAACAAATTGGTGCTCCAATCGTACTTACATTACCAGCTAAAGGAATTATTCCTGATGAACACCCTCTTTGTATTGGTGGATTGGGATTAATTGGAACGAAACCTTCTTATGAAGCAATGAAGCATGCAGATACTTTAATTATGGTCGGTACTTCTTATCCGTTCACCGGCTTCTTACCTGAAAAAGCAAAAACAATTCATATCGATACAGATCCTGCCCAAATCGGGAAACGTTATGCGACAGATATTGGTTTAGCTGGTGATGCTGATAAAACATTACGATGGTTAATTGAAAATGTTGAAGAACACACAGACCATTCCTTCTTAGAACAGCACCAAGAAATGATGAAAAAGTGGGAAGAAAAATTACACGAGCAAGAAGAAGACTCTTCCATTCCAATTAAACCACAACGCGTTATGCATGCTCTGCAGCAAGTAGCACATGATGACGCAATTCTATCAGTTGATGTCGGAAATGTAACAGTATGGACCGCAAGACACTTCCGTATGACAAACCAGCAATTTGTCATTTCTAGCTGGCTCGCAACACTTGGTTGCGGTTTACCTGGTGCTCTTGCTGGAAAAATTGCATTCCCAGATAAACAAGTATTTGCAGTTTGTGGTGATGGCGGATTTGGAATGACGATGAATGACTTCGTAACAGCTGTAAAATATAAATTACCAATCGTTGTCGTCGTATTAAACAATAATAAAATTGCGATGATTAAATTCGAGCAAGAAGTCATGGGTAATATCGAATTCGAAACAGATTTAACGAACCCTGATTTTGCAAAATATGCAGAGGCGTGTGGAGGTATTGGATACCGTGTTGAGAATTTAGATGAACTCCTTCCCGCTTTCGAAAATGCAGTAAAACAAAATAAACCGTGTATTATTGATGTAGTTGTAGATGCTAACGAAGCACCAATGCCAGCAAAAATCACATTTGGTCAAGCCGCTGGTTATACGAAGCATATGATAAAAGAATTATTTGAAGAAGGTAAGATTGATTTACCTCCACTTTAAACGAAAAAAGATAGCTGAAAACAATTTGTCTTCAGCTATCTTTTTTTATTTTTGTATCTCTTTATAAAAAGAAAAGTCATTCATAGTTGGTTGTACTTAAGACTCTTATTTTTTATCAAGAGTCTTTTTATTTAATTTCGCTTCAGTTAATACTATGTAATACTATGCATCTAAAAATCTTTATACATCTCGCTAACTATTTCAATTCTCTAAAGTTCGGATATACTTTATTTTATGAATGTATCGCACATCCACTTATAGAATTTTTCTTTCTCTTCAAATTGTGGATAATGAGCTGATTTCTCAAAAGTAATAAATTGTTTTTGATCTGCTTCTATCTTATCAAAATATGTTTTTGCTGCATGGAATGAAGCTTAGTAGGCAATGGATTTTTTAAATCCTTTTCTAATAAGACAGTTTGAGAATGTGATAATCCAACGTTATAACGAATTACGTCTAACAAGTTATATTCATTACAGAAAGATTTGAAAACATCTCGCATACACATTTTTATAAAAACACATAGAAAAGAGCCCTTGCTTTCAACACAAGGACTCTTTTCATAAACTATTTAGCTACCTCTTCTTTCGGCATTACCATACCTTTATAAAGTTGAACAGTTATCCAGTAATAAATGAAATAAATGACAAAGAAGATTCCTATTGGCACCCATACTTTTACAAACGGGTCAACTAATATAAAGCTGAATAAGTTAAGCCCTACTAATACGTGGGAAATGCCAATGATCGCTGGGAAGATAAATAAATATGAAATTTCTTTATATATACTTTTCGTTAACATACTGCGTCTCACACCAATTTTTCGTAACATTTCATAACGGCGTACGTCGCGAGAAGCACCTGTTAATATTTTGAACATAAGGGAACTTGCCATCATTGCTAAAAAGGCAATTCCGAGGAAAAATCCCATAAACATTGTTCCGCTCATGAAGCTGTTCATAAACTGATAAATTGTCATTTTCGTAAATAAGTCTACCTTTTCACCTGTTGCTTTTTCAATTTGTTCTTTTTGTCTCTTGTCTATTTCGATCAATAACGGTTTATATTTTTTCATATCATCTACTTTTGCTAATGTTACAGTATGTTCTGTTCCTTGAATCCCTTTATAATGCTCTTCGTCTGCAATCCTTACTGGTTTTCCGCTAAATTGATTATGCGTAATTTGTATCTCTCTTACAACTGCGTCTTCCCAATCCTTTGGCATTTGAGGGAATTTTGCTAATTCAGGAGCCTCTAAAGCTGAATATACAGGTTCAGTTAAAGGTTCAGTCACACGTTTACGAATAGGCTCTTTTAAAGTTTTTGTATCAAAATGGTCTGAAACAAGTGGTGGTTTCGCAGTTAAGTCGTTACGTAAATAATAAACCGCTTCTCCATCTACTTTATATTTGTACTTGCTTTCTTCAACAATTTCCATTTCTTTTAAGGCAGCTTTATCTTGATCATTCGGATCATGAATTACAACATCATATACACGAGAAAAGTCTGTCATAATACCT
This sequence comes from Bacillus sp. 2175, assembly GCF_057812155.1. Classification (NCBI taxonomy): domain Bacteria; kingdom Bacillati; phylum Bacillota; class Bacilli; order Caryophanales; family Bacillaceae; genus Bacillus; species Bacillus sp. 2175. The sequence goes on along the minus strand of NZ_CM173819.1, from coordinate 2,115,766 downwards.
ACATTTTTTTGGAACGCCATACCTGCCGTCATCGCACCTGCGCCTAATGCAATTAACATTGCTACAGTACCTAATACTCTCGATAAACTATTTACTCGAAAGCGTAGCTGTGCATATGTAAAACTATTTAGACCAGTTTCATTTCGTTTTTTATTCCCCTTAATTTTCATCACAAAAAATGGGAGTAATGAACTAAAGATAAAATATGTTCCAAGTGTTGTAACGATGGTTGCTATAATAAAACCTAATTCAGCATAAATTTTTACATTGATCATAAAATAGTACCCTGTACTTACTAGTAATACACCAAGTACTGTCATTATAATAATGCGAGTTTTACTTTTCTTCACTTCATCTAGTGTTTCATCTTCACGAATTAACTCTAGTTCAGTTTTTCGTAACAATCGGACACTGTTCATTATGCCAGTAATGAAAAATAATATTAAGAAGAAAATAGCTGTAACTAAAATTGCTGGTGTGTATACAGATGCGTAACTACCTTTTGCTGAAATTTCCATTCCATTCATTAAAAAGTTCCCTGCTACACTTGCGAGTAACATCCCTACTAAAATACCGATAATAATACTGACAATACCCATACCGAATGTTTCAATAAATAATAACTGTGCTACTTTTTTCTTTTTTGCACCAAGCATCATGTACATACCGAGTTCTTTTCTTCTTAATGTGAGCAAGAAAGAGTTGGCATATATAATATAAAATACAGTAATGAAGGATAATAGTATTGCACCTACCCAGAAGACGAGCCTTATACTACTAATTAGACTATTATCTTTTGTAAATTCACTATTCATCGCCATCGTTTGGAACATGTAGAAAATACTAATACTAATAACGAGGCCAATAAGTAAAACCATATAATCTTTTAACATCTTTTTCATACTATGACGTGATAATTTAAATAACATAGTTTCACCCCCTACTTAGACTCAGCAGCTGAGCCCATATGAGCGAGCACACCTAAAATGTCTTGATAGAAATTCTCTCGAGTACCTTGACGGTTTAATTCTTTATAAAGAAGACCATCTTGAATAAATAAAATACGCTCACAATAACTTGCACTAAATGCATCGTGTGTAACCATCAAAATACTTACATTGTGATTTTCATGTAAATCTTGCATCGCTTCTAATAAACTTTTTGCGTTTTTACTATCAAGCGCACCTGTCGGTTCATCTGCTAATACAATTGCTGGATTATGTACTAAAGCTCTTGCCGCCGCTGTTCTTTGCTTTTGTCCTCCAGAAACAGCCGTCGGATATTTTGTTAAAATTTCGGTGATGCCTAATTTCTTCGCAACGTCATTTACCTTTCCAGTAATCTCACTTGACGGTACGCCTTGCAAAGAAAGTGGTAAAGCTATATTTTCATAAATTGATAAGTTTTCTAGAAGATTAAAATCTTGAAAAATGAAACCTAATTTTTGAGAGCGAAAATCAGATAATGCATTGCCCTTCATAGAAGTAATATTTGTACCAGCTATCGTCACACTACCACCTGTCGCTTGGTCAAGTGTACTTATCACATTAAGTAAAGTCGTTTTTCCAGACCCAGAAGGTCCCATGATCCCGACAAATTCTCCTTCTTTAATACTTAACGATACACCCCTTAATGCTTTTGACTGATTCTCATTTCTTTTCCCATACGTTTTTTCTACACTTTCTACAGTAACTACATTTGTTGACATCTCTTTCACTCCATCCCTTTTGTATAAAATTAATTTCTCACATATTTCTTATTATTTTGTCATGTGAATTCTTAAGAATTTTTTAATTATTCATTCAAGAAGAGTTACACCTGTAACATGAACCTTTTTCCTACTTCATATTCTCATTTTTCTACAACTCGTTCCCTCGATTTCGCTTACATTTACCTTACATTTTTGTAAGATAAAAAAGAAAACACACTAATTGCTAATAGTGTGTTTTCTTTACAATCAATATTTTCTATTCTTTATTTCCTCTTCAATAGTTGCCACAAATACATCTAGCGCAATAACTTCTGACTTCTCTTCCCCATATTTACGTACATTTACAGCTCCGTTTTCCATTTCCTTATCACCAATAACAAGAACATACGGTACTTTTTGCATTTGTGCTTCTCTTATTTTATATCCTAATTTTTCATCTCGTGCATCTTGTTCAACACGAACTCCAGCTTGTGCTAATTTATGTGCAATCTCATTGGCATATTGTTCATGTACTGCATTTGAAACTGGAATTACTTTCACTTGAACTGGTGCCACCCATGCTGGGAACGCACCTCCAAAGTGCTCAATTAATATTGCTAAGAAGCGATCTAATGACCCTAAAACTGCCCTGTGAATAACAACTGGTCTTTTCTTTTCATTATTTTCATCTATATAATTTAAATCAAATTTCTCTGGCATTTGGAAATCAAGCTGGATTGTTCCGCACTGGTGGCTTCTATTTAAAGCATCTTTAATATGAAAATCAATTTTCGGCCCGTAAAATGCACCGTCACCTTCATTTAGTCTATATTTATAATTTAGCGATTGTAATACATTTTCTAATGCCGCTTCTGCTTGCTCCCATAATTTATCATCACCCATTGAATCTTCTGGACGAGTAGAAAGCTCTACTTCATATTCGAATCCAAAAGTTTTATATACGTAATCAATTTGCGCCATTACTGATTTAATTTCATCTTCAATTTGTTTTGGAGTTACAAATAAATGTGCATCATCTTGGCAGAAAGTACGTACTCTTAATAATCCGTTTAACGCACCGCTAAATTCATGACGATGTACTTGACCAAATTCACACATACGAATCGGTAATTCACGATAAGAATGCAATTTATTTTTAAACATAAGCATGTGCCCTGGGCAGTTCATCGGTTTTAATGCAAAACTTTTATTATCTACTTCAGAGAAATACATATTATCTTTATAATGTCCCCAGTGCCCTGATCTCTCCCATACTTCTTGGTTCATCATGAACGGAGTGCGTACTTCTTGATACTTATACTCTTTTTGAATTTCTCTTAAAAATGCTTCCAATTCGTTACGAATCATTTGTCCTTTCGGTAAATAAAACGGCATTCCCGGAGCCTCTTCAGAAAACATAAATAACTCAAGCTCACTGCCTAACTTACGATGATTTCTTTTTGCTGCTTCTTCAACGAAATGTAAATACTCTTCTAATTCTTTTTGAGAAGAGAATGCAACACCATATATGCGCTGAAGCACTTGGTTATTACTATCACCTCGCCAATATGCACCGGAAACGTGAGTTAATTGAAATGCTTTCAAATAACCTGTAGATGGTAAATGTGGTCCTCTACATAAATCTACAAATTCACCTTGTTTATATAGTGTTACACTTTCCCCACTAGGAATTGCTTCTAAAAGTTCTAATTTCAAGCGGTCGTTCATTTCTTGAAACAGTTTAGCTGCTTCTTCTCGAGAAACCTCAACTCGTTCTATCTTTATATTTTCATTTATGATCTTTTTCATTTCTTTTTCGATTTTTCGTAAATCTTCTATGTTTACACTACTTGGAAGATCCATATCATAATAAAATCCATTTTCAATAACAGGTCCTACTCCAAGATTTATATCACCATACAATCTTTTTACAGCTTGCGCTAAAATATGTGCCGCGGAGTGTCTTGCAATTTCTACCCCTTCATTTGAATCTATAGTAATGATTTCCACTTCCGCATTTTCTTCAATATTTCGGCGTAAATCATATAATCCATCATTTACTTTCCCCGCAACTGCTTTCTTTTTCAAACTACTGCTAATGGATCCAGCAATTTCTTCTAAAGTAACTCCATTTACAAATTCTTTAACGCTACCATCTGGAAATTTAATTTCAATCATTTGTTCTTTCATTTTTCATCTCTCCATTTCATAATAAAAAGCACACTCATCCCTAAAATAGGGACGAGCGTGCTTTTACCCGTGGTTCCACCCAGATTCCCATTGTAAACAAACAATGGCTTCTTTTACGGTAACGTCGTTTATACGGCACTAGATACTTAATTTCCCCAGTGCAGCTCTAAGGTGGTAAGTTATTTTTCTGCGTTAGGAAGTTCTCAGCTTTCCTTCCTTCTCTGTATAACCGGGTAAAATAACTCGTGTCCTTTTCTTCGCTTATTATGAAATTGAATGCAAAAAAGCATATTCATCCCTAAATATAGGGACGAATATGCTTATATCCGTGGTTCCACCCAGATTCCCATCACAAAAAAACATAATGGCTTCTTTTGCGATAACGTCGCATACACGGCACTAGATACTTAATTTCCCTAGTGCAGCTCTAAGGTGGTAAGTTATTTTTCTGCGTTAGGAAGTTCTCAGCTTTCCTTCCTTCTCTGTATAACCGGGTAAAATAACTCGTGTCCTTTTCTTTGCTTTTTATAAAACATCCATTTATTGTTATTTAATATATCTTATTCATTTTATTTTTGCAAGTGTTTAAAAAAATTATTTATTTAATTTAAAAAAGTGAAACCAAATTTTTTTGGTTTCACTTCACAATTTTACCAATCTTGTGGTTCGTAATTTAAGTCTGCAAATAGACGTCTTTTCTCTTTCTTCGTTAAATCTCTCCACTGCCCAACTGGTAAATTATTCAATTCAATATTCATAATTCTCGTACGTTTTAACGTGTATACTTGATAACCTAAAGCTTCACACATACGGCGAATTTGACGATTTAGCCCTTGTGTTAAAATAATTTGGAACTCATATTTTGATAACTGTGTAATCTCACAAGGAAGCGTTTTTGTTCCTAAAATTTTAACACCCGCTGCCATTTTCTCTAAGAAATCAGGTGTAATTGGCTTATCTACTGAAACGATATATTCTTTCTCATGTTTGTTTTCAGCACGTAAAATCTCATTAACAATATCGCCATCATTCGTTAACAAAATTAAACCGTCAGAGTCTTTATCAAGACGTCCAATGTGACTAATTCGTAAAGGATGATTCACTAAATCAATAATATTACCTTTTACTGATTTTTCACTCGTACATGTAATACCTACTGGTTTATTTAAAGCGATATATACGTGATCTCGAGCAATTCGAAGCTGCTCTCCATTTACTCGTACATCATCACCTGGGTTCACTTGGTCACCAATTTTTGCAACCTTACCGTTAATAATTACTCTTCTCTCATTAATTAGTTTATCCGCTCCACGTCGAGACGCTTTTCCAGCTTCACTAATAAATTTATTGATACGCAAATTAGGCACATCCTTTTCTAAAAAAATTTCAAGCTCACACTGCTTCTACCGTACAATACAAAAGGGTAAGCCTCCTATTATAACTTAAATATATTAACATGAAAGGGTATATAACGTCTTCTATTAATTACTTGTTTATAAGAAAATATCTTTATTATACATTCATTTATGCACTTTTTCAGCGTTTAATATACAAGCCATTCTTCCTTACATACAGCTTGTTTTCCTTTTATCTCTTCTATCTCTTCATGAATATTAGCTAATTTATATAAACCTGGGAAAATCTCTTCCACATAATGTTGATGCGTCTTTTCATCTTTCCAATACGTTAACACTATGTAACGATTTTTATTTTTTAAAGACTTCCCAACTACTCCACCTAACATTCCTTTTGCTTTTTCCATTCCTTTATTCCAAATTGTTTCTTGCTTATGTAAAAAATGATTTTCCTTTTCCATCTTTACATCACATATAGCAACTCTTACGAATGATCCTTCTGTAACAACGTCTTTCAAATGCGTATCAGTTATATCATACAACGTTTGAAATAATTCAATTTCACATGAAAGAAACGTATCCTCTTGATTACTATTTAAATAAATTGTATCGTGAGCACCATTCATAAATGATTGATATGCACTTCTATCTTCCCATAAAGTAAATACACATGCCTCATCTTCATACCATCCACCAAATTGTCCATGAAACCCATCTAGGTGCCGTATATCACGCCATTTTCCTTGCGCATTTGAAAACAATTCCTTTTTCTCTTCTTCCACCTTACAGTAGATTGTTTTTAGTAGCATTTTTAATTCCCCCTTTAGCATATAATTTATCTTCTTCTCACAATAATTAGTTCACATAATATTTTTATAATCACCCTAATACTCTTTATAGACATATAGAACTAATCATATTTATCACTACATCTATCGAATTTAATTTCAAATGATTCAGAATAAAAAAAGATGTAACTCTTAATGAATTACATCTTTAGCTAATCTCCCTTATTCATCTTTTTCTCAAATAAATAATACGTAATGTCTCCTGGATAATGTACTACTGTTACCTTCCGCTCCCCTTTTTTAAAACTAACAGTATGCCCGTTTTCCCCTAAGTTCTCCCATCCACTCGCCTTTGTAATCGGCATTACACTTATATATTGATAGTCCTCTTCCTTATCATCGTTAATATGAATTGCTGACATTGGTACTGGAAAACCTTTAATTTTAGATTCTTTATTCATAAATATGAATGCAATTACACCAACTAATAACATAGCCATTGAAATACTTGAAACTAGTTTTCTTCTATTCATTTTCACTAAAAACCCTCTTTTCTCACATATAACTTTCATCATTTTACTAACTTTAATTATTTATGTATAGAGAAGAAATAATTTTAATTATTTCTAACCTATTTTCTCTACTTAAAACAACATTATTATTATATATTATAATTATAAGTTTTTAAATTTTGGAGGCGTTACATATTGCAGAAATTACTTTTTACTAAATGGACAGTTGTTATTTCTATTTTCATCATTTTTGGTACAATTTTCTACGTTACTAATGTTAAAAATAACCACGAAAAAGCAACTGTAGAAACAGCGGAGACAAAAACTTTCAAAACTAAATTACAACCTAAAATTAATGAATTGACTACTCATTATAATGACATCATCGAAAAAGATTGGTTACCTGCCTGGGAAGAGATTAACACGAATGGAGATTCAGTAGATCGAAATAAACTATTAGTTACAATGAGTGCTGTTTCCAAGCAGTACGAAACAATTATGAACGAAATAGACACGCTTAAAATTGAAGAAAACATAACAGATATAGATATACAAAAACAACTACTTCAGTTCACAACTCAGTTTAAATCCGCATCAAATTTCATGAAAAATGCAGCAAATTTAATTATAGACGGAGCAAATAACTCTACTCCAACCGATGAAACTATTGAAAAAACAAAACAAGCTTTAGGACTTGCGGATCAACATATTGTCATCGCTTTATCTACTTTAAATGAAGTTGAAGATAAATTAGGACTTACAAAAAAATAAAACTATTTACTATTTTAAAATAAAAAATGATTGCAATTCACAATTTGTATGTCTATAATATTTTTATTGATTTACAATCAATGTGTTTATAAATTTTATAATTCGGATGAACCATTCAGGAGAAGGTCTATTGATCTACCGACGGGGCAAAAAGTTGTTATACCAGCTTTGAAACTCTCAGGTCTTGGTTACAAGTAGAACTGCATGGGGACGAATCTCTGGAGAGACTCCCTCTCGCTTTCATAGAGCGCGGAGGAAAACGAGCACCGAAGGAGCAAATCCGCTACTATAGCGGATAATCTCTCAGGTAAAAGGACAGAGACAAGCGAAAGAAAATGCCGATTTGTATCGGTTTATTTTTCTATCCCTTGTTTCTCCAGAGACCATTTCATTTACTTGAAGTGGTTTTTATTTTTTCTAAATAAAGGAGAATAAAGATGGAGACAGTAAGTAAAGTATTAGAACAAATGAATCAATACGTGTGGGGATTACCAACTTTGTTGCTACTCGTTGGAACAGGTATCATTCTCACAGTGCGTTTAAAAGGTTTACAGTTTAGTAAACTATTATACGCTCACAAACTAGCATTTAAAAAATCAGAAGATACCTCTTCTTCTGGAGATATTAGTCACTTCCAAGCACTTATGACAGCTATGGCCGCAACGATTGGTATGGGAAATATAGCCGGTGTTGCAACAGCGGTTACAATTGGTGGTCCTGGTGCAATATTTTGGATGTGGATTACCGCTTTATTCGGTATGGCAACAAAGTATGCCGAGGCAATACTTGCAGTAAAATACCGTGTTAGTAATGAAAATGGTGAATATTCAGGTGGACCAATGTATTATTTAGAGCGTGGTTTAGGTAAGAAATGGCTGGCAGTATTATTCGCTATATTCGGCTCAACTGCTTCTTTCGGTATTGGTAATATGGTGCAATCTAACTCAGTTGCAGAGGCAATGCGAATTAATTTCTCTTTCCCTCCTGCTTTAACTGGTATAGTAATGTCATTTTTAATCGCAATTGTTATTTTAGGCGGTGTAAAAAAAATTGGGAAAGTGACGGGATATGTCGTTCCTATTAAAGCTTTCTTTTATATAATTGCTGGTCTTATAATTATTTTCTATCACTACGACCAAATTCCAGAAGCATTTTCACTTATTTTTTTTGGTGCATTTAATGGTACAGCAGCTGCTGGTGGTTTTATTGGGGCAACAGTTGCATCAGCTATTCAAATCGGAATGGCGCGTGGTGTATTTGCGAACGAAGCTGGTTTAGGGAGTGCCCCTATTGCCGCGGCGGCGGCAAAAACTGATTCGCCTGCAAAGCAAGCTTTAGTTTCAATGACTGGTACTTTTCTAGATACGTTTATTGTATGTACAATTACAGGACTAGTATTAATTACTACAGGTGCTTGGAGATCTGGTAAAACTGGCGTTGAAGCTACAACACTTGCATTCCAATCTGTATTTGGTACTGCTGGTAGTATGATTCTCGGTATCGCAATTATTTTATTTGCCTACTCTACTATTTTAGGCTGGTCGTATTATGGAGAAAAATGTGTAGCTTATTTATTCGGAGAAAGTGCAGTTAAATATTATAAAGCAATCTTTATTGTTATGATTGCAATTGGTGCTAATTTAAAGCTAGGAATCGTATGGACATTTGCTGATATTGCAAATGGACTTATGGCAATTCCAAACTTGATTGGTCTAATTGGATTAAGTAGTATTGTTGTTGCTGAAACGAATCGCTTTTTACAAGCAGAGAAATTGAAAGAAAATAATAAAAAACAGGCAAGTTAATCTATGAAAAAAGGAATGACTCATACATGATGAGCGTTCCTTTTTTCATCCCCTCTTTTACTTAATTACTATCATTAAAAATATATTTATATCAATATTTACTCCTTTTTATTCCTTCAAAAGTTTTTCACATAAATGTCATAAATCGTATGGTTTAACTATATAGTTGAAAAGGAATGCGACATTAAGGTGTCACTGAAAAACTCATCCAAGAAAAGGGAGGAAAAATCTTTTGAAAAACAAAATCATCGTTTTCCTATCTGTTTTGTCATTTATTATTGGTGGTTTCTTCTTTAACACGAATACTTCAAGCGCTGAAACATCATCTACTGATTACGTTCCTAACCAATTAATCGTTAAGTTCAAACAAAATGCATCTTTAAGTAATGTGCAATCTTTTCATAAATCTGTCGGAGCTAATGTCTTATCTAAAGATGATAAGTTAGGTTTTGAAGTCGTACAATTTTCAAAAGGTACTGTAAAAGAAAAAATAAAGAGCTATAAAAATAATCCAGATGTGGAATATGCAGAACCGAATTATTACGTTCACGCCTTTTGGACTCCAAACGACCCATATTTTAATAATCAATACGGGTTACAAAAGATTCAAGCTCCACAAGCTTGGGATAGCCAACGAAGTGATCCTGGTGTAAAAGTAGCTATTATTGATACAGGAGTTCAAGGCTCACACCCTGATCTGGCTTCGAAAGTAATTTACGGGCATGATTATGTTGATAACGACAATACATCTGATGATGGTAATGGTCATGGTACACATTGCGCTGGAATTACTGGAGCACTTACGAATAACAGCGTCGGAATTGCTGGTGTTGCCCCACAAACTTCAATTTATGCTGTCCGCGTATTAGATAATCAAGGAAGTGGTACTCTTGATGCTGTAGCGCAAGGTATTCGAGAAGCTGCTGATTCGGGTGCAAAAGTAATTAGTTTAAGTTTAGGAGCTCCAAATGGTGGTACTGCATTACAACAAGCCGTTCAATATGCATGGAATAAAGGCTCTGTTATAGTTGCAGCTGCTGGAAATGCTGGAAATACAAAAGCTAATTACCCTGCTTATTACAGCGAAGTAATTGCAGTTGCTTCTACAGATCAATCAGATAGAAAATCTTCATTCTCTACTTATGGTAGCTGGGTAGATGTTGCAGCACCAGGTTCAAATATATATTCAACATATAAAGGAAGCACGTATCAATCATTAAGTGGTACATCTATGGCAACACCTCATGTTGCAGGAGTCGCAGCTCTTTTAGCAAATCAAGGATATAGCAATACACAAATCCGCCAAATTATTGAGTCTACTACTGATAAAATTAGTGGTACAGGTACGTACTGGAAAAACGGTAGAGTCAATGCATATAAGGCTGTACAATACGCTAAGCAATTACAAGAAAATAAAGCTTCTTAAGAAAACTTTAATCAGTCGATCTACCATGAATGCAGAATAAAATAGAAGGAGAGACTTCTATAATTAAAGCCTCTCCTTCTTACAAACTATATTACTCTCCCTGCTTTTTAACCATATGTAAATACAGTACAAAATCCATCATTGTCGATGAATGACCAAGTTGACGAATCATCGCTGTTATATTTCCTCTATGATATGTACCATGATTTACGACATGTTGCACTAATTCTAAAATCGAAGTTTCTAATTTCCCTACGTATGGATTCTCAATAACAAATACAGCATTCACATCTTGTATTGTAATTAAAAACTCTTTATATTGATTTGCCATGTTTTCAAACATTTTTTCTAATTCATGTAACGATTTAGTTTCAATTTGTTTTCGTAAATCTTCTCGGTCTTGTATTGCTTCATTCATACTTTTACCATGCAATATATGTAACCACACTTGATCTGTAATATAAATATGCACAAAAGTATCCTTAATGGATGGGAATACACTCTGTATCTGCTCATTAAAAATTGTCTCATAGTTTGGTAACTCTTTTAATCGATTGAATAATCTAGTATTAGCCCAAGCATGATAATCACACTGTTTTAATATATACTCTTTCAATTTATATTACCTCCTTATTGTATGAAACGAATGGTTTGTTTCTTCATTTCTGATTCTCTATCAGCCTTTGCAATCCCTTTTTCTTTCATTTCATGCTTATTTATCGTTTTATATTTTACATACGTATAAAATTCCGTTTGAAATGGAAATGGTGTAATCCGAATTGTTTCCTCGTCCACCCATTGAGCTTGAATAAGTTTCTCCTCTTTACTATTAAACATTTCTGTTCCTTCAAAACCATCTTTAAATAAGTCAATTTCATCTTTCTTTTTGACACCAGGCTTATTCATACATACGTATAAAGAAAGTTCATCACAAAACTTTAATAATCTATAATGCTTATCGAACATCGCAAACTGTTCCTTTGTTAACGTTTTCAAAATTCTTTTTTGTCGTTCTAATTCATGTTTATAAAATGACATCATCTCTTCATCTTCCTCGTTTAGTGGGAATGATAAAAAATGTTTACTACAAAGCAATGCCCCGTATGGATTAGAATTTTCAATTTCATTCAATCCAATCGTATAAAAAGCAAAACGTAATGGGCTTGGACAATCCATAAATGTATATGGAATATTTTTAGCATCATTCAAAATTGGTACTTTATCAAGCTCTATCCATCCTCTGTCATGCTCATATATTGCATCAACTGTTTCTTTTAAATATGTTTTATCTTCAAAAAAGTCTTCTTTTATATGCTTTGCAATCTCTCCAGCTAAAAAACCATGATCATGTTGACGAATTAAAATACTTTCCTTCTCATTTTTTTCACGAAAAATCATTCGTATACTCCCCCTCATCCTCATATTAAAGCTTTTTATATGCATCGATTCTTAATTAATCCCTAAATAATAGAAGGGATTCAGTCTCTTGCAACGAAATTAACATAATTATATAGTATTCTTTCTAATCATAGTGATAGCTTTATCTTTACTATCTATTATACTAAAACATTCATTCCAAAAATTTTTTTATGAGGTGAAAACATGAACAAAACAGAATTAATTAAAAACGTAGCTCAATCAGCTGATATTTCTCAAAAGGACGCTTCTGCAGCTGTACAATCCGTATTTGACACAATTGCTAATGCATTACAATCTGGAGATAAAGTTCAACTAATCGGGTTTGGAACTTTTGAAGTACGCGAAAGATCTGCTCGTACAGGACGTAATCCGCAAACTGGCGAAGAAATTCAAATCGCCGCTGGTAAAGTTCCTGCATTTAAAGCAGGTAAAGAATTAAAAGAAGCTGTTAAATAAAAACAAGAAACCAGCCATTTTATAGGCTGGTTTCTTGTTTTTATTTAAGTAATTGCTTTATATTCTCTGCATGATACACTTCACAAATATAAAATACACATTTGCAGTTACTTACAATTTGATACTTTCTAGTTGGATACACATTCGCTGTAACAGAACATCCATCAAACAATTCAATAATATTTCCAGATGGCTGATATCCTTCATATAATACGTTTCTTCTTACTTCCATCTTTTCTATAAGCTTTTCAACAGGAATATTTCCACTCTCTAATTCACTCTTTATTGCGTCCGGTAAAAACGAAGTGTCTGCAAAAATTAGATTTTCAGATAACACCTTTCCTTTATAACTAACATTAGATACACGGTAAAGAAATGTTCCATCTTTATCAAAAAAATTCTTTGCTTCTTTCGGAATGTACTGTCTACCAAGTGCCTCTTGTTCAAGAACATCAAACTGAACTGTATCATTTAAAAGCTTTTCTAAAGCATGAATGGATGATGTATCTCCAGAAAATAAAATATTTTTAATTGCTTGTACATTATAAGTGAATTCATTCTTTCTATTTTCCGCTACTAACATGAGGAACACCTCTTCTGTAATTTTTTTATTTAAGATTTAAAAGTGCTGCCGCGTCTAATTGCGTAATTTCAGTCACTTCCTTACTGAATATTGCAACAGAAGCCCTATAATCTAAACTAGGCCTTACATCTTCCATCATTGTATTACTTGCTAACTCTTGTCTATCCTTAAAAACCAACAAGTTTGGAGGATCATTTGGAGCTGATACTGTAATATGTACTGGTGGAATCATTAGTCCTTCACCTGTCGCTTTCAGCACCGCTTCTTTTCGAGTCCAATATGTTAAAAAACCTTCTATTTTCTGTTCATTTGGCAGTTTCATAACTTGCGCTATTTCAATGTCTGTTAATACACCTTCTGCCATTTTCATAACATCTATACTTGGATTCATTTGTTCTACATCTATGCCAACAGGTGCAGATTTTGTAAATGCAACGACAACCCACTCACCTGAATGCGAAACGGATAATTGCGGCATACCTTCTGGTAATTGTGGTCTTCCATGCTGCAATTTACATACTGAGCACATTCGATCAATTGGTACTTGGACTGGTGACATAGAAAGTATCTTGCCGAGAACTAATCTACTTATTACGCAACCTATTATAAAACGAGCTCGATCTGCCGAATGATGATACGAATTTGCTTTCTCTCGCTCTATATCATTTAGTAAATTGTAATGCCATGATTGTAAATCCGAAATTCTTGCCCACCATATTTGACAATCATTCTCATTCAAAGTTGGAATAGAATCTACAACTTTACTTTCTATCATGTAAACTCTCCTTTATTCAACGAATATCAATTTTCATAAAAAAGCATACGTATATTGTTATTCATTGACAAGTACTTTCTCTTTTTCTGATACAGATAATGTTTTTTCTTTCTTCTTTGACATTACCTCTTTATCGGAAATACGTAAAGAAAATAGTAGTGCTATGAGCAAAAATATTGCTGACCCAATTAATGCTGCTTGATATGGTAAAAAATCGGATTGAACGTTATTACCTCCAAAAACAGCTAGTATACTAGCTAAAAACGCTACTCCTATTGCTGAACCTAGTCGATTTTGCACATTGAATATAGTAGTCGCTCTCCCCATAGAAGGCGGCGTGATATTGTTAAAGGCAGAAAATTGAACCGCACCGACAGATTGACCTAAGAAAATACCGATACCAAACAATAATGCCCGGATTTGCCACGGATTCGTATCGTGATTTACAAAACTCAATAAAACAAATATAACCGCCGTACATATTAATCCAATAGAAATTACCTTTCGAGCTCCTAATTTCTTATATGACCATGGTACAATTTGTGAAGAAATCATTAATCCAATCGCCTCTGGAAATGTCGTAAGTCCTGATTCCAGTGCAGAAACTCCTATCACATTTTGATACATAAGAGGAAAAACAAATAACATTCCTAATAAACCAGCTGATGAAAATAATGATATAATGCTCATCTTTCTAAAGACTGGTTCTTTTAATAAGCGTAAATCTAACATCGGTTGCTTTACTTTCAGTTCTACAATTATAAACAATGTAATGAATACAACCCCAGCTATCCCAGTACTCATAATTTCTGGAGAAATCCACCCTTTTGATGGTCCCTGACTGAGTGCATATATGAGCATCGCAAATCCTGGTGCTGATAAAATAAAGCCGAGCGAATCAAAGCGACCAGCTGATTTTTCAACATGTTCTGCTAAAAATAGAAGTCCAAATAGCAATGCAACGATTCCAAACGGTAGATTAATATAAAATGCCCAACGCCAAGACATTTGATCTACAAAGAAACCACCGATGATAGGACCAATTGCTGGTGCTACAGCAATTGGAAGTATAATGAACCGGGAAATCTTCGGTCTTTCCTCGGGTGAAAATGTTCGAAATAACATCGCCATTCCAACCGGTGTTAAAAGCCCTCCGCCAGCACCTTGAATAATACGGAAAATATTCAATGAAGTAATATCGTTAGCCATTCCGCATAAAGCAGATGCAATTGTAAATACGAAAAGAGCAATTAAAAATACTCTTTTCGTACCAAAACGATCTCCTAACCAACCAGAAATCGGAAGGAAAACAGCTAAACTAACTAAATACCCAACATTCACCGTCCCCATTGCAGATGGAGGTACTTGTAGTTCTCTACTTATCGTTTGCAGTGCTACATTTACAATCGTTGCGTCCATCGCAGCCATAAACATCGCAGTTATATAAACGATACTTACAACTACTTTTGGATTTAGTTTTTCTTTCATTATCGTTTTCCTACTAATGTTTTTTCGCGAACTTGATTACCTTGTGGATTCAAATCTTTCCAGTTATATTCAACATATTCTAAGCAACTCTGCCTACTAGCTTCTTCATATACGACATTCCAGCCAATAGGTACATCGAGAAAAGCAGGCCAGAGAGAATACTGGCCCTCCTCATTTATTAATACTTTATATGTGTAATTATCATTTTCAAATGGATTCGTCATACTCTACTTACCCCTTTCTTATTCTGCAAATATTTCGCTAATACTTGTCCAATTTCCGTAAGTGGACCTGGCTGACATAGATCTTTATGTCTACAATCAACATCGTGCTGCACAATTTGCCCATCTAAATAATTTAACCACGTATTTGGAGAAATAGGATCAAACCAGTCTGGTATAACAGTAGATCTAAAGAATAAGATATCTCCGTTATAAACTTTCGGTACATATTTCCCTAACAACCCTACTGAATTTACATATGTTTCTTTCAAGTTCAATATAGTCTCTTCTTCAAGACTTGCTAATGCACTTCCATCTTTACGAAGGATTTCAACTGCACTTTCCATTGTAAGTGGTTTACCATCCATGTTATCTGGGTCATATCCGCCTAAAGCAAGTAATGCGATTAACGCTTCCTCTTCAGTAGGCGCTTCCGTATTCGGTAAGAAGTGTCCAGGATAAGAATCAAGCATAACGAGTAATTCTACTTCTTCCCCTTCATTTTGTAATTGCGCTGCCATTGCATGCACAACATTTCCTCCAAGCGACCAACCTAATAAACGATATGGTCCATGAGGCTGTACTTCACGAACGTGTTTCAAGTAATCCGCCGCCATCTCCTCTAAACTTTTTGGAAGTTCTTCATTTTTAGCGATACCACGTGCTTGTACACCATAGATTGGATAATCTGTTCCTAAAGATTTCATAAGTCCTGCATAGCACCAACTTAATCCACCTGCTGGATGTACACAAAATAGTGGTAATTGATCCCCGCTTGCTCGTAATGGAAGCAACACATCAAGTGCACTTTGACCATTCCCCATCTCAAGTCTTTCAGCTAACCCTGCAACAGTCGGTGCTGCAAATAAAGTGCCAATATTTAGTTCCACTCCAAGCGCCTCTTTCATGCGGCTCATAAGCTGCACTGCAAGGAGTGAATGGCCACCAAGATCAAAGAATCCGTCATCAATTCCAATTTGAGGTACACTTAGCACTTCTGTAAACAAGTCACATAACATTTCTTCTTGCGGTGTTCTTGGACCACGACTAGAAGATGATGCGATAAATTCTGGAGCTGGCAATACCTTTCTATCTAATTTACCGTTTGGAGTTAAAGGTAACTCATTTACTACTACAAAAGCGTATGGAACCATATAATCTGGTAAACTACCACTAGCAAACTGACGCATTTCATTCGTATCAATCGCTTCATTATTTGATGCAACGATATAAGAAACTAACCGTTTATCCCCTGGTTGATCTTCCCGTACAATAACGGCTACTTGCTCAACTTTAGGGTGCTTCATTATGACTGCTTCTATTTCTCCTAATTCAATTCGGAACCCACGAATTTTGATTTGATGATCTGCACGTCCTATATAATCTAGCGTCCCATCTTTACGCCAGCGAGCTAAGTCTCCTGTACGATACATTCTTGTACCTGGCTTGCCAAATGGATCTGCGATAAAGCGTTCAGCCGTTAATCCTGCTCTTCCTAAATATCCACGCGCAAGCCCTGCACCTGCAACATACATTTCTCCAACTACTCCAGGTGGCACTGGTTGTAAATAGTTGTCTAACACATACACTTTAAGGTCAGGTATACTGCACCCAATTAAACTATTTGCTCGTAAAGAGACGATAGTTTCATCTAATTCAATATAACTAACATGTACTGTCGTCTCCGTAATACCGTACATATTAATAAGCTTTGGTGCGTTATGAGGATGTCGACTATACCAATCTTCTAAGCGACTTAGCTCAAGTGCTTCTCCTCCAAAAACAACATATCGTAAAGATAATTTTTGGCCAATCTCTTCATTTTCACGATCTGCTTGCATCAATTGATAGAACGCTGATGGAGTTTGGTTTAAAACCGTAACCTTTTCTTTAACAAGAAGCTGTAAAAATTCTTTCGGTGAGCGACTTACAGTATGTGGCACTACAACTAAACGCCCTCCGTATAATAAAGGTCCCCAAATTTCCCAAACAGAGAAATCAAAAGCGTATGAATGGAACATCGTCCAAACATCGTTTCCGTCAAACTGGAACCAATGATCAGTTGCTCCTAAAAGTCTTACTACATTTTGATGAGGTATCATAACGCCTTTCGGTCTACCCGTTGAGCCTGACGTATAAATAACGTAAGCAATATGTGATGGAGATAATGGCTTAATGCGTTCTACTTCATCAATATTTTCTTCACTATATTTCTCAACTTCTGCTATTACTTTTACATCATCAACTAAAACTTTTAGTGCCTCATCACATTCAAATTCCACTTCTGAATTCGTTAAAACACATGTTGGTTTCGCATCGTGTAGCATAAATGAAATGCGGTCTGCTGGGTAATCTGGATCTAACGGAAGGTATCCAGCACCAGCTTTAAGAACAGCTAATAAGCTTACAACCATGTTTAATGATCTTGGCATCGCTAAAGCAACGAGTTGATCAGGACCAATCCCTTTTGCTATTAGGAATCGAGCTATTTTATTTGCTTTTCTATTTAACTCTTTATAAGTTAATTTCTTATCTTCAAAGACAACAGCAATAGAATTTGGATTTATATGAACCTGCTTTTCAAACAATTGTGGCAATGTCATTTCTGGTGCAATTTGAAAACCACCATTCCACTTTTCTAACACTGTATTTTTCTCTGCTACAGTTAATATTTCTAATCTGCCAATTGATTGATCCGGATTTGTAGCTGCATCATCTAATAACAAAATGAATCGTTCTATTAGTTTTTGAACCGTTTCACGTTTATATAAATCGGTACTAAACTCTAGTAATCCATGTAAACCGTTCGGAGTACCATCAACCCCGTTACTCTCACTAATTTCAAATGTTAAATCAAATTTTGCAGAACCGACGCTTTGAATTTCAAGGCTCGCTTCTAAACCTGGTACATGAAACGTTGCTTCTGGTGTATTTTGAAAAGCTAACATAACTTGAAACAACGGGTGGCTGTTTCGAGTACGTACTGGATTTAACACTTCAACAAGCCTTTCAAATGGAACATCTTGATTTTCATAAGCTGCAAGATTTACCTGCTTCACTCTATTTAATAATTCTTTAAAACTTGGATCTCCTGACGTATTTGTACGTAACACTAATGTATTTACAAATAAACCAACAATATCTGAAAGTACATCATCATTTCTTCCAGCAATCGGACTTCCAATTGGTATATCAGTGCCTGCACCTAATCTTGTAAATAGTGCACTAAGCCCTGCTTGCAATACCATAAACAAACTAACTCCATTTTTACGTGCAAGCTCTACTAACCTACTATGCATACCTTCATCTATATGAAAATGAATTGTTTCCCCGCGGTAACTCGTCTCAATTGGACGCTGGAAATCTGTAGGTAACTCCATTTGGTCTGGTAAACCTTTAAGTTCTTCTTTCCAAAAATCTAATTGTGTTGAAATAAGACTCTCTGGTGTCGTTTCATCACCTAGCAATTGCTGTTGCCAAAGTGCATAATCTGCGTATTGAACTGGTAGTGTCTCCAGCTGAACTCTGTCACCTTGACATCGCGCTTTATACGACGCTGCAAAGTCTCTCGTTAACGGCTGTAATGACCAGCCATCACCTACAATATGATGTAATAAAATTAATAATACATGTTCGTTTTCACTCACTGTAAAAAGTTGTAAACGAACTGCCGGCTCAAAATCGAGGTTAAAGCTATATCTTACCGCCTCTGAAAGTACACTTTCTAATTCATCTTTACATGTATTAGTTATAACCATTTCTAGATTTAAGTTTTCCATATCTAAAATTCTCTGATAGGAACTACCTAATACGTTAGGGAAAATTGTTCTAAGTGTTTCATGTTTCTCAACTACATCATAAAAAGCACCTTGTAATGCTTCCCGATTCAATATTCCATTCATACGAATGACTAGCGGAATATTATAAGTAGGACTTGGACCTTCTAAACAATTTAAGAACCATAACCTGCGCTGTGCAAATGAAAGTGGAACTTCATTTGGCCTACTTGCTTTCTGAATAGCTGGTCTTGCACTTTTTGCATCGTTTAATTGTTTCGCCAGTTCGGCAACAGTTGGTGATTCAAATAGTTTCCCGATTCCTAATTCCACACTTAACGTTTCACGAATCCTTGCCATTAAACGAGATGCGAGAAGTGAATGTCCACCCATTTCAAAGAAATTATCATCAATGCTAATTCGAGAAACACCAAGTACTTCTGCAAATAAATCACATAATATTTCTTCTTTCGGATTTCTAGCAACTCTCTCATTGTGCATTCCATTAAAATCAGGAGCAGGTAATTTCTTTCTGTCAACCTTACCATTTGGCGTTAATGGTAATTCTTCTAGCACAACAAATGCCGATGGTATCATATAATTCGCTAAACTTTCTGAAACATAAGAACGAATTTCTGAAAGATTAATCGGTTCCTTTTCTTCTGCAACGATATACGCAATGATGCGTTTATCATTTGGACGATCTTCTCGTACCATTACTACCGCTTGTTGAATATTTTCATGTCGTTGTAATACCGTTTCAATTTCAGCTAATTCAATTCGGAATCCACGAATTTTAATTTGATGATCTGCGCGACTAATGTACTCTAACGCACCATCACTACGCCATTTCACAAGATCTCCTGTACGGTACATGCGCTTCCCTGATTCTCCATAAGGATTTGCAATAAACCGTTCAGCTGTTAACTCAGGTTTTCCTAAATATCCGCTTGCAAGTCCCTCCCCTGCAATATATAATTCCCCAATAACTCCAGGTGGAACTGGTTGTAACCCTGCATCCAATACATACACTTCTGTATTGCAAATTGGCTTTCCAATAGGAGGTATACCCTTTTCACCTTCATCAATGTTCATAAAAGTAGACCAAATCGTCGTTTCAGTTGGTCCATATAAATTAGTTATTGAGCAACCTAATTCTTTTAATTTATTTGCTAAATGCGCTGGAAGAGCTTCACCACCAACTAGTATATTTAGCCCTTGTAGCTTCTCTGGATAATCAGTTACTAACGCCTGCCAAAGCGTCGGTGTAGCCTGCATAATGGTCACTCTTTCTTCTTGTAAAAGTGTCGTTAATGCTGATGGCTCTTGTATGTCTTCTTTTTGCGCAATTGTTAAACTTGCACCACTAATAAGAGGTAAATAAATTTCTAGAGCAGAAATATCAAACGCAAACGTTGTAACTGCTAATAAATGATCATTTTCATTTAATGAAAACTTTTGTTGCATAGCCATTAAAAAGTTACTTAAACCTCTCATAGGAACAATTACACCTTTTGGGTTTCCTGTTGAGCCTGAAGTATATATTGTATAGGCTGGGTTTAAAAGTGATACATCATTCTTACATGCTATATTCATACGAGAATATGTATGTAACGCTAGTTTCGTTTCTTCTTCATCTAATACAATTTTTTTCATATCATTTTCTATAACTAACTTAGATGAAACAGATGAATATGTTATGATACAAACTGGTTTTGCATCATTTACTATATAATTAATTCTTTCTGCTGGGTATTCTGGATCTATTGGTAAATACGCTGCACCAGCCTTTAAGACTGCTAGCATACTAACTACCATTTCTATTGATCTAGGGAATACTAAAGCTACAAATTGGTTTGGTCGTATTCCTTCTTCTACTAAATAATGTGCTAGTTCATTCGCTCGTTCATTTAGCTCTTTATACGTAAGGTTTACACCGTCACAAGTAATGGCTAGTTTATTGGGATTTTTTTGCACTTGTTTTTCAAATGATATAGGCAGACTGATTAACTCATCGTCTTCCTTCGTTTCATTCCATTCCAATAAAACTTTATGATTTTCTTCAGGCAGAGTAATGTTTATTTTTCCAATCGACTCGTTTTTCTCATAATTATTTACTACTAATTCAAATAGACTCATAAATCTTTCTTTATGCAATGCTAGCTCCGCGCCATTATATACTTCAGGATTTGCATCAAAATGAATCATTAGCTCATTTTGATCAAAACGTTTATATACATTTATTGATAAATCATCGACAGGTCCTGCTGATAAATTATGCGTAATACCACGATTCCCAGCAAAATTTAGCCCGTAATCAAAAGGTATAACATTCACTAACGGTCCAAACAACCTTTGATTTTCACCTAGTAACTTTAAGTCTCTTCTTAATTCCTCATGACGGTATTTATAATGGCGACGTACATCTCGGATTTCTTTAGAAACTTGCTGCAATAATTCCGCAAGAGTTATATTTGGAGTTACTGTAATACGAAGTGGCACTAAATTCATTACCATACTTGGTGTATGAATAGATACCGAACCTAGACGTCCCATCATCGGTAAACCTAAAACAATATCATTTGCACCTGTTAACTTATGCATATAAATACTTGTTACAGCGACAATGAATTCCGGCCAACTTGTTAACGAAATATTGATATCTTCTAATAAAGTTTTCGTGCTAGAACTAGATAAATAAGCTGTTTCTCGTGAAAATCCATTTGATGTTCTCGGTGCTCGCTCTGCCAAGCTTACAACTTCTGGTTCATCCGCAAATTTTTCTAACCAAAAAGTACGATCTTCCTGAAATTTTTTAGACTCACGATACTCAATATCTTCTTGCACGACTTTTGTAAGAGAACCAAACGGCTTTTCATTCTTGTTTGTTTCTTCTATAAGTGATGTATACTCATTCGCCACTTTTTGGCTAAGAAGTGAAAATCCATAGCCATCCATCACAATGTGATGGATGCGCTGATACCAAAAGAAACGATTATTTTCAACTTGAATAAGTGCTTCAGTAAATAATGTATCTTTTTTCAAATCGACTGGCATAGATAAATCATTTTTCATCCATACTTTAGCAGCTTCTTCAGGATTTTCTTCTTTACGAACGTCAATAAAATGCATATGAAACTGTGATTCTTCAATAACTTGCCATGCGCCAATTTCATCCTCCTCGAAGCGAACATGAAGTGCTTCTGCTTCCATTACAACTTTACGTACAGCTAATTCGAAAATTTCTTGATGAATATTTCCGTTTATTTCTACATATTCCCCAGTATTGTAAATTGGATTAAGCGGATCTAATTGTTGCGCAAACCACATACCAGACTGCGCAGATGATAACGAATGACGAATCTTTTGACTGTTAGGCATTCTTTACTACCCCTTTATTATGTAGTCTATTTGTTACAGCACCTGTGCTGTTTGTGAAGATAGTAAACTGTACCAACCTGCAACAGTTGGACGTTCTGCTAAATGTGCAAAAGTGATTTCTTTCCCTTCACGACGCCACTTCTCTACTAAACTCATAATTCTGACCGAATCAAGCCCTCTATTTAATAAGTCCTCATCAATATCAATACTCTCTACTGGCTCACGAAGTAGTTGTGCAACTAGTTCATGCACTTCCTGTATAGTGATTCCTTCACTCTCATCATCTTTTACACTTTGTAAATCGTTTAACAGTAGGTTTGTTGATGTCGTTACTGCACATCTATTAGATGCATACTTCAATGCTTGTTTATGATGCTCTAGTGAAAAATCAGCAACTGCATCTGCTACAAAGAACGGCTCTATACCATCCATAAATGCTTCACAAGCTGTTAAAAGACAGCCAATATGCGCATAAATACCGCAAATAATGAGTTGATCTTTTCCTTGTTCATTTAAAATTTCTAATAGATTTGTCTTTTTAAATGCACTATATCTCCATTTTGTGAGGAATATATCATCCTCATCAGGAGTAAGTTCATCAACAATTTTCTTTTTATCTGGTCCAGCAGGTATACCGTCACCCCAAAAGTCTTGTAATAAACCTCGTTGTTCTAACGTTTGCCCACCAGGTTGTGCTGTATAAACAACTGGTATACCAAGTTCCTTACATTTTTCTCTTATCATTTTTATATTTGAAATAAGTTCTACTTTTGGTGATTCTTTATCGCTATATGCATCAAGAAAATATTCTTGCATGTCATGAATTAAAAGTACTGCACGTTTCGGATCTGGCGTCCAATTCACTTTATTTTTTGGTAGTTCTGATTCAATTGGCATTTTATATACTGAAATAGATGGGATAGCCATCTAATCACTTCCTTCCGGTTTTTATTATTGTTTTACTGTAATAAGCTTTTCAGCAATGACTTTACGTAGTTCTTTTTTGCTGACTTTTCCGACTCCTGTTTGCGGGAATGCTTCAATAAATTCAATTCGATCTGGAATTTTATAAGCCGCTATACCACGTTCTCTTAAAAACATTTTTAATTCACTTACTGCTGGAACTTGTCCGCGAGCTATAACAAAAGCACAGGTGCGTTCACCTAAATAATCGTCAGGCATAGATACAATTGCTACGTCATGGACCGCATCGTGTGCTAATAGATGATTTTCAACTTCTTCCGCAGCAACTTTCTCACCACCGCGGTTAATTTGATCTTTATCTCTTCCTTCTACAATGATGTATCCTTGTTCATTTACTTTTACAAGATCACCTGTGCGATAAAATCCATCCTTTGTAAATGATCGTGCATTATGCTCTTCGGCTTTATAGTAACCACGAATTGTATATGGACCTCTTGTTAATAAACTACCTACTTCGCCAGGTTGTACATCGTTGTCATTTTCATCAACAACTCGTACTTCATCGAGTGCAGACATTGGTCTACCTTGTGTATAAATAATAAATTCTTCCGGATCATCTAATCTTGTATAGTTCACTAATCCTTCCGCCATACCGAACACTTGCTGTAACGTACATCCAAATGTAGGACGTATACGTTTTGCAACCTCAGCGCTAAACTTAGCACCACCTACTTGAATAATCTCTAGGCTTGATAAATCGGCATTACGAGAAGATGCAGCATCAAGCCAAATCATTGCTAATGGCGGAACGAGCGCTGTAATTGTAACTTTTTCTTTTTCGATAAGAGCAAAGGCCTCATCTGGACTACCACCAGTTGCCAATACCACTTTTCCACCCGCATAGAAAGTTCCAAATGTCCCTGGAGAACTCATTGGGTAATTGTGTGCTACTGGAAGAACTGCCATATAGACGCTTTCTGCATTCAAATTACAAATTTCAGCGCTAACACGTAAACTATAAATATAGTCATCATGTGTTCTAGGAATTAATTTAGAAAGACCTGTTGTGCCTCCTGATAATTGGAGAAATGCAACATCACTTGGCTGAACTTCTGGTAATGAGACGGGATCCATATACAGATCATTTATGTTCACAAACTCTTCTTCTTCTCCCACTACAATTACATGTTGTAAAGTTGGCACTTTCTCTTTCACTTCTCTTGCTAATTTTCGATAATCAAAACCGAGAGCCTTATCTGAAATAACGTAAGCGCTCGCCTCGCCAAACTCACAAAAATAACTAATTTCACTGCTTCGATGTGAAGGTAGTGCAAAGACAGGAAGCGCTCCAATTCGAAATAGTGCAAAACATATTTCGAAAAACTCGATAATGTTAGGTAACTGGATTACAACTCTGTCCTCTTTCTTTATTCCTAAATTCAGTAAACCTGCTGCTAAACGATCTACCTTTTTATTAAGTTCACTATATGTTATATGCTTCTTACCACTTACAACCGCGATTCGATCTCCATATTTCTCAGCCCGCTCTCTTAACACTCCTCCAAATGTTTCACCAAGCCAACATCCTGCTTCTCGGTAACGATCGGCAAATTCTTTTGGCCATTCTGTATAACCTACTAGCATTCTTTCTTCCCCCTATTTTTCATTAAGTGAACTATCTCTTAACCCTAAAGCTTTTAGCATTGTTTGGAACTTAGCTGATGTTTCTGCTAACTCATCTTCTGGTTTTGACTCAGCAACAACTCCAGCTCCTGCATATAAACGAAGTGTATTTTCTTGTACTTCAGCACAACGAATTGTAACAATCCATTCTCCATCTCCATTTAAATCGCTCCATCCTAGCATTCCTGTAAAGAACTCGCGGTCAAATGGCTCAATATGCTGTATAGCTTCTCTTGCTTTTTCCATCGGAGTTCCGCAAACTGCTGGCGTAGGATGAAGGGCAATTGCTAATTGTAAAGAAGAAGTATTTGGATCCTTAAGTTCACCTTTCACTTCTGTAGACAAATGCCACATCGCTTCACTATGAATAACTGATGGCTTTTCTGGAACATGTAATGTATGACAATACGGACGAAGTGCAGCGGCAACCGCTTCAACTACTACCGCATGTTCATGTAAATCTTTTGGCGAAGAAAGTAATTCCTCTGCTCTTCTTTTATCTTCTACTGGGTCCTCACTACGTGGCCTTGAACCAGCTAACGGGTTAGAAATAACTTGCATACCATTACGTGAAACAAGTAATTCAGGGCTTGCTCCAATTAGCGTCTTACTGTTCTCTTTTTCATCTTTCGGTAAATTTACAGAAAATGTATAACCATGCTTATTATGCTCTGCTAATTCTCGCAGAAGTTTTTGCTTATCAATCTTTTCGGAAGATTTAACATCTAACGATCTGGATAGAACGATTTTCTTTAAATCACCGTCCTGTATTTTTTCAATTCCTTGCTTCACACCATTCATATATACTTCAGGGTCTGGCACTGGTGTCATTTCAAATGTTACATTCTCATTTGTTTCAAGCTGATTTGTTGTATCCAATTGTAAACGCTCAGAAATTCTGCTATATTCTGGTACGATGAGTTGGACTTCTTTTCTACGATCAAATGGCAAAGCACCCACAACGATAGGATTTGGATTTCCAGCTTGTTTCGCATTACTTAATTTCGCTTGAACAAGCTCTGGGAAACTTTCAATTTCACGATGCTTTACTGTAGTAAACTCTCCTTCTGCTAATATCGTTCGAGTTGGTGAAGCGAAAAAGAATGAAGATTCAGTCTTATAATCTTCTAAAAGTTTTTCTGACAATTCCTTTACAGCTATATGTTCATTCATAATATAATAACCTCCTGAATTTTTATTAAACTCCTAACGTAGCACCGCCATCAACACATAAATTGTGCATTGTAATATGACTTGCTCTATCTGAGGCTAAAAATAACACTGCTTCAGCAACTTCTGAAGGTTGTGCAATTTTTTGTAATGGAATTCCGAGTCTATATGTATTTTGAGAACCAGCAATTATATTTTTAGCTCCATTCTCATCAGCCCATAGTAATCTTTGCATCTCAGTTTCAGTAGAACCTGGAGAAACTAAGTTGCAGCGTATATTGTATGCCGCAAGCTCTAGTCCTAAACATTTCATAAACATCGTCGTTGCGGCCTTTGACGCAGCATACGCAGCCATCTCCATTCTTGGCGTATTTGCCGCATTTGAACCGACTGTAACAATTGCCCCCGATTTTCTTAACATCATATTTTTACTTACCGCTCGGGACATATTGAAAACCCCTGTCGTATTTACAGAGAATGTTTTATTCCAATCTTCATCACTTAACGAATGAATTGGTCCCATACGTAAAACCCCTGCAACATTTATTAAAATATCTATTGGCGCTATTTCATTTGCAATATGATTTACCATGTCTTCAGCAGCGGCGCTATCACTCACATCTAAACGAAACGTTTTCATACGTGTATTGTTTAATTCATTTTGATTTAAGAGTACATTTAACCCCTCTTCATTTTGATCAACCGCAATAACTGTGGCTCCTCTTTCTAAAAACATTTTGGCAACGACACTGCCTATGCCTTGTGCTGCACCTGTTACTAAAACTGTTTTCCCATCAAATTCCCCTAAGTTCATTTTCTCTATCCTTTCACATAAACATTAATTTCATTAAGTAACACCGATGATATTGATTTTCATTATCAGTTGTGTTGTAAAAAATAATACACTTACTAAACTAATTGGTCAAGTGCGCATTACTTTAAAATCCATTTTATTGATAATGTTTTTCATTTACCATCTTACACCGAAATGATAATGTTTCTCAATAAACTTGTCAATCTTTTTTTATTTTTCAGATAAACCATTTTAATGCTTCTTAATAAAATCATATGTAAACGCATTAAAAGTACTTATATTATAAATAAAATTCAAAGTCCTCTTTTTAAAATTGAAGAAACTAAACTAGAGATACGTTCATTTACAATGCTTTATGAAAAACTCAAGTATATATTTTCTCAATATTTTTCTGAAAATATATCTTACAAATACTAATGAATGTCTTTTTTGTCATTTAAGATTTAATATATATTTCGAATACGATGTATCAATTTATTGTATTTCAATATAATCCAAATAGGCATTTCACTCACTTTTACATCTATGAAAATCATAAAAGTAATTTAACCTTGTTAAAATAACTCATAAAAAAAGCATCCTAATTAATAGAATAGGATGCTTTTTCGTAATCATATTGTTATAGAAGATTTATATACTTATGCTACGCTGCGATACTCTTCTTCTTTTTCTTTTTTCTGCTTAGGTGCTTGAATTAAAATTGCGATAATGAATGACACGACACATAATACACCTATTACCATGAACGTTGGTTTGAATCCACCTAGAAGTGCACCGATAAAGGAACCTGCAAGCGCCCCAAATCCAAATCCTTGATACACAATTCCGTAGTTCTTACTATGGTTTTTCATACCGAAGAAATCACCAACAATAGCTGGGAAAATAGTGATATTTCCACCAAAGCAAAACGCTACACTTGCTACACATACGAAGTAAATACCATAATTTAAATCTACAAAACTTAGAACTAAGACTGAACTCGCCATAACAACAAAAGTACCAGTAACGATTTTTAAACGCCCAATTTTATCCGATAACGGTCCTAAAATGATACGACCTAACGTATTGAAGATTGCAACCATAGCCACCGCATTAGCTGCTGTTGCTGCGCTAAGTCCTACAAGTTGAACACCAATGTCTTTTACCATACCAATTAAGTATAAGCCACTCATACATGATGTAAATAACATGATAAATAATAAGTATACTTGTTTTGTGCCTAACATTTCTTTCGTTGTGTATTCCTCAGTTTTTGTTTCATGAACTGCTCCTTGATCTGCAGCTTGATGGATTAAACAAGCACCAATTACAATCATAGCTGTAACAATTAAACCCCAGTATATAAATGCTTGGGATACACCAACTGATTCAATCAACTGTGCGTTAACGTATTTAAAGATTAAGCTACCTGAACCATATGCAGAGACAGAAATACCAGCAATTAAACCTTTACGCTCTGGAAACCACTTTATTAAATTTGATAGTGAAGTGATATATGCTGTACCATCTGCATAACCTACAACAACTCCCGCTAGTACATAAAGTAATATTAGTGAGGATGCTTGTGAACTAAGTATTAATCCTAGTCCTAATGCTAATCCAGCTATCATAATAAGTTTACGAAGTCCCCATTTTTCTTGCAATTTACTCGCAAATAAAGTTGAAAATGCTAAAGAAAGACTAGTAATTGAGAAAGTTATCGCAACAGCGTTAAGACTCCAACCATATTTACTAACTAAAGGCTGATTGAATAAACTCCATGTATATATCGTCCCAAGCCCCATTTGTACTATAACTGTGCCAAGGACAACAAGCCATGGATTAACAGTTGATTTTTTCATACCTTTCCGCCTCCTCTTTCTATTTCAATGCTATTCGCTAAATTTACTTTTTTTATGTTCATTTTGGTCACCTCTTTTGATTTGACACCTTCATTGTATAAGATGTTTTTGTTTATGTAAGCACTTACAAGATAGAGCGTCAAAAACATGGAATCAGTTACAAAAAACGAAGGATGAAATACAAAAAACTACTGATTAAATACAATAGAAAAATTTTTTATACTTCAATCCACCTTATTTTTTATAAAATCACAAATTTTTTTCCAATAAATAAAACTAAATATTCACTAATATATCTATCCGTGGTTTAATATATATAATAAAAAAATATTTCTGTCTTTAATGAGGAGGTACTATGAAAGCAAACGTAGGGGATACTATACTTTTTCAACGAAATAATTTAAAGATTACAGGATCTGTATTAAAACTTTATACTGAATCGGTCTTAGTTGAAATTACAAATGTAAGCGGTGGTACTTTTGAATTTGATCGAACAATTGTAAATCATAAAAACTATAAAGTTTTAAATACAAATACATAAAACAACACAAAATAGCCCCTGCTCAACAGCAGGGGCTATTTTATATAAAAATATTTCACTAGTTTATATACCCTAAAACATTAACAATCTTACTCGCTTTTAAATTGTTAATATGATAATAAATTTCTAAACCTCTTCTCTCTGCTCGTAACACTTTACCCTTCATTTTTGATAAATGTTGTGAAACAGTAGATTGCGGAATATTCAGTAACTCTGTTAATTGTGTTACATTACAAGTTTTTCTCGTACTTAATTCATTTACAATTTGCAGTCGGATTGGATGCGCCATAATTTTTAAAATATCTACATCTTCTTCTGAAACTAAAGTTTTTCTCATTTCACTCGTATATGTTGTCATAAGACATTCCCCTTTTATATGAATTCCATATTCATAAGATCTATTTCCAAATTTTTTAAAACCCTTGATTAAAACTTTCATATAGAAATAAAAGGATTTTAAATTTTTGAAAACAGAACTTACATTCACTTTATTTATTTATTTGGTACATATACATAATACAATGTTAATATGTGCTCTATGTGAAGTTCACATAAATTTATGATGAAGATTTACTTAGCCACTCGCATCCTACTCATCTAATTACCCACTGCATAAAATCATCAGTTATTTTAACACATTTTAGGCGTTTGTATATACTATTTATAAAACAACTTTTATAAAGGGGGGATTCATATGCCTACAGCGTTACAAGAAGAAGTCGAAGAAGCACGGGAAACATATGTCAGTCGTATCATCTTAGTTGGAGGATCCGCTTTATTTTTAGTAGGCGGGGTTATCTCAGCAATTTCAGCCTTTAAAACTTATAATCGTTTGGAGAATACGCCGCCTTCTACAGATAATTCATAGATATTTTATAAAATAAAACGTCGCCTCCAATATGAAGAGACGACGTTTTATTATTCATACATATGACACTAAAAGTATCGGTAGATTCCCTACTCCATTTTCTAAGCTTACTTCACCACAAACCTAGTCTGACTACACCCATCCTTTTGCTTCGTTACTTCTAATACAGCTGGCATTGCGTTTTTCAGCTCTTGAACGTGTGAGATGACACCGATAAATCGGCCTGATTTTTGTAAGTCAATTAAGGCATCTACTGCTTTCGTTAATGATTCTTCATCTAATGAACCGAACCCTTCATCGATGAACATCGTTTCGATAGTAATACCACCTTCATATGCTTGAATGACATCTGCCATTCCTAGCGCTAGGCAAAGTGATGCGTTAAATTTCTCTCCACCGGATAGTGTTTTTACATCGCGTGTTTGGCCAGTGTATGCATCGTACACATCTAAACCTAATCCACTTTGACGGTTTCTTTTTTCAACTCGCTCACTTCGTTTTAAATAAAATTGTCCATTTGATAATTTACGTAGTCGTTCGTTTGCGATTTGAACAATTTGTTCTAAATACTCAATTAAGATGTAACGTTCAAATGATATACGACTTTCGTTATCACCTTTCATTACTTCATATAAATCAACAAGTTCTTGGAAGGCTTTTTCTTCCTCGTGAATTTGTTCGTCAATACGTCTAATGTTTTCATGTAAATCAGAAATATATGTTACCGCATTTTGCGCACGTTGACGTTTTTCTTTAATTATATCAAGATTAATTTCTAGATCTTTTATGTGTTCACCTAAAGATGTAATATCCATATACTCTTTATCTTTTAATTCTGCGTTTAACTCTTCAATTTGTTTTGCAAGTACTTCAAGCGATGAATAATAACCTTGAATTTCTTTTTGTAACATCTCCATCTCGGCATCGCTTAATTTGGCTTCTTTATACGTGAATTGATCTGTAAACCCACTTTGTTCTAGCTCTTTCATAAAGCGTGCAAAAGTCTCTTCTTTCTTTAATTTTGCACTTTCAAATTGATTAGAAGCACCTTTTTGTTCAGCTTGAATACGTATATTTTCATTTTGCCAATGCTGATACGCTTCCTGCACTTTCTTCCATTCGTCCTCCATTAACCTAAGTTCCTGCATAGCTTGATTAAACTGCGCTTCCCAAGCTTGTACTGTTTGTAAGCTTTCTGGAATATTTCGTTTATCATGTTCATATGACGTACGAAGTTGCATACACTCCATTTCTGTACGGTGCTGCATTGTTTCCACTTCTCGTTTTTGTTTCTGAAGTTCTTCTATTTTTTCTTCTACGCTTTTCATGTTCGCAGCAATCTGCTTACGTGTTTCTTCACTTGCTTTTAACGTATTAACGTCTGCTGCTAATTGTTTTCCTTTTTGAACAAGTGCACTATATGTTTCAACTAATTTTTCGGAGTTGTAGCCGCGCTTCACAACTTCTTCTATCACTTGTTCATATTGTAGTTGATAGAAATTCCATTTCTCCTCTACTTGCACATGTAATTTTTCAGCAATGTTCTTCTTATCTCTTAAATCGTTTAACTCTTTTTCATCGATCGCATTACTTTGCTCTGTAGCTTTTTGTGGATGATTCGTACTACCACATACCGGACAAGATTCACCGTCATGTAAATGAAGAGCTAATATACCAGCTTGTTCACTTAACCAGCGGCGCTCCATGTTTTCATATGCACGAACTGCCACTTGCATTTTATTATTTACCGCTTCTTTTTCTTGCTCGAATTTTTGTTTTTCTTGCCAAACATCATATGCTTGTTTTAAAACTTTTGCATCTTCTCGCATATTCGTTAGTTCTTCCACTTTAGCTACATATTGCTCAAGTGCTTGTTCTAATTGCTGCAATTCATCACACATTCTCTGTTTTTGGTTTGTATGCTCTTCTAGTTGTTGATCTAACTTTTGCATACTTTCTTTTAATTTCCCTATTTGAATTTCGGCATTTTGTAAATTCAGCTTTCTCTCAGCTAATGATTCAATGATCGCTTGTAACTCTTCTAATCTTTGAACAAGTTTTTTAGCCTCTTCTCGTTCAGCTTCTTTATTCTTTACTACTTCATACTTCTCCTGAGCAAGTTCAAAGCTATTCATTATCTGTTCTTGTTTGACGATTATCTGTTTTAACAAACTTTCAGCTTTCTGCTCATTTTCCATCGCTTCTTCATACCATTGTTCAAATGGTAATAAGCGCTTTGCTTGTTCCGCACGTTTAAAGAATTTTTCTTTCCTTTCAATTGCTGCACGGTTCTCTTGTAAAGTGTTATATTTCTCATTCTTTTGTTGTAAATCTATAAATTTCTCATTTACAGATTTTGCTGCATGAAAACGTGTTTCTGCATCCTTTAATTGCTTCGTTTGAACATCTTGTTCTACTTGTAATTGCTCAACCTCTGCCTTATACACGGTTGTTTCTTGTTCTAACGCTTCTACTACTTGATGCGTATTTACATGTTCTTGTGCCACTAATGTCTCTAATAATGCTCCATCACGGATTGGTAATTTAAAAACATTACGGAAATAGAGCTCTCTCTCTTTTTGTTTTTCTTGTAAGACGTCTTTCCATTGTTTTCTCTTTTGATCAAGTAACTCACGCATTAATTTATAACGATCCGTTTTAAAAATACGACGTAAAATCTCTTCTTTGTTTTCCGTCTCAGATGTTAATAGTTTTCGGAATTCCCCTTGGGGTAACATAACAATTTGGCTAAATTGATGTTTACTTAACCCAATTAAATCTTCCACTTTTTTGTTTACGTCTGTTACATGAAAACGATCGACGGCTGGAACGTTTTCTCCATCAATAACTTCATATAATTCTACTGCATGTCCTGTAATAGTCTTATTCCCTTGTTTTTTATGTCCAAGTTGTCGTTTTATTTCATAGCGTTTCCCTTTTAACTGAAAGGTTAATTCAACACTTGTATAAACATTATCATCAGCAAATTGACTTCGAAGCATGCTCGTATCACTACGTTCTTCTCCACTAGCCTCACCATATAACACATAACAAATCGCATCAAAAATCGTTGTTTTTCCAGCTCCTGTATTCCCAGAAATAGCGAAAATACGATGTTCTCCAAGATCTTCAAAATCGATTATTTCTTTCTGTTTATATGGCCCGAATGCTGTCATAATAAGCTGAATCGGTCTCATCCTCGTTCACCTTCCCATTCTTGCACTGTTTGTAATACATCTATAAATAGGCGTTCTTTCTCTTCTGATAAATCTAACCCCTTCATTTCTTTATAGAAAGCCTTTAAAAGAGATAAATCATCCGTTTTATGTCTTGAAACAGTTACTTCATTTGTATCTGTGAGTTCTCGTCTTTGCATCGCTCTTTCAACGTGCATTGCATTTGGATATACAGATCGTATTTTCTCCATTGGCTGTAAGACAGGGTTTTCGTCTAATAATTTTACAAATACGTAATCTTCACTTGCTGGGTGCTGTAATAATTCATCTATTTTTGCTTCTACTGTTCGCATTTTACGACGTGGTGAAAGTAACCTTTTTTCAATTGCTACTTCACCAGTTTCATTCAGTTCTACAATGTAATAACCTTTTTTATGTTTCTCTTCAGAAATTGAATAGGCAAGTGGTGAACCTGAATATCGAATCGTCTCATTACGTACGAAATGCGCTTGATGTAAATGTCCAAGCGCTGTGTAATGAAACTTATCAAAATAATGACTATTTACATATTCAGCACCACCAATTGAAAGTGGTCTTTCTGCATCACTTGTATTCTCCTCCGCTTCTCCTGAAGAAGTTACAAATGCATGTCCAACAAATACATGTCTAGCTTCTTTATCCATCGTTTCAGAGAGCTCATTCATAAAAATGCGCATCGCATCATCATGAGAACGTACGTCTTCATTTTTCAACACGTGCCTTACTATGCTTGGGTCTGCATACGGTATTAGATGGAAGTGAACCTCTCCATATTCATCATTTAGTACGACAGGTTCATACGGGAATTGAAATTGACCTGCAATATGTAATCCTTGTTTTTTCATTAAACTACTTCCAAAATGGATACGATCCGGACTATCATGATTACCAGCTACCGCAATAACTGGTGTTTGTAAATCAATAACTATTTTTTGCAGCACATCATTTAATAAGTCTACTGCTTCTGTAGGTGGAATTGCTCGGTCATATAAATCCCCTGCAATAATTACAGCATCTGGTTTTTCTTCTTCAACAGCCTGTACAAACTGATCTAATACAATCTTTTGGTCTTCAGTCATATACACGCCATGAACAAGCTTACCTAAATGCCAATCCGCTGTATGAAATAACTTCATATTTTTCTACTCCTTTTAATTTACTGATTTTAGTGAAACGAGTTGATAGTTTATTGTAGTTTTTCCGTTCTCCCACTCTAGCTTCAATATCGTTGCACTTCCAATTCTTTCTTCATTTGATTTATATAAAGGCAATATTTCTTGAACTGTAAATAAGTGATAACCATCCAATATTAATTGAAATATATTTTCTTCAATATGTAATCTTACTTCTTTTTCATTTGAAATAATTTTTGTGTGCATCTCAAATTTCATGATAGATACAACCCCTTTTTATAATCTCTACATTTTAATAGTATAGTGGCTATGCAAGATTGACAAGTACATACACAGCAAAGTACACACTTTTCTATTGTTATATACTTCATGTATTTTATATAAAATACGGTATGTGAAATTTTATATTTTCTCCAAAATAAAAATGCCTATTATGACACCTTTATTTTTGTATAAAGTCTTTCATTACATAATATAAAACGGTAATTAAAACGATTGCGACGAAAAATGAGAACACTGCGACAATGTAGCCATCTTTATTTAATAAAATACAGAATGAAATAGATATTATAAAAATCGGAAATACGAGACGTACTTTATCCTTCACTTCTTCTGTCGTATCTGTATGATGAAAATACTGCGTTATTCCTATCATTAAAAAAGACAAAATAATAACCGACAATAGTAAAGGTCCTGGCATTCCGATTTCTCCTTTCTCTATTTCTAATTCAGTGTAAAATTTTTTATTACAATTGTACGATTTATTTTTTCTTCAAACACACTTTTAGAATTGATAATGAACATTTCACACCTATATAATAGCGCTTTTATCATTATAACTTCAAATAATTACACTTACAGTAATGTTGTAATATTCCCCCTCAGTCTCTGAAATCCTGCAAAGATAACTCGTCAAAATATGCAGTGACCAAATTAATATTTACCGTCAACTTTTGACAAAATTTATAAAGGACATTTCAGTACATATCAAGAATTAAGAATAAGAAGATATGTAAGGGAGGATGCATTATGACTGAACAAGTTTTATTTTCTGTTAGTGAAAACGGCGTTGCGACAATTACTTTAAACCGTCCAAAAGCACTTAATTCTTTATCTTATGACATGTTACAACCTATCGGACAAAAACTTAAAGAGTGGGAACACGATGAGCGTATTGCACTTATCGTGTTAAAAGGAGCTGGCACAAAAGGTTTTTGTGCAGGCGGCGACATTAAAACTCTTTATGAAGCGCGTTCCAATGAAGTGGCATTGCAACATGCAGAACGTTTTTTTGAAGAAGAGTATGAAATTGATACATATATTTATCAATATACAAAACCGATTATTGCTTGTTTAGATGGAATTGTAATGGGCGGTGGTGTCGGTCTTACAAATGGTGCGAAGTATCGCATTGTAACTGAGCGTACGAAATGGGCAATGCCAGAGATGAATATTGGCTTCTTCCCAGACGTCGGAGCTGCACATTTCTTAAATAAAGCGCCTGGATATACAGGACGATTCGTTGCTTTAACAGCATCTATTTTAAAAGCTTCTGACGTATTATTTATTAATGCTGCTGATTACTTTATGACATCTGATTCATTACCAGAGTTTCTTACTGAACTTGAAAGTGTAAATTGGCATAAAGAAGATGATGTACATACTAATTTAAAAGAAGTTATTCGTACATTTGCAACTGCTCCAAACTTAGAAAGCGAGCTTGCTCCTTCATTAGAAGTAATCAATTCACATTTTGCTTTCGATACAATGGAAGAAATCATCCATTCATTGGAGAAAGATGAAAGTTCCTTTGCTCTAAAAACGAAAGAAACACTGTTATCAAAATCCCCTATTTCACTAAAAGTAACATTAAAACAGTTTATTGATGGAAAAGATAAATCCGTTGAAGAATGTTTCGCTACGGACCTTATACTTGCTAAAAATTTCATGAGACATGAAGATTTCTTTGAGGGAGTACGCTCCGTTGTCGTTGATAAAGATCAAAATCCGAATTATAAATATAAACAGTTAAGTGACGTTTCAGAAGAAGATGTGAATCGTTTCTTTAACTTACTTAATGCATAAAATGAAATTGTCATGAGGGGATGTTTTGTTCATCCCCTACCTAACTTCTTTGCTTCAGCTAAATCTTGTGCGGTGAAAATCTTACTACCCGCAAATAGCGGTATAAAATCGAAGCTATATAGTAGTGTAATTACAGCTACTATATAGCCTTTTTTATTTAATTATTTTTAACAAAATTTAATTTTATTAAATCCATTTTTGTGCTACACTGATTTTAATCAAATATTCTAAAAATAAAAAGGAGGGGCGGCTATGATAGAAAATTATCTTCTTTTCATCATTATGTCTATTTGCCTTATCATTTTACCTGGTCCAGATACAGCAATGGCTACGAAAAATACATTGGTTGCTGGTAAAGTCGGTGGAGTGAAAACAGTGTTTGGTACATGTATTGCACTATTAATTCATACTTTAGCTGCTGTAATTGGTCTTTCTGCACTTATTGTAAAGTCAGCTCTTTTATTTTCTATTTTCAAGTACGTTGGGGCTCTATATTTAATTTATATTGGTATTAAAGCCCTTTTAGCAGTAAGAAATAAAGAAGGCATTGATACGAACGATATATCTTTGAATAATGAAGATGAACACACCTCTTGCTTTCGACAAGGGTTTCTTACGAATTTATTAAACCCTAAAGTTGCAGTATTCTTTTTAACGTTTTTACCGCAATTTTTAAATCCAAATCATAATACGTTTATCCAACTACTCGTAATGGGCCTTACTTACCTCGTTTTAACAGCCATTTGGTTCGCTTTTTATATATTTTTAATTGATAAAATTAGTGCTTTTATGAAAAAACCGAAGACGCAACGTTATATTCAAGGGCTAACAGGAGTCTTCTTAATTGGTTTTGGTATTAAACTTGCTTTTGAAAAAAGTAATTAACAAGATGAAAACCACCACTATTAATAGTGGTGGTTTTCATTTAATAACTAATTTGGCTGTTTATTTTATATTAAAACCAGCGCTCAGTTACAACTTTTTTACGTGTATAGAATTGAACGCCATCTGTGCCATTTGTACCTAAATCACCAAAGAATGACGCTTTATTTCCTGCAAATGCGAAGAATGCCATTGGTGCTGGAACATTTACGTTTACACCGATCATACCAGCATCGATATTATCACGGAACGTTTGTGCATGTTTACCGTTTGATGTATAAATAACTGCACCATTTGCAAATTTAGATTGATTTGTTAGTTTAATACCTTCTTCTAAATCTTTAACTCGTACAATGCTTAATACTGGAGCAAAAATCTCATCTTGCCAAATTTTCATTTCTTGATTCACGCCATCAAAGATTGTCGCACCTACAAAGTAACCTTCTCCAACTTCTTCATTAATTTTACGGCCATCTACTAATAAAGTTGCCCCATCTGCTACACCGCTATTAATGTAGCCTAAAACGCGCTCTTTATGAGATTCACGGATTAATGGTCCAACATAGTTCTCTTCGTTAAAGCCATCGCCTACTTTTAATTTTTTCGTTTCTGCTACTAATACATCAATGAATTCATCAGCAATTTCATCCACTACTGCTACTACTGAGCATGCCATGCAGCGCTCTCCACTACTTGCAAATGCAGATCCAATTACACCTTGTACTGTTTTCTCAAGATTGCAATCTGGCATTACAATCGCATGGTTTTTCGCACCTGCTAACGCTTGTACACGTTTTCCGTGTTTCGTACCTGTTTCATATACGTAACGAGCTACCGGCTCAGAGCCAACGAACGAAACAGCCTGAATATCTTTATTTTCTAAAATGCTATTTACAACATCTTTTCCGCCTTGTACTAAATTTAATACGCCTTTTGGGAAACCTGCTTCATAGAATAATTCTACAAGTCGCTCCGCTAAAAGTGGCGTTCTTTCAGATGTTTTTAATACGAATGTATTACCGCAAGCAATTGCAAGTGGGAACATCCATAACGGAATCATCATCGGGAAGTTAAATGGCGTAATACCAGCAACAACTCCGATTGGGTAGCGCCAAATCGATCCATCAATTCCGCTAGCGATATTCGGAAGTGCTTGACCCATCATTAAATTTGGCGTAGATGTTGCAAGTTCTACCGCTTCAATACCACGTTGCACTTCACCTGTTGCATCCGTTAGCGTCTTACCATTTTCTAGCGTAATGATTTTTGCAAGCTCATCTTTATTTTCTTGTAATAGCTGTAAATATTTATATAAATTTCTTGAACGATTTGGAACTGGTACTTTAGACCATGTTTCGAATGCTGCTTTTGCCGCTTCAACAGCTTTTTCAACATCTTCTTTTGGAGATAGTGGAACGTAAGCGATAATTTTTCCAGTCGCTGGATTTGGAACTGCTTCTACTTCCGTACCTGTCGATTCAACCCACTCACCGTTAATGTGATTTTTTACTCGTTTAATTTCAGTTGTAATCATTGTATTCTCTCCTTTGTATAATTTATTTTTGATTAGAAATTAATTGCTCGCTAACTTTCTTATATAAAGCAGCCATATCGTTTTCACCATATCCAGCTTGACTCGCTTCGTCATATACGTTTAATAACATTTCGCTTACCGGTAAATGGAGTTCGCTTTCCTTAGCTAAGTCAACTGCAAATCCTAAATCTTTTTTCAATAAGTTCACAGTAAATCCTGGCTCGTAGTTTTCAGGCGCTATAAAACTTTTATAATTACGTTCATAAATTCTACTTTGACCGTAACTTACATTTAAAATATCAAACATTTTATCTAAATCCATATTGTTCTTTTTCGCTAATGTTAAAGCTTCACTCACACCAGCTGTATAAAAACCAATTAATAAGTTATTAATTAACTTAACAGTTGTACCACTATCAATCTGCTCACTAACGTGGAAAATGTTCGCGCCTAGTACGCCCATGATAGATTCCGTTTTCTCATATACCTCTTTTGATCCACCAACCATAAACGTTAATGTACGGTTTTCGGCTCCGATTACACCACCGCTCACAGGTGCTGCTAAAAAGTCTACTTTCTTTTCCTTTGCAGCTTCCTCTAACTGTTTGTTTAACTGCGGCGATACCGTACTTGTATCAATGAAAACTACATTCGAGTGACCATTTTCAAATAATCCTTCTGCTCCAAAATATACCGCTTCAACAGCGCGAGGTGAAGGTAAACTTGTAAAAACTACATCACATGTTTCTGCTAGTTTTGAGATTGATAGACCGATAATTCCGCCTTCTTTTTCAAAGGACGCTTCCGCCTCTTTATTTAAGTCCACGCCATATACTGTGTAACCTGATTTAACTAGATTTTTTGACATTGGAAGGCCCATGTTACCTAAACCGATAAAACCAATCTTTTTCATATCGCTTTCCTCCTATTTACACAATATATTTCCCGCGATTTATAATAGCTTTCGCAATTTCTCTCTTCTTCGTAAATACGTTCGTGTATAAAGGCACTAATAATTGACGGATTTCAGCTAAAATCACATGTCTATCTTGTTCTTTTGTGACAGCTGCTGAAAGTACAGAAATCGCCGCTTCTTCTACTTTACGGTATCCTTCTTCACAAATAACATCCGTTATGAGTTGCTTCGTACGTTCTTTTTCCTCTCCATTTTTACGTACTGCTTTTCTCGTACGTAAAAACGCTGATTCCATGATGTACACGTCCGTCAACATATTTGATATTACACGTGAATATTCTTGTTCTTGGTCAATTTTTAGACCTGGAGTTTTAGAGAGCGTTTTCAAAGATTGTTTCAACAATTTTTTCGCTAATAAAATGTAACGATGGTTTCTTTCTACATTTGCTACATTACTTTCTACTTCAGTGTCTTCTAATTGTTCGATTTGCTTCATTAACATTTTAGCAACTGTTAATCTATTAATTTCGTTCGTTCCTTCAAAAATACGACTAATTCTTGCATCACGATATAATCGTTCTACCTCATACTCTTGCATATAACCGTAACCACCATGAATTTGTACAGCTTCATCTACGATATAAGCAAGTGTTTCAGAAGCATTTACTTTATTCAGTGCACATTCAATTGCAAATTGGGACATTTTCTTCATAAGATCTTCATCGCTCTCATGAATTGCTTCATCGATTACACCTGCTGTACGATAAGCTGCACTTTCGGCTCCATATGTAGCAATAATCATATTTGCAATTTTCTCTTGAATCATCGTAAAGTCTACTAATTCCGTTTGGAACTGTTTTCGCTCTTTTCCATATTGAACCGACAAACCAATTGCTTGTTTTGCTGTTCCAATATTTCCAAAAGCAAGTTTAAGTCTAGCAAAGTTAAGAATATTAAGGGCTACGTGATGCCCTTTCCCAACTTCCCCTAAAACATTTTCAGCAGGGATGACAACATCTTCTAAAATAAGAGTCGCTGTTGAAGAACCTTTAATCCCCATTTTCTTTTCTTCTAATCCAATAGATACACCTTCACATGTTCTTTCGACAATAAACGCTGTCATTCCTTTATTTGTCTTCGCAAAAACAACGTATACATCTGCCATATGAGCATTTGTAATCCATTGCTTCTCACCATTTAACTTCCAAGCTGTTCCCTCTTCATTCAATACGGCGCTTGTTTTTGCACTTAATGCATCCGAACCAGCATTTGGCTCCGTTAAAGCATAAGCCCCAATCCATTCTCCCGATGCGATTTTCGGTAAATATTTTTCTTTTTGCTCTTTCGTTCCATAATATATGTAAGGCAATGTACCGACACCAGCGTGTATATTAAAAGAAACGCTAAACGCACCAGCGTACCCCATTTTCTCTGCTACAAGACCTGAGACAGCCTTTCCTAACTCGAACCCGCCATAATCTTCTGGTACCTCAATGCCTAATAATCCAAGTTCCCCAGCTTTCTCAAATAATTGACGAGAAACTTTATAGTTATGTTGTTCAATATTCTCCATTTGTGGAACAATTTCTTGTTTAACGAATTGTTCTGTCGTTTTTGCGATTAAATCTTCATCACCTGAAAAATCTTCTGGTGTAAAGTAAGTATGATTTATATCTTTATTAAGTGAAAAAAATTCATCCCATGGTAACTTCGTTTTCTCCATATGTATCCCCCTATCATTCGGCTTTCATAGCTTTTTGCTTATGCTCGTCTACGATGAGTGGAATATCTTTTTTGAAAATAGAAGGCGATGATTTTTCACATCAAGCATTTTATTTTGCCAAAGATGTATTTTCATCGCCTTCGCTGCTTTATCTATTGATCTTCTGATAATACTGTTTTTGCAATACCAGTATCTAACTCTTCAAAGTCATGATATGAAATTGTTTCGTATAATTCACTTCTCGTTTGCATATTAGAAAGTGCATCTTTTTGAGAGCCTGTTTCTTTAATTAAAGTAAACACATTTTCATACGCTTTCGCTGCAACGCGAAGTGAAGTTACAGGATAAATAACCATTTGGAAGCCCATATTCGCAAATTCCTCTGCACTATAATATGGAGTTTTTCCAAATTCAGTCATATTCGCAAGCAAAGGTGCATTTACCTTACTATTAAATAGACGGAATTCTTCCTCTGATTGAAGCGCTTCAGGGAAAATTGCATCTGCACCTGCTTTTACATATGCATTTGCTCTTTCAATTGCTTCATCTAATCCTTCAACGCCGCGAGCATCAGTACGTGCTACAATGTATAAGCTCGGTGCAACTTCTTTAATCGCTTTAATTTTTTGAACCAATTCTTCTGTAGTAACAAGTTTCTTACCATTTAAATGTCCACATTTTTTTGGTAATTGCTGATCTTCAATTTGGACAGCTGCTACTTTCGCTTCCACCATTTCTACAGCTGTTCTCGCCACATTTAGTACACCACCAAATCCTGTATCAATGTCAACAAGAACAGGTAAGTCTGTAGCTCTTACTAAATCTCTTGCTCTCTCAGCCACTTCAGTAGACGTCACGATACCTAAATCTGGTAAGCCTTTACTTGCAGTATAAGCAGCTCCTGATAAATAAAGAGCTGAAAAACCTGTATTTTTTGCAACTAAAGCCGCCATTGCGTCATGAGCACCTGGAATTTGCAAAATTTCATTTGCTTCTACTAAAGCTCGGAATCGATTCGCAAGCTCCTCTTGTGTTGACTGCTTTTTCACAACCCAAGCCATTCTAAATTCCCCCTATTATTAAATTAAGAATAGATCTACAAATTCGTTTACATTCATATTTTCTAGTTTTTCTTCATTTAAACAAACTTCATGAATTTGTTCTTGTTGCTTACTAGAATAATGACCTGCCATATTTGCAGTGAATTTTTGAACAACTTTTGGAATTGCTTCGTCTCTACGGAAGCGGTGACCAAGTGGATATTCACATTCCACATTTTCTGTTACTGTGCCATCTTTAAAGTGAACTTGAACAGCGTTGGCGATTGAGCGCTTGTTCGGGTCAAGGTAATCTAAACTGTACTGTTTGTTTTCAACAACAACCATCTTATTACGTAATTCATCTACACGTGGATCGTTTGCTACTGCATCTTCATAATCGTCTGCAACGATATCTCCTTTTAATAAACCAATTGCCGTAATGTATTGTAAGCAATGATCACGATCAGCTGGGTTATTTAATGGACCTTCTTTATCAATAATACGAATTGCTGATTCATGAGTTGTAATTGTAATACGGTCAATTTCATCTAATCTCTCTTTAATTTCCGGATGCAACTTCACTGCACATTCTGCAGCCGTTTGTGCATGGAATTCTGCTGGATATGACACTTTAAATAATACATTTTCCATTACATATGACTCTAGTGGTCTTGCTAATTTTAATTCTTGTTTATTGAATAATACATCTTGGAATCCCCATCCTGGCGCAGATAATGCTGTTGGATAACCCATTTCACCTTTTAGAGCAGTCATTGCAAGATGAACACCGCGGCTCGTTGCGTCACCTGCAGCCCATGATTTACGTGAGCCCGTATTTGGAGCATGACGATATGTACGAAGACTAGAATTATCAATCCACGCATGTGATAATGCATTAAAGATTTCTTCACGTGTTCCGCCAAGCATTTTCGCAACTACTGCAGTTGTTGCTACTTTTACATATAATACATGGTCAAGACCAACTCTGTTTAAGCTGTTTTCTAAAGCAAGCACGCCTTGAATTTCATGTGCTTTAATCATCATTTCTAATACTTCACGTACTTTTAAAGCTTCTTTTCCTTCTGAAATACGAACACGGCTAATATAATCTGCAACTGCTAAAATTCCGCCTAGGTTATCAGATGGATGTCCCCACTCTGCTGCAAGCCAAGTATCGTTATAGTCTAACCAACGGATCATACATCCGATATTAAATGCACCTTTTACTGGATCTAGTACATAAGACGTACCTGGTACACGTGTACCATTTGGCACGATTGTTCCTGGCACAACTGGTCCTAGTAATTTCGTACATTCTGGATATTGCAGTGCTAAAATTCCACATCCAAGTGTATCAAGTAATACGTAACGAGCTGTACTGAATGCTTCTGCACTAGTAACCTCTTTATTTAATACATAATCGGTAATCTCTTCTAATAATGCATCTTTTTGCTTAATTTCATTTGTTTTAATCATGCTATTCTTTCCTTTCTGTCGAAAATTCGTTATTATTAATGATGGGTGTCGGTCAAACACCCATCTGGCGGGCGGCGCTAACAACTCCCCAGTTGTTCTTATTTACTAAGTACATGTCGCTCGCCAATATAAT
This sequence comes from Bacillus sp. 2175, assembly GCF_057812155.1. NCBI lineage: Bacteria > Bacillati > Bacillota > Bacilli > Caryophanales > Bacillaceae > Bacillus > Bacillus sp. 2175. The sequence goes on along the minus strand of NZ_CM173819.1, from coordinate 2,071,152 downwards.
TTACACGTGGACGGAACAAACGATTATTTGCATGTTGCTCAATAACGTGCGCACATAACCCCACTGTTCTAGAGCTAAAGAAGATTGGTGTGTAAAGTTGAATTGGAATACCTAGCATCCAATATACTGGAGCTGCATAATAATCAAGATTTGGATAAATTCCTTTTTCTTTTTCCATAATCTTTTCTCCAGCTTCACACATTTCATATAGTGTATAATCACCTTTTACATCACATAACTGTTTTAAAGCTTCCTTCATCATAAGTGCTCTTGGATCCATCTTCTTCATATAAACACGGTGTCCAAAGCCCATAATTTTTTCTTTGTTATATAGTTTCTTCTGTAATAACTCTTCAAATTTCTCAACATTACCAGCTTCTAAAAGCATGTACATAACCGCTTCATTTGCACCGCCATGTAAACTTCCTTTTAAAGATGCAACTGCACCTGTTAGAGCGCCGTATAAATCTGATTGTGTTGATGCAATAACGCGAGCTGTAAATGTAGAGTTTGGCATTTCATGCTCACTATATAAAACAAGGGAACGATCAAAGATCTTTTCCTCAAGTTCAGTTGGTTTTTTACCAGTTAACATATAGAAGAAATTCGCACTATAAGATAATTCTTTAAGAGGTTCAATTGGCTCCTCATTATTTAAAATATGATAGCTATTTGCTACAATGTTTGGCACTTTACTTAACAGCTTGTACCCTCGGCTTTTATTCACTTCTAACGAGCGGTTTTCGATATCATTATCGTAACCAGCTAACGCTGACACACCTGTACGTAATCCATCCATGGGATGCGTCTCTTTAGGCAATGCCTTTAGTACGTTGAATACACCTTCTGGTACTGCATATTCTTCTTTTAATTTCTTTTCAAGTGTTGCTTTTTCATCTTCATTCGGTAGATGTTCCTCCAATAAAAGGTGCACAATGTCTAAATACTCTTTTGTTTTTGAGAGTTCGATTAAGTCATACCCTTGAATTACAATTTCACCTTTTACTGTGTCAAGAAACGAGATTTTCGTCTCCGCTGCCACTATACCATCTAATCCCGGGGAAAATTTCTCTTCAGCTTTCATCATTATTTCCTCCAATCCTAATAGATCTTCGTGCACATAACTGTAAGCCTTTACAATATTGTGAAACTACATTTCTATTTCAATGTATCAGAGTTTTTAGAAGATTTCAATTTATTTTATAATGATAAGTTTCCTACACTTTTCTTAATGTAACAATACAATTTTTTGAAAATAATTCTTATATTTTATAAAGAAAGGATAGACTTCTTTGCGTATTTTCAAAAACAAAATATAAAGATTTTTCATATAACACCGCCAAATATACAATTATTCTAATTTTATTTGAGAAATAGAAAAAACGAGCTGTACATAAATACAGCTCGTTACTATATGATATTTATTTCACTATCTCTTAAATATAATTTTTATATAAAACTTATTCATTTTTAATAAAGTTATTATTTTACATAATTAAATTGAATTTCTTCCATTTCCTCATGATAACTTACAAATAAATCATAGTTTTGAAAATACCAAAGATCATCACAATCTACAAAAAATATAATACCTTCCTTCTCAACTGACACTATTTCGCCATCGGGTCTCTCAGCAACAACCCCTAAAGAATATCCGGGCTGAATTGAACTATCCCCTCCGTACCTTACAGTAAAACGTACAGATTCACCGTGCTTTATACGTAATTCTTCCTGGAACCATTGCAGAGCTTTACGATCAATTGAAATTCTCATCTTTATTCCTCCAGTTTATGCAAACTCTTTTTTTCCTAATCGTTGTTTTACAAAAAAGACGAAAATAATTAAGGCTATCAATGCTGAAATTGCACTCCCTGAAAATAAAATACGATAACCAAACATTTGTGAAACAACTCCAAGTAAAATAGCACCTAACCCGATTCCTAAATCAAACGCTGTAAAAAATGAAGCATTTGCAACTCCTCTTTTACTCGGATCGACAATTGTAAGCATTGCCGCTTGCAAAGCTGGCTGCGCTGAACCAAATCCAATACCGTATAATGTTGCTGCGATAATTACACCTATCAAACCATTTGAAATAGTTAAAACAACTATAGCTAAAATAGTAATACATAATGCTGGAAGTATGATGAATACTTCTCCATACTTATCTAATAGTTTCCCTGAAATTGGTCTTACAATTGTTAATGCAATTGCATATACAAGAAAGAAAGTTCCCGGATTCACATGAATTGATGATGCAAATAACGGTAAAAAGGTTGTTATTCCTCCATATGCAAACGATAAAAAGAATACTACAATCGTGATTGTTAATACAGATTTCTCAAATAGCTGCATCTTCCCTTTTTCTTTTTGTGGTGTAAATGGCATCTTCGTTATTAATGATAATACGACTGCCATAAAAGATAACAACGTCGCTAATAAAAATAGACCATCAAATGAATAATTTTGCACAACCCATAGTCCAATCATAGGTCCGATCGCCATTGCAATTGTCATCGCCATCCCGTACCAACCCATACCTTCACCGCGGCGTGAATCTGGAATAATATCCGTTATTGCTGTTCCAACAGCTGTTGTAGAAACAGCCCATGTTACTCCGTGAATAACACGTAAAACAGCTAAAAGGACAATAGTCGATGCTATATTATAGGAATACATCGTTAAGCCAAAAAAGATGAGTCCGAAAATAATAAAGGATCTTCTACCATATTGATCTAACATTCCTCCAATAATCGGTCGTATTACAACAGCAGCTATTGTAAACATCCCCATCATAAGTCCAACTTGCGATTCATTGCCACCTATCTCTTTAATAAAGAGCGGGAGCGTTGGAACAAGTAAATAAAATCCTGTAAATAAAAATAACATTGCGAAAGTCATTTGAATAAATGATTTCGTCCATAATCGTTCCATAAAAATACCTCCATACACTCGTAAAATATTACGATTAACACCTTCATTGTATATTTTTTTTATCTCTTTTCCCTCCGCAAATAGACGTATCTTTTCATATTAAATAGTCCACCATCAGCTTACATTAGTCTTAAGACTTTGTACGCATGTTTTAAACAAAAGTCCTATATAATATGTACCTTTATATGTGTGAAAAGAATATACTAATTTATTAACTCAACTTAGGAGTGAATATTTCATGTGGGTATTATTAAGAGTAACTGCCGTAGTTCCTTCGACTCCTGGGATACATGTTCCTGCAGTTCATACAGCTAGCTCCGATGTAGGAATTGAACTTCCCGCAACTTGGCAGCAATATCAAATTCCCGGTCAAGTTACCCCATCATTTTGGCATCATGGTACACACCCCAGTAGTACTCCCATTCATAGCCATAGTTATCCTCCACTACCTCCGACTCAAGTCTTTTATCATTTCCCATCAATTTATTTTCAAAATTTTTATGGTACGTTTAACATTTAAAACAGATCCTTTCATAGCTACTACATTTAAACGAAAAAAGCACTTAAGATTGTAAATTTCACAAATCTTAAGTGCTTTTTAATATTTTTTATAAATTTTTCTTATTGCCCATTATTAGCAGGTGCCTCTCCTGCATTACCACCGGTCGCTGGTGGAGTTGTATTTCCTTGACCTCCTCCGTTATTTGCTGGAGGTGTCGTATTTCCTTGACCTCCTCCGTTATTTGCTGGAGGTGTTGTATTTCCTTGACCTCCTCCATTATTTGCTGGAGGTGTCGTATTTCCTTGACCTCCTCCGTTATTTGCTGGAGGTGTCGTATTTCCTTGACCTCCTCCATTATTTGCTGGAGGTGTCGTTCCTTGGCCATTTCCATTATTTTGCTCATCTTGTTTCTTTTGCTCTTCTAGTTTCTTTTGTTCTTCTTGCTTCTTAAGTTCCTCTTGTTTCTTTTGTTCTTCTTGTTTTTTCAGTTCTTCTTGTTTCTTTAATTCTTCTTGCTTTTTCTCTTCTTCAGTTTTTTGCTGTTGATCTTGTTTTGGTTGCTCCGTTGTATCCGGTACGCTAGTATTTGGCGATGAATCACGTTTTTCACCTTTTATACGTAGCTCACTACCTTCTTGAATAACGCTACTTGGCATTTTAAAGCGTGATTTATCTGTAGCCATTTCGCTCATCATTTCTTTAAAGATTAACTGTGCAATTTTCGTGTTTTTACTACTAATATACTCGTCTTTACCATCTTTCATATACCCAGTCCATACTGCCATCGTATATTGCGGTGTATATCCAGCAAACCAACTATCACGAGTTGCACTTTCTGGAATTTTATATTGAGCTAATTGCTTTGATGAATAGTTTGTCGTACCCGTTTTACCAGCTACATCTAAAGAGCCTACATTTGCCGATGTACCAGTACCCGATGTAACTACAGAACGAAGCATATCAGTAATCATGTATGCGGTAGAATCTGTCATAACTTGTTTTGGTTTTTGTCCAAAACTTTGTGACTTACCGTCTGGATAAACAACTTTCTTAACAAAATGCGGTTTCGTATATTTACCTTCATTACCAAATGCCGCATAAGCACCCGCTATTTCAGTTGGCGATACTTCATTTGTACCAATAGCTGTCGATTCTGTCGGTGCTGTATTAAATGTAATACCTAGTTTCTCAGAGAATTCTTTTGATTTACTAATCCCTACTTCTTTTGCAGTTTTAATTGCAGGAATATTACGCGACATTTTTAATGCTTCACGCATTGTAATTGGACCCATATAACTTCTATCTGCATTTCGAACTTCTTGACCCGTTGAATACTTAAATGGAGAGTCATCGATTTGATGATACGTAGCCCATTTTAAATATTCAATTGCAGGAGCATAGTCGAAAATCGGCTTCATCGTTGAACCAGCTGCACGATCTAATTCAATTGCCATATTATGCCCTTTAAATACAGCTTTATTTTCTCCACGGCCACTACCTATAGCACGAACTTCTCCTGTTTTCGTATCCATAAATGTGAATGCACCTTGGAATTTATCGTTTGGATAATCAATGATATTATTATTTAAAATATTATCAGCAAGTTTCTGTGCTTTCGGATCTAACGTTGTATAAATTTCTAAACCGTCAGAACCAATATTAGCATCTGGCAATTCTTTTTCTACTTCTTTCACAACTGCATCCATAAATGCAGGGTATGGCATTGTTTGTAGTTGAGCTGCAGGCTTAAGCCCCTTTTCTACGTCAACTTTTGATGCTTCTTCCATTTCCTGTTTTGTTATATATCCATGTCGGTTCATTAAACTTAGAACAACATTTCTTCTTTCTGTTGCTTTTTGAACATTTTCTTTTTTCGTTGGATCATAGTTATTCGGTGCTTTCGGTAAACCTGCAAGCATCGCAACTTCTGGTAATGTTAAGTCCTTCAATTCTTTACCATAGTAGTTTTGTGCTGCTGTTGCGATACCATATGAACGATTACCTAAGTTAATTTTATTTAAGTACATCTCTAATATTTCATGTTTTGAATACTGTTGTTCTAGCTTATAAGCTAAATATATTTCTTGCGCCTTACGCTTTGGTGTTTTATCCATAGATAAGAAGTAGTTTTTAATAACTTGCTGCGTTATCGTACTTCCACCTTGAGAGCCATAATCTCCTTTAAGACTCACTAAAACAGCACGGGCAGTACCTTTAAAGTCTACTCCGCTATGCTCATAAAAACGTGAATCTTCTGTCGCTAAAAATGCATTTTCTACTAATTTAGGTATTTGATCATACGTAACATTCGTCCTTTTTTCTTTTCCATATTCATATACCAAATCCCCGTTTTTATCATAAATTTTTGAGGATAACGGATTAACAAGTTTTGCTTTTTCCAGTTTTGGTGCGTCCTTAATCATTACGAAAAAGGTAGCAACCCCCGCCACTAAACCTACAATACCAAGTAATAAACAAGTAATTAAAAACTTGCGGAAAAATGATGTTTTACCTTTTGGTTTTTGTGTTTTAGAAGCTGGTTGTTTTTTCTTTTTAACTTGTCGTCGCTCCTCGCGAGAACGATAATTTTCTGACATGTTACTTTCTCCTGCCTTTCAATTCTCCCGTTGATTTAATTAAAAATATTGAGGTCACTTTCGTAAATACGTTTAGGCAAGAAAGTGTATTGACCTGGAGCATTCAATATTTTCCCAATTCACAGATTACAAATTTTAAAATGGCTCTTATACATACTATTTTCACTTCTAATTTTCTAATAATGCTGCCCCTTTTAGCATAATAATGAAAGAAGTGAATTTTTATTACCTCGTATAAATAATATACCTTTTTTTCAAATGGTCAATATTTTCTTATTAATAAATCAAAGGTGAAATAAAAATAGCATATCAATATGAACTTCGTGTGAACTTACTTATAATTACGTATAACCAATATTAAATATATTGAATATAGGTATAATACCTCTTTAATTATAAAGATTTCAACACCACAATACCGTTACCTACAAAGAATTATTAAAAATGAAAAATAAGGAGTTGCATAATAATGAAGCTATCTCCGGTTACCTCAAAAAATATAGTTGCTGTTGGTTATAATCCTTTTTCTATGATTTTGCGAATCCAATTAAAGCATGGTATGTATGATTTCTTTAATGTACCAGAAAGCATTTATACTGGCCTATTACATGCACAATCTAAAAGTTATTATCATAATACTTACATTAAAAATTCTTTCCGCCACACAAAAATTTAAACTTAACACCCACTAAAAAAGAAAGGAGGTGAATCCTCCTTTCTTTTAAAAACATTTTACAGATGAATTATCTTCGGTTCCTCTTATTAATTTCATCATATGCTTGAATTTGTTTTTTCAAACGCCGATCAGCTTTTTTATCATGCACTACAAGAATTGCATGTATAACTCCTGGAACCCAAAATATTAATGTTAATATGAAATTTATTATTGCCTGAAATGGTTTTCCACAAAACAATACAGCAACAGGTGGAAGAAAAATTGCTAATAAATACATCATCCCTTGAAAACTCCTTATTTTGTATTTTATATATCACTTTTCAAAATATACGCAAAAAAACCTACTACCATTTTAATCTTAACCTGCCTCTAAAATCAATGTATCTCCTTCTATTTATATAAGTATTTCAGACTTTTCATTGTTTTCTAGCCTATTTTCTTCCTCTATTGCAGTTATTCCAATTGCGGAAATTAACGTTCCTATCGCTTGTATCCAAATACCAATGAGTGCAATGATTCTCTCATCCTTCTTATCAAAAATATTATCTTTATTTTCTTTCTCATCTTTCAATACATTTAAAACACCTTGATACGCTTGTAATCCAGCCCCTAAACTTTGCATGGAGTTACCCAGTATAATAATTTTCTGTAATACATTTATATCCACCAAAGCTGCTTCTACTCCTAAAAAAGCACCGATCGATTGTAAACTGTTCCCTGTAATGATAAGATAATCATTTTCTTTCAATTGTTCATTTATATTAAAATATGTTCCTATTACATTTGATATATTGCCTAATGCTAATAACTCAATTCCTATCTGATCAAGTAATTTACTTTGATTCTCTAAGCCTATATTTTGATTTTCTCTTTTTTCTTCCCCATCATCATACTTGCTCGCAATGATTTGTAATATATATCCGAGGGCTTGTAATGAGCTTCCTACAATAACAAGATCCGATTCAACTTTCTCTTCTCCAATAAATCCTCTTGTCGTTCCAATAGCAGCTGTAAGATTCCCTCCCACTTGAAACCATGCCCCTGTCACTTTTAAACTGCTTGGATTCATTTTTATCACCTATTCAAATATTTTCTAAAGCTTTCAAAACAAACAAATCTCACCCTTAATCTTTTATTTTATTTTTCAGATGTAATTTTGTGAATGATATAATGTGCTACTAATATAAAAAGCACCTTAAAGGTGCTTTTTATACGCATGCTGGGCATGTCAATGAATCTCCATTTTTATCTATTGTTATATTCAATATATATTCAATCGCTTTATGTGACCAAGTTTCAGGTGTAGGCGATTCATTTATATATTGTGGCGCACATGACTTCAGCATTGGAGTATTAATACTCCCTCCAGGATCTAAAGCAACTACAGCCATGCCATGGGGTAATTCCAGGGCCATAGATTTAGTGATACCTTCAATTGCAAATTTCGAGGCACAATATGGCGCAAGCTCAGCTTCACCTTCTCTCCCCCAACTAGAACTCATATTAATGATAATTCCTTCTTTCCTAGCTACCATTGCGGGAACAAATGCTCTTATTACATTTACTACACCATTCACGTTTACATTCATTACATTTTCAAATTCTTGAGCCGTAATTTTCCAAAGTTGTGCATTTTGATTTACAATTGATGCATTATTTATTATCAGATTGGGAGCCGTATGTCTATTAAGTATATAATTTGCCCAATTGTTAACTTGCTGAGAATCTGAAACATCAGTTACTTGGAAATCATGTATTTTACTGTACTGTTTTTTTAGTTCTTCAATTTTATCTTTTGAACGTCCACAACCATATATGTTCCACCCTAATTCATGAAATCGATCAACCATCGCACGTCCTAACCCTTGTGTCACGCCTGTAATAATTACAGATTTACTAATTTCTTTTCGCTTCATTTCCCTCATCCTCCTTCCCTATATCTTACTCTCTTCATTTTTATTCAGCGATTTACTATAGTATCAACTCAACTCATACTTTAGTAATAGTTTTGATATTGCATACATAAACAAAAAAGTAACCATCATGGTTACTTTTTGCTATATATCTAAAAATTCATTGTTTATTTCATTATTATTTTTATATTTCAACTTCTCTTTTCCACATTTCTCACACTGGTAAATATAAACTACACCTAATGTACCTTTTTTAAAATCCTCATTATCCTGCATCTTAATAAAAATATATTTATGTTTACAATGCGATTCACCCAAATAATTTCTAAACCACTTTTTCAACACAACACATTCCACCTTTATGATAGAACCTTTATTTAGCTGCTTTATTACATACTCTTATTTAAATGTTCAATCTCATCTTGCAATTTTTTAAATTGCTCAAAATGCATGGTAATAGATTGGCTACTACCATAATCAACATTTTGTTTCACTAATATAACACCCGTATCATGAAAAAGCGCTTCAAGTTCTTTCCTAATAGACACTTTCGCAATATGAGCTGTTTTAATTGCAGATAAAATTGCAATTTCATTAAACTTTAATTTTATTTCATTTGGACAAAATGCGTCTTCAACTAATATAACTTCATTACTATAAATTAGTGCAACAAGATTACTTGATTTGGCATCTGTTAAATCAACTTTTTTCATAATATCTTTCATTACATTTTGCCTCCTTTATTTTCATATATATCAATTATACAAATTTTTTTAAAAAATTACTCAACTTTATTATATTAATTTTAACACACTTTTATTGAAATCCACGCTCCAAACGTTTTACTATTCCACAATTTTTATTGTATGAACCATCTGAACTATAACTCCATATAGTAATGTTAACAACTTATTATAAAGCAGGTGAAAATTATGCCATCAGTTGTAGGAAATTTAGTTGTACAAAATAGCAATGGATCATTTAACTTAGGTGATTTCTACAACGTATCTCCGAAAGAAAATACGAAAGCTTATAATGGTTCCGGCGCATCAAACGTTGGTTTTGTTGTTAATACTTTTAGCGGTGTTAGCGCGACCAATACATTTGATTCTGACCTTGCAGATCAAAACCAAGTGGGTACAGCCTAATCTTATGTTCAACTTTCTGTATAGAAAATTTTAATTTGTCTATACTATAATCAGGCTGTTTGACAGCTCTTGTCGATTTTGGAGTACCCTATCTTTTTCTCCCTTTCCCTGGGGCTCAGCAGCTAGCACGAAGCTAGCTGCTTTTTCTTGTATTATTTGTCTCATAAATCAGAAATAAAAGAAGCTGCCATTTAATACTCAGCTTCTTTTACGTTATTTCAATAATATCCATAGCGTTAAATACGTAAGTTTTATAAAAAGCGTCTGTACAAATTACAATTTGTTTTACCGGATTGATATGTACAACAGTCATGTAGCTTGTTAGTATGTAACCATCTTCAAAATATGTTACCAATATTTCTTTCTCAGACAGTAATGACGTTAATAATTTATCAGAAATTCTCTCTTTTGCTTCATTTGTTAAAAGCGGTTTTTGTACTTTTAATTTCTCTCCAATAATCTTTCTCATATTTAAAAGTCGTTCGGACATTACTGTAAACGGAACCCACTCTCTTTCTTCTTTTTGTATCTTTACATCGTTCATTTTTTATCTCCTTGATCATTTATACATTTATTTAGCCATACTATCCCTTAGTTATTTTTAATACTTACTAAACTCGAATTTACTTCTAAACTATAATTAGGTTACTTCTTAAAAGAACATTCGTTCCTATTATACACGAACTTACGTTCTTTTGAGAAGAGCCATACTTATTATTTCTTAACAAAAAACATAATTTTATTTATCTCCATACTTTTTTCCTTTATCAAATAAACTTCTCATTTCTTATATAACATGCATATAACAACTAAAAGGCGACTTCACCCAAAGTGAAATCGCCTTTTTCTAAAAAATATTTCAAAGCTTATTTTTCTATCCTAACTAATGTTCTTTCTGGAATACATAATTCATCTATATTAAAATGATTTATTTTTAAGTGTAAATGTCAAGATAAACATGTACATTTTCGCTTGTTTAAGCATGTACAAAATCAATCATTTTCTTTGCTAAAATGATCTTTAATTCGATAGGATTGTCCTACAATACTGACCACCGTGGCATGATGTAAGACACGATCTAGTATGGCATTGGCGAGTTTAGGGTCCTGGAATACTTCGTCCCAAGACTTGAAGTTGATATTGGTCGTTAGGATGGTACTACGCTTTTCATAACGCATATCGATTAATTGAAAGAATAATTTTGCATCCTCCGGATCAATAGGCAAGTACCCAATTTCATCAATAATAAGTAATTTGTATTTTGTATAGTGCTTTAAACGAGATTCTAGGCGATTCTCAATCTTGGCACGTTTTAAATTTTGAAGTAAATCATGACATTTAATAAAATAAGTACTTGTTCGCTTTTTAGCTGCTGCTATACCAATAGACGTGGCCAAATGGGTCTTACCAACACCACTAGGTCCTAAAAATACTATGTTTTCTTGTTGCTCTAAGAAACGTAGAGAAATAAAATCTAAGATTTGTTGTTTATTAATACTCGGCTGGAATTCGAAATCAAACTCATCAACCTCCTTTCTATGAGGAAATGCGCCCATTTTCACCATAGAATGAATCATATTTTGTTCTCGTACATCAATCTCATAGTTTGTCAGTTTAACAAGTGTCTCTACGAAGGATAATTCATTATTAATGCTAAAATCGACTACGTCACCTAAATGTTGTGCCATTTGTTTTAATTTTAAATACTCTAGGTTTGTTGTTAATTGTTGATAGCTATTCTTCATTTCTATATACCTCACCAATTACTGATAAATTTTGTTTCGCCAAATTGTCAATGTTCGGATATTTAGGTAGTGACTTAGCCAATGCTTTTTTATAATGTTCTTCTTTATAATTGAGCTTAGATTGGCTGATTTTATGTTGTACAATTAACTTCATGTTATGATAAACATATATTTGATTATCATATACTTGTAAACCGACGGTTTTACCTTGATATTCAGCTGGAACTGAGTATTGATTCGATTTGTAAGATATCATGCCTGATGTATTAACTTTTACAAGTTTATGCTTAATCATATAGGAATCTCTTATCGCGCTCTTCGGGAGTGGTTGTAGGAGATTCTTTTCCTGTTTTAGGGCAAACACTGGAATCTTACCAGTCCCTTGATGAAATGTTTGATTAATTCTTGCACATAATTTTTGCACAAATTCATGTAATTCTTCAAAAGTGAATCTTCCTTGATAAGCATGAATTTCGTCTAGAAGTTTCATTGGCGCTTCTACTTTCCCTTTGGTATTTGGTCGCCCTGCGATACAAGGTTGTACCTTAAATCCAAAATCTTGAGCGAATTGGGCAAACTTATTGTTAATCGTTCCTGTAAAGTGTTCTGTTCGAGCTTCATCCATTACCGTCTTCATATTATCCGTGACAATTACCTTCGGTACACCACCAAACATTTCAAATGCCTCTGTCATAAATGACATTAAAACACTTTGTGATTTTGAAATATTCAAATGAAAAACTTTAAATCTCGAGTAGGACAATAAAAGTACAGCTACATTCACATATACGATTTCGCCACTTTTGGTTTCAAATCGTATGCTTTCTTTCCAATCTAATTGAGCTTGTTCTCCTGGAGGTGTCTCATAACGGACACCCACTGAATGACCTGATAAAATACGCTTCCCCTCATCAAAATATGTTCTAAATTCAGGCTTTCTATTAATATAAGCACGAAATGCAGACTGTGAACATTTTAAACCGTGATTGTCTGTTAGATACTGCCATAACACTCGTTTGTAGTAGAAGATTTGTTTAGAATCACTAGATAAAAGAGCTGCAATCACTTCATAATATGTATCGATTTTCGATGTTTTATTTTTTGTCCCTTTTGGTGTAAAACCATTCAAATACTTATCTATGGTACGCCGATCCACATTCAATTCTCTGGCTAATTGACTTTTATTTATCTTCATTTTTAAGTTCCCCATTAGTTTTTTAAAATTTGGTAAGTCTGAAAGACTTTTAACCTCAAATTCTGTTTGAATATCTAGCTTAATATACATACTAACCACCTCAGAGTCAGTATGGAGAATCCAATTGAAAATGTACATATTTATTCAAGCGTTAATGTACATATTTAAGTTAGCATTTATATTTTTAAGTTCAATTCCCCTACTCGTTCCTTATCTTCATCACCAACCCAACAACTAAATAATTCGAAATAGTCTCTATCTTCCAAATAACCTTCCATAAAGTTAAAAGTTTTTCTTTCGCTTCTTTTTTTCCTTTACATTTTGCCACTCGACAAGTTCAATTCCCCAACTAGTTGAAACCTCATATGTGTAATTTGTTTGGAAATGATAATCTTGTACAATTTCAAGCATACTTTCATCTGAAAAACACGGTCCAAAAACAATTAGATTATTAGAATCCGGATCCGTTAACGGAATTTCTACATTACAGCCTATGTAACTTGCTAAACTCATTTTATACTCCTCCAGTATTCGTATAAAAAATACTTCATAGTATATTTATTTACTTAAATATAAAATCCCTGCCTAAACGAAAAAGTTTTAAATTTTTATCGTTTATTAACCATCTATAACTGAAAACATATACTATGATGAACGAACTCACAAAGCATAAGAAAAGAGAGCATTTACAACACTCTCTTTTCTTACATACTCTATGGAACTTTACAAAACTGAATCAATGATTTTTATTATTATATTTTATTACATATACTTAGGTTGTACTATTATATGTAACTCTCTCTCTGTATCCGCTTTTTTCGGATGACGAAAATAATTAAGTTCGTACTTTAACACTTTATACTCAACCATCCCGATTTTAATCCCTTTCGTTTCTTTTAATATAGCTAATAAATCACTTACATTTTCATCATATGACTCAAAAATTTTCGCGCCGCCCTCTCCTTGAAAGATTACTTTCATATATTCTCCACCACCTTAATTTATTGATGTGGTAAATGACGCGTTTAAAACGATTCATTCTTTATCCTAAAATTTTCATATGAAAAAGAACATCCTTTCCAATCGAATGCTCAGCTTTTTACTAATTATCCATGTTAAATATTTATTCAAAAACATTATATGTATTATTTTTTAAATTATGTTCGATATCCATTATTAAAGAGTAAATATATGTAATAAACTTGCATAATGAAAACCGTAGAATATCCACTTTCGTTGAAATAATTATAATCCATAATTTTCCATTGTAATTCTTAATATTTAAATGTAATATTGTATTGTCTTACTATCTATTTATAACTCACACACTAATTAGAAAAAGGGAACTCTATATGAGTTCCCTTTTCTAATTATGATTACAGTCATTATTTCTTTTCTAGAAATTTAAATGTATCTTTAAATTCTTTATTATTCACTTTAATATCAGCATCTTTCAATAAATCATTGACTACTTGTTGTTTCCATTTACCTGTCGTATCTTGTAGTCTTTGTTGTTCTATATCTTTACGAATTTTATCCTTTACTTCATCAAATGGCTTCAATTCTTTTTTATCCGTCACTTTAATAATATGGTAACCGTAAGTTGTTTTAACCGGCTCACTTACTTGGCCTGCATCTAATTTATACGCAGCTTCCTCAAATTCTTTCACTGTTTGTCCAGGGGCAAAACCAGATATTTCCCCGCCCTGTTCCTTTGAACCAGTATCTTCTGAATACTGTTTTGCTAAGGCAGCAAAATCTTCACCATTATTTACTTTCTCCTTTATTTCTTTAGCCGTTTTTTCATCTTTCACTAAAATGTGACTTACTTTCATTTCTGGTTTATAGTTATCTTTCACATCTTTATCTGTAACTGTTGCTTTAATTGCTTTCTCAAATGCAATTTCTGGCTTCATTTTTTCTTTTAATTCATCTTCATTTTTCAACCCAAGTTGTTCTAAAGTCGATTTAAAGTTTTCACCCATTTTATCTTTTGCTTCTTCTACTTTCTTTTTTGCTTCCTCATCTGAAACTTTATATTTATCTAGCAATGCCTTACTTAACATCATTTGATATAAAGTACTTTCTCCATATTGTTGTCGTAATTCTTTACTTAATTCTTTCTCTGTAACATTTCCTACTTTTGATGTTACTACGTTGTCTGAGGAACCACATGCAGATAATGCTAGCATCATGCATGAAATAATTGTTCCAATAAATATTTTCTTCTTTTTCAATTCAAATACCTCACTTTTATCATTATGCAAATTAACTATACACAGTCATTGTGAAAACAGTGTGTTTTCTACATGTAATTCATTTCATATGAGTTGACTATGTATCATGTATTTTCATTTTTAAATATAAAGAGCCTTCTTACTATGCATAGTAAGAAGGCTCTTTATATAATTCTCAAAAAAATATAGCTTCTATAGTTGCTTAATAATTACATGTTTTTCAGGTATCCAACTATTCTGTCCGATATCTACCGCATTTCCCACTCTACCCCACACTCGAAAAGATGTCGATCCATCTATGTTTCCTTTATAATTCATACATTCAGGCTCTTCATAATAATTTACTCCGTAACCGACAGGATATTTTGAAGTTGCATAAAACCATTTCACATTAAAATGTTTTAAATATACCCACTGCTTATCGTTCCCTAAACAAATCATATCTTGCTCACCGCCTCCCCAATAACCTGCTAAGATTAAATATGGAATTTTTTGAGTGAGTGTACCTGTAAATTGAGGATTCATGAGGTTTTCATATAAATTTATTCCATATCCATCAGGATATTTCGAAACTGCAATACCAATGCCATTTGGTTGCTGTGTATACACTATGTTAGATTGATTTGCTTTGTTCGAATTTATAAACCAAGAAAGTGACTTATTTCCTACTAATCGATTCAGATCACATTTCCCAATCCCAGGAACATTCCCTGAATCCGTATATTGCCACATATCGCATGGATATGCTGGCTTATTCCCTCCATAACGAGGGATCCATACGAAATCAGCTTCAATATTACGTGCTCCAAATGATAGATACGTGTGATGCCCTACATATAATCCTACTTTTTCCGCACCTAAACGGCGTAATTCATCAATAAATGCCTGTGTCCCGCCTTGCATATCTACCATCGTTTGAACTTCTACGTCCGCTACCCAAAACTTAGCAGATTGATCACCACGATTCCAAAAATCTTGTGCCTCTTTCTTTGCATCAGCAATAGATATAAAACGGCAAAAAGCATAATTACCGAATGGGATACTATGCTTTTTCATTTCACTAACATAATTTTGATACATAAAATCCACCGTATTAGAGCCATCTTGAACTCTAGCAATCACTAAATCTAGCTGAGATGCTGCAATATCCCAATTGATAGTTCCATTCCATTTTGAAATGTCTACAATATACCCCATACATTCCAGCTCCTTTTGAATGTCCTATTCATAGCTAGTTTTATTGTAAGCCTCAGCTCTCTAAAACTAGCTATCTATAATATAAGTAAAAAGAATCTTTACTGTTTTTCAAAATATATTCTCTTTCAGAAATATTTCTATAAACTTTAACATGTATGCCACATAAAACATTCGAAATATACCCTACTATTCATTTATTATGTAATCTCGTCCTATTAATCATTTTTACAGATATTAGAAAAAAATCCCTGTTTTATTAAATTATAACTTTCAGTATCGATTTCCTTTCAACTAAAAAATTTCATCCCTCATTTTCTATATATTCTTAAGTCAAAATTACTACCTCTACATGAAATTTGAGATTTAGAAAAATTTAAATTAATTGAAGTTTACTCCTTTTAAATCACAATTTTCCAACCTGAACACTATTGGTGCATAAAAAAAGACATTTTCTATTAATGAAAATGTCTTTTTACAGTTTAATAAAACAACTTTGGTGCTAAATCTGTATTTTGTAATTCTTTATTTTCACTGCTCATAACACAACTTGTGGAAAATAGAATTGGGATACCACAAATCTCATCTTTCATTACATCACGAAATACATTGGCAGCAACACCTGTAAACGTTTGACATAAGTTAGAAATATCGTCATTGAAAAACTGAATGACTTCCGCAGCGAAAACCGGAAAGACAACATTCGGTCCGCCAGGGAACTGAGGCTGTACCACAACTTGTTCAAAATAAGGATTATTTTCTAGTGCTACTTGAAATAAATGAGCTATTTCAAATGCATCTAGTGGACAAGGAAATGGATTTACAATTTCATTCTCATTATTCGTTACAATAACTGTCACACTTACATTCCCAAATTGTACAAAAGATTTTAAAAGAGTTACTAATGCTCTCGCTTTTTCGTTGCTTAACGCATGCACTAAAATAATATAATTACCACCAACAGGAATAAGTGGCCCAACTGTAACAGTTGGATCAGCACCTATTGAATTTTTCAATTCATTAAAATATGTGATCCAAGGTGGCGAAAGCTGAACTTGTACATTCCCTTCCAATATTTTACACTACCTCCTTATACAATTCTTACTAGCATAATATGTAAAAAACTAAAAAATGCATCAGTTATATTAATTAAACATCTTATTTCACATTCTCAATTTTCCCTTTACATCTTTAAGCACTTTTACTACTATGAAATTCTTTATTATAAGCAAATCCACTGAAATTTCATATTATACTAATACGACTCTATATCCTTTAAATTATAATACTCAATATTAGGAGCTGATTTCATGGAAAAAAAACCTATCGTGTTCAAAATCCCACCAAATTCAAAACTAAAAGTTACATTTTTCGGTCCTTGTAACGAAGTAATTACAAATGTGTCTATAATTAATCAACTATGCGCCCCTAAATGTCAAACTATCACGCAATATCCAGACTTTAAGAAATATGTAACTGAAGTACGATCGTTATCCCGTTGTTAGTCCGCATAATGCACGATTTTCACAACTTTGTTACCTAAAATAACTGAGAAAGAAAATAACTGCATTCCTAGACTAAAATTACTCATTTTATGATATTCCATTGATAATTCATTGATTTTTTACACGTTTTTATTAAAAGAACATATATTATCGTATGGAGATTATCCACTCATAAAACCTATCTTTCTTTGGAGCGTACTTATTATGTATGCTCTTTTTTTATATAACCGTCCCCCTTCTAAATTGACCAACAATATATTAAAATTCTTTATATACTCAAGGAGGTCAAATATGTTCAAGCTGCATCCGATACTACTCATCTTAGGATTGATTTTGTTTTTATATAGTGTAATCGCCTTTATGTTATTCTTTTCAGTGTATTAGCATTACCTATACAAAGCTGTGTTCAATATGTAATTTCTATATAGTAAAGAAAAAACGTAATGATACGATCTTTTATGTATTCCGTCTTTCTGTTCAATAAGAAAACTAGTAAACTTACTAACAATGAGTTTTCACAAGCATGTTACTTATTATTCTGTTTATTATCTGAAGAAGATTGAAACCTCTACAAATTAAACTACACTTTACCTATTTACTTATATATTTTAGAAAAACAATAATATTCCCCCACCATTTGGTAAGGGGATTAACTAAACCTACTAAAAAACATTTAATGATCTGTTTTATTTAATTGGAGAAGGAAATCTTGCTGCTTCAAAATGTGCCCCATCTTCTAAAGGACTTAAAACCCCATCTATACTACTTTGTGCATAAATCTCAACTTCATCCCCTGCATTCAATTGAACAATCGTCGAAACACTTACGACATTTCCAAAACTTATTGGACCAAAAAAGTCATTATCGATAGCTATCGCTGCGTTTCCATTCACACGAATTTCTACACGCGCTCTATAATTTAAAGTTGGATCGTTTGGAAAGAAACCAATCGTTCCAATAATAGAATATACTCCTTTAGTCTTCGGCGTAAAAATAGATGTTGCTGGATTATACTCATTCGCTAAATCAAATTGTTCATTTTGAAATAACACTTTCACAAAAGTATTAGCAGGAACATTTTGATTCACAGTATTTCTAGCTCTAAATGCCGATGCTCTAACAAGATTGTCCTTATTATCATGACACTTACTAGTGTTCTTACAACAATCATGATGCTTCTTTTTATACTCCTTACAATACTTACAGTAGTAATAACAAGACATACTAATTCCCCTTTCAAACTTATTACTACATATTATGTAAGATTGATTTATAAGGTTTGGACTAGCTATTTTTCTTATTCATAAGGGCGCTATTAATCTGCACCCTTATTTATATAAACCACTTCATTCCTTACTAGTTATAAGTTGTATATAGTTCCATATGGAATAGTAAGAAAAGAACTTCCGTACGGTGTAACATGATGTACTGGATAAAAATACTCTACGGATGAGTAATATGGTTGTACTCCTTGCTGCTGCATTTGTTGTTGCATTTGTAATGCTTGCTGAATAGCTTGGACTGTACTTTGTGCTCCACTATACGTTATAGACGTACCATACGCTGGTCGCATGCCAGCTTCAGAATTAATATATGAATAAAACATAATTTTCAACTCACTTCCGTATAATTTGTTACACATTATATTATGATTCTTTATTTCATTGGGTACTATAATGCTAGTCCGCTCGCTTATATTCAAATGACAAAATAAAACAGTAGCTGCTAGACTACTTTGAATTCTTCTTATTACCAAATGAAATGATATACATATTCTCCTGTTACACGCTCATCGATTCCAGCAACCCTAACGAACCTAAGTAAATCCGCCCCTTGAAGAAAATATATCGACATCGTAACCGGTACTTGTGACCACATGAATTGAAAAAGCTCATTCACCCTCTGATTCGTCGTAATGATTAAATCATTTACAGGTCCATGATTCCATGCAGAGGTTTGAACTGAAGTGAAAGAAAGGTCTTTCCCATTAATCACTATTCTTGCCACGCTTTGAGTTATGTCCACAATAATCCCCTCCAACATTACAAAAATTGGACCTTTTTTAGTTCATATTATTATAAATATTCTTGACTGTAATAAATGTTTAAGGCAAATCCCTAATAAAGTGAAACTTTAATCAGTGGGGGTCTTACTGCCCGTTAATGCGGGATACAATTTTTTTATTCATATCCCTCAATTCCCATTACAACCATATAATTTCTAACCTGATTCAATTTTTGTAAAAGTTGAACCAGCAAATGTAAATTCCATAAAAGTATTAGAAAAATTAAACTTTACTTTTGAAGGTACTCTGAGAAAAAGCGAAAAATCAGCTGGAAAGCTTATCGATTTAAATATTTATTCGAAATTAATAAGCGATTAATTTTAGTCACTCTGCCCATACTTAATCAAAGTGTCGGCTTCTTTAATTTCTGTATAAAATTCAAAAATTTGACACAATCCTGGAAAAAGCTTATAAAGAAAAGTGAGGTTCCGTTATTTTCACACTTAGTAGCGCAGCCATGTTACATACAATTTTATAAGTGTGAACGAACTACAAAACTAAAAAACAAATAATAAGTTTGCAACATGTTTGCAAATGCGAATTTTGCATATAAATTCGTGTGATATTGAAAGGAGTTTTACTTATGAAAGAAATTAAAACAGAACAAGAATTCAAAGACATCATCGCAAGCGAGGAGCCAGTAGTTGTTAAGTTCTTTACTACATGGTGCCCAGATTGCGTACGTATGGACAACTTTATCGGAGATGTAATGGAAGAGTTCAATAAATTTGAATGGTATTCTATTAATAAAGATGAGTTTCCAAGTATCGCTGAAGAGTATCAAGTAATGGGTATTCCAAGTTTACTTGTATACCAAAACGGTGAGAAGCTAGGCCACTTACATAGTGCTAACGCAAAAACAGAAGAGCAAGTTACTGAGTTTTTAGAAGCATACTAAGATGAAAGCCCTCTGGAAAATATTTTCCAGAGGGCTTTCATCTGTTTTCATAATTATCTTTTGACGTTTTTCCTCGTTTAATGAATTACACCTTGTCATGATAAGAATAATATGTAGTAAGAAAAGTATTCGTTTCTTGATCCATCTCCCCTCCTATCTCTTTAGTAAATAGACTCTAATTAGGTTTACACCCTGACTTTGTACTTTTCAACATATTTTTCCTTCACGAAACTTTGTTATCCCCTTCTTAAAAAGCTATAAAACGTCAACAATGTTTGTATAGACCCACACGACTTTCGTTTGATACTCTATTTATAGAAAGAAATTCCTTTAAAGAAAGGTGAGTGATTAAAATGGATACTCTTTCTCATAAAGAAGCTGATAAAGGCGCTATTGTCAGCATTATGGCCTACATATTTTTATCCTCTATGAAAATCATCATCAGTTATATTACCCTCTCTAGCGCATTACGTGCTGACGGTTTAAATAACTTAACGGATATCGGTGCTTCTTTAGCGATATTAATTGGTCTAAAAATATCTCGTAAACCTCGTGACCCAGATCATCCGTATGGGCATTCGCGGGCCGAACAAATCGCATCACTTGTTGCGTCCTTCATTATGGCAACAGTCGGATTAGAAGTTGTTATTAGTGCCATTCAATCTTTCTTAAATCCGAAACAAGCAGCGCCTAATATACTCGCTGCATGGGTTGCTTTATTTTCTGCTGTCGTTATGTACTGCGTGTATTTGTATACGAAAAAAATTGCAGCACGAACAAAAAGTAAATCATTAGAAGCCGCTGCAAAGGATAATTTATCAGATGCACTCGTAAGTATTGGTACCGTAGTAGGTATTGTCGGTTCTCAGTTCCAAATGCCTATTTTAGACCCTATTGCCGCTTTAATTGTCGGTCTTATTATTTGTAAAACTGCATGGGAGATTTTCGTAGAATCTTCTCATATGCTTACAGATGGAATTGATCCTGATAAAATGGAAGAATACGCTGATGCTATTGAGCATATTGGCGGTGTGGAAAACATTGTAGATATTAGAGCACGTATGTATGGGAATCAAACGTACGTTGATATTACAATTGAAGTAGATGCTCGCATGGATGTTGGAGAAAGTCACTGTATTACCGACAACATCGAAGCTATGCTTCGCAAAAAGTTTGGAATTTACCATGCACACATTCATGTTGAGCCAATGAAAAAAGAACCTATTATGACATAGGTTCTTTTTTTATGAACGTTTTATGGAATATAACACATAAAACGAGCCAGCTACCACCAGCTGCCCATCCTGCTAATATGTCAGATGGATAGTGCACGCCAAGATATATTCGGCTAACTGAAATAGATAATACAACAAAGCTTGCTATAAGAATAATTAACAATTTTTTATGCAACGAAATACGTTCTTCAGTAATTGTGACGTATGCAATAAATCCTAAAAAAGCAGTAGCATTCATCGTATGACCGCTCGGAAAACTATATCCAGTTGCAGTAACAAGCTGCGTGACATCAGGTCTTGCTCGTTCGTACCATAGTTTAAGCATACTGTTTAAATAACGAGATCCGTAGTAATTAATTGTTAGAAGTAACGCACTAAGCAACTTTTTTCTAACGAGAAAATACATTACAAGAATAATGAGTAATGGAAAATATATTCTTTTGGAACCGATAAAAGACACCCAAGTAAAATAGGTCGTCAAATAATCGTTTCGAAAGCTTTGAATAAAATGTGCGACTATATTGTCAAAGTTCTCAATACAAGCGGTATGATACGAAAGTGATAATACGACAAAACAAATGAGTAACGTAAAACTTAGCAAGTATAAATGTCGATATCGTTTCACATACATAACCTCACTATGCAAAAAAAATGGAGCGGTTGTTTTAGTTTTCCTCTCCATTTCTTTTTTATGCATAGTTTATTAAAAAATATAATTATTAATTTTTTGCTTCATCTCAGGGATATCTTCTCTTGTTACAGTGAAGCGAATAACCTTCTCATCAAGATCAAGTGCCTCAGCGAATAAACCAGCTAATCCACGTGATTTTCTATCTACTTCCATAATTATTTCTAATCGGTCGTATGCACGTGGCAAAATTAATAATTCTAATTCATCTAATCTGCCGTAGTACTCTCCAGAAACCGGAATAAACTCAAATTCTTGTGCGAATGGAACTTGTTTACGTAATCGATGCGGTAATTCTTCACATTCTATATGACGTGCTTTAAACCCTAATTCATTTACACTATCTAAAACACTACTTAATAATGCATTAGGTAACACTTGAACGTAGTCGCGGTCACTTGGGTCTATACTACGTTTAATATCAAGACCTGTATGAATCCAAACCGTTTTCATACCAAGTGTAAGTGGTGCTTCAATTGGCATTGGAAAAGAAAATGGAATGTCAACTGTTTCATTTGGTTCTACAGAAAAAGGTTCGGTTAAGCGTACTCGCTCTAAATCATATGTTGCTGTTACTTTTTTATCATCCACTTCTCGTACATACGACGTCGATAATGTTAAGTAAATGCTTTCAATTTGTTGGCTAACTGAACCTCCAGTTATATGAACCTTTCCAACTATTTCTTCCCCAACAATATACTCATCTTTTTCAAGAACAGTATCTACCTTTGCACTTCCAATACCAACGCTTGCTAAAAACTTTTGAAACATGGAGTCTCCATCCTTTCTAAAGCAGAAGCTACATCTTGTTTTAAATCTTGTACATTCTCATAGTACGGCGTTTTTATTTGTAACATTCGCATAAGCATTTCACGATTATAATTTTCCAAAGTTAATTCTTCGTACCATGGTTTTTCCTGTTTTTCATTAGATTCATATCCTGCATATAATAAAAATAATGAGAAATGACCGAGCGCATAAAAGTCGCTACGAAATTGAACTTCTCGCATCAAAGCTTGTTCACCTTCGTAAGTTGTAGCTCGCTCATCATCCTCACCTTTCCATTTAGCTAATCCAAAATCAATAATACTAATTTGATTTTCTTTCATTAATATGTTTGGAATGCGTAAATCTCGGTGAATAATGCCTTCACTATGAAACACCGATACAATTTCTAATATTTCATATAAAATTTCAAAAACTTCACGTTCTGTATATACATACCCATCTATGAAAATATAATCTTCAAAATTTTTACCAGACATGTACTCCATCACAAAGAAGCTCTTTTTCTCCCATATGAAATGATCATATAGACTAGGAATTGCATGATGATTTAATGTTTGTAAAATCATTTTCTCTTGTTCAAATGATTTTCTACCAGACTCATATCTTTGTTTACTTTGTCTTAATTGTTTTAAGACTTTATATCTATTTATCTGCAAATCATTAACGACATATGTAACCCCATAACTGCCCATTCCAATTACTGATTCAATTTTATAATGCTCTGCAACAATTGTATTTTTTCGCAGTGGTCTATCAAATAATGCTAGTACACGACGCCATTTCATCAGCTACTTGAAAAGAAGCTACGGCTTTTACGTTTTCTTTTATAATGTTGATGTCCATAACCAGATGAACGTCGTTTATAATCGCTACTTGAATACGAGCGCCCTCTACGACGATAATCACTACTTGAATACGAACGATATTTTTTCTTTCCTAATAAAGAATCAATAATTTTTTTGAACATTCCTTCACCTCTTGAGTAAAATTTCCTTTTCATTATATCAATAATTATTGACTATACTTGTGACAGGTTTGTAAAGAGTAAAAAACGACGAGTTATGCCCGTCGTTACTTTCATTCATCCTCTTCATCAAAAACTTCATCAATCATGCATTTCTCTAATAAATACTCAAATGTAATATCTGCGAGATCTTCAATTTCTTCTCGTTTTGGGACGTACCCTCTTTCAATTAGTTGCTCATAAAAAAACTCCGCAATCTCTTCCGTATCAATCACGACTTCAATTTCCTTCATGAGCATCACTCCTTTATTTCTGTTTTATGAAAAAATCTCAAAATTATGTATATGAGATTAGAAAAATAGATTTTATTTTTTTATAGGTCATAAGCTTTGGACGAGATGCATACGATTGTAGTACAAGCTATTCAAAGGGGGAAATAATAATGGAAAATCAATATGAAGTAAGACAAACAAAAGAAGAGTTCATGCATGAAGATCAATGGGCAGACTCTCTTATAAAGTGGCTTTTTATTTTTTTAATAGTTGTAGGCATACCTTATACTGCATATGTTGTTGTTCAATTTATTCTCTCTTTCTAGTTAACTATTTTTTCTCTGTCAATTTAACTAAATAATTATGAACAACATCCATTACAATTTTATATTCTTCATCTTTAAATGTATCGAACAATAATTGATAATCGTTATAAATGTCAAGTAATCCATCAATGATTTCTTGACGATTCGTCTTAACACTCACTTTTTTCGAGTTGTTAATTGACTTTAACTTTCCTAAATCTAATTTATTCATACCTGCTTTATCTTGTTTCATTTTCTTCAAAATTGCATTTGCCGTTTGAGCATTGGCGAGTAACGTTAAATCTGATTCATCCGCTTCTAACCATTCACCATCCGTAATCCGTGACAATTCATAAATTGTATCTTCCCATGCGTCATTCTTATATCTCCATACTTCTGTACGAAAACCAACAATACGGAAAACATCTTTATCATATCCAGTTACTTGCACAAGATCACCAAACGTGAAATTATAATTTAATTCAATCCACTCCGTATCGCCCTTTTTCATATCTTGCTCTGTAACGTGCTGCAATGTTTGCTCTACGTAAAATCCATCGTGATTATTGACTTCGTATACATAAACTCCATCTAAAACCTTCATATTTGTGATTTTCCCAACGGTTCCATATAGCGTAATCACGACTATGTCCCCTACGTTGTATTTAGGTTGTTTTTTTCTTGCCATCTCTATCTCTCCTTTTTTTGACGTCGTGATTTTGATATCAGTATATGCAACCTACATAAAAACGCTTATCACAGAAGCTTATATTCATAAATTTTTTCAATAAAAAATATAATCTTATAAAATTTACATTACACTTAAACAAAAGCTAGTAACTAGACTAGCTTCAAATCAACAAATTTCATAATAAAAAAACATACAGAATACTTCACTTTAAATAAAGTAATGTATTCTGTATGTTTTCAAATAGTTTTTATCTATCTTGTATGTATAAATCCCAGGCTTCATCAAATATAGACATACTTTCTAGCATTCCGCTCAACTCTAAGTATGAACTAATTTCATCATAGTCTTCAGATTGCTTCGGAAAACTTAAATCATCATACATCGCCTCTGCTAAATCTGAAATTTCATTTCTAAATAAAGCTGCACGATGCTTCATCATATAATGGTAAAATGTCTTTTTCAAAAATATTCCCTACCTTTCTAACTTGGGTACATTATACAAGGCAAAAAAGAAAAAAACCAGCATAAAAGCTGGTTAAAAGTCGAAATAATTTCTTTTTAATAGACGCGGTCTTCCCATTAATTCTTCATATGTTAGTTGTTTTGGTAAATCTTTCGTGTAAATTAAGAATAATTGATCTTCAATTTCTTTTACTGTATGGTCTGATTGATAGTCCATCCCACACGAGGAACAAGAAATACATGGTGTCTCTTGGATTTCAATGGCTTTCGTACCATCTGGTAATTCCCAATATACAGTATTCAAGCTTTCTTTCGCTTCTGTACTGTCACACCACATACAATTCATACTGCATCACCCTCAGTTTTTTTGTCGTTTTCTTCTAACTTAGCCATTTGTGCTTGATATTTTTTATCTTTTAATTGATCGCGCTTATCACGTTTATCTTTTAAAGATGCATGAGTATCATTATCTTCGTAGTCTTTACGACGGTTCATACGCTGTAAGTCGTCTGGAACGAGGTTAAATTTCTTATCGCTCATAAGACCTGCGATACCAACATCTGAACGTTTTTCTTCGTAGTTCGGATAAATCTCTTTAAAGTATCCTTCCGCTCTTCCTGGAATATAGCTCTCTGGCTCTGGATACGTCGTAATAACACCTTCAAAGTTACGAAGTACAACTTTATCTG
This sequence comes from Bacillus sp. 2175, assembly GCF_057812155.1. Lineage (NCBI taxonomy): Bacteria > Bacillati > Bacillota > Bacilli > Caryophanales > Bacillaceae > Bacillus > Bacillus sp. 2175. The sequence continues at coordinate 2,044,448 of NZ_CM173819.1, read as the reverse complement.
CACTTTGTGAGATTAAATAGTTTGGTTGAAGTGCAATTTTACCGCCTCCGCCTGGCGCATCAACAACGAATGTCGGAACAGCATAACCAGATGTGTGTCCACGTAAACCTTCAATAATTTCAAGACCTTTAGATACTGGTGCACGGAAGTGACCGATACCTTCAGATAAGTCACATTGATAAATGTAGTATGGACGTACACGGATTTTTACTAAGTCATGCATAAGTTTTTTCATAATTGGAACGCTGTCGTTAATACCAGCTAAAATTACTGCTTGGTTTCCGACTGGAACACCAGCATTCGCTAACATTTCACATGCCTTTTTCGATTCTTCAGTAATTTCAATAGATGTATTGAAATGTGTATTTAACCATACTGGATGGTATTTTTTAATAATGTTACATAAGTTTTCTGTAATACGTTGTGGGAATACTACTGGTGCTCTCGTTCCGATACGAATAATCTCAACATGCGGAACCTCTCGTAAATTTTTTAATACATATTCTAAAATTTTATCATTAATTAGAAGTCCGTCACCACCGGAGATTAATACATCTCGTACTTGTGGCGTTTCACGAATATAAGCAATTGCATCATCTAATTGTTTCTTTGGTACACCCATTCCAATTTGTCCACTAAAACGACGACGTGTACAGTAACGACAATACATAGAACATTGATTTGTTACTAAGAATAGTACACGGTCCGGATAACGATGTGTTAGCCCTGGAACTGGTGAATCTTCGTCTTCGTGAAGTGGGTCTTCTAAATCATATTTTGTTTTATATAACTCTTCCGAAATCGGTACTGATTGCATCCGAATCGGACAGCGTGGATCATCAGGATTCATTAGCCAAGCATAGTACGGTGTAATGTTTAACGGGATCGTTTTCGTTGAAATTTTAACGCCTTCTTCTTCTTCAGGTGTTAAGTTAATCACTTTTCTTAAGTCATCTAACGTTTTGATCGTATTCGTTAATTGCCAAACCCAATCATTCCATTGCTCTTCAGTAACATCTTTCCATAATTCGATATCCTTCCAGTGACGATTTGGTTTGTATACATCATGTAACATTGCTATTCCCCCTTTTTATACGCTCATCCTTTATATAAGCAATAGTTATGCCAACTTTACATTGTTGATAAGTAAATGTGCGGAGAACCCTATTACATAAGCGAAAAAATATTTTTAAGCGTTGTATGAAATCAATACTTAACATCATATTCATTACTTTTTATATATGTAAACGCTCTTTTATTGGTGCAAACACACAAAAACCGCCGATTATTCGGCGGTTTTGTCGTACTTGCTCAGTTTATATTGAAGCGTTTGACGAGGGATACCCAACATTTTTGCGGCTTGTAATATATTCCCTTCCGTTTCAATCAACGCTTGATCTATTAATTCTTTTTCTGTTTGATGAAGTGCTTCTCTAAGTGGCATTATACCCTTCTTCTTCGAAAACTTCTCTTTCCGAAATGTACGTGGTAAACAATTGGCTGTCAATGTATTCCCTTCTGCAATAATAACAGCATGTTCAATCGTATGTTTTAACTCCCGGACATTTCCAGGCCACTGATAAGCTTGCAGTCTATCTTTCGCTTCCTCATCAATTTGAAGTACAACTTTTTTATAACTTTTATTATATTCTTTCAAAAAATAAGATGCTAATAATAGTACATCCTCAGTTCTTTCACGAAGCGGTGGGATATATAATGAAAATACGTTTAAGCGATAATATAAATCAGTGCGAATTTTATTCTCTCGTAAACATATTTCTGGAGGCTGGTTCATTGCGGTAATAACACGAACATCTACTTTTCTCGTCTTATTATCACCAATTCTTCTAATGACTCCATCTTCTAACACTCGTAACATTTTTGCCTGCAAATCAAGAGGCATTGAATTCAGTTCATCTAAAAATAATGTACCACCATCAACAAGTTCAAATAGCCCAGCTCTTTCAATCGCTCCCGTATAGCTTCCTTTTGTCGTTCCAAACAATAAACTTTCTAATAGCGACTCTGGTAAAGCTGCACAGTTTTGTGCAATAAATGGCTTGTTTTTTCTTTTAGAAGCTTCATGAATTGCTTGTACGAACAGTTCTTTTCCTGTTCCTGTTTCACCATATATTAAAACATTCGCGTCTGTTGGTGCTACTTTTTGTGCTAACTCTTTCGTCTGTTTAAACCGCGTATCATTTGTCACTATCGTCTCAAATGCAGCGTGCTTTTTAATCACTTTTTTTCTAGATGATCGCTTTATTTTCGACTGTAAGTCAACAATTGTGTCAGTAAGTTTTTGAATTGTAGAGTAATCCTTTGCAATTTCAACAGCCCCAGCAATATTCCCATCTATAAAAATAGGTAACGTCGTATTTACTGTACAAACATCTTCACCATTTAAATTTTGATAATGTTGTACCTGATGTACGATAGGTTTTTTTGTATCTAGTACTTTCATCAATGTACTCGTTTCCCTTGATAAAGACGGGAACGCTTCTAACAGATGTTTCCCTAACACTTTTTCAATCTTGGATCCATCGTGTTTTGCAGCTACAGAATTATAAAATATTGTAATTCCATTTTCATCTACAGCGTGTATAGCCTCATCAATACTGCCCAAAATCGCTTCAATGACTTCTTGTGTCGAAACTGCTAGCAATGTCATCCCCCCTCTTGCCGAAAATCCAGCAATTATATGCCGAATTTTCGGCACACCTATGTGCGATTGTAAGCATGACGATTCCGTTCTATAATTTTGACCAATTTTATATTTTCATTAGATAACTCGAAACTCTAATTAGTACAACTTTTTCGAACACCCAGCTCCACCTAACTGTTTTGCTTTACAGCCAAATTTTGAGACGGAAGTTTTACTGCTTTCGAATAACTAGATAGATCTTTCACCCATATATTCATATCTTCCAACTTATCGAAAATGTAGCAATTATTCGCCAGTCTTCCTGTATACGTATAGCCTAATTGATGAAAGGCAGCATTCATTCCGAAAGAAAGCGATCGAGCAATTGTATAGGAGCAGAAAATAGATCTTTCTCGAAGCTCTTCCTCTAATTTAATTAGTAAACTTTTCATAAATCCATGTTTACGATATTCAGGTAAAGTAGCACAATTCGTTAATTCTGCATTTCCTTCCTTTATGTTCATTTCTGCAGATGCTGTACTAATAATTTCCCCCTCAAATTCATACACGTAGTAAATTGTATCGTCTTCTTTCATCGTCTGTAATACATAACTTGCTTCATTTAAAGGTGTCGGATACACTTCAAATACTTTTCCGAAGACAGTTGCTAATTCTTCTGCATCTTCTTCAGTCGCTTTTCTCAGCAAAAATTTCTCTGGAACTACTTTTTCTTTTATTTCTTTTCCTTTTACACCGCTTAATATAGTATCTTCCTCAGTCCAATGCATACTATTTCGTCTTTCATCATTATTATATTTCACAAAAAAGTATGCATCGTGTCCTTGAAAATAATGAGGTATCGTTGCTTCCAACACAAAACCGAAAGAGAGCCATGTTGAAACATGCTCTCCCTTTCCTTTAATAATACATTTAGTGAAAGAATGTTTCTCTGCTAGTTCGTCAATTGTCTGTATAATACTTTCAACATTTCCTGTATAGTGATCTACCCGGATACGTTTATTAAAATAATCTAAAACGCCTTCTACTGTATAACAATTCGTCTGTTCTCTAAAAGATTCATAGTATTTCATTTTTTCACCTCACACCAATCTAGTAATGTACATGCAATAATTTTTGCGGCAGCTATCATTTTATCAACTTCTATATATTCGTTTGGATAGTGTGCTACTTTCGTCTCTCCTGGACCAAATACTATTGTTGGTACGTTTGCAATTTGTGTAAATAAACCTCCATCAGTCCCCCACGGAGATGCTTCAATAATTGGTTCGTTCCCTTCGATTTCAACAAAGTTATGATGAAGTGTTGTAATGAGTTCATGATTTTCTTCTAATTCACCAGGAACCCATCTCGCTCCAAACCATTCTACTTCTACCGGATTTTCAACAAACCAATTGTCCACATCATTTAATTCAACAATCCAATTCTCAAACTCTTCTTTTGCCGCCTCTATAGTCTCATTCGGCGCAACACCGCATCTTCCTTCTAAAATTAATTCATCGGGAACAGAACTTGGCCAACTCCCTCCTTCAATTTTGCCAATGTTAATTGGAATTGGAATTGGAATTCCTTTAAATAACGGATCTGTAATTCGACTATTTCTTTTCTCCTCTAGCTTTCTTACATGTTCTATAACAAACATGCTTTTTTCAATTGCACTAACCCCTTCATAGCGCGTTCCACCGTGTGCAGCTTTCCCTTTTACACGTAGACGAAACCACATGGAACCTTGTTGTTTCGGGAAAAACTTCATATTAGTAGGCTCTGGAATAATGACACCATCTGCTTTATATCCTCGTAATATAGTTGCTAATGTCCCTGCTCCACCACTTTCCTCTTCTATTACACTTTGAAAATAGATGTCTCCTTTTAATTCAATACTAGATTCAATGATCGCTTCCATCGCAAGCATAAGTGCGACATTTCCGCCCTTCATATCCGTCGTTCCACGGCCATATATACGATTTCCTATTTTCTCACCGCTATAAGGGTGATGTTCCCACTGATTCACATCCCCTTCTGGAACTACATCAATATGCCCATTTAATATCATAGATTTCCCGTCGCCACTTCCTTTTAAAGTTGCTACAATATTTGGGCTATCTGAAAAACTTGTACGGGGTGATACAAAATAAGGATGATCTTTCATTTTAGAAAAGGAGGGCTCCCATATATCGAGATCTAAACCTAATTCACGTAATTTTTCAATCACAATTGCCTGCGCACCGCTTTCATCACCAGATACGCTCTTTTCTTGAATTAATCGTTTTAAAAATTTCACACTTTCCTCTTCATGGCTCTCAATATAATCACAAACTTGCTTTTTTAATTGCTCCATATATTACATCTCCCTTCATTCAATTACTAGTAAGTTAGAACTAATTTGAAAATCAGCTTCTGTATGTCGTTTTACATCTTCTACTGTGTATGGGCTCATTAATTCTTGTAATATAAGTCCACTCGGAGTTACCTCCATGACTGCCATATCAGTAATAATTAAATCTACACATTTCTTTGAAGTTAATGGCAATGTACACTCTGAAACAATTTTTGCATTTCCGTACTTATCAACATGATTCATCACAACAACGACCCGCTTCGCTTTTTGTGCTAAATCCATTGCTCCACCAATACCTGGAACACGTTTTCCAGGTACAATCCAGTTTGCTAAATCGCCATTTTCACTTACTTGTAATGAACCAAGAATCGTTATGTCTAGCAAACCTTTTCGAATCATCCCAAACGCTGTGCAGCTATCGAAATAACTCGCTCCTGTTATAAGAGAAGTTGGTAAACCTGCTGCATTACACAAATTTTCGTCTTCATTCCCTTTACTTGGCGTTGGTCCCATGCCCACGATTCCATTTTCCGCATGAAACATAACATTTATATCGTCAGGCAAATGATTTGGTACAAGCGATGGTATGCCAATACCTAAATTTACAATCATACCATTTTGTATTTCTTTCGCCGCACGCCTAGCAATCTTATCCCTCACTTCTACGCCCATACCCATTTCCAGTTCACTCCTTCCGACGGTACAATATAATTTACGAAAACACCTGGAACGACAATTTCCTCTGGATCTAAACTTCCAAGCGGGACTATTTCTTCCGCTTCTACAATTGTTATATCCCCAGCCATCGCTACGTGAGGATTCATATTTCGTGCACTTTTGTCAAATACAAGGTTACCAAACGGATCTGCCTTTTTTGCATATACAATTGAAACTTCAGCAGTTAATGCTGTTTCAACTAAGTAGGTCTTACCATTCATTTCAACTGTTCGTTTTCCCTCTTCCACAATCGTATCAACACCAACATCAACTAAAACACCACCAAGACCAACGCCACCAGCGCGAATGCGCTCTGCTAATGTTCCCTGCGGAGAAAACTCAATTTGTAATCTTCCCTCGTTTAGTTGCCTTCCTGCATTTGGATTGGAGCCAATGTGAGAAGTAATTATTGATTTAACTCTTTCATTTGTAACAAGACGACCGATACCTACATCAGGAAATCCAGTGTCATTTCCAATTAAATTTAAATTTGTAACGCCTTTTTCTAAAATTGCCTGTATTAAAGATGGAGGGGATCCAATCCCTCCAAATCCCCCAAACATCAATGTCATATCATCATGGAACAAAGAAATTACTTCCTCAATTTCTTTTAATTTACCGAATGTATTTGTAATAGTTGTCATGCGATACTATGCCCTCCTTTTTGCATCATCTCTTCCACACTTTTAGAGAAAATTGAAAGTAATTCATCTAACTCGGAATATGTAGTTGTCATTGGCGGTGCTACAAGCAGTGCACTATCTTCTTTTCCTGCTTGCCCTGAAACTGCTTGGTATAAAAGCAGACCATTTTTAGCTGCAACTGAAATAAGCTCTGACGCTTTTGTAAACGGTTGCAATTCTACTCCGATTAGCAACCCTTTTCCGCGCACATCAGCAATGATTGTCGATTGTTGCTGAACTTTCTGTAAGCCTTTTATTAAATACTCTCCCTTTTCTGCTGTTTTTTCAGGAAGATTATGTTTCTCCATATATTCAATAACAGCTAAAGCCGTTGCTGCAGACAATGGATTTGCACTTAACGTATGACCGCTCATTACTGAACGTGATCCACGTAATATTGGTTCCATAACACGATCACTTACAACTGTCGCTGCCATCGGTGTATATCCCGCTCCTAACCCTTTACCAAGTGTCATAATATCCGGCTCTACGCCCCAATGCTCCATCGCAAACCATGCTCCAGTACGACCAAGCCCAGTCATTACTTCATCCGCAATAAATAAAATATCGTAATGGTCGCAAATCTCTTTAATGACTTTATAATAGTCTTTCGGCGGAACAACCGCGCCTCCAGCTGCTCCGATAATCGGCTCAGCAATAAAAGCAGCAATATGCTCTGCACCAATTCTTTCAATTGATCTTTCTAGTTCAGTCGCACATGCCAGCTGACAAGTTGGATATACCTTTTGAACAGGACATCTGAAACAATATGGAGCTGGTATAGTCGGATAATCTTCCAAAATAGATACGAAACGTTGTCTACGTAGTGGATGCCCAGACATTGATAAAGCACCCATCGTAATACCGTGATAACTCATCCATCTTGATAAAATTTTATGTTTCCCTTGAATACCTCGCTCTTGAAAATGCTGAATTGCAATTTTCATAGCTGTTTCATTCGCTTCCGTACCACTATTTACAAAAAAACTCCAGTTCAAATCTCCTACACTTAAATCACTTAACTTCTTCGCTAATTTTTCAGCTGGTTCACTCGTAAACTGTGATCTATAAACGAAAGCAATCTCCTCAGCTTGCTTTTTAATAACGTCTGCAATCTCCTTTACGCCATGCCCAATACCTGCCGTAATTGCTCCTGACGAACCATCAAAATATTTATTGCCATTTTGATCATACAAATAAACACCTTTTCCATGTGAAATCATTGGATACGGCTGACCAACAAGTGGTTTAATTAAGTAATCGCGCATAGCGCTCCCCCATTTCTCCAATTTGTATATATATATGAAGAAAATTGACGTTTCTTTCATAAAAAAGAATCCTCTGCAAAAGCAGTGAATTTATCAAAAAACTATTATAAAATATACAAATGAGTGCTTAAAAAATTTTATAAAACAGAAAATTCAGAACTAAAAAACCGAAGACCAACCCTTTTCTATACGCCCAAATGACCCTCCTTTTTATATGAAATGACTGCATCACCAAATGTTTTTATAGCATAATGCCAGCTGTCCTTAAATACCGACATTCTGTACACTTCGACGGAACTCCCGTTAAACTCCTTCCTATTATCCTACTTTAAATTGCATATTTTAAAACAAATTTCGACACCCACCTTACTAATCAATTCAGATTCCTATTCATTATGTAAACTTTTCATTTTTAAACTATAAAAAAAGAACCGATTAACCACACTAATCAGTTCGTCATGACGCTCTCTTATGGGTTAATACTGTCAATTGCTAAAATAAATAGAAAAATGAAGTTTACAAATTCATCCTACAGTCTATAACACAAAACCTTTTCATAACTTCATTCACAATTACTATCGGGATATCCCTATCCCGAAGTGGCACTCCTTTCCTCAGATTCAAAGTATCTTTCCTTTATAATTTATGTAGGACAATTATCACTTTGTATGTGTATTTGCCTATAATTAAAAAAATCCCTAGTTTTCTAGCGATTTTTGGACATGTATTCAATATGTTAATTGAAATGCACTTTCAATTTGGCATTTATTTTACTTTCGTACAGTCATATGTACTGCTTTACTCTGTGAAATTCTCGTAAGCACCAGCACCTCTTTATGAAAACATATTTGTTGTCACTTTTTAATTTTCCCTTTATAAAATCATTTTTTTTGCATAACCGCTTTCTTGCTTCGCATATAGTTTTAATGATGACAAAGGAGGAATGTTCATGTCTCAATCTGAAATCGAAAAATATGGACAAGAAGTTACGCAATACGAACAGCTCGCACGTTACTATCAGTTTCGTAACCCTAAAAAATATATAGAATTATATATGAAATATTACGATGCACTATCAAAACTTGTACAGGCGTATGAAACAAGAGACTCACAAGAAGCTGCTTTACCATCACATATAAGAATTTTTCATGCCGATCCAAATATACCGGCGGTTGACATTTTAGTAAACGGACAAAAGGTTATTAAAAATATTTCATTTAAGCAATTCAGCCCTTATTTATCATTAGTGCAAGGTAAATACCGTATAGATATTGTTCCTGTCGGAAATGAAACTCCAATCTTTTCAGCGTTGGTACCAATAATGGGAAATCATACTTATACTCTTGCTGCAATAAATAGTGATAATCACCTACAATTACAACCTATACTTGATAATACACATTTACCAGCTGGTCAAGCAAAAATACGCTTTGCACATTTCTCTCCAGATACCCCTGTTGTAAATGTAGATTTAAAAGATGGAGATCATTTATTTGAAAATGCACTCTTTAAACAAATAACCGATTTTTTGCAAGTTAGCCCTGGTACAGCAGATATTGAAATTTCACTCGCAGATAATAAAAACGTTTTATTGACTATACCGAAATTCAATGTTGAACCAAATGTTATTTATACAATTTCAATAGTAGGTTATTCAACTAAAGATCCTAAATTAGAAGCCGTTATACTCACAAATTAAAACAGTCTACACCATTCATTTGGTGTAGACTGTTTATTTTTGAAATGCAATTTGAAATTCTGTCCAATCGTTATCTGATCGACACATAATGGATCCATTATGTTTTTCCACAATTTGTTTACATACAAACAATCCAATACCAGTTCCTAACTTTTTAGTAGTTACAAATGGTTCAAAAATCGTTTCTACATTTTCAGCTGGAATCATTGGTCCATTATTTTTTATCACAATTCGAATAGCTTGATCTTCTTCAAATACATCAATGATAATTTTTCGTTCTTCTTTCATTGATTCAAGAGCATCAATTGAATTCATTAATATGTTTAAAAATACTTGTCTCACTTCACTCCGATAACCAACAAGCGGAATTGGATACGGTAAATTCTTTTCAATCAAAACATTCGCATTGACCAAACTCGGATATAAGAATTGTATAATGTCTTGAAACAAGTCATTAAGCCAAAACCGTTCCGATTCATTCCACATTTCTTTTTTTGATACGAGTAAAAATTGCGAAATACGAAAATTTAATTGATCTAATTCATGCGAAATAATATCTAAATACGATAAACTCGGATGATCTGCCTTTAATAATTTGACAAACCCCATAATGGAAGTAAGCGGATTACGAAATTCATGTACAAAACTAGCTGACATTTGTCCTAAAATCGTCAGTCTTTCTTTATGTGTTTCGTTAATATATTGCTGTTTTTCCTCTAAATTCTTCGATATAATTTCCGAGTATTTTAAAACGGTATAATAAATTAATTTGTCAAAACAAGTATGTATTTTTGCCATAATTGGTTTCAATTCACGAGCGCTAACATCTAATTCACACATCGCTTCGAAAAGTTCATTTCTTCCCACGTTTGCGTTATAAACAAAATCTCCAATATTCGCATCTGCTCCAGCACGTTCAATAGCAATTTTCTCACATAACGGTTGAAGATAATTTATATCTTTATCTTCCATAGTAAGTTCGATAATTAACTCTAGTAAATCCTCTCCATTTTGAACTACTTCTAGTTTAAATGGATCTTTTTCGGAAATTATCATTTTGTTTTTCCAGTTCTCTACGAATTGGTGCCTATTGTTTTTCAAGTGTGAACAAAATATTTCTTTAATATCCTTATCGATTGGAAAAACCTCCATTCCCTCCATTTCCATACGACGAATACCCTTTATATTTTGAATATTAACACAAAAAATACGATTCGTTAATAGATTTTTGTCACATTTTGTTAATTTCTGTTGATAAAATTATTTTTTCTTTCTTATTTAACTAATTGTATGCAAATCCCCTTTTTCCTTCACATATTTTCATTATTTCCGTAGTCAAAACGACTTTTTTTGCATCATTTTTAATTCTTGCGTACAATAGAAAATGAAAGGTGTGAAAAATATGGTAAATAAAAATGTGGAAGATTATCTCCAAGAAGGCATTTACGGCCAAAAGCAAAACAAACCAGAAGAACGTAATATGTATTTAACTACATTACGTGAGCGTGTGGAAATCGCTTTAACGATCGGTCAAGTAATGCAAAGTAATGTATACTCTGAAGTGGCGGGTAGCATGCGCCCTTCTCAATCATTACAACTCCTCCTAAATGGTGGCATTGCTTACCCACATTTATCAAAATACATTAAATTAGCAAACGAAAAAAATGTTCCTTTTACAATTGTTCAAAATAAAGATACAAAAACACCAATCGGTTTAGTATTAACTCATGCTACTGCTGTAGATAAAGAACAAATTTATGTAGAAGATACTATTTTCAAACAAGAAATGAAGTAAAAGTTACACTTAATTAAATAGTTACTAGAAGCGTAAAAAACGAGTATGGAATCGTAAACATTTCCTACTCGTTTTTTAGTGCAAGTTTTAAGTTTTTCTACTTTATTTTTTAATACATACTAATTTCATTTCTGTCATTTCTTCTATTGCATATTTAATTCCTTCACGCCCCGTGCCACTTTCTTTCACGCCACCATAAGGCATATGATCTACTCTGAACGTTGGAATATCATTAATCATGACACCACCAACCTCTAGCTCATCAATTGCACGCATTGCTTTAAATAAATTATTTGTAAATACTCCTGCCTGTAAGCCGTAACGCGAATTATTTACTTGCTCAATCGCTTCATCAAATTCTTTAAATGTATTTACTGTCATGAGTGGACCGAATACTTCTTGGCACTGCACAGATACATGATTTGGAACATTTTTTAATACAGTCGGTTCAAAAATTCGTGCATCCCGCTTCTTACCACCGCATAAAACAGTTGCTCCTTCCTTAATTGCTTCTTGAACCCACATATCAATTCGCTCTACATCTCTTTTTGAAATTAAAGCTGATACATCCGTTTCCTCAAGCAGTGGATCACCAACAACAACTGATTCCATCGCTTTCTTTAGCTTCGAAAGAAATTCATGCATTTTCGTTTCATGTACAAAAACACGTTGTACTGAAATACAAACTTGTCCATTATTAACAAATGCTCCCCATTTTACACGTTCAATTATTTCATCTGTTAACTCTACATCTTCATCAATGATAACAGCAGCATTTGAGCCTAGTTCTAACGTAACTCGTTTTAGCCCAGCCTTTTGTTTTATTCCGATTCCAACTTTTGGACTTCCGGTAAAAGTAATAGAAGCAACGTAATCATTTTTGACGATTGCCTCACCAACCGTGGAGCCAGGACCAGAAATGATATTTAAAGCTCCATTTGGCAATCCTGCCTCTTCAAATAACTCAACTAATGCATAAGATGATAATGGCGTTTGATCAGCTGGCTTTAATACAACTGTATTTCCGGCAGCGATTGCTGGTCCAACTTTATGCGCTACTAAATTTAATGGGAAATTAAATGGTGTAATAGCCCCTATAACCCCAATCGGCTTTCGGATTGTATATGCAATACGCCCATCTGCACCAGGTGCGGCGTCTAATGGCAATGTCTCACCATATATACGCTTCGCTTCTTCAGCTGCAAATTTGTATGTTTGAACAGTACGATCTACTTCTCCCCTTGCAGCACGTATTGGTTTTGCAGCTTCTTTTGCAATAATCTCTGCAAATTCTTCTCTTCTTTCATCCATTTTTTGTGCAACTTTCTCTAAAATAGTCGCACGATCATATGCAGATAATGTATTCATTTTTGTCATTGCATTTTTTGCAGCGGTAACAGCCTCTTTTACATCTTCTTCCGTGCCTTGTGCAATTTCCGCTAATGTTTCTTCAGAATATGGTGCATATAATGGTTTATACGTGTTTACAGATTTCCAATCTCCATTTATATATAAATGCTTTTTCATACTTCTTCTCCTTCCAAATATATGTATACAACAATACTTCACCTAGTGAAAGGTTTGACTTATGTCATTGTATCATAGCCCTTATCCCTCAAAAAACATTATGCTCAAAAAAACTCTGCTATATAGCAGAGTTTACGAGCTAATTTGCTCTTGTAACGAAATTTGTTTTTCATCTTCTAAAATAACAATCGATTCTACTATCTTTGTAACTTCTAATCTTTTTATATAATGTCCATCTAATTCTTTCACACAAAACTTATAATTTTCAATTTCAATGGAATCCTCTTCAGCAATCTCTATATTCTTCGTTAAAATCCAACCACCGATTGTATCAACACCATCATCATCAATCCCTAAACCAAATAACATATTCACTTCACTAACAAGTACTTTTCCCTCTAGTATCGTCTTCGTTTCACTAACCTTTTGAATTTCTGGCTGCTCATCCGTATCAAACTCATCCTGAATATCTCCAACAATTTCTTCCAGAATATCTTCAACAGTAACAAGTCCAGATGTTCCACCATATTCATCTATCAATATAGCAATATGTGTTCTTTCTTTTTGCATTTTTAAAAACAAATCATGAATTGGAATAGAATCGATAACTAAAATAATTGGTCTCATATATTGCTCTACTGTCTTCTTATTAACAGCTTTATGTTGTACAAATTCAGTAAAAATATCTTTAAAATTCACAAAACCTATTACGTGGTCTTTGTCGCCATCAACAACTGGATACCTTGTATATTTTTCACGAGACATTTTTTGCAAAGCTTCTTCAGCAGGCATCTCTTTACTTATAATATTCATTTCAGTTCGAGGTACCATTATTTCTTTTGCAATGCGATCATCAAATTCAAAAATTTTATTCACATATTTATATTCAGATTGATTAATCTCACCATTTTTATAACTTTCTGAAACTAACAACCGTAATTCTTCTTCTGAATGAACCTCATCATGTCCCTTCGGCGGTTTCAGCCCTAGCAGCTTCGTAATGATTCGAGCTGAACCATTTAATAGCCAAATGAATGGGAATGCAATACGATAAAAGAAAATTAACGGCTTAGAAACAAGTAAACTCACTTGTTCAGATTTTTGAATTGCAAATGTTTTTGGGGCCAATTCACCTATTACAACATGTAAAAAAGTAATTAACAAAAACACTAAAATTACAGCAAAAATGTCTGCTAGTTGAGTAGAGATATTCCAATTTGCAAAAAGCGTATCAAACATTTGCTTTAACGCAGGTTTACCAAACCACCCAATTCCTAAAGCTGTAACAGTAATTCCCAGCTGACAAGCAGATAAATATTCGTCTAAGTTTGTAATGACTGTTTTGACCGATGTTGCACGATTATTTCCTTCTGCAATTAAATAGTCAATTCGTGAACTTCTCACTTTAACAATTGCAAATTCTGCTGCAACGAAAAATGCCGTTAAAGCAATTAAAACAATCACTATACTTATACTATATATGTCCAAATACTTTTCCTTACTTACTTTGTAAGCAAGGAAGCCACCTCCTACTTAATTTTATTCAAGTGAAGTAAGCATTCTAATACTCTAACAAAATTCTACATTAGCAACCACCTTTTTATATATTATATGCATACATAAAAAAGATATTTATCATTATGATAATCTAATTCATTTACAATCGTCAAATTATTCTAAATGTTACGATAAAACATTTTTATTTAAACGAACTATTCTTCTCAACTCAATTTCGTGAAAAAACACTTTCTTTGCCGATTCCACACTTCTTTTGTCGCACTAGAAGGGAACTTACTTCATAGCTCGAAATCATTCAACAGGATATATATAGGAGGGATTATTTTGGAATATAAAACACCATTTATCGCAAAGAAATTAGGTGTTAGCCCAAAGGCTGTTGTCCGGATCGCACAACAATTAAATCTTACGATAGAGAAAAACAAATATGGCCACTTTATTTTCACACAAGAGGATGTCGATCAAATGTTAGAACACCATCGATTTCAAATAGAGCAATCTCAAAATTCTCAATCTACTCAAAAGGCTTCCTCAAATGAAGTTGAGGAATTAAAAACTCAAGTTAATACAATTGTTCAAAACATATTACCCAATGATTTTGAGCAATTAGCTGATCAATTAAACACTATTACGAGAAGACTTGATCGAATGGAAGAACAAATGCAAGATAAGGCAAATGATGTCGTCACGTACCAACTTTTACAACACCGTCGTGAAATGGAGGAAATGTTAGAGCGAATTCAAAAATTAGAAGCTGCCCTAACGAAAGAAGAACCCATTTATATTACTCCTGATTCAAAACCAACATATGAACGAGAAAAGAAACCGAAGCGCCGCAAAATGATTTTTAGTATATTTGGATTATAATTTTTAGACCCTTATTAAAATAATAAGGGTCTTTTTTAATGAAGAGTTATATCCTATACAAATATTATTCTCTTTATTATACATATTCACTTCGCTTTATTTCGTTAACATAATATTTTTACTGTATTCTGCAATTAATGCCTGTGCATGAGCATTCCCTTGAATCACATCACGAAATTCTTTTAAAGAATACAAATGCGTAACCCCTTTTCGAGCATGAATTCTTACTGGTACACCTTGTAAAGTATCATGAAACTGAAATGGATTATCTATTGGCTCAATTGGAAAACCAAGTGTAAGTAAATACATATACATTCTTTTTGTTACTGCTGCAATGTACCATTCAGCTTTTGTTTCTAACGCATGTATAAATAAAATAGCTGTTAGCCTTTTGAAATGTCCTCTCCCACGAGACGTTTTCGAAATACTTAACTTGCCTATTTCATATACATTCTTCAAATCTTTTACTAAATCATTTTTAGAAAACGGATAGAAAAACTCAGAATTTGATTGTTCAGGTATCGTATACTTAATACATTCTACTGTACCAATAGGATGTTCATCTTCTATTAATAAAAATCGTGATGGATTTAAATTACGTTCTACGAACATTAAGTTTCTTTCTTCACAAAAATCTCCCCATAGTTGCTCGAACCCAAAATGTTCTTCCTTTGTTTGAACACGCTGGAACATATTTAACCGCCTTTCCCATCGTCGCTCTGTTTTTGATAACGCTTTCACTATCTATCATATAAGAACAAATCTTCGTATGCAACTAAAAATATTTATGACTTATTATATTCTGCAAAATGAATTAGATTCCAATTTAATCGACTTTTATCCCGCGCTCACATTCCTTTTAATAACACATTTGTAGCACTTTTCAAATCTAAATTACATTATGTTTCTTTCCATACAGCATATAATTCTTCTTAATCTAAAGAAATCCTTTATGAAAAAGGATTTCTTTTACTTCTTAATGCTTTTTAACCATTTTTCAAAAATTTGTATCATCCCATGTTTTCCAGCTAATTTCTCTTCCCCTTGTTTCGTCTTATATGGATATAACTGCAAGAAAACACCGCATCCAGACTCAATTTTTTTACTATGCATATGGCTTCCTGGATATACACAAATGACTTCATAAATTGACCTTCGATAATAGACTCGCTTTCCATCCTGTTCTTCTACATACTTTATAGACCAGTACTTATACATTTGCTCAGTTGCTTTCGTATTTCCGACGTGCTGAAAAATATTGTACATTGGACTATACTTCACTTCAATAATAATAGAAGATTTATATACGTATTTCCCATCTTCTTTTACATAACAGTCTAAGCGAATATCTGGCTTCTTCGTATCCTCACCATTGTAAAAATTACTACCTTTACTTAATGCAATAAGAGGATGTGTTTCAATTAAGTCATTAAATGCAACATGCACCTTTATATCATCTCGTTCTAAAACTACTGTCGTTCCATCTTGTAATCCATCTACATAAAAATGTTCTTGTATTTGTTCACGGATAGAGTTTCTAGCTTCAAAACCAATTTGCTCTAAAATTGAAATAACGATAAAAAAAGCGTAATATTCATACACTAAAAACGTTGGCTTATAAACAAATAATAACGATGGAGATTGATCCGTATATTGCGGGAGTACTTCTAAATGATGTAGTAATTGTTGATGTGGTATCGGTAAATCATGTAAGTTCATGTTACTTGTTTCAGTAACTTCCCTCCAAAACGAAGAATGCATTAACATTTGAAAGTATTGTACATTTTCATGCACAATATGCGCCAATATTTTATATTCTTGTATTTTCATTGAGCTCTTTCGTAAATCGGCTTCTTTTAGTAAATGTATATTTTTATATTTTTGCTTCTCTCTATCAGTTACCGATCCATTACGCTCAATTGTTTGTATAATCGTTTTTACGGCTTGAAACTCTTCTGATTTTTTCTTTTTTTCTCTTTCTAAGATTTCAATTGTTTGACGTAAAAAACTTTTTGCTTCAATTAAATAATGATAAAATTGCATCGCTTTATATTTAAGAAATGCATTTTCCTTACTATTTTTTTGTTCCATAAACTTACGATTATAATATTTGGCATAAGGTTTTCGTTCTGCTACTATAGTTCCTTTTCTTGTTGGCCTTCGCTCTTTTCCTTCCCATTTATATTCATTTATAAATTTTGAGCTTGATTCTATTTTCTTAAAGATTTGCTTTATCATTTTCATTTTTTGGGGTAACTTTCTAAGTAACACTAAATAAGAAGAATCCTCAATATCGCTAAGTGCAGAGAAGGTCTTTTTATAGTAACCTCTATCCAAAATCAACTCATTTAAAATTGACTTCACATAGTCTTGAATCATTTCAAATTGATCATCAAAAAAGTTTTTCGGTACGATTTGAAATGCGCCATAATACGTTGTATCTTCTATACGCACTTCAAAATGGTATAAACCACAGCGCCATGGATAAAAGAATTCTGTTTTCCCATGTTCATATATTAATACTCTTTGTTTTTTTTCATTTATTTCATATTGAGCCTCTTTTATATTTTTCTGTCCCTCATATACTTTATTCCATATAAAAGTAATATTCATTGGAATTTCATAATTGTACTGCAATCTTATTGGTTTTAATTCTTGTACTTTATAAATACATTGAACTAATGCTGTAGTAGATGTACAAAGACGATTTAATAAAATATAATCTCCTTTCCCCTCATTTCCAATGATTAACTTTAATACAAAAGGGAGCGTTTCATTCGTATCAACGATTTTTGTTTCGTAACGCCCTTCATTTTGCATATCCATACAGCTCCAGTTCTCTACGTTTTTCTCGTATATATGCTAAAGAGTGTTCAAATGTAGATACTCTGTTTGCAAGTGCAGATTGCAAAAGAGGTACTAAGGTCGCCCCCCTTTTTGCTTCTTCAGAAAGTAAAGGCCCAACCATCATTTCGGTCCCTCTGATTTTCGTCAATACACGCTGCTTTATTTGTAAATCAAACCCCTCTTCTCTACTGATCATATAGGTATGGTTATTTTGGAACGGTATGTTTTGCAAATAAGTCGCAATTGCATTTGCACATCGGAAAGAAATTCCCTTAGACGCGTCATGTGATGACAATACGACATGCAACTTATCTAATAGCTCTAATTCTTCTTCAGAAAACACTTCAATCATCGCTTTATTTCTCATCCAATTTATCCGAAATTCTCCCGCTGTTACTTTCAAAGGTGGATGTAATACGACTTTCCCCTGTTCCATGTCCATCTCACAAAACGGAATTTTCTGTAACGTTATTAGGTTCGTTCGATCTAATAATCGATCAGAGAGCTCTTTTGTTGTTTCATCAAAATTCACAGTACCTACAAATATAATATTTTCTCCAATTTCAATTGTTGATGGAATTGAATTCTCTATGTCCTGTACACCCTCATACAAGTTTAAAATACGATTTTTTGTTTCAAGTTCAAGAACAGATAGAAACGGAGTAAACCAATGCTCAATATGAGACATGTTCATTTCATCAAAAACGATTATATACAGTTGATTTGGATTTTCTTTCGCCTTCATTAACGTCCTAACTAACTTCGTTTCACTTTCAATAAAAGTACCATTTGGATGAAGGTAACCAAGTAAATCATGTGGTTCTTGATACGATGGCGAAATCGGAATCCAAACCAACTCTTCCCCATACTGTAACCCTAATGCTTCTGCATAAGTTTGCACAAAACGTGATTTCCCAATGCCCGGTATACCACCAAGAATCGTTAACATATTTGTTTTTACACTTATATGAAAATTATAAATATCCGTTTCATCCAAATATAACCCTTTATTATGCACCATACTTTGTACATACTGTAAAAAAGACGATTCACGCTCATCCCATTCCCATTCATCTTTTTGTACTTTTATATCCTCTACTTCAACTAGCTTACCTTCTTCATGCATTCGTTTTTTTAATTGCTCATACACATAATCACTTACAAAATATAATTGATCTTCTACCGCTATTTCTACATACTTCGGCCAGTCACTGCAGTTTATATATTTACATTCACGTTTCTGTTCAAAATAGGCGATTGAGCTAATTGATGACTTTAGGGATATGTTTCCGTAAAGTCTTCCATCGTGCCACAATAATTCGGGAGGCTCAAAGTCTTTCGGAAATTTTGGCATAAGAAATGATAAATAACCGTTGCTAAGTTTTCGTTCTAAAGATTCTCTTTTTTTATTATTTGTAACTTTAGGTGCCGGAATCATTTTATAGCTGCTTGCTATTTCTTTCGGTTCTTCTGTACATATTAACTCCACGTATACATTTCCTCTTTCATAATAAAGACGAAACATTACTAGTTGCTTTTCTAATTTCCTCTTCTTTAATTCCGAAAAGATTTTTTCATTCTTTTTATTGCTACATAACCCTTCAAATACATATGGTTCATTTGTAAATTGTTCCTGTAAAGTGAATGGTATTGGCGATAAGCATTGTACAAAGAAATTCTCTCCACTCTTCTCTTTCTCAGCTTTTGTAAATTTCCCTAAAAATCTCATATAGTACATTCGTTTTATAAAACTTGGCTGAAGAGCTTTATGTAATTTCACCTTAGTCACCTTCTTTTTTCATACTATTCTTAGTGTATGAAAGAAACGAAAAACTAGAAATAAAAAACCTGACGTTATCCGCCAGGTTCAAAATAAAAACTTATATTAATGAGAAGGAAATGCTTTTTTCTCCTGTAAAATTGCATTATGAGCAATTTTCATTTTCGCAAGTACGTAACGTAATCGATCTTCAGCGTTTTCATCTTTACTTATTTGTAATTCCGCCAAATTTTCAACAGAACTTGCTAAATTTTCAATGACTCCTCTTAGTTCAGGATGATGATTAAAAAAAGATTCTTGCACTAATACTTTCCTTAACTCACTAGCTAAATCAATTATTCTAGACAACTGTTCTTTTTCTTCCATTCTCATCCCTCCTGAATATCTTATGTAGTAAATATTCTCTAAACAAAGAAAAAAGCCCTTTAAATGAAAAGGACTTTTTACATTTTTATATTTCCAGTTAATAACATATATATTGATGTGATAGCCGCAACAATAATTGCCCACATCACATACTTCTCTACACCTACAAAGCAACGGTTCCCTTGTTCTTTTCTTGCAAATGTGTAAACAATAATTCCAATTCCATACACAATTGAAACGAGTAGTAAATTCTTTAAACCAGCTGCATAAAGAAGCCATACAGAGTAAATAGAAGCAATTAAAGCTAACGCTCCGTTTTTTAATTTAGCGTCTTTTAGCTCGTTTGTAATGACTAATTTAAATTGGAATAACGCTGATAATAAATATGGTAATAAAATTGATGTTGAGGCAATGAAATACATAATTTGATATGTTGATTCCGAAAACAAAACGATGATAAATATAGTTTGGGCAACACCATTTGAAATCCATAATGCCATGTGCGGTGTTTGCTTTTTATTTGTTTTCGTAAAGACTTTCGGAAATACGCCATCTTTTCCTGCCACATGAGAAATTTCAGAAACAAGTAAAAACCAACCAATTAATGTACCGACAAGTGAAGCAACTAATCCGATGTTAATCGCAACTGCACCCCATGGACCAACAACGTGCTCTAATACATGCCCCATTGAAGGGGTTTCTAACACAGAAAGTTCGCCTCTTGTCATAGCTCCCATTGACAGGACAGAAATTAAAATATAAATGGACATTACTAAAATAAGTCCCAATACTGTTGCCTTTCCAACATCTCGACTATTCTTCGCTCTTCCAGATAATACAACTGCTCCTTCAACTCCAATGAAAACCCAAAGTGTTACAAGCATTGTATTTTTCACTTGACCAAGTATAGCGGAAAGTGAGATCGTTCCTTCCCCCCAAAAATCATGTGTAAATGTGTCCCAGCGAAAGGCTGTTACCATTACAACAATAAATAAAACGATTGGAACTAACTTCCCTATTGTTGCGATCACATTCATAATAGAAGCTTCACGAATTCCAAATAAAATTAAAAAATGAAGTGTCCATAATAAAAGTGATGCCCCAACGATAGACGCAACATTATTTCCTCCTTTGAAAATTGGAAAGAAATAACCTAATGTACTAAACAGTAACATAATTGTTGCGACATTACCTAAGATTCCTGCTAGCCAATATCCCCAAGCACTATTAAATCCAATATATTCACCGAAACCAGCACGTGCATAACTATAAATTCCACCTTCAAGTTCCGGTTTTTGTCTTGCTAACGTTTGATATACGAGCGCAAGTGGAATCATTCCCATCGCTGTAATACACCAGCCAATTATTATTGCACCACTGTTTGCTCCTACTGCTAAATCATGCGGTAAACTAAAAACACCGCCACCAACCATTGTTCCAACTACTAATGCGATTAATGGAAAAAATCCTAACTTCTTTTCTATTTGTACCACCCCATCTGTCATTCTAGGTGTTATGTTCGTTCAACTATTAAAGTCACCTTTTTCTCTAATAGACGTTTCTCTTATATTTTTTCAGGAAAACATTACTTATTCTAAAAGAAAATGAGCAAAAATGGAATACTTTTTTGAAAAAATGTATAAGTATGCACAAAAAAACCGCTCATTTTGTAATGAACGGCCATTTCAAACATATAAATTTGTATATTTCTTGTAAATTTAACGAAGTAACTTCTCTTTTTGTAAAAATTGTTTTGCGACTTCTTCACTACTTTTACCATTTACGTTAACTTCATAATTCATTTTTCGCATTTCTTCATCTGTAATCTTTCCAGATAATTTATTTAATACCTTTTCAAGTTCAGGATATTTCTGTAACGTTTCTTTTCTTAATAATGGTGCTCCTTGATAAGGTGGGAATAACCCTTTATCATCTTTTAGCACTTTCAGTCCGTATTGCTCCAATTCACTATCTGTTGAATATGCATCAATTACGTTAACATCTCCAGATTCAATTGCGCTATAACGCAGCTTCGGCTCCATCGTTTTAACATTCGAGAACTTATAGTTATATAATTTTTGCATTCCTTTATAACCATCTTCACGATCAGCAAATTCCAATGTAAATCCTACTTTGGCTTCCTGCGCAACATTCCCTAAATCAGAAATTGTATTTATATTCTTTTGATCTGCTATTTTTTTCGGCATAGCTAGTGCATATGTATTGTTATACTCCATTGGCTTCAACATAATCATATTATATTTCTTTTCCATTCCAATGCGAGCCTGCTCATATACTTCATCACGATTTGTACTCTTTGGTTCTTCTTTCACGAAAGTAGATAAAGCTGTTCCTGAAAATTCTGGGTATATATCTACTTCTCCTGATTTCAACGCTTCAAATACAAATGCTGTTTTCCCAAGACCTGGTTTTAATTGTACGTGTAAATCTGTATCTTGTTCAATAAGCTGCTTATACATTTGAATTAAAATTTCAGGTTCTGATCCAAGTTTGCCCGCAATAACAATATCTTTCTTTTCTGTACTCCAAAGAAATGGAGAAGCAATCATTATACAAACAATACATATCGTCAATATAACACGCTTAGAAGAGCGTTTCGGTCGTTCAAGTATGCGAAGTACTATATCAAAGAATAAAGCGAGTAACGCGGCTGGTACGGCCCCTAAAATGATAAGCGCATGATCATTTCGATCTATACCTAATAGTATAAGCTTACCGAGCCCACCTGCACCAATGAGAGCTGCTAATGTAGCCGTTCCAACAATTAATACCATCGCTGTACGAATACCAGCCATAATGATAGGCAATGCAAGAGGAAGTTCTACCTTCCACAATCTTCTCCAACTATTCATCCCCATAGCTTTCGCGGCTTCTATTAAAGATTCATCTAATTCCCTTATTCCTGTATATGTATTTCGTAAAATAGGTAATAGTGCATACACAACTAATGCGATAATCGCTGGAAGTTTTCCGATTCCTACTAATGGAATTAATAGTCCGAGTAATGCAAGTGATGGCACTGTCTGCATTACTGCAGAAGTTCCTATTATAAATTCAGCCATTCGTTCTTTTCTTGTTAATAAGATGCCAAGTGGCACCGCTATAATTACTGCAAAAAATAATGAAATAAGCGATATTTGTAAATGCTCACTTAATGCAGTTAGTAATTCTATTTTTCGTTCTTGGAACGTTTGTATAAAATTAGTCACTGTTTAGCCTCTTTCCTTCATTTGTTCAACAATGTAATTGACAATGTGACGACTTGTTAACGCTCCAATATATTGACCGTTTTTTTCAACTGGAACGACCTCCTCATCACGCACACGAACTAACGCTTCTTGTAAAGAAGAATGTAATGATAGCGCCTGCCCTTCTAATTGCACACTTTGATCAAGTGGCAATACATCTGCTATACTTTTCCCCTCATACCAAGTTCGCCCACGATTTCCAATGAATTCCTCTACAAATTCATTTTTCGGATTATGTATAATTCCTTCTGGTGTATCTAGTTGAACAACTTTTCCTTCTTTCATAATACAAATGCGATCTCCAAGTGATAATGCTTCTTGCATATCATGTGTTACGAATACGATTGTTTTTTGAATCTTTTTTTGCAACTGTACAATATCCTTCTGAAGCTGTTCCCTACTTAATGGATCTAACGCACTAAATGGTTCATCCATAAGAATGATTTTCGGGTTTGCAGCTAATGCTCGCACGACACCGACACGTTGTTTTTGTCCTCCTGACAATTCATCAGGCATACGATTTCGATAAATATCCGGATCTAATCCAACCATATGTAACAAGTCATCGACGCGTGCTTTAATTTCTTTTTTGCTCCATTGCCTCATTTCAGGAACAACTGCAATATTTTCAGCAATTGTCATATGAGGAAACAAAGCAATCTGTTGCAACACGTATCCTATATCCCAACGTAATTCGTTTATATTATATTGTTGAATATCTTTTCCATCGATTAAAATCGATCCTTCAGTCGTTTCGATTAAACGATTAATCATCTTCATTGTCGTTGTTTTCCCGCAACCACTCGGACCGATGAGAACAAAAAATTCTCCCTTTTTAATTTCTAAATGCAATGAATCCACTGCTTTCGTGCCATCTTCATACGATTTTGACACATGATTAAATTGAATCACAAATACAACTCCTTTACTGTTGTTTCCTTTATTTTGATGGAATATGGCATTCATTTCAAATGATACGCTTTTAAATTAAAAAAGAGCTCACATTTGAGCTCTAACGGTCGAACAATATTGTTTTCATTATAGCAGCATATTCGCGAACATACATTTTTCTCTTAGAACGAATTGGTGTTTCAGCAGCTAGTGCCTCCATCTTCATGCCTAAACGCTTTGCAATTATTTTCGTTCGATATAAATGATACGTATTACTTACAACTACCGCATGTTTCACATTATATAAATCCATACTAAACTTTAAGTTTTCATACGTATTTGTAGATTGATCTTCTATTAAAATACGACTCTCATCTATACCGTGTACCATTAAATAGTTTCTCATGCTGTGAGCTTCCGGTATATCTTCATCTTCTCCTTGACCACCTGAAACAATTACTTTCGCTTCAGGATGGGAAAATAAATACTCCAACGCTACATCCAAACGATTTTGAAGAGATAAAGACGGTCTATCTCCAAATAACTTTGCACCCAGTATAAGAACGTACGGAGAGTGATAGCTCAACTTTTCACGAGCAACTTTGTTCATTCTAAACGTCATATAAATGATATATAGTGGCGGTAATAATAAAATGATAAGAAAGATCCATTTGTTCATAAATAAGTTTGCACTCCCTTTCTTTTTATTATACAGAAAAAGAAAGGGCGGCAGAAGTGTTTTTTAAACGATTGATTTATTAGAAACATTCGCCGCTACTTTACGTTGTGATAGTACATAATAAATAGCGATTCCTAATGAGAAGATCAATATGCAGCTTAATACGTAAAATGGAAGCATTACTCCGGCTTTAGATACACCCGCTGTAAACAGCATTAATAATACAATTCGTATTCCAGTACCAATTAGGCGAAATAAGCTGTCTACACGTCCCATTACTTCGTTTGGAATTTCCTCCATCATCAATACATTTCTCGCCACTCTTGTACCCGCATTTCCAACTGCTTGAAAAATTGCAAGTCCATATAAGAAAATTACGGAAGGTTCAATAATCATTGCGGTAATTGAAATTACATAAATGGACATCGTCATAACGATTGAAACTTCTGTTTTTACATATTTCATTATGAGTGGAATACAGATTCCTGCAACAACCGCTCCGACACCGTACATCATCCCCTCTATTGCGTATACAGAGGCATTGGCTTTAAGTATATCCGAAATATAAACTGGTATTAAATAATTTGCCATCATAACACCTATAAACGGCATATAAGTGGCCAGTAAGAACCAAAAGAGCTTAGGACGTTTTTTCATAAAGTGAATTCCTTCAAACAATTGCTTCTTAAATGTTATTTTTCTTTTCACTTCTTTTTTCTTTACGTATGGTATACATAAGAAAAGAAAAAATGCTCCAGCAAAAGTTAACATGTCTACTAACAAAATCCACTTCAAAGATACAATTTCAATTAAGAAGCTCGCGGCCGCTCCAGAAATAACTTGTGTTAACTGTCCTTGTATTTCCATCGTTCCACTTAAACTTTTATAATGTTCTGCTTGAAATATCTCTTGGTTGAACGCAAATATTGTAGGATAAAATAATAAATAGTAGAATGATCCGGCTATATAAATAAGAATATAGTGAATAGAATGATAAGGTTGCCCAGCAAATCCCCATATAACCATTATTCCGATTACGGCTATTCCGATTCCTTCGTTACATAGCAATAAAGATTTTCTTGAAAAACGATCAATACTTTGCCCAATGAATGGTGTTAATAAAAACATAATGAGGGTTGCAATGATAGAAACATAACCAAATGTTGTCTCTCCTCCACTCTCTTTAATTAACAGCCAAGGAATCGTTATCATAACAATCCCGGAACCAATAGCAGATAGACTATTGGCTCCTAGAATGTAATACAAGCGAGAATCATGATAAAGTGAGGACATATCATTCCACTCCTAGTTGTTTTTTCACCTCTTTATATACGCTCATATATGCTTTCAATTCTTTAACTACATCATGAATTAATGGTTTTGCATCTTCCCCAAGTTCACCATCTTGCACATGTAATCCATCAAGCACAACTTGTTTTGGAATTGCATTTGCATAAACACCTCTAGCGACCGTTCGCATGCTGTTTAATGCATTTATTCCACCTTTACCGCCACCAGCAACCGCTAACAACGCAACTGGTTTATGAATAAATTCACTACTACTTAAGTAATCTAAAGAGTTTTTCAGCGCACCGCTCATCGCATTATGATATTCTGGTGTACATAATACAACCCCATCCGCAGCTTTCACTAACGTTTTTAATTTTTTTACTGCCTCTAAATCACGTTGCGACTCTTCTCCATTGTATAAAGGTAACTCCTCAATTGCTAAATCATATAATTCCCCTTCAAATTGATCCGCAATATATTTTGCCACCACGCGAGTTCTACCAAATTTTCTTGGTGTACCGTTAATAACGACTAGTTTCATGATTATTTCTCCCCTTTGTTTTCAAGTTCTACTTATATATTATCAGAAATTTCTATACAAAACACAATATAAAGAGTTAACTTGTTTCATAAAATAGTATGATAAACAAAAAAGAACTCATACTTTCGTATGAGTTTCGTACAATTACTTTGATTCATCTCTCATGCTCAATGTACCTAAACTTTCATTTGCTTCAAAATGATTATATGCTTTTTCCGCTAATCTTTTCCGTTCTTCTGGTAATTCTATATATTTCATTACGTTTTCAATTATTTTTTCGTACGGAGTAAATACAATTCCTGGCCACTCTACCTCATCTTCTGGATTACTATTTTCGGAAATAATAAATTTCTTATTCGCAACTGCATAAGACACGCGAGGTGTTTCAAGAATTCCTGATAAGTAAAAATGAATATTTAATATAATTTTAGCTCTAGCAATCAATTCATTTCTAACAATTCCCCACGCATTATTTTTAAAAACTATATTTAAATTCGGGGCAATCGCTTTTAGATGATCAAAAATAGCTTGTCGCCTCGGATTAAGAGCACCTATAAACAGAATATCAATATCTTCAATAATCTCATCTTCAAACGCATCTTTTTTTATTTCCAAAGTTGGAGCATAGTTCATTTCTACATGTTTTATTTCTTTTCCTACCCCTTTTTGTTGAAGCCATTCTATATTTTGTTTACTATAATCCCAAATCACTCTATCTTTTAATAATATTAAATAAAGGGGATGCGCATATGGACTTCCTTCGTATAGCTGTTCTAAATTATAAATAATTGCATCTTTCGGAAGAAGATTCGGGTTATATGCGTATGTATGTGCTCCAAAAACAACTGTATTCTTTGCATTTTCCAGTATTGTTTCTGATATAATTACTGTATTTCCCTCCTGCTCCAACCGCCACTTTAAAGCTCGCGCAACATCTATGAAACTACCGTATGTCTTTGGGCATATAAAAAGACAATAATCATATTCTTTATTCAAATAAACTTCCATTAATCTTAAATTATTTTTATATAAATCTACATCTGGATGTTTAAGTACCAACTCATTTGCATGTTTTCTTGCTACTTTATATAATCCAGCATAATAAGCAGCGATGCATCTTCTTAATTCGATTCTTTCCCGGTCCTCATCTAATACATCCATATTTAAAAGAAGATTTGCGATACAATACGCTTTTAAATGATCACGATCATAATAATAGTCTAGTAGTGGCATCAATTCTTCATACGTATTTCCATGCACCGATTCTCCTAGTTCAATCGCCCATCTCATTAATTCCATGATTACTCCACTACTCCTTTAACCGAAAATGTATTTAATAAAATTTCGCATTATTCTCTACTATATTTGCTATATGAAATGGAATCTTTTCTTTTATCGATTCCAAATACTTTTGCGACACCGCCCCTAAATGTTTTTTATGAGGTATATAGAAAGCACTAATAGAAATTTCATAGTCAAATAAGTAATCATACACATGATAATCTACAAATAGTAGATCATCCTTTGGAAAAGGAATTTCCTTCCCTTGCAGAGCATACATCAAAGCAATATTGTTTTGAGATCGTAATCGATACAACCTTGCAAGTTGGTATAATGGTTCAGCCCGGGTTGGTCTATATTCCCAAGCTTTTTGAAAATAAAAAACAGCTAATGCTAAATATTGCTCTTCTTGCCCTTTAACAGTTTCTTTTTCATCAGCATCTGTCACTTCATTTTGTTTATTTGCTGAACGATTTGCTAACTGCTCATAACAAAATCCTATTCGCAATAACGAATAGAATACCTCTTCAACCCATCCTCCTGCTTCCACTCGTTTTTTATACCATTTAATTGAATTCTCAAATTGACTTAAATGAAAATAAGTCTGAGCTAAATAAAATAAATATCTTATATGCAAATCTGGCGTTGTTTCTGGGTCGTTTATTCCTTGTAACAACAACCTCTCATCTCTTTCAAATTTATCAGCTTTGCTCCCGCCATCTCCGGGATCATTCACGACAAGAGTCTCTAACCGAGCTACCCTCGTATTGTAATTCGCTCCAACTTTTGAACGATCTATATCCCAATACTCATGAGTAACACCGACAGATTTCCATGGTAAAGAAGCTTTCAAAAGACGTGTAAGCCAATATTTAATATGAACATCATATTGTAATGTAAGATAATGATCTTCCGTTAAGCTCGTTTTATCGAAATTCGGATCAACCTCTAAAATCATATCCGCATCTAATATTAATAAATAATCTGCTTCTGGGTATGTTTTTTGCGCTAACGAAACAGCTAAGCTTCTGTTATAACCAAAGTTTTTAAACGGCTCATGATGAACCGTCCCAGGTATCTCATTTTCCTTACACCAATTTTCAATAATTTCAGGCGTATTATCCGTCGATCCAGTATCACAAATAGAAACAAAGTCTACAATTGATTTTGTTGCATTTAAACATCTTTCCATAATTCTAGACTCATTTTTGACGATCATACAAAGACATAACTTTTTTTCTTTCTTTACAGACTTCACTTGCTCATTTCCCATTTAACCACCTCATATTTTATTAACACGCTCTTCTCATATGTAACAACATTTCTTAGCTATACTGATGACATAAGCACCCTTTTACTATTTATGAAAACTTCATTTTATTTATTCTTACTTTTATGTTGAGATATATTTCATGCAGCGCTTTATATTTGATACAATCAATACAAAAAAACATAATGCGGGAATCCGTACATTTCAAAGTCTAAGAGGAGGTTATATTTTGTTGGATTACATTTGGCTAGATGACAAATCACCAATTTTAGAACAACTACCAAGCACCTTTAAATCTGCAGCTATATTGCTACACCCTTTTGTCCAAATGCCTTTAGGATGGGAAAAGTCTGTGAGAAAAAGACCATATGAGCACATCTATCCTAGCGCTGAAGAAATCATTCATAATGGGAAATCCGTTTCTTGGAAGGAAATGATGTCTTATAGTGGATTACATTCATACGCAGAATTAGCAAT
This sequence comes from Bacillus sp. 2175, assembly GCF_057812155.1. Classification (NCBI taxonomy): domain Bacteria; kingdom Bacillati; phylum Bacillota; class Bacilli; order Caryophanales; family Bacillaceae; genus Bacillus; species Bacillus sp. 2175. Next base: position 2,014,683 of record NZ_CM173819.1, on the reverse strand, counting down.
GGCCCTGTTGACTTCCATTGGTGCTTATACAGAAGAATATAAAAGAGAGGATTTAGCCGAAAAGCTATATTCAAACTTAAAAAAAGATCTTTATTATCCAACAGAAGATTATACGTCTATATTTTTATTACATAAATTACTTAAACTCCTCGGTTCTAAAGGTGCAAAAAATTTATATTTCTCTGAACCAATTCTTGATACAAACGGATTATTAGAGGTAAATAATACTACTCCATTAGATATTTGGGACATTAGCAATAATGAGTTAATTATTACTGGCGAAGATAATGAGTATGCGTTTATGAGTATATTCGATTCCTTTACAACCTTATTATTAGCTAAAGAAGAAAATATAGAATATATTGTTCATTCAATGAACGTTGAAGCTGTCATTTGTGACAAAAAAACGATGATTGATTGGTATTTTTAAATTAGTAATTTCTTAAACTATAAAAAAGAAACTTGCGCTTATGCACAAGTTTCTTTTCAAAAACATCCTTATTTTTTCACAACTTCATGTCCACCGAACTGATTACGTAGTGCTGAAACTACTTTTCCATGGAATGTATCATCTTCCTGAGAACGATAGCGCATAAATAATGACATAGCGATTACTGGTGCTGCAGCTTGAAGTTCAAGTGCAGTTTCAACAGTCCATTTTCCTTCTCCTGAAGAGTTCATTACACCTTTAATGCCATCTAGTTTCGGATCTTCTGCAAATGCTTTTTCAGTTAAGTCCATTAACCAACCACGGATAACTGATCCATTCGCCCATACTTTTGCAACATCTTCATAATTGAAATCAAAGTCACTCTTATCTAGTACTTCAAATCCTTCAGCGATTGCTTGCATCATGCCGTACTCAATACCGTTATGAACCATTTTTAAGAAATGACCACTACCAACACGGCCAGCATAAGAATAGCCATTTTCTACTGCTAAATCTTTAAATAAAGGTTCTAATTGGTCGTAAATTTCTTTTTCTCCACCAACCATTAAGCAAGCACCGTATCTAGCTCCTTCTACACCGCCTGATGTACCGATATCTACATAATGTAATCCGAAGCTTTTTGCTTCTTCAGCACGGCGTAACGTATCTTTATAGAATGAATTTCCGCCTTCAATAACGATATCACCTTCATCTAATAACGGATAAACATCTTTTAGTACTGACTCTACAACTTCTCCTGCAGGCACCATTACCCAAATTGTACGAGGAGCTTCTAGTTCAGCGATCATTTCTTTTAATGTATGACGTGCAGTAATTCCTAGTTTTCCTGCCTTTTCAACAAGCTCTTTATTTACATCGTATACAACTACTTCATGCTTGTCTTCATATAAGTGTTCAGCTAATGGGAATCCCATTTTTCCTAATCCAATTAAACCTAGTTTCATATTAATCAATCTCCTATTCTATACAAATATATTTAATATCGAAATTAGCCCAAGTGCTACTACAGATAATATAGTCTCCATTGCAGTCCATGTTAATAATGTTTCTTTCACAGTCATTCCGAAATACTCTTTAATCATCCAAAATCCTGAATCATTCACGTGTGATAAAATTAATGACCCTGCACCAGTTGCAAGTGCTAATAATTCAACATTTACACCTGGTGTGCTTGCTGCAATCGGCGCAACAATACCAGCTGCTGTCATCATAGAAACAGTTGCCGATCCAGTTGCAATTCGAATAAGTGCCGCAATTCCCCACCCTAATAATATCGGTGAAATATGTGATTCTTTCGCCATATCTGCAATTGTCGTTCCAATTCCAGAATCTAATAATACTTTATTAAATGCACCGCCTGCACCAATCACTAACAATATGTTTGCAATAGGTCCAAGGCAATCATTTGTAAATTGTAACACTTTATCTTTTGAGAAACCTTTTGCATATCCAAGACTAAAGAAAGAGTAAATGGTTGCAATTAATAAAGCCACAATCGGATCTCCAATAAAGTGTAATACTTGTGCTAGTTGACTCGTTTTATTTAATGCAACTTCTGCTATTGATGCACCAAGCATAAGAAATACTGGAAGTAAAATTGTAAACAATGTATTCCCAAAGCTTGGAAGCTCTTTTTTATTATCTTTTTCAATAAATTGCTCCGCTATATCTAATGGTACTTCCTTATGTATACGAGCACCAATCCATTTCCCGTAAAGTGGACCTGAAATAATTGCAGTTGGAAGTCCGACAATTAATGCATATAAAATTGTCTTCCCTACATCTGCTTTAAAAATACCAACTGCCGCCATTGCCGCTGGATGCGGCGGCACTAGTCCGTGCACAACGGATAGTCCTGCTACTAGCGGGATACCGATTGTAATAAGTGATACCCCTGTTTCTAATGCAATTGTAAATACTAACGGAATTAATAGTACAAATCCAACTTGGAAAAATACCGGAATCCCTACTAAAAATGCAACGAACATCATCGCCCAGTGAACTCGTTTCTTCCCAAAACGATTAATTAATGTGTTAGCGATACGTTCAGCACCACCAGATTCGGCCATCATTTTTCCAAGCATCGTTCCTAGTGCTAAAACTATTGCTAAAAATCCTAACGTATTACCAAGTCCTAGTTTAATAGAATCAATAATTCCTGGATCTTTTGGTGAAGTTCCAATTAAAGGCATTCCCATTGCTAATCCTACACCAATTGCTGTTAAAATTAATGCGACAAATGGATGCCATTTTACTACCGTAATAAGTAAAAGTAGTATGACAACTGCCGCTAGTACGATCCCAACTACCATTTCTCCCAATCCCCCTATTTTTTACGTTGGAAAGCAGCTATACAATCAAATTCTTCTTTCAAGCGATTGTAAAGTCGTTCATACATATAAAACATTTCTAAATATATAGCCGTATTTTCTTTATTCGGTACATGATGATGGACAATATCAATCCAATCCTTTACCTCTTCAAGAGAATCAATTTTTCCTACAGCATACAAAGCAACTGCCGCTGCCCCAAGCGCAGATGCTTCATGACTTTCAGGTACAAGCAATTCTTTTCCCATCATATCGGACAACATTTGTCTCCAAAATGCAGATTTTGCAAACCCTCCTGAAACTCGTATTTCAGTAAGTGGCCCTGTACAATCCCTGATTGCGAGTGCTACTGAATATACACTCATACAAACACCTTCCATCACTGCACGTATAAAATGTTCTCGCTTATGTTGAAGATTGATTCCAAAGAATGTACCACGAGCATTTGCATTCCAGTAAGGTGCGCGTTCTCCAGATAAGAAAGGTAAGAACAATAGCCCATCCGCTCCAGCTGGTACGCTTTCTGCATATTTAATTAATAAATCATAAGGATCAATGCCGAGCTTTCTTGCTACTTCTTGCTCTGGACTACCAAATTCATCACGTAACCATCTCAGTAATATTCCGCCGTTATTCGTTGGACCACCGATTACCCAGTGCTCATCTGTTAATGCGTAACAAAACGTTCTCCCTTTCTCATCTGTATTTATATTTGATGAGATTGTTCGAACCGCACCACTCGTTCCAATCGTAATTGCAGCCGCACCCGGTGATATCGCACCAACTCCTACATTTGCAAGAACCCCATCACTTGCTCCGATGACAATTGGTGTTTCTGCACTTATCCCCATCTTCTGTGCTAATTCTGGCTTCATACCTGATAAAATATATGTAGTTGGTACAGGGGTTGATAATTTTTCTGGTGACATATGTAACATAGTTAAAACATCTTTATCCCAGTTTAATGTTTCTAAATTAAATAACCCCGTAGCAGAAGCAATCGAATAATCAACTACGTAGCGTGAAAATAATTGGTAAATCACATACTCTTTAATGGAAATGAATTTATAGGCACTTGTATATAACTCTGGTTCCTCTTCTTTCATCCATAACAATTTAGAAAGTGGTGACATCGGATGAATCGGTGTACCTGTACGTCTATAAATTTCATGCCCATTCATTTGTTGTAATAATTTTTCTGATTGCTTCGTACTTCGATTATCTGCCCAAATGATAGAACGCGTTAATGGCGCACCATTTTCATCTACTGCAATTAATGCGTGCATAGCTGTACTAATACCGATTGAAGAAATATCTTCTGGTAATACATTACCTTTTTCAATGGCAACGCTTACACTTTTGTATACAGCGGCACATATTACATCAGGATCTTGCTCAGCCCATCCTACATTCGGTTGAATAATTGGGTAATCGATTGCATGTGATGCAATGACTTTTCCTTTTTCTGTGAACACAACCGTTTTTGTACTTGTGGTACCGATATCAATCCCGATTACTCTCCCCCTTGTTTCCATGCGAATCTTCCCTTCATTTCTAGCAAAATACGATTTAGTAAACCGTTTACATGAATTAGTATATAAAATATTTTTTCATTTATCAAGTTGTAAAAAGAAATTTTTTTTCATATCAAAAAATAAATCCCCTCATTCCATTTCACTTATATACTACATTTAGCTTTTCCATGGGGTAAAATTACGTTATATTCGTTACGCAATACACTCTTTCCTCTCATTAACAACACATACATAGTCCTCCATACGTTCTACTTATTTGCTTGAAGAAAGAGTTGAAAAGCAATATTCATTTTTAGCGGTCACGTAACATCACCATCCAGCCAAGAAAAGTAACTAACCGCAGAATGAGAATTCTGTGCATTTTGCTCTTATTTATTGTTTTAGGTTCACTAGTCTTTTATCTTGATAAACATAGAGCGTGGCCCCCCTACTATCACTTTTTTACCTTGTAAATATATCTTGCATACTATAAAACCGAAAAGTATTTTTATTTTTCAGAAAAATAAAAACAATAACACGAAATTTATTGTATAATGTTGTAAAAAGATGTCGGAGGGATTTAATGTTAAATAAAATATCTCAATTCACAATTAAGCTTTCGTCAATTCTTTTATCACTCTTACTATTATTAAATTTACCTTATTTATTTATCACTCAACAAGGATTTACCTTTCAACCAATTTATTTTTTTAATCAGACCGTTACTATGTTAAAACAGGTTTTTCCCCCTGAATCATTAGTGATTATAGGATCAGACCCGAAGCTTGGCCATTTCAAAAAAACACCATTATTTCCAACTGTTTTAGAACCTTACCTATATTCATTTACTATATTATTTTTAGCCTTTTTTCTTGCTCTCTTTTTATCATCTAGCATGGCATTTTTTTATTTTTTAGCAAAAGATTATATAAAAAAATGGATAAACCGAATTGTGTTCATATTAGAAGCTGTCCCTGATATGATGATGATGATTTGTTTGCAAATATTTTTCATATGGGTACTTCAGAAATTTGGGGAATCTCCTGTCACTATTATTTCTTTTAATGAAAATCGAGCTTATTTACTCCCTATTTTATCATTAGCTGTCTTACCTACATTACAAATGTTTCGGATGATGGTGTTATACATAAAAGAAGAGCAAGGAAAACATTACGTAGAGGTTGCATATGGAAAAGGCCTTTCATCAAGTTATATACTATGCATTCATTTATTCAAAAATATATCTATCCACTTCTTCCACCATTTAAAAACGATTTTTGTTTTCTTACTTTCTAATTTATTCATTTTAGAATTTGTTTTTAATATGGAAGGCATTATTCAATTTTTATTTAATAAGGCGTTTGTTTCACCTCCAGCTGCATTTATCACACTTGTTATGATTGTTTTACCATTTTACGCCATTTTCCAAATAGTCTCATTCATGATGAATAGATGGAAAAAGCAATTGAAAGGAGTATCATTATGAAATCTATTTGGAAATCAAAACGCTTTTTAATCGGCTTTACTTATCTATTCATACTTATTTCAGCTAGTTTTATTTATAGTTGGTTCTTTAAAGATAACATCCCAAAACCTCCTCAGTTACTTTACAATGACAATAACGAATTACTTGGAAAGGCCCCCTTTCCGCCATCGTTAATTCCACCTTTTGGATCTGATCGTTTTGGAGAGTCTGTTTTCTTACAAATTGTAGAAGGAGCAAAATTCACTATTTTATTGGCCATGGCAATTAGCTTCTTTCGAATTTTATGCGGAACATGTATAGGAATCCTCTTAAGTTTATTTGCTCCAAAACTCAAGAGATTTTTCCAGTCATGCTCAGAAGTTTTTTATTATATTCCAACTCTATTTATCGCATTCATACTCATCACGCCCGTTAATATTATAATCACATCAAATGCTGATGGGGTAGATCCAAATATTTCATTTACGTTTTATCAAGTACTCGTACTTATTTTCGTCGCTCTGCCTACACTTTCTTTATACATATCCTCAGAAGTTGATGAATTTATGAAACAAGATTACATCTTAAGTTCACAATTACTGGGGGCTAGTCGTTTTCATATTATAAAAAAACACTTACGAGTCTTATTACTTGACCGCTTATTTGTATTATTTATGGAACATATCGTCCAAACACTCATACTCGTTATCCATTTAGCGTTGCTTAACATTGTAATTGGCGGCATACAAATGCGTGAACTCTATGACGGAGTGCTCAAACCTGTTTCTCTATCTAATGATTGGGCAGGTCTTATTGGATTAAATCGTAATGAAATGAATCTTTCATGGTGGATTATTTTTTATACTCTCGCTTCATTCTTTATTACGATTCTATTTATTAAGCTTATGACCATCGGGATTCAAGATGCACTGAAAGCAAGAGATTCGCAAATTGTAGCAATTCAAAACGTTCCAGATCATAAAAAATTTGTTAAACATAAAGATTCCTTTTCGTTTGCAAATAAAGTAAACCTTTAATCATTTCTCATTAATCAAGTATTAATTGGCATCGATATTAGTAGAAAATAAAGAAGATGATCCCTATTAAATACAGGGATCATCTTCTTATACTGTCTAACTTTTTTACATGTCCTTTGCTAGACTCATGCTTTTTATATTTAAAGTGAATTATTTGCAATCACAATTATGTTTTTTAAAATCAATTACCATACGCCCTTGAATTCTACCTTGTTCCATTTCTTCGAATACATTTTGTACTTTATCTAGAGAACAAGTTTGAACAACCGGCACTACTTTTCCTTCTGCCCCGAACATAAACGCCTCTTCCAAATCTTTACGAGTACCAACTAGAGAACCAACTACTTCAATTCCATCCAGTACAAGTCGTGGGATGTTTAAGTCCATTGTTTCTACTGGTAGCCCTACTGCAACTACTTTACCGCAAGCACGTACTGCATCAACTGCTGAGTTAAAGGCTACTTTAGAGACTGCTGTTACTACCGCAGCATAAGCGCCACCAAACTCCTCTTGCACAATTTTATCAGCAGGACCTTGAGAAATTGGATTGATAGTCATATCAGCACCAACTTCTTTCGCTAAGGCTAATTTGTCGTCATTAATATCTACTGCGATTACCTTTGCACCAAATACATTTTTAGCATATTGGATAGCTAAGTTACCTAATCCACCGCAGCCATAGATTACAATAGGTTGACTAGGTTTAATATCTGATACTTTAATAGCTTTATATGTAGTTACACCAGCACAAGTAATTGATGATGCTTGAGCAGGATCTAATCCTTCTGGTACTTTTACCGCATAATCAGCTGTAACGATACATTGTTCAGCCATACCACCATCCACTGAATAACCAGCGTTTTTAACTTCACGGCAAAATGTTTCTCTACCAGTTACGCAATATTCACAACGTCCACAAGATTGGAACATCCATGCAATACTTACACGGTCACCTATCTTTAGTGAAGTAACATCATCAGCTATTTTCGTAACAATACCTACACCCTCATGACCAAGAATACGGCCATCAGTGTTACCAAAATCATGATTCGCAACGTGTAAATCAGTGTGGCAAACTCCACAATACTCTACATCTACTAACGCTTCACCTGAGTGTAACGGACGTAATTCTTTGTCAATCACTTCGATGTTTGCTTTGCTGTTTTTATTAACCACTACTGCTTTCATATGTGATCTCCCCTTTAGTGTTTTAGCATTTTAATGAGTTTATCTCACAACTACTTTCTTCACTACTTTGGCTAGTTATTCTACCAAATTTAAGTGTTCAATCATCATTACATCTTCATCATAACATGACACTTCATAAACAACTTGTGAAATTATGAACAATATTTGAATTATTACACAAATCGGTCTTTATTTTAAATTTTTAAAAATGAGAGTTTATCATTGACTATAAGTAAGTCACATATTTCTAAAACAAAATAAATTAACAAACTTCTCACCGATAAAAAAGCTCTTCACTCAATATTTTCTACATGTAAACACTTAGTTTCACAGTAATATCCTTTGCCACCAACATAAACTTTTTCTATTTTATTTTTGCTATTGGTTGCTAATTTAACTAATATTTCAGAAGGCGAGTGTAAAGAATAACCTTGTTCAAATACATAGACTTCTTTTTTCAAGTAGTCCTGTTCATAAAGGTAGCAAGCTAATGCACCGTTCGAAGTTCCAGTCGCTGCTTCTTCATTGATGTCGTATAGCGGAGCAAAATTTCTGCATATAATTCGATTGTCATTAAAAGTATATAGATGCATCCCGACAACATTATAATACTTGCTGATTTCTTTAATTTTTTCAAAATTAGGTTGCAGTGCATGTAATTGTGTTTCGCTTTTTATAGGAATTAAAATATCTTTTAAGCCCGTGGAGACAATTTGAATTGGGTATTTATTTTCTATATCTTTACTATCAAAACAGTCGATGAACTCGTTTGGAGATACAACATCATAGAATATCGGTTTATTTTGTTCCATGAATATGATGTCATCTTTTATAGTAATAGTAAGAACACCGCTGTTCGTTTCAATCGTATAGCGATTCCTGAAAAGTTTATTTAAATGCATCAGTATCGCGAAAGAGCCAATTGTGGCATGACCACATAAATCAACTTCTTCTTTTGGTGTAAAATACTCAAATTTATAATCAGCAATTTCAGATTCTGATATAAATGCGGTTTCCGCATAGCCCAGTTGTTTGGCTATTTCCATTTTTTGAGTAGTGGTCAATGTATTCTCAATAAATACCACTCCTGCTTTATTTCCGCCTTTATGATCCTTGCTAAATGCACTTGCAACATAAACAGATATTTTCATAAGACACCTTCCTCACTTATAGTAAATTATAGTATAGAAAGCACTACATATAAATTCCATTGGATAAATTATCCCTAAAATAAGAAACAAACTATTTTTAGCATTTGAACTCTCCAAAAATAGTTTGTCTACAGTCTGAAAGCTCTTCATTTGAAGAGCTTTTTTTATATTCGCTTCATCGAAATCGTTTCACGTATACTTTGTAAATTTTTTAGAGTTTCCTCTTGTCGCTGCAACGACAACCCTACATACAAAGTATCTAATAAGCTTAACTGTGCTAATCGTGATGAACTTGCTTCTGTGCGGAATTCAGTCTCACGTGTTGATGTATATAACGTTATATCAGCAAGTTGACTTAATGCTGATTTCTTATAGCTCGTAATCGCAATAATTTTGGCTCCTCTTGCTTTCGCTACTTCTAACGCTTCAAGTAATCCTTTATTGCTACCAGAATGAGAAATACCAATAACAACTGAATTTTCCGAGAGTAAACCTGCCCCCATAATTTGAAAATGCGAATCAGTATGAGCGATACAAGAAATACCCGTTCTCATAAACTTATGATACGCATCCATTGCAATAATACCAGAGCCACCATTTCCATAAAACTCAATTCGACTTGCTTCTTGTAAGGCTCGTACAGCCTGCTCAAGTGCCGTTTCATTAAGCAAATGTAAAGTATCTTGCAGTCCTGTAATATGCGAATGAAAAACTTTTTTAGCAACAGTTACCATACTATCTTCTGCTGATACCTCTTCATGGATATTTTGCATCGGTGTATGTACAATTTCACGAGCTAATGTAATCTTTAAATCTTGAAAACCTTGCAAACCAAGGTTTTTACATAAGCGGAATATCGTAGCTTCGGAACTATTCGTAACTTCAGCTAATTCTGTAATAGATTTATGTACAACATCTTGTGGATGTTTCAAAATATGTTCGGCAATACTTCGCAATTTCGGTGATAAACCATTTAACGAAGCCTGAATCTTTCCAATCCCACTTCTTGTACCAGGCATAGCATATCCTCCCCTTCCATCGTAGCTTTATCCTGTAAAAACCGATTAGTTGAACTAATCATCAGTGGGGATGGTCCTCCACTGATTAGAGTTTCACTTTATTGTACCTAATTATCGAAAGAAGAAAAACCTATATTAGGGATTACTATAATTTTTAATTGCTCCTATGTATTCTGTCATACGATATAACAGAATTATTCATGCTTATGAATAATTCTCTCCATGTTTCACTGCGTATAATGCGGCTTGCGTACGATCATCCACTTCCAATTTAGCTAAAACGTTTGAAACGTGTGTTTTCACAGTTTGTTCTGTAATATGAAGTTCTGCTGCAATCTCCTTGTTGCTTCTTCCTTTCGCAATTTCGCGAAGTACCTCTTGCTCTCTTTTCGTTAACATTGAAAAAGGATTTTCTACTTCCTTCTTTACTGCAGAACGCCCCATTAATGCAGGTGTTACTTTCGGGTGAAAATTCGCATTTCCTTGATGTACTGCAATAATAGAAGCGACAAGTTGCTCAGGTTGTACTTCTTTTAATTGATAACCATCTGCTCCAGCTTCAAGTGCTGGTATAACATAATCTTGCTCTGAAAAACTACTTAATATAAGTACCTTTATTGTCTCATCATATTGCTTTAGACGTTTTGTTGCCTCAATTCCATCCATTTTCGGCATCGATACATCCATTAGTACGACATCTGGTCTTTCTTTTTGCACGAAATGTAATGCCTCTTCGCCATTTTCCGCTTCCCCAATAATTTCAAATTCTTCTCTCGTTTTCAAAAAGAATACAAGTCCTCTTCGAACGATATGATGATCCTCAACTAGTAGCAGTTTAATCTTCAACCTTATTCTCCCCTTCAAATCGGCAATTGAATTTCTATTTTTGTACCCTTTTTCAGCTCTGTTATAATTTGAAACGATCCCTTCATTAACTGAATACGTTCCTCCATACTTTTCAGGCCAAGTGCTGATTCCCTTACCTGTTCTTGTATAAATCCTATTCCATTGTCTTCTATGTAAAAATGTAACTGGTTATTTTCTATTTTCAAAAGAATATGTACCTTTTCACACGAAGCATGCTTTTTACAATTATGTAGCGCCTCTTGGCTAATACGCCATAAAACTTCTTCTATTTCATCCCCCATTGAAACCATCCCATCAATTCGAACTTCCACTTGAACTCCTAATAACTTCCCGTAATTTTGAATTGCTTCTGCTAATCCTTTCTCCAATCCTTCAGGTCTTAATTGCCAAATTAATAGCGTCATCTCTTGTAATGCTTCTTGTGATAATTCCCCAATATAACTTAACATCTCTTGCAATTCTCTATCTTGCGTCATATTCAGAGTACCTTTCGCTGTTAGCATAATAGAAAATAACAATTGTTTTACTGAATCATGTAAATCACGTGCAAGTCGATTTCTTTCCGCTACCACTACATATTTACGTTCTTTCTCAACTAATTGAATACGTTGTATTGTCGTTCCAATTTGAAATGCAATTGATTCTAATAATGCTAACTCTTCCTCAGAAAAATGAGTCTTATGAGGTGCAGCCACATTTAGTAGACCAAATTTTTCTGATCCAGACCTAAGCGGAATTGTCGCATGATGTGTAACATCTTCTGTCTCTCCCCAATTACATTCAATTGCATCTTCTATTCGCTTACATTCAATAATATTAGTCGCTTTTTCCAATCTCCCATTTACAAAACGTTCTACACACCAACAGTTTCCTTCACACATCGGCTTCTTCTTTTGCCACGTAAGAGCCTCTGGTAAATTTTCGTCTACAAGCATACTGTGCTTTCCACTTTCATCAATAAAGAATATCCACCCTGTTTGTAAATTCATTACTTGTAACAATGTATGCAACACTTTTTCTAACATATCCTGTAAGTTTGTTGCTTCATTTAATAATTCAGCAATTTCTTTTAATGCTTCTAAACGACGCATCTCTTTTTCTTCAAAGTTCATTCTCATCACCAACTACAATTATAACATTAAGAAATTTCTAAATTCTATAAATAAAAAAAGAACCGAATTCCTTCAGCCTTTCTTTATATCAATCATTTTATTATTGTTATTCTATCCAATGTTGGAAGCAGAATTTTTGTTAACAAACGATTCTACTTTAGCTGTCCGATAAAGATTGTCCACCATGGATATGCTGTAAACCTTCAGTAGTAACAACCATATTCGCTGCTGGCATTTGCACTTGATTTTTATGGAACATAGACATTAATTCAAATCTTACTTGTCTAGAAGTTTCAAAATAATCTTCTGGCTTTATTAAACCTGTAATACAAAATTCATAGCCAACATATTTCAAGTTAGGATTTAAGTCTGTAACACCGACGTATTTAAATGGTTCAACAGCCTCATCCTCTACTCTATAAAGAGTTTGATTCAATTTTTCATTGCATATAACACATACTTCTTCTAACAATTCCTTCACTCTTGTTGGATCTTCCTGATAACTTACCGTGATGCGTTCAATTACACGCATCCATCCTTTATTAAAATTTTGTATCGTTCTAATCTCTCCGTGCGGGATGGTAAGTAGTTTTCCTGACCATTCACGAATTTGCATAAAACGAATACTAATCTCTTCAATAGTTCCTGAATTTGTTCCGTTAAAAGTTACAAAATCACCAACCCGAAACTCTTTGTCCGCTAATCTTGCAAAGCCTAATATAACATCTTTTAGCATCTGTTGTGCAGCAAAACCGATGACAACTCCAGCTATCCCTGCACCTGCAATAATACTTTTTATATCTACAAATTGGCTAATTAAATATATGATAAGACTGATGATAATGATATATCTAAAAATAGATCGAATTACACTTTGAATCGTTTGCTCTATCTCTTCATCAAAAAAGCTCGATTTCCTAAAAAACCAATCAATAATGCGGTTTATTACAAATGAAATAATGATTAGAACGAAAGCAAATAGTAAAAATCTTAAAAGTAAAAACTCTCTTACATAATTAAAAAATTCTTCCGTATACGTTAATAAGCTCATTTAACCACTTCCTTACTAATTAAAAAATTCATAATCGCCTAAGTTTGTTCCAGAAAAATCTATTATCCTAATCTAAAATGCCGCTACCCTTACTATGTATTTTGACTCTATTACTAATTCACTTTAAACAGTATGTCTAGCTGTTCTTTTTCCTTTCCCTTTAAATATACCCTTTTTAATAACCTAAGGGGGAGCAAATCGTGAAATTTTTTTATACGTTAAAACTTTATTCATCTCATTACGATTTCAACTCATTTATTCATTAACTACGTAAAAAAAGAGCTGAATTTATCAGCTCTTTTATTCGATATTAATTGTTGTCTTACTACTTTTTTCTTCTTTCAATTTTGGCAATTCAATTGTCAGTACGCCATCTTTATAATTTGCTCTAACATTTTCTTCCTCAACTTGTTTAAAACTAAAGCGTCGAGTTACAGAACCTATAGAACGTTCTTTACGAATATATGTGCCATTCTCATTTTTTTCTTCTACTTCATTATGATTAGTTGCTTGAATCGTTAATACATCTTGTTCAAAATCAACTTGAATGTTTTCTTTTTGAAAACCTGGTAAATCTGCTTTCACAGTATATTTATCAGATTGCTCATGAACATCTACTTTAAAAGTATCCATGTTCAGTGGCTTCAAGAAAGCATCTGTCATCCCTTCTAATAAAGAAGGCCCAAAATCAAAAATACCATTTTGACGTTTTGTTATCTCTGGAAATAAATTACGCATATTTTTTCCTCCTTATTATTTATGAATGAAAGATTATCTCTTTCTGCCTTTATTATAACATTTGGTCAAAAAAGGTCAAAGTTTTTGTTTGACCTTTTTTGATGTATATTTTACCAAATAAAACACATGAGATATTTGACACCTCTTACATTTATAAAGAGGAATATATTTATATAATAACGAATAGTTTATATGCTCTTATTTTTCCTTAATGAGGTTACCTACAATGGGGTATATCGAAGAAATTAGAGAAGTTGTCGGATCAAGACCACTCAATTTATTAGGCGTTGCGGTAGCTGTTTTCAATGAACAAGGACAAATAAAAGAGACCTTTTTTAAAGGCCTCTTTTTTCACTTCACTTCTGCATGTAGGCATGACTTAAAATGTCCAAGTGCATATTCATGCCCTTGTGCATTAAAAGATGCAACCGCCTTTTCATAAACAACAATTTTAAACCCTTTATTATAAGCATCTACTGCTGTATGAAGAACACAAATATCAGTACAAACACCTACAAGATGAACTTCTGCTATTCCTCTTTCTCTTAACTTCATCTCTAAGTCTGTTCCTGCAAATGCACTATACCGTGTTTTATCCATGTAATATACATTCTCTGCATTTTTATATGTTTCGTACACATCTTGTAATTCACCAAACAAATCTCTTCCACTTGTACCAGCTATATTATGAGGCGGGAATAACTTTGATTCTGGATGATATACATCATTTTCTTCATGTTTATCAATAGCAAAGACAACGTAATCTCCATTTTCAATATATTGCTTCGTTATATGTACAATTTCCTTCTCAATTTCCTGTCCTGGTTTCCCGCATGTTAAAGCGCCTTTCTCAGCTACAAAATCATATGTATAATCAATATTTATAAGAGCTCGTTTCATTACTATCTCTCCTTCTCCTGTTTCACAGTAAACAATAGAAAATTTGTTATTACGACATCGTATGTACTATTCGACATTTCAAATGAAATACCTACATTTTTCTTGCAAAACTCACCTTAATCCGAGTTTATCATAAAGTGAAACTTTAATCATTGGAGAGTTTGTTCATCTCCAATGATTATCAGCCCTCATCAATCGTGCATTTACAGGCAGTTGATCTCCCACCTAATCTCCTCACCTATACCGAGTTTTAAGGTAAGGTCTTACTGCCCGTTAGTGCGGGATATAATAGATAAACAATGGTAAAATAAATAGCTCCTATTAATAAGTCATGAATTTGATAATTGAGCGTAGCTTGAATCATCTCTTGTATCGTAAACCAAAATACTGCCATCATCATACTAATCAAGACGATACGAATACACCGATTCACATCTTCAACCTCTTTCTCTGTCATAGTAGTAACAAGTGATTACTTCCTATTTAATCGTATTAGAAAATGAAATAAGTTATTCACTCTTGCACACTCTAGTCCAAACAAAAAAGCACACTACTTTTTGAGTAATGTACTTTTTATTCTTGTTAAGACGCAGGTTTTGTCTCAAATGTTGCTTGATTAAAACTAATAACCTTTCCTTTCGGGTCATTGTTTTCATACTGAACTGCAGTAATTGTATGACTACCTGTTTCCAGCGTTTTTTCTTTTAACTGCACTGTTGTCTGCGTTGTACTAGTTACTTGATGTTTATCTGTATACATTTGATCTACAAATACGAATGTTTCTTTATCACTTTGAAAATTAGAAAGTTCTAATTCAACTTGCTGAATTAACGTATCCTTTTTGATGAATACAGTCGGTATATTGCCGTTTTCAGAAGTACCATCTGGAGTAATAACTTTTACTTTCCCTTCTCCAATTGACATTGCTCCTTCAGGAAATACAACCATATTCTCATCACTTGCGTTTACAACTTGTTCTTCCTGTTTTGATTGCGCGTCCTCTTTTTCCTGTGGAGCACCGCAACCAACTAATAACAATACAGACAATCCAGTGATTATGAATTTTTTCAAAATTCATCCCCCCTGTAACTTCATTATAATTTATTATACAAAAATAACTTTTAAATTTTGAGACTACTTTCAACACTTTCATGAACAAATAGAATCTTGCTCACGATTAATGTATCATACTTTCCTTAATAGAACATTAATTTTTTTTATGAAATAAATAGTAATTCCCTCTTATCTATCATTTTAGCCCAACATATGAATTACATACCCTCAAAAATAAAAAGACATTGTTAGTTCAATGTCTTTTCTATGCAGCAATTAAAAAACAAACGTTGTAATCTCATCTACTTCTTTTCTTGGAAGTTTCTTCGGTTTATCTTTCGGAAATCCGAGTGAAATAACCATATTTATTTGTTTTTCAGGCTCAATTTGTAAATATTGGCGCAGTTCATCTTGAGCTAGCAATACTGGCCCTGTCATTGGACAAGTACCAAGTCCCTTTGCATGTGCAGCTAACATTAAGTTTTGTGCCGCTAAACAGCTACTCTTAATGCCTTCTTCTTCCCAAACGGAATCTGGAACAAAAGCAATTGGATCAAATATCTTTTCACGGAACTTTGATTCATATGGTGTTGCCAAACATACAATTAATACTGGTGCCTCCGAGAAAGCTGTTGCATATGGTCCGAAAGAACGTGTAAGTAATTTCCCTGCTTTCTCTTCTCCATTTTCTGCTGCTTTTGCCGCAAGTTTATGTAATGCATCCCATGTCATTTGTTCAATTTCTTTAATCTTCTCTCGATTCATGATAACTAAGAATTCCCACGTTTGTGAATTCGTATCACTCGGTGCGTAACGAGCACAATCAATTATTTCTTTTATATCATTAGTAGATACTTCTTGATTTGTAAACTTTCTAACACTTCGTCTTCCGTGAATTACTTCTTTAAAATCTTCATAATTCATATATTAAATCCCCTTTTTACAGCGTTTTCAAAACTTGTCCTATGCTTGAATTATATCATGAAAAAAAGCCGGAAGAATACCAGCTTTTTTCTTCATGATTAATTTGTCACTTTAAACAAACGAATACTCTCTTCGTATGCAGCTTGTAGTTTTTTCGTAATTGGTCCTCTTTCACCAGCCCCGAACTGTTCATCACCAATTTGAACGACTGGGAATATTTCAAGTGGCGTCGCTGTAAAAAAGCACTCCTCAGCGTCATATACTTCTTGTAATGAAAACTCTCGTTCCTCTACATCGATATGTAACTCTTTCGCTAATGTAATTACGTAGTGACGTGTAATACCATGTAAAATGAAATGATCCGCTGGATGTGTAATCAACTTATTATTCTTCACGATAAAGAAATTGGAATGACACCCTTCAGTCACAATACCATCTCGTACTAATATTGCTTCTTGATACCCTTGTTCATTTATTTTGTTTTTGATCATGATATTAGGAAGCAAATTTAAAGATTTTATATGGCAAAACTTCCACCTGATGTCCTCTTCTACTGTCACCTTAATCCCTGCCTCCATTGAAGCAACTGGTCTTGGGAACGAAACAAGATTTGCAAAATATGTCGGTTGTAAATCTGATTCATATACATGATTGCGCGGTTGTGTACCTCTTGATATTTGTAAATATACATTCCCATCTTCTTGAAACTGATTTTTTTCAATCATTTGATATAACTCTTCTACTAATTCTTCCTTCGTAAATGGTGGAATTAGTTTTATTTCTGCCATAGAGTTAAAGAATCGTTCTAAATGTAAATCTAATAAATGTGGCTTCCCGTCATATAGTCTGAATACCTCGTATATACCATCACCAAATTGAAAGCCTCTCTCCTCTAATGGAATCATCGGCTGTTCTTCCTTCGTATTTACAATTCTTCCGTTAAATAAAATCCAATCTTTATGAGTAGCTTTCATTCTTCCCCACTCCTTTATCACATGATTGTTTTAATTGTACAACTTATCTACACTCAAAAGAAGGAATTTTCTGTATTTTAACAAACAAAAAAGTGCATCTCTTATTTAAAGGGATGCACTCGACTATTCATTTACTTCAGAAAATATTTTTCAATATCATCTAACATAAGATTTGCAGCTACAATACCACCTGCTGTATTCCAAATCACTTCATCTACTTGGAATACTTTATTATTTTTAGAAGCCTGTAGTTGCTTAAAGAGTGGATCTTCTGTCCATTCCTTCGCTAACGAATTTCCTTCATTATTCTTATCTGCATCTTTATCAGACGTGAAATAGAATAAGTAGTCTCCGTCCATATTTGGAATCTGCTCTTTTGTAATTCCTTTTATCGCAAAATCATCTTTATCTTGTAATGGTGGTCGTTTAAATCCAATATCATTTAAAACAACACCCGAGAATGAGTTTTTTTGATAAATACGAACATCACCTGGCACGAAACGAATAATAGAAACTTTAGAATTCAATTTATCGCCTAACTTCTCTTTCATTCCTTCAATGCGTTTTTTATAATCATCAAGAGCTTTTTGCCCTTCTTTTTCTTTATTTACAGCTTTTGTATAAAGTGTAAAGTTTTCTTTCCAATCACCGCGTAATGTTTCTGCATAAACAGTTGGTACGATTTCTTTTAGCTGATCATATATTTTTTCATGACGCATTTTATTTCCGATAATTAAATCTGGCTTAAGCTTCATTACAGCCTCTAAATTAATATCACGTTCAGTTCCTACAACTTCCGTGTTTTTTAACTCTTTCGCTAAATGAGGATACCATTCATCACCAGCACGTGGTTTCGTAGTCCCCACTGGCGTTACGCCCACAGCTAGGAGAGCCTCTGCGCCTTCATTTGTTAAAACAACAACTTTTTTAGGTGTACCATTTACTGTCGTTTCACCCATTGCATGCTTTACCGTATATGAATCTTTTGCTTTCGCTGATATATTATTTTCTTTTTTCTCTTCTTTACTACATCCTGCAATTACAACCATGAGTATCATAATGCAGAACATAATTAGTTTTTTAGTATGTATCATATGTCCTCCCTAGATGAAATCGATTATCATTAACATTTAAAGATTAATGTATCTTATATACATTGTCAATGTATATAAGAAAACTTTTTTAATACATACTATTTAGATTCTATCCGCTTTTCTAAGGTTTCTTTTTAAAACATAGTGCATAAGTATGAAAATAAATGTTGTTATTAAAATGCGTATCCTTGTTATACATAACAAGGATACGCATCCATATTGCATTATCATTTTAATTCCTAATATTGAGTATATTTAATATACGCTGGGTCATTATATACCCACTGATTTCCACCAAGGTTTAACCAACCATTTTCATTTATATATACTAAATAAGATTCTGGAGAATTTAATTGGCGGATAACTGCAGATGTAGTTGATGGACCACTTCTTAAATTTACATTCATCCCTTGTATATATGCAACCCCAATCGGGCTTCCATCACTATTGCTTGTCTTTACAAAATTAATGTACGAAGGATCATTATACACCCATTGCCCATTCCCCAAATCTAGCCATCCGTTACTTTCCTGATATACAACGTAAGATTCTGGAGAATTTAATTGACGAATAACTGAGGAAGAAGTTGATGGACCATTTCTTAAATTTACATTTTTCCCAAGAATATAAGCGATTCCCTTCGTTTGAGGTGTCGGTTGTGGGTTAGGGGGTTGTGGATTTGGAGCTACTCCAAAAATAGCTGCTATTCCATTTGCATACGATTGACTTAGATCTTCAATAAATTGTGGATTTTTTAATAAATTTGCATCAAACGCTGTATCAATAAAAGCAGTCTCAGTTAAAATTGCATCCATTGTGGTTTCTCTTAATACCGCATAATTTTCTTTTTTTGCTCCTCGATCACGAAGACCATATTTTGTTAATACAGGATTGACAGCTGTATGCATTTTTTGTTGCTTTGCATATGCAGTGCTGCTATTGGATAACGCATTATAAATATAACTTTCAAAACCTGTACCCCCGCCGCTATTAATATGAAATGAAATGAAATAAAATAATCCGCACTGAAAGCATTAGCAATATTAGCACGTTCAGATAAAGAAATAAACACATCACTATCACGTGTCATTTTAATTGTAATTGGGTAATTTACCGTTAAAATGTCTCGAACGCGTCTAGCAATTTGAAGTGTTAAGTTTTTTTCTACTAAACCATTACCAACAGCACCAGAATCATATCCACCGTGCCCTGCGTCTATAACAAGTTTCATTTTATTGCCCCGCCCCTTTCTTGTAATATGTTTGCATTTCTACTCGTCCTATTTTATGTGAAATGTACAGGTTCTGTTACAATTGCAAATAAAAAAACCGCCTTATGTAAGGCGGTTTCTATCATCTTGCTTTAACCAATTTAAAATAAATATATACGATTGATAGTGAACATAACGTATGCAAAATAAAATAAATAAAAGTGCTATTCCAACACCACTATAAAGTAAACCAAACTTTAAAAAAACATTTACAAGTGGTGGAAAGTTCATTAAATTTTGTAATGTACTAAGCATACAAAACATAATGAAAAAGACAGAGATGTATTGTAATTCATACGGCTTTTTTTTCTTACTCATTCTTTTCCGAATGATTATATGACATAATTCTGCTACTATAAAGCACCCTCCAATTAATACAAGACCAGAAGTCATCGTCATACATCCACCTGCCTTATATTTATTGTATCGCATAAATAATCATCGTTATATTTTCTTTACATACTCTTCATCTTCTGAAGCAAAACCAAAACTCTCTATGAAAGACTTCGCCTTTTCTGTTAATTTCTCTTGTAGCACTTTGATTTCTTTCACATTTCTTTGTTTCATCATTTCTTCAAATGTAAAATACGTATTTGTACCATAACCGTAACCTTGGTAATCAAAATGAATAATTAGCTGTGATAAAACAGCCCGTTCCTCTTGTACACTATAATCTATTACACCAATATATGTATCATCAACTTTCACACAGTACTGTACCTTTTTCTCACCTAAACTATGCGATTTAAACATTTCTTTAACAACGCTTTCATTTTCTACAGTAACTTTCTCAAACGTAATCATATGTTGTCCATCCTTTTACTATTATTGTATCAATAATACTTCCTATTTATGAAAAAAACCTTAAGACCGTATGCGATCTTAAGGTTTTTCTAATTAAACTAAGCTATACGCACGTTTTGTTTCTTCATGGAACTTATTCGTATCGTATTTATGCTCAACATAAATTTGGTGCCATACCATAAACGCAAGTACAGTCCAAATTTTACGGCTATAATCGCCTTTATCTGCACAATGTGCTTCCAGTAAGTTTAATACATACTGTTTGTCGATTAAATGCTCTGTCTTACTTTCGTTTATAATATTTATAGCCCAATCATGCATTTCGTCTTTTAACCAGTGACGAATTGGTACTGGGAATCCAAGTTTTTTACGATCTAATACGTGATCTGGAACGATTCCGCGTGCTGCTTCACGTAAAATAGCTTTCGTAGTTCCGTTAGCAATCTTAAATTCAGTTGGAATTTTAGATGCAACATCGAATACTTCTTTATCTAAGAACGGTACACGAAGTTCTAATGAGTTTGCCATTGTCATTTTATCAGCTTTTAATAAAATGTCACCGCGTAGCCATGTGAACATGTCAATGTACTGCATTTTACTTACATCATCATAATCTTTAATCTCGTTATACAATGGTTTCGTGATATCCATATAGTTAACACTTTCATTGTAATACTTCATTAATTCAGCTTTTTCTTCTTCACGGAAGATTTTAGCATTTCCATAGTAACGCTCTTCAATTGGTGTACATCCACGCTCTAGGAAGCTCTTACCTTTAAATCCTTCTTTAAGAGCACCACTTAATGCTTTTAGAACGCTCTTACCTGGGCTAGGAATGTAAGAGAACATTTTTAGTGAGTTTGGCTCACGGTAAATGTTATAACCACCAAATAGCTCGTCTGCGCCTTCACCAGAAAGAACAACTGTTACATGTTTACGTGCTTCTTTCGCAACGAAGTACAATGGTACAGCTGCTGGATCAGCTAAAGGATCATCCATATGCCAAATGATTTTTGGGAACTCATCCATAAATTCTTTCGCTGAAATGAATACGTTATGGTTTTTAACGCCTAATTTCTCAGCAGTTTCTTTCGCAACATCAACTTCACTGAAACCACGTTGCTCAAAACCAACAGAGAATGTTAAAAGATTTGGATTCATTTCTCTTGCGATAGAAGCGATGATAGATGAATCGATACCACCAGATAAGAATGAACCTACTGGTACATCACTACGCATATGCACTTTTACTGAATCATATAACACATCACGAATTGCTTGGATATGCTCCTCTTTCGTTGCACTTGAAGCATTGAAATAAGGTTTCCAGTAGCGATGGATTTCCATCTCTTTACCGATTTCTTTTACGAAATAATGACCAGGCTCGATTTTATTAACATCAATTGTTAAAGTTTCTGGCTCTGGACCATATTGGTACGTAAAGTAATGTTGTAGTGACGTTGGATTAACGCCTTTATCTTCCATCACATGCATAATACTTTTCTTCTCAGATGCGAAGAATGTAGTATCACCTTGTTGTGCGATGTATAAAGGTTTAATACCGAAGTGGTCACGTGCACCGAAAAGTTTCTTTTCTTCACGATCCCAAATCATAAATGCAAACATACCACGAAGGTAGTCTACACATTTTTCTTTCATATGTGCATACAATGCAATGATAACTTCTGTATCAGATTGCGTTGCAAACGTTGCACCTTTTTCAAGTAACATTTCACGTAATTCTACATAGTTGTAAATTTCACCATTAAAAATAATTACATATCGATCATTTTCATAAGTTAGCGGCTGATGTCCTGCCTCTAAGTCAATGATGCTTAAACGGCGGAAGCCAAATTGTACATGTTCATCACGAAAATATCCTTCGTCATCTGGACCACGGTGGAAAATCATCGTGTTCATATTTTCAAATTGATGTTTTTCTGTTTCTGAAAACTCTCTAGGGTTTTCACATAAACATCCTACAAAACCACACATACTTCTTACCCTCTTTCAGTTTTCATTCTGTCTCTATACTACTATATCAACCCTATTTATACTAGCATAATCAACTGAATATGGCGACCAAAAACTATAAAAAAATCACTCCATTTCACATTTTTAACAATTTTTTATGAAAACATGAAAACTAGGCACTCACCTTTCTCCGCTTTTGTCATATGATATTGCAAATTGATTTCTAGGAGGGAATACCATGAGTGAAGAAAAAAAAGATTCTTCTCGCCCACCGGTTCGTAATTACTTAAAGCAAATTGATGATTTCTTCGAGCAAACACCTCTTCGCAATGTAATCGCTGATTTAAATCATTTTTTCCAAAAAGGAAACCGTTTATTAACATTCCCTGTAGATTTATATGAAGTTGGTGAAGAACTCGTTGTTACAGCTGAACTACCAGGTATACAAAAAGAACAAATCCAAATTGAAATACAAAGTGAATACTTAAAAGTCTCTGTAAAAGAAGAGATACTTGAAGAGGAAGAAGAACAAACATCCCATAACTATTATCGCCGAGAACGTTCCATTTCAGAAGCATCAAGATTGATTAAATTGCCGTATTCAATTAATAAAAAAGCGGCAAAAGCTTCTTATCAAAATGGCGTATTAGAAATTCGGGCGCCGAAACTTCCCCAGCAACATGACATTTTATCGATAGACTAATGCAAAAAAATAAGGGTGCTATGCACCCTTATTTTTAACCCACTAATCGCTTCATATCACGTATAATGTCTTCGTATGGCGTATTACTAATGCCACTATACTTTTTCATTACTTTTCCGTTTTGATCAATTAAATAAAATGATGTACCATGCATGACCTGACCGTTCTCCGGCTTATCTACAAGTGATTGGAAATTATCTTTTGAAAACTTTGTAATATCTTCTAACGAATACCCCGTTAATAAATTCCAGTTACTAGTATCCTCTGTAAACTTTTGAATAAAAGCTTTCAGATTTTCTGGCTTATCAAGGTCTGGATCTACACTAAATGAAACAAACTGAACGTCTAATTTCTCTTCTTTTGCCATCTTTTGAAGCTTGGCCATATTTGCAGTCATTGGTGGACAAACTGTCTGACAATTTGTGAACATAAAATCTGCAACCCAAACTTTCCCTTTTAAATCTTTTGTACCAAATTGCTTTCCATCTTGATTTGTAAATTGGAAGGTTTCTAAATCCCAATTTAATGGTTTACGAAGCTTTGAACCTGATTCACTACATCCAGCAAGTACAAAGAGACAAAATACAACCATAAGACCAATTATTTTTTGATAACGCTTCATTTATAAACCTCTTTTCTCTATCCTAAATTTAAATAGGTTATGTTTATAATAACAAAAGTTAACACTACGAGAAAATTGTTTACTACATTTGTTCACGAAATCGTACGAATTTACGTATGTTACTTCTTTATTTCAAGCGAATTACTAGACAAAATATATTTTTTTACTATTATTTCTCTAAATAAAAGTGATAAAACTAATTTTATTGTTACTTTTGTAAATACCTCTCCCTATTTTTTAACAATTCCTTAAACATTAATCCATGTTTTACACTGTATTCCTTAACAACATTTCGGTACAATACAAATACAACGATTTTAAATGAGGTGATGTTCATGGCAAAGCGCTATGAAAATATGGATAATGTTAGTACAAAAAAATCAATTCGCTCTTTTTTACGCTGGCGTAAAGAACGAAAGCAAAACAAAAAAGATTTTTCTTTCTTAGTAGAACAATCACCCGTTAAACAAAGTGCATTTTTACAAAGTAATGTTGAAAAAACGACTATCACATGGATTGGGCATTCCACTTTTCTTATCCAAACGAATGGACTTAATATATTAACAGATCCAGTATGGGCTAATAAATTAAAGCTAGTTCCAAGACTTACAGAACCTGGACTCTCTATAGAAGCACTACCTAAAATTGATATTGTCCTTATTTCACATGGTCATTATGATCATTTAGATTTTTCAACTCTTCGTCAGTTGAATGATGATGTTCTATATCTTGTACCTATTGGATTAAAAAAATTATTTACTCGTAAGAAATTTAAACATGTAGAAGAGTATAAATGGTGGGAAAGTACGATAATTAACGAAGTTTCTTTTCACTTCGTACCTGCTCAGCACTGGACGAGAAGATTCTTATTTGATATGAATACGTCTCACTGGGGTGGATGGATTATTGATAATGAAACGACTATGGAAACCATATATTTTTGTGGCGACAGTGGCTATTTCCAAGGTTTCAAAGAAATTGGTGAACGCTTTTTAATTGATATTGCTCTTATGCCCATTGGCGCTTATGAACCAGAATGGTTTATGAAAGTATCTCATGTTTCACCTGAAGAGGCCGTGCAAGCTTATTTAGATTTAAACGCTACACATTTTATACCAATGCATTACGGAGCTTTTGCACTCGCCGATGAAGCACCTCGTGAAGCAATAACTAGACTTCGAAATAATTGGAATTTGCGCATGTTACCGTGGGAACAACTGCATGTACTCTTTTTAGGTCAAACTTTTATTTATAGTAACGCAACAAATGATAAGCAAATAAACGAAAAAATTGAAACTTTACATGTGTAACGTAATGACTGATTTTCTATATCCAACATATAATATAGAAAATCCTATAGTGAAACTTTAATTAGTGGGATTTCTTCATCCCCACTGATTATTTGCCTTCACCGATCAAGCTTTTACGGGCAGCCCGCTACCTAACCTCTTTGCTCCAGCTAAATTTGAGGTAGAGAGTTTTACTGTCCGCAAATAGCAGGATAAAGGGTGTTTTCTATGAATGAATATTTACAGACTCGCTATATCATTAGCGGTAGTGCCTGTGTAGCTCTTCTTATTTCTTACTTTCTATTTACATAAAAAAGCTACTTGAAATATATTTTCAAGTAGCTTTTTTATTACTCTGCTAAATACATAAATCCGATTGCGCCCGGACCTGTATGAGTACTAATAATAGGCGTTGTATAGAAAATTTCTGATTGAGCAAATCCACTCACTTTTTCAACCGCCGCTTTCATACTTTCAGCTAAAGGAATTGCTTTCGCATGCGGAATTGCAACAGCTTTTACGACTTTTCCAGCCGTATCTTGCTCAAATAACTTAGCTAATGTTTTTACAATTTGGCCTTGGCTACGAACTTTCGTTACAGGATTATAAACACCGTCTTCAAGACTAGCAATTGGCTTTATATTAAGTAGCGAACCGATAAACGCTTTTCCTTTACCGATACGTCCACCCTTCACTAAGTTTTCTAATGTATCCACTACTACATATAAACGAGTATTCTTTCTTACTTCATCTACACGTTTTAAAATTTCTTCTAGTGAGCGTCCGTCATTTGCCATTTTTGCAGCTTCAATTACTTGATATGCTAAAGCATGTGTAATAAATTGAGAATCAACAACTGTTACTTTTGTATCAGTCATTGATGCAGCGCTATTTGCAGTTGCTACAGTACCGCTCATTCCACTTGTCATATGGATAGAAAGGACTTCGCTTCCATCTTCCCCTAGCTTGTCATACATTTCTACAAATGTACCCATAGCTGGTTGTGATGTTTTTGGTAATTCCTCTGATTTAATCATTTCTTCAATAAATTCGTCAGGTTGTAAATCAACGCGATCTAAATATGTTTGTCCATTTACAGAGATTGATAATGGTAAAACATGAATGTCATACTTTTCGATTACGTCTTGTGATAAATCTGCCGTTGAATCTGTTACAATTTTAATTTTTTGCATACTATACTTCTTCCCTTTCCAATACGCTCTCCTTGTTATTATACTAGTATTCCCATTGCTTTCAACAATTTGGAACGAAATTTCATCAAATTAATTATATTTTCATATCTAAAATGAAAAAGACAGAGTTTACTAACCCTGTCCGTACTTCGTATCATGCATTTTTTTCAAGGGTATTTGTTTTATATACATTTAAATAATCATTCCACTTCAAACAATTTTGTAAATATTCACGGAAAGAATACGAAAATCTTGGGTGTTTTTGTCTTTGAATTTTTGCAATAAATAATTGAAGACGAGACTGAATTAGAAACGATAATGGATGCTGTGCCTGTAGGACAGGGATTTCGAATATTTTAATGCAATCCCCTGTTGAATGAGTGAAATAAAAACTTTTCGTAATCACAATATCAATCCTCTTTTTCATTGGATTTTTGAACTTCCTCTACTTTGCGCTGTAACACGTTGTTTAAAGTGGAGTAAAATCAGACTTATATGATTTCTGTAGTCCTTATGGCTAGAAGATTTATACTCTATTCATCTCCACCTAATTCACCTTCCCGTCCTAAATATCTCTGAGACGGGAATCTCATTATCCATCAATTGTTTAATACATTTAGTATAAGCTTATAAAAGCGCAAAGTTTGTCTAAATTTTGGAGATTCTATAATTTTTTTCTTCTATATATTGTATACGTTTATAGCTATAGTATAACAAATAAATAAAAAAGTGCCTTTATAACGAGGCACTTTTCGACTGCATTTCTTCTCTTTTCTTTTTCCTCTTACTAACAACCTTTGATAACGCAATACTTACTTCATAAATACAAATAAGCGGCACTGCAACTAAACTATGAGATAAAAAGTCTGGCGGTGATATACAAGATGCAATGATAATTAATGCTACGTAAGCATACCTTCTTATTTTTATTAAAAATTCCGCCGTAAGTATTCCAATGCTAGTTAAAAACATTACAACGACTGGCAATTCAAAAATCACAGCAAATGGAACTGTTAAATTAAGTACAAAATGAAAATACTTTTCTGTCGTAAACATCGTATTAAACATTTCATTACCTATCGTAGTTAAAAAGTGAAATAGAAACGGCATTACAATGAAATATCCAAAACATAAACCTGCGAGAAATAATATAGACAATACCGGTATATACATTATTGTCATCTTTTGTTCATTTGGATGTAAACCCGGTTTTACAAATAACCAAATTTGTATAGCAGCAAAAGGAATTGTACAAACGATAGCAAATACTGTAGCAATCGAGAAAAAAATCCACAATACATCACTTGGACCGAGAACAGTTAATTTCATTGGTAAATCTTTTACAAGCCAAAAATAAATATCCTTTGTAAAAGTAAATCCAATAATTAAAAATAGTACAAAGGATAACACCGTATATATTACTCTTTTTCGAAGCTCAACAATATGTTCTACTACGCTCATTTCCCGATCTTCCATCTCGTTCACCACACTTTATTTATCCATTACAAGGAAAATACACTACATTTTTTCTTTCTTTTCCTTTTCTTGAAATGCGTCATCTGTCAATTCTTTCGTTGATTTTTTAAACTCTTTTAACGTTTCCCCTAAAGCCTTCCCGATTTCCGGCAATTTTTTAGGTCCAAATAAAATGAGTACTGCTACTAAAATTAAAATTAACCCTGGAAAGCCAATATTTGAAAACATTTCCCCATCCCCTTTATTAGTAGTTTCCTTGTCCTACTATTACATAATTTTATTTTGTCAAAAAAGTTTGAAAACGTCAACAAATCCATTGTCTTTTGTCAAAAAAATTCAAAAATATAATCAATTATACAAATTTCATTTTCTATTGCTCTTGTGTATGATATGGTAAGGGAAATGACATATTATTTTATGATAGTAGAAAGGATTTGCATTATGACTGAAAAAATGACACGAATGACCCAATTTGTAAAAGAAGAAATTGCAAATGCAATTACACATGGTATCGGTGCCATTTTAAGCATCCCTGCCTTAATCATATTGATTATTCATGCTTCTAAGCACGGTACCGCATCAGCTGTAGTTGCATTTACTGTTTATGGTGTAAGCATGTTCTTACTGTACTTGTTTTCAACATTGCTACATAGCATTCATCATCCTAAAGTAGAAAAAATATTTACTATTTTAGATCATTCAGCCATTTACTTATTGATTGCTGGCACGTATACTCCTTTTCTACTTATTACACTTCGTGGCCCATTAGGATGGACGTTGCTTGCTATAATATGGACACTAGCAATCGGAGGTATCGTCTTCAAAATTTTCTTTGTACGTCGCTTTATAAAGGCTTCAACTTTATGTTACATCATTATGGGTTGGCTCATAATCGTTGCCATTAAACCACTTTATGAAAATCTAACTGGACATGGTTTTTCACTACTTTTAGCAGGTGGAATTTTATATTCTGTCGGAGCTATATTCTTCCTTTGGGAAAAGCTACCTTTCAACCATGCCATATGGCACCTGTTCGTTTTAGGTGGTAGTGCGATGATGTTCTTCTGTGTACTCTTTTATGTCTTACCTACAGCATAATAAAAAAGGATTCAGCTTACTATAAGCTGAATCCTTTTTTATTACTTATGTAATTGTGATGCGATAACTTCCTGTGTATGCTTCGTTAATTCTTTAATATCCATATTCGCATAATCTTCAGGTGTAATCGGCTTAGAAATTGTTACTGTTGCATGAGCTGGCTTCATACGATTTCCATTCGCTTCAAACATCTTATATGTACCATCTAACGTTACAGGTAAAATTGCTACACCTGACTTTACTGCCAGATGAAAACTACCAGCCTTAAACTCTCCAACTTCGCCACCCTTACTTCTCGTTCCTTCAGGGAAAATTACGATAGAATGTCCATTTTTTAATAGTTCAATTCCATCTTTAATCGCTTGAAGAGATTGACGACGATCGCTACGATCCATAAATACACAATTCATAAGTTCCATCCAAGTTGGTACAACTGGGAACTTTTTAATCTCTGCTTTTGAAACGAATCCAATTGGTTTATTTAAGTAACCTAGTAAAACAGGGATATCCATATTACTTTGGTGATTACTTACAACTAGTACTGGCTTGTCTTTCGGAACATTTTCAAGTCCTTTCACTTCTACTGCCCCTCCAGCTACACGTACCATTTTCTTACCAAACCAATTTGTCGTTTTATACACAGCATTATCTTTTTCTTTTGGCGCCATCGTATTTACTTGTCTTTTAAGACGCCACATTCTCGGTGTAATCGCAATTACGATTAAAATTAAATAAAAGATTTTAAAAAACGTTTGAATCATACAGAACCCCCACCTATTATCATTCCGACCTTCATTATACTAGACAAACGAAGGAAAAAGAAGAAAAAAAGTCCAAACAGCAAGTGTTTGGACTTTTTAAGCATTCTATATTAGAAACGTTTTGCTAATTCACGAGCATTAGCAATTGCTGCTTCTTTAATTTCTTGTGCTTTTTCAGGGTTTGCATTCATACCTTCAACTGCGATATATTCAGTATCATTTACACCGACAAATCCTAATACAGTCTTTAAGTGATTGCGACCGAAGTCTACAGCTGCGTATGCTCCTTCAGAATATACGCCACCTGTTGCCTGAATGTGAAGTGCTTTTTTACCTTCTAATAAGCCGACTGGACCATTTTCAGTATATTTGAATGTTTTACCTGCGATTGCTACGTTATCTAAGTATGCTTTTACTACTGGTGGATAGCTAAAGTTCCACATTGGAGTTACGAATACATAACGATCTGCATTCATAAATGTTTCTAAGTTTGTGTTCATTGCTGCTACTTTTTGTTGTTGAACTTCAGTTAAAGCTTCAAAGCCTTCACCTGCTGCAAATTTACCCCAAGCAGCAAATACATCTGCATCAATTGCTGGTACTGTAGTGTTGAATAAATCAATTGTTACAACTTCGTCTTGTGGATGTTCGTTTTTATAAGCTTCGATGAAAGCCTCCCCTACTGCCATTCCGAAAGAACCTTCTGCTGAATTTGGATTTGCTGTGATAAATAGTACTTTTGTCATTGTATTCTCTCCCTTTTTTCTCTTTATCTTTAATTCAAGATTTGTTTTTTAAAAGTTAATAACTTACCTTATGTAAGTATAATACAAAAAGTTTTAATCAATGTCAATAAAAAATAGCTACTTTTTTTTCGTAAGTTAATGATTTACTTTGTTTCCTTAAAATTTAGTATACAGATATTAAGAATTCTTTCGTATAAAAAGGCTACCTCTACAACTTATAGAGATAGCCTTCTATTACATATTATTTTTGAAATACATGTTTTACTTTTTCAGCTGGAATATTACTCCCGCCTCTACCTTTTACATCTTCAATCATCATTGTAATGACCATATCTGGTGAATTTAAATCAAATGCAGCGAACCAACCTAGTTCTTTTCCTTCGGCCTCTTTTGATACTTTTAATTCCGCTGTACCTGTTTTTCCAGCAAGAGTCATACCATCAATTTTAGCAATTTTCCCTGTACCATCTGGATCATTAATTACTTTCGTCATTGCAGTTTTTAATATATCCTGATTTCCTTTAGAAATTACATTTTCTTTCCAAGCTTTTGGTTGTTTATCTGTTTTAATAATATACGGTGACGGAATAGTTCCATCATTTACAATCGGCGCATACGTTAAAGCTAAATGAAGAGGAGTCATTAATACTTGTCCTTGTCCATATCCCGTATCTGCCATTTGAATATCATTTTTAATGCCGTCATTTGCAATTTTAGAAGCAGGGAATCCATATTCAATTGGTAGTTTCTCATCGAATCCGAATTTTTTCGCTTCACTCATAAACTTGTCTTTTCCGATTTTTAAAGCTTCTTGTGCGAAGTAAATATTATCCGAGTATTTCATCGCCTTATCAAAATCAATCGGATTTGCATCTTTCACACGCGTTACATAGTAATTACCCCAAGAAGAATCTTTTGTCCATTTTAATCCTTCAATTTTCAACTCTTCTTTTGGATCAATCGTTTTCGTTTCAAGACCAATTGCAGCTGTAATAGGTTTAAATACAGAACCTGGTACCGACAATTGTGTAAAACGATTTGTCATTGGTTTTTTCGGATCATTATTCCAAGCTTCGCGTTGTGCCTTCGATGTCCCTCGTGCAATTATATTAGGATCATATGCTGGACTACTTACTAGTGCAATTGTTTCTCCACTTTTCGGATTAATTGCTGCACTTGAACCAGCTTCGCCCTTCATTTCATTATACGTTTTTTCTTGAACAACACTATCAATAGTTAAAGTTACATTTTCTCCATCAACAGCATCTGTTTTTGCTAAATTTTTAATTTCTTTTCCTTGCGCATCTTCTACAAAGACACGGCCACCTTTCTTACCGCGTAGCTTTTCCTCTAATACTTGCTCTAAGCCAGCTTTACCAACTGGGTCATCAGCTTGATAGCCTTTCTTTTGTAGCGTTTTTAAATCTTCAGCATTTACCTTTCCAATATAACCAGTCAGATGAGCTGCCGCTTCCCCTAGCGGATATGTACGAACATTTACAGGTTTTGTTGAAACACCTGGTAAATCAATGTACGTATTTTGTGTTGCCCCTTCAGGCAAAATTCCAATTGGTACGAGATACCCTGGTTTTACCCATTTAGCAGCTAATTTTTGATCAATTTCTTCTACAGACGTATTTAATAACTTCGCTACTGTTTCTTTCGTTTGCGGAGCAGTATCGCCTAACTTTTCAGGAATCAATCCGATTTCAGAAGCTTTCCCATTCGTTGCAAGACCTTTTCCATTACGATCGTATATTTCACCACGTTTTGGCTGTGTTGTCTGCATACGCACTTTACTATCTTTCGTCATGCCAGGGAAAATAAAATCAGGAGTCCAATCTATTTTCCAAGATTCTTTATCTCCATCTTTTTCTTTTACCATTTTTGCTTCATGACCAAATGTGATTTTACCACCAACTGTATCCATGCTTACTTTAAAAGGAACAGGACCTTCATCTTTTTTATCTTCTTTTACTTCCCCTGTTTCTACCTTTAAGTCTTTCACTTCGATACCAGAATAAATTTTTTCATATTTCTCAGTAAACTCTTTCTTTGAAATATCTTTTTTTGCATTTTTTGATAGTTGATCATACATATCTGCAAATTTTTGTTTATTCCACGCTTTTACATATGTATCAAACGCTTCTTGTGGTTTTTCTTCTTTACCACATCCAACTAACATGAATGTTAAGCAAAGAAAAAGAATCCCCCATATCTTTCTCAATCGATTCTCCTCCTCTTTCTATATTAGTACTTTTGAAAATTTTAGCATTTTTACATGCTACCTATCATTATAGCACTATCGAATCTCATCTATAAACTTATATTGGTGAATATAAATAAAAAGATTGATGTGAATTCTCACATCAATCTTTTTTATTATTGTTGCTTCTCATATACATGGTAATAATACGTATACGGGTTTTTTTCATCCGTTAAACCTTTTTCTACAAAAATCTCTTTCCAATTTGTCATATCCATTTCTGGGAAGAATGTATCTCCTTCAAATGCATAATGGATTTTTGTTATATATAACTTGTCTACATAAGGTAAAAAGAGATCGTAAATTTGCGCTCCGCCAAAAATAAAAATCTCTTCTTCATTTTTACATAGTTCAAATACTTCTTCTACAGAATGAACAACTTCACACCCTTCAACATGATACCCTTCATTACGAGTTACAATAATATTACGTCTTCCAGGCAGTGGTCTACCAATCGCTTCATAGTTCTTTCTTCCCATAATAAGCGGGTGGCCCATCGTTGTTTTCTTCACGTATTGTAATTCACTCGGTAAACGCCAAGGTAAATTATTATCTTTACCAATTACTCTATTTTCGTCCATCGCGACCATAAATGAAACAATCATTTTTTCATCTCCTCTACAATTATACTGCAACCGGTGCTTTAATTGCTGGATGCGGATCGTATCCTTCAATCGTTAAATCTTCCATTTCAAAATCAAACACAGATTTCACATCTGGATTTAATGTAAGTTTCGGGAATGGACGTGGTTCACGTGCCAATTGCTTTTCTACTTGTTCAAAATGATTTGTATAAATGTGTGCATCTCCAATTGTATGAACAAATTCTCCTACTTCAAGACCACATTCATGTGCAATTAAATGTGTTAGTAGTGAATAACTTGCGATGTTAAATGGAATTCCAAGGAATATGTCACCACTTCTTTGATATAGCTGACAAGAAAGTTTTCCGTCCGCTACATAAAATTGGAATAATGTATGACAAGGCGGTAATGCCATACTCGGTACGTCTTCAGGATTCCAAGCAGAAACGATTAAACGACGTGAGTCTGGTGTTTTTTTAATCATTTCAATTACATCTTTTAATTGATCAAGTGTCTCACCAGCTGTCGTTTTCCAAGCACGCCATTGTTTACCGTAAACGTCTCCTAAATAACCATATTTATTTGAGAACTCATCATCTTCTAAAACGTTCTTTTTAAACAATTCCATTTGCTCATCGTACTGTACTTTAAATTCTTCATCTTGTTGTGAGCGAAGACCAAAATCAGTCATGTCAGGACCAGTATACTCATCACTTTCTACCCAGCTCTTAAACGCCCATTCATTCCAAATGTTATTATTATGCTGCAATAAATAGCGAATATTTGTATCACCTTTCATAAACCAAAGTAGTTCACTTGCTACAAGGCGAAATGGTACTCTTTTTGTCGTTAATAAAGGAAATCCTTTGCTCAAATCAAAACGCATTTGATATCCAAATACAGATACAGTTCCTGTCCCTGTACGATCTTCTTTCTTCGTACCATGTTCCATTACATGGCGGCATAAATTTAAGTATTCATTTTCAGCATGTTTCATATGTAGGAAAACCTTCTTTCAATCGTATATGGAATTTATCATAACATGAAAAATGGTAAATTTAATAATCTTAATTAATAAAATTTCTTGCGCTAATTCTTACAAAATTATTAACTTTCCATATTTTAAAAGGTTTTCATTTTCTATTACCGAAAGTATAGTGCGGTAGATCAAAATTTATATTTGGAGGTTAGAAATATGTCTAAAATTGAAACACCTGTTATGACTTCTTTACAAACCACGGTTGAAAAAATGATGAAGGATTTAAATGTTCCTGGTGTTGCTGTCGCTGTTATAAAAGACGGTGAAGTTATTCTTTCAGAAGGTTTCGGCTATCGTAATATGGAAACAAAAGAGGCTGTTACACCGAATACTCGATTCGCAATCGGTTCCTCAACGAAAGCGTTTGGTACACTTTCATTAAGCTTGTTAGCACAGCAAAAAAAGTTTAATTGGGATGCTCCTGTCCCGTCTTATATACCTAACTTTACTTTATCTGAACTACTTGCTAGCTCACAAGTTACAGGACGGGATTTAGCTTCTCATCGAACTGGAGTGAGTCGTCATGAGGCTCTTTGGTACAGTTCTTCCTTATCTCGAAAAGATCTCGTTGAAAAAATAAAACATTTACCACTTGATGCACCGTTCCGGACTGCATTTCTATATAACAACTTAATGTATGCAACAATTAGCTACATTGTTGAAAACATTACAAATCAAACGTGGGAGCAATACACTACAGAACATATTTTAGAACCTTTAAATATGAGACATACAAACTTCTCTGTTAACGATTCACAAACTACAGATGATTACGCTTTACCTTACATTGAAAATGACGGTGAAATAAAAGCAGTTCCATTCCGTAACATCGATACAGTTGGCGCTGCTGGGTGTATTAATTCCACAATTGAAGATATGGCAAATTGGGTACTTCTCCACTTAAATGAAGGAAAATTTGGAGATCATGAATTAATCTCCTCTGAATTATTACAACCAATGTATACACCACACAATTCAATTCCAGACCAACCGGTTTTATCACTCCCTGAATCTCCATTAAATAGTTACGGTCTTGGTTGGTTTATTAGCGCTTATCGTGGTAAAAAAGTGATTCATCATGGCGGTAATATCGATGGATTTTCAGCGCTTGTTTCATTCATACCAACAGAAAACATAGGCCTTGTTATTTTAACGAATGCTGGAGGAACATTACTTCCTACTTATCTCGCTAATCAAATTTATGACGAACTACTTGAATTAGAATCCATTGATTGGCATAAACGTGCTGTAGAAGATACTAAAAAAATGAAGGAAATGATGAAAGAAGCAACTGAATCCCTCCCTGAACAAATTAAAGGGACTACACCTTCGCACAAGTTAGAGGATTATACTGGTACTTTTGAACATCCTGCATACGGAACATTACAAGTATACAAACGAGATGATTCGTTATATGTACAATTTATGGAAATGGATATTCAATTAGGGCATCATCATTACGACATCTTCTCCACAAAAGTTGACTTATTCCAAATGAAAATGAGCTTATTATTCGCTTATGAAATGAATGTAAGTGGTGAATTCCCATCCCTTCAGTTACATGTACCAGCTACATTAAGTACTCAGCCGCTTACATTTAAGAAAATTAAATAAGTATCTTGATGTTAAAAAATAAAGGTAGGTGCGAATCACACCTACCTTTTCTATTTCATATCAATCTTATCTGGTTGAAACCAAATTGGCTTCGATAACTCAAAGTTATTATGATCCTCTAAAACTATAGTAAGACGCTCTAACATATCATCTAACATATGCGGCGCTGCTCGTAATGTCCAGACAACTGAGGAGAAAACTGTCATGCCAACGTACACCGTGTATAATTTCCAGAACTCCTCTGGTATTTTCCTATTAAAGTATCCTTCTATTTGTCCGATTGAATACGGAATACTAATATCCCTTGCAAACAGTGCAATTTTTACGAAATCATGAATTGGGTCGCCCCAGTCATAGCCATTAAAATCAACAACACCTACATATTTTCCATCCCGTACAATTATATTTTCTAAATGAAAATCATCGTGTTGAAATCGATTCGGGCGGCTCTTTAAATATATTTCATTTTCTTCTATAAACTTTATGATTTTATCATCATTTTTTATTTTTATTCCGCATGTTTTGTATACCTCTACATATTTACTATGTTTTTTCATAGCTCTTTCATACCATGGAAGTATATCCTTAGGAGCTTCAAATGTATGCATTTTTGCTAAATCTTTTCCTGCCTCTATACCAATATCATATTGTTCTTTTGGTGAATACGTAGGCAATAGCTTCTTCGCATCTTCCCCTTCTAAATATGAAAAAATACTATAGCATACACCTTCTTCTTCCAATATACCTATTTCAATTGGCCTTTGTGCCTGTACGTTACGTTTTACCATTTCATTTAAAATTTGAAACTCTATTTTCTTTCTTTCATACTCTTTTATATCGCCTGTCCGAAATAAATATTTTTCATTATTTGCATTCGTAATTACATATTTCTTATCTGGAGAGAAACCTTTAGAAATTTCTTCAATATTCGCTGCATCTTTTACTATTTGTATATTGCTTTGCCGTGCTGTAATTATCTTCATATCTATTCCCCTTACATTTCTGCATTTGGTGTATAGGCAACTTCTACAATAAATCCATTCGGATCGTAAAAATCAATCGTATAGTAACCTTCCGAATAATGATTCATTTCAATTGGACCACGTATTACCTTCACTTTCGTACTAGAAAGAAAATCTGCTACTTCATCAACTACTTCTCTATGAATAGCTTGATAACAAATATGTCTAGGCCCTAACGTCCTTACAATTTCCTCATCTACTTCTTTAAAGTATATTTCACTTTCTCCTGTGCTATATGCTATTTCATTTAACTTTCTCCACCCAATTATGGAAAACAACTTATTATAAAAAGAAATGGACTCCTCTAAATTTGCTACCCAAAATTCAATATGATGAATGCCTGCTCGCAGTGTATTCATATTAAGAATACGCTCCTTGTACTACTTGCACAATTTCCATCGGCTTATGAACCATGTAATCTGGTGCATCTTTTTTCACTGTTTCAATAACATCATATCCCCAAGATACCCAAATTACGTTCACTCCAGCCTTTTTACACGCTGCTACGTCTCGCTGTTCATCACCGACATATAACATATCTTTCTCTGTTATTTTTTTTGATTTCAAAAATCTTTTTATCATTTTATCTTTACCGAACAAATTTTTAGAACAATACACTTCTTGTATATTTTCTATATCATTCTTTTGTAAAAACGCCCGAATATGCTCTTCTGAGTTCGATGATATGACTGCAATTCCGTAGCCTTTTTTATGTAGTTCATCTAATACTTCTTTCATCCCATGGAACAAAACGAGATTTTTTATAGCCGGCTGATATAATTTATAAAATTCCAACGCTAATATCGGTAATTTATACAGTGGTACATTAAGTTGTTTACATCTCTCTGGCATCGTTAATTTACGTAAATGTTCAATTTCGTCTTCCTTTACTGCTTTATACCCATGTTTTTCAGCAAGTTGATTATAAATCGGTACAAATATATTTTGTGAGTCTACTAATGTGCCATCAAAGTCAAAAACAATATATTTTTGCATTCCCATACTCCCTTTGCTTCTTTTTTCTAAACCTATGTTATTCAACAACATAGTTGTCTGTCCCTTCTATAAAAATAAAAAAGAACAAGATTTTCTCTTGTTCTTTTTAAGAAAGCCATTTCGGCGGTACATTCGTATTCCAATAAATATTTCCT
The DNA here is from genome assembly GCF_057812155.1 of Bacillus sp. 2175. Lineage (NCBI taxonomy): Bacteria > Bacillati > Bacillota > Bacilli > Caryophanales > Bacillaceae > Bacillus > Bacillus sp. 2175. The sequence continues at coordinate 1,976,203 of NZ_CM173819.1, read as the reverse complement.
AACTCATGATGTCCAGAGTATCCATCATCAAAACGGTGGTAATGGAAATTAAAATAATAACCATCTTGCGGTGGATGATCTCTTCTTACATGGAAACGCAATAAATCATTTCCTGATTTCGTATCGTAGACATGAAAAATCTTTTCATTATTCCCACCAGCTGGTTTTTGAGAAATCGCTAATGATTGTAGTGAATCTTCTGGTACATCACTAGCAAGCTCAGCAATTGCCTCTTCAATTTTCGGTAATATTACATCTTTAAACTCATCTTCAATTACTGGACCAATTTTAGTACCAAACTTTTGCATCGACTGCTTCTCTGCTTCTTGCATTGCATAAGTAATAAAAGTATCGGTGGTTAACCTGTCATTCGCTTCTTCATATGTGTAGGACGTGCTCTCCAAACTTTGTTGCCCAGCTGTGCTCGTAGGCTTGTCCGCAGCTTTGGCATTATCAAGTAATATGGAAGGAGGCGTCACTAAACCAAATGTAAACACGGTAATTAGTGCGACTAAGGTTTTTCTAAACCAATTTGGCATTTATGTTCCCTCCCCTTTCACTCATTATTTTTTATATAACGGTGGTTTCTTCTATTATACAAAATGATTGTAATTATTGCACTTTACAATTTTGTTAACGTTCACATATTTTTCACTTGAATATGAAATTGTAAGATTTCATACAATAAAAATACAACAAAAATAAGGAGGCGATCAGATGACTTTAGATGTCATGTATTCCGCCGCAAGTATACTCGTTTTAGTATATTTTATTTATCAATGTGTTACAGACTAGAAAAAGAGCCATCAATGGCTCTTTTTTAATGGTAGAAATACAATCCATACAATCAATAAAATAAAAACAATGCCACCAATCACAGCTGGCAATAAATAAAACCGGGAAAGTATAACTATTCCATATAAAAGTATTGCTGGTAGTAGTAAATAACGATCTGCCTTCCATCTTAACAATAGTAATTTCCCTTCATCACAATATACACGAAGAAACATCTTATTCGTAAATTCAGTCCAATAATCACGTGCATAGCGAGAAATTGCAACTACAGCAAATACGAGAACAATAGCCGCAATCCACCTTGGAGTCATAATTATACTTACAGTACTGATACATACAATTTGAATATAAAATATTCGTGCAGTACTTGTACGGAAAAATTCTTTCAAAAAAGATTCGACAATACGAGAATCAGCTTTTTTCCCTAAAAGTCTTTTAGAGCGAGGAAATATCCACGGTTTTTTATTCGAACTACTCGGTTTAGCCGCATGACCACCAACTTGCATAATTCCGCTCGTCCAGCGCATGCTTTCCTCCTTTTCTTTCTCGATTTCTTTAAAAAAGAACTTTTTATAATTCATTTTCTCTTTTACTAATACACTACTTAAGAAAATTACTAGACCGATAAATAAAATTGAATACAATGGATTTTTATAAATAAAAAATAAACTAATTCCAAAAAAGGACACGCTCATAGAAAATACTACATTTTTTACAATCCATAAAACCCATCGTTTCCCCACATGTACATGAATAAATCTCGTTAACAACGACAACATAAATCGAAATATAGTAAAGAATACCCAAAATAATAGGACTTGTATCCCTGTTACTTCGATACTTTCCATCAACACCGGTAACATAATAACGACTACAATTATATTCGTTATCGCTATTCGAACAAATGTGTACATCATGCCATACTGGACTAATTTTCGCATATGTGTTGCATACGAAATTAAAAATAAACTATCCGCTTGCTCAAAAAATGAACGAACTCCTCTTCCATATGTAATCACATAAAATGCGAGTAATCCTAATCCGAAATAAATCGTCTCTTCCGTTGATAATTCATTTATCCATAGCGATCGATAATAGATTCCCATAAATATAAGTGCTGGAATAATAATATATAATGCGACTGTCCAATCTGTTACCGAACGTATAGACTTCCATTTCCGCTCAAGTTCATGGCGTAATCTCTTATAAAATTGTTGTTTAATCATGTTGTTCACGCCTTACAATTACATCAAAGCAGTCTAATAATGAACTACCCGGCATTTCCGCTAATATTTGAATAGATTCTAAATGTCCATCTGCGACTAATGTACCTTGTGAAATGAGTAAAAATCTTTCACAAATTTTTTCAGCAGTATCTAATACGTGCGTACAAAATAAAATTCCTGCCCCGCGCTCTTTTTCTTTATATAAATAATTTAAAAACTCTTTCGTAGCTACCGGATCTAAACCGATAAAAGGTTCGTCAATGATATAAAAATCTGGCTCAGTTAAAAACGCCAATATTAGCATCGATTTTTGTTTCATGCCTTTTGAAAATTTTGATAAATACTCATGTTTATGCTTATTCATTCGAAAAGTATGTAATAATTGTTCCGCTCGTTCTTCCCAACTTCCCATTTCACTTCCACGAGCTGCCATTAATAATTCAATATGTTCCCAGAGCGTCAAGTAATCATAGTATGTTGGATGTTCTGGTACGTATGCATACGGATTTTTCTTTTCACCGAATGATATTTCACCGTCCATATTTACAAGTAATCCGAGTATCGTTTTAATCGTCGTACTCTTCCCAGCACCATTTGCTCCAATAAGAGCAACTAGTTCACCTTTTTCGATAGAAAAAGCTATATCATGAATTATTTTTTCGCCTATTTCATATCCAGCTGAGCGGATATTTACTTTTAACATGCATTCCCCTTCTTTCCATTTCTAATACAATCAAGGAAAAGAATAACATATAACTATCTATATATCATTATAAAATATTTATTTTCATAGCAGGAAAAAACATTTTTTAACAGAATATTAAATGTTTGATTACATTTTATTGGAGTGGATAATATGTCTTTTCAAATTCGTGAAGCAACGATAGATGATATAGACGCACTTTGTTCTTTAACGAAAGAATTAAAAGGTTCCTCTATTTCCTATGAAGATATGAACAACCGATTACAATTCGTACAAATGAGTCCGTTTGATTTTTTATATGTTTACGAGGAAGAAGAAGCTATATTTGGGTTACTTGGATTTCGTATACGTGAAAATTTAGAAGATGTAACACGTTATGGAGAGATTTCAATTATTAGCGTTGATTCTAACATACGACGGAAAGGCATTGGACAAGTGTTGATGGATTATGCCGAGCAATTAGCAAAGAAACATAATTGCATTGGCACATGGCTAGTTAGTGGAACAAAAAGAGTAGAAGCTCATCCTTTTTACAAAAAATTAGGATATGAAGTAAATGGCTACAGATTTGTAAAACATTTTTAAACTACTTATAAATTGAAGGGACTATAACTATGACAAACATTAAAGCAATTTTCATTGATCGTGACGGTACAATTGGTGGTGACACTACAATACATTATCCGGGATCTTTTACATTATTTCCGTTTACAAAAGCAGCTTTGCAAAAACTAAAAGCTCAAAATATAAAAATTTTCTCTTTCACAAATCAACCTGGTATCGCAGATGGAATTGCAACTGTAGCCGATTTTGTACAAGAATTAGAAGGCTTCGGTTTTGATGATATTTATGTATGTCCTCACAAACACGGTGATGGTTGTGAATGTCGTAAACCAAGTACAGGTATGCTGCTACAAGCAGCTGAAAAACACGGGCTTGATTTAACAAAATGCGCTGTAATTGGTGATCGCTGGACCGATATCGTTGCAGGAGCAACAGTGCATGCGATAACGATATTGGTGCGCACAGGCGCTGGATACGATGCTTTACATACGTACCGAGACAAATGGGCACATATTGAACCAAACTACATTGCAGATAACTTTGAAGATGCAACAAACTGGGTTTTAAATCAACTATAATACAAATGAAAATTTTGATTCACCCGAAATAATTTAAAACATAGTTAAAATAGCCTTTTTGGCAAATAATTGTATTCCACAAAACGGATCACCTCAAAAGGTAGCAAGTTCCCTTTTGATACGCAAACATTGCAATTCAAATTATATTTTTTATTAGTAACAGCAATTAACGTAAAGAAGGAATAGCTTAGTGGCTATCCCTTCTTTATTGACTTCTATTATTTACATTTGTTATCTGTTTTTATTGAGTATTCTCATCGTTTTTATACTCCAAAATATCCCCTGGCTGACACTCCAAAGCTTTACATATCGCTTCTAATGTTGAAAAACGAACCGCTTTTGCTTTCCCATTTTTCAAAATAGAAAGATTCGCCATCGTAATTCCAACCTTCTCCGAAAGCTCCGTTACACTCATTTTTCGTTTTGCTAACATGACGTCAATATTAATAATGATTGTCATATCCGCCACCTCAGACCGTCAAATCATTTTCTGATTTTATGTTAATTGCCTCTTGTAGAAGTCGTTGGAGGATAGCAGCAAAAACGGCGATAACGAGCGAAGCAAAAACGATAATGAGTCCCACTAACCCAATAGGAGGGTCCATTTTTTTCGCTATAAAATGAAAAAGTGGCAAACTTAATACATACAAACCACTGATTGTAATTGCACAGCGCTTTATATTCTTTAACGCCTTTACTGATAATTCCGAGAACGCTGTGTTCTCATCAATGTACTGTAAAAGATTGAAAGCCTGATAAAGAGCAACGTAAAAAGGCACAGCTGCTACATACAGTACAATTAAAACAAGATATTTTATCGGAGCAATGTTAGGATACAAATTCGCTGTGAAATCCGCCATTTCCGGCACTAAAAATATGCATAAAGCAAGCACTGAAATTCCAGCAAGAAAAATAATTACTTTTAAGAACATTGTTGAACTTCGTTTAAGATTCATTTACAATACCTCACTTATTTAATGGCAACATAATTTTATCACAACATTTATTGTTTAACAATAAATAAATATCGTTTTATTTTCGTCATGTTTTTTAATTTAGGCAAAAATAAAAAAGAATTTCTCATTACAAAGAAATTCTTTTTCTTGAAAATGTCTCTTTCAACTTAATTTTTTAAAACGTTAATTCGTAATGGAAATAACGATTATCTCTCAAATAACCATTTTCAGCGTATAATCGTTGTGCTGATAAATTATCAATCTCCGTTTGCAGCTTTACACCTTTTGCTCCATTTTCTAATGCGTATTCTTTAGCAGCTTCTAATAATTTTTTACCTGTTCCGGCTCCACGCTTCGCCGCTTGTACAAATAAATCATTTAAAATCCATAATTCTTTCATTGAAATAGAAGAAAATGATGGATATAGTTGCGTGAACCCAATATATTCGCCGTCTTCAACTGCTACGAAAATAACAGACTCTTTTTTCTCAATTCTATTTCGTAAAAATACTTTTGCCCCTTCTAAATCAGAATCTTGCCTATAAAACATGCGATAGTTATTAAAAACTGATGCTAGTCCATCTAAATCTGCAATTGTTGCCTCATATATTCTCATTTTACTCCATTCCCCTTCCAATACTGTCTCATTATATCCGTTGCCCATTTAGGCTGGTGTATTTCTTCTGTCGGCATAAACTCTTTCATTATTGGTTTTATATCCAATATAGGAGTGCCATCAATAGCATCTAATCCCTCAACAATAATTGATTTACCTTCTCTTTTGATCATCTTTACAATTGTTACACCTATGCGATTTGGGCGATTTTTCCCGCGCTGTGCAAAAATACCTACTTCAGGATAATCCTTATTATTTCTAGGATGTCTAGCAAAATACTGAATTTGCTCGTCAGTTACTTTATGAAAATAAAAAACAACTTCAATATGAGAAAAATCTTCAACCCCTTGTATACTCTCTTCTGCATACATTTCAGTTAAAGTTATACGAGATCTTACTTCTCCCCACTCATCATCTTTTATTTCCTTTCTTTCATTATGTACAAATGCGATTGGTTGAACTGAAAACATACGCATTCCCCCTTAAATGTAACCACTTACATTATAAAATATTTTCTGAATGTTTTCCAGATATACGAATAAAGTTTACATAATATAATTATACTCTATCTAGAGCTACCTTGACTGCTTCAATTGCATGTATATGAGTTGTATCAAATATCGGGACAGATACGTTTTCTTGCTTTATTAATAACCCTATTTCTGTACAACCTAATATGATTCCCTGTGCTCCTTTTTGCACTAACTCTTCGATGCCTCTTTTATAATATTCTCTAGATTGAGATACTATTTTTCCTAAACATAATTCTGTATATATTACTTTATTTATTTCTTTTCTATTTTTTTCTGATGGTACTATTACTTTTATATTATTTTCTTCTATACGTGACTTATAGAAATCTTGCTCCATTGTATATTTAGTTCCAAGCAGACCAACCTTTTGAATGTCTTTTCTTTTAATTTCTTTTGCAGTTGCATCAGCAATATGTAAGACTGGAATATCAATTTTGGCCTTTATTTTTCCAACTACCTTATGCATTGTATTTGTACAAATGATTATAAAGTCTGCTCCTCCCTTTTGTAATGAATATGCCGCATTCCCTAGAATTTCTCCAGCACCATCCCAATCTCCGCTAGACTGACATCGTTCAATCTCTTCAAAATCCACACTATTAATCAAACATTTTGCTGAATGTAGCCCTCCTAATCTCTCTTTTATTTCTTCATTAATAATTCGATAATATTCAGAAGTTGATTCCCAACTCATACCACCTATAAGACCTATCGTTTTCATATAAACACCTACCTAAACTTTTTTATAAAACTAATAACAACGTTTTATTATGTATATTATACACAATAAAACAAGACTTTAAGTTTGGGATATAAAGTCTTGTTTTAACGTAATAATATAGAATAATTGTACTTTCATTTCCAAGGAAATTTTTATAGAATATTCTGAAATTAATAATCTGATATTTTTATAAATTCTTTATACTTATAATTAAAACACTCTCGATACAACTCTTTGATTTCATCATATGATGGAACACGTGGGTTATTAGCTGGGCTACCACTTTCAATTGCATCTGATGCCATTTTAGAGATAGCATTTTCAAATTCAATTTCATCGATACCGTATTCTTTTAAATTTGGAATACGAAGATCATAGCAAAGCTTTTTTATTTCCCCAATCGTGTAGTCTGCTACTTCCTCATCAGAATTCGAATACAAATCCTTATTTAAGTTACGTCCAATTTTTGCTAACCTTTTCACTGCACTTGTTTTTGTAAACTCTAACACTGTAGGTAATAGTATGGCATTTGATATTCCATGCGGTACATGAAATAATGCTCCCACTGGCCTTGACATTCCATGAACTAATGTAACTGATGCATTCGAAAATGCAATTCCAGCTTGTAAGGAAGCAATCATCATCGCTTCTCTTGCCTCCATATTATGTCCATCTTCATATGCTATACGTAAATATTTCATAATACTTTCAATAGCTGAAAGAGCAAGTACATCTGTAAGTGGTTGTGAAAATTTAGAAATATAAGCTTCAATCGCATGACATAACGCATCTATTCCTGTTGCTGCCGTAATTTGTGGTGGTAACGAACTTGTCAAAACTGGATCTATAATTGCTACTTTCGGTATAAAACTAGGATGCTTCATCATCATTTTTACATCTGTTTTTTTATTCGTAATTACTGCTACACTTGTAACTTCCGAACCAGTACCAGAAGTTGTTGGAATTGCAATAAGTGGTAGTGGATTGTTTTCTATTTCAATATCCTTTTGGACATAATCCTCAACTTCTCCACCATTTGTATATAAAACCGCTACCGCTTTCGCAGCATCAATACAACTTCCACCACCAATACCGATAATAAAATCGCACTTTTCCTCTTTACAAAGAGATAACGCTTCTAATACGTGTATATTTGTAGGCTCAGCATCCACTTTATTATATGTACTAACAATAATACCTTTCTTATTTAGTTGTTGCATACACTTTTCAACATATCCTAATTTCTCCATAATTGTATCAGTAACTATAAAAGCTCTTTTCCCTAACTTTTTTGATTGTTCTCCCAGTTTTTCAAGCGAATTCCTTCCATATAATACCGACTTTGGCATACGAAACTCAGAAACCTCTTGCAAGTCCCCCACCCCTTCTTATCCTAATTAATATTTTATAATATAAATTATCGATTTGATGAATCTTTACGATTCAAATTTTTTAATAGAGTCCTGTTAAAGTATAGAATGCGATAACTAAAAATACAGCAACCGTTTTCAAAATAGTAATAGCAAATATATCTTTATATGACTGTTTATGTGTTAATCCCGTTACTGTAAGAATAGTAATAATAGCCCCGTTATGTGGTAGTGTATCCATTCCTCCTGATGCCATTGATACGATACGGTGCATAACTTCTAATGGAATATCAAATTGATTGGCCGCTGCAATAAATTTATCTCCCATTGCGCTTAATACTATTCCCATTCCTCCTGATGCCGAGCCTGTAATTCCAGCTAAAATATTCGTCGTTACTGCACCATTCACTAACGGATTTGTGAAAGTAGCAGAGATGCCATCTCTCATAATTGCGAAGCCTGGAAGTGCTGCAATGACACCACCGAATCCAAACTCAGCTCCTGTATTCATCGTTGCAAGTAGCGCTCCACCAATACTTGTATTCAATCCAGCTTGGAAACCTGTTACTACTCGCTTCCAATATAATAATAACGTTGTTAAGATCCCTATAATAAGTGCCAATTCTACAGACCAAATTCCTACTACTGCACTTAATTCTACTTTTCCAAATGCTTTCATACCAATTGCAGAAAAATCAAAACCGCTTGGATACCACTTCGGTATCATAATAGTAAACACTTTATTCATTACACCTACTAAAATAAGTGGTATAAATGCAATAAGTTGTTGCGCTCTTGTGATTTCAATGTTATTAATTAATGGCATATTTTTTTGTTCTACTTGCAAAGATGCTGCCATTTCAGTATTTCCATCATTAAAACCAAAATATCCTTCACCTGCTGCTTTTGCCTTCTTACGTCTACTCTCTAAATATAGTAAACCTAATGTAAGAACAAAAATTGCTCCTACAATCCCAAGTATCGGTGCAGCATAAATATCCGTTTTAAAAAATGTTGTAGGTATTACATTTTGAATTTGTGGTGATCCAGGTAGCGCATCCATTGTAAACGTTACTGCTCCAAGAACAATCGTTCCAGGGATTAAACGCTTTGGAATATTAGCTTGTCGAAACAACTTAGCTGCGAACGGATAAACAGCAAACACTACTACATACACACTAACACCACTATACGTTAAAATAGCCCCCATTAATACAATCGCTAATATAGTACGTTTTTCACCAACTAACTCAATAATTGTTTTTGCGATAGAATCTGCAATTCCTGACATTTCCACTACTTTTCCAAATATTGCTCCTAATAAAAACACAGGAAAATATAATTTTATAAATCCAACCATTTTCTCCATAAAGATATTAGAAAAGAAAGGTAATACATAACTAGGTTCTGTCAAAAATACTGCAAATAATGCAAATATCGGCGCGAATAAAATAACAGAAAAACCTCTGTATGCTACGAACATAAGTAAACTTAGTGCTAATAATATAATAACTAACTCTAATTTTACCCCTCCATTAAACAGAATATTCTAAATTTTATTGATAAATTTCTACTAACCTTTTAATTCTGACATCCCTCCTCTTATTCATACAAATTTTTATGCTAAAAATGTCTAATTATAATTATTCGATTACATATGAAAAATCCCTTTAAACAGAAACGAATTCATCGTCATACGTTATAAAGGGATTGCTAGAATCTATATTTACTGCTGTATTAAATTTTTCTCTATACAAAAATGATACAGTTCTTCAACATCTTTCACTATGTAGGTCGCACTAACTTCAGTCAGTTCTTTTTCACAGCCATAGCCATATAAAACACCAATTGAAGCAATTCCATTCTGATTTGCACCTATTATATCGTGCTTTCTATCACCAATCATTATCATTTCTTCTTTATTTAGTTCTTCATGTGTTTGTAAAATATGAGCAATTATTTCTTCTTTTTTTATTCTCGTACCATCTAAATTACTTCCAATGATGTCTTCGAAATAATTCGTTAATTGAAAATGCTCTATAACTTGTTTCGCAAATACAGTGGGCTTTGAAGTTGCTACGAATATGCGATTCCCTGAACTTTTTAATTGTTGCAAGAGCTTCAGAATCCCCTCTTATACATTATTTTCAAACAATCCACGCTGCTTTAAATACTCACGGAAGTAAAAAACAGCACGTTCAACCTCTCCTTCACTCATATTATATCTCTCTATGAATGATTGCTGAATAGGAGGACCTATAAATGAATCTAACTCACTTATATGTACTTCTTCAATTCCTACTTTTTTTAATGCATATAAAACCGAGTTTACAATCCCTTCTTTCGGATCAGTTAAAGTTCCATCTAAATCAAATAGAAATATTTTATACATGCTTCATTCCTCCACTTAATTTGCTGTATAAATAAGTGCTAACATCTCTTCCACTTCTCCCTATTATACTATTATTATCTATTTTTTCGAAAAATCAATTTCCCTATGTCACATACTTTCAGTTACAAAATACGATAGATATGATACAGTAAAAAAGTTACAATTATTTTAATAGAAACTGGTGAAACAAATGTCAATTACGTTAATTTTTATAATGGCTTTCACAATTGTGATCCACGCAGTTGAAACAAGCTCTTATAGTATTCGATTAGCTGGAGTACGTTTAAAGAAGATTGCGGTTGCCTTGTCTGTTGTAGGAATGGTGTTACTTATTTCAAGAACATCAAACTTACTACAAGCCTTTTTAATCGGTGGTATTGTCGATGAAGCAAAACTAGATTCTTCTATTAATTTAGAGCATATTATACGACTCGTACTATTATCGGCTTCTATCGGTACTTTAATCGCGATCATTCTTTATCCAACTTTGACAAAATTATTTGGATATGTCATTCAAAACTTTGAAACAGACGGTTCTTTCATTCGAATGATGAAAACGAATAACATTCAAAAATTAAAGTACACAAAAAAATATGTCCGTTTTCCAAAGTTAGAAATGATTCATAGACTGCGTATCGGTGGTATTCCAAAGCGTATTATGCTTATTAACATGTTTGCTACTGCTATTTATACAGCAGGGGTACTTTCAGCCCTTTACGCTTCTTTTTTAAATCCAGATTATGCAACAAATGCAAGTACAGCTTCTGGCCTTGTAAATGGTTTCGCCACTATTTTATTAACTGTATTACTCGATCCACGCATTGCTCTTTTAACAGAACGTGCTCTACAATCAGAAAGCGGTGCTGAATCTATGAGTAAAATGTATGGTTGGCTAATGATTTCTAGACTTCTCGGCACATTATTAGCACAACTGCTATTTGTACCAGGTGCTTACTGGATTTTATGGATTATTGAACTGATGCATTAATTTACTAGAAAGGTGAATTTATCAATGAAGATCAAAACAGAGAAAGATATAATTCGCTTAATAGAAAACGACGAATGGATGATGAATGTATTACAAATGGCAAAATTACTAGAGCTACCTGATTGGTGGATTTGTGCCGGATTTGTTCGTTCTAAAATTTGGGATACTTTACATGACTATGAAGCTAAAACGGCTATGCCTGATGTTGATGTGATTTATTATGATAGTCTACATCAAGATGAGATATACGAACAATCATTAGAAACGAAATTAATGAATATTGATGCTACTATCCCTTGGTCTGTAAAAAATCAAGCTCGTATGCATGTAGTGAATAATATGCCACCATATTCTTCTTCTGTTAATGCTATTTCTAAATTCCCTGAAACAGCAACGGCTTTAGGAGTTACACTTGATGAACTAAACAACGTTATCTTAACAGCCCCATGTGGTATTGAAGATGTCCTTTCCTTACAAGTGAAACCAACAGCTCATTTTCTTGAATCGAAAGAACGATTACATATGTACAAAAACAGAGTTATAAAAAAGAATTGGCAAAGTAAGTGGCCTAACATCACAATCACATATCCAGAAATTTAGAAAGGGTGCCTCTCATTTATAGAAGCACCCTTTTCTTCATTTCAAAAAATGTATGACTGTTTCTGCAAATCTATCTGCTTCCTCATAATGAGGTGAATGACCGCTCTCTTCAAATACGATATACTTGCCGTTTCGGGCATCTTTATTAAATGTTTTAATTTGTTCTTCACACGTTACTACATCATGTTTTCCTACTATTAATAACATTAGATTTTGTACATCTTTTATTTTTGATAATAATGATGTATGACATGCTCCCTCTAATTTTAATCTATCAAAGTGAATTTTGGAGCGATTTGAAAATATTTCCCACTCTTCATCACTGTATAAACTCTCATCTGTCCTATTTTCCTTATTATTGTAAATCTCCATTCTTTTTTCTTCTAATTCAGCGCTTAGTCTTATATAAGCTTCTAACAACTCTTCTGAACTAGCATCGCTAGATGAATAAGCAAAGCATTCTTTTGCTATTTCTTCTTTTCCATACTTTTTTAATAAATGTCCTGTCTTTTGTAACAAAGCCCTACTTGTTAATGCAAAATTAAAAGTTGGTCCTTCAAATATTATTTTCTCTATTGAACTTGGATATATCGACGCATAAAGCAATGCTACATATCCACCGAAAGAGTGTCCAATTATAGACCACTTCTCAATTTGTAATACTTTTTTTAATTCCTCACAGTCTTCAATCAAATCATTTAATCCAAAAGCTTCGTCTTCAGTTATTTCTTCTGAGCGACAAACACCTCTTTGATCTATTATAATTACATATAGAGAATCTTTTAAACGTTCCGCTTGATGAAATGAAAAATCATAACAACTTTCTCCTGGTCCACCATGCAAGTATAAGACTGGCTTATTTTTAGGATTTCCATGTGTTTCAACGTATAGCTTTTTCCCTCTAATATTCATGTATTTCCCTGCTTCTATCAAATTTTCCTTTATAATCACCACCCCCCTTTTTTTACTGAATATTATAACATTTAATATTAAATAATTCCTATTACATTTAAGAAGACGATAATTATTGCAAGTGGTGCTACAAATCGAAGTAAAAATGCCCAACAAGTAAATACTTTCTTTCCATAATTTCCACCTACAAAAAACTCTGCTTCTAGTACCTTCTTCTCCATTTTGAATGAAACGAAAATACTAATAAATAGTGCTCCAAGTGGCATTAATATATTACTAGATAAAAAGTCTACTGCATCAAAAATATTCTTTCCGAAAATCGTAATATCACTCCATACTCCAAATGATAACGCTGATGGTATACCTACCAAGAAAATGCCGAAACCGATCATCCATGATAATTTCGTTCTCTTTTCTTGTTCACCATTTGCTAATGCTGAAACAACAGTTTCTAGTAGAGAAAATGCTGATGTTAATGTCGCAAATGTAAATAGTGCAAGAAATACTGTTAAGAAAAATCCACCGAATGGGATTTGACTAAATACAGATGGTAATACGATAAATAGTAATCCAGGTCCTTCTGTTGGCTCCATTCCTAATGAAAATACGGCTGGAAAAATAGCAAGACCTGCAAATAATGAAACAAATAAATTTAATCCAACAATTGTTATTGCTGATTTTGGTAAACTTTCTTTTTTATTTAAATAGGAACTATACGTAACCATAATTGAAATCCCGATACTAATTGCAAAGAATGATTGCCCCATTGCGAACAAAATACTTTCCGAAGTAATCTTTGAGAAATCTGGTTGTAAGAAAAACTTCACACCTTTCATTGCATCATCAAGTGTTAACGAACGAATAATAAGAGCGACAAATAAAACGAACAATGCTGGCAACATATATTTACTTGCTTTTTCAATTCCGTTTTGTACACCCTTTGATACAACCCATATCGTAATGAACATAAAAGCGAAATGTCCCATAATAGCCCAAGCAGGATTCCCAATTGTTTCAGTAAATAATGTACCGTAATTTTGTCCTGGAGTAATCAGTTGTCCAGTTATTCCTCTGAATAAATAAATTAATACCCATCCACCTACAACACTATAAAACGAAAGTAGTATAAAACAAGTTCCAACACCAAGGCGTCCAATCCAATGCCATCCCGTATTTGGTGCGATGCTTTTAAATGCTCCAACTGCTTGTTTCTGCGTACTGCGTCCAATCATAAATTCAGCTATAAGTAGCGGTAGTCCAATTAAAACAGTAAATAATATAAATATTAAAAAGAACGCTCCTCCCCCACTCTTCCCAGCGATATAAGGGAACTTCCATATCGCACCAAGTCCAATTGCTGATCCGGCTGCCGCCATTATAAAACCTAATTTCGAAGTCCATTGCTCCGTCTGTTTCATCTCATTTTCCTCCTAATTAAATCTTTTTATATAAATAAATAAATTTTATAAACCTATTCAAATAAACCCTCCATTTCTTCTTCCATATAATAAAAAAATGGCCTAGCATCTCTATATAAAGAGACGCTAAGCCATTTACTTAACGCGGTACCACCCTTATTGATTCCATTATGAATCCACCTTAGTAGTAATCGTTTGATTACAAACCTAATATCGAAGGTTAACCGTTAAGATTTACTAAGAATGTAATTCCGTTCCACCTTACTGCTCCTAGGCGAGTTCAGGATGTTATTTGACTATGTCACACCAACCCATAGCTCTCTGTACAAATACATGACCTTACTACTCCTATTCAACACATTTTAATATTTAGAATATATTTTCTTTTGAAATTAATATGAAGTATATCTGTTATATTTGTAACTGTCAAGGGTATATTGATTTTTTTGTCGAAATGGTTCATATTTCAACTGACTTTTACTAAGCTTATTAGAAAAAGAAAGAGTCTATATTTTCACCTTTTCAAACGAACTATAAAAAAAGAATCTTCGCGATAATCGCGAAGATTCTTTTTACGGTATGAGACGAGTACAATCTCTCGGAAAAGCACTCGCCTCTCGTACATTTGTTAATTCTAAAAGTTTATATACAACCCTTTCTAACCCAATTCCGAAACCTCCATGTGGTGGACAACCATATCGAAATGTATTTAAATAAGATTGAAATTTATCTGGGTGTAATCCTTTTTCTTTAAACGAAGCGAGTAACATTTCATAATTATGAATTCGCTGTGCCCCTGACGTTATTTCTAATCCTTTATATAATAAGTCGAATGAATCAGTAATAGCTGGATTCTCTTTATTCGGCATCGTATACATCGGTCTCGCTTTTTTCGGATAATGCGTAATGAAAACAAATTCACTATTATATATTTCCTTCACATATTTCCCTAGTAACTTTTCACCTTCTGTATCTAAATCCCCTACAGGAGATTCTTTACGATACTTACTTTTCAAAATTTCTTGTGCTTCTAACAATGTAATTTTAGGTATTTCAGTAATAACAGGTACTTCTATTTGTAATAGTTGTAGTTCTATTTCACATTTTTTCGCTACTTGTTGAAACATATATCGTAAAACATCCGTTTCTAGTTGCATCACTTCATAAAAATCATGAATAAAACCAAGCTCTACGTCTAACGATATATATTCATTCAAATGACGGGAAGAATTATGATGTTCCGCTCTATATACAGGTGCAATTTCAAAAACTCGTTCTAACCCACCTGCCACCATCATTTGCTTATAGAACTGTGGTGATTGTGCTAAATAAGCTTCTTTTTGGAAGTATGGAAGCTTAAAAACATTTGCTCCTCCTTCTGCCCCTTGCGAAACAATTTTCGGCGTAAAGATCCGTGTGAAATCGTTCTCTATAAGAAATTCACTAAAGCTTTGAACGAGTGTAGATTTCACTTTAAAAATCGCTGCGGTTCGCTCATGCCTTAATGATATTACTCGCTCATTAAGTAGTTGATCTAAGCCAACTTGTAACTTCTTTTTATTTATTTCAAATGGAAGTGGCTCTGCACTGTTTATTACTTTCACTTCATGAGCAAGTACTTCAACACCCAATTCTGTTTTCGATGTCTCGACTATTTCACCAATTACGTGGACGACACTTTCTACATCAACTTTATATCCAGCCAATTCATTTTCTAATACACATTGAATTACTCCTGTTCTGTCCCGTAATAATAAAAAACTAACATTTCCAAGATGTCGAATCTTTTTTACCCATCCTTGAAGTAATACAACCTTTCCACTTTGCTTTTTACATTCTTTTGTGAGTGAACGCTTCATTATTGAATCCATTATTTTTCCCTCCAGTAATTTTATATTTATTTACGTTATTGTTGTCATCGTCATCATCCACGGTCACTCACCCCCTTTCAAAGAATACAAAAATCCGCCCCTATAAATAGGGACGGATTTTTTTCCGCGGTACCACCCAAATTGTCATACTGACCATCTTAGCCCTGATAACGGTAGGTACCGTTTGCTTTTACTAATAATCACGTTCAAAGCAACACTCACAGGTGTCTTTCCATCATGCGGTATCGCAACCTTTCCAGCAACTGGCTGCTCTCTGTAGACCTTTGCACCATGTACTTTTCCTGATCATCACTTTTTATATTTACAGAGTATTCTAACTCCTTATCTTATAAAACGCAAGCTTTTTTTGAAACATTCTGGTTTTATAACTCCTAACTTCTTCTAAAGTGTGAAAAGTTAATTTTGTAATACATATTCTTATGTATTACATCCAAAATTACACCTTTAATATTTTCCAATTTTTACATAAAAACTAATTCATTTACGCATATTAATAAAAATTTTAAAGCGAGGTGTGTATATGCAAAAAGCAATTAGTTTCTTTCTCCTTTTGTTTTGCTTAATTGTAGTAAACGAAACGTATGCCTATTCACCAAAATCTTTACCAATCTCTCAAAACTCTGATCAATGGCAAGTGAATATTGATAAACCGAAAAAAACAAACAAGAATATGCTTCAAGCTAAAAAAGATGAATTTCAAACATATCATTTTTCAGTAAAGAATGTCGGGAATAGTGAAGTATATAATGTAAACGTCGAAGTATTCCGCAACGAACCAAATAAGAAAACGAAATATGAACTCTTTTCCCTAAAGGAAAGTCGTTTGGCAAGTGGAAAAACTGGATTTGAACACGCTAATTTACCCGTTGCTACAAAAGCAGATGAAGTTGATGTTATTATTACATGGCAAGAACACCCATTCCGATCGATGCGAAATGGTCAAAAAGTTGAATCTAGAAAATTTAAAGAGCATTTTGTTTTTAAAGAAGCTAAAAAGTAAATGGGATACGGATATATTCACACTATCATTGATATAGCTTTATTTACTAGTACCAGTTCTTAAGCAAATTAAAAAGTCGTGGCTTATAATGAAGTGCACCCCAATTGTTAGACACAGTCTAACAATTGGAGGTGCATTTTTTATGGCTAAATTTTCTTCAAAAGAAAAAATCCAAGCGGTGAAACGATATTTAGATGGTACAGAAAGTGGAAAAACAATTGCTAAATCTATAGGAGTTAACCCTAGCGTACTTCGTGAGTGGATTAGACGATATGAGTCTTCAGGTGAAAAGGCCTTTGAAAAGTGCTATACATTCTACCCAGCCCAGTATAAACTAGATGTACTTTATTATATGAATGAACACGGGACATCTATCAGAGAAACAGCGGCACTTTTCAATATACCGTCTTATGAAACACTTCGGAAATGGAAAATAGCTTATGAAACAGGAGGATTGGATGCCCTACAATCAAAGAAAAAGGGGCGTCCAACCATGAAAGATAAAAAAATAAAGCCAGTAGATGAAGGATCAATCGAAGCCTTACAAGCGGAAAATGAGCGTTTACGTATGGAAAATGCATATTTAAAAAAGTTGAATGCCTTAGTTCAAAACAAAGAAAAATCACCAAACAAGACAAAGCGCAAGTAATCTACGAGTTAAGGCATGAATTTCCTATCAAGGAGTTACTTCAACTCGCAAACATTCCACGTAGTACGTACTATTACTGGATGAAACGTTTTAATCGTCCTGATCCAAATGCGGAGGTAAAAGAACTGATTCAAGCTATTTATAATGAACACGATGGGTGTTATGGTTATCGTCGTATTCGTGATGAACTTATGAATCGTGGACACAAAGTAAATCATAAAAAAGTGTATCGCCTTATGAAAGAATTAGGGTTAAAATGTCTGGTTCGTATGAAAAAATACCGCTCTTACAAAGGGACAGTTGGGAAAATTGCGCCAAATATTTTAAATCGCAACTTCCAAGCTGAAAAACCAAATGAAAAGTGGGTTACAGATATTACGGAGTTTAAGTTATTTGGGGAGAAGTTATACCTATCACCAATGTTGGATTTATTTAATGGTGAAATTATCACGTATACAATTGGTTCAAGACCGACCTATTCCCTTGTTTCAACGATGTTGGACCAAGCCCTTTATTGTGTAACCAATCCGGATAAACTCCTCATTCACTCTGATCAAGGTTGGCACTATCAAATGAAACAATACCGTCATTCTCTTAAGAATTGTGGCATAACTCAAAGTATGTCTCGCAAAGGAAACTGTTATGACAATGCCGTTATTGAAAATTTCTTCGGTATCATGAAATCGGAATTTCTGTATCGAAAAGAATTTGAAAGTATAACACATTTCAAACAAGAATTAGCAAAGTATATAGAATACTATAATCATAAAAGAATTAAGGCAAAATTAAAGGGTATGAGCCCAGTACAATACCGGGCTCATACCCTAGAGGCTGCCTAATGAAACGACCTGTCTAACTTTCGGGGGTCACTTCATAAATGCCACGACTTTTTATATTAATTCGTACTAATGCCTCTCGCTGCCCAAATGCGATCGATATCAGCAGCATGTTGTCCGCCATATAAAAGAGCATCCGCTTGCTTAATCGCTTTCGCTCCATCACTGAATTTAGAGTTTGGTGTTAATGACCAGTGTGATTGTAAAATGATTTTTGTTGCTACATCACGGCCAAAAGCTTGTGCCATTTCGTATTGGCCTTGAGCCCAAATTTCACCATCATCATGCACTTCATTCGTTATATCTTTCGGATATACTTTATTCGTATCTAATCGGCGTAAGCATGTTGGATCTGAACTAGAATAAGCTGTCGCATCCCATTCTCCAACACATGCTTTACCATATCCAGTAGTCGATACTGCATCTTCATATGTAGCACCTAAGAAGTCGCCAAATCCTTCTCCCATCGCTCCACCTTCTGCTGAACTACCAAAGCCAGGAACTTGGTTATCTTGAATCGAATGCCCATACTCATGTGCGATAATACCAGCATCTTCTGCATCATCAACACCGCCAGTACCGAAAGTTAAAGCTTTTGTTGATGGAGAATAGAATGAGTTATCATCAGTTGTACCATTAACATTCACTTTTATCGAACGGTTATTAATATTTTTAAAACCTAGACTTTGAATGTAACGTTGCAATGTGTCGATATGATAGTACGACATAACATCTTCAAAGCTATCATTTGCGCGTGTATAGTTAAATTGTAAATTCGTAGATTTTGTTTTCGCTTTTGAAGAAATCGTTACATATTCTCCAATTAAAAATCCTGTTCCATCTAAACCTTTTAACGTAACAGTTTTCAGTTGGTTCGTTAGAGCTGTTGAATCTGCATCGTTATTATCTTTTAAGCCTACTTTACTACCGCTAGATACGACTGGGTTAGGTAAAAATACTTTTCCTGACCCTTCAGCTTTTCGGTTTATATCAACCTTTTTAATTAACTTTCCATTTTCTGCATCAATAAATGTTTCCCATGCACCAAATGGATTATTAGAATGGACTACAACTTTATATACTGGACGAGCAATTCCTTCTTCAACAATATATCCGAACTCTTTATCTGTAGGAGCCCATAAATTTTGCTCACTTGCTTCTCCAACATACGCCATTGATTTTTGTATTGCATCTTTTTCACTAATTTTTGTCGTTACTTCCTTCACACCTGTAACAGGCTGATAATCAGAAACAGCGAGTACTCCCTTTCCCTCTCCGTTAAGCGTAACTGTTATTTGTTTTGAAAATACAGGTGCACCATTAACAACTTGTTGGAACCTAACATATGAAGCTACTGATGTTTCTGTTGTAGAAATATATTGCAAGTCTGAAAGATCTGTTTTCAATCCATACTGCGCAGCATTTTCTTTTAAATATTCAGTTGCTTTTTTCTGTGGCGAATAAGCTTCTAACTTTACTTGCTGTTGTTTTTCCAATGCCGAAACCGTAGAAATCGTCCCCATTACTAACGGCACGGTCATTGCCATTGCCACCATTTTTTTATTAAACATAGAACCACTCCCCCTAATAAAGTAGCTCAACCTTATCCCATTACCACTAGGCAATCATTCCCCGCAAAACGGATGGATAAAAATTGAATCTACGAGTAATTCTCTATGAACACTTCTATTACCTTTCCATTTAGGGTAAGTGAAATTTTCTCAATATTTATGTGTAAAGTGAACACAATACTTTAGAAAGAAATTTCTAAATCCATTCCTTATCCCTAAAGCTTTTCATATTACTGTTTAAAAAAATAGACTATTTTTTACCTAACGGTAGGTTGAAAAAATCACTTGTAAGTGATACGATTTAAATAACCTTTTTTTAGGAGGATCTATATGAGTAAAAGTGAAGAAACACTCTCTTCAATAATGGAAGCAAGTTATCGCCTTTTTGCTACGTACGGTATTGTTAAAACAACTTATACGATGATTGGTGAGGAGGTTGGTATCGCAAAACCATCTATATATTACTACTTTAAGTCTAAAGATGCTTTAATTGAATGTATTTTTACTGAATTATGTAAAGCTATGCAGTTCTCTTCTTATTTCCATACAGAAGAGTTTACAAAATCAAATTTTATTGAAAAATGTATTGCAATTGGCCTTAAAATAATTGATGAACAGCGAAACGACCCTTATTTTAACCGAGTGTTACAAGAATATGTATTACTATCTTCAAGAAACAAGATGTACAAAGATCGATTACTAACTGTGCAAACAGAATACTTACATGGATTTGAAGTACTCCTTATAAAAGCAAATGAACTTCAATTAATTGAAAATAAAAATCTAGTTTCAAAAGCTCATATGTTAGCATTAGTGCTTGATAATATCGGAAATTTTATGATGATTGATGCAAAGATAGATTATAAACAAATTTGGATTGAAGCTGTAAATAACATTTTTGAAAGAAGGGGTTGAAGTGAATACAAAAAAACGCATTATCGGCTTAGATTTTGCTAGAGCTTGGGCGATGTTTGGTATGCTACTTGTTAATTTCATGGTGATAACAGGTGCAGAAGGAAATGGTCCCCCTTTTTTAATAACCTTCATGTCACTATTTGAAGGTAGAGCCTCTGCTTTGTTTGTTATACTTGCTGGCATCGGTATAACTTTAATGACTAGGTCAGCCGTTGCTAGCAATGAACAAATAAAAATTTCTAATAGCCGAAAGACCATATGGAAACGATCACTTTTCTTATTTATTTTAGGATTACTACTATATGTAATGGAGTGGACTGGGGATATATTACACTACTATGGTGTTTACCTTTTCGTTGCTGCATTACTCATGACAGTACGCAAAAAACTATTACTTTTTCTTTCTATCATTATTTTATTGTTCGCACAATCTCTTCAGCTTACTTTCAATACTTTCGAGGGTTGGGTAGGTCCAACTCCATTTATAAATTATGTAGACTTCTGGACAATAAAGGGTTTTCTTCGCAACTTATTCTTTAATGGCTATCACCCTATTTTCCCTTGGTTCTCGTTCTTCTTAATCGGTATGTTAATTGGCAGGTTAGATCTTCATAATAAAAAAATAAAAAAAAGATTACTCTTACTCGGTATTACAATCACAATATTGACAGAACTTTTATCAAAAGGACTTACACACTTTTTTATTCCATACATCGGCAGAGAGACCGCCACATTTTTATTTAATACAGGACCCATCTTACCAAATGTATTATATATTTTATCTGCTACAGGATCCTCTATTGCTATATTAATCATTTGCCTCTATATCGCTGAAAAATATAGAAATAATTGGTTTGTCACTTCCATTGTGCAAACAGGACAATTAACATTAACTCATTATGTCAGTCATGTATTTATCGGTATTGGGACATTAATTCTATTAAATAGAATGGAAAATCAATCACTACTATTCGTTTTATTATTTGCTACTGCATTTTTCATTTTCAGCATTTTAATTAGTGTGTTATGGAGAAAGAAATTTTCTAGAGGTCCTATCGAATGGATTATGAGGAAATTAGCCGGATAAATTTCCATCATACAAAAAGGAAGTTGGAATTATTCCAACTTCCTTTTCCTTTAATGAGCCGCGCTTAATTTAATTCGAACTTTCGTTTCACCTAAAGAAAGTTCATCGTCTTCGTTCGTTAAGTGACCAAATGTAAATTGTTTAACGAGTAAGTTTTCTTCCAATAAATCTTTATGGTTCGTTAACGTTCGCTGTAGCTCTACTTCTGTATCAAGAATAACATCGACTCGTAAATTAACTGGTAAATTCAACTGTTTACGATATTCTTGAACCGCACGAATGAATTCACGCGCTACTCCTTCTTGCAACAATTCTTCCGTTACATTCGTATCTAACATAACTGTATATTGTCCGTTAGTCGTATTAGAGAATCCTGATTTTGCAACTTTCTCAACTAACACATCTTCAGCAGTTACAACTACTTCTTCTCCTGGTGTTGCTTCGTAAACTGCTCTTCCTGTTGATACAAAGTTTTGTACTTCTTCTTGTGATAATTGTTTTAGCCAACCATTCACTGCATTCACATTTTTACCGAATTTCGGCCCCGCTGTTTTAAAATTAAGCTTCAATTGATATGATGTGTATTTTGTTTCATCGAGTTCAACATGGAATGCTTTTACATTTAACTCATCCATAACGATATCACGATAAGATTCCCAATCCATATCATTCTCGTTATGCTCAAGTAATACAAGTTCTGCTAGCGGCTGTTTTACTTTTAAAGAATGCTGATTACGGTTACTTCTTCCAAGTTCAACAACTTGTAAAACAGCATCCATTTCCGCTTCTAATTTCGGTTGAAGTAGTGATTCATTTACAACTGGATAATCAGCTAAATGAACGCTGCTTCCTTCTAAATTTAGATGAATGTCTTCCGCGACAAACGGTGTAAATGGTGCAATTAATTTACTAATTGTTACAAGCACTTCATGAAGTGTCTCATACGCAGCTGCTTTCTCAGCGTTCATACCAGATTCCCAGAAACGATTACGTGAGCGTCTTACATACCAGTTACTCACTTCATCTACAAGTGCTGCAATTTCACGAGCTGCATTCGTAAATTGATAATCATCAAGTGCAGTTCTCACTTTTTTCGTTGTACTATGCAATCTTGATAATACCCATTCGTCTAATTTCGTAAGCTTTACATCATACGTTTCTTTCGGATTATACTCATCTAAATTTGCATATAAAACGTAGAAGCTATACACATTGACTAATGTATCTACAAATTTAGATTTCGCTTCCAGTACTGTTCTTTCAGAAAAACGCTTCGCATTCCACGGGGCACTATCAACAAGTAAAGCCCATCTTAGCGCATCTGCACCAAATTTATCTACTAAATCAACTGGATCTAGTGCATTTCCTTTGCTTTTAGACATTTTCTGCCCTTCTTCATCTAAAACATGCCCTAGTGATAACACTCGTTTATACGGTACTTTTCCTGTATATAGTGCTGATACTGCTAATAAACTATAAAACCAGCCGCGTGTTTGATCAATTCCTTCTGCAATAACATCCGCTGGAAACTGCTCTTCAAATAACTCTTTATTTTCAAATGGGTAATGATATTGTGCAAATGGCATAGAACCACTATCAAACCAAACATCAATCACTTCTGGTGTACGATTCATTGTGCCTCCGCATTTCCCGCAGCACACTTGTACTTCATCTACATACGGCTTATGCAATTCCAAATCTTCTGGTGTTTCTTTCGTACTATACTTTCTTAATTCGGCAATGCTCTTCGGTGCGAACTGATGATTGCAACTTTCACATTCCCACACGTTTAATGGTGTTCCCCAATATCTATTTCGGCTAATATTCCAATCCACCATATTTTCTAAAAACTTACCAAAACGTCCATGTTTCATATGATCCGGATACCAAGTAACAGAATCATTATTTTGTAAAAATGTATCTTTAATTGCAGTTGTTCGGATTAACCAACTTTCTCCTGCATAATAAAGTAGTGGTGAATCACAACGCCAGCAATGCGGATAGCTATGTTCATATTTTTCTTTATGATACAGTAAACCTTCCTTCGCTAAATAACGAACGATATCCACGTCACAATCTTTTACAAATTTCCCTTTCAAAAATGGTACTGCTTCTGTATACTCACCTTTTTCATCTACAACGTGCAAAAATGACAATCCTTCACTTTGAACAACTCTATAATCGTCCTCTCCATATGCTGGAGCAATATGAACAAGTCCTGTACCACTATCTCCCGTTACAAAATCTGCTGCAATAACGCGGTAACCATTTGTAACTTCTTTCATCGGAAATGGCGCTGTATAAGATGTGTTTAATAATTCTTCGCCTTTATGAACAGATAATACTTCATAGTTCTCTTTTAATACTTCTTGTACACGTTCTTTCGCAACAATGTATACATGACTTTCTTGTTTTGCTTTAACGTATTCCATATTTGGATGGACAGCAAGCGCAACGTTTGCTGGAAGTGTCCAAGGTGTTGTGGTCCAACCTAAAAAATACTCATTTTCACTATCTTTCACTTTAAACTTCACAGTTGCACTTAAATCTTTTACTGTTTTATACCCTTGTGCAACCTCATGTGAGCTCAATGAGGTTTGGCAGCTTGGGCAGTATGGTGAAACTCTATGTCCTTTATATAACAATCCCTTTTCATGGATTGTCCCCAAAATATTCCATACACTTTCGATATATGGATTCCTTAAAGTTACATATGGATCATCCATATCTACCCAATAACCGATGCTTTCAGTGAATTCACGCCACTGCTTTTCATATGTGAAAACACTCTCTTTACACTTTTGAATAAATGGTTCAATGCCATATTCTTCGATCTCATGTTTACCAGAAATACCAAGTTGCTTCTCAACACCTAGTTCTACAGGTAAACCGTGTGTATCCCATCCTGCTTTTCTTACTACTTTATAACCAGCCATCGTTTTATATCTTGCTACTAAATCTTTAATTGCCCGACCAAGTGCATGGCCGACGTGTGGTAAACCGTTCGCCGTTGGTGGTCCTTCATAAAACACAAACGATTGCGCGCCTTCTCGATTCTGAATTGATTGTTCAAAAATGCTTTGTTCGTTCCACTGCTTACGAATACGTGTTTCTCTCCCTACAGCTGACTCTTTTACATCTACTTTCTTCATCTACAATCACTCCTTTGAATGTTTTAAAAGCACACAAAAAACCCGCCCCTATGAAGTAGGGACGGGTTTACCCGCGTTACTACCCTAATTCTATTAGCTTTTTCACTAATAGCGCTTAGCAACGTACTATCATACGTGTTCTTTGTAACGGTAGACATCCGTCCGGGCTTACTCACTTTCAGCCTCGTCTCCTCGGAGATGATTTTCAAATAACTTCTGCCCACCGGCTTTCAGCAATATACCGGCTCTCTGGAGAACAGTTCACTATTTTACTCTTTCTCGTCTTCAGATTTGTATACTTTGTTAAAAGTTATTTTATGCCATTTAGCAACTAATTGTCAACTAATTCAAAATATATTCTTATCCTTATCTCCTATTCTTATACAATTACTTTTCAAATTCTCGCAATGCTGCTAAATTTTCATCATCCTCAATAAGTTCAACAAAGAATCCCGAGTCATCCTCACGAAGGACAATTTCAAGCTCTTCCTTCGCCTCTTCATTTCTATTTAACTGTGCTAAATAACAAGCACGATCATATCTTGCTAACAAATCACTTGCATCCATTGTTAATACTTCATTTGTTATTTTTTCTGCCTTTAGTGTTTGGCCGGCACCATGATATGAAGACGCTAAAGAAAGAAGAATTACTGTTTCATTTGGATGATGTATAGAAGCATTTTCTAATACTTGAATTGCCTCTTCAAACCTTTCTTGACTTTGATATATTTCTCCTAAAGCAAGAAATGCTCTGCTTACAAACGGTGTTTGCTCTGTTAATTGTAAGATAATCTTTTCTGCTTTTCTTTCTTCCCCTGCTTTAAAGAATACTTGTGCTTGCAGAAGAAGAGTATCATAATCATCTGGTAGTTCTCGAACCATTTGCTTCGTTAATTCCAAAGCATCTCTTAACATATCTTCTTCCTCGCACTCAACGAAAAGATTTACAAGTTGCTTCGCTACTTCATAATCCCATTTATTTTCTAGTGACGTGTGCAGAATCTCTATTGCTTCTTTATTCATCTCTACATTCTCATAAAATAGCGCAAATCGCTGTGCTGCCATACTATTTTTCGGATTTAACTTTAAAGAGATTTCATATAAATCAATTATCATAGTAACCATTGAAATTTCTTTCGCACGATTTTTCATACGATAAAAAGCTCTCGTAATGATAGATCGTTTCGGCTGTTCATGCAGCTGGCGTTCAATCCATATTTCCGTAACCGCAGCTGCAGCATACATGAATGCTGTACTTCTTTCTGCTTTTTTCACCTTTAACGTATGAAGAAAATCTCGTATGTTAGACAATTTTTTATGTTGCTCTACTGCTTTTACATAAACATCAAATATACGTTCATTATCAAAATCTTTTTGTATTACTTTCATTGCAACTTCAATTGCTTTTACATTTCTTTTTTTCACTAATACTTTTGCATAATGATATAGAACTTCTATATGCTCACCATCTAATTGTAGCGCGTATTCAATCTGTGCTTGTTCTTTATCTATTTCATTCATCGCTCCGTACACATATGCAATCGCATCTAAACGCCATATTTCAGGTACTTCGTCTGCTAATTGCTCTAGTTCAGTCAGCAATTCTTCCTGAAGATTCATATCTACTGAAAGCTGTGCTAAATATTCCATATTAATATGCAACGGCTCTTCTTTCATCGCCTGAACCATATGACTTTGTTCTTTAGAACGGTTTTCTTCTTTTTCGTATATTTCCGCAAGCTGTAAATGTACACCTACGAAATTCCCATCAAGCTCTAAACATGTTTCATACGCTTGTTTTGCTTCCGTCAATTGCCCTAATGCCATAAGTGTTTCACCAATTCGGTAATACGGTAATGCCGTTTCCATTTGTTCTATCGCCTTATTATATCTTTTCATCGCTTGGCCGTACTGTCCAATAGATTCATATAAAATACCTGCATAACAACCGTACTCACTTACTTCATTTCTTTCTTTGTGTAACGTTCTTAAAAATGCTATACCTCGTTGTACAAATTCCGTTCCTTTAATTCGATTCACATATTCATCTAACGCACTTGCTACATTATAATCCCTTTTCTTTATACCATTTTCTAACTTAGATAGTGCTACTTTAAACCCTTCTTCATTTCCACCAAGTTCAATTTCAGCATCCCATAAAACCATTCCTGCATTCATGAGGAAATCTTGACTCTTTTCAATTTGCTTCTCAAGACCAAGAATATATTCTTTTGCTTCCTTATATTGTTCTCTTGCCATATAAACTTGTGTAAGTCCGAAGTGAGAATAAACATCCTCATCATTTTCTTCTAAAGCACGCTTATACAATACTTCTGCTTCTTCCAAGCTATCATTTTGAAAATGATAATCACCTAATTTTACGTAAAGAGGTGCTTTATCATCACAATTCTCAATACCGTTTAATAAAATTTCTTTCGCACTTTCCTCATCCTTCAAATCAGATTCGTATATTTCCGAAAGTTTCGTATAAATGTAAGGTGCATTACTATCCAAATGAATCGCTACTTTAAGCCCTTTTATTGCTAAATATAATTTCCCTAGTTGATGTGCACATCTCGCTCGTTCATACCATACATGCGCTTCATATTTGTACTCTTTTAACAAGTCATTAAAGATTTCATATGCTTCTTCATATCTTTCTAAATCTATTAATATTAAACCGTGATTTGTTAAAGTGAACCTTTCAGGACTACGCTCTAACGCAACTTGAGAGTATTGCAATGCTTTTTCAGATTGATCAATATACATATAGGATAAAGCTAGAAAACTCCAAGCAATAGGCTGATCTGCGTCTAATTGTAACGATAAACGAAAGCTTGAAATCGCTTCTAGATAACTTTCCTGTTCAAACGCATATCTTCCGTTTATTAAATGATATAAAGCACGATTATTTTTCTTCTCAACGCTTGTCAGCATTTGCTCCGCTTTCTCTACTTCCTGAAGACGAATAAAACACTGTGCACCATGCAATTTAACAAAGTCCGAGTTCGGAAACTTTTCCATTAACTTATCGATACAATATAAAATAAATTCTTTATCTACTTCAACATCTAAGTGCTTTATCGTATATAACCACGTATTTGGATTATCACTCGTTTCTTTTAAAAATTGTACTAGGTTACTAATTCCCTCTTTGTCATGTTCATCTAAATGATCAGTAAGAGAAAAAATAGATTTAAAATAACGATTTTCTTCTTCACTTAGAAACTCTAGTTGCTCCTTCTTTTCTTTCGGAACAAACGTGATTGCTAAACAGCCTGTATAACGATATTTTTCTTGTACTTTACTATATTCCACAAGAACTGGCTCTATAAAGTTTGGATCTTGAACATAGAAAGCTTGCAATGTATCATCATATCCAGATAGAACTTGTACGTGTGAAGCATGCTCAATATCTATACTTAATAAAACAGGAATTCCTTCGTCAATCAGTCTCTTATAATTCTCTTCATTCCCTTTAAAATAACGATATTCATAACCTAATTCTTCTAAATAAGAAACAGTATCTGAAAACTTCGAACCTGTCATATCAAAAATAAACTCTGCTATTTCATCTTGTGTACGTTTCTCTCCCCATATACGCAACGTCATCTCTAAACTTGTCGGAACACAATAATTATCCTTTTGTACAATAGGAACTATCGGCAAGTGAACCTTTTTTCCATCCGGATTTTTTTCTAAATTATGATATAAAGATTCTTTTAAACTCTTTTCTTCTTTTAATAGTTTTTGTAAATCTGCAAATTTATTCATTTTGTACAGCGCTTCTGCACGTAAATGTACAAAGTAAGTATTATAGGCATGATATGGCAGCTGAGTATTTATATTATCTATTACCGCTAACATCTCTTCATATTGCTCTAAATCTAATAAATACTTTATCTTCTCAAAATGAAAATATGGTACTTGTGGGAATTTTACAATCGCATCATTGATTAACTGTATCGCGCGTTTTTGTTCTCCTTTATTCGCATACAATTGTGATAATAAATAGGTAGATAACTCTTCACAATCTTCATGCTGCATGCCAGCAATAAATTGTTCTTCCGCTTTCTCCCATTCACCTGTATGCATATAAACGTAGCCCCATTTATCAAACACTGCGCGCGCACTGTACTCCTCTGCTTTTTGCATATACATTAACGCTTCTTCGTTTCGTTTCATTTCTAAAAGACATCGTACTAACGTAAAATATGTTTTCGCTAAAAAATCTGCATCTATTTCTTCTTTACTTAACTCTTCTAAAGAAGATTTTAACAACTGCTCCGCTTCAAGAATTTTCCGCTCATCAATTAACTCATCACAATATAAAGAGAGCGTTCTCATATTTGGGAATTTTTTATAAGCGTAACGAATGAGGAATGAACTGTATTGGTGCATAAGCCCTTCATCAGTAAGGCGAATCAATATATCGAACTCCTTATGCGAAGGAATATTGGCAAGCCAATTCTTCACATAGGATAAAGTATTCGTTTCTTTTATATATGCAATTTCATTATTTATTTCCTGTAATCCATCTACAAATCTCTTGTCTTTTAAACAAGTTTCTAACTGCTTAAAATCTAGCATGCATTCACCTCGAATTTATATTTAAACTGCTACTTGCTTAGATTTTACACACCATATAGTATGTATTCAACTAAAATCTCTTATAATAGATGTTATTAATTAATATTATTCAAATTTATAACAAAATATAGTAAAAATGATTGTTTTTCTCCGTATTTTGTTTAATTATATGGAATAACGTAACATGCGGTTTTAATCTTGTAGAAGCTGAAATTAGTACATAAAATTATATCGGCGATTTTCAAATTATATCGACCGATTCTTAACATATATCAGCGATTATATGTCGAATATCGACTTATCGACATTAAACGACAAGCCTTATACATCATACCTTTTAACAAACTATGTCACCAAATGTAATTTTCATATTGGGAGCGTATACAAAAGAAGAATACACATGAAATATTTTAAAAAATCGTAGTTCAGCTTCATATTGAGCTAGCGCATTATCATATGTTAATCCTCTGGCTATTAAACGTTCTACAAATTGTTGCTTATCACCCGGATCACCTGCAATCCCCTCTTCTTTTAATGATTGATACAAATCGTTTTTATCATTGTGATGCATATTTGAATCTAAAAAGTTCACTTTATCGCTTACTCTACATTCAATATTTTTCACACCTAATTCACTTAAATATATCGGTATTTTCATGCCTATATTGCCATCTTTACCATTTCTTTGCGTATCACTTTCAAATAATTTCTGCAAAACACCTAGCTGAATAAATTCCGATTGTTTCTCCCCATCTAGTAAATAAGAAGCCATATTAGAAATCCAATGTGGTTCAAAACAGATTATTTTTCCGCCTCCTTTTATATACAAAACTAAAGTTCTCTATATAATAGCCGTATTCCTACACTTTTCTTAAAATTTCAAAGCAAAAAAGCTAGTGTATTTTTAATAATACACTAGCTTTTTATTTGGAAGAAAAATTTAACAAGTACAATCACAATCAAAACAATCCGTACAGTCTAAATCGTCACAATCTGCTTTTCTCTTTCTTTTGTTTCTTTTAAGATAATAATACAGTAGCCCAAACAATAGTATACAAATAACAAAAGCTATTATTGCTTCTGTATACTTATTTTGAATCATAAAACCAATTCCACTTCCGCCTGAAATAAAAATTAGAATTAAATAAATCCAGAACATCTATGTAAATACCTCCATTACTATATATCTTAAGATAATATCCATATAACACTAGAGGAAATGAATAATCCCATACCATTACCGCTTAATACACCAGTAGTTATTCTTAGCAAATTTGAGCTACTTCTCCATTTCCACTTTTGGGTGAACCCATCGATAAGTAACGGAATTTGAGCGAAAAATGATAGTATGATTGCCAAAAGAAATGAAGGTGTCATATAAAAATAAATTGGAAACATTAAAATACCAATAAGCATGCCTGTACAACGCGCACATAAAGGTATGTACTTTTGTAGTTTAAAAAAACTCCTATCTAATCTTCTATGACAAGGAATTTGTAAAATAAAAGTTCGAATCAATATGAATCACCCTCTCTAAAAAGATTTTAATTGATTTTGCCAAAAAAATATATATTCAATAAAAAAACAAACCAGGTTTATACTAGACCCAGTTTGTCAGTTTACTACTATGTTACATCTCCTCAGGTGCCTCCACCCCAAGTAAACGTAATCCTTCTTTTAATACAACCGTCACAGCATAAACCAATGCGAGTCTGCTGTCTTTTTCTTCGCTCTCTTCTAATATACGAACATTACCGTAATATTTATTGAATGATTGTGCTACATCTAATATATATTTCGAAATAATCGATGGCTCATTTTTATTGAAAGCTGCTTCAATTATTTGCGGGAATTTATTTAGTAATTTTACGACACTCCAGCTATGATCGTCTTTTAAAGCAAATGTACATGTTTCAAATTCTACACTTTCTTTTCTTAAAATAGAACAAGCACGTGCATGTGTGTACTGTACGTAAGGTCCTGTTTCTCCTTCAAATTTCAGCATATTTTCTAATGAGAATTCGATATTATGCATACGCTCATTTTTTAAATCGTGGAAGATGACTGCACCAACACCGACTTGCTTTGCTACTTCTTCTTTCTGTTTTAAGTTTGGATTTTTCTCTTCAATATTTTGTTTTGCAAGTTCGATTGCTTCTTCGAGTACTTCTTCAAGTAAAATAACTCTTCCTTTACGTGTCGACATTTTCTTACCATCTTTTAAAATGAAGCCAAACGGTACGTGTTCCATACCATCAACCCAAGTATAGCCAAGTTTTTTTAATACGGTGAAAAATTGATTGAAATGTAAGCTTTGTTCTGGACCAACAACATATAGCGCTTTATCAAACCCATAAGTGTTTTGACGATATAAAGCTGCCGTTAAGTCACGCGTTGCATAAATCGTCGCACCATCTGATTTTCTAATTAAGCAAGGCGGCATTCCTTCTTCTTCTAAATTAACGACTAATGCACCTTCTGATTCTTCAAGCAACTCATGTTCTTCTAAAATCCCAATAAAATCTTCCATTAAATTATTATAAAATGCTTCTCCCTGAAAATTAGTAAATTCTACGCCGAGAAGTTCATAGATGCGAGAAAATTCTTTAAGGGACTCATGACGGAACCAATTCCAAAGCTCTACCGCTTCTTCATCACCTTCTTCTAATTTCTTAAACCAAGCACGTCCTTCTTCTTCTAGTTCTTCGTCGTCTTTTACCTCTTCATGGAATTGGACATATAACTTAAATAGCTCACGTATTGGATCTTCTTTAACTACTGCTTCATTTCCCCATTTTTTATAAGCCGTAATTAACTTTCCAAACTGTGTTCCCCAATCTCCTATATAATTAATCCCTACAACTTCATAGCCACATTTTTCAGCGATATGTTTCAGCGAATTTCCTATCATTGTAGAACGTAAATGCCCCATCGAAAAAGGTTTCGCGATATTAGGAGAGGAATAATCAATTACTACTGTTTTTTCACAGCCAAAGTGGTTTTGACCGAACTCTTCTTTCTCCGCTAAAACTGTTTTTAATACTGCATCACTTACAGTTTCACGATTGAAAAATACATTTACATAAGGACCAACGGCTTCTACTTTCGTAAAAAACGGATTATTTAATTTCTCAGCAACTTCCTTTGCGATAAGAGCTGGTGCTTTTTTATATTGCTTCGCTAATGAAAAGCATGGGAACGCTGCATCTCCAAATTCATCTTGTTTCGGTGTTTCAATTAAATCTAAAATTTGTTTTTGCGTTAATTCATTCGTGAAAATATTAGATAAACTTTCCGCAAACTGCATTTTATAATCCATGATACAACCTCCTTATTTTTTAAAACACAAAAAACTCGTCTCTAAAAAAGAGACGAGTTTTAACCCGTGGTACCACCCTTGTTGTTCGTTACGAACCACTTTCCCGTTTATAACGAGGACAGGGGGCCTCGGCTTTCTCTACTATTCGTTCAAGAAGCATCTCCGAAGTGCGCTTCATCTTTTTCTTCCGTACTAGGCTCACACCATCCCTAGCTCGCTTTCCTTCTAAAAAAGACTACTCTCTTCATCACAGACAGTATATTTAATTAATTATTGCTTATTATACATCTTTTCAAACAATTAGCAAGGGTGAATTACACCAAAGTGAAACTTAGCACTTTTTCTTTTGTATACATAAAAATTGTGTTTTTCAAATCTAGAACTACGAAAATAATCTTTTAAAACGACACGTTTTCTCGCCACTCGTTTTGCCTCCGCAATTGTTTCATCAGTAATATCATGATACAAAGCGAAGTGTTTTAATCCTTTAATTCCGTCGGATTCTATGACAGTTTCTTCAAACATCGGATCAAGGTAAACGACATCGTAACTATTGTCTTCACATTGCGCTAAAAATGAAAAATGCTCCGTTTGCTTTACTTGAATTCTTTGCATTGCTTCATCAATTTCAGAAACGGATGAAGACCATGTTTTCAAACCATTTTCCATAATATAAGCCATATACTCATTGCCTTCAAGTCCTGTTACTTTTCCGCTTTCACCAACAACATAACTAGCTACAATACTATCTGATGCCATCCCGAGCGTACAATCTAACACTGTCATTCCTCTCTCTAATTGCGTGGCTTGTACAAACGGATCGTGTTCTCCACGCATTAACCTTTTCACACGAAACATCGCTGAGTTCGGATGAAAGAAAAACGATTCTTCCGTACCTTTCGGATAAATAGCTAATCGGTTCTTCCCTACGACAAGCACATCTTGTTCATACTGCTCATGCAGCTTATGTACTGGTATGTCATTACGTTTAACGAATGAACGATTTAATTCTGCGGCTACCTGCTTTGCATAATCTGTCATTTCTTTATTCGTTCTTCCTGCTGTTGTTACGATCATTGTTTCACCTCTATATAAAGAAAAGAGGGAGATTTACTCTCCCCCTTCTTTAGCAATTCTTTTCGAAAGCTTGTTCTAAGTTCGTAATAATTTCGTCCATAGTTGCACCTTCAATTTCATGACGGTGAATGAAGTGAACAACTTCTTTTCCTTTTAATAATGCCATAGATGGTGAAGATGGAGGAATTTCTCCGAAGTATTCACGCATTTTTGCAGTAGCATCTTTATCTTGACCTGCGAATACAGTTACAAGATGATCAGGTTGTTTTTCAGCACGAACAACCGCTTGACCTGCTGATGGACGTGCTAAACCAGCTGCACAACCACAAACAGAGTTTACAACTACTAAAGTTGTACCTGATGTATTTTCCATAAATTCTGTTACAGCTTCTTCTGTAGTTAACTCTTCAAACCCAGAACGCACTAACTCTTGGCGCATTGGGATTACCATTTGGCGCATGTATTCTTCATAAGCATTTGACATCTTGTAATCTCTCCTTCAACTTTCATTCCAAATTCATCATATCACGCTCTATTAATAGGTGCAAAAGAAAGATAACGATGATTTCATTTTTTTGTAGGGATTTCACAAACCCCACCGCGGCAATGCCCCACTGGAACAAGTTTTCTATTGTTAGCGATATAATCGTATACTTTACTTCCAAAACCAAGTACGATAGATAGCTTTATAAAAGGAACTGCAAACCAATAAGATGGAACGGCCTTTGCTAATACATCTATGCTCTGAATACCGTCATACCACTTATTATTTTTAAAAATATACAGTCTTTGTTCCATCTTACTTTGTAGTTCTTGAGAAAGCTCATACTTCTCAACTACATCTTCATTTCGAAATGAAACAAATTTCATCTTACCCTTTTTATCTAATTTTTTCGTACGTTCTGCAACAGCCGTACACATCGGACACCAACTATCATAGAAAACAATCATACATTATTCCCCTTTACGTGACTCCGTCATTTGTTTCCATACAGAACCTTTTGCTTCTTCTCCGCCTTCAATACGCTCTAATGCTAGACGTGCTTGCATCGCTACTTCAAACTCTGGATCATCTTGCGCTGCTTTTAATGCTGGAATCGCGCTTTCATCTCCAAGTTCAAATAAGAACATCGCTGCACGCCAGCGTACTAATTTACTTGGATCTTTCAGAGATTTAATCATAACGAACATCGCTGCCGGATCACCTACATCTGATAAACAATCTCCTGCAGTACGGCGAACACTTACAGAGCGATCTAACAACGCTTTATATAATAACGGTAATACTTCATCACCTTTTACCATACCTAAATACGCTGTTGCTAAACGGCGTATTGAAACTTTTTCATCATCTAACGCCATCTTCAACACTGGAATATCTTCTTCAGTAGGATCCATTTGTTCTAATGCTGCAAAACGGTTTTTCCAGTCAGAATCTTTCATCATCTCTTCTGTTACTTTATATGGCTCACGCTTTTGGATCGTTACTTCAACAGCACCTGCTTGATTTAATAATTCTTTAACCGTTTCATTTACACGTTCTTCTGAATAAGCAGCAACAATCTCTTCTACTACTTCTTTCCCGATTTCTTCAAAGTTACCGTAACGTGTACTTTGTTCCACCCATTTACGCTCTTTTACAACATTTGGTGCAGACATTTGCACTTTCATAATTGATTCTTTAAAACGATCAGGTAAACCAACACGTTCTTCCGTCGTTCCATCTGTTAACTTTACTTGCATTGGAATTGTAAAGAACATTTGAACAAACACTTTCACTTCTCCAAAATGAGCAAGTTGTTGTTCTTCACTTTCTTCCACTACTTCTTCGCCGAAAACAGCACGAACTTGTTGTAATAAAACTTTCCAGTCATACTTCGCATTTCGCTCCACTGCTAAAAAGTCGGCTACATGATATACACCTTTAATGCCTTCAATTTTCAAAATTTCTTGCACTTGCATTGGTGCTTGTTCTTTATTTTCATTTGTATAATTATTACGTGCTCCTGATGGTAATACTTCATTCAAAATAACTTTCATTGTGTTTGGACTTGGCGTCGGTTCAATTGCTTTAATCTTCACGTAAAAAACTCTCCTTTATTGCATGTTCTTAGCTGTATTGTAACATGTTATCACTCTATACTCCTACTCGGATGCTTAATTTTACTACTTTCTTCCCACTACCATACTATTTCATTCTTTTTACATTTTAAATTAGGAACGGGATTTTAAAAGCTTTCGTTTCCGATAATTTTTATTTTTTATCCATTTCTTGAGGCATCGCCATTATTTTTGAAAAAAACACGCTAAACAAAAAAATATAATAAGCTATCCATATGGATAGCTTATTTACATAATTTTCGTTATTGGAAGACAACTATTTTTATAAATACAAAAGGCAGAAAAGTATATAGATTCTACAAAATATTTTGATTGTGATACATTTACAGAATCTCTTATTTTATAATTAATGTCTTATTATTTTTTGGAGGGAATTCGATGAAAAAGTTTGTTTTGATATTTGGGCCACAAGCAGTTGGGAAAATGACAGTTGGACAAGAACTAGCAAAGATGACTGATTTAAAATTATTTCATAACCATATGACAATTGATTTATTGGAGCCATTGTATGGATTCTCTTCGGAAATGTGGCGATTAACCCATCTTTTCCGAAAGGAAATATTTCAATCATTTTCAAAGAGTGAACATTATGGAATGATTTTTACATACGTATGGGCGTTTAATGAAAAGAAAGATTGGGATGATGTTGAAAGTATATGTAATATTTTTCGTTCCCAAGGGGTTGATATTTATTTTGTTGAATTAGAAGCTGATGTAGAAGAAAGACTTCAACGAAATAAAACACCTCATCGACTTGAACATAAGCCAACGAAAAGAAAGATTGAACAATCTGAACAAAATTTATTAAGCACATTTGAAAATTTTAGATTAAATTCAAAAGAAGGAGAAATTACAGAGAAAAATTATATAAGGATCAATAATACGAATTTAAATGCTACAGAAGTAGCTGAAATTATAAAGAAAGAATTTCAACTATAGTTTTTTTTAACAAATTGAACAGTTCGGATTTTATGAATATCATATACATTTCTAATTAACATAACGTCCTATTATCGGTTGCAACAAAAAGGGATTCCTTACTCTCAGAAGGAATCCCTTTTTTTATTTTCTATCACTCGATTCATCTTTTTATACATTCCTATCCTGTGATGGGTTTTATGGTTCTCGTTTGTTACTGGATTAGCCAAAAAACGTTCTAAAATTTTGTATACTCTTTACTTATTTTTTCAAAAAAGCTGGCGGTATCCCCTCTTTAAGTTTATTAAAATACTTTCCACAATTTTTTCCGAAGCTATTACTTAAAATCACCTTTTATTACGATGCCCCCTCCCGCCTTCTCTCCAAAAAGGTAATACTCTCAATCACAACTTCAGTTCTATATATTCTCTTGCCTTGTTCATCATCGTAATTACTAGTCTGAATACGCCCTGTAATCCCAACGAGCGACCCCTTCTTACAATATTCAGCTACATTCTCAGCCGATTTGCGCCAAACGACACAATTAATAAAATCGACTTGTTGTTCACCTAAACTATTTCGAAATCCTCTATTCACCGCAACACATATTCGTGCATAAGCGACGCCTTGTTTTGTGTAGTATAATTCTGGCTCCTTTGTCAATCTACCGATTAATACAACTCGATTCAATCTCTGTACTTAATTATGTGTGTAATAACTTATTTTTGTTAGTATTAAAACGTTCTCTTTATTTCTACACATTGCTTTTATGTAGAAATAGATTAGAAATATATAAACCTGTCTAAATTAATTACTTTTTAAACATAAAAGGTAATTAATCTATATTATTATAAGGATAAAACATATAACACCATCCATATACATAGATGGTGTTATATGTTTTTATAAATAGGTACAAAATGCTCTAGACTGGAGAAAATCATTCTATTCTTTATTTATATAATTCTTTACAGTATACTAGTTTCTTGTAATTCAAAATCTAAAATTTTCTTAAATTCACCTTAATTGCTTACATTCCAACAATTAGTTCTCCTTCATTTGTAACTAAAATTTTCATTTCTTTTAGATTTATATAAGCCTGTTTTTCTAATAATTTATATTTTTCTTTAGGTAGAAATTTTGGCCCTTTGATAAAACTCGCAGGACTTGCTTTTAAATTTTTTAACCCCTTTACTACTTCAGGTACTATTTTTAATAAATAAGGAGAATCTAATGGTGCTGCATACCTATATTCTAAAATACGATACACAGATTTCTCCATCTCCTCAAGACTTCTAGACCATTTCCCTTCACAAATAGCATCACAAGATGCATATATGACAGCATAAAACATAGCAGAAATATTATTTTTCCTTTGTAAATCAGGCAATAAAGCCCCTTCCTTTATCGGGTCTACATGTTTGGATATTTCTATTAATAAATCTCTGTAATCTCCGGTATATACTCCGGCCTCAATAAAATCTTCCATTCCTGAAATATATTCATAGGTACTAGATGGGAAATATGTTTGCCCCATAAAAAGTTTATTTGTACTAGAGAATCTCTCAATTATCTTATCCCATCCCTCCCAGTGAATATTGAAAAAGTCTAAAGTGGGGATGTACGCCATAGTACCATCATGTTCGTATGGTACTATTATAGAAATTTCAGTGTCACTAGTTGTAAAATGATCCCATCCAGTAATCCAAACAACCCTTTCATATTCTTCATGTTTACGCTCATTAACTACACCTATATCTAAATCCTTAATTTCAGATAAGACCAGCCTTACGTCGGTTAATATCCTTATAGCCTCCATAATTGTTATGTGAGTTCCTGGGTTATGCTTTGCTTTATTATAGGATGTCCGAAGTTGGTGAAGTGTATGTATAGACTTAGAAGAAACACCTAACTCCTCTAACCCATCAATTAACTCAAAGAAATTTTCCCTATTTCTTCTACTTTTGTATACTGCTTCTTTAAGAAACAATTCTATTGTTGATCCAATCTCTTTCAAAAAACTTTTAACGTCATGTTCTGTATGATGAGTACTAGAAATACCTAGAGCATTTGAATATGATTCATTTACAATATTTACCATTATTTCGATATGTGTTCTCATACTTTCACTCCTTAATAATTCCTTTATGTATATGCTACTTTATTATTAAAGTCTATATTTACTATACAGACTACAATCTAACAAACTATAGTACCTCGAAACTATTCTATCTATACCTCTTCATGTATTTGATGTCACTTTTTCATTTACATCAATTCCCCAATACGAAGCGTAGAAGTCATTACTAGAATCTGCATTAATCATAATTATAAAAATATGGTTATAAGCTTTAAACAAATTCAGTGTGAACTTAATGATGAATTAGGTTTTAATTATCAGGACTATTCATTAAGCCTTTAATTTTTAAATACAATTGTATCCATAAAACAAAAAAAACGCTATTCTTTTTGTAGAAATTTACAGAAAGGATGGCGTTTTTGTATGAATCTTTCGATTCAGGATGAGTTTCATTTATTTGCTGAGGAGCTACAGCGATATCTATATCCACATATTCTTTAACAACTCGCACAGGAAACAAGTTTTGTAAAACGGAAAAGTAAGTATGGCGCACGAGATTTGGCTGCTTTATGTATCTGGATTAATCAACAGGTAGCAAGCAATTCTCTTACTCGATTATGTAGCCAATTTTATGCAAATGCAAATACAGCTACATTTAAGAGTCCACAAGGACTTAATTAACGTTTATATTACCAATAAATATCCCATGGGAAATTGTTCCGATGGAACAGGTTCATGCTATCTACTCAATACGTTGGCAAATAGAGATTGTATTTAAAACATGGAAATCTCTTTTGGGTATCAATCATTGTCACAATATTAAGCAAGAGCGTCTAGAATGTCATCTTTATGGACAGTTAATCGCTATTTTTCTTTGTTCTTCCACTATGTTCAAAA
The DNA here is from genome assembly GCF_057812155.1 of Bacillus sp. 2175. NCBI lineage: Bacteria > Bacillati > Bacillota > Bacilli > Caryophanales > Bacillaceae > Bacillus > Bacillus sp. 2175. The sequence continues at coordinate 1,935,727 of NZ_CM173819.1, read as the reverse complement.
TGCGACAGCTGTTACTACAGAAAAAACCAAAAGAATTAAGTGAATATAAAGCAATTTATATGATTCAAGATCATCTGTACTTAGTATATGGAGCTATACAGAAAGACACCCAAGAAATATCAAAAATTCCCTTCATCTGTTTGACCTCTACAGAAAAACGAAAAAAATCCCATAGATTCGAGAAAAAGACAGTCTTCTATATTTTAGGTGTCGTTTATCAGTGTACTGTATCCAATCTAAAGCAGAAAACTGCATAATCTTTAAAAAGACATCATATCAAGGCTTATTTGGTATGTGTATTTTTAAAAACAAATAAACAAATTATCAAGCATGTAGGCAACAAGAACGGAATTTCATGAAAAACTCACCCTCAGCTTGATGGGCATGTATGGTGACCCCTTATAACAAACAGTCCATATATTACTTTATTTTCTCTTCATAGCCCCTTAACATTTCATACCCCGAGAACAGTAAATCCTTTAAATATTCATCTTCTAAAAGGTTATTTAACATCTCTAAATTCCCTATATTTTTATATACATGTTTCAAATCTATAAGGGTTTCTTCACAGTACATTTGGTTAATTGAATTAATATAATCTTTAGTAACCGTCTTAAATTGTTCTTCAATTAAATTTTGTGATATTACAATGCTATTCATATTACCCTTAGACTTCTTTTCCAACTCCCTATCCAATACTTTCTTTAAGTAAAAATAAAATCCAGTTCTGTCTCTACACATATTAATTGATTTAATCACATTTAAACTAAAATCCGATTCATCAAATGCATACAGCGATTTATAAAGAATATAAATTTCCTCAATATCCAATAGAATTTCTTCACTTAATAAAGATTCCATTCTATTGCTTGTTAAAAAATAATCTTTTAATGTTGCAGGTAACTTTATTTTATTTATGGTGCTATTCATACTTAATTTATCATCCTTCTATAATATTAGAATCCATTCTAATATTATAGACTACACGACTCGCCGTGACTATAGTCTACATGTTTAAAGATTAAAAAATGTACTTATGACACTATCTTAATTTATATCTTTACTCTGAATCATGACTAAAAACATTTATTCATTTTCATACTAACTAATTTAATACTGACATCTATCCTATAATTCTTTTATTAGTAAAATATAGTTTTATTCTTTTTTGCAGACTATAGTCTGTAGAGTTAAAGAAATACCTCTTCCAAAATTATCTTATAAATATTGGGAGAGTGGTTTCTTGAGTATTGAACAAACTTTTGGTAATGTCTTGCAGGAGTATCGTCTTAATTCAAAAATGAGCCAAGAAGAATTAGCGTTTAACTCTGGATTAGACAGAACTTATATCAGTCTTTTAGAAAGAGGAAAAAGAAAACCAACAATAAACACTTTATTTGCATTAGCTAGAGCCTTAAAAGTTAATCCGTCACAGTTAATTAAAGAACTAGAAGAAAAATTATCAAATCCAAAAATATAAAAAGAAACAAAAGAAAATACTTTAAGTGTTTTCTTTTGTTTGCCTATAACATTTAAAGAATAATAAAATAGTTTGATTTCAGAAGGACGAATTATTAAAATAACTCCTATTCTACCTAAATAAACGTAGTAAGAACTATGAAAGAATAGTTAAATTAATTAAAACAAATCTTTCATTTTTTCATCTTTATATTCGTCTAATACTTTATACTTTATTTCAGTTTTTTCATTTATCCAGCCCACGAACCATTCTTCTTTCCGACTACGTTCAGATATCTTTTCCATATAGAAATCCCATACAATTGCTAGTTTATTTAATTCTAAATACTCTTCTAAATAATCTGCTCTAAATAACAAGTTTCTTTCATACCCTAAATACTGTGCATCAAAGACAACCATATTTTCAGTCTTGTCTTTCCATACCCCCTCAGAAACTTGAACTAGTTCAAAAAACTTCACTAAATCAACATTTGGTAAAAGATAACTGCATGAAGTTTTTTCTCCAGAAACAGAATTTATATTTGCCTCCCAGGAATATTCCCAAACTGAATCTTCACACTTTATATTTTCAAATTCATTTTCATAATACATATTCGAAAAAGCTGGGTGCCAATAATGTTCAAATGCAAATATATCATACGTATTTTTCCAGGAAACACTTATATCTTCTTTATTCATAGACTTTAAAGCGATGTAATTTTCTTTATCTTTAAGCGGCAAGAAAACTGCCTTTGTCTTTATAAAAAACTCATCCCTATCAATGAAGTTTTTTCCGTTATCCCTTTCTTGATTAATCAATTGTGCTAAAGATATATATCTATGTCCCTTATACTCAATAAATATGAAATTACCGAGACATTTAAACTCCTCTCTATTTTGGGCCCAAATTTTATTTGGCTTATACGGTAAATAAGATTTTATTAAATTACGCGTATTTTTTTCTGGTGGGTGATCTAATAAACTGGGATCAATATTCCTTAAAGACGACTCCCATGGTTCATTTATTTCCTTATTAACAGGATAGTTATCTTTTAATTTCGCTAGTATTTCATATAACGCAATCCACTGGTACTTTTTACCGATACGTTCTACTAGATTTTCGTGCCTATTATAGTATCTTAGATTTTTATCATAATTACCATGCACCTTTTCGTCATATCCATATTCAATAATTCTCATTATAGCGATATTACTTAAATCTTGATCATCAAATTGATCCTTCCAGTTATACACTTCACGTCCAAAAACATATCTTCCAAAATCTCCATAAGCCCCAATACCTCTTCCATATTCCGTTGTCATAGATTTAATTATTGAATCAAATCCACAATACCCTTTTCCTGATATTTGTTGCATTTCTTTTAACTTGATATCTATTTCTTGTAATGAATATGTTTTTTTATACCAGCTACTCGAATATGGAGGATTTATTTTTTCGTATTTTTCAAGGTTAATAACTCCTTTATTTACAGCAAATAAAATAATGCTTCTTGCATAATCTCTAATTAATACGTTCGGATAAACTTCATCTTGTAAAAAGATATTAGTATAAATAACGTCAACTATTTCAACTAATTGCGGTACTTTATTTATTCTTAAAATCGCTCCATATAAGCTGATCAATAACCTTTCCAGAACATATGGATCATTTACATCAAAAAACCTTTTAAGATCCTTTAAAATAATTGAAGGTTCTTTCATATATATTCTTATTAATGCAGTAGTAGAAATATCTCGCAGTTTTTTGTCAGTACATGTAAACAACCAAATAAAAGTTGTAGATAACAATTCAAAATTTCCATACTCGAAATGTTGAAAACTTAAATTTTGTTTTAAAAGAATCTCTGCAAGTCGCGTAGGTACTTCTGAATTACCATTTATAGATATTGTCCAACTTCCATCTCTTGTAGGCATAGACATCTTGTAAAGATTCTCATGTAAAAATTCTGCGTTTAACGGTGATTCTATAATATAAGACTGTTTTAACAACCTTTCGTATACTAAGCTTTGTAAATCTATATCTTTTTGTCTTAAACATAGATTTACCCATTCAAAGGTTTTGTCATTTATATTTTGTACGTCTCTCCATGAAATCCCTCGAACGAACGCTTCTGCTATATTAAAAGTTATACGCTCAAAGTCAATTAAATCTAGCCATTCTACTTTTAATTTTTCTGGAATAATTATTGATAGACTCTCATAAACTCCATAATAAAATGAGTTATCAGATGACAATATATTTTCAAATAAGTTTTTGTCTTGTTGATATCTTTCTAATAAAACTAGGGATATATATATATCTGCAAATCTCTCATAAGTAAAATAAACTAGGCTTTCACCATAACTCCTTTCATTAATTGATAAAATGTTTTCTTCTGCTAAACCTAAAAGTATTTCTCGATACCCAATAGTATATGGCTTTGCTACATTCTCTATTACTTCATAAAGCCGCTCTAATTCAATGTCATACCTCTCACTCTCAATAAATTCCGAGGCGATTTCTTTCAAAATTTTATCTACTAAATTTAGTGAATTTACATATGAAAATCTTTTATCAAGTGATAGCCTACCATTAACCTTATTAATATATTTTTCTAATACTTGAACTATACTCCAACCTCGGAATCCAACATACTCTTCTTGAATTGCTTCACAATAAATTTGTAAGAATAGGGGATTATAACACTCGTTTTCTAAAGAAGGGAATATTACCGGATTTATCTTATAAAAATTAAAAAATGGGTCCAACGCTTCCAAACTTAGATTATTAAATCCCTTATGCTCTAATTTATACAACGGAAAATCTTCTTCAATATTTTCAGGTAATATGCTTCTCAGATAATTACTCCTAACTGATAACACGACAGCAATATTTTCAAATTCTTTAATAAAATTTAAAAAATTCATCAAATAGCTTTTCCAAAAATGTTTACCTTCTCCTTCATTTAAAGCATCTATTATAATTACAGTTTGTTTATTTTTCTTCTGTGCTCTGTCATTAAATTCTTTAAAAAAGGACTCTTTAGAACCTTTGTAATCAATCAAATCAAATAGTTGTTTATAAGGATGATCATGTGTATTTAAATGTTGACCTAAAAATAAGAAAACACTATGCCCAACTTCTTGCAATCTTTTAGCATTGTCTGCCAATAAATGTGATTTCCCAATTCCTGCATCTCCATAAATCAATAGATACGGATTGTTAATTAATTGAGGTTTTATCAAATACATATAATCATTCATTGCTCTTTCATGTTTGGTTATTTGATTGATTAAATTAATGACTTCATTTCTAATGTTTTTTTTAGTTTCTTCATTAATCTTATATCTTAATTCCTCAACTTCTTCCATAAAGCTATTGATTTCTTCTTTAAAGCTCTTCAAATTATTTTCTAAATAAAACCCTTTATCATTATAATTAATATTCTTTAAATAGTTTAAAATCTCTTCAATAAAAGAAAGATTCTTAAATTCTATATCTTCCTTATACGTATCTAAAACCACATTTAAATTCATAATACTATCTTGAAACTTATTAATTAACACAGTGAACTTTTCAAAAATTAGCTTGTCACTTACTAATGAATCAAATACAACATTTAGATCCGTTTCTACATTCGCTTCTGAATTATACCTTTTACCTAAATCTAATATATTTCGATCAAGTATTTGTTCTAAATACTCATCCGTATATTTTTCTAGGTAAGCCCTTTGTTGAATTTCATATAAATTTTTTTCAAAGTATTCTTTTAGACTGTTATTACTTTCAACAATACTATTTTGAACATTTGCCAAAATACTCATTTCATTTACTTTAAAACTTTTGTCCCTATATCCTTCAAGATATACAATCAACTCATTAAGATATTGTGTTACAATCGGATGAGTTTCTATCTCTTCTAGCTTCACAGATTTTCTATAATTATTTATTTCATTCATTGCTATTTGGGATAATTGCTCTACAAAAGCATCTTTAGTAACCGTTCTATATGTAGCTCCAAATACATAATTAAATATCAAAAGCCCATTCTTTTCTTCATTCAAAAACTTTTGAAATGTATTTGAATCAACAAATGTGTTTTCAAATTGCTTTTGAAATGATTTTATCTTTTTTAGTTTGTATTTAATCTTCCATTTTTCGATGAAAGAAGTAGTCAGCAACCCTATTATTTTACTTATTATAGGTTTTAGAATAAATGTAAACTTAAGCAATTTTTTCACTCACACCTTTTTAAATTATATTTTTATGTACCTTTAAAGCGGTTGCCACCCATACTTAACGACAAAAAGACGAATTCGTTTTGAAAAAGTTTAATCAAAATGAATTCGTTTCTTTTTGGATGGACTCCCCTTTTATAAAAAAGTTAAATCAAAACACACTTAGAATTCTTTAATTGAAAGAGGCAAACTGTCAAAACTTATTTTAAGGCCACACTACTCACATTATTTTTCATATTCATTCACACCAATAGAGCCACTATTATGTGAAAGTTCTCTTGGAAGAGTTTTAAAAAAACTTTTTACTTTCTTAGCATTTGTCTTATTACAATAAATTACTTTTCTTGTTGAAAAACGCATCTGATATTCATTATAGAATCTTAAGTCATTCCTACTAAGTTTAAAAATAGAATTATCAGGATTTTCATACGGGAAGTTTTTCTCTCTAAGAATCAATAGATGTTTAGGTGAAATTGGCAAACAAAATTCATTGAACGATTGCATTGTTTTTCCGCTGGCGTGTTTAATATTTACCACTGGATTATCTGAAATAACCAATTCATCCATCACCACAACTTTGGATTCCATTTCCTCAAATTCCTCTACAACTCCAAGAAACCAATCAAATCTATCACTTAGAAGATAATATCCTACCCTATTTAAAATCCCAGAGGCTAAGTGCATCAATAGTTTTTCATTATCATCCATCTTAACTTCAGCAAAATCAGGTATATTTTCCGCAAGCATATCGCTAAAGTTTTCACTTAATTCTCTGAAAGCAGGAACTCTAATGCTTTGTAAAGCTATGAAGAATACTAAATCTATCCTATCCTCTTCATCTAATATTTCTCTTAGACTACAATTTAACAAATTTGTTTGATCGTTTAATTTTTCATTAATTTCCCTAAAGCATCTAGCAAATTGAGACTCTAATACAGAAAAATGCTCTTCTAAAAATTGCTTGTCAAAAAAACGAGAATCAACAGATCCGTTAGCAACTTTCTGTTGACTTTCCAAAAACTCCTCAGAAAAATCATAAAAATATTTTTGTTGTGCAACATTATCAACATGCATATTAGATAAGTTTTTTTCCAAAACTTTATCATAATAATCTACCTTATCTTCATTTGCAAAATACTTAAGATAAAACCTTGGTACATAATGCTGTTTTTTAACCATTCCCTCACCTGTTTTCTAAGAAATTTTAATAATCTTTATATATTCATTATATCATGTTAGAATTTTTTAGTGATTCTTATAAACAATGCAACGATTATTAAATACTACATATGAATAAAGAATAGCAGTATAACATCATGCTACCATTTGTATAATTAATTATTTGAATTCGCATGATTATTAATCATTTTTACATTTGATCTTAACTAATAGCACCCTTTAACGAAAAAAAATTCCAATTAATTTTTCGTTGTTTTGAATGTGAATTAGAAATTTTAATCGTTTGCCTTACTATACCCCAATTCCTATCCAACCGTATTTTTTTTGTTTACTTTCAATATGATAACGTGAATAGGCCCCCCCCACAGTTACCACGTTTGAAATTATAGGTATAAACATGGTAGGAACAGCTAAATAGTAAAACCAATTATCTACTTTTTCCCACTTATCCAACTTAGAGATCTCCTTATTTGCTTTCAATATATCTGATCTGATTTTTTCTGCTAACTTAATATCTCCATTGTTCATTAAATTTTTCCATTCAATTAATACCTCTCTAAACCTTTTAATCTCCTTTTTTTCTCTTAACCTTAACAAATCATCAATTGATTCTATTCTAGGAATATATTGTATTTCATCCTTCATTTGAACTAAACATAGTTTATATACTTCATGCATATTATCACCTTCTGTTTCGTTCGATGTACATGATACTCTTTTTGAAATAAATGGTACCTTAAATTCTTCAGACATTTTCATAAGAGAGATTATTGATGATAATTCAAACTCCATATCAAGCATGTCAACCACAAAACCAGGATAGCTTTCTTCTCTTTTTAATAGGCTATATATATAATCAACAGGATTACCTGTATCCAAAAGTCTTTCTAATGGTAAATGTGTGTAATTAACAGCTTCTTCATGAAGCCCTATCCTCCATAAATTGATAAAATCAAATAGTCCATCTACATATTTTTTGGCTAATCCCCTTTGCTCCTTTAAATGTGGCTGTCTTTTTTGAAAGTGTTTAACTAAATGATTTATTAATAAAGGTTTTATGTTTTCTCCTAACTGAATGTCGTTATAATCCACAGTATTTTCCACATCGTTCAAATACCTAGATTGCCTAACAATCCCCTCGAATTTTAATTTTTCTAGTACAGCAAATTCACATGGATCATTCAAATATACTTTATCAAATAATAGTATTAACTCTAAACACTTCTTTTCTAACAATCCATACTCTCTATTACTTTTAAACTTATTTATTAAATCTCTGTCTAATTCACCATTTTCTTCAAATTCTACATATCCATTTTTATAAGCGTTTTTAATCAAGGCATTTGAAAAATGTCTGTCTAAGATAATTCCATTATGATTTTCGGCCATATTTTTCCATCCTCTTCGTAAATATGCTTTAATTTGTTTGGAGTAATTCATTTCATAATAAACTCGATTTTAGTATAAAACTTTTTATTAAATGTTATTTTTAGATAGCAGCCTGCTTAATTTAGAATGCCAAAACTTTAATACCTCCATCATTTTAACATATATATCCATATCAAAAAGGGGGCAACGGTGTATTTTTTTATAAGCAGTCAAATTTTTTTCAAATGGTTAAATTTTATTTTAAATCCATATATTAAACAACTATTATATTCTAAAAGGAATTCGTGATTCGTAAACATTTGTATATACAGACTCTTCACGCCGAACATAAATCTCTCTAAACAACTCTATCGATATGCAAAAAATCCCCCTTGTTAAGGATTCTTCATTCTCTGATATATATCGGTGCTGCAAAGTTTTTAGAGTTACTGTCTATAGAAACACCAGCACTATATTAAGAGGTGCACTAGTGTACTGATATTATTTCCTAACTCATCCGTTTGTCTAAATAACAATTTCTTTATCTATGTATGAAAATATCAAGGGACTGATACTTATCAATAGTATCGCCTTTTTCAAAAGATACTCCCTAATTTGAACAAGTTTTAAACTAATCTTAGTTTCATATTCTTTCAATTCTTCTTCAATTTTGGCCGTGTCCAATTCAAACAACCTACTAATCTACACATTAGAATACATATTAGCCATTTTAATTTCACTAAAATGTTTCCGTTTTTATAACAGTACTGTTCAATATCTCACACTAAAACACAACAAACCAACAAATAGTTTTAAACACTGACCAAACGAAAATTATATCTCATTAATTATTTATACTTAATAAATGTTCTTTAAATATTTTGAAGCTCTTCCACTGTAATAATTCACTTACGATTATGCCGGCAAAATTTTTTGGGTTTTTCTCCCCATTTTGAATCTCCGTTACTAATATACAATCATACTTTGCAGGTTCCATTATTTTTAATTGTTTAAAGACATTAATATTATGCTTTTGTCTGTTAGTTAATTCTGTGCCTACTCCACGTATAATATCATCAAGACCCGATTCATAATGTTCATATTGATTTCTAGCAGCCACAATTAAATCAAGTATACGTAATTCTTCCACTCCTCGAGCTGGATTATTCCACATGATGTAATTATCATTATGCATTATAATCGTGCCCCTTTTATTTTTATCCCTTTGAAAAGATATGTCATAAGGATTACCATGAACAGTAGATATAGCTTGTTTAGCAATGTGTAGCAAAGCACCAGAAAGAACATTGATTGAATTCTCTTTAGCCTTAAATTCTAACTTAAGTTTTGCTAGTCTACCTAGCATTTTTTCTTTTTCAATGGATGCCGATGTAGACTTATCTTTAGCTTCATATATCTCGTAATCCTCTGTTAATCCTGCAATTTCTCCCCATGTTAATTGTGCTTCTTTTTCCTTCTCTTTTATTTTCTTTTCCAAAAGTTCAATATTGTTTTTGTCTTTCGTAATAATATTTATGAGTTCTGAAACCGCAAATTCAATAGATTTTAAATATGTTTCCAATTTAAACTTCTCCTTCACTAATTGAGCTTAACCTAACATTTCCAGCATCCATAGATGTCTGTAAATACATTTAATCACTATGGTTATAAGTGTATCCATACCAAGCAACATCTTCTTGCTGAAAAACACATATTTCATCTGGGTCTAAATAATGATTATAGCTTCTTAGATTCATAGATCTGTACTCTTGACCTTCATTATTTAAGTTAAAAGCTGGCGCATTTTCTTGTTGCTATTTTTCATCAGCCCTTCTTTTATACGTATAATAACCAGCATAAGCTCCTATGCAAACACCGATAAGTCCCGTCATAGTAAGCTCCGAATAAAAAAGATTTTATATTATTTATATAGCCTTTTTATCTTTTAAATTCTGTATACATCCTATTGAATTATATCAAAATCAGGAAATTAATTGTATATTTGAAATAAAGTTTGATCAAAAACACCTCTCAAACCAGCATTTCACAATAGATAAAAAGCATTCATTTCGAAAAAAGATTAATCAAAATGAATGCTTTTTAAATCACTTCCTAATTTTCTTTATTATTTTATTTCCATTTGGAAAGTAGTAATTTATTTTTGAATTCTCTTCAAAAAACCTTTCTTTAATTTGCGCCAACATATTATCTTTAGAAACTTTTCCAGGACTTAAAATAAATTCACCTGAATTCCCCATTAAAAGTATACTCCACCCATCTTTTACCCCCTCATAATATTCAGGGTGCTCGCTCTTAATTTCTTCTAGTTTTTCTTCCTCTTCCATAGTTAACTCATCTGGATTTACATATGCATGAATGAAATAATCCTTTTGTTCTTCCCTAACTAATCTTCCATAGTCATTTATTTCAAAGAGCCAAAATTTAGATCTAGATGTTTCAAAATTTAGTATCCGGTTTACCTCTTTAGTACCAAATGGTGGTTTTCTAACTGAATTAAACAGTCCTAAAGTGGAATGAACTTGAGTCGCCTCTTGAGCACCTAAACCAGAAAATCCATTTCCTGCACTACCTATCCATTTAGTTCTTTGATTTAGCTCTTTTCCTTCGACTCTTTCTCTCGTAATTTCAAATAAATCTTGTTTTACTAGAGGCCAGAGGCTACTAACTATATCATAGTCTTCATATTCTTGTGGCCATTTGTCAACATAAATCATTATCGGAATTGAATCGTGTCGCAATAAATCATGCACATCAAATGTATTACATAACTTAAAACTTTTACTTTCAATAATAATTGATTCATGTGTTACCTCAATATGATCAGCTGACATTAGTTTACTTAAATAAAGAATTCTTTCTTTAGAACTTAATCTCTTAAAACTAATATTGTTTCTAATTTTTAATGTGTTAGAATTTACAAAATCAAAGAGTTGCGTTGGTTCCCCCAGATATTCAGACAAATTAGGTAACATAAAATTATTGTTTTCATTTTCCGATAAAATGGAATAATCAACAAAGTCAAGAATAAACGTGGACAATTTAGAAAAAGCATAATTTAAAATATTATCCTTTTGAGTATTTTCCATTTTATGAGTATCAAAATATTCATCAATTTTATCTAACAAATCTTTTGCAACTCTTCCTTCAAGGCTTTGAATATCCTTCACTAACTCATCTGAAATTGTGGTAATTGCATTTCTGTCTACAGATAATAAAGGACGTTTATCCCCAAAAAAGTCTATATAAATCGAACTCGAATTATTATATTCCCTACTATAACGATAATTACTTATATTCTCTATTATTTTGGTATCACTAACTACTATTCCATCAACCATTATACCTGTACTTCTACTTAAAACAGGATAAACATTTAACAAATCAGATATATTTTCTTGGATATTTTGCGAAGGCAACGCCAGCGGAATTTCAAATTTTATATACTTTGACTCCACTTCTACATTAATAAAATTAACATTTTCGTATATTTGTTGAAGTTTAACCAATTTTTCAAGATAACCTTTATTATATCTGCCATCGTAAATAGCTTTACTTACCTTTTCAAAATCTATTTTTCTTAAATCAACAGGATGATTATTTCCCATTAATTTTTCAGTTGCATTATTATCAAATTTAATATATATAGGAATTAACTTGTTAGGACTAGCTACCATCTCATATATCTTATAATAAAGATTATCAGAAATATCCTTTCTATATTTCTCTTTGTCTAACTGAGCCAGAAACATAGTTTCTTCAATATTTTCAATATACTTGTTATTTAATACAAGATCATCTTGAAGATAAATTTTTATTAACGTTCCATTACTTCCTATAACTTCTCTATCCGCATCTTCCATATATCTATAATAGAATAATTCATGGGGACCGTTTATCATAAAACTTATATACTCATCCTGTTTAGAATATGATGATTTTGTACAAACCTCAATCTCATTTCCTAACATAAAGCAAGATAAAATACCGATTCCAAATTGAGAAGTAGGCTTAAAATCAGTATTCCATAAAGCCTGTTTTTGTTGAAATTCATTTGACTTGTAAAAAGAATTTCCTATTTTTAAAAAGTACCTCTCAATAATGTCTTTTGTCATTCCAATACCGTTATCCATGCAATATAAGTACTTACGTCCATCTCTACCTTCATTAATTCCAAATTCGATTCTACCTTCAGTAATATCCTTATTTGCCAATGCACAGCGGCATGCATCTAATGCATTTTGATATAGTTCTCTTAAACATAAGTATTGGTCCTTATATAGACCCACCCCCATTAACAACTCGATTATTTTAACTTGATCCAATGTAAATTTCATATTAGGGACAGGCTGAAATTTTTCTGAATTATAATCAATCCCGCTTCTATTTACATTATGCGCAAGTTGCAAGTCATAAATTTGACTATCGGCTTTCTGATTAATATCTGACGACATACTACCTAAGAATAGATAGTAATTCGCAATCTCTTTATCTATCCAATTTAAATAATCTTGAAGAAAATAATAGAGTTTTGGATTTTCAAAATAACCGGAAAATGATATCTCTCTTTGACCTTTTGCATTAAAATCCGTTAACCAATAATCTACCCCTTCTTGCTTAACCTTCCAATGTAATAAACTAATTTGATTATCAATCATTTTAGATGCCTGAAGAGACTTAGGCGCCCTCTCATAGCTAAAATGTATTACATCCGCCAATCTCAACATTACTGTTAAGAATTTGATATTAGCATAATTTCCATTTACGTATCTGCTTTTCACTTCATAATTATTGACTTCTGAATAATCTAATCCATGCCCTAAGCAAATTTTTGCTAAATCCTCTGCGAGCTTCCCGCCCCATGTTCCTCCTAAAGAATCTTGAAATTTCGAAGTTAGATTCTTGCAATTCTTTTCCGAAAAAATATGATGGTTAATTCGAATAAATTCATATCTTAAGTTGAGGCTCTCTCTTTTATATTCTTTGAGATCTCTTATTTCTCTAAGTGAACTTTTGTACCCAGACCTAAAAACCTGATAATTGCGCACCTTTTTAGCCAAGTTCGATATAAAATCTTCTTCGTTATTCTCAATAAATATATAATTTTTTATTTTTGCAAAATCACCGTAAATAGTTTGAGTATTCTCTAAAATAAAATCTTTAGCTTCAATGATAGAAAAAGGTTTCTTTAAATCACTATTCAAATTCATATCCAAGTCTTCATCATATAAAGGAAATTCATGACTCCCTTCAATCATTTTAAATAATTTCACTTCCCATTCAGGCATTGCCATACCAGTATCATGCATATATGCCGATAATCCTAACAAAAAGAATTCATATCCAGTAAACTGGTTTGCTTTATTTTGAGCATCTATTAAAACAAGCATATTTTGCAAGATTTTTTCTGAATGTGAACCATCATGAATATCAAAATCAGGCAATGTACTAGTAATATTTTTCAAATGATTAACTATATCTGGTTTCAGCTTTTCATATAGAACAGCTAATTTTTCATTATCGTTTCCATTATCTTTTCCATCTTTTAAAATATCAATAAAATTCATCTTGTCCTCCACTTTATAATTAGTTTACTAAATTGAAAATTCTTGAAATCTTTCTAATATATTTTTATTGAGTATAACCACGATTTTAGGAAAAATTTGTTTCCTTATCTTTATTTTAGAAAACATCCTCTTTCATGTCCATTTATTGAAAAAAAAGATGGTACAAAATGTATTATATATAAGTACCGTCAATCATTACCTTATGCTATTTATTCAAATTTATTTTTCTTACCTTTGTTTAAATATCTTCCTAAAATATACAAAATGTATATTCAAATTAACTGCTTTATTAAAAAAGTGACACGTTTATTAATCAAAAAGAGATATGAATTCCTTATTTAGTTTACTCGATAAAATGTAAGCACTTTAAATACTATTTACAGGCTACGGAAATCATCTAAAAGTGATTCTTTAAGTTGGCGTTTATTAATCTCCACAATCTTTTCCGATTTAGTATTAACAACAGAGCTGTTCAAATCCAAAAATTCATCTGCTTTCAAATTGAATATGTTCTGTAGAGCTTCCTTAACTACAGAATCAGCTTCTTCTCCCACTTTCATTAAATTTCTAAGCTTTGGATTTGTAACAGAACCATTTATAAACATCTGATAAATTGTTTCTTGTTGTAACTTTATTTTCTTTTCAAGAATTGCAATAAGTGCATTTTTTTTAATTAATTTGTCCTTTAACTCACTTAATTCTTTCTGTAATACACTATAGTTCTGTTGACTTATCTTTAATTCTCTTTGGTAAGGAAGAAGTTGTTTCAATAGTTGTTTTGAATCCTTAACATTCTGTTGTACAATATCCTCTATCCTTGGTAAATTTACTTGAATCTGATTATTTTGCGCTAATGTTTTATGAACAACAGTATTATATTCCTCAATTAATTGAAATCCCCTTCTTTCTGATCGAACCCAATAATTATCAGATATCTCTTCATTTAGCCAAGGAAGCCCCCCTTCCATATAAAGGATTTTCGCATATTTACTTAAAGCAATCTTGGGAACTTCAGATTTAATTCCTTTCTGTTTTACAAAACTCAATATAATTTTTCTTATTTCATCCTCTGGATATTCTTTTTTCTTTCTTCCTACCTTTCCCATGTTACAACCAACCTTCATAAGTTTTATAAAATTTATCGATATTCTGTAATAAATCCCTCAATTGTTTTGAATTTATTGCTAATTCCCTTGTTAGATTGGGATTTATTTTATTATAAGTATCGCTAACTAATTTCAGATGTAGATTAAGCAATGTTTTATATAAGGTGAGCACTTCCTCTTGACTCTCTTTCATCCATCTTTCGATAAATTCCCTTTTTTCTAAAAATTCATCATACTCAATTCTCCAATATTCGAAGCACCGGAAACACTGTGTTTTACAATCCTTTATTAGTGCTGTACAATAGCCAATCTCAAGCTTGTCCCACTCCTGTTTCGAAGTTTTTGCTGGTGAAAATATAAATCTTTCTCTAAATAATTTTCCAATATGCCCTGCCTTGCGTGAACTCCCATTAAAAAAAACTGAATTTTTTAACGGTTGACCTGTAAGACTAAACATTTTAATAAGTTTAGATATCCCTGAATCTGTAAGAAAAAACTCATGTTGTTGATAGTGACGTTGTGAGTATATTGTATCGTGTCCCCCTAAGCGAGCTATCTCAATAGGATGGAACCCTTGTATCATTAAGGATAAAAATGCAAGATGTCTAGTATCATTAGGTCTTACTCGGCGTTCAAAATCAAAGTTTACCCCATTAATTCTGCCCTGCCTTATTTCTTTTTCCGAGTCTTCTCCAATGCTTCTAACTGTAAAATTATATGGTGGTGCAGTAATTACCTTATCATAAAACTCATGAAGAAGATCCCTGAAAATATTACATCTGAATATATCAGGATTTCTACGTAATATCGGTTCATTTAATATCCCCTTATGTGCTCTATAAGATAAGAGAGTTTCAGAATAGCCGAATTCCTCTGTCATTTCTACATATTCTTTAACCATGGAATAAATCTTTTTCGAAATTTCCAATTCATCAATTACTTTTTTTCCACCTTGCCCCCTATTTTTTATTCTAGGTAATTTGAGATAGTATCTATCATCTTTTATATATATACAATTCCTCTTTAAAAGAAGAAACTCTCCAATTCTTATTGGAATTACTGATGTCAAATGCCACCAAATACGTATTGGATAATAATATATATATCTCTGACTATCACTATTTGTTTTTATAAAAAAATCATTTAAAACCCATGCAAATTTAAGGAAATCCTTAACAGTAGGAATAACTCTTGTTCTTGGCTTAACAGACGGAATAGTTGACAAAAAATTCAGATACCCTTCTTTTCCTTCAAAATTATCATAGTAATTATAAAAGTTAAAAATAGCTGAAGCTATAGTAGCTCTTACTGTTTCTCCTTTGGACAATATTCTTTGAGTAAAATCTTCTAATAATGCTATTCTAAATATATTTGTTTTTATCACTTCATCTAGTACATACTTGAAAATAGCACTTACAGTACTGAATTGATACTTAACTAATAAATTAGCTGCCCAACATTTCATTACTATTGTTAATTTTTCTACTTCTGATACAGAACATCCACTCAATTCTTCTATTAATCTACTGAAACGAAGATAAAACATATTATCTCTTTCTTCATCATATAATTTCCATACATTTTCGTAAAAATTAATTTCTGTAAACTTATTTTTTTCTATAGTTTCTAAGTTTTCGATAGAAAGTTCCATGCTAAGTTCTAATTCAAATGCTTCATCACTTAATTCTTCAATCTCAATTATTTCACTCATGTTTTCTCACCTCACCTCTTTGTGGAATATATCGTGTAATAGAAGGTAATTGTATTAAGAGAGACTCAAATTCCTTTTTACTCATATAAAAAAACTCATATATAACGGATCCAAACTTTATTTCAGCTTCTTTAAACAACTTTAAATCCTTTAAAAAAAGAATTGCATTTCTTTCAAAATCTCCTTTGTATCCATTCTTTTCAGTATCTCTAATGAAAAAGCTGATATGTTTGAGAATGCGTTCAGTAATCCCGGATAACGCATAAAAATTATAAATAGCAAAAGGACAACTTATACAATTCTCTCGTTCTGTATACAAACAATTGTCTGATGACAATAAACACTGTACATGTCTTGTTTTAGAATGCAACATTCCCATGTCAAGTTCATTAATAATACGACGAATTTCCTCTCCATCAAGGTCTTTAATAAGGCTTTCCACAGCGCGTTCTTGCTTTGTAAGATATAATAAAGCATCTGCTATCCCTTCTAATTTTAAATCTTTTCCAAACTTATCATAAATAATGTTAATTTGATGGGTTCTTTCATCAATATTTTGTGTGGATCCAAACAAAATGTTAGCAAATCCATCTGCTATAAATCCAAAATAATCTCTAGTAAAAATTTGAGTACTCAGAAAATTTATATCTTGTTGATTTATATGAATGTATATATTTGTGGTTTCAATCGACTTATGATTACGAAGGAATTTTAAAAGTTCTAATTCATGCGCAGGACCTTTTTGACTTTTAATTAAATTATAGGCAAGTGTTATAAAAGTTCTATTCATTTTTAATGATGAAAATTTAAGGTTTTCATCTGGAAATGTATCAAAAAAAGCCTTATAAGGATAACTAGTGAGCTGCCGATTTTTAGATTGAAAATCAATTAACGAATCACTTAAAGGATTAAGAATTCTTGCTCTTATTTCACATAAAACTGCTGCATATGCAATAGGAAGGATTAATTGCTCCGAACAATAAAAATAACGATTTGCACCAGTTTTAGAATGCTTTAAATTCTTAATTTGAATCTTCCTTATTATTTTCTTGGCATCTTCAATACTTAACTCATGATTCTGAATCCACTCTATACTGTCAACAATACCTGTTCCCTCAAAATTTATTCTAGGAATTTGCATACAGTCCCAATGTCTCCAAGCATTATTTAAATGTACCAATGTATACAACCAAACTGATTCATAGCGATTATAAAAGGCATTTCTTGAATTATTTTGTAAAGACTTTAATAACACTTCTTTTACGCTACTTACAGCTTTTTCTTTATGAATATCTAGATTAGAAATATATTTAAAAAACTCCATAAATTCTTCTACCGTATAAATTTGCGGCGCTTTCTTCTTCTTACTCCTTCTCTTATACGGACTATTTATGTTACTAATTGTAAACATTTTCTTTTGTAAAGCATATCCCTCCATTTGATCAATTTCCCTTAAAAATATATAAAGTATTTTTTTCACTTTTTCTTTGGTATTATTATTAAAAAACATCAAATTAAGCTCTTTAGAGGAGTACATAAATAACTCCTTATCAATAATCCTCTCAGTTAAGACCCTCGTAACAGAAAGATACTCTAACAACCTTGCATTTTTCGAAACAAAATTCGACCCTGAGTAAGATTCTGATTTAAGCCTTATAAATTTAAACCACAATCTCTCTGTTTCTTTACAAAAACCAGAAAATTCCACATCTTCCGCATTTAATCTGTACATAAAATTATCATATATAGACCCCCTATCAAGATAAAGGTTTAAATTTTTATTCCGTCGCTCATATTCTTTAATAATGTCCTCTTTTAAATATAAATATCTACCATTAAAATATCTAGGAATTCCCCTCATTAATAAAGGTATCTCCATTGTCTGTATACTTATCCGAATAACATCCACGTTTATATTAAATTCATTCAAAATTTCCTGTCTAGTATAGTACTTTAACCTTAGCTCCTTATCCATTTCCTCTTTTTCCTTTTTTAATGAAAAAATTTCTTCTTTTCTAAAAAAAACATGTCTCCCTATTTTCTGACTGATTTTTAACAATCCTTCTTCTAGAAGTTTTTTATAGGTATACACGTTTAAATCCAATAATTTAAGAACATCATTCAATATTATTAAATCCTTGTTCGATATATTTAATCTTATTTTCTCTCCTAATGTTTTACTTCTATACTTCAAAAAATTTCTAATATCCTTCTTATTGCAAAATGTGAACTCCCTTTTTCTTATAAATTGTATCTTTCTTATATTAAAACTATTGATTACAAATATCGCTTGAGTATACCCAATACCTGCCATCTTCATAAATTCATTTATCGTCACATATTTTTCCAAAACATCAATTACTTCACGCTTTCTCACATAGCGTTTCGCATACCTATATTCCTCTTGATTATTCAAGGTGAATAATGGGTATTTCAGTGTTCTTAAGTATATTTGACCTTCTTTAGAAAGAGAAACAAGGTTTTTATAATATGCATTTAATAAAGATCTGTTGTCAAGGTTTTTTAGTCCTACGTACGCCCAAAATTGCTTTGTAGTAAAATATTCTTTGCTAAATTTTCTTTCCCATTGCATATGTTTGTTTAAATCTTCTCTATGAATAAAAACCTTTTCATTCTTATATTCAACTCTAATAATATTTTTTTCTACAAGAAACCTTAGACTGTTTTCTGTTAGCTTGTATTTCAAATGATTCAACTCAATATATTCTTGAACCACTATTTAATCCCCCCCAATTACTAATATACCGATCATATACCTGTCTCTTATTAAAAGAGTCCTCATAAAAACCAATATCATCCATACCCTCACCATATACACTAGAAAGAACATTTACGTGTTCTTGTACCTTACTATAAGAAGTTCTCTTCTCGATATATTCCAATGTTGCAGTTAACGTTCTATCCCCCCTTAGATTAGCAATCTCCTCAATACTCAGACCTAAATCAATAAGAAAATTGGTAAAAACACCTCTACCTATATGCGTGGACCAAGGAAGACCTGTTAAAAATTCCAAATCCTCGTAACGGCGATTTATTCTCAGTTTTTCCAAAAAACGTTCCTTGATTCTTAAAAATCGCTTAGCATATCCAGTACCACTTAAAGCTAGTCCCGTACTTTTAGAAATAAATAACGCCTTACTTTCATTACTTTTAAATTGTTTTTTCAGCTTTTCTAATCGTTCTATATGAATGTGATAAGCCTGCCATAGTTTCTCATCATCTAAAACAAATACTTCTCTAGGTCTCTTGACTTGCACATCATACCTAGATGATAAGTGCTTGAATAAATGTTCTTGATTATCTTCTATTACTAACCACATCCCATCATTTCCCCTAAATCCTTTTTCGTAGATAGATTCTCTTGTCAAATTATAAATGCTAACTTAAATATGTACATTAACGCTTGAATAAATATGTACATTTTCAATTGGATTCTCCATACTGACTCTGAGGTGGTTAGTATGTATATTAAGCTAGATATTCAAACAGAATTTGAGGTTAAAAGTCTTTCAGACTTACCAAATTTTAAAAAACTAATGGGGAACTTAAAAATGAAGATAAATAAAAGTCAATTAGCCAGAGAATTGAATGTGGATCGGCGTACCATAGATAAGTATTTGAATGGTTTTACACCAAAAGGGACAAAAAATAAAACATCGAAAATCGATACATATTATGAAGTGATTGCAGCTCTTTTATCTAGTGATTCTAAACAAATCTTCTACTACAAACGAGTGTTATGGCAGTATCTAACAGACAATCACGGTTTAAAATGTTCACAGTCTGCATTTCGTGCTTATATTAATAGAAAGCCTGAATTTAGAACATATTTTGATGAGGGGAAGCGTATTTTATCAGGTCATTCAGTGGGTGTCCGTTATGAGACACCTCCAGGAGAACAAGCTCAATTAGATTGGAAAGAAAGCATACGATTTGAAACCAAAAGTGGCGAAATCGTATATGTGAATGTAGCTGTACTTTTATTGTCCTACTCGAGATTTAAAGTTTTTCATTTGAATATTTCAAAATCACAAAGTGTTTTAATGTCATTTATGACAGAGGCATTTGAAATGTTTGGTGGTGTACCGAAGGTAATTGTCACGGATAATATGAAGACGGTAATGGATGAAGCTCGAACAGAACACTTTACAGGAACGATTAACAATAAGTTTGCCCAATTCGCTCAAGATTTTGGATTTAAGGTACAACCTTGTATCGCAGGGCGACCAAATACCAAAGGGAAAGTAGAAGCGCCAATGAAACTTCTAGACGAAATTCATGCTTATCAAGGAAGATTCACTTTTGAAGAATTACATGAATTTGTGCAAAAATTATGTGCAAGAATTAATCAAACATTTCATCAAGGGACTGGTAAGATTCCAGTGTTTGCCCTAAAACAGGAAAAGAATCTCCTACAACCACTCCCGAAGAGCGCGATAAGAGATTCCTATATGATTAAGCATAAACTTGTAAAAGTTAATACATCAGGCATGATATCTTACAAATCGAATCAATACTCAGTTCCAGCTGAATATCAAGGTAAAACCGTCGGTTTACAAGTATATGATAATCAAATATATGTTTATCATAACATGAAGTTAATTGTACAACATAAAATCAGCCAATCTAAGCTCAATTATAAAGAAGAACATTATAAAAAAGCATTGGCTAAGTCACTACCTAAATATCCGAACATTGACAATTTGGCGAAACAAAATTTATCAGTAATTGGTGAGGTATATAGAAATGAAGAATAGCTATCAACAATTAACAACAAACCTAGAGTATTTAAAATTAAAACAAATGGCACAACATTTAGGTGACGTAGTCGATTTTAGCATTAATAATGAATTATCCTTCGTAGAGACACTTGTTAAACTGACAAACTATGAGATTGATGTACGAGAACAAAATATGATTCATTCTATGGTGAAAATGGGCGCATTTCCTCATAGAAAGGAGGTTGATGAGTTTGATTTCGAATTCCAGCCGAGTATTAATAAACAACAAATCTTAGATTTTATTTCTCTACGTTTCTTAGAGCAACAAGAAAACATAGTATTTTTAGGACCTAGTGGTGTTGGTAAGACCCATTTGGCCACGTCTATTGGTATAGCAGCAGCTAAAAAGCGAACAAGTACTTATTTTATTAAATGTCATGATTTACTTCAAAATTTAAAACGTGCCAAGATTGAGAATCGCCTAGAATCTCGTTTAAAGCACTATACAAAATACAAATTACTTATTATTGATGAAATTGGGTACTTGCCTATTGATCCGGAGGATGCAAAATTATTCTTTCAATTAATCGATATGCGTTATGAAAAGCGTAGTACCATCCTAACGACCAATATCAACTTCAAGTCTTGGGACGAAGTATTCCAGGACCCTAAACTCGCCAATGCCATACTAGATCGTGTCTTACATCATGCCACGGTGGTCAGTATTGTAGGACAATCCTATCGAATTAAAGATCATTTTAGCAAAGAAAATGATTGATTTTGTACATGCTTAAACAAGCGAAAATGTACATGTTTATCTTGACATTTACATCAAATTAACAACTTCTCCTACCCGTAATCCTGCTAAAAATTGAAAACATACTCCTAACGCTATATCACTGGCTTCTGCTTCTTCAATAAACTCATAAACAAGTCTATAACGATTAGGACCAAAATCTTTTAATTTTTGTTTCTCATTTCTCTGATTTCTATTTGGTCGCTCAATGTCAAAAAACGACTTACTAAATAAAGACAAAGGCTGTCCTATTCTTAAATAATCTTTTTTGTAATTCACTTGAAAATCTTCGTCTATTAATTCGTTTTCCTTTAAATATATATATAATTTTGTAAGAACATTTTCACAATAATTAGAGTGATTAAAACTAACACCTTCGTATGTCAAATGTGTAATAAAATCTCCACCATGTATTAACTTTAATCCTTCTAACCCTTTATTTTGCAATGCTTTATATCCTGCAACCTCATCTTCAATGTTACTATAGATAAAATTAAGAAATTTGCATATGACCCTAGCAGCTTTAAGTTGAGTGTGATAACTTACTCCTCTATTCCTATAAGTTTTTCTAATAAAATCTGTAATAGGGTGTGGAATAATTAAATCTTTCACAGTATTTTTTAGGCATATCAGAACTACTTCTTCACATTGAATCTCCTTCCCCACCCTCTTTTGTATAATCACGCCTCTTGGTATCCAATGGAATTTCTGATCTAATGTTCTCAAACTATTCTCCCTCCTTAACATCCATCATTTTTTATTTTTTAAAATATTCTTACTTTTGACCACCTTAATTCTATACTCAAAATAAAAAAGAAGCTACACACTTTTAAAAAAGTGTGTAGCTTCTTTTTTATTTTGAATTGTGTTGTTATTGATGTTAGTACCCCATGCCCATCAACTTAAGAATTTGCACTACCCCCAAGTGTCAAAAAACGTTATTCTTTCTAAAAAGCTAGCTAGAAAGGATGACATTTTTTATGAATCTTTCAATTCAAGATGAATTACAACTATTTTCTGAAGAGCTGTATCGTCATTTAACCCCTTCTCTTTTGGAAGAACTCGCTAAAGAATTAGGTTTTGTAAAAAGAAAACGAAAGTTTTCAGGAAATGAATTAGCTACCATATGTATCTGGGTCAGTCAACGTACAGCGAGTGATTCTCTCGTTCGACTATGCAGTCAATTACACGCCGCCACAGGCACTCTTATGAGTCCAGAAGGACTCAATAAACGCTTTGATAAAAAAGCGGTTGAATTTTTGAAATATATTTTTTCTGCATTATGGAAAAGTAAACTTTGTAAAACATCAGCCATTTCAAGTGCAGCACTCACGTATTTTCAACGAATCCGTATTTTAGATGCGACGATTTTCCAAGTACCGAAACATTTAGCACATGTATATCCTGGGTCAGGTGGTTGTGCACAAACTGCAGGTATCAAGATTCAATTAGAATATGACTTACACAGCGGACAGTTTTTAAACTTCCAGGTAGGTCCTGGAAAAAATAATGATAAAACATTTGGAACAGATTGCTTAGATACCTTACGGCCGGGTGATCTGTGTATTCGTGATTTAGGATATTTTTCATTGGAAGACTTAGATCAAATGGATCAACGTGGCGTGTGCTATATATCAAGACTTAAGTTAAACCATACCGTCTATACGAAAAATCCATTTCCAGAATACTTTCGAAATGGGACAATCAAAAAACAGTCACAGTATATCCAAGTTGATTTAGAGAACATTATGCACACGTTAAAACCAGGACAAACGTATGAAATAAAAGAGTCGTATATTGGCAAGAATCAAAGATTATTTACAAGAGTAATTATCTACCGATTAACAGAGGAACAAATACTGGAACGTAGAAAAAAACAAAGCTATACCGAAAGTAAAAAGGGGATTACATTTTCAGAAAAGAGTAAACGATTAACGGGTATCAACATATATGTTACGAATACGCCTTGGGAAGTGGTTCCGATGGAACAAATCCATGATTTTTACTCCCTCCGCTGGCAGATCGAAATCATATTTAAAACGTGGAAATCTCTATTTCAAATTCATCATTGGCAAACTATCAAACAAGAGCGATTAGAATGCCATGTGTATGGAAAACTCATTGCCATTTTTATATGTTCTTCCACGATGTTTAAGATGCGCCAACTTCTGTTGCAAAAGCACAAAAGAGAACTAAGCGAATATAAAGCAATTGGGATGATTCAAGATCATCTATCCCTGTTATATCAAGCGATACAGAGAAACACCCGTATAATAACAAAGGTTTTAATCCGCCTGTTTACCCTACTAAAGAAAAATGGCCGGAAATCCCATCGATATGAGAAGAAAACTATCTTTGATATTATGGGTGTTGTCTATGAGTATAATGGATTGAGAAAACAAAAGAAAGCTGCATAAGAAAAAAATGAAACCCGTTAGGGTTTATTTCGTATGCTCATTTTTAAGAGGATTATACTGTTTAAAAGTTTGTTCATTTCAATTAATGGAAAACCGTAGAGTTTCTATCCTTAAGTTGATGGGCATGTGTTAGTACCCCATCCCTATCAAGCTAATAGTTTTAATTACCCCATAACGAAATTTTTAGCATCGTTAACTATTGATAATGATAGGTTATGTTAATAAAAATTGTATGGGTGATATATCATAAGTATTTGTATTTCAAGTTATAAATTGTTATGATAAACTGGTTAATTTAGGGAAATAAAGGAGGGGAAATATGGATTTAATCAAAGAAGTGACTTTATTAAGATATCAATTTAGACTTATGCAAAGTATGATTCAGTCAGATGAATTCCCATTTTATAGATTTGTTATAGATCATGAATTTGAAGAAGAACAAGTAAATGCCTTAAGAAACATTTCAATTGCATTTCATGATCGATTAACTAGAGAAGAAGTTTCGATTTTTGCACAAAACGATCATTTGTTTTCTAAATTTAAACTTCCTTTAGATATGCTATATAGCCCAGAAAAGCCTAATTTAGATGAGTTTAAACTATATATCACTAAGATTTTTTATCAAGAATTTGAATTGAAATACTTATTATTAAGTTTAAAAAAACAATGTATTTTTGTGAATGTCTGTGATTATCTTTTAGAGCAATTAAAAATGAATAATAACGTTTGATTATACAGATATATAAAGTTAGCATAAATAATTATTAAACGGATATTTGGTACCGCTACATCGCTATAAAATTAAGGTTTTGGACTATCCATAAAGTAAAAAAGGCGTTATCCTTTCTGTAGAATTATAGGAAAGGATGGCGTTTTTTATGTCTGTTTCTGTGTCTGATGAATTACAACTATTTGCTCAAGAGATTCAAAGTTTTTTATCTCCAAATACCTTACGGGATCTTGCTAGAGATGTTGGTTTTGTACAACGAACTAGTAAATACCAAGCAAAAGATTTAGTCGCTTTATGTATATGGATGAGTCAAAATATCGCTACAACCTCTTTAGCTCAGTTATCTAGCTGTTTAGAATCATCCACAGAAGTACTCATCAGTCCAGAAGGACTGAATCAACGGTTTAATACATCAGCAGTTCAGTTTTTACAACATATATTGACTAACCTTCTAAATAAAAAATTAACTTCATCTATGCCACTTTCTTCTCCATACACCTCTGTTTTCAAGCGTATTCGCATTTTAGATTCCACTGCATTTCAGCTTCCAGATATATTTTCAACCATTTATCCTGGGGCTGGAGGATGTAGCCATACTGCTGGGATGAAAATTCAACTTGAATATGACCTATTAAGCGGACAATTCCTACATATCCATACAGGTCCAGGGAAACAACATGATCGAACCTATGGTTCTCTGTGTGTTCCAACTGTAACACCAAATGATTTATGTATCCGTGATTTAGGGTATTTTCATTTGAAAGATCTTCAACATATACAAGATAAAAAGGCTTACTATATCTCTCGTATTAAATCCAATACACGTATTTATCAAAAAAATCTCACACCTGATTATTTTCAAGATGGAAGAATCAAGAAAGGTACAGAGTATATACAGATAGATATGGAGGTATTAATGAACTCTCTCCAACCAGGACAAACCTATGAAATATCCGATGCTTATGTAGGAATGACTGATAAAGTACCAACTCGTGTGATTGTTCATCGACTTACAGATGAACAACAACAAAAACGATTGCAAGATCAAGCTGTAAGAGAGAAAAAGAAAGGAATAAAGTATTCCCCTCGTAGTAAACGTCTCAGTGGTATCAATGTATATATGACAAACACCTCTACAGATACTGTCCCGATGGGACAAGTACATGATTGGTACTCTTTACGTTGGCAAATCGAGATTTTATTTAAAACATGGAAATCATTCTTTCATATTCACCATTGTAAAAAAATAAAACGAGAAAGATTAGAATGCCATTTGTATGGGCAACTGATCGCCATTCTCCTCTGTTCTTCTACTATGTTTCAAATGCGTCAACTACTTCTTATGAAAAAGAAACGAGAGCTGAGTGAATATAAGGCCATATATATGATTAGAGATTATTTTTTTCTTATTTATCAAGCCATACAGAAAGACACCCAAGAATTATCAAAG
Source organism: Bacillus sp. 2175 (assembly GCF_057812155.1). Lineage (NCBI taxonomy): Bacteria > Bacillati > Bacillota > Bacilli > Caryophanales > Bacillaceae > Bacillus > Bacillus sp. 2175. The sequence goes on along the minus strand of NZ_CM173819.1, from coordinate 1,908,946 downwards.
ATTCTCATTCGCCTGTTCAACCTCCTACAGCAAAATGGGCGAAAATCTCACAGATATGAGAAGAAAACAGTCTTTGATATATTAGGTGTCGTTTACAATTCTACCATTTCTGAAGATCAAGCGGCCTAATTCAAAAAATGAAACCCGATAGGGTTTATTTCGCATGCAAACCTTTAAATTTTCTAAGCCTGGCTTTTAGAAAAAAGAAATAATCTCTACTATACTTGATATTGTATAATCTTAGCTTGATAGTGATGTGTTAGTACCCCATACTGTACATTTTTTTAAAATTCAGCACTATTATGTACAGAGAAGATTCATCATAAGTTATACCACCTCACATGTTTTTCTTCATTGTAAGGAGAAATGTTTGAATGGTAAAAAGCACAAAATGATATATCCGTAAGTAGAAAGTATTATTTTGGACCTTACAAAACAAAAAAAGAAACCATACATAGTTCAAACATGTATAGTTTCAAAATTTATTACACTTCAGTACAAGATATGTAATATCCTCCGCGAGCCATCTTTATTTCAGCACGGTACATTACATTTTCTAAGTAGAAAGTAATCGGTTTAACTTTACTCTCAAATTTTAGTCTTTCATTGCATTCAGTTGCATATCCTTCAATCGCTGAAGTAATAACTTTTGATGATGGATACGTTAAAGCTTCATCTAGTTCTATGAAAAAACTTTTAGAAAATAATTTTTTCATAATCCCCTTCTTCTCTTTCATCATATTCCATCTCCTTCACTTCAAGTTGCTATCATCCATATTATACCATACATTCAATATATCTTTGAAAATAAAAAAATCCTGCATTTTTCATGCAGGATTTTTTTATTAGTCATTTTTCGTAAAGTAAGAAACGAAACGAAGAATTTCTAAGTATAACCATACTAATGTAAGCATTAGTCCCATCGCAGTATACCACTCCATATATTTCGGAGCTTGACTACGTACACCATTTTCGATTAAATCGAAATCTAGTAATAAGTTTAATGCAGCAACTACAATAACAACTGCACTAATAATAATACCGATTGTACCACCTTGGTGAATGTATGGAACAGTTACACCAAACATATTTAGTAGGAATACGACTAAATACATAACCATAATTCCAAGTGTTGCTGCCATAACGCCTGTACGGAATTTATCCGTTACTTTTACTACGCGTGTTGCATATAACACTAACATTGCAAATAGAATTGAGATTGTTAGTAATACAGCATTTAAAACGATAGAATCGCCAAATTTCATTGTATAAACTGCTGAAATACTTCCTAACACAACCCCTTCTACCGCTGCATAGATTGGTGCACCAAAAGGTGAAATGCGCGGGAAGAACATAGACGCGAATGCGATGATTGCCGCAACGATTAAAGCACCAATTAATACTGGCATCTTCATCGTCCCCTGCATCATCTGTATGTATGAATAGACAGACGTTGCAAGTAGCAAGATAAGCATAATGAACGTTTTGCCTACTGTTCCGCCAATCGTCATCGCAGAAGCGCTTGCTCCCTCTTTACGGAATGCCTCTTTTTTCAACATTGGATTAGATGTTCTCATTTTTTCCCTCCTAAAATAGGTTCTACCAATAGTGTAAAGTTTTTCTCTTTACTTTTCAATATATGCAGCTTGTTTTTATTTTAATCCTTCAACGATGTCTGATAGTTCACTCCATCTTTCCATCTGTTTTTCTAGCTCTTCTTCTGTTTTCTGCTGTGCTTCAGATAATTCTTGTGCCTTTGTGAAGTCAGATCCAACTTTCGCAAGTTCTTCTCCAATTGACTCAATTTTTTCTTCAAGTTCGGCAATTGTATCTTCAATCGTTTCCCATTCACGCTGCTCATTATATGAAAGTTTACGTTTACGTTGTTGTTTTGGAGCTTCTTCTACTACTTTTTTCTCTTTTTGAACTTCCGCTTTCTCCATAAGTTCTCTCGTTTTTTCCATTTCTAAATAATCTGTATAACTACCTAGGAATTCACGCACTTCGCCTCCGCCAGTAAAGATGAACAGTTCATCTACTACTTTATCTAAGAAGTAACGGTCATGCGATACAGTTAAAACGACACCTGGGAAATCTTCTAAATAATCTTCTAGTACTGTTAATGTTTGTGTATCTAGATCATTCGTAGGTTCATCAAGTAAAAGTACGTTTGGTTCTCCCATTAAAATACGTAATAAATATAAACGTCTTCTTTCACCACCAGATAGTTTACCAAGCGGTGTACCATGTGAATGCGTCGGGAATAAGAAACGTTCTAACATTTGAGATGCACCAATTACTTTTCCATCTGTCGTATGAATAACTTCTGCAATCTCTTTAATGTATTCAATCATACGCTGATTTAAATTCATCTCTTCATTTTCTTGCGTATAATAAGCAACTTTTACAGTTTGCCCAACTTCAATTTCACCAATATCAGGAGATAACTTACCTGCAAGCATATTTAATAGCGAAGATTTCCCGCTTCCATTCGCTCCAATAATTCCGATGCGATCGCCTGGTTTCACAATATGATTAAAGTTGTTTAATACCGTTTTATCACCAAATTTTTTCGTTACATCTTTTAACTCAAGTACTTTTTTCCCAAGACGGCTACCGCTAAGTGCAATATCAACTGACTGTTTTGCAGCTGGTCCTTCTAGTTCCTTTAGCTCATCAAAACGCTGAATACGCGCCTTTTGTTTCGTAGAACGGGCTTTTGCACCACGACGAATCCAAGCAAGTTCACGACGATATAAATTTTGGCGTTTCGATTCTTGTGCCAATTCTTGCTCTTCACGAAGTGCTTTCGCTTCTAAAAATGTACTATAGTTTCCTTCGTAGCTATATAATTTACCATTATCTAATTCAAAAATACGGTTCGTCACACGATCTAAGAAATAACGATCATGGGTTACAAGTAATACCGCACCTGTATATCTTGCTAAATATTCTTCTAACCATTCAACTGTCTCATGGTCAAGATGGTTCGTAGGCTCGTCTAAAATTAATAAATCAGGTGTTTCAATAAAACATTGTGCCATTGCGATACGTTTTTTCTGTCCACCAGATAAATTCCCAACAATTGCAGTGAAATCTGTAATTCCTAATTTCGTTAAAAGAGATTTCGCACTTGCATTTGCTTCCCATGCACTCATTGCATCCATACGTTGCTGCACTGCAAATAATTGTTCCTGTACTTTTTCATTACTTGGATCTTTTTCAATATTTAATAGTGCTTTTTCATAATCACGAAGAAGACGAATTAAAGGTGTATCACCATGGAACACTTGCTCTAATACTGTTAGTTTTTCATCAAACTCTGGTTGCTGTGATAAATAACTAATTGTATACCCACGTGAATACGTCATATCACCTGTATCAGGAGTTTCTAATCCTGCAATTATTTTTAATAATGTCGATTTACCAGTTCCGTTTACACCGATAATTCCGACACGTTGTCCTTCTGTAATACTACATGATAATCCATCAAATAACGGCTTTTCTCCATATGATTTTGATAAGTTCTCCACAGTTAACATTTTCATATTTGTGCATTCCACTCTTTCATAAATTGTTCAATAAACTGTTCCATATAACGATGACGAATTTCAGCCTCTTGTTTTGCTGCATTCGTATTCATTAAATCTTTTAATTTCAAAAGTTTTTCATAAAAATGATTTAAAGATGGATCATTATTTTTTCTATACTCTTCTTTCGTCATTTCTTCACGCGGCGGAATAGTTGGGTCATACATTAATCTCCCTTTCGCCCCGCCATATGCAAAGGTACGAGCTATTCCAATTGCTCCAAGGGCGTCTAAGCGATCCGCATCTTGAACAAGCTTCCCTTCAAGTGAATCCACTTTACCGCCATGGCCACCTTTATAAGACATATTGGCGATGATATGAAGAATATGTTTACTTTCCTTTTCTTCAACACGTAGCTCTTCTAACCAATCAGAAACTTTTTTCATTCCTGCTTCTTCACTTTCATTTAGCTTTTCATCTGCCACATCGTGAAGTAATGCTGCCATTTCAATTATAAAACGATTTCCACCTTCTTGCTCAGATAAAGAAATCGCCATTTTATGTACACGTTCAATATGATACCAATCATGCCCACTCGCATCTTTTTCTAAAATATGTTTTACAAAAGTAATTGTTTTTTGAATTTTTTCTTGTTTTGTCATTTTATCTTCACCCAGTTACTTATTGTAACACGCCCGCATTTTTTCATCACATATTTTCTTGTCCGCCCATACACTAGGTGGTAGGCATCATCATGAAGGAGGAATAAACATGTTCTATAATAATCAACCGCCTTATCCAAGGCAACCATTGTATCCTCAACAACAAGAACAGAGATACACAGAACAATACGAAGAACAAGAGTTACAACAGCAAGAACCACAATATGACGAAAACCCATATGCAACAACGCAAAATCAAGAAACTGAATTTCAACAAAATCCATATGAAACACGTCCAAATTATGAATATCCTCAAAATCCATATGTAATACCACAAAACCAAGAACAACAATATCAACAAAATCCATATGCAGCACCACAAAATCAAGAACAACAATATCAACAAAATCCATATGTAGCACCACAAAACCAAGAACAACAATATCAACAAAATCCATATGTAGCACCACAAAACCAAGAACAACAATATCAACAAAATCCATACACAACTCAACCACAACAACCGCAATACCAACAACAAATGTATCAACCAAACTACGACGTACGTGTCTCACCACCTAAACCACCAACAATAGATCCAACTCAACCACAAATCTTACCACCTGGACCAATTACTGAACCAACACAACAACAAATTCAACAAGTTGTCGGTACACAGTTTTTACCTTTCAAGAAACCCGTACTAGATTTCGTAAAACCATGGGTAGATTACGGTTTAAATGAAGCAAAACATACATCACATGAACACGCATTAACAGAAGTTGCTGCGATTATGTTTTTAGTTGGTAAAGGCTTCAATCCGACGATCGCACATTATATCGTTGAATCTTGGGAGAAGAATGAACAGTTTTAGAATTGTTTATTTGATAAAATATAAAAAACACAAAAGTGCCAAACCCCTTATACCACAAGGGTTTTGGCACTTTTTAATATCTAAAACAAATTTTATTGAAATAATTATTTTTATAGATTTTCATACTTTTTTATATAGTACGTGAACATATACAGTACAAAATTACACCTTTGTATACACATTTTTAGAAACATCTTACGTTTATCAAACAATAACCAAAAGACGTACCTGCAACCTCATCATATAAATAATAGATATTAAAAAGAGGACACTATAAGCGCCCTCTTCCTTAGGTTTTAAATATGTTCTCCATGATCCATAAACACTTCAATTGCTTCGTTTTGTGGTATGTCTTTTACATTAGTAAGACCAAAAGTAAAAACAGCGGATAACATCATCATTAATAAGATTGCTTTTTTCATTTTAGCGCCCTTCTTTCTATGCTCTTTTTGTCTGCATCTAAAGCGATGTGCAAATACTTGCTTGCTTTTCTGTGATTTTCTGAACCATAGAATCTTTCACCTAAAAGAGAAGCATATTCTTTTACCCAATCATATAATTCTTCTTTTTCAAAATACGAAATACCTTCTATAACCACATTTTCTAATTCTTCTTGCGGTACATAGTTATGTACTGCTTTTAAAATTCGGAAATGATGACGATAACATAAGTCGCTAATCTTATAGCCATTCTCAATATATTCATTAGCGATATGACTATAACCTAACTTAAAATGCTCTCTTGCTAAAAGAAACATAGTTTTAGCGTTATTTTCTAATGAATCCTCTAAGTGTTTAATTGCTAACTCTGGCATGTTTTGACTTGCGTATAAAAGTCCTAAATTATGCTTAACTCGTTTAATAAGAAGTTCATCATTAGATTTTTGGAAGGTACCTAGTGCTGAAAGTAAATATTCCTCTGCACTTTCGAATTCATTTAGTCGAATGTGTGCCATTCCTAAAGTATTTAAGCATGCTGCAGTTTTTAATTCATACCCTGGACTAATTGAAAATACTTCATTCGCCTTTGTAGCAAATTGAACTGCTAGGATCGGTTTTAATACGTGATAGTAATGGACTGCAAGCCAATAATTAAATTCTGCTTTTTCAATTTCATCATGCATGTATTCTAAAAACGTTTCAGCTTTTTCAAATTGCATTCTTGCTTCACTATGGTTTGCTTTATTAATAGCGTAAATTGCTTTAAATAAATGATGATAGTACTCTAAAAATGTTTCTGTAGACTCTGATAAAGGCTCGATTTTGTCCAGAATATCTTTTGTACTATCCATATCCCGAATTAGCAGTTTATATCGTGCATTCAATAAAGCGTAGTAGACTAATATTGTTTGGTCTTCCTTAATATTATTGATTTTATTTGCAATATCTTCTTTTATTTTCTGAGACTGTAATACACGTTGTGAAATCATAGCTTGATACCATTCGTTTAATAATTTTGTGATTTCTTCTTTAGAAATAATGTCAACACTCATCTACTTCTACCCCCTTTTGTTAAATGTTATCATGACATGCTTGTTTGCATAAATAAGTTTTTGAATATTCTAACTTGAAAAAATTATTTTTGAATATTCATGTTAACAAAATGGTCCCTTTTCAAACCTTAAAAAAGAACACATGTTTGTTTGTAGTGGAGTTAAAAAAACAAAAGTGAGGTATTACATCATGGGATATAACAGCTTTCCTGTAGTACGTGGAAGAGGTATGGTGTTAACAATAGTATAATATATGAGTAGAGATAACGTATACAACGATAGGTAGTTCTCTTTTTTTGTCTCTTTGTAGAAGCTATAATAATAGTATAAAAGAGATAGTATTTATAGTATAGATAGATTGAACAGTTGGAGGTGGAAAAATGTTTAAAGTACAAAGTATTATTACATCGTTTGGGGAAGAACGTTGGATGGTTTTACATAACAAGGGTGAACCAGTTATCCCAATCATGAAATTTATAAAACATAAGGATTCTTTAGGAAAAGCACCTAATACACTTAAAACATACTGTTATCATTTGAAAATATTCTGGTGTTTTCTAAACGAAAAGAATAAAGATTACAGAGAAGTGGATATAAGTTTATTAACAGAATTTATTCATTGGTTAAGAAAATCAACAGATGATATAAATACTATCTATTTAAATGACACAAAGAAGTTAGTGTACGCTAAAAGAACTGAATCTTCCGTTAACTTAATCACTAATTGTGTTATCGAATTTTTGGACTACCAATGGCGTAGTGGTCAAATCTTATTTAATGTAAAATCCAAAGTTACAAAAGAAGTCCATAATACAAGGCGGAAGTATCGTAAATTTTTAGATCATATAACACATACCCCAACAACCAAAATTAATATTTTAAAACTTAAGGAACCTAAAAGAAAAATAAAAACCATTACTACTAAGCAGGCGGAATTGATTCATATAGCATGTAATAACATAAGAGATGAGTTAATAATTCGTATTTTATATGAAGGAGGATTAAGAGCTTCTGAGTTATTAAGTTTATGGATAGAGGACTTCAATATCAATGATGGTAGTATCACTGTTAGAGAATCTAAAACACAAGCTGGAGAAAAAAGAAAAGTATATGTATCAAATGAAACAATGAATTTATTCCAAGATTATATTATCGATTACCATACTAATGATGTAGATTCTAACCATGTGTTTATTAATTTAAAAGGGAAAAATAAAGGGCAGCCAATGCAATATTGGGCTTTGCAAGCTGTTATACGTATATTGTCTAAAAAAACGAAAATAAACTTTACCGCTCATACACTTAGACATACATGTGCAACACAACTTTATGATCTAGGCATGGACGCTGGTATCATTCAAAAATTATTAGGACATGCCCAGGTACAAACTACTTTAAATATGTATATTCATCCTTCAGAAGAAACTATAAGAAAGCACTGGGATGAAGCCCAGCAGCATAGGAGAATGAGAAAATGAATATCGTAGCTATTAATTCTAATAAAATACAACGTAAAGTTATGAACGACCTTAAAGGGTATTGGGCTTTAGATGAATGGAAAATCGAAGAGTTTCCCCTGCCAGATAGAAGAGGAAAAATTAAAGAAACAAAAAAAATTGTTGATTTCAATAAAATTAGTAATGAATATATTAAACTGGAGATAAAGTACTATTCTTTTTATTCTTTAACCAATGAAATTTGGCTTTTATCCAGCTTTATGGAGAAGCATTTTTATAAAATGTACTTTCTTTCAAAATTTTTAGCCGAGAAATTCCCTCAAGTCACATCAATAATTGATATTCCTTACACTACATTATTAGATGAATACAAATTATATCTAACTGAAAATAATAAGCCGTTAAAATACCCCCATCATCGTGGAGGAGAATTTATTTCACCTTATCTTGGAGTATGTAAAAGTTTATATGATTTTTTCTCTAATTATTATGACGAACGACCTGAACATCAAAAAGATAAATGGAATATAAAAAGACTAGGGATTCCATATAATATGTCTCGAAGAGACAGATTTCTTAATTTCACCAGTATAAAATTTCCCTTTCGGGAATTAGTTAAAAAATATGTAAATCAAACATTACTTATACACCAACAAATTACCTTTGCGACCGCCCAAAATATTTTAAAGAAAATGTATTTGTTTTTTGATTTCATTGTAGAAACGTATCCAAAGTGGATAGATTTACAGAATCTACAAAGACAGGACATTGAAGATTTTTTATTTTATGTTAGAAATCGTGAAATGGGAGGAAAGAGTTATACGAAAAATCGTGTTCCTAGTAATCGTCATGTAATAGAGTGCCTTTCAAATGTCAGAAGAATAATTGAATATATGCAAGGTTTTGAATGGAAAGAAGCACCTAAAACCCCTGTTAACAGATTAATATTTCCCGAAGACTTTCCTCGAAGAGAAAAGAAAAACTATCACGAACATGTTAAACATGTGCCAGATTTTATATGGGAGCAAGTGTTGGAAAATCTACATAATTTAGATTCGGAAATTGCACGATTAATAGTCATTATGGAAGCAACAGGATTTAGAGTCTCAGATGTATGTCAGTTACAATTAAATTGTCTAGCATATAAGCAAGATGGTTGGTGGTTGGTAGGAGATCAACGAAAAGTAAATGTAAAAGAACATATTGTTCCTATTTCAGAAGAAATTGTGAAAATCGTTAAAATACAACAAGAATATATTAACAATCATGAAAAGAAGCATAACAACTTAAATCAATTTTTGTTCCCTGTTCTTACTGGAAAAAATAGAGGGATGGCCTTTTCACAAAAATCGGTTACCTATGCATTAAATCAACTAGCCGAAAAATATAAAATCCTTGATAAAAATGGAGAAATATTTCTATTTAAGAACCATGCTTTTCGACATAGATATGGGGTCAATCTAATTAATAATGGTATGAATATTCTTCATGTACAAAAGTTAATGGCACATACTAGTCCTGAAATGACATTAACTTATGCAAAAATTTCAGATAACACTCTTCGTAGGGAATGGGAAAAAGTTCAAAACTCAGTGCGTATTGACACAACTGGAGAATTAATACAAGCCAGTCTCCCTGAGCAGGCAGAAGAAAACGGTTTGGAACTAGAATGGATTCGCCATAACATGGACTCTATTCGTTTGGATCATGGATTATGCATAAAGAGTCCTAAGGTTAGCTGTGAATTCTTAGATTATTCGTTAGAAACCCCTTGTATTAAAAATAATTGTAGGAGTTTTCATGTAGATACAACATTTTTAGATTACTATAATGCGCAGATATTAAAGATGGAAGAAGATATTATAAAGTATCAAACTAGCGGTCGTATTCGTTCTATTGAATTGATTCAACCAAAACTTAATAAGTATAAGGAAATTAGGGATTCATTGAAAAATGAAATTGGAATTTTCGGTATGCCGAAACATAAACGAGAATATATAGGAGAGGAAAGAAAAATTGATGGTTAACAAACATCCGAATACAACGGGGTTATTGAATCATGCCTCTAAAAAAAAGAGGGAAACACAATATAGAGTGAATGAAGTAATACAGTTAATGGTTAAAGAAGGACAAAAAATTAATTTTAATTCAGTTTCAGAAAAAGCACAGGTTTCAAAAGCATATTTATATAGAGAACCCTTAATCAGAAAAACGATTGAAGACTTACGTCAACAGCAAGAAGGCATACATGATTTTAAGAATATAAAAAGAAGGACATCGGATGCCTCCAAGGATGTAATCATAGAAACTTTAAAGAATAAGCTCAATCTTTTAAAATATAAGAACAAGCTATTAGAAAGTGAAAATGAGCACTTAAAAACACAACTGAAAAAAGATTTAGGAAAGGTTTATGAAAATTTATAAATATGTGATATCGTCCTATCAGTTGTAAAATAACACCCTTAATAAAGCAGGATTTGAACATTTTTATTTTAAGAAATAGAATTTAAATCATAATGATACATATTAAAATCTTTTGAAAATACCTCTTGAACCAACTGAATTGTTTCTGCGTCATAAAAACTATCATAAGTAGGTAATCGTGGAAAAACAGGGGTTGTAATATCAGCGTCTGCATAAACTCCTTTGTAAATCATCTTACTCCCTTGATAATGCCAAGATTTTGATAATAGATCTAATGGTGATTTTTTTAATTTATATACCTCTTCTAGCTTCGAAATACCTGTGTTAAAATTTTCTAGATGGATATAGTTTGTAACAAATTCTTCTTCTCCTTGTATATATTGTTGTGTAAAGTGAGGATCTACTTGATCTAATTTTGTCATGTGTGCTTTTAAGTAATACAAAAATAGTTTAAAGGAAATGGGTTTATTGCAAGTTTCATCACCATACAGAAATTGCCGAATGGGTTTCCATACGGGATTTTCAATATTTGGTGGTGGAACCAGAGCAACAAAAGAACTTACTGCCCTTCTATAAGGATTTCTTACTAGTTTGTACGTCTTCTTCTCTTTAGTTTGTAATCCATTAGCTAATTGTGCTAAATAATGTGTAGAGTTCTTATATACTTCATACTCATAGTTGTGAATGAACGGATTGTACTTTATCGCTTCTTTAAATAAATTAATTTGATAAAAAAACCAGTGGGCTAGCGAAGTACATCCGCTTTTTTGGCTCCAAAACAAGATGAGGGGAAAATCTTTATGAAAATGAGGGACACGCCCTTGCTTGTATATAAAATTATATAGTTCTATATGATCCATTTTGAACCTCCATTCTTATATAGCAAAACATGAAATATTTTTAATAAGCGATAACTAACTTTAGTCCACTAACACCAATAATGATAGCTAAAAATATTTGAAGAGGTTTAACGGGAATCTTAGTGGAGAATTTACTACCAAGTATGACACCTGGGATAGAACCAATGAGTAAGTGAATTAATAAAAGATAATCTACGTTTCCTAAATTCATATTTAGTATGCTTGCAACCGTCACTAATAAAAACGCATGTGTAATATCTGTGCCTACTAATTCGGATGGTTTCAGTCGATATAAATATATCATTGCAATAGCAAATAAAGAGCCTGATCCAACGGAAGTAAGTCCCACGATAAAACCGAGTATTGCACCGATAAGAATTGTTAGGTTCTTTTTTTGGACCATAGTCTGTTTTTGAAAAAAACTTTGTGTAGATTCATTATAGAAAAATGTTTTTATAAAAATAGAAATTGCCGCAAGGATTAAAACATATCCTAATATATATTTTATAATTCCCTCTCGATTATCATGAAAAATTGGCAAGAAATGAATTATTATTACTGCGATAATTGCACTAGGTAAACTCCCAATAGCTAGATATTTTACTAGTTTAAAATTGATGGTTTTCTGTTTCCAGTGTTGGGATATTCCAAACATTTTAGTGATAGAATTATATACTAGATCCGTTCCAACAGCTACAGAAGGACTTATGCCTAATGTTAGAAGAAATGGAGTCAGTAATGCGGCCCCGCCTATCCCTGTTACTCCAACCAATCCCCCTATGATGAAACCCATCATTATAATAGAAATGCTCATTATAATTCCCCTTCCATACCGCTGGCTTTTCATAGTGGTTATAGTTTTTAAAGAGACTCTATACATAGTCGGGTGATAGGTATATTAGTTAAAAATTAATTTCATTCTTCTTATATCCATATGCTTCAAAATCGTCAGTAAATATTTCTGAAACAAGGTTTAGAGCTTCTTCATCATAAAAACTTCGATAGGTTGGTAATGAAGGGAAGTGTGGATTTGTAATATCATCATCTGCATAATTTCCTTTATGAATCATTTGATGTGCCCTATGGTGATTGGAGTTTGTAAGGAGTGATATATCAGAAGAAAGTAATCCATATTCTTTCTCCAGCTGCGGAATTATTGTATTAAAATTCTCTAGTTTTATATTTTGTTTGATGACCTTTTCTTCTCCCTCAATATATTGTTGTGAAAAATGTTGATCTAACAGAATGGATTTAGCCCCTATTTCTTTTACATAATATAAAAATTGTTTAAATGAAATTCCTTTCGATTCATTTTTATCATTATAAAAATACTCTCTAATCTGTTCCCATTGTTTCGAGGCGTAAGGGTTGTCATAAAGTATTAAAAATGAGCTTACAGCTCTTTTATAAGGGTTGCGCACAAGTTTTATGGTATCCTTACTTAGTTCCAAGAGTTGCATTTCTAAATTTGTGTAGTAATCAACTTTATTTTTGTATATTTCAGATTCATAGTAATGAATGAACGGTGCATATTTCATTGCTTCCTCATATAACCCAATTTGGAAGAAAAACCAATTCGCCAGAGAAGTACAACCACTTCTGTGACTCCAAAATAAAATTATGGGGAAATCTTTATGAAAATGTGGAATACGTTCGCCATATTCAATTAATCCTTTAATATTGTTCTTCATCAGCCAAACCCCTTCGTTATTCTGATATTTATTGAACACTTAAATACAATGGTAACTACTCATACCATTGTATTTAAACACCACTGTAAAGGTACTTAAGTTGGCATATAAAATCCCAGTGTATTAAAAACAGCTTACATAGGTGTCTTAATTTTCCAGGTTTATCAAAATGTAATAATTGCTTAACAAACTTTAAAATATAGAAATCTATTATAAAGAGAATTATGTATGAAGATATGTATACAACGATAGAGGCATTAATATCGCTACAATAATCGAAAAAAAGTCTTGATAAAATGGTGAAATGGAATCCGTTTGCTTCAATACCGAAGCAATACGAGGAAATACATAGAATGTTTGAGGAACAATATAAAGTACCTAAACCTTTTTTAACACAAGATACTATGGAACGAATAGAAAGAGCGTTAATGCAATCTTTTCACGAGGAAGAAGAAATACATATCTCATACTATCGTGATGGAATGGTGCAAGACATGTACATAAATGTATTACATATTGAACCGATGACGAAAACTATATATTGTACAGATGCCTTTGGTTTGAATACTAAGTTTAAGTTTGATGAATTGGTGAATATAAATTAAAAGAAGCCGCCCGACAGGACTGAAGTGCACCCCAATTGTTAGACACAGCCTAACAATTGGGGTGCACTTCACATATATAGGTGGCTTTTGTACGACAAAAAAAAGAGCTCTGCTATACAGCAGAGCAAAAGAAAAATATATAACCCTATAAAAATAATACAAATTATTGATACTTTCAAAAGACGAAATTTAAATTTCCATCACAATAATAGCTATGTTTAAGTATGAAACATTCTACCTTCACTATAGCTATGAATATTCTTATTTTAGAATTCCATAGTATCCAAATAGCTCTTTGAGAGATACCTCAATACCGAACTTCTTCAAAGAATCTTTTCTTTGTTCAAAGAGAAGTTCTAAAACTTTTTTCTTATCTTTGTCTCTTCCATAATGAATCAACCTATGACAGTTCGGACATATACTAACTATATTTCCAACAACATCTAAACTATTTTCAAAATCATGTTGCATTCTTAACGGTATTAGATGATGGGCCTCCATATAATTTTTTCGGCTGGCTTCCGATACAAATGTTTCATGTGTGTCATCTATTTCACATTTAAATTCTGCCTGTTTAATAGCTTGTTTAGCTTTTTTCGGATCACGAGGCCATACTTCCCTACCAGATTCCATTTTAGTTTTTTTTCGATTTTCCGGTTTCTCTTCTTCTGCAATCTTTACTTTACTAAAATCCGAATCAATATTAGCCTGATACATATCTTCCTCTTGCTCATCCTCAGAAAGAATAAAGCTCTCATTCAACGCTTTAATAATATTATCAATAGATTTATATTTTGCTAATTTTATTGAATCAATATATGAATATATAAATTTAAAAGATTAAAATAAAAATAAGTACACATGTTTTATTAGGAGGTATATGTATGTCCAACAGCACTTCATGGCTAGATGAAATTATAGCAATATTAACCGAACTAGATGGAGCAGGAACACTGAATCAAATTAAAACAAAGGTTATGGAGCGTAATAAAATTGACTTGAATAGATACCAACACGAACAGTCTATAGCTGCAAGAATTAGAAAGACCATTTATCAGGTAAACTATTATAAAAACGTTCAATGGCCGCTACTAAAACTAAATCTTCTAAATGAGCAGTTTTAAGGTTGTTTATTTTTAAAAACATCAAAAATGCCAAATCCCTTATATCACAAAGGATTTGGCATTTTTAAGTATCTAGAACACGCGCTAAATTTAAGGAGAAATTAACAGACATGAGTCCGGTATAATGCCGTGTCCACACCCAAGGATCGGTTACATAAAATAGCGTATCTAACCTGGGAAGTCTATTGGCCTTTTTCCCTTATAGTAACGCTCTCTTCTACTAAGACCTTTTCTTTCTAGGGCCTACAATTAATTTAATCGCTGTTCTTTCTTCATTATTGATAGAAATCTCTTGAAACGCTGGAACAAAAGCTAAGTCAATACCACTTGGAGCGACGAACCCTCTTGCAATCGCAATTGCTTTAATCGCTTGATTTATAGCTCCAGCCCCAATCGCTTGAATTTCCACATTACCACTTGTTCTTAGTACTCCTGCTATTGCACCTGCGACTGAATTTGGGCTTGATTTTGAAGATACCTTTAATATATTTTCCATGTAAGTTGCTCCCTCTATTATTTAATCTCTCTTTCGTTACAATTTTAAATATTTTAGCGTATCTTTAATTACTATTCACACCAAAAACAAACGATGCTTCATATGTATATTATTCTATATTTTCTGACTTTTTCCTGCTCAGCTACGCAAATAAAAAATAAACTGAATAACCTAATATAAATATAGCTAAATATTATAACTTCACCAAATGATAACATCCATACAGCTAAAGGTAATATTTCTGTTTTGTCAGACTAAATAAATATAGTAAAGTGAAATTTTAATGAGTGGGGGTTTAATTCATCCCCCACCTAACTTCTTTGCTTTCGCTGAATTTTGAGATGGGAGTCTTACTGCTCGGAAAATAGCGGGATAAACGTTTCCTCGTTACTTCAATCTATTTAGAAATTCCATTTATTTTTCTATCAAATTATAAACCTTATCATCTTCAAAAGGTGTTACAGGTAATACCCAAATACTACACTTCATCATTTGACCACTTTATATTCCAAATCTATTTCCTTTTATAGTACAAGCATACACGCCAATTGTGATTCATCTTCATAAACTACTATGTGGTTTAAATTTATTAAGAATAGGAGGTAATATTTTGGGTTCATACTATCATTCTTCAAACTCGTATAAAAAATGCTCATGCAAATCTTCTTCCAGTTCAAATAAAAAATGTTCATGTGACCATTCACATAAACGAAGCTGTCCTGCATACGGAACTTTTTGGCAAACTGAATTTATAACTGTTCCTTTTGGCGATCCTTTTCCATTTAATCACGTTGGACCTTTAGCAGGAGGTGTTTCCTTACTAAATCCTACTACTATACACTTTAGACAAGCTGGTGATTATAGAGTTTCGTTCATTTCCAGTATTAATACTACTTTAAATCCTGTATTTCCACATATCCCAGTCATAACTATATTTTTAAATAACAATCCACTTGCTAATAGTCAAGGTGACTTCGCTATTCAAATGAATACTTCATCAAATAACGAATGTCTTCAACTCGTTGGCGAAACAATTGTTACAGTGCCTGCTAATTCAACTCTTCAACTTAGAAATAATAGTGGTTTTAATCGTCAAAGTATTGTAACTTGTGACAATGGTATAAATTCAGTTGAATTAACAGTTACAAAACTAAGTTAAAATTATTTCTTCACATTCAGATGCTATTTCAGCATCTTTTTTTATTGAATAACAGTTTTTTCAACTTTTATTATCTCTCCCCACATAAAAAAGTGCAGAATTCTTTCTAACACAAGATTTCTGCACTTTTTATTATACTTATTTATTCTTCCTTATTTCTCTACATAAACCGACTTAACAATCGTACGATTATATGGTTTTCCTTCTTTATTCATCCCTTTTATATCCATCGTAACGTTGTATACTCCCGGTTGTTTTATATCTTTCAAAGCACCTGTAAATGTATTCGTATTAACATTTTGTAATTCATTAAATTCAGAGACTAACTTACCTTCTTTATTAACGACTCTTACTGTTATGGAAAGATCCCCTTTCATTTCAGGTGCTACAGGTGATTTTTTCAGTTTATACTCAGGTTTATTTATTTTAACTTTTGTAGGCATTCGAAGAACAAATGGTGCGTCATCCTTGTAATCGCTTACAACTAAATATGCATCTTTCGACTGCTTCGCCATCATTTTGATTTTCCATTCGCCTACTTCCAATTTATCAAACTTAAATGTTCTAATTGTCGCCCTATTAAAGAAAGATTCGCCTTCACCAGTAGTTATAGCGCTATCTTTATTTGCATAGATTTTTCCTTTTGGAGATACCATTTGTACTTCTACATCAGAAGAAGCAGTTAGTACAGAAACGATTCCTTCAGCCTTTTTATCAACAGAAATACTTTGCTCTATCCACTGATTTTGTGGTAATTCGCCTCCTAAAATATTTTGATTTGAAGTTGTATTTAATTGTTCTAGATCTTCATTTGAACTAGTGCTGGATGCTACTAAAGCTGGTAATCCCACATTTGTCGTACGTAAATATGGTTCAATTCGTGCAAAAACAGCTGATCCTTTTCTTATATTGTCATGATCAAATCTGGAATCTGTAAATAAATGTGTACCGTACGATAGCTTCGCACTCCATTCATTTACTAGTCCATCATTTGAACCGTACGATGATAAATATAACCCGCCCATAGATAATGCAGAAAATGTTGGCCCCCAGCTAGTTCCAGTAGCCGTATAGTAACGGTTTAATTTAGCTGCTGGGTTGTTATCTATTATTGAACGAAACTTTGCCATTTCACCTATTTGTAACGAATACGTACCATCATCTTTTTGACCTAATATAGAAGCAAGCCAACCTGCCCACCAACTATATGACAAATCTGCTAAATTTGAGCCGTGATGCGGTGTAGCAAGTGTAATAACATTTCCAACAAATCGATTCGCACCATATTCAACTAATGCGGCTTGTGTATCAATACCACCTTTACTATGCGCTACAATATTAACTTTTTTACCGAAATAATTATATATTTCTTCAAGTTTTTGTGCTAACAATTTTCCGTTATCCCACTGACTAGCCGAACCTTTCCCTGCAGCATCATACAATTGTATAAACACTGTTTGATAACCTGCTTTTAAAGCATAATCATACATATCATTTATATCATGATATACTGTCTTTCCATACCAACTATCAGCATTACCATTTCTTCCTTGTACAAAGAGAATTGGCGGTTTATTCTCATCATAATTAGCAGGTTTTTGGCCTAAAAACCATTCTCCAGGTGTGAATACTTCTGTATCAGGAAACCCCTTTCCAAGCTCTTTTACAACTTCTGCCTGTACATTTGTGCTAATCGTTGGAGCCATGATAAAAAATACAATTAGTAAGGCCACACATCTTCTCATCAGTCGCATATTACTCCCCCTATTTTTTTGAAAGAAGGTGTTCTTTATAATATTTTATATTTTCCCTTCCTTAATAATAGCTAATCTTTTATTTTTAGAAGGTTACTAGTTGTATACCCTCTTCCTTAACTCTCGTTATTCTCTTTGTTTCTACCTCTTCCTTTTGATAGAATACGACAAAAAAGTTTCTCAATAATTGTTAACTTCGCTACACCCAGATATTTTTTAAATCATTATTGTTTATATAAAGCATACAAATCTTGAAAAAATTTTAGTGAAAAAACATTTTATTACTAGTTAGTTATTTAAAAATATAATAAAGATATGTACTTTCTTTTCATTAAATACAAACTAATTTTAAAGGAGCTTGTATTATAAGACTTTCCTACGATTAAAAATTAAACTGAAATTTCCGAATAGAAAATCATATTTCCAGAAACATATATTATGATAATTTCCGCACACTTGAATTAACTTTTTAGAAGTACTAACCTATCGGTGAGCAGAAGAAAATTCTGTAAAAAGAAAGGAGAATACTTTATGATGACCAAATTACAAAAGGAGTTTTTTAAACGCTTAGAAATTCCTGCAAAAGAAATAACACTTGATGATTTAGATGAAATTCTCTTAAAAATGGGAATGATCCTCCCCTATGAAAATCTTGATATTATGGCTGGTACTATTAAAAATATCTCAAAAGATAACTTAATAGAAAAGTTACTTATTCAAAAACGAGGTGGACTTTGTTATGAATTAAACTCCCTATTGTATTATTTTTTAATTGATTGTGGGTTTCAAGTATACAAAGTAGCCGGTACTGTTTATGACCTTTACGATAATAAATGGAAACCCGATGATGGTCATGTCATTATCATATTAAGTCATGAGGATAAAGATTATGTTGTGGATGCAGGTTATGCATCTCATCTCCCTTTACATCCAGTCCCTTTTAACGGAGAAGTCATCTCCTCTCAAACAGGAGAATATCGAATTCGTAAGCGAAATACTCGAAAAGGTACGCATATTTTAGAAATGAGAAAAGGAGCTAACGGGGAATCTACAAGTTTCTTACAATCTGAACCTTCAAACGAATGGAAAATAGGCTATGCTTTCACTGTAGATCCAATAGATGAGAAAAAAGTGAATAAGATTCAAAAAGTGATTGTAGAGCATAAAGAATCTCCTTTTAATAAAGGAGCTATCACTTGTAAATTAACTACTTATGGTCACATATCATTAACAAATAAAAATTATACAGAAACCTTTAAAGGCACCAAAAATAAACGACCAATAGAATCTAAAGATTATGCTCGCATTCTTCGTGACTCTTTTGGAATAACGCAAGAGAAATATGTAGGAAAAACACTAGAAAGAGGCTAGTTGACTACAAGTATTTCATAATAAAGCAGATTCTATATTTAGAATCTGCTTTATTTTATATTTTGTTATAAATTAATTTAATTTTGTTGTTACCCTTTAATTTTCAATTATATACTCATCATCATATTTATCGTATTGTAGCCCTTTCCCTATCTTTGACTCCGTAACTTGATCTCTTAAAAACGGTGCAGCATCCATTTTACTAGTTGCAATTTCAATTCCATATTTTTTCGTTAAATGAGCTAACTCTATTAAAAACCACTCTCTTCGCAATGTAACTGGAATATCCAATGTTTTTCTTTTCATATATAATAGCACCTCTTTTATTTTCATAGCTTAAAAATATCACTGGATGCACTTATTAAAACTACCTTTCACCGCTAACATCCAATGAAACATTATAGTATATGCATGTCCATTTCAAACGTGCTATCACAAATATGACATTTAAGTTTACATAATTATATTATGTAATAGTAGGAAAGGAAGGCATGTCCCTTCCTCTTCTACTATAGATTTAAATTAAGAACATCTTGGTACACCTAAAGCTAAAAATAAACCTGCTACTCCCGCAGTAATCGGTACTTTTAACGTAATAACATCATCTACCTTCGTTACTAAAAAGTAAGCATTACCTTCTTGTAATATACAAGTTACCAACAATTGAAATTCCATTCAAATCTCCTCCTTTCAATTGATATACTATAATTTATGAAATCTCTTTCAAAAAGTAATAGGAAATATATCCATTTTTCCTTATATATAAAATAAATGTTTATGAGTCTATTAAAAATATTAATTTTCTAAATTTATACAAAACGTGTAATATCCAATAAATTCCTATATAATCAATAAGAAGAATCTTACAAATAGAGGTATGAAAATGTCGATTTTAAGTAATATTGGTGCAGCTTTATTTTTTATTGCTTTTATTCTTTTAATCTTATGTATCATTTCATTCTTTAAGAAAAATGGAAAAGCAAAACAATATGGACGTCCTACCGTTATTCTTTTTATGATTTCTATTATATTAATAACGGCCGGTACAACAAAATCGGAACACCCCGTCGTCGAGTTTTTTTCTACTTTAAGTTTCATTCTATTTATATTCTTCCTTGTTCTAGCAATCTTATCTGTTATTAAGAAAACAGGTGTAGCGAAAAAACAATTTATTATTACAGCTGTATTATTTGTCATTTTTGTTGTGTTATTAGGTATTTCAGCTCCTTCTTCTGAAAAAACGACAGCAACTAGTACAAAAGTTGCCTCTAATAATGAAGAGCCAAAAGATAGCGAACAGAAAAAAGAGCTAGAAAAGAAAGAGGCGGACGAAAAAACTCAAAAGCAAGAAGATGAGAAGCGTCTAGCCGAAGAACAAGCTCGTAAGCAAGAGGATGAAAAACGTCAGGCTGATGAACAAGCTCGTAAACAACAAGAAGAACAAAAACGTCAGGCTGATGAACAAGCTCGTAAACAACAAGAAGAACAAAAACGTCAGGCTGATGAACAAGCTCGTAAACAACAAGAAGAACAAAAAGCACAGCAAGCTCAAACACAACCAGCTAATGGTAATACTGATAGTGCATACTACAAAAATTGTGCTGCAGTTAGAGCAGCTGGGAAAGCTCCTTTACATAAAGGGCAACCAGGTTATAGCTCTCATCTTGATCGTGATGGCGATGGAATTGCATGTGAAAAATAGTAATAAAAAAGAAGCTTTTACTAAGCTTCTTTTTTATTAACGTAAAATATTACCACTTATTACTTTCCCCCTTATTTTAATAACATTCTTCTTATTATTCTCAAAAACGACACAGAATAAGTGATTTCAATCACTACATAGATTTTAATTTATCGCTATTCTTAATTCAGATATTACATTAAAATTTTATGGAGGCATTCATATGGAACATACATTTACTGAAACTTCAATTGTTGGTGAGATTGTTACACAATTTCCGAAAGCTAGTGATCTTTTTAAATCATATAGAATAGATTTTTGTTGTGGCGGTAATAAGCCACTTATTGATGCAATTCATGAAAGAAATTTATCAGCTACTGAAGTGCTTACAGAGTTAAATACGCTTTATCATAATACGAAACGATTAAATGAATCGGAAATTGATTGGAAAAATGCTTCTTATCGTGAATTGATTGATTATGTCATAAATAAGCATCACCGCTATTTAAATGAAGAATTACCACAGTTAAGTCCATATGTGACAAAAGTATTACGTGTTCATGGGGCAAGTCAGCCTCATTTTGCTCAAATTCATGAGCTATTTCATGAACTTAGAATGGAATTAGAACAGCATTTAATTAAAGAAGAAATGGAAGATTTTCCATTAATTTTAGAATTTGAACAAAATCCAACTAATGAAAACTATGCTAAGTTACGTAAAGTAGTAAATGAACTAGAAAATGAGCACAATCATGCTGGAAATATTATAAAAGAACTTCGTAAAGTGACAAATGACTTTACTCCTCCAGAAGGTGCTTGCGGTACTTATCGACTTGTTTACCAACGCCTCGAAGCGCTAGAGTCTGATTTATTTGAGCATATTCATTTAGAAAATAATATTTTATTTCCGCGTGCCATTACGAAAGCATAAATCAAGTGCAGGACATGAGTGTAAATACTTATGGCCTGCTTTTTCGTTTCGCGAAAAATATTCACATCCCCTTCACATAAAACCGAATTTTAACAATTTGTGAATCATTATAAAGATGTGATAAATATCACATCTCCCCCTTATTTGATTTTCTATAATAAAAATATAATCCTTTGTTCAATATTTCACATAAAAAGGGGAAACGAAAATGAAAAAACGTTTAGTTATGATCGGAAATGGTATGGCTGGCATTCGCTGTATGGAAGAAATCTTAAAACATGATAGTGATTCATATGAGATTACTATTTTTGGAGATGAACCGCATCCAAACTACAACCGCATTATGCTCTCTCATGTTTTACAAGGCAAAACAAATATACAAGATATCATTATGAATGAATACAGTTGGTATGAAGAAAACGAAATAACTTTGTATACGAATGAAAGAGTTCAAAGTATTAACCGAGAAGAAAAAATTATTATTACAGAAAAGAAGCATACTCTTACATACGACAAGCTCATTATCGCAACAGGTTCTAGTGCTTTTATTTTACCTGTTGAAGGTTCCGCACTTTCTGGTGTAACAGGGTTTCGAACTATTGAAGATACACAATTTATGATAGATACCGCTAAAGAAAAGAAAAAGGCCGTTGTCATTGGTGGCGGGTTACTCGGTTTAGAAGCCGCAAGAGGTCTAATTGATTTAGGAATGGACGTACATGTTGTTCATTTAATGCCTAGCTTAATGGAGCAACAACTAGATACGAAAGCAGCTGCTCTTCTGCGTGAAGATTTAGAAGCACAAGGCATGAAGTTTTTAATGGAAAAGAAAACTGTAAAAATTCTTGGTACAGACCATGTTGAGGGCATTCAATTTGAAGACGGTGAAGTTGTAGATTGTGATTTAATCGTAATGGCTGTCGGAATACGGCCAAATACGCAAATAGCAAAAGATGCTGGTCTAATTGTAAATCGCGGTATTGTAGTCAATGACTATATGCTAACAAATGATGAGTCCATTTATGCAGTTGGAGAATGTGCAGAGCATGACGGTATCGCATATGGACTTGTTGCTCCTCTTTATGAACAAGGTGCGATATTAGCAAAACATATAACAAATTTACAAACTGATGGATATTCGGGCAGTATCGTCGGTACACACTTAAAAGTTGCTGGTTGTGATTTATTCTCTGCTGGCCAAATTTATGAAGATGATCAAACGAAAGCAATATCCATCTTTAATGAATGTAAACGTTCCTATAAAAAAATATTAATTCGTGATAATAAAGTCGTCGGTATCGTTTTATACGGTGATACAGCTGACGGTACCCGCCTCTTTAGCATGTTAAAGAAAGAAGAAGATATACAAGAATATACACCAGCTTCCATTCTTCACAAAGCTGGTGAAGAATGTGAACTTGACGTTGCTACTATGAGTGCGGATGACACAATTTGCGGATGTAATGGTGTTACGAAAGGCACAATCGTTCACGCCATTTTAGAACAGGAGTTAAAGACTTTTGAAGAAGTTAAAGCCTGTACGAAAGCCGCAGGGTCTTGTGGTAAATGTCGTCCGCTTGTAGAACAAGTTTTATCTCATACACTTGGAGATGCTTTTGATGCTTCTGCACAGTCTACCGGTATGTGCGGATGTACACCTTTATCACGTGATGAAGTCGTAGCGGCCATTCATGAGAAAGGTTTAAAATCTCCAAAAGAAGTACGAAACGTTCTTGGTTTTGTACATGAAGATGGATGTTCGAAATGTCGTCCTGCTTTAAACTACTATTTACGTATGGCGATTCCAGAAGAATATGAAGATGATAAATCATCCCGTTTCGTGAATGAAAGAATGAATGGTAACATCCAGCACGATGGTACCTTCTCTGTTATTCCACGTATGTACGGAGGCGTTACAACAGCAGATGATTTAATGAAAATTGCTGAAGTTGCGAAAAAGTACGATGTTCCACTTGTGAAAATTACAGGTGCGAGCCGAATTGGCTTATACGGTGTTAAGAAACAAGATTTACCTAACGTATGGGCTGAATTAAATATGGCTTCTGGATATGCGTATTCAAAATCTCTTCGTAATGTAAAATCATGTGTTGGCTCTCGTTTCTGCCGTTTCGGTACGAAAGATTCATTAGGACTTGGTATGTTGCTTGAACAATCATTAGAAATGGTAGATACACCTCATAAAATAAAGATGGGTGTAACGGGCTGTCCGCGTAACTGTGCGGAAGTACTGACGAAAGATTTTGGCGTTGTTTGTGTCGAAAATGGATACCAACTTTATATTGGCGGAAATGGTGGTACGGAAGTACGCGAAGCTGATTTTGTAATGATTGTCCCTACTGAAGATGATGTCCTTCGCATCGCTACAGCTTACATGCAATATTATCGTGAAACTGGTATTTATGGAGAGCGTACTGCCTACTGGACAGAACGATTAGGCTTCGATCACATAAAGGAAATACTGCAAGATGCAAATATGGTCACTAAGTTAAATGAACGTTTCCAAAAAGCTCGTGGCACATATAAAGAAGCATGGGGACAAGCACTAGAAACGAAATCATTAAAAGCGATGTATGAAGTAGAAACTGTGAAATAAGGAGCTGTGATCTATATGATACAAACGAAAGAAAAAATAAAAGTTATGCGTGCAGAAGACCTTCCTATTCAAATCGGTAAAGAGGTACAAATGAAAGGTATGTCTATCGCCCTATTCCGCCTTTCAAATGGCGATATTCGAGCTGTAGAAAATCGTTGTTCTCATAAAAACGGGCCATTAGCGGAAGGTATTGTATCTGGAGAATTCGTCTTTTGTCCACTACATAATTGGAAAATTTCACTACTAACAGGTGAAGTTCAAAAACCTGATGATGGTTGTATTCAAACGTATGAAGTAGAAGTTATTGACGGGGATATTTATATATACATGTAATTTACAAAAGGAAGCCTCCCCTGGCTTCCTTTTAAATAAAAATAGACGAGGTGCGAATATGAACGGATATGTATATTTAGTTGGTGCAGGACCAGGTGATGAAGGGCTTATTACAAAAAAAGCGATGGAGTGCTTAAATCGTGCAGATATCGTCTTATATGACCGCTTATTAAACCCTTCCTTTCTTAATTATACAAAAGAAACATGTGAACTTATTTATTGCGGAAAAATGCCAAAGAATCATACTATGCGTCAAGAAATGATTAACGCACACCTCCTTCAATTTGCGAAAGAAGGAAAAATCGTAGTCCGCTTAAAAGGCGGAGATCCATCTATTTTTGGCCGTGTTGGTGAAGAAGCAGAAACTTTAGCATCAGCAAATATTCCATATGAAATTGTACCAGGTATTACATCTAGCATCGCCGCTAGTATCTATGCAGGTATTCCCCTCACCCACCGTGACTACAGTAATAGCGTCACTTTATTAACCGGACATGCAAAAGGTCCTTTAACCGACCATGGAAAATATAATTCATCTCACAATAGCGACACAATTGCCTACTACATGGGTATAGAAAACTTACCTACAATTTGTGAAAACTTACTACAAGCAGAAAAAAAAGAAGATACGCCAGTAGCAGTCATTGAATGGGGTACAACTGGTAAACAGCGCGTTGTCACAGGGACACTGTCTACCATTGTTTCTATTGTCAAAAACGAAAATATTTCTAATCCTTCTATGACAATTATTGGTGATGTCGTTTCCTTACGGGATCAGATCGCTTGGAAAGAACGTAAACCATTACACGAGAAAAAAGTTTTATTTGCATCTGCAACGAATAAAACAAGTTCAATGAAGCAAAAGTTACAAGAAGCCGGTGCAGAAATATATCAAATTCCTACTTTCAAAAAGGTAGAATACACATTAACACTTGAACAAATCAATGAAATTTTTAACGTTAATCGTCTTGTTTTTTGTTCAGCTGAAAGTGTAGAAATATTGATGCAATCATGTAGTAAACACCAAAAAGATATTCGTTCTTTACAAGCGCAACTACAACATATGAACGTTGCCACTCAAGAAAAACTTATGCAATATGGGCTACTAAGTAAACAAGCAGAGTTCTCTTCCAATACAACAGTTTATTTAGGACGAAACATTAACCGAATTGCTGTTATTCAAGAAAAAATTGGTGCTGGTTCCTATATGATGACTCATGAGTACACAATTGATCATCGCTTCGATGAAATTCATTCACGTATGCTTTCTGAATTCTCATGGGATAGCATTGTATTTGAAGGTCGTGCTTCTATTGATACGTTTCTAGCAGAAATAAAACGCCTTGGCTTTATCAATATTCTTACTCTCCCATTCTCGTATACCGACGTTCCAACTTTATACTATGCAAATAAAGTTGGGTTTCATAACGTAGATCATCAATTACAAGAAACTCTTATGAAGAAAGACATGGTGAGACAATGAAAGGAATTGTATATGTTGGACATGGGAGCCGGCTACAAGAAGGTAATGAACAATTCATTCAATTTATTCAATCTGTTATGAAAGAGCGAAACGAAAGAATTCAAAAAATAGCTTTTCTAGAACTAACGACACCTACTATTTCGGATGCAGTTACAGAAACGATAATAGAGGGAGTAACTGAAATAATGATTGTACCTGTTTTATTATTTGCAGCAGCTCACTACAAACGTGATGTTCCTTTTGAAATAGAACAACTACAAAAGAAATATCCACAAATAACATTTTCAGTTGTACCTCCTTTTAGTACACATCCACATATGGTGGAACTTGTAGTGAAAAGAATACGTGAAGCTATGCCAATGCAAAATAGTAGTATTTTACTCGTAGGACGAGGCAGTAGTGATACACAACCGATACATGAGTTACAACAAATCGGAGCAGCCATCGAACGAAAACTTGGTATGCCAGTATCCTGTTCCTTTTTAACGAAAGGAACTCCCTCTTTTGCTGTTGAGCTCAAGGATATAACATCGACTGCGTCCCATGTATATGTCATGCCATACCTTCTCTTTACCGGATTATTACTTCAAAAAATTGAATTGCATACAAAAAAATACAATCATGTTACGACTTGTAACTGTCTTCAGTTTGATACATATATGAAACTAACATTGTTAGAACGAATGGAGGAATGCATATATGTATAACATGTACCCTCTTATGTTTAATCTACAAAATAAAGTGGTTGTTATCATTGGTGGAGGTAAAATTGCATATCGAAAAGCGTCTGGATTAAAAGATACAGGCGCTTTCGTCACTGTTGTCAGCCCAGAAATTTGCGAGGAAATGAAGGAACTTTCTTATATTACTTGGAAGCAAAAAGCTTTTAGTAATGATGATATTAAAGATGCTCACCTTATTTATGCAGCTACAAATCAACACGCTGTAAATATGATGGTCAAACAGGCCGCTCATGATTTCCAGTGGGTTAACGTTGTAAGTGATGGTACAGAATCATCTTTTCACACACCTGGCGTTATAAGAAATAATGAATATGTTGTCACTATTTCAACTTCTGGTAAAGATCCATCATTTACGAAGCGTTTGAAGCAAGAACTAACATCTATATTGCCTAAACTTATAAAAAAGATTTCTCGTACACATAAATTGTAATCTATTTCTTAGTTAAAATAGTAATTACCTTTGGACAAACGTTTTTTAGGGGACGTTTGTTCTTTTTGTTGTAGTTCCGTTCTTTTATTTCACAAGCAATCTATGAAGAAAATAAATGGTGTTTGCAACTTGTAAACAAATAAATTTCATGACAAGTGTAACATTACGAGCAACTCTTTCTATTCAGTTTTTATATTGGATATTCATTCAACCAAATTAGCGCTTGTTCATAATCATCAAAAAACTCCACGGATTCTTTTGTATTGGATTGTTGCAAATACTTCAGTATCTCTCCTTCTTCAAGAAGAAATGCAATTGCCTTACTATGATTCAAAATGGTTTCATTGAAGAACTTATCTTTCCATACTTTTTGAACAGAAAAATGATTTGGGGTATACCCTTTTCTATCCACCAACAATTTGTATTTCCGACCCTCAGAAATAAATTGCTGACAAACCTGCTCAAAATCATTAAACCATTCATACACATCCTCTGTATTAATCTGGCCAATTAGATGGGTAACAATCAAATCTCCTGAAACTATTGTGCTGATATTCTGTTTACTCAACTTTTAATCATCTCCCTTAGTGGCAATTATGCATAAAATTCTTACTTGACACTCCCACCCCATCGCTATCACCCTAAGCTCATATAACTTTAATTATAAGCGAGATTGTGTCTTTTTTCGCAAGTCTATATGTAAATACTTTAAAGATTTCCTTAACTAATCTGCCCTTTAATTGAATAACTTTTGACATCTTCATTTTAAAAGCACATTCTTATAGAAAATAAGCGTTTATTGAGAGATCAATAAAAACATGTTGAAGCCTATTACTAAAAGAACCATCCCAAAATACTTTGGGATGGTTCTTTTTCCTTATTAATGATTCTTTAACATCACTAACAGCTTTTCTTGACTATACATCCACACTGTAATGATTAAACAAGCAAGTGCGACTTCTGATAATGCCATAAATCCAATTGCATAATGGCCTGTTAGTTGGAATAGTAATGTTAAAATTAGGGGCGGGAAGAACCCTCCTAGTCCACCTAAAGCTGAAACGAGTCCATTTACAATACCTGCTTGTTCTGAGAAGTACATTGGAACGAGTTTAAAGATTGTACCATTACCAATGCCTGCACAAAATGCGACTAGTAAGCAACCAAATGTATACACGTTCATACTAGGCATGAATGATAAAATAATACCTGAAAGTGTTAAACCGATAAATACGAAGATTAATATTTTAAATGGATTAAACTTATCGCCGAGCCAACCACCAATCGGACGCATAATTGTTGCGAGTACGATGAATCCTGCAGTTCGCATACCAGCATCTACTTTCTCTAATCCGAAGTGAGATACTAAAAAGTTTGGTAAGTATACTGTAAATGCGACAAATGATCCGAATGTTAAAAAGTAAAAGATACATAAAAACCAAAGTTTCTCATTTTTATATACACCTTTTATTTGTTCCATTAATGGTGTATTCACCTTTTTCTCCTTACGATCACCTAATAAAAAGTTCATAAGTGCAAATGCTGCAAGTAAAACTAAATAACATTGTACTGTCGTTCTCCAGCCAACTGAAGTTGCGATAACAGGCGCTAAAAATGAAGTAATTGCTGTTCCGGCGTTACCGACACCGTAAATACCATTTACAAAACCATGACTCTCTTTCGGAAAGTATTTTGGTAAAGAAGTTACTCCTACAGAGAATACAGCACCACCGATTCCTACAAATAATCCACCAATAATTAAATCCATCATAGAATTGGCAACACTAATATAAAAGACAGGAAGTAATAATAGAATAAAACTAATAAAGAATAATTTTCTTGCTCCGAAACGATTTGTCCAATAACCAATTGGAATGCGAAGAACAGAACCTAAAATAACGGGTACTGCTGTGACCATAGAAATTTGCCCCGCAGTTAATGGGATATCCACTTTAATATAAGGCATTAATGATGATAAAATGACCCATACCATAAAACCTATAATTAGATTAGAAGTTTGTAAACTTAATTGAAAATTAGGACTTTTCATCCTGTTCCCTCCTATGTATGCATAGTTATATTCATTCTCTCCAGCCTAATCACGTCGTAACATGATTAGGTCGAAAAGAATCAACCACCACTTACTGGCGGAATCATCGCCACAGTATCACCAGTTTGAATGACGTCATTCTCATTTGCATACTCTTCATTTATAGCTACCATGATTTCATTTGAAATCGCTACGTTGTATTTCTTAATGAGTACCTTCTTTAGTTCAGCAACTGTAATATTTTCACAATCGATTTGTAATGCTGGCTTACTTACTTCTTCTTGTAAATGTGCAAATAATAGTACTTCAATCATATTCTCATCTCCTCTTCAGGTTCACCATCTTCCCAAAATTCTTTCTTCCAAATTGGAACGATTTGTTTTATACGCTCCATAATATATTCGTTCGCCTCATATGCAGCTTTCCGGTGTGGTGTAGAAACAGCGACGACAACAGCAAGATCAGAAATTTGTAATGTACCAATGCGATGTGTAATGGCGACAAATGTCCCAGGCCACCTCTCTCCTAATTCAGTACCAATTCTCTCAAGTTGTTTTTCTGCCATTGTTTTATATGCTACATACTCTAAATGTAGCGTACGACGCCCTTTCGTAAATTCTCTAACAGTACCAACGAAAGTAGTAACTGCGCCACACTCACGACGAATTACTTTGTTTGTAACTTCCTCAATTGAAATAGGTGTATCAATTACTTCATAATACGTTTGTATCATTTTGCACCTCTTATCTTTGTATAAGTTAGTAATCTATTTTTCTATTATTTGTATGATCGAAGTGGTTCTTCCCACGGCCACTCACTTCCAGCGTTTGATTCTAATAACAGTACGGAAACAGTTATTCCTGCTTCAAATCCTCTCGTTCCTCCTGGCAGGACGATAAATGCGTTCGCCTCTGCAAGTGAAGAAATTGCACTAGATTTATCTAAACCAACTGGTATAGCTTGCAATTGACTATCTACAAATTCCACTCTCCCTCTTACAAAACGAGTAAACGGATTTGCTTTCGAAAAGTCTTTTTGTAAAATTGCTTCTGCACGATAAATGTGTGGATCTTTCCTATGCAAATATGTTCCAATGACTGGTCGAACATATAACTCACATCCGACATAACAAGCAGAAGGATTACCAGATAAACCAAATAGTAGTTTTCCTTCTACCTCAGCTACAGTTGTCACACTTCCTGGTCGCATCGCTATTTTGTTAAAAAGTACATTAGCTTGTAACCTCTTATGAATAGCAGGTAAATAGTCATAATCTCCTACCGAAACGCCACCAGTTGTAATTAAAATATCGACTTCTTTCATCGCTTTTTTTACAGTGTTATAACACGTCTCTAAATCGTCAGCGAATTGCCCATAATACTGTACAACTCCGCCGGCTCGTTCAATTTGAGCAGCAATCATATAAGAGTTACTATTTCGAATCTTCCCTAGCTTTAATTGTTCATGTACTTCAAGCAGTTCGCTTCCTGTTGTTACAATTCCAATAACCGGCTGTTTTATAACATGTACGGAACTATAACCAAACGTAGCAAGAAGCGCTGCTACTCCAGGATTAATAACAGTCCCTTTTTTCACAAGGATGCTATTTTGGTTTACATCTTCTCCTTTAAAAGAAATGTTATCGCTAGAAGAGAAAGAGCGTTTTAATACCATATAAATCTTTTCATTTTCTTCAAATCCTTCCGTTAGCTCTAACATAACAACCACATTACACCCTTCCGGAATTGCGGCACCTGTCATAATACGGACAGCTTGAAATTCTTTCACTTCTTCTGTAAAAACAAAGCCTGCTCCAATTTCGCCAATTACTTCAAATTGAATGGGGTTACTACTACTCGCTTCTTTTGTATCTTCCGCTCGAATCGCAAACCCGTCGTACGGAGAGCGATCAAAATGCGGAACATCATGATCTGCAATAACATCTTCTCCAAGTGTTCTACCGTAGCTTTCTATAAGAGAAACCTTTTCCATTTCACCTTGGTAGGCATATTTCATTACACGAGCAACTGCTTCTGCTACTGGAATTGGTATACGTTTATCTAACATTCTTTTTCACCTCATTTTAATAAGGAAAAAACGATTTTTCTGTTCATCCTATATATTTGGCGTATAATCGTTTTGCTATTTTCACATCATTTGTCCCATGAATAAATGCCCTACCGTCTATAAATAAAACAAAACGATATTCATCAACTAGAAATGATAGTAAGTAAGGCGTTTTTTTGACATGTACACTTTTTTGTAATCGTTTTTGAATTTCGGTTAAATTAAGATTTCTCTTTATTCCTGAACGGATTTGAACTGTATTCCGTCCGCATAACACTTCCGTTTTCATTTGCGCTTCAAATATTAAGCTTGGATACGTTCGTGATTTCCCACAAGAAGGACATGTACTTTTCTTCTGTCTATTTACTTTTAATGAGAGATATTGATTGTTCCAAATATCAAATGACAACATCGTCCCTCTTAATGATTCATAATCACCCACCAATATTTTCATCGCCTCTGTAACTTGGTGAGCAACGACCATTTGTACAGCTGGCTGAATGATTCCGGCTGTATCGCATGTTGCACCGCCCATAGGATGATCCATTAGACAGCGAAAACATGGTGTTTTCCCAGGAAGAATTGTATACGTTACACCGTAACTCCCAATACATCCGCCATATATCCAAGGTATATTTTCTTTTTGTGAAATGTCATTTATAAGTAGACGCGTATCGAAATTGTCAGTCGCATCTAATATGAGATCCACATCTTTTGTTAACTCTTCTATTTCTCGCATTGTGACATCTGTTACAACTGGTACAATTTCCACTTCAGAATTAATCTTTCTTACATGTTCTGCTGCTGCAATTGCTTTTGGTTTACACTGCTGCGCATCTTCTTCTGTATATAACTGCTGCCGCTGTAAATTACTCCATTCGACGTAGTCACGATCAGCAATTGTCAATTTCCCAATTCCCATCCTAGCAAGTGCTTCTGCATTCGCAGCTCCTAGCGCACCCGCACCGATTAGGAGCACATGCTTTTCTCTTATTTTTCTTTGTCCCATTTCACCAATTCCAGAAAACAACACTTGTCTTGAATAACGCTCTTGCATAAGAAATCCTCCTTTCACTATCCACCAATGTAAGACATTTCAACTTTTGGACGTTTACTTGTATTCTCAACTGTTCTTTCATCTGAATATCGATCTGTTCTATATCGCCATGTATCATTTAAAATTTTTAATAGTGATGCATCAGAAATATTTTCTCGAAGAAGCGTTCGCAAATCCGTTCCTTTCGCTCCAAATAGGCATGTGAAAAACTTGCCGTCTGCCGAAATACGAGCTCTCGTACAAGAAAAACAAAATGACTCAGAAACAGAAGTAATAAATCCAACTTCTGCATTACTCCCTACATATCGATACAATTTCGCAACCTCTCCAAAATAACGAGGCTGAGCGGGCTCAATTGGATATACACGATTAATTTTCTCTATTAATTGTTCCTTCGTAATGACTTCTTCAAAATTCCATCCGTTTGTACTGCCTACATCCATAAACTCAATGAAACGGAGCTGAATTTCTTTTTCTTTAAAATAACGAGCCATATGAAGAATTTGACTATCATTCATCCCTTTTTTTACGACCATATTTACCTTTACTTCTAATCCAGCAGCATTTGCTGCTTCTATTCCTTTCAGTACAGGTTTTGTACTTACATTTCTTCCGTTAATTTTTTTGAAGACATGGTCCTCTATCGCATCTAAACTAATATTTACACGTTTTAATCCCGCGTCTTTTAGCGCCTTAGCTTGTTTTGCTAAATGAATTCCGTTTGTTGTGAGTCCAATATCTTTTAAGCCTTCTAGATTTGTAAGTCTTGCAATTAACTTCGGTAAGTCTTTACGCAATAAAGGTTCACCGCCAGTAAGCCTAATTTTATTAACTCCCATACTTATAAATAATCTCGCTAACCTTTCTATTTCATTAAATGTTAATAAACACTCTTCCTGTAAAAAAGCATAATCAGGTCCGAACACTTCAGCAGGCATACAATATGTGCACCTAAAATTACAACGATCAATAACTGAAATGCGTAAATCTTGAAGTGGCCGCTTTAAAGAATCTTTCATATTCTCGTGCATCTCTATCCCTTCTTTTCTGCTGCAATCCTTAGTAAGCTTTCATTTTTTTATTTGCCTTCATTATAAAAAAGAAGCTACATATTCAATGTGACTTTTCTCACATCACTTTCCCCATTCAAAAAATTTTCACAAATCCGTTCGCATTTTGTTCACATCTTTAGCCACTCCTCCTTACGGTCATTGAAATTTCAATTTATTTTTAAATAGCTCTTGCATTTTCATCATACTTACACTCAAAATAGGAAATGTATTGCTTATAAGAAGAAAGGTGATCACTGTGGCAAACAGTATGACATTATCTCAAGATTTAAAAGAATTACTTGCATCTGTTGAATATAAAATGCAGATAAAAAAAGGTAGTTTTATTTTTCAAGAAGGTATGGAGGCAACAGAACTCTATATCATTCACTCAGGGAAAGTACAAATTAGTAAACTTAGTGCTGACGGACAAGAATTAACACTTCGAATTTGTTCGGAATATGACATTATTGGAGAATTAACATTGTTCACGGATAATGCAAAATATTTATTAAACTCAAAATGTCTTGAAGATGTTGAAGTAGGTGTAATAAAACGTGAAGCGTTAGAAAAAGCATTACTCCAAAAACCCGCTCTTGTATTTGAATTTATGAAATGGATTAGTGAACATTTAAGAAGAATGCAAACGAAGTTCCGAGATTTAGTATTACACGGCAAAAAAGGTGCCCTGTACTCTACTCTTATACGAATGACAAATAGTTACGGTGTATTAAAAGAAAATGGTATTCTCATCGATTTACCATTAACGAATCAAGAACTCGCTAATTTCTGTGCAACTTCACGTGAAAGTGTAAATCGAATGTTAAATGAATTAAAAAAGCAAGGTACAATTTCAATTCATAAAGGAAAGATTACAATCCACGATTTACAATTTTTAAAATGTGAAATTGCTTGTGAAGATTGCTCTGCTTCTGTTTGTAGCATTGATTAGCATCTTATTTAGATGCTAATCTTTTTTCAATTTAAACTACTTATTAACGTTTATTGCCTATGTAAACAAAAACGAGGCCTTCCATATTAGACCTCGTTTCGTTTTAACCATTAGCTCCTATCCGTTTACAGCAGTATTATTTTTTCAACTCATTAGGAATACGTCTTCTGTAAATCACATAACTACGGCTTACATATTTAATTGGGGCACTAAATACATGTACAAGTCTTGTAAATGGCCACACTGCGAAAAGCCCCATCCCTGCGAGAATGTGAATTTTAAACCATATTGGTACTTCCATCATATATTCAACTTTCGGTTGGAAAATAAAGAGACTTCGGAACCAAGGGCCAATCGTTGTACGATAATCAAATCCTTTTGAATCGATATTTAAAAATGTTGAAGAAAGTCCTGCTAGCATTACGATAAGTAATAAAATAAGCGCAATATAATCTCCCTTTGTACTCGTTGCAATGATACGTTTTACAGTTACGCGGCGGTACGTTAATATAATTAAACCGATAATAGAAGCAACACCTGCCGGAAGCCCGAAACTAATTGCTACTACATGGTACACATGCTCAGAAATACCTACTGAACGGTATACAGCTTCTGGAATTAAAATCCCCATAACATGACCGCCAATTACGAACATGATCCCAAAGTGAAATAATAGACTTCCGAGTCGGAGCATTTTCTTTTCTAATAGTTCACTAGATTTTGATGTCCATCCAAATTGATCATAGTTGTATCTAAAAATATGTCCACCGATAAAGATTGCAAAAATGATATAGGGAAACAATACCCAAAGAAATTGATCCATCATTTTGACAACGCTCCTTTCTAATTTGTCTGTACACCCCATGTTTCGATAGCGAGTAGCACAGACGCAAGAATTGGTTCATACATACTACCCGCTTCTTTTAATTGAACGTGTAATGCTTGTATATTTTCCGTGTATTTACTCATAATTGGTTCACTGTCTTGCTCATTTGCATTTGCAAAAAACTCAAGTAAAAGTGGTAAATAGTCAGGTAGTTCTTTATCTGTTACGCTAAAACCTGATTTTTTATAATGTTGTTTTAACTCTAGTAATTCAATACCTCTTTCTCTTTGTTCACCAGTGTTCATATAAGTAAGATACATATTTGTTTTCTTACCAAAATCAAATGTATATACGTAACTATCAATGAGTTGATCATTCGTTTTATCTAGCACTTGCTTTATAAAGGCTGTAAGTGAAGCTTTAACGTCTTCCTGTTCTATTGTTTTAACCTCTTCTTGCAATTCAGTTAAAGCTTCTCTCCACCCTAGTTCAGGATAGGAGAGAAGAAAAGAAGAACAAGAAAAAGCTGTTTGTAAACTTTGTCTCATAATTTTCTGCCCCCTTTATTTAAGAAATTGTCATACAAGAGCCTGGACCACCTGTGAATGATAAACCACAGCTTCCTTGTTCGCTATATAAATCTGCCACTTGTTCACGGTGAGATGTCGGGATAACGAAGCGATCTTTATATTTCGCGATGGCAAGAAGACGATACATATCTTCTACATCCTGTTTCGTTAAACCAAGTTCTTTTAATACAGCTTCATTTGGCTCTTTATTAATTTGCAGTGCTCTCATATGTGTTCGCATAACAGCCATTTTTTTCAATGTAAGACGAATGTGTGATTCATCCCCTGCAGTGAGTAAATTCGCTAAATATTGAATTGGAATACGCATATTATCAATTGCAGGGAAAACCTCTTCTGCTTGCCAGTTACTACCTTTCCCTTCCACCATGTTCATAATTGGGCTAAGCGGAGGGATATACCAAACCATCGGCATTGTACGATACTCCGGGTGAAGAGGCAGAGCAATTTTCCAATCGATAATCATTTTATAGATAGGTGACTGTTGTGCTGCTTTAATCCATTCTTCAGGAATGCCTTGTTTTTTCGCTTCAGCTGCTATTTCTGGATCATTTGGATCTAGGAAAACAGTAAGCTGAGATTCATATAAATCTTTTTCGTCTTCAACAGAAGCTGCTTCTTTTACTTTGTCAGCGTCATATAGCATTACTCCAATATATCTGATACGTCCTACACATGTTTCTGAACAAATTGTTGGCATACCAGCTTCAATACGTGGGAAGCACATTGTACATTTTTCAGCTTTATTCGTTTGCCAGTTAAAATACACTTTTTTATATGGACAAGATGATACGCAGAATCTCCATGCGCGACATGCATTTTGATCTACAAGAACAATTCCATCTTCTTCACGCTTATACATCGCACCAGATGGACAAGATGATACGCAAGATGGATTCATACAATGTTCACATATGCGTGGTAAATACATCATAAAGACGTTTTCAAAATCTGTTTTAATTTCTTCTTCCATTTTCTTTACGTTTGGATCTTGCAATCCAGTTATATGTCCGCCTGCTAAGTCATCTTCCCAGTTTGGACCCCATTCAATTTTGTCGATAAATTCGCCTGTAATTGCTGATTTCGGACGAGCAACTGGCTGATGCTTACGCTGCGGACTATTTGTTAACGTTTCATAATCATAGTTCCAAGGTTCAAAGTAATCATCAATCGTTGGTTGATCTGGATTGTAGAAAATATTCATAAGACGTTTCATTTTCGAACCGGATTTTAGCTGAATTTCACCATTTTTCAATTCCCAGCCGCCTTTATATTTCTCCTGATCTTCCCATTGTTTCGGATAACCAATACCTGGTTTCGTTTCTACGTTATTGAAATACATATATTCAGCACCTGGACGATTTGTCCAGGTGTTTTTGCATGTTACGCTACAAGTATGACAGCCGATGCATTTATCTAGGTTCATTACCATTCCGACTTGTGCTTTAATCTTCAAGCCAATCTACCTCCTTCAGTTTGCGAATTACAACGTTTAAGTCGCGCTGGTTCCCAGTTGGACCATAATAGTTAAATCCATAACTTAATTGACCATATCCACCAATCATATGTGTCGGTTTTACGTGAATTCGAGTTGGACTATTATGCGTTCCCCCGCGATTACTTGTTAATTTCGTACCAGGTACGTTAATGTGACGATCTTGCGCATGATGCATAAATGCCATTCCTCTCGGTATACGGTGCGTTACAACAGCACGCGCTACAACAACACCGTTACGATTAAAGCACTCAATCCAATCATTATCTGCAACACCCGCTTCAGCAGCGTCCTCTTTATTCATCCAAACAGTTGGACCACCTCTAAATAGCGTTAACATCGGTAATGAATCGAAGTACATACTATGAATCGACCACTTATTATGCGGTGTTAAATAGTTTAATGTAATTTCTTTCCCTTCTACTTCAGGTCGTGATTTACGGAACGGTTTATGTTGCAGAATTGGTTTAAATGTTGCCATCGTTTCACCAAATTCTTTCATCATGTCATGGTCTAAGTAGAAAGATTGTCGACCAGTTATCGTTCTCCAAGGAATGAGACGTTCCACATTTGTTGTAAACGGTGAGTAACGTCGTCCACCTTTTTCTGAACCTGTAAAGGCCGGAGAAGTAATTACTGTTTTCGGTTGTGCTGTAATTTGTTCGAATGTAAAGCATTCTTCTTCACGTTCTTCTGCTAAATCACGTAGTTTTAAATCTGTTTGTTTTTCAAGTGCTTCCCATGCTTTTACTGCCATATGACCGTTTGTTGTAGAAGATAGTGTTAATACCGCTTCAGCAGCATTGATTGCTTCTTTGATGTCTGGACAACCTTTCGCGATAGAATCCGTTCGAACGACTCCTAATTTGCTCTTTAATTGCTCATACTCTTTTTCTGCTGACCAAGAGATCCCTTTCGTACCAATCGGTTGTTTTCCGGCATTTGGTCCAAGCGCAGTCATTTTGTCATAAATCGTTTTATAATCCCTTTCAACAACGTGAATTTGTGGCATCGTCTTACCCGGGATTGGTTCACATTCACCTTTACTCCAATCTTTAATCTTGCCAAGTGGTTGCGCTAATTCTTGCGGTGTATCATGAAGAAGTGGTGTTGCAACAACTTCTTTCATTGGTTCAAGATCAATTTTCTTCGCTAAATCTGACACAGCTTTAGAAAGTGAAGTGAAAATATCCCAGTCAGAGCGCGCTTCCCACGGTGAACCGATTGCCGGATTAAATGGATGTACAAATGGATGCATATCTGTACTGCTTAAATCGTGTTTTTCGTACCAAGTTGAAGCAGGTAAGACGATATCAGAATACAGTGCTGTTCCAGCCATACGGAAATCTAAATTAATGAGTAAATCAAGCTTTCCTTCTGGCGCTTCTTCATGCCACTTTATTTCTTCTGGTCGTAATGAATCACTGTCGTCATTCATTAACCCGTTTGTTGTACCTAATAAATGTTTTAAGAAATATTCATGTCCTTTACCAGAACTCGAAATTAAATTCGCACGCCATACGAATAAGTTTCGCGGGAAGTTGTTTGTGTTATCTGGATCTTCAATCGCAAACTTCAGTTCTTTTTCTTTTAATTTTTGTGCAACATATTTTCCGATTTCTTCTTGCGTTGTTGCACCAGCAGCAACAGCCTCTTTATATAATTCAATTCCATTTTTCTCGAATGTTGGATAAGAAGGTAACCAGCCAAGTCGTGCAGCTAATACGTTGTAATCACCGTGATGTTGATAACGAGAGTTACCTTCAACTGGTGACGCTAAATGTCCAACAGGTGTATCTTCATAACGCCATTGATCTGTTACGAAATAGAAGAAGGATGTACCGTTTTGTAATTTCGGTGGACCTTGCCAATCTTTTGCCATCGCGATTGTTTGCCATCCTTCTGCTGGTCTTAATTTTTCTTGACCAACATAATGAGCCCAACCACCGCCGTTTACACCTTGTGCTCCAACGAGAAGAACAAGATTTAAAACGGCGCGATAAATCGTATCAGAGTTAAACCAATGGTTAATACCCGCTCCGACAATTATCATTGAGCGACCATTCGTATCAACAGCATTTTGTGCGAACTCACGAGCAATTTGAATAATAAGCTCACGTTTTACTCCTGTCATTTTCTCTTGCCATGCAGGTGTAAACGGTATATCATCATTGAAGTCTTTCGGTTCTTGTCCGCCAAGCCCTCGGTTCACACCGTAATTTGCTAACGTTAAGTCGTATACAGTTGTAACGAACATTTCGCCCTCTTCTGTCATAACCTTTTTCACTGGAATCGTACGTTCTAATACTTTGTTTCCATCATCAGAGAAGTACGGAATTTGTACAGTTCCAATCGCTTCTTCCATTCCAAGTAAAGAAAGACGTGGATCAATCTTTTCACCTGTTTCTTCATCTTCTAAACGCAAGTTCCATTTCTTTTCATTATCCCAACGTGACCCCATTGTGCCGTGAGGTGTTGCAAAATCATTCGTATTCTCGTTCCAAAGAACAGGTTTCCATTCCCCTAACTTCGTTTCTCGTCCAATATCAGAAGCATTTAAGAACCGATCAGCAACGAATTGATCTCCTTTTTGTTTCAATGTGACAAAGAAAGGAAAATCAGTATATTGCTTCGCATACTTTGTGAAATATTCCACTTGATTATCTACGTAAAATTCTTGTAAGATTACGTGCCCCATTGCCATCGCAAGTGCACCGTCTGTACCTTGTTTCACACTAATCCAATCATCCGCAAACTTTGTTGATTCAGCGAAATCAGGACTGACAGAAACAACTTTCGTTCCTTTATATCGAACCTCTGCTAAAAAGTGTGCATCTGGTGTTCTCGTCATTGGTACATTTGAACCCCATGTCATAATGTAACCAGAGTTATACCAGTCACTACTTTCTGGTACATCTGTTTGATCACCCCAAATTTGAGGAGAAGCTGGTGGTAAATCCGCATACCAATCATAGAAGCTAAGCATCGGTCCACCCATAAGTTGCATAAAGCGACTACCAGCAGCATGACTTAGCATCGACATAGCTGGAATTGGTGAAAAGCCAACATTTCGGTCTGGACCGTATTTCATTACTGTGTACAGTAATGAAGCTGAAACGAGTTGTAATACTTCATCCCAATTCGCACGAATGAATCCCCCTTTACCACGCGCCTGCTTATACGTACGTGCCTTTTCACGGTTTTCCACAATGCTTTTCCAAGCCTCTAATGGTGACTCGTTATTTTGCAATTCTTCTTGCCACATATTCCAAAGAACACCACGTACATACGGGTATTTCACACGAAGTGGACTATAAATGTACCAAGAAAAACTTGCTCCACGTGGGCATCCTCGCGGTTCAAAATCTGGCATATCAGGACCTGTAGTCGGATAGTTAAGCTCCTGCCCTTCCCAAGTTACAATTCCATCTTTCACATATATATTCCAGCTACATGAACCAGTACAGTTCACGCCGTGTGTAGAACGAATTACTTTATCATGCTGCCAACGCTTTCTGTACACATTTTCCCATTCGCGATCTTCATATGTTTCTTGTGTATGATTATCGTTATAACGATCTATTGGTGAAAAATATTTTAAACGTCTCATTAGTGCTGAAGTTTTTTTCTTCATACTGTTCACTCCTCGTATAGTATGTTTAAACTTAATTTTTTTACTTTCATGAGAGACCTGTAAAATAACTCTTGGACGTCTCAAGATATTTCTAGATAATGGTCTTAGGATCATTTGGGACAATTCTTACCGCTCCTGTGGACTTACCACATAATTAAGAGTGTTTCTCAGTGAACGTGCGGGACTCCCTACTCGCAGGCTGAGCAGCCTGACCCTCGAACCTAGATGTTAGTAGCTCTAGGGCGGCTTTCGATTCAGGACTAGCTCTCATACACGAGGTTGTTGGTCGGCGTGCACACTAGAGATAT
This sequence comes from Bacillus sp. 2175, assembly GCF_057812155.1. Classification (NCBI taxonomy): domain Bacteria; kingdom Bacillati; phylum Bacillota; class Bacilli; order Caryophanales; family Bacillaceae; genus Bacillus; species Bacillus sp. 2175. The sequence continues at coordinate 1,867,207 of NZ_CM173819.1, read as the reverse complement.
CTCGAGACGTCCGAGGAATGATTCTAAATAGAAGGGAGGTCTCTTACATGAGATTATTTGTTGGTTTAGATGTAAGTTCGTTTGATATAAAAGCTTGTATTTTAAATGGTGAAGGGAAAAAGCTAGATTCCTTTTCGGTCAACAACGACTTGCCAGGTGCCACAGCGCTCAAAGAGCGAGTGTTACAGTGTATAGCCAACCAAGAAATTGAAACTTTTAAAATCGGTCTAGAATCCACATCTGTTTATAGTTTTCATCCATCTATGTTTCTTCATTATGATGAAGACTTACAACGGTTTGGGGCAAAGGTATTTCTGATGAATCCAAAACAAATTGCAAATTTCAAGAAAAGCTATTCTGACATGGATAAAACAGATGAGATTGATGCCTTTGTCATCGCTGATTACTTACGATTTGGACGGAATCAAATGTCCATCGTAAAAGAAAGTCAGTATGTGGCACTCCAGCAATTAACAAGATCTCGTTATCAGCTCGTTAGAATGTTGACAAAGGAAAAACAACATTTTCTCCAACACCTAAGTTATAAATGTAATACGTTCTCACAAGAAGTGGATTCTTCTATCTTTGGCAACGCCATGATGGAACTGTTTCTTGAAAAATTCAGTCTAGAAGAATTAGCTGACATGCCTTTAGAGGAACTCGCTGAGTTCCTACAAAAGAAAGGGAAAAACCGATTCGGTGACCCAAAATGTATCGCATCGACCATTCAAAAGGCTGTTCGCTCTTCCTATCGTTTGGATAAGGTCGTAGAAGACTCAATCGATGTTCTTCTAGGAACATCAATTGCGGTGATTCGTACCTATCAACAGCAAATCAAAGAACTAGAAAAATCCATTAAGCGAATCATGGCTGGATTAACGCAAACACTTGAGTCCATTCCTGGAATTGGTCCTGTATTCGCCGCCGGTATTATCGCTGAGATTGGTCAAATCGAAAGATTTGATGATGAAACCAAGGTAGCAAAATATGCCGGATTATATTGGCGTACGCACCAGTCTGGTCGATTCACCGCAGAAAACACTTCGTTATCCCGTAATGGAAATCATTACTTGCGGTATTACTTAGTTGAAGCCGCCAACTCAGTAAGAAGGCACGTATCTGATTATCAAGAATATTACGTAAAAAAATATAATGAAGTACCAAAACATCAACACAAACGTGCACTCGTTCTAACCGCAAGAAAACTTGTGCGATTGGTGGATGCGCTACTACGTAGTCACCAACTCTTTACGCCAGAAAGGTGCGTGAAAGTGTGACATAAAACTTGTCATCGCTACCTTTCAATTAATTTCCAGTAAATTACATACGTTACTGGTTTAGTTTCGTGATGTCTTTTTTTAGTAAATAGGCCTTTGATAACTAAAAATTCTTTTGTTTTTCAGTTGACATACTACCGCAGGTCTTTAATACGTCTCTCTTACATACCCTTACTATAAGAGAGGTTGTAAAATACAGATGTGACATTTCGCACAGTTCAAGAGATTGTCAAAAATTTATTAGAGAATAAGTTTGTGAGAAAACCTTTTGTTCCGTTGTGAAGGTTATGGTTAATCGTGATTATTAGGAGAATGGTATTTTGAGGTATCGACTATTTTGCAAAAGAAAAAGAGTTTTGATATTATTTCAAAACTGCTATAAGGAAAAGAGTATAAATTGTATGTAAAAAAATTTTTCCCAATGTTATTATTTTATATCGAGTCTGATTTTACATAAAACTACAAATCATTATTTACTGTATTGCCCTTAGTTACGGAAACAATTATACTAGATATAATCAAAATAAATAATCTGAATATTCTCAGAATTAAAGGTGGAAGTTTTACTATCTACAAATAGAATTAGAAATATGTCCACTAAATAGATTAGAAAACGATAATAACATTAGGAGGATTACGATGCCCCAGCTTGATTCATTACATCCCACTGTAGAAAAAATAATCAATAATATTGAAAAAATAATGGTCGGAAAACGAAAAGAAACCATCTTAGTTTTGACAGCTCTCTTAGCTGAAGGTCATGTCCTATTAGAAGATGTTCCTGGTGTCGGGAAAACAATGCTAGTACGTGCTCTTTCTAAATCCATTGATGCTGATTATAAGCGAATTCAATTTACACCTGATTTATTGCCGTCAGATGTAACAGGAGTTTCTATTTATAATCCGAAAGAGCTCCAATTTGAGTTCAAGCCTGGACCAATTATGGGTAATTTTGTACTTGCTGATGAAATTAATCGTACATCTCCAAAGACACAATCTGCTTTACTTGAATGTATGGAAGAAGGCAATATTACAATAGATGGCATTACAAGGCCTTTACCAAAGCCGTTCTTTGTCATGGCTACACAAAATCCGGTCGAATATGAAGGAACATATTCTCTACCAGAAGCTCAACTCGATCGTTTCTTATTGAAACTAAAAATGGGATATCCTACACCAGAGGAAGAATTTGAAATTTTAAACCGGATGGAAAAAACAAATCCACTCTCTCAATTACAGACCATTACTACAATAGAAGAATTACTTTATTTACAACAAAGCGTACGGGTAGTAAGTATGGACAAAGCAATTAAGCATTACATTGTAAAGCTTGTTAATCAGACTCGTACGTACAGTTCTATACAGCTAGGTGCAAGTCCACGTGGCTCAATTGCTTTAATGAAAGCTTCACAAGCTTATGCATTTATCCATGGCAGGAATTATGTTATTCCAGACGATGTTAAACTTTTAGCCCCTTACGTTTTAGCACATAGACTCATTATAAAAATGGAAGCAAAATTTGAAGGAATAACTGGCGAACAAGTTATCGCAAAAATCGTTGCACGAACTACCGTGCCTACTCAAAGGGCGATGAACCCTTGATGAAACGAATGCTGCGAGCACTATATCACGTTATGAAGTTATTGCTACTCCCTTTATGCCTAGTCTTAACATTTGTGTACGCTATGTTTCAAGGAGGGTTTGTCAGTTGGTTTTTATTTTACAGCATAATTCCCATTGCTCTTTATTCGCTACTACTCCCCTTCTACGCTTTACGGGACGCTGAAGTAAAGCGAATAACAAACCAGAATGGATATGTAGTAGGAGAACAATTTGTAAGCACGATTACAATAAAAAGAAAATTTCCTTTTCCCTTACTTTATTTAGTTATAGAAGATGAACTGCCACCACAATTTATAAGTTGTAAACAAATAAAGATGAATAAGGTAGTACTCTTCCCAGGATTGGAACGAAATATTTCGTTTCAATATGTTATTGACACAATCCCTAGAGGCGAGCACACTTTTTCAAGCGTACGTGTCAAAACCGGCGATTTATTCGGCATGATAGAGAAAGAAGCAACTTTTTCAGTTCCAGATACATTTTTAGTCTATCCCCAGTATGTAGATATAGCGTATCGACAATTGGAAAATCATTTCGAACAAGGAGCGCTTTCAGCAAATATAAATTCAGCAAAAGACTCTACAATCTCTGTCGGTGTCAGAGACTATAAACCTGGTGATCGCTTTTCATGGATTGATTGGAAAGCAACTGCACGAACAAACAATATTATGACAAAAGAGTTTGAACAACAGCGCAGCCATAATATCATGATATTCATAGACAGAAACGAGTCTCCTCTATTCGAATCAGTCGTCACATTTACTGCCTCTATTGTAAGGGCTGTCTTGAAACAAAATTCACCAGCATCATTCGTGTCTATCGGAAAAGAACAAACTATTTTCCCTTTAGACAATGGAGATACGCAGTTACAACAAATCCTTTGTCATTTAGCAAAAGTACAAGCAGACAGTGTATTTCCGCTCTCCCAGAGTGTAGACATGGAACTAAGAAAAATTTATGAGCCCGTCACGGTTATACTCGTGACCAGTAATCTTTCTCCCGATATTCAAAAGGCGGCTGATTGTGCTGCTATAAGAAATAGAAAATGTATGGTTTTTGTCGTGAAAGAAAAAGCGAATCAACTTTCACACCGAGAACTCAGTATACTAGAAACTCTAAAAAAACGACAAATATTTGTAAACACGGTTTATGAAAACCGGTATACAAACGTGTTTTTTGAGGTGAGCAAATGATGATATTACAAGCAAAATACAAGTGGGATACGAACAGATTCTTCATGCATGCATGTGTATTTCTTCTTTTACTAGAATGGCTAAGACCTCTTATAGGCATTACAAATGTAGGTAGATTAGATATTTTCGTAACATTTATAGGAATTTGCTTCGCTCTCTCTTTTTTTCAAACGAGGTGGCAGATTCCTATAAAAATTGTCACAGTCTTATTTATCATTCATTCCCTATATTATAAAAATGCTTTTATAAATCCATCTTGGCTAACAACATTCTTTTCTAATATGTTTCGAAATTCCTCCCTGTTTTTCCAAGGGAATTTACTAGATATTTCTCCAGTTTTTCCGACGGTTTTATTTTTTCTCTCATTTTGGTTTTTGAGTTCTTTCACTTCATTTTGGATTATTCATAAAAAACGTGGGTTTCTATTCCTTGTATTGACTATTATTTATATCGCAACTTTTCATAACTTACATTTATACAATGCAAACTACGCTATTATTCGTACTGTTGTCATCGGCTTTTTTATGCTTAGTCTTCTTCAAGTAGAACGAATAAAAGAACGTGAACACTTACAAAATTATGCTAGAGAAATCTCAAAATTACTTAGACCACTTACAATATTTATCGTATTATTAGCAACCATTGCATACTTTGCTCCAAAATTTGGCCCTCAATGGCCAAACCCAATGGATTTTTTAAAATTCAACACATCTGAAGCAAGTAAAGAGCAAAAAGTTTCTACAATTGGGTATGGTTTAGATGACTCGCGATTAGGCGGTCCTTTTAAGGCGGATCCTACAATTGTTTTCACAGCACGAACGCAAAACAAACAATATTGGAGAGTAGAAACAAAAGATTTTTATACAGGAAAAGGCTGGGAAATTTCTGAAAATCCGAAAAAGATTTCTTTTAAAAATAAAAACGACGTCGTAAGCTGGTACGAACAAAATACAAAAATGAAAACGACTGAGGCAACAATTACCATGCAAAAAAGTTACCCTCATCTTACCTATCCAGCAGGATTAGTATCAGTTGAGGCTGCTTCTGATGTATCATACAGTGTTGACCCGTTTTCAGAAAAAATTTATACAATGAATGGAGACTCTTCTACTACTTTACATTCGTATAAAGTAACATATGAGATCCCTGAGTTTTCCATAGAAAACTTGAAAGCTGTAAAAACAAATGAAGGTCAAGAAACAAATCCTTATTTTATGACAAAGTACACACAACTTCCCAAGTCATTACCACAGCGCGTAAAAGACTTGGCTGTCAATCTTACAAATGATAAAGACAACCGATATGATAAAGTATTAGCTATTGAAAATTACTTTACAGACAACTCTTTTACATACGAATCAACGAATGTCTTATTCCCTGCCAAAAGCCAAGATTATGTAGATCAATTCCTTTTCGATACAAAAAGCGGCTACTGTAATAATTTTTCGACGTCTATGATTGTACTACTTCGTTCTGCCGGGATTCCTGCTCGCTGGGTAAAAGGCTATACAGAAGGAACTCTTGACAATACACTTGCCTCTGCAGAAGGTGAGAATGTTTATACAATCACGAACGATAACGCACACTCTTGGGCCGAAGTATATTTCCCAGGATACGGATGGATTCCATTCGAACCAACAAAAGGATTTACTAATCCCTATAATTTTATAAATAATACGCCTGCTCCTATTTCACAAAATAGCGAAGCAAATAATTCTAATAACACGCAAATACAACAACGAAATAATGAAGCAAAACTTAAAAGTTTAATAGAAAATACAGAAGAAGCTTCTACTAAAAAGGTCACAAATTCTCAAACTAGTTTTTCTTGGTGGTACGTATTCCTCTCTACGATACTAATTAGTATTATGGGATACATTCTCTTCACCACTAGAATGATATGGAGGACATTTCTTATTATTCATTTCTATAAATACCGAAAAGATGATGCTGTTTATCAAAAAGCTTACGGTGCACTTTTAAAACAATTTGCGAGAATTGGCATGCCACGGGGTGAAAGTCAAACATTCCGAGAATACGCTCTCCATATCGATACACTTTACAACTCGGCCGATATGCAACAACTTACTGCCAGTTATGAGAATGCTATGTATAAACAGGGGCAGGTTGCAGCAGAATGGAAGAAAACCGTACACTTATGGGAAGTGCTTATGAAAAAAGCAGCTTCTCTACCTAAATCAGATGACTTTGATACAGTAATTTAATCTTGAAAATGTGAGTTTAAAGAAAACGTCTCAAAGAACTACATTGTTCTTTGAGACGTTTTTTAATAAAGTGAAACTCCTAATTATTCTCCAAGTACCTTCTCAATCTCAACCTCTAAATCTACCGGCTTCGTCTGCGGCGCAAAACGCCCTACTACTTTCCCGTCTTTTCCGATTAAAAACTTCGTAAAATTCCATTTCACTGCTTTCATACCGAGTAAACCTGGTGCTTGTTCTGTCATGTATGTATATAAAGGATGAGCCTTATCACCTTTCACATCAACCTTTGCAAACATTGGGAAGTTTACACCGTAGTTTAATTCACAAAAACTAGTAATATCCGCTTCTGTACCTGGTTCTTGTCCTCCGAATTGGTTACAAGGGAATCCGAGTATTTCAAGTCCTTGGTCTTTATATTTATCATACACCTCTTGTAATCCTTTATATTGCGGTGTGAAACCACATTTACTAGCTACATTTACAATAAGAAGTGCTTTTCCTTCGTAATCTTTTAACGATTTTTCTTCACCGGTAATTGTTTTAGCTGAAAAATCATAAACTGTCATTGTCTTTGCCCCTCTCTTCACTATCATTCTATGTTTATACTATACTACATTCGTGAATATACATCTCTTATTACGTACTTATAAGATATAATGATAACGCTTTATTTCCGTTCAAAATTCGACACATACTACTAGACTTTTATGATGGAAAGTTTTACAATTGAAATGTGAACAAAATGTGACAGTTTATATTCCATTATAAAAGAAAAGGATGGTGTCCATTATGAAAACTGCACAACATGAAACGATTTCAAATCGCGAGTTTTATTTCGTACTATATATGATGTTATTGTATGTTACTGGCTGGGTAATCGATGTAAATGGTTTATTCTTAAGCTCCTACTTTAATTTAGCAGGAGAGATTATGCTTCCATTAGTAGGCGGGATTGTTGGACTGTTCATTATGTCTATTAATAAACAACAAACGAAATAATAATATTACAAAAAGGCAGAAGACGAGCTTCGTTTTCTGCCTTTTTTCTATTTTATCGTATAATAGAAACATGCAGTATATAAGACCTGCGGTAGTATGTCAACTGAAAAACAAAAGAATTTTTAGTTATCAAAGGCCTATTTACTAAAAAAAGACATCACGAAACTAAACCAGTAACGTATGTAATTTACTGGAAATTAATTGAAAGGTAGCGATGACAAGTTTTATGTCACACTTTCACGCACCTTTCTGGCGTAAAGAGTTGGTGACTACGTAGTAGCGCATCCACCAATCGCACAAGTTTTCTTGCGGTTAGAACGAGTGCACGTTTGTGTTGATGTTTTGGTACTTCATTATATTTTTTTACGTAATATTCTTGATAATCAGATACGTGCCTTCTTACTGAGTTGGCGGCTTCAACTAAGTAATACCGCAAGTAATGATTTCCATTACGGGATAACGAAGTGTTTTCTGCGGTGAATCGACCAGACTGGTGCGTACGCCAATATAATCCGGCATATTTTGCTACCTTGGTTTCATCATCAAATCTTTCGATTTGACCAATCTCAGCGATAATACCGGCGGCGAATACAGGACCAATTCCAGGAATGGACTCAAGTGTTTGCGTTAATCCAGCCATGATTCGCTTAATGGATTTTTCTAGTTCTTTGATTTGCTGTTGATAGGTACGAATCACCGCAATTGATGTTCCTAGAAGAACATCGATTGAGTCTTCTACGACCTTATCCAAACGATAGGAAGAGCGAACAGCCTTTTGAATGGTCGATGCGATACATTTTGGGTCACCGAATCGGTTTTTCCCTTTCTTTTGTAGGAACTCAGCGAGTTCCTCTAAAGGCATGTCAGCTAATTCTTCTAGACTGAATTTTTCAAGAAACAGTTCCATCATGGCGTTGCCAAAGATAGAAGAATCCACTTCTTGTGAGAACGTATTACATTTATAACTTAGGTGTTGGAGAAAATGTTGTTTTTCCTTTGTCAACATTCTAACGAGCTGATAACGAGATCTTGTTAATTGCTGGAGTGCCACATACTGACTTTCTTTTACGATGGACATTTGATTCCGTCCAAATCGTAAGTAATCAGCGATGACAAAGGCATCAATCTCATCTGTTTTATCCATGTCAGAATAGCTTTTCTTGAAATTTGCAATTTGTTTTGGATTCATCAGAAATACCTTTGCCCCAAACCGTTGTAAGTCTTCATCATAATGAAGAAACATAGATGGATGAAAACTATAAACAGATGTGGATTCTAGACCGATTTTAAAAGTTTCAATTTCTTGGTTGGCTATACACTGTAACACTCGCTCTTTGAGCGCTGTGGCACCTGGCAAGTCGTTGTTGACCGAAAAGGAATCTAGCTTTTTCCCTTCACCATTTAAAATACAAGCTTTTATATCAAACGAACTTACATCTAAACCAACAAATAATCTCATGTAAGAGACCTCCCTTCTATTTAGAATCATTCCTCGGACGTCTCGAGATATCTCTAGTGTGCACGCCGACCAACAACCTCGTGTATGAGAGCTAGTCCTGAATCGAAAGCCGCCCTAGAGCTACTAACATCTAGGTTCGAGGGTCAGGCTGCTCAGCCTGCGAGTAGGGAGTCCCGCACGTTCACTGAGAAACACTCTTAATTATGTGGTAAGTCCACAGGAGCGGTAAGAATTGTCCCAAATGATCCTAAGACCATTATCTAGAAATATCTTGAGACGTCCAAGAGTTATTTTACAGGTCTCTCATGAAAGTAAAAAAATTAAGTTTAAACATACTATACGAGGAGTGGTAAATATGAAAAAAGTAGAGCAATTATCTTCTCACCTATATCTTATTGATGATTTCGATTTACAGCATAATGAACGAACAGGTACGTACGTTTTATTAGGTGACGATATTACTTTAATTGAAACTTGTGCAGCCCCTTCTCTTCCGTATATTTTAGACGGCTTACAACAATTACATATTGATTTAAACGATGTTAAAAACATTATCGTTACACATGTGCATTTAGATCACGCTGGCGCAGCTGGTTTAATGATGGAGAAGTGCCCAAATACTACGTTATATGTGCATTCTCGTGGTGCTCGTCATATGATTGATCCAACAAAACTCATTTTAGGTGCAAAAGCTGTATACAAAGAAGATTTTGATAAACTATTTGATCCAATTCTTCCTATAGAAGAAGAACGTGTTCGTATTGTACAACATGGTGATACGTTAAAAATTGCCGAAGAACGTATCCTTACATTTTATGATACACCGGGGCATGCTAAGCACCATATTAGCATTCACGATTCATTAACAAACGGGATTTTCACTGGTGATACAATTGGAATTTATTATAGAGAACTCGCAAACGTTGGTGTAGAACTGTATCTACCATCAACGTCCCCTTCACAATTTCAACCAGATGCGATGATTGCTTCTAAAAATCATATTCAAAGTATGGATGTAGATACTATTTATTTCGGTCATTACGGCGCATCCTCTCATGTTACAGAAGTATACAATCAACTGGAACATTGGCTACCTATTTTCGTTCAGACTGGTAAGGAAGTCTTTGAAAAGTATAATGATTTCGATGAAGCGACTAAAGCTTTACAAACTTTGTTAATGGATAAAATATCTTCTCATCTTACAAAGTTAAACGTTCCATCAGATCATTCCGTTTATAATATTTTACATCTAGATATAGAAATTAGTGCAATGGGCATTATTGATTATTTCACGAAGCAAGAAAAAGCAAACTCCACTATTAACTAACAGTAAAAGAAGAGATATACAACAGTAGTTATTGTATATCTCTTCTTTTTTTTGAATATATTTTGAGTAAAGGATGGTGGAATATAATGCAAAAAGTGATGCTATACCTCTGCTTTACATTATTTATCGTCTTATTATTATTTGTAGGAGTAAAAATTCAATTTTATTTAGATACAGACACGCAAGTGAACTTTAACGTTTATCCAAGATTATTCTACTTTACACTCTTCCCTCTTATAGTTGGCATTTTATTACGATTCCTTCAATCTATTAATCGCGAAACAAGTAAACAAAACTGGAGCTTTCAACCGGATAAATTTATTGCTATTACAGTGCCTACACTATTCATTTCCTTTTCCCCAGCACTACTCTTTTCACCACTTGCAGAATACCTACCTTATTTAGTTAATATTATTCTAATAAATACAACTTTTGTTACGATAATTAGTTTAATAGCTGGTTATTCCCTTTTAGATTGTTTTATACAAAAAGATAATGCAAATATGAAAAAGTATAATTGAACACTCTTTTTTGTTTCAATAAAAAAGCTCAAAGCTAAGAAGGCTATGAGCTTTTCTAATTATTGCACCTTTTCATTTGCATATTCCATAAACTGCTCTGCTTTAATAAATCTTTCTTTGTACGCTTCAGGTACTTCTTCTATTGTTATCCCCCCACTCGATTTCGTTTTTACTAAAACGGTTTGATATGACATTAATGCTTCCATATATTGTTCATACTCTTCAGGAGTTAATACCTCTTTACTAGACTTATGGCCATTTAATTTATCAAAATACGGATGAAGCTCCATTACCACCTTTTTCAATTCCTCTTTTTTAGCCGGTAATAATTGATCATAATCAATATTACCGTTCGAATCTCCGTACGCAAACTTTGCATTAGTTAATTTTTTCAGTTCTTTTGTAAACTCTTCATATTCCTTCGAACCCATTTCATCTTTCGCTTCTGATAATTTTGCATTAAAACGCATATACGTTTCTAATGTCATTGCTCCGGCATGTTTTTTAAATTCTCAAAAGATCCATATATACCATCCGCCATAATAGATTGGTACGCAAAACCTGTCGTCGGGATTAAAAGAGCTGCTGCAAGTACTCCTGCGATAAGGCGTTTCTTCCTCTTACTCCGCCCGTGCTTCATTTTTATTTGTACAATTACTTTTTCTTTTAAATCCGGCGGGGCAACAATACCCTTTGCTTCTTCTTGTATAGATTCCCTAACTCTACAATCTAAACTCATTTCACATTCCCTACCTCTCCTAAAAAGATTTCTTCTACTTGCTCTTTTTGACGTAGTTTCTTTAATGCCGCATGAATTCTAGATTTCACAGTACCAATTGGAATATGTAATATTTGTGCTACTTCTTCTTGTGAATAATCATGTAAGTATCTTAAGATAATAACTTGTTTCAATTTATACGGTAATTTATGAATGAGTTCAATTAGTTTTTGGTTTGATATTTTACTTACAACATCGTTAGAAAAATCAATTTGCACTGACTTTCTTTGCTCTTCTGCTTTTTTTATAATTCGTAGTCGCATCCACCTCTTTCTTCTATAAGAGTGAATTTGTTTAATCGCAAGTCCAATTAGCCAAGGACGAAATGGCTTCTCGCTACCATACTTACGAAGCGATTCATATAGTTGTATGTATATTTCTTGAACGACATCATCTACATCCGTTTTATCCTCTATTAAAAAATGTGCTGTTTTATATATTTCTTGAATCGTTTTATCATACAACTTGCTATATGCTTCTTTATTTCCTGATAAAGTTAATTGGATTAAATGTGCGTAATCTATTTCACCCTTCATATTCCAGCCCTCCTTTGTCTTACACTATATATTGGCAGGTAATTCATATTTCTTTCGATTTTTTAAAGTTTTTTTATATAAATTAATATTATGATTCATTGAGTTCATAAGCTTCACTTATAACCACACATAACTATTATATATTTTTCCAATTTCTGATAAAGATTTAAAATAATTTATATAGTCAAATTTAGGAGGATATATGATGAAAGCTATCGTTGTAACGTCGTTCGGTGGTCCTGAAGTGATGAAATATACAGATTTGGATATACCGGCTATTTCAGAAGATCAAGTTTTAATTCGCGTTGTTGCTACTAGTGTAAATTTCGCTGATATTAAATTACGTTATGGTAAAAAAGGAAATAAAGCACTACCTTTTATTCCAGGTATAGATGCCACTGGTATTGTAGAACGTGTCGGTTCTCATGTGAAAAATATTCACCCTGGACAACGTGTCATTGCTTTTCCTCAAAATGGATCTTACGCAGAATACGTTGTTGCAAATGAAAATCTTACTTTCGTATTACCCCATGAAGTTGACTTTCAAACTGCAGCCGCTTGTCCAATCGTATCTTTTACAAGCTATAATTTACTCGCAAATGTTGCAAGGCTTCAACAAGGTGAATCTGTACTCATTCATGCGGCTGCTGGCGGAATTGGCACTACTGCTATTCAACTTGCTAAACTATTAGAGGCTGGAGCTGATTATGTTATTTGTCATCAAGATGAAGATTTTGTAGAGAAAGTCAATGAACTGACAAATGGTGAAGGGGTTGATGTAATTTTAGACTCTATTTCTGGAACGGTTTCTGAAAGAAGTTTAAACTGCCTTGCTTATTACGGTCGCCTCGTTCATTTCGGTAATGCTAGCGGTGAAATTGGTAACTTTCAAACGAAAGATTTACATGCAAGTTGCCGCTCTATACTCGGTTTTAGCTTTGGAAACACACGAAAAAAGCGTCCTGAACTGCTCCAAGAAACTGCAAATGAAGTTTTCCGTTATTTGCGTGACGGACGTTTACAAATTAAGGCTACGAAATCTTTTCCACTTCAAAATGCAGGGAAAGCACATGAATGGGTCGAAAGTAGAAAAAGTACAGGGAAAGTAATACTAACCGTTTAGTCCTCTTCCTGAAATGAATACTGGAAACAGAGGTGGCATTCATGGGATCACGAATTATGCATGTTATTATCGCTAGTGGTATTGCTGAGAAACTATCAATTCACGATAAGACTTCTTTCTTACTTGGAGCTGTAGCCCCTGATGCTGTTCATTCAAAAAAAGAAAAAGGAACCTCACATTTTTATGCCGGTACAACGAAGAACTATACGAGAAGAATAGATTATGATTCATTTTTTCATAAATATGAATCACATATAGATTCCCCATTTATTTTAGGCTATTATACCCACCTCATTGCCGATGATAATTGGCTAAGTGGATTTTTTCTACCTTGGCTAAAAAATAGAATAGAGAATGACGAAACTATCGCACCCCTGTACTATAACGATTTTAAATTGTTAAATGCAAAGTTGCTTCATCATTACGATCAAGAACAACAGCTTTTCTCTCTTCTCAATCAAGAGGCTCACATTGTGGATATTGAAGAGGTTTCTAGAGAAAACGTTTTAGCTTTTCGAAAGTATCTTTTTGAAGATATGTTGTATCCAAAGCAACATTTGCATGAAGACTTACAAGTATTTACGTTTGACCAAATCGTTGGCTATATTGAGACAGCTATTGAAAAAGGAGTATTTTTTATTAAACAACTCTCTAATGAAAAATCCACTTCAAAAATTTAATCCCCCTCAAATATATTTGAGGGGGATTTTCACATAGCAATATTATTATTGGTTCTTCTCCATAACCGCAAAATAATTCCCTTCGCTATCAGCAAAGTTAAACACTTTACCAGAAGACATAGTTACCATTTCTCCAACAGTAACATTTTTATTTGTTAAATCTGTATATAGTTGATCAAGATTTTCTGAGAAGAACATTAAAGACGGTGTACCAAGATTCAATTCTGGGCTCATTTTCGAAATAACTTCTTTATTATGTAATATAATGCTCGTTTCCGCACCGCTTTTCGGAGCGATTTCAATCCATCTCATTCCTTGCTTATTATCTTCCTCTGCAACTACATGAAACCCTACCTTCTCCGTCCAAAAATTTACTGCCTCATCTTGATTATTTACATATAACATAATTTGTCCTACTTTATGGATCATTACATTTCCCCCTAATGGTTTTTATATTCTATGTAGCTTTCTACAAATACTATCGTTATTCCTTTTGAGTTGGTATGTACTTCTTTGCAAAATTTATCGACTGACTCATCCCATCCAGTTCATCAAAATAATCATTTCTTTCAATCATGTTATATCCGTCGAATCCAATTTTATCTAATACTTTGAAGAATATATCGAAATCTACTTCACCATTCCCTGCTGCGACTTCTATATACTTAGTTGAACGATCACTTTTCACTTCTTTACAATCTTTAATATGAGTTTGTACTATATAATCTTTTAATAGTAATAAACCTTCTCCCGGATTTTCATTTACATCACTTATTAAATTTGCTGGGTCAAAGTTAACAGCTAGTCCTTTCGAGTTTGCAGTTTCTAAAAATCGTTTTAATACTATTGCTTTTTCAGATCCCGTCTCAATGGCGAAGAATCCTCCAAATCTGAACGCTAAGTCCCCTATTTCATTACAAACACGTAGCATTTTATCATAGTACTCACTATTTTCATCATCAGGGATTTTCCCAATATGGGCTGTTACTATGTTAGCTCCTAACCTTAACCCTTTATCAGTAATATATTTAAAACTCTCTATTACACATTCAGCTTCAGTTCCTATTATTCCATTTTCTCCGAAGCTAATTGCTAATGACGGGACTTGAATCTCATTAAAAGATAAGTTTTCTTTTAATGTATTCCATTGTATCTTTGAGATGTTAGCTAAGTTGAAAGTCGGATTCATAGCATATAATTGAATATATTCTAAATCCCATTCCCTTGCTTTTTGTATTCCTTCGTTTACTTCAATATATTTTGTATTCAAAAACATTCCTAATTTCCTATCCATATGTGTACCTTCTTTTTATTATTTCGCATCATTTTAATATTCGACTTTTTTATATTATTTCCTCGTATAAACCAAATAAATAAACTACCCTTTTTTCGATACTCCCAGTAGAAGCATATATATGATAGGCACATTAAAAACACTAATACAATTCCCATTATCACTTGTTTACAAACAAAAAAGACGTAACTACAAATAGTTACGCCTTCTCCATCATTTATCTAGGCTTTTTCTTCCCAGTAAATGCTGGTTTCTTTTTCTTTGGTGCTTTCGGTTTCGTTTCTACGAATGATCCTTTGAACATTTCTTGCTTCGTAAATACGATGCCTAGTTTTTTCGCAAATTGCAGTAATTTGCGCTCTTCTTGTGGAGTTACAAGAGATACGACAGTTCCTTCTTTACCCATACGTCCAGTACGTCCTGAGCGGTGAATGTATTGGTCTACTGTGTCTGGTAATTCTAAGTGAATTACATGTGTTAAATCGTCAATGTCGATACCGCGCGCTGCAATATCAGTAGCAAGTAGAATTTCTAATTTCCCTCCGCGGAAAGCACGCATTGTCGCTTCACGCTCTTGTTTACTTGCTTCTGCATGAAGAGCCGCCGCTTTCATTTTACGGAATTTCAATTTCTCAGTAATTTCATCTAAACGGAATGGATCGTTTAAGAAAGCAACTGCTTTTACATCGCCCATATGCATAATTCTTCTTACGTAATCATTTTTTTCGCGTCGCTCACAAATGATATACGTATGCTCAACTAAGCTTTTTGATTCTGCACGTGTTACACGTACTAATTGTGGTTCCACTGCTAAATCACGTGCCGCATCTTCTGCCGCTTTTGTCATTGTCGCCGAGAAGAATACTAATTGACGATCGCGCATCGTTGATTTAATTACATCTTGCACTGCGCCCATCATTTTTTGCTTTACAATTTGATCAAACTCATCAAATACAATTGTTTTTACTTCATGCATTTTTAGCTTTTTCATACGAATTAATTCTAAAATACGGCCTGGTGAACCGACAATTACTCTTGGGTGTTTCTTTAATTTTTCAACTTGGCGCTTAATATCTGCACCACCAATTAAAGATGCACCTGAAATTTCAGTTCCTGCTGTAAACTTTTGAACCTCTTCATGAATTTGCATTACAAGTTCACGTGTTGGCGCTAAAACAACAACTTGTGGCTGTTTTACTTCAGGATTAATTTTATGTAAAAGTGGTAATAAGTACGCTAATGTTTTTCCTGTTCCAGTTGGAGATTCAGCTATAACGTCTTGTCCTTCTAAAATAGTTGGAATCGCTTGTTTTTGAATTTCAGTTAACTCTTTAAAACCAGCCTTCTCCCAAGCTTGTTGTAAAAATGGTTGCATATCTTTTATCATTTGTTTTTCTCCTTTATCTCTATTTTTGAAGAAAATGCTGTATTGTTCGCACCGTTTCTATCATGTGTGAAATAACAGCTATTAAATCATCAACATGGTCTTCTGTAATCGCTTTTTGAAATAGAACCTCTACCTTATTATGATATGAAATCGCTTGCTTATTATATTCGTATGAAACTTTCTGCATAATCATTCTTTCTTTTCCCCATATAGAACGCATTAATGTTTCAATTCCTTCGCATTTTACTTCTGGTTGTTCTAACGGGAATAAAAATGCTAGCTTCATTTCACAACCTGGTGTAAACTGAGGCACTTCTAGTATTTCACCAGACAAGTTCTTTGCATCCACAGATAATGAAAATGTTGCTTCTACTAATGGTTCAAACGGTTCTGTTAATTGAAATGAGATATGATATATACGACTTAATGAAGCAAGATCCATCATATCTTTTCGATCTGTTACAAGAATATCTCCATGTAGATCAAAATCATACACAGCACCTTCTACGATTACTTTTAAATTGTCAAAAGCAGTTGGATCAAACATAATTTCCTCCAAAAAACAGGCGCCTTTCGATGGAAAGGCGCCACTTGATGTATATATAGTTTACAGATAAACGAGATGAATTACAACCTTTTAGAATAAACCTACTGCTTTTCCATCTTCATTTACATCCATTTGAAGTGCTGCTGGTTGTTTTGGAAGACCTGGCATTGTTAACATTGTACCTGTTAACGCAACGATAAAGCCTGCGCCGATAGATGGTTTTAACTCACGAATTGTAACGATAAAGTCAGATGGACGACCTAATTTTGTTGCATCGTCAGAAAGAGAGTATTGTGTTTTCGCCATACAAACTGGTAGGTTACTCCAACCTTCTCCTTCATATTGAGCTAATTGCTTACGTGCTTTCGGAGCAAATTCAATATCTTTTGCGCCATATACCTTTTGAGCAATTGTACGAATTTTTTCTTCTAAGGGTAATTCTAATTCATAAAGTGGTGCGTAGTTGTTTTCACCTTTTTCGATTTCTTTTAGTACTTTTTCAGCAAGGTCAACTCCGCCTTGGCCACCCTTCTCCCAAACTTCTGTTAAGGATACTGCATAGCCACGCTCATTACACCACTCTTGTAAGTATGTAACTTCTGCATCTGTATCTGTAATGAATTTATTAATTGCAATTACGAAAGGCACACCGAAGCTTTGAATTGTTTCAACATGCTTCTGTAAGTTTTCCATACCTTTTGCTAATGCATCTACATTTTCTTCTTTTAATTGATCTTTTGCAACGCCACCATGCATTTTAAGCGCACGAATCGTCGCAACAATAACAACTGCTTCTGGTTTAATGCCAGCTGCACGAGCTTTAATATCTAAAAACTTCTCAGCGCCTAAATCAGCACCGAATCCAGCTTCTGTAATAACATAATCACCTAATTTTGCTGCCATTGTTGTAGCGATAACACTGTTACAACCGTGAGCGATATTCGCAAATGGTCCGCCATGAATGATAGCTGGTGTATTTTCTAACGTTTGTACTAAGTTCGGCTTTAATGCGTCTTTTAATAATAGTGTTAACGCACCTTCTACACCTAAATCTTTAACCGTTACAGGTTGATTTGCAAAGTTATAGGCAACTACGATGCGAGATAAACGTGCTTTTAAGTCTTGAATATCTGTTGCAAGGCAGAACACGGCCATAATTTCAGATGCTACTGTAATGTCAAAACCGTCTTCACGTGGTACACCTTGTACAGGTCCACCAAGACCAATTACTACGTTACGAAGGGCACGATCATTTAAGTCAACGCAGCGTTTCCAAACGATTTTACGCGTATCAATTCCAAGTGTGTTTCCTTGTTGGATATGATTATCAATAAACGCTGCTAATGCGTTATTGGCAGTTGTGATCGCATGGATATCTCCAGTAAAGTGAAGGTTAATGTCTTCCATTGGTACGACTTGTGAAAAACCGCCACCCGCTGCTCCACCTTTTAATCCCATCGTCGGTCCAAGAGATGGTTCACGAAGTGCAATTACTGTTTTCTTACCAATTTTGTTAAAAGCTTGACCTAAACCAACTGTTACTGTTGATTTACCTTCTCCAGCTGGAGTTGGGTTAATTGCTGTTACTAAAACAACTTTACCGTCTTTCCCATCTTGTAAGCGCTTAAAAATATCAAGAGATAACTTACCTTTATAATGCCCGTATGGCTCTAATTCATCTTCTAAAATATTTAAATCAGCTGCAATTTCTTGAATCTTCTTCATACTCGCTTCTTGTGCGATTTCAATATCGGATTTCACTGTTGTAGTAGTTGTCATATACCCTAGTCCCCCTTTAATTGGTTCTGATGATATTGTATCAGTTTTTTGTATTTTCTGCACTTATTTACCTCCTAAAAATTCTTTCATTTCTTTATACGTTTTTTAACATAAATACCCATAAGAATGTTAACGATTGTTGTAACTCTGTAGGTAGTTGACCTAACATCTTCTCATTTACTCCGCGCTTATATACGCCGATGCCATCTACAACTTTAAAACCTTGTTCTTTCGCTAACTGTTCAAATTCCCAAGGCATCATCGTATTACAAACAACGTCTTTTCCGTACAAGCGAGGATAACTGTTCTCTCGTGGCTTTGCTGTCGGTCCTAAAATTGCAATACATGCATATCCATCTTTCTTTAACACACGCTTTATTTCATTTAACGCTCGTAATGGCTCTTCCGTCCATTCTAAAGAATTAATTGCCATAATTGATTCAAATTGCTCATTTTCAAATGGTAATGCAGAAAGATCTCCTTTTATAAAAGATAAATTCGGTCCTTCTCCGCGTTCCTTACCTTTTTGAATCATCACTTCCGATAAATCTACTCCCACTGCTTTATAGCCTGCGCGACTTAATTTATATGTACCGTAGCCATCACCACAACCAACATCGAGCACTTGTGCTTCTTTCTTCACGTATTGTTCAAAAAACGGAATAATTGTACTTCTGCTACCACTGTCCCACATCTCTTGACTATTTTGATTCCAAAACTCTGCGCTACTATCCCATTTCTTCTCCGCTGACTCGTGCCAATTAAATTTCGTCATACATTCCCCTACCTTCACGTATTATCATTCATTTCATTCTACATCATTTTCCAAAATTCCTGTTTTATCCCGCTTGCAGTAAGACACCTACCTCAAAATTCAATGGATGCGGATTAGTTAATGGGAGAGAACTGCTCATAAAAATCCAATTGTTGCTGGCTGATAATCAGTCCTAGTGGAAAAAATCCCACACTTTATCTTCAATAGGAGATGGATATGTTAACGATGGAATGCGTATTCTCCAATTTTTGCTTTACTTGGGTTTAACTCATACTCATGCTCCTTCTCATTTTGAAAGATACTATAGATACACCCAATTGAAAGAGAGGGATGTACATGCGAAGAAAGAGAAATCATCATTTTAAAAGTGGTGAAAAAAACGAAGAGTATGCTGCTGAAATATCACCAGCTGGCATTCCAATTAGACATAAGCGGAAAGAAATTGCAAATGAGATAGAAGGTACAAATACCGGCACAATGGTAGGCTATGTCGCTTTATTTCTTTCGTTATTCTCCATTGCTTTTTATCCAGTTACGCTCGGCTCCCTAGCAATTTTAGTTGGCCTATTAGCTGTCAATTTCGGAGCAAGAACACTTGGATATACAGCAATTGGTTTTGGTAGTTTTTCTGTTTTATTTACTTTACTTTATCCGCTTGCTTTGTCAGCGTTTTAAAAAAACACACCAAGTTATACTTGGTGTGTTCATTCATGATACAACATAATATGACCGCATCCACAACAATGTTTCGCTGTAATTTCTTGAAACACTGGATAATTTTCTTCATCTCGATGCTCAATAAATACTTTTTCAAATCGATACATGTTTGGTGCATATGCCCAATCTTGTTTCGTACGTGCATATAACGTTGAGGAAAAAAACTCCTCACCACCGCAAACGATACATGTGTTCTTCATCGCTATCCCTCCTATGCTTGTCTTACTTCATCTATATGAACATAAGCATAAAAAAAAGACCTTCTATTACTAGAAAGTCTTCTCTGAAACAAAAAGAAATGTACCAAACATTCCTACTCCGCTATATTCTTTTGAAACACCAGCTTCTGTTTTAAATGTTTGCTTTACAGTCATAAAGAATACACCATTTCGTGCATCTGTACTTTCAAATTGTAGTTTTTCTTTTTTACCATCTACATTTTGCGTGCATTCAAAACTACTCTCATTACAATTCAACGCATACTTATCCTCTACATACACTTTAAAATCTGATTCTTTCGGACAAGTTATAAGTAATATTGCCACGAGAATAATACTTATAATACCCACAATTGTATAATATTTCTTCATTTGTACTCCTTTCAAATGACAAGAAAACTTGACTTCATACGCCAAGTTTTCTTAGTCAACAACCCATTGCCACTCTTGTTCTTTCTTATCAAAAATGAGCCAACCTGTTTCTGTTGCTTCCTCTTTCAATTCATCGATATTATCTAACACCTCATCCGTACTTTCATACGAACCAACTACATATACCGGAATTTCAAGACCTCTTCTTGACTCAATCTTCCCTGCTAGATCTATGTAAAGACCATCTTCCATTAGTGGAATCAGTCCCATGATCAATTCTTTTGAAATTGCTGGAAAAATTTTTGATTTTTGGAAGAAAGAAAAACGTTTCTTACCGAAAGCACCGAGTTTATACGGAATGACTTTACTTAACATTCCTACAAAATCAGCAATTCTACGATAATACACTTTGTTGTACCATCCGTCATCATGTGAAAAATAAACAAATCGATTTTTCAACAGCGGAAAGAATGTTCTTGCAAGTGGTTCTTTTTTGTGAGCCAAATATAATAATTCTGCAATTTCTTTCGGCTCTAATTCATCTAAATCGCTTGCATCATCAAAATCTACCCAACAAAATTCATCAAATTCATCAATCTCTGCTTGAATTAACTTATGTATATTTTCTTCCTCAACATATTCAAATAAAGTATGATAATGAAAATCCGTCCATTCAAAGTTGTGCTTCAAAAGCAACACTTGATGAAGCGGTGAAGGGATGTTACTCGCAAACTCTTTAAACGTAATTCCTGATGTAATAAAACAATGACCTCGACGATTACCATTAATATATATCATATTCTTTACTTGGTCAGATCCTCCAGACAAAGCACCTAGCCACCTTCGTTTTATATGTTTCAATTCTATAGCATATTTTAACATGAAAAATTTTAGAAACATAGAAAAAACTTCAAAAACTATTTACAATTTCATGTGTTTTATTACATAGTGATTACAAGAAAAAACGCCTGCTCATAAGCAGGCGTTTTTAAAGGATTTCATCAGGGTTTTGAGGATGATGATTTCCCTCTTTCTTTTCTTCTTTTTGGAACATCGATTGAATTTTATCAATTGTTTGTGGAGCTAATTCAATCATTTTTTCTGCTAAATGTGTCGCATTTTGTAAATGAAGAATATTTACTCCATCTTTATTCACCACAAGAAATGCTACTGGTGTAATAGAAACACCACCCGCGCTACCGCCACCAAATGCAGCGTTACCGTTTGCTCTTTGTCCATCATTCGTTTGGAAATCAGAACCTCCTGCTCCAAAACCGAACGCTACTTTAGAAACCGTTAACACCACACCACCGTCAGCCGTTTGAACAGGCTCTCCAACAATCGTATTTACATCAACCATTTCTTTTAAATTTTCCATTGCTGCTTTCATTAACCCTTGAATTGGATGATCCACCGTTCATAACCTCCTTTGTCATATCTTTCCTAGTTTTTCCGAAAGTTTGTGAACTAAACATAAAATTTAATATTGATTTCAAAAAACTTAAGTTGTAATATTTAGAAAAATAAAAAAGAGGTCGATTCGTTATGATGCGAAAATTAACAAAGAAAGATCATGAACAAGTATTCGCTTACCTAAAAGAAGAAGCAGCCCTTAACTTGTTTATTATTGGAGATATTGAAGCTTTCAGTTATGACACAGATTTTCAAGAACTATGGGGAGTATTTAAAGAGAATGGAACATTAAAATCAATTTTACTCCGATTCCACGATTCATTTATACCATATAGTAAAGAAGACTTTGTTACCACTGATTTTGAGGCACTTCTTTCCGCATATAAGCCACTTAAACTCTCTGGTAAGTCAACTATTGTAGAAAAGTTTGAAACTGCTCCAAGTCTACAATTAGGCGTCAAAAATGAAATGTATTTTTGTGAATGTCTAAATGACAACAACTTACCTGACACGCCTATTCATGAAACGATTAAACTTGCGTCACTCGATGATATAGAACGAATTATGAAATTACGAAGTGACATTGCTGAATTTCCGACTACTAATGAATCAGAGAAAATATTAAGGCAGGCTATCGAAACGAATACAGGACGCACATACTATATTGAAAAAGACGGCGTGATCATCGCATCCACCTCTACTTCCGCTGAAAATTCATTATCCGCTATGGTAGTTGGTGTATGTACACACCCGAATTATCGTGGAAATGGCTACGCTTCACTCATATTACAAAAAATGATTCAAGACTTTACGAAAGAAGGCCGAACACTTTGTTTATTTTATAACAATCCAGCTGCTGGACGAATTTATAAACGACTAGGATTTAAAGACATTGGGATGTGGACGATGTATCGATAATAAGGGGTACTTTATAAGCAGAAATAGTTATAACTTAACAATAAAAGCAGATTATACACAATTTCATACTGTTATTATGAAGATAAAGAAGCTACTTGCGGAGCAATGACTCTAACTAAAACATGTTATGTATTCAAGCTAAATTTAGATAGATAAACGCCCCAATTGTTGCATCTACTCCAACAATTGGGGCGTTTATCCTCAAATTCTTCCCACTATATTTATGAAACATTTATTCCACTTATGTCGCTATTATCTTTCCGTACAAATGCCCTTCTAAATATTACTGCGTCTTATTATACTTTGCTTTAAAATCAATATATTCCTGTTTCGCATCTTGGTTATTACCTTGGTGACTATCAAAAGATGTATGTATTTGTGATATGTATTTTACTAACTTGCCTTCATCATTTCTTTTCTTATAATTTATTACAATACTTACTTCCAATATCTGCTTTGAACCATTTTTAGAATCAATATGCAATGCGATTGATCCACCATCATATTCATCATATTGTATTTTCAACTTATCATTAATGATACTCTGAAACTCTAATTCAGTTAGTTTGTATCCAACAGTACTAGGCTGATCAAACTTTTTTATATCATCCCCGGGCTTCATCTTTAGTTTCCCTATCCCTTTTAAACGATCTACAATTAAGTTCACATATGAAACATCCAGATTTGATTCCGGACTTTGTACCTGTCCATTTTTATACATAATATTGGTACGATAAACAACTTCTTCTTTATTATCTTTGCTGTCTACTGCTGAAGTAACCTCTTGTGTTGTATTTCCATATAAACTTTTATCTTTCGTATTATATATCCCTTCCGAAGTTTGATAGATTGTTTTTCTATGCTCTCCATCTTCCTTTTGCTCATATGTACTATATATACCTCTTTGTTCCACATACGCATATCCATCATCACTCGCAGACATAACCTTTTTCATGTCACCTTCATCCAAATCTTTGACAAATGGCTCATATTCTATCTTTTTTTCAAAAAAACTACATGCTTGTAGTAGGCTGATTGTTATTATGATAGTAATCATTTTAGAAACCTTTTTTGTGTTCATTTCATCATCACACTACCCACTCTACATTTTCGATCAGATAACCTTCTAATCACTTTAATCACCTTACATAATTAAATTTTCTTTTAGAAGTTAAAATACTCTCCTGTAAATAATTACTTTTCTATCATCAAAACGTACAATACGCACTTTCTTTATGCCTTACGTTTCGATTTACCTTTTTTATTTTTCTTTCGATATCTTGGAGTCTCTCTTTTATGTTGCTCCCACGTTTTATTAAATGATGGAAATTTAAATCTGCAATATGCTAATAGCTGAAATTCAGCTGCACCGATTGCTATCGTATACATTAAAAAGGTCCCTACTACATACATAAATAAATCATCAAACCCATAATCGTTATGAAAATATATCAAAATAAGAATAGTTACTGCGTATAGTGTAGCCCACTTCATCATCTTTCCTTTTGTTTTACTAAAGAAAGAAGCAGACCTCTCATCCATACTAAACGCACCTTCACTTGCCAATTTAAATGTATCTATTGTTGTTACGATATGAAAAATTACTGCTCCTAAAAGCAATAAACCCGCATACAGTATTGTAATCCAATCAATTGAATTATTAGCCATTTTAGTAACAGTCAAAGCAATAGGAGCTATTGTTGCCAATTGGAATGAACATAATAATACGACAAGGGTTTGTAGTTTTTGAAATTTAAATTGAGCTATCGGAAATGAATAAATGACGAAAAGAATTATTTGTATAATATATAAGAATACTTCTAACTTAACAATTCCTATATTAAAGAGAAGCATGCAGTAATCCCACCCGGCTGATAAAACAATAGAAAAAATGGTTATTGAACTAAATAGTATTCCTCCAAACATAAATCCTGTAGCCCCCTCAGGACTTAAACGATCATTACATGTCATCCTAAACTTATCTAAATCTTCTTCTTTTATATTCCACACCTTGACATTTCACCTTCTATACAGTTTAAATAATTTCCATTTACTTCAATTCTATTTCACTCTTATTTACTTTTCGATTTGGATTTTGTATTTCGCTTTCGAATTCTCCCTCGCATTCTCTCATTCTCTTCCCATGACATATTAAATGACTTGAATTTAAATCTACAGTACACCAATAGTTGGAATTCTGCCGCTCCAATGGCTACTGTATACAGTAAAACAATACCTACCGCATAAAGAACTAAAACATCAATTCCATAACCATTATGAAAATATATCAAAATAAACAGGATTAGCGCATATATTGTAGCCCACTTCATCACATCTCCTTTTCTTTTACTAAAAAATGAGATGGATCTTTCATCCTTACTAAACGCACCTTCACTCGCTTGTTTAAATGTATCAATTGTTGTCACAATATGAACGATAGCTGCTCCTACAAATAATAACCCTACACAAATTAAAGTCATTCGGTCAATTGAATAATCAGATATCCCAGGAAGAACTAACGCTGTAAATGTTATTGTACCTAATTGAAATGCATATAATAATACAACGAGCGTTTGGAACTTTTGAAATTTATAACGTGCTTTTGGAAATGAATATAGAATTAAAAAGATGAATTGTAAGCTATATAAAACAATTTCAGTTTTAACAATTGTTTTATCAAAATAAGTATGATAATAATCCACCCCCCCCATAAAAATAAAAAACATAAATACTGAAGTATAAACTATCCCTCCAATAAAGAAAACCATAGCACCCTCAGGACTTAAACGATCATTACATGTCATCCTAAACTTATCTAAATCTTCTTCTTTTATATTCCACATCCTGGCTCTTCACCTTCTATACGTTTCAATTATTTTTCAAACACTAAAATTCTATTAATATATTATTTATTTTTCATTTTGAATTTCTTATTTTGTTTTCAAATTCTCCCACGCATTCTCTCATTCTCTGCCCATGACATATTAAATGACTTGAATTTAAATCTACAGTACGCCAATAGTTGGAATTCTGCCACTCCAATTGCAACCGCATACATTAAAACAGTTCCTACTCCATACATAACAAAAAAATCAATTGAATAATCATTTTGAAAATACATCAAAATAAGTAGTATTAATACATATATTATAGCCCCCTTAATCATAGCTCCTTTTGTCTTACTAAAAAAAGAGGTGGATCTTTCACCACTACTAAACGCACCTTCACTTGCTTGTTTAAATGTATCTAGCGTTGCTACAATATGAATAATAACTGCCCCTACAAATAGTAGCCAAGTATACATCCTACCAGTTGAATTGTCAGCCATTTCAGAGACAATCGAAACTACAAATAATATCGTTCCAAGCTGAAACGCATATAATAATATAACGAGCGTTTGTAACTTTTGAAATTTAAAACATGCTTTCGGAAATAGATATATAATTAAAAATATAATTTGAATACTAAATAACACAATTTCAGTTTTAACAATAGTTCTGTCAAAAAAAATATTGTAGTAATTCAAATCCCCTACAAAAATAATAAACATACATATTGAAATATAAAATATTGTTCCAAACATAAAACCCGCAGCACCTTCAGAACTTAAACGACCTTGACATGTCATTCGAAACTTGTCTAAATCTTCTTCTTTTATGTTCCACATTCAGTTTTTCACCTTCTATACAGTTTAAATAATTTTCATTCACTAAAATCCCATTACATTCTTAACATTTTTAAGTACATAAATCTTTGTACAACTAAATTCACATAATCTTTTAGGTATATTATTACCATATTACTTACCATAATCATCTAATCAGAATGCCTTTTGATGGTTCAAGTAGTGTTCTTTTTCCTCAAAAGTTCCAAATATTCTTCTTTCAATTAAGTATAACCGTCTTCTTGTCACCTTCATCCAATGCCTTTATTAGACTCTCATACTCTATTTTGATTTACCAAAACTATACGCGCTCAGTAAAACATAACTGTTATCACAATAACTATTTTTTACTACCCTTTTACTCATATCTTCACAACATTTATCGTTCTCAAAATTCAATTAAAATATATTATTTTTGATTTATATACTCTTTTTCATAATTTACATATTCTTTTTTGGAACTTTGATTATTATCTTCCCTGGTATGATAATATGTTGAAATCTCTTGATTGCGTTTTATAAGCTTATCTTCTTTTTTTTCTTCATAATTTACCGATATTGTTATTTGTGTTATTCTCATTTGATTTTCTTTTGTATTATTAGGCGTATTAAATTCAATCATCAATATTGCAGAATCAAATTTATCATATTTTAAATTTAACTTATCATTCATGATGTTTTTAAACTGTAATTCAGTTAAATCATAGCTTATTATGCTCGGTTCACTAGATCTTTTTGTATCTTCACTCGGTTTCAATTTACTAAGTTCATTTAATCCTCTAAACATTAATTTTACATATGAAACATTCATAGCTTGATCCTGGGCTACTGAACGGGATTTTTCATTTTTTAAATTTGTACTATAGACCGTTTCTTTTTTGTAATTTTGATTACTACCAACGTTTTTATCATTTTTTATATCAGTAACAACCTTTTGAGTTGTTTTCCCATATAAGTCGTCTTCTTTCACATTATATACTCCATGGGTTGTTTGATATATTATCCTGCTATGTTCACCATCTTCTTTTTCTTCATAAGTACTGTCGCTAGTCTCTTCTTTCACATATGCATACCCATCATCACTCGCAGACATAACCGTCTTCATATCACCTTCATCCAATGCCTTTACTAATCTCTCATACTCTATTTTTGTTTCCCCGAAACTGCACGCGCTTAGTAAAAACGTTACAGTCATTACAATAACTATTTTTTCAACTAACCTTTTACTCATACCATAACTACACCTTTCCCCTTATTTTATACATTACTTGCTATTCGAATATTGTTTTTCATACTTCTCATATCGGGTTTTAGAAGCTTTATCGTTATCTTCTTTACTATTTAAATAGATTGCTATTTTTTGATCATGCCTTATTAATCGGCCTTCTTTATTCTTTTTTTCATATCCCATTGTGATGCTTATTGTAGTGAATTCCATTGGATTTTCTTTTGAATCTTTCGCCGAACTAAATTCCATTAATAATATTGCTTCATCAAATTTATCGTAGTCCACCTTTAACTTATCATTAATTATTTCTTGAAATTCCGATTCGGTTAAGTAATATGTTACCTTGGATGACTCACTAAATCTTTTTTTATCTTTTTTGGGTCTTAAACTATCTATTCCCTTTAATCTATTAAATATAAATCGAACATTCGAAACATCCAAATTTTGATCTGGACTTTTTGATTGATTATCTTCATATTTAATACTAGTTCTATATACAATCTCTTCTTTTTTTTGCTCACTATTTAATGAACTAGCAATTTCTTGCAAAGTTGTTCCATAGAACTTTTTTTCTTTAATATTGTATACTCCTCCTGTTGTTTGATATACAACGCTAATGCGATTATCATTTTCCGCCCAAAACGTGCTATCCCTAACCTCTTCTTTCACATAAGCATACCCATCATCACTCGCAGACATAACCGTCTTCATATCACCTTCATCCAATGCCTTTACTAATCTCTCATACTCTATATTCGTCTCCCCAAAACCACATCCACTTAATAAATTTGCTATTATTGACAGAACTATCATCATCTTGGCTTTCTTCTTTAACTTCATACTGACACCCCGTTGATTTCTCTAGGCATTTTTAAGTTCATTATGTTCCTTTTTGGAAAGTAATACATCTCACCTTTACTTACTGATATTTACTTACTCGTACAGATTATATTGAAGATGCTTTAATTTTTAATAGCATTGATTTATATACAATCCTCAATTGCTTATATATTCTATTCGAATTTTCAGAAACCAAAACTTATTTTATTTCTTTCGCTTTCTTTTCCTCCCTCTCTTTATAACGCTTTAAGAATTCCTGACGTTCCCTTTCATGCTCCTCCCACGAAATATAAAATGATGGAAATTTAAATCTACAATAGGCTAATAATTGGAACTCTGCTGCACCTATGGCTACTGTGTACATTATTAAAGTTCCTCCCGCATACAATCCAAAAATCTTCAGTGTATAATCATTATGCACATAAATTAAAATGAGAAGAGTTAACACATAAATTAGAGCACACTTAATTGCAATCCTCTTTGTTTTACTAAAAAATGATGAGGATTCTTCTCCCGTATTAAATGCCCCTTTACTTGCCTGTCTAAAAGTATCAATAGTCGCTAAAATATGTAATATGACTGCACCTAAAAATAATAACCCAACATACATTAATGTAATTTGATCAATTGAATAATTTGACATTCCCGGGATTATCAACATTGTAAATGTAATAGTACCTAGCTGAAACGCATATAACAGTACCACAAGTGTTTGTAGTTTCTGAAATTTAAATGGCATCTTAGGAAACAGATAAATAATTAAAAAAATTACTTGAAGACTATAAAGCACTAACTCAAGGCTAACAATTATTTTATCAAAGAGAGTCGGGTAATAACTCCAACCAAACCTTATTAACCCTACAATAAGAAAAAACATTATTAATGAAATAAAAAACATCGTTCCAAACATAAACCCTGTAGCCCAGTCGGGACTTAAGCGGTTCTTACAAGTACTTTTAAATTCATTTAAATCTTCTTCTTTTATATTCCACATATAATTACACCATCTTTTCTAAAATCATGTAATAACTCTATTTTTGTAGACAAACTGAAAGTAAATAAATGTTTTTAGTATTTCATATTAAACTAGCCTTTTTTACTTTTTTTAACAAACACAAAATACAGCGATAGCATTAGTATTAAGCCTATTCCACAAACCAATACACCTCCATATTCTTTCTGGTATAAAAAAATAAACATAGTAACAATATAGCTCGGTATTGACAAAATAATGAGCCACTTCCCCAGAAACTCTGCTATTTTATATAGAATTAAAAAGATAAACATAATCCCAACAATAATAGGTGCTATTACACCTTCAAAAAAACCTTTTTCTTTTTTTACGGCTTTAGAATCTTTATTCAAGATCTTACATTCCTCCCTTTACTAGTTAATTTATGAATAATGTATTCATTCTATCTTCAATATAAGTTTACGAGTATCATTTACAACTTTCATTTCAGTTTTTGTTTCGCTTTTGTTCTTTCTCTCTTATTCTTTTTCTATTTGCTATAAATTCTTGGCGTTCCTTTTCATGTTGTTCCCATGTAATATTAAATGATGGAAATTTAAAGCGACAATATACCAATAGGACGAATTCTGCTGATACTACAGCAAATGTATATAATATTATTGTTTGTGTCACATAAATTGCCATTTCATCAAATGCATAATTAAGGTTTAGGAAAATTAATATAAGCAAAACTATTACACAACTTATCATCCCAATTAATAAATATAATTTCATGTTAGTAAAAAACGAGACAGCCGGTCCTTTCAATTTATATCCTCCATGCTTTGCTTTTCTAAAAACATCGATCGTTGCTACAATGTGAGTACACATTGCACCTAAAAGTATTAAACCAACATAAACCAGTGTTTTATTATCACATGGAAAATCAAAGATTTCTTCAACCACCATAGCCATAAATGGTAATGTTGCTAACTGAAAAGAATAAAATACGGTCACAATGGTTTGGAGTTTCTGTAATTTAAAAGCGAGCTTTTTAGGCATGAATAACATTAAAAAAATGAACTCCAAAACATACAATTCCACTTCAGTTTGTACAACTATCTTCTCAAAAGGAGTTAAAGAAATCTTATCACCATTTAGCAAAAGAATTAAAAACATAATAAGTATGGGTATAGAAGTATATGCAAAAACTCCCCCATAAAAGATTCTTATATAATCCGGACTTAATCGATTTCTATTTTCAATTTCAAAAAGACCCATATCTTCTTCTCTTATATTCCACATTCAGTTTTTTCACCTTCTATATAGTTTAAATAATTCTCATACACTTAAATTCTATTTCACCCTTATTTACTTTTCGTTTTGAATTTTTTATTTTGTTTTCGAGTTCTCCCACGCATTCTCTCATTTTCTTCCCAAGTCATATTAAATGATTTAAATTTGAATCTACAGTACACCAATAGCTGGAATTCTGCTGCACCAACGGCTACTGTATATAGTAAAACAGTACCTATTACATATCCAATAAAAGTATCAAACGTATAATCATTATGAAAATAAATCAAAATAAGTAGGATTAATGCGTATATTGAAGCCACTTTCATCATAGTCTCTTTTGTTTTACTAAAAAAGGAAGAGGATCTTTCATTCATACTAAATGCACCTTCACTTGCCTGTTTAAACGTATCAATCGTTGTCACAATATGAACAATCACTGCTCCTAAAAATAAGAAACCTACATATACTAATGTAATTCCGTCGATTGTATAATCAGACATTCCAGGAAGAATCAGAGCTGTGAATAATATTGTACCTAATTGAAATGCATATAATAATACGACAATCGTTTGGAACTCTTGAAATTTAAATCGAGCTTTTGGAAATGAATATAGAATTAAAAAAATTATTTGCAAGCTATATAGCACAAGTTCAATTTTAACAATTGTTTTCTCAAATAAACTAGTATAGTAGTCCCAACCAAAGGTTACTAAAGTACCAATAAGAAAAAACATCATAACTGAAACGTACACTATTGTTCCTATCATAAAACCTAAAGCACCCTCAGGACTTAAACGGCTGCTACATGTTACTCGAAATCCATCTAAATCTTCTTCTTTTATGTTCCACATTCAGTTTTTCACCTTCTATACAGTTTAAATAATTTTCATTCACTAAAATCCCATTACATTCCTAATTTTTCAAGTACATTCATCTTTGTGTAACTAAATTTAGATAATCTTTTATGTATATCATCACTACATTAATTACCGTACATAATCAGAATGCTTTTGATAGTTCAAATAGCCTTCTTTCTCCTCAAAAGCTCTAAATATTCTTCTCTCTTTCACTTAAGCATATTCCTCATACTCTATTTTTGTTTCCCCCGAAACTGCACTCACTTAGTAAAAACGTTACTGTCATCACAATTGTATCGAGATAATATAGCTTTAATTTTATCTTCAGAAAGGTGATAACCTCCCATCAACAATATGCTAGGAGGTTATTACAGTTATTTAAAATTTGTTTTTTATTTTAATGGATTCGATTTTTGCAAATAATAATGTTATTTAATTTGAGAGAAGCGAATACTAAAAACATACTGCTTAATAACTCGTAATTAAGTCTTCACCCTCATATCTAGGGTCTTTCTCAACTTTACCATCTTTTGTTTTGATGACTTTTAGTCTACCTAACCACTCTGCTCCGTTATATGTCTCTTCACTTACCCATACATTATGCTTTTTACCATCTACCTCAACTACTAGTGTGGGGTGTGTAAATATAAATTCCTCCTCTACGTGCCTACCTACAATTTCTGCATTTAACGATGTACCTTCTTCAACTAGTTTACTATTTTGATACCCTTCGATAATAGGTAATCCAATAAATACAAAGAATATGAGTCCAAATACGATTACTTTCTTCTTTGTACTCCATTTATTCTTTTCTTTCAATTCCTTCTGTCTCGCTTCTCTTTCTTCGCGTTCATCCAAACTCTCATTTAAAGCATCTTCCCATGCCTTAATTTCCGCTTCGATTTCTGCTTCAGCTCTTGCTAGTTTTTCTAATTGTTCATCGGTTGCTACCATCTCATATGACTTATCTCCAACCAAACGAATTTCAGCACCATTTTCTTTTACTTTTCGCAAGTCTTTTTCTGTACAATTAAACTCTCGAATGATTTCCCCTTGTGTGTTTACCAGTCTAACGTAAATGCTTTTTTTCTCCTTCTTCTTAAACATCTGAACTCCCCCTTATTTGTTTCCTATCATAGATAACCCTATTGCAATTAAGATAAAGAAAACGATAATAAGGAAAGTCTTCCCTTTGCTTACTTGTGTTGTAGAACCTTCCAAGACAGCCCATATAAAATTTGGAAAAGAAGAATACCTAGGAGAATATAAACCAACTTGTTGCTACTCTTCTTTAGTGGTTATTCTTCTACTATCGGTTTTATCTGAACTGCTTCTTTTCTTATTTGTTTCGGTTTCTTTTTCTTGCGTCTATGATTCATTCAACTGACTCCTTTTAGAATAACTTTTTCCTAACTATAAAAATACCGAAATATCCCATTTTCATCATATAGGATAAAATGATTTATTTCTTCACAAATAGATTTCCACCATAAAAAACAGTCTATGACTATTATTTACAAATGTTATTTCAACTTTTATTTTATTCTTTTTCTATTCGCTATAAATTCTTGACGTTCTTTTTCATGTTGTTCCCACGTAATACTAGATATTTAGATTCTTATTCAATCAAAAATAGACTTTCCTCTTTCCATGTTGGAAGAGGAAAGTCTATTTATTTCTAAATATATTATAGCCCTTGTTTTATTAATAATTGTTACTTATTATTTTCAGCCTTGTTCTTTATCGTTTTTACAAATTCATTTCGCCATATTTTAAAATTATGAGCAAATTTTCCTTCAATAGAATTTTTATACCCTTCAAATTTCACTTCTAAAATATCAAAGTCATTGAATAATTTATATGTCTCTGCCGTCAAACCTACTGGGTGTAATACCCCACCATAATCATAGAAAGTGTCTTCATCGAGAAGTATTCCTCTTGTAGTAATTACATACTCTACATCTTTTTCTTCCTCAGTACTCAACCTCACTACACTTCCTAAAGGCAAAACTTTCTCCATATAATCTTTCATATTAATTCACCGATCCTTTTAATACGATAATTTTCTCTTCTATTTTTTGTCGCCTTTTTTCTAATTGGCGGATACGATCAATAAAAGCATCACGTGTTTTACCTTGCAAACTATTATCAATACTACTTTCTAATCTTCTAATATCTCCTGTCAAAGATACAGCTGCTTTTTCAAGTTGCATAACAACGTTAATAATTTGATCTCGCCCACCACTGTCCGGAAATGTACTATGAACCCTCGACATTATCATATGTAAATCCATCCTCATACCCCCTTCCTTAACATTTATCAATAATAAGAAACCGAAGCTAACTCTTCATCTTTTGCTATCATAGAAATTACCGCATCTGTTACATCTTGACTTAACTCTTTTAAATCATTTGAAAGTTCGTTCACATCTCTGGAAATCTCTACTAATAATGAACGATTTAATCCTCTACTACCATCATTCATAAAATAGTTTAATAATGATTGGCGATGGCTTCTTACATAATCTCCAGCAATTGAAGCAATATTTGTATCAATTTCAAAGTCACCTTTAAATACATCTAAAATATCTTGAACAAGAGAAGATGCTACTTCTTTTGCAATTGCTATAATTTCATCACGGGATAAATAAAGAATGATGCATCCTACTAAAAAATCTACAGCTGCGTTAAATACTGATTCTAACACTTCAAGTACCTTTTCCTTACATTTTGCTAATTTATTCTCTATCCAATCCACAGCCGCATTCACCTGATTTCTAACTTCTTGTATAACTTCCTTACTAAATTTCAAAGCTTTTTTTCCTGTTTCTACACCTATACTTGCTATTTTTGTTGCTAGAGCACTAGTATCTCCCACTACTGTTATTGCAACTAGAATTGCACTGACTGGGGTTCCATTTACCACTAAATCCACTACAACTTCTTCTGTTGTACTTAATGTTTTTTTTCCAGTGATTCCTTTATATAGGTCCCCAGCAGATTCTGATATTTCTAAAAAACCAAATTTCCAATCAAATCCTGTTTCGCTAACCTTTTTCAATTTATCTATTGCTACATTCCCATTCCTAGAATAAAATTTTGGATCATATAAAAAAGAATGCCCTTCCCCATTTTCCATTTTATAAACCTGTCCAGGTATTACAAAATCTGCGGCCTTAATGGCGCCATACAAAGGATCATATTCATTTATAAGACTGCGGCAATTTTTCATATTGGTCCCGTATCCGTACTTAACCACATCTTTATTTAAAACAGGCGCAGGATTTAAAGCTAATACGTTTATATTATCTTCTTGATGTCTTAATGCAACTGTATTCGCTGCTCCGCCACCTAAGGAGTGCCCTAGTAAAGTTATCTTCTTTCCTTTATTCTTCGCCTTGACTTTTTCATAAAATTTTTCTGCTTGACTATACTGAAATTCCGCTAATGACCCCAATATAGGTGAATTAGTTAAATTATGTAGCCCAATTGCTCCATCGGTTGCTAAATCACCTATTTGGCTCGGTTGGGTTCCAACGTATACAATGAAAATTTCATGCGTGTTTCTATCCTCTAAAGCATATGCCCCAAATCCAGTTACTGAATGAATATCATCAGAAGCTATAAGATTAGCATTAAAGTTGTCTTGTAACTTCTGTTTATTTATTATTGGATCAGAATTATTATATTTTTTTTCTTGTGCATTATAATCATAAATATCTTTTGCCGATAATCTTAATTTTCCTACATCACTACTTAATTTATAATCTTCCTCATTCACCATATTCTCCCCCTTATATATTAATGGCTTTCTTTAAATTTCTTTTCATATTGTAAGTAATCTTTTTTTGATTTCCGATTATTTTCTTCTTTATTATGTAAATATGTTGTTATTTCTTGATCATGCCTAATCATATTATTTTCTTCATTTCTTTGTTTATAGCCTATCGAAATTGTTATCT
The DNA here is from genome assembly GCF_057812155.1 of Bacillus sp. 2175. NCBI lineage: Bacteria > Bacillati > Bacillota > Bacilli > Caryophanales > Bacillaceae > Bacillus > Bacillus sp. 2175. The sequence continues at coordinate 1,831,244 of NZ_CM173819.1, read as the reverse complement.
CTGTTATTTCCATCGGATTTTCCTTTGTATCCTTAGCAGAATTAAATTCAATTAGTAGTGTTGCATAACTAAACTTCTCATACTCTAATCCTAAATTCCCATTAAATATCTCTTTAAATTGAATTTCTGATAAATTATAGCTTATCGTAGCTGGTTGGCTGAAGCTTTTTTTATTCACATTTGGTTTCAATTCTTTTATTCCTTGCACTCTATTAAGCATTAATTTTATATTAGACATATCTTTCCCTCGATTTGAAGCTTCTAGCTGTCCATTTTCGTATCTTATATCTGACTTGAATACAACTTCTTCTTTATATTGTGGGTTGTCACTATGTTTTTCATCCTCAACTGGAGTATTGACTTTCTTTTGTGCCTCACCAAAAAGAATATTATCTTTAATACTATAAATACCTTGCGTTGTTTGATAAACTACTCCTATTTGCTTATTATTATCCTCAATAAAAGTGCTATCCCTAACCTCTTCTTTCACATAAGCATACCCATCATCACTTGCAGACATAACAGTCTTCATGTCCCCTTCATCCAATGCCTTTACTAATCTCTCATACTCTATCTTTGTCTCCCCAAAACCACATCCACTTAATAAACTTGCCACTATTGACACGACTATCATCACCTTAGCTTTCTTCTTTAATTTCATACTGTCACCTCGTTAGTTACTCTAGGCATTTTTAGTTTCATTATGTTCCCTTTTTGATAGTAATACACTTCATCTTTACCTAATGGCGCTTCGTTGCTTATATATTTTATGTTGAAGATACTTTGATCATTTAATGGCATTGCGATAATTGCTGCTGTTAGCTTACTTCTCATTTTCATAGGTAGAGCTTCACGATTTCGGTCCATGTAGTCGTGGTGACCTGCTAATACAAAGTAAATGCCTACTGTACGAGATAGATCAATTAAAGTTGCTGCATCCTCCATTTCTAAATAAACAAATTTACTAAACTCTTCAACATTTGTCATGATAATGAGTTGTTTTGTGAATGCAGGAATTTCTCTACCTTCTTGTCTTGCTTGCGCTAATTCAAGAGCTCGTTCGCGAATTACTTCCATCCAATACTTCGCATGCATATTGATTTCATTTTCGTCTACAATGTAGTGCGTCACATTATCTTTATATTGAACGAAACTATACTCTGCTGTATCCACTAACGTCACACTTTCAAAATAATCTTTATTCAATTGAGATAGGATGCTAGATACAATTTGTTTTCTCATACTATCATCTACACTATAAATCATTAAATGATCATTCCCTGCAATATCATGAGCTACAACTTCTACGTTTGCAAAATCAAGCCCCATTGGAATTCTTGCTGCTTGTAGGGCTTTTGTAACCTCTTTATTTTTACGATAAGTAGCAATATCAATAATTTCTGGCATCATTGGAATTGCCTTCGGACGTTCTCCATCCCATTCTCGGTCCATATCATTTGCTTCTTGTTGTAATAATTGAATTTGCTGTAATTCATCTTCTGCTTTCGTAGGTAATGCAACCTGGAATAATGTAGGAGATTCTAGTTTTATTAACGCTCTTCCTGCTGTTTCTTCCACTTTTATATCAGATCTCCCTACAATACTAGCTACTTCACTTTGATCAATCATATATAGACAAGTTTGAATTTTAATATTATTGTACAATTGAATTCTAAGTGCATTTTGTCGCCCTGCACTAATTAAGGTATGAATTCCTAAACTTGCACCATCTCGGACAATTTGCATAATTAGCATTTCAAAGCTTTCATAGAACTTCGCTTCTTTTACTGCATCATAATTGTCGATCGCAATAATAATATGTGGTATTTCTTTCCCACTTGCCTTTTCATACATTTCAATATTTGCAACGTCATATTCACTTAATAATCGTTTACGATTTTTCATTTCTTGAGTTAATCTTTCAACAAACTTTAAACATTTTTCAGATTCATCAATCGTAATCGTATCCGCTACATGAGGTAATCCTTTTAAAGGTAGAAGACCATTTGTTCCAAGGTCCACTAAATACACATGCAAATGCTCCGGACTATGCTGGCGAGCTACATCCATAATGACTGATTGTAAGAATGTTGATTTTCCGTAGCCTGGACTTGAGAAGACCGCTACGTGTCCGTCTTTACTAATATCTAATGTTAATGGTGTTTGTGATTGTAATTCAGGCTGATCTAGTAGACCAACTGTTGCTTGTAATGGTTTCTTTTCTTTCGTCCATGCTTCTTTGAACTGAATAGCGTGTAAGTCTTGTAAATATACGCTTTCTGGAAGTGGTGGTAACCACGGTCTAGCTAACGCTTCAATTTCATTTATTTCTGCGTAATCGTGAATGTAGTCAATAACAGCATCCAGTTCAGATGGTACGCTTATTACTTCTTTACTGCTACCAAGTCCACTTAAGTCTTCACTTAATATTTCATATTGTCCTAGATCATTTATTGCATAGATTGTTGCGTCTAAATGTTCTTTATCCTCTTTGTTTTCTACATAGTCTGCTCCGCTCCAAGCTGATTGGAATAGTTCATAAATTTCATTATTCCCAACTTGTAAGTAAGCACGTCCTGGTAATGTAATTTCAGCAGCATCTGGTGTTTTTAAAATTTCATTACTATCTGATGTATTTTGCACTTTTAATGCTAGTTTGAATTTCGAGTTACTCCAAATTTGATCATCTACAACACCACTCGGTTTTTGCGTAGCTAATATTAAATGGATTCCGAGCGAACGACCGATACGCGCTGTTGAAACTAACTCTTTCATAAATTCTGGTTGTTCTGACTTCAGTTCCGCGAATTCATCACTAATTAAAAATAGATGCGGCATCGGTTCACTTACTAAGCCTTCTTTATACAGTTTTTGATACTGATTAATATGGTTTACATCATTTTCCCCAAATAAGCGTTGTCTTTTTTGCAATTCAGCTTTAATTGATGCGAGCGCTCTCATACTTTGTGCTCCATCTAAGTTCGTAATTGTTCCTAATAAATGCGGTAAGTTTTTGAATAAATTCGCCATTCCGCCGCCTTTATAGTCAATTAGTAAAAAGGCTACTTCGTACGGGTGGAAATTGACTGCTAGAGATAAAATATACGATTGTATAATTTCCGATTTACCTGAACCGGTTGTACCTGCTATTAATCCGTGTGGTCCGTGTGCTTTTTCGTGTAAGTTTAAGTTTACGATATCTTCTTTACCACGTAATCCAAGTGGTACAGCTAAAGATTTATGCGCTGCATTTTTCTCCCAACGACTTGTGATATTCAGTTCTTTTACTTTTTCAACGCCGTACATTTCTAAAAATGTTACGCTTTCTGGAATACTATTTTTTAAGTTTTGCAAATGATTTAATGGTGCTAATGCCCGTGAAATATCTTCTAAATTGAACCCTTTCGGTACGTGATTTAGTTTAAATTGACGGTTAACAAGCTCTCCTTGCTCTAAGATGATGTTCCCTTGTTTTGCATCTCTTATATCTATTACCGTTTTCACATGCTCCGGTAAACTTTGCATAACATCTTGTACAAATACAAGTGATACACCTAATTGACTCGGATCATCATTAAAGAATTCCATAACAACATGGTCTAATATTAGTTTTTCATCTGTAATGAGAACGACATAGTGCGGTGCAAAGTACATTTTTTCATTAGTAGAACTTTTTTCATCTAGTTTTAATTTTCGTTCTTTCAATATTTGATACAAACTATTTAACACTTGATCACGGCTACGATCATGGTATACAAATCCACGTACATTTATATCGCGAACACTTCCATGAGGTAACCAGCGCATCCAATCCCATTTTTCTTTTTCTTCTTCCGGAAAAATAGTAATAAACTGCAAGTCATAATAACTATGGAATAAAGCCGTTTGTGCAACTAATAATTGTAATTGCTCTAACACTAAAGAGCGTTGGCCAATATAACCGACTGGTCCATTCATTAAATCTGTTACAACTGGTACATCTTCCAATGATAGATAACGCTGTCTTAGTTCACGTGCTATATCGATTAATTCATCTTTCGTTTGACTAAATTCTTCTTCATTAAATTGAATTTCAAAACTCGTATTAGCTTGTCCTGTTCCAACGCTAAATGTTAAGAAATCATGATGTAACATTGTTTTTTCATAAATTCTAGGATTTACTTGAACTGCCATATTACGTATTACTTCTACATTTGGATTGTGATAATGTAATGCGTGACGCTGTTTTTCACTTTCTGCATGTAAATCTTTCGTTTTTTGTTTTATATACTCTCTATAGCTTTTATCTCGTTCAACAATGTCGACTTTATATTGCTTCAAATTTTTAATATACGATGTGACAGAAACAATGATTGTTACTAATGTCATCGCAATCGATGCGATAATAAACATTCCATATTTCATGAAAATAGCAAGTAATACAGTTACGACAATCATGACAAGTGAAGGTGCAATGATTCTTGCTAAATGCTCCGTTGGTTTTGATGGCATACTTGAAGGCTTTGCAATTGTCATTTTCTCTTCTGGTTCACGGTAAATAATACGTGGTGAACGATGATAGTCTGGATAACCACTTTGATAATTCGTTTCTGATTCTACTAAAATAGGTAACGCAGATTTCACTTTATCTTCTGAAGAAAGTACTTGAATGTCTTCACTACCAATCTCCAATAAAATACCATCAAAATATAATACGTCTCCTGATTCCAACATAACGCTATCTTTTAACTTCGTATAATTATGAAATACATCCCCGCCATACACGTTCACTTTAAAAGAATCGTACAACGTTTCGCGAGATAGCATTAAATCTACACTAGTCCCGGTAATAGAAATATCATCGTAATCGTTTTGACTCACTGTAAGAGAATGTTTCGTTCCAATATCAAACACTTTAGTTGTGCCAACAATAGATATAAAGATTTTCAAGCTCACATCTCTTGTTTTCCCAATCTCAATTTCCTTATTGAATTCTATTAATTGATCCTGTACCATCCAAGCATTTACTTCATTATTCCACTTTAACTCTACTTCTTGTTCTAAACTTGGATTCGTAATATCATTTGTCCACTCTTTTCCAATCGACACTATTGATTGCTCATTTGGATGTAATGTGCACTTATATATTTTGTCTCCATAAGTCAATACTAATAGTTGCTCCATCCGTGTTCACTGCTCCTTTTCAACTGTCTCATCAAGTGCTTACTCTTTTTTCTCTGTGTCCGACAAATTTTTATCGTTTGATGAATTGCCATATTTCTTTTTATATTCATCTAATTGTTGCTCATATGTTTTTAACTTTTGATCACGTTCTTCCCCTGATAAATCCGGATTATTTTTCAGTGATTCAATTTGTTTAACAAGGCCGTACATAATAAGCTGAGGATCATCAAGTGTCTTAGCTAAATCTAATGATTTATCAAAATTACCTTTTCCGTTATACATCCAATACAGCAAATACTTTTCATCACTTTTCAAACTAATGTTTTTCATAATCGATTTCTTTTGAGCTTCACCTAGTTTTTCAGCTGTAATGTATGCAAATGCTAACTCATATTTAGATGCAATCGGTAATGATTCAAACTCCTCTTCATTCAATTGCGTAATGACTTTGTCATAATCAGTTGCTATGAAACTTGCATTTGCTTCTAACAATTTATTTTGATAAGGAAATTTTATAAAAGTGAAATATATTAAAGGAGCAGCTAAAATAACTGTCGCCGCTATGAAGGAAAAAGCTAAGTATTTAAATGATTTATAGCTTTTTTTAGGTACTAACTGCATATTTTTTTCTGTTTTTGTTTGTTCCTTCTCAAAGCTGTCATCAAGAAACTGCAGTAATGCATCTAAGCTTTCCATTTGAGCAACGGTCTGTTCAAATGTTGTTTCTTTTGCATCTTTTAGTAACCCAGCATACAAATCATCAAAGTTATGTTTTTGGGAGAATAAAGCAATAATTAGACACTTATATTGTGTTAAAAATTGCTCTTCTAATAATGGGGTTGGCGGAACAATATCTCGAATTCCTCTATGTATAATACTTGGTATTAAATTAGCATTAAAAACTATATTGTCTGGATGTAAAAAGAACGTGATTCGTTTATTTAAATATTTACGAAACTGCGCAACATTCCGAAGTAGTCTTAATTTCTCATTTCTTCCAAAACGGCTAAGATCGTCCCACTTATATAATTTTTTATCTACTTGATATAGAAACGTAAACATATCATCCGTTTCTTCTATTGTTAATAGTACAAATTCAGATGATTCGCCCGTAATTATATCGAATTGACGGAAGTCTTTTATACGTGTTTGAGATTTGGTCATCTCCAATTTCCAATTTTCTTTTTCTATTTGAAATTGATAGTTCATTGCATCAATTTGAATTATTTTTTCCGTCATGTTTATCCTCTTCTCCTTTTCTTTATAACCCGTAATAACTTATTTTCAAATAACTAAAAGTAAAAAATATTCTTTATAAAACTTGCAAAATATCTCCATCTGTTATTTGGTGATCAATTAAACGATCATTATCTGTTAAAACAATTGACTTATTTTTCACTTTAATTACAAAATGTGAACCTTCATGATTATCAATCTTTAGCGTATCTAATAAGTTTTTTAATAAATATTTAATAGATTGATGATTCGGAATACGCAAATCATATGTATTTCCATTCCATTTACTAAAATCTACTGTCACATTGATATGTGTTTGTATTGCCATCACTTTACCTCCAACTTTTACGAAGAACCGTATAAATACCGATGCAAATAAGTAGAATGCCGCCGCCAAATAATAATATTATTGTTATACTAATTGGCTCTTCATTCATTGTTTCATTACTCGCTACTTCATCTGCACTTTTTCTGACAATGTATTCACTGCTAAATAAACTATTTTTCGTATCTTTAACACTATTATTCTCTTTTGGTTTTGTAAAAAGAGAATCTCGCAAAGCTTCCATATCTTTTTGTTCTTTCTTTTTCTTTTTCTCAATTTCTTCCTCTATATCTTTGTTAAATAACTCAATCGATGCTTTATCTAATTCTGTTTCCTTATGTTCCTTTTTATTTTTTTCTTGGTCGCTTTCTTCAAGTCGATCCACTTTAAACTTAATCTTCCCATCATCACCAAGATAACTGTCAGCCGCGCTCCTTATCGGTAGCGCGACAAACAGTAAAAGGATAGAGAGAAATGATAACTTAGCCACTATGCTCCATTGTTTGATCATTTACTTCTTTTTCCTCCCATTTCTTATGCCATACAAATAGATTACTAACCAATCCAATAATGGCAATTACAAACAATACGACAAAAATAACTTTCCCAGTATCTTTACCACTAATAAAATCATTTAGAAAACTTTCTATATACTGAAGCGGTGAGAATTGACGTATCTTTCCGACAGACGACATTTGATCTACTTTACTTCCAACTGCCTCAGTTAAAAATAGGTACATGCTTAAAAATACTAATAGTATAAACATTCCTACCATTTTTATTTGTCGTAATAAGTAGGTTGAGACCAATACAAACGCCATCATAATAAATGTGATGAACGCAATCCATAGTAAACTTTGATCCTGACCGAACTTTAAAAGACGCCCAGAAATGATACCTATACTAATCCCTTCCACAATTGATATACCGAAAGCTACTACTGTAGTTGGTACATTCATATCAATTAATGAGAATTTCTCTTCAAAATGATCTGATTGCATTCGTTTCTTTTCTTGATTCGCAATTGCGTATGCTGTAAATAATGCAACAATGAAACAAGTTAATACAATTAAGTACGGTGTAAAAGCATTACCTGCTGCAATTACTCCATCATTTTGCTTTTGAACTGGACTAGCTAAAAAGTCATATAGCATCTCATTTTGACGATCTCCAATACGGCTATTCGCTAAAATTTTCGTAAAGTTTTTGGAGAATGATTTATCATCTTCCATTTTCTTCGTAAAGTCATTTAATAATAGATCAGCTTTTGAAACAATTGTCGTTCCGCTGTCTTGAATTTCTTTTGCTTGTCCATTAATTTGATCAAATGTTTTATATACATCGTCTGAAGTTGCTAAACTATGCTTCGAACTTTCGACCAATGACTGACTTTGCATCATTAATGATTTAATACCAGAATCTAACGATAAAATAGCTGTTTGCTCACCAGCATGATTTGTTGTTAATACTTGCTGCTCTTCAACTAGCTTTAAGCTATTCTCACGCCATTTCGCTAAACCTTTTACATACTCTCCTAAATTTTCATTCATACTAGTTGCTTGTTGCGTCGTTCCATTTAATTTCTCCGCTAGTAGCATAGAATTTTGATCCGCACTAGTAATAGATTGTTGATAAGAGTTTATTTTTTGTTTTAAACCTGACATATCTTGCTTTATTTCTGTAGTAATACTTGATGAAACAAGATTTGAAATTAAATCAATTAAACTTTGTTTATTTAATACGTAGTACAAAGATTGATCCGTCGCAATTGCATCTAAACTTCCCTCTTCTAACTTAGGACCTACATCTTTCGTTCTTAAATCAATCCCATAATACATTTCGTAAAGGCTCATTAAACCTTGATAACTTTCGACTGTATCTACTGCTTCTTTTATTAATACACTAGATATATTTTTTGTTAATACTTCTGCTTTTTGATGTACTACTTGATTCGTTGTACTTTCAGTAACTTTACCGTTATCTGTTCCCGTTTCGCCTCCTGGATTTCCTCCGGTTCCGTTGTCTGTTCCCGTTCCGCCTCCTGGGTTTCCTCCGGTTCCGTTGTCTGTTCCCGTTCCGCCTCCTGGGTTTCCTCCGGTTCCGTTGTCTGTTCCCGTTCCGCCTCCTGGGTTTCCTCCGGTTCCGTTATCTTTCCCCGTTCCGCCTCCTGGGTTTCCTCCGGTTCCGTTGTCTGTTCCCGTTCCGCCTCCTGGGTTTCCTCCGGTTCCGTTATCTTTCCCCGTTCCGCCTCCTGGGTTTCCTCCGGTTCCGTTGTCTGTTCCCGTTCCGCCTCCTGGGTTTCCTCCAGTTTCGTTATCTTTCCCTGTTCCGCCTCCTGGGTTTCCTCCAGTTCCGTTATCTGTTCCCGTTCCGCCTCCTGGGTTTCCTCCAGTTCCGTTATCTTTCCCTGTTCCGCCTCCTTGGCTTCCTTCATTATTGCCTGTTGTGTTTTCCATTTTTTTGATAATAGGCGTTTTAGCATTGTGTACTAACGGCATTATGCCATACTGTGATTTATGAACCACATTTTCCACCTTGCTATTTTCCGTTTGTGTTCCTTTATCTTCTTTGTTAGGTTTTTCTTTTTCAGGACTAGTTTCTTTTTTATGAGTCCCACTCAATTCCCACTGCCACATTACAGGAGAGAAAACATCTATATTGATGTTTGGATCTTTTAACTTCACATGCAGATCAATCTTTATATCCCCTTCATTACGAGGAGCTATTGTAATTTCTCCTGCTTCGCTTTGAAGAAAATCACTTGTACGATCCTCACCATCAATATGTAAGAATCCTGTACTTCCATCTAGTTTAAATTCTTCTGGAATCTTTATCTTCAAAATTTGCGGAGATTCCATTTTAATTACTTTCGCAGTATCACTAAATGTAATTCCCTCTGTATAAAGTCTATCCTTTACTTCTTTAATAGCGTTTCCTAAAGATATTTTATTTACAGGATCATAATAAAAATTATTTTCTTTATTATATTTTTTTGTAAATTGAATTACATTTTGCAGTTGTAATTTCGTTGTATCTGGCAAATCACTTTGACCGATTTCTTCCATGTTTAAACTAGGTAATTTCGCAATTAAATTCTCGATTTGTTTCTTTATTCGAGCATCTGGTTGTTTCATTAATGTATTTATGAAGATTTCTTGCTTTCCATCATTCGACATAGATTGCTTTAACTTCTTAATTACCGTCTCTTGAATATCACTTTCTAACTTTCCTGCAAGTTCTGTATCATATTCAGATACTTGTTTTTTTACATCTGCTAAATATTTTTGAATCGCTGCAGCATCAGTTAAAATATTCGGTTCTTTCTCTGAAAACGTAAATTGATTTGAAATAATTTTATTAGCGGATTCCAATGCACTTAATTGCTTTAAAGCATCGCCTGTATTCATATCATTCATATATTGATTGAATTGATTTGTGAAATTATTCGCTAACAAATTGTTATCAGTTTGCATTTTTTGAAAGTTATTAAAACCATCTAAGTACGTACTGTTAGATTTATTCCCTTCATCTAACGCTTGACCGAAACCTTTTAAAACATCCTGAAATCCTTTGAAACTATTAACAGAAACACCTGTATAATCTTGTACTGTTTTAAATTGATTTGTGTAATTTGCTAACGGACTATGTATATCTTTTTTATACATAGTTGTTTGAACGTTTCCTTTTTCAATTATTTTACCTATATTATCTTGTGCACCTTGTAGCTTACCGATAATACTCGCAAAATAAACGTCGATTATTTGCTTATTGAAATCTTCTAAAATAACAGAAGCTGTATTTTCTGCCTCAGCTTTCAAATCCTTATTCCCAGTTGCATTTACTTTGTAGTTTAACGTTAATTTCTCTGGAATCTCTGAATCAATCGCAACTGCCTTCCTAGAAAAATCATTTGGAATAACAATCATCATATTGTAATTATTATTTTTCAATCCATTTTCCGCTACCCCGCGGCTAACTACGTACCATTCTTGTTTCGTATTTTTATTTACATTTTTAACAAATTGATCTCCAAACGCTATTTTATTGCCCTCAAATACAGTGCCCTGATCTTCATTTACCAACGCAACTGTCATTTTTGGTGTAGTATTCTCATTAGCTTTCTTAACATTTTGATTTAATGCTAAATAGGAGACCCCTGTTGATAGTACAAGAGCTAAAATAATAAACAACAAGATGCTCCATTTGAACTTTTTCACTACTTATCACTCCTGCGACTGCGAGTCTATCTAATGAAAGACTTCGTATCTTACTCTAGTTTTAAAGTAATTTAGCCATACAACGTATGGTTGCATGGCTAAATTATATATTTCTGTTTATCTGTCTTATTGTAGACCGAAATTACGAGAAAGATCTTCGTCATGTCTAGCAACAGCTTCTGCAGTTTTATTAAGCTGCATATTAATTTCTTGTAATAGCTGTGCGAAGTTTTGTACTTTTGGCTTTAATTGATTGAACTGTTGGTCAAAACCTTCGAAAGCACGACCTTCCCATTCTCCTCTTAATTCATTTTGTAAGTTTTGTAGTTGACGTAAAATGTCCTCAATTTGATTTGCACCTTGTCCATATCGAGTCGCTTTCGATTTAAGCTCCTCTGGTGACATACGAATTTGTCCTGCCATTATTAAATCCCCCTTAAAATTAAAAAATAGTAAAATTAACCAATAATCAATTCTACAAATTGATTATATCAATAATTTAAAAATTTCTAAACAAAAAAATGATATTTTTCCAAAATTTCTCTTTTACTATAATAACGATATATTGTATAATACTAATTTATTTGTTTTTTAAGCACACTCTATAAATCTACTATAAAATAAAGGCAAACCATCTATTTTATACTTATTCGCTTTAAATTCCAGCGATAAAGTAGCCACTAAATCATTATTTTCTCTTCTCTCATTCAGACTATTCTACTCACTTCAAAGTCATAATTACCTGCCTTTCAACAAACCCAAACTCTTCGTACATCTTTTTTGCAAAATTCCCAGTAAATACATTCAACCTAATTTCTGAATATTCCTCCTTTAATTCCTTAATACCAGCTTCCATCAGTTCACGCGATAATCCTCTCCCGCGATATTCTGGGAAAACGTACAATTCATATATAAATCCAAGTTTTTCACGAGAAAAATAGTCTGTATTTTCCCCTATTAATATCCATCCCATTACTTTATTTGCTTCTTTAATGATTAAATAATACGCTCCTTTTTCTACAATCGGCTTTGTAATTTCAATCGCTTTCTCTGTACTTAATTGACAATTTCCTCTCGTCCCTTCAAAAAGCGATTGAGCCGTATATTTTAATATTTCATTGGTATCTTCTTGATTCGCCTTAATTATCATTTTTCACAACTCCCCTTGAATAATAGGCATTACTATCGCTTGTTCAAGATTCTCCGCTTCCATAACAATTGCCGTTAATCCTTGTTCTGTACTTGTTTCATGAAGCTCTCCCTTCTCCCAAAACACAGCTTGTCCCGCCTCTACCTTTATCTTTTTTTTATTTGCCCCACATACATATCCTGCTCCGTCCACAATAAGAAGCAGTTGAGATACAACTGCTTCATGATTACCGATGATTCCATTCTCGTGTAAATGCATAGCACCGATATGTATATTCCCTCTATGGTTTACTATTTTCGACATGATGAAATTAGATTGAAATACTGATAGGTGCTTTCCTACTTTTTCACTAAAATCAAAAATTTTCATTGCTAGTCCTCCTTATACATATAAAACCATCCTTACTGTCTGCATCATATGTCCTTCAAAGTCTTCTTCAAATTGCTCTAATTCAGCAAAACCTTTCGCTTCATAAAAGCGTTTTCCTTTTTCATTTGCTGCTTCTACATGTATGTACAATTTACGTATCCCATTTAATTCCTTAATCCCTCTTTGTAATAAAGCACTTCCAATCCCTTTTCCTTGCTGATCTGGTAACAAATAAATCGCACCTAATTCCGCTTCATTTTGTAGTCTAACAGGTGAAAAGTTCGCAAACCCTATTACTTCTCCTTCTTCTTCCGCAACGAATAAATGCGTATTTTTAAGACGATATTTCATTTTTTCATCAGAATATGCCTCGTCTAAAAAACTGTCTTGAATTTCTCTTGGAATAATGCCTTCATATGTATCATGCCAAGCTATTTTTGCTACTGATTGTACAGCATGAATGTCTTCTTGCTTCATTTCTCTAATTATATATGTCATCTCGATGTCTCCATTCTCTTTAAATTATATTCTGCTAATATACTAGAAGAAACGGCAAAACCATTTTCATAATTCACCTTAATTAATTTTAATTTCTCAATTGAAGCTGTTGCAAAATCAAACTTTCCATAAATATATTCCATTACACTTAAAAACTGCTTTGTATGTAATCTATTTGCAATTGTACAATGCGGAACCCATTTTCCCGGTACGTAATATGAATTGGGGTTGTCATGAAAAGTTTTAAAATAATCATGATAAGAATAATGAAGTTTTAACAATTCATCGGTAACGGTCGGCGCTAGAAAGACCGTTCCATTAGTAGGAAAAATTCCAACAGAAAGAAAAGTTACTGCGTCCATATTTTCTTGAATAGCTACAAACTCCCCTAGTTTCTCAGTATACAAATGAACATCTAACTCATTATAATCCGCAATCGTTATATGAGGTTCTACTCCAGCTAGTTGATTTGTTCCAATTACATTTGTTAATTCATTTTGCAGTTCTGTAATTTTATTAGTAAACACACGATCAAATGTAGCAATAATAGCGTACAATCTTTCTCACCCCTTCGTTACACATAGCGCTTCCCATTCTTCACGAATCATGCCCATTCGAATAGAATCATAGTATGTTCCGTTATAATAACGACACTTTCGCATTCTACCTTCTAAGCTCATTCCTATTTTCTCCGCTACTTTCATCATTCGTTCATTACCAGACCAAGTCGTGATTCCTACTCTACCAATCTCCATTTTTTCAAATAGCAAATCTCTATATAATGTCAATGTTTCTGTACCGTATCCACCATTCCAGTATGTTGGGTCATAAATCACAAGCCCCATCTCTAACCAACGCGTCGGTTTGTATTCCCAATAAAACCCAACTGTCCCAATGATTTGACCGTTATTTTCTATAATTAAATTGGATAGCGGTTCTTCTTTTAAACGAGTTTGCATCTTTTCCTTATAGGATGAGTATTCTTGCATTGAAAACGGAAAATACGGTGCATCCCATTTTTTCCATTCTGGATTTTCTTCTTTAAACACGAGATTCCATAATGTTTTTATATCTGATTCTTCAATTGTACGAATTGTTACTTTATCCCCTTTTACTATTACGCTATTCATAATTTCCTCCTACACTCCTCTTTATTTCATATATAATTATAATATTTTTTCTGAAAAATCAAAACAAATATCATTTATTATATTGTATAATTTTGTTATAAGGTACGAATTATTCATGTAGAAAGCTGGTGATTCAATGAATAAACGATTTAGTATTGCTTTATTTCTTACTATTGTTACGACAAATATTATTCTCTATTTCTTCTTACCATTAAGTATTGTTACGAAATGGGACTTTAATGGAACGCCTACATCAACAATGGATAAAACCACTTTTGTAATCGTAAATATAATTATATGTTCCTTCTTATTCTTTGTATTTTTAGCTTTATCTAAAGCAGCGAGTAACCAGAAATTTCTCCATTGGATCGGCAACACAATGTTACTATTCTTATTTTTTGTCGATATTGTCATCGCCCTCATCGCTCTTGGCTTTTCACTTCCTCTTGATCATTTCATATTTTTAGCATTAGGGCTTTTATTTATATTAATAGGTTATTTCAGTTCCAAAATTGATACGACTAAATCAACCGTTTCATTAGAATGGAATGATAAGCACCTTGAAAAAAGAGCTTCAAATATTAGTAGTATTTCAATGATGATAGCAGGTATTTTTTTAGCGATACTTCCTTTTATCGTTTCTGCTCCCTATAGAGGTTATGCTATACTAGCAATTCTTTTAGGAATGACGCTTATCATTCTGCCAAGTACGATTTATTTACTTATTAAAGACAGCAAGCAATCTACTCCTTTAAAAAAATAGGAGGTTATATCCCTCCTATTTCAGCTTAATGTTTTATTTTTCACTTTTTCTATCTCAACTAAAATCCCTTTCTCTATCCAACCCTCTACGCCATCTTTTTTAATTAAATCATATCCTGAACAGCTATCATCAATGAGAGAAACGATATCTCCCTTCCTAACGCTTATTTGCGCACAAGAAATATCGGTTTTCACTGTATATTCACCTGACTTAAGTTGTTTCATATATTCATTTTTTACAGTGAGCACATTATTCGTTTCCTTTTGTTTACATACGGTGTAATCTTGCATCTTCTCGATAGGCTCTATGTAATAATACGGATATGTCACTCCGCCCTGCATTTCTGAATTCGCATTAAAATCCGCTATTACTTCGTACTCTGGAAAATAGTCTACATATGTATAAGAAAACGTATCGCCCGTTTGTTTCCTCTGAATAATAAATACGTTTAATTGCCCTGCTTCTTTAATTGCATTTCCTCCATCAATTGCAATAATTTCTTTCTCCTTATCAATAACTGGATTATTAGACGGTGCTTCTTCAGAATAGTTCACGACAGGCCAATGACCGACTATTACATACTTATTTGCTTTATGTGATTGATTGAAAAACTCCGGCATTGCTATCGCATTTTTGCGCTCAGTTTCTTTCCAATCTACTCTATCTTCTAGACCGGCATGCACAAAAATATAATCTTCTGTTTCAATCGCTGTTGGCAACTCTGTTAGCCAATATAGTTCTTGTGAAAATTCACTTAACAATGCTTCTTTCACTTCACGAATTGAAGTGCCCTCATGAACTGAAAAAACCAATTGCTCTAGCCATTCATTAAAAATTGAATGCTTCCTCGTACATAAATAATTAATAAGACCAGGATTTTCATTTAGAAGAGCATCAACTAAAACTTCACAATTCCCTTCAACAACGTGAACCTTTGAATTGTTCTTTACAAGATTCATAACGTAGTTTACTACGCCTACGCTATCTCGTCCTTTCTCGCAAAGATCTCCATTAATAATTAAATAATCTTCATCTTTAAAGTTAACTTTATGTAGTGCTTCTTTTAAAAGATTTAATTCTCCATGAATATCAGATATGACAATAACTCTAGCATCATTAGGGATTGATAGTTTCTTTATTTTTTTCAAGTATAAGCGCTCCAATCATCCTCTTTATTAAATTAAAACAATTCGACAAAATACACTATATAACCTTTTCAAGTACATATACCATAACTTACAACCTATTTACGGTTCAATAATAACTTAAAAAATAAGAAGAAGCTGTTCCCAACTTTTGCAGGACAGCTTCTTCTTATTTTTTATAATTCTTTATAAAAAGAATAACTCACCTTATCATACCCTTCTCTTTCATAAAAACGATGAGCATCAATTCTTGAAAATGCTGACGTGAGGACGATAGACTCACATCCGTTTTCCTTTCCCCAGTTCTCTATATACGAAAGTAATACTTTCCCATGTCCTTTTGAACGATGTGCTTCTGCTGTTACAAGGTCATATACGAAAACGTGTTTCTTATTATAAAAGTTCGTACAAATCGCTACACCTGCAAGGCTAACAACTTCATCATTCTCATTACGCAGCGAAAATAGTTTATAATTTTCTTCTTTCATATTTCGAAATAAAGAGCTTGTTTCCTCTTTTGAAAGTTTCATTCGTAATTGCTGTAAAACAGGTAATACTTCATGTAATTGCTCTTCTGTTACTACTTCTTTAACATTCATTTTTAACTCTCCTCTAACTATTTATTTAATTTTCTAAATGTTATATCATTATTATAGAAAGTAACTGCCCTTCACTTAAGTGACAGTTTAAGTGTTTTTTATAAGGCCAGTTTTAAAGGAGAGTTTTATATGGATTTTACTATCCCATTGCAATTACAAAGTAACACACCTATTTACTTGCAAATTTACGAATATATAAAAGCTGAAATTATACAAGGGACTATTTCTGTCGGCACACGTCTACCCTCACACAGAAATTTAGCATCACAACTTAATATTAGCCGCATTACTGTTGAATCAGCTTATCAACAATTATTAGCTGAAGGTTATGTAGAAAGTAAACCGAAACGTGGTATTTTTGTAGCAAATTTCGATATTGACGTTATCCCAAATAAAAAGCCAAATGCAGCAAAGAAGACGAGCAATTTGATAGACGAAAAATTTGAATATGATTGTAGCCAAGGACTTATTGATCAAAATGCATTTCCGATTACAAATTGGAAACGAGCATTACAAGAATCCATACTTACATACGAAAATGCACTATTTGCCAAAGAAGACCCTCAAGGTGAATTCGCTCTTCGAGAACATATATCAACATATTTATATCATTCTCGCGGTGTCCATTCTTCACCTGATCAAATTGTGATTGGCGCCGGAACGCAGCCACTTCTCTGGCTACTACTTCAACTGCTTGGCCCTACAAAAGAATACGGCATTGAAAACCCTGGATTTCACCGTATACACGCAATCATTAAAAGCTGTGATAGACAAATTCATCCCATACCATTGGATGAAAAAGGTATTGATATTTCTAGTTTATACAATACAAATTCCAATGTCGCATACGTTACACCATCACACCAATTTCCACTCGGGATTATTATGCCTTTATCTAGAAGATTAGAATTGTTAAAGTGGGCTAATGGTTGCAGCGGATACATTATTGAAGATGACTATGACGGAGAGTTTCGCTACGCTGGTAAGCCGATTCCTTCTTTACAAAGTCTTGATTCAAATGAACGCGTTATTTATATGGGAACTTTCTCAAAATCTTTTTTACCTTCTTTACGAATGGGATATGTTGTTTTACCACCACACCTTTTAAAAACATATCAAGAACTGCATGGAATTTTCAAACAAACAGTCGCTACAATACAACAACTTGCTTTTGCTAACTTTATACAAAGCGGGAATTGGGAACGTCACCTTAATCGGAGTCGTACACTATATAAAAGAAAACATCATGCGTTAGTAAAATCCATTATGAAAGAAATGGGGGCTAATGTTCAAATTCTTGGCGAACAGTCCGGACTTCATATTGTTTTATGTGTCCATAACAGTATGAATGAAAATGAACTGATTGAATCCGCTAAAAAACAAAGCGTTAAATTATACCCACTTTCTCCATATGATTTCGTGAATGATTTACGTAAGGAATCATACGTATTACTCGGCTTTGGTAGTATTCCAGAAAATAAAATTGAAACGTTGGCTAGATTATTAAAAGACGCTTGGTTTCCTAGTTGCAAGGAAACTTTTTAACAGTGGATTTAACTTGTAACATGTTAACAATTCAACAAAATAAAAAAGAAGGCTGTTCCAAAATAACTTTTTGGACAGCCTTCTTCTAGTTATTCACCTGACCTAGCTTTCCTTCCCGGACGTTTCACACCAGTCGTTTCTGTTGAATAGGAAGCTTCGATTATAGCGGCTGGATCTACAGAGAGAACGAGATCTTTCATTTTCGGATAAATGAATCGGTTTGTAATGCAATAAATGATTCTCTTATGCTCCCCTAAAAAACCACCTTCTCCATGTAGATACGTAACAGATAGTTGCAATTCTTTCATAAGTAAATCGCCTATTTCTTTATTCTTACCAGAAATAATCATAACGCTCTTACCTTGATTAATACCATCTAATATAAAATCAATCATCTTCGTAACAATATAGAAAATTGCTAATGAGAACATCGCTTGTTCGATTGAAAATAAAATGGCAACAAAGATGAAAATAACTGCATTTACTGCAAGTAAAAATGTACTAATCGGTACATTAAAGTGTTTATTCATCCAAACTGCTAACATTTCCGAACCGTCAATTGCTCCACCCATTTTAACAACAATCCCAACACCAATTCCAAACAGTACTCCACCATAAAGTACAATTAATAACTCAGAAGTCGTAATTGCTGGAAATGGTTTTAAATAAATTAATCCGAGTGTTGTAACTACATTCGCATAAGATGTACGGATAAAAAATTTCTTTCCCATTACTTTTGCAGTAAATAATAAAATTGGGATATTAATTCCTAAGAACACACCATAAAGCGGCAATCCTGCGACTTTATTTGCCATAATAGCAATAGCCGTTACCCCGCCATCTACTAATCCATTAGGTGCTAAAATAAGCTCTAATGAACCTGCTACTATAATTGAGCCAATTGTTAATAATACGTATTCAAATACTTTCTTCATTCATTACCCCCAAAACTTATATATTTTCTTAGTATTATTTTAACGTAATTTTACTACTAATTCAAAGGTATCGATTTATATACACAAAAGTTTCTCCTTTATCGCTATTTTTATGTAACACATGTAACGCGTAATACTAAAAACACACTTACAAATTAAAAGTAAGTGTGTTTTTAACATCTATTTAATCTTTACGTACGGCTTCATTTTTAATTTGAATATTTCCTCAACTGCCCTTTGATATCCACCGGCATTTCTAAGCGACTCTCCCACTTTACGACTATTCTCCTTAAACGTCACATCATCCATTACTTTCTTTACAGTCTCACGTAACAATTCAGAAGTTAACTCGTTGCGATTAAGTCTTATTCCTGCCCCTACTTCAGTCAATCGTTTTGCAACGAATGGCTGATCTCCTGTTACCGGAATTACAACTAATGGAACACCGTAATATAACGCTTCACTCGAACTATTCATACCACCATGTGTCACGAATACATCAGCATGCTGTAAAACTTCTAATTGCGGGACATAATTATACAACTTAAAGTTTTTCGGGATATTTTCAAATTGACTTATATTTATCTTCTTACCAACGACTAATACGACTGTCGCATCAACATCTTTAAACGCTTCAAAACATTTTTCATACAAAGCAGGTTGTTCATTAAAAACTGTTCCCATAGAAATGAAAATCACTTTTTCATTTTTTAAATCTTCGGTAGGAAAACTCCCCACTTCTTTTCGAGTAGCAATTGATGGACCTACAAATTTATACGATTCATCAAATACCTCTGAACGTGGCTGATATTCTTTTGAAGTATATACAATCGTAATATCACCAGGATGGTTCATAATATCATACATACTATTACATTTCATTCCATACTGCTTATTCCATCTTTCCATTCCCGCTAAACAAGATTGATATAATGGATCCATTTCATCTACTTGTCTCGCTTCTTGCTCATCATGAAAATTAATGTACTGATTAACAGCAAACGTTGTACAGGATGAAACGCTTGGTAATTGTAAAATATTCGCTATAATACGTCCTACTGGAAAATGATTATCATATATTAAATAATCATATTTTTCCTCTTTTGTTTCTTCTACAATTTGAGTAACAATACGCTCTGATGCTTCAATCATATGAGATAGCATCGTCAAAGGGCTCCCACCTTCATTTACTCGTTCCATAATATTAATTTGAGAGAGAAAATTCTCAAACACTCGGAATTCCGCACCTGTTGCTTCAACCTTCTTTCTATAATCTTCAATACAATAAGAAACAACTGTTTCCCCTCGCTGAATTAACTCACTTACAACAGCTAAAGTCGGATTAATATGACCTTCCCCAGGAAAATTTATTACGAGTACATTTGCCATAACATTCTCTCCTATCCAATTAATATAATAAAATTAACAATTAATTATATTAATTAATTTAAGTCTATTATAAATGAATGCATTCTACTTCTTCATGCTTTTCTCTTCATTTTATTATTGAGAAATATTTTCTATAGTCTACATTATTGTGATTCACAATCTTATAAATGAATGCTTAATTTTACTTTTACTCTTCATAGATTTAAAGATACGAGTCTTACATTCAAGTATTACCACCATTATTTTTAGACAATTCATACAAAAATAGAGAAATATAATATTTTTAATGAATTTTCACTATAAATGTAAGTATGCTTTCAATCTTTTTATCTTTATCCTCATAACACATCATCTGTTATATAATGAATTTATAGAATTTACAGAAAAATAAGCACATGCCTTTAAAAGTGGTTACGAATTATGTCTATTCCTCACTTAGAAGAATATAGACAGCCTTATCGTTATTTATACCGACTGTTATCTGTGCAAGGTAATGTGGAATTAAAAAAATGGTTAAGTCACCCATCCTATTTTTAAATACGAATGAGAGGGAATATACAATGGATATTCAGAAAAAGCGTTCTGTAACAGAAAGTGAAATACAGCAAATGAAGGATTTGGCTTATATTTGTGGGCAACAAGACAATCTTGATTACTCTTCAGATTTACATATCAACTTTTTAAAAAATCGAAATGAAGATTATATAAACGATTTTCTTCTTTATAACGGTACTCAATTAATTGGCGCTTTAAATATGTATGATTTCGAAAGA
Source organism: Bacillus sp. 2175 (assembly GCF_057812155.1). NCBI lineage: Bacteria > Bacillati > Bacillota > Bacilli > Caryophanales > Bacillaceae > Bacillus > Bacillus sp. 2175. The sequence goes on along the minus strand of NZ_CM173819.1, from coordinate 1,810,007 downwards.
CCAACAAAGCTTGAACTAATAGGCTTTGTACATCCTCATTTTAGAAAACAACGCTTCGGAACTATCCTTTTACAAACTGCAATGAAAGAAATACAAAATAGGGAGACAGATGAAGCTCTTCTTATTATTAATGGGGATTCTATTTCTGGGAATGAATTTGTAAAACATATGAAGTTACCATATTTATATAGTGAATATAGTATGGAGTGCAAAACAAACGAAATTCAAAAAACAACAGATAATAATATACAGCTTACTCTTGCACCTTCAGAATCACTTCTTGATCTTATTAAAATTTCTAGTAAAGCTTTTGGTGATTCAGTAGAAAATACGACTACATGGTTACAAAAAATGATGAATTCATCTTCCCATCAAGTTTACAGTGCCCTTATTGCTGAAAAAGTGATAGGAACAATTACAGTTTCTAAACAAGAGCAATCTACTACACTATCAGGATTCGCCGTTCATCCTTCTTATCAAGGTAAAGGATACGGAAAAGATATTCTTTGTAATATAGTACATACCCTTATTACAGAAGGAGTTTCAACAATTGAATTAGACGTCGAAACGAAAAATATCCACGCTTTAAAACTATATACACAATGTGGTTTTGAAATTAACACGAGGCATGACTATTATAATTTAATTAATTTTTAGGTGAATACATATGTTAAAAAAACAATTTATTCTAATTATGATATTTTAGCAGACATCTATAATAAACATTGGGGACATTTTGTTGAATACTCCCATCCAGCCTCGTTTTACAAGATGCTCTTCCCTACTCTCGTATATTAGATCTTTGTTGCGGGACTGGTCATCTCTGCCGGTGATAGTTTAATTTAGTTGAACTAAAAAGTGTGTTTCACAAAGTTTACTCCGTATTACATAACGAGGGTATATTCGCATTTGATATGAATAAAAAAATAAAAAAACTGAATCGAAATGATTCAGTTTTTTCTTAATATATTTACAACTGCAGTTGTTTCGTCATTTTCTTTATAGACACGCGGAATTCTTCTATCTAGCATACATGTAACTTCATAGTTTATTGTACCTAACATATCCGCTATTTCTTCTACTGCGATATTTTCTTCACCTTGTTTACCGTAGAATACTACTTCGTCTCCTACTTGTACTGGCATCGCTTTTGAAACATCCAACATTAACTGATCCATACAAACACGGCCAATAACAGGTACTCGAACCCCATTAATTAACGCATAGCCTTTATTAGATAATTGACGATTATAACCATCAGCATAACCAATTGGTACAGTCGCAATCCATTCTTCACCAGTTGTTACATACGTATTCCCATAACTTACACCACGATTCTTCTTCGCATGTTTAATATGAGCTACTTTTGATTTTAACGACAACGCAGGCTGTAAAGAAACGACTGAATGATCCACTTCTTTTGATGGATACATACCGTACACTCCTATTCCAACGCGTACCATATTTTGAAATGTGTTACTTAATTCCATTGATCCCGCACTATTTGAACTATGAATATATGGTATTTGAATTCCTAATTCTTTCGCTGTATTAACAGCTTTTTCAAATAAACTTGTTTGCATATTCGTATATGATTTATCGATTTCATCTGCCGTAGAGTAATGCGTAAACATCCCTACTACCTCTACATACTCCATACGGTTTAATTCTTCTAAAAATGGTTTAACTTCTTCTTCTTGTAAACCGATACGACTCATTCCTGTATCAATTTTCACTTGAATTTGTACTTTCTTTTGAAGACGGTTTGCAATTTCATTTATACCATGTAAATCTTCTACTCTATAAACAGTCATCATAACGTCATATTGAATTACATCTTCTACAGCCGCTACTGGTGTGTATCCTAAAATTAAAATTGGTACAGTAATTCCTGCTTCTCTTAATTCTATTGCTTCATCTACAAATGCAACTGCAAGTTGATGTATTCCCGCTTCAATTGCAGCTTTGGCAACTTCAACTGCCCCATGGCCATACCCATTCGCTTTTACAGCAGCCATCATCTTAATTTCTTCATCATTTACATGTTTTTTAAATTCTTTTACATTATGTTTTACAGCATTTAAGTCAATTTCTACAATTGTATCTCTTCCATATTTCAAACTCATTGGTCTAACTCCTAACTCAATAATTGCATTCCATTCTATTTCACGTTTCATATGACCTTTTACAATATAATACTTTTCATTATGCTAGTCAAACTACTAGAATTTTCGGAATTTTGAGTATGATATAATATCCTCAAGAAACTATTATATACGGAGACGAGGAGAATTACAATGTTTGTTCAATCTGCATTGCATCAACTAAAAGTTGCTATTGATACTTCTATTTATATGCTTAACCAATATAGTGAAAACGATTTAAAAATACAACCGATTCACTCAAAACGATCATTATTTGAAATGTGTGCACATCTTTCTCTTATTTGTCATGCTGATTTACTCATTTTAAATGGTATTTCAGAAAAAGAATTACATACCTTTTATATAGAACATACACCCGTAACAGTTGCTCACATGCAACAAACGATGATTGAAGGATACAACCTTCTCTCTAAAACATTTCTTTCCTACTCCCAAATAGAATTAGCAAAAGTTATGACTGCCTATTGGGGGATTTCTTATTCGCGCTTTGAATGGTTACTTGAAATCGTTGCACACTTTTATCATCATCGTGGACAAATTCATATTTTATTATGCGAGCATATGAAAGATCCTCGCATTCCTTTATTTGAGTGATTTTCCACTCATTCATTAATTAGCTACAAAACCAATAAAAAGTATCATTCCTAATAAAATAAATGTTTGAGCATAACCTCCTATTTTCATAAGATAAATAGAAATGATAGGTCCTATACTAGTACCTAAAAATAAAATAAAAGTATATTCCCCTTGCTTTCCCTCCTAATTGACCTCCAAGAGAAACTAAAGACGGAACGGATATAGCAATACCTATTACAAAACAGACACTCATCATTACAAGTAGAGATAGATCCGAAACAAAGCCCATTGAACTTAGACTAAAAATAACAATCAACAATCCTCCTTGAAGAACTTTCCTTACTTCAAACCTCTTTGTTAAAAGACCTGCAAGTGGTGACAGCAACATACCAAACAGCCCTGCTAAGCGAAAATAAAGGATTTGTTCTGCAGTTAAATTGTAAGTAGGAGAGCTCAAATAATTCCCTAAAACAGTATACATATTAACAAAAGCCATTATTAAAACAGGATTTTTCACACTGACTAACTATTAGTTTTAAATAATTCGCAACTTCTTTAAGGCATAAGAAATTCCGCCTTCACTCGCCTTCGTTGTAACGAAATCAGCCCTTCTCTTCAACTCCTCTCCACCATTTCCCATCGCAACTCCTAATCCTACATACTGCAACATCTCAATATCATTTCCACCATCGCCAAAAGCAATGGCTTCTAATTTACTAATGTTTAAATGTTCCAATACTTTTTGAATTGCAGTTAGCTTCGATACTTTACTATCTTCCAATACATTTATAACGTAACCATGAAAACGCTCAAACGTAAGTGCTGGATATCTTTCAATGAATTTTTGAGCTTCTGTATCATCAGCATACAGACATATGCAATACATCTCATCTGATAAGTTTCTAACTTTGTCAGGATACCGCTCTAAATTTAAAGTTTCATTTAACGCTCGCATGACACGTTCATCTTTGGAAGCAATATTATTCATTGCAAATTCTTCTGTAAAGTAAGAAACACTGTGACCATCTATTATGTATAAAACTTTAATTTCTTAAAACTGCACAAAATGGCTATATTACGCAGTTTTGTACTGCATCTAATTTTATAAATGGCAACATATTTCTGGTCATTTGTGACCAAATTCGTTACCGAAATAATTCAAAATTAAACTAATAAAAAATAAAAGAGCACAGCGTGTATAAAGAGTGCGTCAACACCCTTTATACCGTCCGCCTACACCAACTAGGCAAACACTTGCTGTAACTCTTTATGTACTTTATTTTACCGTACGTAAGGGTTCTTCCGCAACAGTTTGCTTACATTTTGTGGCATACTGTTGCTTTTTTATTTTCAAAGGAGACGAGCCCTTATGAAAAAGAAACAAGCCATCACCATTCTTGCTAGTATAGAAACATATGAAAACTTAGTATCTTTTCAAAATCTCAAGGAGCTAAATGACACTGTACGCGCATATAAAGAACAATTTGCTGATCGATTAAATAAAAATCAATTGGCTGTACTCAATCACTTACACACCCATTCTTGTAAATATTTTGGCGTTTCTTTTAAATCCAAAAAGAAGATTGCTGAAGTACTTCATATTAGCCGCAGAACAGTTATTCGTGCATGCCAACACTTAGAATCACTTGGTATCATCAAACAACTAGAAATGAAACGTAAAAGTGATATGAGACAAACAAGTAACATTATTGTAATCCAACCAATCTTCACAAAAGACGAGTTTGTCACAGAAGCCCCTACTAAAACTGTGGAAATTTGTCACACCAAGAAAACAACTACTAAAACCTTAAAACAAAAGATAAAAGATATAAATAAACGTAAGGTAGATTCAGCTGACACAACACCTGAAAAGAATGTACAACAAGCAAATTTTATTGCACACTGGGTTCCAGAACGTTTTGCTTCTCTAGCCTCTGCTTATTATTCAAAAGCGAGAACTATTCAAGAATTTTGGAAAGTAGTAAAACAGTGTAATTGTGTAGTAAATCATACAACAGGGGAAACTGCTTTTGATAAAGAACAAGAATTACATATTGGTGTACAGGCCATGAAAGAATTTGTGATGAAAATAAAAGATGGAGCCCGCATGAAAAAAGGATGGTTCTCCTATTTCAATGGTATCGTAAACAACTTGATGAACAAATATTATTTTGACCCCGAATTTGGTATGTGATATCTTCTTTTACACTTCAGGTACCACATATACCTTTGCATATACACTATGCTGCACAGCAAATTGTTCTAGCGTCTTTTGCCTATATGGTGTGATTGTAAAGAAGTGAACAATAGGAACTTTCCCGTTATATTTATTTTTATAATACAAGGTGAATTCACCATACTTATTCATTTTTTCGCTGTTCACATTCATCATTTGTGTACGATCTATTTCAACTGCGTTTAAAATCCCGTCACTATCACGGTACTTTACATCTGGAATAATCGTTCTCTTATTTTCATGCACTTTATAACGTATAGGGGCTTCTATCTGCCAATCTTCAGGACAAAATAGATACAACCACGCTTCGTTCCTCATAAGGCTGTGTGCTAATCGAATGGTAGGTACAACCTTTTCTGTATCATCGAATAGCGCACGTCCTTGTTTATTGAGGTAATATACATGCTCTTTTTTATAAACGGTACTATTCACATATGGGCTCAAATCTTTTAGAATACGATTTGCATTCCGTATTCCTCCCATATCGTGAATGGCCATCAAATGTCTTCTTGTCGCAAATTTCAGCTTTCTAATCGAGGTCAAAATCATCATCTGACGATTCATTTTGATATGTGTCTGCATATGCATCTTTTTTCACCTCGTATTGTTTTAATACGTCCCACATTTGTTCATTTGAGATATAAGGGACTTGAACTTCTGTTAATCGATCTGTTTTAAAAAGCGCACGCCCCGGTATACTTTCAATCAATTCGAGACCAGTTTCATCGATGACAACTTGAGAAGCCGTTTGAGTTGGTAACCGAAATCCTAATTTTGCATCACTGTTTTGTTTGACTTGACGTGGTAAAGTATCGCCAGTAGGGTATTGCGTGCAAAAAATCAATCGAAATCCTAATGCTCCACCAATTCGCGCTATATGAGAAAGCATCTGTTGACAAGCTCCTAATAACTTTTGTTGTTCCCGATTCATACTTTTATCAGGACAAAGTTCTGCCCCTTCATCCACGATAATAAAGTAGCGTTCTCTTATATTTGTTTCCACCACATTGGTATAATGGTGTTCTTTCATAAAAAGCATTTTTTCTTCCATCTTTTTTAGAATCGCCCTTAATACCTGAAAAGCTTCCATTGGCTTTTCTGCAATCGACTCAATCTGTTTTACATTTTTGTATGGTCCGAACTCTAATCCTCCTTTTAAATCAATAATAAACAAGTGCGTATATTCTGCTTGTGCAGTAATAAGAGATGTCATCACATTCTTTAGAAATACAGTCTTTCCCATACGTGTTAAACCACCTAATGTCATATGTGGTGTTTTATCAAAATCGTGATAAATCAATTGTTCTAAACTTTGCCCGATTGGCACAAGCCATTTTCCAACTTTCATTAAATTTTTCGACCATTCCCACTTCTTCGGTATTTCTTGATCGAATACACGAATGTTCAATCTATAATTGTCATACTGAATTCGAACAGGTTTATTTAACCCTTCACTTACAACATCTTCAACCTTTCGAATAATTTTACTTGGCATACCAACAGGCAACTCATACACGTATGTTGTACTTCTATCATCATGAGTTCGTTTCTTAAATTTTGGATAATGAATCTTATCATCTTTTTTGATTGCAATTCCTGACACTTCAAAAAACACTTGTATCTTCTTTTTATCATCTATTTTCCTTTTAAACCGATCACTTACGAATGCAAAAGTTAAAGCTGTCATCGGGACCCATAGTAATTCCAACATAAACATTTCTCCTTTAGATATCCTATAAGGATATCATTGCACTTTATTGGAAGCGAACAGGACTAGCATTTTTGCTTGTGAGGTCTATTGTCCCTCTCTTCCACATCGTATTCCTTCATAGAAACATAACGAGAACGTAACGTAGAAGATATAAGAACGAGCCCGTAAGCGTTGTATACATAGTCATACGTGGAAGCCAATATGGAACACTCTTCCCCATTTTTTCAGCTACACTCATCGCAACTACAGACAAGCCTGTTGCCGTCCAAATAATAACGACTTCTCCTGCAAGTGTCATAGCCATTCCTCGGTCAATTCATCTTTCTCACGAAATTTAATCCCCGATTTGGTAGCTACAATCTGATACCGCTCCATTAAATCTTGCCAATTCAATATATCTTCCTCTTCTCCATATAAATCTTCTTCAATTACTTGTGATAAGCTGAAATATCCTTTGTACTCTTTGTTATCAAATACTTCATGGTTCCTCATGTGAGTAAGAATTGATTCCGTTTCTTTTCTAGATCTAGATTCGTTATACATGTGACGTAGTTCTTTTGATGAATATAAATAAGGCGTTGTATTGAGGTAACTATACTGAGAACGCATGTAACCCTCTCCTCTCTTGATATCTACAATGCCATACGGAAGTCCAAGTAGAATTCTTCGTGGGCTTCCGTATGGAAGTAATATAGGTATATGAACCAGAAGGAGGATTATTGCCTGTACACCTGAAATTTATTTTTTAAGAGGACAAAAATGATTTCACTAGAATATACATACTAGGAGGTGGAATAATGCTTCAAAGTAATTTAAAACAAATTGTAGATAAAAAAGGCTTGCGATATGGATTTATAGCGAAGAAAGTAGGTATAGCAAACTCAACAATGACTAATTTGCTGCAAGGCGGAACACCGACACTTTTAGTAGCAATTAGAATAGCTAAGGTTCTTGATATGCGTGTTGAAAATATTTGGATTGAAAAAAATAAGGAGGATACATAATGAAATTTAAGCTTCGTGTTATTTTATTTTTAGCGACTATTTTTTTAGCAATCATTACCTTTTTCGCATTGACTACTAGGGATGATAATAAAATATCTAAAGATGAATTTAAAAACATCCATCAAGGAATGTCTATCCAGGAAGTTCGAAAAATTATTGGCGGTGATGGAGAAGAAAATAAATTAACTGATACTATTACTGAAATTACATATAAATCAATTGACGGTATAACCAACGGAGAGGTTAAATTTTCATTTAAAGATGATAAATTATTTTCTATTGGAGATTTTGCCTACGCTTCATCTGAAAGTAAAACTTATCAATCTGATCAAAATCAAAACTCAAATAATTCCAATGAAAGTCTTTCCACAACAACACTTCCTACAAATAATAATTTAGAAAAAAGGATTAAGGATATTGTAAAATCGAGCATTGGTTCAAAATCATTAACAAATTTAGAAATCAACAAAAATATGGGGACAGCAACTGAAGATGATAAAATTGCTATACTTACTATCCACGCAAGTGATAACCTTACAGATAATATGTTTAAGCAAGGAATGTGGATGGACACACAAAAAATCTTAAAAGGTATAGCCAATGAAAAAGAAATAAGTGAGATTGCTTTCTTTTGGCAATTTGAAACAGTTGATCCATACGGTACTAAGAAAGTTGATAATGTGATGAAAATAATTTTTAATCGCGAAACAATTGATAAAATTAACTTTAGTAATTTTATCTTTGAAAATATCCCTAAAACAGCGACCACTTATTGGGAACACCCATCTTTAAAAAAAGAATAAATTCAAACAAAAATAAGAGCCGTCAAATGACGGCTTTTATTTTTTATAAAACTATTCTTTTGTAGAAAATCACTTCACATACACATAGGCTTCATTTGTTGTTACATAGTATGTTTTGCCTTTACTATTGTGAACTTTATATTGTGGTGAACCATTTACATTTACTTTTGCATCAATTGTAAATCCTAATCCTGCATCTACAGAACCAGCCACATCTTTATCCTGCCAAGATGGAGCATCATAGAATCGTAGGTTATTAACTTTAGAAACAACACGCTTACCTACAATAGAAGAATCCACTGTACTCTTTTTATTAAACTTCACATAAGATGGGTCGTTCTTAATCCACTGCTCTCCACCAAGATTTAACCAACCATCCTTTTCAGCCCATACAACATAAGATTCTGGTTTGTTTAATTGACGAATCTTAGAATAGCTTGTACCCGGTCCTTTTCGTAAGTTAACGTTGTAACCTTCAATATAAGCAATACCGTCTGTTACAGCTGTTGGTACTTCTGCTGGTTTAGATGGTTTTTCAGGTACAGAAACATCAACACTAGAATTGTTATAAGCTCGTTGTACATCAGCACGGAATTGAGCTTCTGATACGCCATGAGACTTTAAGTAATCAAGTGGATCTTCATGATCTGTTCCGCCAAGATATTTCGTCACATCGTAGTGAGTCCATAATCCTTTTTCCACAGATAAACCACGATCACGTAGGATTTTAGCAAGTAACTTCACATATTTATCATAACTGCGTTTGAATTTATCGTAATCTGCTGTTTCGCAAAGTTCAACATGTACAAAGCGTTTATTTGCTCCTGGTCCACCACCATAAGCAATATACTTTGTATCAGCAATTTGGATTGTTTCATTCCAGTCAACTGCATAGTGAACAAATGCGTTTCTCCATGTACGAGACTCATATTTTTGAATATTGATAGCTGGTGCTTCTGGAGTCGCCGTAGAATGAGCTACAACTCCCTCATAAGCGCCAACACCGTAACGATATGGCTGTTTAGGTAAATCTGGAATAATAAGTGTTCTATCAGCAAAAGCGCTTGTTGCAATGGATAAAACTAAAATAACCGCAAAGATTACAGAAGAAATATGTTTTAATGTCTTTTTCATTTTTCATCACCATTCCCCATGATTTTTTGTTTAATATCTGATACATCTTTTGAAAGTGAACCAAATGCTTTTGCCTGTTCTTCGATGACCGCTTGGTTTTTTTCAATCACTTTTTGGTACTGCTCTTCACGCTGCTCATTCTTTTTTTGCGTAGTAAAAAGCATCCACACGAATAACGCTGCGAATGCTCCTTGTTGAACCATTGAATTAAAAATTGCATCCTCCACTGTTCTCATCTCCTTTTTATCAATAAAAAAAGAAGCATACATATGCTCCTGATTAAGCTGCAAAGCAACTTGGATCCATCCCAAATATCTCTGCAATATCTTCTTCACTTCTATCCTTCAGATAAGATTCCGTTGTAGAAATATCAGAATGATTAGCAAGCGATTTTAATTTTTCGAGTGGTACACCTTGCACCTTTAAATTATCTAATCTGCTATGCCGGAAACAGTGGGGATTGACTTTAAACTCTTTCCCTTCCTTTTCGTTCAGCATCTTAGCAAATATCTTGCACCAATAATTAAATACACTTTTGTTTAATTGTCTTCTCTCACCATTCTTATAAACTCGTACAAACAAATCCGGAATGGCATCCTTACCTCGTTGATCTATATATAAACGAATACATTTCTGTACTCGTGGATTGTAATATAATCTAAACTTCTTACCGCGCTTTCCTCTGACCACATTTGTATAATATTGTTCTGTCAGTCCTTCCTTCTGAACCTGGTAAACTTCATTTTTTCTCGCTGCACTGTAATAAGAAAGAGTTAAATACGTTGCCAACATATATTTCTCTTTTTCCAGTAATTCATCAATTAACCAATTAATTTGGTCATCATTAATAAATGTAATTTCTCTAATTGGATTCTTAGGTAAACCACGTACCCTTGAACCTACATTGAATTCATACTCATAGTCATCATCATCAGCGCAAAATTCAAGAGCTGAACGTAATGCGCTCATTAATCCATTCACACGTGCATTTGACATTCCCATCTCCTGAAAAATAATAGATAAATTTCGGATGTCTTTACGTGTTAACTCAGTCAGATTTTTATTTTCGAAGTGTTGATGTATTAGAAACAAAATAATTCGCAAATCCCAACCATATTGTTTTAAAGTGCTTGCCGCTTTCCCTTGTGCTTTCTTTTCAATAAGAAAATCTTTGACTAGGTTTTTGTTTTCTTGGCTAACATGCTTTTCATAAATTACTTGGTCTACTATTCGTTTCACACTGATCATCTCCTCAAAATAAAAAGAGAAGCGAAATCACTCCTCTTGATCTATGAATTGAATTGATTCAAAGCCGTATTTTATGCAAAATAAAAAACAGCTTATGGCTGCTCTGGTTTCTCATTTATTAATTGTTGTACTAATACCTTTAATTCATAAATTTCAGCTTTCATTGAAACTTTCTCAAGTTTTTCTGCTTCAAGTTGTTCTTTAAGAGTGTCAACTTCCTGCTTCCACATACCGTGGTCAAATTGAAGATTTTTAACTTTAAAGTCAACTTCTTGTATTGCTTGAATAGAAATTGCAAACGAGCTATAAAGTGTTACAGCGTCTTTCTGTGGTGTGGTGAATACATCGTCAGAGTCCTCCGCAATCATACCGTAATTAATTGGAAGTGTAATAGACTCCCCTGACTCGAAGCGTTCAACATCTCTTATAAAGTGATACTGTTTGATGTTTACAGAGTTGATTTTATCTAAAGCAGAGAATGGAAGGTCTTCTATGTCCGTTTTAAGCGTACGAGAAGAATTAGGGATAAATTCTTGCGCCCACATACGCCCTGAAGCAGATATATTTTCTTTAGCTCGCAGTGTTCTTAACTCTATATCTCGCCATCCATTACCATACACATCTTTAATTTGTAAATTCATATCATAGCCTGATACAAGACTCGCTCTTAGCATTAATCTTCCCATGTTTAAATCATGATCATTAACGCCATTGGCAAAGTATATACTGTTACCAGTACTTTTTCTATCAAAATGAAACTCACCATAGTCATTTTTAAAATAATGTGGCTCTGTGGTTGTCACTATAAACTTTCCGTATCCTGGAGCCCATCCCACTGAGTTAAAAACAATGTCATTCAAATTATCAAAGTATAATCTTCCGGCTGCATATGCATACAGATGTCCACCGTCATTCTGCATTTGAATATATGATGACCATATATTGGTGCCTTCTGCATTTTCTCCTTTAGAAATCCCAAATTTCGCATACGCTTTAGAAGGTTGATCGACTCCATTAATTCGTGGCATGACTTGATAAATATAAAACGATCCTGTACCAGCGTATTTTCTATTATCAGAACCAAGGACTAATGAAGGTTGAATACTTCCATCATTTGCTTCCATAAATCCTATATAACCACGCGGCCTATCTGCATCGAAAATCTTCATGTCTTGCTTATTTATTTCAACAAATCTGTTTCCACTTGTTTTAAGTGTTACCCCTTCTAAAACCTGTCCTTTAATATGATTCGCTGTAATAAAACCTACTAAGTTAATCCTGTTCGCATTCAAAGTAATGTTTTCTTTACTCATATTGAATGCTGCAATTACATCGTTCTCTTTTACAGATAGACTAACGCCCTTTTCAGTTAACTGAAGACGGGTTTCCATATCTCTTACATAAGAATCTTTTGCAAATTGTCCATTTGCTTGCTCTATTGTGTATACTTCTTTCTTTTTTGCTGCGGCATTGATACCCTCTTCATTTATAGTGAAACGGTTGTCGACCATAGTCATTTTCTGATTAAATTGTTCCGTTGCAAGTTTATTAGCTAGTTCGCCCAGCAAATCTTGTTTATTTTTATCGACTGTTTGCTTCAACTCAGGTATCTTAAATCCAGCAACATAATTCTCTACTTGTTTAAGCTCAACTTTTGCACCGATTGCTGTTGCCTGTTGTTCAATTTTTGTATTTGCATCAGTAAGCTTTTTCCCTTGATCTGATACTACATTATTTAAATTGCCCACTGTGGAAGATAATCCAGTTGCTGTTTGCTCCACTGTAGTCATGCGCTTTTCGAATCCATCTTGACTATTCTTCACCTTAGATACAGTATTTGTTACACCATCCACACTTTTTTCAATCTCGGTTGTTTTTTTAGTGAATTCATCATTCGTTACTTGATTTTCTGGAGCTGGTGTCCAATCCTGTGGCTTATTACCTTTATATAAAGCTACCCATTCTACAATGGCTTTTGTAGTGTTACTTGGAAAGTTATATAGGCTCAACTTCCTTTCATTTCCACTCGTTACTGCTACAGCTTTAAAAGTTACATAGGTAACTCCATTCGCATAAACACTTGTTGCATATCCAACATTACTAGACCCACCATTCATCCAAATACCAAACTTTTGACTTGCAGGTACACTCCCTTTAATTACAAAAGTATATTCTTCACCTGCAACAAAATTTTCAGTTAGCGAAAATACATTGATTAAATAATCCGTTTTTTCGTATTTAGCATTTGAATCTAATAACAGATTACGTCCACCGGCTTTATCGCTATTAACCTTTGTTTCTACAGTTGTTAACTTTTCACTAATCTTTCCTGCTTGTTCTTTAACTTCAGTTGTGGTCTTCTTTAGATCATTAGTTGTTTGCTCCACTTCAGAAATAGTCTTCTTTGTACCTTCTACAGTTTGTTCGACCGTATTTAATTTATTGCTGATATCATTATCTTTTTTTGTTAACGATTCAATAGATGTTTTAAACCCATTAGAATCCTGTTCAAACTTAGTTACTTTTTTATCAATTTCACCTTGTTTATTTTCGATATTAGAAATTGTACGACTGACACCTTGTAAACCTTCCTGTACTTCATTGAATTGTCCTGTAGCTTGATTCTGTGCTTCTTGTACCTTTTGGTTTAATTCTGCTTTTGTGGACTCAATATTTTTATTAACCTGCTCAAGTGTTTCTTTTTTAACGGATTCAACATCTGGCACAACCGATTCCCAAACTGTACCTGTCCATATTTTTAAAATGCCGGGCTTTCCGTTACTCATATCACGCCATAGCGTTTTATTAGGTTTAAGCCCTGTTGTTGGTGGATTCTTAGCTTCTATAATTTCAACAGTATTGTTTTTAATATTCTCTTGTACCTTTTCAGCAAGTGTTTTCGCTGCTTCTGATTCTTTCTTAGCGTTACTTGCTGTTTCATTCGCTTCTTTCACCAATTTATCTAGCTGATCCAGCATTTCTTGTTTCTCGCCGAATTTACTAAGGATTCGATTGTAAATTTTTCGTAATTCTTCGTTCGGATCAGTAATTTCACGATAATCACCAAACACATATTTATCTTGTGTAGGATCCGTAAAAGATTCATCACCGGCAATTACACGTGCTTCAAGGTATAACTTAGGTGTGAAGCCCGTATCTTTAATTCGGATCGTATCGCCCTCGTTAATGAGTTCATGTGCTAGTCCGAAAATACGTCCAATCGATTGTGCCTCTACTTCATACGAAACGGAAGAATTGACACGCTTTTTTAATTCTATTTCCATTAACGTCATTAAACGTTGTGGCGTCATATTTAACTCTTCTGTTTCTGGCGTATAAAAACCAAACTTATGCTTACCACGTTCATTCCATCGTTGAAATGCATCATTATCTACAATATAAGGAAGTCCCCTGTTGATACTTTCGATGGTAATTACATTGTCGCCTTCACCTTTCACAAATCCAACTAACGCTGTACAAATATCTCTTGAATGTTCAATACGTGTAACACCTATCAAATCTTTACCCAACTCTATTTCTTTACCAGTATCTCGGCCACGCCTTTGAATCATATCGACATACCATCCAACTATTTGTGACCCTTGAACCTCAACGCGGTATTGAATTTCTAATTTGAACAAGGAAGCTATTTTCTTTAAAAAAGTTAACGGATCCATAAATTCATCAATGGTCATAGTATGAAAACCCGCATAATCTGTTTTCCCACGTTTCCATTTCATACCTACAAGAGCCATATCAATAAATTCGTTTACTGTTTTGCCTTCTATCCTTTGTGGTTTTATAATGCCTGATTTAGCAATTTGAACCCAAGCTCCTGAAGCATATGTGGTAATAGATCGTTTGGCTGAATTCTTCTCTGTTTCCGTAATAACATATGGTACGATTCTTCCATCACGTACTTCTTTTAGAACAAGATTTTGTTGTTGTAATGTAGCTGAATGTGTAGTTCCATCAAAAACAGTGAAATCCAACATATCAACATTGTTTTTCAGTTCCCAATGCCTTTTGTCATCCCAATAGTCATTTGGCTGGATAGCTGCAACGATTTGATCTGTTTTAAAATCCACAACATGCAAAATGCCGCTTGGTGTTCTCATCTATATCTCTCCCTATAACTAACGGTCGCTTTAAGATCTGGTGGCATTATTTCGATTAAATTTTCGCCACGTATTACAGTTGGAAAATTACTAAAAATGTCTTTTAAATTAATTGCATTCTTACCGTTAATTGTTACAAGACTTTTTTCTGTATCAATAATAATTTTGTCTCTTGCATCAAAAATGTAAGGCGGATCGTTTTTGGTATTTAAATTTACTTTCCAAAACTTTAAATCACTAACTGACATCGCTTCTACGGGCGGAACATCTTGCCATTGCATAATACTAATCTGAATTTGTGCAGCTTTTTCCATATGGTAGTTATTTTCATCTGTCCACCGCGCAAAACGTTCTGAATCATCTTTCTCTGTCCCTGGTAAGAATTTTGAAATATAAGCTTCCCATACATTTCCTGTTCTAGCTATCCACAATCGACCAAAATACTGATTCCATGTATTCGGATAATCACCACTCTCATAAATCAGTCCTGTTTTTCCCGGCTTGTTATCATATCCAATAACCATCGTTCCGAAATTTTGTTCAGCTTGCCAAAAGAGGTCGTTCATAGCAATTTTTGAAAGAACCTTGCTATTTTCATCAAGTATCGCTATCTCCACTCGGCCCATTTCATTAATCTTTTTACTCTTACATGTAACATAAGCTTGCATAATGAAATCTTGTACTGGACCGCCAGGTATATTTTTTTTAACAGCTGCACCATGCCATCCTTTGCTTGTACTGGTACCAAAATCAGAACAATAGAATTGGTATTTATCGGACTTCATTTCACCAACCGGATCACCATCTTCCATTGAACTGACTTTACTCCAACCTACAGTGGTAGCCATTTCATCCCATATAAGCCTTTGATTTCTTTCGACAGGTAGTTGCTCTATTTTTAAGGGATAACCGATTCTGAAGTAATCACGATTATAAGGGGACTCACCAAACCACACATCTAAAAATGTACTTGGTTTCTGTGCTTCGATTTCAATAATTGGAGGTGCTTCTATATTCCCTTGATTAATAAAAGAAGTTGTAACTTCAGTATCACCTTTTTGAGAGAACGTGTGAATATTTTGTTTTCCTAATTTATATGGCATTGGACAAACAAAAGTAATAACGCCTTTACCTCTATTAATTATTTCATCCAAGTCAGCAGAACCATCGATTAATGCTAGATAAGTCCTATCTAATTCATCATCAAAAACAAGTTCAGCAGGTTGCTCTGTATAAAGCCAATCCGCTAAATCTTCTTTTACCTTTTGTAAATCAGCCATATCTTTTTTCGCTTTAATTACAAGAGGAACATCAATACGACGTTCCTCCGTTTCTGTATGAAGAAAAAGAGCCCCTGCGCGATGAGGGACTCTTACTAATTTTCTTTTAACTGGAGCCCAGGAAGGGCGTTTTCTTCCAACTAGCATTTGAATATAATCTTTTCTGATCTTATTAAAAGTAAAACTGAGTTTCCCCACCATGCTCACCACCCTTAAAATTCCGCTCTTCTTTTTTGGTCACGATCTTGAAGCTTTGTCGTATATGCGTAACTTCCGTTCGCTAGTTCTTTTCCATCTAAAACGTTTGTCATATTCACCGTTACATTCAGTTCTTGTTCTCTACCTGATCTATCCGAGAACATAGTTTTTGCTGTAGGTGCGTTGTTATAAGGTGATTGTAGTTGCGTATAACCATTGAAATCAGCAAGTGTATTATGCGGGATACTATAATGCGAAGTTTGGAATCCAAAATCAAAAACAGATGGCATATTCCCCATCTGCTTCTTAACGGTTCCGACTACATTTTTTGCTGCATCGACAACAAATCGTTTCCCTTTATCCATACCAACTCCAACACCCTCTGGAACTGCGCTACCGACTGGAATCATCACTTTAGATGGACTGTTAATTTCTAACGCTCCAGAAATAGTCTTTTTAATCTCTCCAGCAATGCTTTTCGCCTTACTATATAACCCACCTGTCGCATCATCCAAACCTTTTTCAAGACCTTCTATAATTGATTTACCGACGGAACGTAGATTTATAGTGCTGAAGAATTTTTCAACTGTATTCCACTTATCTTCAATATCGCTCTTTATCTCCCGCATTTTATCATTAACAGCTTTTTTCTGCTCTTCAAATTTTCTTGAAACTGTATTTTTTATTTCTTCCACCTTGTTGTCGGCTGAAGTTTTGGTTTCTTCCCACCATTTCGTTATACCTGACCAAGTTTCTTTCATCTTTTGAACGACATCATCTTTCATTACTTGGTATTTGGATTTTATCTGACCAGTTTCCCAATCAACTTGATTTGCATGTTCTCCTGCTTGCGCTTTTGCTTCACTTACAATTTCCTTATGCTTATCTCTTGCTGTAGAAACCGTGCTATTATATTGACGATTTGCTTCTGCGATAGCTGCATCCGCTTCTTCTTTATTAAGTGTTCCTGACTCATCTCGTAGACGTATCGCATATGCGATTTTATCATCTCGAGTCTTTTTCGCATCTTCAATAACCTTATCTCTTGCTTTGGCACTATTTTCAACAACTTCTGCTGCTTGTCTAGCTGTAATTTCACTAGCTTGTACTCGCATATTCTCATAAATAACCTTTTGTTCCATTTGATTTTTAGACATATGTTGGATAGCTGTCCTATCCATTTCGTCTTGTAAAGCTTGTAAAGAAATCCTTTCAGATGTAGTAAATTCACGCTTTTCATTTGCTGCTGTTTGAATGATTTCTTTGATTTTATTTTCTTTTTCTTGTGTTTTTAACTTTTCTTGTTCGTAATGTTGATTCATTTGTTCAATCCGCTTATTTTCTTCTTCCGCGGTTAACACATAAGAATCCGCAAAGAACTTTTTAAGTCCCTCAACTTCTTTTTGTTGTCTTGCGTTTGTTTTTTCTATAATCGTGTTACCTAACTTGTCATATTGGCCAATTAACTTCTGCGACTGTTCTTCTGTTATTACTTCATGGTTCAATCTAATTTCAGTCAACTTTTGTCTAATGCCATCAGACAGCTTGAAATACTCACCAAGAACTTTCTTTGTAGAAGAACTTACTTTCCCTTCTGTATTTGTAGCAAAGCGATCTACAGAAGCAATACTGTCTTCAGTTGCTTTTTGATACCCTTTATATGCTAATACCCCAACACCAACAGCGGCCGCTACCACACCTAAAGCAATTGCTACTGGTCCTAAAGCTGCGGTTAATATTCCTAAAACTGCGCCCGTTACACTAGTAGCCGCTGTAGCTACACCCATTGCTATTGCTAAAGAACCAATGCCAGAAACAACCATACCGATTGCCCCCATTATTACTCCGATAACAGTAGCAACCGCTGTTAGCGCAAGAACAATACCACCTGTAATTGCAATGGCCTTTTGTACTGGCCCTGGTAATGAGTTAAATCCATCTACAAGCTTCTGCAATCCAGCAACAAAAACACTAACCACAGGGGCAAGCGCATCACCAATTGTCTTTTTCATTGTCGAAAACGCTGAATCTAGTAATGTAAGACGTCCCTTTAATGTATCAATCTTAGTGGCTGCAACCTCAGCTGCTGTCACTTTTGACATGGCATCCCACATGCTGTTTACCCCATTCGCACCTTCTTTGAAAAGAATAGTTGCACCACGTACAGCATCCGAACCAAAGAGTGTCTCTAAAGCCATACTACGTTGCTGGTCTGTTAAATCTTTCATCGATTCATGAAGGGTTCCTGAAATATTTTCTAAACTTTGAATATGCCCCTGTTGATCATAGAATTTCGATGATAGGAAAGCGGAGCTTGTTGCTAATTCACGAAATGTTGTTTCACATTTTTTATTCCATTTCTTCGCTCCTTCTGTCTTCATTACATATCCTTCAAGAGCTGTTTCAATGTCTCCCACACTTCTAGACGCTGGTGTAACTCCATTTTTAACCAAGAAATCAAATCCTGCTTGCGCATTATAAGTGATGAGCCCCAGATCTTTCATTTGGTTATATGCTTCTTTAGTAGTGGGGTTCAACCTCATCAGCATCGTTTTTAAAGATGTACCTGCATCTGAACCTTTTAAACCATTCTGCGCAAATACAGCTAGAGTTGTAGCTGTATCTTTAAACGTCATCCCTGCTCCTGCTGCTACTGCCGATGATGCCGCTAAACCATATTTCAGCTCACGTACATCTGTAGCTGAAGCATTAGCGGCTCCAGATAAAATGTTTGCTGCATCCGCAACAGAAAGATGATCTGCTTTAAATGCATTTAAGGCTGTGGATGCAATCTCTGCCGCTTCACCTAATTCTAGTTCTCCTGCTGTCGCTAAGTTAAGAGCACCTTCTAAACCACCATTTATAATATCTGTTAAACTAACTCCAGCTTTTATTAATTCCTCTATACCTTGTCCTGCTTGAACACTAGAGTATTTTGTTGTTTCTCCCATGTTGACAGCTAATTCGCTTAATTTCTTCATTTCTTCTCCAGTAGAGCCAGATACAGCTTTCACATTGGCCATTTGTTGCTCGAAATTCATGGATTCTTCTACAGCTGATTTTAAACCCCGACCTATTGCATAAGTCATTCCGCCAAACACCATACCGATTTGCATTCCTGCATTTTGCAAATGATTACCTAATGTCTCCATACGATTACCAAAATTCAATAAACGATTACCTTGCTGCTCTAATTCACGATTTGACTGCTGTAACCCAGTTTCAAATCTATTAAGTTCAGCTGTAGCACGATGAATTTGTTCAGCATAATGTTGTGCCGATTGACTCGCTTCGCCTTCTTCAGTTTTTGCGCGATTATAGGCTTGTTGAAGTTCCCTAATCTTTTCTTTCTGCTTATCCACCATGCGAGTGAGAACATCAATTTTTGCCCGTGTTTGCTCTGTTGCATTAGAAAAACCGCCCATACCTGTTGTAATAGACTGAAATTCAGCCTGTAAGGATTTCAAAGAGTTATTTAACTTGTCCATCCCTTTTTGTTCAGCTTGACGGTTTACTTGCTTTAATTCATTTTCAAATCTATTTAAATCCGCAACTGCTTTATTCACTTGCGAAGCATATCGCTGGGTTGCTGCATCATTTTCACCTAATTTAGCCTTATTTTGATCGTAGGCTTGTCGCAAAGCTCTAACTTTTTCTTTTTGTGCTTCAATAAGCCTGCTGAGTGTATTCATTTTCGCTTGCGTTTGTTGACTAGCATTTGCGAAGCCACCCATTCCTGTACTTACAGATTTCAGCTCATTCTGTAATGTTCTAACCGCACGTCCTGAGTTTGCTATACCTTGACGAAAATTTACATTATCAAGGGACAGCCTAACGACTAAATTATTCATTTCATTCGCCATCATCTTCCCCCTTATTAGATAATGTTTTCTGCTGGAACTTCAATTTCATTTGAATTCTGATTTCCACTATTTGAAGGATCTTGTTCACGATATTTTTGGTTTAGCCTTAAATAATGCCAGATATCCATTTCGTTATCGATATGATGGTGTTTATACCCCATGCCCATCAACTTAAGGATAGAAACTCTACGGTTTTCCATTAATTGAAATGAACAAACTTTTAAACAGTATAATCCTCTTAAAAATGAGCATACGAAATAAACCCTAACGGGTTTCATTTTTTTCTTATGCAGCTTTCTTTTGTTTTCTCAATCCATTATACTCATAGACAACACCCATAATATCAAAGATAGTTTTCTTCTCATATCGATGGGATTTCCGGCCATTTTTCTTTAGTAGGGTAAACAGGCGGATTAAAACCTTTGTTATTATACGGGTGTTTCTCTGTATCGCTTGATATAACAGGGATAGATGATCTTGAATCATCCCAATTGCTTTATATTCGCTTAGTTCTCTTTTGTGCTTTTGCAACAGAAGTTGGCGCATCTTAAACATCGTGGAAGAACATATAAAAATGGCAATGAGTTTTCCATACACATGGCATTCTAATCGCTCTTGTTTGATAGTTTGCCAATGATGAATTTGAAATAGAGATTTCCACGTTTTAAATATGATTTGTCGGGTAAAAGACTGGCGCGGTATCAGTTGTGATCCGTTTCCAGCCTCTCCCCATAAGAACTGCTCGTGAGGTTTTCCCTCAAGCAGCTCACCCCATAAACTTCATCAAAAGGGTTATGAGACCTATCAAATGGCAGACACTTTCATCGGAAACTCTCTGCACTTTTCAGGGGAAGGACTTTCCAGTCCCAGTAAAGCCCCAGTACACCATAGAGATATTCGTTACTCCATCTCTGCCATCCGATGCTACGCTTTCGTCGTCGTTTCCTTCTCGTTAACAGTGTGCGAATTTTCATCTCCGTATAATCACGTACTTCACTGAAAGCTTGACTAGAGTTCCCAACCCGGAAGTAGTTCACCCATCCAGTCAGTACGGCATTGATTTGTTTTATTAAGTCTTGTGCTGGCTTCGCTCCTGCGTTTTGAATGAGTTCGCGAATTTTTGCTTTCACTGTCGTGCGAGCTTTCTTCTTCGGGATCATGAAAACGAAGAATCCATTCTTATTTCGGTTCGGTATTCGTCTCAGGTCAAATCCTAAAAATCCGAAGGATTCTCCTTTTAGGACATTGACCATCTGAGTCTTCTCCAGATTCAGTTCAACTCCCAAAGGCTTTAACTGTTCCCACAGTCGTCGTAATGCCAGTTCAGCCCATCCACTTTTACTGGAGTGTCCGCTTACAGCGATAACTATATCGTCGGCAAAACGGTGATAGTTTACAGCTTCGTAATTGCCATCAGCTGTTTTACGTCGAATGGTATCAAATGTCCAATCCACTTCATTGAGGTAAATGTTCGCGGCTAGTGGAGAAAATGGTCCCCCTTGCGGGACACCGATCTTTCCTGTTGCCTTAATTACCTGTTTTACAAGATGCATAACCTGTGGGTCTTGGACACGTTTCGCGATTTTCTCCAATAATATGTTGTGTCGGATTGTATCAAAGTAGCGTGACAAATCAACATCAATTATTATGGTCATACGGCGCAATATACTGCGTCGTACTTCTGCCAATGCCTGATGTGGAGAGCGTTTCGGCCGAAACCCATACGAGTTTGGACAGAAATCAGCTTCAAAAATTGCTTCTAATATGAGTTTTAGCGCTCCTTGTACTACACGATCTCGTATACACGGAATTTGCAGAGTTCGCATTTTGCCGTTTGTCTTTGGGATTTCTACTTTTCGATTGGCTTGTGGTTGGTATATTCCAGCTTGTAATTCTTCTTGAATACCCGTTAAGAATGGGATAACTCCTTCTAGTTCTATATCAGCAAAACTTTTTCCATCAATGCCTGGGGCACCATTGTTTTTCCTCGCCTGTTGATATGCTTCGTGAAGGGTTGTAATTTTGGTAATGTGGGTAAATATCCCCCAAAACCGGTGCGTAGGTTCAGACTTCGCCTTTCGATAGATTCGTTGCCTTAGTTCCTGCAAAGTGATGGGTGTTTTTGTCATAGCACCCTTGCCTCCTTTAGTCATACGAAATGTTTACAGGTTCGGATCCTTTCCTCCCCGCGTGTTTTGCTGCACGCAGATCTCTGGTACTACGATCCGTTCCGCCACCCTGACACCTACCGTTCTCACTTCCCGATCGCGGTTATAGAGACGGTCTCCTCGATGAGATTTCTTCATCGGGTGTCGAGGGCTTCTCCAGTTTCCACATTATCTTTCTCTCCATGTCGCCGCTGATACCCCGCCGGTGAGAACTGCCGTTCCAGACTCGTTTCGGTCAGTTCTTGTTGCTTTCGCACGTTATCGACCGTCTCAGCCACCGGAATTGCGTGTAACGAGGCTACATCTACGTTCACTGTACGTTACAACCTGGAGATTTGCCCACATGCCTTTTGCATGTGATGTCAGAGGGCTTCGCCATGTCGCTTTCACTTCATGGCGCCTCTCAGGCTACGGGAGTGGAGTCTATTCTCCCGATTGGACTTTCACCAACTAGATAATGTGTCCTTATCTGGACACGCCGATCTGCCAGCGGAGGGAGTAAAAATCATGGATTTGTTCCATCGGAACCACTTCCCAAGGCGTATTCGTAACATATATGTTGATACCCGTTAATCGTTTACTCTTTTCTGAAAATGTAATCCCCTTTTTACTTTCGGTATAGCTTTGTTTTTTTCTACGTTCCAGTATTTGTTCCTCTGTTAATCGGTAGATAATTACTCTTGTAAATAATCTTTGATTCTTGCCAATATACGACTCTTTTATTTCATACGTTTGTCCTGGTTTTAACGTGTGCATAATGTTCTCTAAATCAACTTGGATATACTGTGACTGTTTTTTGATTGTCCCATTTCGAAAGTATTCTGGAAATGGATTTTTCGTATAGACGGTATGGTTTAACTTAAGTCTTGATATATAGCACACGCCACGTTGATCCATTTGATCTAAGTCTTCCAATGAAAAATATCCTAAATCACGAATACACAGATCACCCGGCCGTAAGGTATCTAAGCAATCTGTTCCAAATGTTTTATCATTATTTTTTCCAGGACCTACCTGGAAGTTTAAAAACTGTCCGCTGTGTAAGTCATATTCTAATTGAATCTTGATACCTGCAGTTTGTGCACAACCACCTGACCCAGGATATACATGTGCTAAATGTTTCGGTACTTGGAAAATCGTCGCATCTAAAATACGGATTCGTTGAAAATACGTGAGTGCTGCACTTGAAATGGCTGATGTTTTACAAAGTTTACTTTTCCATAATGCAGAAAAAATATATTTCAAAAATTCAACCGCTTTTTTATCAAAGCGTTTATTGAGTCCTTCTGGACTCATAAGAGTGCCTGTGGCGGCGTGTAATTGACTGCATAGTCGAACGAGAGAATCACTCGCTGTACGTTGACTGACCCAGATACATATGGTAGCTAATTCATTTCCTGAAAACTTTCGTTTTCTTTTTACAAAACCTAATTCTTTAGCGAGTTCTTCCAAAAGAGAAGGGGTTAAATGACGATACAGCTCTTCAGAAAATAGTTGTAATTCATCTTGAATTGAAAGATTCATAAAAAATGTCATCCTTTCTAGCTAGCTTTTTAGAAAGAATAACGTTTTTTGACACTTGGGGGTAGTGCAAATTCTTAAGTTGATGGGCATGTGTTTATACCCCTGACGTAATAAAGAGAGGTAGAGCTCGTCCATAAACTCACTGAACGTTAGCCCCCCTCCCTCTACGCGTTTGGGTTTGTTTCTTCTCCAGTTCCTGGTGTGCCACCAGCCGCTCCCACAGTTTCATTGATGATCGCATTAATTACATCGGAAGTTGTGGATAAAAATTTACGAGCATCCACACCGTCCCAATATTGATCTAATGTAAATTGTTCCCCGTAAACTTTTACTACATATTGAACCATTTTATCCATATCCTCAGGACCTGGATTATTTGGAATATCAGCAAGTTCAGGTGCTTGACGAATTAAACGTGCTGGAATAAACTCCGGTAAATGAAAATTTTTCTTTTCTTCCTTGATTATTAGTGTTAATTTCATGGCTTTTCCTCCTCGTTAATAAAAAAGAGAGAGAGCTTTTGCTCCCCCTACTTTCCTGTTGGTGGTGTTACTGGTTTTTCATATACCTTTTTGAACCAGTTATCTCCAACAGATTTTGTAAATGTAGGTTCATCTTCATCCGCTGTAAACTTCGATCTGTTATCAAAATCACGTTCAATGAAAGAACCTTTAAGTTTCGTAGTTTGGAAGTTCGGTTTATCCTTTTTAGTTTCAGCTTCTTCCTCTTCTTGTGAAAGCTTCCCTTTTAACAACCAAACGTATCGATATTTACCATTTGCCTTCAAAAAGCGCCATCCGATTGCTACATACGGTTTTTCGCCCTCACGTTTTTCATCTAATACACCGTCTGTAACTTCTGGATACCCTTCAATATCAGCTTTTGTGGATAATGGAAGACCTCGAACCTCAATTTCAACTTCAACTTCACCATCAGACTCAGCGATTTCTGACTTTTTATTATCACTCCACATAATTTCAGAAGACACCTTTTTAGAAGTTTTAACTTTTACAGCACCTTCTAACTTCTTAACGGTTGCATAATCCACTCCAGTTGCATCGTCTTTCACCGATTTCGCATAAACAAGACTATCTACACCGACAGTCGAACTAATTTTAATAACTTCTCCAGCCATCTATAACTCCACTCCTTTCACGAATCGCATCGCGTAATGAAAAATTTGTGTATCATCTTCATATAAATCAGCAACCGCATAGCGTGAAAAACCAATACTTTTCATGATTTCATTCACTTTTTTATGGATTGCTGTTGTACTGCCTTTTGACCAAATATCGATTTGAAATGTAATTTCGCTTTCGCTTTCCTCGTTATCTGCAAAACGATCTGGTCTATTGTCTAGTTCGAAAAACGTAATACGCGGAAACTCTTCAGCATTTTTAGCTTTACGATAATAAACACGTTTTCCACCCAATAAAGAAACAAGCTCCTGATTATTTTCAAGAGCTTGCACAATTTCGGGGCGTAAATTCATCATATATTCAACCTCATTTCATTCTTCAAGATGTCTGTCATAGCACGAATTGCCGCTTCTTTTGAAGAATTAAATCCAGGTTCTATAAATGGCTCTGCTGGCATTTTAGACGTTCCCCATTCTAAGAACTTTCCGTAGAAATAAGGGGAACGATCCGCTTTATCTATACCAATTTTGATCGTTTTTATGCCGCCCTCCATTTTTGCTTTTGTAACCCGTATATTATCAGCCAAATGTTGTCCTGTTCGCCACGGCTCGCTTTTTGTTGCTTTTTTAGGGCTATCACTCCTTGGGGCTATTTCAGAAATAGCTTTTCGAATAGGCTCGCCACCTGCTGCAAGGGCTTTATCTTCAATCTTTTCTCCACGTAAACCCATTTGCTCTAATTCAGATATCAGGCGATCAAAACCTAAAAAATCAACACCATCAGCCATTCATTCCACCACGCTTCCACATGATTGATAAAGTGTGTTTTTCAGTTGGAATAACTGAAACAATGTCATAAATTACGTTCTTATATTTAATCTTCATATCAGCATTCACATCAGAACGATATCGGATTTCTGTTTCACCTTGAATTTCGCTATTAGCTGTCGCGGCTTCAAAGTATTTTCTTCCCTTTAAAAAAATAAAAGAGCCCCATACAGTAAATGAATCCTTGTAACCTTCTATTGGATCACCGTCCGGGCTCTTTGCTTCCTCGTCTTTCACTTGAAAGGTAAGACGTTTATCTAATTTACCTGGATTCACTTGAATCACCACCACAATATTGCAACTGAACTAATATCGACTGCAAACTAAATGCCAATTGTTCAGCTTTTCCAACCGCTTCACGGTTTTCATGCCAATGAGCAATTAAAATACGAGCTGCTAATTTAGCAAGCTCGCTTTTTAAATCCACATTTTTACTTGTAGCATTTTTAATATATATTTCAGCTGCTTCTACGAAAGATGTAATGAGATCGTCCTCCTCATCCCCATCCACACGAAGATACTTTTTTGCTTCTTCTAATGTTAGTACCAAGAAGAACCCCTCCTACATCATTAAGCTTTGGCCGTAACTGTAATTTGACCATATACAACCGCTTCTGTATCCCATAACGTAACGTCTTCACGTTCAATTGCTCGGAATTCTGTTGTATTACCTCTCCAAGCACTTCCACCCTCTTTTGTCATATCAAGCGATAACTGCTGTCTATCCCATAACACAACTGCTTCTTTCAGGTCCCCAACAATAAATGGTGCTTTACCATCTTTATCTGTAGCAATTGTCTTATTGGATAAAACAATAACTGGCTTTCCTGATAATAGCTTACGTGTTGGATTTGTTGGATCTGGTTGAAGAAGTGGGCGACCATCTTTATCTTCTAATTGATCTAAGTAATTGAATCCATCTTGGTTTGTAATAATGTTTGCTACAGCCGAGAAAGCTGGGTCTAATGTGACATTTAATGCTGTTTTAATGCCTTTATAATCCTTTAAATCAACTTTTGTTAATTTATTGATTTCTTGTAAAATTAAATAATTACGAGTTGCAATAGATTTCTTCGCAATCCACTGACGTAAATAAGCTTCTAGCGCTTGATCCGTATCGTTTAATAAATCATTTGGTACAGGTAGAAATCCTGCATAATCCTCAATAACATACGGTAAACGATCAAATTGTGGTGAAGCAATTTCTTGCATTGCATTTGGGTTTCCATACTCAGATAATGGAGCGAAAGGTGTAGATGCTGCACGTTTTTCTAATGTGCGAGCTCCCTTATTCGTTGAAACAGGTTGCACATTTACATATTGCTCTAAGTTATCAACCGTTTGTTTTAATTGATTAATCGTTGTCGTAATATCTTCTGGAACAATATAACCTCCGTCTTTACCTGTATTCTCAGATAATGCTGCTTTGTATTCCTGCATAACGCTTGCTTCTTCATGACTTAAATTTTGACCACGGATAGCTTTCATAAACACTTCTTTGTACGATGAATCTTCATTTTGAACTGATGATGGGGGCAAAACTTTTGCTTGTGAATTTACAGGGTCAGAAACTTGAATTTGCATCATTGCTAGATAGTTATCCAATTCATTTTTCGCGTTTTTCGCTTCCTCAATTTTCACCTTTGCATCTTCATATTTACCGCTGTTATTAAACCCTTCCGCTTTCGCTTTCAAATCAGCAACTTTCTGTCTTAATTCTTGTTCACGTTTATCCATTCCGTATTTCCTCCTTTTTTTGGCACAAAAAATAGACCTATAGCTCTAACAGGTCTAGTGCATTTTGTATTTTTAATTGTTCGTTATTATCCTTCTTTGAAATAGAAGGAGCCTTTGCTACAATCTTATTTGGTGTTTTTTGATATTTATCAAAGTAATCACTGCTACAAGCTGCGACTTCTTTTGCTTCCACAACTTCAATATTGAAGTATTTTTCAGCTTCTTCACCACTTAACCAAGTCTCAGCATCTACTAATTGCTGAATTTCTTCAATTTCGATACCTTCTTTTAAGTTCTCTTTGTATACATTCATGATTCCTGTCTCGATGTTATCAAGGTCCTCTGCTGCTTTTCGTAAATCAATTGCATTTCCAGCTGCATATGTCCAGGGCTTATGAATCATTAAGAAAGCGTTAGAAGGGACAACAACACGATCACCAGCCAAGGCGATTACGGAAGCGATAGAAGCTGCAACACCATCCACATAAACAGTTTTTTGCGCTTTATTACGTTTCAACATGTTATAAATAGCTAAACCAGCGAATACAGAACCACCACCACTATTTACATAGATATTTAAATTACTTTTATCATCCAACTGCCCTAAAATATTTTTCACATCATCCGGCATCACATCGGAATCGTCCCATTTCCATCCGGTATTGTTTATGATGTCACCATAAATGAATAGATCAGCTGAAGAATCTGTTTGATTTTTAATTGTAAATACGTCTTTAATCGTCCTCATCTCCCTTCTGTAACACTCCTCCATTAGCTTTTGCCAATTGATATTCGTCTGCGATTTCAATAGATACATGGTTTAAGTCAACACGGTGTTTATCACCGTATTCCCCAATCCCGTCCATATCCTCCAGTTCCAGCACCTGATTAATTGAAAATGCACCAGCATCTAACATAATTTTGTAGAATTCTGCTCGTGATTTAGAATCAGCACGTAATAAGCTTGTTAGGTTAAACTTCAAGTAATATCGTTTTTGCTCATGAAACGAAAATGATTTATAAGAAAACTCTTCTTCATATTGAATAAGAATTGGACTCAATGTATTTTGAATAAAATCCAACGCTTGTTGCTCAATATTGGAGAAAGTAGCACGATCTAACTCATTAATCATGTGCAAAGGAATATTAAAGATATTTGCAATCTCGCCCTTATCAAATTTCATACCTTCAATAAATTGGGCATCTTTTAAAGGCATTCCAACCTTCTCAAATTCTAAACCAGCATCTAAAATGGCTATCCTTTGCGCATTATTTAGACCTGTATTTGCTTCTTCCCAGGCATCACGAAGTTTATTTTTAGCCTCTCTATTTAACGGTTGTTCTGTTTTTAATATCCCACTATGCGCTGCCCCGTTTGTGAAGAACTTACCTTTAAACTTTTGAGCTGCTTGTGAGCTCCCTATAGACTCTCTTGCAATTTGAATAGGAGGTTTCCCCCTTAAACCATCAGTAGACAATGTAGTAAGATGGATTATGTCATCATCAGGTATTTTTATAGGTGTACCGTCTGGCAAACTCGTAAAATACCATAGTTTATTGGTCTTTAAGTCCACAGTGGGCGTTGTAACAGCCGGATTTAATACCCATAATTCTTTTGGTCTTCCATCCACACCCCAATGAATATTAATATAGGCGTTTCCCCATGTATTACGATGTGTTTCAATTAAATGTTTAAATTTAAATGGGCTTTGATAAGGATTTGGTCTTCTTTCTAGAACAAACGATACTTGATGTGCCTTATCCCGTTCTCTTCCCTTCGCTGTCTTTTTAAATGTTTGAAACGGAAGCATCGCAACACTATTTGCAAGGATGTTAATACACCGATAAACCGTCGGAACACCTAAAGAGGACTCAACCGTTACCTTTTCACCGCTTACGGCTTGATAGCCAAATAAACTTTTAAACCAGGGAGAAGGATTTTTTAAATCTGTCGTATCCTGATTTCTAAATAATTGCCGAAAAATCAAAAATTTCACCTCCCTTCTATCTTCTTATCATTACCACCCCCAACATTGTGAGAATAACCCCTAACAGATACCAGCCGTAAATCGGATTCATAAAAAAAGTCGTCCCAACAATAATGGACAACCCCGTAATCAATAGAATATCTTCTAAAATACTGATGAAAAATAATAAAAACCGCATGTCATTCCTCCTAGAATGAGAAATCTTGACTTAAAATATAGGAATTTAAGTCTACCTCACCAGAATTGAGCATACAACGAACATGTGAGTTAATGACAGCCGCAATCGGATCGATTCTTTCTGTTGCTTTTGACTTGTCCAACATAATATTTTCGTTCGCATCCTGTTTTGTTATAGCGTTACTTGTTGCCCAATTTAATACAGGATTGTTATTGTGGATGACTTTCTTTAAATACACTTGTTCTCTAAAATCTTTTGTAGGACCTGATAAAGTTGCCATCCCTTGGCGTATTTCTATCATCGTATACCCTTCTGCTTCCATGTCTTGCATGAATTGCGTTGCATTCCAAGGATCCGCACATATTTCTTTAATCTTAAATTTATGGTCTTTTTCCATATTTCTAATATGTGTTTTGATAAATTCATAATCAACTACCGCACCAGGTGTTGTGGTAATCCATTTTTGTTGTACCCACAAATCATAAGGCACTTTATCCGTTTGTCTCTTTTCAGCTAACGTATCTTCCGGCATAAAGCTATGACTTAATACGATATACTTATCATCCTTTTTAAACTCGAATGAAATACTTGTTAAATCAATTTTTGCTGATAAATCGACACCTACTGTACATTCCAATCCTTTTAATTCGGATAATTCCACAGTTTCTTTACAATTTTTCCATTTTTGCATGTCCATGTACCCATTTTCTTTCATGTCCACCCAACGATTCATGTTTTTAGTCAGGAAATTCCGCATTTTTTCTGGGACATCTAATGCTGATTGCAATTCTCCTTTTAAAAAAGATTGTCCTTCTTCATAACTACATAAAATAGGATTCGCTTTCTCCCAGACTTCAGGATTCGTAATTTCATCATCCTTATCTAATTCATTGACCATCACAAAATATTCTTCATTTTCAATATCAATGTTCGGGTCTAAAATCTTAGAAACATATTGATACTCCACACGATAGCAAGGATGGCTCAAGTTGAAACCAGCTGTTGTAATAATCATCATGAGTGGATTCGGACGAGCACCTGAACCTGACACCAGAACATCATAAATTTCAGAGGTAGGATGGGCATGATACTCATCAATAATCCCGCACTGAACATTTAGTCCATCCCCGGATTTTCCCGCATCTTTTGAGAGCGCGGAAATAAAAGAATCTGTTTTGAGATGCTCAATTTTCCCATACGCAATATTGAATTTTTCTTTTAGGTCTTCGCACCCATTCATTTGCGCTTTAATTTCGTTCCAAACAATTTTACTTTGCTCTGTTTTTGTGGCACCAACATATACTTCCGACATGTTCTCACCAAAGGCCATTGCTTCATATGAGCCCACGCACGCTAAAGATTGTGACTTTGCATTTTTACGCCCTACTTGCCAATATGCCTTTTTAAATCGACGTAACCCTGTATTTCGGTGCACCCATCCATAAATATTGCTAAACACGAAAATTTGTATGGAATGTGGTTCAATTCTCTGACCTGCTAATTTTCCTTTTGTATGTTTAAAAAGAGACATCCACTTTAAGAAACGGAGAGCTTTTTCTTCCTTAAAAACATATGGAAAATCTTCAGATCCTTCACGTTCAATATCTCTTAAAAATCGCTTACAAGCTTGTTTATGCTTCTGACAAGCAACAACCTCGCCATTTAGTACATCATCACAGTAGTCCAGCATCCATTGTCTGATCATGTTATACGTCAAACTCCTTTTCTACGTTTGTTTTCGGACCTTGTTTACTATTTGGAATGACAATTTTCGCTCTTGCACTCGGTGTAAGACCAAACTCAACAGCCAAAGCCTTCATTTGTTCATGTAACTGTTTCTTCTTTGTAAGTAGTGGATGGGGAACTTTATTCGTTTCAGCTGCCTTATTGGTATATTCAACAAGAAGTCCTTCTTCTCGGATAATTTTGGTGCATTCAACATAGTCAGAGTAAGCATCGCAATATGTTGCTAATGCATTCACATCTATGTTCGTGATTACGTCTAGCTCCAATAATTCACCAGCAATTCTCCTAAACTCTTTCTTTGCAACTGAATCTAACCACGTTGGTGGCTTTACCTTGTCCTTTTTTGCTTGCAACTGTTTTTCAGCTTTTAATCGTTGTTCAATTTCATCTTTTGTCAATCGATTTGTATTACCTTCTAACAAATGCAAATGAATCGGCTTCGCTTTCCTTCCTATGTGAACCACCTCCCTTGGCTGAACCCCCTTTTATGGAATAAAACGAACTTTTTACACGGAAAGCTAGGCGGCGGTCTCCAGGAATTCGCCTTTTGCTTTTTCATGGTGGGGGGATGTTTATAAATTTTTTCTTTCGAATTATTTTTTGTTTTTCTTCTCATCTTCTTTTGTTTTCTTGTTATGGCAAGCATGGCAAAGCGTTTGTAAATTAGATGGTTCTAATCGTTTCGACCAATCAACACGAATAGGAATCATATGATCAACTACATCACCTATCTTAATGATATCCTTGCTTCTACATTGAACACATAAGCCATGATCTCTACGATAAATAAGCCCACGCATCTCTCTCCATTGTTTGGAGTTGTAAAATGAACGTGAACTTTTGTTTCGAATATGTTTATCGTAATATTTTACGATTTCTTTTTCCTTTTCGATATGTTTAGCACAATACTTATCCCGTGTTAGTTCATTGCAACCTAATGACTTGCACGGCTTGAATGGTTTACTTGGCACCTTCCATCCTCTTCCTCAATCGTTTCATTTCATCCTCGATGGCCAGATTCTTTTTATTAATCCGTTCATGACACTTAGCTATATCCGCTTGATGCTTACGAATCTTATCGTTCACATATACAGGGACATGCACATGTTCGCAATGAGGACATGTGAAGTAACACTTCTCAATGCGATTAGAAAGCTGTGCTACTTTTGGTTGCATATTGTAATCTTCATTGCAGTTAGAACAGTAGACTTTCATCTATCCTCACCTCATTTAAAAGAATATTCTAATTATATATTTACAAATAAATACAAATTGTTATAATAGAATTAACATTGCCATTTGGAAAAGTAATTTGCCCCCCAAGCGAGTGGCTTTTCCTTTTTTTATAGCTATTTTTCTAAGAATTCATCCACCGCTTTACCAAGCAAACTAATCATTGCTTCTCTCTTTTGCTTTGGTGTTGTATTATCTTGCATTTCATTAAAGATAGGAAGTACTCTTTCTAATTTCTGTTTATCGATGCGTTCATTTACAAGGTCTTGTCCTAGCATTGAAATGAATGTACCAATTGCAACCGCTTGCTCTTGTTTATTTAGTTTCATTTTTTATCACCTCAGGTTAAAGCCTTTCTCTAGTTTCAGTAAACTCACTAACTTTTTTAGCTATTGCTTTACCATTTAAAACAACTGGAACTTCTATAAATAAAGAATCCTTTTTATTTGTAAGTCTACCCATAACCTTTTCTAACTTCTCTAACGCTTCCGCACATTCATTTGCAACTTCTGTTACTTCCTTAATCCCTTCTAATGCTTCAGTTGTATCAGCAGTTACTTCAATAATCAATTTGTTATTAGCCATTTTGTGAATCCTCCTCATATTGTTTAATTAATTGTTAAACATGAGTTATACCAACTTTCGTCGCTAACGTTTCTTCTAACATATTGACCTTTCTATTCAATGCTTCTACATTCGTTGAAACATTAAGTAAAGCTTGTTTCATACCATCATTATCTCTTTGTAAATCGTTAACGCTTCTTTCTAAATTAGCAATTATTTTTGTTATAGATTCCATCCTTCATCCTCCTCCGAAATAAAAAGCAGATACTCAGCTACTTGATCAATCACAACTTGACGAACTATCAAATGAACTTCCTAAATCATACGATGAATGCGATGAACATGAAGTTGAATGATTACTATTATAGCCACCATAATCTGAACTAGAGCTTATTACACTTGCTGTTGTCGTTTGGATTAACAAATCATTATTTGTACTTTCAGCATTCTTTTTTATATTGCTTTGAGCAACTGCCTTCTTCCGTTTCTTTCTTTTGAAAAAGAACATATTTTTTCACCCCCTTAAAAATAAAAAAAGCACCTGCTATGGATGCTTTCCCTTCAATCTTTCATTATTTGTTTCCACTCTAAATACGGAAGGAACGGTCTTTTGTCTTCTTATACTAAATTCTTCAATTGTTGCTATATGCTGAGGATTTAAATTAAATTGCATCTTACTCCCTGTTTCTATATCTATTTGTGGAACAAGAATAAACTTATTGTAAATTTCCCCATCCTTATCTATAAGTTCCTTTTCAATCAAAAGACTAGGCTGGATTGGCACAATATATTCATTTCCATTGGATAAAATAATTTTAGAATAGCCACTCATCCTGATTACCACCCTTGCTCCATAAAATGACTGACTTATATTACATTGTTGTATACCTATTTTCACTATTTATATTAGATTATTTGTACTTTTAATACATATTAATTCTAAAAGGAGTACTTCATGAAGTTTGCACACTGTTTGTTATTTATTTTTGCTCTTCTCATACTTATGTTTATGTGGTTCGCTTAGTAATAAAAAAGAACATCCAAATGGATGCTCCTTTTATGGACGGTATCATTTAATCAGTACCATCTGCTGGTTTCGGATTTTATGTGCCGTCATTACGAACCGTTTAGAATTCAAGAAAAACATAGTGAGTTGTGTTTTCCGCCACTTCTCATAATACAAATATAACATGCTTTTATAAAAAACGTCGGCCTTTTTCCTGCCAAAAAGCGGTCAAAATTCTGCCACTTTTTTTATCCTCCTCATTTCAAAAGTTTCCACTTCACTTGTCAGTTCTACTTCAACCCCGAGAAACGTCTGATCCAAGTTCTTAATTTTCTTTTCAATTAGCCAATCAGGGTAAGCTAATTGCTCTAATACTGTTTTATAGTAATCTTGGTTTAACCTTAATGTGCTTAGCTTTTCTCCTTGCTGCATTTGATATTGAACCAATGCTTGTAACAATTCTTCACACATCATCTGTTCCACCTCTCATTCATTCTATATAACCTTTATACGTCATGTGCATATTTTATACCTTCCAATTACCCATATGTTTAATTGTGTGTAACTGACCCCTTCGCCAAAACCCTTGGTATCATTGATTTCATTTCACTTTCTCTTTTGAGTTACACATTACGAAATTTATGAGTAACTGTATAGATGTAAAAAGAAAAAAGCAATGATTAGATTTTAAACCTAGTCATTGCTTTATCCATTGCATCTTGGTTTACACCTATATAACGTAACGTGACCTTCTCTGACGAATGATTGAATATCTCCATAAGTAATGCTATGTTTTTCGTTTGCATGTACATGTGATACCCGTACGTCTTTCTTAGCGTATGTGTTCCTATTTCATCTAATCCGAACTCTGCTGCCGCTCCACTTAGTATCTTATATGCCATACTACGACCGATTGGCCGATTTTTTCCCTGCCTACTTTTTAATAGGTACTCATCATCTTCTCTATTTTCATTAAACCATCGAAGCTCTCTCTTTAGTGCTGCTGTTATTTGTATGCGTTTCTGCTTACCTGTCTTCATTTCTCGCATTGAGATATGACTACCTTTTAAATCTCCAACCTTTAGTTTTAAAATATCACTGATACGTAACCCTGTATTGATTCCCATTACAAATAAAATATAGTTACGTGCATTCTTTTCTTTTAAATATTCTTTGATTTGTTGTATTTGCTCTGAATCACGTATGGGCTGGACAAAATTCATGATTCATTCCCTCCAGTTTCTTCAGTTTCATAAACTTCTAGTCTAAGAGCAAAGGCCAGTTTATAAAACGCTCTAGCTTTCACACGTCGATACGTACGTTCACTCATGCCAATTTCGTTATATACCATATAATCGCATACATCTTCGTCTTCTAAATATCGTTTAACTATAATGTCCCTCTGGTTTTTTCCAACTGTATTGTTTCCGAATCGACTTAATGCTTGTTCAACTCGAAATGCCATTTTCTCTAAACATTCTTCACGCTTGCTTTGTTGAATATTAGAGATTGCTACATCTTCTAACGGTTTACCAACTGCATGTGTAGGACCATGCTCTTTCCTTTCATAAGAAGGAGTGACTTTCATTTCCTTACGTATCATTCCAAATTGCTTATATATACGTACACTTTCCAACATCCCCTCCAATTGCTCTTGCGTTGCTGCTCTATCGATTTTTGGTAAGAAAGATAATTGCTTAGTCATTCCAGACCACTCCTTTTTATTTTTAAATTACTTTTCTCTTATTGCTCCATATCTTCGTTCATAACAAGGCCTATGCCCCTCCATTAAATCCTCAATTTGACGAGTGCTTAACTTCTCTTTTCGTTTTTTCTTAGTTTTCTTTTTTGTTTGATTGCTTTTCCATTCACGTAATTGATCTCTCAACACCTTCATCTCCCCATCTCCCTTCTCAAAATAAAAGGACACCTATTCCTAAAACAGCTTGAATTGCTGCTTTAATGAATTGGTGTCCTCTAGTTTTCTAGCCGGACTTTATTCCATTCTTCTACTCAAAACTTATATGATAACCTTATGACTTTCCCTTCAATTGATTATAAATTATGCTTTAGCCTCCTCTTTTTCTTCATTTTCCTCTTCTTGTATTACTTTCAATGTACTTAACATCAATTTGTAAAATGTATAATTATTTGTATAATCTATTTCTTTATAACTTTGCTTCATTTGATTTACTATAAAAGAATCTTTATGATACTTTTCGATATACAAAATACTTTTTGACACCCAAACTCCAAAATTAACTGAATCAAAATATAATCTCCCCTCAGATTGCTTTACTTCAGATTCTAATGCTTCCCCTAATTTTATCAAATGATATAGCATATACTGTCTCCCTCCTTCTAGTTCATGTATCAATTCGACAGTAAATTTGTGCATCCTACCAATTCTGATAAAATATTTTTCGCTATGAAATTACAAAAAAACATTCAAATACCACTTAAAAGGATCATTTTGTTGGGTTTTAAATACTTTCATTGTCACTCCTGCGACGACGTTTTCATATGTTATTGTATGGCTTCTTCCTTTCAGGAGCGAGCTTATTCATTTTATTCCTTAAAAACCTCTTGCAAGTCCATGTAATATACACTTCCGGGAAAGAGCACTGTTCGAAGGTGCTCTTTTTATTTTTTGCAAATCTGAATATCCTTTCATACATAGCACATACTATACATGGGCGATAAGCCGGAACTCCAATAATCCTCCCTTGTATTTTTTCACTTCTTTTTAGTACAAGCACCTATTTATTAACAGGTACATAAACTATTTCGAACCTTACTTTTCGACTCATTTAATTGTTCATGACTCACAAACATAACATAATAAATGATGTCATCTTATAAAACGGGCACTCTGGCACAAGTGCTCGTTTTATTTTGTTGATTTTCTACAAAATAAAACTTTTATAAATTATTTCTCAACAATTAGCACATAGAAATTTCAATTCGTTTTTGGTAATATATAGTTAATCTCTATATGCTTAGTATATATGCCTGGCTTCAGTAAAAGGACCCACCCCCTCAATGTGGGTCCTTCTTTTTAAATATTTTCTACTAATTAACACTTATTAATATATCTCAATAAGTCATCAATCTTTTTGTTTTGTATAACCAGCATTTCCTTATAAGTATCTAAAAATTGTTGTAAATCCATCTTTGTACAAGCAATTTGGCCCATTACAATGAAGATAACTATCCAAAAAACTAATTCCAGCCCCTACACCTCACTTTCACCCAAATAAAATTTCTATTTTATCTCATGCACATTTTTTTAAGACAAACATATAGTGTATTGACAATTTAAATTCTTTAAGACTCCTTTTTTTAAAATATTTACCTAGAGCACATACATTAATGTGCTCTTTTTTTTATTAAATTTAAAATAACGTTTTTATTTTATTCTTGCTAACCGCTCCGCCCTTGTATAATCGTACCTTTTTTTACACATCCTATTAAAACTCTCTTTTAGGGTGGTGCTAATTTGAAAAAGGTATTTAAATACATTTTAATCTTTTTGTGTGTAGTGTTTTATATTACATTTATAAGCGGTATGATTTATCAAAACTTTGTCCGTGAGCATTTTATTCCTCCAGCCGAGAAATCTAAGCTGGAACATAATGATCCCTAATTATTATAAATACTTCCCTATATGAGCTCGTTATTTTCATTATGATTAGGTATCAGAGGAGCTTTACAAGGCGCTCTTTAATTTAAAAATAAAGATTTTGTATCAATTAATGTACAACTTCACTTTCCTCCTCAAATATCCAATCCGTATCAATATTTTCAATCGGTGGCATCGCACCTAAACGTTCGAAAGCTATTTTTTTCTGTTTTTTGAGTAACTCATCAAAATCCCCTCGTTCTTCCATAATTATTTTTAAATGCTCACCAACTTTTTCTAAAAACCTCATTGTATCTTCCTTAGTGCTTGTTAACATCCAAACCTTTAAATTTATAGGGACACTTATAGCCTTCACACCTGACGTTACTTCTGAAACATTAATAGAGTCACTTAATGGAATTGCACAAAAATGATATTGTCCCACTTTAATTCCATGACCAACTGCAGGTACCCATTGTACCCATTCATCAAACGCTAGATAAAAACGTTGTGTTTGCTCATTCACTTTGATTTCCATTACGTTCTCCTCCAAATCAAAATTTAGTTTGTTTTAGCAGTGTTATATTCAAAAAAACTGAGAGACTTTTTATGTTTATCGCAAGCGTATACATCTGTAGGAAGATGTTTCCTGCCTTGTGGATCTCTAGCAAATATAAAACCTTTGGTTGTTGCATCATTGTCACATCCAACATAATTGCATTTCGCCACTTTCATTTCCCTCCAAAACAAATATTTTATTGAGTTCGATGCACTTTTACTTGAGACGAGCATACGCTGTATTATGTCTCATCTCTCAAAAGTGCCTCCTTTTTTCAAGAGTACATATTAAATATGCACTTTTTTTACATGGCTACAAAATAACGCTTTGGTTTAGTTTTTTGAATGTTCAAATGCTTTTTTCTCACAATCCATGCATGCGACAATGTCGCCACCTTCATCAAATTGATAAATTGATTTCTCTTCAATATCCTTATTTTGAAAGCAAAGATCACAATTGAATTTTCTTTTCTTATCCACTAATTCGTCACTGATTTTCTTAGTTAGTTTTACAGATCCAATTTCTTCATAAGGTTCAATGAAATAGCCTTTCTCTTGTAGAAATTTCGTAATCTCTCGCATATCCTTCCATGCTTCTGTACCTTGACCGAATTGAATAATTACTGTATTCATGGTTCATTCCTCCATTTTTTAATAAAATTCAAATTTTGTCTTACTTTACATCTACACGTGCTTGACTTGCTTCCCGACTAAATTCCCCATAAAATTCTCATTTATTGTAATTTTCTTGATATAATTCCCCATAGAGGGGAGGTGTAATTAATGAAAATAACTAAGCTTTCAGAAAAACTACTAAAATACATGGTAACTGAGTATAAAAACCATGGGACAGATATGTTCTCTTTTGAAACATTTAAAGAGTTGTACCAAAATGAGACTGATGATTTTATTTCGAAAGCACTCTATCGTTTGCGAGATGAAGATTTAGTCTCTGTGTATGCAGCAGACAATGTTGCCTATAACACTGTCTTACTTCCACAAGGGATTGCATATTGTGAAGAGAATAATTCTCTTAAAACCGGATACAAATTTGCAAAAGAAGCAAGATCATGGTTACCTTAATCAACAATTATCCAATCATCAGCAATTAAATCATCTGCGCAGGGATTCCACGCCCTGCGCGGTTTAAATTCGTTAGGATAAATTGGATAATTTCCACACAACTCATACGTATTTGTTGGCTTAATCTTGACCTTAAAGGTCTTCATAAAGTGTAATCGTGAAATAAATTTATTTTGTTCCATCGCTAACTTAGTAGCTTCTTGTATATTCATTATTTTCCCACCTCGTTTTATTTAAACTTCTTCGTAATCGTTGTTTGTGTATGAGACACTTTTCCCTTTACCCAATATAAGACTTGCTGTCCGTAGCCGCTCTTTGGGGGTTCTTCAAAGTTGATTTTTCCATCCACCACAATGTAAATGCCGTTTGTTTTCATGTCTATTTCTCTTTTCATCTATGCCTGTTCTCCTTTGCATTGGCTTGTCCATTTTAGGAAATGCATGTGCTCTCTTGATAAAAATGCCCTTAGTCCAGCTCCATAATTTCTTTCAATGTTCGATTGGACACATATACTTTAATGATTTGAATTCTCCCGTATGTTTCTACCGCTTTTTCTTTTGCTTCAGCCTCTGTATTCACTTCAAACCAACGTAACTTCTGTTTTTCATCTCGGTCAAAAAATTCTACTGCATAGGTAGGTGTTACTGAATGATTAGAGAGGAATTTCTCAGCCGTACTATGCGCTGTATAATCCATGTTTCCTACGATATCTTCAAAGGTTAATTGTTCCATACACTCAACTCCATTCCCACAAAATGATTGATTTCTCCCCTTTACCGTCTATAACTTTCTCCCTCGACTTCAATCAAATAGTGATTTGCCATCCCTAGCAATCTATCAGCAGCTGCAAACCCAATTTTTTCAGGTAAGGTATATTCATCTTCATTTGAGCTAAAAATGATGGGCGCTTTACGCTTATATCGCTCATTAATGATTTCGTAGTACATTTCTTCACGAGATTCTGTATGTTTGCTCTTACCTAGATCATCCCAAACCAGCACATCCGCATACTCTACGACTGTATGGAGCTTTTCAAAGTACTCCTTTTTATCATCACGCTTTGCTGACATAATCTCTGTCATAAAAGTGACATCACTTATACAAACTACTCTGCACCCTCTCGGTTGTGCATTTACAATGTCTTTATTTACAGTTTGAACATTTTGTATAATCCACCTAGCAGCTGCTATTTGTAGATGCGTTTTACCTAATCCGTAATTGTTGTGAAGTTTCATTTTCTCAACCCGTTCATTGATGGATAAGGCTTTTAACCTTCCCTCGCCATATGTAGCGATATATCCAAAGCTATTGCGCTTCGTATCCCTGATTTCATTAAACTTTTTTAAGTATTCCATCATGCTGTTAAACATTTTCTTTTGCATATCGGTATGACGAATATAATTTTTAAAACGTGCTTCTTCAAATTCTTCTGGTATCATTGCATTTTTCAACCTTGCTATTTCAGATTGTTTCTTTTGGCAATCACACATTCTACCTGTCCATCCATTTAAGATCATTCCCGTTCCACTGCATAACGGACAGGTATCATTAAGCGTCTTCTCCGAGCCATTCAATGTTATTTTCATATTCTTGTTGTGATTCCTCTCGTTCCTTGTCTGTAAGTTCTCTCCACTTTTTTGTTGGTTCTGGCAATTTTTCATAGCCCTCTTTTGCAAATCTGCCATGACTTCCGCTATGCTTGCGAATCTGCTCATTTTTCTTCACCTCGTGTTCTTCTTTGGCTTCAATTACTAACCTGTCCCATTGCTTTCTCAACTTACTAGGTGACAATATATTTTTTTTCCAGAAGGAATGATCCTGAGACCATTCCAAGAGATACACAATTTGTTGATTTGTTTTCTTGTCTCTTTCGCGAATTAAGCGGAATTCATTGGCCCACTTCTCGAAGTTCGGCTCTTTATGTTCTGGATTGGTTTCTAAAATTAACTGGAATAACAATTTGGCATGCTCCATGTCGCAAGTTTCAAACTTGTGACAAGAAGTCTTTTTATTTGTAGTAATCTCTGTAGTATTCTCTGTAGTAATCTTTGTATTTGTCCCACGTTTCAATGTAGGAGCCTCCTCCGTTTTAGCGTGGGAGCCTCTCTCATTAGAATGTGGGAGGGTGTCACTTTCTAGCGTGATAGGGTCTTGATATAAGATAGAAACTTTTTCGATGTTCTTCACAATTGGTTCCACATACATAACGTTGTTATGCCTAGTTCCGTTAACTATGATCGTACGAAATTCAATTGCAATTAATTCTCTTTTTACTAAGTATTTGCATGCTTCTTGTACTTGTCTTTTGGTAAAACCAAATGAATCAGCCAATTGTTGATAACTTTTTTGAAGTTTGTCTGCTTTAAATTTTTGTTTATATTGGATTTCATTTGTTCTTTCATCCTTTATTTCAGTTGGTTTATACCAATAAAAAATTTCGCTAAGTATTGTAATCGCAACCATATAGGGCTTGCCATTTTCTAAAGTAAGGTACTTAAACCAGCCCTGGTCTAAAGTGTTACCTTGCAGGTTTATTCTTGCGACTTTTATTACATTGGTATTCATTCCAGTCACCCTTCTCTATCTAACATTTTTTCAATATATCTTTACTGCTAGGGTATTTGATATTTCTCAACAAAAAGATTTAATATTTTTTATTTTCGATCTTTTATTTTTCACTTTTTCCTGTTAGAATGATGAATAAGTTATATTCTTTCACGAAATACCCTGACTTTTGACCTGCTATAACAGGTCTTTTTTTGCATCTCGTACGCAACATGTGTTATGATGACATCACATGTGTTTCTATTAGATCACCAGCCCCAACTGGTGGTTTCTCTTTATCATTCTTTTCCCCAAGAAAAAGGATTTTTGTTTGATTGGCTTATAAGCTGGATTCATCTTTAAAAATGCCCGTGTCTTTCTTGTTTGAACAGTAGATTTTTTCATCTCTAATTTTCTAGCTATTTCTTCTGTGGTATACCCTTCACCGACGTGCAGAATAATTGACTTTTCTTGTTCTTCAAGTACACTCGTCACTT
Source organism: Bacillus sp. 2175 (assembly GCF_057812155.1). Taxonomy (NCBI): domain Bacteria; kingdom Bacillati; phylum Bacillota; class Bacilli; order Caryophanales; family Bacillaceae; genus Bacillus; species Bacillus sp. 2175. The sequence continues at coordinate 1,767,257 of NZ_CM173819.1, read as the reverse complement.
CTTCAAATTCAATGGATAATATCGCTTCTTTTTCCACATCAATAGGAGATACTGCATAAAATTCTTTTACTGTTTCCTCATCTCGATGCAAATCAATCGAATGAATATTCATTTTATTCCGTTCCTCATGACCAACTCGTCTGCTTATCTTAAAAGGAGTCCCTTTCAAGTGAAGCTCATCACTCATTGCCCATTTCATGCCTTTCATCACGTATGCATTGAATGTATCTACTCTCTCTGGATCATAATTCATACAATGCTCCCATAAATACAGATGGCCAACTTGTATTAAATCATCCAAATCCATATTGTTTATTTCTGCAATCTGCCCAGCTCTTGCGATACTTCCAAATTGTTGCTTGATCGCTGCAATCACTAAATATTTCTTTTCTTCAAATAATTCTTCTGCTGTCATTTTTTTACCATCCCTTCTTGTTTTTAAATATAATAGTTTGCTATACAATGTACCCTCTCCACGGCTGAAGCATTGATGCCTCTACTTCTTAAATGTTCCACAATCCCTAAAATGCTTTTACGATCCTGTTCAAGTTGGTTATCATATTTTTCTTTCTCACGGTATAGCGCTATAAGCTCCCGTCGAGCCAATCGTGCTTCTTTAATCCAAATGCAAAGTAACAATGGATCATTCTTTTGAATCGCCTCTATTTGTTTCTTTTCACAATGCTGCAAGAATTCATCTAGTATTTGTTTTTTCTGTACATCTTTCTTTAAAACTGATAACGTCATAGCGCTTTCTCCTCTCAAATTCATTCCACATCTTTTGTAAATTCTTTAATTGGTTTATCGAGTGCATAAACAACAAGCAAAAGCCCACAGATCAGAAACCCAGTGATACATACTGAAAAAACACTTTCTTCCATCATAGTTATTTCCTCCTTCCAACTTTTTCACATCTCAGAGAACTTAATTTGAGAGTTTACTATATTAATTTTCTCACTCAGCACAATAGGTAACGTATACTCTCCAACAATCTTTGTTGCGAGTGCCAAATGACCACGTTTAATTGCTTTATGGCTTGTTACTCCAAATTCACGATATAACTGATTATAGATATCACGGTAGACCTTACCTCTAATCCCCGCATGTTGGTACGCATTAGACTGTTTACCACCTAATAGCGCAACGCCATGACGCTTGACTGCATTTGATATTTCATCGCATTCTACAGCAAATAACGGCGCATTTTCTCGTAAGTCTTTGACATCTGATTTGATGTGCTGGAGTTCTTGCTTTTGCCCTTCTAGCGCTTCAAAAGTAAGCTTTAAAATACTCATGGGATCTGTAGGTACATGTTGCTGTTTTTTGATGTATTCCTTCATACGTTTAAATTCTTGTATAAATCGAATTTTTGTTTGCACTGCTTCTTTCGTGTTGTACCCAAAAACAACTAATGTAAATGCTTCTTCTGTTAAATTGTACTTGGGATATATTCGACCACGTTCATTTGTGTAAGTTGACTCCTCAAAATTTAGGAGTGAGAATTCTGCTCCTGCATAATCCATTTGAAGTTTAATATCTGATATAACATTATCGTGTCGTTTACCGAAAATCTCAGCAATTGTCAAACTATCCGTTACTACCTCACCATTACTTTCAAATACCAGTTCGTTTGCTACTGTTAATCCATCCATGTAAAGCCCTCCTAAATTTTAATAATGCTTGTCCAGTCCACCACCCTATGCACTTGGAATGATTCGTATTGAGTTCGTATGACGATGTACTAAATGTAATTCATCATCTACTTTCTTAAAGATTAGCCAATTATCAGGATTTAAATTATATGAATTGATATGTATCTTTTCTCTCTTGGTTGGTCTTTTACCATTTTTCATAAATGCTCCTCCCACCTTTTCTGTTTATTTTTCAAACAGCTCGTCCACTGTTGTTTTGAAGTATTTTGCTAGTTTCTGAGCTTCTTTTAGGGTGAAATCACTTTTACCGTGTTCCTTAGCAAAATATGTTCTCGGTGAAATATGGATTAAATTTGCAATTGTTTCTTGCGTCATACGTTGCTCTTTTCGAGCAATAAATAAGTTTTTGTGCATGGATATCATTCCTTTTCTAATTAAATTAGTTTTCAATCATAATCCAACATAAAGTTAACACTGTTAACATGTCAGTTAAAAAAAATCGATGAATAAATCATCCATTGGAATTTTAAAAACTTCCGACATCCCTAATAATTTTGAGGTTGTTGGCTGGATTTTTCCGTTTTCCATTAAATTAACTAAAGAATGACTACAGTTTAATAATTGAGCCAATTCCCTCTGTGAAAACCCCTTATTTTTTCTTAATAAAGACAGTTTCTTCCCATTAAATTTTTTCATTTTCGCCCTCCATCTGTTACCTGTGTTAACATCATACACTAAATATATTTTCTTTGTAAACCCTTTTTATCTTTTTTTTAATATCTTGTTCTTTAAAAAACATTGCTTTGTTATACTTTTTTAGTTATCATAATCAATAGAAAAGTTTAATTCAGTTAACCGGAGGGTGTTAGTAATGGTAACGTTAGGAGAGCGTATAAAGTCTATTCGTACGAAAAAGAACATATCACAAAAAGAACTAGCGGAAGCTTTAAATGTAAATAGGTCTGCGATTTCCTTATACGAAACCAATAGAAAGAGCCCTTCACGAGAGAACACTTATAAAATAGCTACTGTCTTAGGCGTCTCTATCGACTATTTATTGGGTATGCAAACCGACCTTTCACTTGAAACAGAAAAAATAAATTCGGAAACTGCTCATCTCATGAAACGTCTAGACAATATGCCGCAAGAAACAAAACAAAACATTATAAAATTAATTGATGATTTAATTAAAATACACGAAAAAAGCCATGATTAATTATTATTAATCATGGCTTTAATTTTACTAACTGCAAGTATGTATTCTTCATCCTCACTAAAAATTTGTTCTAACATTAACATCTTTTTAATTTTATCTTCAGTGTTTTCCTGTTTAATTTTTTTAACATTTATCTTGTTCATTTGTCTAATCTCTCCTATAAGTAATAATCTCATCACCCATTGTAAATTAGCACCTTTTTTATAATTTTATTACTAATTTTTATAGATGTCTCAAGACTAGCCAAAAAACAAAATGCTTTTTTTTAGCAAAATATATTGACAAATAAAAAAGGCCCACTTTTTCAACTTCACTAAGTGGGTCCATATAATTCAACCGCCTGGTCTAACATCCATATAATTAGTGTATTTATCCAAAACCTTTCCTTCTAATCCCTTATTAGGGACAAATGGCATCATCATTAAAGTTAACATCACTGAAAATATCAATATTCTCTTCTTCAACTTCATTCCCTCCCACTTCTTGTTTATAATCCATCATCCACTTAATTATAGCAGAATCTTCCCCTCTCTTATATAATTCTCTTGCGCTTAGACTGGAAAAAAAGTAATTGCCTTGAGTAAAGAATTGCTGAAGACATTTATGTAAGCTTTCATTAGACATATCTTGCATTGCCTTAAATAACACAATAAAGTCTTCCTTTTCTTTTTGATAAAAAACTTGAGCATATTTGTCGACGTCAGCCAATACACTAGCCGTCCCGTCTGTTTCCGCAGCATAATACATTTCTACCATTTTCATATTATAAAACGCCTCATTCTCGTAGCCCTGATCACCAATCCGTTTAGATAAATTATATGATTCTTTTACCATTGATAAACATTTCTGTTTATTTTCAAGTAAATAAGACATGCCAATTATATATGATGCATCTGAAATAGCTTTGATACCAACGTTTGCATTTTTAATAATAGAAGCATATTTTCTTGCCATATCTCTATTATTTGATCGTAGATGTACAGGTGCTAAGACTTCGTATACCTTATAAAAATAGCAATGCTGGAGAAAATCCTTACGTCCACCACTTAACTGTTTGAGTCTCTGCTCTATTTCTTTGCCAATCCCAATCATCATTGGAAACTCTTTAGAAAAATAGTAACCATAGCATTTCATAATGCTAATTAATATTCGCAAACAACAATCTGTAGGTTGTCGTAAGTTATTTATTTCTTCAATCAGTGATTCCCCATCAATCTGCCTTAGCATGTATTGATACAGTATTTCGTAAACATCCACAAACTCCTGAATACTTCCTTTATCTTTTCGATATTTTCCTATCAAACGTTTTAACAATTCAATATCCCTAGTAATCGAAGCGTACTCAAAGCTTTGTTTGATTAGTTCTGTTGTATCAACTTTCAAGCAGAAATCACGCATTATAGTTTTGTAGTTTTCATCCGGCAACGTTAATACTTGCGACAATTTCAAGAGACTACAAAAACTAATTGTCCCACTTTTTTTGAACTTAGACATATATTGAGGACTTACTCCAATAGCCTCAGCAACACTCCCATATGTTAGCTCAGGGCTATTGTCAATTAATTCACAAATTTCAAGGTGTAGCGGCTTCAAAGTATTCTTCCCTCCATCCGGTAACATAAAAAGCCTCCTTAATTTTCTCAACTCAGAACACATTTTAAAATTACTAGGTGTGTGTTACACTGACGAAGAACTCGTATGATGCAAATGTTTGTCCTAAGTTAGCTAGGATGAACAGTGTGAAAGGCTTTGTTAGTTGTACCTCTTACACACGCTCTGCGAGTTTTTATGCTTTTATTTATTTTGTTTTTTACGATTATTCTGTCTATTAATTCTACAGAAACCTATTTACTGTACACAGAGCTAATTTTAGCATGGGCTCATATTCTATTCCACACTAAAATTTATTTCTCAATATAACTTCTGAGAAAAATGTTGAAAATATTTGAATGCAGTTTCATATGTTTTATATTCGTAATGAGCATTGGTTCATTTTTCAATATATTCTGCTAAAATCCATGTAGAAACCAGCCATTTTTTAATAATTGCACCCCACCAATTTGAAAATATATTACAATATAACACGAAGTAAATGCTTGAATTTCTCAATATGCGTCAAGACATTATTATGGTACTATGATTTTATCCTTACTTGTATCATCCTGATTGGTTTCCCTACCAATCTTCTCCACTATTATTAGTGGGGAGTTTTTAAGTTATATGTTATTAAAATTAAAGTGGTTCAAGTCAAAGTAAGACGCTCAATTTATTTTGAGCGTCTTTTCTTTTGGTAACAAACAAGTTATAATCTACTCAATAAATTGAATTATCGATCTTTATTTATACAGGAGGGATTCTTATGGTGATTTACAAAGATAAAGAACGAGGAACATATTTCTTCGTCGTCAGAGTCCGTCAGTTTGATGGCACTCAAAAACAAGTGAAACGTCGTGGGTTTAAAACAAAAAAGGAAGCTCGTGAAGCTGAAGCTAAAATGTTAGTTGAAAAAGAAACAAATTCAAACTTAACATTTGCTCAAGTTGCAGATAGTTATTTTGATTGGTATTGCCAAAGACGAAAGCACACATCAATAAACGTTATAAGAAATATAATATACAATCATTTAATACAAGAATTTAACAAAATCAAAATTGACCAGATTACGGCCAAACACATTATGCATTATCAAAATAAAATTATTAACAACTATTCCGCAGACCATTTAAAAAAAATTCATACTGTACTCTCTTCCATATTCAACTTCGCAATTAAATTTCATGGATTAACAAACAATCCTGCACGCATTGCTGGAAATTTCGAAAAGGAATCGAATAAACGAATGAATTTTTGGGAGTTTGATGAATTTCATCAATTTATTGATAGTGTAGACGATTTATTATATAAAACTTTTTTCTCGACACTTTATTATAGCGGTGCTAGAAAAGGGGAGCTACTAGCTTTAACTTGGGAAGATATCAATTTTGAAGAAAAAACAATAAATATAAATAAAACAGAGTTTAACAGAAAAATTACAAAACCAAAAACAAAATCCTCAAATAGAATTATTATGTTACCATCTCTTGTAATCGATTTATTGAAAAATTTAAAAGAGCATGCTACAGTAAAATCACCTATCAAAATTAATTACGTTGTGTTTGGCGAATTTTATACTAGCATATCAGCAAGCACTCTCGATAGAAAGTATACAAACTATGTACTTAACGCTGGTGTTAAAAGAATCTTGTTACATGAATTTAGGCATTCCCATGCATCATATCTAATTAACAAGGGTGTAAGTCCACTTATAGTAGCACAACGTCTTGGTCATTCAGATGTGGCTACAACCCTAAATACGTATAGCCACCTATACCCTTCAAAACAAGCAGAAGTAATTGCATTTATAGAAGAAGATTTAGTAAAAAAGGTACCAAAATGTTGCCACAGGGTTTAAAAACCCTGTTATAATCACATTAAGAAACACTGTGACCATGTAATTCAGCAAAATTTGAAATATCATGAACGATTTCGCTTGAAAGTACTGATTTATGTATAACTTCTTTCCCACATTTTATATGTGCACCATTTGCTGAAATAAACGTATTTATACCTAGTTCCTTAAATTGTGAGCATAAACTATACGGTCTTCCAGTTGTAACAACTACGTGAATTCCTTTATCTATTAACCTTCGTATCGCTTCTTTTGTACTTTCGTGCATGCTTCTATCAATCTCACTTAATAACGTACCGTCAACATCGAAAAATACAACTTTGTACATAAGTCTTTACATCCCGTCCAAATGATTCGTATCATTAATGAAATGCACCGTTTTTTGTTCACCCTCAATTTCAATTAAACTTATTCCCGTATCTCCCATTTTGAAATAGTAGTCCATTGAAATTGGCATTTTGAAAAATGCACGTAATAGACTATTAATTACGCCTCCATGGGCAACAATTGCAATTCGATCATATGTATTCTCTATCATAATTTTAGAAAAGATTCCTTCTATTCTCATTCGAAACTCAATAAATGATTCTCCGTTTTCAAAACGGTCATGAAGAAACTTTGGCTCTGGATATTTCTTTGCTTCTTCAAATGATACGCCTGCTTGCACTCCATTATTAAACTCCATTAATTCCTCTTCTAATTGAATTGGACAACCAATTGCTTCTGCTAATATTTCACCCGTTTCACGAGCGCGTTTTAATGTGCTTGCCCAAATGAAATCTGGCGCAAAATCTTTTTTCACTTTCTGTACAAGTCTTTGTACTTGTTGTCTCCCTTTGTCAGTTAACTCAAAATCAGCTCGACCTTCATGCACATGTAAAATATCAGCTTCTGATTCTCCGTGGCGTATTAGTAGTATTTGCATGTTTCTCTCTCCCTTTATTTAACATTCATAAAATTCCATTATATCACATTTTAAGATTCCAAAATAAAAAAGGAACGGTCTCCCGTCCCTCATCCATTCACTTTTTCCGCATCATTCCAATAATATTTACTAAACGCTTCTGTTAACACATCAATTGTGTTATATAATTCATCTAACGTATTATCAACACCACCAACTTCAATTAACATCGCATTTTTCGATAAATCTTGATTATAAACGCCATTTCCATCTTTTTTATACTTGGGAAAAATCCCTCTACTTAATCCGTAGTAGTTTTCATCTAAATAACTATTGATCGCTCTTGCAATTTTTTCATTTTCAGCACGGCCTTCATTTTCCATCCCAATTATAAAATATAATCTTGCATACGATTTTCCGTTAATTACTTTTGTTGTTACTTTCTTACGCTGATCGTCACGGTGTATATCAATTGGAAACGCAATTTTATTATTTTGTGCTAATGCTTCTTTTACATATTCATGAGACGCTTTATATGATTGCGGCCATTTCCATTTTTTACTCGCTAATAAATCACCCATATTCGTTTTATCGTGAACTACCGGAATTCCTTGTCCTTCAAGTTGCTCTTTCATACGTTTCCCTAGTAAGGACACATTTACATCTGGACTTGATGGATCCGTAGCCCCTGGTAATAATGGAAAGAAGGATTCCCAGCTATGTGTATGATAAATATATACTGCACTTTCACCTTTTTTCGCTCCGTTCTTTTTCTGAACCGGATTATTCTTTTCCGCTTCTGTAACTTTATCTTTTGCTACTTCCCGTTCTTTCGTTACTTCTTCAATCGGTACACTAGATTCATTTGGGATATTCGTCAAGTTTGTCCCTTCCCCAGCTACGATAATATTAGAATAATACTTTGACATACCAGGTACTTCTTTACCGACGAATGTTCTTAAATCTTTAATTTTCAAATCTGTCGCAATAGAGAACATTAAATTTCCAACTGACTCTCTTTTATTCTTCTTAAAATAATCAAATCCGTAATAGCGATTCTCACTTTCTATCATTTGAACAAAACCTTGCATCGATACTTTTCCAAACCATTGATTTGCATAATTCGATTTCATTGTATGTAAAAATGACGTCAAAATCGACGCTATCATAATTACTATTAGCGCATATAAAAGGAGTAACGAAATCAGTTTCTTCCCATGTATTCGAGTTGCATACTTTTTCACTGCATCACCTTCTTTATACATGGATATGTACAAGCTTTTCGGAATATACGCAAAAAAAAGAGAAATGGTATCCCATTTCTCTTCCTCACTTTTATTGTTCTTTTCCTGTATCATTTGAAGGTAGTTTCTTCACTTGTTTTTCTTTAAATATTTCTCCAATTGCCCCAAGAGTACCAAGTGTTTCAATTGCATTAGACGGAATAAAGACTTTATTTGCTGGTCCTTTTGCAACTTCAGCTAATGATTCAAATGATTTGTAAGCAAGTATACGCTCATCCAAATTCGCTTCACGAAGCAATTCAATACGATTTTGTTCTGCTTTTGCGATTTCTTCAATTGCCCTTGCTTCCCCTTGCGCTTCTAATTCTTTTGCTTCTTTTATACCTTCAGCTTCGCGAATACGCGCTTCTTTATCCCCTTCAGCCATCAAGATTTTACTTTGCTTTTCCCCTTCAGCACGAAGGACTTTATCTTGTTTTGCTGCTTCAGCTTCTAAAATAATCGCACGTTTATTACGCTCAGCCTTCATTTGTTTTTCCATTGATGCTTGCACATCTTTTGGCGGGTTAATATCAACAACTTCGACACGTTCAATACGTACGCCCCATTTTTCTGTTGCTTCATCAAGCGCTAAGCGGATTTCTGTTGAAATTTTTTCACGACCAGATAACGTTTCATCCAGTTCCATTTTACCGATAATTTGACGCATCGTTGCTGAAGTAATATTACGAACACCATATTCATAGTTTGAAATACCATATGTCGCAAGTTCTGGTTCAACAATTTGATAGAAAATAATAGTATCAATTTCTACTTGAACATTATCTTTCGTAATTACCTTTTGCGGTGGTACATTCGTTTGTTGAATACGTAAGTCATGATATACACGAACACGATCTACAATTGGTATTAAAATATTTAACCCTGGGTGCATGATACGTTGAAACTTACCAAATCTTTCAACAACCCCAACTTTTTGCTGAGGAATAATTTTAATTGTTAATGCGATAAATGTAACTACAATTAGTGCGAATATAATCGTTAACGTTAATGCTACCATATTTATTCACTCTCCTTTTTCACTTGTAATATAGTACTATGCCTCTTTATAACAACGACTTTTTCTCCAGCATCAATTGAAGAATCTGCAATAGCTGTCCAAGTATCTCCATCCACTTTCACAATACCATTCGCTTCATTTGTAATCGTTTGCATAACAATCCCTTTTTTACCAACAAGCATATCTACTGTATCAGTAAAACCTTTTGCTTCTCGAAAGTTTTTTGAAATTCTTTTCGTAAAGAATGTCAAAGTTAAACTAACAATTGCACCAACAGTAACTTGTAACAGTAGTGCATCAGGAGCAAACAAAGCAATAAGACCTCCGACAACAGCTCCAATTCCAAGCCAAAGCATGTAAAATGTAATCGACAACATTTCTGCGATAAATAAAATACCAGCTATTATAAACCAAATTACCCAAGCAGCCATATGCAACCCTCACTTTCTTTCTCATTTTCTATATGTATATGAAGAAAAGAATGGTTTATCCGCCCTTTCTTACACTTGGGCGTTTGCTACAAGCTATTGTACATACTCACTGTTACAATGATCATTAATATAATACTATATCAATATATCCTTCATTATACATGAAAATCCCTTTCAAAAAGTGACAAAAAATTAAATTCTTTAAAAATTTTAATTTTTAAATTACAATTATTCTAATTACTAAATACTATTTTTTATAGAGGTGATAATCTTATTGAGAAACCTGTCACTAATCTACTATTTAGGTTCCAAAATATGCATTACTCTCGCTGACATCGTATATGTAATGATTATTACAACTCATATTTATATAGCAACTAAATCAGCTACTATTACTGCTCTTTTTCCATTATTACAAGTTATCACAAATCTAATTGCTAACATCTCTGCACCACTTATAATAAATCGTTTTCCATCTTATACGCTGTTATATACGCTCCAATGGCTGAAAACAGTCTTTTTACTATTATTAATGATTTTGTTCCCGGTCTTATCCACAAACATTATAGCTCTATTAACTTTTATTTTTGTCATTTCATTATGTAGTGGGTGGAGTGCTCCGTTATTATACGGTATTCTCCCGCGCCTTACACCGAAAGAAAAATTAGTAAAAGTAAATAGTATCTTTTCCTTTTCAACACAAATTGTGCAAGCCGTTGCTTATTCATTTACGAGTATTGTCGTTCTTCTCATTGGCGCTACTTCTACACTCATGATTAATAACATTTTAATGATTTTCGGATGCATTGCCTTACATTTTTCATTACGTTCCATACATACTGAAAGAATAGCAGATTCTCCCTCTTCCAAAAGTACTGTTTTATTGGAAGGTTGGAAACTCCTATTTCAAAATCCTTCTCTCCGTACCGTTACATATATGGACTTAATCGAAACTTTCGCAGGGACAATATGGATTGGTGCTATTACGATGGCATACGTTACGACTATCCTTCATAAAGGCGAAGAATGGTGGGGATATATTAATACAAGTTATTATGTTGGCACGTTAATCGGTGGTCTATTAGCATGGAAAATGAGTTCCTATATTCAAAACAATTTAATACGATCTATGTCGATTGGCTCTCTTATATTTAGCATTCTTACATTTTTATATGGTATGACGAGCAGCGGATTTATTGCGCTTTTTCTATGTGTTCTAATGGGACCATGTTATCAAATTAGAGATATTTCCCAAACGACTGTTTTACAATCAAGTGTCGCCCCTGCTTTATTATCCAAAATGTATACAGCACATGGTGCACTTCTTTCAACAGCCTCTGGACTATCTATGCTTAGCATTGGCATTATTACTGATATGTTCGGTGTTCGTACAATTTATATCATCGCTTCTATTCTTATTTTATGTTCCGCTTGTTTATCTTTTAGTTTATTAAAATATCATAAGACAGAGCAGAACGATATTTCAATTTAATCACTAAAACAAAGAGGACAGGGATTCCTGTCCTCTTTGTTTATTCTATTCATGATAAGTTGAGGATTTTTCTATGCTTTGTCGCTTGTTCAAAAGCATAAGCTAATTTAATTAATATCCCTTCACTAAAGGCAGTGCTTGCAATGGTAATTCCAAAAGGCCTCCCGCTTTCCATATACCCTGCTGGTATTGCTATAGACGGATAACCCGCTTTTGCACATATAGTAGAACCTATATAGGAAGGAAACAGTATCGCATCAAGATTATATTTTTCCAATGCAAAATCAATGCCTTGTTCTTGAGAAAAATATATATCTTCTAATCTCGCATTTAAATATTCTGGATTTCGTAAAGTATTAGGAAAATCTTTTCTTCCCTCTAACTTAGTTTGTCCATATTTTAAAGCTCTTTCTGCTATGTTTTTATTAAACTCCATTAACTCCGAAATAGAATGTACCGGGATAGTAGAAGGTAATTTAGAAAGATAGTTATCTAAACTATGCTTCAGCTCATAAAGCGGAACTCCCCAGCTCCATTCTCTATGAAAAGAAGGAATATCAATATTTTCTACTACTGTCGCTCCTTCATTACGTAATACTTGAATCGTTTCCTTAAACAAGATTTCATCATACTCACCATTTTCGTAATAATCTTTTGGTGCATCGTTAAACACACCAATCTTCGCTCCATTTAAACCATTTGCATCAAGGTAAGATGTATAATCCCGATATGCCCTATTTTCACTTTTTCGAGTAACTACATCTTTCTCATCCACTCCAGTTAAACTCCCTAGCAAAATAGCAGCATCTGTTACCGTTCTAGCAAATGGTCCAGCTGTATCTTGTGAATAAGTAAATGGAATAATTCCTCTACGACTAATTAAACCGACAGTCGGTTTAATACCTACTACAGAATTTTGAACAGCGGGGCTCAAAATAGAAGCATCGGTTTCTGTCCCAACAGATACTACTGTAAAGTTAGCAGCAACTGCTATCGCAGATCCTGTACTAGATCCGCCAACAAACATATGATCCTTGCCCGTTCCGTATGGATTGATTGTTTGACCACCTTTTGCACTATATCCAGCCCACATTTCAAAAGACATTGCATTTGCTAATTCTGTCATATTCGTTTTTCCAATTATCACTGCCCCTGCTTCTCGCAGTTGAGTAACGAGAAATGCATCTTCACTGCTTATATTTTGTTCTAGAGCTATTGTACCTGCACTTGTATGCATGGAGTCATTCGTTTCAATATTATCCTTAAGCAAAACAGGTATTCCATGTAATGGACCCCTTATACCTTTTGTCTTTCTTTCATAATCTAACGCTTCTGCAATAAAAATTGCATCTGGATTGATTTCTAAAATTGAATTGATTTTCGGTCCGTCTTGATCATACTTTGCGATTCTATAAAGATAATACATCACTAGCTCTTTTGAAGTTAACTTTCCTGATTCCATTTCATTTTGAATATCTTGAATTGTTAATTCCTTTTTTAAGATTGGATTAAACTGAATTTCCATTTATATTCTCCCTTATATGAACTTTTTTAGCGTATACCCCTTACTTTTTCATTTTTTTCACCTCAACACATCCTAAATTAATATTCCTTTAAAGAAATTCAATTTCCTTATTTAAACACCTTTAATTTACCGAAAAATAAAAATAGTCTGAAACGGATTAACCTTCGCTTCAGACTCTTACATTACTGTGCGTATACTTCATCTAACAAATGTAAAAACTCACCTTGTTTCCCAGCTAATTCAGGGCATTTTGCAATATCAACCCATTCGTAGCAAAATACTAATCCTTTATCTTCCTCACCAGCACTTACAATATGTTCCCAAGTATCCTTTACATCTGTTAGTAAAGTTACATGAAAAAAGTGGCATTTTTCATATTCCTGTTTTTCTTTCATATGTATGATGTAATCTGCTAAAAAACGTTCTATGCATAAATGACGCAATCCGGATTCTTCCTGTACTTCACGCAATATAGCCGCTTCTAACGTTTCACCTTCATTAACCGTTCCTCCTGGCACTTGAATACCAGCTTCATGTATATCACGATGTTTAAAAACAAGTAATTGCATAACCCCCTCTTTTTCTCTTGTAATATATGCATGTACTTTTTTCTTATATAACATCGTCATTATACGTCTCTCCCCTCAATCATTTACTCTGTTACTTCTTCAAGCGTCAGTTGATTATCATACAAATATGTAGCTTGTGGATTTCCCACATACCTTACGTGCCATGGTTCATACCGATAACCCGTAATCGTTTCTTTCGCTTTTGTGTATCGAACAACAAAACCAAATTTATGGGCATTTTCAGAAAGCCACTGACCTTCTTTCGTTTCCCCAAAAACCGTCTCTAACTGAAATTTAGCAGATTGAGACGTAATATCCATAGCTAGTCCAGTTTGATGCTCACTTGTGCCAGGAACCGCGCTAGACATTGCTGTTTTTGCTTCCCCGTCTTGTTTTTTATACATCGTATTTAATGCTTTTTGTCGATCAAAAGATCTAAATCCAGAAACTGCAAAAAGAAAAATACGCTCGTTGTCAGCCTGCTGAAACATATCCTCAAGCGCCCTCGCTGCCTCTTTTCTCATCTTTTTCTTTTCTTGATCACCTTCACTAGAGTAGCGCACTTTCGGAATAACTAAATCTGGCGGTCTATACCCATCTGGTAAACGCCTACTTTTATTTACAAGTACAAGCATTGAATTCGGATTATTAATTACCGCAATATCCCCATCCATATTAGCAATCGTTTCTTTCGCTTTCGGAAATATGCTATTTACACTTACTTCCCGCGCCTGCTTATCCTTATACATTTTATAATTGATTCCTGCTACTCCAATAATAATTATTGCAGCTACAATACCAAGTAGTGCCCATCTTTTTTTCATATAACGACCTCTTATTTTAATAATTTGGCCATTTCATACTCATCGATGCCCTTTCCATCGATAATAAGAGCAGCTTTTTTGACACCTTCTTTCTCAAATCCAGCTTTTTTATATAGTGCCTGAGCTCTTGTATTGTGGGCCATTACTGTTAATTCTAAACGCCATACATCATGTAATTTTGCCCACTTCTCAACCTCTTTAAACAATCTAGTCCCAATACCTCGCCCGTTATACTCTTGCAAAATACCAATTACAATGCTTGCCACATGCCTCTTTCTTTGAATGTTATTTCCATTCACTAATATAAAACCTACTATCCTCTCATCTTCAACTGCTACAAATATTGTTGCATATTCATTTTCCATAAATCGATGGATCATTTTTTCTTGTTGCTCAGCTGTAGTTTTCCTTTCTCCTGGTTCATATAGCATAAACTTCGTTTCTTCATCTAATTGCTTACTTAATTGCAAAAATGATGCTGCATCTTCTATTTCGATTTCCCTAATCACTTCAATCACCCTACCAGTTTCATAATAAAAAGTTTTCCTTATAAAAAGATTTTCTCTACTTTCCCGAAAATTCCTTTGTAAATCTCCTACTATAAATTGACAAATTTCGATATTACTATAACAACGACAAATTATGTCTATTCTGTGACGTCTCACCATTACAAAGAAAAAACGCAAGCATTACACTTACGTTTTTTCAAGATTGAAGTGAGCTAATAATTATCGATAGATGTCCTGGCTAATTCACGTTTCACTTTATCCATTCACTTTTTCTGCCTGCCAAAAATATTCACCAAATGCTTTAGCAAGTGCATCAATTGATCGATTCAATTCTTCCACTGTATTATCTACACCGCCAACTTCTATTAATATCGCTTGTCCTGATAAGTCTTGATTATAGATTCCATTTCCTGTCTGGAACCCTTTTTGAATGACCCCACGACTCACTCCTGGATATTTCTTATTAATCGCCTCATGTAAAGCTGTCGCTAATTGTAAGTTTTTTTCATAGTTTTTATTTCCTTTCCCTACTACAAATGCAAGCTTTGCATATGATTTATCTCCAATTGTTTTTGTCGTTACATTCTTTCGGGCACTATCACGATGCAAATCAAAAAAGTATTGAAGATCTTTATTTCCAGCCATAGCTTGCTGCACAATTTCTCGTGACATCTTATACGAACTATTACTGTTTAAACCTTTACTTATTAACTTTTGACCAACATCACTCTTATCGTTAGTAGCTCCAATCCCTTCTCCTTCTAGTTGTTCACGGAAACGATCTCCTAATATAGAAATATTCGATACAGAACTCGTTGCTTTATTCGGATCCGGGTCATTCGTTAAGTTAAGTAAAGGTAAATAAGATTCCCAGCTATGTGTATGATAAATAAACGCAACTTGTCTCTTCCCGGTCGTTTGGGACGGCTGTTTTTTCTCTTTACTCGTATCTTGTTTAGGTGCTTGTCCAGTTCCACTAGTCCGTTCCTTCACTACTTCTTCAAGAGGAACACTCGACTCTATCGGTAAGTTAGAATAATTTGTACCCTCACCCGCAATAACAATTTCTGTATCGTACTTACCAAACCCCGGGAGCTCTTTCCCGACGAAACTGCGTACATCATTAAAGCGAATATTTGTAGCCATAGAAAAGAGAAAAGAAGAAATTGAAAAATCTTGATTCAAATTTCGATACTCCTGTGTAAAATAATGATTCTCTTTTCCAAGTACATACATGTAACCATTCATCGATAACTCATTTAACCAATTATATAAATACGTTGACTTTGTCTCTTTCATAGAGGTTACCATCAGACTAATAAGAAAAAAAGTCGCTAGCATTGTAGTAATAACAAATAAAACTAACTTACGCATATTTGTAAACTTCATAAAAAAAAAGCCCCGATTCATACTATCACCTCTCTATTTTAAGTTATGTACAAGCCCTAGAGAATAGACCGTTAAAATTCCGGCTATATTGTTAATGAGGTGAAATGAATTGAAGCTATTAATAGGAATATTACCAATCGCTCTATCATTCATTTTTTATTTGTCCGCTAAGCAACCAAAAATCTCTATTGTGCTACATATTTCTGCGTACTTGGCACTGTATGTACTCGGTACAATTATTTCCATTAATATATACGATGTTTTAATACAAGATTTAGTTTTCATGACGAGCATTCATGGAATTTTACTGAATCCATTTTTCCTTATTGCAGGAGCGTATATAGGAACATACACTTTGTACCTACTTTTGTCTCACATTATTATGAAAATAAAAAATGGAGCGTAATGAAATGCAACCACCATTTATCTGTCATACATGCAAAAAAAGAATTGTGAGAAAGAAAGACCTTATTACAGCCACATGGTACTTCCGCTTTTATTTATTTCACAGTGATTGTTTTAAACGACAGCAAGTGTTTATCTCACGATTTCTCCCTGTGAATACACTTTTCAATTTCTTTCTTATTATATATGGAATTATTTTTGGCAGTATTCTTATGATTACAGAACCATCTATTATTTGGCTGACTTTCTTTTTTCCCATTTTTTATCGGTTTCTTTCTTATTATTATGTTGAACGTTTTTTCTCTACATAACGCGCAGACTGACCTCTCGGAATACTTAAACATTCCCACTCATTTTCTTTTAACATCTTCCCAATGTAAATAATCTGACCAATATGCAATGCATAATGAGCAATTTGCCTTTCAATTGCTTGCATGACAGTATGTGCTTCACCGCGAATGTATACCGTCTTCAATAAGTGTTCCGGCGTTAAAGTATTCATCGTATTAAAAACATATTTCCATCCTTCTTGCCAAGCTATAAGGGTTTCTTCTTTTGAGTGATAGCATCCTTCAAATTCACCATCTCGATTACGATCTGTTTTTTCACCATCAGACGTTAAAAAATCCGTCCATCTAGAACGCATATTACCGTGCAGATGCTTAATAATAATCGCTATACTATTTGTTTCTTCATGAGAAGACCATTGTATTTGTTCATATGATAATTGAGAAAGTGCCCGTTCCCCTTGTTTCTTTGTTGCTTTAAAGTTCGAAATCGCACATTGTAAATATTCTCGTCCGATATCCATATTAGCCCCTACCTTCACCCTAGCTAATTTTTGTTCCATTTGGCAATTTCATATTAGGCTGAAGTAACACAACATCATCAGCTTCAGGAACACCACCAAGCACAAGTACTTCTGATTTGAATCCAGCTACACGCTTTGGTGGAAAGTTTACAACAGCAACGATTTGTTGACCGATTAAATCTTCTGGACTATACCTTTTCGTAATTTGAGCACTTGACTGCTTTATCCCGATTTCTCCAAAATCTATTGCTAGTTTAATCGCTGGTACTCTCGCTTCTTTAAATTCCTCTGCATGTATTACAGTTCCAATTCTCAAATCCAAATTTAAAAAATCTTCAAAATTAGCCATTTATCATTCCCCCCAATTATTACTTAGACAAAATACAAAAATCCCCTTCAAAAAAAGAAAGGTGCCTAAGCACCTTTCTTTTGTAATTCACTTGATTCATTTGATTTATAGAAGAAGAAACCGAGAATCCCGCCAATACATGATGGAATTAACCATCCGATTCCTTCGTTATATAACGGTAACATTTGTAGTACATTAGAAATCGCGTCAATTTTAATTTTCGCACTTTCTAAACCGTTAAAGAAACTAATTAACAATGCACCTAAAATAGCTCCAATATAAATTGTATTACGCTTCCCAATCCACTTATGGAAATAAGAAAGTACGATTAATACAATTGCAACTGGATAAATGATCATTAACACAGGTAATGTTACTGCGATTAATTGCGTTAAACCTAGGTTAGATACAATTAAACTAAATACACATACCATTGTTACAATCGTTTTATGCGAAAGTTTTGGGAATAAGTTTGTAAAGAAACCCGCACACGCAGATGTTAGCCCAACAGAAGTTGTTAAACAAGCGAGTATAATAACAAGCCCTAATAAAATTTTACCACTCGTCCCATATAGCTCATTTACAACATTCGTTAAAATAAGACCACCGTTTTCTGAGATACCAAGTGATGTACTTGTTGAACCAAGATAAGCAAGTGATAAATAAATTAACGTTAAACCAAGTACAGCAATAATACCTGATACTACTGTTATTTTTGCAATTTGACTACTCTCTTTTATCCCTTTAGAGCGGATAACTTGTACAACGACAATTCCGAATACGAGCGCGCTAATTGCATCCATCGTTAAATATCCTTGAATAAATCCACCAAAGAAAGCATTTTCTTTGTAAGCAGCTAACGGCGCAGCTGGCTCTCCAATTGGATCAATAATTGCCTTTCCGACAATAACAGCGACAATTAATACTAATAATGGTGTAAGAAACTTTCCGAACCAATCCACTAATTTAGATGGATTTAATGATAAATACCACGTTATTCCGAAGAAAACTATCGTGAAAAGAAATAGCATGTACCACTCTGAAACCATTGCCTCTGATAAAAACGGCTTCATACCCATTTCAAACGAAACAGCTCCAGTACGAGGAATCGCGAAAAATGGTCCAATTGCTAAATAACTAATCAATGGGAAAATAAACGCAAATATAGGGTGGACTCTAGAAGATAGCGCTTTCAAGTCCCCCTCTACAAACGCGACAGCTGTTACAGCTAGTAGGGGTAATCCGACTCCCGTTACAAGGAATCCTATTGTAGCAATCCAAACATTCTCTCCTGCTTGTTGACCTAAAACTGGCGGAAAAATTAAATTTCCTGCTCCTAAAAATAATGCAAATAGCATTAAACCAATTGCTACCGTATCACCTGGCCTTAAACGTCCCTTCATGCTCTTCATTTGCATAGCACTTTTTCATTGTTTATCTCTATATTTTACAATATGCTATGCATCCTCCTCTCTGCTCAAGATGATAAAATATGCCCCTTACAAAGCAGTGTCTTTCTCCATAATTTCTCCATTCCCCTTATTTTTACTCTAATCATTAATACAATTATTATTTTAAATTTTGATTTTTTTGAATTTTCAAATCATTAGAGTATTATTATGTGGAGTGTAGATGTCAGACCTCTTTGTTTTTATCACACATATAGTAACATATTTAGTTGCAAAATAAAAACATATTTTCAAATTGATTTTTTTGAAAATCGAAATTATCTACATTTTTTATTCTCTTACACAAATATTGTTATAATCTCACCTATTATTCGATCGTTATTTTCAAATAACTTTATACACGTAACATACAAAAGCCATCTAATATGAAGTGCACCCCAATTGTTAGACACAGTCTAACAATTGGAGGTGCATTTTTTATGGCTAAATTTTCTTCAAAAGAAAAAATCCAAGCGGTGAAACGATATTTAGATGGTACAGAAAGTGGAAAAACAATTGCTAAATCTATAGGAGTTAACCCTAGCGTACTTCGTGAGTGGATTAGACGATATGAGTCTTCAGGTGAAAAGGCCTTTGAAAAGTGCTATACATTCTACCCAGCCCAGTATAAACTAGATGTACTTTATTATATGAATGAACACGGGACATCTATCAGAGAAACAGCGGCACTTTTCAATATACCGTCTTATGAAACACTTCGGAAATGGAAAATAGCTTATGAAACAGGAGGATTGGATGCCCTACAATCAAAGAAAAAGGGGCGTCCAACCATGAAAGATAAAAAAATAAAGCCAGTAGATGAAGGATCAATCGAAGCCTTACAAGCGGAAAATGAGCGTTTACGTATGGAAAATGCATATTTAAAAAAGTTGAATGCCTTAGTTCAAAACAAAGAAAAATCACCAAACAAGACAAAGCGCAAGTAATCTACGAGTTAAGGCATGAATTTCCTATCAAGGAGTTACTTCAACTCGCAAACATTCCACGTAGTACGTACTATTACTGGATGAAACGTTTTAATCGTCCTGATCCAAATGCGGAGGTAAAAGAACTGATTCAAGCTATTTATAATGAACACGATGGGTGTTATGGTTATCGTCGTATTCGTGATGAACTTATGAATCGTGGACACAAAGTAAATCATAAAAAAGTGTATCGCCTTATGAAAGAATTAGGGTTAAAATGTCTGGTTCGTATGAAAAAATACCGCTCTTACAAAGGGACAGTTGGGAAAATTGCGCCAAATATTTTAAATCGCAACTTCCAAGCTGAAAAACCAAATGAAAAGTGGGTTACAGATATTACGGAGTTTAAGTTATTTGGGGAGAAGTTATACCTATCACCAATGTTGGATTTATTTAATGGTGAAATTATCACGTATACAATTGGTTCAAGACCGACCTATTCCCTTGTTTCAACGATGTTGGACCAAGCCCTTTATTGTGTAACCAATCCGGATAAACTCCTCATTCACTCTGATCAAGGTTGGCACTATCAAATGAAACAATACCGTCATTCTCTTAAGAATTGTGGCATAACTCAAAGTATGTCTCGCAAAGGAAACTGTTATGACAATGCCGTTATTGAAAATTTCTTCGGTATCATGAAATCGGAATTTCTGTATCGAAAAGAATTTGAAAGTATAACACATTTCAAACAAGAATTAGCAAAGTATATAGAATACTATAATCATAAAAGAATTAAGGCAAAATTAAAGGGTATGAGCCCAGTACAATACCGGGCTCATACCCTAGAGGCTGCCTAATGAAACGACCTGTCTAACTTTCGGGGGTCACTTCAATATAATTAGATGGCTTTTGTATGTTACTCTATCGTTTCAACTTCACGTGGATTTTTCATCTCTTCCACATACACAACTCTAAATCCGTGATCTTCTAAATCTTCCAATAATGTCTCTAATTCACCGTCGTTAAACTCTTCTCCTAATGTAAACATAATTCTACGAACTAATAAGGCATCATTATCAAAAGTCATCAAACTTTGAATACCAGTGTATTTCTTTAAAACTGTCGATAACTTTTGGATTGCTCCATTATAGTCTTGCGTTCCAATCATGACAGAGTATTTACTAGAGTGAACGCCCCATGCATCCTCTAATAACTCAAAAACTTTTTTATGCGTTAAAATTCCAAGGAAAACCCCTTTTTCATCAACTACTGATAAATAAGGCAATTTTTTTATTGTAAAAAATACTTTAAAGAAAGATGAATCTTCTCTCACAAATCCTTCTTTATCGTTTAATAATTGTATTACACTCTCATCAAGTGATCCTTTATATTCTAAAATATCTACTTTATATATATTCCCTAAAAATTTCTCTTTTTTTTCATCTAAAACTGGTACACAACGATACCCCGTTTTATTTAAATGCTCTAACGCTTCCCCTATCGTAATCGAACTTGAGCACAGTAAAACTTCCCTTTTCGGCACGTAATTCCCTTTAATCCTCATAAAAAGCCTCCTTATGTTAAAATACTTTCTGTGCCATAACTATATTATATTTTCAGAAAAAAATAAATAATTTATTTTATTTTTCTGAAAATTATTCATTTTCTTGTCATAATTTATTCATGAATCCTTCACTTGTATATTTTTGCTATCAAATCTTCTCTCTGAATTACTAAATGAAAAATATATTGTAACTTCTTTCAAAAAAAGCTAAAATAAGAATAAGAATTTTCTGAATATTCTAAGAGTAGGTGGTTATATGTCCTTATTACGCTCACATATATGTAAATTTATAATTGGTATTATTGTTATTTTTGCCATAAGTCCTATTCCAGCTCTTTTTATTACACACAATTATTCTTATCAAAATGAATTTATTAGCATTTTTCAAAACTTCGCACAGCTTTCTTCTATATCAATTCCAAAGGTTGATTGGATGCATGAATCTATCTTTTTCTCAGCAAACCAAATGATACATACTTCTAATCATTCAACACCATTATTCCCTTACATATGGGAAATATATTTTATATCGATTGTTCGTTTTACTTTTACCCTTGCGATCGGATTTTTCATAAGTTTGGGTATCGGCCATTTATTTTTCAAAGTACCTAATTCGTTTAAAAAGTTTACTACTGTATTGAAATGGATTCCTTACTCTTTTTGCACTGTAGTATTACAATGTTCAGTCTTATTACTACTTCTATACATCGCACAATTTATAAACCTTCCTTACTACTCATCATTTATCATCGTATGTAGTACTTCCATGATTATCGTTATGCAAGCAGTAAAAAAATGGATTCCTTTCTTAAAAAACACAAATGAATATGAAATAAAACATGATTCTTTTCTTGTGGATACATTGTTTTTGGCGCTTACTTCGAATCATAAATCAATTTTAGGTTCCATTATTCTTTCATTCGTTTTTATGGAATGCGTTTTTCATGCAAATGGACTGTTACAATTTATCGTTCAATTTGGCGGAAATTCACCCATAATTGTTACAATCGGCTTATTACTACTCTATATCCCATATAGCATACTTTCTTTCCTTCAAACACTATGGACCACAAACTACTCCAAACAACAGTCATACACTTTGACGAGAAGTGTTCCAAAACCTTAATTTAAAATAACCCTCTATAATCTAAAAGTAGGGGGTTATTCCTTTTGTATAGCGGACAAAATAACAGCAAATTCAAAAACTATTACAGAAACATACCAATATTTACCCTTTTCCTTTGACTATTCTTTTCATTTGGATTTATTATAAAAGTATAACATAATTGCAGGAGGTGACATCTTTATTCCAAACCTTGGAATGGAGAACACGCTTGGACATATTAAATATTTTTCTCATCTTTGTACTTATTCTTATTTCTGGCTTTTTCGTTGCATCAGAATTCGCTGTTGTAAAAGTACGAAAAAGTCGAATTGACCAACTTGCAAATGAAGGTAATAAACAAGCTTTAGCTGCAAGAAGCGTCCTATCTAATTTAGATGTTTATTTATCAGCTTGTCAGCTCGGAATTACAATCACTTCTTTAGGGCTTGGTTGGCTTGGTGAACCGACTGTGGAACATATACTACGACCGCTCTTTGAAAAAATTAATATTACTGGAACAATGGCTAACACTTTATCTTTTGTTATTGCTTTTAGTGTTATTACATTTTTCCACGTTGTATTAGGTGAATTAGTTCCAAAGTCTTTCGCAATTCAAAAAGCAGAAGCGATCACACTCAAATTTGCAAGACCGCTTATTTTATTTGATAAAATTATGTACCCATTCATTTGGCTACTCAATAGTACAGCTATATTTTTCACAAAATTACTCGGATTAGAACCTGCGAAAGAAAGTGAACTTGCTCATTCTGAAGAGGAATTGCGACTCATTTTAGGTGAAAGTTTTAAAAGCGGTGAAATAAACCAAACCGAATATAAATATGTAAATAACATTTTTGAATTTGATGATCGAGTTGCAAAAGAAATTATGGTTCCTCGTACCGAAATGATTTGCTTATCTACTGAAAATACGTTAGAAGAAAATATGGATATCGTCGCTACTGAAAAATATACACGCTATCCAATTATCGAAAAAGATAAAGATGATATCATTGGGATGATCAATACGAAAGAAGTATTCCATGATCAAACGAAAGGTATTTATAAGCCACTTGAATCTTATATACATCCTGTTCTAACTGTATTTGAAACAGTTCCAATTCGTAAAACGTTAGTCCATCTTCAAAAAAATCGCGTTCAGATGGCAATCGTTATGGATGAATATGGTGGTACTGCCGGACTTTTAACGATGGAAGATATTCTTGAAGAAATCATTGGAGAAATTCAAGATGAATTCGATGCGGATGAATCACCTATGATTGAAAAGCGTACACCTAAGCTTACTGTTTTAGATGGAAAGGTGCTTATTTCTGAAGTAAATGATATGTTTGGCCTACATATTGATGATAGTGATTTAGATACAATCGGAGGATGGCTTCTTTCTCAAGCAGTTGACTTAAATATTGAAGCTGGCTATTCCATTGAATATGCTGGTTTTCAATTTAAAGTATTAGAACTTGATGGCCATCAAGTCAAAAAAGTTGCTGTACATAAACTAGATATTAAAAAGGAGCTATAAAGTGACTGTTTTATTAACAATTTGTATCATTGCCTGTTTCGTTGTTTCATTTCTCGCCTTTATTTATCCAATTATCCCTGGCATACTAGCTGTCTGGGCTGGATATTTGATTTACCATTTCGGTATAAATGGAGGCGAATTAACAACTTCTTTTTGGATTATTCAAGTCATTTTTACTCTTTTCATTTTCGTTGCTGATTTTATTGCAAATGGATATTTCTTAAAAAAATACGGTAGTTCTAAATGGGGCGAACGTGTCGGAATGATTTCTATCATTGTCGGATCGTTCTTCTTCCCACCATTCGGACTTATTATCATACCGTTCTTATCAGTATTTATAACAGAACTAGTGCATAAAAAAGCGCCAAAAGATGCCTTTCTAGTTGGAGTCGCTACTGTAGTTGGTTTTTTAAGCAGTACAGTAGCGAAAGCAATTCTCCAAATCATTATGATTATCATCTTCTTGTGTTATATCATCTTTTAACCATCCCGACTTCGGGATGGTTTTTTAATATGCAATACCTACTCGACTATTTTCATATATGTTTTTCTTACATAGATCCCATGCAAAGTGTGCTGTATCACCCACTGTAATTTTTGATCCACCCTCTGGCAATATATCTTTTTCAGTTCGATATACCTCTGTCGCCTCACCATCTATTAAATGTGTCGGACAAACAACTGTCCAACATAAATTATTACTATTACTTAGTACTTTATATGCAGCCAAATGATCTTCCGCTGCCGTTGTCGTTTTCCTTTTGGATTCCGTTGATTGAAAACGATATAAATTTAGATTTGTTCTTGCTTGTAAAATACCAGCTGTTCCTATTGTTATGATTCTACGAACCCCTTCTTCTTCCATTTGCTTAATGATTTGTGGCATACTCTTCCCTAATGTTCCATTTTGATCCGTTCCAAGTGCACTAATTACTATATCGCTTCCTTCTATCACTTTCTTTATATCATTTTCGTTCAATACATTACCTTCTATCACTCGTAGCCTTTCATGTTGTATTTCTATTCTATTTAAATCACGCGCTAATGCAGTCACTTCAGCTGAATCCTTTAATGCTAAATTAATTATGTTTGAACCTACTCGTCCTGTTGCTCCCAATATACATACTTTCATTTGTTTTCCCCCTCTTTCATTCTCTTTCTATTTTTCAATAATCTCAATAAATTTACAACAAAAAAGCTTCCTCATATATGAGAGGAAGCTTTATTATTACTTTATTTCTTTTCTTTAGAATCAGTAGACTTCTCGGTTCCGCTTGTTTCTTTATCCTTTTTATCCTCTTGTTGTGTTGTTGTGTCGTCTTCTTTCTTCTTGTCCTCACCTTTACTACAACCTACCATTAATAAAGAACTTGCAAGTGCCATAGCAGTTAATGATTTAACCCATTTGTTCATTTGCGTTTCCTCCTTGTGATAGAATATGTACAACCTCATATTACTCTCTATTTTTAAAGGAGAGATTGAAAAATAGTAAATATACGGTAAATTTTTGTAAATCTTCTGATAACAAATCCTAATTTTAATTTATATATTTCATTTCCAATCGATACACAATAAAACTAGTTTTTTCTCTCAATGGACGTAAAAAAACTAAGGCGCATACCATTTCGCCTTAGTTTCTCATGCAAACTTTTCATTTTCATATAGATGTGTAATCTTATATTCCTTCTTCATAACATATTGCCACACACTATAAGCGTAACGGTTCATTTTCAGGAAACAATTTTCCAAAAATGAGCGAAACTCTGGATTAGCAACTTCCACTGCAACTTGAGCAAACTTTAAAGCTAATCGTTTCAAGTGCGCAATATAACTGGTTGCAATATGAATATCCCCTGTATATTTACTAACTGTTTCCTTTTCCATTTCATGCAAATCAAACTCCGTTGTTTCACAGGTTATATGTTGCACATTCTCTCCTTCTTGAAAATTTACTTGTTCATTATATGCTTGTAACATATATGGTAAATGGTGCTGTAATAGATTTTTTAATTCTTCGTCTCTGACCTTTCCAGCATACTCTCCAACCTTGTATATTAGTATATAACTATATCTCATTAATTCTTTCATACAGTCCATTAAAGCGCCTCCCTTCTCTTTCGTCCATATACTATAAATATGATGCTAAAACATTCGCTATTCTTGCTAAAAACCAATCCCATCTACTAATTTTCTCAAAATCTTCTTCAGAAAATCGTTTTGATTTATGAAAGTCTACCTGTAATCGACTCCATACTTCATCAACAACGGTTTTATCATATATGATACAGTTAGACTCACAATTTAAATAAAAACTTCTATTATCAAAATTCGCTGTCCCAATATCAACAATTTCTCCATCAATAATTGTTACTTTCCCATGAAAAAATCCATTTCGATATTGATAAATCTCCGCTCCAGCATGTAACATATCTTTCAAATATGGATAGGCAGCTTGTTTTAACAATATGGCATCACTTTTAAATGGCACGAGAATTTTTACATTAACACCACGATTTAATGCAGCTTTTAACTCTTTCACCATTTCTTTACTTGGTACAAAATATGGTGTAGCGATAATTAAAGACTTTTTAGCCTGCTTTAATAGTGCTCCATATTTTTCCCATAAGCCTTTTCCATTTGAAAATAAATATTGATATTTCACATTCCCTAATGTAGGTATACTTTCATGTATAGGCATTTTTTCTCCTGTATCTTCTTTCCAATCTTCGGCGAACTTTCTTTCCATATCCGCTGCACCCTCACCATGGATGCGCACGTGATAATCACGCCATGGCCCAAACTTTGGATTTTGTCCAAGGTACTCCTTTCCGATATTAAAGCCACCGACGTATGATACCTTTCCATCTATCGTAACAATACGTCTATGATTTCGTTGATGCAAAGAATAGAACATATTTTTCAGTTTCGGTTTTTTACTAAATGTAAACTTCACACCGTTTTCTTTTAATCGGCTAATTACCTTTTTCTTCAGCTTATATCCGCCTACCCGATCGACTGACAATTTCACTTCTACTCCGCTAGATGCTTTTTTCTCTAATAACTGTAAAAACTCTTGGCTTATTTCATCTTTTCCTACAATATAAAAATGGATATATATATACTTTTCTGCATCGTTTATATCGTCAAATAATTTTCTATATAACTCTTCACCGTTCGTATATAGTTGAAATTCACCTAATCGAACTTGTCCTAATTCATATTCACTAGCCATTTCCTTCCCCATTTCCACATCGATGTTCATCCAAATGAATACACCTATTAAACAAAGGATTATAGCGAAAAAGTGCTTCATGGATAAATTCCTTTCTCCACTTACTGTTATTTCTATATCTTCCCTTTTTTATTACATTATCATTCAAGAAAATATGTCATTGCATGATATATGTCCATATCAAACAATAGCTCATTTGCATATTGTATGTTGTATCTTAAAATAAAAGGAGGAAATAACAATGGGCTTCGCACATGGTAATGGATTTGCGCTATTAGTCGTATTATTTATCCTCTTAATCATCGTCGGTGCTGCTTGCTTCTGCTAAGTAGCTACTGTCATATGATATGTGGATGAAAAAACTATAAAAGCGGACACCTATTTTAGGTGTCCGCTTTTCATTTTAAAACCATTTCCGACTGCTATAGTAACTTAAATGGCTAAATATTCATCTCAAAAGGTTAACAATGTGGCTACTTTCTTACTCTCTGCCTTACGTATATGACGCTGTTCTGCACGTAACACAGCAATACGATGTAATTCTTTCTCTTCTTCGGTTTCAGGGATAACACGC
The DNA here is from genome assembly GCF_057812155.1 of Bacillus sp. 2175. Taxonomy (NCBI): domain Bacteria; kingdom Bacillati; phylum Bacillota; class Bacilli; order Caryophanales; family Bacillaceae; genus Bacillus; species Bacillus sp. 2175. Next base: position 1,739,040 of record NZ_CM173819.1, on the reverse strand, counting down.
GGTACTGGAACTGGATTATTTTCCTTACTAAGTGCCACAAAAGTAACGAATGACGTTGCCGCTATACGCTTCTCACCTGAAATTAAATCTTCAGCCACTACCTTCACAAACACTTCCATCGAAGTTCTTCCCGTCCAAATTACGAAAGATTCATAACTAACACAATCTGAAGAACGAACAGGATGTAAGAAATCGACCCAGTCCATAGATGCTGTGACACATTCCTTTCTTGAATGTCTGGATGCTGAAATAGAAGCAACCATATCCATCTCCGCTAATATCTTCCCACCAAATAGCGTGTTATGATCATTTAAATCCGTTGGGAAGACTCGGCTCGTTTTGAACACCCTTGACTCATTGGCTGTTTTCCCCTTTACTTCTGTCATTGTTATCACCCCTTTAATGATCTATCCCTAATATTTCAATAATCACTATACTAAATGAACTACACGTTTAATATTAACAACATTCAGAACTTTTAGTCCACAAAAAAGAACCGATTTTATCAATCGGCTCCTCTAAATACATATTGTTCTTTCGGCTGTTCAACTTTATTCCATTTTGTTACTTCTAATACAGGAATATTCGCATGAAACGGCTGATAAAACTCAGTAGTTATCTCTCCTTCTACTTGAATCCAGTCATCATTATTCCACTCTACGCCTTCTGGTTTTTTCACTAACATACCATACACACCAGAATCTGCTACGCAATGTATAATACCGAAACGGAATAAGAAGTATTGTTCTTTTTTAGAAGAATCATCTCTAAAAACAAACCCTTTAAAAGATAATTTTTTCCCAGTAAACTCGCCAGGATAATTATAAATTGTTTCCATACCCTTTAGGAAGTCTTCATCTTTCAAATTAATATTGTCTTTCGTAACAAACTCTTTCTTCCCTTTTTCCATTACACCGCGGTATCCTTCTTTCCCGTAATAAATGCTCGTATCAGGTCTTAGGAATTGTCTTGTCATAAATGGATCCTTACTTTCTGCTTGTGCAACAGGAAAGTGAAAGCCCTTCGCTTTAACAATATCCGAATCTAGCGTCGCAATTGGGAAAAATAACCCTGAGATAATTGGAAAACAAAACAATGAGTACGAAAATGCTTTTTTCCACCATGTATTCTCATCTTTTGAATGATCATGCCCGCAATGGCTATGATCGCAACTGCAATCATTTTTCTCTTTTTCCTTTTGGTGCTCTTTTTGGAAAACGACGATAATTTGTATAATCGTTAAGAAACCTAAAATAATTGCTGCTGTTGTTGATAAATAGGCATACTTCATATTGATATACTTCGTAATGTTACCGGAAATATGCAGTTGCGCAATTAATATTGTAAAACCTAATAATATATATGCTCGAAACATAACCTACCACCCCATCGCATAAATGAGTAGTGAGCTTGCATAAACAACAAGAGTAACTGTAACTATAACAACAATTACAAATTTCGTTTTAAATGTCGCAAGCATCATAAACATATTTTTAATATCCACCATCGGTCCGTAAACGAGGAACGCGACAAGTGAAGCTGTTGAAAACGTACTTTGGAACGAAGAAGCGATAAATGCATCTGCCTCTGAACAAAGTGATAATATATAAGCAAGTCCCATCATAACAGCTGATGAAGAAAATGGGCCTTGTCCAATAGCAAGAAGTGTTGAAGTTTGTACAAACGTTTGTACCGCTGCTGCAATTAACGCACCTAGTACTAAATATTTTCCCATTGAGAAGAATTCCTCAACAGCGTGTGTACATACATCCCACATTTTTTTACGCAGTGGACGCTTATTATTCACTTCTGGGAAGTGATCATCTCTTAATTGATGTTCTTTAAACATAAAGGATAATATAATTCCAACGATAATGGCTACGATAATCGCTACAATAGAACGATACCATACCATGTGCATACTACTCCCAAAGGCAACATAAGTAGCAAATAATACAACTGGATTAATAATAGGTCCAGTTAACATAAATGCAATCCCTGCGTATGGTGGAACGCCTTTTCCAATTAATCGTCTTACAATCGGAACAATTCCACATTCACAACCTGGAAACAACATGCCTAAAAAAGTAGCTAATAAAACAGACAGAAATCGGTTCTTCGGCATCCATTTTGCCACCATATCTTCTGTCACAAACATTTGAATGAATCCTGAAATAAATACACCAATGAGCACAAACGGAAGTGCTTCGATTAATATGGAAATAAAAATTGTATTCATTTGCAGGAATGCTTTCGGTAATTGAAACAATTCCATGATGTATTTCCTCCAACTTTTCATTAACAATATGTAATTTTAACCCCATTTCATTAATTGGACAAGGTTTATATGACATACATACCCTTTATATACATTACATTGTACAAGTTATATTCTATTCAAAATTTGAGATTTCATAGCAAAAAAGCTGCTCTAGCGTAGTTATATAACTATGCTAGAGCAGCTTTCTTATCGTTAAAAGTAACGTTTCTTCCAAAAAACAAAAGCTAACGTGAAAGATAGTGTTACACATATGATGAGTACAATTACAAAACCGTGGGCTTCTCCTTCAAACGGAACCTTTACGTTCATTCCAAAGAAACTAGAAACCATCGTCGGTAAAGATAAAATGATCGTAATTGACGTTAACAGTTTCATAACACTATTTAAATTATTTGATATAACGGAGCTAAAAGTATTCATCATTCCACTTAAAATATGACTATATATTTCCGCCATTTCAATAGCCTGTTTATTTTCAATTAATACATCTTCTAATAAATCTTGATCGTCTTCATACATTTTTAAAAATGTACTATTACGCATTAACTTTTGAATTACAATTTTATTAGCCTTTAATGACGTTGTAAAGTATACTAAGCTTTTCTCAAGGCCTAATAATGTGAAAATCTCTTTATTTTTCATTGACTGATTTAATTGATGCTCTAAATCAATTGTTTTTCGATTTATTTGCTTTAAGTATCTTAAATAATAAGTAGAAATCGTATATAAGAGCTGAAGTGCAAAGCGCGTCTTCTTAAACGTATAAAATTCTTTAATACGTTGATTAATAAAACGTTCAAAAATTGGATTCTCTTCTAAGCAGATTGTAACAAAACAATCCGGCATCACAATCATACCTATTGGAATCGTGTCATAAATCGAATTTCCTTCTTCGTCATGTCTAACTGTCGGAATATCCACGATAATTAAAGTATTATTGTCTTCCTTTTCAATACGAGAGCGTTCTTCATCATCCAAAGGGTCTTTAATGAAATCTAAGTCTACATTTAAAGTTTGTACTAGATATTGAATTTCTTCTTCTGTTGGATGAAGTACATTAATCCAGCACCCCTTTTGCATTTCCTCAATCTCTTGTAGTTTTCCGTTTCGGTCTGTTAAATATATATTTAACATACTATCACCCCGATTCTTTTTACATGTAGGAATCTACCTCTCTTAAATCACAGTTTTTAAACCGCCATTCTCAGCATATGAAACATACGTTTAAATTTCAATAGAAAAATTATTTTGAAAACGTTTTTATAAGAAAAATATTATAAAGTGAAACTTTAATCAGTGGGAGCTTCATCCCCCCCACTGATTTTCAACCCTCACCAATCGGGCTTTTACGGACTGCCCGCCCCCAACCAAACTTCTTTTCTTTCGCTGAATTTTGAGATGAGGATCTTACTGCCCGTTAGAGCGGGATAAACATAGAAAAAGACAGAGTGCTCTCTGCCTTAAAAGCTTATGTTGCCTTTATAACATATTTAGAAAGCATCCACAAGTTAAACCCGACTGAAATCGTATAGCCCGCGTATGTTGAAATGATAAAACTTACATAATCGAAATACGGAAGCAATACAATATTTAAAACTATCTTCACAATAATTCCAATCACTAGTCCTAGCACCGTCTTCTGCTGTTGATTGATTCCTTGTAGCATAGCAGCCGTTACTGTAAAAAGAGAAAATAGTATGCAAGCAGGAGCATAATACTGTAAAATGATTCTCCCCATCTCTGGATCATTTCCAGCACCAAATAAAAGGGTATATACAGGCTTGGCTAACACCATCATTCCAATTGCCGCCGGTACCGTAATCGCTACTACTAATACATTTGTTCTCGTAAAATGTTTGTACAATAGCTTCGTATTTCCTGCTGTATAAGCTTTCGTCATCTCTGGTACGAGAGACATACTAAAAGCTGTCGCAACGGATACCGGGATAAGCACAACCATTTGAACAAGGCCAATTATCGCATTAATTTTTTCCGCTTCGCCTTGCATATACCCTATCTGTATAAGTAGTTTATTAATTGTAAATGTATCAATCGTCTGATACAACGGAATTGCTAAGCCTACTACAACAAAAGGAATAGAATATGTAAAGAGCTCCTTATAAAGTGAGAAAAAAGATTTCGTTGTTTGTGGTATACTTGCCATTTCTTTTTTCTTTAAGTGCCTTCTCCTTCTCATATAATACGCACTTAAAACAGTTAATCCACCTACAGCTCCCATAAAGGCACCGAACGTTGAAATACCAACTGCTAGTGAAACAGAAGCTTTTAAAACATATAAAACGACAAAGCTTCCTATTAAAATGGTTAAAACACGAAAAAATTGCTCTACAACTACACTTAATGCAGAAGGCCCCATCGATTGGAATCCTTGAAAGAAGCCCCTTAATAAACTCATTACTGGCACAAGTATTAACGCAAAACTTACAATTCGAATATTAGTAGTAACCGCTCCTACACTATTCCCCGTTTGATCATTCCCATCGATGACAAGTTTAGCTAAATGCGGAGCTAGCATATATAACGTAAAACACGAAATGACTCCCATTATAAACATAAACACGATTCCACTTTTCAACACTCTCTTAACCGTATGATAATCATTCAGTTGATCATATTTTGATACCATCTTTGAAACAGCTAGCGGTAATCCCATTGTTGCTATGCTGAGCATGATGGTATAAGGACGATATGCATATGTGTATAGAACGTAACCACTCGTACCGACCATCGCTGTAAATGGTATAACATATATAAACCCTAACATTTTTGATATCATCGTTGCCATCGTTAAAAATATCGTTCCACGTATAAACGGTGACCCTTTCATCACATTCCTCCGCTACGCTTTATTATTACACATTATGGACAACTCCTTTTCTTTAGAACCGAAACAAATAAAAAAGCCAATGAAAAATCATTGACTTTAACGCGCTGCTTTTTTCTTTTTGAAATACTTTAAACCAAAGTATAGAGCAATAAAAAGAACAGCTCCTATAATTATGTAATGTGTGTAATCAGATGCATACTCTTTAATTTGTCGCCAATTCCCACCAAGTTTTTCACCTAAGTATATAAATAGAATTGACCATGGAATGATCGCTACAACCGTATAAAGTGTAAATAGTTTTAATGGCATCTTAGCTAGTCCTGCTGGAATAGAGATCGCATGACGTACTACTGGGATAAAGCGCGCAGAAAATATTACGCCTGCTCCATAACGCTTAAACCAACCTTCCGCTATGTCTAAATGATGTTTATTAATAAGTAGATATTTCCCATATTTCTCTACAACCGGACGCCCTCCGTAGTATCCAAGCCAGTATAAAAAGATTTGCGCTAAAGTACCACCAATCGTTCCGGCGATAACTGCACCCACAAAACTAATTTTACCATTCGCTACTAAAAAGCCAGCATACGAAAGTACAATTTCACTCGGGATTACTTCAATCATTAAAGCAAGAGCTACTCCAAAGTAACCTAAGCTTGCAAAAAATTGCAATAACTGATCTATTATGTTTGCTAACATGTTCTTTTTTATCTCCTTTTTTCTTCACATACCATCCCATTATTACATAAAGGCTGCAATCTGCCAATATCTTCATTTTAACAATATGTACAATTCAAGCAGGATTAATCTATTAATTTCTCTTTCTGCGGGTCTTTCATGTAGGCAAACATCTCTTTAATTTGGTCTTCTGTATTTCTAGCAATTGATAAATTAGGCAATTCATTTTCACCAAAAAACTCCACCTCTTCTGTTTCAATGCTAGTTTTCTTTTCTCCACCAATAATCTCACATCCAATGAAAATCTTATATACATGCGTCGCCGATGGAGATGGTTGATGTTTTTCTTTATCAAATATAGCTAGTAACTTAAAATGATCTACCTCATAACCAGTCTCTTCGAAAACTTCTTTTGCTGCAACTTCGGTTGGCGTATAACCGACATCAGCCCATCCACCTGGCAATGCCCATTTCCCATCGCTTTTTTCTTTCACAAATAATAACTTTTCATTTTGAAAAACAACAGCTCTTATATCAACTTTAGGTGTTTGATAGCCTGTCTCACTTGCAAATAATTTCTCTACGACTTCCCAATCTGTTTTCGTGTAATGTGACATCATTGAAATAGAAATATCTCGTAATTGCTGGAAACGCTCAATATCATACACATCCTTAGAATACGTTAAACCCGCTTGAGCTATAGATTGTATTTGTTTTACCCAATCAATCCATTTAATCGTCATATATCCGCATCCCCATTCTCTATCAAATATATTACTTCATTTTCATTGATACATCTTTATTATACAAAAAAAAAGAGATTGATAACGTTTCAATCTCTTTCAAAATTAATCCAATTCATGTAAGTGGTCTTGTATATACTTTCTTCTCTTATTTATATATTCATAAATCATATCAGCCTCTTGATCAAATGTTTCTAATTTTTCTTTCATGTATGGATCTTGTAGTAAATATGGACGAATCAATTCACACAACCCTTCTACTTTCGGCCTCATAAACGAAACTGTAAATTGATCTTCTAATATTTCTTCTAAAATACTTCGATACTGCTTTCTAAATACAGGTATGTCTAGCAATCTTGCACTCAACGTATTATACCCTTGAATGCGAATATATTCATGATTAAGCGGTCTCCCTTGTACATCTCGCCCCCAAGTCGCATCATAATCCCACGGTATAACTTCAAATAAATTTGTTTCATCGTTATGATATAGTGCATAGTTATGAACAAAACCATCAAAGTTTTGCGTAAAAATAACTCCTGCTAACCATCGTAAATATTTATCTACATGTAGAAACTTCCCAATTTCTTTTTCATAGGCTTCCCTCGTCAAAGTATTCGCTTGAAATACAAATTCACTCAGTTGTTCTTCACTATTTTCATTCGAATATTTAAATTCATAACCCGCAAAGAGCTCTGTCTTAACATCTTTATCTCGTTCACTCATTAATGAAAAATTCGCATCATCATCTATCGCATAATAAATAGAACCACTCGGTAATCCTCTATTTTTTAAAAAATTTTCATCAACCGATTCTAACTGTAAGTACACACCTTGAATTTGACCATTAATTTTTATAAATACATGTTGTGATTTTGGCGAAAGTACACCAATATCATGAAAAAAATCTAAAGATAATTTATTTCTTATGAGAGACGGATCCATAAACTCCGAATTCAAATGAAACTCTTTCGCACCTTGAAATTTTTTAGGCTTATAAAACATAACATGATAAGACTTTTTCTCAAATTCCCGAATATGAGCTCCTCGGTATACGATATCAATATCATACTTCTTTTTTCCATAAGTTAATTTTGCTGGCACTGGACTATCTGACCAAATGTCCTTTTTCAATTCCACTAAGTACATTGGATGAACAAAAAAATCATATGAAGGCAGCATGTTTTCTCATCCCTTCTCAGTTCTCTTCATTCAATGTATGCGCCTTGTCTTGTCCATACATCCGCAATCATCTATTTATATAAAATTACACTCTTGTCCTGTTCAGAAAGATGCCTACATACATATCATGTTAAGGAAAAAGAATACCTTTTCACTTTAATACATGATAAGGAGGATTTCTATGAAACGTGATATTAGAAAAGCTGTCGAAGAAATCAAAAGTGCTGGGATGGAGGATTTCTTACACCAAGATCCAAGTACTTTTGAATGCGATGATGATTGCACTACAAAAATAGAGTGTAACGAAGATTGTAAATGCCCAAGAACAAGATGTACTCGCGTGAAACATTGTACGTTCGTTACAAAATGTACTCACGTTAAAAAGTGGACATTTGTTACAAAATGTACTCGTGTTCGCGTGCAAAAATGGACGTTCGTTACGAAAGTAACGCGTAGAAAAGAATGCGTTTTAGTTACAAAACGTACTCGTAGAAAGCATTGTACATTCGTTACAAAATGTGTACGCTTTGAAAAGAAATTTTACTGGACTAAACGATGTTACTGTAAAAAATGCGAATTCTTCCCTAATGGACACGGTGGCTCTTGCGACGATTCGTGTGATGACGGAAAGAAATGGAACGATTGCAAAGATGGCAGACATAAATTCCCATCTTGCAAAAATAAGAAATTCGATCACTTCTGGTATAAAAAACGTAACTGCTAGTTTTTATACCACCCAAAAAAAGGCCGTTTTGCGGCCTTTTTTACATTTATTGAAAGTGACTTATATCTGCAAATTGTTTCACTTTACCAATACCCTCTTCAAATTCTATTATGCTCAAACTGGCACTATGCATAAATGGATCATCCCACACATTTTCTATTTCAATTCCCGCGAAATGCCCTACAAGTAATTTTGCTGCTGCCGCATGAGACACAATCAATATATTTTGTCCTTTATGCATCTCTAAAAGAAGCTGCATCCCTTCAATTACTCTTTCATAAACGGCCTCAAAATTTTCGCCTGATGTTGACTGAAAAAGATGTGGCTCATTCCAAAACAGATGTACTTCTTCTGGAAATTGCTTTTCTATATCCGCGATTGTTTGTCCTTCCCATATACCCATGTTGATTTCATAGAAATGCTCATCCGCTATAATGGGTATATCACGTTCCCCCTTTATTAACTCTGCCGTATGAAGTGTTCTTTCGCTCGGACTACTATAGATCGCATGGATTGGTAAATCTTTCATTCGATTTCCTAATTGTTTCGCCTGAACTATACCATTTTCAGTTAAAGCAGAATTTTTCCGTCCCTGCATTCGCTTCGCTACATCCCACTCTGTTTCACCATGCCTTGTTACATATATAGTTGTTTTCATTTCTTACTCCCCCTCACCATGTTGGTCGTAATTCCCACGGTTCAACTCTCCCTACAATCCACTCCGCTCGTTTACTTTCAATCCTTTTTATAATTCCATCAGCTATCTCTTGATGAGTAAGCCACCTTCCATATGTATCTTCTAAAATAAAACCTAAAATAATTCTATGATAAATACATCGCGTACTCCCTATTTTTTGTGCAGGCATACGTGATGCTTTACTACCTAAAATATGAAATAAACTCTATGTTTTAGACGACAAATCTAGTTCTTTACAAATATTTGATAGTGCATGCTTTGCACTTGTGTGTACCCATGCAACAACTAATGTGATCGGGCCATTTTTCTTAATTGTACTTTTAATAGCTAGCTTTACATCTTCATCATTATGATAATCTAACGAAAGGCATGTAATATTTTCTGGTGCAGAACTCATTCGCTTAACATTTTTTAATTTCACTTCATCTCGTCCAATAATAGAAACATAAAATCCTTTCTCACAAAGCCACATAGAAACTTTCTTTAGCATTCCTGTCCCACCAATTACAAGTGCATGCAAATGCTATCCCTCCCTAATAAAATGTCATATGAGGTTTCTCATCTCTATAATAATTTAAACGGTCTTGCAGTGTCCCTGAGTGAAACTCAAATTTATGACCGTCAGGATCAACAAAGTATATAGATTCGCAATCTCTTACATCACGTTCTCTTCCTTGTAAAATATGAACATCATTTTCTTCTAATCGCTGTATTAGACATTTAAAGTCTTCTTGTTCAACAGAAAATGCAATGTGCGTATAAGATTGATGAATCTCATTTCTCGGAATATGCGTCTCTTCATTAAGCGCTATCCATACTCCACATATGTTAAAATAAGCTAATTTTCTTCCTTTAACTAATAATTCTCCTTCTAATACTTTTTCATAAAACATAATAGAGTTTTCTAAATTAGATACCGAAAAACAAATATGATTGATTCCTCTTAACAACTATAATTCCTCCTTATACAAATAAAAGATGAGCGAAAATTCACTCATCTTTTATTATACTATTTTTTTGTAATATATGCCCATTTATAACTGAAGTCCCCGCCAAACGTATGGTTAGCAATGCCTTTTACAAATGGCTTCTCTAAATAAGCTGTACTTTGTTGGTACGTAGGAGAAATTGCTGCGTCTTGACCAATTAAGATTTTTTCAGCTTCCGCAAGTGCATTCCAGCGTGCTTTATCATCTTTTAATAGCTCTCCTTTTGATTTCGCTACTAAATCATCATACTTCGGATTAGAATAATCCATTTCATTAAATGAGCTTCCAGTAACAAACATATCAATATAAGTCATTGGATCCGGATAATCAGGGCTCCATGCAGATAATGAGAATTCATATTGGAATTTCTTTTCTAAATCTAGCTTCTGCTTGTATGGTTGCTGTTTCAAATTCACTTTAATACCAGGCAAGTTTTTCTCTAGTTCTTCCTTAATAAAGTCGCCTACTTTTTTACGGCTACCGTTATCATCGTTTAGTAATTCAACCGTAATTGTATCTTGACCAAGCTCTTTCTTCGCTTCTTCCCATAATTTTTTTGCTTTCTCTGCGTTATCTTTACTATCACGGAAGTTTTTATTTACAGAGCGGAAATCTTTTCCATCCGGACCTGTCGTGAATTTTTCAGGTACTAAGAAATATGCTGGCAATGAACCGTCATTTAAAATGACATCAGCAATTCCTTTTTTATCGTATGCTAAATCAATCGCTTCACGTACTTTTTGGTTTTTAAATGTTGCATTTTTTTGGTTAAAACGTAAGAAATATATGCGCGGGTCTAACTTCGTTTTAAATTCATCTGGTTTATTCTTTTTATATTTATCAACAAATTCAGAAGTTAAAATAACTCGATCTGCTTGATCACTATCATATAAATTTACTCCCGTGCTTGTTTCCTTCACAATACTTACATTAATTTCGTCTAACTTTACAGTATCTTTATCCCAATAATTAGGATTTTTCTTTAACTGATAATTTTGTTCATGTTTCCATTGACTCATTGTAAATGGTCCATTATATACTAATTTATCTGCTTCTAATCCGTATTTATCTCCTTGCTCTTTCACATATTTTTCATTTAATGGGAAAAATATAGGGAACGACGTAAGCTCAAGAAAATAAGGTGCTGGTTGCTCTAATTCTACTACCAACGTTTTATCATCCTTCGCTTTAACACCCAGTTGATCTAATGGTAATTCTCCTTTATTTACTTTCTGTGCATTTTTCACATCAAATAAAATGAATGCATATTCTGCCGCTGTTGCTTTATCTAATGTACGTTGCCATGCATATACAAAATCTTGTGCTCGAACTGGATCACCATTTGACCATTTCGCATCACGTAATTCAAATGTATATGTCTTTTTATCTTCACTAATCTTCACATCTTTTGCCATACCTGGTGTTGGTTTATTATCTTTATCTAGACGATATAAACCTTCCATTGCATTTACAAATACACGGAAAGATACAGAATCCGTTGATTTAGATGTATCCATTGAAGGAATTTCAGCTGTTTCTAGCAAATTTAAAACTTGTTTATCGGCCATTCCCTTATTCGATTCTTTCTTCGTTGTCGAAGCCTTCTCACCATTCCCACACCCTGCAACCAATACACTCGTCGTTAACGCAAGTGCAGCAATTGTTGTTGTCTTTCTCTTCATTCTTCCTTCCCCCAATCTATATGTATAAGTTAAATCCTATATAATATATTTTATTATACAAAAGATTCTGATTATTTTAAATATTTATTTTAACAAACATAGAAAAAAGCGATCGGAAATTTCTTTCCAGCCGCTTTCTTGAATAGCATTTACTTGTAATCCATCCTCTATATCAAATGGATTTTGAACTTTAAATATTTCTTCCATTAGCTTCAAAAACTCTTCTTCAGTTTTAGATTCACCATTAACCATAAATGAGTATGGTTCCACTTCACCTAATTTATAATCGACAACAAATTGAATCTTCACCTTTTGTCTTGGCGTTCCGGTGTTATATCCTTGGAATTCTACTAATTCTAACCCTTCCGTTCCACGATAATATATCCAACCTGAATTTTGAAAATAATTTTCGAAAGATTCACCTATTGAAAAGAAAGGATATTCATAAAGCGAGCTTGTACGAACCTTTTGAATAACGTCTCGATCAGTCGGAAAAAAGAAATGACTAAAAAATATGCTAGCAACTGCTAAAATAGTAACAATTGTCGCTCCCATTTTGCTCGTTCCGCCGCTATCATTGATTAGATAGTTTTCAACTGATTTATCTTTTATTTCTCTTGCTTTTATTCGGTATATACGTCTTTCCGCAAATTGATAGTACAATCCATTTGCAAAAATCCCCATTCCAAACAGAATAAAAATGAGTAATAAAAACGTAAGAGGCACCATATTAATGATTGGCAACGCTACATTAAATCCCATATAATACGAAAATGCATCACACGCTACTAATAACAACATAAATAAAGCAGCTGGTACATAATACTTACGATATCCTAGCCAGCCTATATTGAAAATAGCAGCCCAACCATTCCAGCTCCACCTAGCAATCCGCTTATTCTCAAGCTCCCATTTCCTTTTGTAATACGGATATTGTCTCCCTACATATACTTCTAGTTCTTTATCTATTAACGAGCTACCTTCATCTTGTTCATTATCCAAGTTTCGCTGACAACTTGCACAATTTAACTGTTCCTCCTCGCAAGGTTGCCCACAATTTATACATTTCAAAACAATCCCTCTTCCCATCCATACGTCATTTCAAAATACCTTCGTGTTTTAATAACCACTCTTTCCTCCATAAACCACCAGCATATCCAACAAGCTTTCCACTCTTCCCTATTACACGGTGACATGGAACAATTATTGAAATTGGATTCCGACTATTTGCCCCTCCTATTGCCCGTACAGCTTTTGTATTTCCAACTTTCTCTGCAATATCTAAATATGAAGCACTTACGCCGTATGGAATAGTATAAAGTGCATCCCATACATTTTTTTGAAATGCTGTTCCCTCCGCAGACAGCGGGACCGTAAACTCTTTTCTTTTCCCTTTAAAATATTCATCTAACTCATTTATACATTGTTCTATCATTTCATTTTTATTTTCTTCTTGTCGTTCATCAACAAATATAACAGACGTAATTCCTTCTTGATTCGCTGTAATTTCAAGCAAACCTACTTCGCTTTCATAATAAGCCTGGTACATATGCCATCCTCCAATTCAGTTCATATTAGTCATTGTAACACGAATATACAAAATTTTTCGTATAAGCGTTTTATTAGAGAAACAAAAAAGAGAATGATACAATGTAAGAAAATTCAATCTAGGAGGCTATTGGATGAATTCCGAACTTTTTTCACCTTATACAATTAAGGACGTTACATTAAAAAACCGGATTGTTATGTCACCTATGTGCATGTATTCATCGGAAAACGGGGATGGCCAAGTAACGAATTTCCATCTCATTCATTATGGAACAAGAGCTGCCGGCCAAGTTGGTTTAGTTATGATTGAAGCAACAGCCGTGTTACCTGAAGGTCGAATTTCAAATAAAGACTTAGGCATTTGGGATAACAGTTTAATTGAAGGCTTACATAAAACGACTACTTTTATACATGATAATGGTGCAAAAGCTGCCATTCAACTCGCTCACGCCGGAAGAAAAGCAGAACTAGAAACAGATGCGTTAGCTCCTTCAGCCATTCCATTTAATGAAACAATGAAAATGCCAATAGAAATGAGCAAACACCAAATTAAAGATACTGTATTAGCTTTTCAGCAAGCTGCAGTACGATCAAAACAAGCTGGATTTGATGTTATTGAAATACACGGTGCTCACGGTTATCTTATTAATGAATTTCTTTCTCCGCTTTCCAATAAGCGGACTGATGAATATGGTGGTTCACCTGAAAACCGCTATCGTTTCTTACGCGAAATCATCGACTCTGTAAATGAAGTTTGGGACGGACCGTTATTTGTCCGTATTTCAGCAAATGATTATCATCCTGACGGGCTAACGGTTCAAGATTACGTTCAGTATACAAAGTGGATGAAAGAACAGGGAATAGATTTAATCGATTGTAGTTCTGGCGCAGTTGTACCAGCACATATTGATGTGTATCCTGGTTATCAAGTACAATATGCCAAACATATTAAAGAGCATGCTAACATTGCAACTGGTGCAGTTGGATTAATTACGACCGGAGTACAAGCAGAGCAAATTTTAAATAATAACGAAGCAGATTTAATTTTTATCGGACGTGAATTACTTCGCAATCCGTATTTTCCAAGAATAGCGGCCAATGAACTTGGCTTTGAATTGCAAGAACCTCACCAATATAAGCGAGCACCAGGAAAAATTCATACGAATAAATAAAACCGAGAAGTCATTCTTCTCGGTTTTATTTATTCTATCGTTGTAATTTCATTTGAATTATAAGTATGGATACCCGATTCTTCTCGCAGCGCGGTTATATACATCCCTTTCGCCACATCTTTAGCTGAAATTGGTTTATATTTTTTGAAAGCTCCTTTAAAGATAAACGGAATAATACGAGATAACTTTTCAGCCATTCGTTCGCCGAAACGAAATTCTTGTCGATTTCCTACTAATAATGATGGTCTAAAAATGTGAATACCACCAATCACTAACTTTTGCAATTCTTCTTCCATTTTTCCTTTCACTTGTGAATAAAAGAAGAATGATTTAGGATTCGCTCCCATAGAAGACACGACAAGGAAATTTTGTACCCCTTGTTTTTCAGCTAAACAAGCAGCTCGTAACGTATATTCATAATCTACTTTTTTAAAATTTGCTTTTGTTTTTGCTTTTTTTATTGTTGTTCCTAAGCAACTAAAAACATCATCCACAGCAAAGAACTCTTTATATTCCTCTAATACCGAAAAATCAACTTGTTTCTGCTGTAACTTCTCATGTTGCAATTGCATTGGCTCTCTTACAAAAATAGTAACCGAATCGTAGTAATCTGATTCAAGTAATAGACGCGTTATCTCTTGTCCAACTAAACCACTTGCACCAAGTATTAACGCTGTTCGCTTATTCATATATGCATATACCTCTTATTTTACTTTTCTCTCCTTTAGTAAAATACAACCTTTAGGAGTTTCCTGCTCTTATTTTACCACAAGTAAAACACTATGCGTACGCATAGTGCTTTACTCACTCTTTTTTCTCATCTCTCTCTTGTAATTTCGTTATTGTTGTAGCGTCCCCATGCCCATCAACTTAAGGATAGAAACTCTACGGTTTTCCATTAATTGAAATGAACAAACTTTTAAACAGTATAATCCTCTTAAAAATGAGCATACGAAATAAACCCTAACGGGTTTCATTTTTTTCTTATGCAGCTTTCTTTTGTTTTCTCAATCCATTATACTCATAGACAACACCCATAATATCAAAGATAGTTTTCTTCTCATATCGATGGGATTTCCGGCCATTTTTCTTTAGTAGGGTAAACAGGCGGATTAAAACCTTTGTTATTATACGGGTGTTTCTCTGTATCGCTTGATATAACAGGGATAGATGATCTTGAATCATCCCAATTGCTTTATATTCGCTTAGTTCTCTTTTGTGCTTTTGCAACAGAAGTTGGCGCATCTTAAACATCGTGGAAGAACATATAAAAATGGCAATGAGTTTTCCATACACATGGCATTCTAATCGCTCTTGTTTGATAGTTTGCCAATGATGAATTTGAAATAGAGATTTCCACGTTTTAAATATGATTTCGATCTGCCAGCGGAGGGAGTAAAAATCATGGATTTGTTCCATCGGAACCACTTCCCAAGGCGTATTCGTAACATATATGTTGATACCCGTTAATCGTTTACTCTTTTCTGAAAATGTAATCCCCTTTTTACTTTCGGTATAGCTTTGTTTTTTTCTACGTTCCAGTATTTGTTCCTCTGTTAATCGGTAGATAATTACTCTTGTAAATAATCTTTGATTCTTGCCAATATACGACTCTTTTATTTCATACGTTTGTCCTGGTTTTAACGTGTGCATAATGTTCTCTAAATCAACTTGGATATACTGTGACTGTTTTTTGATTGTCCCATTTCGAAAGTATTCTGGAAATGGATTTTTCGTATAGACGGTATGGTTTAACTTAAGTCTTGATATATAGCACACGCCACGTTGATCCATTTGATCTAAGTCTTCCAATGAAAAATATCCTAAATCACGAATACACAGATCACCCGGCCGTAAGGTATCTAAGCAATCTGTTCCAAATGTTTTATCATTATTTTTTCCAGGACCTACCTGGAAGTTTAAAAACTGTCCGCTGTGTAAGTCATATTCTAATTGAATCTTGATACCTGCAGTTTGTGCACAACCACCTGACCCAGGATATACATGTGCTAAATGTTTCGGTACTTGGAAAATCGTCGCATCTAAAATACGGATTCGTTGAAAATACGTGAGTGCTGCACTTGAAATGGCTGATGTTTTACAAAGTTTACTTTTCCATAATGCAGAAAAAATATATTTCAAAAATTCAACCGCTTTTTTATCAAAGCGTTTATTGAGTCCTTCTGGACTCATAAGAGTGCCTGTGGCGGCGTGTAATTGACTGCATAGTCGAACGAGAGAATCACTCGCTGTACGTTGACTGACCCAGATACATATGGTAGCTAATTCATTTCCTGAAAACTTTCGTTTTCTTTTTACAAAACCTAATTCTTTAGCGAGTTCTTCCAAAAGAGAAGGGGTTAAATGACGATACAGCTCTTCAGAAAATAGTTGTAATTCATCTTGAATTGAAAGATTCATAAAAAATGTCATCCTTTCTAGCTAGCTTTTTAGAAAGAATAACGTTTTTTGACACTTGGGGGTAGTGCAAATTCTTAAGTTGATGGGCATGTGTAGCGTCCCCTAAATTACTTATTAATCTTCTTAAAAAAATTAATACGAAAGATAATGGCAATACTACCGCTAATATTAATAAAATAGCTTCCATTAAATAACCCAAGCGCTCATCCCCCTCTTTACCTCCTTTTCAATATATGAAAACAGCGTTGTCACATATGCATGCATTTGCAAAAATAATACACCTATATTTGACAACTTTATAACAAAAACAAATCGGAATGATTATTATTTATTGCAACTTTATTAAAGATGTATTATACTAAGTTCGCAAACTAAAACGTAATTATTCCGTTTTGTATTAAAATGATATTTTTCTTCTATAATTGGGGAAAATATATCCGTAAAAAGAAAAGAGGAGAACTTCATGCCTAAAAGATTGACTATATTTTCATTCTTACTTATTTTTACCTTAATTTTCGCTGGCTGCTCAAATAAAAAAGAAAGTAATGCCAAGAAAGATGGAAAGCTAACAGTTTATACAACGATTTTCCCACTTGCTGATTTCGCAAAGAAAATCGGTGGCGACTATGTAAATGTTGAAGCGATTTACCCACCTGGTGCAGATTCACATACATTTGAACCAAGTCAAAAACAAACAGTACAAGTTGCAAAAGCCGATTTATTTGTTTATAACGGCGCTGAATTAGAACCATTTGCTGAAAAAATGGAAAAAACATTACAAAAAGAAAATGTTAAAATTGTAAATGCATCTAAAGGTATTGAGCTTCGTGCTTCTACTGAAGAAGAGCATCATGATCATGGAGATGGCCATAAAGAAGATGAACATCATCACGATAAAGACCCGCATGTTTGGTTAGATCCTACTCTAGCAATGAAACAGGCAGAAAAAATTAAAAATGCACTTGTAGAATTACAACCTGAACATAAACAAGAATTCGAAAAAAACTTTGCAGCACTTCAAACTAAATTTACTGATTTAGACGATGGATTTAAGGCAGCTGTAGCGAACGCAAAAACGAAAGAAATTTTAGTTTCTCATGCTGCCTATGGTTACTGGGAACAACGATACGGCCTAAAACAAATTCCTATCGCTGGAATTTCAGCTTCTGATGAACCATCTCAAAAGCAGCTTGCTGACATTACAAAAACAGTAAAAGAACATAATCTAAAATATATTTTATTCGAAACATTCTCTACTCCAAAAGTAGCATCCGTAATTCAAAAAGAAACTGGTACAAAAGTTTTACGCTTAAATCACTTAGCTACTATTTCTGAAGATGATGCAAAAAATAATAAAGATTACTTTACTTTAATGGAAGAAAACGTAAACACATTGAAAGAAGCAACAAACTAATCCATTACACTTTCTAGGCAGCTGAATTTGTTATTCAGTTGCCTTTTTATGTATTTATCCTTGACTTGACCAAAATAACAAGTAAAATTATCCATATTAGCTTTAAAGCTATATTAATTTAGAAGGTGAGTTGGAATTATGAATCTTCACATTTGTGAAGTAACAGCAAAAAATTGGCGTTCAGTAGTTGCTTTAGACGTCGCAAAAGATCAGCAACAATTTATTGAAAGTAACGCGTTTTCTTTAGCAGAATCATTATATGAAGGAAACGGAACGTCAGTAGGTTTATATGATGGAGAAACACTTGTAGGATACGCAATGTATGGATGGTATTCAGTAAAACATAAAAGTGTATGGCTCGATCGCTTTATGATTGACCAACAATATCAAGGAAAAGGATACGCAAAACGTTTCCTTCGCTTACTCATTCAATTCTTACAAGAAAAATTTGAATGCAAAATAATTTACTTAAGTTTACATCCAGACAACAAACTTGCAATGGGACTGTATGAATCATTTGGTTTCCGCTTAAATGGGGATATTGATGATGAAGGTCCAGTTGTAGGTGTTGTAATGGAGTTACTAATAGACGAAAATATAAGCCTGTGAAAACAGGCTTTTTATTATACATTTATCAATTTTTAGTTTCTCTCCCTTATTTAATTCTGTTTTGCAATCTAATAGAATGCTCATAAAAAATAAGCCTGCAATTTACGCAGACTTATTTCACACACTCCTCGAAATGTTCTTGGAACCACTCTTTATTAATATCTCTTCCGATAAAAACTACTTCACTTACTCGCTCTTCGCCCTCTTGCCACTCTCTATCGTACGAAGCAGCAAATAACGTATGTACACCTTGGAAAACGATACGTTTATCTACTCCATCTATCGATAAAATTCCTTTGTAACGATATAAATATTCCCCTAGCTCTTGAACGACAGCTGACATCCACTCATTAAGCTTTTGTAAATCCAGCGGACGTTCTTCACGTAATACAAATGATTTCACACCTTCTAAGTGGTTATGTTCTTTATGAGGGTAAATTTGCAACGTATCTTTCATTTTAAACGTTTGGATTTGTAATAAAGATGGTATATCTACCTCACAGTTAGTCGCCTCAATTAACTTTGCAGTCGGGTTAATTCCTTGAATTTCATGCAAGAGATTTTCTTTCTCATTCTCTTCAATTAAATCTAATTTATTTACTAAAACGACATCAGCAAACGCAATTTGCTCTTTTGCTTCTAATCCTTTTTCAAAATGTTTATGTATATGATAACTATCTACTACCGTTACAACACCGTTAATTTGGTAAGCAGATTGAATGACTGGATCTAAAAAGAATGTTTGAATAATCGGGCCTGGATTTGCAAGGCCAGTCGTTTCAATTACTAAACCATCAAAATCCATTTTCCCTTCCGCTTTTACGTCCAGTAACTGTTTTAAAGCAACGAGTAAATCTTCACGTACAGTACAGCATAAACAGCCATTTGTCATTTCCATAATTTCTTCTTCCACATTCATAATCAACTGATTATCAATGCCAATTTGCCCTATTTCATTTACAATCACCGCTAATTTCTTACCGTGATTTTCTGATAAAATACGATTTAATAATGTCGTTTTCCCAGATCCAAGAAAACCAGTTAATATTGTTACTGGAATCATTTCGTACATCTCCTTATAGCTATATGTTTCTACATTATAGCATATGAACACTCCCCCACTTAACAAAGCTTGAAGTGGGGGTTTCTAACGTTTCGACCTAACGGACGATTAACGTCAGGGGAGTTAACACATTAGCGAGCTGTTTCACGCCTAACCCCTCTATCCCATTTGTCCATGCATTTGGGATTACTTTTCGTAAAATGTTAGCCGCAGCATTTACATCTGCATTAATTAAAGTTTTATTTGCTGAACGATATATACCGCGCTTTATTCGTTTTCCTGAAAAAGTTGTATTTTGGTCATTTTCTCCATACGTTGGAATGAAGTCGTTATCCAGAAAACTTGCTTTCGATGTATATGATTCTTCAGTTACAACAACTTGAATGCCTACA
This sequence comes from Bacillus sp. 2175, assembly GCF_057812155.1. Taxonomy (NCBI): domain Bacteria; kingdom Bacillati; phylum Bacillota; class Bacilli; order Caryophanales; family Bacillaceae; genus Bacillus; species Bacillus sp. 2175. Next base: position 1,718,597 of record NZ_CM173819.1, on the reverse strand, counting down.
GCATTTGCTTTGTATGTAATCATTTGAATCAGTAAATTATGCGGGATATGACAAAACGATTGGTTATTTCTTTTTCCCATATTCGTTTCTTGTTTCCAACTTTTGTTTTGACCAATAACGATTTTACAAACTTCTTCTTCTTGAGCTAGTTTTACGATGTGGTGACTAACTTTATGGAAGACGTCTTTTATTTTCAAGTAACGTTTTTGATGAAGTTTTTCTATCCTTTTAGAAGTAAAAGGTCCTTCATTCGTTTGTTTTCCATTTCTAAGAATGCTTGTAAAATGACTCTTCATTTTGTTGTAATATTGATTTATGCTTTTGACATGTTTGCCCTTAACAAGGACAGGTTTCATACCTGTGTTTGTTACGATGGTTGCAAGGTTATCAATCCCTAAATCAATACTCATATAACGAGCATTCTCTTCAATCATTTGTTGTTCAGAAGGAACATCAATTACCAATTCCACTACATATTCATTGTATTTTGGAATCACACGAACTTGTTTCAGTTTACCTTCAGTGAAACCTAGTTTCCCAATATTTAATTGCAATTTCGTCTTTGGAAACTTTAAAAATCTACCGTTTTTAATGATGCAATCTTGGTTTGTATACAGAATCTCTTTTTCAGAAGAACGAATATACTTTGGAATCCTAGGCATTCCATCATATTTGTTTGGATTCTTTTTATAGTCTTTTAAACTAGCAAAAAAAGATTTCCAATTTTGGAACAAACCTTTCATGATGGACTGGCTACATTGCGTAGGCAAAGCTCGATAATCATTTTGAATCATAGCCTTAAATAGTGCATCTAGAAAGTTGTAATCTACATAAGGTTTTTCAAAATTAGGTTCTGAAAACAAATTACATGTAATCTCTTTCTGTTCTTCTTTAGGCTTTACTTTCTCTTTTTCCAATTTCTTCCGATAGACAAGACGTTGTGTGTCATTCATCTTCCCAATATTTTTATGAATATTATCCAGAACTTCTTTTTGCAAAGGCTGCAACTCTTTTTCTTGTGTTAATCCAGTGTACACCTGGCGTATATAAAAGTTTGTGGTGTTGTACATATTCTTAGCGTTATGACAACATTCTTGAAAATAAGAATACATACGATGCCCTTTTTTTATCCAGATTTGAAGAGTTTTATAGTTTGATGGATTTTCTTTTGCCATTTTATTCACCTCCTTGTTAAGGATATTATAGCAAAAAAGAACATACGTTTCCGTTTTTTTCTCAAAAATAAAATATTCCTTTCAATTCACCTCACCACCTTCATTTACGTTTAGAGATGGGAGTCCTCTCGAAAGGCATGATAGAAAAAATCGTTTTTATAGCAAAACATATTTATTGTCTGTACACCTAATTAACTATATAATAACATGTAGTAAGAAAGCCTTTTCAAAACATTATTATTCATCAAGGGGGTACTTATAATGGATCGAGTTCAAATGGCTGAAACGCTAGAATTTTCTCGTATTATTCAAGGATTTTGGCGTTTAGCAGAATGGAATATGACGAAACAAGAATTACTTTCTTTCATTGAAGATTGTATGGATATGGGAATCACTACTTTTGATCACGCTGATATTTACGGCGCATATACGTGTGAAGGGTTATTTGGCGAAGCTTTACAATTAAAGCCTTCCTTACGAGAAAACATGCAAATTATTACAAAGTGTGGAATCGCTCCCCCATCACCGAAATTTCCAGAGCGATATGTTGCTCACTACAATACTAGTGCAGAGCATATTATGCAAAGTGTAGAAGCATCACTTAAAAATTTACATACAGATTATATTGACGTATTACTTATTCATCGTCCCGATCCTTTTATGGATCCAAATGAAGTGGCAAAAGCATTTTCACAATTAAAACAAGAAGGGAAAGTTCGTCACTTCGGTGTATCTAACTTCTTACCTTCACAATTTAATATGTTAAGTTCGTACTTAGATTTCCCGCTTATTACGAACCAGATTGAAGTTTCTGCATTGCAGCTTGAGCATTTTGAAAAAGGGACAATTGATTTATGCCAAGAAAAACGAATCAATCCAATGATTTGGTCACCTCTTGCTGGTGGGGAGATCTTTACTGGTCAATCAGAACGCGCCGTACGTGTACGTGAAACTGTGCAAAAAGTTGCTACTGAGCTAGGTGTTTCTAGTATAGATACGGTTATGTATGCTTGGTTACTTGCTCATCCAGCTAATATGATACCAATCGTTGGCTCTGGTAAATTAGATCGCGTAAAAACTGCCGCTCTTGCTACAAAAGTTAACTTAGACCGTCAACAATGGTTTACAATTTTCGAAAGCTCTAATGGACATCCTGTACCATAATGCATAAAAAGAAGAGCTGTTTTCTTACAGCTCTTCTTTTTCATATGTATTTCTAGTCATGGCAAATACACACATATCTCTTAATCCGTTTCCATCTACCGCAACACTCGCACTTTCTAACGTACCTTCTAACTTAAAACCTAATTTCTCAGGTATCGCTCTACTCTTCTTATTGAAAGAATCACAACGAATTTCTACACGATTTGCTTTTAATTCAGAAAAAGCGTAATCCGTTATACCTTTCGCAGCCTCTACCATATAGCCTTTTCCGCTAAACCTTGTATCAATCCAATATCCGATTTCAAATTGAGGTATATCCCAATTAATACGATGTAATCCGGCTGAAGCAATAAATTCACCTGTTTCTTTCGAAAATACTAGTAATCTTAAATCCTCACGTTGCAAAAATTGAATATGTGATTTTCTAATACTTTCTTCTACTTCTTGCTCTGTTTGCTCTTTTTGTGCAAACACCATCCAAGGTTTTAGTTCTTGTATTGAAGCCTGAATTGCATCATATACAACTTTACCATCTCCTGGTTTCGGCATTCGAATAAAAAGTCTGTCAGTATAAAATTCAGAAGGAAAATCGAATAATAACGGATTCACTGTAAACACTCCCTATATTTCTTTTATATATAATAATATCCATCTGAAGTTATATAGTAAAGAATTTTCTGAATTGAAAACCTTTTACTCATTCACTTCCACCGCTACACGAATTCCAGATTCAATCGCACCTTGAATCCATCCGTGATATAGCGTTGTATGATCTCCAGCGAAGAATATTCTCCCCTCTGGTTTGACAATCGCTGGTTGCAGCTCAGATTCTTGACCTGCTTGAAAAAGTGCAAATCCTCCAAGCGCATACGGATCCAATGTCCAGCTTTTTGAAATTCCAGATATGAACTCATCATACACTTGACCACCTAATATTGTTGCTAAGTTGTGTAATGCGTAATAAATACGATCCCCTTTTGATAAACCATCCCATAACAACGCGTCATAAGACCATGTATAGCTACCTAACATCATAGCCGGTCCTTTCTCCCCAATTCCATAATTTGGATAATAGGCATAACGAATTGGCAAATCTGTTATAATTCTGCCACCTAATTGTCCTTGTTCTTCCCAAAATCGGCTTTTAAATTGAATTCCTATTTTCGTCGCAGGCATATAATGTAATTCACGAATTGCTTTCCATTTTTCATGAGATATAGAATCAAACGGATCTACTTCTACAAAACGCATTGTCGAAAACGGAATGGTAACAATAACTAAATCTCCTGTAATACTACTATATTCAAAAGTTTCCTCGTTCCGATAGAAAGCTGTCACACCATTATCGTGTTGATGTAACTTCATTAATTTTTGATTATATATAATATTCTCTTCTAATTGCGGTAAAAATGACTTTGGCAATCTATCATTCCCGCCCACAATTTCACAAAATCCGCTCTCCTCTTGCATAATGTATAGAAAGCGTAAAGTCTCTACAAACGACCGTTCCAAAAAACCTTCTAAATCTAATAAAACACCAATCATCTCAATTGTTACTGGCGAAAAGTAAGTATTATACTGATAAGGATGATACTTTAAAAATTGTCCAGTAGAGTATCTCCCAAAATCCTTTACAACAATATCCCAATTTTTTTCTGGGTTCTTTTTTATAAAATTTATAATGGGCTGTACCGCTAACAATAATAATTCCTCTGACGTTTTTCCAACTTCATTCATTTCCACAGGATATCTTAGAATACTTGGATCTTTTTCATATTGTTTTAACGTCGTTTTCCGTCCATTTACGTATATAATATCCGTCTCATTCCTATTAATAAAAGGACTCACCTGTAGCCCAAATTTTCTTATATATGCCATCGTTAATGTATGCGAATACGGAATTCTCATTGCTCCAACATCTAAATATAATCCGGTATCTTCCATTCTCACTGTTTCTATACGGCCACCTACCCGGTTATTTGCTTCAAAAATTTTCACATCATGTCCTGCAGCCTTTAATAAAGATGCTGAAACTAACCCAGCCATACCAGCTCCCACTACAATAATCTGTTTTGGGCTTATCGTCTTCTTCAATCCTTTATCTATAACTTTTAACGCTTCATCCATTTCAGTGTTATACATTATATCTTTCTGCACAATTCCACCCCTTACTTCATCAAATGGACGTTAGTGGTTTAGTGCATTTTATTCATAAATCCCCATAAACATAACACCATTGCAATTTGAATATTCACTAAAAGTACATAAGAGACAGATCTCACTTTTCTTTATACTTCGTATAATATAGCAACTACAAAGAAGGAGTGGTTAAAAATGAAACATACTTATGACTACGATGCTACAAAAAAACATTTAGAATTAAAGAAACAAAACTTATGTAAAAAACTTAGCAATATGACACTATCTGAAAAAGAACGTGAACAACTAAAGCATGAAATTGACAACTATGAATATATTTTAAATCTAGTCGAAATGAATCATTATGAACGCGGATTTTCTCGTTAAAAGCGGAAATAAGATTATCCGCTTTTCATTTTGAGCATTTCACTACGCATTTTTCATAAGTAAATATATAATAGGATGTACATTAAGATTGAGAGGTATATTCTATGATCAAGTTAAGTGTATTAGACCAATCACCTATTTCAGATGGTAGCACAGCAGCCCAAGCTTTTTCACATACAGTTACGCTTGCACAAGAAGTTGAAAAACTCGGATTCACACATTTTTGGGTATCCGAACATCATAATTCCGTAAGCTTAGCTGGTTCAAGTCCAGAAATTCTTATTTCTCATATTGCCGCAAAAACGGACCGTATTAGAGTCGGTTCAGGTGGTGTTATGTTACCGCATTATAGCCCATATAAAGTTGCTGAGAATTTCCGTGTTCTAGAAGCATTGTATCCGAACCGCATCGATCTCGGTGTTGGTAGAGCACCTGGTGGTATGCCAATAGCAACTCGCGCACTTCAAGAAGGGAAAATGGTCTCACTTGATCAATATCCAGAACAAATTGCAGACGTTGCAATGTACTTACATGATCAAGTACCAGAAAACCATCACTATGCAAACTTAAAAGCCACTCCAGTTATCCCAACGTCTCCTGAAATGTGGATGCTCGGTTCTAGCGGAGAGAGCGCTAAAATTGCTGCAAACAACGGAGCTTCTTTCGCATTTGCACAATTTATTAACGGCTTCGGAGGCCCTGAAGTTATGAGGGCTTACCAAGAACAATATGAGCCTTCATTTTTAGGAGATAAGCCTAATTCAATCGTTGCCATCTTTGTTATATGCGGAGAAACAAATGAAGAAGCGGAAAAAATTGCTTCTAGTTTAGATCTATCAATCTTATTATTAGAGCAAGGAAAACGAACTACTGGTACACCTTCTATTGAAACTGCTCAAAATTATTCATACAGCGCTTATGATTTATTCCGTATAAAAGAAAATCGTCAACGTATGATTGTTGGTGATCCGTCTTCTGTAAAAGAAAAAATAATAAACTTAAGCAAAGCATACAATACTGACGAATTTATGATTGTCACGATTACTCATCAATTTGAACATAAATTAAATTCTTATCGCTTACTAGCAAATGCTTTTAATTTATAATTCTAAAAAGAGATGCATCACGTTTAAAATGTACCCTATAGAATAGACACTTGAAAAAAGTCTATTCTATAGGGTATTTCTTGTATAATAAAAGGAAAATTGGGATCGGAGAATGTTGAAAATGACAAAAAAACTATTTACAGAAAGAGAAATTCAAATTCTATCAAATAACCTATACGTAAAATCTGTAAGTCAGAAAGGTATCACTTATACAGAGGAATTTAAGCATATTTTTATTGAGGAAAATGAAAAAGGAAAGCTACCTCGAAATATTTTTGAAGAATGTGGTTTTGATATAGATATGATTGGAATGAAACGAGTTATGTCATCGGGAAGTAGATGGCGTGCTGCTTATAGAAAAAATGGTGTATTGGGTTTAAGGGATACACGTATCGAAAACGCTGGAAGAACTCTTGAGAGAGAGCTTACGTTAGAAGAAAAGTATGCCCGTTTAGAAGCCGAACGAAACTTACTAAAGGCGGAAAACGAATTGCTAAAAAAAATCAAACTTATGGAAGGGAGGATGAGAAGGAAATAACACTACCACCTAGTCAGAAATTCATCTTGATTCGTTCTGTCATCATGAAATACAACTTAAGGAATATGGTCAGTCATTTGTGTAAAGTAGCTGGTGTATCCCGTTCGGGATACTATAATTACTTTTCAGTTTCATCTCAAGAACAACGGAAACAAAAGAGTGATCGAGATGAAATCTTGAAGGAAACCATATTAAAAGCACTTCGATTTAGAAATAGAAACAAAGGGGCTCGTCAGATAAAGATGACATTGGCGGGTCAGTTTCAAGTTGTCTACAATTTAAAGCGTATCCGTAGAATTATGAAGAAATACGAGATTATCTGTCCGGTTCGCAAAGCGAATCCTTATAAAAGAATGCTTAAAGCTACAAAAGAACATCGAATAGTACCAAATCAATTAAATCGGGAATTTAAACAAAATACCCCAGGGAAAACACTTCTTACAGATATCACCTATTTAGTTTACGGTAAGAATCAAAGGGCCTATTTATCTACAATTTTAGACGGCTCAACTAATGAAATTTTAGCTTACCATGTTTCAGAACAGATGACATTAGAGCTCGTAACGACAACTCTCCATAAACTAAAAAGGAATCCGCGGATTCGATTGACTGAAGGTGCTTATATTCATTCAGATCAAGGATCCCACTACACAAGCCCTACCTATCAAAAGCTAGTTAAAAAGCTAAACCTAGGACAATCCATGTCAAGAAGAGGAAACTGCTGGGATAACGCCCCACAAGAATCATTTTTTGGTCATCTGAAAGATGAAGCTCATATAAAACCTTGCGTGTCCTTTAATGAATTGAAACAAGAGATTAAGAAATATATGACGTATTATAATCATTATAGATATCAATGGAATTTAAAAAAGATGACTCCTGTTGGATACAGAAACCATCTTCTTGATGTTGCCTAACTTTTTTCAAAATGTCCTTTACAAAGGGTACAGATTAATGTGATGCATCTCTTTTTCTTACTACTTATTGTTTTCATTTCCTATATATTCAATAGTTTCTTTTAATAGCTCTTCAAAGTTAATAGGATAATCATGATCTAAGTCAGGCACAACTTTATACTTATGTTCTATATTTTTCTCTCTTAATAGTTGTACAAATTGCTGCGTGGATTCGAAACAATCTTCATCTTGATTCCCGCATACTATATATCCTTTTATATGTTTATCCTTCAGCACTCTTAGCAACTCATCCCATTCTTCAATCTCGGGAAGCCATGGTGCCATAAAAACAAAACCATCTACATTTATATCTTGTTGTAAAATCGTATATAAAGCTACTCTCGCCCCTGCAGAAAAACCACCAATGATTACACTTTCTACTGTATGATTTTCTATAAACTTATTGTAATGCTCTTTTAATTCCTCTTTCCCTCTCTCTATGTCCTCCCAAACAAATCCATCTGAAAACTCAATTTGTGAAGACTGTGGTAAAGCTAACATATAATCTTGTATCAAAACAGATTTCCAATATGGTTCTACTATTTGTATATTTTCTTGGTTACCATGCAATGTAAGTAGTAGATTTCCCTCTTTCTTACTGTATATATATTTCACATCTGGTCTTTCCTTTTTATGTGCTAATTCTTCTCTTTCTTTACATAATTGCACCATTGTATGAAATTCTTCAAATTTATGTAGTGATTTTAAATCTTCATCGGAAATTAAATACTCATTTCCATACCAGAATCCCTTTTCTATAATGGCCTCTCTCATTAAATGTAATGCTTCTTTTTCAAGTCCCGATGCACTTGCGAGTGCATACTTAAAATTATATATTTGCGCCTCATTCCCTATTACACCTGTAGCGTTTTCCATTATATAATTGTACGCTTCAAAACTTCCTTTATTTGCATAACAACGTAACGTTTCATTTAATAATTGAATGTAAGTCATACTATTTTTCATGTACCAATTCCCCCGCAACTTTTTATAATATTTATTTTGCGAATCTTTATACCACTTTGTATAACCCACGCTAACAATACCTTATTCTCAAAATGATGCTTAATAGTTGCTCTTCCCTGTCCAATACATTTAGTATAAATAAGAATAGACTGAAAAATCAATATTTTAACAAACAAAAAAAGACAACAATATATGTATTGTTGTTTTCATTACGTCTACCCACTCTTTTGTTTTTTTCTATCTGGTTTACTTGAAACTAAATAATGTTTTTCTGAAATATATAAGTCTCTTTTTAAGCTACGATTTAAGTAAGGTCCTAATTTCATTCCACATATGAGGCGATCTTCGCTACCTTCAACAATTGGGAACATTTCTTTTTCTGTTACGTATTGATCTACTGCTTTTTGTACGACATCAATTTCTTTCACTAGGTTTAAATTTTCTGCTGTATGTTCAAATACCTCAAGCGTTTCCTTCGTTATGAGAAAAACATTTGTTGGAAATGCAGGTAAATATGGTTTTAACAAATCATAATTTACTGTATAATCATCATTTACTAATACTGTATAAACGATATTAGCATTCGTTTCTAAAAACTGAGCCATCGCTTGTTCTAATTCATCTTTCGTAATTTCCCGCTCTTCTTTTCCAGTTCTGAAAAAGCGAAACATCGCATCGCCTCCTTTTTACTATATTATAGCATAAAAGAAAACTGAAAAATCATAAAAAAACCCATTGAAATAATTTTTCAATGGGTTTCTATATATTTATCGTTATTTTAAGAATGCACTTAGCATCCATACATGCTGTTCTAATGTTGTATGAATTGCTAACAGCATGTCAGCTGATGTTTCATCGCCAGCTTCACCCGCAACTTCCATACCTTCTTTTAATTCTTGAATAAGTGCAGAATAATCATTCACTAATGTTTGCACCATTTCTTCTGCAGATTCTTTGCTTGTCCCTTCACTGACACTAGATGTTGCGAGATATTCTTTCATTGTCGCTAATGGTTTACCTTCTAAAGCTAAAATACGTTCTGCTAACTCATCAATATACGTTCCAGCCTCATTATAAAACTCTTCAAATTTCTCATGTAATGTAAAGAAGTGTGGCCCTGTCACATACCAGTGATAATTATGTAATTTAACATATAACACATTCCAGTTTGCTACCTGCTTGTTTAATACTTCAACAACATTTGTTTTCGTACTCATACAATCACTCCTCTTATCATTTTGTAATGTTTATCTTTTAATAACTTAATTACATTTTACCATACATTCCCTTTCCTTTCGAACAATTGGCTTATATGTAACAAAGTTTTAACACCTTTAATGCTTCCCTAATATCATTTAATTCATGTATTTTTTCAACCACTTCATACGTCTAATTGTCCAAGCTCATACATATGCATAATAGTACATCAAGCTCATCATAGTAGAAAGAGGGATAACATGGACAATCAACAATGGCAAGTAGCAAAGAAAGTAGCTGCTACTTATATCGGAACTGTCGTTGGAGCTGGATTTGCTACTGGACGAGAAATTGTTGAATTTTTCACAGTGAATGGATTATACGGGACAATTGGCATATGTGTAAGTGGATTTTTTTTTATTTGGCTTGGCACAAAGATGATGTTACTTTCATCACAAATCGGGGCATTTTCAGCGCAAGAATTTAACAAATATTTATTTGGGGATGTATTTGGGAATGTTGTAAACACATTATTATTACTCGTTTTATTCGGCGTAACGAGCGTTATGTTATCAGGGGCTGGTGCAGTATTTGAAGAGCAACTTCGCTTACCAAGACAACTCGGTATTCTCATTACAGTTATCGCTTGTCTCATTATAAGTAGCCGCGGGTTACAAGGTGTTTTTGAAGTAAATACACTTGTCGTACCTATTATGATGATTTTTATTATCGGACTTGCTATTACAACCTTTTTTCACGGTACACCTCCTATTAATAACACTATTCCTGCAGAGAGCTGGAATATGAAATGGATTACTAGCCCTATTACATATGTCGCCTTAAACCTTTCTCTCGCCCAAAGTGTTCTCGTCCCATTAGCCAGTGAAGTAAAGGATCGAAAAGCCATTTTTTGGGGTGGGATTTTAGGTGGTGCTGGACTTTCTTTAATTTTATTATGCAGCCATTTAGCAATCTTATCAGTCGATCAATTTTATCAATATAACATCCCAATGGCTGAAGTCATAAGAAGATTTAATGCAACTTTTCACTTCTTCTTCGTTCTCATTATTTTCGGTGAAGTTTTCACAACTTTAGTTGGTAATGTGTTCGGAATGACAAAACAGATGCAATCTATTACTGGGTGGAAAAATCACAATATTATTTTCTTCATTTTACTAATTAGTTATTGCTTTAGTTACATCGGTTACAGTGACTTACTTCACATTCTATATCCTATCATCGGATGGGTAAGTATTGTTATACTTCCAATCATTGCGTTTAAACAACTTCAAAAAACATAAAAAAGCATCCATGTTATTGGATGCTTTTTTATGTTCATTCACAATCATCACATACTTCCCAGTACGGTCCCATTTCTAATGCTAAATACGGCTTTAACTGCAACCGAATCATTCGACTAGGCATGCGTTCTAAAACAAATTGAATACCTTCTTCATCTTCGTCTAATTCAACTTTTGAAATCGTAATTTTTTGCATAGTCGTAATGGGAATTCCATCTTTATATAAAGTGATTTTCACCTCATCGTATTCATTAAAATACAATTCGACACTCATTTGATTTTTCAGTATTTCATCACCAATTTTAAATGTATCATTTTGTTCTTGGATTATATATTTCCATCCGCCTCTATCTTCTTTCGGAGCTGTTTGAAATAATGTCTCCAAATCCTCGTATAGCATAAGATAACCCCTCTCTTACTAAAAAACGATGAGTATTTTATATACCCTTTATCTCTATCACTATCCATAGCTATTGTACCATATATCACCGTTCTTACCGTATTCATTTGCTTCATACACACTTATAAAATAACTAATTCTATCTCCATTATTATGTATATTACCTCATTACTCCATACACTCTTACAAGTTCAAATAACGACAGACTTTAATCCATGCAAATATTGTCTACTCTCCGCTTTTATTAGCTCACAGCATTCACACTTTTACATATAGTAAGACTACCACAAATAAAAAAGGAGAGTGACTTATACCACTCCCCTTAAAAGAACTTCCCTATAGCTGCTAAAACTAATACGATTATTAAAATTGCAAATAATAATGAGACAATGAAACTAAAAATAGGTAACGCTTTCTTTTCATTCTTCTTAAATAGTAACTTTAAACTAAGAAAAATATTTACTGGTACAAGTATAAAATAAAAATATTTAACAATTTGCACCGAGCTATTCGAAAGTGTTTTTAATATAAACACTTCAATTAGAAAAACAATAAAAAATGAAATACTTAGCCAAAATGAGACGTAACTAAGCCAAGAATGTCTTTTTGTCCCCCAATACACTCCCATAATACTCTCCTTTTATTTGTATTCTATAGGTTAATAATTATACACAAAGCTAACAAACACCTCTATTTTTCGACAAATATTATGCAAAATACCATTTTAAACGTCATAAAGGAAGTTTACATCTCCATTTGATTTTACATAATAAAACAGACTACCCTCTAGTGTCATAATGCTACTAGGGGGAGTCTGTTCTCTATTAAACTTTAAATCTCTCAATTAATACTTGCAATTCTTCAGCCATTTGAGATAGCGTACCCGCCGCTGATCCAATTTCCTCCATCGAAGCTAGCTGTTCTTCAGCTGAAGCCGCAACATTTTGTGTGCTTGTCGCATTATTTTGTGCTGTCATTGCAATTTGTCCTACTGAAATAGATACTTCATTTGCCCCTTTTGACATTCCATTAGCCGTTTCAACCATCGTCTTAATTTGATTAGCTATTTCATTTGTAGATTGTAAAATTTCAGCAAAATTTTGCTTCGTTTCATTTGCAATAACAAGTCCAGATTGAACTTCTTCATTTACATGATTCATTGATTTGACTGTCTTACCCATATCGTCTTGTATTTCGCCTATTAATTTACTAATTTCACTGGAAGATATGCTAGACTGCTCTGCCAATTTACGTACTTCATCTGCAACAATTGCAAAACCTCTTCCATGTTCACCAGCTCTTGCCGCTTCAATTGCCGCATTTAAAGCTAGAAGATTTGTTTGATCTGCAATGTTTTGAATTACTTCCAATATATCACCAATTTGTTTTGATTTATTATTTAATAACTGTATAACAGCATCTGATTGTGAAACCGATTCTGCAATAGACTGCATCTGGTTTACTGTTCTTCCTACTAGTTTCCCACCATCTTCTGCTTTTTCACGAGTATGAGCAGAAGCGATATTAATAGATGATGAACTATTTGCTACATGCTGAATTCCTTCCGTTACATCAAACAGTAACATAGCACCATTTTCTACACTTGTTGTTTGCGTCGTTGCCCCACTTGATATTTCATCCATTGCTGTTGTAATTTGCTCAGTTGCTTCACTCGCTTGTCTTACACTTGCAGTTAGTTCTTCTGATGCTGCTGCAACATGTCCTGCCGAAGTGTTAATCCTTCCAATTAACGTCCGTAATGAATTTGTCATCTCGTTAAAACCTTTCGCAAGTTGACCAATTTCATCATTAGAATGAATTTCAATTGTTTGCGTTAAATCCCCTTCACTTATTTCTTTAGAAGTGATAACTAGTCTCTTTAAAGGCTTCGTAATTGAAAGTGTCACAAAATAAATAAGTACTCCACCTACTACTAACGAAATAAGCATAACAATTAACATATTATAAAATACAGGTTGAGCAGCTTCAATTACTTCAGTTGCGTACATCGTCCCACCAATTTTCCAACCTGTTTTTACGTTTGTAGCAAATACCATATTCTTTTCACTACCACCATAAGAATATGTAAAAGCACCATGATTATCTTCATAAATTTTCTTTGCCCAAGAATCAGCTGCTTTATCCCCTGATTTTTCTTGTGGATGAGCAATGATTTTTTGCTTTCCATCTAAAATGAAGGCATATCCTTTTTTACCAATATTGATTAACTTTGTTGTTTTTAATAAATTGTCTAAACTTAAATCTAGCGCAACAACCCCATTTTTATCTTCTGTTTGTTTTGCAATCGTTACGACAATATGTCCATTTCCTTTTGCCTTATATGGCTCGCTAACAACAATACCACCTTGTTTTGCCACTGCATCTTTATACCAAGGTCGTGTTGTTGGATCATAATCTGCTGCCATTTGTATATTTGGTTCCTGTACAAATTTCTTATCATTACCGGCAACATACACTTGTTCAACATCTATATTTAAATTGATATACTGAGATAATGTCTTTCTTAGCTCATCCTGATTATCCCCTTGATACATATTCCCTTGAATTACTCGTGCAAAGTTATTCACATCGTTAAATTTTGCTTCAATCATTTGATTGATTAAATTATCTAATATTTTTATATTATCGTTAGCACTACTCGTAATTTGTGATTCAAAATTCTTTTTAGCAGTTTGATAAGACATGCCCCCGATTATAGAAACGGCTGCAATTAAAATTACAAAGAATGAAATTAATAGCTTTTTTGCTACTTTCATATCACGAAACAAATTTAATAGTTTACCCATTATGAACCTCCTAATTTTCAAATTTAAAAGTTAAATTGAGTTAATTATAAATATTTCCCATTCCTTAATTATTATTTTCATAACCTATTATGGTGAATACTTTGTAAAGTTTAAACAATTAATTTCCCTTTGTCTATATATATGAATAATATTATTATAAAATTTACAAATAGAAAAAACCAAAGGGGCCCCTTTGGTTTTTACATTTTTTTATGTTGTTTAGAAATTTTCTTCCATTTATCACGCTCTGCTCTGGCAAGGATTGCATCTTGTTTCCTCATAAAATACGCCAGTTCTCTTTGTAATTTTTTATAGCTTTTCAAACGATCTATCGTAATAAGTCCGTTTTCAATTGCACTATACACCGCGCATCCTGGTTCATTCTCATGCTTACAATCACGGAAACGACATGTTGTCGCAAGTTCTTCAATATCAGAGAATGCTGTTTGAATCGCTTCGCTGCCTTCCCAAAGTTGCAATTCCCTCATGCCAGGCGTATCAATCACGAGAGCGCCACTAGGCAATTGGAATAATTCTCGATGCGTTGTCGTATGCCTCCCCCTACTATCCTCTTCACGTATATCTCCCGTTTTTGCTACATCAATTCCTATTAGAGCATTTAACAAAGTTGACTTTCCTACCCCTGATGATCCAACTAAAGCAATTGTTTTCCCTGAAGAAACGAATTGTTTCAACGAATCTATACCTGTATGCTCTAAACTATCAACAACGAAAATAGGAACACCAATTGCTATAGCTTCCGTTTCTACAATTTTCTCTTCCACATCATTACATATACTACTCTTTGTTAAAACAATAACTGGCATAGCGCCGCTTTCATACGCTAATAATAAATAACGTTCCATCCTTCTAACATTAAAATCATGATTAAGTGCATTCACTAAAAATAAATAATCTACATTTGCTGCTATAATCTGTTCTTCTGTTCTTGTTCCAGCCTCTTGTCTTGAGAAAGAGCTTCTTCGCTGGAAAATACGATGAATAATCGCTTTCTTTTCATCTTCTATTTTCTTTATATACACCCAATCACCAACTGCTGGATAATCGCCTTTCGTAATCGCTTCATGCCGAAACTTCCCAGACAGTTCTGCCATATATTCACCATCATTACAAATAATGCGATATATATGCTTATGCTCAAGTAAAATACGACCTACTTCATAATTTTTCTCTGTAACTTGTTCTTCAAAAAATGAATCCCAGCCGAAAGATTCTAAAATATTTTGATTCAAATAAATATCCTCCCTAGTTTGTACTAAGTGGAAGGATTGCGAATTACCTTATATAATATCGCCCTTTCCATCCACCTTTGTATTTGGTTGATTATTCATATAAGTTATTTTCGCCATAATACATCACCCCGTTCTTATTTTAATTATTCTCATTATATGGAATTCTCCTATAAAAAGCTACATTATTTTACGTAATTTTCAAATAACTTGTTTTTGAGCATTCTAATTTGTCCTCGATGACTAATTTCATCTTCTAGCACATGAAACCATAGATAGTGCTGGTTATATGCTACACCGTTAGGCCACTTTCTTTCTGACATGAGCCACTCATCACCTTGTTCACTTAAATACTTCAGAGATTCTTCTCGAACACTTTGTAGAAGTTGTACATAATACTTTATTTCATGACCACGGATTGCTCTACCCGCTTCCCCTAAATACAGTGCATCTTCCCATATTTCTAATTCTTCTTTTGTAAAGTCACGATCTTGAAATGAAATAAGCTGATGAACTTTTTCAATAGCTGCTATATGCTTTAATAAGGCGCCAATTGAATTTCCGCTGCTTTGCATAATTAAATCTAATTGCTCAACTGATAAATTTTTTACTTCGCCTAATGTTACAGCTCTCGTATGCTCAAGCAGGCTTACTAATTCCCCTATTTTTTTGTATAACCATCTACACTTCTTATTCGATAATCTATATTCATATCACGCACCCCTTTCTGCATTCATATTATTGTAAAAATGATTCATATAATAGACTGAAATCTATCTAAATTTTCTGTTATAATTAATTTGAATACAAAATATACCCAAACAAACTTTCTCAATATGCTTATATGAAATATTAAAAGGAATCAATATGAAATAATCGAATCTTATTCACTAAAAGGAGTGGATTCGATGGAAATGTATCAATGGCTAACCGCTGTTCTCGTTGGTGGCATTACCGGCTTCGTTTCCCATCTAATCAATAACCAAGGTAAGTTATTGCTTCCACGCCGTTTGAAAACATTTTTTCATTTTGGATTTTTAACTGATATTTTTACTGGTAGCCTAGCCGCACTTCTTGGGCTCGTTTTATTCGATGTCACCGCAATAAAAGAAATTATAAAAGTATCCATTGTAACTGCTATTTCCGGTCAAACTTTTTTACTACATCAAGCTCTTGGTGGCGAACAGGCTAAAAATACGCAAATTGGGAAAGCTGATGAGAAGATTCAAGAAATTGACAAATTATTGCGACGTTAGTGTATACTTTCTTTTAAAATTATTGTTATAATGAGAAATAAATATTTTCTATTGCGTCGTTTGTCAGGAGAAAGGGTGTTTCGTATGACAAAAAAGAAAATAGAAGATTTCTTAACAAACTCCGAAAAAGAGGAACTGCTAGAAAACTATAAATGTTTACGAGAAGCCCGCACAAAAAGCGAAGCTAACTATTTTGGCGAAGCAGTAAACCATCTATTAAATAAAGCAAAACAACGAATTATTAAAGATGCAGGTATACATGATGAAAATGCTGCAACTGTTCAATCAAAGAGAAAAGCACTGTTTTAGCTACATTAGCTAAAACAGTGCTTTTTATTTAGAATTTTTTTCTTTCCATGCTATATTCTCTCTGCCTTTATCTTTCCATTTTTACAGTTTCAAAAGTCATCTAGACCTAAAGATCAACCTAATAATATTAGCCCACGCAAACCATTTTAATAATAGATAAAATAATTGAACTAGTAATGCTACAAACTAAATAAGTTTATTAAATCGCTTCTTTTAAATCTGAATGCGGATTTGGTCCGTATTGATTGTCATTTTCTTCACTTTCAATGATAAAAAATACAAGTAAAACAATGCTACCAAACGGTACAAAATTTAATAGTTGCCACCATCCCGTTTTCCCAATATCATGTAATCGTCGTGCACCAACCGAAAAACTTGGTATAATCATTACTAACATAAATAGCAACGCAATAATAGCAACTAACACCTCTGAAAATGATGATAAAAATAACAGTAGCCAAAAAATTACGATATTGGATAAACTAAAAATCCAGTACTCTTTTCGCGTAGCTCTACCACTAAAATTCCCATAATTCTTTAGAGCTTTCAAATACCATTGCATTTAAACCTCTCCCTTTTATCCCCAATAAAATTAAAATATGTAATTATTAACAGATAAGTAGAAATATAACACAACATTTATGTAAAATCCATATCCCCATCTAAATTGCCCTCTATTTAAATAGTTTTTTCCTTCGGCATTTTTCACATTACTTTCACATCTATTTCACAAATATAAGTAGTCCGATATGCTAAACTAAGTATATCCTTTTCCAAGGAACTATATGCCGATATATAAATCCCTATCTTTATAGGGATTTTTATTTTTTGATTCCTCATAACTTTGTTACAATACATTTCTTCTACTATCTCTATACTTTTAGTAACCACTTTAATTAAAAGCACATTCATGTATTCACACTCTTATTAATTCTGATTTGCGAAATATTTATACAAGCTTTATGATGCAATTCCTGTTTCACTATTTTCAGTAATTTTTTCACTTTTTCTAAACAAAAATAAAGCTCCTATATATAGTAACGCAGTAAAACTACCTATAAGTATAAAATTGTGAGATATTGCAAATAACATTCCAGCTATTGCCGCACCAATCATTTGACCAATGTACATAGAAGCATTTGCAAGCGCCGCTCCTGTTCCTCTTGCTACACTAGACATGTTTTGTAAGTGCCTCATCATTAATACAAACAAAATTCCTGTCACAAAAAATAAAGCAAAGAACAATAACTCCACCAATACAATGTTCTTTACATGAGGAAGTAATACATATAGCACTGCTGTAAATATAATTCCACCATAGAAAGAAAGGTTATAACCAATTTTATTTACGATTCTAGGACCAAAAATATTACCAATTAAATTTCCTAATCCTAATACGAGCATAGCTGTACCTACTTCATGAACTTGTAAGCCAAATTGAATGGAAAGCCATACACCAAAAAATGAAAATGCAGCAAAATTTCCGGTTTGAAAAACAAAGTATGCAAAATAAGAAAGTGAAACCTTTGAATCTGTAAGTAATTGTTTATAACGCTGTAAAATCGCTTTTTTATTTCCACCTATATGAACCGACTGTATTTCTGGTAATACAACATAAATAAGAATGACAAGTAGTGCTGATAATATACCAATGAAATAGAATGGAATTGTATAATGTATCGTTGCTAAATAAGCTCCCAGTGGCAGCCCTAAAATTTGAGAGATTGATAACCCTGCTGTTGCAACACCAATTGCTTTCACAATTTGCTTCTTCTCTATAAGAAGCGGAATAGATGCCCACACTTGTGGAGATACAAAAGCTGCACTTACACCTGCTAAAAATCTAAATGTTAGCATCCATAAAAAACTCGGTGCAATTCCACAAAAAAACGTACTTATTGCAAAAAAACTCATACCTAGTACCATTACTTTTTTTCTGTTTAATCCATCTGATATAGGACCAGCCACAAGCGCAAATCCAGCATACCCTAAAGCATACGAACTCACCATCCATCCTGACAACTCAGTTGAAACATGATACACCTGTTGCAATGTCGGCAACAGTGGTGAAATTAAGAAAGTATCTGTACCGATCATAAACATTATCATAAAAAATACAGCTAGTACTCTGTTCATTTAGACCTTCTCCTTATATAAACAGAGGGTACTCTCCCTCTGTTTAACTAATCTTCTAAAATAGATTGGATTTCTTTCATGACTCTTTCATTCAATGCAACATCTACCGCTTTCACACTTTCTCTTACCTGCTCTGCCCGCTTTCCACCAGGTATAACAGTATCAATCCCTTCTTTATTTAATAACCATGCTAACGCTAAATGAGACACTTCAATATCATTTTCTTTAGCTAGCCCTTTTAACTTATTCACTTTCTTAAAATTACTCTTATATGTATTTTCTTCAAATAGATTTACATTTTGACGCCAATCGACTTCATTTAATTTAAAATCTTCTGTATATTTTCCGCCTAATATTCCAAAAGCAAGAGGCCCATATGGAATAAATGAAATACCCGCTTCTATACAATACGGCAACAGTTCTTCCTCAGCTGTACGTTCTAACATATTGTATGGAGATTGTACAACATCTATATGACCATGTTGATTCGCCTCTTTTAATTGTTCTATGTTTACGTTCGATATTCCAATTGAACGAATTTTCCCTTCTTCTTTTAAATGAGTAAGCTCTCCGATTGAATCTATGTAACTTGTTTCAGGATTTGTAAAGTGTAAATAATATAAATCAATATATTCAGTCTGTAATCTTCTTAAGCTATTTTCCACAGCATTCCTTAAATAACTTGGTTCATTGTTAATATAAGTTTCTCCATTTAACAACGGTTGAATTCCACCTTTTGTAGCAAGTATAAACTCATGACGTTTTCCCTTTAATACTTCTCCTACTAATTCCTCCGATCTACCGAAACCATATGAATCTGCTGTATCAAAAAATGTAATCCCTTGCTGAATAGCTTCTTCTACTAATCGCTTTCCTTCTTCTTCATTCACATCAGCATATAAATTATGTCCCCCTACTGCATTTGTACCTAAACCCAACTTTGAAATATTTAATCCTGCCTTTTGCAATTTTATATACTTCATTTTTTCTCCCCCTATATTTCTATTGTTCGAATATATTCGAACAATAGAAATATACCACTTTATATGTTATAGTGCAAATATCTTAACTTATACAAGTAGGTGAAATATGCGTACACTCTATCATCCAAATCGAGAAGAAATTCAATTTTCTTCTGTCTTATATGCACTTAGCGATCAAATTCGTTTACAAATTGTAAATATGTTACTAGAGAAAAATGAACAATCTTGTGGTGCTTTAAACATCCCTGTTGCAAAATCAACTTTATCTCACCATTTCAAAGTTTTACGTGAGTCAGGTGTTATGTACACGCGCCTTGAAGGAACACAACGTTTCATTTCAATTCGTGAAGAAGATTTAAATGCTAGATTCCCAGGTTTATTACAAGTTGTATTACATGCGACAGAGCCATATTAAAAAAACATCTCATATTCATATGAGATGTTTTTTTAATATGGCTATTCTTTTAATAAATCTATTAATCCATTCCCTTCAGATGTACGTTCGTACCCTAAAGGTACAGTTCTTTTAATGAGTTGTGCATATATTTCCGGCTCCGATAACTTTCGACCGTATTCTTTCTCACACTGTTTAATGAGCAAGGCGAGCGCTCCAGCAACATGCGGCGTCGCCATGGAAGTTCCACTTAGCACAGCATATTTTCCTTCTGGATACGTAGATAATATTTCATCACCTGGCGCTACTAGATCAATTTCTTGATTTGAATTACTAAAACATGCAATCTTCCGCTCTAAATTAACGGCACCAACTTCAATTACCTCGGAGTACGCACCCGGAAAGTCTAGTTCCTCTGTTTCATCATCGCAATCTCCATTATTTCCAGCAGCACATACAACGAGAACATCCTGCTTTACCGCATTTTGAATTGCTTCATGTAATTCTGGAACATCTTGCGGACCACCAAGTGACATTGAAATAATTCTCACTTTCTCTTGATTCGGCCCTCTCCAATTTACAGCATAATGAATTGCCTCAATAATTTGCTCATAACTTCCAGAACCATCTCCCGCTAAAACTTTTAATACTAACATTTTAGCAAGTGGTGCAACTCCTAATACACCGACACCATTTTCAGTCGCGGCAATCGTTCCCGCAACATGAGTACCATGTCCGTTATTATCAAGATACACATTTGGATCAGCTTCATAATCTTTTGTGAAATTTCTTCCGCCGATAATACGATCTTTTAAATCTATATGATTAGTATCACACCCTGTATCTAATACGGCAACGACTACATCTTGCCCCTTCACACTCTTTTCCCATACTTGCGGAGCGTGAATCAGTTGTACACCTGGTGGAATTTCATTTACTTGTTCTACCACCTTATTTACGGTAAACGGAATCAATTGTATACCTTTTTGTTTATTCACTGTACTACTCATCGTAATCCCTCCTGAAAATGTATTATTTTCATTTCAGACCACTTTTGAATACGTGTAAATGTAACATTCGTTTTATTCTTTTTGTTTTCCTTCTTTTCAAATATTTCTCAACATCATTTACTACCTCTATAATACTTCTTTATTTTCCCTATGATTTGTAGGAAGTAACAACCCGAGTCGTTCAACTAATAACCAAAATAAGAGGACCAATTAATGGTCCTCTTACAGTCTTTTAAAAGAATGATATGTATTTGAAAAATAATATAAATTAAGACTAAACCTCACTCTTGTTTAAAAACTTTTCTATTTCTTTTACTAAATATTCCGCTCCCTCTATGCCAACTGTAATATTTCCATTTGCTAATGTAATATTCTGCCCTGAAACATCACCTGTGATTTGGCAAGCATTGTAAGGTTGATATTTTTGTAAAATGATTTTATCTGCTTCTACAAAAATTTCAAGCGGTGATTTGATTTGTATTCCCAATACATCGCGTAATTCTTTAGGGATAACAATTCGTCCTAATTCGTCTACTTTTCGAATAACTCCTGTTGCTTTCATATTTCTCCCCCCTTACTCTCTATTAATTTTTTCACCTCGCTTTTTCCATTTTATCACTTTTTGACAATACTTGCCTCTTTTTAGAAAATTTTGTACTCGAGTTAAAAAAACACATTTAATGCATACGTAATCTCTCTTTCAATTGTTTTACATAACGGGATCTTATAAGTAAGAAGTATACAACTTGAATAACTATGAAAATACTTAATACAACTGTATTTTCTTTAAACAATGAGTACTCAAACATTTGCCCTAACGCCGTTAAGGCTACTGCTCCATGTAATGTTGCAACACCAATTGGAACGAAGAATAAAAGCGCCAATCGAATTGTAACTACCTTCGATAATTCCCTACTTGTCAATCCAACTTTACGAATCATTTCGAACAAACGAACATCATCCTCCAAATCGGAGAATAAACGGAAGTAAAGGAAACTTCCTGCGCAAACGAAAAATACTATACCAATAAAGAAACCTACAAATAAAATCGGTCCTGCAATTTGTAAACTTTGGTTTTGCTCGTACTCTTCCGCACTAAACGTTGAATATTCTTGATACGGTTTAATTTGATGCGTAAGCTCTTTACCAATTTCAATCTCATCTTTCGTTCTTTCAGTTTTATACATATAATCTTTTGTCTCTATAAACCCATCTTGTAATGAATCATATTGATTATTAGAGATTACATAAACATTTCCTCTTAATATTTTCCCCAATGAAGATGAAGTAACTTTTTTCACTTTTAAATTTTCATTCATATTAGGTAAAGTAATTTCTTTTCTTTCTTTCATCGTTGGCCCTGGTATATTAGCTGACAAAAATACAACTTCTTTATTTGCTACAGTATTAAATGGTTCTCCTGTTAACTTTGCATATTTCTTATAGTCTGATTCTTTTATAAAAATGGCGCTTCTTAACGACTGTTCCTCCGTTTTCTTTGTCGAAATATTAGTTTTTGAAGCTGCTATACTATGTTTCTTTAATCCTTTGTCAATCATTTGTATATGCTGTGATTCGTTACTATTCCCTTGCTTAGAATGGTAATGAAACGAAATCGGTCTCTCCATTATCCCTTTCGTCATGGATGCGAAGCCAACTAATGTCCCTATTGCGGAAAATGCTACAGTAGAAATAATGGTTACAATAAAGAACATTCTTGCGTTATCTCTCATGCGATACGCTAAATCTGATAACGTAATAATATTAGTCTGTGTCCAATAAAAACGTTTACTTTTTTTACATAATCGAATAATAAAGACACTCAGCTGCTTGTACAACAAATACGTCCCAATAATAACTACCGTTGTAACAGGAATCATCATAATAAATACCATTGCTCCATGTGATAGAAGAGCTCCTACATAGCCAGCACTAAGCAATACTACTGCTAATATGGAAGAAATGATTGATGCTTTCGGTTCAGGTTTCGCCTCTGCCGATCCTCTAAACAACTTCATAATCTTATTTTTACGAATCATTCCTGCACTAAACAATGATATGATCATAAATAAAATAAAAAACATAATACTCGTTACAACAATTGCTTTCATCGGTATGTAATAGGATAAGGAGATATCTAGTTTCAATATCATCGGAGCGACAAATAGTAATACCCCTGAAAATAACATACCTGAAAGAATACCAAAAATAATTGCCCCTATTCCAATCATAATATTTTCAAAAAAGATTAGACGCTTTAATTGATATTTCGTCATACCTAACATCATTAAAATCCCTAGTTCACGCTTTCTCGTTTTTAAAAACATTCCCATCGAATATAAAATAAAGAAGAATGTAAATAAGTAAATAATAGACTGTGCAAAAGACATACTTACGAATACGTACTGACCTAATTCTCCTGCACTTAATGCCGGATGAAACGCAAAAAATGAATACACAAAAAAGGCCATAATTGCAAATGCACTACTCAAAAAATAGGCTGAGTATGTCCGTCTATTTCGGGTTACATTCCGATATGCTAGTTCTCTAATGTTCATATTACTTCTCCGCCCTTCTACTATCTATGTTTTTATATTAGTAAAGTGCGGAAATACCTTCCATCGATTCAAATGACAAAAACCTTACATTTTTGAAAGGTTTAAAAAAATTGCTTATACGTAGTACTTTATTTATAATGACTACATTCATATTCATATTCATACACACATCCTATTGTATATTCGTTAATTTTGCGAAATAATAAAGGATAGAAGTATGTACCATTATACATATAAACTTAATTACCGCTTTAATATGAATAGGAGGAAACATAATGACATTACAAGAACAGATTATGAAAGCATTACATGTTCAGCCTGTAATTGATCCAAAAGTTGAAATTCGTAAACGAGTTGATTTCTTAAAGGATTATGTAAAAAAAACAGGTGCAAAAGGATTTGTACTTGGTATTAGCGGCGGACAAGACTCTACATTAGCAGGACGCTTAGCACAACTTGCAGTTGAAGAAATTCGTAACGAAGGTGGTAATGCAACGTTTATCGCCGTGCGTCTTCCTTATAAAGTACAAAAAGATGAAGATGATGCACAATTAGCATTACAATTCATTCAAGCAGATCAATCTGTTGCATTTGATATTGCTTCAACTGTTGATGCTTTTTCAAATCAATATGAAAACTTATTGGGTGAATCATTAACAGATTTCAATAAAGGTAACGTGAAAGCACGTATCCGTATGGTTACTCAATATGCAATTGGTGGACAAAAAGGGCTACTTGTTATCGGAACAGATCACGCTGCAGAAGCTGTAACAGGGTTCTTTACAAAATTCGGAGATGGTGGTGCAGATTTATTACCATTAACGGGATTAACGAAGCGCCAAGGACGTGCATTATTACAAGAGTTAGGTGCAGACGAGCGACTTTACTTAAAAATGCCAACAGCTGATTTATTAGATGAAAAACCAGGTCAAGCTGATGAAACAGAGTTAGGTATTACTTATGATCAATTAGATGATTATTTAGAAGGTAAAGCAGTTCCAGCTGACGTTGCAGAGAAAATTGAAAAACGTTACACAGTGAGTGAGCATAAAAGACAAGTACCAGCGTCAATGTTTGATGATTGGTGGAAATAAATTAAACATAAAAAAGAAGCTAATCTTCATTTAGCTTCTTTTTTATATGTTAACGATATACCCCTACTCTTTTCTCCAATAAATCTTGCAGGCAATCTTCATGTTGTTTACAAAATAACGGTGGCATGTCGTCTAACGGGAAAAACTTCAAATCCAGCGTTTCATCACCATCTACTTTTTTGTCACCTCCAACTATTGAGAATGAAAAGAACATCACAATTGACTGAGCCTTGTCTCCATTTGGATATGATTGAAAATATTTTGTATACACTCCAATAAGCTCATTTATTTCTACATCATACCCGGTTTCTTCTTTGATTTCTCGGATTGCAGTTTCCGCAGCTGATTCTCCTATCTCCATTGCACCACCTGGAAATCCCCAAGCGTTAAAGTCTCCTCTTTTTTGCAGTAATACTTCTCCTTCTTTATTAAATACACAACCACCGGCAAAGTTTAAGAAAACATAATCATGTCCTACTTTTTCACGTAATTCTTTTATATAATTGGCCATTCTCTTTCCCCTTTTCATACCTCTTCTATCGCTATTTCTTATCTTTTTCAAGCAATTCAATGATTCGATCTAGCTTCTGGTTCATATTAATCACGTGGTGTTTCTTTGCAGCACTGCTTTGTAATACTCTTCTAATAAACAAAGTAAATGATATGAAAAACAAAACGATAAGTCCGATTACTAAACAAGTATATATCAATGTAAAAATATTACTTTCGAACAAGTTCATTCCACATTCACATCCTTATCCATTTATTCTATCACACAATTCTTAATATTCAAAAGCAATCAATTAATAAAAAAAGCACCTTTTACAGATGCTTTTTCCCATTGCTTAATACGTAAATGTAATTGTCGCTAATGAATAACCCGCCAATGCACTGTAAGGCGCTACTTGATAAGACACACGCTTTGCACCTTTTGGCCAATTTATTTCATTTAATACTTTCTTTATATCTTGCATCGTTCCATCCATGGACTGCTTATATCGCACTTCTACTTTTTCTGGCTTGGCTGCAAACTGTTGCTGCAACTTTTTCTTAAATTCATTATAATTTTCTGCTCCGTATTCTGCAGATAAGTATTGTAAATTTGTTTCTTTTAACATCTGCTCATATACGACAGTTTTTGAGCTACCAGCTTTTATTTTATTTGTTAATTCACCAAAATAACTTGTAGTTGCCGCTGGATATTTGCTACGATCCCATTCATGATCTTTACTTAACTGTTCGTCAGACATATTAAAATATGAGTAAGTTACACGCCCTGCTTTATCTGGTACTGGATCATCAAATGTAGTATCTAGGTGATACCATTTGTTTTCAATGTTCACTAAATTCCACGCGTGAGCTTGTCCATTTCCTGTGCCTGTTACAATATGATTTTGAATACCTGCCTCTTTTAACAACTCATACGTTAATAATGTATATCCTTGGCAAACGGCAGAACGATTCGCTAATGCTTCATATGCTGTATACGCTTGATAAGACGTATCATAAGACACATGCTTAACAACGTAATCGTGAATAGCTTTTACTTTCTCATGCTCATCCATCCCTAGTTTTACAATTGATCCAACAATTGATTTCGCCTGAGCTTTTACATATTGAGTTTGTTCTTTTGATTCACGGTATTTTACTTGCAGTGTAAACGTATAGTCCCCTGGCATTCCTTTAATAGAATATCTAGTAGACGCTACATTATATTTTACATACTCATCAGCATCTACAATTTTATTAAACTCACCATACAATTGATCCATAATATTTCTAGCATTTCTATCTTTTGTTTTATATGTGATTGTAATATTCTCTTCTCGATTATCAATCTGTTTTTTTAATTCTTTTCTGAAATCATCTAATAACTTTACATCTGATTGTGCTGTCACTGTAGTCGGATTTGTAGCTGCATAAGATACAGATGACGCTTGTAAGCCTCCCATTACTATAGTTGAACAAAGTGCGGCAGCTGTCACATACTTACTTGTCTTTCCCATCTTGTCACTCCTTATATTCTATAACTATACGAAAAAGTATCGTATAGTTTCAGAGTATACAATACTTTTTCGTATAGGTCATATGAGATTATGCATATTAACTAATTCACATAAAAAGGTTGTTCTTTTTAAAAGAACAACCTTTTTTCATTAGCATGTTTGTAATACGCAGCATGTATTTTCAAAACGTTGATTTTTCAAATCTTCATTACTAATACAGAAATATAGCATCCCTAGTTCTCCCCAAACCATATTACAATTTTTATGATCTGAATCAATTTGGAATAAAAGAGTCATTTGCTGCGGGTCTACTCCCATATATTCTCCCGTCTCATATAACACTTCTTCTTGTACAGAGAATGGCTCACCAAACATTTGATGGTTATCGTAGTTATCCGGAATTAGCTCTTCAAGTAATTGCAAGAAACGATCTGAATCAGCCTCATCTTCAATGAAAAGTTCTGGTAATTTGTATGTCAGTTCAAAAGTAATTGCACACTGGTTATATTTCGCTTGTACTTCATTTCCTCTTCGTAATTGCTCTACAGGAACATCATAATAAAGTACACCCCCAGCCTCTGTTAGCTTCACATTTTCTTCAAAATAATTTTCAATGCAAAAGAAATACAGCATCCCCGTCTTAGGAAGATTGTGATCCATACCAACGTTTTGTAAATCACTTAAGTTAAATTGCGCGATAAATTGTAGTGGATTTCCTTTATGCTTTGGATATTCAAATAAAGCTGGTAAATCAGGAACTCCTCCCATTTTCGAACTACCTATCGCAACAGTTTCCTGCTGCTTTGGCACAACTTTTATACAAGGAAATACAGTATTAATAAGTTCCTCTTTCAAGTGTGTTAGTTCATATTTATCAATTAATACTTCAATTTTTTTATTCATAAATTCTCCTTACATTTACATACTTATTTATATCATAGTACAAAGATTATACTTCATTCTTTACAAAATCAACAAGCCTCCAAAAAACGGGCTTATCCTTCGTACGCGAACAAGTTTAAAAAAGCATACTATACATTGTTCCTACAAACACGATAGTTCTTTAGTTCTTCCAGTACATTTTCCCCTCGTTCATTTTTATTTTTAATATAAGGAGGAATTCCACATGGGTTACGGATATAGTTGCGGCGGTTACGGCGGTAGCTGTGGTGGTTGTGGTTACGGAGGTTTCGCTTTATTAATCGTTTTATTCATCCTTCTAATCATCATCGGAGCTAGCTGTTGGGGCGGCTTTGTAGGCTGCTAGTAAACTTAAAAACCATTGTAAAAAAGCACGTACAATACGTGCTTTTTTGCCATTTCCAAATCTTTTATTTGAAAGGAAGTATGTTTAATGAAGATTGATGGTGTTTTTGAAGGAGGCGGTGTGCGCGGTATTGCGCATGTTGGGGCAATTTGCGCGTTAGCCGAAAAAGGTTATGAATGGGAACGTGTAGCTGGAACATCAGCTGGTGCAATTATCGCGGCACTTTTAGCTGCAGGATATTCTTGTTCAGAGCTAAAAACCATTATAACTGATATCGATTATAATAAATTTACGAAGAAAACCTTTATTGACAAAATCCCCTTTATCGGAAAAGGACTAAGTGCATGGACTACTCTAGGTATATACTCTAATGTATTTATAGAAGAATGGATTGAAGAATTACTTCGAAAAAAAGGTGTTCATTTATTTACTGATTTACCGGATCTAAACAAACTCAAAATCATCGCTTCTGATATTAGTAATGGTAAAATGGTTGTCTTTCCTGACGACTTACCAAACTATGGATTTTTAAATTATCGCTTCTCTATCGCTAAAGCGGTAAGAATGAGTAGTACAATCCCCTTCTTCTTTGAACCCGTAAAATGGAGAACTCCAAAATGGAAGCAGCCTTGTTATATGGTTGACGGAGGAATTCTAAGTAATTATCCAATTTGGATCTTCGATTCACCTACCGCTCCTCGCTGGCCGACTTTCGGATTTCATTTTGTAAAAGATGAGATTCAAGCTGACCCTGCTCACTATAACGAGCCTATTTCTATGTTCAAAGGACTATTTAAAACAATGATGCAAGCTCATGATTTACGTCATTTAGATAAGGAATCAAAAGCAAGAACAATTACAATTCCAACAGGAACGATTACAAGTACTAATTTTGAACTGACGAAGGAAGAAAAAGACTGGCTTTACAATTCTGGTTATAACTCTGCTAATAAATTTTTACAAGCTTGGAACTTTAGGCAATATATTGATGAGTATAGAAAAGGAAATCAAGACCGAAAGACAAATCGATTTTTTCGTCAACTTGACTCATAATATTATTACTTTGCGTATAAATACGAGAACGTTTAACAACTTAATAGTAAATAAGCCTAGTAAATTCTTATATTACTAGACTTATTTACTTCCTATATAATCTCATACATTGTTTAAGGATACGTTAAGCCTTCGGCTTCTTCTGCAGTTATAACTATGTAACGATTTCCCGTTCTTAATCCTAACAGTTCTGCTTTTTCAATCGCCTCTTGCTTCGTCTCCGCATAAGCAGCTAAATATTTTCCTCCATTGATCATTTGGCAAATTACATATTGTTTCATTACTTTCTCCTCTTACTTTTTCATTAGTTGTGCAAGTTTTTTTATACCTATTTCAATTTCTTCTAACGTTGCGTATGAATACGATAGGCGCAAAAATTGATTTGCACTTCTATCATATAAAGTACCTGGGTTTAATAAAACCTTTTCTTGCAGAGCTTTATCAAATAAACTGCGATATGAAATGGGTACTTTTATATGTACCCATATATAAAACCCGCCTGTTGGTTCATGCCAAGTTGCTATTTCACGAAGATATTTATCTAACATTAGTAACATAAAATCTCTTCGTTTTTTCAATTCACTTCTTACAAATCGCAAATGCTCATCATATAGACCATTTGTAAACCACTCTGCTGCAATTTGCTGGGATATAGTGCTTGAACCATAATCTGTTTGCATCTTTATGTCTGACAATCTTTGAATTACTGGCTCGGGTCCAACAATCCATCCAATTCTTAAACCTGGACTAATTACTTTGGACATGCTTCCAATATGTAGTACGATTCCATTTTTATCATAGGCCTTTAAAGGTTTCGAACTAGGTGCATCAAACCATAAGTCTTGATACACTGCGTCCTCTATAATAGGTAATCCAATTTCATTACATATTTCCATCACTTCTATTCGTTTCTTCGCATTCATACTAAAGTTCGTTGGATTATGAAAAGACGGGATTGTATATAAAATAGAGGCATTAAATTGCTTCTTATATTTCTTAATATATGATGTATGTAACCCGCTTTCATCCATTGGGATTCCAATTAAACGTACTCCTGCTGATTGAAAAACATTAAGCGAATATAAATAGGATGGTTTCTCTAATAAGATTGATGCCCCTTTCGAAAGAAGCCCCATAGAAATAAGTTGCAGCGCTTGAATTGCTCCTGAAACAATTAATATAGAGTCAGGAGATACATATACGCCATGCTCCTTTAAGTATTCGGAAATCTTTTCCCTTAAATAAAGATTTCCTTTCGGCTCTTCATACCCAAGCGTCACATTTGACTTTAAAAGGTTATTCATAATTTCTTTCATCTTTTTCTCAGGTAAGAGACTCGGCGCGAGCTCACCTGTTCCTAACCGAATTACATGTGGGTAAAATTCAGCTTGATTAATCTCTTGAATAGCTGGGAGATTCGGATAATGAAGTCCTGTTTCTACATAAGACTGCCAATTAGGCGGGGGTGCGTAAGTTGAAACATTCTCATTATTATTTACAACAATTGTTCCTTTCCTGCCATTCCCTTCAATATATCCCTTCGCAACTAGTTCATCGAAAGCCATTACAATTGTGCTTCGATTCACACCAAATGTATGGGCCAAATCTCTTTGTGAAGGTAATTTCGTTCCAACGGTCCATTCTCCATTAACGATCCTTTCTTTTATATACGTTTCTATTTGTTTATACAGCGGCGTCGCTAGAGACATATCCGGTTTCCAAACGAATCTTTCCATCATATCACCTTATATTCTTTTTGGTTGGTAACCTCCCCAACCATATGGATGGATACAAATTTTCATTTCTTCTATACAATATACACTATCATAATGAATTAAAATAGGAGGTAATATGATGAGTGAAGCAATTATTCATGGTATCATTCTTGCATTTGGACTTATCATTCCATTAGGTGTACAAAATGTTTTTGTCTTTAACCAAGGTGCGAGCCAACCAAACATTTGGAGGGCAGCCCCTGTAGTATTAACTGCCTCTATATGTGATACGTTACTCATATTGATTGCAGTGCAAGGTGTCTCCCTTGTACTCCTTACTTTTTCTTGGCTAACTAACTCATTATATATAATTGGATTTTTCTTTCTCCTATACATGGGCTTTGTTATTTGGAGAAGTAGCCCTTCCAACGATGTAACACAAGAAAAAAGTATGCCCTTAAAAAAGCAAATCCTTTTCGCAGCATCAGTTTCGTTATTAAATCCACATGCTATTTTAGACACAATCGGTGTAATTGGAACAAATTCTATTCAATACATAGGAAGTGAAAAATGGGCTTTCACACTTGCAACTATTATCGTTTCTTGGATTTGGTTTATAAGCTTAGCTTTAGCGGGGAAATTTCTAAAAAGACTAGACTCAACCGGAAAGACAATTTTATTATTAAATAAATTTTCTGGTCTCATCATATGGGGTGTCGCACTTTATATGTTAAAACAAGTTATTTATTCTTAATGAACGAAAGAGAATTGCATGTTACTCAAAACATCATGCAATTCTCTTACAAATTATGAAGTAGGTTCCGGTTTCTGTTTTACCGCCTTTGCATCCTTTGCTGGTTTAATCCAAATGATTGCTATGACAGCACCAATGGCAGCGAAAATACTAGTCAAATAAAACACTTCATGGTCCGCCCCTTTCATGAAAAAAGAATATAAAGGTGGTCCAGCTGCTACACCGATAAATCGCATTGAACTGTAAAATGACGTAACTGTTCCCCTTTGCTCCTTTTCAATTCCTTGTGTAATGAGGGCATCTAAACATGGGAGTGCCATACCAATCCCTATCCCCATAATAACGAGACAAAGAAGTAGTAAATAAATCCCTTTTATAAATAAAGGAATGATGACTGATGCAGCTGCCATTAAAAACCCAATATAGATACACTTCTTCATAACATTTTGATTATCTCCAATTTTTTTACCGGCCATATATGAACTAAGTGACAGTACAAGTAACGGGATAGCAAGCACACACCCTTTCCATATACCATGAATGTCATACTTTGATTCCAGTATAGTCGACAAATAAAAGAGAATTCCGAATAAAATAAGCATAATAATTGCACCTAATGCAAAAATGGCAATTAACCATCTTCCTTTTTCTCGAAACGTAGACAGAATAGATTTTATAAACTCTTTAAGTGGTGGTACTTCTCCTTCTTGTTTCTTTGCCTTTACTAGAACAAGTAATAAAACAATTGATACTACGCATAAAATTGGAATCGCCCAAAATGGTAAGAACCATACAACGGCAGCAAGAGCAGACCCTAAAATAGGGCTCAGCACTTTCCCAAATGTATTGGATGTTTCTATGATTCCTAAACCTGTACTAACTTGTTTTTCGTCTTTGTATAAATCACCAACACACGGTATAACAACTGGCATTGCACCAGCAGCACCAATACCTTGAATCGCTCTACCAATCAATATCCAATTGTAGGGATTATCAACTTTCCAAGATACCCAACCAGTTATCGCTCCTCCTATAGCTGCAATCAGCAAACTCGGAACCATTACCATCTTTCGTCCCCATCTATCTGATAAATAACCAGCAATCGGTATAAGTAGAATGGCTACGATAGAGTAAATTGTAATAATCATGGATACTTGAAACGATGAAATATGTAATTTCTTTTCAATAGTCGGCAGAATTGGGATGAGCATTGAATTCCCTAATGTCATAACAAGTGGAACTGATGCAAGCGCAATTAAACAACAGTTTTCTTTTTTTAACATGTTGGCTTCGAAACCTTTCATCATATATTTCTTACCATATAATAGCCCCGCTGGAACGTAACTTTTCATTCCACCAGGGCTATTACATCTTTACTACTTCCCATTCACAACAAAAGAAATTGGGGAAATTATAGTATTATTCCTATTCTTTGAATCCAGTTCACAATATATCCATACCAATTAATTGAAAAAAAAGAAAGGAAGAATCCTTCCTTTCTCCTATAACCTTCTACAATTAGCGAGTATATCCGCCACCAAGTTGTTGTTCTGCCATCGCTACAAGGCGTTTTGTAATTTCACCGCCTACAGAACCGTTTGCACGTGAAGAAGTATCAGCGCCAAGTTGTACACCAAACTCTTGTGCAATTTCATATTTCATTTGATCTAAAGCTGCTTGTGCTCCATGTGATGCTAATTGATTAGAATTACGATTTCTAGCCATTACCAATCACCTCCTTATTTATATATAAATTGTGTTAAATTCAAATTAAAATACATGGAAATTTTTGGTTATTTTTTACCATAAAAAAAGAGCCTCTAAAACGAGACTCTCACATCATTTCACATTACGAAGTTACTACTTCTAATTTTCTATTTATTAATACTTTCATTTCTTCTTTTAATATCTCTTTTGCATTATGTCCAAACCATTCTAAGGAAGCAAAAAGATCCGTACCTCTCACTTCCTGAATAATCTCATCATAATTTACAATACCTTCAAATAACGGAACCATACCAATACGACTTCCTGCTGCAGCATATACATTATTAGGTTCAAACACATGCAAATAATCCGCTGAAGATATATTCTTAAAATGGTAATGTAGTGTCCACGGCTTTAATCGATGGAAACTGTCTATTGGATCTGCGCCAGACTCCCATATATGGAGAAAATCAAGATTTATTTTTAAATTCGGATGATTTACTTCTTCTAATAGTTCTATAGTAGAAGGCAATGTGTCTGTTAGTGTATTGGGATGTGTTTCTAACAGCACATACATATTGTGCTGAGCAAACACATCACAAATCTTACGTATTCGCTTTACATACTCTTTTCTCTCTTGTTCCGAGAAGTCCTTGCTCCCTTTTTGCCCAGCAAACGTGCGAATTTTATTCGTATTAAACCAATTAGCTAGTACTACAAGTTGTTCACTTTTCTCTATCGTTTTTTCAAAATCTGCTGATAATGATATATCTAAGTAATCACTTATCATCGTAATTTCTAAGTTTTTATCCTTTAGAAAAGTCAATTCTCGTTCTGTCGTTTCGCGTTCTTGTATATACAAATTTTGTGCATGAGTCCCCCACAATTCAATTCCTTCAAAACCGTTTTCATATGCAAATTGAACAATATCAGTAAATGAAATTAATTGATGACGAAATGAAATGGTACATAGCGAATATTTCATAGCATTAAACTCCCCTATCTTAAATTCAGTTAGCTTATTAAAAAGTTGCGACAGACTGATTTGTTTTCATACCTTTCCATGATAGAAACTGTCTCTCTAATTCCTTCTTAATTTGCAGTTCAATTGCATTCATTTCATCCAGTTTTTCAATAATCGATACTAGCATACCTTTATTATTCGTCATTGCCATTTTAATTGCACGATACTGTACATTTGTAAATCCTTGTACAATATCCTCTACCCGATCACACCAATAATCAAATTCTTGCTCCGAATATTGCAACGTTTCACGGAAGTATGCAAAGGCATGCTCATAACTATATTTACGAATTGCAAGTACTGGTATTTGTTTTACTGCTGCTACAAGACCAGAAAGCGCATATCCTTCTTCCTCATTTGCCATTTTTACAATTAAATTTTTCAGTTCCATAGTCAGTTCATTGTCGTTCTTTTTGAATGTTTCTGTGAAATAACTAGCTACTGTTTCTTGCGTTGGCTCCCCAATTCCTTCTATATCAATGAAATAACCTCCACCAAATGGGTTATCTTGAATAGAGTGAAGTACTTTTTCTCTTTCCATATTTCCTTCCCAACGAAAATCAGGATCTAGCATGAACCACTCTTCTTCTTTCTCTGTTTTTGATATCATTAAATAATGTGGAAACGGTTTTTGATGAAATTTATTTTCCCTCTCTGGTAATAGAGACATATCAACCATTACAATGACATAACGATTTTCCGGCTTGTTTTCTACTAATTCTAAAAACGTTTCTACATTGCTATCTTTATCTTTTGCATGATCATACCATTCGTTTACTTTAATACCGTACAATTTTTCAAACCAAAGTAAATAATGATCATGGTTAATGTTTTCAGAGTGATATGAAATAATTCCGCCTTCTGTTATATCAAAATCTCCATCCCATAGTCCAAAATAAAATGGACGAAAATCAATGTCGCTACGCCTTTTTATAATTTCACAAAAACAACTCACTAAACAGTGCACTTTTATTGAAGTCATACTCTCATCCACTTTCCTAAAGGTTAGTTATTCACATTTACTTCTTGTAACTCCTCCATAAAATCAAGCAAAGATCCTACAGTAAGAAATGCCTTTGGATCTACCTCATCCTCTGGAACGCATAGCTTTATATCCATTTCTATGTATACAATAAGCTGTAACATCATTACCGAATCTATATATAAATCTTGATTTAAGCGCATCGTTTCTTCTAAATGCGTTACATTTTTCAGTTCCATTTTTTCTATCATAATTTTTAACACGGCATTCTTTAACGCTTCCCGTCTCATGTTGTAACCTCTCCCATCTCTAGTAACTTTCTACTTACTTTTCCAGTTTTATTTTTAGGAATTTCATTTACACTTTCAATTTCATGGGGAACTTTATAAGAAGGTAAGTGCTGAATACACCATTCTCTTATTTGTACTGGATCAACATGAGAGATCACTTTCGCTTTAACTATTTCGCCCATGACAGGATGTTTCCCTCGATATACAATTGCCTCTTGAACACCTTCCAATCGAAGCATCGTTTCTTCTACCTCTATAGGAAAGACTTTTAATCCCGAAACATTAATTACATCGTCCATACGCCCCATAAAATGAATGCCACGCTCAGATTTATACCCTAAATCTTTCGTGAAGATTTCCTTATCATTCATTTTCACGACGATTTCTTCCGGTGCATTTTCATCTGAACCTATGCTTATACTCGCATGAGGTAGAGGGTTTCCTAAATCTAAATGGCTCTTCATATCATGACATATACTAATACAACCTGCTTCAGAACAACCGTATTGCTGCATCATATATGTTGTCATTTCTTTTAGTTTATAAAATAGTGCTTCTGGCAAGGGCGATCCTGATGTCATAATTTTATGAAACTGGAACGTTCCTAATGGAAAACTCCCCATAATGTGTAACATAAGTGGTACTGCATATATAATATGTTTCTCTGTATTGCGAACTATATTTAATGCGAATTTAGGATTTTTATTCGTAATGATTACAGGCTGGCTCCCCCTCTTAATTGCTGATAAAGTACCACATATTAGTCCGTATGAATGTGAAACAGGAGCCATAACGATTGGCACTTCATCTACTTCACAGTTTAAAGCTTCATTATAAGCGGTAATTTCCGTATCAACTTCCGTCCATGCTCTACGAATTAGTTTCGGTTCCCCTGTAGTTCCAGAACTATATTGCAATAAAGAAGGCTCTTCTAGTAAAAAGTTCCCTACTTCTAATTTTGTAAAATCGCCATATTCTCCATATAAAATTCCTACACAATTTGCACGCTTTGCCATTTTAATAGCTGTTTCTTTTGGTGTATCTTCATGTATAAGTAATACTGATGATTTCTTTTCTTTTAAGAAAAACACAATCGTAATAATATCGAATGGATCTTTCAGACAAAGTGCAAATCTATTTCCTTCTGCTTCTTTAAATTGTTCCATTTCCTCATAAACTTGTAATCTCGATTCAAAATCACTTTTGCTATACTCTTGTTTATTAACGATTAGCATAATTTCCCCCTGTAACAGCTGATTTTTGTTTCATAAGTTGTCTTACTCTATACAATGGATTTGGAACTTCATGAACAAGCGATTCCAGATCCATATATAATCGACGTTTCGTTAATTGTTCAGCATAGAATGTAGGTGCATATAATTGAATATTTTCAAATCTACCTTTCAAATGTGGATATATTCTTAAATGATTTTCAATTTCTTCAACAACCATCATCCAAAAATGTTCTTCTTTCAATCCATATTCATCCGCAAGTACGAATGCTAATTCTCCTAAATTAAACAGGAATAGTGCATCTAACACCATCTCTTGCAAACATTCAATGCGATCCATTTCAAAGAAATCATTCATTTTTCCATTCGCATATGTTTTATGCATTTTAGTAAAGTCGGGACATTTGTCAACCGTTTTCAAATATGGACGATAAAACTCAAGCCCTTCATGAAAATCCTTTAACGCAATACGAACAGGCACCCCTTCTTTATGGACTAGAATCATATTTTGTCCATGTGATTCCAGTGCGATGCCATGCTCTACAACAAGATGTATAACTGGTATTATCGCTTTTTGAATAAGTAATTGTAGCCAATCCTTCATTCCATATTTATTCAACCACGCATCAATAATTGGTGTACCATTTTTCTCTTTAGCGTATAAACCATTAAAAGGAATTGCATCTTCTTGTGCATCTAAATACTTATGAATGCTTTCGCGCCAAATACATCCTAATGAACCATATATAGCTTTTTTATTCGTGTCATACGTTACACTGGAAAACTCATTTAACAAGATTAAACGTGCTTCATCCATTAAATAGGCGTCATTACTTACAACATCATTTAACCAATTTGATATTGCTGGTGCACTCACAACAGAGTATGGTTTCAGCGTACGAAGTGTTGAAGTGTTGAGTAAATTCATCGATAATTTAACGTACGGTTTCTTTGGACTCGTAATATTTCTTAATGTTCTCATTGACTGTTGCGCGCAATAATCGTCCTCAGATGTTCCTAAATAAATAATAAATTTCCCCTGTATATGATCCGCATAATTTGAAATGATGAAATTCACCCACTGCCATGGGTGAACAGGTATAAACACGTACTGTTTTGGATTACATCCCTTATTACGAATTCGTTCCATAAACTCTTCTAATTTACGATCGCCAATCTCCTCTTTTAAAAGGTTGTTATACATCACTTCATTCTCATAACCTATAAATGCTAACTTAAATATGTACATTAACGCTTGAATAAATATGTACATTTTCAATTGGATTCTCCATACTGACTCTGAGGTGGTTAGTATGTATATTAAGCTAGATATTCAAACAGAATTTGAGGTTAAAAGTCTTTCAGACTTACCAAATTTTAAAAAACTAATGGGGAACTTAAAAATGAAGATAAATAAAAGTCAATTAGCCAGAGAATTGAATGTGGATCGGCGTACCATAGATAAGTATTTGAATGGTTTTACACCAAAAGGGACAAAAAATAAAACATCGAAAATCGATACATATTATGAAGTGATTGCAGCTCTTTTATCTAGTGATTCTAAACAAATCTTCTACTACAAACGAGTGTTATGGCAGTATCTAACAGACAATCACGGTTTAAAATGTTCACAGTCTGCATTTCGTGCTTATATTAATAGAAAGCCTGAATTTAGAACATATTTTGATGAGGGGAAGCGTATTTTATCAGGTCATTCAGTGGGTGTCCGTTATGAGACACCTCCAGGAGAACAAGCTCAATTAGATTGGAAAGAAAGCATACGATTTGAAACCAAAAGTGGCGAAATCGTATATGTGAATGTAGCTGTACTTTTATTGTCCTACTCGAGATTTAAAGTTTTTCATTTGAATATTTCAAAATCACAAAGTGTTTTAATGTCATTTATGACAGAGGCATTTGAAATGTTTGGTGGTGTACCGAAGGTAATTGTCACGGATAATATGAAGACGGTAATGGATGAAGCTCGAACAGAACACTTTACAGGAACGATTAACAATAAGTTTGCCCAATTCGCTCAAGATTTTGGATTTAAGGTACAACCTTGTATCGCAGGGCGACCAAATACCAAAGGGAAAGTAGAAGCGCCAATGAAACTTCTAGACGAAATTCATGCTTATCAAGGAAGATTCACTTTTGAAGAATTACATGAATTTGTGCAAAAATTATGTGCAAGAATTAATCAAACATTTCATCAAGGGACTGGTAAGATTCCAGTGTTTGCCCTAAAACAGGAAAAGAATCTCCTACAACCACTCCCGAAGAGCGCGATAAGAGATTCCTATATGATTAAGCATAAACTTGTAAAAGTTAATACATCAGGCATGATATCTTACAAATCGAATCAATACTCAGTTCCAGCTGAATATCAAGGTAAAACCGTCGGTTTACAAGTATATGATAATCAAATATATGTTTATCATAACATGAAGTTAATTGTACAACATAAAATCAGCCAATCTAAGCTCAATTATAAAGAAGAACATTATAAAAAAGCATTGGCTAAGTCACTACCTAAATATCCGAACATTGACAATTTGGCGAAACAAAATTTATCAGTAATTGGTGAGGTATATAGAAATGAAGAATAGCTATCAACAATTAACAACAAACCTAGAGTATTTAAAATTAAAACAAATGGCACAACATTTAGGTGACGTAGTCGATTTTAGCATTAATAATGAATTATCCTTCGTAGAGACACTTGTTAAACTGACAAACTATGAGATTGATGTACGAGAACAAAATATGATTCATTCTATGGTGAAAATGGGCGCATTTCCTCATAGAAAGGAGGTTGATGAGTTTGATTTCGAATTCCAGCCGAGTATTAATAAACAACAAATCTTAGATTTTATTTCTCTACGTTTCTTAGAGCAACAAGAAAACATAGTATTTTTAGGACCTAGTGGTGTTGGTAAGACCCATTTGGCCACGTCTATTGGTATAGCAGCAGCTAAAAAGCGAACAAGTACTTATTTTATTAAATGTCATGATTTACTTCAAAATTTAAAACGTGCCAAGATTGAGAATCGCCTAGAATCTCGTTTAAAGCACTATACAAAATACAAATTACTTATTATTGATGAAATTGGGTACTTGCCTATTGATCCGGAGGATGCAAAATTATTCTTTCAATTAATCGATATGCGTTATGAAAAGCGTAGTACCATCCTAACGACCAATATCAACTTCAAGTCTTGGGACGAAGTATTCCAGGACCCTAAACTCGCCAATGCCATACTAGATCGTGTCTTACATCATGCCACGGTGGTCAGTATTGTAGGACAATCCTATCGAATTAAAGATCATTTTAGCAAAGAAAATGATTGATTTTGTACATGCTTAAACAAGCGAAAATGTACATGTTTATCTTGACATTTACACATAACCTACAGTCGCATAATTCTTATGCGCTGCAATCCATATGAGTTTTATTGGCTGCATAAATTCATAACCATATTGAAAATTGTCACGATATTGAAATCCAACACGTGCTTTATAACTAGGATGATATGGATGGCCGTCTATTAAATGGCTTTCGAACTCATCGTAAGATTTTTGAGTATATTCTCTCTTATTATTTCTTTCATATTGTGCAATCGTGTCTTTAAATATTGTTTGTTCTAATTCGTGTATAAAAGAATCTAATTTAGCTTGTTCTACACTAGTAACCCGAAAAACTTCTTCTAGAAATTGCGAGACAGATTGTATTTCTTGCTGTTCATCTTGAACTCTTACTATTAATGAGTCTAACGAAATACGTCCAAATGTCATCCGTTCCCTGCCATAGCATTTGTACGTGACACTTTTGCCTTCTTCATCAAGTCCTTGTATTAGAAAAAGAAGTTGTTCTTCTTTTTCTATGCGAACCGGTGTAATAATCCCCTCATAAATTAACGATTCTACTAATTGACGTAGCACTCTTCTTCGTACTGAAATGTAATCTTCTGATTCGAGCGCCTTCAATACTTTCGTATGATATATGTCCACTCTCATAAAACCCTCCACCTTATGACAAAATACCATTATTTGTATTACGTGAAATTTTAACGTTATTTATGAACGAACAGCCACTTCTCTAACGAGTGGATTATGTACTTGCACATAAATAGCTTGCTCCAATGGATTACTTAACTCATCGACATCGAAAAATCTCGTTAGTAAATTTGCTTTACACGCTAACTTATCTTCGTCCAATAATTCTCTTAAAAATGTAGAAGGTTCCCGGTTATATGGAAGGAATGATTCAAGTACAGACCTTAATTCCGAGAGAAGAATTTCCTCCTTAATTAATCCTGCTGTGCCAAAACCATTAATGAGGCCAAACATATGATTGAAAATTAAGTAGTAACGAAATCTCTCATCCACAATATAGTCGTCATATAAATTTCCAGTACGTTCTCCAATACCAGCTAATTCATTATTAAGCATCTCTTTCATTGAATTACAGAAATAAAATCCTTGATTATCACGGAAATAATATTTGACCGGATAACCATCTTTTAGCTGAACAACGCTATTTTGCTGATGAGCTTCTAATGCAACACCATACTGTAAATACATCCATACCATTGGCTTTAAAGAAATATTCATATATCGTCTAAACCACTCTAAGCTTACTTCTTCACAGCTTTTACTTTCTAAATCTGCTAGGCGATGAATAATATTCGATAACCGCGTACGCTCCCCAGGTATAGCGTCTTGAACTAGCCCAGCAATTAATGTTGCGTCGTTTGCATGTTCACTATAAAAAGGATTCTCACGAATAATCACTTCAAATCCAGATTCTTGTGTTCCATAATTTAATGTAATAAAGGCTGGATCACAAATAAAATCAAATCCTGGAAATCTTTCTCGTACTTCACCAATAGCCGTATTTAACATTTCCTTCCCTTCAAGACCACTCTCAAGTTCTTTCAGTTTATTAATACGCATTGAATTCGTTACTTTCACCGGAAATGAAAACTTAAGCATATACTTCGAATTGGGATGATATAGCGTCCTTAGTGATGATGTTGCCATATAATACTTACCTACAGGACCAATATACTCAAGCAATTCTTGAATTATCCAATCTTGTACGTAAGCTTGATGCAAGAGCCATTCTGCCTGAAGCGGATGAATTGGAATTAATGCATATTGATCTTCCTTACAGTACTTCGCTATAAATTCCTTACTAACCATCTCATCATTACTTAATTCTTCTTTTATAATCGTTGTTGTAGAATCTGATAATAATGATTTTTCATTTACTATACTTTTATGTGCCCGAAAATAATGAAGCTGACATTCCCCTTTTAATTCTGGAGAATACATTGCACTTTTCCAATCCAATATCCCCTGTCTACTCTTTGGTGTAGGATGAGTTAAATGCCCAAATAATAAAGACTGCTCCGCTTCTATAAAAGTTGTATGGAAACCGTATAATGCGGATGTATCTTCTATTCTCTCTTTTGTAAATTCCTCAATATTTTGACAACTACGGATAACTCGAAGCATAAGTTCCGCAGGATTCGTTCCTTCTCCGTAGTTGATCGACATCTCTTTTATTAAAAACGTAATAACTGTAACGTAATCTGCTGTAATAACGGAATTACTATCTCCAATTTGATAATAAAATTGTTCTCCAAACAAATGGCGATCTGTTGATGATTTATATATAACTTCTCCATACAAAGTAACGTTCTGTGCCGATAGCCGACAACATAAATATGTGGGGACTGTATCTCTATTCAACGTATTACTGAAGATACTTTTCATTCTTTCATCCTCTGTAATCCATTCTCCACTCCCTGTTTCTCT
The DNA here is from genome assembly GCF_057812155.1 of Bacillus sp. 2175. Lineage (NCBI taxonomy): Bacteria > Bacillati > Bacillota > Bacilli > Caryophanales > Bacillaceae > Bacillus > Bacillus sp. 2175. The sequence goes on along the minus strand of NZ_CM173819.1, from coordinate 1,675,618 downwards.
TAAATAACAGTTTAAAAAGCTTTGTAATGTTGCATGTTCTGCGATTTGTTTCGCATGCTGCATGTTGGTCCTGCTACTAAAAATATAGATAAATGTACATTCTTAGAGTATTCCTGCTTCTACGTGTCCTGTCTCGCCAATCACTCGCTACTACAGTTTGCTGTAACACTCCACAGGCGTAAATTCCGATGTAGCCCACCGTACATATATACAATCTATTTACGTTAGTATTATATATTCTTTTGCTTGTAAAAGGTTGATTGACGCGTTCAAATCTCTATCCATTACATTTCCACAGTCACATTCATATACTCGGTCGGATAGCTTTAAGTCTACTTTCTTTTGACCACAACATGAACATAGCTTTGAAGATGAATAGAACCTGTCTACTTGACGCAGTTCAATTCCATATTCCTCACACTTCGTCAATAACCATGTTTTAAATGTATAAAAGTACTGCTTAGCAACTGCTTTAGATAGATGTTTATTCTTCATCATACCTTTCACATTCAAATCTTCTACTGTAATAAACGTTGGCTTGGTTTTCACCACACCATTTACAACAGACTTTACATACGCTAATCGAATGTTTGCTAACTTGGCATGTAGTTTTTGCACCCTAAGAATGTTTTTATCTATATTCGCTCTTTTATTAGTAACAGAGTGTTCACCTCTCTTTTTTAGATTTTCAAATTTACGTGATAAAGAGCGTTGTTCACGTTTTAACCGCTTTTCTATCTTTTTTACTTTTCCTGTTTTGTTTATATTTTTGTGAATTTTCCCATCGCTACGTACAGCGAAATCTTTCACGCCTAAATCAATGCCTACACCCGTTGAATGGAGTGTTGGCTTCGCTTTTGTTTCTTCCAATTCACAAAGCACAGATACAAAATATTTTCCTGCTCTTTTAGCTATCGTTCCGCTTTTTACAACCGCATCTTTTGAAATATATCCATACTCTTTTAATCTCATCCATCCAATCGTAGGGATTTTTACTCTATGTCTTTCAACTATCCAATCTGTTTTGTTGTTTTTAGGGAAATAACATTTTACATCTTCATTTTTCTTTTTCTTGTAGCGTGGAAACTTAGATAAACCTTTAAAAAATCGCTTAAAAGCTTTATCTCCGTTCATAATCGCTTGTTTTACAGCTTTACTTGATATTTCTTTTATCCACTGGTCACATTCTTTTGTATGAATGTTGTTTAGCCATTTAGAAAATTCATAGCCACTAAGAAATTTCCCCTCGGATTCATATATCTCTTTGTTTTTTGAAAGATATAGATTGTAAACATACCTGCACACTCCAATCGTTTGATGGATCTTGGTTATTTGTTCATTTGTCGGCTTAATCTCTATTAGATATGCTTTTTTCATAGATCTTCATCCTCCGACATTCTCTTTTTGTATTTCCTCAATCTGTATATCCTACAACTAAATATGTGAATAACAGATATCAAATACTAAGCAAACTCTTCTTGTGGAGACAACCTTTCATTAGTAACAATGATAACTTTGACTCCCAACTTATGAAGAAATCCATCAAACCAATCATAATCAAAACGGAAAACCCTATCTTTGTGTGCGATGGTGATGGTTGAAACATTTCTCTCCATGCAGTCATCGAGCTTATATTTTTCATTACGCATATCCACGTTTACTTATGTTTTCACTTACTGTTAGTTCCTCCTCTTTATATTAACGCTATCGGAATTTCATATTATAATTGATAATGATATTCAATTCAAGAGTATATTTCAGAATTTTTTTATCAAATTAAATTTTTATTTTTTTCTTTCTTTTCTTTAATCTAGTTAAAAGTACACTAGAAAATTTCTTGCTTTCAAACTAATTACCTACTATTTTTTATTAATCCATTTTTTGATGGATTAATAAAAAGGTACACCAAATGAGGTATACCTTTCCCTATAATATGTTTACATAATATTATTATATGTATAATTCTATATAGCTGTTTGTTTTTGTAACAAATTTAAATCTCTCCAACAATACGCTGTTTCTTCTACCCTTACTCTCTCTAAAAATTTCGTATCAATTTTTTCAGGGGTAAATTTTTCATAAAACTTTTTAGAAGGATTATTCGTAACAACCCAAACTAAAAGTGATTGCATATCATTGTTTATACAATCCGATAATAAAGCTTGAAATAACTTTTGTCCTATTTTCATTCCTTGATACTGTTGTAAAAGGTAGATTGCATATAATTCTCCATCACAATTATATGTACCAGTTCTTTCTACTCCCCCATCGATGAATCCAACTATTTCTCCATTTAAATTCTCTGCTACAAATCTAAATTGATGATTACCTTCTTTTTGAAAAATATCTTCCCATTGTTTTTCTCGTTTCTCATATGCTATATTATCTAGAATTTCGTCAGCAAATATCCCTTTATACGCTGTCTTCCAACTATCAACATGCACCTTTGCTATACCTGGTATATCATCCTTTATTGCTCTTCTAATATGTATTCCCATCATTTCTCCCCCCTTATTACTCATCATTATATCAATTTCATTCCTTAAAAATCCAAATAAAAAAGAGTGAATTCACTTCACTCTTTTTTATCACAATTATCTACTTTCCACTTCAACTGAAACTACTCGATCAATCTCTTTCAGGGAACTATATAACTCTGTTGTATATAAATCTTCTGGAGCTAAAATAACCATCTCCAGTTGCTGAAATGCTCCACTATCTATATCTTTAATTTTCACGCGTTTCACATGCATGCCTAAATTTTTAATTTGCTTAAATATACCATCTAACTCATGATGCTCTTTAACAGTAATTTTTATAGATAAATCCTTTTGTCTTAATGAATACGGTCCTGCAATTTTCACAAGTTGCGGAAGTACATTAATCGCTAAAATAATTAAAACCATAGCAACTGTCGCTTGTAAATAAAATCCTGCACCAATTGCGATCCCTAAAGCTGAAGCAGCCCACACCATAGAAGCTGTTGTTAATCCAGAAATAACGTCATTACTTCTTCGTAAAATGACACCTGCGCCAAGAAAACCAATTCCACTAACAATTTGAGCGGCCAGTCGCATCGGATCCATATTTGTATGTCCTGGAACAGAATATACATGCACAGATTCAATTGAAACCATCGTAATTAAACAACTTGCTACAGAAATAACCATACTTGTTTTCACACCCAGTGGTTTATTCTTTAGCTGCCTATCTATCCCGATGAATAATCCTAAAAAGAGTGCTAAACCTAATTTGAGTAAAAATTCATATGACATATTCCCATTCTCCTTACTTTACAATGTTTCCCTTAGAATAACTCACTATAACTCTTTTATGATATCAATTCCAGTCTTTTCTATTCATTTAACGTAAAAAACCGAAAAAACATTTATAACGATGTTTCTCCGGCTTTTTATTACACTTTAGATTCTTCTTTATTTCTGATCTTTAATCTTAATTTCTGCATCTTTGTAGAATGCTAATTTACTGTCATTATACTCTTTTGTAAATTTGTTAAACTGCTCTTTCGACTTTTGTGCTTCCACATTTAATTCATTAACAGTTTTAACTTTTTCACCGATTTCTTTTAATTTCGTTTCTTTTACTTTTAATTTTTCATACAGTTCTTTTTCAGTCGCTAACACTTTCGTGTAATTTTCATTCATCTTTTGGAATGCATCATAACGATTCTTATACGACTCTTCTACTGCTTTTGCTTGTTTTTGTAACTTCTTATCTTCAATCTTCTCTATATTACTTTGAACAGATTTCGTTTCCTTCTGTGCTTTTTCTAGCATTTCTTTCTCACTTTTCAATACTTTTTCACGATCATCTACATTTGCAGTAGCTTGCTCTATTTTCTTCACAACTGCTTCATTATGATCTTTACCTTCTTGCAAAATTTGAGCATATAATTCTTGCCCTTGTTTCTCTAACTGCTCTAATTTTTTTGCTTCATCCACTAAAGATTTTTCTTGTGTTGCTGCTGTTTCAAAAGCTGTATATAGATTTTCTTCTGGCTTTTCACCGAAACAACCTGTTAAAAGTCCTACTGATAATGCTCCAACTACTGCTACTTTTCCATACTTCAACGTTCATTCCTCCATTACATACGGTTATCATGCCAGAAGTTCACTGGGAAGTGACTTTCTTCATGATAAGCTTCGAACTCATAACCTTTTTCTTTTAGCCCTTTTAAAATTGCTGGCACAGCAGCAACTGATTGCGGGTGAATATCATGCATTAAAATTACTTCTTGTGGTTTTGTTGCGTTTGTTAATACATTTTGAGCAATTTGTGCTGCAGCTGCATCAACTGGCATTTTATTGTATTTCCAATCTAATGAATCAATTGTCCAATCCCATACTTTAAATCCGCCTTCTACCACTTTATTTCGAAGACCTTCATTTAATCCAGGCATCGAACCATATGGAGGACGTGTTAATTTAGGTGATTTCCCAATAATATTAGCGATTAAACCTTGATCTTCTTTCATCTCATTTACATACTCGCCATTTTTATATAACTTTGCGAAATTATGTGTCATACTATGCATGCCTACATAATGACCCTCAGCATTTTCACGTTTCACTAAATCAGGAAATTCTTTTACATTCGCTCCAATTAAAAAGAACGTCGCCTTCGCATCATGTTGTTTTAGCGTATTTAATAATTCAGCCGTATATTTCCCTGGCCCATCGTCAAATGTAAGATAAGCAACTTTTCTTTCTTTTCCATTAAAACGACTTGGTGCCGTTTTATTCATTTCAACTTTCGGCTGTTCACTTGCAAGCTGCACTACATTTTCTTGTTTCGCAACAGCTTTTGCTGGTGAAGTAATTGATTGAAACATGTAATACCCAATAGCTACTGCGGCAATCGCTATTAAAACGACTACTATTTGTTTAATTTTTAAAGCTTTTTCCATTCTATCGAATTCCTCTCCCTATTAATCTTATATATAAATCGCCCAATATAATTATACATCTATTTATTTTTATTTCACCATATAAATAGATTTTATTTGTATTATAATGGGAGTTTTATCAAAATTGTTGTTCCTATTCCTTCTTTGCTTGTAACACTAAGCGCACCGCCATGAAGCTCTACCATTTTTTTAACGATAGCTAAACCAATACCTGCACCTGCAGCATGATTATTAATTTGGTAAAATGATTGCTCAATATATGGTAAATGTTCTTTAGCAATTCCAATACCTTCGTCTCTTACCTTAATCACTGCTTGTCCTTCTATTTTAGTCGCTTCAATGTGTATTGTGCTTTTTTCATGTGAATACTTAATTGCATTTTGAACAATATTCAAGAAAACTTGCTTTAGCCTATTTCGATCTCCCATCAATTCAATTCGGTCTATAGTAGTAATAAATTGAATTTCCTTCTCTTCCGATTTAGGAGTTAATTGCCAAATCGTCTCCTCTAGTATATCGTACAATTGCACCTTTTGTTTATATAAATTAAAATGATTTGATTGTAATCTTGAAAAATCTAGCAATTCTTCTACTAAATGAATTAACCTATCTGTCTCACCTGAAATAATGCCCATACCTTGCTTTATTTCTTCTTCTGTTAAATGATCTACTGTTTTTAACGTCTCACTCCAACCTTTAATTCCTGTTAAAGGCGTTCGTATTTCGTGCGAAATAGAAGCAATGAATTCATTTTTCATCTGCTCAGCCTTATCTATTTTATAGGCCATATAATTTAAACTATGTGCCAAGTCACCTAATTCTCCAGGATAATCTTCTTTAATTTTTTGCTTTAATGTGCCTTCTGCAATTTGTGAAGAGGCTTGAATAATGGATTCAATTGGCTCAACAAATGAATTTGCCAAACGTCTACTAATTAAGAAGGCAACTCCCGAAATAACAATACCTACAGAAATAGTAAACGTAATAATTTCAATAATCTTTTTATTTACATTTGTTAAAACAGTCGTGTATTTTAAAACACCAATAGTTTGTCCTTGATGTATAAGTGGGCTTAGCACCTCTAGTTGTTTTTTATTACCTTTCGTAGTAACTTGATTATACATTTCACCTTCTAATAATGATTGTGGAATATTCACTTTACCTTCTACCTTTTCACCACTTGAAGATTGTATAACCGAGCCGTGACGATCAATTAACTGTAATTCTGTTCCTTCTAATTGAAAGCTACTAATTATGTCACCACTATATTCTTGTAATCGAATAAAGTATAGTGAATTGTATTCTGAAAAAAAACGTGTACTCGTTTTCGCATGAGACTCTATATATTGCACAATACCATTATAATAGTATCGATAAATTGAGACTGAAAATACAACTTCAAATAATACAAGCATAAGTGTAATGACCGTCATAAAATATAGAGTCACTTTCCGTTTCATCTTATACTTTCCTTCCACACATATCCTTTTCCCCACACCGTAAGAATAAATTCAGGTTCTGATGGATTACATTCTATTTTTTGACGTAACCGTCTCATATTTACATCTACTACTTTCGTTTCACCTACGTAATTAGTTCCCCAAATCATATTTAAAATTTCATCACGCGAAACTGGCTTTGAAGCCTGATTCATTAAATACTGTAATATCATATACTCTGTAGGTGTTAAATCGACTAATTGTCCATCTTTATACAATCTTTCTTCTATAATATTTAACGAAAATGGACCTGACGTAACAATATTCGTTTTTTCTTCATGTACTTCTATTCTTCTTAATAAAGACTGTATACGTGCAGTTAATACTACTGGACTAAACGGTTTTGCAATATAATCATCTGCACCTATTCCTAGTCCTTGCACCTTATCTTCATCTTGTACACGTGCGGTTAACATAATAATACCCATTTTTTTATTTTCTTTCCTGATAGCCTTACAAACTTCTAAACCATCAATCCCCGGTAACATTACATCCAGCAGTGCTATATCAACAGTTTGTTCACTCAAAATCTGTAACGCTTCTTCTCCAGTAGTAGCTTCTATTACATAAAATCCAGCACGTTTTAAATTTAAAACAATAAAGCTACGGATTGTTAATTCATCTTCTAAAACTAAAATTTTTGACATAATTCCCACCTCCTACTCTTGTTGATAATCCGCTAGCGGTTTTATATATGCTTTCACTTTTTCAAATTTCGATTGCTTCGGTACTGCATATACGTGAGAAGCTGTTTTAATTGCTGCGCTGTAGCCTTTTATATTGAACCATTCTTTCCGCTTAAAAATATGAACTTCAAGCCATATTTCATTTGTTCTTGTATCCAAAAACTTTTGAGAATTTGATTCTTTTTGCTGATCTGGTATTGTAATTTTCCCTATTAACTCTTTAGGAATTTTCACATAATACCCTTTTTCTATATCTATATATCGTTCTTCAATTGGTTTAATTCCAGATTCACTCCACTGTATGTAACGTTCAAAAAGCGGACTATCACCATGTGATTTATCTTCCCAACCTTTTGGACGTACAGTACGAACAAATTCAATAATGCCGTCTTCATTAACATCTTTACTTTCTACAACATATTCATTAAATAAATCTTCTTTCCCATCTATAGGTAATACTTCATAATGATCCTGATCAAATTTTGCTACATAAGTTATACCTGAATGAGCGCCAACTCCTGCATCAATTACCACCGCCTTTAGTGATTTAGATATACGACCCATTTGTATTCTTTGAATACTATTTATAAATGGATCGTATGACACTTCAGATAAAGTCTTAAATTGTTCCATGAACTCAACTGTCAGCTTCTCATCTTTTTCAAATGTAACAAGGCTTATATCTTTCAGTCCATTTTCATTTAGATCCTCTATGAATAACTTCGTATAACTTCGATTATATATTTCCTTCATATCTTCATTTTCTTCCGAAAAAACATACATAACATGTTCTAACGATTCACGATTTACAGAGATTCCGATTAACAACTCTCTCTTCCCGTTCCCTGTAAAATCACCGACTTCAACGATATCTACATCTCCACCATCAAATTTATGTGTGGACTTTATTCTCCAGCCATTTCCGATTTCTTCATATACGGCTAAATATACGCTATGATCTTCATTCGGCAATTTATAAAATAAGATGGCTTCTTTCTTATTATCTTGTTTAAAATTCATTGACCAAATCATCTGTTTATCTTTGTTAGACATTGGAGTAAGTAAGCGATAATTAACAGGTAAATCTTTATCAATTTGTTCCTTTAATTCATTAATCCATTTTTCATTTGTAGGAGCTTCCATTAGACTTGTTGGAGCCTCAGACATTTTACATCCAGTCAATATAAAGATAATTCCCATCATGCTTAACCATTTCTGCATATGATATCTTTCCTTACCACAAATTTTGAATATGTCCTTTTACTTTTTTACCTATCCATTATACTCATACATATGAGTATAATTTTTCTAAACTAAAAAATCGTTACAGAAAAGTTACAAATACATTCCCATAAAAAAAGATTGGCAAAAGCCAATCTTTTTTTATTATTCGTTTCGGACTGATTTTGGCGTTACACCTAAATGATCATTTAATTTTTTGGAAATGTCTTTTACATTTTTTTCATTTGGAATGTAATAATAAATACCACCGATACGTTTATCTGTACCTTCTATTTGCATTTTTTCCATTTCCAAATTAGATCCTGCCATATTTTTTGTAATAGCAAGCATATCGTCAAATGTTAAGTTCGTTTTCATGTTTTTATCAACCGCATCCAGTAAAGAGCCCATTTTGCTAATTGATTGAACAGACATCGCTTTTTTAGCAATTGCTTCTATTACAAGTTGCTGTCTCTGTCCACGCATTGCGTCACTATCAATTTTACGCGTTCTTGCAAGTGCAAGTGCTTGTTCTCCATTTAAATGTTGGTAACCTTTTTCTAAATGGATCATACCAGCTTGGTCTTTACTATCTTGTTCAGTGAAAGTAACTGGTACATCAATATCAATACCACCAATTGAATCGACAATTTGTACGAATGATTCAAAGTTAAACTTCACATAATAATCAACAGGGACATTTAAAAATCTTTCCACCGTATCACGTGTGCTTTCTACGCCACCAAATACGTGAGCATGAGTAATTTTATCTAGTTTTTTTCTAGTTGGAATGTAAACACGTGAATCACGTGGAATACTTACTAGCTTAACAGACTTATCATCTTTATTAATTGTTGCTAATAAAAGTGCATCTGTTCGAACTGCTTCGCCATATTGGCTTTTTCTCATTTCACTTCCATCTACACCCATGATTAATATTGAAATATTATCCTTTAAAGGTTCAACTTCTTTATCACGCTTTGATGACTTATCAATTTTTGCATACGCATCATTTACAACAGCTTTTGCTTTATTATATATAAACGAACCATATCCTACTCCTCCAAAAATAAGTAGGAAAAATGGAATTAATATGAACCATTTCATTGACTTTCTTTTAGAACGCTTTTTATTACTTCTCGTATTTTGTTCTAATTCAGAGCTCATACCCATTCGCCTCTCTTTCTCTTTACCAAGTATAATGTAAGTCTATTTATCTTCATATTGAATTTCCTTTCACTAACCTTACAATTTTGTAAGGTTACTACTTAAACCCAATACGTATTCCATTTCACATTATACTCTCGTACTTATTTTTGGCAAGTCACTATTTACCAATTTCAAAAATTTAGCACTTCGCAACATACGGATTTACAAATTTATTAACTCTTTCATTTTAAATTAGAATGTCTTTTTCCTAACAAACGATATGAATAAAGAATCCAGCTAATTATAAAATCTCTATGAATACAGTATATTTAACTTTATTATTTCTCAAACGGCGTATACACACTTTTCTTCCCCTGATTATCAATGTAAGCCGACTTTGCTTTTATTTTCGTTTTTTCTACTTCCATGTCTTCATTTGAGAAGTTCACAATGATTTTAATATCTTTTCCATAAGAAACAGATTGTACTAGCTTATCTTCTGACAAATACGCAAAATTCGTCATCTCTTCTTTTACTGCTTTTTCATGAACTTCATTCCAAACTTTTAGATGCTCTGTAATTTCTTTTTTATGCTTATTCCACTCTACTTCATCTAAATGGTACAACGGAGGAACATTATACAATAATTCAGACAGCATTCGATTTCCAACTTCATCTTTTACCTTTAAACTTCCCCATTCCCAATGATGCGTTGTAATAACGGAATCATTGTATACTAATTTATATAATGGTACCGAATATACTGGGTTTAAATATACTTGTTTATATTCTTCTTTCAATGGTACTTGTTTTGCATATTTTTCAGGCACATTTTGATTTGGTGACCAATATCCACCGACATAATACGGACTTGTTTTATTTTTCCGCATATCTTCATCGTCCCATTTAATAACAGGTGTTTCAATTCCGTGTGCAAATGCAATCGTACTACTAGCAAAATCATTTCCGCCTTCAGAACCAACGACCATACCCTTTTCTTGCGCAATGTAGTCCATTCGTTTTAAACGTGCTTTTAAATCTTGCTCTTGTGTCGTTATATGTTTCGCTGAATAGTCATCGTAAATTTCACCTGTCGCATCACAATCAATAAACCATGAATTATATTTAGGACCATTTTGTAATATATCATTCATGCGTTCCTTTACACTAGGCAGCGATAAAGTCGGATTTAACTTGCGACCTCTTCCTAAAAAGCCTTGCACCTTTTCTCCGTTTTTCTTCGTTACAGTAGCCTCTTCGTATAATGACGGGTCATTAAAGGATGCTGTGTTCCAATTTTTATCACTTTTTTCGTGAATGGAATGATACGAATCATACGGACCAACTAAATACCCCATTTCCTTAGCTTTTGTCACGAAATTAGGTTGCATAAATCCTTGTTCCCAGTTCGGCAGACCAATCCACGCTTTTTCTATTCCTGCCTCTTTCATTTCCTTTAATATATCCGTTCCATCTGCATTACCCCATTTACTTACCTCTTCAACCGCATCACCAAGTAGCGACTTTAATAAATGCTTATTTAAGCTATACAATTCTGTATTCGTTAAGTGACCTACACCTTTCTTTAATAGCACACTAGCTTCCTGATTAACGTTTTGAAAAATATCCTCTTTATAAAATTCCTTCATCGATAATACTTCGTTTATATAACGTAAAATAACATTTTTTTGATACTTATCAATGAAATCTTGTTTACTTACTTGATCCAATACATTCAGTTCCCCAGGCTCGGAACTATTCTTTTGAATAAGTTCTTTTATATGACTAAACAGCGGGCTATTTATTTGCTCCCTTAGTTTTGGCCAATTTATATTATTTTCTAATAAACCATTTTGATTCCAAAAATAAAAATGCGCCGCTCCATATAACTTTTCGATTTCTTTATTTTTTCTAGCCTTTTCTTGTAATGTTTTAAATTCACCTTTTCGAACAATATCATCCTTATACAGTTTAGCAATGCTTACCGCATCATTATTTGTCACATATAATTGAAATCCATATGTTTTATTTTTATTTATGCTCGGAAATTCATGTGTAAAATCAAATCCTATTTTCGGATCCGAATGAAATTTCAATTCATTATTAAACATATTCGTTGCAATATATACAATTGAATATCTCGAACCATTTAATGCGAAAAACTTCATAGAAAATGATTCAGCAAATGAATATGCATCATCCTTTAAAAACTTCTTCCAATTCTCATCATTGCTCGGAATTTGCTTACCCTCCCATAACGGAAGTGTATAATTTTCAGCTTCTACTTTCGGCCATGTAAAGCTTTCTGCACCAGTCGATTCCACTTCAATGTTTAAGTGGTCTTTTTTCTTTTCTAATTTTATTTTTACTTTTTGATCTGGATATTCCCACGATGTACGATCCTTTTCTTTTTTTACATTCGATACCTTCATTTTCGGTAGGGGTTGTGATGCCTGTTCCTTTGCCCCCTCATGTTCTACAGTTAATGTGAATGTTTCTGGATTTACATCATAAGTAAAATCTTTATACGTCGCTTTCTTTATTTTAGACTCTTGTACAGCATTACTACCTTTTACGTCACAACCGACTAAAGTCGAAAACGACATAGTTGTAAGAAGACATATCGCTATCATTTTTTTCATCCTCTGCACCTCCACCAATGAATATACAGATGCTTTGTTACAGGAATGTGGCAAAAAATAATAGAGCTAGCATTTTGCTAGCTCTGTTTGGAGTATTAAAAGTTGATATGAACAACTATAATTCGCTTAGAAAATATGTAATACAGTAACTACATTTTTTCTCAACAATTATGAAACTAAACAAATCAAAATTTTAACAAGCATTCTTCAACTGAAAAAATAAGTGTATACAATATATCCTAAAAGTAGTACTAAAATGATTATTCCTGTACCTTTCCGATTCATACCGCCTGCTATATCAACTGGACTACCCGTTTCCGCTCTATTGAGTCCGTCACGTAAAGAACCCGTAGGATTACTTTTTAATTCACTTTGTCTCATACGCTCTCTTTTTTCTTCTGGTGACTCTTTATTCATTTAATCACCTCCAAAATGAATGCACTCTTTACTTACATTATTCAAAATCAACATTTGTTTTATATTTTTCCGAAAAAACCTAATTTAAAATAGGTTTGCAACGTAAAGAAAGCTAGCCATGCCAGCTTTCTTTACGATCCAATATGCTCTTCCTTATTTACAATAATACCTTTATGGTCGATTTCAAGCTCACATACTTTCATATCTGTAAATACTCTCGCTAATTGCTCAGCGATTTCTTGACGCTTCTCATATGGCGTTAATATAAAAATAGATGGCCCCGCACCACTAAGTGCTGTGCCGTACGCACCAAATTCTTTTGCGCATTTACGAATAGATGGTAATAATGGTACGAGTTCTAAACGATATGGTTCGTGAAAATGGTCTCTCTCCATCATTTCACCTACAACTTCCCACCGCTTTTGACATAATGCAGCTACTAATACGTTACTTATCGCACTAGCTTTAACTGCCTCATGAAACGGAAACATCTTTGGTAATACAGATCGACTTTCATCTGTATTTAATTCTGCATTCGGAATGAGAGAAATTACCCCCAATTCCTTGCTCTCAATTCTTACGACGGAAACATCCTTTCCATCAAGTGCTCCAATTACAGTTCCACCTAATATAGAAGCAGCAACATTATCAGGATGTCCTTCAAAATTTGTAGCAATTTGAACTTTTTGATCAGCAGTTAAGTTCAAATTGCCTAGTTGATTCGCAAGCTCTATCCCAGCTACAATCGCTGATGCACTACTTCCTAGCCCTCTCGTTAATGGGATATTACTAGTAACTTCTATTATATGGGGTGATATAGAAGGACATACTTTACATGCCGTGCTAACGATTAAATTTTTATCGTCTGTCGGTATTGATTCTTCAAAGGAATGGATTACTTGCCATTTATCAGCTTTTTCTTTAACCACCACACCTAAATACAATGACAAAGCTATTCCAACTGAATCAAATCCAGGACCAACATTCGCCGTACTAGCAGGGACACGAACGCTAAATGGTATCACGACATAATCACCCCTTTAATATGATCTTTAATTTGTTCTATATCATTTGACACACTTGCGATGTCTAGTTGATTTGAAGAAATAGCGATATCAGGATCCTTCAAACCATTTCCAGTTAATACCGCAACAACTGTTTCTCCCTTTTTGATTTTCCCAGATTGAACATGTTTAATTACGCCGGCTAATGAAGCATTTGATCCTGGTTCAGCGAAAACTCCTTCAGTTTTTGCTAATAACCTATACGCATGTAAAATTTCTTCATCTGATACCATATCTATTTCACCACGAGACTGCTCGGCAGCCTCTACTGCATACGACCAACTTGCTGGGTTACCGATGCGAATCGCTGTTGCAATTGTTTCAGGCTCTTCAATTACATGCCCTTTTACAATTGCAGCTGCTCCTTCCGCTTCAAAGCCATGAATTCTTGGCTTTTTATAACCTTTTTCTTTCTCATATTCACAGAAGCCTTTCCAATACGCTGTAATATTCCCTGCATTCCCAACAGGGATAGCTAGAACATCTGGTGCATTTTGCAATTGGTCACAAATTTCAAACGCTGCTGTTTTTTGCCCTTCAATTCGATAAGGATTTACTGAGTTTACTAACGTAATCGGCTCTTCTGCAGCAATATTTCTTACAGCCTTAAGCGCATCATCGAAATTCCCTTCTATTGAAATAATTTCAGCTCCATAAGCGACCGCTTGCGCTAATTTTCCATGTGCAATCTTTCCTTCTGGTATTACGATAATGCATTTCATCCCAAGACGTGCCGCATATGCTGCAGCTGACGCTGATGTATTACCTGTTGATGCACAAATGATTGCTTCTGAACCTTCTTCTTTCGCCTTAGCAACTGCCATGACCATACCACGATCTTTAAAAGAACCTGTCGGATTCGCTCCTTCGTACTTACCATATAGCTGAATCCCTAATTGTTTTGATATATTTAATAATGGAATAAGTGGTGTGTTTCCTTCCATTAAGCTGACATCAGGTGTATTTTCATTCACCGGTAAATAAGACGCATATTGTTTTAATAGTCCTTTATACATATTGTTTTTCCTCCTCAATAATGTAGTAACTGTTTATTTCACTTGCGACAGCTTCTATCGCTTCTAAAACTCGTTCAAATTGATACTTGGAAGTTCGATGTGTCACAACAACGACTTCTGCCAGTTCACGGTTTAAAGGTAATTGAATAACCTCTTTTAAACTTACAGAATAATTAACGAAACATTCTGTTATTTTTTGCAACATCCCAGGCTCATCTTGTAATGAAATGCGTAAGAAATATTTCGAAACTACTTCTTCATCACCTTGTAATTCATAAGGAACTGGTTCTTTTAACGCACTTTTATTTTTCGGAACTTGATTCATATTTTTAACGATTGAAATAATATCACTTACTACAGCAGAACCAGTCGGTAACTTCCCAGCTCCGGGTCCATAAAACATCACTTCTCCTACCGCTTGGCCATGGACATACACCGCATTAAATTCATTATTCACATTTGATAATGGATGCTGGCTCGGTAAAAGCGTCGGTTCTACACTTAAATGAATGGCTGGTCCTTGTTTTTCAGCTTTACCAATTAACTTCATAGTAAATCCTAACTTTTCAGCCATTTGTAAATCTTCTTTTTCGACCTTTCGAATCCCTCTTACTTGCACATCATCTAATGAAACATTCATCGAAAAACCTAAGTTTGCAAGAATTGCTACTTTTCTCGCCGCATCTAGTCCATCTACATCTGCTGTCGGATCCGATTCTGCAAAGCCTAATTTTTGTGCTTCCTGTAAAGCCTCTTCATAAGACCATCCATTTTGACTCATTTTTGTTAACATATAATTTGTTGTACCATTTACAATTCCCATTATTTTTTCAATTTGATCTGATGCTAACCCATCAGTTAGTCCTCTTAACACTGGAATACCGCCCGCTACACTCGCTTCGTAACATAAATCACAATCATTATCGTTCGCCAGTTGAAGAAGCTCTGCACCATATACAGCCATTAAATCTTTATTTGCTGTTACGACATGTTTTTTATTTCGTAAAGCCTTAACAATATGCTGTTTTGCTTCTTCAATTCCGCCCATTACCTCTACTACAATATCAATATTTGAATCATTTAGAACTTCATCTGCATGACTTGTTACTGCAATTCCATCAATACAAACATCGCGTTCTTTTTCCAAATCACGTACAACGACTGTTTTCACTTTCACTTCGTATCCTGTATCAAGTGCGATTTTTTTATAATGTTCTTTCAAAATATGAACAACACCACTTCCGACCGTACCTAAACCTAATACCCCAACATTTATAACGTTATTCATCTTCTAATCTCCTCCTAAAAGTTTAATTGTTACATCTATAAATCACCTTACTCTGCTTTTTTGTCATGCAGGTGGTGGTTATTTCCGTACTTATAAATCGTTTCATATTACCGCACCTCCTCGTATGATAAAGTTAGGTTTTTTAGGAAAGGGATTTACCTATAAACCCGTGAGTATCTAGTTATATGAGATACTTATATTTGTAGATAGAGTGTTGCCGACCACCTCCTTGAATCTTTGTATTCGGTTGAAAGAATGGTACCTCTGTCTAATAAGTAGTTTACGAATGAGTTGGATGTTGATGACCATTGGTCATTCTTCGTATCTCTTACGAGGTAGTAGCGCTTATTAGTTCAGAGGAGGACAACACTATCTAACACTGATTAAAATAGGGGTGTAAGCTATGTTCTATTTAGGTATTGATATCGCTAAACATAAACATTATGCGTCCATTATCGACCAAACTGGAAAACCTATTACTAAGCCATTTCCCTTTCAGAATCATAAAGAAGGCGGACAAGCACTGTTAAATTGGATGTACCAATATATTGAGTCTCCTACAGAAATACTGATTGGAATGGAGGCAACAGGACATTATTGGTTAGCCGTTTATTCTTTTCTACTTGATCATGGCTTCTCAGTCGTTGTATTAAATCCAATTCAAACCAATGCTTGGCGAAAAGGAACAGAAATTAGAAAGCGAAAAACAGACGCCATTGATGCCACTATGATTGCCGATATCATTCGATTCGGCCGTTTTGTTGAAACCCCACTTGTGGACGAGAAAATGTTCGCTCTAAAACAAATGAGCCGCTTTCGTAATGCGCTTGTAAGTAATATGAGTGATTTAAAACGAAAAGCTCTTGTCGTATTAGATCAGACTTTCCCAGAGTACCAAAGCATCTTTTCGGATGTTTTTGGTAAAACTTCTTCGCAAATCTTACTTGAATATGCCTCTCCTAGTGACTATGAACAGATATCTATTGATGATTTAACACAAATAATTGAGCAAACCAGTCGTAATCGACTGGGGAAGAAAACAGCCAACAAGCTAATGGAATTAGCCTCTAATTCGTTTGGTGTTACCTTCTGTAAAGACGCTTTTTCCTTCCAACTAAAAATGTTGATGGAACAAATTCGTTTTATCGAAGATCAAATCAAAGAATGTGAAGAAGAAATGTCACAACTTTTAATTGATTTAGATACTCCTATCATGACAATACCTGGTGTTGGGCCCATTTTAGGAGCCACTATACTAAGTGAAATTGGGGATATTCACCGCTTTGACAAACCATCTAAACTTGTCGCTTACGCAGGCATTGATGCCTCTGTGTCCCAATCTGGACAATTTGAAGCCTCAGGTACGTCTATATCCAAACGTGGTTCTTCTCATTTGCGTAGAGCCTTATTCCAAGCGGCTATTACAGCGCATAAACATGACCCTGTATTAAAAGCTTTTTATGAAAAGAAACGAAAGCAAGGAAAGCACTACTATGTTTGTATAGGGGCGGTAGCTAGAAAGCTGTGTTACATTATCTATGCCATTCTTAAAAGCAATAAGCCTTATGAAGTACCACCTCACACAACAGAAACATGACCTTTTCATTTTTTTTGAAAATCCTTAGGTTTATTTGGCACGCCCTTTTTTAGAAAAACACCCCCTATTTATATAAAAAACTCCCCTTGACTTCTCATAGTTGGTCTTTCAAAGTAAAAAAACACACCCATCCCTAGGAAAGGGACGAATGTGTTTTCGTGGTTCCACCCTTGTTCCAATCTAGACGTATTTCCTCCTAGATTGCTCAAGTTCAGATAACGGCTGATACCGCCAATAATTACTAGATTACTCGTTCACTATTGAAGTTCAAAGGTGGTAAAATCATTTCTCGTGTTAGGAAGCTCACACCCTTGGCTTCCCTCTCTGTAAACCGTAAAAATGATTTCGTGTCCTTATCGTTACTTTTTCGTTCATGTTTATTTGTTAACTCATTATACTCGCATAAAAAACAAAATCAATACTATTTTTTAATTATTTTAAATTTTCAATCTCTTATACCATAAAAAACACACTCATCCCTAGGAAAGGGACGAATGTGTTTTCGTGGTTCCACCCTTGTTCCAATCTAGACGTATCTCCTTCTAGATTGCTCAAGTTCAGATAACGGCTGATACCGCCAATAATTACTAGATTACTCGTTCACTATTGAAGTTCAAAGGTGGTAAAATCATTTCTCGTGTTAGGAAGCTCACACCCTTGGCTTCCCTCTCTGTAAACCGTAAAAATGATTTCGTGTCCTTATCATTACTTTTTCGTTCATGTCTATTTGTTAACTTATTATAGTTATCAAATTTTTAAAAAGCAAGCCTATTTTTACTAACTATTTTCAAAATGATTTTTTATTATATTTCACAATAGCATTATGCAACTGCCACTCAATTTACCTATTTTGTCATTTCTCCAGTTAATAAATCAACGGTTCATATATAAAGTGAAGGCTAATAATCAGTGGGGATTTTGTTCATCCCCACTGATTATTAGCCTTCACCAATCGGGCTTTTACGGGCAGTTGATCCCCACCTAACTTCTTTGCTTTCGCTGAATTTTGAGGTAGGGGTGTTACTGCCCGTTAATGCGGGATAAATCCCCATTCTAAAACCCGTACATACTCACCTTACAAAATTATATCAATAAAATTTTTAATACAATCTTTTTGTATAACTTTCTTCTAAAGAACGTGCAACATCTTCTTCTGAAGCATTCACTTTCGCATGCTCTAACAACATTTTTGCTGCTGAAGGTAACTCTTTTTTATTTAACCAAGATTCTGGATCCCATATCTTCGAACGAATAAACGCTTTTGCACAATGAATGTAACACTCTTCTATTTCAACAACAATTCCAAGCAACGGATTACGTCCATTCGCCTGCATTTCTTTCAAAATTTCTTCATAGTTTGTAATATACGCTCGGCCATTTATTCTAAGTGTCTCCCCAAGACCTGGAATAAAAAAGAGTAGTCCTACACGTGGATTTGAAATAATATTCAAAATGGAGTCTATACGACGATTTCCTGGCCTTTCTGGAATGATAATTTTATTATTATTGAGTACGTATACAAATCCAGGTGCGTCTCCTCTCGGCGAGGCGTCACACTCCCCCAACTTATTTGCAGTAGATAATACTAGAAAAGGAGATTTAGAAAGGAAATCTACACAATGGTGGTCTAATGATGAAATAACTTTTTTCAATGCTCGCTCACTTGGTTTCCCCAATATTTTCCGTAACTCTTCCTCTGTTGAAATAATCGATTTTATTTCCATACGCTCTATCTCCACTTATAATCGCCCCTTTTTCTTTATTTTCCCAAAATTCAATACGAATATTGTATAATAAAATTTGCAGAAAGGGGAATTAAAATGACAGAGTGGTTAACAATATTTGATTCTGAAAGAAATACACTTGGGAAGAAATTACGCGATGAAGTGCATCGTGACGGTGATTGGCACGAAACATTTCATTGTTGGTTTGTAGAAAAAGATGCTAAAGATATATTCTTATATTTCCAATTACGCTCTAAAAATAAAAAAGAAGCTCCACTTATATGGGATATTACTTCAGCTGGACATATTATGCATGATGAAGATGTACAAATTGGTGGTCTTCGTGAAATCGAAGAAGAATTGGGGCTTTCCTTTCAAACTACTGATTTAGTATACAAAGGAATCTTTAAAATAGATTATGAAATTTCAAATCTTACTGATCGTGAATTTTGTCATATGTATTTTCACAATGTCATCAATCCACTTCCATTCGCACCAGGTGAAGAAGTAGACGATGTGATGAAAGTACATGCAACTTCTTTTCTACAACTATTAAATGGTGAAATTTCATCTTTTACAGCTAGTTCTGTTTTAAACAATAAACCAATTACAATAACATTTGAAGATATTTATCCGTATGATCTTGCATACTATGAATTTGTTATAGAGAAAGGAAAAGAATTATTAAAAAATAATAGTTTATAAATAAAATAGGACTCTTAGCATAATATTGCGTAGAGTCCTATTTTTTATTATTGTTCAAGTATCTTTAATTTATTCTCTACTTGTATAAATAAAAGAATAATTAATAACAGCATAACCACCATAATCGCTATTATTGTATGTGGATATCTAAACAGTATACTAATAACACTTCCAATTAACATCATGATGAATCCGTTTTGCTTCATCACTTCTGCACTATACCTGTTACCCGCATCCCATAATTCCTTATTTTTCATAGATCGTTTCGTACGATAACCATATGCCGCATTAATATCGGTCGGTGGATTTTTTTGAAGAACAATTGCCGCAAGTATAAATATAGTACCTATTAAAATACTCATTCCTATGTTTATTAGTGCATACATCAATTATATCCCCTCCTAACTTACACCTTCATTATACGACATGACCCTTTTTTCAAATTTATAACACATTCAATTTCTTTCTTTTGATGTGTGGAACATACTTGGAAGTGTTACAAAACGTGCCCCTTTCGTTTTTAACTGCGGAATGATTTTGTCTAGTGCATCTACAGATCCTTGTAAATGCCCACCTGGTGTTGAATGCTGAAGGATGACACTTCCTGGAAATGAATTCCCTAATACATTATTTGTAATCGTATCAGCGCTTACACCTTTCCAATCAACTGTATCAACACTCCACTGTACAATCATAAAATTTTGCTCTGTTGCCCACTTCAATTGCTCTTCAAGTATTTCACCGTATGGCGGACGTATAAACTTCGGTGCATAACCAGCTAAACGATTTAATATTTCTTCCGTTTTTATTATTTGATTACGATACTCAGCATCATTTACTTTCGCTAAGTTCGGATGACTATACGTATGATTACCAATTACATGCCCTTCATTTGCAATACGCTTTACTACGTTCGGAAATTTTTCTGCGTTTTCACCAAGTAAGAAAAAAGTAGCTTTTACATTATGTTGTTTTAACTTATCTAATATTTTTGGCGTGAATTCTAAATCTGGTCCATCATCAAATGTAAGAGCGACTTCCGCTTTATTATACGGTCCTGAAAATGCGTACGCATATTTTTCGACCCACGAAAATGGTGTCCACGATCCACGCTCATATGCTTTCATTTGTACTTCATAGTTTTGAGGGATATATGCGTATGGCAATGAACTTATATAGTCTCCATAATAAAATGAGTTATATGGCATATAAGCATACGAAACATCTCGTTCTAGTCCCCATTGATATGGAGCAAACATTTGTGGCGAATAAAAATAATACATGATAAAAAAACCTCCCTAATTTTTCATATGTGATTCCTCTGCACTTTGTTAGAGAAATTGTTATTCATAAACAAAAAATAAGACTGTCCTTAATTAGGACAGTCTTGCTGCTTTATATTATTAATACATCGATGTACTATCTTTCGGCAAAGCTTTCACATGTTTTAAATAGTTCGTCACTTTATCATCCTCATCTTGCGGATATTGATATTCATATGTGTTAGCGATTTCGTTCGCCACTTCCCTAAATAAATCACCCATGACAAAGAATGACTCCCATATGTTTTCATATTCTGCATTAGAAAATGTCCTTTTAAATTGCTCCCACATATCTTCTTCAATATATTGCTCGAAATGCTTTCCAAACTTCCCTGTATTAACTGTAAAGTCTGTTTTCATACCAATATGCCATTCTAGCATTACGATGAACATATCTCGCACTGGTCCTTCAAGCATTCCTTTTGCATAAGAAAGCTCTTCTCTCCATAGCCCTTTTGCCACATTCGTACTACACCACCAAAATTCATTACAGCAATCCAAAAACTCTTTTTCTGTAGGCTTTTTTATTAAGTAATCTTTATCGCTTGCTGGCGGGAATCCTTCCATACAATTATCTTTATCAAGAAGCAGTTTACTTAAACTATCTTGTCCAACGAACTTTTTTATTAACTCAACTGGAACTAGCGTTAAATCAATCCGATTCCCATCCATGAACTGCATTAAATATGGAAACTTCCCATCTTCATCTGGTTGAACTAACGACATTTCTTCTGGCATTTGTACTATCATTATTTCTCCAAATCTATGAACCCAATTATGATTAGACGTAAAAGATTGTATATCATTTACAACATACATAATATCATAGTCTTGAAAACAATCTCTTTTCACATTTGGATTTACACGCGATCCATTCATGATAACTGCTCGAATTCTTTCATCCTCTTTTGCTATATTTATAATTACGTCTAACATTTCTTTTTCAGTTCTCATCTACTTATATCCTCCAATTTTTTAATATATAATATAGTGTTATGTATATTGGAGGTCCACGAGCTAATCTCGTTATACACGATACATGTTATAATTTTTGAAACTTCTTTTTCATCCCTTTTTCCTCCTTACATCACTCTTTTACAACTGCCATCCCTTTCAATTTCCCAATGCTTTCTACCATTCACTTTTAATTATACCGAAAATTCTGTCTCGAATACAAAAAATAAAGAAGGGACATCTACCCCTTACAGAATAGATATCCCTTCTTTTAAAGTTAAATTTAATTCCTATGGATTAGTAGACCAAAGCCCAGCAGATTTAATAAATGTACGTTTATTTAATTTCAGCTGCGCTACGATAAATTCTGCAATATCTTCTGCTTGCATTACTTTATCAGGGTTTCCATCAGTTAATCCTAAATCTACAGCCATATCAGTTGCTACTGTACTTGGAGTTAAAGCTGTTACACGAATGTTATGTTTGCGAACTTCCATCGCTAACGATTCTGTTAAGCCAAGGACACCAAATTTAGAAGCACTATATGCACTTGTTACAGGTGCACCTTTTTGTCCTGCTGTAGATGAAATGTTAATGATATCACCAGATTGTTGTTCAATCATGCTCGGTAAAGCTGCACGAGTTGCATAGTATACACCCATTAAGTTTACTTGAATGATTTTTTCCCAATCAGCAACGTCTAGTTCTAAAAACTTACCGAATTTAGAAATACCAGCGTTATTAATTAAAATATCGATAGATCCTAAACCATTTTTTAACGTTTCAATCGCAGTTGTTACTTCTTCGCATGAAGAAACATCAGCAGTTGCGATAACAGCTTTTACACCTTCTGCTTCTACTTCTTTTGCTACAGCTTTTAAGTTTTCTTCTGAACGAGCTAATAAGCCTACATTTACGCCTTCTTTCGCTAATGCGATTGCTACAGCGCGACCAATCCCTCTACCTGCTCCTGTAATTAAAGCATTTTTACCTTGTAATAATTCTGCCAAGTATAACACTCCTTAATCATCTCAGTTATGTATTATATTAAAATTGTATCTATGTTTATGTAAAAAGGCAATGATGCACTTTCATGTGCGTAGGTTACTTGTAGGTAACTATAGAAAGTTTTTATTTATAAGTTTCATTTTTTTACCATTATTCATGTAAAATAAAAACAAATCCAGCATAGGGGAGTGTATGAGTATGAAAAGCGAAGGAAAAGCTTTTCAATATAATTGCAGTAACAGTAAATGCATTTTTAAAGAGAAATAGTGTTAGAAGGTTCTCCTTCTAACACTATTTCTCTTCATGATTCGGCATACGCACAATAAATTCAGTACCTTTTCCTTCCTCACTCTCCACTTTTATCTCTCCTTGATGAAGGTCAAGTACTTTCTTTACAATAGCTAAACCTAAGCCACTTCCTCCATAGGCACGATTTCGTGAAGAATCCGCTTTATAAAAACGCTCAAAAATATGTTGTTTCTGTTCTTCTGATATACCAATTCCTGAATCACGGATACGCACTTCCACTACTGTCTCATGTTCCTTTAACTGAATAGTAATCGTACCACCGCTTGGAGTAAATTTAATACTATTATGAATTAAATTAATCCACACTTGACTCATACTTTCTTGGTCAGCAATAACATATACTTTTTCTAAATCTAGTTCTAACTCAATTTCTTTTTCAGCCCAGAGTGGTTCACTATTTAACACAATTTGCTTTAATTGTTGATCTAATCGATAGCTCACTCTTTCTGGTGTATACTCTTCTGATTCTAAAAGAGTTAGCTTTAGTAAATTTTGACTTAGTTTAGATAATCTCGTTGTTTCAGTTTCAATAATGGTAAGATAATGCTTTCTTTTTTCCTCAGAAAGATTATCGTCTTGTAGTGCTCTAGCAAATCCTTTTATAGAAGTTAACGGTGACTGTATTTCATGAGAAACATTCGATACAAACTCTTGTCTCATTTTCTCCATCGTATTCAGTTCATCTGTCATATCATTTATACTTTTTACGAGCACGCCAATTTCACCATCATACTTTTCTTCATTTCTTATTTTTACGGAGAAGTCTCCTTTTGCAATTTTTTGTATCGGTTCAATAATAGTCCAAATCATCGCCTCTCGTTTTGGTCTCATTAATATTCCAATCAATGTCCAAATAAGAATAATAAAGACAAAACCGACCATATCACTAATTAGAAAAGCAACAAACGGCGATACGTTTACGTCAAAAGCATTCAATATACTAGTTGCTACATAAAATGCGATAGACCAAATTATAGTAAGAAAAGAAAAGAGCGCTAATACCGCTCCAAATACTTTCAGCATCTTCAACTTACTCATTCGTTTTCTTTTTCTCATTTACTTACCTCTAAGCGATACCCTAATCCTCTTATTGTTTTAATACTAAATTTCGACTGCTCTTCTTGAAACTTCTCACGTAACCGATTAATATGAACGTCTAGTGTACGTTCATTCCCTTCAAAATCATATCCCCATATTTCTTCAATTAATTGCTCTCTCGAACAAGTTCTTCCCGATTTAGACCCTAAAGTAAAGAGCAGCTCAAATTCTTTTAACGGTAATGTAACCGTTTGTTCTCCAGATGTAACTTCGAATGTTTTACGATTTAATAATACATTTCCAACTTGAATCGATTGGGAAACTGTAATTTGGTAACGTTTCAATAATGCCTTTACTCTCACTACTAATTCTATAGGGTCAAATGGTTTTACAAGATAATCATCTGTCCCAAGGTGAAATCCTTTTACTTTTTGTGATGTTTCCCCTTTGGCAGTTAGCATCAGAACCGGGATATCATAGTATTTTCTTAATTCAAAACATACATCAAATCCATCCATATTTGGCATCATGATATCAAGAATAACCATATCGACTTTTACGTCATCCATTTTCTGAAGTGCATCTACTCCATCAATTGCCTCATATGTTTGAAAACCTTCTCGTTCTAAAAATACAGAAACGAGTTCTCTAATGTGTGGATCGTCATCTACTATTAAAATTTTAGGTATCAAAGGAACCATTTCCTTTCTACTTAGCATCTAATATATTGTTTAAAAATGAATCATCAGTGGAGTAAAATCCCACTGATGATTCATTTTATAATGCACCCTCTTTAATTTTCAATTGCTGCGTTGCAAACTCACGATACATATCATGCGTCTGTAATAATTCATCATGCGTACCACTACCTGTAAGATTCCCTTTTTCAATAAAGACAATTTTATCTGCATCTACAACAGTAGAAAGTCTATGCGCAATCACTAACGTTGTTCTGCCTTTCATTAAGTTATTTAACGCTTTTTGAACGACAGACTCAGATTTACTATCTAAGCTTGAAGTCGCCTCATCTAGCATAAGAATTTGCGGATTTCGAAGTAACGCTCGGGCAATGGCAATTCGCTGTCTTTGTCCCCCAGAAAGCTTCACACCGCGTTCTCCAACTTCTGTTGCATAACCGTTTGGTAAGTCATGAATAAATGCATCAACATATGCCATTGCTGCTACTTTTTCAATTTCTTCATCCGTTACTTCGCCCTCGACGCCATAACAAATATTATCACGAATTGTTCCATCAATTAACGGACTATCTTGTGATACGTAACCGATTTGACGTCGCCATGACTGTAATGAATAACTCGTAATTGATTCTTCCCCTAATTTAATGGCGCCACTAGTTGGCTCATAAAAACGTTCCAATAATGAGAATAAAGTTGTTTTCCCACTACCACTTGGTCCTACAATCGCTGTCACTTTTCCAGATTCAATTGTGAAATCAATATTTTTCAAAACTTGCTCTTCTTCGTTATACTCAAAATGTACATTTTCAAGAACGATCGGTTGCTTAGCATTTGTCACTTTCACACCAGTTTCATGATCTTCTACTTCATATTCTAAAATCGTACTAATTCTTTCCGTTGCACCAATTGCCTTTTGGAATTGTGTAAAGAACATAGATAATTGACTCATTGGCATTACAATTTGAACTAAATACAAAATAAACGCTACAAGTTCACCGGTTGTTAATGCACCGCTAGAAACTCGCATCCCGCCATACCCTACGATAATAACAAGTAGTGCCATTAAAACAAACGACATAACTGGCGAAATTAATGCTTGCACTTTTCCTTCTTTCAAACCAAATTGTAATAACTTTTGTATACCTGTATTACCCGTTTCATATTCTCTCTTTTCTGTATTTGAAGATTTCACTAAACGAATTTCTGATAACACTTGCGTTAACACACTTGTAAAAGATGCAGTTTCATCTTGAAGTGCTTTTGAAATCTTATACATTTTTCGTCCAAGTGGAACTAAAATTAACACAGACAACGGAATAACCGTTAAAAGTAACGCAGTCATTTTCCAATCTAAAACAAATAATACAATTAACGATCCAACAATTGAAATACCACCTGTTAATAAGTTTGACAAATGCTCAGAAATTAACGTTTTCACAACACCTGTATCATTCGTCATACGGCTAATCGTATCACCTGTTCTATTTTGATCGTAATAAGATACCGGCAAGATAAGTACCTTTTTCCACAAACGTTCTCTTAGTCCCGCTACAATCTTCTGCCCAATATAATTTAGTAAATATATAGACAACCCTGCCGCAATAGTTTGCATTACAAAGAAAGCAATTAACCCAACAATTTGTCCTGCACTAATTGAAGAAAGCGAAAAATTATCTACTAATCCTTTTGTCAGCATAGGAATAAATAAACTCGCTCCCGTAGAAAGCAAACTCATTAACAACGCAAAAACTAAAATTCCTTTCGGAGGATTTGTATCTTGAATAAGGCGTAAAAACTGCCTCCAACTCCCTTTTTTCTTTATTTCATTTCTAACTTCCATTCCTGTTCATCTCCTCATGTTAAACAAAACTGTTCTTTCTAAAATTAGAATACGATACAAATGTAAACTGAATGTAAACACACTTTTTCTATTTTTACAAAATATACATAAAAACTCATCTTTACAACAGATATAAACATCTGATATTATTACCTGGTACTTAATATTATTCTATGTAAATTATAGATAAATAATTTAAAACACGATATAAATCTCCAGTTAGTGAAAGGAGTATCCTTTTTGCAAACAAATATACATTCTGAAAAGGAAACAATTATTTTTATTCATGGATTAGTTGGCAATCGTCGCGCCTTCAAAAAAGAGCAAAAACGATTTTCTGCCTCCTACAACATTATAACTTATGACTTATTAGGTCACGGTGATGATAAAGGAGAAGCAATCGACTTTTCATTACAGCGCCTCGTAGATCAATTATTAAACTTATATGAACAAGAAGGTATTAAAAAAGCACATATTTGTGCGCTAAGTTACGGCTGTTACATCTCTACAATTTTTGCACAAATGCATCCAGAAAAGGTATTAAGTATTTGTCATATTGGAGGACATTACAATAACCCTTCTCGTTTATATAATGTATTTCAAAATTTTTGGGAGAAGCGAGGAGATGAATACTCTAAATGGCTCTCTCAATACGCAAATACTATTTTTCCAAGCGGTATATTAAAAGCAAATCCGTTCGCAGTCATTTCAAGAAATATTTACTACCGTTTCGGATTACAATTACATTCATCCATAATTGCCCAGTCATTACGACATCGGTTAGAATTCGATTTAAAATCTAAATTAAAATCACTTCCTCACCCTATACTATGGGTAATGGGAGAGCATGATCATCTCTATAAATCTTGTCTATTTGATTTGAAATCTATTTTGCCTAACGTTCTATATAAGGAAATACCGTTAGCGGGACATGCAGCGAACTTATTTCGTCCTAACTATTTCCATGACTTATATGATCGATTTTTAAATGGAAAGTTAAAATAAAAACTATTAAACTTCCAATTTATTCAACTATAAAAAGGCTTCCCAAGTTTCCTTGGAAAGCCTTTTCTCTATACGAAAAGTATATAAAACTACTTTTTCTTAGTATGCTTTTGTGTAACCTAATAGGTGCTTGCTCCAGTAAGAGTTACTTACAGAACTAATACGTACACCAGTTGCATCTGTTTCTGCACTAATGAACTGACCGTTTCCTAAGTAAACACCCATGTGAGAAGGACCTGATTTATAAGTATTTTGGAAGTATACTAAATCACCTGGTTGTGGATTGCTAGTTTTTGTTTTAGAGCTCCAGTATCCAGCAACTGTTTGACGAGCGCCTTTATGACCAGTTTGATTTAATACGTAGTGAATGAATCCACTGCAGTCAAAACCAGCAGGTGTTGTACCAGCAGTTCTGTATGGTGAACCATTTAAAGATCTAGCGAATCCAGCGATTGAAGATGTATCTCCACCTGTTGTTGGTTTTTGTACGTCTTTACCTGGTTGTTGAACGTTATTTGTAACATTATTGTTATTTGTAACGTTGTTTACTCCGCCTTTTACAAACTTAACGAAGTCTGCACTTACGTAACCTGTGCGGCCGTTATGGTTAATTTTGTACCAACCATTTTCAGCACCAGTAACGTTTAATACTTTACCATTTGTTACTCCACCGATTACAGCGTTGTATGTAGCTGGGCCTGTACGTACTTTTAAAGCACCAGTGTTAACAACATAAGAACCACCAGTTTGAACTGTTGTAGTATTGTTGTTTGTAGTTGGTTGTTGTGTTTCGTTAGATACAGCAGAACCACCTTTTGTTACGAAGTCTTTGCTTACGTATCCAGTTCCACCATTGAAGTTGATTTTAAACCAATCTTGTACTTCACCTACAACTTGTACTGTTTTACCTTTGTTTACAGAACCTAATACTGTATGAGATGTACTTGGGCCTGTACGTACGTTAAGTGAAGAAACGTTTACTGTGTAAGTACCTGTTCCTTGTTGAACAGTCGTTCCTGTTTTGCCACCAGTCGTTACGAAGTCACCACTTACATAACCTGTTTGACCATTTACGTTTACTTTGAACCAACCATTTTCTTGTCCAACTACTTGTAGCACTTGGCCTGATTTTACTTTAGAAATAACGTTATGTCCTGTACCAGCACCTGAACGAACATTTAATACATCAGCAGTTACTGTGTATTTTAATTCAGAAGTTGTTTCTACAGTTTTTGTTTCAGTTACAGTCGTTTGAGTTTGAGTTTGTCCATTAATTTCTTTTAGCGCTTCATTTGAAACTTGTGCATGAGCAGAATCCATTCCTGGAACTGCAACGCCAGCTACAGAAGCTGCTGCTAAACCTGCAATTACTTTTTTCATAAGTTGTCTTTACTTCCTTTCCCTACTATCCTCTTAAAAAAAACTAAAACTTTAATACTTTACAATATTATCAAAGTAAAATATTCATCCAGTTCCATTTTTTAGCAAGAGTTTTATTTTTCACACAGAGTTCATTTTAAATGAACAAAGTGAAATCCGTGTGAACTTCATGTGAACTTTATCATTAAACACAGTGTTTTTGCAATGGTTTTTTCAAATTTCTTATATATCGCATGAAAATTCGACATTCTATTTAATATTTTAATATAAAATATCCCTTTTCTATCTATTATAAAAAATTCTATTAACCTAATACAAACTCAAGTATGTATTTCCTTATAAAGCTCCTTACATGAAGTATACTTTCATCATGACAAAAATCACTCTATTTATCAATAGTATAATATTTTTAGAAAACTAAATTTCTATACTATCTACAATTTTGAAATAATTTGACGAATTGTAAGATTTATTTCACAAAAGCCATTTCTCCTTTAAAGAAAACACACACTATATCAACTGTTCTCTTTTTCTTATAATGGAATTTATAGGATATTTATAGGATATTTATAGTATTATATACATATCTTAATAAACAAGAATTTTAGCGAATTAATTAAAGTTTCATTCCCTTATAAAATGAAACTTTAATCAGGAAGGGTTTTATACATCCTCCGCTAATTATTAACCCTCACCACTCGGGCTGCCCATTAATGCGGAGTTTTATTGGAATAAAAAGAGGAGGCATATTTGTGAGAAATATAATAGATGATCCAATACAAAAAAACATAGAGCTATACTATGCTTTTATTCAATTCGTTTCAATGATAACATTACAAAAAGTATCAGCTATTGAAACACGTAAAAACGAATTAAAAAATCAGATGAAAAATGCCGGACAAAAAAACCCTTATTACGTATAAAAAAAGGTGAACAGGTTATATTCCTGTTCACCTTTTTAAATTATTTATAAATTTTCACACGGTCCTCTAGCGGTTGGAATTCTTTTTCACCAGCATGTACTACCGGTTTACCAAATGGCATTTGTGCAATAAGTTTCCAATTCTCTGGAACATCCCACTCTTTTCTCACTTCTTCATCAATTAGCGGATTGTAATGCTGTAACGTAGCACCAAACCCTTCAATTTCTAAAGCTGTCCAAATTGCAAATTGTAACATTCCTGATGATTGCTGAGACCAAGTTGGGAAATTATCTTTATATAATGCAAAGTTAGCTTGAAGGCTTTCCACTACTTCACTGTCTTCAAAATATAAAACCGTTCCATAACCACTTTTAAATGCATTCATTTTTTCTTCAGTAGGTGCAAAGTTATTTTCAGGTACAATTTTTCGTAACGTTTCTTTCGTAATATCCCATAATTTATCATGTTGTTCTCCTAATAAAACAACAACGCGAGCACTTTGAGAATTAAAAGCTGAAGGTGTATGTTTTACAGCATGATAAATCACTTCTTGAATTTTCTCATCAGAAACTACTTGCTCTTTACTAATTGCATAAATAGATCTTCTGTCTTCAATTGCTGAGTAAAAATCTTTTGCCATCATAATTCCCTCCAATTTTCAATTGAGGCTATTTTATATGTATATATCATATTACGCCCCTCAAACTTATTATTAATAAGCTTATAACTTTATAATATCACAGCAACAAACAAACTCAAATAATAACACTTATATTTAGAAGCTTTTTCCTTTTTAAAATAAAAAGACTGTTTGTTGTTATCTAAAATTAGTAACAACAAACAGTCTTACTTATGTAGCGATCTAGATTCGTATTTTACTTACTTAATTAACTAATCCAAATGCATACGACATTAACTTATTTGTCTCTGTAAAACGTTTTGTTTTACTGGATGTCCCCATGACCACTGTAATAATTCGATTATCACCTTGCTTTGCAGTCCCAGTAAAACAGTATCCTGCACTATCTGTAAATCCAGTCTTTAGTCCGTCCATTCCTTCTATATATAAACTTTTATTATTTTTGTTTAACATGTCGTTTGTGCTTATAACATTAATATTATTAAATGCTAGCTGACTTTGGCGTAAGTGAGTCACTTCTAATATTTCCGGATAATCTTTTATAAGATGATACGCCAATTGTGCTACATCACCAGCCGTCATTTTTGTTTCACTTCCATCTGGCTCTTGTAATCCAGAAGCATTTGCAAATTTAGCATGTTCCGACATTTTTAACTGTTTCGCTTTTGCATCCATAAGCTGAACGAAATCTTTCTCCGATTTTGCCATATGTTCTGCTAAAGCCACAGCCGAATTATTAGCTGACTCAATCATTAATGCATGATATAAATCTTTAACAGTTAATGTGTCATTAACTTGTACTGGGATTCTCGCTCCTTCTGTTTGTGCCGCCTTCGCACTCATTTTTACTGGATCTTCCCAGCGAACTTTCCCGTTATGTATACTCTCTAGTAAGAGATACGCTGTCATCATCTTAGACATACTAGCCGGTGCAAAAGCTTCATTTTCATTATATTGATAAATAATATCTCCATCACTCGCATCGATAATCATAGCTGCTTTTGCGTTAATTTCTGGTGGGATGTACTTTGGCGGGACTACTTTTTTAGTAAATCCTGCTTTAGGTAGTTCTGCCACTTGCAAAGGTTGTCCCTCTACATTCGCTATGCTCTTTTGATTTCCTTGGAATAAGAACCAACATATCCCTAAAATAATAACTAATAGGACTGTCATCCTTCCCCATTTTAACCGATTCATTTCAAAACTCCTTTAGCAAACCTTTTATACACTCACATTTAACCTTAACAACAATTCCTTTATATAGTCAAGGTAAAAGGTATATTTATTCATATACAGCAATGATTATTTTAATTTATTTATGTTAAACTTACAATATTGAAACGTAAGAATATTCAATAATAAAATCTCGTAAATAAAGCGAAACTTTAATCAGCCCCACCAATTGGGCTACCCGTCAAATAGCGAGATAAACTATTTAATAGAAGGGATTCATACAAATGCTACTTCCAAAATCATTAAAATACGGAGACACAGTTGGGATCTACTCCCCTTCTTCACCAGTAACCTACACTTCTCCAAAAAGATTTGAACGAGCAAAATCTTACTTACAACAGAAAGGGTTTCATATATTAGAAGGTTCATTAACAGGTCGATATGATTTTTATCGTTCTGGTAGTATACAAGAGCGTGCTGAGGAACTAAATGTCTTGATAAGAAATCCTAATGTTTCTTGTATTATGTCAACAATTGGTGGGATGAATTCAAATTCAATATTACCTTATATTGATTATGATGCTTTTCTAAAGAACCCTAAAATAATGATTGGGTATTCAGATGCAACTGCTTTATTACTAGGAATTTACGCCAAAACAGGAATCCCTACATTTTATGGACCAGCTCTCGTCCCTTCCTTTGGCGAATTTGAACCTTTTGTTGATTGCACATACAAATATTTTGCTGAAACTTTACTACATGATCATTCTCTTCCTTATCATATAAAACAACCATTATTTTGGTCAGATGAATTTATTAATTGGGAAGAAAAGACGAAGGAGAAAGAACTTCGACCAAACGATTGGATTTCAGTAATTGATGGAAAAGCTACTGGGCGTATTATTGGCGGGAATTTAAACACGATACAAGGAATTTTGGGTAGCCCCTATATGCCACATATTCAAGAAGGCGACATTCTCTTTATTGAGGACAGTTCAAAAGATGCAGCTACTATTGAAAGAAGCTTTTCATTACTTAAAATTAACGGTGTATTCGATAAAATTTCAGGTATCATTCTTGGAAAACACGAGCAATTTGATGATTGTGGTACCAACCGAAAACCTTTTGAAATACTATTAGAAGTACTTCAAAATCAAAGAATTCCTTTTCTAGCTGACTTCGATTGTTGTCATACACATCCCATGATTACCATACCTATCGGTGTTCAAGTAGAGTTGGATGCAACAAATAAAACGATACATATTGTAGAACCTTGGAAAAAATGAATTCATAGATAGCTTCTATTGTTTTACAATAAAAGCCATGATACTATATAATTTGGAATGTGAAAGGTTAAACAAAATACGTTCCAATATATATCATTAGAAAAATTAGGTATAAATATATATTTATATGCAAAAGAGAGTGAATAAATGAAACCAACTATTAAAAATTACGTATTTTTACATGTAGCTTTTTTGATATATTCTATCATTATGGTTTACATGAAATGGGCAGCTAAATTCCCCATTGCTTCCATCTCATTTTTTGTTGCTTATTTCGGACTAGTTATACTTTTATTCGGATATGCAATTTTATGGCAACAAGTAATTAAACATTTCGAAATTTCAAAAGCATATTCACATCGCGGAATTATTATACTGTGGTCAATGCTTTGGTCAGTATTTCTATTTGGAGATACTATTCAGTGGAATCATTTACTTGGTGCAGCTATTATTATCGTCGGGATTGTGGTGGTGACAAAAGATGAATAGTTATATGTTATTATTTATTTTCGGGATAATTTTAGCTAATTACTCACAAATATTATTAAAAAAAGCTACTTTGCAACAATACGATTCTAGAATAAAAGAATATGTGAATCCTTATGTTATTATCGGCTACTCTTTATTTGTAATTAACGCCGGATTAAATGTTATCGCCATGAAGGGCATGGCATTAAAACAAGCATCAGCATTAGAATCCTTAAGTTATATCATCATATTAATTTTTGGTTGGTATTTCCTAGGAGAAAAAATAACGAAACGTAAACTCATCGGCAACATGATTATTATCGTTGGTGTAATCGTTTATTGTATCCAATAGTAAAAAGCTCCGTTTATCACAAACGGAGCTTTTTACTATTGACCTAAATTTTGCACTTTATCTTTCAAATCTCGAACTTGATCTACCGTCTGCATAAGCTCAGAGTTTTTAAATTGCTCTACATCCACTTTGCCTTCTTCTATCTTTGTCTTCGCCGTATCAATTAACGTATTTAACTTTTCGTTATATCCGACGATTTGTTGATGAAGATCCTTTGCTACATCAGGTGGCGTTAATTCATTGAATGCGGGTATATCTTGTTTAATTTCACTAAGCTTCGTTTCTAATTCTTTTCGAGCCTCGCTATCATTAACGGCCTTTTCTGCTAATGCTGGTGCATCATTTGCAAATGCACTTATTTCATTTACATAGTCTGTCGCCTTTTGAGCATAATCTATGGAGTTCTTTCCTTCTTCCACTATTGAACATCCCATTAAACCAATTGAAACTATGAATACTAATACAATTGATTTTATTTTCATTTTAGACCCCCTTCGTCCTTATAATTGTCTGTAATTTTCTCTATACATAACTTCTAGCTAAATTGTTTATAGCCTTTTTCAAATAGCTATTTACCCTCTTACATGCCCTATTATCGTTACAACATCTATTTCTATATGCACGCTTATAATATCTTCAATTATATCCATATACCCTTGTCCTATAGCTGTTCCATAGTGTAATGTAAGCCCCTTCTTTTCATACACTGACTTTGGCACTGAAAAAATAAATCTCCTCAAATTTCTTTCATCAGCTGGTTCCATAATTAAAACAATCCCATCCTCATCAAACATATACGCTCGCCCTCCAACTTTACATTCACTATGGCTCAGTATTGCCTTGGTCAGCAAAATTTAAAACATAATAAGTTAAGATACACTCTGCTCTATCATAAAGTGAAACTTTAATTAGCCCTCACCAGTCGACTCTTTATCGGCAAATAGCGGGATAAAAATAAAAAGCATTCATTCTTTTTTGTTAAGAATAAATGCTTTTTAAAAAATCAATTTCTAACTCTAACATCTTTTTTTGACGAGGTTTTACTTTCCTTACGGGAACTCCAGCGTAAATATACCAATCATCTAAACTCTCTTTTACCATACTCATCGCGCCGACTGCCGTACCTTCTCCTACAATTACATTTGGAAAAATAATAGAATTAGCACCAATAATCACATGTTTTTTTAAAATAACTTTTTCTGCTTTCACATTCCTATATTGATTCGGGACGGTTGGCCCCATTAATGTATTTCCAC
The DNA here is from genome assembly GCF_057812155.1 of Bacillus sp. 2175. NCBI lineage: Bacteria > Bacillati > Bacillota > Bacilli > Caryophanales > Bacillaceae > Bacillus > Bacillus sp. 2175. Next base: position 1,640,031 of record NZ_CM173819.1, on the reverse strand, counting down.
TGAAATCATCAAGTACTGCATATACGATTGTTTTAGCTGAGATGTTTGCAAAATCATGCATTTCAATCCCAACTTCCCCTCCATATAACGCTGTATACGCTGATATGTGCGAATAACTTCCAATTGTGATTTTACCACTTAAAATGCAAAAATCATCAATTCTTACATGATTGCCAACTGATATAGCACTCGGATTATATATACTTGCTTTTTTACTAACCAATACATTTTTCCCAACAGATAAAAATCCAATTTTCTTTAGTTCTTCTTGACTATAAAAACTATTCATCTACCGACACCACCTTCTGCTCTAAACAGATTACAATTTGCTCTACTAGTTCTTTCGTCATCCCTTCCCATAAAGGTAAACTTACGATTCGTTTTGCTATTTTATTCGTTTTTGTTAAATCTGTCGACTTATAGTTTTTAAAAAGAACTTGTTGGTGGCAAGATGGTGAAAAGTATAATCTAGCTTCTATTTTCTGTTTTTTCAGTTCTTCAATTACTTGTATGTTGCGAACTTCTTCTGGACAAATGATAGGCATAAATTGGTGAATAACTGCTTCTGTCTTTTGGACTTTCCACCCTTTTTTCATTAACCCAGTATTTTGTAACAACTGTTTATACCATTCAGAAATACGGGTACGTTCTTTTAATTTTTGATCCCACTTTTTTATAGTCGCAATCCCAATAGCTGCTGCGTATTCAGACATTTTACAATTAAACCCCATCATCGTACATTCACGATTTTTATCAAATCCGAAATTCCCCATTCTTTTAATACGTTGTATATCTTCTTCGTTTTTACTATATATGAGCCCTCCTTCACCAATTCCGAATGGCTTTGTTGCATGAAAGCTATATACGATCATTCCACTAAAATCTTGACCGTAATGCATCCCTCCATTCATTAATCCAAATCCCGGCGCCGCATCTACGACAACCGGAATCCCCTTCTTCTCTAATTCTTCATATTCTTCTAAGTTCATCCATGATCCAAAAGTGGCGTACGGGACAACAATCGCAACCTCTTCTTTTAATTCTTCTATCTTATCCAAAAGTACGGTTTTATCCATATACCAATCATCTATTGAAATATCAATAAAGTAAGGTTCCAATCCACACCAAATAGCGGCTAAGGCAGTCGCAGGGAATGTAAAGCTAGGCATGAGAGCATACTTTCCCTTTCTTCTTTTCTTTAGTTGAATAGCCGCCATTAACCCTAACGTTGCGTTTGCTACTGTTGTAACAGCTCCCCTGTTTTGAAAAAATGACGACATAATTGTTTCCTCAAAACGTTGATTTATAGGTCCATAATTCGTATATATGTGAGATGTATCAATTTCCTTCAATTCGTCCAAATACTCACTTACAGGTACAGTTGAAGCACGTAAAAAAGGAATATTCTCCATATCTATTCCTTCCTATCATTTTCGGACAATATAGAGCATATCTGTTTCAGATAATCCAAATTTCCTAGCACTTTTCATTCCTTGTTTTTCCGCTATGTTATATAATTCTACCTTAAATCCTGCATTCATTAATCGTTGAATAAATCCCGATTGATTGTAAATTCTCACATGATCTTCTTGACCAAAAGCTAATTTCCTCAATTGTGGTGTTACAATTAATTCATTCTCTATAATAAAATCTACATTCATTACGATTGGTACTTGAATAATTCCCCATCCATTTGGCTTTAACACTCTATATAACTCTCGCATTGCTTTGTCATCATCAGGAACGTGTTCTAATACATGGCTACATAATATTACATCAAAAGTATTACTATCATATGTAATTCTTGTAACATCAATTTCCTTCATTAATGGATCCTTTGGTTCTAAGTCACCACATACATACGTAATATTTTTATACTCGTTAAACCAATCTCTTAACTTTGCTTCAGGTGCAATATGAAGCATTGTATAGTTTCTATTTAACAAGTCCGTTTCCGTTTCAATGTACGCACGGTACAATCTTTCACGATCCATCGAATTACAAACTGGACATATCCCTGTATCTTTATTCCACATTTCAAATTTATATTTCGGAAAATCATAATGTGCTGGCCAAGGTGAAAATTTTTCAAATTGTTGATTGCAATATTGACAATAACAACATTCTTTCTCGAACATATGAGCAACTAACTTGTTTAAGCCTTTTTTTATCTTTTCATTATAAATTTGATCTAGTTCGCCATTTCTTACTGCATCCTTAACTATAAATCCCGCATTTTCTAAACAATAAGATAAACTCTCTTTATACTCACTTTCGGAGCTTAAAAACCCACTATTATATGCATCTATAATTAATTCAATCCACTCTTCAATTGTCATTAAAATAAAATGCATTTGTTTTTGATTTTGTCCACTATGCTGTCTAAAATAACTAAGAGGTTCATGTATATAAACTACTTTTCCTTTCCTCATCATATCTAGCCAAGTTGCAATGTCATTAATAGCAGAATAAGCCTTTCCTTTAAAATATCCAAACTTCCCGTCAAACAAATTCCGATTAAACAAAACAGTTGTCGGCTCACCAACTACATTTTTCAAGTTTTTTAACATATAATTCCCTAATTCTTTTCCTTCAAAAAGTGTAGTTTCTTTCGCGATTTTCATATTTAATGTTGAAGGTAGTAATATCTCTCCATTCTCATCAATCAGTTCACGATATGACGTCACAAATGAAATATTTTCTAACGCCAAAAAGTATTTCATCATTCTCTCGATCTTTTCATGATGAAATAAATCATCATCTAATAAAAAGTTTATATAGTCCCCATTCGCAAGTTCTACACACTTATTAAAGTTTTCGGCAACTAACGGCGTTTCATTTTTTACATATGTAATACACTCATATTCACGTAAGTACGGTTGAATCATAGCATTGACTTCATTATTTGTACTGTCGTCAGAAATAATAATTTCAATATTTTCATATGTTTGATTCAAAGCGCTGTTGAGTGCTAATTCCAAGTAATAAGGTCTATTGTATGCAGGAATAAGTATACTTACTTTCGGTAAAGAAGAATTATTATTTATATGTTGTTTTTTCTTTTCTATGTTTATTTTCTTCGCTCTAATTTTTTGGCAATAGTCTAATGTATATAATATTGATGATGGAACTATCCTTCTTGCATAATCTAGAAAATTAGTTATCGCTTTATCTAACTCTTTTTCAGTGGATAAGAAACCATATTGTTCTCCTGCTATAATACTGTGTGAAAAATCTTCTAACCCATCCATCATTTTATTAGATTCATTTAACTGTTGATCTGGATGTAATCGAAAGTAACTAAGTGTCTCTGCTATATATACAGCTTTTCCTTTACTTAATAAAGATAACCATGAAGCTATATCTACGTTACATAAATACCGCCTCTTATCAAAAATCCCAAACGGTTCTTGTAAATCATTTTTACGAAATAAAACTGTTGTCGGTTCTCCAATATAATTTTTTTGATCCACAATTACCTTATTTCCTAATTCTGTTCCCGCTATAATGGTATCCTCTTCAAATAAACGGACAGTCGAATAAATATGTCGTAGCTCTTTCCCTTTATCATCAATGACTTGACGATGAGATGTTACAAGCTTAATTTCATTATCTAAATCATCGAAAAAATACTTCATCATTTTTTCAATTTTATTCACATGAAATACATCATCATCCATTAAAAAATTTATATATTCACCGTTCGCTTCATTAAATAACATTAGCGCATTTTCAAATTGTCCGAGAGTTGATCTATTTTTTATATAAATAATATTTGAATGATCACATAAGTATTTTTGTAACACTTTTTCTGTTTCATCATTCGTGCTGTCATCTCCAACTATAATTTCTATATTAGGGTACGTTTGTTCTAACACACTACATAGCGCCTTTTCAAAGTAACGAGGACGATTATACGTAGGAATTAATACACTTACCAACGGAAGTTGCTCTACCACCTCTTCAGTTCTTTCAATACGAGTTCTCATTTTAACTCTCTCACCTCTTCGCATATTATTTATATACGCGACACAAAAATCACATTACTTTAACTGTATGGAGCCTATATACTTTTATGCAAACATGAAACAAATTATCATACTTTTCGTTCCTGAATAAACATATTTAATAATGCGGACATTTTATTTGCACCTTTTTTATTCATATGATCACTATCATAAAAATCATCGTCACAAAATAATGGCGAATCAAATAGATCTATGATTTGAAAAGAATATTGAGTTTGAAAATCATTTATAACTTTATAAAAATCTTCTTTTAATTTTTTACTACTACAATTGAAATAATGTGAAGTAACAGGGAACACAACAATTAGTGGCTTTATATCATTTTTTAACAGTAAATCTAAATATTTTTTAAAAATCATTTTATTTTCAACTAAAGTATGAGGGTACGACAATTTAGCATGTGAAGCTGCTCTTATTTTCCCGTGTTCTTCAAAAGGAATGTGAAGAGGAGTGGTATTCCACTCAGCATTTATCCAAGGCAGTATCAATGATTCATCTTTTAGTTCATCTAATAAAATATATTCAAAATGCAAATTTAAAATAGAAAGAAGTGGTTTCGGAGTATTTAGATGTGAGAATCCATCAGTGGGTAGAGGAGAGTGAACTACAGTATGATGACCATCTTGAAACAATGGATAATATACTTTGTGAATTCTATATGATTCGGAGGATAACGACATATCAAAGTAAAACGAGAAATAGGCTATTCCTATTAAACAATATTGAAATGAATGATTGTTTGATAAAAGTTGTGACGCTATTAAATAATCATAGTATAGATCTTGCGATGGAAGTGTTAATTTTATTGACTTTTTTGAGAGAAGCTCCGTACTTATGCCACAATGCGGATAAGACAAACCGGTAGCAAACAATTCATACGTCGGATCACTCTTTGCTTTTTTCATAGAAATGTATAAAGACATAAGATCCGGATTTATTTGATAGATAGAAATTAATTTATCCTTCCATTCATACATGTATTTTGTTAAATTAATAATTTTTGAACTTTGCACGCCCCTATTTATCAAGTCATTTGTAAGTTTTTCTGCGTCCCCTCTCCAAATGACTATATATTGAAAAGAACTTTCTATACGAACAACATCTGAAACGTCCACAACATGAACTATTGTTTTACATTTATTTTTGTCTAACGTATTTCGAATCCTATCCCCTGATAATTCATCACTTAAAACAATGATTTTATATTGTTCCTTCATGTACATCCCCTCCATTATATGTATAATATGAAATTCATTTTTAATTCGTAACAATCATATACACCTGCAATCTAACAAAAAAAATAGCTCCACCATTAGGCGTAGCTATTTTTACAATTATTGCTTATTCAAATTATATTCCTTTATCTAACTCATAAAGTTTACGATACTTTTCATTTTCTTTCAGAAGTTGTTTATGACTACCTTGCATGACAATTTGGCCACGATCAAGGAATATAACTTCGTCTACATGTTCTATTCCTACAAGATGGTGCGTAATCCAAATAACCGTCTTTTCTTCCGTTGCAGAAAACATTGTTTCAATTAAAGACAATTCTGTTTTTGGATCTAAACCGATAGTCGGTTCATCAAGTACAATAATTGGTGTTTCTTGCATAAGAGTTCTAGCAAAAGCAACCCTTTGTCTTTCCCCACCAGAAAACCGCTTTCCCATTTCATGCATTTTTGTTTGTAATCCGTCTGGAAGAGAAGTAACATGTGAAGCTAATTGTGCTTTCTCTAAAGCTTTCCATATCTCTTCATCCGTCGCCTCTGGTTTGCCAATTCGTACATTATTTCCAATTGTCGTATCAAACAAATGCGGCTTTTGATTTAATACAGAAATATATTTAGATAAAAGATTCGTATGAGCTCGTTCACCATTTAGTACAACTTGGCCATTTACTGGGCTTAACGCCCCTGTTAACAATTTTAGTAAAGTAGATTTCCCTGTCCCACTTCTCCCTAAAATAGCAATTTTCTTCCCTGTTTTTATTTGTAATGATACATCTTTTAATACAATCTCATTACTATCTGGATAACTATACGATACGTGATTCAGTTCAATATCTACATGTTTTGGTTCAATATAATCTTTCTCTCCATGCAAATCCGTTTCATCATGTAAAACACTATCACTTTCTACGCCATTAAGACGATGGGTAGATTCTACATACGACGGTATTCGATCGATGGCATCTGCAATAGGAATAAGCGCGTTCGTTACAGATAAAGTCATTAATACGAAAGCTGCGATAACTGTAGGAGCAATTTGTTCACTTGCCGCTTCATTCCCAGTCCATATGATCATCGAAATAACTACAATACCTACTACTAATTGAATGATACTGTCCCGAATATGATACCAGCGTTTCACTCTCTTTTCGATTTTTAACAACTGATCATTTTGTTTTACATACTCATTAATAAATTCATCTTTACGACCACTTGCTTGCCAATCAGATAATCCAAAAACAGCATCTGTCAGTTGTTGATACAAACGGTTTCTTCCTTGCTTTAAAGTAACATGATGTTTCTTCATCAAAAGTAATGATACAAACGGAAGAAGAAAAACGATAATAGCTAACATACAACCTACAATAAGTGCAAAAACAAAATCAAATGCACCGATAACAAGTACGAAGATACTATAAACAACTAGCGCTAATATGCTAGGAAATATTGTACGTAAATATAGGTTTTGCAAATGCTCTATATCTTCGGATAACACTCCTAACATATCACCCGTTTGAAATCGAGAACGGAAAAATAACGCCTGTGGTTCTACTATTCTATATAGCCTCGTTCTCATTTTTTCTAATATACGTAGTACGACATCATGTCCGACTAAGCGCTCTATATAATGAAATACAGCTTGCCCTATACTAAACGCTCTTGTTGCAACAATAGGAACATATACAGCCATTACATTTTCTGGTCTAAGGGCAGATTTTGAGATTAAATAACCTGAAATAAAAAGTAACATCGCTCCTGAACTAACTCCAAGAAGACCAAGGAAAATAGTTAAAGTCATTCTACCTTTATTTTGTTTTATATAAGGTTTAACCCAGTTACTCATTTCTCTCCCCTCTCTTCCCTATGAAAATGTAATGTCTCATTCTCTAAAAGTTCTTCATACGTCCCACTTTCTTTCATTTCCCCTTTATTTAAAATAAGAATATGGTCCATTTGTTTCATCCAATGTAGACGGTGGGTTGCTAAAAATACTAACTTTCCATTAAATAGACGTAACATCGCTTGCTTTATTTCAAATTCGGTTTCAATATCAAGATGTGCCGTAGGCTCATCTAATAAAATGATTGGTTTTTTACTTAAAAGCGCACGCGCCATAGCAACACGCTGTTCTTGTCCGCCACTTAGCATACGTCCACCTTCTCCAATTCTTTCGTGCATCCCATTTGGAAGTGATGTAACGAGTGAACGAAGGCCGACTTCATTAATAACTCTTTCAACTTCTTCATCTGTTGCATTTGTTTCATAAAAACGAATGTTATCCTTTAATGAAAGCGGAAAAATATAAGGTTGCTGCGGAATATAAGCGATATTTTTTTGCCAATCTTCACGAGTAGATCCATCAACTTCTACACCATTTACTAACATCTTTCCACTCGAAGGAGATAAAAAACCTGCTAATACGTCGATTAACGTCGATTTGCCTGCACCACTTTCACCAATAACACCAATAGCACCGTTACCTTCCCAAGTAAAATTAATTCCTTCTAATATAGCCTTTTCAGATTCAGTATTATTAACTTTGATGTCTTGTAATTTCAAGCTACTAGAGGCATTCCATACTATATCTTCATTTAAATCTTTCTTTTGTATTCCTTTTTGTTGTTGCAAAATCTCTTCTATTTGCTCCATCGCAATTTGTCCATCTAATGTCGCATGATAATTTGCTCCCACTTGTTTAATCGGCAGAAAATATTCCGGAGCTAAAATCAAAATTGTAAGGGCTGGTAATAGTATAATCGTTCCATCTATTAAACGTATCCCTAATCCAACTGCCACAAACGCAATTGATAAACTCGTAAAGAAATCTAATGCAAAAGAAGAAAGAAAAGCAACTCGCAAAGTACGCATCGTTGCTTTTCTATACCTTTTACTTACTTTTTCAATCTTTCCTTCGTGCTGTTCACTTTTCCCTAAATACTTTAATGTTTCTAAACCTTTTAACGTATCTACAAAATGGTTCGAAAGTACACGATATATCTCGTACTGACTATCTGCCATTTTTTGCGCTGCCAATCCGAGAAGAATCATAAATATGATCACGATAGGAATCGTTACAACTAAAATGATTCCAGACTCAATATCTAGCGTAAAAACGTATAGTACAATTAGACCTGGAACGATGCTACTTCTAATCATTTTAGGAATCGTTAATTCAATATATGTTTTAAATTTCTCAATCCCTTCAATTGATAAGGTAACCAGATGACCAGTTCCAACAGTTTGAACATACCTTGGACCTAATGTGAAATATGCCTCTATTAGTTGTTTTCTTAGTAACGACCCTGTTTTTTCAGCAAAACGTTCCACTAATATTTGTGATGTTCGAACTACTATGTGACGCGCTGCAAACGCGATACCAAAATAAACAATTTCACTTAATATTGTTTGTACTGTCTCTCCATGAAATAAAAACGTAATAGCTCGTGCTAAAAAGATTGTTTGCGCAATAATACTAAAAGCTTCTAAAATACTAATAATCGTTAACGCTACATATAAAATACGGCTACCGGGATAAGACGGAAGTCCTCTTTTTCTTTTCATTAGTACTCCAAATCGTTGTCTGACTTAACAGGTTGTCTAAATACATAATAACTCCATATTTGACTTCCGATAACGAAAGGCAAAATAGCAATCGCAAAGTAAGTCATAAGTTTTAATGCATAAGCTCCTGATGCTGCGTTGTAAATTGTCAAATCATTCATTGCTCCTAAAGAGCTAATCATAACACGTGGGAACATACCGATAAATACACTCGCACTTAGTAAAATGATTGTTAAACTCGTCATAAAGAAAGCCCAACCATCTCTTCTTCTTTTATTTAATAAAGTGGACACTAATAGTGCTACAAAAGCTCCGATTGGCACCATAATCCATTCTGTTCCATGAGCAGTGAAAATGTCGGTTTTCCATAACCCCACACCAGCAAAAACAAGAAGTGTAATTAATGAAATTGGTGCAATTTTTATTGCAGCAATTCGTGCACGTTCTCTCAATTTACCAGTTGTACGTATCGTAAGAAATTGTAATCCGTGAACAATACATAGTAGGAGAAACATTACTCCTCCAAGTAACGCAAATGGATGAAGTAATTGCAAGAATCCACCTACAACATTTTTACTCTCATCAATAGGTACACCTACCATAAAGTTTGCAATCGCAACTCCCCAAAGGATAGGAGGTAACATACTTCCAATAAACATCCCCCAATCCCATGCACTCTTCCATTTATGATTATCTATTTTCGCACGAAATTTAAAGGAAACACCTCTTAAAATTAAAGCAAGAAGCATAAATACAAATGGAATATAAAAACCACTAAATAAAGTTGCATACCAGTGCGGAAATGCCGCAAACATGGCTCCACCAGCACAAACAAGCCATACTTCATTCGCGTGCCAGAACGGTCCTATTGTATTTAAGTAAACTCGTTTTTCAAAATCATTCTTTCCTAAAAACCTCGAAACCATTCCTACCCCAAAGTCGAAACCTTCCAGTACGAAGAATCCAACAAACAAGATTGCAATAACTAAAAACCATAACTCATTAAGAGATAACATACTCTTCCTCCTTATCAAATGGATCATGGCTTTGATAATCCTTTTTCGTTTTCTTATTCTTGTGGCCCTTAATGGTACGAACAAATAAGTACACACAAATTCCACCCATAATTAAATACATTGATGTGAATGAAATAAGTGAGAATAATACTTCACCGAATGTTACATTTGGTGATACAGCATCTTCTGTTTTCATTACACCAAATACAACCCAAGGTTGACGACCCATTTCAGTCATAATCCACCCTACTGTATTACCGATGAATGGAAGAGAAATTGCATACACCATTAATTTTAAATACCACGTTTTTTCCGCTAAACGATCTTTTCTTGATAAGAACCATCCGTAAGCTCCTAGAAGAAGCATGAATGTTCCACTCATTACCATCGCTCTAAAACTCCAAAACATTGTATGCACTGGAGGAATATAATCTCCAGGTCCATATTTTTCCTCATATTGTTTTTGAATTTGATTCATCCCTTCAACTTGACCGCTAAACTTATCATACGATAATAGACTTAGCATATAAGGGATTTGAATTTCAAACGAATTTTCTTTCTTCTCTGTATCAATTTTCGAAAATACTGTAAATGGTGCTGGATCCTCACTTGTATTCCATAGCGCTTCAGCTGCCGCCATCTTCATTGGATGTGTCTTAATTAATTGTTGCGCTTGTGCATGACCGAAGAATAATACAAGCGCCGTTGTAATTGTTCCAACAATGATAGAAATTCGGAAAGATTTTTTAAATACTACAGTTTCTTGTCCTTTTGTAATTTTCCATGCACTTACACCAGCAATAAAGAATGCACCTGTTGCAATTGCCGCTGTAATTGTATGCGGGAATTGTACCCATAGTTGTGGGTTTTGAATAATGGCTAAGAAATCATTCATTTGCGCACGACCATCAGCTGCCATTTCATACCCGACAGGTGACTGCATAAATGCACTTGCAGTTAAAATCCAGAATGCTGATAACATCGTTCCAATTGAAAGGAGCCAAATACACATTAAGTGAATTCGCTTCGGTAATTTATCCTCACCGAATACCCATAAACCCAGGAATGTAGACTCAATGAAAAATGCCAGTAATCCTTCAATCGCAAGTGATGGACCAAATACATCACCTACAAAACGTGAATACGTTGACCAGTTCATACCAAACTGAAATTCTTGTAAAATACCTGTTACTACACCTACTGCAAAGTTAATAAGGAATAATTGCGTCCAAAACTTTGCCATCTTCTTATATACTTCTTGCCCTTTTACCACATACAACGTTTGCATGATCGCAATAATAAAAGCTAAACCAATTGACAGCGGAACAAAAAAGTAATGGAAAATCGTTGTTGATGCGAACTGTATTCGTGCCAATTCGAGCGTTTCCATACTAAAATCACTTCCTTCATAGTTTTTATAATAAAAGTTAATTGAGCAATCTTATCAAACTCAATTATTAAGAAATACGAAAAGACAAAAACATTTTGTATGTATTGTCGAAAAATATGAAGTTTCAGTTTTTCAAACTATTGTAATGCTATTTTTTACCTTTTCACTATTTCTGTAGTGTTTTATTCGTTAATCGAATTGTATAATATACCTGCATAGTAAATTCAGGTTATTTTTGACGTATTATTGACATCATTTTGTCTGAAATATGTCTTTTGTCATTTTTTTGAATCAGATTTTTCTCATTAGCAAAATGTGTTTTTTCAATATACTTCTTACTTTTATATCTATAAAACAATCGTTTTTCTCTTCATACACTTGACTTTCACCCGAAAAAATGTCCTCGGAACTACCCTCGATAAACGCTTGTTTTTTGTCAAGAGAAAAATGTATTTTTAAAATTCAAACTCGAAATAATGTTATTCAAAAATAGAAAATAACTTCCCTCTTCCTCGACTAAAAGTTCATTTTTTTGTCATTTTTCCAGAACAAATAAAAAAAACTGAAAGTCGATTAGACTCTCAGTTTTTTTATTTATTTTGCTGTATGTTTTCTAACGGCTGGTAAAATTTCAGTAGCAATTAATTCAATATTTTTCTCAATTTTATCAAATGGTACACCGCCAAAATCAATTTGTGCCATAAAGCGTTGTTGGCCAAATAATTCATATTGGTACAGCATTTTCTCAATGATTTGTTGTGGGCTACCAACCATTAAAGCATCACGGTAATCTATTGCATTTGTAAATTGCTGTTTCGGATACCCACCACCGCGCAGTGTAAGCATACCAGCATTAATGTGAGGGTAATATTCACTAAGTGCATCTTGTGAATTTTTTGCCGTATAAAATAAACTCGTTGTCGCAACTGGTAAACTAGCTGAATCAAATCCACTTTGTACAGCCGCCTCGCGGTAAGCATCTACTGACACTTTAAAGTTAATTGCTGGACCACCAAGTGTTGTTATCATCATTGGTACACCCGCGCGTCCTGCTTTAATTGCACTAGCTGGTGGACCTCCAACCGCACGCCAAATTGGTAAGTTATTATTTTTCGCTCTCGGAATAACCGATGCATGTGCGAGCGGTGCTCTGAACTGTCCATTCCATGTGACATGTTCCTCGTTATTAATTTTTAATAAAAGATCCATCTTCTCTTCGAATAATTCTTCATAATCATTCACGTTATAACCAAGTAAACTATATCCCCCAATACGAGATCCACGACCAGCCACAATTTCTGCACGTCCATTAGAAATCAAGTCAATTGTAGCGAAATCCTCATATACTCGAACTGGGTCAGATGTACTTAATATCGTTGCTGAACTTGCAATTTTTATATTTTTCGTAGCTTGTGCAATAGCTCCTAAAATAACTGTATGAGCTTGTGTTGTAAAATGCGTTTGATGACTTTCACCGACAGCAAACACATCAAGCCCTGCCTCATCTGCTAACTTAGCTGTTTCAATTAGTTCGTGAATTCTTTTCTCTGGCGTAATTTTCTCCCCATTATGTGGATTTAAAACATGATCACCAATTGAATATAATCCAAACTCAATTCCTTTTCTTATATCTATACGGTATTTTTCCATAGTTACTCTCCCCTTTAATAAAGTAGTATTAGTTTTTTTCTAAAAACGTTGGTAAGTCAGGTATATCTCCGTATTACCTACGCCTTCACTTGATTAGTCAATTGATAGTGTAAAAAAAATTACTCTTGCGGTAATTCTTTTTTTTCACTATGCTTATGAACTTTCGTCATTAGCTCGTATAATATTTTCTGCTCTTCTTCATTTAATACATCATCAAAAAACGAAGATTGAAATGCAAGTTGCTCTGGCAATGCTTTCTCTAAGGCCGATTCCCCTTGCTCTGTAAGACTAATTGTTTTCGTTTTCCAATCTTGTTTTCGTACAATATATCCTTCTTTCTCAAGACGAGTTAACATTCGAGAAATACCACCTTGTGTAACAGTTACCTTTTCAGCTAACTCCATTTGTGTTAGTGGCTGATACGTACGTATTTGCAAAAGCACATCAAATTGAGCTGTCGTTAAATCAAAACGTTTTAAAAACTCATTTGACATTTGATTACTTTGGTTCGTAAATCGTATTAAACGTAACCATATTAATGATCCTATCGTATTATCACGCATGTTTTGTCACTTCCTAGCGTTCATCTTACTATCACTTTACTACGCAAGTGATAAAAAAGCAAGAAAAAATGTAATAAATATATCGATAGAGTATTGCATAAATAATGATAAGTAAGAATTCATATAAACATGAATTCTTACTTATCATTATTCTTAACTTTGCCTTTCATTCATTACTATATTTAAAGCTGCCATAGCTTTTGGCCAACCAACGTAAAAAGCCATATGTGTTATTAATGCAACCAATTCATTCTCCATAACCCCATTTTGTTTAGCTAGCTTCAGATGAAATTGTAATTGTTCTGTATTACCGAGACTGATTAGTGCTGACACAGTACACAAGCTTCTTTCTCTTAATGTTAAAGTGGCATCCCGCCACACTTCCTCAAATAATATCTTTTCACTATAATGAGCAAATGCAGGTGACATTTCTCTCATTTTCTTTTTAATATGTACTTCAATAAGTTCATTTTTTTCTCCCTTTATTTTCACCATTTGTGCTATTCCTTGACCAAATGACCAGTTTTCAGCAGCTGTCTCATTTAATGTAATAAAAATATCCGAAGTTTTAACATCGGAATATTCCGTAATTTTTAAGGATACCGATTGATACAAATCTTTTTTCTGTTGCACTGTTCTTCCCGGTCCACATGTAATAGAAACATAAATCATATTCTCTGTTCTCTTTTCTCCTCTTTCCAACAAATAATATGGATTATATAAAAATTTGTTTTCTTGGTAAGGTAAGAACATTTGAAAATAATCATTTTCAGGGATGTTAAAATGTTCAATTAATGAAAGATGGATACATTCACCCATTTTTTCCAACTCTTCTTCATTTAATATGTTTTCAGGATAATAAATCTTCACAAAAGGCATAGACTTTCATTCCTTTTCTTATTTTTAATATGCAACAAAATTTCATCGTGAAATGTGTAAAATCTCATATACTGTAACACCTTTATTCACTGCAATTTCAGGCTTCTCCTCATAAAAATTAAACCTACTATACCCCCATTTATCCGGATTATAAACGATTACATTCCCTAAACACTTTTCGTTGTTTTGTACATCTTCATTCATAGTGCTTAATTGAGTCCCAATCAGTGTTTTACTTTGAGAAATACTTCCTGCATATTCAACAACATATCTACTTTTCTTAAATCCATCACTTAGATTAACCACTAATGGAACACCTATATGTATTTGTTGCCATCCAAAAGATTGTAAAATGTTATCGTAATACCCTTCAAAGATAAATTTATTCATCCCTTCATGACCATTCCAAATATATAAAGGTGCATAGCAGTTATAAAAATTCCCGTCTTTCTCCGTTTCCGTAATTAAATAAGCTTTAAAATTTAGTGCTTGGAAACCATCAGTTTTATAACCATTATCCTTTACCCTTTTCCTAATAATTTCCATGTCATAATCCTTTGGCAAAATGACCTTATATTGCATTCCAATCATGTTTATCACTCGCTTTCAATCTTATATACATTATGATAAATCGATAAGTAGCTAACGTAAAATAGGTATAAATTATGTTTGGTATCATTTATAATGATAGTGCATAAGGGGCTGAGATATATGGAAATAAATGATCTTATTATATTCAAAACTGTAGCCAGTGAGGGTTCTATTAGTAAAGCTGCTAAAGAGTTAGGTTATGTTCAACCGAACGTAACTGAGCGAATCAAAAAATTAGAACAAGAATTAGAAACGCCTTTACTACATAGAGATAACAAAGGCGTTTCCTTATTACCTTCTGGTGACATTTTATTAGATTACACGAATAAAATATTAACTCTATTAGAAGAAGTAAAAGATGAAATTAAAACGAGTGGTTCTTCTTATATAATAGCGACGTCACAATCTATTTTGACAAATTATTTAAGTAAGCGTATTGAAGAAAACTTCAGAAATTATCAAATATATGTAGAAAGTAGTAGTCATTTGCAAAAATTACTTCAGCAACAAAAAGTTGATATGGTCATAACTTATGAGGATTATCCTGACGCATCGTTTAAAAAAGTGTTCACAACCTCAATTTCTGTAGGCTTATTAAAAGCGAAAGAAAAATGTACCATTGATTATTCAAAAGAAATTTTCTTCGTTAGCAATGACAAAAAGTGCCCTTTTAGGAATAAGACGATACAATTTCTAAAAGAAAATAATTTATCTCAGCGTCAACTTCAACAATTAGATTCTTATTCGCTTATGGAAGAGTTTATTCAGGACGGAAAAGGGATAGCCTTTTTGCCGATTAAAAATGATAAATTGGTACCAATTGAAGATGTTCCAGTTGAGAAATTAGCTGTTCATTTTTTTGCAAATCAAAACTCTTTCAAACAAATCCCTGATGAACTATTTGGTTAATAAAAAAATCCCTCCTTTATGAATCTAAAAGAGGGATTTTCATATTCTATACAATTGATTTTTCACACATTTTGCTCCACTTCTGCACTTTTCTCCTTCTTATTCCGTTTCATATTCTTCAGTCCCTTAACCGTCCCAACCAATCCTTTCGGAAAAACGAGTAGCACGATAATATACAATAAACCTAGAATAATCGTCCATCTTTCAAAAATCGGATATTCCGTCGCTAGTTCTGATAAATAATATTTTAGGGATTCAATAATCCCAGATCCAGCAATAGCTCCAATTAATGTTCCGACTCCTCCAATCATTGTCATCAAGAGTGCATTTAGTGTCATTTCAATTGAAAATACAGTCGTATTGACAAAGCGTAATGTAATAACAAATAAACCACCGCTAATTGCAGCTACTATTCCTGCCACTACACTTGCGATTATTTTATAATGGAGGACTTTATATCCAAGTGCTTCAACACGTTGTTCATTTTGTGAAATTGCCTTTAATACTTTCCCAATAGAAGACTTTGTAAAAAGACGTAATAGAATAAAAATGAAGCATAAACATACAAGTGATACATAATAAAAAGTAAAACGATCACGGAATATTTCTGGTACCCCAAATGTAAAACCATCTCCTCCGTGAGTGAGCCCACGCCATTTTTCAGCAAGGACGAAAAACAACTGTGAAATAGCAAGTGTTAACATTGCATAAAAATGACTTTTCAATCGTAAAGAAAGCAAACCAATTATATAACTAACGATTGCTGAAACGATAATTGCAGCTACTATTCCAATTAAAAAGTTCGTTATTGATACGCCTTGTCGATCAAATAAAAGCGCTACCCCATATGCTCCTATCCCAAAGAACATACAATGACCGAACGATACAATTCCTGTATACCCAAGCAATACATCAAAACTCATTGCAAAAATAGCAAAGATGAAGATTTGAGTGAACAAAATTAACAGGCTCCGTGAATCATTTACGAACGGAAATACACTTAAACAAATGAGCATACATACTCCGAAGTATACTTTAATTCGGTCCGATGTGTTGTTCACCATTTCACCCCTTTTCACCAACAAGTCCAGTTGGCTTCACTATTAAGAAAAATAGTAACATTAACATATTAATTGCAAGTGATAAATCTGGTATAAAATACGCTGTAAAAGCACCAGCTAATCCGACAATTAAAGAAGCAATAGCTGAACCTTGTACGCTTCCTAATCCACCGATAATTACTACTATAAAAGCTAAAATTGCATACTGCATGCCCATCTCGGCGAAAATAACGCCTGAATACGGTGCTAATAAGAATCCTCCCAAAGCTGCCATCCCTGCTCCTAATAAAAAGACGAAAGAAAATATCGCTTTTACATTAATACCAAGCGCTTGAACCATTTCTTTATCCATTACACCTGCACGGATCATAAGACCTATCTTCGTCTTTTTGAGTAATAGTAGTAGTGCGATGTAAATAATTATCCCAATCAAAATAACAAATAGACGATATTTAATTAATATAATACCTCCGAATGTAAAACTTCCTTGTAACCATAACGGTAATTTTGCACTAATAGGGTTTGGCCCCCAAAATATTTTAATACACTCACTAAGAACGAGCATTCCTCCAAGCGTAACGAGCAGCTGTCGAACATGATTTCCATATACCGGTCTAATAAGAAACCTTTCTAAAATAAATCCTAGGAACATTCCCATGGCTACTGCTCCAACTAAAGCTAATATATAACTTCCTGTCATATTAAATAACCAAACACCTGTAAATGCTCCCCATGCAAATAAACCACCGTGTGCAAAGTTTAAAACGCTCATTAGACCGAAAATAAGTGAAAGACCTGATGCTAACAAAAAAATGAGCATCCCTGTTGAAATCCCATTTACAAATAAATTGATTAACACATCCATCCTTTTCACCTCGGATTCATGTTAAGAGATTCCTAAATATTTATGACACATTTCCTTATCCTTTTTTAATTCATTCATAAAACCGTTATGAACAATTCGTCCGTTATCCATAATGTAAAAATAATCACCAATTTGACTAGCCATCATAAAATTTTGCTCAACAAGTAAAACTGTTGTTTTCTCTTTCATCTTCAAAATAGCTACCATTAATTTCTCCACCATTATCGGGGATAGCCCTTTGCTCGGCTCATCAATAAGTAATAATCCATCACTATTAATAAACGCTCTTGAAATAGCCAACATTTGCTTTTGCCCTCCGCTCAAGAGCCCACTTTTCTTATTCCAAAACTGCTTTAAATCCGGAAATAGTTCCAGCATCCACTCTATTTTCCCTTCTACTTCCACACCTTTTCCCCTAGCAAGAGCGAATGTTTCTTCTACTGTCAAATCATGAAAAATACCTTGATTTTCTGGTACATACCCTATTCCTTTCCTTGAAATTAAATGTGTAGGTAATCCACTTACTTTTGCACTATCATAATAAATTTCACCATCTGCAATGCGGTGAAACCCCATAACTGAACGTAATGTCGTTGTTTTCCCTGCCCCGTTTCTACCAAACAGTACAGTAATTGTCCCTTTCTCAACAGCAAGAGATACTCCTTGCAAAATATGAAACTGATCTAAATACGTTTCTATATTATTCACTTGTAATAGTGCCACTATATAATCCCCCTAAATAAGCACTTTGTACACGCTCATCTTTCATAATTTCTTCTGGCAATCCTTCAGCCAATAACTCTCCATGAAATAAAACGATAAGATGATCTGACAAACCTAGTATCATATCCATTTTGTGTTCGATAAGTACAATTGTGCTCTCTGGATGTTTCTTAATATTTTCAATCACTTGTAATATAGCAGGGACCTCCTCAACCGAAATACCTGCCGTCGGCTCATCAAGTAATAACACATCCGTTTTTAAAGCCAATAACATCGCAAGTTCTAGCTTTCTTTTCTCTCCATGTGCCAAATCTTTCGCTAATACGTTCTCTTTCTCGTGAAGTAATACTGTTTTTAAGAAACGTCTCGCCTCTCCAACTTGTTGCTTTAATTTTGCTGAACTCGGGAAAAAACTATAGTAATCTTGTACGAATGATTGAACACTTAAACGGACATTTTCAAGTACCGTTAATTCTGGGAATATGTTTGTAAGCTGAAAAGAGCGACCGATTCCTAAGCGTGTTCGATCTGAAATCGATAGTTTTGTAATATCTTGCCCTTTAAAATACACTTCACCTGTTGTAGGTGAAATCTGTCCACTTAGTAAATTAAATAATGTTGTCTTCCCCGCACCATTTGGCCCGATAATAGAAATGAGCTTTCCTTTTTGGACAGTTAAATTTACATCTTTAATAACTTGATGTTCACCAAAAGATACACTAAGATTTTTCGTCTCTAGCAAATGTGTCACGAAATCCCTCCCTTTAAAGCCGTGAGTATGAAGGAAATATGTATAAAGAGGGTCCCCCCTCTTTATACAAAAACAACAGAAAATTCAGTCTATTTATTTTGAACTGGTGGTTCTGTTTCTTTCATCGTTAATTCTCGCTCTAACACTGGCACCGGATAATCAACACCATCTTGCTTTTTCAATGTGATAGAATACAGCGTCTGCATCGCTTGGTGGTCCTTCTCTCTAAACTTCATCTTTCCTTTCGGTGTATCAAATTCCATTCCTTCCATTTTCTTAATCAAGGTATCTACATCTGTATCACCTTTTGTTTTCTTTAAGGCTTCTACAATAGAAATTGCTGCTGACATTCCTCCCGCTGTAAACAAATCTGGCACTACACCATTAAAACGTTTTTTATGCTCTTCAACTAGCCAATCATTCACTTTATTTTTTGGAAGTGTGTGATAATATACAGAAAAACCTTGCATACCTACTAATGCATCCATTGTTTTTAATGCTGGTATATCTGGCGCACCTGTAGAAATTTTAATACCTTGCGCTTCCACATTCATATCTTTCAACTGTTTCCAAGGTGAATTTGCCCCTGCCCAAACAATAAATAAATAATCTGGTTTTGAACTAATGATATTTTGAATATTCGCTGTAAAATCTGTTGAATTTGTATCCGCGTATTGCTCATTCACAATGCTCGCACCTAATTTTTTCGCACCCGCTTTAAATGCAGCAATCCCTTCACGACCAAAAGCGTTATCTGGGGCAAATGTCGCAATCTTTACACCTTTTTTCGCAATTGCCGCTGCTCCTGCAATCGCATCTTGTGAGGAACTTCTTCCAGTTCTAAAAATATATTTATTCCAGTTCTTCCCGGTAATACTATCCGCAACTGCCGGTTCTACAACCATAATCTTTTCATATTCCCCGGCCAGTGGTAAAACCGCTAACGTATCACTTGAACTAGACGATCCAACTAAAAAATCAACTTTCTCTTCTTCTAATAACTTCGTAGCTTTTTTAACTGCTACATCAGCTTTCGTTTCTGTATCTTCTACAACAAACTTAATCTTTTTCCCATCTACTTTCCCAGTTCCACCAGTTGCATAGTCTAACCCTAATTCAAATCCGTTCACTGTTTGTTTTCCATACGATTCTAGCGGTCCTGTTAAAGAAGCAAGAACTCCTACCTTAATCGTTTTTTCATCCTCTGTACTTGTTTTCTTTCCTGAACAAGCTGCCGTTATTAATAACGAACCTAAAACACAACCAGTAAACATTGTCTTTAGCCACTTACGTTTTTTCATCGACATTGTGATCCTCCCCATACTTTACTTTCTGATAGAATCAAACACGCCAAAATCCCCTGTCCGTAATCATGACTAACTAATTCGATAGATAATGGAAAACTCTTGTAGTACCCTCTACATTCGGCACAAATATATAATCACCTTCCTATGTAATGGAAACGGACATACAATCAATATATATTCTGTAATCCAATTGAAAATACTGTTTCATTTCAGTAATGATCATACAAAAAGACTAACTTATTTTTTAAGTTAGTCTTTTCACCTTAATTAGAGTTAAGTTCTACTTTCTCTAACCCTTCAGCCAATTGTTTCTTATCTAGTCCTTCTCCTATTACTACTAAGTTTGTCGGGAAACCGAAGTCTTGTTCTAATAAAGTTGGTACTCCGAACGAATATTGGAATAGGTGAGGGTATTTATCTCCACGGAATTTCACAAAACCTTTCACTCGATAAATACTATCTGGTAAATTCGAAAGCCATTCATATAATTTGTCTTGATCAATCGGTTTCGTAAATTGATATGTCATCGTTTGTATATGTAAATGCTGTTTGACATGTAGTGTCTCATGTTCCTCATCATTTGGAAATTCTGCTTCCTCTATATCTTTTAAAGATATATTGCAATACTTTGTCTCATACATTTTCGCATGATCATTTATTGCCTTTACTTCTTCAAATACTGTGTTCTTATCTTCATCTGTTAGTAAATCTGCTTTATTAACAAGAATGTGACTACCAAATTTAAGTTGCTCATGCAATAGCTGTTGTACATTTGCACTTAATATACTTCGGTTTAACCACCTTACTGCATCTAAAACGACTACAATTGATTTCACTTCCAGAAAAGGAGCTAAAATTGGCGAGACACACGCGTCTAACACTTCAATTGGATGCGCAACACCTGTCGTTTCTATATAAATTACATCTGGTCTTTCTTGTTGGTATAACGAATGTAATTGTATTTCAAGCTCTTCTTTTAATGTACAACAAATACATCCTTTAAGAAGTTCTCTTAAAACATTCTCTTTTCCAATAATATCTGTATCTACCGAGTATTCACCAATTTCATTCATTAATACTGCAACTTTTCTATTCTTCTTTTTCTCTGCTAACAATAAATTTTGTAATAATGTTGATTTTCCACTACCTAAAAAACCACCTAATATATGAATCTCCACTTTATTCATTCAACCGACCATCCATTTCTTTACTTCAAATGTATTCAAAGCGTAATAATTACGATTTATATTTATCATTTTATTAAAAGAATGAACATTTGTAAATATAAGAGATTCACTGTTCATTTACTTCATATGCAACTCTAACTCCAGACTCAATTGCCCCTTGCATCCATCCATGTGTTAATGTCGTATGCTCTCCTGCAAAATGTACTTTTCCAGATGGTGGTGTAATATACGGAAATAACTCGAGCTCTTGGCCTGGTTCGAAAGCTGTAAATGCACCGCAAGAATACGGATTTTTACTCCAGCTAAAAGATGTTCCAGTGACAAACTCACTATAGACGATGTCACCGTATATTTCCGCTAAATTTTTTAATGCGTAACGAATACGATCTCTTTGCGGGAGACTATCCCATGTTAACGCCTCATCTGCCCACGTATAACTTGCTATAACGATAGCTGGTCCTGGAGTATGAATGCCATAACTCGGATAGTATGTAAACCGTATCGGTAAATCAGTAATAGATTTACCTCCACACTGTCCCGCTTTCTCCCAAAATCTACTTTTAAACTCTATTGCAATTTTAGTTGCAGCAATATAATTTAATTCACGAATTGCTCTTTTTTTAAAATAAGAGAATAAATAGTATGGCTGAACTTCTACAAATCTTAACGCTGAAAATGGAATTGTAATAATAGCAAAATCACTTGTTATTGTAAATTGCTCTAACGTTTGTTCATGATTTCCTTGTAACATTACTTTATTATCTTCTTGTATAATTTTATCAACCTTATACTGCATTAAAATATGTTCCCTTAATTGTGGTAAGAATGCATTCGATAACTTATCCATTCCACCAGTTATTTCATAATATTTCGTTGTTGAAGTAAAGAAAATCATTTCACGTAATACTTCAATTAAGGACATTCCCATATAAGCTTCCATATCAAGAAGTACCCCAATCATATCTATTGCACCATCTGAATAATACTCCATTAAAAATGAACCAAGCGAATACGTTTTATACTTTTTTTCAACGATAAGCCAGTTTTTATCAGGATCCTTCTTAATATAATTTAGTATTGGTTCTAATACCTCAATCATTAGCTCTTCTGCCGTTTTTCCTCTTTCTTTATCCAAAACCGGATATTCAAGTACACTTGGATCATTTTCAAACACATTCAATCTCGTTTGAATGTTATTCGTATAAATGATATCTGCAAAAGTTTTATTTATAAAAAGGTTTAAAGGTAGTTTAAATTTATGAATATACGCTAAGGTTAACTTATGGGTGTCAGGGATTCTCATCGGTCCCGCATTAAAATATAAACCCACACTAAATGGTTCCCGAATCGTATACACTCTGCCACCTATTCTGTTATTTGCTTCTATAATCGTTACTTCGTGCCCAGCCTCTTTTAATAAAGAACCTGCAACTAATCCAGAAATCCCTGCACCTGCAATCGTAATCCGTTTTGGGTTATTCTTTTTAACAAGCCCTGCATGAATAATATGAAGCATTTCTTCCATTGTTAATGGGTTCCCCATACCATTTCCCCTTTTACAAAGGATTTTACTGAATTATATTCGGTTCACTGAATTCCTATGTTTTGTTCGCAGATTTGCACGGATACATTTTCAAATACTTGAATATCTTTTATAAAATGTAATAAACTAGATATGACTCTATAGAAGTAAGACGTATTATCTTACATAACAAAACCAATGAAATTGCGAGGAATTTTGAAATGAAAAAAGGTATTAACCGTGTTGTATTAGTAGGAACAGGAGCAGTTGGATGTAGTTATGCTTACTGCATGATTAACCAAGCCGTAGCTGAAGAATTTGTTTTAGTCGATGTAAATGAAGCAAAAGCTGAAGGGGAAGCAATGGATTTAAGTCATGCTGTTCCATTCGCCCCAGCTCCAACTAGAGTATGGAAAGGCAGCTACGAAGATTGTAAAGATGCTGACCTTGTAGTTATTACAGCTGGATTACCACAAAAGCCAGGCGAAACACGTTTAGATTTAGTTGAGAAAAACGCCAAAATCTTTAAACAAATCGTTCGCAGTATTATGGATAGCGGATTTGATGGCATCTTCTTAATCGCAACAAACCCTGTAGATATTTTAACTTATGTAACTTGGAAAGAATCTGGTTTACCGAAAGAACGTGTAATCGGTTCTGGTACAACGCTTGATTCTGCTCGTTTCCGCTATATGTTAGGTGAGTACTTCGATATTGGTCCACACAACATTCACGCTTATATTATCGGAGAACACGGCGATACTGAACTTCCAGTTTGGAGCCATGTTTCCGTTGGTATCCAAAAACTACAAACACTGCTTGAAAAAGACAACACGTATAATCAAGAAGATTTAGACAAAATTTTCATAAACGTCCGTGATGCAGCTTACCATATTATTGAGCGTAAAGGCGCAACTTATTATGGTATCGGTATGTCACTTCTACGTGTTACAAAAGCAATTTTAAACGACGAAAATAGTGTATTAACTGTATCAGCTTACTTAGAAGGTCAATACGGTCAAAAAGATGTTTATATCGGGGTACCTGCTGTTTTAAATCGCGGCGGTGTTCGTGAAATTTTAGAGGTTGAATTAAGTGAAGATGAAGAATTAAAATTCGACCACTCTGTTCAAGTATTGAAAGAAACAATGGCTCCGGTTCTTTAATTAAGATAAAAAGCAATCCAATTTATTTTGGATTGCTTTTTATTTTCATTATCTCCTATGACTTTTTAGTGATTTTCTATCATTTCTTATTTTTTAGTCGCATCCTCATTATTTATATCAAGTACATCTAATAAAAAGATAAAGATTGGTATCCCGATAATAAGCCCCCATATTCCGAGGAAATGCTCTGAGAAGATAAGAATCATAAATGTGTAGAATATTGGTAAATTTGTTTTTGCAGACATAAACTTCGGATTTAAAAAATAACTTTCAAGAGCATGGATTACTGTTATGAATACGAGTATGTATACTACGTACATAACTCCGCCTACGTTGTAAGCAATGATACAAAGTGGAAACAAAGAAATAATCACACCTGCAACAGGAATCAACCCTAGTAAGAAAATCATAACAGCTAATACAAGTAGCTGTGGAAATCCTAAAACGATTAATGCAATGACAGTAAGAATACAATTTACAACGGCAATTAAAAACTGAGCCTCAATTACTTTTCCGAACGATCTTGCAAATCTTTCACCAAAATATGCAATTTCCTCATAAAAGATTTTTAACTTACTATCTTTAAACTTAGATGTAAATGTAATAATACGCTCTTTTTCTAATAAGAAAAATAAGCTTAAAATTAGAGATAATAATATTTGTAAACTTACCTTCCCTATATTTGCTATTGATTGATAGATGACATCTACACCTTGTTCTATATATTTTGATACTTCCATCCCATTAATTGTCGAAAGTGCATATTTAACGATTTCATTATCAGGTGGATTTTGAAAAAATAGTTTAAACTGATAAATTAATTGTGAAATTTGTATCGTCAGCACAGGTAAATATTTATATAACGTTGTGCCTATAAAGGAAACCAATATTATATATAAACATGCAATAACAATTTTCCGGTTTACTTTCAATTTTCTTGAAATAAAACGTTGAAATCGATCCATTAAAAACGTCAGTATAAACGTAATTAATATTAAATTAATCATACTTTTTAATGCGTATAATACAAGCGCTACTATTATTAAAACGAGAAACCGTTGAAACCCTCTACTTCGAAAAAAACTCTTTACTTCATTCATTAAGAATTAACCTCCCCCTTCAATGGATGGAAATTGAATATATTACATTTTATGAACTCCTATAGACAATCTTTCTTACTAATTGGGAAGAATCCTTTTTTCTTTTTTATTGTCGGATTTTTTCATCTAATACTTTTCTAAAAACTACTTTATCAATTCTATCTTTATCTTTCGTTTTTTCTGTCATAGTATCTTTTTCGTCATAACCTACCATTACGATTACAGGAATACTATATAAGTTCGATTTCTTATTTAACGCTCTCTCTTTGTCTAACTTTCGCGCCACTTCCATCGCATTAGGATTAATCTCTGTAACAGCATTTAATGCTATTCCATTTTTTCATGTTGTTCTCTCCAATCTACAAGTTGCTCACTAGTAAATTTTCAGATTGAAAAAAGAGAGTTATCTTCTTAACTCTCTCTAGACAAAATGCTAAATGATACAATTAATTATTCCAATCAAATCATTGCTTTTTTTCCATTCGCTTCGCTAACAATTCCTTCACTTGGTTATAGGTTAACCCTGAATTTTTATTTAAACGCTTTACTTCCTCAACATCAGTACCTACCACTGTATATTTTTTCTCATCATTCATTTTTCTAATTCCCTTCTCACCGTATTATTTCTTATATTTCTTCCCTAAATACGCATAAATTAACACCACTACAAAAAAGGAAGCTGTTTTTAAGCACAGCTTCCTTCTCGTTACATATTGTATTTCTTAATAAAATTTCACTACATCTTCAGTAGGTAAGAACGTTCTTTCTGCTGGTTGTTCGTTTGGTTCACCAAATGGCATTTGACCTACTAAGCTCCACTCTGCCGGAATGTTCCAAGTTTCTTTCACTTCAGCATCTACGATTGGGTTGTAATGTTGTAATGACGCTCCAATTCCTTCAGAAGATAATAGCATCCACACAGTATGTTGTAACATCGCATTTCCTTGATGAGACCAGAATGGGAACTGATCTTTATATAATGGGGCATTTTCTTGCATTTTTTCTACAGTTGCTTGATCTTCAAAGAATAGAACTGTTCCTACACCTGCATGGAAGCCTTTTAGTCTTTCTACAGTCGCTTCAAAGTTTTCTGCTGGTACGCGGGCTCTTAGTGTTTCTTTAACGATATCCCAAAACTTTTCATGCTCTCCATCCATTAATACAACCATACGACCACTTTGCATATTGAAAGATGTTGGTGCGTGTAAAGCTGTTTTTAACACTTCTTCAATTCTTTCTTTCGTAATTGCATCGTTTTTTGCTACTTTACGAATTGAACGGCGGTTCACGATTGCTTCTTTTAAGTTTGTTGTAGTTGCTGACATTTTAATTCCTCCAAATGTTTGTTTTATAATTTATTTTGTTATTTCATAACAAGCGAATTAGCAATATCCATCGGTATTACATTGCATACCTTCAAATGAATTTGTTTTATCCTTTTCAATTTCTTTATCAATGACCCTTTCTAGTGTTTCTTTACTAGCAAGCCCTTGAATGACTTCATCTCCAATCATGACAGTTGGAACAGCCATAATATTCGCTTCATCATATGCGTGTTGAATTGCTTCTTGATGCTTTTCTTTATATTTACGAGTTACTAAAGCATCTTTAAATTCCGCCTCAGGAAGTCCTACTTCTACCGCTAATTTTGTTAACACATCAATATCTTCAATGTTTTGCTCTTCTTGGAAAAATGCTGTGAATACGCGGTGATGATACTCATTACCTAGTCCACGTTCTTTCGCAAATTGACATCCTTCGAAAGCTAAATGTGTATATGGATGCGGTGAAACACGTGGCAAGCGCATATCAATTCCTAACTTCTTCGCTGTCGGAAGAATGAAAGCATCCCATGAACCTAATTTTTCTGGTTCATTCCATGGATCTATTTTTGAATATGGACTTGGACGTAATTCAAATGGCATCCATTCAATCTCTACATCTTTCTCTTTCGCTACCTCATCTAATGGACCTTTTGCTAAAAAACAAAACGGACATATAAAATCTGAGTATACTTTCATTTTTACAGTCATAACTTTTACACCTTACCTTTATTGTTGTAATCAAATCGGTTACATTAATGACAAAAAAATATAAATATGATTTAAGCATTCATTTTTTCTTGCAAAGTTTCAAACAACTGCCCCATTGTAATATTTCTCAAAACTTCTTCCATCGCGGATTGTGCTTGAATTAAAATAATTTCTAACACCGCTTGAATATTCGCACCAATTGGACAATCTGGATTCGGTTTCTCGTGAATATGAAATAGCTTGTCTTCTTCGACTACGTTCACTGCATGATACACATCTAACAATGTGATTTCATATAAATCCTTTAGTAATCCCGCGCCACCGGGTCCACGATTTACGTAAACAAAGCCAGCTTGTTTCAAGTACGACATGATTTTACGAATGACTACTGGATTTGTATTAACACTCTCAGCCATATAGTCTGAAGTACAAAGTGAAGATGGATTGTTTTTCAAAATAGATAAAATATGAACAGCTATGGAAAAGCGGCTACTAATTTTCATCGTAATCACCACCTCGATGTAATCATTATAGTTACAACTAAAAAATAAGTCAATCCTTTTCATAGATTTTTTATAAGTAAATTAAAAAGTGTCCCATTATGATATATGAGACACCTCTTTTTATTCTGCAAATAGCGATTGAAATTCTTCAATAAATAGCTGCACAGCGATTGAAGAATCCTTTAATGAAGGAACAGCTAAAGCAATTTCTCTCCATACTTGTGGTTCCAATTCTCTCGTTTGCACATTTTTTGGTAAATTCGTTAAAGATAATTCAGCTAATATTGCAATGCCCAATCCTTCTTGAATCATATTTAAAGCTGTAGTAACTGTCGAAATTACATATTCAGCCCGAAGTGGTACGTTTGCTTGTTTAAACATATCAATAATGGGTGGTTCGTATCCACCCTTACATAATATGATCGGTTCATTCTCTAAATCACAAATTGTAAGAGCGTCCTTCTTACAGAGAGGATGATCCTCTCTTAAGATAGCAACCATTTTCCCCTTCGTTAATGGAACAATCTCCATATCTTTATTAGGCAAAATAACAATCCCTATATCAATAACCCTCGATACTAACCAATCTTCAACTTCTTTAATCGTCCCTTCACAAAGAACTACTTCTAAGTTCGGATACTTTTCCTTAAAAAGGTTTATCATTTTGGGTAAGAAATGTGCAGAAGCGCTCGGAAAACTCCCAATTCGAATCGTCCCAACTTCGTGTCCTTTCTCCATCGCAACTTCTTGTTCAATCTTCGCTACACCGTTCAAAATCTCTCTAATATGTACAAGAATCCTATTTCCTACATCCGTAACGAGTAGCCCTTTTCGTTTATCACGTATAAGAATCGTAACTCCTAACTCTGACTCAATACTTGAAATCGCATGACTAACAGCTGGCTGCGTCATATTTAACACCCTGGCAGCCTTCGTAAAACTACCTAAATCAACAGTTTTTATTAATACTTGCAGTTGTGTAATGGTCATAACTAATCACTTATACTCCTCATAAAAAAGATTCATTTTATTTATTACAGTCGATATCATATCATAGTGAAATGAATAACAACAAGGAGGTCTTTCAGTGACACAGCTTTCTCGAACTAAGACGGCCATCATCCTTACCTTTCTCGTTTTCATGTGGGGAATCAATTGGCCTTTATCAAAGTTTGCCCTGCATTATACACCACCTGTTTTATTTGCAGGCGTTCGAACTTTAATTGGAGGATTCATTTTACTTCTGTTCGCATTACCGAAATACAAAGAGTTACATTTAAAAAAAACGTGGCATTTATACGTTATTTCTTCCTTACTTAACATCATTATATTTTACGGATTACAAACTGTCGGCCTTCAATATATGCCTGCTGGGTTATTTTCCGCCATTGTATTTCTACAACCAGTTTTACTCGGTATTTTCTCGTGGATATGGCTTGAAGAATCAATGTACGGCTTGAAAATTTTCGGGCTTGTTCTCGGATTTATTGGTGTAGGCGTTATTAGCTCAAGCAGTTTAACAGGACATATTTCTGTTATTGGAATCCTTCTCGCGTTAGGATGCGCTATTGGCTGGGCACTTGGCACAGTATTCATTAAGAAGACTGGTCACCGTGTTAATGCCATTTGGATGGTAACACTTCAGCTTATTATTGGTGGTCTTTGCTTAATTGGATTTGGTTCAGAGTTTGAAAGCTGGTCTAGTATCGCTTGGAGTATGCCATTTGTTAGCGTACTTCTCTTTATTTCATTCTTTGTTATTGCAATGGGGTGGCTTGCATACTTCACACTTGTTGGAGCTGGTGAAGCAAGTAAAGTTGGGGCTTATACATTCCTCATTCCACTAATAGCTATTATTGTAAGTTCAATTTTCTTACATGAGGCTATTACCATTAGCTTATTCATCGGACTATTATTTATTGTTGTGAGTATTTGTTTTGTAAATATAAAACCGAAAACACTTGCTGTAAGGCAGCAAGTTGAATTGAAATAAACGTAAGAAAGAGCCTACTGTTGTAGGCTCTTTCTTACGTCTTACTTTTTACGACGTACTACAAAAACACACGCACTTACCGACGATACTATGGCAAAAATAGATAAGACAATTGCTATCAATTGCATATTACTAGTACCTTCATTTTTTTCTACACTAGACACTTCACCATGTTCTCCTGTTAATGACGTACCTTTTGCAATTGTAGTAAGTGAATGCGGTTTTTCAGCTTTTTCATCACCTGTCCATTCAACAATTTCTCCATCTTTATATTGTTGATATGCGTCCCAAGCTATTTTTTGCTCTTTATCCGGATTTTTAGCGACGAAAGTAAATCGCTGGAACTGACCTGTTAAAATTCCTTCTCCTGTCGCTTCCCATACTACAGTTTTAACTTTTCCGGCATTATCTTTTTGCTCCTCAACTTTCCATCCTGGCACTGGTTCATACTGCTGGAACTCTACTCCAGACGGTATTTTCAGTGTAACTTTTGTCGTTGCTACATTTTTTTCAACTGGTACTTTTATCGTATAAGTCTCCCAAGAACCAACGTCAGAAGTTGCTGGTTTTACAGTGACGTGCGCACTAACAGGTAACGAAAACATTCCCATTGCAATAATTGTTGCGATCATTGTTGTTCCTAATTTTTTTATACGTTTCATTTTCTATTTACTCCTTTTCATCTATAACATCTGTTTATCCTGCTACTCGCTAGCAGCATGATTGGTAAAATTTTATCTGCCACCTACAATAAATTTAAAATCTGTATCGAAACTATCAAGAGATTTTGTTAATCCATGAACATGTATATTCCAGTTTCCTGTCATATTAATATACATACCTTCTGCTTCATATTCTCCTGGTGAAACTACTGAAACTTTAAATGAACCTTTTCCCATGTTCATATCTAATGATTGAGTCGTCAATATCATTTGTTCCATATCAGTAACAGGCTGTCCCTTTTCGTCCTTTAGTGTAATATGGAATTTATTTTGTCCTACCTTATTCGGACTTACATTTAGCGTAAGTTCATATCCATTATCTAATTGCTTACTCTCTGTAAATGGTCCAGTAGGAGGCATCGGTGGTGTTTGTACGTTTGTCATAAAAGCTACGATTACGAAAATGATAATTCCAATGACAAACTCTACTTTCACCGTAGCTCCTAATCCTTGCTGCGCTCTTATTCTCCCTTTCACATAATGAATAATTCCCAATATCCCCATGAAAATAAATAATAGTATCTTTGCTAATAAAGCCAATCCATACTTCGTATCAAATAACGAGTGGATTGTTGGAATAAAAAATGTACTATTAAAAAGGCCTGTTATTAAAATCACAATGACAGCACCTGTTGCCCACGGTGAAAAACGCTTAATCATATCCCAATACATATGCCACTTATTATCCTCTTTACATAAAAGAAGAATAATAGATGATAAACCACCAACCCATAATGAAGCTGCTAATAAATGTAGAAAATCCATAACGACAGCAATGTCTTTAAACTTTAAACCGTATGCGTGACTATTAAAGGCCTTCATAACAAGTAGCCCTATAAACAATAGTATTGGAATACTCCATACTTTAAACGACGAAAACTTCTCATGCTTCACCGCAAAATACGTAACAATTATAAGCGTACTAATGAGAACCATTTGAGTAATCCATACATAACCAAAAACAGAAAGCTGTAATGTTTCTTTTAATAGTAAAGGATTGAATGCTTCTAGCCATGAAACATCAGCATTTATTTTCGCTTGCAGTGGTAGATTGAATAACAAGCTAATCAATATCCCAAATAAAGAGATCCATATTATGTTCTTACTCCTTGATCGAACCGAGGTTGCATTGCCTTTATACATAATAAGATTAAAGAATAGCACTCCTATAAATAGTGAGAAACTTGTATATAAAATTCCACGTTCCATAATCATATCGATTTGTGGGACGTAGCCCATCTCTTCCACTTGTATATCGTCTGTTTCCGCTTCCGCTAATCCAACCCGGAACGGGATAACTCCTTGAATTGGATGTCCATCAGCTGAAATCACTTTCCACTGAATAGAGTAAAGACCATTTTTGAGATTGTCTTTTAATCCAGCTTCTAATAGCTTTTTATTTTTTTTATCAATATGAGCATCTTTTAAATCGATCCTTTTACCTGATGTATCTCTCACGTACAATGTATTAAAACTTGAAACTTGTATGTCCTCATCGAATTCGATTTTTACAACAGATGGTGCTTTCTTCAATGTTTCATTTTCAGTAGGGTTTGATTTCACAACGTACGCATGAGCAGATGCACTTTGCGGTATCAATATGATAAGCACACACACAAGTAATAGCCATGTCCCTAATCTTCTCATTACTTTCACACTCATTTCACTTCTTTCTTCCTCATTGCTCTATTTTCATTACTTTAACTTCCGAAGTTTGATTCTCGGGCGAAATATTAACCTGATTAAATATAAACTTCTATAAAGTATAACTCTTATTTCTCTTCCACCTCTAAACTTCTAATATAATAGTAACTATCACTATAGATACAACTTACATTTTTAAAGCCGATTGTTATTATATCATAAAATATATTTATGTAAGTTATCAAAGAAGAAAAGTTATCGTGAATCATTTGTGAAAAAAATGTGAAATACATAAATAAAAAGGTATTACGTTATTACGTAACACCTTTAAAAAAATATCCCTCTTCTATTTCTCTTCCGGATAATCACAATACTCGATAATCGTTCCTTCTGTATCCGCTGGGTTAAGATAAATTAACCTTCTACCGTGCTTATTAATGCGTAGTGTATGCTCTAATGTCCGAATACCTTGTTCTTTTAACTCTTCTAGAGCCACATCTAAATCATCGACACGATACGCAACGTGATGAACACCTTTACCTTTTTGTTTAATAAAACGGGCAATTGGAGATGTTGTATTATTTGTCGGTGCAAGTAATTCAATTCTATCTCCAGCCACTTCAAGAATGGCTACTTCACTTTCCACACCAGGAGCTTCACTTACGTAACGATCTATTAAAGTTCCTAGTAACACATTTTCATAAAAACGTATCGTACTATCTATATCTCGAACTGCGATTCCGATATGATCAATTGTTTTTTTCATTTTATTTCCCCTACTACTTTATTTTTTCTCATTATTAATAGTAACAAAAAAAGCTATAGAAACAAGTCTATAACTTTTTTTATTTAACCTATTTTCTTATCCGCTCTAGTTGCTGGTTGAACTTGGTTTTTCACTTTTAAAATGCTAATACCATATCCGATAAATCCACCGATAATCGCTGGGAAGATCCAGCCTAATCCTACTTCCTGCATCGGAAGGAATTTAGTGAACACTTGGCTTACTACTTCAATGTTAACTCCAGCTGCACTTAATCCATCAAATAAGCTGATGATAAATGTTACGATTAAGCTTACTTGATAAACTTCAGCTCTTCCTTTAAATAATGAATGGAAGAATGTTAAGAAAATCAATACGATTGCTAGTGGATAAATTGCTGTTAATACTGGAACAGAAACTGCGATCAATTGTGTTAATCCTACGTTTGCAACAATTGCACTAAATACACATAGCGTAATTGCAATTGCTTTGTAAGGAACATTTGGGAATAACTTATGGAAGAATGAAGAACATGCTGATACAAGTCCCACACTAGTTGTTAAACAAGCTACTGTAATCATTAATCCTAATAATACTCCGCCATATGATCCGAAATAGTAGTTAGAAACTTTCGCTAATACTTCTCCGCCGTTCTCTAAATGTCCAAGCTTTGCAACACTTGAAGCACCCATATAAGAAAGTGCTGTATAGATAATTGCTAAAATAGATGCTGCAATAATTGTCGCTTTTGCACAAACGACCATAATTTGTGTTTTCGTTTTCGCACCTTTTTCTTTAATAGCATTGATAATGATAATCCCGAATACAAATGATGCTAGCGTATCCATCGTTAAGTATCCTTCTTGGAATCCTTTAAAGAATGCATGTGATGTATAAGCTTCCACTGGTGCTTGCATATCTCCAATCGGATGTATAAAAGCAACGATTACTAAAATACCGATGAAAGTCAACTTAATTGGCGTTAAGATTTTTCCAACAATATCGACAATTTTCGCGGGATTTAGCGAAAAAAAACAAGTGATACTAAAGAATATAATTGTGAAAAGAATTAAAGGTGTAGAACCTACTCCTTCTGGCATAAACGGCTTAAGACCAATTTCATAAGAAACATTTCCTGTTCTTGGTATTGCAAATAACGGACCAATCGCTAAGTATAAAACTGTTGTAAACACAATCCCAAACACTGGGTGAGCACGACTAGCTAATGACTGCAAATCATCTTTACCTGAAAAACCAAATGCTAGTACACCTAGTAATGGTAATCCAACACCAGTTACTAAAAATCCAGCGTTAGCAATCCATACATTCTCTCCAGCTGATTGACCAAGCATCGCTGGAAAAATTAAATTTCCCGCTCCAAAAAATAGTGCAAATAACATTAATCCAATAACTACTATGAACGAAAACGGTACTTTATTCGCCATAATATAACCCCCATTCAAGTTTCCTTATCTCATTTTCCAATTTTAACTAATTGAATTTTCTGAATATTTAATTTAAGTATCAACTATTCTTGAATTCATTATAGTTTGCTATATAATATTTTGCAATACTATTTTCGAACTTTTCTTTTATTTTATAAATATACATTTTTTAACATGAAAAATAGACTAAAAAACCAACATGGTCATCCATGTTGGTTTTTCCATTTACTATCATGAATTAAAATTTTGCTGCTACTTTTTTAACGTTTTCTAGACCTTCTTCAACAATTTGTTGTGAACGATCTGGATATTGATTGTGTCCTTCAATTACAACTGTCTCTGGATTTGTAATTCCCCAGAATCCAAGTACAGTTGTTACGTAATTAACTGCCATTTCCATAGGAGCCATTTGTTCTGAAGAGTAATCTGAACCACGAGCACCTAACACAACTACTTTCTTACCACCAACTAAACCTTCTGGGCCATTTGCTGTATATTTAAACGTTTTTCCAGCTTGAGATAAGTATGAAATATATGTGATTAATGGTGCTGGTACTGTAAAGTTCCATAATGGGAATGCAAATACAACCTTATCAGCTTCTAAAAACTGATTTAAATATTGATCTACTGTAGCAACTGCCTTCTCCTCTTCAGCTGTTAACTCCATACCTTGGCTACGTTTATATCCACCTGAAATCGCGATATTTCCGTAATAAGGAAGATCTAATGCAAATAAATCTAATTCCGTAATTTCTGTATTTGGATTTGCTTCTTTATAAGTACTTACAAATGTTTCATACATTTTTGAACTAACTGCTTGCTCCGCTGGACGATCGTTTGCTTTTACAAATAATACTTTTGACATTTTTTTATTCCCCTCTACATTCTTATTTTCTTCTTTTTTACCAAATAATGAGCTAAATAGTCCCATTTTCTTCACCTAATCTTTCTTTTCATATTCATTATTCATCATCATAAAAATTCTTATTCTAAGAAAAAGTTCCAATAGATACCTTAAGTTACGCCGTTGCAACTTTTTGTTATTTAATTACCTTATGTAAGTGATTGTAATATAGTCACTTACTTTAGTCAAGTAACTTTTAATAAAAAATAAAATCTCGACTTAAAAATATTAAGCGAGATACAATTGAACACCAAATACATCTTTATTACTTGTATAATAAACTTAGAGAGGAAAATTCATATATAGAAAGGATTTATTCATGAGCACTATAGAAAAGATTCAAACTTTTATTATTCTTTTTGCTGTTACATGCGGCATCGTACTCGGACAATTTAATATGATACATACGTATTCAGACAAATTTATTGTCCCCTTCTTATTTTTCATGCTATATGGATTATTCCTCAGCATCCCATTAAAAGAAATAAAAAAAGGATTTCGCAATTTAAAATTTGCTGGAACAAGTCTTACTATTAACTTCTTATGGACACCTTTACTCGCTTGGGGGTTAGGGGCACTATTTCTTTCCGATCATCCAGCACTTTGGGTTGGATTTATAATGTTAATGGTTACTCCATGTACAGATTGGTACTTAATCTTTACTGAAATAGCGAAAGGTAATGTAGCACTTTCTACTGCAATTTTACCTGTAAATTTAATTTTGCAAGTACTGCTCCTTCCCATTTATTTATTTTTATTTGCTGGTGTCATGAAAACTGTAGCGGTTTCTGTTTTAGTAGAAAGTATTGTTATCGTAATCGTCTTACCATTTATACTTGCACACGCTACAAAATTCATTATGAATAAAATGAAAAAAGCTGAACCTCTCGAGAATAAACTCATTCCGTTTTTTAGCTCTGCTCAAATTGTATTTTTAAGTTTAGCAATAGTAGCGATGTTTGCATCACAAGGTAAATATTTACTACAAAATATGAATGTTGTTTTATTATTACTCGTTCCTGTTCTATTGTTCTTCATCATCAATTTTTTACTAGGACAATTTATCGGGCGCATGATGCATTTATCTTACAAAGATACAGTAAGTCTAAGCTTAACAACGTTAGCAAGAAACTCACCTGTTGCACTCGCTATCGCTGTAACCGCTTTTCCAGACGAACCTCTTATCGCACTTGCACTCGTTATTGGACCATTGATTGAGTTACCGGTACTAGCTTGTGTGTCACAAGTTTTGTTGCTTATTAAGAAAAAACGGCAATACGCATAATAAAAAACGTCCCATTTTGGGACGTTTTTTATTATGGAAAAATTACATACAACACTTATTTCTTATTTATCATTACAAATGAAATTACCGAAACTACAAACATAATAATACCCATTATAAATCGATGGGCTCTAAAAATGTTATAGAGAATTAACTTTTCGTTACATTAACAGATCCTTTCTAATTAAAAATGATAGGAAACGTAAATATAACGAAAGCTGCCCAAAGTCCGTATATTGGCAAATACTTCGTAATGGCATCTTGAATAGCTGTCGGTCCTGATTTGTTTTGCAAGAAACGCATATAGGAAAACATAATCCAAATTAGATTTGCCCAGATCAGTATATTTACACCTAAAACAGCTAGTCTATTAGGTGTAGTCCCGTAAGATGAAAGTCTAAATACGATGGCTGACAATGCGACAGTGTCAATAATAAGCGCCAGAACAATTAAGGAAACATTTATATAATCTGAAATGTTCTTTTTCTCGTCCGAGTCACTCTCAACGATAGAAAATATAGTAACAGCCAATACACCAAGCAGTATTCCGTTGAATGCCATTAGGAAATTACGATCCAAGAACGGGTTTTTCCCGACCAAAATTATCGTTATAAGATAAATAAACAATGTGACCAGGACAAGCGGACTAAAGATTTTAGATATGTATGGTGTAATATTTTTAGCAAGCTTAAGATTCATTGATACTAAGTATGCAGCCACAATAGCGAGAGCCGCTGCTCCAAATAAAACAACATTACTAAAATAGAATTCTCCTATATCTAAGTCAACAAAGCTAAATAAACGCATGGTGAATATTGCTAGTATCATTCCGCTCACTGCCATGCTCCCGTAGAGAAGACAATATTCTAAATTAAATTTAATATAGGCTAATCTTGTACTGCCTTTTGAATATTCATTTCCTGTAAATGCAAGCCCTACTAAGACCCATAAAAATATAGGAAGATGTAAATAAGCAAGTATGGTACTGTCTTTATAATTTATTGGCAATGTATTAAGATACACCCCGGAAACTAGGAATAACGCTATAAGGGAATAAATAATACTTTTTTTCGGCTTATTATTGTAAACAAAATAAGCAGCAATAAAGGGAATTACACCAAAAGCCAAGTTTATTGGAGCAATTGCTTCCTGCTCAACAAAGTGGAAAATAATCCTGGTGCTTATGCCGGCCAAAATAGCTAAAAGGCCCATGAATAAGAAACCTTTTTGAAACAAAGATGTTTTTTCTTTATTTACTTTCTCCTTGAAATGCAACCTTTCATACCAAGCACCTAGAATTTGAGAATCAGGGTTTTGGTCCCATGCTTGTGAGAATGCTTTTTTAAAAGCTTTCGGATCTTTTCTATACATCTTCTCCAACTCATGGGGGTTATCCATATGTTTAACAATCAAATTGTTAATATTCATAGTTATACCTCCTCTAATTTTAAAAATAAGGTTGTTACCTTTTAACAAAAGCACCTCACTCATTTATTATGATTTTGATTTTAATACAAAATTTATCGTTTTACAATAAAAAATTATTATTTAAAGCATTTTTTTATCGTTAAATTTCATTTCAAAGAAAAACAAAAGAGCATGACAATTTTATGTCATGCTCTTTTAACAAATTAATTCTCAAATACAAAATTAATCTTATTATCTTTCCACTCTAATTTCGCATCAAACGTTTTCTCGCCCTTTTTAAAGCCTTTAATTAAATCAGTCTTTTCACCTTTTAAGAGCTTTGTCATATTCTTTTGCGAAATTGTTTTACTTAATATCTTCTTTGAAATGGTGAAATCACATTGCGTTGTATTATAGTTAGAACAACCGTAAAACGTTGACTTATCAATTACATCGCCATCACATTTTTTACAGCTACCAACCTTTTTACCCGTTGTAAATTTCGATCCTTTTCGTTCAATCGATTCAACATGTAGTCCCGTGAAATCCCACTTCTCAGACATTTCCACTGCGTCTTCAATAATTTTAGCTGATAGCTTTTTCGTCTGTTCCATAAATGTAGCTGGTGAAGCTGTACCTTCACCAATTTCCGCAAGACGTTGTTCCCATTTCGCAGTCATTTCCGGTGAAGCTAGTATTTTGTCACCAATTGCGGTAATTAATACTTTTCCTTTATCAGTCGCATACACTTGGTTTTTCTTTACATCTATATATTTACGGTCTTTCAGCATCGTAATAATACCCGCGCGGGTCGCTTCCGTACCTAAACCTTCTGTTTTCTTCAATACCTTCTCTAGCTCTTCATTCTCTAAATACTTACCGGCTGTTTTCATTAACGTAATAAGTTGTCCTTCTGTATAACGCTTCGGTGGCTGTGTTTTTCCTTCTTTCACTTTCACCTTTACAACTTTTCCTTCTTCACCTTCAGCTACAATTGGAAGAATGGTTTCGTCATCTTTATCGTCTTGGAAAATAACTTTACGCCAACCTTCTTGAATTTGCTGTTTTCCTTTTGAAATGAATTCAGCACGTTCATCTACAAGCGTTACAATCGTTGTATAGTCAAAGATTGCAACTTCATAATGAGCTGCAATAAGCCTTCTTACGATCATATCGTATATTTTCTTTTCATCACCTGATAGTCTGCTTGGGTTTGTAACTTGCTCTGTCGGAATAATCGCGTAGTGATCTGTTACTTTCTTTTCATTTACATAACGCTTATTGTTCATAATGGATTCAACCGGAGCCGGTAATAAACCTTTATATTCATCAAACTGACTTAACTTCTGTAAAATATCAGGGAAAGTCGCTGCTTCTCCTTGAGTAACATAGTTAGAATCTGAACGTGGATAAGAAACAATCCCTTTTTGATAGAGTGCTTGCGTTATATCAAGCGTCTTTTTCGGTGAAAACTTAAAGGCTTTATTTGCCGTTGCTTGCAGTGATGATAAGTTGAATAAAAGCGGCGGCTGAAACTCTTTACGCTCCGTTTTCATTTCCTTCACAACAGCCGGTTTCCCTTGGCAAAATGCCGCAATTTTATTCGCCATATCAGGGTCTTTTAAGCGGGATTCATTATCCTTCTCCCATTTCCCGTCATATTTCTTTCCTTCTATATTAAAGGTTGCAAACACTTCCCAGAAAGGCTCTGACTTAAAGTTTTCAATTTCTTTCTCACGCTTTACAATCAATGCTAACGTTGGTGTTTGGACACGACCAGCAGAAAATACATCATTCATTCCTTTTTTCTTTAACAAAATACTAAACACACGTGATGCATTCATGCCAACAACCCAGTCAGCACAAGATCTTGTGTATGCTTCGTAATACGTATTAATTGTATCTGATTCATCAAGTAAATTTTTAAACCCTTGATAAATAGCTTGCTTCGTTAAAGACGAAATCCATAGACGCTTCATAGGCTTTTGCACATTACAAAGATTAATAATATTTCGTACGATTAGTTCCCCTTCACGCCCAGCATCGCCTGCGTGAATAATTTCTGTTACCTGTGGATTATGTAACAGCTGTTTCACAACGTTAAATTGCTTATACTTTGACTTTGTTACTTCAAATTGAAAACGCTCTGGAATCATCGGTAATGTATTAAGTGACCATTTTTTCCACTCTGCGTGATAATGCTCTGGATTACATAACTGCGTCAAATGACCAATTGCCCATGTACAGTACGCTCCATTTGGAAATAACTCATTCGCTTCTACCTCTAAATATCCATCTTTCCGGCGATATTTAAACTGTGAAACAAGAGCCAACCCTTGATCTGGTTTCTCGGCAATAATTAATTTCATTTTATAACTCCCTATCTGTATTCCAGTGTTACTTTCATTGTCTATATGTTTAGAAGCGATGATAAAACAACAATCTTATTTATCATTCGCGGTTTGTCTCGCAAATGGGAGACCTATAATATTATACGCTTATTCTTTATGGCTTCACAATAGAAACTCATAATATAACAATTTCTTTCACATGCTTACAATTAAAAAAGACGCCCTAAAAAATCAAGCGTTCCTTTGCTTACATCTATGAAATTGTGCAGATAATATGCAGATATAAATTATCATAAGTACACATATGATGAAATGAACGATAGGACAAGGAGGTATCATAATGTTTGCTTATACGTTAACTACCTTAACACTTTGCTGTACCTCAATTCTTATTGTATCCAATATTTCTAAACGTAAGGTTACCCTAATGGAGTATATGGTATTTATTATGTCTTTTAGTATGAGTATCGGTTTAAGTATTGGTTTTTATTTAGGCATTCTCTTTAAGGGGGAATTACTATATTCTACTTTACTTGCTATTTTAATTAGTGGTTTTATCGGTTTTTTAGTGGGTCTACGTTTTCACCTATATACTGCTTTAGAAGGAATGTTCTCTGGATTAATGGCAAGTATGATGGGAGCAATGATTACAGAAATGTTAAACGCTCAACAAGCTCATAGTATATTGTTCATTAGCCTTTTACTTACTATAACGATTACTATGTCCTGTGTGATTCAATTGTTATCGGAGAACTTTTCTACTTTTATCCAACGTCGTTTTTTGTTATTCCTTTCAATTAGTGTAGTAATTATCGTTGCCGTATTCGCGACATTCCCAGATCATACTCCTGCACCTTCACCTTCACCTGGGCATAATCAACATATACATTAGTACTTGCAACAAAAATGAATAAGCAGCTATCCATAGGATAACTGCTTCCTATTATTCTGGCTTATTAGGAATGTTTTGGTTTGGAACATAGTCAGATTTATAATCTGTATAGTTCACTTCCGTTACCATCCCTGCTGAAGCATGATGTAGGTCGTGACAGTGGAACATCCACTCACCGGGATTGTCTGCTACAAAGGCTACTTCATATTCTTCTCCTGGTTTTAAGTTCAATGTATCTTTTACAATTGGAGAACCTTCTATCGGTTTTCCATCTTTACTCAACACCTGGAAGAAGTGACCATGTAAATGCATTGGGTGATCATCCATTTTAGAACGATTTACCAATTTCACTTTTACTAAATCACCCTTTTTCACTTGAATTGGGTCAATATCCGGAAATACCTTTCCGTTAATTGTATATACCATTTCATTTTCATTCATTTGCGTATTTAAGTCCATATTATATGTGGCAGTATACTCTTGATTTAACGTGAAACTACCTAATTTTTTAGCACCATATTTCGTCATATCTAATTTCGCTAATTTTCCCTTTTCATCTGCTTTATCTTTCATCTCTTTGCTGCCATCATACTCAATAACAGCTTTCATTCCTTTTGCACCTTTATTTTTTGAATGGTCCTCAACATACCACTTCCCAGGATTATTAGCAGTAAATTCAATATCATAACGTTCACCCGGTGCGATTGAAATTACTTTATCCTTTATAACTTTTGGATCGTTTATTGGTTGACCATCTGTCGCAATTACTTTTATATCATGACCGTGAACATGTATATCATGTGATAGATAACCAGCATTAACAAGTCGAAGACGAACTTTATCTCCCTTATTCACTTTCAATGGCACTACTAAATCACCGCTTTTTCCATTGATTGTGAATAAATCATACATACTCATATCATGACCTTCCATCTTCATATTTCCATGGTCCATTCCTGCCATATTGCCAGAGTCTTTTTGATCACTGCCCATGTCCATACCAGAATGATCCATGCCGTTCTTATCATCATTCTTTTTCGTATTTTCATCACCTTTAGATTTATTACCTATTTGCCCTTTTGTCATTTCTTTTAACTGCTTTTTAATTTCTTCTTTATCTGTAACCCATTCATCCAACAGTAATGTGTAATCTTTATCATATTTTTCCTTTGTATCCTCTACAATGAGCGCTCCATACAAACCTCTATCTAATTGATTTACAGAATCTTGATGCGAGTGATACCA
Organism: Bacillus sp. 2175; assembly: GCF_057812155.1. Classification (NCBI taxonomy): domain Bacteria; kingdom Bacillati; phylum Bacillota; class Bacilli; order Caryophanales; family Bacillaceae; genus Bacillus; species Bacillus sp. 2175. Next base: position 1,597,343 of record NZ_CM173819.1, on the reverse strand, counting down.
GTACGTTCCTGGTACGTTCGCTTCAAATTCGTAAGTGAAACTTTTTCCTGGTTCAACTGCATCTTGTGTCACGCCCGGAATTCCATCCATGTTATTTGGGACAGGATATCCATGCCAATGAATAGATACTGGTGCAGATAATTCATTTTTTAATGTCACTTTCACCTTTTCACCTTTTTTCACCCGAATTTCTGGACCAGGAGATGAGCCATTAAATGTCCAGACTGGAACAATAACACCGTTACTTAATTTTTGCTTTTCTTCTTTCGCTATTAAAGTAACTTCTGGCCCTTTTTCAACCTTCAATGGTGTTGTAGCTGTTTCAGTCTGTAGTGTTTTGTTATCATTCATATTTTTATGATCATTTGTTGTATTTGTCGTCACAGAACAGGCAGCAATTAAAAATATTACAGAGACAGTAACGGCTGCTAATACAAATCGCTTCATGGACAATCCCTCCTTATTCTTTTTCAAAATCATTATAGAAGTTGATTTTCAAGAAAATAAGGAGATGTAATTAGATCTTACGTAAGCTAATTGGAAAATTACTAAAAGCGGAGACATTACAAGAGACGAATATTTTAGTAATACAAAATGCTTTCCTTGTAGCGACTATATTAGCCGTTCTCGTATTTGTTTTGACGTTATTTCTTAAGAAACAATAACACTGCTATTATTAAATAAGAAAAATGTAGCTAAAATGCTCTTCACAAAAGAACTTAGATTTTTGTATAATAAGAACTAATGTTCCTCACAGACAATGGACTCAAATTACACAAATATATCAAATAGAAGAGGATTGATATACGATGAAAATTGATAGACCAAAAATTTCACCAGAGTTATCTTCAAAGAATTTTCAAGATATTTTTTATGAAGAAGATCCAACATTGGAAGTGTGTGAAATTATAGACTCCACTTTCGAAAATGAATCTGTAGATAGAGTGCGGTTATATGATGCGGTGATAAAAAACTGTAAGTTTACTAATACAGACTTTAGCAATATTGATATTACAGATGTTTGTTTTGAAAACTGTGATTTATCAAATGTTAATTTAAGCAATTCTTCTGTTCACAGAGTCGAATTTAAAAACAGTAAATTAATCGGAGTAAATTTCACAGGATCTAGCTTAGGAAATGTTAAATTTGAGAATTCAATTTTGAATTTAGCGGCATTTGGAAATTCTAAACTAGAAAAAATCATCTTCAATGAAACTTCATTAAATAATGCAGATTTTTTTGACTGTAAACTTAAAAAAGTTGAATTCCAATTATGTAGTCTTGATGAAGCTAATTTTGATCAGACATCACTGAAGGGGATAGATATTAGTTCTTCTACCTTTGATACACTTACAGTTTCAGTGAACGATTTAAGAGGATGTAAAGTATCGACATATCAAGCTGTTCAGTTTGCTACTTTATTAGGATTAATAATTAAAGATTAGTATTTCGAAGAAAAGAACCCTATCCCGAATCATGGATTTTTTAATTGTCCACGATTCGAGATAAAGTTCAAATAAATTAGTGATGACTCTTTTATTATTTAACTACAGCTTGGTTTCCTTTTACATGTTCATTATTTACACTCATAAATTCTTCAATTTCTTCAACTTCCCTAATGATATCTTTTGACAAGTTTTCATACCCGTCTTTCGTTACAAGAATGTCATCTTCAATACGAATTCCAATTGATTCTCCTTCAATATAAAGACCAGGTTCAATTGTTATAACCATACCTTCTTCTAACACTCTATCTTTATATGTTCCTACATCATGTGTATCTAAACCAAGGAAATGGCTGACACCATGATAATAGTATTTTGATAACTCTTCATCTTCTTGAATTAAACCAATTGCTTTACACTCTTCTGCCAGTACCTTTTTTGTATGCTCATTTAATGCAGCGAACTTTAATCCTGGCTTAATAATCTCTGTTGTTTCTTTTAATGCTTTTAATACAATATTATAAATTTGTTTTTGGCGACTAGAGAATGTTCCATTTGCTGGGAATGTATAACTAATATCAGCGTTATAGTAGTCTTTTTGAGCACCTAAATCTAGTAATACTAAGTCACCATTTTGAATTTGTGCATCATTATCTTCATAATGAAGAACTGTAGCATTTTTCCCACTCGCCAAAATTGTATTGAACGCATGGTACTTAATTCCAGATGACTTCAGTGTAAAATCAAATTGTGCTTCTAATTCATACTCCATCATGCCTGCTTTTGCATGCTTAAGTACGTTGTAAATACCGTCTTTCGTTATAGCAATCGCTTCTTTAATAATTTCAATTTCTTCCTCTGTTTTAAATACTCGTAATTCACAAATGTTCGGATATACATTACCAATTGTTACGTGTGGGTATTTTTCTCTTACATGTTTAGCAAATGCTAATGTTTTTGTCTCCGTACCATTCCAATCACGACGTTCTATATCTAAATATAGATGCTTCGCATTTTCTGTAAAAAGTATATTTGACATTGTCTTTTCAAAGCTATCTAAATATATAACTTTCTTTATACCTGAAATTTTCTCTGCTTCTTCGTTAGAAACTGTTTTACCGACCCATTTTTCCATTACTGGATCTGCCTTTTCAATGAAAAGTGTTTCTTCAACACTACTTCCAACCTTTTTCAGCATAAAAATAACATTTGGTTCATCGATTCCCGTTAAGTAGTAAAAATTACGATTCGGTACAAATTTATAATGTGCATCAGCTGACATATGCGGTGCTTGTCCCGCAAATAAAATCGTAATAGATCCCTCTGGTAATGTGTTTGCTAATCGTTCTCTATTTTGAGCAAAAAATGTTGATTTCATGATAATCCCCCTAGCGTTTTATGTATAATTGTGAAACTAATTATTCAATACACTTCATTCTATTATTGTTATAATTTTTCGTCAATTTTTAACTAAATTTTAGATAGTATTGACACAGGCAACTAAACAAGTTACAATAACTATAAATTAGTAAGTTGCTAATTTAAATTTAAATAAGAGGTGAACAAAATGCAAAACATTTTATTCCGTATTAACGAATTGTCAAAAAAAGAAAAAGCGAATGGATTAACAGTTGATGAAAAACAAGAACAACAAATGTTGCGCCAAAACTATACACAAACATTTCGTGGAAGCTTAGATTCCATTTTATTAAACACAAAAATTGTTGATCAAAATGGTCTTAACGTTACACCTGCTGCATTACAAGATGCTCAAATACGTTTAAAATTAAGCAAATGAGTTCCGAGCTAAAGAATTCTAATAAAACATAAAAAGAGCTGGATTTCCTATATAGAAATTCCAGCTCTTTTTATTTTCTTTTTTAATTTAGTAAACGAGCGATACATCGCAATTCTCCACGACACAATCATCGCAAATGCAAGTAAGAAAAACATTCCACTTAACTCCGCTAAATCAATCGATTGACTTAAATATGATTTCAACGCTACTCGTACAGCTAATAATCCGACTAAAATAAATATAAATGCTTTTGACGGTTTCATATATATTTGTTCGTCTCTTATTTCAAACTTCGTTGTTTTTATAAGAAATACAGAGAAAATAAGCCCTGCAATAATTGCTTCTATTATTTCTAACGACGTTAATCGGAATTCCGGTAAAAAGTACATCATTGCTCCAGTACTCATAAAAATTGGCGGCAATATAATTTTCTTTTTCGTTACCGGTTTTTTCGCTGCTTTAAAGCGCAGAAACATGACACCAACAGCCATACAAACCGCTAAAATACTTGATAAAAGTGCTATCATACTCTTCCCACTCCTATCTATTTAAAAGACTTTTTGAGCAAAATCATAAACCAAACGAGCCCGATACTTATAATAACATGACCTAATCCAGCCATATGGCTTAAACCGTAAAAGTCAGTTCCATTTACTTGTAGAAGACCTCTCCATAGCATTGTAACAATAGTAAAGATTACTCCTACATTATAAACAACAAACCATGCACAAAAGCTCTTTGTTTCTTGTACATGAAACACTTTACATAAAGCTAAAGCAATTAAAAAGAATACAAAACCGAGCACTAATACATGTGTATGCACTAATTGCAACATTGTGGATCCTTTAATTCCTTGTGCTTTCGAATACTCTCTTGCAAATACACCTGATAATAAACCAATAATTAAGTAAATAAATGCCGCATTATATAATTTCTTCATTCTATTCCTCCTGTTGTAAACTTTCTATATTCGCTGCAATTATTTTAAGCAAAGTTTATGAACGGAGTATGAACAAAATATTACATTCAATTTTTGAAAATAAAAAAGCCATTCCACAAATAATAATTGTAGAATGGCTTTTCAATTTATTTTAAATCTTCTATTGAGAAAGCACCTGGCAGTAACTGCTCAACAGTCACTTCTTTTTCATCACCTTTTACATTCGTTAATAATACAGGCATTTTCGGGTCACAGAATTCAGCAATTACTTGTCTACACGCACCACATGGTGAAATCGGTCCATCAGTTTCTCCTGTAATAACTAAGTAACTAAAATCGCGCTCACCTTCTGATACTGCTTTAAATATTGCTGTTCTTTCTGCACAGTTACATAAACCGTAAGAAGCATTTTCTATATTACAACCAGTATAGATTTTCCCTTCTTTCGTAACTAACGCTGCGCCAACAGGAAATTTAGAATACGGAATATACGCTTTCGATAACATCTTGTTTGCTTCTTCAATATATTTTTTCTTACCCATATTATTTCCCCCTCAAAGTAAACGAAATGATGATTAGTCAGTAATAACTGTATGAACTAATTTAGGAGCCACTGCTGTTTCAGCGATAGAGATGTTCTCATAAATTTTTGCTTTTACATCTTCTACATTTTCACGATTTGCGTAGATTGTTACGAATGGCTCGCCTTCTTTTACTGCATCGCCAACTTTTTTACGTAACATTAATCCTACTGCTAAATCGATTTCATCTTCCTTCGTTGCACGACCTGCACCAAGTAACATAGCTGCAATACCAATCTCATCTGCAACAATGTTAGAAATAACACCTGAAGTTTTTGCAGGTACATCAATTACATACTTCGCCTGTGGCATTTTTTCTGGATTGTCTACAATTGAGCTATCTCCGCCTTGATTGCTTAAGAACTCTTTAAACTTCTCAGTTGCTTTTCCGTTTTTCATAACTTCAATTAGCATTTCACGAGCTTCTTCTAACGTATTTGCTTTTTTCGCAAGTACGACCATTTGGCTACCTAATACAAGTACTAATTCTGTTAAATCTTCTGGACCTTCACCTTTTAACGTATCAATCGCTTCTTTTACTTCTAGAGCGTTACCAATCGCAAAACCAAGCGGTTGTGACATGTCTGAAATAACAGCCATAGTTTGACGTCCTACATTATTTCCGATACGTACCATTGCATGTGCTAATTCTTTTGCATCTTCTTCTGTTTTCATAAATGCACCAGCACCTGTTTTTACATCAAGTACGATTGCGTCAGCACCTGCTGCAATTTTTTTACTCATAATTGAACTTGCGATTAAAGGAATTGAGTTAACCGTTCCTGTTACATCGCGTAATGCATAAATCTTTTTATCTGCAGGTGTTAAGTTTCCTGTTTGTCCAATAACAGCTACTTTGTCACGGTTTACAATATCAATGAACTGCTCTTTCGTAATTTCAACGTGGAATCCTTCTACCGCTTCTAATTTATCAATTGTTCCGCCTGTATGTCCTAAACCACGACCAGACATTTTTGCTACTGGTACATCTAAAGCAGCAACTAATGGTCCTAATACTAAAGTTGTTGTATCACCAACACCGCCAGTTGAATGTTTGTCTACTTTAATTCCTTCAATTGCTGATAAGTCGATCGTTTCACCAGACTCAACCATCGCCATCGTTAAATCTGCACGTTCGCGATCTGTCATATCTTTAAAGAAGATTGCCATTGCAAGCGCACTCACTTGATAATCAGGAATACTTCCGTCTGTATATCCATTAATAAAGAATTTGATTTCTTCAGTCGTTAATTCTTTGCCGTCACGTTTTTTTGCAATAATATCTACCATTCTCATTACAATCACCATTCCTTTTTATATGATACGAATCTATTAAAATAATAAGCCAACGATTGTTGCTGATAAGAAACTTACTAATGTTGCACCGAATAGTAATTTCAAACCAAATCTTGCGACTACATTCCCTTGCTTTTCATTTAAGCTCTTAACCGCCCCTGCAATAATCCCAATTGAAGAGAAGTTTGCAAATGAAACTAAGAATACAGATATAATCGCTGTCGTTCTATCTGAGAAATTAAAGTTTCCTTGTGCTAAATCTGTCATAGCGACAAATTCATTCGATACTAATTTTGTTGCCATAATATTTCCGGCATTAACTGCTTCATGCCAAGGTACACCCATAATAAATGCAAATGGTGCAAATACATAACCAAGAATTTCTTGGAATGAAATACCGATTACACCTTTAAATACTGCATTAATGAATGCGATAAGAGCAACGAAACCGACTAACATAGCTGCTACTGTAATCGCAACTTTAAATCCATCAATAATGTATTCCCCTAATACTTCAAAGAAAGTCTTTTTCTCTTCTTCTTGTACTTCTAACATATCTTCTTCCTCAGTAACTTCATACGGGTTAATGATAGAAGCAATGATGAAGCCACCGAATAAGTTAAGCACTAAAGCGGTTACAACATATTGCGGTTTTAATAACACCATATATGATCCGACGATAGACATTGAAACGGTAGACATTGCAGATGCACATAATGTATACATTCTTTTCTCTGGCAATAACCCTAATTGTTTCTTAACTGAAATAAACACTTCAGATTGTCCTAAAATCGCAGAAGCAACTGCATTATATGATTCTAGTTTCCCCATTCCATTTACTTTACTTAATGCTAGACCGATAGATTTCACAATAATAGGTAATACTTTAATGTGTTGCAAAATACCTATTAAAGCTGATATAAATACGATTGGCATTAATACACTTAAAAAGAACGAAAACTCTTTTTGATTTACTAATCCACCAAATACGAAATTCACACCATCAGCGGCATATTTTAATAACTCTCCAAAACCATCTGCTATTCCGCTAATTAATATATTCCCTACACTTGTATTTAATAATAAAAACCCCAAAATAAATTGTAATATAACCATCGTTATGATTGGGCGATATTTGACTTTCTTTCTATTATTACTAGCAAGCCAAGCGATACCTAAAATCAATACGAGGCCAAAAATACCAATTAAGTATTTCATAAGCCGTCTCCTCCCATTCGTATCCGCTTACATTTTTTTCAATTATTAAAGCAATAGATACACTTTACTTTGTGTATCTATTGCTCTTCACTTCATTAATGATTAGTAGTTATCTGTAGCACCTTTTGCATCATTTAATACGATTGCAACACTAGCACTTGCTCCAACGCGAGAAGCTCCAGCAGCTACCATTTTGTCTGCATCTTCACGTGTACGAACACCGCCAGATGCTTTTACACCAACGTTTGGTCCTACTGTTTTACGCATTAATGCGATATCTTCAGCAGTTGCTCCGCCAGTTGAGAATCCAGTTGAAGTTTTTACGAAGTCAGCACCAGCTTTTACTGATAATTCACAAGCGCGTACTTTCTCTTCATCTGTTAATAGGCAAGTTTCAATGATTACTTTTACAAGAGCTTTTCCTTTTGCTGCTTGTACTACTTCATAAATGTCTTTTTCAACAAGTTCGTTGTCACCATCTTTTAAAGCGCCTACGTTGATTACCATATCAACTTCAGTTGCACCTTTTGCAATAGCATCTTTTGTTTCAAATGCTTTTGTTTCAGTCGTGCTTGCTCCTAATGGGAAACCGATTACAGTACAAACGTCTACATCATGTCCAGCTAGTTCATCAGCCGCTAATTTTACCCATGTTGGGTTAATACAAACAGAAGCGAATTTATATTCCTTTGCTTCTTCGATTACTTTCATAACATCTTCTTTAGTAGTATTAGCTTTTAAAATTGTATGGTCAATTAACTTTGCAATGTTCATTATCTTCACTCCTCATATCTTTTAACAACTTCATTCTAACTCTTAGTTGAACAAATGTAAATACACTTTTGAAATTTTGTTCATTCTTTTTAAAAGGAATCATCTTGTAGTAAATAAAGCGCATTCTAACAAAGAACATTTCAGATATATAATCAAAATTTTTATGTTAACAATGGTAGTATGTATCTCCATATCCATAATTATTTTTAAAAAGGCAATTTGTGTTCAAAAAAACTCCTATCATTCATACATAACAAAATAAAAGGCATTCTCAAAATTAACATCTTGAGAACGCCTTTTATTTCTAATCTTTTTGATAATGTAATAATTCTTTCGCTGTATGCTGATCGATAATTAATACATTTGCATACCCGCCACGTAACGCACCATCAATTGCTTTTATTTTTCTATTACCACCTGCAACTAAAATAGAGCGTTTCTTTAATTTCAGTTCCTCTAACTCAATTCCAATTGTACGCTGATTAATCTCTTCGCTACTAATATTTCCGTCTCCATCAAAGAAACGTGAACAAATGTCACCGACCGATTGTTTTTTGAGTAAACTTGTTTCATCCTTATCGAAATAACCTAATCGGAATAATAGCGCTTCGTCTCGCACTGTTCCTACAGTGAAAACTGCAATATTCGCTTGTTTCCCCATTTCAATAATGTGATGAATATGTCGATCCTGCTCTACTAATTCTTTTGTCACTGCATTATCAAATATAACTGGAAGAGGTAGATTTCTTGGCGTCGTTTGAAAAGCATCTGCAAATAAAGCTATCGTCTCATTCGCATATGTATTTACACTTGAATGACTAATACCACCTTTTAGCTGGACAACCTCCACCCCTTTTACATGTTGCGGTACGATTTTTCTAGCGATTTCATACATAGTCATGCCCCAGCTTACACCAACAATATCACCGTTTTTAACCGTCTTTTCCATATACTCAGCAGCATATTTACTTATATACTCTGTAATCGTTGCATATTCCGGCACTGGAGAAAATACAACATGTGCCTCTAACAAGTTGTACTTTTCTTTCAGTAAATTCCCGACGTTATCTAAATCAGCAAATGGATCGGCGATGCTAATTTGAACAAACCCTTTTTCTTTCGCGTACTTTAACAATCTAGAAATCGTCGGTCTTGAAATATTTAATTTGTTAGCAATTTCTTGCTGACTATAATCTGATTGATAATATAATCTTGCAACTTCAACGCTTAATTGTTGTTTATCTTTTTCCATAGTAACTCATTACAAATCCCTTCCTGTATTTCCCTTTCGTTACAAGCATTATACAGCTTTATGCAAAAAAATTCGACTACCGAATTTTATCTATCTGAACTTCTACTACACTTAATATATAATGAAAACTTATTGTGTAGATTTACAAACTCAATATAGATACGCTTGAAACATGTAAATCAATTAACATTTAATTCACATTTTTTCTGTAGTAACGATAACAAAGCCGTTCAATAAGAAACATGAAACATCATCTAAAAACTATTCAAATACCCCTTATAAACAGAAGTTACTATTTATAAGGGGTATTTACTCAATTTAATTTTATAAAAATTGGATGGAAACAATGCAAGTTCTCACTTATTTAGAATAAGTGAAAAGATGATGTTTTATTTGTTCAATAAAATAATGATGGTGTATATTATCGTTAGATACTCGACTTGCCATAATAGCCCCCTCCATTGAAGAGGCAAGAAAGGAAGCGAGTGATATAACCTCTATATCTTCTTTAAATTCTTGTTTCTCTATTCCTTCTTTTATGAGAGAAGCCATTAACATTACTGTATCATCATAACCTTTTGCTGCTGCTTTTTGTAATTCTGGAAATACTCCAGTACTTTCAATGGCACTATTAAGTAATGGACAGCCTCCAGCAATAGGAGGATTATTAGCTGCATCTTGATATACAAGGAAAATTGCAAGGATTTTATCAATTGCTGTCTTTTTATTTTCCATTGCTTTATGAAAATGACTCCACATAATCTCACCACTTTTGTCGTAGGCAGCAAGGACAATTTCTTCTTTACTTTTGAATCTACGATAAATAGATCCTTTAGGTAGTTCAGTAGCTGTCATTATATCCTGGATGGATGTGCGAGTTATCCCATTAGTATTAAATAAATATAAAGATGTTTCAATAATTTTTTCTTTAACCTTATCAACTTTAGTCATGCTTTGTAATCCTCCTAATGAAAACCATCCTAATATTCTAGGTAATGTTTACCCTCTATTTTCTTAATTTTTTTGTAAGTATAAATAAGTTTGGAACAGAAATATCTTATCAATCCCTATCTTATGGAAACCTCAAACAATACAGTTTGAAAAGAAGTTAATCAAATTGTATTACCTACATAAATTAAGTGAATTTTCCGTCAAAACAACATGACCAATTGTTTAATTCAGTCATATTATACAACTAATTTTATCTAAAATCGTAGAGGTGTAAAAATATATAGTTAATTTTAATGTATAGACATATGATTATTATATATAATTTTTATCAATATGTTTAGCTAAAGTGTTTGAACTACTCCCACTTTCACTTCATTCTATAAAAGATTAACCATTAATGATTACTGGAATTAAATTGTAACAAAGCAACTGAAATATAAATATATTTGCTTTTTTCCATTTTGATTTTGTTAATACTTTATAAAAAGGGTTTAAAAAACTAGAAACTTGTAGTATCATTAGATTTCGATTCAGACCGAACCGTCCGGTTTATAATCTTATATAAATATATTTAGAAGGAGAGCGTTATGCAGAAAGAAAAATCAAAAATTATAGGTAATTTAATTATGGGGGCAATACAGTGAACTTTATAAAAATGAATAAAAAAGAAATCATTATGCTAATAATCTTTACACTGTTTGTACCATTTCAAATTGGCTTGTACATACTATTTGGCATATCACTTTTAGCTAATGTCAATTTAGTTGAATCAGAATTTGTTCTTAGTGCCATCGGTTTTACTGTACCTGCTATTGTAGGAATCATTTACTTTAGGAAAGAAATTATTGAAAGTTTTACTTATTTTAAAGAGAAGACAATTTTGAAAATAGTAAGTATTCCTATGGTAGTTTTATTTACGTTAATTGTGGAACAGTGTGTTATGCATTTTCTAGCAACTGGTCAACCAGAGAACCAAGAGCAGCTCCTTGAAACGGGTGCAGAGGTACCTCTTGTATTTACATTGCTTGTATTTGGTATTCTGGGTCCAATACTTGAAGAAATTGTGTTTCGCCACATATTAATAAATCGTTTTTCTTACCATATTGGTACTGCTATTGCATCTATCATTTCGATTATGATTTTTACACTTCTTCATACGAACCAACTTTCGGATATTGCTATTTATTTACCTGGATCGTTGATACTTACTGCGGCTTATCTTATTTCTAAAAGATCCATTGCATATGTTATAGCGATACATATGTTAAACAATTGCCTTGCTTTCATTCTGTAAGAAACTAGACTTGTTTCTGATGCCAAAAATATTCTATGTTTCTATCAAGCATTTTTGGTACCAGAACTACTTTTTCTATGACATAAGAAAGCTAATCAAAAATTATAAAATATTAGGAGAGTGTCAGTCATGATTGTAACAACAACTTCTGGAATTCAAGGTAAAGAGATTATTGAGTATATTGATATTGTAAATGGTGAAGCTATTATGGGTGCAAATATTGTCCGCGATGTATTCGCTTCCGTTCGTGATGTTGTCGGTGGCCGTGTTGGTGCTTATGAAAGTAAACTAAAAGACGCTCGTGATATTGCAATGGGCGAAATGAAAGAACTTGCAAAAGAAAAGGGTGCGAACGCTATCGTTGGTATTGACGTAGATTACGAAGTTGTTCGTGATGGAATGTTAATGGTTGCTGTCAGTGGTACAGCTGTACGTATATAAGTAAATAAAAAAACGGTTCCTCTTGGAATTTATACTTTGAGGGGAAATCCTGATTCTGTTGCAGATTTTAAAGAATAAAACGAGAAATAATCAACTTTTTTATTTCTCGTTTTATCTACATATTTATTTTTGGAAAAACAATCTAACTCCAAATACTAATAATACGGCGCCTGTAATACCCTCTATTGTACGGTTCACTCTTTCTTTTCTTAAAAAAGTTCTTAATTGACGTATGAGTGAGATGTAAAGTAAATACCATATTGCTGTCAAAGTCGTAAATGTGAGTCCTAACAAAAGAAATTGGAAGAAATGATTTTGATTACTCACAATAAATTGGGGTAAAAAACTAAGGAAAAATACAGCGGTTTTTGGATTTAAAATTGCCGTAGTAAATCCTTGTCTAAAGCTTTTAATTGCCCCAATATCCTTAGAGTCCATTTCTGCTGAACCTGACATATCTTCTTTTTTATGTAAGGCACTTTTAATTGACTTTACAGCTAAATAAATTAAATAAACAGCCCCAGCATATTTTATAAATGTAAATAACATAGCAAATTTCATTAAGATAGCAGAAAGTCCTAACGTAGCCATTATTGTATGAATCATCATTCCAGATATCGTTCCTAAAACAGTCTTTATCCCGCCATTTTTACCATGCGAGATAGTATTTTTTGTAACTAGTGCAAAACCAGGACCAGGCATCATTATGATTAACATTGCTGTAAGGATAAATAATAGATAATTTTCCATGTTGTAGTATTTCCTCTCCAATTTTTAGTTTTGCTTACAGTATAGCTTTTTTCATTAAAACATTACATATAAAAGACTTGATCAGAAATGTATTTAGGTTATTCGTATCAATTTGATTAACTATTACCCAATAGCCACATTGATAAAACACATGACAAACTTATATATAATTGCAAGCTCAACTCTCACAAAAAAACAGGATGAAAAATAAACAGCAGAACTAGTCCACTGTTTACTTTGCCACACCTTCATGTAATTTTTCTGTATAATCTTTTACATCTTTCCAGCTATCTTTCGCTGTATGTAAATCTTCTTTTATAAACGTAAACTCTTCCGGACTAATTCCTTTTACGTTTTGTAATAAATTATTATACTTTGCACCTACTGTATACCATTGATTTGATATGTTTTGTAGTGCTGTAATTGCTGCATCAATTGTTTCTGTCATGTTTGTTGTTTTATTTTTTACATCAGTCAAAATTACGACTTCTGCTTGTGCTCCTGAAATTCTATCTTTTAAATTGGCGATTTCTCTTTCTGCATTTGCGATATCTTTTTTCGCAACCGCAATCATCGGCCCGCCAGCAAGACATGTTATTAGAGCTACGCAAAGTACGCCACCAGCAATGACCATATCATTACTCTTTTTAATCGAATCGTTATATGTATTTATTTGTTGCTCTAGAGCTGGAATACCAGCATTCGTACTTGCCAATATCGCTGTTAACTGATTTGTATCCTCTTTGAAACTATTTGTATCTTTCGCCATTCTATCGCGAAAAGCTTTCAAATTTCCTAATAATCCATCTACCTCATTTTGATTCTTTACAATATCCGCATACAACTTTTCTAAATCCGCTTTTAATTTTCCACTATCCTTTTGATCAATCGCTATTAACATGTCATTATAATACGATTGAAAAGTATTATTGTAATTTATAATATTTTGATCTGTTTTCATAATTTGAGGCTTCATATTATTTAACCAATATGCTGCATTAATTTTTGCATCTCTTTGATGCTGAATCATACTCCCTTTAAATTCACTATTAATCGAACTTATTTTACTTAAATCCGTCTCTTGTTGATTTTGAATTAATTTTGCATATGAATCCATTGCAAATATGCTTGATGTCGTTTGTGCCATTACATCTTGGAATCCTGCTGGTCCAAGAGAATAGTTTTTCACATTTTCTTGTAGCACCGTTACATTTTGTTCTGCTGCAAAAGGATGTAAAGGAAATGCGTTACTCGTTGCCACCCCAGCAATCATTACCGCTAAAAGACATTTTTTATAAAATCGTTTCTGCATATTTTTCACCTATTCTCTTTATAAGGATATCAAAAGCTCCTGCTCACAACTGAACAGGAGCTTCAAATCATTCATCAACACTTAACGCCCTAACGATTCGTATTCGATTATGCTTTTTTCGTATCTACTACTTTAATATCTTCAGCATAAATCTTTTCTGCATAGTCTTTAATGTTTTTCCAGCTATCTTTCGCAATGTTTAAATCTTCTTTAATGAAAACAAGATCGTTTGGACTAATTGAATCCACATTTTGAAGTAAAGAATTGTATTTTGATCCCATTGTATACCATTGGTTTGAAATGTTTTGCAACGCTGTAATTGCAGTATCAATCGTATTTGTTAAATACTCAGTTTGTGTTTTAATGTTCGTTAACCCAGCTACTTCTAATTGAGCAGTTGTAATTTGTCCAGTTATTTTTTGAATTTCAGCTTGTGCATTGTCAAGTTCTTTCTTCGCTAATACGATACCAGCTGTACCACCGCCTACAGCTGCTGCACCACCTGCAATTAATGCGACTCCTAGCGGTGTTCCTGCGCCCGTAGCAATAACTACTGCACCACCAATAATTGCAATTGGTCCTAGAGCTGTCGCAACAGATGAACCGATAATAATTGCATTATATTTACTAATTGCTTCATTGTACGTTGTAATTTGATTTTGCAGAAGTGGAATCCCTGCATCTTGACTAGCTAATATAGATGTAATTTGATTTGCATCACCCTTGAAGTTTTGCGTATCCGACGTCATTTTATTTCGGAATTTTTTCAAGTCTTCTACTAACTGATCCACTTGCGCTTTATTTTCATTAATACTACTTGATAATCTAGTTAGGCCTTTCGTAAGAGTCGCTTTATCTTTTGCATCTACCGCAGCAACTAAAGTATCATAATAGTTTTGGAATTTTGTATTGTAGTTAATGATGTTTTGATTCGTTGAAATAAGCTGTGGCTTTAATACATCTAACCATTGCTTCGCATTTCCTCTAGCTGTATCTTGGTGCTGAATCACTTTTCCTTTTAAAGCTGCATCAACAGTCGATACATTTCCAAAGTTAACATTACCTTGTTTAATAATTGTTAAAGCATACAGATCCATTACTAAAGCATTTGAACCTGTTCTTTCCATTGCATCTTTCAAACCTTCTGGTCCTAATGAATATTCTTCATAGTTATTATAAGCTTTTGCTACCGCATGAACTGGAGCTTGTTTCACTGTACTTTCAGCTGCATACGTATGAGCCGGCATAATATTTCCTGCTGCAAATACTGCCATAAGTGCTGATAGAGCCATTACTTTATATGGTTTTTTTGTCATTTTTCTTCTCTCCCTATATCGCTAATTATTTTTCTATTTAATGTACTTCAACGTTTGTAACGTAATCTTCAAATTGATTTGTTTGCTTATTCATTTCATCACTTACTTTTTTAATTTGATTAAAATGTTTTTGAAGTAAACTACTGTCTGTATACGTGCCTTCTTCAACATTTGTTTGAATTTGAATCATATTATTATTTAAAACTTTCCAATCCGTTAATAACGTTTCTAAAGTTGTAATTTGACGATCAATTAATTCTGTAAAGCTATTTACTTGATCTTCAACGAATGTAATTTGAGTCGCCTCTGCTTCAGTTTGTGATAACTTTTGAATAAGTGGCAATAACTCTTTTTGCTTTTGCTGAATGCGAAAAGCTGCTTCTCTCGTTTGACTATCTGCAGCATTTACAATTTCATTACTTAAAGTACCGATAGAAACAAAATCGATTGTTTTCGTTTGTGCAGTTTGATTTGTGATTGTAAATACTTGTTTACCGATATTAATAGAACCTTTAATTATTTCTTGAGGTCTATTCAAAATAGTAGTTAGTTCAGCTTGAATTTCCCCTTGAATTCTTTTAATATCTTCTCTTAATTTCACAATATCTCCACTTGATCCTTGCAGTGTTTTTATTGCTTCATCGGCTTTAATTGATAAGTTGTTACTATCTTTGTCTAATACTGTTTTAAATCGATTTAACTCTAATAAATCTTGCTCCATACTCTCTTGGATGCTCTGTACTTGCAATTGTAATTTTCCATATGCACTCATAAAATCTGTTTTTGCTTGCTGATCTTCATTTACATTTCCTGCTAGTTCATAGAGCTTACTATAATAACTATTGAATCTAGTGCTGTATCTCATCATCTCTTGATTTAAGTCAATTAGCTTCGGATTATATTCATCAATCCACTCTCGTACATTCGCCTTTGCAAACTTTTGATGATTCGTTAAGCTACTCATCGCATTTACCTTAATGTCTGGCTGTTGCAAAATAATTAATCCGTATGCTTGAATAAGCGGTGATTGTGATCCTAACATTCTAATTGAATTGGATAATGTATTTGGAGCAATTACATTTTGCGCATATACTGTTTTCACTTCCGTTTGCCCCTCCTTAGCGTAAGCGCTTACAGGAATGAAGCAACTCGTAGATACCGCTGTAACCAATAACCCTGTAATTAAAGTCTTTTTCACTTTAACTCCTCCTATGTATTAGCAACTATTACTATCGCATTTTATTATTCTATTTTCTTGCCCATAATTTGAGATGGTTAAAATAGAGAACGTTCTCAACGTGATCTATGTATGAACCACCTCTCTCGTATTGCTACAGTACTTACTTATCGTCACAAAACATTTCATTATTTTTCATATGTGTTTAGTATGAATAATATTGTATAAATTTTCTATTTCATCGAAATTCCCACATTCACACAGTGAATATATTACATAAAAATATTATTCATTTTAAACTAAACAACATACGTAAATATGAAATTTCATTTTGTTTTCATATAAGTTTTGTACTGTAAGGTCATTTAAACACAGCTGTTTATATATCGTAAAGAAGTATTTTCATTCCCTTTATTTTCAAGCTTTCATGTCCTTATTTCAAAATATAATCCGATTCACTTTATCGATTGAAATATCTACATATCACAACAGAAAACACTACTTTCAAATAACCAATGAAGTTATATTAGTATAATTTTTAACCCCATATGCAATTATGCATAGCATATACACAAAAAGGATAGCTTCATTTTCGCGAAGCTATCCTTAAAAAATTTTCTTATTTTTTCAAATGATATGGAACTGTCGTAATAACAACATTTCTTTTATAAAGTAAATACGCACGTATAAGTAAACTGGATTGATTATGAAGAATGTTATGCCAACCTTTTTTCGGAATGAACTGTGGTATAACGACCGTAACACGGTAATTCGATTCACTTGCCTTATATTGCACTGTATCGATAAACTTCGTTAGCGGCTGAATAATACTTCTATAATGAGAATGTAATGTAACAAGCCTTACTTCAGGTTGCCACTTCTTCCATTTCTCCTCAAATTTCTTTTCCTCTTCTCTGTCAAAAGCAACATATACTGCGATAACTTGATCTGCCGAAAGCGATTTCGCATAGTTCAATGAATTTTCTACTACATGCGTCATACCTGCTACAGGAACGACAATTACATTCCCCTCAATTGGAATAAGAGGCTCGCAAGTTTTTAAACTTAATTGATCACCCACTGCATCATAATGCTTCTTAATTCGATGGAATAAGAAGATAATAACTGGTAAGAAAATAAGAATCGACCAAACTTGTGCAAATTTAGTTAAAAAGAACATGCTCATTACGATAAAACTAATAACTGCACCAATTAAATTAACCGTTAATCTTAAAGCCCATCCTTCAGGCTTTTCGCGAAGCCATTTTAATACCATCCCTGTTTGAGAAAGTGTAAATGGAATAAATACACCTACTGCATATAGTGGAATTAAATGTTCTGTTTGCCCTTGGAAAGCTACAATTAAAATAATCGAAGCAACTCCAAGTATAATAATACCGTTTGAGTAACCTAGGCGGTCTCCTCTAATCGTAAACATTCTCGGTATGAATTTATCTTTTGCAAGGTTAACCGCTAATAAAGGAAATGCAGAATAACCTGTATTAGCAGCAAGAATTAATATTAAAGCTGTTGTACCTTGTATGAAATAGTACATGAAATTACGTCCAAATGTTTGTTCAGCAATTTGAGAAACAACTGTTACTTCTTTACTCGGAGTCACTCCGTAATAATAAGCTAAAAATACAATTCCTGAAAATAACACAGCAAGTAATGCACCCATTGCAAGCAATGTTTTTGCAGCATTGTTTGGCGCAGGATCTTTAAAGTTCGGAATTGCATTTGAAATTGCTTCAACACCTGTTAAAGCAGAACTACCTGATGCAAATGCTCTTAGTAATAAAAATAAACTAATCCCTGCAACTGGTGTACCAATTGGCGCATGTAAAGTGGGTGAAACATGACCAGTTAAAATATTATATATGCCCACACCAATTAATATAAATAGTGCTAAAACGAATAAATAAACAGGATATGCTAAAACGGAAGCTGATTCCGTTACTCCCCTTAAATTTAATATCGTAATTAATATAACAAATATAACCGCAATAATTACGTTGTGTGCATGTAAGCTAGGAAACGCAGACGTAATTGCATCTGTACCAGCAGACACACTTACCGCAACAGTTAAAATATAGTCAACTAATAAAGATCCTCCAGCAATTAAGCCTGGATTCATCCCTAAATTTTCTTTTGATACAACATACGCTCCCCCGCCATGCGGATAAGCAAAAATAATTTGACGATAAGATAAAATAAGGGCTGTCAATAATACTAATACCCCAACAGCGATCGGAATGGAATACCAATAAGCGATCGCTCCAACACCTGCTAAAGCAATTAAAATTTGCTCTGGACCGTAAGCAACTGATGACAATGCGTCAGAAGATAAAATAGCTAAAGCTTTCGTTTTATTAAGCTTTTGTTCTCCAAGCTCCGTTGATTTTAACGGTCTTCCAATTAAAAATCTTTTAATAGATGAAACCAATGCTGTCCACTCTCCAATAATTTTGTACGAACTTTTCTGCTTGTTGCAGCCAGTAAACTATTTACTCAGAAAACAAAAAATGTCTACAAGCCATAGCGAAATAGACTTGTAGACATTATTTTTTTTGTCGCACAAGCTCCACCTTCCTTCTCAATATAACGCTTACGAGGTTAGCTGTCGGATTCGGGCCTATGAGTAGCCCTACCTTTTTTAAGGATTCACCCCATCGGATTATGTACTAATCCGTAAAAACGGGTCCCCCGTACCATGCGGTTTCAGCGATTTAGAAAATTGAAACTGTGGATTATAATACTCCTTTATTTTCAAAAAGTAAACAAAAATTTTTAATAAGAAAAAAATTAAAATGATTGTGCATAATCCACTGAGAAATATACATAATGAATACTAAAAAATCCGCAAAGGAGACCCCTATGTCTAAAGAAAAGAAGCCTATTTTTTCCGATTCATATTTAGATGCAGTAGCAAATGAAATTAATCAGTTATATGGTAAACGTGAACAGGAAATAAATTTGACAGATAGAACGAAAAGAAATAAATAATTTGTCATACAAAAAAATAAAAAAGATAGCAATACACTTATATATTGCTATCTTTTTTATTTTTTCATACATCTAATTCTATTACAGATCTGTTAAAGGTCATCTCTTCATACACCTTTAAATTTTGATATATAGTGCCTAATAATGGTGCCGCTATAGAAAATTGCTCTGCTACATCCAGTAAATATCCTTGCAAGTGCTTCCCTTCAATAAACGAACCCTTCTCCATATCACGTTGCATCGATGACTTCATATCATACGAAATTTTATCAATTGTTTTCATATGTTCCTGGGCAATATTAACCTTTATTGGAGCTCCTAATACTTTCATAATTTGTACAGATTCCTCAAATACATTACGGATAAAATCACGGCCGCCTTCACTTTCACGAATTGGTCCAATTGGTGCACGCATTAACGTTGTCACACCGGACATTACAGTAATAAATAAATATTTATGCCACATATCTTGCGTAATATTTTCACTTAAAACAAAACTAGATTTCGTACCTGCAAATGCTTTAGAAATATGCTTTACTCTCTCTGAATTTTGAGACTTAATTTCTCCAAACACAAGTCTGTTGGCAGCGCTAGTTTGTACAATTTCTCCTTGATCGTTTAACGTCGTCTCGATAAAGCATAAACCGCCAAGTACTTTTTCTTCGCCGAATTCTTTTTGTAATAGCGATAAATGAGCGATACCATTTAACAATGGAATGATTACAGTATTTTCGCCAACAAACGGCTTCAAATCTTGAATTGCCTCGTTTAAGTGATACGCTTTTGTTGAAAATAAAATGACATCAAATGGAGAAGTTCTCTCTTCTTTCGTTATTAAATTCGGTTGGAAAGAGAAATCCCCGTTAACACTTCGGATTACAAGTCCTCTTTCCTCTAATTGTTTTTTCCGTTTACTACGAACAAGAAATGTAACATCTTCTCCCTTTTCGACTAATCTGCCACCAAAAAATCCTCCGACTCCACCAGCGCCTAATACTAAAATCCGCATACAGCATCCCCCTTTTCAAAATACAATTTTATAACTTTTAGTATACATAACATTATACATGTCCTCTGCTAAATAAGCTGAATTTTCACTCTCAATCGAGTATAAAACAGTGGTTATTTTCAAATAAATTTGGGCATGTTGTTTCTATAGCATATATGGAAAGGAAACAATGTAGATGGAGGCAATACAAGCAATTGAGGAAAAAGATGTAGCAACAGCTATATTTCAATTTATATTCCCGTTTTCGTTTAAAGCTGGATATGAACAAAATATGTTCCCTTTCTTACAAAAAAACGATTTCCGTCCTTTTCGGCTCGATCATCTCTATGATGAAAATACATATTATGGGGAGTTTAAAGTTTCACATCAAAATATGGAAGCATACTATCTTTCATTTACAAATAAAATTCTCTTTCCTCACTCAGAGCATCAAAAGGGCTTGCAACGTTATTCAAAGGACCTTAACTTAACTGGACATTTAACAACAAACCTTATTTCAATCCCATTCAAGATACACTCTATTGATGTAACACTTTGTCCTTATGAACTTGGCTTCTTAACAATTCGAACAGAAGTAAACACTGCTCCAAGCATGACTTTATCTGAAGCAATCGAATTCGCTGCTCGCTTCCGTGTACTTGAAACTAAAAATGATACAAATGAGACTATTTGTATTGGATGTAACGGAAAAAAGTATTCCCAAGTTGAAAAATTCATTTTTGGTTATTTATTTCATGGCGTAACTGATTTCTTTGAAAAGAAGAGATTAAGAAGTTCATACTTTCAAACCTTCCCTTTCTTCGAAGACCAAAGAATGTACGTCCAAACTTTATTGTCACTAAAAGAAGGTATGGAACTTAATGAAGTGGATGTTTATCGTACTTCTAGTCTTTCCGGATTAACAAGTGATGGTAAGCCATATGTGAGTGCAAATAACCTTCCTTACATTCATGACTATTTAAAAAAACACGCTTACCAGAGATGGGCTCCAAATCGTTATTTCATAATGGAAGAACATATTTTTACATGTGTAACAAATGAAGGAGAACGCGAAATCGCTAAACTTGCTAGTCAAATGTACGGAGAATTTTATTACGCTTTATTATTAAACCTATTCCATAAAATTGTTTTATTAAAAATGGCAAACGCCTATGCTGAGCTAAACATTGAACAAGATACTAATGAAATAGAGAAATTAATTTATTCGATCAATTCGTTCACTGCTAATTATTTTTCTTTAGAATTAGTATCCCAATCACAAAGTGAAGATATTTTCTTTCGTTTAAGAAAACTTTTTAATATTGAGGTTCTATACTCGAACGCGAAACAAAATCTTGATAGTTTGTTTAAATATCAAGAAAATGTCGCCTCTAAAAAAGATAGCCTCTTATTATTAATTTTAACGCTCTACTCTGTAGTGGGCCAAATGTTAGGGTTTACTATGATTGACCTTTTAAGAAACACCGATTCAAACAAAATATCGTCACCTCTTGAATTTTTCGCTCTATTAATTGCGATTAGCGGCATTGTCATTTCACTTATTTTAGGAGCTCAAAGTTTATACCAATGGGGTTTACAGCATAAACGAAGAAAAGCTTGGGTAAAACAAACTGTACTTTCTGCCGTTAAAGAGAAAGAAGATAAAAATTAAAGAAGGTTATTTTCAAATTCTTGGCGCGCTGCAGTAAGTGAAATCTTTATCAGCGATTTTCCGATTATATCGGCGCAACTCGAAATATATCAGCGATTTTTAAGATATATCAGCGCAACTCAAAATATATCAGCGATTTTTAAGATATATCAGCGCAACTCAAAATATATCAGCGATTTTTTTAATATATCGACTTACCGACAAAAACCGACAAATGACAGAACCGTATAATAAAAAAAGGGTGCTCCAAAATTAAACTTGGAGTACCCCTTTTACTATAAGAATTCAGTTTACTTCCCTGCTTCGATTTGCTCTAATGCAGCAGCTACTTGCTCTTCCGTTAATTCATGTTGTATTACGTAGCGGTTACGTGGACTTACACGACATTCATTAGAACATGCACGTAAATATTTCGCTTCGTTTTCTTCAGAACATAAAATTTTCTTATTACATTCTGGATTTGAACAGTTTACATAGCGCTCACAAGGTTCACCTGTAAAGTGGTCTTTACCAACGATAACATGTTCTTTTTGGTTTACTGGTACAGCGATACGCTCATCGAACACGTAACATTGTCCATCCCAAAGCTCACCTTGTACTTCTGGGTCTTTTCCGTACGTTACAATTCCGCCGTGAAGCTGACTTACATCTTCATAGCCTTCACGAACTAACCAACCAGAAAACTTCTCACAACGAATTCCGCCTGTACAATAAGTTAAAATCTTTTTACCTTCAAGTACTTCTTTGTTTTCACGAATCCAATCTGGTAATTCACGGAAGGATTCGATATCAGGTTTAATCGCACCTTTGAAGTGACCTAAATCAAATTCATAATCATTTCGTGCATCAATGATAACTGTATCTTCTTGTTTCATTGCTTCATAAAAATCTTTTGGCTCTAAATACTTCCCAGTTATTTCGTGCGGGTTAATGTCATCTTCTAGACGAAGTGTAACTAACTCTGGACGAGGACGCACGTGCATTTTCTTGAATGCATGACCATCAGCTTCATCTATTTTAAATACGATACCGTCAAAACGTGGATCATTGTTCATTGCTTCCATGTATTTCTCTGTTTGCTCTACAGTTCCAGAACAAGTTCCGTTAATACCTTCTTTTGCTACAAGAATTCTTCCTTTTAATTCAAGTGAATTACAAAATGCTAAATGCTCTGCCGCGAATTCTTCTGGGTTTTCAATTGTTGTGTACATGTAATATAGTAATACTCTGTATGGTTTTGTAGTTGCCAATGTATTTCTACCACCTATCTAATTTTTTAAATCATGTATAAGTTAACGTTCATATCAAAACATATATAATAAGAAAATGAATCCCATTTTCTTTTCTTTATACTATTTTCTATCAGTTAACAAAAATAAAAAACAAGATTACACACCAAAACACTATGGTTATGTTGTAATCCCAATATATTATATATCATACAAATGCAATTCCATCAATTAATATGCTGTATTATCAGCTTTATGTTCACATAAATTTCAAAAACAGCCCTTTAATTCACTATGTTTCCCCACGTCATCACACCATAAACTCCCAATTCATTTTACGTTATCACACCATCCATTGCATAAAGGCATATAATTTGCATTAAGGAAACTTTCGTGTTCAAATGAAATTACCATATAATATATTTAAATGTATTGAAATAATGAGTAAGAATAAATACAATAATTTCATCAAGTTAACATTTTAAAGGGGAAAACTACTATGAATAAAGATATAACAAAAGATGAACATCTCCCTTCTGAAAGTACAACTGTACAATCAGCTCACTTAGCTTTAAGTGGAGAAACAAAAGGCTGGAAAAGACTGTTACCATTTTTAGGACCCGCTTTTATCGCGTCCGTTGCTTATATTGATCCTGGCAACTTTGCTACAAATATCGCAGCTGGTTCACAATATGGATATTTACTATTATGGGTTATACTCGCTTCTAACTTAATGGCTGTATTAATCCAAACTTTATCAGCTAAATTAGGAATTGCTACAGGAAACAATTTACCCGAAATAGCTCGTGAAAACTTTCCAAAGCCTGTGTCTATCGGCTTATGGATACAAGGTGAACTAGTTATTATGGCTACAGATTTAGCGGAATTTATTGGAGCTGCTTTGGGGCTTTACTTACTATTTGGAATCCCGATGCTACCTGCCGCTTTAATTACTGCAGCCGGATCATTTATTATTCTTGAGTTTCAACGTAGAGGATTTCGTCCACTAGAAGCTATTATTACAGGAATGATTTTCATTGTAGTAATTGCTTTTGGGATTCAAGTTTTTTATGCAAAACCAGAATTAAGTCCCCTTCTTTCAGGACTATTTATTCCAAAATTCCAAGGTGTAGACAGTATATTACTTGCAGCAGGGATTTTAGGTGCAACAGTTATGCCACATGCAATATACTTGCATTCTGCATTAACACAACGCCGCGTGGTCGGAACAACTGACGAACAAAAGAAAAAGATTTTTCGTTTCGAATTTATCGATATTATTATTGCAATGGTTATTGCTGGAGCAATTAATGCAAGTATGTTAATTGTTGCTGCTGCACTATTCTTTAAAAACGGCTTGCACGTTGAAGATTTAGATGTTGCTTACACTCAATTTACCAATTTAGTAGGTCCTGTATCGGCTGCATTATTTGGGATTGGACTTTTATCAGCAGGACTATCTAGCTCTTCTGTCGGTACAATGTCGGGTGATATTATTATGCAAGGTTTCATTCGCATGCATATTCCGTTATACTTACGCCGATTTATTACAATGATTCCACCATTAGTTATTATCGCTTTAGGTGTAAATCCAACTTACGCTCTAGTCATGAGCCAAGTCGTCTTATCATTCGGTATTGCATTTGCGCTAGTACCACTTATTATGTTTACAAGTAACAAAAAGATTATGGGTGCACTCGTTAACCACCGTATAACAACATTTATCGCTTGGATAATTGCAGCACTCGTTATCATTTTAAATATCTTCTTACTGTATCAAACATTTGTAGGATAATGAAAAAGGGTATTCCAATTTTAATTTGGAATACCCTTTTTTCATTATTTGTATTAATCCTATAAAGTCTTTTTAAAATAAATTTTATAATCTATTTCCAGCCAATAACTTCCTTACACCTTGAATAATCTTTATTTTCAGATTAAATTATATAATAACAAATACATTCTATTTTCATGTGAAAAGGAGCGAAAATATGTTTCCTTTATTAAAAACTGAAAGACTCATTTTAAGAGAACTTACCAAAGAAGATGCACCGCGTATACTACAATGCTTTTCTAATACTAATGTACTGCGCTATTATGGCCAAAAACCGTTACAAGATATTGATCAAGTGAAGCAAATCATTCATAATTTTAAGTTGAGTTACAATGCAAGAAGCGGTATAAAATGGGGAATCGAATTAAAAGACACGAAAGAACTCATTGGTACCATTGGTTTTCACGATTGGTCTTCTGAGCATAAACGAGCCAATATAAGTTATGCCTTTTTGCCTGAACACTGGGGAAAAGGATATGCGACTGAAGCTGTTTCTGAGATTATATCATACGGTTTCCATACGATTCATTTAAAGCGGATTGGAGCAATTGTATTTCTTGAAAATGAAGCTTCCAATCAAGTACTATTAAAATTAGGCTTTGAAAAAGAAGGCGTTCTAAAAAATTATATGTATCAAGATGATGTCCCATATGATACGAATTTTTACGCTTTATTGAAATCGGTTTAATAGAATTCATGTGTAAAAAACCTTACTTTTAAAAAGTAAGGTTTTTTGTATTTATTCATTAGCAATATAAGCATTCTTATAAGTATAAATACCACCAAATTGATGCTTTTCAATTCCTTTTACATAATCCTTTTGTACATATGCTGAGCCAATATGATAAAGCGGCGCTACCGCAGCATCTTCTAATAATACCTGCTCGGCTTCTCGCAACGCTTCCCATCGGTTTTCCGTATCTAGTACAAAATCCGTTTTCGCTTTCTTTATTAATTCATCGTAATGAACATTAGAATAATTCATTTTATTATTCGGATTCCCTGTCGTAAATAACTCTAAATAACTAATTGGGTCTTTATAGTCAGGTCCCCAATTTGCCATAGTTATATCGTAATCACCTGTTTGTTCTAACTGTAATTTTTGCTTAAATGGCTGTTGTTTAATTTGTATCGCGATTCCTTGCAAATTCTTTTCTAAATCACCTTTTATATATTCTGCCATCCGTTTTGCATTATCTTGTTCAAACGTTAAAAACTCGAGGTTTACTTGCTCTACTTCAAGCTCTTTTTTCGCTTCTTTCCAAATCTTTTGCGCATTTTGCAAATCATATGAAGAAAGATCTCCGTTTTCTTTTCTAAAATCTTTACCGGTCACTTCATTTACATGACCAACTGGTACAAGCCCGCTTGCAGGTTTTGCTCCGTTATTAATAAAGTGAGCAACAAAATCATCTTTATTTAACGCTAATGAAATAGATTGACGCACCTTTTTATTTGCTAACGCGGTATTTTTTTCATTAAAACGAAGCATGGCAATTCCAGGATCACTCGACATATGTAATTCCTTATTCCCTCTATACTTGTCTACAATTTGCGAATTAATAGGTACTCGATCCAAATCTCCGGCTTCATATAAATTTACAGCTGTCATTGTATCCTTTACGATATGAAAGTTTATTTCGTCTAATTTCACTTTCTTTTGATCCCAATATGTAGCATTCTTCTTTAATTGAAACTCTTGTTCATGCTTCCATTTTTCTAATACAAATGGCCCGTTATATATGAGATTACTAGGTTCCAATGCATAATTGTTTCCTTGTTCTTTCAAAAATGATTCATGCTGTGGTAAGTATATAGGTAGTGCTAACAACTGTAAAAAATACGGAACCGGCTGTTCGAGTTCAACTTCTAACGTATAATTATTTATTGCTTTAACCCCAAGTGCATCAAGAGGCATTGTTCCCTTATTGATCTCTTTCGCATTTTTCACATAAAAGAGCATGGACGCATATTGAGATGCTGTTTCAGGGTTAATTGCACGTTTCCACGCAAATATAAAATCATTTGCTGTTACACTATCCCCATTTGACCATTTTGCATCTTTACGCAAGTCAAATGTATATTTCTTACCATCTTCACTTCTTTTAAACGATTTTGCTATGGCTGGAGTAGACTGATCTTGATCATTTAATACATATAACCCCTCAAATATATTCTGCATAACGTGGGCTGATGTACCATCCATTGTTTTCGCAGTGTCCAGAGAAGGAATTTCTTCTGATACTGTTACATTTAACACTTGTTTTTTAACCTCTGTATCACTTTTATTCGCTTTATTATTACAAGCTGTTAATAATAAAAATGTAACAAGTGCCATTACCATTAAATGGCTCTTTTTTCGCTTCATGAGTTGTTCTCCTTAAATATAAAATATTATAAAGCGTAATATATTATAGCAGAAATACTAACAGAAAGATGCGACATTCTTTTGAATATTTATTCGTTCAAGAAAAAAGCTATCCTTTAAAAGGATAGCTTTTTCAACTGCCACATAATTATCTATCTTTGCAAACCTCGTTTATAACGACTTGCTTCAAATATAATACGCTCTTCATCTAACGTTTTACATTCGCCATTCCAAACGACATGTTTTCCGTTAATAATTACATCGCTTATATCTTTTCCACTAGCAGCATATACAAGGTGTGATAACACTTCATCCGCTGGTTGTAAATGAGGCTTATTAGACGGATCAATTGTAATGAAATCAGCACATTTTCCAATCTCAAGTGATCCTGTTTGTTTCATCCCGATTACTTCAGCAGCTCCTTTTGTCGCAAGTGTAAGAGCTGTTTCAACTGGTAAAGCTGTTGCATCTTGGTGAATACCTTTTTGTAGTAAAGTCGCTATGCGCATTTCTTCAAACATATCTAAATTATTGTTAGATGCAACACTATCTGTTGCAATTCCTACTTTTATTCCTGCTTCTAGCATCGCTTTTACATTCGCTATACCAGAACCTAGTTTTAAATTACTATTCGGATTATGAGCTACTCGAACGTCATTTTCTGCTAAAAATGCACGCTCATCTTCATTTAATACTACACCGTGTGCAATAACTGTTGGGCGTTTAAACAATCCGCAGCTCGCTGCATATTCTACTGGACGTTTTCCATATTGTGCTTCAATATCACGTACTTCACGCTCTGTTTCAGAAAGATGGATATGAACCATCGTTTGATTCTCTACTGCAATCCGTGCGCACTCTTCTAACAATTCTGTACTACATGTATATGGACTATGTGGTGCAACCATCGTAGTTAACATGCCACTTTCGTTATAGTAACGCTTCACATATTTCTCAGCTTCTTCAATCGCTTTCTTTTCATCGTCTTTCGTTCCGAAGCTAAATAAAGTCCTTGAAACAGCAGCTCGCATCCCGCTCCTTGATACCGTTTCCATAATTGCGTCTTGATCTACTCCAATTGGATTAAACATGTCAGAGAATGATGTTGTACCACTTTTCACCATCTCAAGTAATCCTAATTCCGTACTAGCGACCGCAATTTGGGGAGTAAATTGACTTTCCAGTGGCCAAATTCTCGTCTCAAGCCACGGCTGTAATAACATATCATCGCCAATACCTCTTAGGAGACTCATTACAACGTGTGTATGTGTATTTACAAGCCCTGGTAAAACCCACTTTCCTTTCATATCAATTACTTCATCTACTTCAAAATCATTAGCGAATTCTCCGCTCTTTACATCTATAATTTGATCATTTTCTACAATGATATATCCATTTTCTATCACTTCGTTTTGTTCATTCATCGTTACAATTGTAGCGTTTACATAAGTTGTTTTCAAAAGTATTTCCCCTTTCAACTCTATGAAGTTCCCTTTAATAAGTTACCACCATTATAGTAACTTATTA
Source organism: Bacillus sp. 2175 (assembly GCF_057812155.1). NCBI lineage: Bacteria > Bacillati > Bacillota > Bacilli > Caryophanales > Bacillaceae > Bacillus > Bacillus sp. 2175. The sequence goes on along the minus strand of NZ_CM173819.1, from coordinate 1,568,174 downwards.
AAGATTAAGAGTCAAAAGATAATTTGAATTCTTTCGTTACTTTTTCCTTCAAAATGCTATATTGTTTTTCATTTGTATCTGCAAATGCTTCTTTCCGATTTGATTCCACATCCATATAATTCAATTTCCCATTGAATTGAGTCTCTGTAAAATCAAATCTCTGCCCATCTATAAAGTTATAAAAGTGCCATACCTCTCTTACTTTTGTCTTTTTAATTTCTCCTCCATATATGTCTTGAACGACTAGAGCCGTTACACCACACTGTCCCTTTGCTGGGTTTTCAATTGTCCACTTTGAACTCGTTTCAATCGACCACGATTTTATTAGTGCTTCATATATTCTTTTTTCCTTTACATCATCCATTCTAATCTTCCCCTACTATTAATAGTTTTACACATCATATTTCAAAAGAGGCAGTACACGACCCTTAAAGACAGTTGATGGTGTCTCTCCTATTAACTGTGCCCCCATTTTCAAGTAATATCCTTTTGCATTCGGATCACTATCAATCGTAAAACTTTTTAATCCTAGTTCATTGGCTTTTTCTATTACGTACTCCCAAAGTATTTTCCCGTAACCTTTTCCTTTGTAATCAGGATGAATGTACAAGAAATCGAGAGCTTTATCATTACGTAAAAATGAGAAAAAACCAATCTTCGCATTATCGTTTTCTAAAACATATACAAAATTATTTTTTATGTATTCTTCTGTAATTGTTAAATCTTCCTTACAAGCAAGTATGAATTCTTCACTATAATCCCACGTTGCTTTTGATTGTAGTGCGAATTCACTTAATTCATTTGCTTCACTTAATAACGCTTCTCTTATCTTCATGATTCTTTCTCCTCACCTTCGATATGTAAACTACTAAATTGATTCGGAAAGCACTTCAAAAAACCTTTTTTTCATAAATTAGAGGTTATTTTTATAAATCTTTATTATAACCAGTACAATTTTTTTAAAGAAAAAGAACACCATCCCTAAAAGTTGGTGTTCTCTTTTTCTAAAATTTAATCTTCAAACTCACTCATTCGTTTTACTATTTCGTACGATACAAACCTATACAGTTTCTACTACCGCTTCAACCATTGTTCCATTTTTAGCATAATTCGTATGCCAAGAAAAAGCTTTTTCTAAAATATGAGGAGTTTGTCCACCTCTTGTTTTTGCTTCTTCGTAATAAGCACGTAGTTGATCACGATACATTGGATGTGCGCAATTCTCAATAATAAGTTCCACTCTTTCTCTTGGCGCAAGTCCCCTTAAGTCGGCATACCCCTGTTCAGTAACAATAACATCTACATCATGTTCAGTATGGTCTACATGAGAAACGAAAGGAACAATACTTGAAATGTTACCACCTTTCGCAATCGATTTAGTAACAAAGATAGCTAGGCGTGCATTTCTTGCAAAATCACCAGACCCACCAATTCCATTCATCATTTTTGTACCTAAAACGTGAGTAGAGTTAACATTTCCGTATATATCTAATTCTAATGCAGTATTAATTGAGATTAATCCAAGGCGACGAATGATTTCAGGATGATTGGAAATCTCTTGCGGACGCATCATTAATTTGTCACGATATTTTTCAAAGTTAGAAAATACTTGTTGCATTTTCTCTTCAGAAAGCGTGATAGAACAACAAGAAGCAAAATTGACTTTTCCAGCATCCATAAGATCAAAAACTGCATCTTGTAAAACTTCAGAATACACTTCTAAATCTTCAAATTCTGAATCTAACATTCCATGCAATACTGCGTTAGCAACTGAACCAATTCCTGATTGTAACGGCGCTAAACGATTTGTTAATCGCCCTATTTTAACTTCTTCTCGAAGGAATTCTATTAAATGCTGTGCCATAATGACCGTTTCTTCATCCGGAGGAACAATTGTCGATGGCGAATCCAATTGATTCGTAAACACAATTCCCTTTACTTTTTCAGGATCAATTGGAATACCGATTGTTCCAATTCGGTCATCTGTTTTCACAAGCGGAATTGGAAGCCTCTCCCCTTGTTTACCTGGTTCATATAGATCATGTAGTCCCTCTAATTGCGTGGATTGAGCCATATTCATTTCAATAATAATAGACTTAGCATTTAAGGAAAACGCTAAGGAATTTCCAATTGAAGTGGTTGGAATAATCATTCCGTCCTCTGTAATCGCAACCGCTTCCAAAATAGCGAAATCTATATCCAGAACGTCAGCGCGGAGTAACTCTGCTGTATGAGATAAGTGTTGATCCACAAATAAAAAGTCTCCGTTATTAATTCCTTTTCGCATCGTCGCGTCAGCTTGGAAAGGTAATCTTTTCCCTAAAATTCCTGCCTCAGCAAATAATTTGTCTACATCCGAGCCTAAAGAAGCCCCAGTATAAACATTTACTTTAAAAGATTCATCATTCTTAACTCGGTTTACAAGCGCAAATGGGACTGCTTTTACATCACCTGCACGTGTAAACCCACTTAAGCCTAAAGTCATTCCACTTTGAATCCAGGAAGCTGCTTCTTCAGGTGTAACTACCCGATCTTTTAGACGTTGATCTCTGATTCTATCTAAATTATTCTCCATATGTAATCCCTCTCTCATTGAATATTCATAATTATTTTACACATTTACACTATCAAAATAGGGATTTTAGTATACAATGCCGAAAATTCAGACAGAACAGCAAATTTAGGTTCTAAAGCAGAAAAATTTAGAATCCTAGAAGCTTACGGAAATAACTAGCGTATGATTGACTAACTGGTACTCTCTCACCATTATCCATCGAAAGTACAAAAGTAGAATGGGTATCAGGATAAATCGCTTTAATATGATTAACATTTACAATAAATGAACGGTGACATCTAATAAATGAATCTTTAGGAAGCAAGTATTCGAATTCTTGCAGAGAGTATTTATGTGTTCCTGATAACTCTTCTGAATTCACGTACGTCTTTTTATCTTTAGCCTCTAAATACATAACCTTTGAAAAAGGAACCGGAATCCAGCCATCTGTTGTTTTTAAAGTAACGACTGACTTTCCATCCGTTAAAGCTGGATAAATTGCCGTTACGCACCCTTCAAGCTTTCCATTGTTTGAAAATGGTACAGCCATTCCATGATAAGGAATACCAAAAACATCCCGATTCATAAACTCAGATGTTTTTTGATTCATCACCATCGCTTTATGAGCAATCGTTCCTTCCTTTATAGAATCCCCAGCGCTAATCTTTAAATCAATTCGTTTACTTGGCCGATAGTAAATATATTCTTTCGTATTCGAAACAGCAATTGAAATTTCATCTGAAAATAATTCACCAACAACATCTAGTAATAAACCTAATGTTCTATCTTCCATTCTATTAACACCTCATTCACTATTATACTACTATTATGAACGAGCATCTGTTGCTTTATAAAAAGTTTGATTTTAAATTATTTTTAAAATTAGTTTTATTCACTATTACTTCGTTACTACAAAAAGCCTCACTTCAGAAAAGTGAGGTTTCCTCTCATACAATATTTCTTTATTTTTTAACGACTATAGAATAAGATTTATTTTTTATTAAGTAAAGTGAATTTAAGAATTTATTGCCCGTATTTCTGTAAAATAAATAATCCCAAACTACAAACAGTTTGGGATTATCTTTCTCATTTATTATGCGCATCTAACCAAGAAATTAAATCTTTAAATACTTCATCCTTATTTACTTCATGAAACATTTCATGTCTACCATTTTCATATAAACGTAGTGTCACGTCTTTCACACCACATTTTTTATAGTTTTCATATACTTCTTTTACACCTTTCCCCATATCGCCAACAGGATCACGATCACCAGAAAATATATGTATTGGAAGATTCTTTGGCGTCTTCTTGTATTCTTCTAGTTTATTTACTTCTAATACACCAGAAAATAATTCTCGGTAAAAACTCGTCGTACAAATGAAACCACATAACGGATCCGCAATATATTTATCAACTTGATTATTATCTGAAGATAACCAATCAAATTTTGTACGATTTGGCTTAAAGTTCGAATTGAAGTTTCCGAAAGATAAAAAGTTTAGCATTGGACTTTTCGTTTTTGCACCACGCAATTTCATTTCGATTGTTGCTACTTTATGACCAATAGCTCCTAAAAGCCCTGGATTTCCACCTGTTCCTGAAATCAGAAATCCATCATATAATTCGCCTCTAAGTTGCACAGCACGTCTTGATAAAAAAGAACCCATACTATGGCCAAGTAAAAATAACGGGCATGTCTGCTCTTTTCTTACCGTTTCTGATACAAAAATAACATCAGACACAGCCTCATTCCAACCTACATTTGGTTTAAAATGACCATAATCTTCTTCTCTTTTCACTGTTTTCCCATGACCTTTATGATCATGTGCATAAACACCATACCCTGCTTCTAATAACGCAGCAATAAAGTCTGTATAAACACCTGCATGTTCTGTCATACCATGTGCAATTTGAATAATCCCTTTCGGTTTACCTTCTGGCAACCACTTGCGTAAATAAATTTCTGATCCATCCAATGCCGTAACGAAACTTTCCTGTACGTTCATTTCGTCAGCTCCCAACTCTATTATGTATCTTTAAAAATGAATATCGATTCATTTTTCTTACTATGTATTATATGCAATTGCCTTCATTATGACAAATGACTACCTTTTCCAATTAGCTCAATAACTATTATGTTGACGAATCGAAAATAAAATTATATAGTTACTTACATAAAGTAACTGTATAATTTTTAGGAGGTTTCTACTATTATGATGCCATCATTATTTTTAGCACATGGTTCGCCTATGCTCGCTATTCAAGATACAGACTATACACGATTTTTAAAAACACTTGGAGAAACATATAAACCGAAAGCAATTGTCATTTTCACTGCTCACTGGGAAAGTGAAGTATTAACGATTTCCTCATCAGATAACGAGTATGAAACAATTTATGATTTTGGAGGTTTTCCCCCTGAGTTATACGAAATCAAATATCGTGCGAAAGGCTCTTCTAGCATTGCATCTATGTTAGAAACAAAATTTAAGAACAAAGGTATTTCAGTCCATCATAATATGACGAGAGGTTTAGATCATGGTTCATGGACACTCCTGCACCGCATGTATCCAGAAGCAAATATTCCTGTCGTGCAAATATCAGTCAATCCATTCCTTTCTGCAAAAGAACAATTTGAAATTGGAGAAGCACTTAAAGGACTCGGACAAGAAGATATTTTAGTAATCGGGAGTGGTGTTACCGTCCATAACTTACGAGCTTTGAAATGGAATCAAACTACACCTGAAAAATGGGCAATTGAATTTGATGATTGGATTATTAAACATATGCAGCATAACGATAAAGATGCATTGTTTAATTGGGAGAAAAATGCTCCTCATGCACAATTAGCAGTACCAAGAGCAGAACATTTTGTTCCTTTATTTATCGCTATGGGAAGTGGTGAAAATAGCGGTGAAGTCATTCACCGTAGTTATGAGCTTGGTACATTAAGCTATCTATGTCTTAAATTTTAAAGAAAAGGATGAAGCAATCATTGCTTCACCCTTTTTTTATTCACTAAGTTAACTAACTTCCAAATGTTGTTTCTCTGATACCTCTTCGTTCTTATTATGAAAATAAACCCAGATACACGCAATAAATAGTAGTGATGATGTAGAGAGGAAAACATATTGGAAGCCTGCATGTGCTGCAATTTGCCCCCCGAGCACTGGACCAATCATATTTCCTAAAAACTGAAATGATTGATTATATCCAAATATCCGTCCCGTAACATGGGTTGGTGTATGTTGTTTTAGTAGAGTTTGTACGGAAGGTAATAATCCTGCTTGTGCGATACCTAATAAAAATCGAAGAATTAATAGGTGCCAAGCTGAGGTTACAAATGCTTGCGGGATAAAAATAATTCCTGCAGCAAATAACGCTACAACTAACGTTTTTTGAGGACCGATATGATCTGATAATCTTCCTAGTCTTGGTGCTGCCAAAATAACGGCTAATCCTGTTGCTGACATAACTGCTCCCGCAATTGTTTCAATATGTGCAGTATGAGGACCTACTAAATTTTTCACGTACAATGTAACAATTGGTTGAACTGACATATTAGCAAGTTGAATAATAAATGTTGTTACAAATAAACTAATAATTAAATGCTTCGCTGGGACCATCGTCCATACTTTTTTCGGCTGTGTTTTTTTTGCTTGAGCAGAGTGATTTTCTTCATGCAAGAAGAAAAAAACGATGAGAAAGGAAAGGAATAAAAAAGCTCCTGTAACAAGAAAGACATGACGCATTCCAATTAACTCAGACAAATATCCACCAAGTAATGGACCAAGTAAAGAACCGCTCACGCCACCAGTTGAAATTGTAGAAATTGCCCAACCTGAATGTTCTTTCGGAGTTTCTGCTGCAATAAATGTCATTGCGGTTGAAAGGAAACCAGATACTGCTCCCATTAAAAATCTTAGTGCGACTAATTGATATACATCCGTTACAAACCCCATAAGCGTCATAATAATCGCCATACCGAGGCTAGCACGAATAAGCATCAGTTTCCGTCCATGTATATCACCAAGCTTTCCCCATATTGGCGATACGATCGCACCCATTAAAAATGTTACACCAAATGCAAGTCCCGACCACTGTGCAATACTTGAAGTGCCAGTTACTCCTAATTCCTCAATATAAAAAGATAAGAAAGGAATTACTAAACTCATACCGGCTGCAGTGGTAAAACAACCTAGCCAACAAATCATTAAATTTCGTTTCCAGCTGGCCATTTTCACACCTTCTTTCTTTAGATACCCATTCTACACCCTTTCTTGTAAAAAGTTTAGTAATTTGCTTTTTATGCAAGATTTACTACAAAACCCGCTATTTTCTAGTAAAAACCACTACATCTCTACATCATTTTCATAATAAAACCAACTCCTCTATATGAAGTTGGTTACTTATTATCTATCGGTATTAAACGAGCATTACAATTTCTCTCGTAAAACTCAATGGGACCTGCTTGTCCAATAATCGCATATTCATATCCATCTTGCTTCATATTATATAAACAATGATACAATAATTCTTTTCCTACACCTTTCACACGATTTTGTTTCGCTATGCCCATTGGACCAAACAATCCTTTCTTTCCTCTCACTACATCGTAACAGGCGAAACCAACTATTACTTCCTCCTGCTGTGCAATATAGATAGGTAACTTTTCATTATATGTCCGATATCCGTAATCAACCGACTGTAACCACCGTTCACCAAATTCAGCCGCCACAAATCGTGATAACTTATCAAAATCAGAAGGACTAGCTCTTCTTACATGACAAAATAATGTATTATAAATAGATTTAAAACTATTTAAATCAACCGCTAAGTCTCTCGGTGCAGCTGTAATACGTAATATATCTTTTTGCATTTGTGTATGTATAAATTCACCAATATCTGTATCTACACGAAATAATGCATACATAACATGTCCTTCATTGATTACTACTTGCTGAAAGCGTTCCATACGTTTCTTCGCTATTTGTAAAATTTCTATCGCCTTATAAGATAGTTTATATTGTCCTATTTTTTTATACTCTTGATGATGTAAATCGAATCGTTTTCGTAACGAAAGTTTTTCTAAAAAATCTGGACCGACTTTATGAAACAAATACATAAATAACTCAGCGCAAACTCCTGTACCTTCTTTACACATACCTATGAACAGATGGACTGGTTGAATTATGTTATACTCACTCTCTTCTGCTGCAATCTCCAATATTTTATGCACACGTTTTGTAAATTGAAATTCCTCCATATGTGTTTCCACCCTCTACTAATTTACTAACAAACCGTAACCATAAATAATTGAAACAATTACACCTACTACCAATATACCTGGAAGTAAATTTGCCACCTTGATTTTAATAATACTAAGCAAGTTCAATCCAATAGCAGATATCATAATGCCGCCCGTAGCCGTCATCTCCACTATAAATTGGTTCATTAATTCTTCCGGGACAAAACTATTAATTTGTGTTGCAAAAACTGCAATACCACCTTCATATAAAACAACTGGAATCGCCGAAAATACTACGCCAATTCCTAGAGTTGTCGTTAATATAATAGAAATAAATCCATCGATAATTGCCTTGGTAAATAAAATATTATGATTTCCGCGAATCCCACTGTCAAGTGCACCAAGTATCCCCATCGCACCAATTGCAAAAATTAAAGTAGCTGTTACAAAACCTTCTGATATGCTTCCTTTCCCCTTCGATCCAACTTTATTTTCTAGCCAATCCCCTAAATTTTTTAACTTTTCTTCTAATTGTAACCACTCTCCAATTACCGTACCAATCACTAAACTCAGTATGACAACAAGAAAGTTTTCACTTTTTAATGCCATTTGAAGCCCAAGCACAGTAACCGCTAAACCGATTGCGTGCATTATCGTCCCTTTCATACTTTCTGGAATCCTACTAAATAATTTACCAAGTAAAGTACCAAATATAATACAAATTCCATTTACAACTGCTCCTAATATAACCATTTCTCATTCTTCACCCTTCGAATTCTTTATTTCTATATTTTGGTTTATACATTGATTTACAGGTTATCTATATGTTAACTTAATATTGAGAATATTAACAAATGTTTTCCACTACATAACCCGCTGTTTTTTTGTAACTTTAATTACCTTTAATAGATTCAGTGTTAATTTAATTGCGGGATAATATTAAAAGGGAAGGTATATATGAAAACTTTACTAAAACGATTTTTGTTAATAGCCTTTTTCATTACACCGATTGTTTTATTAATCAATTACTCTTTTATTTCAAAAGCAAAAGACAAACCCGATTTACAAAACAAATCTAGTAAAACCGCTTCAAAAAGCGAAAAGAAAATAGAAGACCAAGAAATCACACTCACCTTCTCTGGTGATACAATGTTTGATTGGCAATTACGTCCTATAATCGAAAAGAATGGGGCTGATTACCCATTCCAACATGTAAAAGAAGAAATAAAAAAAGCTGATATTTCTTTTGTGAATTTAGAATCGGCATTTACAACGAAAGAAAAGAAAGCACCTGGGCAACTCTTTTGGATTAAAAGTGATCCATCTACACTACAAGCTATTAAAAACACTGGATATGACATCGTAAATATTGGGAATAACCACACACTTGATTATGGGCAAGATGGATTATTAGATACGATTTCTCACGTAGAAAAATTAAAGTTCCCTTACATTGGAGCCGGAAAAAATGCGAAAGATACATATACAGCACGAGAAATGACCGTAAAAGGGAAAAAGTTTAAATTTCTTTCCTTCGTTCGATTTATGCCTGATTCTAATTGGGTAGCTGGTGAGAATAAACCTGGCGTTGCGAATGGCTATGATTTAAATCTTGTAACAAAAACAATTAAAGAACAAAAACAAGATGCAGACTATTTAATCGTCTATATGCATTGGGGCGTTGAAAAATCAAACCGTCCGGTAGAATACCAAAAGCAATATGTACCTAAAATGGTTGAAGCAGGAGCTAACGCGATTGTCGGAAGCCATCCACATTGGTTACAAGGGTTTGAGTATTATAATAAAGTTCCTATCGCTTACTCATTAGGTAACTTTTTATTCCCAAGTTATGTGAATGGAAAAAGCGCCGAAACTGGCGTATTAACTTTAACTTTTAAAGGAAAGGATGTCCAAATGTCATTCAATCCTTATATCATTCGCAACAACCAAGTTTCCCCTGTAAATGAGGAAGAAAAGAAAAAAGCTCTTCAATATTTACAAACAATTTCAACTGATGTAGAAATTGATGATACAGGGAAAATAAAAAATAAACGAAACTAGACAGCTCAAGATCTATTTCTCTGTAATCTACTTTACAGAATAGGTGATAAACATGCTGAAAAACTTATTAGAAAATGTAAGTTTGTTAGAAAATATTTATAAAATGTCTATAGCCGTTCTACTTTTATGTTCAGTTTTTTCTGTTAGATTTCTAAAAAAAATAAAACGCGAACGAAAACTTACTACCTTTGAATTTACTATGTATGTAATTATTCGCATTGCGATATTTTTTTGGTTAACTAGCTTTATTCTTCTTGAATTTAATGAGTATCTAGTTTAACTATAAAAAAGATAGAACAAGCACTATATTTCTTTGCTTGTATCTATCTTTTTTATTTAGATGCTTATTCTTCCCTTCTATTAAATAAGCAAATCAAACAAAACAGGGTTTTTATTAAGCTCCATAAATTGAATATTATTTTCTTTAAAGCGAGTAATTAATTGCTCATAATCTTCTTTATGTTTTAACTCTACTCCGACTAATGCTGGACCATTTTCCTTATTATGTTTCTTAATATACTCAAAACGAGTAATATCATCTTCTGGCCCCAATCCTTTATCAAGAAATTCTCTTAACGCGCCTGAACGCTGTGGGAATTCAATGATGAAATAATGCTTTAACCCTTCGTAAATGAGAGATCGTTCTTTCATTTCTTGCATTCTATCAATGTCATTATTTCCACCACTTAGCGTACATACAACTGTTTTACCTTTTATTTCATCCCTGTATAAATCAAGTGCTGCAATAGAGAGTGCACCAGCCGGTTCAGCTACAATCGCATTTTTCTTATACAGTTCTAAAATCGTCGTACAAACTTTCCCCTCTGGTACTAAAACGATGTCATCAATTACATCTTTACAAGTTTCAAAAGTTAACTTTCCTACCTTTTTAACCGCTGCCCCATCAACAAAACTATCTATTTTCTCTAATGCGACATTATCATTTTGAAGAAAAGCCTCTTTCATAGAGGCAGCTCCCATCGGTTCTACACCAATAACCTTTGTAGTAGGACTAACACCTTTTACATATGTACCAACACCTGATGCTAATCCACCACCGCCGATTGCCGTAAAGATATAATCAACCGGTTTCTCCATATCATGCATAATTTCAACTGCCACTGTCCCTTGACCAGCAACTACATACGGATCATCAAACGGATGAACAAATGTCATTCTATTTTCTTCACAATAACACTGTGCTTCTTGGAAAGAGCTATCGAATGTATCACCAACTAATACAATCTCTGCGAAATCACCACCGAAAAATTGTACTTGTGATACTTTTTGTTTCGGTGTTGTTGTGGGCATAAATATTTTCGACGGAATCTTCAATAAATTACATGTATAAGCAACTCCTTGCGCATGATTACCAGCACTTGCACAAACAACACCGTTTTGTAACTTTTCTTTCGGTAAACTTTGAATCAAATTGTATGCACCACGAATTTTGAAAGAGCGAATTAATTGTAAATCTTCTCGTTTTACATAAACGTCACAATCATATTTCTCAGATAAAACTGTATCACGTTGTAACGGTGTTTTAATAACGATATCTTTCATGCAATTATGAGCCATTAAGATATCTTCAATTTTCACTCTCTCCTTTACCTTTTGCACCATTATATATCATCCTTATCTCTTTTAAATTGGCTCAATCAAAATGTGGGATTTTCAGAACAGCCCCTGTATTCGCCGATGTTACCATTTGTGCATAACGTCCAAGCCAGCCAGTTTTCACTTTCGGTTCTGGTCGTTTCCATTCTTTTTTACGCTTATCTAATTCTTCATTACTCACTCTTACTTCTAGCAAGCGTTCTTCAACATCAATACATACAATATCCCCTTGTTCAAGAAGTGCGATTGTTCCACCAGCTGCTGCTTCTGGTGAAATATGTCCTACTGAAATTCCACGTGAAGCTCCAGAGAAACGTCCATCCGTTAATAATGCAACCTCAGCACCTAATCCCATTCCAGCAATTGCTGATGTTGGTGCTAACATTTCTGGCATACCAGGGCCACCTCTTGGTCCTTCGTAACGAATGACAACTACATCTCCTTTTTTCACTTTCCCAAGCATAATGCCAGCAAGTGCCTCATCTTGTGAATTAAAAATAACGCAAGGTCCTTCAAAACGCTTTACCTCTGTTGCACCGCTTTTAATAACCGCTCCATCTTTCGCAAGGTTGCCTTTTAATATACGCAATCCTCCTTCCTCACTATGAGGGTTTTCAAGAGAGTGAATAACTTCCTTATCTTTAATCTCTGCCTCAGCAATATTTTCTCTTAATGTTTGCCCAGTAGCAGTTATTCGATCAAGATGAAGTACTCCTTCTTTCCGGCTCATCTCTTTCAAAATTGCACTAATCCCGCCCGCACGATCAATATCTTCCATATGCCAATTGGAAGCAGGGCTTACTTTACATAAATGTGGTACACGTCTTGAAACGGCATCAATACGGTTCATATCGTAATCTAATCCAGCCTCTTGCGCGAGCGCCAATGTATGCAACACTGTATTTGTTGAACCGCCCATCGCCATATCAAGCGCAAACGCATCATCAATTGCTTCTTCCGTTACAATGTCTCTTGGTTTAATATCTCTTTCAATTAAAATTTTCAATTTCTCTGCTGCTTGTTTAATTAACTCTTCACGTCTTGGATCAATTGCTAAAATACTCCCGTTACCAGGAAGAGCTAAACCTAACACTTCACATAAACAATTCATAGAGTTCGCGGTAAACATACCCGAACAAGAGCCACAAGATGGACAGCCATGATCTTCAATATCTTTTAATTCTTCTTCTGAAATTTTCCCAGATTGATAAGCTCCTACTCCTTCAAAAACGGAACTCAGATCAACAACTTCTCCTTTAGATGTTTTTCCTGCTGCCATTGGGCCGCCTGAAACAAACACAGTCGGAATATTAATACGTAGTGCAGCCATCATCATACCTGGTGTAATTTTGTCACAGTTTGGAATACAAATCATGCCGTCAAACCAGTGTGCATTTACAACCGTTTCTACTGAATCTGCAATTATTTCACGACTCGGAAGAGAATAACGCATACCGATATGTCCCATCGCAATACCATCGTCAACTCCAATTGTATTGAATTCGAATGGTACCATACCTGCCTCACGAACTGCCTCTTTTACAAGTTTCCCAAACTCGTTCAAGTGTTTATGCCCTGGAATAATTTCAATAAAAGAATTACAAATCGCTATGAAAGGTTTATCAAAATCTTCATCTTTCAAACCAGTTGCTTTTAATAAACTACGGTGCGGCGCTTTATCAAAACCTTTTTTAATCATGTCACTTCTCATCTTGTCAAATCCCCTCTTACATATTTTTCATTTATACTCTCTTACTCTATTTCTTTACTAATTCTTTCGGTGCATGAATCCAACTCATCATTTCACGAAGCTCTGCTCCCACTTTTTCTAATTGATGATTTTGTTCTGCTTTTTTCATTGCGTTATACGTCGGACGCCCTGCTTGATTTTCTAAAATCCATTTCTTCGCAAATTCACCTTGCTGAATTTCTGTCAGAACACGCTTCATTTCCTTCTTCGTTTCATCTGTAACAATTCTCGATCCTGTTACATAATCTCCAAATTCTGCCGTATCTGAAATAGAATGGCGCATATTCGTTAATCCACCTTCGTACATTAAGTCAACAATTAGCTTTAATTCATGCAAACATTCAAAGTATGCAATTTCAGGACGATATCCACCTTCCGTTAACGTTTCGAACCCGGCCTTCACAAGTGCAGTTACCCCGCCGCAAAGTACAGCTTGCTCACCGAATAAATCCGTTTCGGTTTCTTCTTGGAATGTCGTTTCAATTACACCCGCACGTGTACAACCTACACCTTTTGCATACGCTAATGCTACATGTAGCGCTGTTCCCGTCGCATCTTGATGCACTGCGACTAATGCCGGAACACCATTTCCTTCTTGATATACACGGCGAACGAGATGACCTGGACTTTTTGGCGCAACCATTGCTACATCTACGTAACTTGGCGGATTAATTTGGCCGAAGTGAATGTTAAATCCATGTGAGAAAAGTAACATTTGTCCTTCACGGAGATTCTCTTCTACTTCTGATTTATATACATGTGCTTGCTGTTCATCTGGCAATAACATTTGTACAACTTGTGCGGTTCGAACCGCTTCTGAAACAGACATTACTTCAAATCCATCTACTTTTGCTACTTCATACGATTTACCAGGTCTAACACCAACTACAACTTCCACACCTGAATCACGTAAATTTTGTGCCTGCGCATGCCCTTGAGATCCATAACCAATTACCGCAACTGTTTTCCCTTGTAATAACTCTACATTTGCATCTTTCTCATAATACGTTTTCATACTCCATACACCCCTTATAATTTATTTACTTGCAGTACATCAATTAATTTTTTCAACTGACTAACAAGTAATGTCGCTTCATTTTCAGTACAAACTGCTGTGAGTTTCATTTCAGAAACGCCACTCGTATCTCTTTCGTTTAAATGTAAAGAAGAAATATAATAGCCACGCCGAGCAAAAATTCCACTTATACGTAATAAGACACTTGGCTCGTTATGAATAACGAGTGAAAAAGTATGACTCATTCTTCCCACCTCTTCATAATCATTTCGTTATTCCCTTTGTTTGGCGGAACCATCGGAAATACGTTTTCACCTTCTTCTACACAAAAATCAACTACGACAGGACCTTCGTGAGCAAATGCTTCTAACACCACTTGTTTCGCCTCTGTTGAATTTGTCGCCCTTAATCCCTTCACTCCATAAGCTTCTGCCACTTTCACAAAATCTGGTGAGCCAATTTTTGACTCTGATAAACGATTTTCATAAAACATTTCTTGCCATTGCCTTACCATCCCTAAAAATCTGTTATTTATAATAAATACTTTTACAGGGATGTTATTTTCAGCAATTGTTTGTAGTTCTTGAATGTTCATTTGAAAAGAAGCATCACCTGCAATACAAACGACGAGTTCTTCTTCTTTTGCAAGCTGAGCACCAATTGCCGCTGGGAACCCAAACCCCATTGTTCCTAATCCTCCAGAGGTAAGGAACGTCCGAGGTTTTCTTGCTTTATAGAAGTGAGCAGCCCACATTTGATGCTGTCCTACTTCTGTTGTGACAATCGCTTCACCATTCGTTAATTCACTTACTAAGTTGATCACATGCTGTGGTTTTAACTCAGATTCTTTTTGCTTATAAGAAAGTGGATATTCTTCTTTCCATGCCTTTACTTTCTGAAGCCATTCATCTGTTTGTGTATAAATAGACATATGTAACAACATGTGTAACGCTTTTTTCACATCACCAACAATCGGATGCTCTACAGTTACATTTTTATGAAACTCAGAAGGATCAATATCAATATGTACTTTTTTCGAGTGCGGAGAAAAAAGTTCTAATTTCCCTGTTACACGATCATCGAAGCGAACACCTAATGCAAGTAGTAAATCACATTCTGTTACCGCCATATTAGCAGCGTATGTCCCATGCATACCAAGCATCCCTAGAAACAATGGATCTCCCGGTGGATATGCACCAAGTCCCATTAAAGTTGAAACGACTGGAATACGGTTCTCCCTTGCGAATTCGAAGAGTTCATCGGATCCACCTGAATGAATGACACCTCCTCCAATATAAAGAAGTGGACGCTTTGATTTTGAAATTGCTTTAGCCACCTCTCTAAGTTTCATGCTGTCTGGTACAAGTTCTGGTTTGTACCCCGGAATATCAACTTCTTCATTAAAGAAACTGGTGACTTTTGCATTTTGAACATCTTTTGGAATATCGATTAATACTGGTCCCGGTCGTCCGCTTTTGGCGATGTAAAAAGCTTCTTGCACAATTCGTGATACATGATTTACATCACGAACTTGGTAATTATGCTTCGTAACAGGTACTGTAATTCCGACAACATCCGCTTCTTGAAATCCATCTTTACCAATTAAAGGCGTTGCAACTTGGCCGGTAATGACAACTAAAGGAATCGAATCCATATAAGCGTCTGCTAAGCCCGTAACTAAATTTGTCGCCCCTGGGCCAGAGGTAGCAAAGACTACCCCGACCTTCCCAGAAGCTCTCGCATATCCTTCAGCCGCATGAATGGCAGCTTGTTCATGACGAGTTAAAACATGTTTCAAACCACTTTCGTATAACGCATCGTATACTGGTAAAATCGCTCCGCCTGGATAGCCGAAAACGGTCGTTACACCCAATTTCTTCAAACCTTGAATCACGTGCCCAGCGCCTGTCATTTCTTCACACTGTAACTTCTCATACGCTGTATACTGCTGCTTCATTTCAATTAACTCCTCTCCTTATTTATGCTAAGCTTTCCGTCAGCCCGGGAACACGTACTCCTCTTTCTCTCGTTAATTTTTTAAATTCTTCGGTCAATTGTTTCGTTACACTTCCTGGTTTCCCATCTCCAATTTCTCTCGAATCAACTTTTACAACTGGAATTAACTCCGCTGCTGTTCCTGTTAAAAATACTTCATCCGCTACATATACGTCATGGCGAGTGAATGGTCTTTCCTCACACGGAATACTCAGTCGTTCACATAGCTCGATAACACTATTTCTCGTAATACCTTCTAATGCCCCTAAATAGGATGGCGGGGTTAATACTTTTCCATCTTTCACAACGAAAACATTATCGCCAGAACCTTCACAAACATATCCTTGTTGATTTAACATAAGAGCCTCTAACACTCCTGCTTGTGCCGCCTCAATTTTTACAAGTACGTTATTTAAATAATTCATTGACTTAATACGTGGATCTAACGCGTCTGGCGTATTACGTCTTGATGCAACAGATACAACGCTTAGCCCATTATCATAAAATTCTTGTGGAAATAACTTTAATTGTTCTGCAATGATAATTACGCTCGGCTTCACACAACTTCTCGGATCGAGTCCTAAGTCACCTTTTCCTCTTGAGACAATTAAGCGAATATAAGCATCAGCGTATTCATTTTTTTGGAGTGTATGTAAAACTGCTTCTTCCATTTCTTCTACCGTCATTGGAATTGTTAGTAAAATAGATTTCGCTGATTCATACAATCGTTTCACATGTTCTTTTAAACAAAATACATTTCCTCCGTAACTACGAATCCCTTCAAATACACCGTCTCCGTATAAAAAACCGTGATCATACACTGAAACAACTGCCTTTTCTTTTTCTACAAATTCCCCATTCATGTAAATGTACTGGTTTCCCATCTCACATCGCTCCTCTTTTTTCTCTATTTTTGCAATCTATTTCTACATCGATTGCTGAGATGAGTAATTTTAACAGAATATTCAGTATATAAACCTTAAAAATATACTCGTCTCAACAATCGATTACTTACATACTTGTAGCAATCCATTGCTGAGACGAGGGAATCGTGGTACCACTCAGCTTCCTTATACTTCTCACGAAATATAAGCTCTGCAAGTCCAATTAGACTTTTGTTTTTCTATCGGGAACAACCCCGCTACTTTTTACTAGTTTTCAAAAGTAGTGCTCCAAGGTGATTTTCAATGAGTGAATTGTTACCACCCTCACAGCCTCGGGGCAGCTCTCTGAAACAATCTTTATCATTTACTCTCCTCTTCTACGCATTCTCTTCTTCTATTTTTAAAAATAAAAACTCTCGCCTCAGCAATCAACTACTACAATTTAGTAGCTTTGATTGCTGAGGCGAGAGTTTCGCGTTACCACTCAGCTTCCTTATACTTCTCACGAAATATAAGCTTTGTAGGTCCAATCAGACCTCCGTCCTTTTACCGGAGACGATGCCGCCGCCCTCTACTCAGTTTCCCTTTCGCAAGCGATGCTCCGAGGTGATCTTCAATGATTCGATTGTTACTACCCTCACAGCCTTGGAGTAGCTCTCTGAAACGATCATAATCATCTACTTTCCTCTTCTTTGCATATACAACATATAAAGTTAGAAAATTCTTAATTAACTTTTATTTGTTACACGTATTATAGGACGTTGTTCTTTTCGTTGTCAACATGTTTTCTCAAAAAAATCAAAATTCATTCTATTTATTTTTTCTCAAATCAAAATTGGAATGCATTACTTACATACACTCATATATTACTTAAGTATGTTTGCATTACTACATAAAGAAAAACTTATAAAGTTTATGAGGAGATGAGGAAACTATGTTAAAAGGGAAAGTAGCGTTAGTTACAGGAGCAAGCCGAGGAATTGGACGAGCGATCGCTAAACGTTTAGCAAATGACGGTGCATTGGTTGCTGTTCATTACGGTAATCGAAAAGATGACGCTGAAGAAACTGTTCATGAAATTCGATCAGATGGTGGCCAAGCTTTTTCTATCGGCGCAAATTTAGAATCCTTACACGGTGTAGAAAACCTTTATAACGCTTTAGATACTGAATTACAAAAGCGCACTGGTGAAACACAATTTGATATTTTAATAAACAATGCTGGCATTGGTCCTGGTGCTTTTATTGAAGAAACGACTGAACAATTTTTTGATAGAATGTTTTCAGTAAATGCAAAAGCACCATTCTTTATCATTCAACAAGCACTGCCACGTTTACGTGACAATAGCCGAATTATTAATATTTCATCCGCTGCCACCCGCATTTCTTTACCTGATTTTGTTGCATATAGTATGACGAAAGGCGCTATTAATACAATGACTTTTACGCTAGCAAAACAGCTTGGAGCACGAGGAATAACGGTGAATGCAATACTTCCAGGATTTATTAAAACAGATATGAATGCAGAACTCTTGAGCGACCCGATGATGAAGCAGTACGCTACTACTATTTCCGCTTTCAATCGCTTAGGTGAAGTAGAAGACATTGCCGATACTGCTGCATTCCTTGCTTCTCCAGACAGCCGCTGGGTAACTGGACAATTAATTGATGTGAGCGGAGGATCTTGTTTATAAAAAACATATATTTTCAAATCTTTTTTATTGCGCAATAAAACAATTTATATAATACTATATAAAACATATACATTTAGGAGGATTACAGCAATGTCCGAAAAAACATACGAACTCGCAACCTTCGCAGGCGGTTGCTTTTGGTGCATGGTAAAACCATTTGATGAACTTCCTGGTATTCATAAAGTACTTTCTGGCTATGCAGGAGGTCATGTAGAAAACCCAACATATGAACAAGTAAAAGCTGGAATATCTGGACATTTAGAAGTTGTTCAAATTACATTCGATCCTTCTATTTTTCCTTATCAGAAATTACTAGACTTATATTGGCCACAAATCGATCCAACTGATGATGGCGGACAATTTTTTGACCGTGGTCCATCTTATCGTACCGCTATTTTTTATCATAACGAAACACAAAAAGGGCTTGCTGAAAAATCAAAACAAGCTCTTACAGAAAGCGGTATGTTTAAAGATCCAATCGTGACTGAAATTCGCCCTGCTGCACCTTTTTACGCAGCAGAGGAATACCACCAACATTTCTATAAAAAGAATCCAGAGAAATATGCTACTGAGCAAAAGGAATCTGGTCGTGAAGACTTTATTAAAGAAAATTGGCAAAAAAAATAATAAAAACGCATCGTGCTTTTTTAATACGATGCGTTTTTATTTTTGATAAAAGTACCATACAATGATGAGAACAACCGCTGTTAATGCCCAAAGCGCTACTTCATTTTTCACTCTACTCTTTTTCTTAGTCATTTCATCTCCTCCTAATAGCAATACAACGTATTCAAGATTTCCTCTGTTTCATTGTCCACCTTATATACATAAATACATCCTTACCAATCCTTATAACAAGACCACCAATAATTCCGATTGCAATTGAAATTACTAACATCTGTCCAAAGCTAAAAGAATTTGTGTACGTTATGTAGAGAACGATACATATAAGTAAAACATCCGGTAAAGAAAGCAAAAACTTTTTAAGCATTTCTTTATCTCCTCTATACTTTATTTATATCTTCTACTGTAATTTTGAAATATAGTTTGTTCAAAAATTCCATTTAGACCCTCATTTTATGAAAAATAATAAGAATCCCTTTTCAAAAGAGATTCTTATTCAGTAGATTTAAGTTTAATTATTTTCTACATATCCTATTCCATAATTACTCCTAAAATAGAATAATATTACTAATCATTTATTGTAAATTGACTATTTGCCAGGCAACCGAATGTCGCGCCAGCTACCTACATCGCATTGGCCAAATTCATTATTACCTACCGCGACTACCGTGCCGTCTGATTTTAGTCCGACTGTATGTGCACAACCAGCCGCTATCGCTACAATATCGCGCCAATCGCTTACGTTACATTGACCATACTCATTCCAGCCCACTGCCACCACGGTACCGTCTGATTTTAGTCCAATTGTATGATTCGTACCAACTGCTATTGCTACAATATTTATCCAGCCACTTACATCACACTGGTTATGTTTATCATTCCCCACTGCGACTGCTTCAATATCTCGCCAGCCACTTGCATTACATTCCCCTTCTTTATTCCGGCCCACTGCTACTACCGTGCCATCCGATTTAAGGCCAACAGTATGACAACGCCCCGCCGCTATCATATCTTTGGGCCATCGCTTCACTTTTTCTTTCGATAAAAGGTAATCCATGTTTTACCTCCTTGCATATAAGCAACTGTATCATAATAGATATTTTTATCAAATTTCATTATAAATCTACATTTACAAAGAAAGCTTATTTTACTTCTTCAAAAAATAAAAACCTCCAGTTTAAATACTAGAGGTTTTCTCGTTATTTCTTCAAGCGGTCAATAAAATCGTTCAATTTATCTAGCGATTTCATATTCTGATTGCAAGCTACACCATCTTTGCAAATGTAGTTTCCCTTTTTAACGAAAGTTCCTGGTACATCGCCTTTAATTTCAACTAAAAACATTCCTACTTCTTCATGCCCATGACATAATGAACAAATGCTTTTTTTATTTAAACTTTGGAACGTTCCTTGCAGACCAACAAATTTATTTTTATCATTTTTCGCTATAATAAATTTCCTGCTTGATCCCTTATCAATCCAGCTTAAATAAGATATTTCTTTCATATCCATTTCTTCCATATCAGGAAGTTTTAACTTTTTTGCCTTAGGAAATAACTTTTTTAATGTTTGTGCTGTAACTTCTTGAAACGGAATTACATACGGATTTATTTTCATTAAAAATGACTCTGCATCTTCTCTATTTTGAACTGTTAATACCGTATCAATTAACTCTTTCTGTTCATCCGTTAAATTCTCAAATACATGTATTATCTTTTCAATCGCAAGCGATTTTAACGCTTGAATTACACCTCTATCATTTGCCGTTGCATGCCCGTTTGCTAAAATATAAGCTTGTGATTTTATAAAATTATATTGATCACTTCTAATAAACGCTTCCATCTTTATCACTCCATACAAATTGTTGATCTAGTTTTATTGTATACAATGATTACGTTTTTTGATATGTAAAAGATAACTTAGAAACAAACATTACATATATCACTTATTCTCTACCGCTGCATTTCCTGACAAAAGAAGCCATCATCCGTTTTCCATTCCGCATATAATACGTCTTCAAATTTAGTAATTCCTTTTTGCTTTATTTGTTTATAAAGCCACCCTTCATCAAATCCCGCTTCCCTCAAATTATCCTTAACTACTTTTCCATCACTAATTAATGAAATTGGTAAGTATACAGGCTTATGTTTTAAACTTAAATCATTTACAGTAGGAGATTCGTATTTACTTTTTTTCAAAACGCTTATGTTTCCGTTAGGTTCCAATATCATATATTCAACTTCTCGGATTGAAAATATATCTTTTTGTTGCCTAAGCATTTGTTGTAATTGGTTTATATCCAAATGATTTACGCTTAATTGTTCACGATCAATCTTTCCATTACGAATAATAATTGAAGGATATCCTTCAAAAAACCTTCTTGTCCCTCTTACTTTTTGTGTTATCACTTCAATAGTATAAATTAAAATTACCCAAACAAATACTGAATATAAAATAGACCATACTTTAATTTTAGGATCATATATTGAATTTCCAACGAGCTCACCTAGGACGATTGCAGAAATAAAATCAAAGGGCGTTAGCTGAGATATTTGTGTTTTCCCTAATATTTTTGTAGCAATTAATAGAACAAAAAAACCAATTAAAAGCTCTATCGTTATTTGTCCAATATGATTCATATATGTTCACCTTTCTACTCTTCAAATGTTCTGTATAGCATTTAATAAAAAAACGGCACATTTTTTCTATTATCATGCCCGTTCACACTTCATATATCCAATACATATAAAACAAAAAGAGTCTGATTCAAAGTAATATATGAATCAGACTCTTTTCCTCTTATTTAGAATACACAATCTTTTTAATCGTTTCCCCAGAAAGAAAATATTCTTCTGCAAGTTGATGAATAGCAATCCCACTTTTAAACGCTTCTTTAATTGCTTTATTTCTTTCATCTAATTGTTTTCTTCCGCCAGATCGTGTACCCCATTTATAATGTTTCGTTTCTTGTTTCGGAATGTAAATTGTTTCACCTTGTATATACTTTTGAATTTCAGTAATTAAACTCTCCGGTAAAACAGCATTAGCTTTTACGTATTTCATTTCTGCTCGCCCCTTATTTTTTATGGTTCATTTCAATAAGGTGCAAAGCCAAATATAAAAAATGATACGAGCTCATATAGGCGATTGTATATTACTTGTCTACCTCACGCAAAGTATCGCCATTTCCATACTTGGCTTTGCATGAGACGTTGCAGTGTCTGGCAATTGAATTATAATCGCCATATAAACACCTCCTAATATACCTTTTGCATTTTATTATATGATAAATTCCTTCTCCTTGCATCCACACCCTTCTTAAAGCACGAAATTTTATCTAAGAAGGGCTATCAGTTCGTAACAGTAAATGAATTGCAAAAAAGAGCAAAATAAAAAGGTAGCGTATCTTTGTATGATACGCTACCTTTCTTTTTATATAATGCCAAGTACATTTAAGAATACGATAATAATCGCAATTGGTGCGATATAACGAAGTAAGAATAACCATAATACGAATAGTTTATAACCTTTATTTTTACTTACACCTAGCTCTTTCATTAATACATCTTTCTTCATTTTTAAAGGAACAAAGATAGAAACTAATAATACACCAAGTGGCATTAATACGTTACTTACTGCATAGTCCGCTAAATCAAAGACTGTCTTCCCGAAAATCTTCAGATCACTTAATATACCGAATGATAATGCTGATGGTACCCCAACAACGAAGATTAATAACCCTACGATTAAGGCCATTTTTTCACGTTTCCCTTTACCTTTTGATGTTAACGATGCGACACTAATTTCTAACATCGAAATTGCTGATGTAATCGTAGCGAAGAAGAATAATAATAAGAAAACGATGAAGAATAATTTTCCGAATGCCATTTTACTGAAAATAGCTGGCAATACGATAAATAATAGTCCCGGTCCTTGAGATGGTTCCATTCCAAATGCGAACACAACTGGGAAAATTGCAAGTCCTGCAAGTAATGTAATAACAAGAGTTAAGGCTACGATAGAAAATGCTGAACGTGGTAAGCTTTCTTCTTTCGGTAAGTATGAGCTATACGTTACCATAACGGCTACCCCAACAGATAATGAGAAGAACGATTGCCCCATTGCGTATAAAATAACTTCTGATGTTACATGTGAGAAATCAGGTTGTAAGAAGAAACGAACTCCTTCTCCAGCACCATCTAACGTAAGTGCACGAACGATTGATACAAAGAATAAAACGAATAGTGCTGGCATGAAATATTTATTTACTTTTTCAACACCATTTTGTACACCTTTACTTACGATAAAAATAGTAATAAGGATGAATAATAGCTGTGATCCAACTGCTAAATATGGATTGGAAATGATTTCACCAAACGTAGCTTCGTATGCTCCATTTCCTTCCCATAGTCTACCTGTAATCGCATTCCATAAATATAATAAAATCCAGCCTCCTACAACACTGTAGAAAGAAAGTAATATGAAACATGTTACAATTCCTAATTTACCTAACCAAGGCCATAACGTTTTAGGAGCAATCTCTCTATATGCATCAACAGCCTCTTTTTGTGTACTTCTTCCAATAACAAATTCAGCTAATAATAGCGGTAAACCAATTAATAATGTGAAACCGATGAAAATTAGGAAGAACGCTCCGCCTCCTCCAATGCCGGCCATATATGGGAATTTCCAAATCGCCCCAAGACCAATTGCCGAACCTGCTGCAGCTAATACGAAACCTAATTTCGATGTCCATTGCTGTGAATTCATTTGTTAATCTCCTCTCTATCTCTTTTTCTTTGTTACAATTCGGTATTTATATTGTTCTATCAATACTTTTTTCTAATACGTTCACTTCCTCCCTAATAATAAAAAAACGCCCCTACGTAAATACGTAGGGACGACAAAAATATCGCGGTACCACCCTAGTTGTGAAGAACACTAAGAAACCACCTAAATAAAAACGCCCCTACGCAAAAACGTAGGGACGATAAAATATCGCGGTACCACCCTAGTTATGAAGCCACACCAAAGTTAGGACCTAAATAAAAAACGTCCCTACGTAAATACGTAGGGACGATAAATATCGCGGTACCACCCTAGTTGTGAAAAAATCTTCACCACTTTATTTGATAACGGTATAAACTACCGTCTTTCATTTCCTCAAAATATGAGATTTATGAAAGATGCTCCAGGACGAACTTCATGAATAATCTATATACTGATTCACACCAACCATCAGCTCTCTGAAATAGGGAGATATTCACTACTATACCCTTTCATTGCCCAAATATTATTTTCCGAATTGATTACTATCATTTTTATCACACATTAAAAATAGTGTCAACTTATATTTCGAATTTTTATGTATTACAATCTATTTAAAAATTCGAAATATAAGTTTTAGTTTAGAAAACAAGTAGCTTAGTACATAACGAATTCTAACAGGCAATAGAAAAAGAATTACGTATTATTGATACTTATTCAATAATACAAATCATCTAGAAACATAACCTGTCTCTCTGTATTCATTTTTTAAGAGTTTGATGGATACCAAGAAAATTTCGCATCACTATCCAGTGGTCTATTTTTCGTTTCTTCTTTAATTACACGAAACCATTCATTTAGAATTTGAGTTTTGGGCAATTGAGCAGCAAGGCTATCTTCCCAAATTACATGTGAGAACCAGGCTTTCGTTTCCCATTCAAACTGCAATTGTGCGAACGAAATTATAGGGTGATCAGCTCCACGAAATTGCTCATTTACTGCATTTGAAACTTCTGGAGCTTGCGGTAACAACTCGTTCTGAATTCTATTTCTTATCGTCTCATTTTCTAGCTGATCCCAGAAATACAATTGCCCATTTATTTGATAAAAAATATCAAATGAAGCCTCACCTTTCTTCAAATTCAATAACACGAAGGCACGTTCCACATCATTGTCAGCCGCTTTTACAGCATTAACAATTATATTTTGTGCCATTGATACCCAGTAACTAGTCGCTTCCTCTACCGGTGATTCAACATACAATTCTTCACTTAATTCATGAAGAGTAGCTTCTTGCTCATTTACTTTTTCAACTTTTTTAAAAAACCTATTAAAAAAACCCATAACTTCCCCCTTATTACTATTTTCTATTTCACAAAATAAAAAATAGATTTTTCTTGCTCATCCACATTTACTCCTGGCGCGTATGTATGAACTTGTTGCAACACTTCTTCTATTAGCAACTCTAACTCCTGCACACTTTTTTCTGGATTCCCTATTAATGTGTCCGCCATACGTTCATATAATTTTTCAGGTTTAATAGTCATTCGTTCCACATTATTAGGCATCCATTTAAACGCTGGATGATGTACGTACATTTTATTCAAACCAAATAAAACACCGAATACGTTCCTTTGTACTTCGCAAATAACGTCATAAAGCATAAGCCAATCTTTCCGTTTTAAAAGCGCCTTTCGATTGTGCCAACGATTACTTAACCATAGATTTTCTGAAATCATCAGTTTTGCTAGTTCATCTGGATATGCCGCTACTTTTTCTTTTAATTCATTCGCTTTCCCTTCTCCATACAAACTAACACCATCATGAATGGATGATACAATACATTGTTTTTCATAATTTATATCATATTGATCCACCACATCCGAAATTACTTTCTCTACTGTCTCTGTTAAAAAGTTACTAATCTCTAATTTAATTCCCTCTTTCGTTAAATACGTTTCCGACCATTCTTCTTCCTCATACGGATGATACGATAATATTTTCCCATCAATATGATAAATAGGGGCCCTACGATCCTCATCTTCCGGCGGTGTTGACCATAAAATATGTAATTCTATATCTGAATGTTCATCTTCAAGCTTTCTAGCTACTGAACCCGCTAAAATAATAGCTTCTACTTTCGGATTTTGCCTATAAATCTCTGACATCTCTATCGCTCTCTCTTTTAATCCCATTTCATTTCCCCCTAAAATTGCAGTAATCCCCTATATTTCATTTATCTATTTCGATATTACAGCTTGCATTACCTTTTCAAATTCCTACTTAATCATATTTCTATCCAATAGCGCTGAATAACTTCACCAGTACGAGAAGAAACTACTTCATTTTCTAACACACCTCCAACCTTTTGAATCGTTTTAGCAGAACCGATATTGGATTTATCGCAAGTTATTAATACTTTCTGCAATCCTAATTTTTGCGCTTCAGCTAATGCAAGTTGTAGTTGTTTCGTAGCGTAACCGTGGCGACGTTTATTCGGATGGACACTATATCCAATATGACCGCTTTCCCGTAATAATTCTGGATTTAATCTATGTCTAATATTCAAAAAACCTATAAGTTCCCCTTTTTCAAAACTTAAAAACTGACTAGATGGCACTCGATTAGCTAGTAAATTTTCTCCTAGTTCTTGTTTACTCACTTTTTCAAACCATTCATCAAGAGAATCAAAGTTTTGTAAAGAACTACTTCCATGTGGTTGTTCCCCTGAGTGTAAAAACGCTTGTCTATACGCCGTAATACGCTCACTATATTCATGGATTGGTTTTAATAGTTTCATTGTTCTTCTCCCCCTCTTCATTCCATAAAACAAACACCTTAATAGCAGCTATTCACTATTAAGGTGTTTCTATCCTTTTTATTCAAATAACCCCATGCTCAAATAACGTTCACCTGTATCAGGCGCAATACATAAAACTTTTTTACCAACGCCTAGACGTTTCGCTATCATGATTGCAGCGTAAACAGATGCTCCAGAAGATGGCCCAACTAATAATCCTTCTTGTCTAGCTAAGTTTCTCATTGTCGTTAAAGCCTCTTCGTCTGCAATTTGAATAATTTCGTTATACACTTCTGTATTTAAGTTTTTCGGAATAAATCCTGGGCTTGTTCCTACTAGTTTATGAGGACCTGGTACACCACCGGATAAAACGGGAGATCCTTTCGGTTCCACTACTGCAATATATAAGTTTGGCAATTTCTCTTTTAACGTTTCACCAGCCCCTGTAATCGTTCCGCCTGTTCCTGCCGTTGCAACAAAAGCATCAAGCTCTCCCTCCATTTGTTCGTAAATTTCAAGTGCAGTCGTATAACGGTGAATATTCGGATTAGCTGGATTTTCAAATTGTTGCGGGATAAAACTATTCGGTATTTGTTTTTGCAGTTCTAACGCCTTCGCAATTGCTCCTGGCATTCTTTGTTCTGCTGGTGTTAAAACTACTTCTGCCCCGTATGCTTTCAATAAATTAATACGCTCTTTTGACATATTGTCTGGCATAATTAAAATCGCTTTATACCCTTTAGCTGCTGCGTTCATCGCTAAACCAATTCCTGTATTCCCGCTTGTCGGTTCAATAATTGTATCCCCTGGTTTAATGAGACCATTTTCTTCTGCAACGTGAAGTAAATTATAAGCAGCACGGTCTTTCACACTACGTGATGGATTAAACATTTCTAGTTTCACATACACGTCCGCTGCGTCTTCCGGAATAAATTTAGATAATCGGACGACAGGTGTATCTCCTATTAATTCTGTTACGTTTTCACATAATTTCATAGTGCATCCCCTATTCTATCGTTTTCTTATCACTTGGTAATAACCATGAAGTAAGTCCAATTAACGGTAAACAACTACATAATATCATAATGAACTGAAGGCTATATATATCAGCTAACTTTCCTAGTACTACAGCACCTAGAGCACCAAGGCCGAACGCAAGACCTACAATTAGACCTGATACCATCCCTACTTTTCCCGGAACAAGCTCTTGCGCGTATACAACAATTACACTAAAACTACTTGAACTAATAAAACCGATACATAAAAATAAAGGTACGACCCACACAAGTGAGACATGTGGTAATAACAGCGCAAGTGGCGCTGAACCTAACATTGAAAATACGATGATGTTTTTCTTACCAAATCGATCTGCTAACGGTCCCCCGAAGAAAGTGCCTAACACACCAGCAATCATAAATGCGAATACGAAATACTGGGCATTTTTTATAGATAAACCATAATGCTCAATTAAGTAAAATTGATAGAAATTCCCGATACCGGCACCGTACCAAGAGCGCACAAAAGTAAGAAAAACAAGAAGTATAATAACAAATTTAATGTGTGTACTTACAATTGCATTTTCCGCCTCAAGCGCAGCTCTCTTCTTCCTTCTTACAGCGCCGGTTGCTAATTCATTTTTGTACCAATTCGATACGAAAATTAATAATGCAATTCCTACTGCTGCAAATGCTGTAAAACCTAATGAACCAATTTGACCGAGTGGAACGAAAATTAGCGCTGTAAAAATAGGAGCTAAAGAATTCCCCGTGTTTCCCCCAACTTGATAAATCGCTTGCGCTAACCCTCGTTTTGCACCTGCCGCCATATACGCAACACGAGCGCCTTCTGGATGAAAGACTGCGGAACCTAAGCCAATAAATAAAACAGAAATAATAACAATAATAAAGTTTGGTGCAAACGCGAGTCCAATCATTCCAAGCATACTTGAAAACATACCGAGTGGTAATAAAAATGGTGACGGCTTCTTATCTGAATACATACCAAACACCGGTTGCATAATCGATGACGTCATATTTAACGCAAACGCAATCCACCCTACTTGCATATAGGATAAATTCATCGTTTTTTCCAAAATAGGAAACAACGCCGGCACAACTGCTTGCATCGAATCATTTAAAAAATGTCCGAAACTAATCGCAAATAATATTCGATATATTGTCGGTGTTTCTACTGTGTTTTTTTGTGAAACTGCCTGCATATGTGAATCGCTCCTTTCTGTACAAAATATATATTTATTACAGTAGGTGTAATAAATTCTGACTTTTGAAACATTTCTATTCTATACTGCTTTCATTTCTTTTTCCAGAAATATAACTTAACTCCCATCATTGACTTGCATCCTTGTAACTTTCAGCAGTAAAACATTATAGAAAAAGGCAACCCAATCACAAACTGGGTTGCCTCTTACATTAAATTGCAAAACGCTTATACTTCTCATAATCGCTCGTCTTACATTCCACTTCTAGTTTCGTACCTTCATTTTCATAACTCGTTGATAAAACGTGCGCATGATTATTGAAATACGAAACTACCTGTCCGTGATCATACGGAATTAACATTTCACATTTCGTATATTCTTTATAAATATGGGAACGAATCATTTCTACAAGCTCTTCAATTCCAACATGTTTCTTCGCAGATAAATACACGCGGTCTTCTTGTACTTTCGGAATTTCAACATCCACCATATCTGATTTGTTATAAGCATAGATCGTTGGAATATTTTCTACTCCAATTTTCTTTAACGTTTCATTTGTAATATCAATTAATTGTTCATAATTTGGATTTGCGTAATCTACGACGTGAATAAGTAAATCTGCTTCCGCTACTTCTTCTAACGTTGAACGGAACGCCTTCACAAGATGATGTGGTAATTTACTTACAAATCCAACTGTATCTGTTAATAAAAATGATTTATTATCTGGCAAATCAATATTTCGTACAGATGTTTCTAACGTCGCAAATAACATATCTTTTTCAAATACTTGTTTTTCTTCTGTACCATTATAAATTTCAAGCATTGCATTCATCGTCGTTGACTTTCCTGCATTCGTATAACCTACTAATGCTACAACAGGTATTTCATTTTTCTTACGTTGCTTTCGCTGCGTTTGACGCTGGGCAACGAGCGCTTCTAAATCTTTATTCAAAACTGAAATTTGTTCTTCAATTTTACGACGGTCTAACTCTAGCTTCTTCTCACCGACACCTTTATTTTTCGTACCAACGCCGCCGCTCTGTCTCCCTAACGATTCACGAAGACCAATTAAACGAGGCATCATGTACTGAAGGTGTGCTACTTCTACTTGCAGCTGTGCTTCTTTCGTTTTCGCACGTTGCGCAAAAATATCTAAAATTAAAATGGTACGATCAATCACCTTACAATCTAAATCCTCTTCTAAATTTCGAATTTGTGAAGGAGATAATTCATCATTAAAGATGACCATATTCGCATCTATTTCTTGTACATACGCTGCTACTTCTTCAATCTTTCCTTTTCCGATATAATGCGATGGATTTACTCGTTGTAAATTTTGCGTTACTTGCCCAATTACCTCTACATCACAAGCTTCCGCAAGATTTGTTAACTCTTCCATCGAATATGCAAAATCATCTTCATTACCTACATTTACTCCAACTAAAACTGCTCTTTGTAATACTTCTTCCATATATTTATTCCTCCATTTCGATTACGTAAAATAAAAAACACAGGTCGCTGCCTGTGTTTTCGTAAACGGATAAGGGTTCACCAAAGAAATAGAAGAAAGCTATGCTTTCATCCTATTTTATAGTCAAAAAGTCCCAAGATCGTATACGTATACACAATAAGCGTTCACCTATACAATCCCATTCTATTTATAAAGGCAAAACAAAAAGAGGGCGTATTCGTCCCTCCCTCTTTTTCACATATAAGCTTAATAAAGGGTTCCTTTAAAATAGGCAGACCAATCCCGTTCACTCTGTACACAGACAGAGCCTTTGAGCGCTATTCAATTATTGGCACAAAGTATTGAGACGTAATCTGATTAAGATCAAAGGAAGCCCCTCCGTTCATTTTAAGTTACATAAAGTGTAGCATAAGTAATTCGCTTTCACAAGGTTTAACAACCTATATCACACTAAAGAAAATCGTTATTTTTTTACTTTAATCGTCATTTTTTGCGAGTTTTTCTCACAATAAAAATAACAAAAGCAATTATCAATTTTAGAAACTTCTCGTATATTATTTTTACAGCACTCGCCAAATTCCTTCATAGTAAGTTAAGTATTATCGTTTTAATACAACAAAAATCTATATTGACATTTTTATAACCTAATATTAGTATCAGGTTATAAAAATAAAAATTAGGAGATGTTCCTATGCATTCTAAATCTCGTATTACTGCAATTGGTACTTATGTTCCAGATCAAATATTGTCTAATAACGATTTAGAAAAGATGGTCCATACGAATGATGAATGGATTGTACAAAGAACAGGAATGAAGGAAAGAAGAATCGCTAGCGAAGAAGAATATTCCTCAAACTTAGCCATTAAAGCAATTAAAAATTTATGTACAACATATAAGAAAAACTTAGAAGATGTCGACTGTATCATTGTCGCTACTACTACTGCTGATTACGTTTTCCCTAGTGTTGCTTGCCAAATACAACAATACTTCAACATACCTCATACACTAGCTTTTGATTTAAATGCAACTTGTGCTGGTTTTACATATGGACTACACGTCGGTAATAGCTTAATCACTTCTGGATCACATGAAAAAATACTTGTCGTAGCGACAGAGACATTATCTAAAGTTACTGATTATACCGATAGAACGACCTGTATTTTATTCGGTGATGGTGCTGGAGCTATTTTATTAGAAAGAGATGAAGACATCCCAAGCTTTATCGCTGCTCACATGGGAACAAACGGTGATGGCGGCATTCATCTATATAGCACAAACTTATCTACTACTATGAATGGCACACCACTGCAAACAAATGAAAAAATCGTTCAAAATGGAAGAGAAGTATATAAATGGGCAACACGAACAGTGCCAAAAGGCATAAAAAATTTATTACATAACGCAAATATGCAAGGGGATGATATAGACTGGTTCATACCCCACAGCGCTAACTTACGAATGATTGAATCTATTTGCGAAAAATCTCAAATTCCAATACAAAAAACATTAACGAGCGTGGAATATATGGGGAATACCTCTTCAGTCACCATTCCACTCGCTCTAGATTTAGCTATAAAAGAAGGAAAGTTAAATAATGGAGACACACTTTTACTATACGGATTCGGTGGTGGTCTTACACATTTAGGGCTTATTGTAGAGTGGAATTTAATTTAAGTGTATAAAAAGAGGCTCTAGTCAGTAACTAGAACCTCTTTTTCATTTAATTTCTTGCCCCTTTTCGAGACCATATCACAACAGGAATAAGTAATAACGCTAACACGCCTCCAGCCAATGACAATGCCGCATAACTTGAATTCGCTACTACCATACCTGACATCGCTCCACCAGAAGCTCCAGCTAGCGCAATAAAAACATCTATTTTCCCTTGTGTTTTAGCACGTGTAGACGGTGTTGTGGAATCAACGATTTGTGCTGTACCACTAATCAATCCGAGGTTCCATCCTAGCCCAAGTAAAGACAGAGCAACGATTAATAGTAATAAAGAATCACTTGGCGCTATCGCAGCTATGACACCCGCTGCAAGTAAAATCACTCCACCAGCTATGCTCATTGTAGTTCGGCCAATTTTATCAATTAACATTCCTGTAACGAGAGATGGAAGATACATTGCACCTACATGAAAACCTATCACAAGTCCTACTGCACTTAAACCGTGACCGTGGTGTCCCATATGAACTGGCGTCATCGTCATAATCCCAACCATCACGATTTGCGTAAGTATCATTACGATTGCTCCAACTGTAATACCTCGTTTATTTTCTTTCGCTTCGTCTGTTATTGGTTGTCCTTTATATGTATGTTCCTGTTTATATCTTTCTATTATGTTAGCAATAATTAACGGATCTGGACGAAGCATAACAAAAAGAACTAGACCCGCCAGTATAAATGCTGCTGCCGATAGTATGAACGGACCTGCAAGTTTAGGAACTCCAATTGAATGCGCAAAACTACCCATTACTCCTACTAAATTTGGTCCTGCAACTGCACCGAAAGTCGTCATTACCATCGTAATACTAACAGCCGTTGCTCTCTGCTTCTTATCTGCTAAATCTGTACCTGCATAACGAGCTTGTAGATTCGTGGCTGTACCGGCACCATATATGAGTAAAGAAATAAGTAAAAGAATAATGCTATTCGTTAAAGCTGCCATTACAACACCAATTGCTCCAAATCCACCTACTATAAACCCTGTTGCAAGACCTATCCGGCGTCCATATCGTTGCGAAAGCTTCCCTACTATGAAAGCTGCTAATGCTGATCCCAATGTAAACATAGCAGTTGGTAATCCTGCAAATGCATCTGTTCCAAGCATTTGCTGCGCAAGAAGTGCTCCCACTGTAATACCAGCAGCTAGTCCTGCACCGCCAAACATTTGTGAAATGCTGACGATTATTAACGTTCGTTTGTATAGTTTTTGTTGCTCTTCTTCTGTGTACACATGATTATCTATTAAAGCCCCTGCCTTATCTAGCAATTCCCCATCCTCCTTTTAAAATTAATCCCTCTTGTTAATGTACTATGTATAACGTTACATATTCAATGGCATTTTCCATTCATCCCTTTCATTCTAAAAAACTTTCTAATCATACTCGACTTATCCCATGCTATATTAAAAATACTACTATTCACAATATGCAAGGAGAAAACAATGAAAAAACAGGCTAATAGCAGCCTGTTTCCCTTTACACTTCTTCTACTATCCTTCCCCTTCTCTTTTTACTCAAAGCTCTTCCTTCCCAAAACAACAAACTTACGAAAGCACAAATTAAAATAATTGGCACACTTGCTTTATATAAATCTGTAAAACTCATTGCCATCTGATTCTTGGCATAATGATTCACATCATTCGAAAATGTGAGTACCTCTTTCTTTATACTTTCCTCTTGTTTTTCAACTTCTTTTGTTACTTGCCTCATAACTTCTTCTCTTTTTACATCCCTATATTCTACTGGAACTTTTCTTAATATTTCATCCGTCTTGTCGCGAATCAATTCTTCCTTTTTCTCTTTACTTAATCCCATTGTCATTGCATTTTGTTTCTTATTTATATTCGACTCTAAACTTTGATTCTCTATTTTTTCTTTAGTCATTTGTAAAATTTCAGTTTGCTCAGTACTATTCACATGAATATTCCGCACCTTTTCTTCTGCATAATGATATACTTTTTCTTTATTTATAGTTAAATTATGAGTTAAGTTAGAGACAAATATTGCGACCGCCAATACAATTCCAACCTGTCGTAACATTGATACAACACTTTGAGAAGCAGTTAATAATTCTCCTTCAAACGAAGACGCACTTAAAACTGTAATTGGCCCCACTACTAAGCCATATCCGACACCTAATATCATACATGGAATAATAATTTCTATATTTGTTGAATGAACATCAATCATTTGCAACCAATAGTAGGAAAGCCCCATAACAAGAAATCCTGACAAAATAATAGTTACTTTTCCGAGTTTTTTAATTAAAGTTGCTGCAACTGGTGAGACAAAAAATATCATCGCTGAAATAGGTGTCACTAAAAAAGCCGCTTCAATTTCCGTTCGACCTTGTAGTTTCGTCAAGAACGTTGGAAGCAATACAGTAACTCCAATTAAAAATAAATTACTCAATATAACAACGATTGACGCTCCGACAAACATTCGATCTTGAAATAACTTTAAATTCACCATTGGGTTATGAATCTTTCGTTCTACTAAAATAAATAGAATAAGAGAAATAGTGCTAATTGCATAACAAGACAAAGCAATATTACTTTGCCATCCCCATGTATTACCTTTTACTAATATGAGAGTAAATGAAAAAATTGCTGTGCTACTTAATAGTAGTCCTATCCAATCTATTTTTGAGATAATACGTTCTTCATTTTTTATTTGTAGCATGATGCAACATAACACGATTCCTATTATACAAACCGGAACATTAACGAAGAACACCCATCTCCATCCTAAATTTTGCGTAATAATTCCACCTATTACTGGCCCCATAGCAGCTGACAATCCTTGTGTTACTCCTAAAATTGCAAGTGCAACATGCCTTTTAGCTAACGGCATAGCTGATACACCAATTACCATACTTGTTGGAAATAAAATTGCTGCCCCAATACTTTGTATAAAACGAGAAAAAATAAGAAAATCACCTGTATTAGCAAAAGCGCAAAGTACCGATCCACCCCCAAAAATCACCAGACCAAGAATATACATCTTTGCTTTTCCAAAGATATCAGCTATCCGCCCTAACGGAATGGCAAGTACTGCAATCGTCATTGTATAAACATTTAATACCCAAGACATCTTTTCTAATGAAGTATTTACACTCGATTGTATTGCCGGTAAAGCTATATTCATAATTGTCGTATCAATCATACAAAGAAAGATACCTAGACACATTAAAAAGACAATCTTAATACCCTTTGATTGCTCCATCTTTATATACCCCTTTATTTATTGTGAATGCGTTTTTCACTCTTCTGTTTTATTGTTTTCTTTCGCCTCTAACTCTTCTAATTTTTTCTTCAAAGTCTCCACTTGTGCACTATACGATGCAATACCTACATCTAGTGAAATTTCTTCGACGAAAGTAATACCTATTCTCCACTTTTCATATTTCAATCGAAGATCTGCAATGTACGCTTCTTTTCTTTCAATTTCATCTTTAATCCATTTTTTTATTGTTACATCATCACTATAGTTGCCAAAATACATTCTCATTAAAAAATCCGAACGTAAAACATCCTTCTCTATAGGCGTCTGCATGTATTGATAAAATTCTTCACGCCCCTCATCTGTAATAAAGTACATTTTCTTATTCGGTTTTCCCTCTTGCATGACAACCTCTTTTTTTATTTTCCCTTCATTCTCCAATTGCCGTAATGTTGGATAAATCATTCCAAAACTTCCATCAAAAAAATGAGTAAATACGTCTTCAAACACAATTTTAATATCGTAACCAGACAATTCCTTTTCCATTAATAAACCTAAAACAACATCTCTTCCCTTCAAAGTAAAACCCCCACATAGTATATAATCAATAATCATATTAACATTGTTAATATGATTATTGATTATATACCTTATTCTGTTAATTGTAAAATGTTTCTAAATAAAAAAGCCCCATAATTTGGTTTCACCAATTCACAGGGCCATTTTCTTATTTACTCTTTAACACCTACACCTTGCAAAACTTCAATATCCTCTTTCATTTCATAATAATAAGAAGGCAATTCTATACCATGTTCTAAGAAATAATCCTCAATGAATGAAATAATAATTTTTAACGTTTTCACACGAGCATACAATTTATCGTTACTTTCAATAATATGCCACTTTGCATTTGGCTTACTTGTTTTTTCAAACATGTCTTCCATTGCTTCAACATACTCATCCCATTTTTCACGATTACGCCAATCTTCGTCTGTAATTTTCCATCTTTTCAAAGGATTTTTCTCTCTATCTTTAAATCTCTTTAACTGTTCCTCTTTACTTATATGGTAGAAGAACTTCCCTATTATGTAATGGTCATCTGTTAGTAGTTTTTCAAAATCATTAATCTCATCATATGCTCTCATCCACTCTTCCTTTGTAGCAAATCCTTCAACACGCTCAACTAACACACGACCGTACCATGAGCGATCAAAAATGGTGATTTGCCCGTACTGTGGAATTTTGCGCCAGAAACGTTGCAAATAATGGTAACGTTTCTCATGAGGTGCAGGCGCTCCAATTGGATTTACTTGGAACCCACGCGGGTCAAGATGTTCCGTCACCCGCTTAATTGCCCCACCTTTACCAGCCGCATCCCATCCTTCCATAACAAGCATAACCGCGATTTTTTCTTCTTTCAAAATTTGCTGTAATGCTAATAAGCGCCTTTGATATTTTTCTAATTTCTTATTGTACTTAGATTTTGATTCAATTTTTTTCGTTAAGTCTACTTTAGCAAGATGTCCATTTTCCATAAAACAAATCCCCCTTGTTGTATGACAATGTTATTTTAACATATTTTTGGTAATTTTTTCATATCCTAAAAAAACTGTGTAGAAACATCTCTACACAGCTTCCTTCTCTAATTTCACATATATAAGCACATTTAACTACATTAAAATAAATAATTTATACTGAACTCTTAGTATATTCTTTTTATTAAAACGTAAAAATAGTCCTTTTAAAAAGGGCAGCAATCTAAGTATAGAAAAACAAATTTATTCTTTTTTACTACATACGTAATTATGCCGGCTATAAGAGTATTGAATAAGATATTGATTCACTACTCTTATAGCCACTTTACATTATATGGTATATTTACTCGTAAAAAGAAGATAATAACAAGTAAATCCATTAAAGAATGGGAGCTCTAAAAAAATGAAACGAAAAATATTAACTCTCTTTACACTTTTATGCTTAGCACTACCAATACAAGCTAGTGCTTACACATTTCAGTCACTACCGATTGCGTCAAAGTCTAAACAATGGTATGTCGAAATTGATAAATCTCATAACTCAAACAAGCAAGCAATCCAGCCAAAGCAAGGTGTATTTGATACGTATAGTTTACTCGTAAAAAACATCGGTCATGATGTATCAAACGTATCTGTGGAAATACTTGATAACAACCCTACCTCTAAAGCTACCTTTAAACCTACTACACCTAATGAAAATATTTCTAAAAGTCATACAAGCTTTGACTACATGGTATTCCCATTAGACTTTAATAGTCATAATTTTAAAGTTGTAATCACTTGGGAAGAAAAGAATTTCTCTTACAATGGCCATCCGGTAAATGAAGGTAAAAAAATGAAACAAACATTTGTATTTAATGAAGACTAAGTCCTAATTTCTTTAGGGCTTAGTCTTCTTTTTTGAAACCTGCTTGTATCGCTTCCGTCACTTCTTTTGTGATTTCTAATTTTGTTGTGCCAAATATGTACGGACAGTTTTTCATTACAAAGGTGTTTTATTAATACTAGTTGATTATATGCTAAGTTATTTTCTATATAGGTCTAGCCCTCTTTTCCCATATAATCAATTAAATCGACGAATACTCTGTACAGACAATGCTATTCCAATTGTTAAAATTACTAAACTAGCTAGTGTTATAATAGTTATTTCGCCACCTATGACAGTAGCTAACCAGCCTACAACTACATACCCTAATGGCAATAAAGCAAAAGAACCCAACATATCAAGGCTTGCCACTCTTCCGAATGCTTCTTCTGGTACAAACTCCTGTAAACTCGTTTCCCAAATGAGTCCAAATATCATCATGCCAAATCCTTCAATTGCCATTAAGAATATTAAAGCGGGTGCCCAAGAAATGAATGGCATAATTAATAAAGCAATGCCACTCATTAAAACACCTCCATAAGCCAGTAATCCTCTCTTATGCCACCGCTCTTTCCCACCAAATATTACTGCGGCAATTATAGCCCCACCACCAGAAAAGGCCATGCCAAGCCCATACACGTAAGCTTCAAAATGATGATGAACATTAAATAACCATGGAATTAATACGACGATAATGCCGGCATAACAAATATTTATAAAAGAAAAAACTAAAATTGTAATCCACAGCCACGGATGACTTTTTAAAACTAAAACACCTTCCATAAACTCTTGTTTGTAAGTAAGCTTACTCTTTTCAATGGGTTTTACTTTTTTAAACTTAATTTCTTTTAAAAATAATAAACATAAAAATGATAATAAGTACGTTGCTGCATCTAGTCCGAAACCTATCCCTGCAGATGCAACCGATACGATTAACCCACCAAGTGCTGGCCCAATCAATCGTATACCTTGATTACTCATTTGAGTGAGTGCGTTAGCTGCATTACGAATTTCAGGAACGAATACTTTCGCCCTTACAGCAGAATATGCTGGTTGGAATATCCCTTCCATAAGTCCGTATATGGCAACGAGAATATATAAAATCGTAATTGTTAATAAATCCATAAATATAAGCGATGCAAGTAATAGCATTAATATACAGCGGATTATATCCGTAAATAACATTAATTTAACCCGATCAATTCGGTCTACAACTAAACCTGCAAACGGTAAAGCAAGAATATTAGGTAGCATGTACATTGCCATCGTCATCCCCATTACAACTGTTGAGCCAGTTAATGAATACACAACAACTGGAAGTATGACCATAGTTATCGAACTACCTAAGGCCGAGAGTAATTGTCCAATCCATAAAAACTTAAAGTGCGTTGATACTTTAACTGGTAATAATAATTTTCCAATATAACTTAAACTTTTCTCCTTTTGTATTTCCCCTTGCATGTCTCTCTCCTCTTTTCAAATGACTATAGAATACATAATATACGACTGAAAATTCATAATATTATATTTCCAATTATATAAGAAACCATTATGTTATGGTAAAATTATCAAAAAAATATAAAGGAGAATGCATCATTATGCCTCCAAATTCACATAACATCGAACACCAAATCTATACAATGTGTATGATCCAGCGCAACAATGAAGTTTTACTCGTAAAACGACCCAATCATCGAGGTTTCCCTGGCTACATAGCTCCTGGCGGCAAAGTAGATTTTCCCGAAAGTATCGTTCAAGCCGCTATAAGGGAAGTAAAAGAAGAAACCGGATTACTTGTTTCGGATTTAAATTTTAAGGGATTAGATGAATATGTAAATCCGAAAGGGAATGTTCGGTACATGGTATTTAACTACTGGACAGACTCATTTGAAGGTGAACTTCTTTTAAACCCACCTGAGGGCAAATTATTATGGATACCAATCGATACAGCACTAAAGCTTCCTATGCAAGATTGGTTTAAAGAAAGATTCCCATTATTTTTTGAAAAAGGCACCTTTGAAATTCAACGTGTTTGGGATAATGAGCTAGATAAACAAGTTGCTATAACAATTACACATACGTAAAAAAGCTTGGAATCTCTCCAAGCTTTTCTTACTTCTCCTGTACTTTCTTAATCTTATAATCAATTTCTAAAAACTTAACTCCAAATATCCACATTCTATGATTAGCTTCTAGTATGTGATCCGTGCGCTCTTTTATAATAAAAGTCTCTGCTAACGGTAAACGGATTGTCAAGAACCGAGTATGTAAATAAATCCCCTCATCTCCCTGACCATTTTCTCTTAACTTACTAGTAATAATTAAATCATGACTATCATTATATAGTTTCAAAATACCAGTCATATTCGAATAAGGTAAAGGTAAGGCGATATTCATATATGTCTCACTCTTATTTGTATGCTTTGAATAAAGAGCTACAAAAATAGATTTACCTGCTTCATTTTTTCTTAGCCAAGCCCTTACATTCTCTCTTCCATCTTTCTCATCTATGACACTAATGATAGAGCCATGCATCGTTTCCCAATTGCCGCCCATTCCTAAATGTATTTGTTCTACACGCTTACTCATTTTCTCATAGCAAAGTGCGAACGGACGGAACCAACGAGCCCATTTAATATTCGATTGCAATTCATACTCTACTGTATTTTCATAAAAATGAATAATACTTAAAGGAACCTTCGTCACATCAAATGCCTCACTATGAAAGTCATTTACTTTATCAACTAAACCGTTGTATTCCTTACTGTCTACTAAATTGCTGCTATATAAATAAGCCTCACCAATTGCCACATTTCCTCTTAACTTACTCATTGGTTTCCCATAGTATTTATAATTCGGAACACTCTTTTCAATCACCCAGCCGATAAATGCCGGTAACGCTACTCCAATTCCGTTGACAACACCATGAATCCAAACCATTTGAGCAATTGTAATCGTCAAGACATGCTTCAAATTCCCGTATGAATATATAAGTGAGAACATAATTGTAACCATGAGTGTACTAGACGAAACGATTAGAAGAATCTTTGCACTGATAGCATTAAATTTTGCTCTCCAAACGTAAAATCCATACCCATAAATTGCACATAAATATAGGAACACTGCAAAAAATTCAAATATTCTTGAGTATGTAATTCCTATTGCAACTGTCATAGGTGAAATCATGATGATAAACATAATAGCATCATACACTTTACTTCTCTTTTCTCTTTTTCTCCCTATTAAACCAGCTGATAATGGCAATAGAAACGCCGAATAATGAAAATGTGCAGCTGTGAGTAAAACAATGTCAGAGCTAAAATGCATAATTGAAAGTTTTGCTACTGAAGCAGAAAACCAAAAACCACCTAAAAACAAATAAATAAACGCACTATCTATGGCGATCTCTTCTAACGGCTTCCATCCTCTTTCTAGCAATCTACTTACACCAAATAACGCAACAATTCCTGTATATACAAACCAAACTAGCGCAAATAAATAGTGATTTGTGACGAAAGCTAACATTGCACAAATTGCTGCGATTGGATATAAAAATGATACGGATTTATAAAATAATAATTGCGATCCATCTCTTTTTCTTTTATCAATAATACAAAATGACATTGGTATAAATAATAAAACAGATAATAATATAATTGCTTCAACAGGATTTATATTCGACCACTCACTTATTAGAAAAACAACATAGCAAGCAAGCCCAAATATTATATTTTTCATATCGTCTATTCCCTTTCCACAAATGTTCCCTTATATGAAAAAAGCGAACCAATTAACGGGTTTCGTACTTGTACATGAATTCGAAAACATTGTAGTGTTTCATCATAACTTTCAACAATTTTTGCCTCACCATACAAAAATTTTGGTAACGGCATTTTTCTTCCAAACATATAAAACCATTGTTTCTTTGAAGAAATATGCATTGCCCCTAACTCATCGATATGAAAATGCAGTGTAGAAACGAGTAAATGTGGTTCACCAAAATAATCTACAATTTCATTTTCGTTTTCATCAAACTGCATAACTGCATTAAAATATCTTTTCTTATTTCACCTATTGATTCCCCTTCTCCAACTATTTCAAGCCCAAATCCAATCTTTGTTTTATACAAAAACTTCTGTGGTTCCCCTTCTTTTTTCTCTAAATACGAAATTTCAGTAAAGCGAGCATCCCACTCTGTATGTATATCTGGTTCTTGCGTATATTCCCATAATTTTTCCATCGTCGTGTTCATTTTTGTCGCAACATAAATAGGCTGTTTCCTTTTCATTCTCCCCACCTCCTATGCACTATAACTTTAATGTACATGCAATGAATTTATTTTGCTACATTTTTCACAAACTTCCTCAGAAAAAAGAAAGAATTTTTAAAATATATATAAAACACTTGATTCCACGAAAAATTTAAATTATTATAAAACAAATGTTACCAACAACTTCATAAATCAAACACTCTCGCCTAAAACGTGAGATAGAGGTTGCGATACTTATGAGTATTCTAATGGAGACACAGAGATGTCTATGAACTTAGATGAAAGGAAGTATTGCCGAAATTGATAAATTTCTCTGCATTTATCAATTGGGGCTGTTTTCGAATAGAAACAGAACTGTCATATGTACAGACGTGTACGTATGAAGAGCTATCTACAAAAAAGAGATATCATTTTTTTATGATATTCCTTTTTTGGCGGTTTTTTTATTAGCTCCGTTTTCTGTTTCCCTTTTCCTGTAACAGCACCATCCTCACTTATTTGAGATGGTGTTTTTTGTTTGTCTTTCTGGTAACTACAGGAGTATTGGGGATTTATATATTTCCTAATCTATTCTTAAAAATAGACGAAAGAAGGAATTTGTAATGGAAACAATTGTTCAAAAATTTGGTGGCACTTCTGTCGGAAGCGTCGAACGCATTCAACATGTAGCAAATTTAATTATTGAAGAATATGAACGAGGTCATAGCATTGTCTCTGTCGTTTCAGCAATGGGAAAAAGCACAGATGAACTTGTCGCACTCGCTAACGCTATCACAGAAAATCCAAGTAAACGTGAAATGGATATGCTTCTATCTACAGGAGAACAAGTAACTATTTCATTATTAACAATGGCACTGCAAGCAAAAGGCTATCATGCAATTTCATTAACAGGGTGGCAAGCAGGTATTACGACAGAATCTGTACATAGTAGTGCACGGATTACTGACATTCATACAGATCGTATTCAATCTTATCTTGCTGAAGGTACGATTGTTATCGTAGCTGGTTTCCAAGGTA
The DNA here is from genome assembly GCF_057812155.1 of Bacillus sp. 2175. NCBI lineage: Bacteria > Bacillati > Bacillota > Bacilli > Caryophanales > Bacillaceae > Bacillus > Bacillus sp. 2175. Next base: position 1,524,837 of record NZ_CM173819.1, on the reverse strand, counting down.
TAAGTGTAGAAAATGAAATTACAACGCTTGGCCGTGGTGGCTCTGATACGACTGCTGTCGCATTAGCTGCTGCACTTAAAGCAAAAAAATGTGATATTTATACGGATGTGACAGGTGTATATACGACGGACCCACGAGTTGTAAAAGATGCTTACAAATTAGACGAAATTTCTTATGACGAAATGTTAGAGCTTGCTAATCTCGGTGCTGGCGTATTACACCCGCGCGCTGTTGAGTTTGCTAAAAATCATAATGTAGTTTTAGAAGTTCGCTCAAGTATGGAACAAGAAAACGGAACAATTGTAAAAGGAGAATGTAACATGGAACAACAATCAATCGTTAAAGGTATTGCATTTGAGGATAACATTACACGTGTCACAATTAAAGGATTAGAACAAGGCTCGCTTTCAACAGTTTTCTCTACATTAGCAGCAGCACACATTAATGTAGATATCATCATTCAAAGTATTACAAATGAAGGAACTGTACACCTCTCCTTCTCCATTCATTCGAATGATTTAAGAGAAACTTTAGAAGTTTTGGAACAAAATCAAGAAACTCTTCACTATGAATCTGTAGAACATGAAAATCACTTAGCAAAAGTATCAATCGTAGGATCTGGCATGGTATCTAACCCAGGTGTCGCTGCAAATATGTTCACTACTTTAAAAGAAGAAGATATTCATATTAAAATGGTAAGTACATCAGAAATTAAAGTGTCTGTCGTTATTGACCGCCTTCATTTAGTAACAGGCGTTGAGGCGCTGCATCAATCATTTATGGCGAAAATTGAGCCTTTAGTGCAAATGAGCTAATCTGATATATTTAGTAATGCTAAAAAAATCATATTAATGTATTACCTTCCTATTAAATAAAAAGCTGTTCGTTAACACGATGCTATATGACATATTAAAAAACACCTTGTCACATTTTCCTATACTGTGACAAGGTGTTTTTGACTGAAAGGAATTTGTAACTACTTAGTAGTATAATTATGAGGATAATTAAATAATAGACTTTTATACATAAGGAGATAAGACTATGGCAAAAAACAAATTACTACGAATGGACAATGTCAGCATCGTTGTAGAATCCCTTGATAACGCAATCTCTTTCTTTGAGGAGATTGGCTTGAATCTCGAAGGTCGAGCCAATGTCGAAGGTGAATGGGCTGGTCGCGTAACTGGACTCGGTTCTCAGTGCGTAGAGATCGCTATGATGGTCACTCCAGATGGCCACAGCCGAATTGAACTTTCGCGATTTCTCACCCCACCTACTATATCAGATAACCGAAATGCTCCTGTAAACGCCCTCGGTTATCTACGCGTCATGTTCACCGTTGAAGACATTGACGAAATGGTATCGAGACTCACTAAGCATGGTGCAGAGCTCGTTGGTGAAGTAGTTCAGTATGAGAACTCGTATCGTCTCTGCTACATTCGTGGAGTCGAAGGAATTTTAATCGGTTTAGCGGAAGAACTCGGTAATAAATAAGTAATATTTTATAAGAAGTCTTTACTAAAGTAAAAATATTTGAAAGAAATTCTCGCTTCATAAAACTTAGATTTTGAACCCCGTCCTAGCTTTAGAACGGGGTTATGCTTGTTTGAACTTTTTAACACACTATCAACATCCTAAAATCATTATAAAACAATTCAATTACTTCTTATACTCTTTCCTAGGAAATATAACTGATTCTTCTCACCTCTTATCATATATATCTTTTCTTTTAAAAAACGATCTGAACTCATTCAAAATAACTTTCTTCACGTCAGAGTAAAAAACTATCATGAATAGTGCTATTCCTAATAAGATTTCTTGCATTCCTTCATAATCAACGAAAGCACTTAAAATTAGCAAACCACATCCAATATAAAAACCAAATTCATTTCCTTTCTCAAAATCCTCATCTTCTGCATCACTATGTATTTTCTTTTTGAAATCTTGATTCCCTTTTATCAACTCATCTAGCGTAACATTATACATTTCGCTCAGTAAAATTAAATTATCAATATCAGGATAACTTTTATCATTTTCCCATTTATATATCGCTTGCCTCGTTACACCAATCTTTTTAGCAACATCCTCTTGTGAAAATCCCTTTGACTCTCGTAGTTTTTTTAACTGTTCTCCTAAATTCATAACGTCCCCTCCTTTAACAAATTATTACATAAAAAGAGATATAAAAGAAAGAAACCATTAGTAAAATTCACTGTAAACCATTCGTTTACACAATAAAAAGAGAGGATAACTCTTTGAGCTACTGGTATTATCCCCTATAGGTAGAAAGTAAAAAAAGAGTCCATCTGATATGATGGACTCAATACTGTTTTATCTGGAGGGGATTTTTTTATGGCAAGAAAAGGACAATCATTTCAAAAATATACAGAAGAACTAAAGCGAGAAGCAGTTCGTCTTCGATTAGAAGAGAGAAAATCATTGCGAGAAATTCGTGAACAACTCGGTGTGAAGAGCGATGCCCAGATTATTGAGTGGGTAAAACGTGCGCAACAAGGGGAGTCCTTTGATGATCAACGTGGTGTCTGGAATCGAAAGAATTTTAATAGTCTAGAAGAAGAAAATGCTTATTTGAAGGCACAGGTTGAGTATTTAAAAAAGCGCAATCCAAATCTACACGGGAAGGAATGGTCCTAAAGAAAGAACGATTTTCTCTTATCGATTCATTACGCCAAGCCTATCCACTCCGATGGTTGCTTCAAATCGCGGAAGTTTCTAAGGCTGGCTACTATAAATGGCGGAAATATCATAACGTGCAGCGTTTACGTCAGAAAAGGGATATGTGGCATAAAGAACATATTTTATCTATTCATCGTCAGCACCCTTACTATGGGTATAAACGTATGACTCGTGCTTTGGCTCGAGAAGGAATGGTAATGAATCATAAACGTGTTCGTCGTCTTATGAGAGAGCTGGGTATTCAATCTATCATTCGAAAAAAACGTCCGTTTTATGGAAGAAAAACATCTGTGGTATTTAAAAATCATTTGAATCGAGAGTTTCAAGCTGAAAAGCAAAATCAAAAATTCGTAACAGATATTACTTATGTACGAATCGGAGAACAATTTGCCTATTTGTCGGCTGTGTTAGATTTATACAACAATGAAATTGTTGCCTGGAAGCTATCTTCAAGAAATGATTTAGATTTGGTTTTAACTACATTACGTCAATTAGAAGGGAAGTCATTAACTACTAAGCCCCTTTTCCATTCAGATCAAGGGTTTCAATATACATCTAAATCCTACGCAAAACAGTTAGAGAAATTAGGATTTGTCGGTAGTCATTCTAGACGTGGAAACTGTTTTGATAATGCGTGTATCGAATCATTCTTCTCACATTTAAAAACAGAGAAGTTGTATTTAGTGTGCCCAAAAACATATGAAATGGCCTACCGAGCAATTCAAGAATATATTCAATTTTATAATACAGAAAGATTCCAAGAAAAACTTCACGGCCTTTCCCCGATAGAATATCGGGAAAAGGCCGTGGCATAATACTCTTTTTATTTCTGTCTACTTGACAGGGAGATGACCACTACCCTCTCTCACTTCTATTAAAACAGATGAATGTTTTCTTTTTTACAAGCTGCACGTAAATCGTCAGGCCATACAGAAGATTGAACTTCACCGATATGAGCTTTACGTAAGAAGTACATGCACATTCTTGATTGTCCAATACCACCGCCGATTGTTAATGGTAGTACGTCTTCTAGTATACCTTTATGGAAATCATACTCACGTTTGAAGTCTTCACCAGTTTTCGTTAACTGCTCATCAAGTGATTTACTATCAACACGAATTCCCATTGATGATAATTCAAATGAAGATTGTAGTACTGGGTGCCAGAATAAAATGTCACCGTTTAATTTCCAATCGTCATAATCAGCTGCGCGTCCGTCGTGCTTTTCACCTGAACGAAGTGCATCACCAATTCCGATAATGAAGACTGCACCGTGTTCTTTCGCAATTGCATGTTCACGATCTTTCGGTGTTAATTCTGGATATTTATCTTCTAATTCTTGAGAAGTAACGAAAACAATTTCTTCCGGTAAATACTTTCCAAGGAACGGATATTTTTCAAATAAGTGATCTTCTAAATCTTTGAATATTCCATAAATTGTTTGTACTGTTTTTTGTAAGTAATCGACAGTACGCCATTCTTTTTGAACGATTTTTTCCCAATCCCATTGGTCAACGTAAATGGAATGCGTTGCATCAAGTTCTTCATCACGACGAATCGCGTTCATGTTTGTATATAAACCTTCACCAGCTTCATATCCATATTCATGTAATGCAAATCGTTTCCATTTCGCTAGTGAATGAACAATTTCTAATTCTTCTCCTGAATGTAACATATCAAATTCAATTGGACGTTCTACACCGTTTAGGTGATCGTTTAATCCTGATTTTTTCGTTACGAATAATGGTGCAGATACGCGGAATAGTTCAAGGCGTTTTGCTAATTGGTCCTCGAAAAATGTTTTAACTTCCTTAATTGCAATTTGAGTCTCTCTTACTGTCATTAATGATTGATACATGGTGGTTTCCTCCTAAAATGTTTGGATGTTGTGAAAAGAAGCCAACAAAAAAAGCCCTTCTTTCCCAAAAAACTGGGACGAAAGGCTTTGGTTCCGCGGTACCACCCAAATTAGCAACAGAGGTTGCTCACTTATACAATACGGAGATGAAATATCTCGATACTGTTCTTCTTGTAACGGCGAAGTTCCCGGCTAAGTCTACTTTCCTATAAAGGATTTCGGTTAGCAACTCCAGGAGGTTCTTCATAATAGGCTTCGTATCAGGCTCACACCACCCCTGACTCGCTTAAACTACGTCCTACTACTACTCGTCCTTTCATAGTCGTTTTGTTGTCACATCTCTGAAACATTTTATTAATGATTATTCTATACAAAAAATAAAGAAAGTCAACAAAAAGTTTTAAAATATTTTTCAATTCTTTATTTTACGGCTTTATTGATTGTTGTTAATTTAACATCTTTACTTTTTCTGCCTCGTCAATCCAAAAAATGTTTCACTGACCGAAACTAACGTATACACAATAATTAATGTGATCGTTCGGAATATAGAATCCGCAGTATTTCTTATTATTTTCATTTTCTTTATAATTCCTTTCAGTTTACTTGCAATTTCATGATATACTATAGCATTCAAGCAGTTTATTTTTACTTAAAGCAATCATAGTCATTTATAAAGAGTATTTTCTAAATCATTGACTATTATCAAATAAGATTTTTAAATAACGGAGTGATCATATGAGTAAAACGAAGGCAAAACCGAAAAAAGGTGTAGGACAAGGTACAGGAAGTAAAGGATGGAACCGTTGGCAATCAAGTGCAAAGAAAAAGGCAGCTGCAAAGCCATACAAAAGTAAAGGTACAAAGAAGTAATTTAAATAACATTTGATTTCTTTACTTTGCACAAAACAAAATATAATTATTACAACAAAAAGCTATGCTTTCACATGTGAAAGCATAGCTTTTTCATATTAAATCATTAAAATATCTCGTATTTCTTCCTCCGTGATGGATGCTAATTTTTCTTCTCCCGGCTCAATCACTTCAGCAATTAAATTTTTCTTACTTTCTTGCAGTTCATGCATTTTCTCCTCAATTGTTCCGTGGGCTACTAGCTTTATAACTTGCACTGTATTTTTTTGCCCCATTCGATACGCTCTATCGGCCGCTTGTTGTTCAACAGCTGGATTCCACCATAAATCGTATAATATTACTGTATCTGCACCAGTTAAATTAAGTCCGGTACCACCAGCTTTTAAAGAAATGAGAAATAGATCCCCTTCTCCTTCATTAAACCGATCGCACAGCTCTACACGTTCCTGCGCTGGTGTACTCCCGTCTAAATAAAAGTATGGAATTGCTTGGTGATTTAACTCACGACCAATAATGGAAAGCATCTTCGTAAATTGAGAAAAAATTAATATTCTCTTTCCTGTACTTCTACATTCCTCTAAAATCTCTAACAGTTGTTCAAATTTAGCTGAACTTCCTTTGTAATCATCAACAAATAAAGCAGGATGACAACAAATTTGTCGCAATCTCGTTAAACCAGCTAAAATTCTAATTTTATTTTTACGTAACGTATCTTTGTCTAAATGCTTTAACGTTTCTTCCCTGAGCTTCGCTAAATAAGCAGCATAGAGACTCTTTTGATCGGGTAATAACTCCGATGATTGTAAGTGCTCTATTTTCTCTGGCAACTCATTTAATACGTCCCCTTTTAATCGTCTTAATACGAATGGTTTCACTCGCTTCGCTATATCTTCACGCCTTAAATCACCGAACTCTTTTCTTCCTGGTAATAATTCTGGGAAGACGACATGGAAGATAGACCATAGCTCTTCTAATGAATTTTCTACAGGTGTACCCGTTAGCCCAAAACGGTATTCAGCTTGAATTGTTTTCACAGCTCTTGCCGTTTGCGTTGTAGGGTTTTTAAACGCCTGCGCTTCATCAAGGAATAGTGTATGAAATGGTCTTGCATACAATCTTATATCTCTTCTCAGTAATGGATATGACGTAATTACGACATCAAATTCCGTTATATCTTTCAAAATTTTCCGGCGCTCTGCTTGGTTTCCATCTGCAATAACTGCTCTAATATGCGGGGCGAATTTTTTCAATTCACTAAACCAATTATAAACAAGAGATGATGGTGAAACGACTAATATAGGTAGTTTCTTTTCTCGAATCTCAGGCAAAACAGAATCTATAAAAGCAATGCTTTGCAACGTTTTTCCAAGTCCCATATCATCTGCTAAAATACCGCCAAAACGGTAATGAGCAAGTGTTTTCATCCATTCGAACCCATATACTTGATACTTTCTCATTTCTGCATTTAAAGTATTTGGCACAGCAAACTTTAATTTTTTCGGGTTTTGAATGTTTTCTACTAACTCTTGAACAGAATCATCTAAACTTAAAACATTGCCTTCATGAAGTCCGTTCATCCATTTTACACTCCGAATAAGTGGAACATTTACCTCTTCTCCATGTAAAAATTCTTTCCGAATACCTGATTCTTTTATAAACTGATTAATTTCATTAAACTCTTTACTCTCTAGCGATAAAAACGAACCGTTCGCCAATCGATAATATTTACGTTTCTCTTCAAGGGCCGCTAATACACCTTTAATTTCTGCTTCTGGTATTCCTTTTATATCAAAACGAAATGACAACCAATCAATTCTTTCTTTTCTTCTCACTGTAATAAGAGGAACTGCATCCCCTTTATTAATTCGCAATTTGATTGCTGTCGTCGCATAAATATCAACTAAACCTTTTAATGTTGGCACGACGTGATATAAAAAGTTATACTCAGCTTCTTCATTATGCATAAAGTAACCGCCTTCTGTTTTTGCAAAGGCACTTTCACTCATAATGTCTAAAATCTCTTTTTCCTTTTTCTCATCACGATTAAAAACAGACGGCTGTCCATCCTCTTCTAGCGGATTAATCATGACGTTCCCATAGTGAAATTCAAGACCTGCTAATAAGCGACTTTTCACGCGGTCTAAATACAATTTCGCTTTTAGCGAAGGTGTTTCAACACGATCCGATATTACTTCATCAATGTGTACAGTTCCGAGCTTCATTAATCCTGGTACAACTTTCGCGACGAAATGTTCCATCTTACTTTCTGGAATATAAAACTGATTACTATTTGAGCGACTCATCATCTTTTGTAATTCAATAAGTCGCATACAATCTTCAATGTGTAAGTGATATAATTTCCCATCGTAAAGTGCATTGTTATACATATCCATAACTTGTACACGATTTAGACCATCTATATGAAGTGTAAATCCGCCATTATTTCCCTTCGTAAATTCAAAGTGTAACGGCAACAAACCTTTTGAAACTTGTAATCCCTGAAACAGTTGTTCATTTTGTTTCAGCTGTACATATTCAACTTTAGAAAGTGAAGAGAGCATATCCTTCCACGAAGCTGGCGGTATAAATATCATACTTTCATCTTGTTTCGCATGTACTTCTAGCGTATCTTCATACATTTTTTCATTATGATACATTTTAATGAGCTGCTGAATAATTGCATCCGTTTCTTGTTTAAAACTATGTACATCTGGTGTATATGTAAATTCATTTGAACAATGAAAAGATTCCCTTTTCTCCACCTTAGAAAGAAATTCTCTAATATGATTTATGAAATACACTTTGGCAAGTTTCAATTGAATTCCAAGAAGAGCCCCACCACTTCTCGTAGCTACTGGTGTACATATAAACTCAATATCTAATATTTCACGTGTATCAAAACGGTGTTGTTTACTTTTTGGCCTCAGTGGTTTGTCTGCAAACAGCTGAAACATACCACTTGTCAATTGATCATTTCTGTTACTAGTGGAGCTCATTCTACCTGTTTGTTGATTATAGTTTATTTGTATTAATACTGCTGCAACATGTTGACAGTACGTTTGAAAAGACGCTAATGAAGGACAACTACATTTTGCAACAACATCACCCTTTTTGGCTTTTGCTACTGTAACATGGAAATCCTCGTTCCCTTTTACTGTCGCCTCACAAATTTCTTTATTTTCATCGTACTGATCTATTATCACTTTATTTGATTTATAATAGGCTTCACCTCTTTTATATGAGGTCTCTCCGCACACTTCTTTAATAATCGATTTATTCAATGTGAAACTCATTGCTTTGACACTTCCTTAATATAAAACCATTTTCTCTTACTTAACATTTTACATGCTCCACGAGAAAATATAAAATGTTGATTTAACAAAAGAAGATGCTTATTTATAAGCATCTTCTTCACTCTATCTCCATCAACCTCTTCGCCTCAAAATACAACACTTGAATAAACTTTTTCGTATTAATTCGCGTATGACCAGAAGATGCGAGTTCATCTTTCGTCATTTCTGTCATCCGTTTTCTAACTACGGTAAAATCGAAAAATTTTGGAGCATAGCTTTCAAATTTTGGATTTGAAAAGTCTGTTAATCCTAAAGAAGCCAAATGATTTAACGACTGATAAATAGCTCGACGTACTCTTTGTTCAGACGCTTTTTTCTCTTTATCAATATCCGCCTCTAAAGCTAAATCCCCTAATTTTCTTATCGTAATATGATGGAAAATTTCTTTTAACGCAGGAAAGCCAAACTCAAATGTCTGTGCCTTTTCTTGACCATATAAATATTCCAGCATACTAAGTAAATCTTTACTTCCATTCTCTCCCGCAATACCGAGTTCTGATAGTAAAAAGCGCCCTAAATCCCCTATCTTTTTTCCTTCTTGCACTGGTTCAGTACGCAATTGCGGTTTTTCCCACTGAAACACGTTATTCAATGATTTTTGAATATCGTGTATAGAACGCTCCAATCTAATACGCTCCATCACTTTGCGTACAACAGATACAACTTCGATTTTATTTAATGGTTTTGTAATATAATATTCTACACCAAGTGTATATGCCTCACCTATAAGCTGCTTCGATTCCACTTGAGAAATCATAATGATTTTCCCCGTGAAAGTTGACGCAATGTGACGAACTGTTTCAATTCCGTCCCTCATCGGCATCAACAAATCAATAAATAAAATATCTACTTTTTTAAAATTTAGTTGATCCGCCTCAATAAAAGCTCCGTCATCCGCCTCACCAATTACTTCTCCAAGATCTCCATCTTCAATAATTTGCGAAAGCATCGAACGGAAAACTTCATCATCGTCTACGATATAATAAAACAAATCTATTCCCCTTCCCGCTTTAAACTACCCTCCGGTAAACAAACGATAAACTTACATCCTCTTTTATTTTCTCGGCCTTCTAATCTCACTTCTCCGCCTAGCTCTGTTACCATTTCATTTATGTAAGAAAGCCCAATACCAGTTGACGGTGTTCCCGTTTGATCATACTTAGAAGTAAATCCTGGCTTAAATACTAATTTCTTATATTTTTGTGCAATACCAGGTCCATCGTCAATTACTTCAAAAAATATATGTTGATCTCTTTTATATAGCTTAATAATAATGACACCTTTATCTTCAATTGCTTCAACTGCATTTGCAGCGAGGTTATTAAAAATTGATAGAACTGTATACACGTGGTATGCAGCATGCTCACCTTCTATATGTTTAGAAAAACGTATATCCTTTTCTAGCATTTCAGCATACTTCTCGTTTATTCTAACAATCATTTCTGCTAACTCATGTCCTTCTACATATTCAGCCACATTTTTATCTAATAACAGTTTAGATAATCCTGCAAATATCCTTTGATTATCCTTTTTTATTTCATGCACTTCCCCCGCTATTTTCAATGCTGTTTTACTACTTGAATCAGCGCTTACTTGTAAATTTCGATATAGTTGATATGCTTCTTGTGTAATTAACTCCGCATTTTGTAACGTCTTTTTCAAATGAACAGATTCCACATATAAATTAGAAAGATGCATTAACATATTTTCATTTTCTTTTCGAACTTGCGATTCTTTTAATTTCGTTTCATATAAATTCATCATATTTAAAAAACCAAGTGCAAAGAAACTACGAAAAATAGCAATAATGATGAGTTTATTTACTTCAGAAATCGTTATTGTTGTACCTAGTACTAACATGTGATAAAACGCAAGTTCTGACATACTTGCAACAATTTCAATTGAAATCCCAAGGCATCCAATAATGATTGGTTTCTGATGGAACTTATTTACCCTGCAAAGCGAAAAAAAACTGCCATAAATAAAATAATAGAAGAACACAGGATAACGCAAATAAAATGATTCTGTCATATGAAATGAACCTTGCATGATCCAGTCAAGACATACTCGGAATAAGACTACAGATATACCAACAAGAATACCTGCAACTCCTGCTGGTACTCTTCTTAAAAATAATAATAAAAAGAAGAATAGCGGTGTACCGAAGCTAACTCGAAACGTATCATTAAAGGGATGAAAGTTCAGCTCCCCAGCAATCGGAACAACGACCATTAATATAATTAAAAGGGACATATCTTTCTTCCATAATTGATTCCAATTCAAAGGTGACACTTCCTATACTTTTTTTCAGTAGTAAAAGCGAAAGCCCGCTTATTGTTATAAACGGGCTTTTTTTCTATATTCTAACCTTTTCTACCGCTTTTATTTGGCGATACTCTGGCTTCCACATTGCTTCTTTCACTGCCATCTTGATATCGTTATCACTTAAGTTCACTCTTGCAACACCTTCTGCAACTGCAACTTTAGCTACTTCAATTGCAACCATTTCTGAGATATTACGTAATTCTTCGACCTCTGGTAAAATAGGTGCTCCTGGCTGACTTGTATCTACCATACTTGCAACTGCTTCAGCTGCTGCTGCGAACATTCCATCCGTCATGACGCTTGCTCGTACTACAATTGTTCCAAGACCAAGACCTGGGAAAATCAGTGCATTATTTGATTGTCCAATCACATACGTTACACCGTTATATGTAACTGGTTCAAATGGACTTCCTGTTGCAACTAACGCTCTTCCTTCTGTCCACTCGATTAAATCTGCTGGTTTTGCTTCAGCAAGTGGTGTCGGATTCGACATTGGTAAAATAATTGGTCTTTCTACGTGAGAAGCCATTTCTTTAATAATCTCTTCTTTAAATGCACCTGCAACAGTAGATGTACCAATTAAAATTGTCGGTTTTACATGTTTCACAACTTCAGCAAGTCCGATCACATCATTTTGCTTCCACCCACTTACTTCTACTTCTTTTCTTGCGTACGGAATTTGGAAATCAAGAAGATCTTCCATATTATCTGTAACTAACCCGTTACGATCAATACACCAGAAACGCTTATATGATTCTTCTTCAGATACGCCTACGCGGACCATCGCATCTCTAACTTGATCTGCGATACCGATTCCAGCCGTACCAGCACCAAATACAACAACGCGGTGTTCACTTAGCGGTACACCAGAAGCTTTCACTGCCGATAATACTGCCGCAAGTGAAACTGCACCTGTACCTTGAATATCATCATTAAACGTACAAACATCATGACGATATTTATCTAAAATTTTTCGTGCGTTACGAGAGCTAAAGTCTTCCCAATGTAAAAGTGCTTTCGGGAATTGTTTGTTTACCGCTTGTACAAACGTATCAATAAATTCATCGTAAGCTTTACCTGTTATACGAGGGTGACGATTTCCAATATAAAATGGATTGTTTAATAGCTCCTCACGGTTTGTACCTACATCTAAAATTACCGGTAATACACGACTAGGATCGATTCCAACTGCAGCAGTGTAAACAGCTAATTTTCCGATTGCGATGTTAATACCACCAACGCCCCAGTCACCAATTCCTAATATGCCTTCTCCATCTGTTACAACGACTAAATCAATGTTCTCAGCTGTTGCACCGATATTCGTGAATGCTTCTTCGATACCTGATGGATCGTTAATTGATAAATAAACACCACGTGGTTTACGATATTCATGACTATATCTTTGAATTGCTACACCGACAGTTGGTGTATATACAATCGGTAACATTTCACGTAAATGATCTGTTAATATACGATAAAATAATACTTCATTTCGATCATGTAACGCAGTTAAGTATACATTCTTTAATAAATCATCCGGCTGAGAACTAAATTGTTCGTATGCTCGGCGTGCCTGTTCTTCTAACGTTAAAACCGCTGGCGGTAATAACCCTTTTAAACCTAACTCTTCTCTTTCATTTTGTGTGAAAGCTACCCCTTTATTTAAAAGTGGTGTTGATAATACTTCTGCTCCTCTTAATGTTGTTTCTAATGCGCCATTAGAAGCTACTGTAAACTTGCTCATAACATCCCTACCTCTATTCATATATAGCATTTCTATATTGTAAACAAAAAAGAGGGGATTGTCCCCCCTCTTCTTTTAATTTTTCTTTAAAAGAGTTGCTCCTGCAATCCCTGGGTGTGTCATTTCGAATGGATCTAGAATTAACTCTAAGTCTTCTTGTGACAATACACCATTTTTCACACAAAGTTCTCGAACGGATTGGCCTGTTGCAATTGCTTCTTTCGCAACGCGAGCTGCTGCTTCATAACCGATATGAGGGTTCACGGCTGTAATAATTCCTACACTTTTCTCAACATACTCTTTTAAGCGATCTTCATTCGCTTCAATTCCTTTTAAGCAATTATCTGTAAAGGCACGGAAACCGTTATTCATAATGCTAATCGATTGAAGTAAGTTGAAAACAAGTACTGGTTCCATCACGTTTAATTCTAATTGTCCTGCTTCTGAAGCAAGGCAAATTGTATGGTCATTACCAATTACTTGGAACGCAATTTGATTAATTACTTCTGGCATAACAGGGTTTACTTTCCCTGGCATAATAGATGAACCTGGTTGACGAGCTGGTAACATAATTTCCGCTAAACCAACACGCGGACCTGATGCCATTAAGCGAAGGTCATTCGCAATTTTAGACATATTCATCATACATACTTTAAGCGCTGCAGATACTTCAGTATAAGCATCCGTATTTTGCGTCGCATCTACTAAATCTTCTGCACCAACAAGCGGTAATTCACTAATTGCAGCTAAATGTTTTACAACTGCTTCAATATATTCTGGATCTGCATTTAAGCCTGTACCAACTGCAGTTGCTCCCATGTTCACTTCATATAAGTGTTGACGTGATTGCTGAATGCGTTTCATATCACGTTCAAGTACACGTGAGTACGCTTTAAATTCTTGTCCAAGGCGAATTGGCACAGCGTCTTGTAAATGTGTACGTCCCATTTTAATCACATGATCGAACTGTTCGGCTTTTAATTCAAATACATCATGCATATAACCCATCGTTTGTAATAAGCCTTCTAATGCATTTAACGTTGCGATATGAATCGCCGTTGGGAATGCATCATTTGTTGATTGGGCCATATTTACATGACTATTTGGACTAATATAATGATAGTCTCCCTTTTCCATTCCTAATAATTCAAGAGCACGATTGGCAATGACTTCATTTGCATTCATGTTCATTGAAGTACCCGCTCCGCCTTGGATTGGATCTACGATGAAATGATCATGCCATTTTCCATCAAGAATTTCTTGAGCAGCTTCTGCGATCGCACCGCCCTTGTTTAATTCCAATCTTCCTACATCTGTATTCGCAAGCGCTGCAGCTTTTTTTACAATTGCGAACGCTTTAATTAAACCTTCATGGATTTTGTATCCTGTAATTGGGAAGTTTTCAACTGCACGCATTGTTTGTACGCCGTAGTATGCATAGTTTGGTACTTCTTTTTCACCTAAAAAATCTTTTTCAATTCGAACACCATTTTTAACTTCAGTTAATGTTGCCATGATTATTCACTCCTTAACGATTTCTTATGCTGCTTTTGTTTCTTTGACTGTTTCTACATATTGTTTTGCTTTCTCATTATCGAATTCGCCTTCCCACTTCGACATAACAATGGCCGCTAATGCATTTCCTAATACATTGACAGATGAGCGAATCATATCTAAAATGCGGTCAATTCCCGCAATTAATGCGATACCTTCTAGTGGTAACCCCATTGAACCTAACGTTGCTAATACAACAACGAACGATGCACCTGGAACTCCCGCCATACCTTTGGATGTTAACATGAGAACGAATAATAACGTTATTTGCTCCGTTAGTGACATGTGCACACCGTACATTTGTGCAACAAACAATGCCGCTAACGCTTGATAAATAGCCGATCCAGTCAAGTTAAATGTATAACCTGTCGGAATTACGAAAGAGGCAACTGCCTTTGGACAACCGAACTCTTCCATTTTTCTCATTATATTAGGTAAAACAGCTTCTGAACTTGCTGTCGTAAATGAAAGAATCAATTCTTCTTTTAAAATTTTTATTAATGTAAAAATGTTTACTCCAACCATTCGTGCATTAATACCTAATACAATCACAACGAATAGTATAACAGTTACGTATACAGCTAGCACTAGTTTTCCTAGCGGAAGTAGTGTTGCTACACCAAATTTTGCAACCGTAACGGCAATTAATGCGAATACACCAAATGGTGCAAATTTCATAACTTGATTTGTAACCCAAAACATGGCTTCGAGTACGCCTTCAAAAAAGTTAAAGACAGGCTTTCCTTTTTCCCCAATTGCCGCAACTCCTAAGCCGAATAATACTGAGAAGAATATAATCGGTAATAGGTCACCTTGTGCAATCGATTCAAATACGTTTTTCGGTACAATGTGAACAATTGTCTCAGCAAAACCTTTCTTCTCTGTTGCATCTGCAGTTTGTTTATAAGAAGAAATATCACTTTGCTGTAAATTACTCATATCAACACCAGTACCTGGTTGGAATATATTCGCTGCAAGTAATCCCATTAAAATAGCAATCGTCGTAATAATTTCGAAATAAAGAATTGTCTTACCACCCAGTTTCCCAAGCTTCTTCATATCTCCTACACCAGCTACTGCAACAATTAATGCTGAAATAACAATTGGTACTACAAT
This sequence comes from Bacillus sp. 2175, assembly GCF_057812155.1. NCBI lineage: Bacteria > Bacillati > Bacillota > Bacilli > Caryophanales > Bacillaceae > Bacillus > Bacillus sp. 2175. The sequence goes on along the minus strand of NZ_CM173819.1, from coordinate 1,509,320 downwards.
CATCTTAATTAAGTGAATAAATATATCCCCAATTGGTGTGATATAAGAAATCGCCGTTTTATTGCCATAAAAGACTGCCCCTACTACAATCCCTAAAACAAGCGCGACAAAAATTTGTGTTGCCAATCCGAATTTTTTCATTTATGTTCATCCCCTTCATGCGAACGCTTTCAATTTGAATTTATAAAAGCTACTCACACATCTTATAAGCGAACCTACAAAATCATACAAAAACCTACAAGTTCGTCACAAAAAATTCAAATATTTTTCTTCTTTTTTTCATTGACACCATTTTGTTAAAAAACGATAAAATAAACTTGATAAGTAATCAGATTGTTTCGTATAATCAAAAAGATATATACTTAAAACAAATCAAAATGAAAAGACCTGCGGTAGTATGTCAACTGAAAAACAAAAGAATTTTTAGTTATCAAAGGCCTATTTACTAAAAAAAGACATCACGAAACTAAACCAGTAACGTATGTAATTTACTGGAAATTAATTGAAAGGTAGCGATGACAAGTTTTATGTCACACTTTCACGCACCTTTCTGGCGTAAAGAGTTGGTGACTACGTAGTAGCGCATCCACCAATCGCACAAGTTTTCTTGCGGTTAGAACGAGTGCACGTTTGTGTTGATGTTTTGGTACTTCATTATATTTTTTTACGTAATATTCTTGATAATCAGATACGTGCCTTCTTACTGAGTTGGCGGCTTCAACTAAGTAATACCGCAAGTAATGATTTCCATTACGGGATAACGAAGTGTTTTCTGCGGTGAATCGACCAGACTGGTGCGTACGCCAATATAATCCGGCATATTTTGCTACCTTGGTTTCATCATCAAATCTTTCGATTTGACCAATCTCAGCGATAATACCGGCGGCGAATACAGGACCAATTCCAGGAATGGACTCAAGTGTTTGCGTTAATCCAGCCATGATTCGCTTAATGGATTTTTCTAGTTCTTTGATTTGCTGTTGATAGGTACGAATCACCGCAATTGATGTTCCTAGAAGAACATCGATTGAGTCTTCTACGACCTTATCCAAACGATAGGAAGAGCGAACAGCCTTTTGAATGGTCGATGCGATACATTTTGGGTCACCGAATCGGTTTTTCCCTTTCTTTTGTAGGAACTCAGCGAGTTCCTCTAAAGGCATGTCAGCTAATTCTTCTAGACTGAATTTTTCAAGAAACAGTTCCATCATGGCGTTGCCAAAGATAGAAGAATCCACTTCTTGTGAGAACGTATTACATTTATAACTTAGGTGTTGGAGAAAATGTTGTTTTTCCTTTGTCAACATTCTAACGAGCTGATAACGAGATCTTGTTAATTGCTGGAGTGCCACATACTGACTTTCTTTTACGATGGACATTTGATTCCGTCCAAATCGTAAGTAATCAGCGATGACAAAGGCATCAATCTCATCTGTTTTATCCATGTCAGAATAGCTTTTCTTGAAATTTGCAATTTGTTTTGGATTCATCAGAAATACCTTTGCCCCAAACCGTTGTAAGTCTTCATCATAATGAAGAAACATAGATGGATGAAAACTATAAACAGATGTGGATTCTAGACCGATTTTAAAAGTTTCAATTTCTTGGTTGGCTATACACTGTAACACTCGCTCTTTGAGCGCTGTGGCACCTGGCAAGTCGTTGTTGACCGAAAAGGAATCTAGCTTTTTCCCTTCACCATTTAAAATACAAGCTTTTATATCAAACGAACTTACATCTAAACCAACAAATAATCTCATGTAAGAGACCTCCCTTCTATTTAGAATCATTCCTCGGACGTCTCGAGATATCTCTAGTGTGCACGCCGACCAACAACCTCGTGTATGAGAGCTAGTCCTGAATCGAAAGCCGCCCTAGAGCTACTAACATCTAGGTTCGAGGGTCAGGCTGCTCAGCCTGCGAGTAGGGAGTCCCGCACGTTCACTGAGAAACACTCTTAATTATGTGGTAAGTCCACAGGAGCGGTAAGAATTGTCCCAAATGATCCTAAGACCATTATCTAGAAATATCTTGAGACGTCCAAGAGTTATTTTACAGGTCTCTCATGAAAGTAAAAAAATTAAGTTTAAACATACTATACGAGGAGTGGATGTTATGAAAAACTATACAAAGCAATTCGTCCTATCTTCTTCTTTTCTTTTTCATTTTCTTAAAAAGGAACAAAGGCATTCGCCTTTGTTCCTTTTTTATTGCGATCTATATAGGGGGAATTGTTATGAGGCCATATAAACGTGTCTTAATTAAATTAAGCGGCGGTGCACTTGCCGATCAAACTGGAAATAGCTTTAACTCCAAACGATTAGAACATATCGCAAACGAAATTTTATCCATTGTTGATTTAGGTATCGAAGTATCCATCGTCATCGGTGGCGGTAATATTTTTAGGGGGCATCTAGCTGAAGAGTGGGGAATTGATCGCGTAGAAGCTGATAATATCGGTACACTAGGTACGATCATTAACAGCTTAATGCTTCGCGGTGTTTTAACAAGTAAAACAAATAGAGAAGTACGCGTTATGACGTCCATTCCATTTAATGCAGTAGCTGAACCATACATTCGCTTACGTGCAGTCCACCATTTAGATAACGGCTATATCGTTATCTTTGGAGGCGGAAACGGGCAACCGTTCGTGACAACAGATTATCCAAGTGTACAAAGAGCTATTGAAATGAATAGCGATGCCATATTAGTCGCAAAACAGGGTGTCGATGGCGTTTTTACAAGTGATCCGAAGCATAACAAATCAGCAAAAATGTACAGCAAACTAAACTATAATGATGTCGTTAGACAAAATATACAAGTCATGGATCAAGCGGCATTACTGCTTGCCCGGGACTACAATTTACCAACGCATGTCTTTAACTTTGATGAGCCTGGAGTCATGAAAAAAATATGTTTAGGTGAACATGTGGGGACGTTGATTAATGATGATGTTACGATGCTTGTGCATGAAAAGTAATGATTTCCCACCAAAAAAGGGTGCCTTTTGTAGGCACCCTTTCCTAATTCATCATCACAAATAGAACTCAACCAATCCCGCCACTTTCTCCTTACAACGCTCCCAAAAAGATAACTTTTCAAAAAACTCTTTCGTCATTTCTTTCGAATCATGAAAATCCTCTGTTAACGCCTTATTAACTTGTCCTACAATAGGACCACCATAAATATAAAAATTCATTTCATCATTTATATTGAAGCTACGCGAAGTAAAGTTTGTTGTACCAATAACGGTTAATTCATTATCAATAAGCATTAATTTGCCATGGAACATTCCTTTTTTATACCCATATACAGTAATCCCATTATTAACAGCTTGACGTATGTATGGATACGCCGCTTCTTTTATAAGAGGTAGATCTGGTTTATATGACCAAAGTATTTTTACTGTAACACCACGCTTTTGTGCTGCGATTAAAGCATTCATGGACTCTTTATTTTTTGCTATAAAATACGGCGTTGCAATTACAATGGAGTGCTGAGCTTGTTTTATGAGCTCTATATATTTTTCAGCAACGTAATGCCCATTGTAACTAGTCATAGTATGTAATGTATTCCCTTTACTAGCTTTATTCGTACTCCTCTTTATCTCTTCTTTCGTATCTCGTTTCCAATCTAAAGCGAATTGCTGTTCTAAATCTTTTGCTCCTTCTCCTTTAAGCCGTACATGATAATCACGCCAATATCCAAATCGCTTATCTTTCCCTAAGTACTCATCTCCTATATTAAATCCGCCTGTATAGCCAATCTCCCCATCAATCGTCGTAATACGGCGATGATTACGATGGTGAAATGAATAAAATCCGAATGGCAATGCAGGTTTTCTACTATATGTAAAATGCACACCACTTTCCCGTAATTCATTTATCATCTTTCTTTCAAATGATAAATCATTAATGCGATCAACTGATAAATAGACGTTTACTCCTTCTTTTGCCTTCTCTTTTAATAAGTTTAAAAAAGTATGACTACTTTTATCATCCGACAAAATGAAGAAATAAGTGTAGATGGAGCTTTTCGCTTTTTTAATATCTTCAAATAGCTGCTCATATAATGATTTCCCTTCTACATATAATTGAAAATCACTATAATGAGGCGCATACTCTGTCGGCATGTTTTTTCCAGCTTCCATTTTCCTACCTAAGGTAACATCGATATGCATACAAATTAAAATAAAAACGAAAATAGCAATAATAATAGAAGTAACTCTTAATATTTTTTTTATCATTTTGGTTTCCTTCCAATCATATTCCTTACTATTTCGTAGTGTTTCATTTAAATATGTTTTCATACGAAATGTATTTCTTATTTTTATTGATACTGAACAGTTAAAGGAGATACGAATATGAGAAAAGGAAAAACTCCTATTGTTTTTATCCCAGGTCTTTTCGGTTCAATGAGCAATATTATTATTCCCGGCACTGGTAATTGGAGTTTTGGACTTTCTGCATTTGTTTACGAACCATTCATCATGATGCTAGAAAGTATGGGGTACGAACGAAATAAAGACTTGTTCATCTGTTTTTATGACTGGCGGCAGCGTATTGTTCTTTCTACACAAAAATATTTATTACAAACGATTGCTTATGCTAAAAAGATTACAGGTTGCGATAAACTAAATTTAATTTGTCATAGTATGGGCGGCCTTCTTGGACGTTCTTACGTTCAAAGTGACGAATATAAAAATGATGTGAATCAACTTATAATACTCTGCACACCAAACGCTGGATCTCCACCAAATTATAGTTATTGGACTGGAGGCAGTCTCCCTATCCATGCCTCTTCTAAAATAAATATCGTTCATTTTTATATGGAACAATATATTTGTTACTTAAGCATCTTACATAAAATCAATAAAGTTGAGGCGATACACATTTACTTTCCAGGATTACAAGATGTTATTCCTTGTAAAGATTACGGAAATTATTTATTTATAAAATCCGACTCTTCTATTACATTTCTTCCTTATAGTAAGATGAAAACGAAAAACCCTTTCCTCGATATATTAAATACAAATAGATTTATTATACAAAAAAGAAATATTGAAACGACACTCATTGCCGGAGATGGAGAGGAAACAACTCAATATTTACAAGTCGTCCCTTCACATTCCAAACTGAAATGGACAGACGGCAAAGTCGTCGGTGATTTACTTACAAAACATGGTGACGGTAACGCTGTTCTACATAGCGTTTTTCTTCTAGAGGGAAATAAATATGTTTTGCATGCTTCACATAACGAAGTGCTCTACAAAAGCATTCCTATACTACAAAAGATACTCTAAGTTTCAAACAAAAAAGGTATGGCATTAAGCCACACCTTTTCACATTAAACAAAATTTCTCGCGTCATTATTTCTTCCAAACTTATAAATAGCAATTAAGAAGAATGCAATTGCGAAAGCGAATAAAATTAAAATGTTTAAATACAACTCCGAGAATGGTATTCCCTGCTGCAGTTTTGATATCGTATCTAACAACCAGCGCTGCGGAAGAAAATTAGCTACTTTTTGTACTGCACTTGGCATAATGTCATATGGGAAATAACATCCAGCAAGTAAGCATGTTGGTACAATGATCATATTTTGCATCGCATTTGCCGATGCTGAGTTTTTCGAAAAAGCTACAAGGACTAATGATATTCCAATTGCGATTAATGCAAATAGCATTAGTACGCCCATCATCACTATGAAAGGCATATTGATATTCGTATGAAAAACATTCGTTAGGAATAGGATTGTAATCAAAATTTGTACTGTTAGTATTATGATATTTACTCCGACATTAGATAATATAAACTTCTTCCCATCTATCGGCGTTGATAATAGTCTAAAGTACGTTCTATTCTCTTTTTCTTTTAAAATATGACCTGATAAGTTCGCTGCTGAAAACAGCATAAACATAATAAGGTAACCCATCGTTTGATTTGTCATATCTTTATTTTTCGAAGTATCTTCTAGCGTCTCAGTTTTCATTTTAAATGAACTTTTTTGATACCCTGCGTACATATTGTCGAATGTGCTTTGATCTGTTCCGGCTACTTTACTAATAGCTGCTATATTATCAATATAATTATATAAATATGATTTTATAAATCCTGTTACTTGATCACCTTTAATCGATGAAATTTCAATATGCTCTGGTTTCCCTTCTCGAACACTTTTTGAAAAACCAGAATCTAATGTAATAACTCCATCAAGTTTTTTGGAAGTGAGTTTATCTTCTATTTGAGACTCCTTAACCTTACTCACATTCACATGATTTAATCCTTCTAAAAACTTTATCGTATCATTTGCTATCGGCTCATTTTCTTTATTTACAATCCCGATATTTAACGTTCCTTGCCCTGCATTTCCGTATATCGAGAAGGAAATGAGCGTCCCTATTATCGGCAAGCTAATTATAATTAGTAAACTTTTTTTATTTTTCAAAAGCACAGATAACGTTTTTTGTATGAGCCATAAAATATCCTTCATACTATAGCCCCTCCCGTCTACGTAATGCAATAATTGCAATTAATAAAAAGAGTGCTGAAATTCCAATGTTTAAAGAAATGACTGGTAGTGCTGCCCCTACATCATTTGCATAAATAATTTTCATAACAGCTGTATTTGCCCAAGTTAATGGCGATAAATTCGTAACGAAATTTTCTTCTACTACGAAATATGCACCTCCAAAAATAGAAGCTAATTGCACAACAACCATAATAATTGCCCTAGACGCTTCAGCTGTTTTCGTGATATATCCGATTCCTAAACCGAAGCTAATTGCTAGAAAGACTTGTGTTAATAAAATAAGAAATATGATTCCAAGATGGTCGCCCCAATTCGCTTGAAAAACAAATTTACTAAATAACATGACGAGTAATATGCACAGGGCATTTGCTACTAGGCTACCAAGTACTTTTCCAATGAATATTTCAGCTTTACTTATAGGTGCAGCAATGAGACGATCTCCTGTTTTACGTATTCGTTCTCCTCGAATTAAAGAACTCGCTCCCATCGCAGCATACAGTGCAATCATCGTTGTCATTACAACCGCGTAGTAATCCATAGAACCTGGTTTTTTCGCAGCTTGTAAAGATGTTTCTTTTATATAATCATTATGGTTTCCGTTTGAAATAACTGTGCTCACCTTAGTAGGATCTACTTTTGCAACTTCGACCGCTACATTGTACTTATCAACAAATGTTGTAAGCATTCCTTCCACAATACTCCCCTCAATACTACTTTTGTCACTTCCGTAAAATTTTGCACCATCTTTATTTAACTCTACATAAGCAGCATATTTATTTTTCTTCACTTCTTCTTTCCCATCTATACTGCCGGAAGCTTTTTTAAAATGAATACCTGATTTATCCACTTCTTTCGTAAATGCTGCAAATGATTGAGAAAACGTGCTACTCGCTTCATCTTTATATAGCACTTGTATATCTTTAATCGAATGACTATCACTATTAAATGCGTTGGTTAACGCTGTTCCTAACACAAGCATAAGTACAATCGGAAATGCTAACATAAAAACTAAAGTTCTTACGTCTCTGAAATCTCTTTTAATATGCATAATTGCAATATTGAAGATGTTCAATTGATGAACCTCCCTTTACCTTTTCTTCATTTACCTTTTATTTATCTCGTAAGTTTCTTCCGGTTAACGTAAGAAATACTGTTTCTAAGTTTGGAGCCTGCTCCTCTAACGAACGAATTTCAATGTCATGATTAATGAAATGCTGAATAATTTGATTTAAATTATTTAATCCTGCATCCGAGTTTACCTTGATTACGTTCTCTTCAATTTGAACAGCTTTCACACCGTTTATCTCTTTTAACTTTTCTACATCTAAATTTTCTACTGACTTCACTTCAATCCAAATATCTTTCGTATCTGTAATAATCGCTTTTAACTGTTCTTTCGTACCTTCTGCAATCACTTTACCATGGTCGACAATTGCGATTTTCGTACAAATCTCTTCTACTTCTTCCATGTAGTGGCTCGTGTAAATAATAGTGCTTCCCATTTCATTTAACTTCCGGACAGACTGAAGAATATAGTTTCTTGACTGCGGATCAATTCCAACTGTCGGTTCATCCATAATAATTAACTTCGGTCTATGTGCAATTGCACAAGCAATATTCAATCTTCGTTTCATCCCGCCAGAAAAGTTTTTCGGATAACTTTTATGTTTATCGCTAAGCCCCACAAATTGCAGTGCTTCCTCCACTCTCGCTTTTAGCTCAACTCCTCTTAATCCGTACAACCCAGCAAAGAATTTCACATTTTCATAGGCAGTTAACTCTTCATAAATCGCAATATCTTGCGGAACGATACCGATATTCATCTTCGCAAATCGGTTATGTTTCTTTATATTTTTTCCTAGTATGCTAATTTCGCCTTCATTACTTCTTAACAAACCAGCAATCATATTAATCGTTGTACTCTTACCAGCACCATTCGATCCTAAAAAGCCAAATATTTCTCCTTCTTTAATAGATAAAGACATATTATCAACTGCGATGAAATCACCAAATTTTTTCGTTAAATTTTTAATTTCTAATGTATTCATCATTTCACCCCTATTTCGGTTTCTCTGCTTTTAGTATAAACAAAAAGAATGAACCTGCTCAGTGCAGAAGTTCATTCTTTTCACATGAGATTATTCACTTTTTTCATATGAGATGATTCATCCTCATATCGGCAACAACATTGTTACTGCAAAACCACTTGTTCCATCTACAATAATTTTTCCGTTTACTGACGCTGTTCGCTCCTCCATCCCCATAATCCCGAGACCTTTCTTAACGAGAACCGCACCTTTTCCGTTATCCTTCACTTGTACTTTCACCATCTTGTTAAGTACATGAATATCAATTGAGATGACTGTCGCATCAGCATACTTCATCGCGTTCGTTAATGCCTCCATAACATTTTCACCAATAATTTTCCACTGTATCGGAGAAATCATATCTAAGTTCCCTTTATAAACGAAAGGAATATTCACATCATTCTTACCGGCAAATTCCTCTATGAATAATTTCATACGATGAATACCAATTTGCTCAGTTGGTGGCTTCATATTTTTCAATGTAATGCGAATACTTTCAATTCCATCTTTTGAAATGTGAATTGCATTTTGTAATAACTCCGCAGATTTTTTTTTATCTATTTCCATTAACCTCTTTGCTGCCTCCATTTGAATAAGTGCACCCGTCATCGAGTGACCAATTTTATCATGAATTTCTTGCGATAACCGATTTCTCTCTTCTAGCTTAAATGTGTATTCAGATTGTCTTATGTACTCTTTATTTTCATGTAAGCTTTTCGTAAGTCGTTGCATATCTTTTCGCATCTTATCATTTTGCGATTCAAGCTTTACTACACGCGATATATATCGATCTGCAATAGTTAAAACGAGAAAAGAAAATGCAACAATTAATCCATAAGTCATTCGAATACTTTCATCTGCAATCGTAATTGGGAGCATCATAACGACAAAGCGTGGCCAATTCTTTTCTATGTAATAGAATGTAATTTCGTATAAGTTCAAAGATAAAAACAAAATAAAAAATGGATGAACCCTCCATGTAAATAACATAACTACGCCAATGGATATACAGATTAATATTTTTTTATACGTATCTTTTTTAAATATAGAAATCATTACGTTTACAGAAAGGTAAATAAGTAAAGTAAATATAACCCACGGTAAATTTGCTACATTTGCGTAAATATAACTGAACACAATATATAAAAAGACAATTAATTTACTTACAGTTAACCAAAATTCCATATCATTAATCTACTTTCCCTGTTAAGTAATAAATCGCAATTTGTGTGCGATGTTCAAGTCCAGTTTTCCCTAAAACTGACGTAATATAATTTGCAATTGTTCCCTCAGATATAAAAAGCTGTTTCGAAATTTCTTTATTTGAGAAACCTTTTGCAATTAATGCGATAATACTAAGCTCCCTTTCTGTGAAAAGGCTCTTATCAATTTTACATTCTTCCTCTTTACTTTCCATTAAATTAGACTTAATTTTATCGAGGACAACATCTTGCATAACAGTTTGACCGTTATATACTCCTTTTATCGCATCACGAATACGCTCCGGATCGTTATTTTTTAATAAATAACCTTTCGCTCCGTTTTTTACTGCATCCAAAATATATTCATCATCATCAAACGTCGTTAAAATAAGCGGTTTTGTTTTCGTCTCTTCACAAATGAACTTCGTCGCCTCTACACCGTTCATATTTGGCATACGAACATCTAAAAGAGCAATATCAACTTCATGCTTTTTACAATACGCTACAGCTTCTTCCCCATCATTTACAGTATCTACTACTTCAAACTCTTCGTATGTATTTAAAATAATTTTCATACCTTCTCTAATAAAAGAGTTATCATCTGCTATTAATATTTTAATTTTCATGTTTGTTAGTATGGACCTTTCCCTACTAACATTCACATCCTTTCTCCGTGTAACATTTCCTACTTGCTCATTATATACTTCTCTTTACCATTTTTTCACACCTTTTTTCATCTAGCTCTCCCGCAAAAAATATATTATTCTTTTTTTACAAAATGTGTAGGGTGACTTATCATTCTTTACGTCTATATAATAGAATGCGTCAAAAAGGAGGGAGAGACCGATTGAGGAAAAACAATTAATTGAAAAAGCACAGCAAGGAAGCGAGCATGCTTTTCGTATCCTTGTACAAACATATCGTCATTATATTTTTCAAGTTATCTTTTCTATTTTAAGACATGAAGAAGATTCGAAAGATGTTACACAAGAAGTATTCGTAAAAATTCACACCTCTCTCCCAAATTATCAATTTCGCGGATTAAAAACGTGGATGGCACGTATTGCCACCAATCACGCTATTGATTATAAGAGAAAGAAAGCTAGAGAAAGTGAAGAACTCTCCTTATGTAAAGAAGCTGAAGAAAATATACAGTCCTCTCATAATATTGAGGCTTTATTATTGACGAAAGAGCAAAAATTACTCATTGCTCAAAAACTGCGAGAACTTCCCGAAAATTACCGTGACGTTGTTCTCGCACATTACTTAGAAGAAAAGAGCTATCAAGAAATTGCTTTACAGGAAAACATCGAAGTAAAAACAGTCGAAATGAAACTGTATCGAGCACGAAAATGGATTAAAAAACATTGGAAGGAGGAAGAGTTTCTATGATGCATTATTCAAAAGAAGATTGGCGCAATTATACATTAGATTTTATAGAAAGTAATGAACGTGAATCTATGGAAGAACATCTTTATGAATGTGATCATTGTTTAGCACTTTATATGGAAAGTATTGATGAACAACATGAAAACCTTCCAATGATAAATGATGATTCATTTACGAACGAAGTTATGACGCAAATTAATTTTGAAACACTACAGTCTAATGAAAATATAAAAACAACCTCACTAAAGCGCACGATCATTCATTACATAATTGCGACTGCGGCTACAATTATTTTTATGGTAAGTGGTTTATTTCAGTATATTTTTACAGCGACATCAAATTTAGAGAAATCTTCAAAACATAACGAGTCTTCTATTTCACAACAAATTGTAAACAAATCGGTAGACACATCGAAAAAGGACGGAGGTTCAAAGCATGAATAAAAATCCCTTTTTAGCACTTGTATTAGGGCTAATTCCTGGGCTTGGACATTTATACTTAAAAAAGCTAGGACGGTTTATTTTATATAGCGGGGGATCACTATTTCTATTCTCCTTTGCAGTATTTTGTACCATAGTAGTAAGAGAACGTGATATTGCTTTTCTTTCTCTATTTTTACTAGCTGTTCTATGGGTAATTAACTTACTAGATTTAGTTATCACCATTATAAACCAAACGAAAAAGCAAGAAGCTGGAGAAGTGATAAATTCCTCTAAAGAGAGCGAACGATTTTATATCATTCTCTTATCCATCATCCCTGGACTTGGCCATTTCCAATTAGGACTTATGCAACGCGGACTTACATTTTTAGTAGCTTGCACAGGAATCGGAAGTATGATCATTTTCGTTGCACTTTTAACATCGCAAGAAAGTTTTCTTATCTTCCTTATTACGTTACCTGTTTTATGGATTTATAATTTCTTTGACGTTGTTCAGCAACTACAGAAAAAAGAACGTGGCGAGCAATTAATTGACCGTACTATTTTCGAAGATTTTGAAGAGCACCGCGAGCAGGGAAAGAAAAGTAAAACATTTGCTTCTATTTTAGCGATGTTCCCTGGAGCAGGTCATATGTATTTAGGCTTACAACGCCGTGGTCTTCAGCTTATGGCGGCCTTCTTACTATCTATTTATTTACTCGACTTATTAAGACTTTCTGCGTTTTTATTTTTAGTACCAATCATTTGGTTCTATAGCTTTTTTGATGCGTTACAGCAAACAGCAAAATACGGAAAAGAACGAGTTCAAGACGAACCCATTATCGATTATTTTATCAATCATCAAAGATGGATCGGTATCGGGTTAATTACACTCGGTGGTTATTATTTATTAGATCAAACAGTCCTTCCTATTTTGAATGATTACTTTGCAACTATATTTAACATTCATCTTAGCGAGCTATATTATCGCTATTTCCAAACATCTATCGTTGCACTTCTCTTAATTGGCGGCGGCTTTAAATTGTTACTTGGAAATAAAGAAAACAAAGGTGGTACAAAAGAATGAGAACATGGCGTGTTGGAACATTCTCAATGGGGCTTTCTATTATATCGTTAGGATGCTTTTTACTTTTTTCAGTCGTAAAAGGAATTCAAGTATTAGATACACTAACTGCATGGTGGCCAGTTTTACTCATCATACTTGGAGCTGAAGTTTTACTATACCTTCTATTCTCTAAAAAAGAGCAATCTTTTATTAAATATGATATTTTTAGTATTTTCTTTATCGGCGTTTTAGGAAGTGTCGGAATTGCTTTTTACTGTTTATTATCAACTGGATTACTAGAAGAAGTTCGTCATTCTATTAACACAACGAGGCAAACGAGTAATATTCCAGACGGACAATTTGATATACCTGAATCTATCAAAAAAATCGTAGTAGATGCAGGACATCAGCCTCTAACGATAGAGGGAAATAATACAAATCAAATTCATCTTTTGGGAACTTATGAAATGACAACGAAAGCAAATGAAAAACTCAATTTAAAACGAGATGATTTCCTTTCAGTTCAAACGGCTGGAGAAACGATGTATATCACTTTAAAATCATTACCTGTTCAGCATACGTTATTTAATTCAGCACCACAGGTGAAACCAACGCTTGTTCTTCCGCAAAATAAAAATGTGGAAATCCGTGCTTCAAATAACGAACTATCTCTTTATCCAGGTCAATTGCAAAATAATTGGTTTGTACAGGAAAGCTCAAGAGTGTCTGTCCATCTTGCAAAAGAAAGTGATGTATCTTTAACAGCAGTAACGAATCAAAAAGAAACCCATGGAAGTACACCTTGGGAACAAGTAGAAGATTTAACGAAAAACGAAAATACTTCTTCAGAAGAACATCCAGAATTAAACAACCAAGAACATTGGTATAAAAATTCGATTAAAACTGGAAATGGGACGTACAAGTTAAATATTGAGAAAGCTTATAATTTGAATATGAGTGTTCTCGAAAAATAAAAAACCTTCCGCAATTGCGGAAGGTTTTTCTCATATAATCGCTTTAATTCCTTCTAACACTAATCCAATCATAAATCCGCAAACCGCCCCGTTCACTCGGATCCACTGTAAATCTTTACCGACATTATTTTCAATCATTTCGATTAACGTTTTATCATCTAACTTATCAAGATTTTCTTGTACAAGCTTACCGATTTTCGAATGGTTCTTTTCCACAAGTGTGACAACTTGCTTTTGTAACCACTTCTCTATTTTTTGAACAGTTTGTTCATCTTCTTTTATTTTATTCATTTGTTTTTGTAAAAATGGAATAACATATTTATCAGCAAATTCTTCATTATTTACAAAAGCAACTGCTCTTTGCTGTACTTGCTCTAGCATCTCTTTTATTTTGTCAGTAGCATTCCAATTCGCAATCCACTTTTCTTTCCAATTTTCTAATTCCTGTAATAAGGCTTCATTTTCTTTTACATTGATAATTTCTTGACGAATCTTCGCTAATATAAGTTGTCTTGTGCTATTATCAGCCTCTTGTAAGCTGTTAATATTACTAATGATAAACTTCTGCAAAATGCCGCCAATCTTATCTTCATCTACAATATTCATAAATGATTTCAAAGTAAACTGCAAGAATCCATCTACTTTTATATTTTCCATCGCCTTCATACCTAAGCTACCGAGCTGGTAACGAGCTTCATCTTGCGCTGTCCAATCTTTTACCTTCACTAATATGTAATCAAGTGTCTTTTCATCATATTCTTGCACTACTAATTGATCAACAAGCACTTGTAAAATGTTATTTGTATTAATTGTATGTAAATACGTCTTTAATTCTTTTTCAATAATAACCGCTAATTTTTCTGTATCGATTGAAACAATCGCCTTCTCAGCAATCGTTACAATGCCTTTTTTCACAGCATCAGACTGCATTTCTCTCTCTGCAATTTGTAGCACCATTTGTGCTAGCTGCATTTCTTTTACTTTATTCGTAATACTTTCTTTCGTTAGCCACTCATTTTCTAACGTATTGATGAGCCCTTTCGTTACTCGTTTACGGTTTTTAGGTAACAAAGCTGTATGCGGAATTGGAATTCCCATCGGGTGACGGAATAATGCTGTAACTGCGAACCAATCTGCAAGCCCGCCAACTAACCCAGCTTCAAATCCCCCTTGTATAATCTCTCCAGCTATCGTTCCTTGAAAAGGGATAGAAGCCGCAAAGCCTACACCCATAACCCCAAGCGAAATACCCGCTATATATTTAGTCTGTAATGACATCGTATACACATCCTCTTATTATGTAAAATAAAGCTTTTTTGTTGTATTTATTCAATATTAGTTATCCTTTATATATACTATAAAGAACTATTGTGAAAATAACAAAGATTTTTATGTACATGAAAAAATGAGGCTACAATTAGCCTCATTTTTCTTATACCGTTAACTCCAAACCTTTCCTATAATATTCATTCATTACATCTTTTGGAACCATACTTCCACCCGTTCCCCACACAATATGAGTACCTTTTTTCACCTTCTCTGTTAACTGTTGCTTTTGTAAATACTCATCTTCTTTACATACTTTCACTGGCCCTATCATACCTGCTAGTGCAGAAGGCTCTAAATAAATATTCTCCGTGTCAGCTAGTTCTTTTAACAATCTATATAACTCTTCATCGCTTACTGTGTAATTCCCACTCAAAAATGGTTCCATCGTTTTACCGACAAATCCAGACGGTCTTCCTACCGCTAGTCCGTCCGCGTCTGTTACATTATCAATCCCGATATCTTGAACAGCAATTTTATCATGAAGTCCTGTCATTAAACCGAGTAACATGCATGGAGAGTGCGTAGGCTCCGCAAAGAAGCAGTGCACGTTGTCTTTATACAATAACTTTAAACCAAATGCTACCCCGCCAGGTCCTCCTCCTACTCCGCACGGAAGATAAACAAATAAAGGATGATTTTCATCTACTACAACCTCTAACTCTTCTAATTGCTTTTGTAATCGCAATGCTGCTACTGCGTATCCTAAAAATAAATCATGGGAATTTTCATCATCTACAAAATAACAGCTAGGATCGGCATCTGCTTGCTGACGCCCCTCTTCTACTGCTTTACTATAATCAGCTTCATACTCAATAACGTTTACACCTTTACTTCTTAATAAATCTTTTTTCCATTGTTTCGCATCTGCTGACATATGAACCGTTACGTTAAAACCTAGTTTCGCACTCATAATCCCAATGCTTAGCCCTAAATTTCCTGTTGAACCGACCGCAATTGAATATTTGGCAAAAAACTCTCTACATGTATCACTATCTAAAATGGAATAATCATCTTCTTCTGTTAACATACCGTGCTGCAAAGCTAGTTGTTCAGCATGTTTCAACACTTCATAAATGCCGCCCCTAGCTTTAATTGATCCTGATATCGGAAGATGACTATCACATTTTAATAATAATTCTCCTAAAATAGGTTGCTTGTAATTTGTCTCTAAAGCTTCTTTCATAGAAGATATTTTCACTAAAGGTGATTCGATTATGCCATTCGTCCCTTTCGTTTCAGGAAAAACTTTCGCAATATATGGTGCAAAACGCTTTAATCTCTCTTCCGCATCTTTTACATTCTCTTCATTAAGTGGTGAATCTTTTATTGCCCTTTCATACTTTTCTATGTTTGGATTTATCCAAAATACTTCTTCTGTTGCAATAAGTTTATTCACTAATGGGTATTCTGCTTGTAATGCCCCTATTTCTTTCATTTTGTTTCCTCCTTATATCCTTGTAGCTCACCATATAATAAATTATAATTAAATTAATTTTAATATAGTTTAACACAAATCGTTAACTTTAGTTAATTTTAATTTAATTTATTTAAATATAATTTAATAACCCTTAAGGAGATTTTCATTATGGAAAATATAGATATTGGTAAAAAAATTGAAAAACAAAGAAAAGAAAAAGGTTTAACTAGTAAAGAACTAGCAAAGATGGCCGATATTACACCATCTATGTTAAGTCAAATTGAGCGTGGGTCCGCTAACCCTTCTATTCAAACATTAAAAGTGCTTGCTAAAGCTCTTGATGTGCCAACATTTAGCTTTTTACTTGAAGATACAAATACAGACGATTTAATTGTACGTTCCCATAAACGAAAGAAAATGATTATCGATAATTTATCATATGAAATGCTTTCACCTGATTTCACTGGAAATTTAGCAACAGCAATTATGACCGTCCCGCCTAATACAGCTTCATCAGAAAATGTGCTAGAACATAAAGGAGAAGAATTAGCATTTGTCTTAGATGGGAAAATCACATTATATTTAAACGAGGAAGAATACGTATTAGAAACTGGCGACAGTGTAAAGATACCTGCTTATTTAAAGCATAAATGGGTGAATCATTTTGAGAAAAATGCGATAGTCTTATTTTCTGTTACTCCGCCGATTTTTTAATATATGTAATAAAAAATAGCCATGTACGGGGAATATCCGTTAATGGCTATTTTTTATTTTTTCGGCACCAACAAAATCCCTAAACTAATAATACAAAAGCTCATTATTTGCTGTGCTGATAGACCAAACTGTACCGAATTTTGTTCACTAACAAGCGAAATAATGATTTGAGCAAACCCCTCAACAATTAGAAAAATACTTATATTCTTTCCATTTCCGATCCTTTCATTTTTCATCCATAACAAGCCCATTATACAAAGGTTGAGGATAATCTCATATACAAAAATAGGATGATACAAAAATTTAGATTCGTATATATTCATTCCCCATGGTAGTGTCGTTTGTACACCTACTTCATGATGTAATAGAAAATAAAAGATAATACTTACACACAGACCAAAAGGCAATGCATCAAGTAAAATACGAAGCGAAAATTGTTCCTTTTTACTTTTCCAAACAATGTATACACTAGCAATTACGCATCCTACTACAATATGTTGCATACTTCCTATAGCTAATAATGCTTGCAATGGCGATTTAAAAGCCCATACAGGATTTAAAATTGCTGGTGCAAACTTCCATACAAATACGATGATAATAAACGCATTTGTTACGGCATCCATCATTTTTTCATATGATGCATTTTGATGCCTCATCTTTCGTTTCATCAACATAAATCCAAATAGACTTCCAATTATAAGAGATACGGGTTGTAATCTCACGATCCACTCCATCATCACGAAATCCCCTTTTAGCTCTCAATCAATTTCTTAAATTTCTTTTCTAATTGATCTGGTGGTAATACACCTCGTACATGATCTACTATAATTCCATCCTTATTAACAAAAAATGTCGTCGGTAAAGAGAATACTTTATAATCTAGTCCAGCTACTCCGTCCATATCTAGTAGAACCGGAAACTCAAATCCATAGCGATTAGCAAATGCGCTTGCTTCTTGTACTGGGTCACTAACAGTTGCATTCACCGCAAAAATTTCAACATCCTTTTTATATTTATCATACATATGAACTAAGTCAGGTGCCTCCATTTCACACGGCCCACACCATGATGCCCAAAAATTAATAATATATGGTTTTCCCTTGGCATCATTTAACGACTGCAACTTTCCGTCTAATCCTTTTAATGTGATGCCAGGTGCTTTAAAACCTACTTGTGGTAATACTTCTTTCTCTTGTAACTCTGCTTGCTTTGCTTTTCTTTCCTTTTCTTCTTTCTTTGAATTATAAAAGTTAACCCCCGCCCAAGCGAGAGCACCTACTAGTATAATAGCAATTAGTTTCTTCACTTTTCTTCCTCCTCATTTTTAAAAACCTGTAAATCCACCGAATAGACGAATAAAGAATGCTGTAATTTTCGTCATTTGATTTGTATACAATAAAATACCTGTAATATATGATAAATAAGATATATATAGCGATAAAAAGTATAATGATATAAATGACAACACTCTATCCACACTACATAGAGTAGTGTTTACCCTAAAAAAAAGAGGCTATATGCACTCTCCGACAATAAGTACAATCGACACCCAGAATAACCCTACTGTTACATATACCGAGTTCGTATGTAACGGAATAGTAAGCTTAGCAACCTTTTCATTTAACACTTGCTCGATTCGTAAATTTATTGCTGTTTTTGCAAATGAAGCTGTAACACATCGATTTTCCATTGTCTTTATTTTAATTAATTTTAATAACGCGCTACCTAACTCAAATGAAGATTCCATTTTTTGCATCGCATATTTATCTGCTGCTAACTCTTGATACGTATGATATCGTTGTAACAATTCTTTTAATATCGGGATGTACATCATTCCTTCTGCTAATAACGTAAAACAAAATAATTTTAGCGGATCCCAATTATTTTGATGATATTCTTCATGGAAAATAATCGCATCAATCTCTTCATCTGAAAACGTCTGAAGCAAACCTTCCGACATGACAACTTTCGGACGGAATAATCCAATTGTAAACGCTGCAACTTCCGCAGTCGGCAGTATATATATTTGTTTCCCTTTTCTAATAAATGGGATAAGTACTTTTTGTACTTTTTTACTATAGAAAAATTGCCGCCAAATTCTTTTACACACAATCAATACAGTAATTAATAATAACCCCGCTATTATAATACGAACCATTGATAGTTCTTTCATATGTTTTTCTAACTGAAACAAGCAAAACTTTGAAAGGAAGAATGCCTTATTTTGAAAGAGAAATGGATATGTAACATAATACAATAACAAGCTGAAAAAGAGGGTACTAACAATGAGCGCTAACAATACGATTTTACGCATTTGCCATTTCATTTCATCGATCCTCTTTTTTTAACTGATTCAATTTGTCTTCTAATTTTTTTATTAAATTCGGATCAGCCTGCTCTAACTCATCTATCATATGTGTTATAACTAAATCTCCAAATTCCCCCACTAATTCCTGTGTCATTTTCTTCGTTTGATTGGATAAGAATTCTTCTTTCGTTTGTATAGCACGATATATGCCACTTCTTTTCACAGTCTGTTTTTCTAAGTGTAATTTCTCTACTAACCTGTTCATAACTGTCATAACAGTATTAAAATTCACAGGCGATTCTTCACTTAATTTCTGCTGGACTTCTTTAATAGTAATACCTTCAGTAGACCAAATAATCTCCATAATCTTCGCTTCAAGCGGTCCAAAGAAATGATTTAATCCTTGCTCATTTAACCTATAGTTTTGCGTAAACATCGTATGACTCCTTTCACACTACGAATTGTAGTACAAATTAAATGAGAGGTCAAACGCAAGTAATACAAACTAAAATTCACTACCTATAAATACGTACATCATTCTATTCATTATAAGCCTAACTTATCTCCAAATGTATCAAAGAGATACTGCTCTAATATTTGTACACTAAACTTTTCATTACGTCCAAGTGCAAATAATTCCCGATCTTTCGCTACGATAGTATCTAACGGAATAACTACATTATCCACTATTTTTGTAATTTCAATTATATTACTTTTTACATTTACTTCTGTTTTAAATTCAACGTTTTCTAACACTATATGTGAACGTCTTCCTGATGCAAAAAAAGTAAAATTAGGATTTTTAACAACGCCAATTTCAGTCTCTAACGCATATAAATAGTGAAAAATTACATCTCTATGTCCATCTTTTATTATTTTTTCATCCTTCTCATCGTCTAAGTATTCTTTCAGCTTCGTTGTAAATTCAAATCGAAAATCCACTTTTTTCACGCTCCTTCTTTGTATTTCATATTAAACAAATATATTGAAATAATTTTACCATATTGTAATACAACTTCCTATTAAAAGTAAAAACTGTTTTAGAAAATCGCTATTATTTCCGATACCCTTTTAAAATATAAGTATAAATTCAATATGAATGAATGCTTCATTACATCTATTTAAACATATTTTTTCCATTTTTTGAAACATTAGTATGAAATATTATATATCAATGAATGGTTTCTAATGTATTGGTATATATAGTCGGTAGTTTCTTTACTATTCCGATATACTTAAGCTACATTTTCTAATTATTGATTACATTACGGAAGGAATGTAACTCTCTTCTATCGAATTTTTATATAACAAAAATGATTAGGTGGTGCTTTACTATGAAATTAGCTGTCATTGGTGGCGGTGATTTACAAGATTCAAATCACTTGCCTATTAATGAACGCCTTATAGAATTAACAAATAAACAGTATCCAAAAGTATTGTTTATTCCAACGGCTAGTCATGATGATGAAAGCTATATAAAATTATTTTTAGACACGTTTGAAAAACAATTACATTGTGAAGTACAAATTTTACGCATTACAACAGATTCACCTTCTAAGTATGAAATAGAGGAGATGATTCATTCAGCCGATTTAATTTATCTAGGTGGCGGAAACTATATTCACATGCTTACGCAATGGAAAGAACATAGACTTGATGAAAAATTATTATTGGCTCTGCAACAAGGAACACTTATTGCTGGTTATAGCGCTGGTGCTATGTGTTGGTTCACGTCTAGTATCCGATCAGATTATGAAGGTTCTGGTTACATAGAGAGTAACGGATGGGGTATTGTTAATAAAAGATTTTGTCCACATTATAATCAATTAAACAGAATGAACGCCTTCCATTCCTTTTTACAAAATCATCAAGGGAATATAGAAGGAATTGCACTGGAGGATAATTGCGCTTTATATATTACAGAGGAATCCTTTGAGATTATCGGTGAACCGGAAAAAGCGTGGGAGTTTTATATGAGTGATAAAACACTCATTAGACAACATTTTGATATAACTTTAAAAAGCTATTTGTAAACCTGCACTTACGAAAAAATGTCCCTAAGTCTAATAACTTAGGGACATTTTTCTATTTAACTAACTAATCGTGTAATTCGTTTCTTTTGCCATGAAAGCTTATAATATGCATACTGCAATAGTAAGCTGACAATAAATGCTGCTGGATACCCGATCCAAATGCCTTCTATTCCAAGACTTGTATGGTAAGAAAGATAATATGCTACGGGTACTTCTACAAGCCAAATTGAAACAACTCCAATAACAGTTGGCCAAAGTACTGTACCGCTCGCTCGCATTGTCGCACTAATAATTTGTGCATGACCGAAAATTAAATAACTCCATAACGTAATCATAACTAAGCTATGAGCAATTTCAATTGTAGTTTGACTCGTTAAAAATAGTGATAAAATGTCTCTTGAGAATAAATAAATAAGAGATATTAACACACCACCGATGACGTAGTTCATAATAATTCCGGCCTTCACAACTTTCTGCAATCGATCAAATTGATTCGCCCCAATTGATTGTGCTGCAAAAATAGAAACTGTAATACCAAGGCTAACTGCTGGCATTTGTACATAACTTGCAACTTGATTCACAACGCCGTAAGCAGCTGTTGCATCCGAACCGTAACGATTTACAAATGCGATTACGGCAATCTCAGATAATGAAACTAATATCATATTTATACTTGCCGGTATACCGAGCCTTAGCAATAGCTTTAATAACTCCCCATCCATTCGAAGGTATTTTCTAACCGTGCCATCTAGTTGTAATGGGTGATTTTTCTTCTTTAAATACACAAGCAAGACAATAAACGTAATAACTGTAGATATAACAGATGCATAGGCTGCTCCATACACATCTAATTTCGGAGCTCCTAACCATCCAAAAATAAGAACTGGTAATAAAATCATATTTAGTGCTGTACTTACAATTAAAAAGTAAAATGGCGTTTTAGAATCTCCTGTACCTCTCATAAATGTTGTATATGCGAAATATAAAAATAATACTGGCATCGATATAAATAAAATCCGTGCATAATGTACACTTATTTCAATAATATTTTCTGGCGTTCCCATTAGGCGCATAATATCCATCGCAAAAATACTTCCTATTATCGCCAACACAACTCCAATAATAAAGGTAAATGTCAGCGTCGTACCAACGATAGCTTTTAAACGATCTTCGTTTTTAGCACCAAACGCCTGACCAATTAAAATAGAGCTCCCTGAACCGATACCAATTACAAATGAAACGAGCAAGAAAAATAATGGGAAGAATGCTGATATGGCCGCTAAATCATTAACTCCAAGCCATCTTCCTACTACTACCATACCAAATAATTGTCCAACTGATTGTAGTACATTACTTAATAATAACGGTACTAAAAACATCGACATCGATTTCCAAATTGGTTTACTCTCACTTTCCAACTTATGTGACTCCGCACCTTCTTTATTGTTATCTGCAGGTGGTTTCAAATTTCATTTCTCCTTTTCTTAAAAATCTATTTTCAATATCTATCTCTTTGTATAGTTGTTATAATACTGTGCTTCTATTCATTTTCTTTTCATATGATTATAACTTCACCCAATATTGACTTCCATCGGCTGTTCGATCTAAAAATCCATATTCGATTAAATATCTTCTTAACGTTACGAAATCAGGGTATACATTTTCTATCACTGTATTTACTTCTTTTTCAGTATACTTTTTATTACTATCAAACTTCTTCACTAAATGACGCAATATAATTAATTTACGCTTTTGTTTCTTCGGAAATTTAGAGAGAGGTCCATCTAACCCTTCTGTAAAATGAGCTTTTAATACTTCATCATTTTCTTCTTCCGTAATATTGTATCGATCATCCACCATCGTTGCTGTTCTATGAATTGGTACAAATTTGGTTTGTACTTTTGATTTTTCTTCTGATAATTCCATTAGCGCTAAAAATACTTTTGCTTGCTTCATTTTCTCTCGCAGTGTAAATCGATGATTACGAATTGTTGATGTACTTCCGCCATCCAACTCTTTTACAATTTCTTTATCATTCAGTCCCATATAGAAAAACTGAACCATTTTCTTTTGTAAATCCGTTAATCCAGTAAATTTCTTATCCATATTTAGCAAATAATCAAACATAGACGTATGCTCATTTTGAATATGCAATTGGACGAACTTCTCTGCTTCATACAAAACTTGATTATCTTGATAAATAACACCTTTAATAAATGTTTCACCACAAGCTAAGCAAATGTACCCCTCTTTTTCTTCATTAAACACATACCCTTTCTTTAATTCCTCTATTGACGCATCCCAAAACTTCTCTGAAATATCGCTCATACTAAACACTCCTTCAAAATGTTTGTTTAAAAACCAAACAAATCGCTATATCGTTTATTATTACTTCATCATCTTATCACAACACAAACAAACATTTCAACGTTTCGTTTGCCCATTTTATAAACTTTTATAAAAACATCTATCGAAAGGATTTAATACAACGAAAAGCGAATATGTTTATACAAATTCATTTTATAGGATGTAAAATAGAACATGAATATTCTTCAAGACCCTTGGTTTACCGTTAAGTAAATGGCACAGAACGCATATGCGATTAGTGAATATGGAACTGGTATTCACTCATTACAAAACTTCAGTATTCAATTTTAACTACAAAAAAGATGCTTTCGTATAAGAAAACATCCTTTACTTTTTATATATTCTATTTACAGTCTCTACTAAAACCTTACTTGCTTGTACAAATGTATGCTTTCGATTTCTATCGTCAACAAATTTATTAGCACAACTACTCATAATCATCATACAACTAATTATGACTAACGCTATCTTTCTATTCTTGTAAGTCACTTTATGCCACTCCACTATTACAAAACTTCTTTTGAATTTATCCCATCAAGAAATTTTACATGAATAATAAAACGTGTGAATATGCAATTCTGCATATTCACACGTTTTATCACAATGTTATGATTTAATTTAGTTAAAGAACAAGTATACCGAGGTGACTAACTTGAAATTTAAAGCGAAAAAAAATCCATTCCACGTCATTTTCATTACATTATTTATAATTATTTTTTTCGTTTCGTTATTCTTCCAAAATGAAAATTCTATTTTTTTCACTCTCATGATGCTGCTAAATATCGTGAATCTTTCTTCATTCTATTTCTCTCACTACAACGTAACGGAATCATCTCTTGTTGTAAAACACGGTTTCATTTTTCATACTGAAATTCCATTTGAAGATATTCGTCACGTTAAATACTCTGGTAAAAAACTTCATTCAAAAAAATGGACTAGACAACAATTAGAAATCCATTACAATTTATTTGACTCAGTGACCACTTTCATACCACTAGAAGAAGAAAAATTCATTTCACTCTTAAAAGAGAACTGCCCACAGATGAAAGTAATGAATACGCCTGCTAACAAATAATATATTTTGAAGCTTGTAGTATTGCAAGTAGATGAAACATAAAAATGAACATCAAAAAAGCCAAGATTCTATACTAAGAACCCTGGCTTTTTCTATTACTCTTTTGGAGCAATCATTTTCTTTGGATCTACAATTTCATCAAATTGCTCTTCTGTTAGTAGCCCAGATTGCAATGCTGCTTCTTTTAAAGTTAATCCTTCTTTATGAGCATGCTTCGCAATTTTCGCTGCATTTTCATATCCGATATGTGGGTTTAGCGCTGTTACAAGCATTAGTGAGCGATTCACATTTTCATTAATTACTTCTTCATCTGCTTCAATACCAACTGCACAATTGTCATTAAACGAAACAATTGCATCCGCTAATAAGTGAGCTGATTGTAAGAAGTTATAAGCAATAACAGGTTTAAATACATTTAACTCAAAGTTACCTTGGCTCGCAGCAAATCCGATTGTTGCATCATTCCCCATTACTTGCGCTACAACCATCGTTAACGCTTCACTTTGCGTTGGATTTACTTTACCTGGCATAATAGAGCTTCCCGGTTCATTTGCTGGAATAATAATTTCTCCAAGACCACTACGTGGACCACTTGCAAGCCAACGTACATCGTTAGCGATCTTCATTAGATCCGCAGCTAATGCTTTTAATGCACCGTGAGTATATACAACTTCATCATGGCTCGTTAATGCATGGAACTTATTTGGTGCAGAAACAAATTGTTTACCTGTAAATTGACTAATTTCCTCTGATACCATCTCACCAAATTTAGGATGAGCATTAATACCTGTTCCAACCGCAGTTCCACCAATTGCTAACTCTTTCATATATGTATTGCTCTCTGCAATCATACGCTCTGTTTTTTCAAGCATACGGTGCCATCCGCTAATTTCTTGCCCTAAAGTTAACGGCGTTGCATCTTGTAAATGTGTACGACCAATTTTTATAATATGTTCAAATGCAGTTACTTTTTCTGCTAAAGTTTCTTTTAATTTCGTAATTGCTGGTAATACGTGATTTTCTACTGCGATTACACAAGCTACATGAAGCGCCGTTGGAAATGTATCATTTGAACTTTGTGACATGTTCACATCATCATTCGGATGAATATGTACGTCAGATCCCTTCTCTTTCAAAATTTGATTCCCACGATTTGCAATTACTTCATTCACATTCATGTTTGACTGTGTACCACTACCTGTTTGCCATACGACAAGCGGAAAATGTTCATTCCATTTCCCTGCAATCACTTCATCCGCAGCTTCTACAATTGCTTCTGCTTTTTCTTCTGATAGCTTTCCTAATTTTTGATTGCTAAGCGCTGCACTCTTCTTTAAAATTGCAAATGCTTTTACAATTTCAAGCGGCATTTGCTCTGTTCCAATTGGAAAGTTTTCTTTACTACGTTGTGTTTGTGCTGCCCATAATTTATCAGCTGGAACTTTTATTTCTCCTAATGTATCTCTTTCAATTCTGTACTCCATGTTTTCATCCCCTTGAAAATATAATACCTACATCTCTTATAATAACAGACTTTCTCTTAAATGATAAGAATTCTCACTCTTATATATAGATATTCTATATTTATTTAAAAAAATTCCTCTTGACCTAAACTTAAGTTTAGGCTGTATCCTTTCCATTGTAACCTACTATAACATTACTGGAGGAATTCAATATGAAAAAATATGCTTTTATAACAGGTGCGAATAAAGGAATTGGATATGAACTTGTTCGTCAATTAGCAGAAAAAGATTATCACGTATTTTTAGGTGCTCGTAATGAACAACTTGGACAACAAGCCGTAGAATCTTTAAATGTTTCAAACGTTTCCTATATTCAAGTAGATATTTCAAATTCACAATCCATTCAAGAAGCAACAAAGAAAATTTACGAAACGACTGATCACTTACATTTATTAATTAATAATGCAGGCATAGCGCTAGACTTCAATATGCTACCTAGTGAATTAAATATTGAAACTTTACGCCAAGGATTTGAAGTTAATTTTTTTGGAACTTTCCAAATGATGCAAGCCTTTTTGCCATTATTAAAGAATTCAAGCAACAGTAAAATAATAAATGTAACAACTGACATGGCCTCACTAACAATGTTTGCTAATGGTGAAACACATCCAATTAATACACTAGGATATAATTCTTCAAAAACAGCTATTAATGCTTTAACATTAGCTTTTAGTAAAGAATTTGCCACTAACGGTCCAGAAGTATTTGGGGTAACTCCTGGTTTTACAACTACGGATCTTAATGGAAATTCCCCCGGTGGCCATACAACCACTGAAAGTGCTAAAATTATTATTAAATATGCATTAAGTGAAACAAACTATAATGGTAAAATACTTAACAAAGATGGCATTATACCTTGGTAATAAAAGGATGAATGATATGTATTATACAATTGGGCAAGTCGCCAAAATGCAACACTTAACTATTTCTCAAATACGTTATTACGATAAACAAGGACTGTTTCCTTTTCTGCAAAGAAACGAAAAAGGAGATCGAGTTTTTGATGAAGAAGCACTGAAATATTTAGAGATGATTTTGTGTTTAAAAAACACTGGTATGCCAATTCAAAAAATAAAACAATTTATCGACTGGTCTATGGAAGGAGAATCTACCATCCTTCAAAGGTTAGAATTAATGAAACAACAGGAGACCAATGTCTTACAGCTCATTCAAGACACTGAAAAAAACTTAAAAAAGATACAACAAAAAATTGCTAAATATGAGAATGAAATAACTTCAGCAAATGCTATTAAAAAATAAAAAAATCACCTTCTACATATTGTAGAAGGTGATTTTTATTTTATGATGCTTGCTTTCCTTTATCTGCATCATCTACATACCAGATGAATTTGCCTGTATATCCGTAAATAACTGCTAAAATTAACGATACGAAGCTTAACCACATAAACGGAACGTATGAGAACGTTGCTACACCTAAAATACCAGCCATAAAAATACCATTATCAGACCATGGAACCATACCTGAAGTTAACGTTCCACCTACTTCTGAGTTACGCGCTAATACACGACGGTCTATTTTTAATTTATCATAGCTATCTTCCATAATTTTTGGTGTTAAAATTAGTGATACATACATCGCACAACCAAATATATTAGCTAAGAATGCCACGATTAATGTAGACAATGTTACATTACCTGCAGAATTTAATTTCTTCTCAAATTTTGATACGATTACTTTTAAAACACCTAGTTTTTCAAGTAATCCACCAAATCCTAAACCGAAAATAATAACGGCTACTGAGCCAAGCATGCCGTTAATTCCACCACGGTTTAATAACTTGTCAACAAACTCAACACCAGATTGAATTGAGAATCCGTTATAAGCTGTTCCAATCGCCTCTCCAAAGTTCATCCCTTGGAAAAGGGTTGCCCAAATTGCACCAATTAAAGCTCCCATTGCAATTGTTGGCATAGACGGTTTCTTCATCGCTAATAGAACGATAACAATGACCGCCGGAACAAGCATCCATATTTTAATATCAAATTGCTTTAATAAAGCTTCTTTTAAAAATTCTACTCGATTCAAATCTACATTATCGCCGCCATACATCCAACCAGCTACAGTAAACATAATACTAGTAATAATATAAGCTGGAACATCTAATACGAGCATAGCTCGAACGTGAGCAATAACATCTACTTTCGCCATAGAAGCTGCAAGAACTGTGCTATCAGAAAGTGGTGATAATTTGTCGCCGAAATAAGCTCCTGAAAGAACTGCACCAGCAACAAGCGGAAGTGGTAAACCAAGTCCTTCACCAATCGCCATCATAGCAATACCTGCTGTTCCCACTGTTCCCCAAGACGTTCCTGTTGCGATAGAAGTTATAGAACAAATAATTAATGTTGCTAATAGGAATATGCTAGGGTGAATAAATTCTAATCCATAATAGATTAATGTTGGTACTACCCCACCAGCAATCCATGTTCCAATTAAAGCACCTACTGCAACTAAAATCAGTATCGCTTCTAATCCGTTAGAAATCCCTTTCGTAATTGCATCTTGCAATTCTTGATAACGAAATCCTAATCTTAATCCAAGCGCAATTACTAAAAACCATGAAATAAATAGCGCTAATTGAATTGGGAGATCAAAAATCGTTTGGAAGGAAAAGACAACAGCAAGAAATAGTAATAAAAGAACTATGATTTCTAGCATCGATGGTAATCTTACACTTTTCATTTTTTTCTCTCCTTACAAGTCGATAACATGACGTATGTCGTCTTACATGTATGTAATATACAATTAGCGAAGACAAAACAAAATTTTCATATTATTTCGATTTATTTTTCCAGTATAATATATTCACAACCCTTTCTATTGTAAAAGTAGATTACGTTTTTCGCAATGAAAAATATAAAAAATGTTGTATTTTTATTTATCCCGATATTTTCGGCCAATAAGACCCCCGTCTCAAAATTCAGTAAGTGCAAAGCACTTAGGTAAGAAATTAAATACTGTAAAATTCCAAATTGATATGAACGTATTAAAGCTTCACTTTATTTACAAAGAAAAATCCCATACTAACTTTTTTAATATTTGCTGCAATAAAACTTTTTACAACTATCTTCGCTTTTTAATTCACACCATTATTTTCTACATAAAAAATAGGGCACACATCATAAAAATGATGTATGCCCTATCTTTATTTATACATATTTTGTATTTCTTCTTTATTTTTAAGTATTTCCTCAAACTTATCACTACAACCCTTCGGAAATAACACTCCCAGTCCATATGAATGCGCAAATTGAAAATGAGGGTACTTCGCTTTTACCTCATCCCAAAACTTATATACGCCGAAATCACTACTTCTAACTTCAATATCATGAAATAATACAATACCGTTTTTCGCGACTTTCGGTAGCCATGTATTATAATCGTGAGAAACAGCTTCATACGTATGATAGCCATCAATATGCAAAAGATTTATCGTTTCATCTTGAAACCGGTCTACAGCATCATCAAAAGTAGATCGAATTAAATTTCCTATATTAAGGTAGTTATCGCTCACTACTTTTTCTACTATTTGAAAAACCCCTTCTCCATATGGACCTGTATGCCCATCTCCAGCCCAAGTATCTACTGCAAAGCATTTAGTCGATAACCCTCCATCTTTTACTCCCTGACAAAAACTAAAAAAGGAAGCTCCTAAATGTGTACCTAACTCAACTAAAGTTTCTGGTTTTTCAAATCGTACTAAGTCATATGCAAAATCTAAATGTCCACTCCACGCAGATTGTGACCGAATAATAGGACTAAATGTTTCAAATTCAAATGATGGTTTATGAGTAACCCAGTTCATCGCATAACTCCTTCTGCACATATTTTTAACAAACCAAATTACTCTTATCTTTATTTTTTTATCGCCTTGATTATGATTCTATTTCATGAAAATATGAAGAATTTATTCTTTTCTATTGAGGTAAAGCATCATATACATATGGGTCAGTTGGCTTATTAATTTTTTCGATTTTGTTTACTTTTACAAGTGGAAAGACTGTTCCTTTATATGTCGTTTCATCTAATAATCCTGTTATTTTTACCCATGTTTCTTCTGGAATTTTTTCAATATTTTTCCCGGTAACAATCATCCCCCAGACTGATGCATCCGCAATACAACAAGTTATGCCATATCGAGCCACTACTGCTTTATTCCCCGTCACATCTTTATCCTTATATATAAACCCTAAGAATGTAATTTCTTTCCCTTTAAACCAATTAACATTTTGACCAATTACATTCATTGTTTGAACATAATCCTTATCCTTTACTTGTAGTTTACGCTGTCCTAACATACTTTTTACTACTTGCTCTTCCGTTTTATAAGTCGTTGCTAAATTTGATGTTTCTTCTGAATCAACTGATACTTCTCGCTCATCAAACTTAACCTGTTTCCCCTCTTTTTCGTTTCTTTCCAGACTTCTCGCCTGTACACTTTGATTCATACCCCTTTTTCCTCCTAAACTTCCATCAATTGTTACACTTCCAAAGAGAAAAGCACTAACTATCGGAACAACAAATAAAACATATACAAAGAAACTTTTTATCCCTGATTTTGATGTTGTATGATGTTTACAACAATTGCAATCATGCTGTTTTTCTCTTCCATCTCCCCAAACTTGTACAATACCAAAAATTAAAATTACTACAAAAGCTATATACGTAAATTTGATCATTTTTGGAGCGATAAAATTATAAATATTCCCTGTTACAAGTAGTTTAAATAAGAGCATTGCTAAACCAATTAAAATAATGCCACGAATATAGCGATGATATGCCTTCTGCTCCTCTTTCTCCATTCTTTCTCCATTCTTTCTCACCTCCTATAACATTATGATTTGCACGATGGTATACACAGATACAATGACAATTCCCATCAAAAAGAATACAAATCTCTTTTGAAAATACGCAAATAGCATTAACGTATTTTTCATATCAAGCATAGGCCCAAACACAAGAAATGCGAGAAGTGCCTTTATCGAGAAAACATGTCCAAAAGACGCAGCTATAAAAGCATCGGCTGCAGAGCAAATTGATAAAACATAACCAAACCCCATCATAATAATGGGAGCAATTACTTCGTTATGTGCTACTGCATCCAGTACATTCCGATCAAAAAACGTTTGAAATACACTTGCTAAAAAAGCACCAATCAATAAATACTTACCAGTATCAAAAAACTCATCTACAGTGTGATTCATAACATCTTTCCAACTCTTTTTTTTGCTTATTTGAACTGAAACCTCTACGTCTTTTAAAACATTTCTTTCGCGATAGCAATAATACACAATTAGACCTATGAATAGAGCAACTAGAATTGTTATCCCAAAGCGTGCATATACAACGTAATCATTTTTTGGAAACGCATATACAGTAGATAAAAGAACAACTGGATTCATAATGGGTGCACTCAATAAAATAACAATGCCTACATGAAGTGGTAGCCCCTTTTGAATGAGCCTTCTTACAATTGGTATAATGACACATTCACACATTGGAAAAAGAACTCCCACAAATACTGCTGGAATCATTGCAACAATTGGAGATTTCGGCATTACTTTTTGAATCATATCTTCCGTCACAAACACTTGAATACATGAAGAAACAATTACCCCTAATAAAATAAAAGGTATTGCTTCAAAAATGATACTTAAAAATACCGTATTCACATTCAGCCATTCCTGCGGTATATTTGTGTGCAAATTTACTAGACTTGTAAAATCTACAAAAAATAATAAAAAGAGAAACATAGCGATAAGAGCTATGCCTACTAATTCTTTTGAAACTCTATTAAAGACCAAGCTTCTCGCCTCCATTTTATTTACATGTAAACATGTGCTTGTCCAAATGCTTCATACTACAGCACAAATTTTATAGTCTATTTCTATTCTTAAATCGTAATCATTATGATTTATTATTGATTTTTCTTTTCTTATCGTTTAATATAAAACGTAATCATTACGATTTAAAGGAGAGATCATTTCATGAAAAAAGTACCTATCACTGTATTAAGTGGTTTTTTAGGATCTGGAAAAACTACCTTACTACATCACATTTTGACTAATAAGAATAACTTAAAAGTAGCTGTTATCGTTAATGATATGAGCGAAGTAAACATTGATGCATCTCTTATAAAAAAGGGTGGTTTTTCACGTACGGAGGAAAAACTAGTAGAGATTCACAATGGCTGTATTTGTTGTACACTACGAGAAGATTTAATGATAGAAGTGAATCGTCTTGTGGAAAATGGTGATATTGACTATATTATTATTGAATCTTCTGGTATAAGTGAGCCTATTCCAGTTGCTCAAACGTTTACTTATACAGACGAAGTCCTTAACATTGATTTAACGAAAAATTGTCGCCTCGATACGATGGTTACAGTTGTAGATGCAAATAGATTTTGGGATGATTTTGCAGATGGAGAAAGTTTATTAGACCGAAAACAAGCAATCGATGAGAATGATACCCGAGAAGTTATTGATTTATTAATAGATCAAATTGAATTTGCAAACGTAATTATTCTTAATAAGATAGATTTGCTAGAAAAAGAAGATGTGATAGAGCTTCATCATTTACTAAAAAAATTAAATCCTAATGCAAAAGTTCTTGAATCTTCGTTTAGCAAAGTACCATTACAAGAAATTTTAAACACAAATCTATTTAATTATGAAGAAGCCAGTCAATCGGCCGGCTGGATACAAGAATTAAATAGTGACCATCATACACCGGAAACGGAAGAATACGGTATCAATTCCTTTGTTTACCGCCGCAAATATCCTTTCCATCCCGAGCGCCTTATGAATTGGCTAGAAAGATGGCCTTTAGATGTTGTAAGAGCGAAAGGATTCTTCTGGCTGGCATCTCGTAATAATATGATAGGGCTTCTATCTCAAGCAGGTTCCTCTATTACAATTCAAGGAGCCGGTGAGTGGATAGCGGCATTACCTGAAACTGAAAGAAATCAAATGATTACAGAAGAACCAGAAGTATTGAAAAACTGGGATAAACAATATGGAGATCGAATAACCGAACTCGTATTTATTGGAATTGATATGAACCGTTCGTTAATTGAACAATCATTAGATGATTGTCTATTAACAGAAAAAGAAATGCAACAAAACTGGAATACATTTATTGATCCTATCCCGGCTTTTACTTATACTTCATAACAATTAATAAAAGGCTTCAGTAGAATGAAGCCTTTTTACTTTATAGTACTCTTATTTAATAAGTTTGCTTTAATTATGAATACAATTGTACCTAAAACAATTAATATAGCATATACGATACCAACTAAATTACCTATTTCTTCCAATCCAAGCGGTAATATTATAGTAGCAACTCCAACTATATAAGAAAATGCTCCTGAAAGCTTCGCTAATTTATTTTTATCTCCAACAAACGTTTCTTCTTGATATCCTGCTAACAAAAACAACCTCTTTTTCACATGTATTTGATACCCTAAAAAAATGATAAGTAACCCTACAAATAAACAAACTAAAAATCCAGCTAACATATACTCCCCCTCCTCTACAATATTTTACTATACATAAAAAACAAATTAGAAATTTCAGTTTATTAATGAGTCATTCTGTGATATATTGCATATTGTATTCAATTTGTATTTTTAGAAAGGAGAATTTTAGATCATATGGATTCAAATCGATTAAAAGGAATTATAATGGTCATAATCGGTGCTTGTTTATGGGGCTTGTCTGGTACAGCTGCACAACAACTTTTTCAATATGACAATGTTTCAACCGAATGGTTAGTTACGATCCGTTTACTTATATCTGGAATTATTTTGCTCATTATTTCCTCATTCGGAACGAGAAAAAAAGAGATATTTAGCATTTGGAAACAAAAATCTGATGCTATTAAAATGATTTTGTTTGGTCTATTCGGTATGCTTGCTGTACAGTATACGTATTTCGCTTCAATTAAAGAAGGAAATGCTGCCGTCGCAACATTATTACAATATTTAGCTCCTATATTCATCACTGTATACTTACTTTTCAAATGGAACGTTCGTCTATCAAAAATTGATTTCATTTCAATTACCCTTTCATTAGTAGGCACTTTTCTCTTACTAACAAACGGGTCTGTTCATAACTTGGCTGTTTCTACACCAGCTATTATTTGGGGGATTTTATCTGGATTATCTCTCGCTTTTTATAGTTTATATTCAAAGGAATTGTTAGAAAAATGGTCTTCTTCCGTTATCGTTGGATGGGGCATGATTATTGGGGGTATTGGTGTAACGATTGTACACTTTATTTCTACAAACGAATTCATTTTATTATCAACTATGAAATATGTAAAACTAAGTACCCTACCGCTCATCACATTTGTCGTCATTTTCGGGACACTTATTGCCTTTTATTTATACTTAGACAGCATACGATACCTGACTCCGAAAGAAACAACATTATTTGGTTGCACAGAGCCACTCGCAGCTATTATTTCTTCTGTACTTATATTACACGTGCCATTTCAATCTTTTCAGTTATTAGGCGCTTTTTGTGTCATTGTAATGGTGCTCATCTTAAGCCAAAAGCCGGATGAAGGGAAACAAAAATTAAAGCTTGTTCATGCAAAAAAGGAAAATATACAATGAAAGGATTGAATTCACTATGCCTGTCCCTCAAAATTATAAAAAACCAGGAAGAGTTTCAGCAAAATCACTCGTTTTAAATCAACTACAAAATTGGATTATTGAAGGTGTACTGAAGCCCAATGAAAAAATTAATAATGGGGAATTGGCTGAGGCACTAGGAGTAAGCAGAACACCTGTAAGAGAAGCACTTCAAATATTAGAGCTTTCTGGATTAGTGGAAATGGTACCAGGGCAAAAAACGAAAATTGCTCCTATTAAGTTAGACGACGTATCTATCATTTATGAAACGATGGCTGGTCTTCACTCTATTATAGGAAAGCAAGCTCTTCAAAACATTACAAACGCTGATATTCAACTACTTTCTGAAATAAATGAGCATTTTCAGCAATCTATAGAGAAAAAAAACGCAAAACAAGCTTTAGAATTAGATATACAATTCCACAATACAATTTCTTCTATTGCTAAAAACCAATATATTGAACCCTTTCTAGAAAATATGCAACTTCACGTTTTACGTCTTGAATATTTGTTTTTCCAAAACTTTGTTCCAGCAAGTCAATCTATTGAAGAACATCACTCTATCATTCAAGCATTACAGAAGCAGGACGAAAAACAAATGGAACAAATAATGACCCAAAACTGGCTCCGTCCCATGAAAGAAATACAAAAAATAATTTCTACGAAATAAAAAGAGAGCTGGTTACACAAAATCGTAACCAGCTCTCTTTTTACTAATCTATATAGCTACGCCTGAATATTCGCATAATCTTCCATATCTTCGTACTCTTTTTCCAATTCCTCTAAAGACAGCTCGTATAATTGTCGGTCGCGAATCTTAAACACACCTGCTCCAATTAACTCATCAATTAAATGCCTCTTACGATTTTCAACAGCAAAACGGAGTTGACTACTCATCTTTTAAAAAACTCCTTTCTACGATCATTGAAAATGATAATCTCTATCAATTACCACTTTTGATTATAAAAGATGACTCTTTATAAGTAAAGTAATTTCATGAAATATTTACCTTGCAAAGTACTTGTGGCCACATTATATATATGTATGCCGTGCGAAAAATGTTATGACACTTTTTCTTATCCTTTTTCTTTCATACTTTGCAAGTTGTCTCATCATGATTAAATTCACCATCTATTTCTACTTGAATGGTGACATGTTCTACATGAAATTTCTCCTTTAATACATACGTAGCCTCTTTTAATACACTTTGCGTTTCATTCCCTTTAATAATAAGATGACATGTTAATACTTGAAAATCTGATGTGACAGACCATATGTGCAAATCATGAACTTCTTTGACAATCGGAATATTTAATAACGTACTTTTTACCTCTTCAACATTTATGTGCTGTGGTGCACCTTCCATTAATATATGAACCGTATCACGTGTTACACGCCATCCACTAATAATGACTAAAATAGACACAAGAATACTAGCAATCGCATCTGCAGCAGTCCATCCGAAAAATTTAATAAGTAACGCAGCAATAATCGCTCCGACGGAACCCAATAGATCGCCTAGTACGTGCAGGAAAGCACTTCTTAAATTCAAATTACCTTTCACATCTCCGCCTCTCATTAATATCCAAGCTGATAAAATATTAATAAGCAGACCAAGGACTGCAATAATGAGCATCCCATTACTAGCAATCTCAACTGGTTCTTTAAAACGACGGATTGCTTCAATAAAAATGTATACCGAAATGACAATAAGAACGACACCGTTACATAATGCTGCTAACATTTCGACTCGCTTATACCCGTATGTTTTCGCAGTTGTTGCTGTTTTTTCTCCGAGTTTAAACGCAAGTAAACTTAAAGCTAAAGATACTGCATCACTTAGCATATGCCCCGCGTCAGATAGTAGTGCTAAGCTATTTGTTACAAATCCACCAACAACTTCTGCAATCATAAAACTTGTTGTTAGTAGGAAGGCAATTAGTAACGCCTTTTTATTTTTTGAATGACCATGATCATGCGAATGTCCCATACTTATACTCCTTTAAGTACAATATCTGTATGTTAGTATGAAACAAACTCCCCATCTTTATCCCGAATTGACTGATTGTAAACGCCCGCTTCCTCTGTATACACACTTCGCTATTTTTTAAACAATCCCTTTTTCTCAAATAAAACAAGACTACTTCTTTTTTATTTTCATATTGTTTACTAATGAAAGAATTTTTAAGGAGGTTACTTAAATGAAACGTTTATTTCTCTGTATGGAACGTGAACTTGTTGTAGTGAAAGAACACAATGATAACTATGAAACGACTTATCACTTACAAAATATGCAACCTACCTGTATCGCTGTTGATCCATTTCAAAAGAATCGTGTATATTGCGGAACATTTGGACGAGGTCTATGGTTAAGTGACGATAGTGGGGATTCATGGAGACCAATTGGAGATTCTTATCGTTACTTTGATTTCCCTAAAGAAGATGGTATTTTGCACTCCTCTATCACTTCCATAACAATAAGCTCAAATGAACAAGTTAACGGATATGGTGTCGTTTATGTCGGCACAGAACCGAGCGCTTTATTTCGCTCTGAAAATGGTGGTGAAACGTGGACTGAACTTAAAAATATGAAATCATTATTATCTTCTTATACGTGGGCATTTCCGCCTAGACCTTTTACCCATCACGTACGCTGGATTACAGTTGACCCAAATAACCCTAATACAATACACGTTTCAATCGAAGCTGGTGCTGTTATTCAAAGTAACGATAAAGGGCATACATGGATTGATAAAAAATTCGGTGCTCCTATCGATGCTCATCAATTACTTATGCACCCTAAAGCACCAAATCGCCTTTATGCATCATGTGGTGACGGATTTATGGGCGGACCTGATCGTGCTTATCTTGAGAGTTATAACAATGGAAACAGTTGGATCTCATGTAGTGCAGGACTTGAACATCATTATTTATACAGCATGGCTATCGATCCAGCTGATTGTGATACGATTCTCGTTTCTGCTGCGCCAAGTGCTGATCTCGCTCATCATCGTATCCCTTATGAATCTTATATTTATCGAAAAACGAAAGATACTCCGTTCCAGCAAGTACAACAAGGACTACCATCTGCAATCGGTACAGTCATTTCGATGTTTGCGACAAACGAAGCCGAACCACATACGTTCTACACGTTAAATAACAATGGCGTCTTTCAATCCAATGATAGCGGCGAATCGTGGGAACAACTAAACATTCCGTGGAAAGATGAGTATAAAACGCAGCATCCGCATGCACTATTCGTCACTAGTTCTTAACGAAAAAAGACTGCCTAAATGATTTTAGACAGTCTCTCTTTTATTTCTTTAAATCAATGACAATATCATCTAACACAATATCTTTGCTCTTCGCTTCTTTTTTCGGCACTTCTATTTTCTTCTCTTTCCCATTCACATACTCTACTCCACCATGATTTTCAGGTGTATGTACTCGCAAGTGCACGCGAGGTGTAACGATAAGCTTTGTTGCATTTTCGTTTAGTTTTTGGAAGGTGGCACTCCAATGGATATTGTAAGGATCGTTGCCACTTCCCCCATTTCCTTCACCCGAATAAATATTCCCTAAATCATCCTTAACCGTCAATTCAACATCTACACTATCCCATTCTTTCCTCGCGCCCTTAGAAACCTCTTGATTGTAATAAAGAATAAATGAAACTGGCGATATTGCGACCTTTTCCATATTTGCTTTTATACCTTCTTTTTCCGAACTCCCACCAATTGTTCTCTCTTTACTATCCACTGATTTTACAGTTAACGCGAAATTCCAATTACCTTGTATTGATTTTTTCCTATCTGGCATCTCTATTCTCTCTATATTCCATCTAAAGTTTACTTTGTCCTTTTTATTGCTATCATGATGCGTCGTTGTTACCATACCTACATACTTTTTTTCAGTAACTTTAGTCATTTTACCACTGCCTGAACTACCATGAGCGTCCATTATATCCAATCCACCTAATATGATAGGATCCTCCCCTAAGTCCTGCTCACTTTCCAGTGAATACGTTATAGATAATGTTCTGCCATCAGAAATTACATCATTAATTGTAACCTTAACCCCATTACTCTCTTTTGTCATATTCAACTCAGTCGAAAATTCCTTATAATTTTCATATAACCCCGTTCTACCATTATCTAAAAATCGGAATATGTCACCTACAATTGGCAATCCTCCAGCATATGTAGGAAAACCGATACCAAGAGTTGCAACCGATAATCCTACTAAAATAGATGCAGCAGCGACACCCTTCTTCCTACTTGTCATCTTTTTCTTCGTACGTATCGATTGTTTTACATTTCGTTTTACTTTTTCCTTTTCAATTTCAGAAGCCTCAATTTCTTCTAGTTCTTTTTCATCTATATCAATATCATTTAATAGTTCATAAATGTCTTTCATATTGCACTACCTCCAAAACTAATATTCGTAGCATTTTGTTGTAGTTTCTTTTTCCCCCGGTACACTCGATTATCAATTGCTGCCCGAGTTAATCCTAACTTGTCACCTATTTCCTCTGTCTTCATACCAAGTAAATATTTCATAATGAACACCTTTTGATCTAGCGGTTCTAATTGATTAATGAGCTTCAATAATTCTTCCCTATCTTCCATAACGATTAATTCGTCTTCTGCTGATTTTTCTGTACTGATATGAAACTCATCTGAAATGATTTCTACTGTTTTAGTCGATTTCCGGTAATAATCAATTGCTTTAAACTTCGCAATCGCTGCAATCCACTTTTTAAAATCACTCGGCTCTCCATGGAATTTATTTGCGTTATTCCAAATGGAAAGAAATATATCGTTTATACATTCCTCTATGAGTCCATCATTTTGAATGGGAAGTAGAACTTTATGCGTGATCCCCTTTATGAGTGGTAAGTATGTATCGACAACGAATTCTAACGCGTCTTCTTTTTGCCGCTGTAATCTTTTTATAAAATTTTTCTCATTTGATTTCATGTAGCGATTCCCCTTATTGTTTTGTAAAAGCTTTTACACCCTATATAACGTCTGAGAAAATTTTTTCTCTCATCTTTTTTATTTTTTGTATGTAATGGAATACTTTCCCTTAGCCATTTTCTCACATAACTATGCATTCAAAGAAAACTTTCTCAAGTCTGTAATTTAATTCATGTAGTACACTATTTATATAGTCACTCTTTAATTTAGTGTACATTTTATTTCATTAATCTATTTTAAAAATTAGGAGATGAGATGTGTATGTGTGGAATTACAGGTTGGGTAGATTGGAAAGAAGACCTTTCAAATCAACATGTTATTTTAAAAAAGATGGCAAATAGTATTGAGCATCGTGGTCCGGATGCTGAAGGATTTTGGTTTTCACCTCATGCGGCCTTTGCACACCGGCGTTTAATTGTAATTGATCCAGAAGGCGGGACACAGCCTAAGACATTTCGTGCTGGTGATTATACGTATGCTCTTACTTATAATGGAGAAATTTATAATTTCCGTGAACTGAGAGAGCAGCTTCAAAAATGTGGGCATGCATTTGAAACCCATTCAGATACAGAAGTATTACTACATGCTTATTTAGAATGGAAAGAAGACTGCGTACGACATTTAAACGGAATTTTCGCTTTTGCCTTATGGGATGATCAGAAGCAACAATTGTTTTTAGCACGAGATCATTTAGGTGTAAAACCACTCTTTTTTACAGAAAGAAATGGCAGTATTATTTTCGGCTCTGAAATTAAAGCATTATTAGCGCATCCATCTGTCCCTGCTGAAATTGATGCGAATGGAATAAATGAAATATTTGGATTAGGCTTATTTCGCACTCCAGGATGTGGCGTCTTTAAACATATTCAAGAAGTACGTGCTGGACATTCTATAACATTTACACGTCATAAAAAAGTAGTTACTAAGTATTGGAATTTAGAAAGTAAGTTCCATACAGACTCTATAGAAGATACATCTTCGCATATTTTATCTATTTTACAAGATACAGTAAAAAGACAATTAATTGCCGATGTTCCTCTCGTTTGTATGTTATCAGGCGGATTAGACTCTAGCGGTATTACTGCACTTGCGGGTAAAGAATTTGCT
Organism: Bacillus sp. 2175; assembly: GCF_057812155.1. Lineage (NCBI taxonomy): Bacteria > Bacillati > Bacillota > Bacilli > Caryophanales > Bacillaceae > Bacillus > Bacillus sp. 2175. Next base: position 1,468,137 of record NZ_CM173819.1, on the reverse strand, counting down.
GCTGAAAATAAAACACTTCATACGTATTCTGTTGACTTTGTAAATAGCGCAAAAGATTTCGAACTGACATTTGCTCGCACTGGTTTAGACACTCCTTGGGTAAAACGCGTTTCTGAACATGTCGGGACAGCGCATCATGATATTATTGTGAATGCTGAAGAATTAGCAAATCACTTATTCGTTCCCCTTCATGCAAAAGATTTACCGAGTGCTGGTGAAATGGAAACTTCACTATATTTACTATTTTGCGAAATGAAAAAAGATGCGACCGTAGCTTTATCCGGCGAATCGGCTGATGAAGTATTCGGTGGATATCCTTGGTTTCATCAAGAAGAACTACTATATGTAGATAAGTTTCCTTGGCTAACAAATTGGAAAAATACATCTCCTCTTCTACTAAATGAAGTAAGTAACCAATGTAATCTAGAAGACTATATTGATACACGATTCCAAGAAGCGATACTTGAAGTACCTACTCTTGAAGGCGAAAGTAAAAAATCCGCGAAACAACGTCAAATGTTTTATTTATTTTTAACAAGATTCCTTCCTTTCTTACTTGACCGTAAAGATCGTATGAGTATGGCTGTTGGATTTGAAGTTCGTGTACCGTTTTGCGATTATAGATTAGTTGAATATTTATGGAATGTTCCTTTCAACATAAAAAGTATTGATAATATTGAAAAAGGCATTTTACGTAGAGCACTACAACCAGCTTTACCTGACGATGTACGCAATAGAAGAAAAAGCGCTTATCCAACTTCACAAGATCCACACTACTTACAAACAATCCGTAATTTAACACTTGATATGTGTAACAATAAAAACAATCCTATTTTCTCACTTATTAACCATTCCATCTTACTTTCAATTGCTGATCAAAGTAATAAAGTGATTAACAATTTTGAAGCAAGAAGTGCCATGGAGTATATGCTACAAGTAAATGAATGGTTGAAAACATATCACATCCATATTGCTTAACAAAAAGGAGTTCAAGGATAAAAACCTTGAACTCCTTTTATATTAATTAGCACATTGTTTATTATCAGTATCAATAGACCATCCAATAATCGTGGCACAGTCTCTACCTTTCCACTGTAGTACATTTGTTAATACGGGCTCAATCTGCAAGCGAGTTCCGTCGTGTAATATTTCTACTAAAGATTGATCATCATCAAACCTTCGTTTGTCACACTCTAAAATACCGTCCGTTGCCATTACAATGTGATTCATTCCTTTTTCTAATCCTCTTACACCTGACGTAAAGCAAGGTGTATTTGCTGCAAAAATATTTTTCCTGCCAATATATTCGTAATTTTTCCGTTTATTTAATCGTCCTTTTCCATTTTTCGTTTTCTCAGAATGGAATAAATACGCGAAACAATCACCAACTGATAACCAATATAAAAATTCGCCTTTTCGTAAACAAATTAAGCAAGCGAGTTCCTCATCATCTTGATCACACTTTTTAATAAATAACTCATCTGTAAATAACGCTAATAAGTACATATGTGTATGATGAAAAGCTAAATGTATTGGATAGGAAAATAACTCTTTTAATTTCTCTTTTCTTTCTGAAATCGCTTCTATTATATAATCAATATTTTTTGTTTTGTGGTGTGTATCAAAAATCATAACAAATTCAAATTGTAATTCAGGGTCCCACCAAGCAAGTACCGCATCTCCTCGTTCATATGCATCACTTTCTTGATTTCCCCCATATACGCCGACTGAAAGAGGACCACATTTTTCAACATGTATTTCATCTACATACATCTGTTCATGACTCATCCATTTGAATGTATTCACAACTATCATCCTCTCTCTTGCTAAATGTATACCTTTACACATAGATTACCTTATATTTCAATAAAAATAAACTTTTTCAACATTTTTTATCCAAATAAAAGGATTTTATTTCTAAAACAACGAATATATCTTACTATACGATATAAAAAAGGGGATTTATTATTATGAACAACATTAATCAACATTGGGAGAGCATTTATTATCACTTACGATACGAATACGAGGACAATCTTTCCCACCAAGCAATTCGTATTTTACAAATCGTTTCTCGTGAGAAAGATATAACAATTGGAAAAGTCGCTACTGAGCTTAGCCTTTCTCATAACACAGCATCTGAACATATAAAGCGCCTTATTCAAAAGGGTTTCATCGTTAAAGAGAGAAATAAAAAAGATGAAAGAGTGGTAAACCTTACATTAACAATTGAAGGAATTGAAGTATTAGAAAAACATACTTTACTAGATAAAGAAAAGATAAAAATATTAGAATCACAGTTATCAAAAGAAGAACTACAATTAATTGAAAAAGCATTTTCGTTATTAGCGAAGGAGGCAAAATATGCATTTCCTCGTTAAAGTAATCGTTTCGGCACTTATTATCGGCGTTATCACTGAAGTCGCCAAACATTATAGTACGATAGGTGGCTTTATTGCTGCTCTTCCTCTCGTAAGTTTACTTAGTCTATTTTGGATTTCATTTGAAGGCGGGAATAAACAAGAATTGAGTCAATTTGCTTTAGGGGTATTATATGGATTCCCCGCATCAGCACTACTATTATTTATTGTCTATATTGGTTTAAAAAATTCATTTACACTTAGTACATCTGTCCTACTCGGTATAGGTGTTTGGTGTATCGTTTTTGCTTTTCAAAAATTATTTCAAGCTTAGGGGGAATTAACATTCATAAATTTGTAGAAATAATGGGGCAAAATATAGAAGTACATATAAAAGACCAACTATGAGAAGTCAAGGGGAGTTTTTTATATAAATAGGGGGTGTTTTTCTAAAAAAGGGCGTGCCAAATAAACCTAAGGATTTTCAAAAAAAATGAAAAGGTCATGTTTCTGTTGTGTGAGGTGGTACTTCATAAGGCTTATTGCTTTTAAGAATGGCATAGATAATGTAACACAGCTTTCTAGCTACCGCCCCTATACAAACATAGTAGTGCTTTCCTTGCTTTCGTTTCTTTTCATAAAAAGCTTTTAATACAGGGTCATGTTTATGCGCTGTAATAGCCGCTTGGAATAAGGCTCTACGCAAATGAGAAGAACCACGTTTGGATATAGACGTACCTGAGGCTTCAAATTGTCCAGATTGGGACACAGAGGCATCAATGCCTGCGTAAGCGACAAGTTTAGATGGTTTGTCAAAGCGGTGAATATCCCCAATTTCACTTAGTATAGTGGCTCCTAAAATGGGCCCAACACCAGGTATTGTCATGATAGGAGTATCTAAATCAATTAAAAGTTGTGACATTTCTTCTTCACATTCTTTGATTTGATCTTCGATAAAACGAATTTGTTCCATCAACATTTTTAGTTGGAAGGAAAAAGCGTCTTTACAGAAGGTAACACCAAACGAATTAGAGGCTAATTCCATTAGCTTGTTGGCTGTTTTCTTCCCCAGTCGATTACGACTGGTTTGCTCAATTATTTGTGTTAAATCATCAATAGATATCTGTTCATAGTCACTAGGAGAGGCATATTCAAGTAAGATTTGCGAAGAAGTTTTACCAAAAACATCCGAAAAGATGCTTTGGTACTCTGGGAAAGTCTGATCTAATACGACAAGAGCTTTTCGTTTTAAATCACTCATATTACTTACAAGCGCATTACGAAAGCGGCTCATTTGTTTTAGAGCGAACATTTTCTCGTCCACAAGTGGGGTTTCAACAAAACGGCCGAATCGAATGATATCGGCAATCATAGTGGCATCAATGGCGTCTGTTTTTCGCTTTCTAATTTCTGTTCCTTTTCGCCAAGCATTGGTTTGAATTGGATTTAATACAACGACTGAGAAGCCATGATCAAGTAGAAAAGAATAAACGGCTAACCAATAATGTCCTGTTGCCTCCATTCCAATCAGTATTTCTGTAGGAGACTCAATATATTGGTACATCCAATTTAACAGTGCTTGTCCGCCTTCTTTATGATTCTGAAAGGGAAATGGCTTAGTAATAGGTTTTCCAGTTTGGTCGATAATGGACGCATAATGTTTATGTTTAGCGATATCAATACCTAAATAGAACATAGCTTACACCCCTATTTTAATCAGTGTTAGATAGTGTTGTCCTCCTCTGAACTAATAAGCGCTACTACCTCGTAAGAGATACGAAGAATGACCAATGGTCATCAACATCCAACTCATTCGTAAACTACTTATTAGACAGAGGTACCATTCTTTCAACCGAATACAAAGATTCAAGGAGGTGGTCGGCAACACTCTATCTACAAATATAAGTATCTCATATAACTAGATACTCACGGGTTTATAGGTAAATCCCTTTCCTAAAAAACCTAACTTTATCATACGAGGAGGTGGTAAACAAACTGTAGTCATTCAAACCGGAATGAGTTGCTCATTTTATGATTGGCTTCCTATTATAAAAAAGCTTTCACAGCACTTTACAGTCGTTTCATACCATCGCCCAGGTTATGGGAAAAGTGAGCTAGGAAATCAACCACGTACAATAAGGCAAGTTACAAAAGAGCTGCATATGTTACTAAACAAACTAGCTATTCAAGAGCCATTTATTCTAATCGGTCATTCCTATGGAGGATTATGTGCACAACATTTTGCGATGTTACATGAAGATAAGCTGCAAGCACTTATTTTAGTTGATTCTACTTCGATGAACTTACACCGTTTAGATGAACTTCATTTACCAATTTCTGATCAAACTGACTCGGATGATATGTGGCTTGAAAAATATAATACATACTCCAAAATAGATGTAGACACACTTTATAATGAACTAAAACCTATTCTCACCGATCAATCAAAACAGCAAATTGGATTCTCTACCTCGCCTTCATTATATAAAGCGACAGCTTCTGAACTATCGGAGTGGAAAAACTGTGCTCTCTCACTAAAAGAGCTATGTAAAACATTAGAAATACCATTAATCGTTATCGGTAGAGATCCTCAATATTCTATTACTCAATTGACTAATGGTGGCATGCCAAAAGAGGAAGCAACACAACTTGAAGCAATGTGGCAAGAACTGATCCATGAACAATTACAACTCTCAATACATAGCCAATATATACTTGCCGAACATGCTGGTCACGGAATCGAAATTGATCGGCCTGATATTATTATTGGGGCTGTTCAATCTCTATAAATAAAAAAAGGAAGCAACTAAAGTTGCTTCCTTACTTATCTATTCATAATCTTCTTCATCATCGATTTCTTCGTAATAAGCATTCCCATTACTTACATAAATAGGGCCATTCGCAACATCAATACGTAATACCCATGCCCATGGCACAGCTAAACGCTTATGTATTGCTCGCCAAAAGCTCATTGATTTTCTTTCGTACTCCTGGAACTCCTGAAGTAACTCTTTATAGGAGGAACCGTCTAACTGAATATTTGCTTCTAGCAAACGAGAATGGGCATAGTACTGCAGCTCTAGTTCAGCAGCAATTTCCATTTCTTCTTCTGTTGCCATACCAATAATTGTTCCATCTGCTGGTGCAATTTCATATACGTTGTGAACTTCAATAAGCCCTTCTTTCTCTTTCTCAAACATGTAAACAGCCTCCTTTAACATATATTTTTTATGTTACAAAGTCATACTTCTACAATAACTTCTCTCTTTCCTCTTTTTTTGATAAACTTTTACAAAATATTTAACCGATGACCTGTTTTCTCTATTCTTTCAGCAGAAATGAAACGATTTTTATCAAAATTTAATTTATACACATCAGGCATATGAAGTGTTTTCCAAAACTCCAAATCATATTTCGAATTAAAATAATTCATTAGTAATACCATAATATTCCCATGCGTACCTATTACAATATTCTTACCTTCATATTTTTTTAATATATTTTGTATACATATTACAGCGCGCTTTTGTGCTACAGTATTTGATTCTCCGCCTTCGTATGCAAAACTCCAATCTTTCCACACATTCTGCATAGCATCATTAAAATTTGATACTGGCTCTGTGCTCAATAATCTTTCACGCAAATCTTCTTCAGTTTGTATTGATAATTTATATGTATTCGCAATTCCTTTTACAGTTTGGATTGCTCTTTTGTAAGGACTAGAAATAACAACATCAATATGTTTATCTTTTAATAAATGCGTTACATTTTCTGCATCACAGTGCCCTTTTTCAGATAAAGGTCGTTCCCGTTCTTCTTTTGTATATGTAGAATGGGCATGGCGAACGAAATATATTGTTGTCATTTTTCAACCTCCTTTCTTATTTTCCATCTATATTCAATAATAAGATTGGAAAATCCTGTATTACAAAAGAGCATTTTTCATAAGTGCCCCTTTGTTTACATAATAAAATTATTTCATTATAATTTATTTCTGAATTTCTCACTTATGACAATATCTCGAATAAAGTAATCCATATTACTTAGAAGTTTTTCAAATGCTTTTTCACTCAAATTGTTCATCATAAAGACAATCTCAATCTTATTCCCTTTTTTATCAGTACCATAGAAACTATTTGTTAATACAAATGCCGTAGAACCACCTTTCTGTCCAGCAAATTCGAATATACCCTCTCCTACGGTTCCTTTAAATATATTCTCAACCTCACCTTGCATTTGTGGTGTAAAATAATTTCTGCTATTTATCTTTTCCAATAAACTCATGTAATCCTTAGCATTTGCACCTATAAACCGATCTGACCAAATACGCTGAAAATCCATATCGGCTTTTAACGATATCTCGCGTTTTGTCCATTCTTTCTCGTCTTTCATCCATTCATGTATTTGCCATACATGCTTAACATATTCATCATTAGACATATTACGTAGCTTGTCCAATGCTTTATTTTGAGGAATATGCAGTTCTTTTTCAACATAGCCCCTCATATATAATGCCCCTGTATACGTTGGATAAAATTCATCGTGACTATTTAAGCCTAACTCTTTCAAACTTTCATTTATCCGCGCTGCTCCAAGCTTGTCCAATAAATATGATGCATTCGCATTCGAACTATAATGGATCATTCCTTTCACTACTTCTTCTAAAGAAGTTTGACCACCCTTCACTAACTCTTTACCTTTTACATCATCTAGCCATGCAGGGTGTGCACCACCATCAGTATTTTTCTAATTCTTTCAATGAAATTTTCTCGTCTTTTCTTATTTTTCCTTCAGCTACTTGCTTAGCATATTCAATTGCTATAACGATTTTCGACATACTTGCTAGCGGTAATTTTTCTTTTTCATTTATTGATGTCAATGTTTCACCATTTCTTTTAACAATTAAAGAAGTTGTTTTATCATCCTTATGTTCTTTTATGTAATTTAGCACATAATTAGAGTCTTCTTTGGAATTGACATATTCCTTCACTGAAAAGAAAGCTATACAGCCTACTATAGTAATTCCAGCTATAATTCCAACAACTTTTAATCCCCTCATGATACTCCCCCTAAAATAAACATATTATATATTATACTAAATAAATTTCCCTTTTTAAGTAATAATTAGATTATTTATACAAAAACACTTCTTTTCTTAAACAACAAAAAAACATGCCTTCATTAGGAAAGCACGTTTTGTGATATTCTTCACATTGTTTAGTTAAAAAATAAATGTTTACTTACCATGATGTAACATTAAATCACTAAGTTCTTCTTCAATGTGATTTAATTTCGCAACGCCTTCTTTCCATTTATGAATATAACGTGAAACCCCAACGAAAAACAAAACAATAATTGTGGAAAGAATAATACCATATACGATTGCTACAGTACTCATAGTTACACTTCCTTATAATTAGTAATGTGGTTATTAGTTATATTTTTATTATAAACCTTTTTCTTTTAAAATACTTCGATTTCAACTTTTTGTAACAAAATTGATTTTTCTAACATTTCGTTCGTGAAAATGGCATATTTTTCACAAATTATACAAAACTTCACCATATGTACTATTACCATATGAGTTATATTATTAAATAGAATAAAGGGGATGATATACTATGACGACTTGGTTTATTGTAATGTTAGTTGTATTTGGAGCATTTAAAATTATCGTTTCTAGCCTTCCTAACACTGTTATTGAATCCATTATTAGCAAGTACGAAACACATCCAAAACTTGAAGAAGAGAATGTGACTATTACAATTCACGGAAATAACGTAGAAGGCGAACAGAAATCAAAAATTATTCATGATTTTAACGAAGGTTTATTTTTAGATCGCTATTATGCACCACCACACAATGAGGGTACGCCTTTAATTATCAATGCAAAACGTGGCAAAAAGAATTTTACATTTTATATTTATAGTCACGAGGAGCATGTTGATGTTGTAAAACAATATAAAAAGAAGGTAGTTGCTTATAGTTTACGCTCTAAAAACCTTCAAAATAGTGATATGTTCGTGTCAGCTGACTTAGCTTAATACTCATATATTGGAAAAAGGAATCCACGAAATATGGATTCCTTTTTTCTCATTTACTGAAAAATAAGCTCTGTCTTCAAACTATCTTTCGGTAACAACCAGCCTTTTTTCTCTAAACTCGCCATTAATAATTCCCTTTGCTTTGTCGCAATACTTTCTTCATTTGTTTTAAATGACACTTCTATTACGAAGTCATCTTCTAATTTTCCGGTATTACTTAATGGCCAAATTTCAATATTTGCTTTTATGTTTTCAAACTCTCCTGTATATCGTTTCATTAATACAGGACCGTAAATACGGGAATTCTTTAACATTTCTTCTCCCCAATTTGTATACAACCATTTGTTCATTTTCCCTGGTAATCTTTCTATTAACATGTTTTGAGCAGCTTGTTCATTTGGTAAATCAAGTATCCCATATCCTTTAGCGCTGTAACTTTTCTTATTTGAAATGCTTAATGTTTTCTTCTCAAATCCCCAATCTATTTCCGCCTCATAACTATCCGTATTACTATCGAATCCTTCTTTTTTAGCTACTTCTAGTGCATCTTGAATTACACCATTTGGAATAGGATATCTTTTTTTATATGTTAATTCAAAATCTTTACTAAATTCTTTCTTTCGAATTCTAGCAAACCAACCTTCCTCGCTTAAACTTTTATTCGCAGTATCTAAAAATTGCACTTGTATTCTTTCATATTTTGTACCAGCCTGGAAATGTTCTAGCACCTCTTGCTTCATCTCTTTGTTATCACCTAATACTTGTTCTGGCTTCAATAATAACTTTACTTCAAAACTAGGTTTCATTGGACTAGCTGCAAACCCTTCCTTAACGTTATAAAGGAAACAACAAAAGAAAATGCTTACGAATACAAATACTTTTTTCATATACCTATCCCCTTTACATTTCAAATGACTTCTATACGTTCCATTGCAAGTGAATATACATTTTCATACCCTGCTGTACTTAGCTTTTGTTGTAATCGATCCGTATCCTCTTTCAAAGCGTGCACTAACACCGTATGTTCTGGTAATAATGTATTTAGCATCTCTTTAACGTCTCTTATACTTTGGTGAACTTTATACGGAACTCTCTTCACCCTACATGTACTCCTTACATGTTCTTTCATAACTTTTTCTGCAAAACTCCCTTTCGCAATATGCCCAGTAAAAATAACGGCATTCCGTTTTTCATTCCGAAGTTGTTCATAGTATAACTGTGCTCGTTTCGTTTGCATATTCGCATCACTCATTACAACTATTCCGTAACTATTTTGCATACTAATGTCATTATCCATAACTATTATGTTTCTTTTTAAACTCTCCATAATCCATTTAAGTTCTTCATTATTTTTTATCCAACCTTTATATATGAACATCTCTTCAAATCCAGCCAAAATTTCTTTATCTACTATAAGCGGAAATTCTTTATATCGTTCATATAAATACAATACTATATCTTGCGCCCTACCAAGTTGTGGCAGCGGTAATAATGCTATTCCTTCATTTTGCATAACTCGTTCAATTTCTGCACATAGATCGTCTAATCTTTCATTTTGCGAAACATCATCTGTGTGATAAGCGGCATCTACAATTGCAACTTTTATATTGTGGCCCAATTTCTCAGGTAAATTAGCTCGTAGTATGTTAGACTCTGCTGAATAGTCGCCTGAATAAAATACGTATGTATTACACATATCAACTAAAAACCAAACAGCTCCTAATACATGCCCACTATACCCCCACTGAAACCGCAATGTAGGAGTAATTTGTAACCATTCATTTGGATTGCTAATCTCATCAATACATACATAATTTAAATCTTTTATATGTTGGTCGCTATAAGGTAAATTCCATCCTTGCATTACATTATAGTTTCTCCATTTTTCATAATATAACGGCAGTTGCTCCTTCGTATAACGAGTCGTCCAATTTTTTTTCTTATAGCCATACTTCGCTAATAAAGGTAAACCCATCGTATGATCTTCATGAATATGTGATAAAAATACCGCATCTAAAAATGGAACAGCTTCTCTCTCTATTTTTGGATAACCATCCTCATAAGATCGATTAATACCACAATCAAATACTATTTTCGTCTCTTTATTTTTTACAAAATAGCAAGAGCGACCGTATTCTCCTGCTCCTCCCCATACTTCCACTCTCATCATGCTACCCCTTTTCGCTTTTGCTCCATATGTTGCAGCAGTAATAAGCACATTGTTGTAAGTCCAACAGAAACAACGGCCATCGCCATTCCTATAGATACTTCACCCTGTTCAAATTGAGCAAAAATAAACGTTGCTGACGTTTCTACTGATGGAGGTAATACGAGAAGTGATGCTACTAATTCTCTTATTGAAATTGTAAATGTCATCGCCCATCCGGCAAGAATGCCTGGGATAATAAGAGGCAATATTATTTTTCTAAAAATATAAATATAATTTCCAGAAAAAATACTTCCTGCCTGCACGAGAGAATCATCAATTTGTCCGAGTGATGATTTTACATATTGCACCGTGTAAGGTAAAAACAGAACAACATACGTTACGATAACCATGATTGGTGTATTATAAATTGACATAGGCATATATGGTGAATTCCAAAATAGAATAAGACCTACAACCATAACGATTCCTGGTACCATATTCGGTAACATACCGCACATATCAAGCCATTTTTCAGAGGTTTTTTTCCCCTTTCGAATCATAAGTGCCAAAAAGACTCCAATCATTACCGCAATAATCGCTGTTACGAGTGAAAAAAGAAAACTATTCCATAAAGCCTCTAATCCCGGAGACCCCATTGTAAACAATGCCTCATAATGACTTGTTGTAAAGTTATTTACATGTAAACCGCCGCCTCTTAATTTTGAAAAAGAAGCAATAAGTATAGAAAAGTATGGAATTCCAATTGATACGATTAATAAACCAATTACATACATCCATGCTACAACGCGCGTAAATATAGACAAAGTATATCTTTTAGATTTCACACCTTTTCCACTAACCATTGCATATGAATACTTTCGATTCAATACATTTTGCATATACCAAATGAGCATACAAGCACTAAGTAATAAAGAAGATAATGCTGTTGCACTACTGAAATCAATTGGCCAACTCGAAATAAATTTATGAATTTCTGATGTTAACACGTGGAATCCTATTCTACGTCCGAATGTAGCCGGTGTTCCAAATTCAGCAATCGTCTTTACGAAAATGAGTAAAGCACCCATTACATAACTTGATACTAATAACGGCAATATTATTTTTCTTAAGCGATAGAAAAAACTTCCGCCATGAACTGCTGCAGCTTCTTCTTTACTACTCCCAATCTGAAGTAACGTGTTTTTCAGCATGAAATAAAGGAATGGGAATAAATGCAGACTCATAATTAATACCATACCTCCTAAACTAAAAAACGATGATGAAACTGTCTTTAGCATCGGGAAAAATTGTTCAAAATAGCCGTTAGGTTGCATGAACAAAATCCAGCCCATCGATCCAATATACGGCGGTGTCATAAATGGAATCATAAAAACAATATCTAACTTACTATACTTTCCTACATCTGTTTTGCTCATAATAAATGCCAATGGAAATGCAAATATTGTAGCACCTATTACAACGAGTGCACCTAGAAGCATCGAATTTAGAAAAATCCCAGCTAATCCACCACTCTGCATCACTTCAAAAGGCTTTAAAAAATTCCAACTGCTATTTTCATATACACTAGAAAATAAAATAAGAAAAAGTGGAATGACGATTAACATCGCCACAAGTAATAACGCTACCGTCATTCCAACTTGTCTTACTGATACGAATCGATTTACCATGGAATCACCATCTTATTGAAATACTTTCTTAAATTGTTTTCCTATTTCATCTTGCTCTTTCTCAACTGTTTTCCAATCAATATTTAATACTGGAATCTCTTCTACATTTGGTCTATTTTCAGCTTTTATATCTGTTCTACCAGGCAATAAATACGCTTTAGAAACTTGTTTTTGTACATCATCGGATAATAAATAATCAATAAACTCTTTTGCACCTTCAACATTTTTACTATCCTTCATAATCCCAGCTACACGTGGGCTAATAACTGTTCCGCTTTTTGGATATACAATATCAACAGGTTCACCCTTTGCTTTTGCGCTATACGTCATATAATCAACACCCGCAATGACCATATCTTTCGCACCTGTTACAACTGGGTCTAACGCTTCCTGATTTGCTCCTGCTACTGTAACTTCATTTTTCTTAAGCTGCTCAAATAAATTCCATCCATCTTGTCCATTCTTTTTCACGTATCCTGTTACAAAGTCTAAAGCTGAACCTGAAAGTGCTGGATCTGGAAGATTCACTTTCCCTTTCCATTCTCCTTTCGTTATATCGCTCCAATCTTCAGGCGCTGTCTTCACATTTTTTGTATTGTACACAATCCCTAATGCTGAAGCACTATACCCGAAATAATGGCCTTTATCATCTGACCATTCAGAACGCAGCTTATCAGCTTGTTTCGCCTCTTTATAAGCTAACGTTTGACCCTCTTTCTTTAATCCTTCCATCGCTGGTAAGGAAGCGAGTACGACAACGTCAACGACTGGATTTTTCTTTTCAGCTTCCATTCTCGCTAAAATTTTACCAGTTGTCCCTTGAAACATTTCCACCTTTATACCAGTTTTCTTTTCAAAGTCTTTTTGAACTTTTTCTGCTAACCCTTTTGGCCCTGCACTATATACAACAATTTTCTTTTCATTCGTATTTGTACTTTTTGCATCTGCATTACCCTTTGAACTACAACCTGTTACTACAGCCGAAAATAATAAAGTACATACAAATAAAGACTTAAGCGAACTGAATTTCTTCATACGATTCTCCCCCTATATGATGAATACATTTTTTTGGCACATATAACGATACTGGTTTACCGATGCTTAATTTACTATTGTGATAAGCTGTCCATATTCCGAGTGCCCCCATGTTTACTTTTATTTCATACCGTTCTCCTACATATGTAACGTGCTTAATTTCACCTGTATACATTTCGCACACTTCATTTTTCGTCCAACTCACATGCTCTGGACGAACCATTTTTTTACCCTCTACAAGCCAATTCGCCTTACCAACAAATTTGGCAACAAATTCATGAGACGGTTTCACATAAATATCTTCGGGTGTTCCTTTTTGTAATACTGCTCCTTGTTTCATGACAATAATTTGGTCTGACATTGACATTGCTTCTGTTTGATCGTGAGTAACATACAGTGCAGTTAAACCAATGGAATGAACGATATCCATAAGCTCTATTCTCATTTCTTCTCGCAAAATTGCATCGAGCGCACTTAGCGGTTCGTCAAACAAAATAAAATGAGGTTTTGTTACAATTGCTCTAGCGAATGCGACACGTTGTTGCTGTCCACCAGAAAGTTCGTGTGGATACCTTTTCTCCATACCTTGCAGGCGAACTCGCTTTATTGCATCTTCTACTTTTTCTCGTAAATGATTCGTTTGCTTTGTAGCTCTTAAACCAAATGCAACATTTTCAAAAACAGTCATGTGCGGCCATAAAGCAAAATCTTGAAATACCATACCGATATTCCGTTCATGAGGAGATGTCTTTATCTTTTTTGTAGCAGAATACATGCACTGGTCTCCAAAATATATTTCTCCCTTATCCGGTTCTTCAAGTCCTGCTATCATTCTAAGTAAAGTCGTTTTCCCACATCCCGAAGGTCCTAAAAGTGTAGTGAATTCCCCTTGTTTCATTACAATCTGCAACGGCTTTAACGCTTGTGTTTTTCCAAATGTTTTTTCTAATCCATTAATTTTAATATCCATCGTCTCACCTCTCTCCCCTCATTCTTAACCTGCTTTCATTCTATATGGAAGATTTATACTTAATGTTAATGTACTGTAAAGATTAAATTAAAAAACTTCTAATAAACTATTTATTTCTATAGATTTTTTCTATAGTTAAAATAAAAAAGGCGGCAATTCATAATGAATCTCTTAAAATTAGAAATTGTAGTACTTATTAAGAAATACAAAAAGCTTACAATCGTTGCAGAAAAACTTGGCGTTAAACAACCAACTATTACTTTTCATATAAAAAGCTTAGAAGAAGAACTCGGTGTGTCTTTATTCGAATTACGTTCTGGAAGGTATTTCTTAACAGAGGCTGGTGAGGCTTTGCACCATTATGCTTGTAAAATAGATGCACTTATGAAAGAAGCTAGACGTGTCACGCAAGAGTTTAAAGATTTTCATAAAGGCGCTATAACAATCGGCGCTAGTTATGTACCAGCGACTTATCTTTTGCCAGCAGTCGTTCATCAATTTCAATGTGAATTTCCCAATATAAAAATAACGCTACTAGTTAAAATCGCCCCTGAAATTCGAATGATGCTACAAAATCACGAAATCGATCTTGGGATAATTTCCGCTGCTCCATTTGATGAACCACTTTTAAAACAAACGAATATAATGCCCGATACACTTGTTCTTGCTTTTTCCAAAGAACATCATTTTTCAAAGAAAGACAATGTATCGTTACAAAATATAGAAAAGGAACGCATACTATTGCATCGTAATCCATCTACAACGAGAGACTTACTTACACAATGGACGTTAGCGCACAACATTACATTCCAATCAGAAATTGAATTAGACTCATTAGAAACGATGAAACAAATTTTAAAATATGGTAATGGAATTGCCTTGATTTCTAAACTGGCTATCGAACAAGAAATACAACGAAATGAGCTATGCTATATACCAATCCCTGAATTTGAATTTCAGCGTAATATTTATACGATTCATCATGAAGACAGATGGAATTCTAAAATCATTTCTTTTTTACTACAGAGCATCACTACATTTGCAACAAAAAATTAAAAGGCTGTCGTTATGCACGACAGCCTTTCAAACTATAAATCTATTTATTTTTCTTTGCCTCAATTTTTGCTTGCGCCTCTTCAGCCTTATCTAATGCTTCTGATACTTTCTTCTCTTTTTCTTTCACTTCATCTATACTATCGACAGCTTTAATAATTTTATCGATTCCCTCTTCTTCTACCTTTCTACGCTTTGCCACTCTTTCATTTACTTTCTCTTCCACATCTTTTGCTTTTTGAAGCATATTCTCTGCATTTGATATTACAGCTTTTTCAAGTTCATCATCTTTTTTCTTTTGTAACACTTCATTTGCAATGTCTTTCGCTTCTAAATACTTACCGTCTTTTAATGCTGTTGCTCCCTGATCCATTTTCTCAGCAACTTCTTTATATGATTTCGCTTCATTTCCTGATTTCTCTTTTTCTGCTTTTTCGAACCACATTGTTGCATCACTATACTTTTCATCTTTCAATGATTGCATACCTGTTTCAATATATGTGTCATAATTGCTACATCCAGCCATTACGACTAATAGAAAAAGCATAACAAAACTTAATTTTTTCATGCTGTTGTCTCCTTTTCTTTGCAAGCTCACTTTACTTTAACATACATGAAAAAGAGTTTCAAAAACTAAAATACTAATTTAGTCATTTTTATTTTATTAAGTCACATTTCCTTTTAGACAGACACATCCACTTGCTTTTTCATTACATGCTTCTTTACTCCTACTAATACAACTAACAATAAACCTACGCCTAATGTCATCATAACAATGCTAGTTGGCAACATATCTAATAATAATCCATACACAATCATACCGAGCGGTGCGATTGCAGTAGAAATTGTTTCAAGTAAGCCGAAAACGCGTCCTAAATAACTTGGATCTGTCGTCTTTTGCAAATGTACTTGCATCGGGATATTTACAACCATCATTGATATACCAGTTAACATCATAAAAGCGATATAGTAAATAAAACTTGCTACTTTCGGGATGGTGACTACTAATGGAAACACTGTACATAAACTCAAACTCGCAAATAAAAACAACCCAATATAAACAGAGCGAAACGGATCATTCACTTCTTTACGTACTGATAACGCAATTGCACCAATTAACATCCCAACTGCTAACATTCCCTCTACAACACCGAGTTGTTTCGAAGATAGATGCAAATTTTGAACAATAATATATGGAAGTGAAACGAAAAGTGCACTCGCAAAAAAGTTTACCCCTACTGCAATTTTCATTAAACCATATATTTCATGCTGTCTTTTCACATATGAAAACCCTTCTTTTATACTCGTCAAGAAATGCTCTTTACTTTCAGCCTTTTCTTTTTTGTATAAATCAAATACGATAAACAATTGCACAACAACCGCTAAAAAGAATGTAATGCTATTCAATAGGAAAAACGATTTAATTGAAAAGAAACCAAATACAACTCCGCCAATAATCGGTGCTAAAATATTTGATAAAGATGCTGCCGTCTGGTTCAAGGCACTCGCTTTTTGAATACGTCCTTCATCTACTAAACTTGGAATAGATGAAGTTAATGAAACAGAGTAAAAACTCGCACAAATTGATAATAATGCTGCTGAAACATAAATAAACAGAAGTGATGGCCCAAAAGTAGTTGCAAGGATAAACATAATAAACATTGTTAAACTACTTAACAAATCGGTACCGATGACAAGCCATTTTCGATTGACGCGGTCAGCTACAGCACCAGCAATTGGTCCACAGATTAGCCTTGGAATCGATCCACAAATAAGCGTAGTTGCAAACCCCATTCCTGAACCCGTTGTCTTTAATACGTATAATCCCATTGCAAACGTATAAATACCGGCTCCTAGCAAAGACGTCATTTTCCCAATCATCATTAAAATAATATTTCTCGTTGCAATCTTCATTCTTGAATCATTTTGTCCTATACTTATATCCCCCATTTTTGACACTCTCCCCTTAAAAGTTAAATTGTGTTAAACTTATTATATAATTAACTTTCCAATTTTTACAACAAAAAGTTTAATGACATTTAACTTTCTAACTATAAAGGAGCAATTATATGGCTACTCTCGGTGAAAAAATTAAAACGTTACGAAAAGAAAAAAAGCTTACTCAAACTGATCTAGCAGGTTCAGAACTCACAAAAAGTATGCTAAGTCAAATTGAAAATGGAAAAGCTACACCTTCTATGAAAACACTACAATATATCGCTGACAAACTTGAATGTGAAACGAGTTTTTTATTAGAAGAAGATGATGTAGAAATTGTAGGACTCATTCAACAAACGGAGAAACTAATAAAAGCAAACAAGTACGATGAAGTATATGAGGTTTTACTACCGATCGTTCAAAAAGAGCTACCTCCCACTTTGAATACTGCTCGTTTATATAAACAGTTTGTAACAGCTGCGGCTAAAATGAAAGATTACAATATTGAATATTACGTTGAAAAGGCTACTTCTATTTTTGAGAAATATACGTTATACCGGGATAGTACGGAAACAAAATTAAAATTATCCTTTACGATATTCACACGTAAAAAATATGCTGAATGTTTACAACTTATAGCTAGTATCCGAAATGACTATGAAGAGAAACATTTAGAAATGGATCTCATTATACATATCGAATTATATTTATATGAAGCAATTATTTTTCTTGCATGTGGTGATTACGAACAATGTGAAAGTGTCATTTTAGATGCACTTGCATTTTCAAAAAAACATCAAGTGTATTATAAAACAGATGAATTTTATCGTATTTTATCTTATCAAAAAGTAATCACGGCTGATAAAGAACAATATTTACATTACATAAAAAAATCAGAGCAATTCGCCATTTTTACAGAAGATAATTTCTCTGCGGCGGTTATTGATCTTTTAAAAGCTTTCTACTACAACACAATTGCTAATGAATATACAATTGCATTAGAACATTTAGAACAATTTCGAGAAAAATTAAAAGATGAGCCAATTTTTCAAGATGATGGATCATATTATCTTGAAAAAGGAAAAGCTTTGTATGGTTTAAAACAATACGAAGAAGCTTTAAAAACATTGCAACGCGCTATCATACCAGATTATATAAACCATCCACTTGATCACGCACGGCTTACAACAGCTGGGGCATATCGCGCTCTTTGTTATGTGAAACTTAATGATAAAAAAAGAGCTCTTGAAGAAGTAACAGAAGCATATGAAATCGTACAGGCCTATCCTGATTCCATCTTCACTTCATTTATTAAAGAAACATTACAAATAATACAAAAACTTTAAGAATGTCTCTAAATGGTATATTATTCCTCTTTTTTAGCAAAGATAATAATGATGGGAGGAATATAAATGAATATACAACGTGCAATAGAGCTTTCTATGTCAGCAGAACAAGCCAATGTCAATTTTCAAGGCATGCCTGTTATGATTCAACACGTCGATGAAAGCAATGAAACCGCCCGCATATATGAAGTAAAAAACCCAGGACGCGAATTAACTGTTCCAGTTAATAGCTTAGAGGAAATATAAGAAATGCCACTTCTCTTTTGAAGTGGCATTTTTCTTCTTTCAGATTACTTATTATAAATTTCTTCAACTCTTTATTTTACATGAGCTGAAAAAATAAGAATTTTCTACTTCTTTTCTTTTTGTGACCTGCTAAAATACAAACTATGGATTAATTATTCGTACTATACATTAAGGAGGAAAAATAATGGCATCTAATTTAGAAAAAAACCAGCCTTATTATGCAGTTATATTCACTTCTAATTTATCAAATAATACAACTGACTATAATACCGTTGCCGAAGAAATGGAGAAACTTGCAAAGTAACAACCTGGATTTTTAGGTGTAGAAAGTGCACGAGGTAATTCTGGACTCGGAATAACAATTTCTTATTGGGAATCACTTGATGCGATTGAAAATTGGAAGAAGAACACCTTACATAAAGAAGCGAAAAAAAGAGGTCGTGAGCAATGGTATGAAAACTTCCACCTGCGTATTTGTCTTGTTGAGAAAGAATTTAAGTTTCATAGAGGTACTTTATAACTATGAAGGAAAAATTAGCTCTCGTTATTGTTCATGAAATATATGGTGTGAACGACCATATGCATCACGTTACCCAGCACTTTACTTCATCTCATATAGACGTATTCTGTCCTAATCTTCTACACTTACAACATGCATTTCATTATCGTGATGAAGAAAAGGCATATGAACATTTTGTAAATCATATTGGATTTGATGATGGAAAAAAGCAAATTGAAGAATTCATTTCTCATCTTTCTAGTAGTTATACACATATTGGACTTATCGGCTTTAGTGTTGGAGCTACCATCTCATGGCTATGTAGTAACAATCCGAAAATAGATTTTATTATCGGATGTTACGGTTCTCGTATACGCGACTATGTTCACATAAAGCCTACATGCTCTACATTACTTATATTCCCTGAAAAAGAAGCTAGTTTTTCAGTATCCTCTTTAATTCACACATTGCAGCAACAAAAGAATCCTTTATTAGAAATAAAACAACTACACGGTGAACATGGATTTCTAAATCCGTACACTGAAAAATATAACGGGCACTCTACAAAACAAGCATACAATTTAATAGATTCATTTCTTGTAAAGTGAAACTTCAATCAGTGGGGGGGGGGCATCCCCCACCTAATCTCTTTTCTTACGTTGAGTTTTAAGGTGTGGGTCTTACTGCCCATGCGTGATAAAAACAATCTTATACAGGAGACTCAAAATGACGCTGACATTACTCTTACTTGTTTTCATACTCATTGCCTTTATCTCAGCGCTAACTATCATTTTTAAAACCGTAAAAAAAGGGCTATTTTTCAACCGCCCCTACTTACAATCTATTATCGTTTGCCTTTTATTTTTTACTAATTGGATCTTATATGTAACAACTTTTTATTCGTTACTTCCCGAGAAAATTAGTGAGTTCCTATTCCTACCCATTTGGTTTTTCCTTTGTATTTTAGGTTTTATAACTTTCTGGCGTGAATGGGGAAATAATCGTGTATTCTCCATATGTATCGGTTTTCTTTCCTTGACTAGTTTTTTATTTGGATTATTGTTGTTAGTTCTTTCCGGGATGTAATAGAAGAAGGAAGAAAAGCCAACTTTCAACTTTTCTTCCTTCTATGTTTACCTTTAGTTTTCACTGTCACTGATTCACAAGGTGTATAATATATTTGAGGTGTCGCCTTATCAACAAACATCATAAACGTAATAAAGCCGATAATAAAGAAAATAAATAACGTTAACAAAATTGCTCCTATCGTTAAAAGTATCATAACACCACCCCTATATTTTTCATGTTATTACACTTTTCGCTATGATATGAGTGTAATCCTTTTTAGAAAAGGAAACGTAACAAAATAATCACAATCACTCCCGTTAATACTGTACCTAATAAACTACGAGTATATATCGCTACAAGAAATGTTGGAATTGCTGCAATAAGATAATCCCACTGCATCGTTTCATGCATAAATAAAACTTGTGCTAAAAGCGCTGCTAATATCGCAATTGGTATGTAATTTAACCATTTTAAACCCCAGTCAGGAATTTGTAGTTTGCTAAATACGAGTAGAGGTAAAATACGTGGCACGATTGTAACAGCTCCTGCTGCTAGTAAAAGTAATAATACATCTAATCTCATTTCCATTTTTCAATCAACACTCCAATCGTCGCAGCTAGTAAGGTTGCGATAATAACCGCTATACTATCTGGCATAAATAGGTGTGAAACGTATGCGATAATAATCGCTACAATTGCAACACTTAAATGAATTGCTAGTTTCGGTTTACTACTTATGAGCTGAAGAACAAATAATCCGATAAACATCGCTGGTAATGCATAATCCATGCCGTATGTATGTGGATCTGGTATCCACTCACCAAATAGCCCGCCAATGATAGTGGCAAGAATCCAATTTAAATACGCTGTTACATTAAGCCCTATCATCCATCTTTCACCTAAATATCCTTTTTGCGCAGCATGCTGCACTGCAACGCCGAAAGTTTCATCTGTAATTTGCGAACCGATGATTAGGTTTTTAAATAGAGGAATTTTCGTAAAGTACGGTGCAAGTGCAGCACTCATAAGAAGGTGGCGCAAGTTAACAAAAAATACAGTAAAAATAATTGCGGAAGCAGGAGCACCGGCTGCATACATACCAGCTAATATAAATTGGGCAGAACCTGCATAAATTAAAGTGGACATAAATGCAATTTCAATGATGGAGAAACCAGCTGTTTTTGCAATTACACCAGCTGCTATACCGATGCTCAAGTAACCAAATACAGTTGGTAAACAATCTTTTACTCCTTGCTGAAATGTATCGTCACTCTGCAAAGCTACATGTGCCTGAGCTTTACTCATCTCTATCATCCTCCATTCCTTCTAAAGTTCGTTTTCCTGTTACGACATGAACTAAATCTATATTTTCACGCCATAACGTATCTAACTTATCAGCTCCAAATTCCTTTGTGATTTCTTCAACCATAATATCGTGCCGCACATACTCTGTAGCAACGAGAACTAGCGCTGGGTCATACGTTGTAACGGCCCATGAAGTGCTATCATTTGAGAAGTTCGCAATTAATACTTCCTCTCCATCACGAGCAATAACAGTTAAATGACCACCCATTCTCTTTTCAACAACGTGGGGCGTCATATAATTATGATGAAACGTCGCTCCTATTTTTGTTTCTGGAGCTCCAAATAAGATTGAAAATATATGTACGCCTTCCTCTTCCTTTTGATGAATGTATGGCTCAATTTCATGCACTTGTTCTTCCCATACAGAAATCCATAATTCTTCCTTTGCCCTATTAATTATATTGCATATTTCTTTTAAAACACGATCATTTGAGCGAATATGCGAAATTACATCTATTTGTCGCTCTTGTTCTAAACAATTTAATTTCTCATCTAAAAATTCAAAGGACTTTTCAAAGTCTTTTCGCATTCGATTCATTAATTCGGTAGCTGGTACTGGTACATATTTAACTGGTTCAGAAGGTACAATATGCACCGCTCCTTTATCCATTAACTTACCGAGTACCTCGTAAATCATAGAACGAGGTACTCCTGTTTGTTTACTCACTTCATAGCCTGTTACTGGAGAATGTTTTAACAATCCAATATACGCTTTACATTCATATTGGGAAAATCCCAACTTTTGTAATTCCTTTATAATTTCATCCATCGGTAACCCCTCACAATCTAAATCGCTCTTACTTCAAAACGACGATTTTGCTTCCCTTTACTTTTTACTTTATCAATAACAAGTGTTCCTATTTCACTCGTATTTTTCACATGTGTGCCTCCACAAGCTTGTTCGTCTAAATTTTCAATTGTAACAATGCGGATTTCTTGGATAGTAGTTGGCAGGAGATTTATTGCTGTTTTAATCATTCCTACAGCATTTTCTGCTTCTTCGCGGCTCATATAACGAGTGGAAATTTCTTTATTTTGCTTAATAAGTTTATTCACTTCCTCAACAATTTCTTCTACTTCCACGCTCGATAACTCTTGTAACTCATTAAAATCGATACGTGCTTTATCAGGATAAATTTGATTTCCGGTGCATAAAGCTCCATACTTTTCATAAACAACAGCTCCGATAAGATGCAGTAAAGAGTGATGACGCATTAAATTATGACGTCTTTCCCAATTTATCTCTAATTTAACTGGACCTAACTTTACTTGTGCTTCGTCTTTTATATAGTGAACTATTTCTCCTTGCTCCTTCTTTACTTTTTCAACTTCAAATACAGACCCATCTTGTACAATGACACCCGTATCACATTCCTGTCCTCCACCAGTTGGATAAAAAATTGTTTCTTTTACAAATACTTTATTCCCTTCTACTCTTATCACTTCTGTTTCGCAACTCGTTTTGTATGCATCTTCTAAATATAATGCCGTTGTCATACTCTCACCTCTTTAGTAGTTATAGTTATACCTACTAATATAAAAAAGAAGCTCTGCAAAGTCAATTGATAATTCTGAAATTTAAAATTAATAAAAGACTCCTTTATTAGGAGTCCACTATCTCAATATTTCATTCGCTTCTTTTTCATAAATTTTATCAAATGACGTCATAACGCGCTGTGATGCTTGAATCATCTTTTGATCTGTCATAAGATCTGCCATCTCTTTCGTCATATCAACATTTGAATTTTCTAGCATATGATTTTTTACTATTCCTGTTCCGTTCGGTAAATTAGCAATGTTTCCTTCTGCTAGTGTAAAGCTTTTGTTTTCACGTTGCACGAGACGTGCATTCGTTTCGGCATCTACTGTTTTTGTTTGCAAACGAGCAATATTATTTTGTGTTACCTCATCATATAATGTACCATCTGCTTGTACAGCAACCTTTGCTCCTTCTGGAATACGAATACGCTCATTATTCTCTCCCATTACGAAAGCACCAGATGATGTTTGTAAATAACGATCACTATTTAATGTGAAACTACCATCTCTCGTTAAAAACGTTTCATCATTTTTAGAAGTAACGAAAAATGATGTTGTGCCGGCCGCGCCGTCATCTAAAAAGAAATCTGTAGCGCTATTTGTCATTTGTATATTTCCTTGTACTAAATTCACATGCGTTGCAGCTGGTACTACAGCGTAATCGACCGAACCGATATTTGTTACCGCCCCATCTCCGCGGCGATATGTGTCTTGTACATCAAATACTTTAGACGTCATATTTTCTGCTTTAAATCCTGTCGTTTGAGCATTTGCAACGTTATTCGAATGAACATTAATGCGCTGCATGTAATTCATCATGCCCATAGAACCTATATAAAGACCGTTCATATTCGTTTGAATAAGGCAAGCGCCTTATTCTTCACCTCTTTTCTACGATGTTTGTAACATTTGTTTCGCTAAATGTTCAGCTGTAGCGATATGTATATTTTTCTTTATGTCTTGGCCATCTGTCATTAATACAATAGGAGCTGATGATACTGCTGGAATTTTCAACAATTCGCCACTACTTGCTGTTTCATCAAATTTCGTAAACACAATACCATCTATATGAATATCTTTAAAGTTTGTAATAATTTCAATCATATCTTTACTTTTCATTGAAGCTGATAACGTTAAACAAATATAATCTGGTTCTACTTGTCCCATCGTTTCAATCATTTCTTCCACTGTTTCTGACGTACGATAATTTTTCCCTGCTGTATCAATTAAAATATAATCGACGCGTGCTTCTTCTTTAAAATACGTAAGCGCTCTTGTCATTGCAGCTTCATCACGCACAGCAATTACTTCAGATCCAATTGTCTTTACGTTATCTTGCAATTGCTGTACTGTTCCTATGCGCGAATGATCTGTCGTTATAAAACCAACTGTTTTTTTCTTACCGTGAAATTGCCATGCCATTTTCGCGAGTGTCGTCGTTTTACCAACGCCAGTTGGACCGATTAATGCAATTGTTTGTACTTCTTTTTCAAAGACGTTTTCCGTATTGAAATGAGATTTCATATCTTCCAATATGTACCTGATAACTTCTTCTTCCGTAATCATCGTTGCATTTTCAAACTTTATTTTTAACTTTTCAGCATATGCATGAATGAAATATTGTTCCACATCGTTTTGTTCTAGCATCCGAATTACTTTTTGAATAATAAACGGTACAGATTCTTGATTTTCTTTCTTTGGAACTACTTCTTCTTTCTTTACTGGAACGACTTGTTTCACAACTTTTTTCTTTTTCGTTACTTTCGTTACTTCCGTTTCTTTCATCGGTTTCACAACGACGATTCCTTTTTCAAACAGCTTTAATAGTTTCTCTTTTTTTCTTGCCCATTCTTCACTATTTCCTGTTTGCATCGCCGCGTATGACATAGAAGTCGTTACGTTTTCTAAATTGTGCAGTACTGATTGAATTCCATTCGCCTTCACAATTTGTTCTGAAGGATCATTCACAACATCCATTAACTGTTCATGAAATTGAGCTGTACCTTCATTCACTTCTTCCTGTTTTTCTTCTGGAAAAGCAACTAACATTTCATAATCCTTTTTCCAAAAAAACGGTATATTTCGTTTTACACTTTCATCGACAACATAATAATAATCTGTACCATATTGGTCAAATAACTTTCGATACAATTCATTTTTCGAAGCTGCTTTTATTCGCATTAACGCTTCTTTCTTTTCTGTACTTTCCATTACTTCACCCCCTACTATTCAATATAGGCAATTTGATCCACAACAATTTCTGGTGCTAATTCACTAATACAAAGTACTTGTGCTTCCACTTGATAACGTTCTAGCAGTCTTACAATCGCAAATCTAAAATCTTTTCTACGTGTTAATAACACTGGTTCTCTTCCCATTAAACGTGCTTGCTTAAAGACGCGCTGCACTTGCTCAACGACACGTGTTTCTAAATCTAAATCCCAGTTTAATAAGTAACCTTGATATGAATTATTCACAACATCCGCATCTAACTCGATTGAATCAGAGAAGAGCGCTGCATATATTTTTCCGTCCGGATTTTTCGCATTTTCACAAATAACTTTTGAAATACATTCACGAACAAATGATGTTACACCATCCACGTGGTTTTGATAAATTTCTTTGCCGTCAATAATACCTTCAATAATTGTTGGTAAATCACGAATAGAAATACCTTCTTTTAGAAGTTGTTTAATAACATTTTGAACAAGTGATAAATCAATTTCTTTTTTCTTAATCTCTTCTAATAGAACGCCATTATCATTTTCAAGCGAGTTAATTAAGTCTTTTACATGTTGGCGCTGAATTAATTCATGAAGATTACGTCTAACGACAACATCTAAATGTGTAATTAATATGCTAAGTGGCTCTAAAACTTGATAGCCTTTCATTTGTGCATCTTGCACCATATGCTCTAAAATCCAATATCCATCTTCACCGAAAATTGGATCTTTCGCTGGCTCTGCATCTAAATCAGCCATTACGTTTGGTGTTTTCAGTGCTAATAAATAACCTGATTTTAAAACACCTTCAGCCGCCTTCGCACCTTTAATTCGAATAATGTAACGTCCGCGTGGCCTAAAGCTCGTATTATCTTTAAAGTTAATTCCAGGAACGTTAATACCAAGGTCAGTAATAATTGACTTCCTCATAAGAACAACTTTATCACGCGCTGTTTCCCCGTTAATTTTTTGCTTTACAAGTGCTGCTAAATCTAAACCGAGTTCTACTATAATTGGATATTTATCCGTAAATACTCCGAATGAATCTTCCACTTGTTGCAGTTGTTCATCTTCGCCTTGGATCATTTCTATTTCTTTTTGAAGCTCGTCTTCTTTTTCTTTCTTTATTCGATTTTTATTACGAATTCCTAAGAAGATAATTGTTCCGCCAACGAGTGCGAATGGTAGAAACGGTAGCGGAGTAAAAATACCCATTGCGATAAATAAACCACCGAGCGCATATACAACGACTTCATGCGCTAATAACTCTTTAAAGATACCTTCTGTTACTGTATCCGGTGAACCGTCAAATACACGCGTTACGATAATACCTGTTGAAATTGCAAGCATTAACGAACCGATTTGGTTTACGATTCCGTCACCGACAGTTAACTGTGTATAATGAAGAGCCGCATCCGCAAAGCTCATCCCTTGCTGCATCATTCCGACAATTAAACCGAAAATAATGTTTACGAATAAAATGACAATCCCGAAAATAACGTCCCCTTTAATGAACTTTCCGGCACCATCCATCGCCCCGTAAAACTCTGTTTCCATATTTAATTTTTTTCGTTTTGCTTGTGCATCTTTTTCTGAAATAATACGCTGGTTTAAATCAGCATCGATAGACATTTGTTTCCCTGGTAAAGAATCAAGTGTAAAACGAGCTGCAACTTCAGCTGTACGAGACGCACCGTTTGCAACGATAAACTGGAATATGATTAATACTGTAAAAATAACGATACCAATTAATAAGTTTCCGCCAATTACGAACTGGCCAAACTCTTCAATAACATGACCTGCATTTCCATCTGTCAAAATCGCTCGCGTCGTCGAAACGTTAATCGATACGCGGAAAATCCCGATTAATAACAACATCGTTGGAAATGACTTTAATTCATCCCACTCGTTAATACTTGTCGCTCGCATATAAATAAGCACTGACATACTTAGTAGAAAAACGATAATGATATCAAGTATAAATGGTGGAAGTGGAATTAAGAGCGCCACTACGAATGACGCTGCTAAAAAGATAGAAAAATAGGTTCTTGCAGAATCTATCTTAAACAAAGAGATCTCCTCCAAACGCGCTATTATACTTCAAGTTCATTCGTCTGAATTAAATAGCGCATAACTTCAATTACAGCTACATATAAATCTTCTGGAATCGTCTCATCTTCCTCGACTTGATAATATAAAGAACGAGCAAGCGGACGGTTTTCCACCATTGGTATTTCTTGTTCACGGGCAAGCGTTCGTATATATAATGCGAGCTCATCTTCCCCTTTTGCAACGACAATTGGTGCTGCATCAACGTGTTTATTGTAACGAAGTACGACCGAAATATGAGTCGGGTTGTTTACAATAAACGTTGCGCCATCCATCTTCTTCGCAATTGTTCCTTGCAAGATTGCATGCATAAAGTTTTTTCGTTTCCCTTTAACTTGCGGGTCCCCTTCATTATCTTTATGCTCTTGTTTCACTTCTTCTTTTTTCATCTTAATATCTTGCTCGTACTCCCATTTTTGATAAATGAAATCAATAATAGAAAGAACGATTAAAATAATTAAAATTGCTAAGAAAATAAATTTAATTTCCCTAATAATTTCAGTAAGGGATGCAGTCCAGTTAAATCCAATCATACTGACAATTTTCTCTAAATTCTTTTTAAAGAGAACGTAAGCGACGTAACCGATTAATCCCATATAAAATAGTGATTTCAAAATATCTACTAAACTTTTACGACTAAACAGTCTCGTAAAATAGTTTTTCGGATTAATACGTGACGCTTTCGGTTTAATGACTTTAGAAGAAAATAGGAAGCCGACTTGAATCATATAATTGAATAAATGAAAAGCGTATACGAGTATTAATATCGGAGCCGATACTTTCAGTAATAAAATCCCCATTAAATAAAAATACTCGGTTGAATCTGTATTTTTTCCAATTTGATCAAACAGCACCGCTACGGAATTTGCAATCTCATACCCTAGCCAATCTCCGAAGAAATAAACGACAACTGCTAATACGAGAATGGAAAATAAATTATTTAAATCTTTACTCCGGGCAATGTTCCCTTCTTCACGCGATTTTTTACGCTTCTGCGGGGTGGCCTTTTCTGTTTTATTATCCTTTGCCATGCGCGTCCCCCTACTTCGTTAAGAAAAAGTTAAATAGTTTCGTATACTCTTCAAGTAATACATCCGTCATATTTTTAAACACATAACCGAGCATCGGTACACTCATCGCAATAAACAAAATCCCACATGTAATTTTAATTACGTATGCATTCATAAAAACGTTTAATTGCGGAGCGTTTTTTGCAATTAAAATTAGAACAAAGTTAATGATGAATAAACTTCCCATAAGCGGAAGAGCAATTTCAACCGCTGATGTGATCGCAAATAATAGCGTTGCGAGTAGACTATCTAAGAAACTAGTCGTCAACAATTTTGAAATCGCCTCTGTATATTGAAACGACTTTAAAATCGTGGCAACGAAATAATTAATGCCGCCAAGTGAAATAAAAATAATGAGAAAAAATATATCAAAAATGGTTGATAGTAAAGTAGACTGTGAGCCCGCATTTACATCAAACAAACTTGCTTGTGATAAACCGATATCAAAGTCTAAAATATGCCCGGCCATTTTCGGAATGTTCCACAGCATTTCTACAATTTTTGAAAGTGATAATCCAATTACAATTTGCGTTCCTGCATAAGCTGCAACGTCCCAAACTGTCTTGATGTGAGAGACATCCACTTGATCAGCCACTGTAATTGAAAGAGCAAGTCCAACTGTAACCTTCGCCATTGCTGGAATGGATCGTCCTGAGAAAAACGGTAAAAAATATAAAAATGAAGTAATGCGGCAAAACGCAAAAAACGTTGCCGCCCATAATTCCATATTCATTTCAGTTCACCTATCTTAGTACGAACGCAATAGCGATGGGATTTTATCAAATAAATCTAAAATAAGTGTCGTTAACTCTTGGAACATCCACGGACCTAAAATGATAATAACGAGGACAATACTCGCCATTTTCGGTAAAAACGTCAGCGTTTGCTCTTGAATTTGCATCATCGCCATAATGACAGCGATGATAATAACGACAATCATACTTACGCCGGCAACCGGCATTAAAATCATAACCCCTTTATAAAAAAAGGTTTGAAAAATATCTATAATTGGTGACGTATTCATTTATATGACTCCTATCACATAGCATCAAACGCTTCAGGCGACCGTTTTAAACATAATGTCGACGATTTTTGTATATCCACCTAAATATACGAAAACGAGTATTTTAAACGGTAAACTTAAAATCATCGGCGGTACCATCATCATCCCGAGGTACATTAAAAGTGTACTAATAATCAAATCTATAAATACAAACGCTAAATAAATGAACATCCCTGTTAGTAAACCTTTTTGAATTTGCGTTAACGTAAAGGATGGTACGAGCGTAAATAGTGAAAGATCTTTCAAATCTTTCGGCAACTCTTCTCCGCGTACTTTCAGCATCATTTTTAAATCATGCTTATACGTATGCTTTGACATATATTCTTTCATAATAGGAGCTGTCGTTTCCGCAGCTTGACTTACTGTTATTTTCTCTTTCGTCATCGGATCCCACACATCACTCTTCAGTTGCCCGAGTACAGGCTGCATCGTAAAGAGTGATAAAAATAATGCAAGTCCAACAAGCACTTGGTTTGGTGGTAAATTCATTACCCCAAGTCCTTGACGTGTAATCCCTAGAACGATCATAAAATAAGTAAAATGTGTAAATAATAGAACGATAGAAGAAGATAATGATAAAAGGGTAACGAGCGCAAATAGTTGTACACTTGAATTACTCGTAAACTCTTTTCCATTTTCGAAATTAATAAAACCGTTCGGGGCTGCATACGCTGGATTTACAAAAATAATTGAAAAAACGATAGAAAATACGAAAATAACGGCTAATAATGATAACTGTTTCTTTATTCTCATGATGGATCCTCTACTTTTTTCGTTTCACTCTTCACCGCGTCTTCTAGTGCTTGTTGAAACTGATTTCCTGTTCCGGTTAATTGCACAGACTGCACACCGTTATTACTAATAACAGTGAACACTTGCTTTCCGTCCACTTCAAATAAAAAGGCACTCGTTTGATGATTTAAATAAACGCCGTCTTTTACTTGTATATGGCCATTTTCACCCTGCTTAAAAAACTGCTGTTTGCGCGTCTTTTTCGTCATATAATATGCACCGTAGCCGAGCGCACCAAACAGTAAAACGACTTGAAATAAGGTCGTCATATACGACATATGACTCCTCCTCTACTCTTTATCTTGCATTTGACTTTGCGCTTTCATAAGCGCCGCTTGTTTCTTATCAGCTTCAATTTCAGAAATGATAATACCGAATTTCTCGTCCATTACGATTGCTTCACCGATGCCGACTTTCATATTACTTAAATACACATCTACTTTATGTCCTAAGTTTTTCTCTACTTCAAGAACATCGCCAACTTTTAACTGCTTTACATCACCAAGTGTAATAGATGACTTTCCAAGCTTTACACCAAGTTCAATCGAAATATCTGAAACAGTATCAATATGTGCTTTACCTGCTTCATTTCGCTTTCCTGCAAAATCTTCTAATCCCATTAATGACACGGGAGATACTTCATGCTTCATATGGATCCTCCTACTCTACAAAACTTTTAAATAGGAGCGCCTTACGCGTTCCATCTTTTCCAATAAAACAATTAAATTTATGCTTTCCATCTACATAACCAAGTAATTCATCCGAAACTTTCGTATGAAGCGGAATTATATCGCCTTCTTCAATTTGTTCAATCTCACTCATTGTCATTTTCTGCTCACCAATTGCAACGTGAACAGGTTTGTACACTTGATTTACTTTCATTTCCACTTCAGACATATACTTTTTACGTTTATCTGAAGAATGTTCGACAATATTTTCAGACGTTAACTTATCCATAATTTCTTCAACAGATAAGAATGGAATTCCGATACGCACCGTCGTATTCCAAAAATCTGTTTTCATATTTACGTTAAGTAATGAAATGATATCACTCGCTGTCGTAATCTTTAATGCATTCGGATCTGTTTCTGTCGTTACAAATTTCGGTTCAATCGCAACAACACTTTCAAATGATTGCTCTAAATTTTTACAAAGAAGCAAGAATATATTATCAAGCGTTAAAAACTCAAACGCTGTTAACGGTCTGCGCATCGTAAAGTTACGCTTACTATCTCCGCCAAGCCAACATTCATGAATATAAATAACGAATGCTAAATCAATCTCAATAACAATTTCTCCAAGCTCTGGTAAACCGAGATCAATTACGCAATATAAATAATAATCTTTCGGCATTTTCTCCACATATTCACTCGTAAATGGAACTTGCTCAACTGTTGAAGGCTCTAGTTCAATTGGAATACGCATACGCGCTGATAACGTCTGTGACGTCTGTTTTCCAAAAGTAGAAGCAATCGCTTGCAAACTACGTAAATGCTCAACACCGAACTTCTCTGGTCTATTAAAATCATACTCTTGAAATTTCTCTTGCTTTCCTGCTTCTTGTGCGAAAGCTGGCATTTCCTCGCCTTCATTTACCGCCTTCAGCAGGGCATCAATTTGCTCTTGGCTTAATTTTTCGCCACTCATGACAATCCCCTTCCCTACCTTTTCAATTCAACGATTTCAACGTACATTTTTCCATTCTTCGTTAAAATCTTTCCGGTTCCAATCTCTTCATTCTCAAGCATAAGACGCACCGTATTTTTCGTTGAATTTTCAAGACGATACAATGTACCTTTCGTAATATGAAGCAGATCTTCAATTTTCTTTTTCGTATTTCCGATTTCAAAATAAATTGTTAACGGAATATCATCTTGTAATTTCAAATCTAGCCAACTCCCATATCATGTTCACGAAAATTTCATGTTCTCTCTATATATGAAACTTCTTATTTTGAAACGTCGATATTTAATATTTTTTTAATATATCCTTGCGTTTCTTTAAATGGCGGTACGCCTCCGTACTTTCTCACATTACCAGGACCAGCATTGTAAGAAGCAAGTGCCAATACTAAGTCACCGTTATTTTTCTTTAAATAACCACTTAACTCTTTCACGCCACCTTCAATACTTTCAGCTGGTGAAAAGGGATTCTTCACACCCATCTCCTTCACATTCGCTGGCATAAGCTGCATAAGTCCCATCGCACCGGCATGTGACACCGTTTTCGGATTAAAATTAGACTCTACTTCAATCATTTTTTGAATTAACGTTTTCGGAATTCCATATGTACGACTTACACGATCAATAATATCCTCATACTTCCCTTCATTGGAAGAACGTATTTTTTGAATATTATACTTCTTCGTTAATCCCCACGTATCAGCAGCCTCATTTTTCGTTTCTGGGAAACGTCGTTCAAACTCTTTTTGCGCAACTTGCACTTCATCTGCTTTCTTCGTTTCACCCTTTTCTTCGGGCTTACTCGCTTCATCTACTTTTTTCGTTTCACCCTTTTCTTCGGGCTTACTCGCTTCATCTACTTTATTAATAGATTGTTCCGGCTTATTAACAACCGTTTCTATTTTCGTAGATTGTTCCGGCTGACTCATATCTTCTATTTTTGCCGGCTGCGTAGTAGCCTTCGTCTCCCTCGCAGGTTCACTCTGCAACTTCTCTTGAAAACGACTACTAACAAATGCTTGTGGACTACTTAGCTTTTGCTGAATTTGTCCTTTTTTATATGCAAGCACTTCTTTTACTATATTTCCAACTAACATAATATCACCTTTTCGGTAAACAAAGATAATCTAATATTAGAGTTTTTTTTTAAAGTTTGCAATAATCCTTTTGATAATATTGTAATAAAAAAATGAACAAATAGGAAATTATCATTTTTTTATATTCATTAATTACAATTATTCGTTGACACGATATACACCAAGGATTACAATTAATCTCGAAATTGATTTTTTTGCATATTTACGTTTAACAATTAACAGAAAAATCAATATAAAAAAATGGGGGTTCTTAACATGAGAATTAATACAAATATTAATAGCATGCGTACTCAAGAGTACATGCGACAAAACCAAGACAAAATGAACACTTCTATGAACCGTTTATCTAGCGGTAAATCAATCAACAGTGCAGCTGACGATGCGGCTGGTTTAGCTATTGCTACTCGTATGCGTGCAAAAGAAGGCGGATTAAATGTTGGGGCTCGTAACACACAAGACGCTATGTCTGCTTTACGTACTGGTGACGCTGCATTAGGTTCTGTTTCAAACATCTTACTTCGTATGCGTGATCTTGCAACACAAGCATCAAGCGGTACTAACAACGATAAAGATATCGCATCTATGGACAAAGAGTATCAAGCATTAGCACAAGAAATTGATCATATTGCTGATAAAACAAATTTCAATGGTAACGCATTTTTAGGTGGTGCTGGTGGGAAAGATATCACAATTCAGCTTTCTGACGCTTCAAATGATACAATGAAAATCACAGCTATCGATACAAAAGGTAAAACAACTGGTACTTTAGCAGTTTCAACTGATGGATCAAAGAAATTAGATGCTACAACTGCAGCAACTGAAATCACGGCTCTGGACACTGCTATTCAAGAAATTGCTGACGCTAGAGCAACTTTCGGTTCTCAATTAAACCGTTTAGACCATAACTTAAACAACGTAACGAGCCAAGCTACTAATATGGCAGCTTCTGCTTCTCAAATTGAAGATGCTGATATGGCAAAAGAAATGTCTAACATGACAAAGTTCAAAATTTTAAACGAAGCAGGCATCAGCATGCTTTCTCAAGCTAACCAAACTCCACAAATGGTTTCTAAATTATTACAATAATCCATTTGAACATATACTCTCTGTAGTATATAAAGAGTTTTCTTTTAAATAATTAAAAATTAATGGGGGTTCTTAACATGAGAATTAATACAAATATTAACAGCATGCGTACACAAGAGTACATGCGACAAAACCAAGACAAAATGAATACATCTATGAACCGTTTATCTAGCGGTAAATCAATTAACAGTGCAGCTGACGATGCGGCTGGCTTAGCTATTGCTACTCGTATGCGTGCGAAAGAAGGCGGATTAAACGTTGGAGCACGTAACACACAAGACGCTATGTCTGCTTTACGTACTGGTGACGCTGCATTAGGTTCTGTTTCAAACATCTTACTTCGTATGCGTGATCTTGCAACACAAGCATCAAGCGGTACTAACAACGATAAAGATATCGCATCTATGGACAAAGAGTATCAAGCATTAGCACAAGAAATTAATCATATTGCTGATAAAACAAATTTCAATGGTAACGCATTTTTAAATAAAGGTACTAATCCTGATGAGGGTAAAGATATCACGATTCAACTTTCTGATGCTTCAAGTGATACAATGATAATCGCAGCTATCGAAACAAAGAAATTAACAACTGCTAATTTAGCAGTTTCAACTGATGGAACAAAGAAATTAGATGCTACAACTGCAGCAACTGAAATCACGGCTCTGGACACTGCTATTCAGAATATCGCTGACGCTAGAGCAACTTTCGGTTCTCAATTAAACCGTTTAGACCATAACTTAAACAACGTAACGAGCCAAGCTACTAATATGGCAGCTTCTGCTTCTCAAATTGAAGATGCTGATATGGCAAAAGAAATGTCTAACATGACAAAGTTCAAAATTTTAAACGAAGCAGGCATCAGCATGCTTTCTCAAGCTAACCAAACTCCACAAATGGTTTCTAAATTATTACAATAATCCATTTGAACATATACTCTCTGTAGTATATAAAGAGTTTTCTTTTAAATAATTAAAAATTAATGGGGGTTCTTAACATGAGAATTAATACAAACATTAACAGCATGCGTACTCAAGAGTACATGCGACAAAACCAAGACAAAATGAATACATCTATGAACCGTTTATCTAGCGGTAAATCAATCAACAGTGCAGCTGACGATGCAGCTGGCTTAGCTATCGCTACTCGTATGCGTGCCAAAGAAGGCGGATTAAACGTTGGGGCACGTAACACACAAGACGCTATGTCTGCTTTACGTACTGGTGACGCTGCATTAGGTTCTGTTTCAAACATCTTACTTCGTATGCGTGATCTTGCAACACAAGCATCAAGCGGTACTAACAACGATAAAGATATCGCATCTATGGACAAAGAGTATCAAGCATTAGCACAAGAAATTGATCATATTGCTGACAAAACAAATTTCAACGGTAACGCATTTTTAAGTGGTGGTGGGAAAGATATCACAATTCAGCTTTCTGACGCTTCAAATGATACAATGAAAATCACAGCTATCGATACAAAAGCTATAACAACTGCAACTTTAGCTACACCTACAGCTACAGGCGCAGATAAGGCTTTAAATGCAGCTTCTGCACCAGCTCAAATCACAGCTCTTGACACTGCTATTCAAGAAATTGCTGACGCTAGAGCAACTTTCGGTTCTCAATTAAACCGTTTAGACCATAACTTAAACAACGTAACGAGCCAAGCTACTAATATGGCAGCTTCTGCTTCTCAAATTGAAGATGCTGATATGGCAAAAGAAATGTCTAACATGACAAAGTTCAAAATTTTAAACGAAGCAGGCATCAGCATGCTTTCTCAAGCTAACCAAACACCACAAATGGTTTCTAAATTATTACAATAAGCCATTTGAGTTAGTTTCCTGAATAAACCTCTCTGCTTGCAGAGAGGTTTATTTTTTCTATATAGATAGATTATTTATAAAACTTTCTTTTTTATGTGGAAGAGAGTATCCGTGATGCTTTTATCTTGATTCCCTCTTATGTTAAAACACAAACAGTAAATAAGCATAAGCCCCTCTATCCTTCCATAACTGTTTATTAGATCAAAAGATACCGACTCTATCAATCTATAAGGAGTGTCTATTATGCGTATTGGTACGAATGTTTTAAGTATGAATGCTAGGCAGTCGTTGTATGAGAATGAGAAACGTATGAATGTTGCAATGGAGCATTTGGCGACTGGTAAGAAGTTGAACAACGCTTCGGATAATCCCGCTAATATTGCGATTGTGACTCGTATGCACGCGAGAGCAAGTGGTATGCGCGTGGCGATTCGTAATAATGAGGATGCGATATCGATGCTTCGCACGGCGGAAGCTGCTCTTCAAACTGTGTCAAATATTTTGCAGCGTATGCGTGATTTAGCTGTTCAATCTGCGAATGGTACAAATTCAAATAAAAATCGTGACTCGCTGAATAAAGAGTTTCAGTCTTTAACAGAACAAATTGGCTATATTGGCGAGACGACTGAGTTTAATGATTTATCTGTATTTGACGGTCAAAACCGCCCTATTACATTAGACGATATCGGTCATACAATAAATATGATGAAACATATTCCCCCTTCCCCTACACAACATGACATTAAGATTTCAACAGAACAAGAAGCAAGAGCGGCGATTCTTAAAATTGAAGATGCTTTGCAAAGTGTGTCACTTCATCGTGCCGACCTTGGTGCTATGATAAATCGTTTACAATTTAATATTGAAAATTTAAATAGTCAAAGTATGGCGTTAACAGATGCTGCATCTCAAGTTGAAGATGCAGACATGGCGCAGGAGATGAGTGATTTTTTAAAGTTCAAATTATTGACTGAAGTTGCACTTAGTATGGTTTCACAAGCGAACCAAATTCCGCAAATGGTCTCTAGACTACTACAATCATAAACATTCATCTTCCATCTTTGGAACGATTCCATACAAAACAAAAGGGAAATACATATAAACTATGTACCTCCCTTTTATTTTGTACCCAAATTTTATTACTGCGTGACAGTCATAACCTGTCCACTACGATCAACCATAATTTTCATTTTACCGTCTTGTGCATTATATAGCCCTAGTTTATGTAATTCCATTTTACAATCTTGTACGAAAGTTGGTAATTTACGAATTTGATCGATATCAGAACTTGTAATGAAATGAATTAAAAGCTGCGTCATGCCTTTAATATCTTGTACAAGCTCTTCTTTCTCTCGTTTTAGCCTTTCATTTTCTAGTTGTAACGACTGCAATTCACCTTCTAGACTACGTGTATTCTTTGCTTCTCTAGAACGTCCTGCTGCCATGCTAGAAAGCTTATAAATACCTTCCATAAACTGATGTAGTTCGTCTTCTTTCCTTTCACTACATTGATTAATTGTTTCAAAGTTATCAACGATACCAGATATAACTGTTACAAGATTTTTTTCATCCTCTTTATGCTGGATTTCTTCTTTTAATTCGTACTCGTTTTCTTGTTTTCTTGCAACGATTGTCTCTTTTACTGGTATATATTTTCGCTTTCGTCCTGGTTTTTGTTTTTCAATATTTTCAAACGGTATTTCACGTTTTTTTAATTTATAATACGTATTTTGCAATTGACTTTCTGTTTTTGGAAAAAGATTTAGTTCATTTTTACTTACGTATTTTGAAATATTTAAAATGTTTAAACCGTGACGTTGACAAAATTGATACACTTCATACAGTAGCACTAGTTCAGACTTCAGCCATGTAATTGCTGATTTTTCATATGCTCGCATCCCGCCATTTTTTTCTATATCTATTTGGAATAATACCATTCTATTATGTAAATCAACTAATTCTTCATACTTTACTTGGAATTCTTTTTCTATTTTTTTTAATTCCGCCTCTAGTTGCATATCGTTCATTTTATTATTTGACATGTTTTGTAAAAGACCTAATACATTAATTGCTGTGTGGTGATACATAATTTGTGCCACTCCCCCTCATCCTTTCACAATTCTCATCTGACTCCCATGTCTTTTAAGAAAATAGCAATTTTTACATATCCATATTATAACAGTTCGAAATTATCTGTCAAATAATAAACATACAAAAATGTATAGAAAGTATAAAAATTTGGAAAATGTTTTTTAATTAATATGTAAAATTGCATATTAATTACATTTAATTATATTATATGGTATTTTGGATGTTTTTTCACCGAAAAAATTTGCGTTACCACGAAATGTTACTAAAATAACCCTCAAAATACGTTTGCTTATATTTTCAAATCAAAAATCTTCATTTGAAGATTTTTCATACATACAGCGCCAAACACCTCAGAAACCTTTCATTTTTCTGCCAGCTTAAAGTATAGAATACTAAAAAGGAATTAGCCAATGCTACACATGGCTAATTCCTTCCTCTCTCTAACAGAATAGAGTTATAAACCCAGTCTTCAAATCCTCAATCGAAGTCTCGCTTCTTCTAAAGCTATCTCGGCGGCTATCTCGTCCCATTTACCTAAAAAACACTCCATATCTCTGGTCTTACATCGCATGGGTCTCTATTAGGCACTGACCGCTGCCACACATAGCTAGTTCCTCTATTCCAGCTAAAAAAGTGCTTTTCTTACAACACTAACTTATCAACTAAACCAATTAGCTCTTGAATATCTGGCTTACTTACTTGAGCATTTGCTCCTACAGCTTCACCTTTATGGAATAATTCATTTGTAATTAATGAAGAGAAAATAATGACTGGTAAACGATTCATTACTTCACTATCCTTAACCACTTTCGTTAAATGATGTCCATCCATTTTCGGCA
Organism: Bacillus sp. 2175; assembly: GCF_057812155.1. Lineage (NCBI taxonomy): Bacteria > Bacillati > Bacillota > Bacilli > Caryophanales > Bacillaceae > Bacillus > Bacillus sp. 2175. The sequence goes on along the minus strand of NZ_CM173819.1, from coordinate 1,428,956 downwards.
TTTCAATATCCGTAATTAGCAAGTGAATATGTTCAAACATTTTCTCTCCTTGCTCTTTCGCTAATTTTTCAATTTGCGCTAACGCTTCTGCACCATTGCTGAAGAAGTTCATTTTCGTATATCCAGCTGATGATAATGTTTCTTCTAATATTTGGCGTAGCATCGCTGAATCTTCTGCAATATAAATTACTTTTTCAGCTCGATCTGTTTTTTGTTCTAACCCTGCAATTGATTTATTGTCATAACCAGTACCGCTAATTTCACATACAATTTTTTCATAATCTAATAGTAAGATGATTTTGCCATCTAGTTTTACAATACCAGATGTCGTTTCTTCTAGTCCCATAGATAATGAAGCTGGTTCATCAATTTGTTCCCACGAAATACGTTGAATACGATGCACTTCATCAACGCGGAAAATAACTTTCATTTGGTTTAATTCTGAGATGATAAATTTCGTTTGATCAAGTGGCTTTGTTGACTTTAAATTAAGAGCCATTGCCAAGTTAATAACAGGTAAAATTTCACCACGTACTTGAACAACACCTTCAACTGCATGATGAGATTCTGGCACAGTTGTAACAGGGAATGGATTAATGATTTCACGTACTTTCATTACATTAATACTAAATAGGTTTTCACCAACAGTGTACGTAACAATCTCTAATTCATTTGTTCCGCTTTCTAATAAAATACTTTGTGCTTGTGACATAAAGGTGTCGCTCCCCTTCCATTAATTCCGTATATCTAATTATTAAGCTTTATAAAAGAGAAAAAGTCAACTACCTATATAAAAAATATAGATAGTCGATCAATTCATTTTATTAAAAAACAATTAATCTTGTATAAACGAAGCAAGTGCTTCTAATAACACTTCTTGCGCCCCTACAATTTCTGTCGGCATTGCTTCCCATTTTTTCGAAAGCTCCGTCTCTACTCTTATTCTCAGCTCAGAATTCATTTCTGCTAGCACATATTCTTTCGTTGCTATATCAACATCAAGTAGTGCGAGTGCATATAGTTCTGGTTCATTTATTTTTTCGAATAATCGTTTGAATACCACCGGTGCTATATGTTTTAATTTTTCAATATGAATTTCCTTATCCGAAAATAGTAACTCATATTGAATAAACGTAACATTTTCTTTAATCACTTTAAAATAACAATTATTTTTTTTATCATTTACAAAATAACCGTTTGGATCTGCAATAATACTCTCTACTTTACGAATTAAATCTGGCAAACTATTCGCCGCCATTACAGTCCGCTGCTCAACCTCACTCGGCGAAATGAATGTAACGCGATACTTATTTTGCGCCATCCTCCTCACCTCTCCTTTTATAAAAATCTATCATCACAAACATATGAAATGAAACTAGCATACTCTCATTTCATTGCCCTATTGTCACAACTCACAGACTATAAAAAGTACTGACTTGCTATAAAGAGATTATTGTTCAACCACTCCAGTACATTTTTATAGTTCTCTTCTTACAGCTCCGAGCCACCTAAGCCTAAAAACACTTTTAAGCGCCTTTAAGCAACTCGATATTGTTGAACCAAAACGCAATTTGCTGATCCGTAATGCCTGATAATGTAATAAAAAACTCACGGCACTTCATCTCGTCCTTAAACAGTTGATACTTCCATGCGCCATCACTGCCAACACTGACGAAATAAAACTCATGAATACGACCAATAATCGCTTTCTTTTCAGCAAATGAATACGGGGGCACTTGCTTAATTTCAAATTGATCTGGTAAATATATATGCTCTTCTCGTTCCATTTTTAGTACTTGTTCAGCAAGTTCACGTTTATTCTCGAAAAATGGCAATTGTAAAATTCGTTCTTGTCTTGTCATACGAATAAAAACCCTTTCTACTACATTACAATCTTTCTTTATAATATATTATCGAATTAAATTTACAACTTCATTTAATACTTCATCTGAAACTTTAATTACTTTCGCATTTCCTTGGAATCCACGTTGATATAGCATTAAGTCAACGAATTCTGCAGATAAATCTACGTTTGAACTTTCTTTTGCTGACCCCCTTACATTACCTGCACCATTCTCACCGGCAACACCTATCCCTGGAATCCCTGCTGATGGTGTGGCAATGTAATTGCCATTCCCAGTTTTCATTAATCCACCTGAATTAGGGAATGTAGCTACAGCTAGTTGTCCTACAACCTTCATACTACCATCCGAATATGTCATCATAACGAAACCACCGTCAGAAATTGAATAGTCATTTGCAATTGCAGCTGGACGCCCCGTTACTTCTGTTGTAGAAATAGTTTTCCCTGTCGGATAATTTGTTAAACCACTTAAGTCCAGTGTCAGTCCCTTACCAAAAGGAATTTTAACTGTTCCACCTTTAGTAATTTCACCAGTTACTGGATTTTTTTGTACAGATTCATCTGTTTCTTTTAGATTTCCTAATGTATCAAATTTAAGATTTTTTTCGCCCGTCATGCCTTCAACAGGCTTAAACTCTTTTTCGTTTTTAGAATCATTTCTTACAGAAACTGTATATGTATATTCACCTGGCACAGGCTTTTCAACTTCTTTTCCATCTACAGTCTCTTTTGTAGTCTTTTGTTTAATATTTACACGTAACGTTAACGAGTTTCCTTCCTCATCAAAAACTGTGAATTCGTGAGATAATGCATTTTGATTTCTAGGAAGGTTTCCACCTATTGTTGCTTTATCTGTTTGAATCCCACCAACAGCTGATCCCATTGGAATATGAATTGGACTTGGTCGTGAAGAAAAATCTATTTCTTGTGTTCCTGTTTTCACACCATAACCTAGCACATACTGTCCACTTGTATTTGTAACATAGTTATCTTTCGATACACCGAAAGACCCTTTTCTCGTATACTCTACATTTCCACTATTACGATCGCCAACTAAAAATAAACCATTTCCCTCTATGGCTGTCTCCATCTTATCACTAGTTAAAGTAAGAGAACCATCACTAAAATCTGTTGATGTCCCACTAAACTTTACACCGTTACCAATACTCTTTGGATTCGTGCCAGCATAAGCACCATCCCCACGTGAACCAACCGTATTATTATATAGCAGATCATCAAAAATAGCTTTTTGCTTTTTATATCCAACTGTTTGTGCATTTGCAATATTATTTGAAGTAACACTTAATGCATTTTGTGCCGCATTCATCCCTGTAATACTTGTATATAACGCTTTAATCATAACCTATATACACTCCTTTTATTAATTTTTATTAATTTTTATTAATTTTGCTTAACCTCTTCATTTTTTTCTATATCATCTTTCTTCTCATCTTCTGGATTTGTTTCTGCTATCGGTTTATCTGAAACCCTTTCTACAAAACGAAGTGAGACAACTTGATTATCAACAATAAGTTGTACATCGTTATTTTCGGCAAGTCGAACAGTTTCCACTTGACCAGTCACTTGCTCTCCCTTATTGTTTATACCTCTAACATACTTTCCTAAAAATTTCATCCCTCCATCAAGAGCTGTCGTATACATCGTTGATTGTAGTTTATCTACTGCTTTTGTCATATTTTGTACTTGCTCCATAAGCGATAGTTGAGCCGTTTGATTCATCATTTGGTTCATATCCATCGCATTAAACGGGTCTTGATGTTGAAAGCTTGCTAAAAAAAGTTTCAGGAAATCATCTTTATCCATAATACCGGGTGTTTTTTGATTACTTGCTGATACTCCGTTTGTTTGTTGAACTGGCGATTGCACACCATTAACAGATGCATTTTTTGCTTGCGCCCCTACTTGTAACGGAATATGATTTGTACTCGTTGTATTTAATCCAACTGTTGGCACACTTTATTCCTCCAATAATCCCGCAAATTCTTTTGATTGTTGTTTCTCATGTTGCGTACTTGCTAATTTCTGCTTTTGCCTTTGTTCTTGTTCTCGCTGTTCTTTACGGTTTTCATCTTTATCAGAATAGCTAATTTGAATGTTAATTTCTTTTTCTTTTAACTTTAGCCTCAATTCATCAAAAATGACTTCAACACGTTTTTTCGCATCGTGTTTTTCCATTTCTACGTGAACATCAATTTGGTCTCCATGCTTTTTCATAAACACAGTTAACGTACCAAATTTTTCTGGATTTAACTGAAATAAAACACGTTCTTGTTTCACTACAAATTTTTGCAAGGCTTCTACTTGCGCTTCCATTTTCTTTCCTAAGTCAGGCAATGAAACTTTCTCAGCACCACTATTTGATTTCCCTATTTGTTCGGTACTCGTCGTTTTATTTAATAACTCTGCACCTGCAGAGCTCGAATCGTTTAATGCATCACCTTCTGGCAACTCTACCTTTGCACCATCGTTCTCAGCTTTCGGAAGATCTACGTCTTTAAATTCTTCTTGTTTCTTTGCAATATTACAAGTTTCTGTTTCTACAACCTTCAATGCTTGCATCGTTTGCTCTGGCATCTTCATTTTGTCTAATACCATTTGCATTGTATCTTCTAAACATATAGCATTTTTGATATTCATATTTGAAAGAAGTTCTTGTAATTGTTGTAATTCAGCTGCAGGTAATTCATTAAGTTTAATATTGCCATATTCTTTATATAGCTCTTGTATTTTTTGTATGTATTGATATAACAATTCCGGCTGCACATGTAATTGCTCAATTGCAACCATTTGCTCAGATACAGCTAATAACAACTGTTCTGTCTCTTTTTTTTCTTCTTTCTTTACAATTGGTTCTTCTTTCGTTACCGATGGTTTAGAAAGGTTATATTCTTTTTTCTCTTCTTTTGGTGCTTCTTCTCGTTTCGTTTTCTCCGTTTTCGGCTGCTTTTTATTTTCCATTCTCATCGTACGATCAAATGAAGAATCTTCATTTTTCGATTGTACTTCTAGCCCTTTTTCTTTTTGCGGAGGTAAACTTTGTTGCACCGGTAATACAGACTGTATCACTACATTCACCTCATCCATTCATACACATTTTCAAATCCAGAAGCATTTTTTCTTCCAGCTTTTCTTGTGCTTTCGCAAGCTTTTTGCAATCTTCTTGATACATCTCATCAATGACACGTTCTTTTTCTTTTACTTGCTCTAAAAGACTTTCATTTTTTTGAATAAAACCTTCCGTTTTTTTAATTTTCCGATTCCATTCTTCTATTCTTTCAGGTGAAAACGTATGTGAAGAAAGCATACCAGCCATAATACGTTGCCCAGTTTGTACGACTTTACTACGCGATTTCACAACATATAAATCATATTCTTTTTTTTGTTCTATTTTTCTTTTTTCAGCTGTTAATTCATACACTTCTTTTAAAATATGTTCTTTTTCTTGATTTATTTGCAATTTTATTGTGTCGTACTGCTGTTTATCCACCTGTTTTCATAACCCCTTTCTATTATAACGTTCTCTTTTTCTATTATATAGTTTTTTTCCAAAAAAATCTGTGAAATATTAAAAAACAAAAAAATAAGACCTCTTATGCAGAGGCCTTATACTATATGCTGTATCGCTTCAACGATATCATCAAATTGGAAACTATCCGATCGACCTTGCTTTAAAAATGTATTTATGCCTTCTACTTTATTTTTACATTCAAAAATATAAGCATTTTCTTCATTTTCTTGAATCGTTCCTAGCTTAAAATACAATTCATTTTCTTTATAAATTGATAAAATCTTTCTCATTTCATTTGCAAGCTGCCAATGATGTGGCGAAACAATTTCTTCCATAATCCTACTTACTGAATCTAATACTGAAATTGCAGGGTAATGACTAAGCGTTGCAAGCTCACGCTTTAATACGATATGTCCATCTAAAATACCACGTGCTAAATCTGGTACAGGACCATTTAAATCATCCCCATCAACAAGCACCGTATAAATACCTGTTATAGATCCCTTTTGTGTTTTTCCGGACCGCTCTAACAACTTCTTCATATAACTTTCCATTAACAGTGTTTTACCACCAATCGGTAACTCTTTAACAGCAATATCAACACTTCTTCGTGCATCGGCAAAACGAGTAACAGAGTCCATCATAAGTAATACGTTATTACCTTGATCACGGAAGTATTCAGCAATAGACGTTGCGAGTTTCGCTGCACGAAGTTGCATAAGATGACTTTCATCTGACGTCGCTACAACAACGACGCTTTTTCGCATACCTTCCTCGCCTAACTCTTTTCGAATAAAGTCTTTTACTTCCCGGCCACGTTCCCCTACTAAACTAATAACGTTTATATCAGCTTTTGCATTTTTTGCTATCATTCCAAGTAAAGTTGATTTACCAACACCTGACCCAGCAAAAATACCAATCTTTTGACCGATACCAATTGTTAGCATAGAATCAATTGATTTTATTCCTGTTTCAAATACATCGGTAATCTCTTCACGTTCAAATGCATGTATAGGTGGTGCATCTAGTTTTATTTTCTGTAATGGAATGTTTTCAGCTTCCTCATTTAACACTTCACCATTTGCACTTAACACTTTTCCGAGCAAGTGATTACCACGTGGTACAACAACATCTTCTGAAACTAATGTCACTGAATCTCCATAACATACTTTTTCTGTCTGTTCAAATGGAAGTAGCATATTATTTTCCTTTTCAATGGCAATCACTTCACATAAGACGTTATGTTCTCCAACGAAGCAAACATCACCAATCTTCGCTTTCGGCCCTTTTGCTACGAAAAACTGTTCTTGTACACTATGAACTTTGCCTACTTTCGTATACAGCGGTGTTTCAATGAACTTATTCCATTTTTCGTTCTCATTCATTAACAGGCGGCTCATACATTTTGCTCCTCAAATAACTTCTCTTCTTCCCATTTCTGACGAAGTTTCGCAAATATAGGTGCAAATTTAAATTTAAAGAACTCTTTCTCTTCTTCCAGAACAAATTCACCAAACTGCAGGGAGAAATCATATTTCCATTCTACTAATTGTAGTAACCAATATTCTTTCGTATTTTCCTTCTCTTCTTGAATACGTTCAAACGTTTCTGGATGTACTGTAATGATTAATTTTTCAAACGAAGTTGGCAATGTTTGCACGATGCCAGTTAAAATAGGTAACACATCAAGCAATCGTGAATCTACCGCTTGATTCACGATTTTTTCTGCTAGATGAAAAGATTGATCCCATAATAACTCTGTCCATTCATACGCTGTTTCTTGTTGTTCTTTTTGAAATTGCACACGCGCTGCTTCCATCTGTTCCAGTTGCTCATGAATATGCATTTGAAATTGTTCTTTATCTTGTAATAACTGCTGCCGCTCTCGTTCTAGCATTTGCTTCTCTTGCCTTAGCTGATTCATTTCCATATGTAACGATTCTTGCTGGGCGCGAAGTTCTGCATGATCAGCTTGTAATTCTTCCTCTTCTATTTGAATTGAAGCTGGTTTTGGAAATTGTAATTCATACGTTTCTTCAGAAAAAGAAACAGAATTCTTCGGAATTCTGTTTTTAAATAAGGACATCCTCTTCACCTCTTTGAACGATAATTCTTCCTTCTTTCTCTAGCTTTTTCACTGTACCAGTGATCGTTTGCTGCGCTTTTTCAGCATCCGTCATCTTAAGCGGTCCTAAGCCATCTAATTCTTCTAGAATCATCTCTTTACGGTTTGAAGACATACATGTAAATAATTTCTCTTTAATTTCTTCTTTTGCAATTTTAAGTGCTTTCGCAAGAACACCGTTATCTGTAATTTCTTCTAATACACGGCGAAGCGCAAGATCTTCAAGACCAAGTAAGTCTTCAAAGACAAACATATTTTCTTTAATTTTCTCAGATAACTCATAATCGACTTCATCCAGCTTTTGAAAGACTGTTTTTTCAACACCTCGTGAAACATTATTTAAAATATTTACGATTGTTTTCAAGCCATCAGTTTTATTAATTGCACTAAATGCCATATTATTTAATTTCGATTTTAACAACTCACCAATTTGATTAATTAACTCACCATCAACTTGTTCTAGTTTCGCTATACCCATTACCGTTTCAACGCGCTTATGATCTGGCAATCTCTCAATTAATTGAGACGCAAGTTGCGGTTTAATATAAGAAGCGATAATTGCAATTGTTTGTGGTGACTCATCATTAAGCACTGTAAGAAGTGGCTCTAAATCTGTAAGTGAATTTAAGAACTCAAACGGATTATCTTTGTTATACCAAAGATCTTCCAATAATTTTTCCAGTTCGTCTTCTGGCATGTTTTTAAATATGCGACGAATGTATTCTTTATCTGGAGTGACTAAGTTCAATTCTTTTACATTTAGTTCATATAAGAACTCTCCTAGTACATTTTCTAACGTTTCTGGTTTGTATACACGAAACTTTGCGATTTCACGAAGTAATACTTCTTTTTCCTCAGCTGTCATATATTCAATGACTTTTGCTGCCACCCCTTCTTCTAATGTACGAATAAGGATGGCAGCTTTTTCTTTGGAGGAGATTTCATCTAACATCGTTGTTCCTCCCTTACTGTCCGTTTAACCATTTTTTAATTACTTTTGCAGTTCCTTCTACATGTTCTTTCGTAGCATCCTGCACTTGTTCATCTAACGTTGGTTCTTTCGGTTCTTCTGGTTCAGGTTTTGGCTCTGGCACTATTTTTTCTTCAGGAATTTCCAAGATACTTTCATTACTTGCAGCAATTTCCTCTTCTACTAAGTATTCTTCATATTCCTCTTCTTCTTTCTTTCTCTTACGTCTTGCTAATAAGAACCATACTAGGCCACCAATCGCTAATAAGCCAGCTGTAATTCCACCGAATAACCACCAGTTCATACCACTTTTTTCTGGCTCTTTCTCTTTTTCGGCTTTCGGCTGATCGAACTGAACAGTTACAACGTTAACTTGACCATTTATAAAGTTACCGTTCGGATCAGCTTGAAGTCCTGCCGCTGTTCCGATTGCTTCTTTAAAAGTTGTCATATCAATTTTACGTTTTACTAGCGTATCATTATCTACCCATACAACAACATTTGTTTTCGTTAATTCTGGGTGTTTCTTAATTGTTTCAACTGTTTTATCTATTTCATAGTTTTCGATTTTGTTACCATTTTTATTATCATAGACAACTTTACCATTTTGATTATTGTTCGTACCGTAGTTTGGCACTTCACCGTTCGCTGTAATACCAGCACCTTGCTTCGTATCTGCCCCTTCTTGCGCAGTAGAGCTTTCCTCTTGCTCTTGTTTACTACGAAGTACACCTTTATCACCATACTTCTCTGACTGACGTGTAACTTCATCGTAGTTTACAGATACTTTCGTATTCACTTTATATTCATTCGGTTTAAACATCGTCATTAATGTTGCATCAATGTCTTGCTTTAATTTACCTTCAAGTTGGTGCTGCATCTCAACTTCTTTCTCATAAGAAGAGGAACTACTAGAATGTGCTTCATCTGCTCCTTTTGAGATAACACCTTTTTTACTATCAATAACACTTACTTCTTCTGCTTTCACACCAGGAACCGCTGCACTAATCATTTGCTGTATACCTGCAACTTGATCAGCTGTTAACAATTGTCCACGCTTCACTCCAACCGTAATCGCCGCTGTTCCTTTTGCTTTTTCTTCATCAAAAATTGTCTCTTTTTCAGGCAATGTAATTTGAACATTTGCCGTTTCAACTGTCGCAAAGTTTCTTACAATATCTTGCTCCAATTGCTTCTTCGTACCGACAATTTGCTTCATTTTTTTATCTTGCTCACTTGAACCGAGCGAGCTTTCTAATAAAATTTCTTCACCGCTTTTCGAATTAAACGGTAAGCCCATCCCATTCATTTCTTTTCGAACCCATGGAGCATCATTCTTTTGCACACGAATCGAACCATCGGCCGCTAATTGATAATCGACACCTAACTTCGATAATTCTGCTGTAATCTCTTGTTTATCTGCATCATTTAAATTTTGATATACAACAACATATTTATCTGGCAAGGTGAAGTATAAAAGTGCTCCTGTTACAATCGCTAAAAGCGCAGCACCGATTACTAACTTATGCCATGTTTTTAACGATTGGATAACATTTTTCATCTTTTCCATTTAAACACACCCGTCCACTTTCCTAAATTTGCATATTAATTAGTGACTTATAATTTTCAATAAGATTATCACGTACGAGAGCAGCCGTTTTCATTTGAGATTCAGCTTTCTTTTGCTGAATTAAAACGTCATGTGTTTCTCCTACCCCTTTAGTTAGTAAATCATATACTGCTGTTTGCGCATTGTTTTGCGTTTGATTCATATCTTCCAATAAATCAATAAACTTTTTCCCCTCAACTACAGGTGTTTGAGAAGTCTTCGGTGCACCAATTGACTGAATTGCTCCAAATGGTTGTGTATGTAACATTGGTTGGATTTTCATATTATTATCTTCCCCCTTATCCTCGGCCGATTTCTAAATCTTTATCAAGCATTTTTTTATTTGCATTTAATACACTCGTATTCGCTTCATACATTTTTTGAGCAACCATTACATTCGTCATTTCAGCAGTTACATCAATATTGGGATAACGTACATATCCTTCTTCATTTGCGTGCGGATGCGTCGGATCATACACTAAATTTTCCGTTTTGTCTGCTTCAATACTTTTTATTTTTACTCCATTAGTAGGAGCCCCATCTAACATACTTGCAAAACTATTGTTTGATTCTAGCACCACACTACGACGCTCATATAAATCTGCCCCCGGAGCCGCCGTCGTATTCGCATTTACAATATTGTTAGAAGTAACTTCCATCCACTTTCTCGCTGTCGTTAGCCCTGAGCCACTTGCATTAATTGCCTGAAACATCCGTTGTCTCTCCTTCTACTTTTAACGTCCGCGTGCCGCTTGGTTAATTGCATATTGTGTATTAATTGCGTTAATTGAAATACCGTATAACTGATTTGCTTTCATTAAATCTAGCATTTCTGTCGTTACATCCACACTATTTCCGTCTTTATTCGTTTGCATTGATTTTGTTTGAATCTTTGCATATGTATTTTTCGTATTTACTGTCGGTAAGTGCATTTCATTCGTTTGATATAAATCTGGATTGCTCTTTAAATCAGCCGCATTATTTTTATATAACGCACTACTTTTATTCATCTGCTCAGCAAATGTTACATCTTGTGCTTTATAGCCAGGTGTATTCGCATTTGCAATATTACTAGAAACAGTATTTCGTTTCGTCACTAAATAATTCATATAATGGCTTACATCACTCACTAAATCTGGCATATTCCACACCCTTCCTTTTCTAACGTAATGATCCACTGATAGAAGTTTCACTTCATTATTTATTTTCTTATATGCGTTTATTAAAATATTTACTATTATGTACCCTTACATATTTTATTCCATTTTTTCATTGTTGTCTTTAGAAAAATACAAAAATATAGAAAAAGAATGCAAAAAACTGTATACACATAGTAATCTATAGAACATTTCAATATATAAACTACAAACTAAAGTCCATTTTTCTATTATTTAGATTACAATTATTATTTCATCACAGTCATAAAATGAAACCTCAATCAGCGGAGTTCTTTATGTAAACGAAGGAATAGACCCCCTTTTAAAAGGGGAATCTGTTTCCAGACGTTATTATTAATATTTACCGTAAAATGAATTAGCCTTCATTCGCCCATCATTTTCCATAATCATTTCTTCCAAAATCTTTTGCTTATCACGAATATGCTGCGCTGCCTTAATAATGAATGGGCTTACTTCTGCTGCAACTTGTGCACGTCTTTCTTCATCTAGTGTCATCATCCAACGATTTAACATCTCACTCTTCTCAGCAAACTCTTCATCTGACACTTGTAATTCACCGATTTCATTAAAACAGCTGACAAACGTTCGATAAATATCATTGTTCATTTTCAAGTGCTCCACGGTAACCGTCTATTAAATCTTGTAACACTTGTACAATCGCATCAATGTCTTTTGCTTCACGCGTTACTTTCATCGTTTGAATTTGAATGCTAATCCAATCGTATAAACCAAATAGACCGTCATATAAATCTTTTGAAATATCAGGATTTAATTGAAGCTTCAACTCTTCAAATATACGTTCTAACTTTTCAAGAAGGTCGTCTCCTTCTTGAAGTTTAAATGTATTTAAAAGTTCTTCTAATTTACGAAACTCTACGATACATCTTTCATAAATAAATATTGTATTTTTAATCGGATTACTCGTCATAATATCATTTTGCATATAACGTTGCCATGCTTGCATATAATCACTTCCTCAACTTTCATTAATCATCACTTTTGGTTTTTGTCATTGCTTTGATTGTCTGCAGCTGACTATCAAGCAATGCTAGCTGGCTTTCCAACTTTGCATATTTATCAATAATTGATTCTTGTTTTTTCTTATTAATTGTATCAATATCTTGAATTTTTCTCTCTAAATCAGTCACTTGCTTTTCAATACTTTTAGAGCGTTTTCCGATAATCCCTTCATCTCCAAAGATTCCCTCAAGCTTTTTATCTATATCATGACCAATACCATTAAAGCCAAAGAAAAATTGTTTTGTAGATTCTGGATTCTCTTTAAAAGCTATTTTCAATTTTTCTTCATCAAGAGTCATATTTCCTGTTTTATCAATTTGAATTCCAAAAGAAAATAAATACTTATCATCTTGTGAAAATTTAAAAATGCTTGTCATTGCATTACTGATAGCAAATGAAACATTATTCCCTTGCATTACTCCATTTTCACCAGAAAATAAATCTAAACTTTTAACAGCGTTATTATACTCATCTTTCATTTTTTTGATTAAATCTATCGAATTTTTTATATCTGAATCTTCGATAGTTAATTTAATTGGCTCTGTAGTTACCTTTTCTAAGTTAATAGTTAATCCTGGAATTGTATCAATCTTATTTGTTTTACTAGTTCCTTTAATTCCGTTTATTGTATACTCAGCATTTATCGCTCCTGTCACTTGATGTGCAACAACATTCGTTCCATCCGGATTTTTCGCAGAAGTAACTAACCCTATATTTTGTAAAAAACCATTGGCGCCATCCGTTAATTTCAGCTCTCCAGTTTCTCCTGCAGTAGTCGATGTGAAAAATAGTTGATCCCCTAATGTGTATACTGATGCACCATAATTCCCATTATTTATCTTATTGACAAGATCTTTATACGTCATATCTTTTGAGATTTTAACTTCTTTTCCATTTATCTGAAATACATCATCTACTCCAAGTTTTAAATCTAAACTAAACTTTTGCTCCGTACCTTCAGGAGTTTTTGGGGGAGTAAGTGGAGCTGTAGTTATTTGATGCCTTTCTGCTACTCGCTCTACTGTAATTGTATATGTTCCAGGAATTGCAGCAGCATCCGCCTGTGCTGTCATAAAACCATCTTTGGATAAAGTTGTTTTCTTTTCATCACCTTTAAATGTGTTTAAATCTTTGAATACTTGCACAAAATTTGCAAACTCTTTTTTCATGCTCGCATAAACTTTGTTTTCATTTGTTAACGTTTGTTTTTGTGTAGTGTATGGTGATTTTTTCATTTCCAATGCTTGTAACTCTAAATCTACTAACTTCTTTGTATCTATTATGTTATTTCCTAAATTCCATATTTGCTGTCTGTCACCATAATTAGATATTGTCCCTGCCATATTTTTCACTCCTTATCATTTACATGTAATCTAAAATACTCGTTTTACTCATCGTACTAACAGCTTTTAATGTTGCTTCGTATGTTGCGTTTATATAAGCTAAATCAGAAATTGCGACAGCTAAATCAACATCCTCAATTTCTTTACGGTTTTCTTGAAGTGCTACATTTTGCTCGTTTAAAATTGTTTTAAACGTCTCCATTGTGTTCATTGTCGAACCAACTTCAGTTGTACGGTTAATGATGCCATCTAAGTTTTGCTTATTTCCTTCCAATAACGGTTTTAATGCTTTTTGGTCACCGTTTTTCATCGCTTCACTCATCTGTTTTAACGTTTTTATAACCGGGGATAATAATGCTTCTCCGTTACGGAACGCTTTGAATTCATAACCGTCATTTAATTGCCAGTTCACATCATTTTTTCCACCTTGGTACGTACCATCTTCTGTAAATGGCGGATTTTTTGCACTATCACCACCGAAAATATAACGACCTTGTTCTTTTGTATTCGCTAAATAGACGACCTGTTTTAAAATTTGATCAATCTCTACACCAATAGCCTGCAATTCTTTTTCACTATTTGTCCCATTTAATGCTTGTACTGTTAATTGGTCTGCTCTTGTTAAAGATTTCAAAACACCTTGTAAAGTATTTTCAGTTTGTGTTAATACATTTTTTGAATCCGCTATATCTTTCTGCATTTGCTCCATATTTGCCAATGAATGTTGAATCGCAAATGATTTACTTGCTGCAAGTGGATCTTCACTCATAAGAAGGTTTTTCTTCCCTGAGGTTACTTGATTTCGGTGGTATTGCTGTTGCACATTTAAATCCATCAACTGATTCTTTGCCCAGTTTGCATTTTGAAATGTAGATACTCTCATTTCTATCTCCTCCTTAAATATTTCCAATTACCAACTATACATGACTACTCCTTATCTAATAATCGAAAACAAACTATCAAACACTTCATTCATAGTAGTTATAGCTTTAGAATTCGCCACGAAGTACTTCTGGAAGGCCATTAAATTAACCATTTCTTCTTCCATATTTACGCCCTCGATGCTCATCTTTTCTTGCTGGATACCTTCTAATAAATCCTTATGAATATTTTGATATGCATTTACTGAACTTTTATCAGAGGCTACACCAACTAAAAATTGATCTAAGGCTTGCTTATATGTAAGTCCATCCTTATAGCCTTTATCTGTAATAGCCGCAAGGTTGTTGGCAGTTTCAGCCGAAATTTTCATTTTTGAAATATCTTTTATAAAATCAGGATTCAATTCAAGCTTCTTCGCATCTTCTCCTACAAAAAACTCTTTCTTCATAGTATTATTCACTTGTTTTTTTAACGAATTTACAAACTCATTCAGATTATCTTTATAATTTGTAATCTTTGCTTTCGTATCAATTGCCGATAAAATTGTTCCACCACTTAATGGGATATCTGTTCCAGATATTTGTACAGACATTGGCTTTTTATCCTTCTGTAATTGAAGTGGGTATGTATCTTGACCATTTACAGTTAAAACACCATTCATCCTAACACTTGCAATATTAGGATTTGTAGCTTCATACGATACTTCTATATCTGCATACTTAGACATTTCTGTCATAATACGATCACGTTCATCTAATAGTTGATTTGGTACTTGTGTACCTGCTTGCCCAATTTTATGATTCGCTTCTGCTAAACTAGCAGCAAGTCGATTAAATTCATTAACATGCGCTTCAATATCTTCTGTCGTCTGTGCTTCCACTGTATCTAAGTTTTTCGCAAGACGACTTACTTGACTTGTGAACTTCCCCGTTTCAGCAATTAATGTATCGTAGTAATTTGATTGCTCCGGATTTTTTGCAACTTCACGAAAAGCATTGAAAAACCCATCCATTAAACTAGATAATGAATTTTTACCTGTCGTTCCTACCATAGACTCTACTCGCGACAAAGTAGAATTCATATATGCATAGTAAGAGAACTGTGACATTTGATCATTATATTGCTTTGTCTTCACTTCATCTGTAATACGATCAACACCTAACGTTTGTACACCATACCCTATTCTTTGTTCTGGTGCATACCCTTTACTTCCTCCAGCAGATCCGTAATTCACCATTTGACGAACATAACCCGGTGTATGAATGTTAGACAAGTTTTGTTTCGTTGTTTGTAACCCCATTTGAGCCGCTAACATACCCGATAGCGGTGTATTATAATCAGATAATCTCATAAAGCTTCACTTCTCCTTTACAATAGTTCATTCATAAAGATTTGCGAATTATTGTTTCGCTCTAAGTTATATTCAGAAACAGAATCCACAATACTTTCTGTAGTTTTTAATAGTACGTTTAAGTAATATTGATTTTTCAAAAGAATCATTTTTACATTCTCTTCTAATTCAGTTACGTTTTTTTGTAATTCTTCCATTTTTTCAATTTCTTCTTGAGAAAAATACGAAAATAACGCACTTACACGAAACGATTCAACCCCTTGTTCTTTGCAGAACTGAACAACCATTTCTTCAAATGAGCTTGATAACCCTTTTAAACCATCAATGTACTGCAATTGCTCTACTTGCAACTTTTGAACTGCATTTACATTTTTATTTTTTAAATTCTCATATATTTGCTCTCCAAGCGCTTGAATATTTTCATACGCTTTTTGAATAATAACGAGTTTTTCATATAATTGTATGTACATATAGCTTCCTTCCTTTTACAAGACTAAATTCACAATTAAACCATGGATTTCTCCAATTTGATTTAACATTTCTAAATGTCCTGTTTTCGTATTAATTAAATTCATAACATCTTCTAATTCATTCAATCCCATTTCTGCCTGTTTCACAATCGTCATTTTCTGTGAATATCCGTAACGCGGGTGACGAGACATGACATCTTTATACTGCAATACATTATCCACGTAAAAATTCAAAAATGATTTTACTGTATTTTTGTATTCCATTACATTATCAAGCGTTAATTCCATTTCAATTTTCTCTTTAATTTCTCCAATATTATCGACAAACGCTTCCATTTGTTCTAGTAATTTATCTTTTTTCGGATCTGCATGCAAATTATCCGAAAATGCAAGTCCTGTCCTGACATTTGCTTCTTTCGGCATTTGAGTAGCAGGCGGTATATGCGATAAAATTGGATTATGCGAGATAGAACGTAGCATATATATCACCTATTTATTTTTTTTATTTCTTCCTAAACTTAATCGTAAAATCCAGTTATTTATAATTATACTCTGAACAGTAATATTTTGCAGTTATTTTTTATAAAAGATATGTTACAATTTAGCATGAGGTGGCACAATTCTATGAATATTTTCCTTTGTGGTTCAAATCAATTAACAGCATTAGATCAAGAAGAAATTAAAAAATTTTTAACTGACTATGCTCACAAACATAAAATTTACATATTATGTTATAAATCTATTGAAAATGAGGTTCTTCGTTTTTTCGTTGAGAATGAAAGACTCGCTCAAAATTTATGCCTTTACACGCTGCAACCATTGCAAGCAATAACAGATGAATTTCAAGAAGTCGTTGATTACTTAAAAAAACACGGAGCCGAATATGTTGCTTTTGATCATCCTTCTGACTCCATTTACCGATCAGATTATATGTTTTTTGTTAAACAAATTATTGAAGACACTGATTTAGTTCTCTGTTTTTATAATGGTGACAAACATACATCTGTCATCCCTGTCGATGTTGCAAAAGAAGCAGGTATTGATGCTGTCATTTATGATTTACCAGGATTACATGAAAAGCAAACGAAAAAAAGCTTTGAACAAAAAATTCGTATGATGTAAAGGGGGAGGCACAATATCATTATTGTGCCCATTGTAAATATGATAATTGAACAAGATTACGATCATTTTATAGCGAGTTTTAAACAACAATTCAATATGGACATCGCTTCATATAAACAAGATAGAATGCGCCGTAGAATCGATGCTTTCATTTCGAGAAAAGGCTTCGAAAACTACACTAATTTTTTAAACAAATTACGCGCTGATCAAAATTTATTTTTAAATTTTATTGACTATATTACAATTAACGTTTCAGAGTTTTTTAGAAATAAAGAACGATGGCAAACTTTAGAGTCGAAAGCACTACCAAAATTACTCGAACAAAATAGCGGAAAATTAAAGGTATGGAGTGCCGCTTGCGCTGCTGGTGAAGAACCATATACACTCTCTTTAATTTTATCAAAACATCTAGCTCCATTTCGTTTTGAAATTCAAGCAACAGATCTTGATTTTCATATTTTAGAAACCGCAAAACGCGCTCAATATACAGAACGTTCGTTAAAGGAATTACCTACTGATTTGAAAGAACGTCATTTCACAAAAGAGAATGATCTATATTCATTGCATCAAAACATTAAACAAAACGTCTCGTTTAAACAACACGACCTTTTAATGCAGTCATTCGATACAAATTATGATTTGATTATTTGTCGTAATGTAATGATATATTTCACAGAAGAAGCAAGAATAAAACTTTACGAAAAATTTAGTCGTTCTTTACGAAAAGGCGGTGTACTATTTGTTGGTAGTACGGAACAAATTTTAACACCCGAACGTTACAATCTTCAGCGATTTGATACATTCTTCTACGAAAAAATATAAAAGAGGTCGTCACAATGGAGTGACGACCTCTTTTACATAACTCGAATTAAAATAATACCGACAATCCATATGAAGAGAAAAAGAAACGTCATAGACCATTTATGTTCTTGCATCGTTTGTTTCAATGCCTGTGATAATTGTGTCATGTTCATTTCCGCAAGCGCTCTCCATACACTTACATCCCGATCTTTAGCAATGCGGTCTGTAACGCTAATTAAAATCGTTTCGTTAGACAATTTTGTTATATAAGCAGTAATAACCGTTACCATCAAATTTATATTTCCTTCTGAGGAATCACTTTCCACTCTAGAGATGAGTGCACTTACATCTAGTAAAGGAATATGTACTTTTCTACCAAATGATAGTTGTACTTCAGCGAAATCATATGTTCCATCTAACAAAGGAAGTTCTTTTATGTGCGCCTGCTTAATAAGTCCTTGTAGGCTTCTAATTACTTGTTCAAACACTTTTTCTGATTGCTTTCCTTCTTGAGATAATGTATGTAACTTTTTAAAAAGTTGTAACACCGTATCCATCTCTTTAGAAAGTATTTCCTTCATAATCTTTCCATCACTTAAACTTGCAAGTAAAATACCTATTTCATTATTTTTCGAAATAATTTTAGACTGTCCAGTAAACACTAAATTGCTACGCTTTCGTTCTTTCTGGATTTCATGTTCCGAAATAGCTGCAGGCTGTTTTAATGGTTGTAGCGTCTTATCTTCAATTGTCGTACGTTTAATCTCCATTTAAGCGCCTCCACTACTATGAAATAATTAGCCCCATTCTTTATTACTCTTTAAAACTAAAAACAGTACGAATAAACCTGACATGATAGTAAATACATCCGAAGCTTGTACTCCCTGTTCACCTTTTTCTTCTTCCTTGTCTTTCGTTTCTTCTTTTTGTTCTTTCTTTTTAGAGACAACTTGTTTGTTATTTTTCTCTTTTTGGTCCTTCGCCTTATGTACTTCCTTGTTGTCTTCGAACGGCTCTTTTATAACGTAAGTAAATTCCTCTTTCTCTTTCAACGGTTCTTTTATAAACTTATTTACTTTCTCATCTTGCTTCGGAATTTGAACAACTGGCAATTTTTCTTCTGGAAGCGGGTTTTTGATTTTCAAATCTTCTTGCTTCTCATTTTCTTTCTTATCTTCTAATTCATTTTCTAGTTTATTATCTAATTTATCTTCTTTCTCTTCTATCTTTTTATCATCTTCGTTTTTTGGCGCCAAAACAGAAATGGTATATTCACTTTCTTCAACAAGTTTATTACCTGCTGCATCTATTATCTCTACAAGTAATTCGTATGATCCAGCCGGCAATGCTTCTGTTATTTCAAATACTTTTTGCCAATCCATATCATGCTTGTTGTAGTCTAATAAAAACGAAAGCTCTTTATTTTCTTTCCCTTTTAATGTAACGCGCACTTCTTTTACAACCGATTCTATATCTGACGCTTTTACTCGTATATGTATAGAATCTCCCTGTTTTCGTTCAACTAAGTTCTCTTTTACTTCATCAATAGTAACTTTCTGTAACTTTGGCAATTCTTTATCTATAGTTGGCGTTTCATTTTTAATACGAATGAGCGGGACTTTCACTTCATTTTTTATGAGCTCTTCTTTCTCATTCTCTTTGTAACTTTGAACGAGCTGAAGATTCCAATCACCTTGCAAATCAAAATCCCCTGCTTTATAGTTAGCAACCCAGATCTTCGTTTCTTCATCATACTCAAAAGATAGTATTCTTTCTTGCGCATATTGCTCGCCATTTTTTTGTAACTGCAATATACCTTTCATGCTTTGAATGTTTTTCACATTTGGTTCTACAGCAATTCGCACTTCTTCGCCAACTTTAAGCTCCGGCTTATTTACTGTAATAATTCCTTGTTCTGTTTCTATCTTTCTTTCATTCAATTGTTTATTTACTACTTCTTGTTGCTCTGCTTCTTTTTGTTTCTCTTCATCTTGCTTCGTTTCCACTTGTTCTGACGATTCTTGAGATTCCTTATTTTCTTCTTGTACATTCACTTCATTTATTTTTTGATCTGACTCAATTTGTTCCTCAGCCTGACTTTGCAAGGGGAAGAACAAGCACACATGTATGCATAGCCAACTCATTAGAAAAAACTTTACGTTTTTCATCTACTAGTTCAAACTCCTATTTCAATGCCTTATAGTGATTTCGTCACTTTTACTCCAAAAAATCCATCTACATTTACAAGTTCACCATACGCCACTAATACATCATTTACATAAATACGAATCGGTTCATCAATATCCTCATCTAGTACAACTGCTTCATTTTCTTGTAAACTTAATATATCTTGAATCGTTTTCACTGTACTTCCAAATACAAATTTCACGTTCATTTCTACATTTTGTAGAATGGACGTGTCCATATATACTGGTTCCATTTGTTTTACTTCTTTAAATTCAATAGGTTGCACAACTGGTTCTACAATTTTTTCTTCTTCAATTTCTTCTGTGGCAATCTCTTCTTCTTCCACCATCGGATACAGAAGTCGCCTTACCATTTCTTTCGCTTCGGAAATTGGCAAAATTTGATACATCTTCGATTGAAGCAAATCGCCAATTTCAAGATTGAACGTAATTTGAACGAGTTCGTCCACTTCCATTGACTCTCCCAAATATTCCATTTCTTCTTTTAACGTTACAAATTTAACATTTGGCGGCGTCATGTCCATTTTTTCTTGAAACATTTCTGACATCGCCGTAGCAGCATGACCCATCATTTGGTTCATAATTTCTTTAATACCGCTCAGTTCTAATTCAGTAAGCTCTTTTTCTGGGTCAACTTCCCCTGTTCCCATCATCATTAAATCTACCATTGTTAAGGCAACATCTTTCGTAAATACAAATACATTCTCATTCTTTAGCCCTTCAACAAAGTCGACATTTAAAATAACAAATGGTACTGGTACTCCATCATAATGACGAACATTGATTGCTTCTACATTTGGTGTACTAATTGAAACTGGCTGATTTAAAAGTGTTGACAATACTGTTGAAGCGGAACCAATTGAAATATTTGCAATTTCACCAAGAACATCTTTCTCTTCTTGTGTTAAATGCTCTTTTTCAATTTTTTCTTCTACAATCTCAGTTTCCACTACTTCTGCTGGTTCGTCTGTTTCTTCTACTCCACCAGATAATTGCATTAATTTATTTACCATTTGTTTCGCATGCTCAACTGAAACAATTTGTACAAGTTTAGAGTTTACAAGATTATCTATCTTTAAATCAAACGATACTTTAACAATCGTATGATTCCCATCGATTTCAGAGATTTTCTCCATTTCTTCTGATAACTTTACAACTTTAATCGTCGGCGGAGACATATCTACTGTATCTTGGAAGAATTCGGACATAGATGTAGCTGCGAATCCCATCATTTGATTCATCGCTTCTTGTACAGCACTTAGCTCTAATTCACCAAGTTCTTTTCCGTCCTCGACTTCACCTGTTCCCATCATCATTAAATCAGCAATGGACAATGCAACATCTTGCTTAAGAACAAGAAGGTTTTCCATATCTAATCCTTTTGTAAAATGAATGTTTAATACAACATGTGGAACTTCGACATCTCTTGAATCATATAAATCTACCAACTCTATACGAGGAGCAGTAATGCTTACTTGCCTATTTAAAATTGTTGATAATACAGTCGAAGCTGAACCAAATGATATATTTGCAATTTCGCCAAGAATATCGCATTCTTGGGGCGTTAAATGCTCATTTTCTTTTTCTAGCACAATCGTGCTCGTATCCCCTTTTGTGTGTTGCTCAGGCATTTTCCCTGCCTCCTCATTTCTGTTTTTCTATCAAATAATATAAACTCTTATTTTATTTTAGCAAACTCATTAGTATAAAACGTTACTATGTATCCCATTATTAGATTCGTAACGATTAGCCAAAAAGCTCCCCAATTGTATACAAGTGGGGAGCTTTCCTTCATTCCTATTATAAACCTTCTGGGTTTAAAATGAGGACCACTCGTCCATCACCGAGAATCGTCGCACCAGAGAAATAGTTAGAACTCTCTGCAAAGAAGTCACCTAATGACTTTAAGACTATTTCTCTTTGACCGATAATTGTGTTTACAATAAGTCCATAGCTGCGATGTGTGTTACGAACAATTAACACAGGAACCATTTGACCATCATATGACGCAAACGCCTCATCTACTGTTTTTTCACCAAATACAGTACTTAAATGTTTCACTTCAATAATTTGATTACGATAATTTAATACATCTTTTCCTTGTAAGGATTGGATGTCTTCTCTCTTAATTCGAATTGCTTCAACGATATTTCCAAGAGGTAAAGCATAACGCTTATCATTCGTTTGAACAAGCATAGATTGAATAATAGATAACGTTAATGGAAGTTCAATTCTAAATGTACTTCCCTTTCCTTCCTCAGAATCAATAATTAAATGTCCACCTAAACTATGAATCGTATGTTTTACAACATCTAATCCGACACCGCGTCCTGAAAGATCTGATACAACTTCAGCTGTACTAAATCCCGGTTGGAAAATAAGATCAAACACTTCACGATCTGTTAATCTATTCGCATCTGCTTCAGTTACAACGCCATTTTTAATCGCTTTTTCTAATACTTTCCCTTTATTAATACCGTTTCCATCATCCGTAATTTGAATAACGACATGATTTCCACTATGAAAGGCTTCTAATTTAATCGTACCTGTCTCATTTTTACCTGCATCACGTCGTTTTTCAACAGTTTCAACACCGTGATCGATTGCATTTCGAATTAAATGAACGAGCGGATCACCGATTTCATCAATAACAATTTTATCTACTTCAGTATCTTCACCTGTAATTTGTAAATCGATTTTTTTCCCTAAATCTTTCGCTAACATACGTACCATACGCGGGAAACGATTGAACACAGTTTCAATCGGCACCATACGCATATTTAATAGTACATTTTGAATATCTTTTGAAATATCGCCTAATCGATTTAAATGTTCAATTAGCTCCTTGTTTTGAATCGTTTGAGCCAATTCATCAATGCGCCCACGTTCAATTACACTTTCTTCAAACATATTCATTAATCTTTCGATTTTCTCTAATTGAACACGAATTGAACGATTCTCCACTTTAGCATTTTTCGTTTTTGTAGTACTTTTAGCTGGCATAGCACTTGAAGGTTGATTCGTTGGCTCTATTGGTGATTCTACCTGCGTAGCCACAGCTGGTTGTAGCTTTCCTTCTACTTGCACAACTTCTTGTGTAACGACTTTTTTAGAAGCTACTTCCTTCGATATAGGTTCTCCTTGCTTTACTTCCACTTTCTCAATTTCAGAAACATGAAGTACTACTTGTTTCAATTCTTCTATACTACAATCAGTATCCATAAATACTGTAAATTCAAATCCGAAAGCATCTGCTTCAATTTCTTCAATACTCGGAGCTGTTTTTTGTATATTCCCTACATTTTGCAATGCTTCAATACACATAATAGCACGTACCGCTTTTAAAATTGCTTGCTGTTCAACTGTTATATGCACTTCATGCGAAACTGCATCATCCGTGTCTATATGATTTTGCTCTATATGTTCCGTAGGAGTTTCTACATTGCCGTTCAATAATGCTTCTAATTTCTGTTTAGTTGAGGCTACATCAATATTGCCCATTCCACCTTGTTGCACATCTGCAACCATCTTCTCCAAATTATCAATGCACTCAAAAATCACATCAATAATATCCGCATTTACAACTATATTTCCATGACGAATTTCATCTAACACATTTTCCATCTTATGCGTTAAATCAGCCATTTCCGTAAATTCCATGCTCGCAGACATACCTTTGAATGTATGAGCGGATCGGAATATTTCTCCTACAACATCCATATCAGCAGGATTTTGTTCTAACACTAGCACATTTTCATTTAGCGACTGTAAATGTTCTTCTGACTCTTCGAAAAATATATTTAATAGATCTGTTTGCATTTTTATCCCCTACCTGTCTAACAAACATTTCATTTATGTATAACAATTTAGTGTTTTACAATGAGAAAAAAGGGGGCCACACGTCGATCCGCTATCACTGTTTTGATTCCTTGTGGCACCCCTTCTATATTAACTATTTGCTACTTTTGTTAAAGCTTCAATTACACGATCCGCTTGGAATGGCTTTACAATAAAGTCTTTTGCCCCGCCCTTAATTGCATCTAATACCATACCTTGTTGTCCCATTGCAGAACAAATAACAACCTTTGCACTTGAATCAATTTTAATAATTTCTTTTAATGCTTCAAGCCCGTCCATTTCTGGCATAGTAATATCTAATGTTACAATATCAGGTTGAAGTTCTTTATACTTTTGAATTGCTTCTACCCCATTCTCTGCTTCGCCAATAACTTCAAATTCAGCATTACTTTTTAATAAGTTTTTAATCATCGTTCGCATAAACATCGCATCGTCTACTACTAAAATTTTATGTGCCATTCTTTTTAATTCTCTCCTTCTATGTATAAATATATCTTAATATTTCACCTTATCATTCTCACTCATTATACAAAATAAAATGATAAAATTTAATATTTTTTTAAAAGAATTTTCGTGTTTTTATTATTTTATTATTAAAATAATAATATACTACTCTTTTATATAAATAACAACGCGACGGTTTTTTTCCCAGTTTTGCGGTGAATCATTTGGTACAATTGGCTTTGTGTCTGCATATCCTACCGCAGCTAGCCTTTTATCGTCCACATTATACACTTCAATTAAATGGTGAATCATATTTGCCGCTCGTGCTGAAGATAACTCCCAATTAGAAGGGAATTTCTCGTTATGAATAGGTCTACTATCTGTATGTCCCTCTACAACAATTGGGTTAGGTACGGATTGAAAAAATCCAACTAATTGACTTATTATCCCTTTCGCTTCGGGCTTAACGTTCGCATCGCCTGTATCAAATATTAAATTATCTACTATAACGACGCTTACCCCTGTATCCTCTCGATATACATTCACTTGACTAATACCATTATTATCTACATATGCTTTTAACTTCTTATATAATTCATCCATTCTCTTTTTTGAAATCATTTTTTCATCATTTTTTTCATGTGAAATATCCGGTATTGTATTTTCCATTACTTTTGCATCTACTTGCCCCGTATCACTAAACTTTTCAAGCATCTTTGACAATTTTACTGCATCTTGCTTTGATGTAGCAACTAGTAATACAAAGAAAGTTAATAATAACATCGTTAAATCTGTAAAAGTCGTCATCCAACGAGGCGATCCCTTTTGCGGTCCTTTACTCATCATACCACTCCTTGAAATATTAGGCTGCTCCTTTTACCTTTTTTACCTTTGTTTCGTATACGTATGTATCCAGTTTCAACTTTAATTTAGAAGGGATTTGTCCACGATACAATTCTGAAATTGCTTCTATTACAAACTTCTTCTCTGTATATAAATCTTCAATACCACGATATACTTTTTCCGCAAGAGGGATTGCAATCATATTCGCAAGTACAGACCCATATAATGTCGTTAACATCGCAACTGCCATTCCTGTACCAATTTGCGATGTATCTTGTAAGTTTTGGAGCATAATGATAAGACCGATTAACGTACCAATCATTCCCCAAGCTGGAGCAAAATCACCAATTTTATCTAATAATGCTGCTCCTTTTCTTAACTCATACACTTCCGTTTCAATATCTTTCAATAACACTTCTTTTAATTCATCTTCATCGTAACCGCTTAACATTAATCGAATTCCTTTTTGAATAAAAGGATTGTCTACTTGCTCTCCATCTACCTCTAAAGAAAGCAAGCCGTTCTTTTTAGAATTTTTCGAAAAATCGACAAACAAATCCGTTAACTGTTCTAAATCTTCTTCTCTTCTATGTAAAACAGTAAAAATGCTTTTCGTATATTTTTTTATTTCTCCAAATCGATATGCCACAACAATTGTCGCTGTTGTTCCCCCTATGACAATTAAAATAGATGAAATATCTAAAAAGTTTTTGAAAGCTTTTATTCCACCGCCACCAAGCATAATTGCCGCTATCACTATAATGAAACCTACTATAATGCCCACTGGGCTAGAAATATCAAACTTCCTTTTTCTTCTTTGTGGTCTAGCTAATACTTGATTTTTCTCTCCCATATTTCTGCCCTTTCCTTTCCATTTTTATATAACATTTTTTTATTTTAATAATACGTTTTCACATATAACATGTATTATACGCTTATCATCTGTTTATCGCAATATACTCATAAAATTGACACATTTCATTTCTATATTAGAATTATGGTATGAATAAATGAGGAGGATCACGATGGAACACAACATTTTACAAGTCATTGCATTAGCAGAAAAACTAAAATATGAAATGCGACATAGCTGGCTTTCCAACGGACGTCAAGAAAGTGTTGCCGAACATACATGGCGGATGTCTCTAATGGCCATTTTAGTTGAACCTTATTTGGATCAAAAAGTAAGTATTGAGAAATTACTTAAAATGGTTATTATTCACGACCTAGTCGAAGCCGAAGCTGGTGATATTCCTGCTTTTGATACAATGAATAGTCACGAATTACAGCTACAAAAACAAAAAAATGAACTGGAGGCTATTTTAAATATTAAACAAACGTTAACAGGTTCTCTCGGCGAGGAATTATATGACTTATGGATGGAGTTTGAAGCGAAAGAAACGTACGAAGCAAAAGTTGCTAATGCACTCGATAAACTTGAGGTAAAAATTCAGCATAACGAAGCTGATATTGATACGTGGCTACCAATTGAACATAAAATGACGTTCCAAGTAGCAAAGCATACAAACTTTGATTCTTTCTTATCTAAATTACAAAAAATTATTGAACAAGATGGAGAAAAGAAGTTAATTGCTGCCGGCATTGATGTTGAGGCATGCAAGCAATAATGAAATAAGACACTCAACAAGAGTGTCTTATTTCATTATTGTTGATATAGCCTGCTTATAAATAAGCTGTTGTTTTCCATCCACTAAGATTAAAACTGTAAATTTATCCACTCCAACAACTTCTCCTATTATTCTAACGCCACTCTTTAAGAAAATTGTAACTGTACCTTTTTCTTCTTTTATTTGTTTATACAATTCTTCCTGTAAATGTTCCAATTACTGTCCTCTCCTTTCTGTGAAACATCTTAATATAAAAAACTATAAATTTTTTATTTATGCACTTTGTCTTTTATATTCATAAACTTATTAATAAGTATATCTAAATCACGACTAAATAACAAAACTTTATCATGATCCAATCCGTGTCTCGCAACAAGTTGAATTAACTCTTTCTTTTTGTTTTCTATTTTATTTTTTAATTGTCCCATCTCCATCTCTATACTAAAACTCCCTTTTCCCATAATATTACTTGTAAAATTATAGTACATATTCTCTCATAAAAAAATAAGAAAATGGTTTTTTTTACAATTTTTTATTTTTTATGCCTAAATTATGAATTACGTAAAGGTTTATTTACAAATCACTAACATGCAATCCTAATGAATCTACAGGCATTTGTCTAATTATAAATGAGACTGGCTCGTTTTCTATACAAAAAACATACTGTATATAGTAGTCCATGAACCATATAGATTAACTTACTAAAAAGGAGGAAAACATATGAGTTATGGTGGAAGTTGCGCTGGTTTCGGCGGTGGATTTGCTTTGCTTATCGTACTATTCATCCTTCTAATCATCATCGGATGTAGCTGTTGGGGTGGCGGCGGATACGGATATTAATATATCCTATCCTTGAAAAATGAACTAAAAACTATAGAAAAACAGCTCAAATATGAGCTGTTTTTTTCATACTTTCGTATGAATTTATATCCCTCTTATTTGCGATTTCAACTAGCAACATATTGTTTACTATGGAATAAGAAACATTTTTACTAAGGGGGATTACAATGATTAGAGGTCTTTACGAAGCACATTTACCTGTCCGCAACTTAAAAGTATCAATACCTTTTTATGAATCACTAGGGCTAAAATTATATAAAAGAGGAGATAATATTGCTTTCTTTTGGATTAAAGAAAATGAGAGTTGGCTCGGCCTTTGGGAAGGCACAGAATACAAAGTGAATTATCACCCCTCTTTACGACATATCGCCTTTCAAGTAAGTTTACATGATTTAGAAAATGCGATTCATTGGCTAAATCAAAAAGGAATTTCAGCACGAAAAGACTTTGGAATGGAACCAATTGAACCGATTGTTTTTCCGGAATTAGCACATGCAGCCGTATACTTTAACGACCCTGATGGAAATAGTTTAGAATTGATTGCACAATTACCTGTTGGACTTCCCACAGCGGAAAAAGTGTATTTAAGTGAGTGGAAAGAACAAATTCAAACATCGTCATTACATAAGGATTAATCTATTTATGTCAGTTTCTTATTCCACACTTCTTAAAACAAATAAAAACTTCAATAAACTATTTTATGGGCAAACATTAAGTGTACTTGGGGATTGGTTCCATACGGTAGCTTTATTAACATTTGTCTACAGCATAACGGAATCGCCGTTTATGATCGCACTTACTTTTATAAGTAAAAGTTTACCACAGCTTCTTCTTAGTCCATTCATAGGCGGAATTGTAGATCGTTTCTCTAAAAAGAATATTATGATTTTTACCGATATTACACGGGGAATTCTAGTCCTTACATACTTACTCGCAGGCTATAAAATTGAGATTATTTTCATTGCTAATATATGTTTATCTGTACTTTCTTGTTTATTTGAACCGGCTAAACAAGCAACCCTAAAAAATATCGTACACCAAAATCATTTCGTAACTGCTAACTCTCTTTCTAGTACAATTAATGGTTTTATGTCTATTATGGGGGCTTCTTTGGGCGGAGTAATTGCACAATCTTTACATATTGAGTTCGCTTTTTTAGTAAATAGCCTATCATACTTTATTTCAGCCTATTTTATTTATAACATGAGTATTCCTGCTCATGATACTTGTAACAAGAAGAAAGCATTTTTCACTGATATAAAAGGTGGTTATACATACATATTACAAACAAAAATCATTTTAACATTAATTCTTGTCGGCATTTCATGGGGGATTATTGGAGGTGCTTATCAACTACTTCTAACGATCTATGCCGAAAAAATTTTCCATACGAACATTGGGATTTTATATACGGTTCAAGGGGCTGGGCTTATGATAGGAAGCCTTCTCGTTAATCTTTATATATCCCATAATAAAGAAAAAATGAAAAAAGTATTCGGTTGGGCCTACTTATTACAAGGAACTTTCTTTCTCGGATTCATTCTATCCGATCAACTTATTATCGGTATCATTACTTTATTCTGTATGCGCATAGCAGGAGGAATCATCGTTCCACTTGATACGACATTACTTCAAACTTACACACACGAAAATATGATAGGTAAAGTTTTTTCATTCCATTATTCCATTTACGGATCTCTTATTCAGTTATCGATGTTTTTTACAGGAGGGCTGTTAGAAATTCTTTCTCCTCAAATGATTGGCTGTTTATTAGCTACATGCTGTATTTTTGTAAGTTTTATATGGCTGTTCTTGTTTTATCGCGGGGATCTCAGTGAATAATTTAATGATAATCAATACATTTTGATCCCATTCATTATTTGTTTCCCCATAATAAAATTGTTTAAAAATACAAGTCAGATTTTTTAGTTAAAGAGCCTTATATGGCAACACTATTTGAGAAAAAACTAGATATTTATGTTAAAATACAAATAAGTTTGTGAAACATTGCACTTAAATAATAGACTTTAACTAGTTAAACTTGATTAAATAGGAGGGCTGTTTTGGGTATCACATTCTTTTTCATATGTATTATATTAGTGGCTTCTATTCTGCAAGCAAGTACAGGTTTTGGCTTTTCCATAATGGCAACCCCTTTCTTACTTATGTTATTTCTACCACAAGAAGCTATACAAATAAACATTATTTTATCTTTAATTATCTCCATTTCACTCATTTGGAAAATAAGAATGGACGTTGATTTTGTTCTACTGAAAAGGTTTATTTTTGGAAGTATAGTTGGTGTTCCTTTTGGCATTTTAATTTTCATTTCCGTTAACATAAACACTTTTAAATTAGCAGTTAGCATCCTACTCTTACTATTAACATTGTTGCTAATATGCAACGTTAAGGTTAAATCAACACAATCTAGAGATTTCATAGCTGGCGGATTATCTGGTCTTTTAACGACAAGTATCGGTATGCCAGGTCCACCCCTGTTACTTTATTTTACAGGAACTAATACTGAAAAAGAGAAGTTAAGAGCAACTACATTAGCTTTTTATCTGTTTATATATTTCATTAGTCTAGTAACTCAAATACTCTTTACTGGCACAAACAAAACCATTTGGGAATCAAGTTTTTATGCCATTCCAATTGTATTTTTAGGTTTGTTTATAGGTCAAATTATTTTTAAATGGCTTAATCAACGGATTTTTAAAATATTTACGTACATTCTTTTAAGTTGTACAGGGGGTTATCTTCTTATTGAAAGTTTGAACTTGTTATAGAAGATGCTTTAGATCGTGCAATAACAGATATGTTCAAACGAAATTATTGCTGTATTTTCCGGCGGGGTATTCCATATCAAAACTTAAATAACTTTATTGACAGTTTACAATTAGCAATAATCTTTCTTTCATAAGGAAAATATTTCAAATCAAATACTAAATAAAACGATAAAAAGCGGCTATTATGCCGCTTTTACTTACTATTGGCATTTCATTCTCATTTTCTATCACTTTTGTAAAAAATTATTAATTTTTATTTCTATGTACATGATAACAAACAAAATACCTAAGTTCAGAAAGAATAAACAACTTTCTGGCCTTAGGTATTTCTCCTTCTCAAAAAGGCAAACCTGCATCACAGGTTTGCCTCTTTACTCACTTCTTATTTAATCCTTTTTCACTTAAAAACTCTTTCATATGCATTCTTTTTTCTTTAGACATAAACGAACTCATTGATTCCGTCCATGTTACGTTTTTCTTGTTTGATGATCTTTCTTTATAATACGCGTTCATCGTTTCATCATATTCGTTTAGTAATTCATCATATTTTTGTTCATCATATCCATTTTCATGAAGAACTGCTGCTACTGGTAAACGTGGTTTAACTCCATGTTCTTCATCTGGTACACCGACTGTCATTCCGAATACAGGATATACTTTATCCGGTAAATGAAGCAGTTCACTCACTTCTCTCGGATTATTACGAATACCACCAATATAACAAATACCGTATCCTAACGATTCTGCTGCTAGTGCTAAGTTTTGCGCAAAAAGTGAAGCATCTACCGTCGCAACGATAAAGTCTTCTACTCCCTCATGCTTTATCTCTGTACTATGTTTTTCACATGCAATTTCAAGTCGTTTTAAATCTGCACAACAAACAAAAAATGCTGCACAGTCCTTCACATGGCGATTTCCGGATAGCTCTGCTAGTTTAGCCTTTAATTCCTGATCTGTTACATATATAACAGAATACGCCTGTACAAAATGTGATGAAGCTGCATGTTGCGCAGCATGCACCATCTTTTCTACTACATCTTTCGGAATTGATTCTTCTTTATATTTACGAACTGAAACATGTTGCTCCATCTTATGTATGATCTCATTCATGAAAATCACTCCTTTTTTCTCTTCATAATGAAAAATTAACATATCTTTTTCAATTTTCACAACTTATAAGCACAAAAAGAGCAATTCTTTTTGAATTGCCCTTTTTTAAAACGTTTATCGATACGGTAAATGAAATTATAATTATCTTATTACGCCGTTTTCAAAACTTTAATACCTTTTACGATATTCCAAATGAAGTAGTAAATTCCTACAAGAATGAACACTGCATATGTGATAGCCATTCCAATTCCAGCACCGTCAGATTGATTGAAACCTAAACCGTACATGCCTGATACTGCTAGTCCTCCAAATAAGATTGCGTATGGGAAAACATGTGACCAAAATGCTTTTTTCGCGTGATACTTCACTTCATCTTCTGCAACAAAGTACACGATAATTGGTAGTAAAAATGGTGCAAAAAAGATACTAAAGTAACATAACGAAGATAAAATATTATTTCCTTTCATCCGATTCACCTCTAAATAGTTTTTGTTACCTTCATTATGTCAGGAAATCATTCTAGAAACTATCGCTTTACCTTTCACGAACGTGACATATTTGTAAGATTTTCCTCAAACTAAATCCCGCCTGAGTTTCAGACGGGATCACTTTCACTATATTCGATTCATAAACCAATACTGTGTAATTGCTAAATATTCTCGTACATTCGATGGAATGATGATTGGTTTCGGTGTTTTTGCCGGAAGACCTTCTAATTGTAAACCTTGTTTGGCCGCTATTTTTTTCGCTCTAAACATGTGAAAATCGTTTGTTACGATCATACCTTTTTTCATATCGGCTGGAATTAACGGTTTTGAGAATGTAATATTCTCATCTGTACTCGTAGATTTGTCCTCCATTATAATGCGGTCTTCTGCGATATTTTGTTTTATTAGTCCTTGTTTCATTGCTAATGCTTCTGAAATGTCTTCGCCTTTTCCTTGTCCTCCAGATACGATAGCGATTGTTTTCTCATGTGATTTTAAATATTCAGCTGCTTTATCAATACGATATTGCAATGAATAAGATGGTTTCGTCCCATTTACTTTCGATCCTAGTACAATTATGTAATCAGCATCGTATGTTGCATTCATATGCCCATGCTTATAAATGTGATATTGTAAAAACCCCGCATACACGGCGCAAATCATTATAACAACTAAAATGCCCTTCATTATTTTCTTCTTTCTCATATTCATATACTCCTATTTTCTTTTACTTCCTTCATGATAATATCCATTTATTTGTTTGTATACAGACAAATTCCAATAAACCCTAATTTATCCTCTGAAAGGTAATATTTATATTACTTTCGGGAATAGTAAGTACAACTTTACACGAAGGAGTGTCTCTATTGCTTCTCTTTTTATGTAACGTGTCGTTCTTTTTCATCTTATTTTTGCTATCGCTTAAGTTACTCGGTAAATCCGCGTTAGCGCAACTAACTCCTCATGATTTTGGGGCTATAATTTTTTTATCTTATTTAGCTTTCCAGGCCATACCCGTCTCTGGTGCTTTACAAGCATTTCTCGGTATGGTTGTTATCACATGTTTACATTTACTCCTTACAAAATTAAGCCTATTCAACAAACTAAATCGTTTTATTCTCGGACACCCTATCATTTTAATTAAACATGGTGATATTATTTTTGAGAACTTACAAAAAAGTAGATACCCCATTGCAGAACTGCTTTCTAATCTTCGCGTTGCAGGATATCCAAGTGTTCATGAAATTGAATACGCTATTTTAGAAGCGAACGGCGCTATTAGTATTTTACCAAAAAGAGAACTTGTACCATTAACTCCAAAAGATTTAAACATAGATGTTAAGTATGCTGGATTACCAATTGCACTTATCGTCGATTCACAAATTCAATATGATAACTTAAAGTTAATACATAAAGATGAAAAATGGTTATATAAAGAATTAAAAGAAAAAGGAATTACAAATATTAAAAACGTTGCCTTTGCTTCTGTTCAAGAAACGGATGGATCTTTTGCTATTAGTTTAAAGGAATAAGAAAATCCCCTTAATTGCTTAAGGGGATTTTTTATCATATCGCTTCTTTCTCTCCTGCCATATTTAATGGAACAGGATGTTTCATACGATTCATCGTAAATACGATAATCGCTGTCATTACTTCTGCAACTGGCATAACGAGCCAAATTCCATTTATACCAAATAGTTTCGGCATAATCCATAACAATGGAATAATAAATAGTAATCCTCGGCTCATTATAATAAGTACTGATTTCTTCGTTTGTCGCACTGATTGGAAGTACTCTCCATACACAATGTTATAACCTAAAAATACGTATTGGATAAAGAATAAACTAATACCTGTTAAGGTTAACTCCAATAATTCTGGAGATTGAACATCAAATAAACCAATGATATATTTCCCGAAGAATAATCCGACAATTATCGCAACGCCTCCAAGGACAACTGCAATTTTCACAGCAAACTTCAATCCTTCACGAAGTCTCTCTGATAAATTTGCCCCGTAATGGAAACTAGCAATTGGCTGTAATGCTGCTCCAACACCAAAGAATAATAGTAATGTCATTGCATGAATACTATTCACCATCGCATAGGAAGCTACTCCTACTTCTCCTGCATATTGGACAAATGCGATATTAAAACCAATCGTTACGATTGCAACCGTACTTTCTGCTGTAAAACTTGGGAAACCAATCACCATAATTTGTTTGACAGTATCCCATTCAAAATGAAATTTCGTCCACTTTAAAATACTACTTTTTCTAAAGAAATGGGTTAATAATACAAGGAAACCAATCGCTGCCGAAAGAATAGTCGCTGAGGCAGCACCTGTTACGCCCCATCCAAAGATAAAAATAAAGATATAGTCAAACACTATATTTAATACAGCCGTTACAACAAGACCAGCCATTGCTAAATTAGGATTTCCATCATTTCGTATAAATGTACTTAAAATATTTTCTAAAACGTATATCATTCCAAATGTTAATAATACGTGTAAATAGTCTAACGCATATGGTAGAATCACTTCGTTTGCACCAAATAAGTATGCTAAATCTTCTATTCTCCATAAGCAAATCGCTGCTAAAATCCCTACGATAACAACTGCTACCGTCATTGATTGAGTAAAAATAGACCTTGCTCTTTCTCGTTTATTTTCACCTAATGCAATGGAGTATAACGTTGCCCCGCCCATTCCGATCCATAATGAAATAGAGAAGAAAATCGAAAAGGCTGGAATAGCCACGTTCACTCCTGCTAAACCGTTCGCCCCAACTCCTCTACTAATCATAACCGCGTCAATTACAATATTCACTGACATTAATACCATTCCAAGAACTGCTGGTATTAAATAAGAAATAAATAAGCTTTTAATTGGTTTTTCTCTTAATTTTTCTGTTGCTTCCATACTCTAATATGCTCCTTTTTTTCAACTCTCTTTTCTTAGTTTAAACCTTCAAGTAACTTTAAGGTCAATAGAGAATTAAAAAATAGGTGACTTAATTATCGCGTTTGATGCTCATTTGTAATTATACGAGCCCTATAACTTATTGCTTTGTTTTTTCATTATAGGAATTTGAATTTCTGTTACTTGCTCCTCAGGATCTTCTGTTACAGACCAATCAATTAATGCAATCTCAATTGCATCTCCACTTATTTCGTATCCTTCTTGATCAATATATTTCATTAGCTTCTTATATGTTTCATCAGTTTCTTCATATGGCCCATGATGATATACACAGGCAAACATACCTTCTTTAATTTCATCTGAACTCTGTACTTCAAAAGGCATATAATCCAAAAGAATAAATACACTGCTATATGCTTGAAACTCATTTTGCATTAACCCTTTTTTCGCAACAGTTACACCAATATCTCCAGAAAATAAGCTATCATCCATTTGCCTCATATTTTTTTGCAACGAATGAATGTAGTACTCAAACATATCATCCGTCGTATTCGGGGCAACCGCAATAGCTGTTATTTTTCGCTGCGGGATCTCTTTTATTACCATTTGTTCAGCTTTTGCTTTTGTTGCTTCCTTAATTAAATGAATTCTATGCTCCATTTTCGCTAAAGCATACTCAATTTCTCTTTGTTTCTTCAGCATCATCTCTTGTTGTTTTTCCAGTAAATTGAGTGCGTATGCTGGATTTCTTTCATCAATATATTTTTTAATTTCCTTTAATGGAATGTTTAATTGGCGTAAAAACTTAATCGTATCTAATAGTGAAAATTGATCGATTGTATAATAACGATAATTCGTTTGAGGATCAACAATGGACGGATGAAAAATTCCTTTTTCATCATAATACCTTAATGTAGATTCTGCGATATTATGCATTTTTGCCATTTCTCCAATTGTAAAACGTTTATTTAATAACATCTTTTATTTCCTTCCATTTCTATTTATTTCATTATATGTTCATTTTGTCTTCAAAACAAAAAAGAATTCCCATACGAGAATTCTTTTTTTACTATTAAACCTCTATTATTATAGGAAGAATCATCGGCTTTCGTTTTGTATTTGTATATATATACTTCCCTAACGCTTCTCTTACCTCCCTTTTCAAAATACCCCAGCTATTCACATTCTCTTTCTTTAAATTATTAATTGTAATAACAGCTAATTTATTTAATTCTCTTAAAAATTCTTCTGAATCACGAACATAGACAAATCCACGAGAAATAATATCAGGACCTGAAATTATTTCTCCATCCACTTTATTAAAAGTAATAACTATAACGAGCATTCCATCTTCTGAAAGTTGTTTACGATCACGTAATAATGCATTTCCAACATCTCCAATTCCTAATCCATCTACATATATATTTCCTGCCTGTATTCTTCTAGATTGAATTGCCACTTCATTACTAATATCTACAACATCTCCATTACGTACGATAAAGATATTTTCCTTTTCAATACCAATTGATTCTGCTAACAAACTATGGTGATGTAGCATTCTAAACTCTCCATGAATTGGGATAAAATATTTAGGTTTCATTAAAGTGAGCATTAATTTCAATTCTTCTTGATACGCATGACCAGATACATGGACTCCAGTAGAACTACCTGATCCATAAATTACTTTTGCTCCTAAAGCAAATAGATTATCTATAATTCTTGAAACGTTACGTTCATTTCCTGGAATCGGAGTCGCAGCTATAATAACCGTATCTTCTGGTAAAACATCAACTTGTCTATAGTTTCCACTCGCTAAACGCGCTAAAGCTGCCATCGGTTCTCCTTGACTTCCTGTACAAAGTATCGCTACCTGCTTTGGAT
Organism: Bacillus sp. 2175; assembly: GCF_057812155.1. Lineage (NCBI taxonomy): Bacteria > Bacillati > Bacillota > Bacilli > Caryophanales > Bacillaceae > Bacillus > Bacillus sp. 2175. The sequence goes on along the minus strand of NZ_CM173819.1, from coordinate 1,391,682 downwards.
CTAAACGATTTATCTCACTCGCTTCAATCAACATGCCGTCTGGAATATGTAAATACCCTTTCTCTAGAGCAACTTCTACTACATTTACCATACTTCTCCCGAGCAAAGCCAATTTTCGATTTGTTTTTATGCAAGCTTCAACTATTTGCTGAACACGATTCACATTAGAAGCAAATGTAGAAATAATTACTTTTCTATTTGCTTTCATAAATATTTCCTCTACCCGTTCTCCTACTGACCTTTCTGATGGAGTAAAACCTGGGCGTTCTGCATTTGTGCTTTCAGATAATAAAGCTAGTACACCTTCACTTCCTATTTTAGCCATTTTATGAATATCAGGATGTTGATTATTTACTGGTGTTAAATCAAATTTAAAATCACCTGTATGTACTACAGTACCTTCTGGTGTATGAAAAACAATACCGAGACAATCCGGAATACTGTGGTTCGTTTTAAAAAAGGTTGCCTTAATAGAACCACAATCAATTTCTGATTCTGAATGAATAACGATTAATTCCGTATCATTTTGAAGATTGTGTTCCTTTAATTTAATTTCAATTAAACCTAACGTTAACTTTGTTGCATAGATTGGTACATTTAGTTGTTTTAAAAAATATGGTATTCCGCCAATATGGTCCTCATGCCCGTGCGTTACTACTAAACCGCGAATTTTTTCTTTATTTTCTTGCAAATATGTGACGTCTGGAATTATTAAATCAATCCCTAATAAACTTTCATCTGGAAATTTAGATCCACAATCAATGACGACAATATCATTTTCATATTGGATAGCATACATATTTTTTCCTATTTCATTTACTCCACCTAAAGCAACAATAGACAAGTTATTTTTTAATGAATTCAAATGATAAAACCTCCTTTTCACATTTATAATTCGTGAAATAGCATTTAGGCTTTATTATTTGTAATGAAAAAGGACTTCATACTATTTCATACATATAAAAATTCACACACTATTCTTATATGTATATCTCTAATAACACCGTCTCTCTCTAAAAAAGCTCCCATTTTTTCATTGATTTTTTGCAAAATATATTATATATTAATTACAGGTTCAAATTACAAGTTCAAAAGAACTCGTAATCAGACCCTTTTGTTTAATGGGTTTTACATATTTTCATTAGGCAAATTCCGAGAAATCGTATGATAAAACTAAAAATGATGAGGAGAGGATCAGATGGAATTCGAATTTTTCTTTCAAATTGCACTTATTTTATTAAGTACAAAGCTTGCTGGTGATCTTAGTGTTAGATTAGGTCAACCTTCTGTACTAGGTAAATTAATTGTCGGTATCGTTATCGGTCCAGCTGTATTAGGTTGGATTGAAAATTCAGAGCTTCTAACTCAATTAAGTAATGTCGGGGTTATTCTTCTAATGTTTATGGCTGGACTTGAAACAGACTTAGAAGAATTAAACGCCAATCGTAATTCTTCTTTAGCAGTTGCACTCGGAGGTATTATTCTTCCATTCGTAGGTGGTTACGTTTCCGGCCTTGTTATGGGAATGGAACAAGGAAACGCTGTATTCTTAGGATTACTTCTATGTGCGACAAGTGTTAGTATTTCCGTACAAACACTTCGTGATTTAGGTAAAATGAAAACACGTGAAAGTACGACGATGCTTGGAGCCGCTGTATTTGATGATATTCTTGTTGTTATTTTATTAGCATTCGCAATGAGCTTCTTAGGCACTGATGATGTTAACTTAACAATGATTATCTTGAAGAAAGTAGTATTCTTCGCTTCTATTATTTTAATTGGATGGAAAGGTGTTCCAGCAATTATGCGTTGGTTGTCACCACTGCGCGTATCTGAGTCTATCGTGAGCGCAGCTCTTATCATCTGTTTCTCATTCGCATATTTCGGCGAACTATTAGGAATTGCTGGTATTATCGGTGCTTTCGCTGCTGGTATTGCAATTTCTCAAACAAACTACAAACATGAAGTAGAAAAGAAAGTAGAACCAATTGCTTACGCTATGTTCGTTCCAGTATTCTTCGTTAGTATCGGTATGAATATTACATTTGACGGTATTGGCAATCAAATTTGGTTCATCTTAGCATTAACAGTAATCGCTGTATTAACGAAACTAATTGGTTGTGGTGTTGGTGCACGCATGACTGGATTTGATGCTAAGTCTTCTGCAATTATCGGTTCTGGTATGGTTTCTCGTGGTGAAGTTGCACTTATCATTGCAGGAACAGGACTTTCTTCAGGTCTATTGGCACAAGATTACTTTACAGCAATCGTTATTGTCGTTATTTTAACTACAATGATTACACCACCAATGTTAAAATACACTTTTGGTGCAAAAGATAAAGCAATGAAAGCAAGCAAGTAAGTAAGTAAGTAAATTTACTATAAGAATAAGAAAAGGAGATTACTATCTTACAAGATAGTAATCTCCTTTTTCATTTTATCTTTAAACAATTCCATTCGTTTTTAACCAGTTTTCAAAAATAGTTCGTGCTTCTTCATCATCGATGTCATTACTAAATGAATATACTTTAATACCATAGTCATCTATATATTCACCTAGCTTCATTTTCTCCACTTTTTGTAAAAATCGTCTACCTCATAGTGCGGAAGATAAGCATCCCAAACTGGTTCATTTATTCTTTTGTACGCCGTCACTTCTAAATCATATCCGTCTTCATAATATCCGATATGATAATGTTTGTTAGGATCATATTTCTCCATTAAAAGTCCCCTCCTACTAAAAAACAAAAGCGAGCCTTATATTACAGCTCGCTCCTCTCTCTATTTATTAAATACGTTCCATCGCCGTCTTCAAAGTTCCAACAACAAAGGCAATTTCTTCACTTGAAATAATAAGCGGCGGCGCTAATGTTAAAACGTTATTATATCCTGCTGTCGTCATACCGTTTCGTCCTATAATAAGCCCTTTTTCTTTACAAGCATTTACGACACTTGCGATTTTGTCGTTATCAATTGGCTCTTTCGTCTCTTTATCATTTACTAATTCAATTCCAACTAATAGACCTTTTCCTCTAATATCCCCAACAAGCGGATGTTCCCCAATTTCATCTTTTAGTTGCTCTAATAAAAGGGAACCCATTTGCGCAGATCGCTCAATTAAATTTTCATTTTCCATAATCTCTAAGTTTTTAAGGGCTAATGCACAAGCTGCTGGATTTCCACCAAATGTATTAATATGTCGGAAGAATTCATACTCTCCCTTCCCTTTAAATGCTTCATATATTTCTTTTTTCACAGCTGTTGCAGATAATGGTAAATATGCGCTCGTAATCCCTTTTGCCATCGTAATAATATCTGGCTTCACATCATAATTCATAAATCCAAATGCTTTTCCTGTACGTCCGAAACCGCAAATTACTTCATCACTAATAAGCAAGGCACCGTGTTTTTGACACGTCTCATGAACAGCTTTCATATAGTCTTGTGGTGGCATTAATATGCCCCCGCCTGTAATAATTGGTTCCATAATAAAAGCGGCAATTGTTTCACTTAATTCCCACGTCATAACACGATCGACTTCTTTCACACATTCTACATCATAAATATGCTGCCCTTCAATTTCAGGCATACGGTAACAATCCGGTGGTGTTACGTGTAAAAAGCCTGAAGCAAACGGTTCATATTGATATCTACGCTGCGCTTGTCCCGTCGCTGCCATTGTCGCCATTGTATTCCCGTGATACCCACGATAACGTGACATAAATTTATAACGATGTGGTTCACCTTTTTGCGCATAATATTGCCTTGCTATTTTAAAAGCTGTTTCGTTCGCTTCTGAACCACTATTTGAGAAGAAAATAACATACTCTCCCCCAAGCCACTCATTTAATTTTTCAGCAAGCTTTATAGCTGGTTCATGAGATTGTGACATTGGAAAGTATGATAATGTTTGTAATTGCTTATAAGCCGCTTCTGCGAGCTCCTTTCTTCCATATCCACTATTCACACACCAAAGACCACTCATACCATCTAAATATCTTTTTCCTTGTATATCTTCAACCCAGCACCCTTCAGCTTTTGCCCCTACCATTGTACTATTTGGACTAAAGGGACGCATTCCGTGCCAAACATATTGCTCATCTTTTGCTAATAATTCATCAGTTTGCTTCGTTTTCATCATTACTTCCACCTTCCATAACAACTTATTTTTCACAAAAGCTGCGCTGGTGCCATGATGACTTAAATTTCTCCCTGCTATTTTCATTCCACAAAATTAAGACAAATCCTACTTACAAATCAGTAATATTTACAAGAAAATGACAAAAGAAAAAAGAGCTTTTCTTATCTATCGAAAAGCTCCTCTTTTATTTAATGTGAAGACGCATCACTAATACCGTGACCAGTATTAGATTTCACAAGAATTTCATCAAATTTCGCTGCATCTTCTTTCTTACTAGATAAAACAGTTCCTAAATATGCTGCAAGAAATCCGAGCGGAATTGAAATAATTCCTGGTGTCGTATATGGGAATATCGCTTCCCCAACAAAAATAGCTTTTCCAGCTACAGGGTTCCAAACATTCGGACTCAACGCTACGAGAACAATTGCTGATACGAGCCCTACGATCATACCTGAAATAGCACCCGTTGTATTAAAACGCTTCCAATATATTGTAAATAAAATCACTGGTAGATTTGCACTCGCTGCAACTGCAAATGCTAATGATACTAAAAATGCTACGTTTAATGTTTGGGCAAATAATGCAAGTATGATAGATAATATCGCTACTCCAATAGATGCATACCGAGCCATAGATACTTGCTCTTTTTCCGATGATTTCCCTTTGCGAATGATCTCATTATAAAAATCATGAGCGAATGCTGATGCTGCCGTTAATACGAGACCTGCCACTACAGCCAAAATTGTTGCAAAAGCAATTGCTGATACGAAAGCAAATAAGAAGTCTCCACCTAACGCTTTGGCTAATAAAGGTGCTGCCATATTACCCGCTGGGTTCGCTTTAATAATCGCTTCATTTCCTACAAACGCTGCCGCACCAAATCCTAAGAAAATCGTCATAATATAAAATGCACCAATTAACCATGTCGCATATACGACAGATTGACGTGCAGTTTTTGCATCACGTACTGTAAAAAAGCGGACAAGTATATGTGGTAATCCAGCTGTACCAAGTACTAGTCCTAAATTTAAAGAAAGTGTATCAAGGCCATCCTTATACTTTACACCTGGATTTAAAAATGAATCTTTTAATGGTGTAGCTGTTTTCATTTGGGCAAACATTTCAGTCACGCTGAAGTTGAATTTTGCGAAAACGATAACAGAAATAATAAACGTACCGGCCATAAGTAATACAGCCTTTACAATTTGTACCCAGCTCGTTGCTGTCATACCACCAAAAATAACATACACCGTCATAAGTGTTCCAACGATTAATACAGATGTCGTATATTCAATCCCTAATAATAATTTAATAAGTGCACCCGCGCCAACTAATTGTGCAATCATATAAAAGATAGAAATCGTCATCGTATTAAGAGCTGCAACTCCGCGAACTTTTTTCGCGTCAAAGCGTGCTGCAATCATATCCGCCAAAGTGTACTTTCCTAAATTTCTAAGCGGTTCTGCAACAAGATATAGTACAACTAAATAAGCAACTAAAAAACCGATACTATAAAAGAATCCATCAAACCCAGTTAATGCGATTGCTCCAGCTATACCGAGAAATGAAGCAGCAGACATGTAATCTCCAGCAATGGCCAAACCATTTTGCCAACCAGTTAATCCCCCTCCAGCCGTATAAAATTCACTCGCATTTTTCGTTTTTTTCGATGCAAAATAGGTTATGACGAGCGTACCAAGAACAATAATTAAAAATAGTGCAAATGCAGTAGTATTCAAGTTCAGCCCCTCCCTTTTTGCATATCTTGCAAAATTTTTCGGGAGATTTCATCAAATGATTCTGCTTTTTTGCTATAAATCATACATAGTGCCCATGTCATAATAAATTGGGAAAAAGCAAATACCCACGCCCATGTAACGTCTCCAAATGCAGGTGTATTAAGCACCTTTGAATACGATGTTAGAATAGGTAATGCGATAAAAAAACTAAAAAAGAAAATACTCATTGGAATGATAAACTTCTTTTTCGTATTTAATAACAATTGAAATTCTTCCGACTGAACGACCTCTGTATAATTCACCTCATTTTGCAACTTACGTGCTGACGTATCGTCTCGTTTCATTAACCGATCCCCTCTCTTACTTAAAATACACTTCCCCCTTGCATACCTAAAGACTAAATTTTATAAATATTCAGAAACTTATATTCATTTTAGACAATCCATGCATTCATGCAAAGATTTTTTGATAGACATTTTTCGGCAATTTCCCCTAAATTTTTAATATACTTTTTCAAAATAAAGTGACACCTTACTTATTTATCCTCATTAAGACAAAAGCAGTGCTTAACGCACTACTTTTGTCTTTTTTTCCTTTTCTAAATTACGAGCCGTTTCGCTTAACTCAACATCTTTTCCATCTTTAAGTGTTCCAAATATAAAATCGAATACTGGATTTGAAACACCAAACCAAAACTTTTCGTTTTTATAATGATGTAATATATGTTGTTTTTTTAGCCATCTTCCAAACTTAGTGACGGGACGAATCGGTCTATGAGCAATATAATGTTTCCATTCGTAAACGAGCAGCATAATAATCATTCCGATTCCAAATGAAAGTGCAATAGTAACACTTTTTGTAATACCATATGCTATAAGTAAATATATAGTAAAACTAGGTATACTAAACCATACAGGTAAAAACAAAAGTTTTAAATCATCTGGATATACGTGGTGATCATAATGCAATCTTCTTAACATTTTTAATAGAAATGTGTTTTTAGGTGGCTTTATATGGAATAAAAAACGATGTGTCATATATTCATTAAGTGTATAGAAAACAATCCCAAACATACATGCTAACATGCCAAACCACGTAAAAAATTGCATTTTTAAAATAATAATGCAAATAAATAGAATGCTATACATAATAACAATATCATGTTGTAAAAAGAACTCTTTCCCCACTTTCTTCATCTTGTTTCCCCCTTTTTCAAAAAAACAGCCGCAACATATCGTTACGACTATTTCTTTTCTATTCTTATTCTATTCACTTTACAAATTTGCCTGCTGTTCTATTGCCGAGAAAAAATTGTTTGATCCAAATATATTTTGCTTCGGAATAATATGTTCCACTGCAAACACTGTTACTTCTCCTCTTTGCACTTCTCCAATAATGAGCCCAAATATTTCATGATTTACTGCAAACGTCGGTTGCTTTGTTTGTAACAATCTTGCAGCATTATGAAATACCGCTTCATATAGTGGATTTCTATCAGTAATTTCTTTTCGGATTTTTGGCGCTAACGTAATTATAATTTCTTTTCCGTCAATAGTGGTTCGATACATAAAAATCTCCCCTTCAATCTTATGTGAACAACTGTAAAGCTTTGTATGCAAAATGTATAGAGTAACCTACTAAAATAATACCTGCTCCGGCTGTTATGTAGCCAAGCGCTTTTGGTTTTAATAAAGTTCTTCCAAAATGTACAGAAAAAGCAATATTTAAATTCCATAAAATAATACCAACAATAATGCAAAGACTGTACAAAAAAGCTTCTTGTTTCGTTACCTTCGTAAGTAATGAGCTAAGTGTACTTCCGTATATACCAAACCAAAAAACAAGATTTAATGGATTGGATATCGCAATTAAAAATCCTGCCATAAACGATTGCTTAAGGCCACCTACCTCTTCTTTTTTATATTCCATATTCGATTCGAAAATTCCTTGTTTTACACTTTGAAATCCTAAATAAAATAACAAGAAAAAACCCGTGCAATACATGAAGGCTTGTACATATGTATACATAAACACAGAAGATAAACCGAAATAAATGAGAAGCATAAATAAAACATCTGCAGTCATTCCACCAATTCCAACAACCCAAGCGTGCCAAAAACCACGTTCAATTCCTCGTTTTAACATTTCAATATTAATCGGCCCTACTGGCGCAGCTAATGATATACCTAATACGATTTGCTGTATAATTGCTCCAAACATCGCTCTATCCTTTCTACTCTCTTTATTACTAGTTAATGATATAATTTGAAAAAATAGACTAGCTTTCGTAATAAAATACCCTTTTTTATCCAAAATATACAAAAGAGCCATCCAGATGATGGCTCTTATTTTTCTATCCTATGAAGAAAAGGACATTTCCCTTTTATTAGCTCTACATCGTCTCCTATGAAATATTGTTTCCATTCACGATGCTCTGGGTCACCGTAATGACTAATGTTAGGATGTTTCGGCAATTGATCCCACTTTTCAACTCGCTCACGGACCATTTGTCTTGAATATGCTCCTTTAGGACGATCTCCCTCTAATCCATCAAAAATAGTGCGTGGCTGAAACCCAATAACGAGAGAATTCCCTAAATGTCTAGTTTTTCGTTGTTTATAAGCTGGCGCATTTCCAAATGCAAATATTGGCTCACCACCAAATGAAAATTCCCATAAATAATGATCTGGATCTTCAGGAATTTGCTTTGGCCATGCTTGATTATCGTTTTCATGTAAATACTGTAGCACTTTCCAAAAGGAATCACGGTAATATTCGAGTGATTGTTCTTCACATTCCGGTTCTACAAAAAGGAAAAAGCCCCTTCTTACAATCGGCCTCTCTTTCATTAACTCTAAAAAAGATAACATTGTATGTGGCAAATGACTCCAATCATTATGAGAAAGAAATGAATAGCGAAGTTCATTCTTTTTCAAAGCTGTTAAACCGAAATAACATGGAAAAGTTGGTTCTAACACGACACTTGAAAAAATCTCAAATTCTTTTGCAACCCAATCCGGTATGTCGGTTCTCGTTCTCATTTCTTCATTATCTAATAAGTAAGACTTATTCATTCTTTCACCTCATTATGTATAGCATTCAATTAAGAATATTACATACTCGGCCTGTCCTATACCTATTTAAAAATTCGACTGAAAAATTATTTAAAAATACAAAAAATAAAATCGCTTACTTGACTAAATTCTCCCAATTCGTGTATATTTAAATTAATCATTTAGCAGAATATTCAAGAATATAGCATTTTTAGTTTATATTATTTTTCAAATGAATTTCACTAAATGAAAATAGTAAACGCTTTTAGGAGGAATTATAACATGCAAGGAAAAGTAAAATGGTTTAACAACGAAAAAGGTTTTGGATTTATCGAAATGGAAGGCGCTGACGATGTATTCGTACATTTCTCTGCTATTCAAGGAGATGGCTACAAAGCTTTAGAAGAAGGTCAAGAAGTATCTTTCGACATTACTGAAGGTAACCGTGGACCTCAAGCTGCTAACGTAGTAAAACTTTAATCCAACATATAACAGGAGGTTACCTTACTTGGTAACCTCCTTTATTATTCCTTTGTATATTTCCGTTTTACAGAGCAAAAACTATGTGAAATGCGCAATATACAAAGGAGGCAGTAACAATGGGATCAGAAGTAAATGATTTTGAAGAAGTAAAATTCCGTGTAGAAACAGCACAAAAGATGGTAGGTTCTGCAACAATTTCAATGGATCCAGACACATTAGAGCATGCCACTACTGCAGTAGAAGCAGCTCGCTCACAGCTTGAAATTATGAAATCTGTTGCAGTAGATTTAGATGAACCATTTTTAATGAACGAGGAAAAGAAACTAAGCAAATGCGAGCAGCAATTAAACGAAGCAAAGCACTAAAAAACATCCAGAGAATTTTCTCTGGATGTTTTTTTATGACAACTGTTCTCCATACTTTTTCAATGTTTCTCCAACTGTACATTGTCTTATACAAAATGAATGAGCATAATACTTACTATTTGTCTTTCGATTATGTTCTCGCAAGAAACATCCTTCACAGTATGTTTCTAATAAGTCATTTACCTCTGTAATGAGTTGCTTTTTATCCACCTTTGCACCTCTCTATTCGGTTATTTCTTTATGACTATCAATGACTGTCCCTTCTAATGCTTGCGTTGCTAATTGATGTGCTTCTTTATTTTGTTTTCTAGATATCGGTTCACATACAAGTTTTAATTTCATTTGCTTCGCCTTTTGTTCAATTTGATCTAAATAATGGTTTAAATGCTCATCATAACAAGGCCATTCTCCGGCTAATTGCTGCAATACAACTTGAGAATCGCCGCGAAGTGTAACTGCTTCATATTTAATCCCTAATTCCTCGAGTATATTCATACCGTATAATAGTGATGCATACTCCGCTTCATTATTATCATCTATACCTTCTATATATGCATTGCGGCGAATGCGGTAGTTTGTATTTCCTTTTTTATAATACACACATATACCAACGCCAGCTTCTTTCGTTTGCACATCATACCCCCCATCAAAATAAACGAGTATTTCTTGGGGCTCTTCCTCTACTTGCTTACTTAACTTTTTCATCTCTTTTAATGACCATTCTGCGTCCATTTCATCATAAAATGAAAATTCTTTTACTCTTCCTGTTTTCTCAAAATCCTCTGCAAATTGAAGTATTTCTTCTATGTTCATATACTCTGTTGTTAATTCCGTCTGCAATCCGCGCTTCGTTTTATACAACCAATGAATTTTATATTTCATACTACATTCCCCTTATGTAAGACTTCTTATATGTAGCCAGCTAATAAAAGCCTCACTTTATTTTATTATATTTTATCAAGAGTCAAAGAATTATATTCAATATTATCACATGCAAAAAGAGCTATCCCTATAGGAATAGCTCTTTCATCTATTACATAAATCTTTCAAATTGTACTCGCTTATTAATCCAGTACATTACAGGCATACCAATCGCCATGACAACAAATTCACCGATTGCACATGTTAACCAAGACAACATAAATGGTAAACCCAATGCAAGATGAAGTTCAATTGCAATCATAAACATTGTAATCGTAAAGATAACTGTATTAAAAATCATACGAGCCCAAACACCTTTAATAAATCGCATAGAAATAATCGTTGCAACTAACGCAAGAATAGATTGGCCTACTCCAAATACTAAATCATAAGCGATCATAGGTGAGAAAAAGAGATTCGTTAAAAATACACCTAATACAATTCCGTAAATTGCTTTCTTGTTAAATACAACGAGATGATTAAACATCTCTGAAATACGAAACTGTACATTTGTAAAGCCAAATGGCTGAATAAGCATAGAAACAGCAATATATAATGCCGCTAAAATACCATTACCGACTAATGTTCTAATATTCATGACAAAATCTCCTTAGTTTTTTTACGTGGGATGGTTTCGAACCACGTTATTCTTTTTTTTAGCAACAAGATTATATTTTACGTGGTAGCCCCTCTTTCGTCAATAGATTTCCTATCATAAACTACCTTTTTCCTTTTAGACAACGTATAATGAAACATATGAAAGATTTAGGAGGTTTCACTTCATGACAGCAACAATTCAAAATGAAAAAGTGATCGTTTCCATTTCTGACAAAGGTGCAGAATTACAGAGCGTTCGCTTAAAAGAAGACAACATAGAATATTTATGGCAAGGTGATTCTACTTATTGGGGACGCCGTGCACCAATTTTGTTCCCAATTGTCGGTCGATTAGTAGATAATACATACTACGTAGACGGTAAACCATATTCATTAACACAACACGGTTTCGCTCGTGATCTTACTTTCTCTGTGAAAGAACAAAGCGAAACAAAGATCACTTATATCGTTACTAGTAATGAAGAAACATTAAAAAAATACCCATACGAATTCGAATTACTCGTTTCTTATGAGCTAGATGGACAAAGTGTTCATGTAACATATGAAGTAAACAATCCTACTTCTAAAGAAATGTTCTTCTCAATCGGAGCACATCCTGGATTCAACTTCCCTTTATTGGACGGTGAATCATTTACAGATTATCACTTATCGTTTAATGGTTCGGAACGCTTAGAAACAAGCGTATTAGAAGGGCCTTATCTTTCAAACAAAAAGCAATTAATCGCTGAAAATACGACTGAATTGCCACTTACATACGATTTATTCAAAAATGATGCACTTATTTTTGAACATATGAATACGAATGAAATTTCGATTCGTTCTCATAAACATAATAAATTTGTAAAAGTAGAATTTGATGGATTTCCATTTGTCGGCGTATGGACACCAGGGGATAACGCACCTTTCTTATGTATTGAACCTTGGTATGGAATCGCTGATGAAGTAAATCCAGCAAAAGATTTCAAGGACAAAAAGGGAATTCAATCTTTACAAGCGAATGAAACATTTACATGTCGTTACAGCATCACAATCGGATAACTACCCTATCCCCTACTTCAAAAAAATATTTAAGTAGGGGATAATCTTATAATTTGGAGGTTTCTCATTTTGATTGAAGTATATATTGATGGTGCATCAAAAGGAAATCCTGGTCCTTCTGGTGCAGGAGTGTTTATTAAAGGCGTTCAGCCGCCTGTACAATTATCAGTACCACTTGGAACAATGTCCAATCATGAAGCAGAATACCGCGCTTTACTTCTAGCATTAAAATATTGCATCGAGCATAATTATAGCACTGTCTCTTTTCGTACAGATTCCCAGCTTGTCGAACGGGCTGTTGAAAAAGAATACGCAAAAAATAAAATATTTGCACCTCTTTTAGATGAAGCACTGCAGTACATAAAAAACTTCGATCTCTTTTTTATTAAGTGGATTCCAAGTAGTCAAAATAAAGTAGCTGATGAATTAGCTAGAAAAGCTATCTTACAAAATTAACGGGGGTATGAGTGTGAAAAGAGAGTGGATTGCTCCTCTTGCTTTATTATTTGTCTCTTTTATTTGGGGAGCTACGTTTGTTGTCGTTCAAAACGCTATGTCTTTCGTTGGTCCATTTACGTTTAATGGTATTCGCTTTTTATTCGCTGGAATTATTTTATTATTCGTTCAAATTATTTTCTCACAGAAAACTTCAAAACAAGAATTAAAACATAGTAGTTTAGCCGGATTAATAGTTGGGTTCTTCTTATTTGTCGGTTATTTATTGCAAACATTTGGCTTACTCTATACAACATCTTCAAAAGCAGGTTTCTTAACTGGGCTAAGCATTGTTATGGTCCCAATCTTTTCCTTTATCTTTTTAAAACAAAAAGCTACCATTTTCATCGTACTTGGTATTGTTGTAGCTACAACAGGTTTATACTTATTAACAGCTGCTGATTCTTTCCAATTAAATATAGGAGATATACTTGTTCTCGGTTGTGCAGTCGCTTTCGCTGCCCATATTCTTATTAACGGCTTCTTTTCTAAGAAAATATCACCTTTATTATTAAGCACATCTCAAGTATTAGCTGTTGGTATATTTTCTTCTATTTGCGCTTTTTTGTTTGAAGATTGGGAAAAGTTATTTTCAGTATCACTATGGACGAATCAATCCTTTTTATTCGCACTCTTTCTAACTGCCCTGTTTGCAACATCTATTGCTTTTTTCATTCAAACATCGGCACAAAAACACACTTCTCCAACGAGGGTAGCAATTATTTTCGCAATGGAGCCCGTTTTTGCTGCATTAACAGGCGTTCTCGTTGCAAATGAACAACTTTCTATTTCTGCTATTATCGGATGTCTATGTATTTTTCTAGGCATGATTTTTGTTGAATTACCTTCCAAAACAAAAAAAGAAGCGCAGGCTGCGTGAAGTTACGCTTGTAACTTCCGCATAAAAGCCTTAGCGCTTTTTTTATCTGTAATTTCTTCCTCTTTCAATCGTTCTAATAACGCAACGAAATAACTACCATCAAACTGCAATTGATGTTTAATTGTCGCTTCTATTGCTGCGTTCACAATCCCATCAGACGCACCAGTATATCCTTGTCCAAACATAATAAACCCTTGTGCTTCCTCTGATAATTTAAATCCTTTCGTATGTAAGAATGAAAGATAATCTTCTACTGTTTGCATGTTATTCCCACCTACTCAAAAATTCTCCATCTCCTATCATACATGTTTTTACACGCTATGAGAATGAAATTTCTTTGACAACTTTGTAAATCAATCTTCTACTTCTCTTACAATGGAGGGTTTTCTAATAATCTGAAGGAATATGTACAGTGGAACTTATTTCATATTAAAGGGGAGACACGATGAAACAAGCACTATTAATTATCGACGCTCAGCAAGAATTAATTGATGGAAATGAGCAAGAAAATGAAGTTTTTCGTAAAACCGAGCTATTATCTACACTAAATATAGCCCTCCAGAAAGCAATAGATTCAAATGCTCTTATTGTTTTCGTAAGAGATATCGATGTTGCTTCTGGTAGTGGCGAAGGATTTGAAGTACATAATCAAATTCAAGTACCCCAGTCTGCAATCTTTATTAATAATGCAGCAACCAATTCATTCTACGGTACTTCTTTACTTGAACTTTTAAAAGAAGAAAACATTAATCATATTGTTATAGGCGGATGTAAAACAGAACATTGCATTGACACTGCCGTTAGGACAGCAACTGTACAAGGATTTGACGTTACATTAATTAAAAACGGTCATTCAACAACTGATTCTAACGTATTGTCTGCAGAACAAATTATTGGTCATCACAATAAAACTTTACACGGTCATTATAACGTTGATCATTTTTCTATGGTGCGAGATATCGAGGAAGACCTCTTTCAGCCAACTCATGACCAATATCGTGATTAAATTGGCTCAAAAAAGAATCCTTCATTTAAAAGGGTTCTTTTTTATCCAAAAATTTGCGCTGCAATACTATATAGTTCACTATTTCTGTTTATTAACCGATTACTATTTTTCATCATAATTGGCGGTATATTCACCTTTTTAAAACCAGCAATCTCTAATTCTTTCATGAAATCGTTCTTTCCTTCTAGTACATCAATTCTTAATTTACCATTATGCCCTCTTGCTAAATCATGTACTATTCTCATTGCCATCTCATCATTTTTAGCAACAACCGGCCCTATTATCTTATTTTCTGGTGTTTGTATGCTTAAACCGTAACCTAATACATTTTGTTCCTTGTCCCTTACAACGATACACTGTTCACTTTGCATAATTCTTTTCTTTAAAAACTCTTTTCTATTTGTTCCAAACGCATATTCATCTATTTTTATTATTTTTTCTAAATCACCCTCTTCATAATTCATCACATAATCTTCATTTCTTACACAATAATCTTTCGCATTGTATGAGTTACATATGTATTTAGAAACATAACTTACTGCCCTAAATCCTAACTTTTCATATAAAGGTTTCCCTTCATCCGTAGCAATCAGCATAATTGGAGTATGAGCTGATACGCTTTTAACGCACGCTTCCGTTATTATCTTTCCAATCCCTCTCCCCTTATAATCTGGATGTACAATCACCATTCCGATAGACGCTAATTTCTCCCCATATAATATTATTGCCGCGCTAGCAATAAGTTCCTTTCTCTCATTCCATACGCCGTATACAATACCTGAGTTAAAAATTGTTTCAACTTCTTCTCTGTTATAATCCCAGCCAATATAAGAAGACAATGCTACAATATCGCCTATTTGTTCTTCCCTAAGACGCTCCAACCTAATTTCTAATTCAATCATACTCCATCCCCTTATCTAGACATTTAAATCATTATTACGAAATCAACTTGTACATGTTTCGCTTTATTTGTCACACACATATGTTATTTTGACCAAGACTATATTGTAAATGAGGTGACAACATGCCCATTACGAATCGATTTTCTACCACCACTAACGGCGCACTCGCTATTACAGGTAATACTTTAGGCTTAAGTAAAATTAGCAATCAAAACCGTGCTGGTACAATCGGTGCAATTGGTGCAATTGGTGCATTCGTAACTACGAATACTGCTTTACAAGTACCTACTTTTCCTGCAGGTACAACGTTAAACTATACACAAAATAGTTCTACCACTATTTTAAATATCCCTGCTGGTAGTACTATTCTTTACGCAGAACTCGTTTGGGGTGGAAACTATTTATCTCGTGATCAAAACATTACGAGTATTTTAGGGAATCCTGTTTCTTTCACAACACCTGTGTCAACATACTCAATTACCCCTTCGGCTATTACAGCTTCAAATCAAACTTTCGTTTCTGGATCTGTCACATTTGGATTCTATACACGATCTGCAGATGTAACATCCCTCGTTCAAGCTGCTGGATCTGGCTCTTATACAACCGGCTCTGTCCCTGGACTTGTTGATCCTTTAGATGCTTCTAATGGGGCTATCAATTCTTCTGGATGGACGCTCATTGTCGCTTATCAAAATGGTTCCTTACCTGCAAGAAACTTAACCATTTATGTAGCTGGTAACCGTGTTTCTGCAGAAACTGGTAGTGCCGATGTATCTGTTTCTGGATTTTTAACACCTTCAGGAGGACCAGTAAGCGGGAGATTATTTTTAAGTTCTACCGAAGGAGATGCAGATTTAACCGGGGATCAAGCTTTATTTGGACCAAATTTCAGTTCATTAAATGCTTTATCTGGACCAAACAATGCTATAAATAATTTCTTCGGTTCTCAAGTTAATAATGCTGCAGGAAACTTAGATACAACAGGGACATTCGGAACGCGAAATCAAAGTGCTTCTACAAGTACAAACATCTCCGCAGGAAGACAGGGCTGGGACATTACTTCCATTGATATTTCTCCTTATTTAACAAACTCACAAGTATCCGCCGCAATCCGTTTAACTACTAACGGGGACGCATATATGTTAAATACAGTAGGCTTACAAATTAATATAAACTCACCAAATATACAAGCGACGAAAAGCGTGAATAAAAGTGTTGCTGCAATTGGAGATATTCTCACTTATACAGTTACTATCCCTAACACCGGGCTTCTTCCTGCCAATAACGCTATTTTTATAGATAGTCTCCCTAGCGGTACTTCTTTTATACCCGGCACTGTAACAGTAGATAACGTACCGCAAACAAATGCAAATCCTGCGGCTGGTATATCTCTTGGAACAATTAATAATGGTGCTTCTCGTACAGTAACTTTCCAAGCTACTGTCGTTTCTCTTCCAAGTCAAAAT
This sequence comes from Bacillus sp. 2175, assembly GCF_057812155.1. NCBI lineage: Bacteria > Bacillati > Bacillota > Bacilli > Caryophanales > Bacillaceae > Bacillus > Bacillus sp. 2175. The sequence continues at coordinate 1,374,576 of NZ_CM173819.1, read as the reverse complement.
CCTATCTCTAACACTGCTAATATTACATTTCAATATACACCAATCGCCGGAGGAACAACTTTTAATGGTCTTGCAACAAGCAACTCTGCTGGAACACAAATTAACCTCGCAGATATTAATGGAACAAAATCAGTTAACAAACTTTTTACCGATATTGGTGAAACATTAACTTACAGTATTGCCTTAGCTAATATAGGAAATATCGCTGCAACGAATGTGATATATACGGATCCGATTCCTAGCGGGACTACTTTCATTCCAGGGAGTGTAACTGTGAACGGAGTTACTCAAGCTGGAGCAAATCCCGCTAATGGTATATCAATTGGGTCAATTGCCGCAAATTCCACTACTACTATTTCATTCCAAGTACTCGTTCCTTCTATCCCTCAAACAAACCCAATATTAAATAGTGGAACAACAACATATCAATACATTCCTGTACCTAATCAACCAGCAGTAAGTGGGACTGATAAGACAAATATTGTCTCCACTCAAGTGAATAATGCTACTGTAACAATGACGAAAGCAGTAGATAAAAATTTTGCAGATATTGGTGATACACTAACGTACACCGTTTCCTTTACAGCTACAGGTAATACAAATGCGAACAATGTTATTTTTACAGATGTCATCCCTACTGGAACAACTTTCGTTCTAAACAGTTTAACAATAGATGGCACGACACAAGTGGGCGCAAATCCCGCTAACGGCGTGAATATTGGATCCATCCCAAGCGGCACAACAAAAAATGTTGCATTTCAAGTAGTAGTAAATACAATACCCGCGTCAAATGTCGTATCTAACGGATCAAGTGCTTCTTATCAATATACCGTCAACCCTAGCCAATCACCCGTTACAAAAAACATTTCTTCTAATCTCGTTTCCACTCAAATTAACAATGCGAATGTAACATTAACAAAATCAACTAACAAACAATTTGCCACAATTGGCGAAACGATAAGTTATACAATTCTTATTACAAACAGTGGAAATGCGGCCGCTAATAGCGTTCAACTAACAGACCCACTTCCAAATGGAACGATATTAACTCCTGGTACTGTAACACTAAACGGAGTTTTGCAAAATGTAGATTCTCTCGTCGCTTTACCTATCGGCACAATTCCTGGCGGGGCTACTTTTACCCTTTCTTTCCAAGTAACAGTCATCAATATTACGACCCAAAATCCTATCATTAATAATGCCTTCGCTTCTTATCTATATACTGTAAATCCAAATTTGCCACCGACTTCAAAGACAGCAAATTCTAATTCTGTTACATCAACAATTAGACTAGCAAATCTCCATGCTAATAAATCTGTAGATAAAACGTTTGCGGAAGTTGGCGATGTATTAACTTACACCTTCGCTCTTACTAACGATGGGAATGTTGCAGCGAACAATGTATTACTATCCGATTCAATTGCGAATGGAACCGCCTTTGTACCAAATAGCGTTATAGTTAACGGTGTTACTCAACCAGGCGTTACACCAACTAGCATCAATATTGGTAGCATCAATGCTAATACTACAATTACAGCTTCATTCCAAGTAGTAATAACTAGCATTCCAAATCCAAACCCTATTTCAAATAGCGCTTCCATCTCCTATAACTTTATTGTTGATCCAAACGCTTCACCTGTAAGTAAGAACACTACTTCAACCACTACATTTACTCAAGTAAACGATGCAAATGTCATTTCAGCCAAAACAGTGGATCGAGCGTTCGCTACCGTAGGGGATATATTAACTTATACTGCTACTTTGACGAATGCAGGAAGTGTTTCTGCTGATAGTCCTACTTTCGTAGATACGAATCCAGACGGTACTACCTTTATTCCAAACACTTTTCTTATTAATGGTGTACTCCAAAATAACGCAGATCCAAATATAGGTGTTCCACTACCTTCCATTGCTGCTAACGGCTCACTTACCGTCTCTTATCAAGTAACCGTCACCTCTTTACCAATACAAAACCCAACGATAAATTCATCTAGTACACAGTATAGTTTTATTCTAAATCCGGGCGATCCACCAACTGTAGAAACATCTGTAAGTAACACTGTAAGTACACAAATTAATTTAGCAAATGTAGTGATTGTCAAAGAAGTAGATTTAACTATCGCCGATGTCGGGCAACCAATCACATATACAATTTCTTTAGCTAATCTTGGAAATACTATAGCAAATAATGTTATTTTTACCGATATAATCCCTAATGGCACCACAATCGTACCAAATAGTATTTTTATAGGTGGTGCTTTACAACTAGGTGCAGACCCTAGTACCGGTCTTCAAGTCGGCTCCATTCCTTCAGGTGGTTTTACAACGATTGTTTTTCAAATAAGTGCAAATGGGCTACCTTCACCAAACCCAATTCAAAACAGCGCTTCACTTCAATATAGCTTTATCGCTGATCCAAATTTACCTGCTCTTGTTAGAAACGCTGCTAGCAATATAGTAACTACACAAATTAATACTGCTAATATCGTTGCTACAAAACTAACGAGTACAAACTTCGCTGATGTTGGTGATGTCATACTATATGCGACTATTTTAACAAATAACGGGAATATCCCTGCTGCTAATGTAACGTTTACAGATATCATTCCAGCGGGTACCCTCTTCATTCCTAATACTGTAACGATTAATAATGTCCCTGTAGCTAACGCAAATCCTGCTACCGGCATTTCAATTGGTACAATAGGAGCGAATTCATCACGCACCGTTGCATTCCAAGTTTTTGTACCAACTATCCCTGCTGTAAATCCAATTACAAATCAATCAGGCACAACATTCCAATATACGTATGATCCATCCAAACCTGCTGTGATGCAGATGGTTGCTTCTAACACTGTACAGACAACTATTAATAACGCCTCAATTGCCGCTACTAAATCTGCAGATAAACAGTTTGCTAACGTAAATGATATTATTACGTACACGACTACTTTAACGAATAACGGGAACACACTTGCATCAAATGTAATATTTACAGATGTAATTCCAAACGGGACATCATTTATTGCTAATAGTGTTACTGTAAACGGGAATACACTGCCTAATGTAAATCCAGCAAGTGGAATTGCCATTGATCCAATAAATCCGAATGCAAATACGCTCATCTCGTTCCAAGTACAAGTAAATTCTATCCCGAATCCAAATCCACTCCCGAACCAAAGCAATACAACGTACCAGTACGTCGTAGATCCTAACTTACCTCCAGCATCCGCCAATACGTTAAGTAACGTAATAACAACTCAAATTAATAACGCTACTATTGTCGCTACTAAGTCTGTGAATACACCGACAGCTGCAATTGGCGATATCGTTACCTATACGATTGCAGTAACAAATACAGGTAATACTCCTGCTAGTGCGACTGTTTTAACGGATGGGCTTGGTGCAGGAGCTTCATTTATCCAAAACTCCGTAACGATCAATAATGTCCCACAACCAGGATTAGATCCATCACTTGGTATTCACTTGGCAGATATTTCGCCAGGGGATACTGTATTTATTACTTTTCAAGCACAAATTTTAGCGATACCACCTAGTGGCACATTAACAAATAATGCTCTTGTAAATTATGAATATACCGTGAATCCCAACCAATCACCTGCCGTCAATAGTACAATTACGAATACAACGGTTACTCCAATTATTGATGCTACTCTTTCTATAAATAAAACTGTCAATTCAACATTCGCTACTATTGGAGATACACTTACTTTCACTTCTACCATTACTAATTCCGGTAATACTACCGCAAACAATGTTATTTTTACAGATGTAATTCCAAATGGTACAACGTTTATTCCAAATAGTTTTACGGTAAATGGAACAACTATTACTAATGCAAATCCACAAAACGGTATCAATATTGGTAACTTGAATTCAAATGCATCTGCTACACTCAGTTTTCAAGTAAACATTACAACACTTCCAAACCCGAATCCAATCCCGAACAAATCATCGCTTCAATATAGCTTTATTGTAGATATAAATGAACCGCCAGTTTCACGAACAGTTCAATCTAATAAAACTTTTTCACAAGTAAATACTGCTTCCGTTATCGCAACAAAAACTGCAAGCAGTGCTTTTGCTGCTGTTGGAGATACAATTACGTATACAACTATCCTCACCAATAGCGGAAATACTTCAGCAAACACACCTGTTTTTATCGATATATTACCACCTGAACTTTCATTCGTTCCTGATAGCGTACAAATTAATACAATCCCACAACTTGGATTTAGACCAGATAGCGGAATCTCTTTAGACTCAATTCCAGTTGGAGGAACGACAACAATTAGCTTTCAAGCTATCGTTGGCTCAATACCAGCTACAAACCCAACTTTGAACCAATCTAGCACAACATACTCGATCATTATTGATCCTACCCAGCCGCCGGTGATAGAAACAGCTACAAGTAATCCAACTTTAGTTCAAATTAACGAAGCGATTATTCAAGCAACGAAAAGTGTAGATCGACTATTTTCTGACGTAGCACCTGGAAATTCATTTTTAACGTATACTGTTTTATTGGATAATATAGGAAACGCAACTGCTACGAATATCATTTTTACAGATCCCATTCCAAATAACACAGTATTTATAGAAGATAGCGTTCGAGTAGGCGGAGTTTTATTGCCTGGAGTAAATCCAGCGAATGGGATACCGATTGGGGATATTATTGCTGGAGATTTTATAAACGTTACCTTCCGTGTGCAAGTAGTTAGCATTCCAAATCCAATTTTCACAATTGGACCAGGCGGACCAAACTCACCGGTTGTAAACAGCGCTTCCATTAATTATCAATTTATGACAGGTCCAAACTTACCACTCGTTTCAAGAAGTACGACGTCCAATCCGGTTTCGACACAAATAAATTCTGGGGAAATTGTGGCAATCAAATCTGTAAATAAAACTTTCGCAACAATTGGCGATACAATTTCTTATACAATTACATTAAATAACCCTGGAAATGTCACTTCACAAAATATAATTTTTACGGATACTTTCCCTGATGGAACGACATTCATATCTGGCACTCTTACAAACGATTCTGGTACACAGCAAATCGGAAATCCAGCTAACGGAATTCAGATTGGAAATATAAACCCAAATGGAACGGCCGTGATTACTCTTAACGTACTTGTTACAAACATTCCAAGTATAAATCCAATTTCTAATTATAGCTCTGTACAATTTGCACATGTGGTCGATCCTAGCCAACCTGCCGTATCGCAAACGAATGTATCTAATACGGTTTCGACAACTATTAATAGTGCAATTTTAACAACAAAAAAGAGTGCTGATAAATCTATAGTTTCAGTTGGAGATACGATTACGTATACAACTACTATTAGAAATACCGGAAATACAGCCGCAACGAATATTACTTTCACAAGCGCTATTCCAGCTAACACTACCTTTATACCAAATTCAGTCACAATAAATAGCGTTCAGCAGTCTGGTGCGCAACCAGCACTTGGAGTAAATATACCAAATATCGCTCCTGGTGAAACGGTAACTGTTACTTTCCAAGTAAATGTTATTTCCGTTTCCCCTTCCAGTTCAATTATGGGTAATGACACAATTTTATATTCTTATACTGTTGATCCAAACAGCGCTCCTGCTACTACCTCTACTTCAACGAATATTGCTACAAATCCTGTATTAGATGCTATGATAACGATGGTAAAATCGGTCGATCAAACCCTTGTAACACTAGGCGATACCATAACCTATACGACAATTTTAACGAATAACGGTAATACAAATGCAACTAATATTACTTTCACGGATCTTATACCAAATGGTACAACATTTATTACTGATAGCGTTACAATAAATGGACTCACACAAATTGGATTGAATCCTAATACAGGCATAACGATTGGATCAATTGCCCCTAACAGCTCAATATCTATAGCATTTCAAGTGACCGCTACTTCTACCCCTGTTCAAAATCCTATTGCCAATTCCGCTACTGCTTCTTACACATTTATCGCTGATCCCAATGCACCTATTGTTTCAAGAAACGTTACTTCAAACACAGTGTTTACTACGATTAATACAGCTAACATTCTTTCATTAAAACAAGTCGATAAATCCTTTAGTCGTATTGGAGACACACTCACTTATACTGTCGTTTTAACAAACAATGGAAACTCATCCGCACAAAATGTTATATTTACAGATACCGTACCAAGCATCACTACATTTATTGCAAACACATTTTCTATTAATGGAGTTCCTCAAAGCGGGGCGGATCCATCGAACGGTGTGAATATTGGGACAATAACAGCCGGGACTACAGTAACAGTTTCGTTCCAAGTTACTGTAACATCATTACCAACCGCAAACCCAATTGTAAATTTCTCATCAACATCGTATCAATTAGTCTCACCACCTGAAGCAGAAACTTCAATTAGCAATCCTGTTTCAACCCAAATTAAAGAAGCCATATTATCTATGACCAAAAATGAAAGTGTATCCTTTGCAGATATCGGGCAAACTGCTTTTTATACTACTTCTATTACCAATGTAGGCAATACCGATGCAACTAATATTGTATTCACAGATGCATTACCAAGTGGACTCACATTTGTTCCTAACACATTAACTGTCGATGGCGTTTTACAACCTAACGCGGATCCAAATACAGGTGTATTACTTGCAACACTTCCACCAAATGAAATATATAGCATCGTCTTTCAAATTACAGTAAACAATATTCCCCCTAGTAACCCAGCACCAAATAAAGCATCAACGGCGTATGAATTTACTGTTGATCCTGTTAATCCTCCCGTTTCAAGTGCAGCTACTTCCAACACTACACTCCTTCAAATAAACAACGCAACTATTATTAGCACCAAAACAGCAAATCTTACTTTTGCGGATGTTGGTAATACAATAACATTTACACTTAACCTTCCTAATACCGGGAATGTGACCGCAACTGATGTAACTATTATCGATATTCTTGATAGCAATTTAAGTTTCGTTCCAAATAGTTTCACAGCTAATGGGCAAACCATTCCAAACGCCGATTTATCAACTGGTGTAAATATTGGTTCCATTAATGGTGGTAATACGGCAATCGTTACATTCCAAGCAACTGTTATTACACTTCCAACACTTAATCCCATTTCTAACTCTGCTTCTACCACATATCATTATGTCGTTGATCCTAGCCAGCCACCTATTACAACTTCCAATCAATCTAATACAACGACAACACAAATTAATAGCGCTATCCTTACTGCACAAAAAAATTCAAATGTATCTACGGTAGATATCGGGCAGGATATTACCTACACCGTTACAATTACAAATAACGGAAATGTGAGTGCAACGAATGTTATTTTTACCGACCTTATTCCAGACGGAACTTCCTTTGAACCGAATAGCTTTACACTGAACGGAACTAGCATCCCAAATGCAGATATCATTACAGGCGTTCCAATCGGTGATATCGCGCCAAACGAATCTGTCATCGTAGCATTTCACATTATCGCCAATGAAATTCCGCCTATAAATCCAATTACTAATCAAGCTAGCGTTAGCTTTCAACATATCGTTAATCCAGCTAATCCTCCAGTTTCAAAAAATATTATTTCTAACAACGTTACAACAAAAATTGAAAGTGCTATTTTAAATACTATTAAAATAGGAGATAAAACTTTTGCAACGATTGGTGATACGATTACGTATACAACGACTATTACGAACACAGGCAATATTCCTGCTAACAACGCTATATTCTCAGACCCTTTACCATCGTGGACACAATTTGTTGCAGGATCAGTTATTGTTGATGGCACTCCATTACCATCCGCTTCGATTATTAACGGTGTTGGCATAAATACAATCAGTCCAAATCAAACTGTTACAATCATATTCCAAGTACAAATCGTAAGTAATCCAACAACGTTCACACCTGAACTCCAAAACTTAGGATTTGTTAACTTCCAATATAACGTAGGCAATGCATTACTGGCTCAGCCTGGCAATGTGGAAACGAATGTCTTCGTTACTTCTATTAATACAGCCATACTTTCAGCTGTAAAAACTGCTAATACAGCCTTTGCAAATATTGGAGATACGATCACTTATACAGTTTCGATTCAAAATAACGGCAATACAAACGCTACGAATGTAAATTTCTCAGACCCAGTTCCAACTGGAACGACCTTTGTTGAAAATAGTTTTGCTGTAAATGGAAGTACCATTCCAGGCGCAAATCCAAATAACGGAGTGAATATCGGAACAGTTAGCGCAGGTAGTTCCTTAACCGTTACTTTCCAAGTCATAGTTACATCTACTCCACCTTCAAATCCGATTACAAACGTAGCATCTATTCAATACGCATTCATCGTTGATCCGGCCTCTCCTCCTGTTACAGGCACGATAAATTCTAATAGCGCTTCAACACAAATTAATAACGCGACTGTTACAACTGTTTTACAAGCAAATCGTTCAATTGTATCTATCGGGGATGTAATTACGTATACAGCAACATTAACGAATACTGGAAACTTCCCTGCAAACTCTATATTACTCATTAACGGAGTTCCTGAAGGAGCATTATTTGTTCCAAATAGTGTTACGCTCAACGGGATTTCACTTCCAGATGCAAGTCCAACTCTCGGTATTCCAGTTGGTATTATCGCACCAGGTGATTCCGCTACTATTACGTTCCAATTTCTTGCAAGTTCTATTCCACCGCAAGGAGCGATTATAAATCAAGCACTTACAAGTTACACGTATATTGTCGATCCAAGTCAACCTCCTGTTACAGCAACATCCTCGTCTAATACGGTTAATACAGCTGTTGTTGATGCATCGTTATCCGTAATTAAAAGTACAGATTCTCTCGTACAATCTACTGACGGTACAATCACTTACACAGTAGTCGTTCAAAATAACGGAAATACTACTGCAAATACAGTTACTTTAACAGATTTGGTCCCAGAAGGAACTGCATTTATTCCGAATAGCGTTACCATTAGTGGTGTTTCTGTTCCAGGTGCCGATCCTAACGTAGGAATACCATTAAACTCCATCACACCGTCAGAAATCGTCACTGTAACATTCCAGGTTATCGTTCAATCTATACCAAGCGTGAACCCAATTTTCTAATACAGCCCGTATTGACTATACTTTTATCGCCGATCCAACTGCTCCTATCATCTCTCGAACAATTACGTCTAATCCCGCTTTCACACAAATTTCGGATGCAACTATCCTTTCTTTAAAAGCAGTCAATGCACCTCAAACAACAACAGGTGATATTTTGACTTACACAATAACACTAGAAAATACCGGAAATATTCCAGCTACGAATCTCATATTTTCAGATACGATTCCCCAAGATACTACATTCGTAGAAAATAGTTTTACACTTAATGGAACAGCTATACTTGGTGCCAATCCAAATGTAGGTGTTACTTTACCTACCTTAGCAGCAAACGCTACTCACCTTATTTCGTTCCAAATTCTTATTAAAGATTCATTCTCGCGAGAATCGATTACAAATCAATCCAATACAACATATACAATCCAACCAGACCCAGGGCAACCGCCTATTACTGAAACATCTACTAGTAATATCGTCATTACAAATTTCGTGCAAGCACAATTGACAATTACAAAAACATCCAATCCAACAACTGTAGATATTGGCGGAACTATACTTTATATTTCTGAAGTGAAAAATATCGGTAATGTTGACGCAATAAATATTGTTTTCACAGATTCTATCCCAGCTGGGACTACATTCGTTCCCGATAGTGTCACAATTAACGGTGTCCTTCAGCCAGGTGTAAATCCTGAAAACGGAATACCGATTGGAACAATTCCAGCTAACAGTTCCAAAACGATACTATTTCAAGTGCAAACAAATAATCCACCTACTGAAACCGAAATTGTAAATCAATCTTCAGCAACTTACCAATATGTAAGTATCCCTACAGCCCCACCAGTGAATCGCTCTGCAAATTCTAACATTGTTACAACATCACTTCAAAACGCAAATATTATTTCTGTTAAAAGCGCGGATATAACTTTCGCATCAATCGGGCAAATTATTACCTACACAAATACACTACAAAATATAGGAACCGTTCCAGCTAACAATACCGTGTTCATTGATAACATTCCAGAAGGTACTATATTTATTGAAGATAGCTTAGCAATAAATAATGTAATTCAGCCTGGCGCTAATCCTGAAAACGGAGTAACTCTCGGCACGATACAACCAAATGAAACAGTCACTATTTCATTCCAAGTACAACTTACAAATATACCAGTTGGCAATGTAGTCATTAATATTTCAGACACCTCGTACGAATACCAAATTGACCCTAGTTCTCAAATTATTCAGCGTAGATCGTTATCAAATGCAGTAAATACTGAAGTGCGGACGGCAAATGTTAGTGCAATTAAATCCGCTAACAGATCCATTACACGTATCGGTCAAATCATCACATATACAGTCGCAGTTACAAACGCTGGTACAATACCTATTACAAATACTCTCCTACTTGACGCAATTGCTTCTGGCACCACATTCGTTCCAAATAGCATTCTTGTAGATGGCGTACCAAGACTTAACGAAAATCCAATTACAGGTATCAATCTTGATATAATTCTTCCAAATAATACGATTATTGTTACGTTCCAAGTAAGCGTAGTCTCTATACCGCCACAAAATAACATTAATAATATCGCCGTCATTCACTATGAGTATCGACCAGACCCAAGCACACCACCAATTTCAGAAACGACCTCTTCCAATGCTACAAACATACAATTTATTGATGCTATTCTTATTACTACAAAGTCCACTAATACTGTATTAGCTAACATTGATGAAACCATTGAATATACAGTATTCATTCAAAATAATGGATCGGCTACAACTAACTCCATCTTTTTTACAGATACTATAGCGGATGGAACAGTATTTATTCCAGGAAGTGTAGTAGTTAATAATACTGTACTTCCTGCAGCAGATCCGAATATCGGCTTTTCCATTCCTAATGTCGCAGCAGGTCAAATGGCTACAATAACATTCCAAGTTTCCGTTACGAATTTACCTGCTGTAAATCCAACACCTAATACTGCAAACGTCGTCTACGACTTTATTTTCAATCCTGACTTTGCACCAATTCAAAAATCTACTACTTCCAATACTACTTTTGTTCAAATTAATGATGCTGACATCGTTTCACTTAAAACTGTTGATTTAACCTCTGTAACGATTGGTGACATTTTAACTTATACAACAACTTTAACGAATACAGGGAATACGGATGCCACTGCTGTTGTATTTACAGACAATATTCCTAATGGAACAACCTTTATTGACGGTAGCGTTTTAGTAAATAACATTCCTCAGCTTAATGCCAACCCAAGTGCAGGTATACTTGTAGGAACGATTGCTCCTAATATTTCTATCCCAGTCACATTTTCTGTTACCGTCGTAGCTCTTCCTGCTAGCGGCCATGTTCAAAATCAATCAACTTCTCGTTATACAATAAACGTGGAAGAACAAATATCCACTAGCAATATTACCTTCACTGAAGTTATTTCTGCTAATGTAATTGCGACAAAAACAACACCTATCCAATATGCTGACCTACAAACTATTATCCCTTACACTATTTCCATTACAAACAATGGGAATATACAAGTAGAAAACATTATTGTTACAGATATCATCCCAGCAAATACGAGCTTTATAGAGAATAGTGTTATCGTGAATGGCAACGCTCGGCCAAATGACAATCCACTTAACGGTATACAAATTGATAACATTCCGCCTAATACGACAGCAACCATTCTATTCCAAGTACGGGTTACTTCGATTCCACAAACAAATCCAATCTCTAACACGAGTACAATTGAATATGAATACACGGTACCAAATCGACCACCTATTACCGAAACTATTATTTCATCAGCTGCTTTAACAGAAATTAATCATGCGAATTTGAATAGTAATAAAGCTGTTGACCTTGCATTTGCAACGGTTGGTGATACGTTAACGTATACGATTACACTAAATCAAACCGGTAATGTTGCAGTAAATGATGTAATCATTCAAGATATTATTCCTCAAGGTACTACGTTTATAGAAAATAGCGTCATTGTAAACGGAGAAACTCTTCCAGGAGTGAATCCAGTAAGCGGCATACCAATTGGTACTATAACTATTGGTGGAGATGCTATCGTTTCATTCCAAGTAACTGTGACTTCTATTCCAACACCAAATGAACTAAACAACAACGCAATTACTACTTTTAACTATATAGTCAACCCAAATAACGTACCTGTTACAAATACGACTACAACAAATACTGTCAAAACTACTGTCCAAAATGATAATGTCATTGCTTTTAAGTCTGCTGATGTAACAAACGCCTTACCTGGTCAAACTTTAACATATACAATTACGATTACGAATAGCGGTAATGTGACGATTGAAGACCTTCTTGCCATAGACGCCGTACCAATAGATACGACTTTTGTTGCTGGTAGTGTTACGATTAACGGAATCAATCAGCCTAATGAGAATCCTGAAAATGGTATTACGTTAGGAAATCTTGCTCCTAATGAATTTGTTATTATTACGTTCCAAGTGACAATATCTTCTTCTACTCTTCAATCTACAATTAATAATGATGCTTCTGTTTCCTATACCGTTATCATTGATCCAACAAAACCACCTATTACAATTACAAAACAAACAAATACCGTTACAACGACAGTTATTGATCCGATGGTTCGCATTGAAAAAACAGCTGACAAATCTATTGTCGTTATAGGAGATATCATTACATTCACATTAGCGGTATTCAATCATTCCCCAATTCCTACAATCAGTACTTCTGTTATAGACACAATTCCAGCTGGTACAACATTTATAGAAAACAGCGTAACCATTAACGGCACTCCCGTTCCAAATGTTCGTCCAGACACTGGTATTAATATTGGTTCTTTATCTGCAGGTACAGTAGCAACTATAACATTTCAAGTTCTCGCAACTTCTATTCTTTCAAACAGTACAATTATAAATTCTGCAACAGTTACCGCTGCTTTTCAGTTGACACCACAGGATCCAATTATTACTTTCATTGTTAATTCAAATATCGTTCGTATACCAGTTCAATTTATAACTGCAACAGTCACGAAAAATGCTTCCGTCAGCTCAGCTTATTTAAATCAATATTTTGATTACACGGTACGCATTACAAATACTTCTGAAATTTCACTCTCAAATATTTCGTTACAAGATACTATTCCAGCAGGTTTACAATTTATAAATGGCACTGTCTTTATTAACGGTGAACGCTCTCCACTAGCGAATCCGAATATCGGTTTCCTAGTCGCTACTAATTTGGAACCAAACGAAACAATTATCGTGTTATTCACAGTACAAGTGATAAGCCCCCCTGTTAATAATCCCTTTAAAAATACGGCCAATATTTCGTTACAACTTCAAGTCTCGCCTACCGACCAACCAATTACAGTAACCGTTACAAGTAACGAAAACATCGTCACCTTTGTTCCAGAAAATCCAGATGAAGCACTTCCAAATTTAAATTGCTTCTTTGACGGTGAACGCTTCATTCGCATTACTCCTCGAAATGTACGAAATTACCTTTGGACTTGGATTTGGTGGAAGTAATTGAAACAAAAAAGAGATTGTAGTTTGGTTGAAACCAAATTACAATCTCTTTTTCATTACCTATATCCCACTACGTTGTAACTCGTCCAAGGATATACGATTAAACACCATCTCAAGTTATTTTAGTCGTAATAAGTTGGCCAGCTTCATTAATAGTAACTTTCCATTTCACTCCACTAGCAGTCTTCATGATTATACCTTTACTTGCCTCTATTTCAATATCTCCAAACATTCTTCCGCCAGTCGTCGCTAACCAAGCACTCCCATTTTCCATAGAAGATCTTGCAAAGATACGATTAATTCGAAAACGTTTATGATCTTGAGAATAACCACTTAATGTAATTCTAACTTTATATAACTGACTGGCCTTCATATTCGATATAATTGTATCGCCAACATTTAATGGAACATCCAACGCGATAACCCAACTTCCAGTTGCACTTAATGCATATTCAATTTTAATTTTCTTTGGGCTCTCTCCCCATCCAAAATACATTCCAAAACAATTTAACATTTGTATTGGTTTTTTCGTAAAATCCATTTCAATTACAACTGGATTACTATCTGGAACGTCAATATAGTTTACACTTTGTTCATCTATTAAATTAAAGCAATTTGTGAGATTTCCCCCGTACGGCACTTTTCCACTTACTTGCTTAACGTTATATTTCTGCTGAGCATTTACTAAAATATCATCTTGATTTCCTATTAAATGAGGTCTATTTAACGTCAAAGGTAACTGAATTCGTAGGGATTCTTCATAAGTAGACTTACAAACATTGTATTGTCCTTTATCTACAATAGTTGTCGAAAGCAGATTTGAAAAAAGGTAGTTACGATGAGAATTGGAAGAAAATTCAATAACAATTTGTTCACTACTCATCCGGTACGTATCCCAGATCATACAATCAAATGTATTATACGCACCTGAACAACGAATTACTTTTTCCGTTTGTTGTCTACATTGCACTTGAATATCATGAAACGTATTTCCTGAACTTTCATTTGGCAAATCACTATTTCCATCTACTTCAATCCCATACACACATCCATCAATAAATATAGATTGAAATACATTGGCGTTAATCCAGCAAGGTGTATTGATATCATTTATATATTCTGTCTTCAAATGTATTGCAGTTTGAAAGTTTTTAATTTGAATAAATTTAACTTGAAAGAAACTAATAAAATCCCATGCCTTTTGACAATAAAAATGTATAGCTTTTCCTTTATACGATGGAGTTGTATTTATTATATTTATATTTGATATAACAGATTGATTAGGTACTTCGATTTGTTGTGAACCAGAAACATAAATAACAGCAGATTGAAACAATGGATTTATAACTTGAAGAGTACCACCAACTATCGAAGCGTTACTTTGTAGCTCAAATGCATTAAAATCCCCATCAATTTGCAGTGTTACGGTAGGATCCAACTCTAATCTTACGTTTGATTTAATAACAATCGGCTTTACAATTTTGTACGTATTTATCCCTGTAATTCTAACCGTCGAAATTCGATTCGCTACACAATAATCAATAGCTTGCTGAATTGCTAATGAGCTATCATTTCCCGAGTTTGGAACTGCGCCAAAACAATCAATATGAACGCTACTTTCTGGCGCACAATCTTCTTGGGATGAAATATATTCTGACAAAATAAATTCACTCCTCATATTACCTTTTTCATATAATATGTGAGTTGTCTCTTAAAAGTTTCTATAATAAAAAAAAACAAACGACCTACTCGGTCATTTGTTTAATTCATATATATTTTTCGTTTCCTCTATCATTTTAGTTAACGAGAAATATCTCATTGCTTTCTCTCGTGCTTTCAATCTAATAGCAGTTACCTTTTCTTCATTCCCTTGTAGTTCCTCAAGCGCACTTGCGAATTCTGATTCGCAATATTCAGATATCAAAACACCTGACTCTCCATCTATTACCGCTTCATGTATTCCACCAACATCTATTGAAACAATTGGTGTCCCTGTAGCCATCGCTTCAATTACTACCATTGGAAACACTTCACGAAAAGATAATAAAAGTAAGGCGTCCATATTCCCTATAAACTCATGCGGCTCTGAAATATTCCCTAGCATCTTCACCCTTTGCTGCAATCCATATTTTTCTATTTCTTTCATAATCGATTCTTTCTCTGGTCCATCACCAGCAATATAAAACATAAAATCATTTCTCTTTTTCAACACATTTGCAATTTTGACAAATAGTTGATGGTTTTTCTCTTTGGATAATCTAGCTAATATCCCTATTTTATATGTAGATTCTTTCTTTTTCTGCTGGAATAAAAACTTTTCAATATCAACACCGTTATAAATTGTATTTATTTTTTCTTCTGCTACATGAATTGAAATTAAATTGTTCTTTTCAAACTCACTTACTGTAATAATATTGTTCACATATTTATTCATGAAATACCGAAAAAGCGTTGGCATTTTCTTTTCTAATATCGTTACATTGTGTTTCGTATAAACAATTTTCATCTTTTTTTTAATAAACTTTTGAAGTAGAAAAGCATATAATACCATTCGCAAACTATTTGCATGAATAAGTTCTATCTTTCGTTTACAAATTTCGTTTCGTAAATAATAAATATTTCTCAAATGATTCCATCGACTAAGTAAGATAAAATTTTCTTTTCTAGTAAGGGATTCATATAGTTCTCCATCACCTGCAGCTGTATAAATCTTAAAATCCTCATAATGCAAATTATTTTCTAATTTACAGAAATAATTTTCGGCTCCGCCAGTTATCAATTTATCAGTCATCAACAGTATATTCATAATTGCGTCTTCCCAACTACATTGATTTTATTTTTTTTATAAGCATGATAAGCATACTTACTAAAATAGTAAAAGCTTTGCACTGCATTAAGACTTTTTTGGTCCCTTAATAATTTCCAATACCGAAAAGCTGCTCTAACTTTATTTCTCGAAACAGAATTTGCTACAATTCGATACTTCGCTAATACTTGCTGTATCCCTTTTGCTTCATGCCCTTCATGTAATAAGTTCAGCCATAACGCTGTATCTTCCGGCTGTACACTAGGCATTTCGACATACGGAATTTTTTCACGATCAATCATCACCGTTAAACACCCGATAATTGTATTTCCTACTAAATAATGATAGTCAACAGATTTTGGTACACTCACTTCGCGATTTAATTCATTACCATTTTCATCAATTAAACTATACGACGCATATGAAAAAGCAATATTCATTTCTTCCATAAATAACAATTGTGTCTTCAATTTATGCGGCAACCATATATCATCACTATCTAAAAAGGCAATGTACCTTCCTCTCGCCTCTCGAATCGCTAAATTCCGAGCTTTAGCAGCACCAACATTTTCTTTTAATGATAATAACCTAATACGTGAGTCTCCTTCTATTATCTCTTTAATTTTTACGGCAGATTGGTCGGTTGAACAGTCATCAACGATAATCATTTCCCAGTTTTCATACGATTGATTCTGTACAGATAAAATTGTCTCACCTATAAATCGTCTACTATTATAAGAAGGTGTTATTACAGAAACATGAGGCGCCTTATTATGTGCTGATAGACATTTTACCATCTATCTTTCCCCTTCCTTCATATATTGAAATATACTTCACAACAACTGCTAAAAATAAAAAGAACGCTTCGTTAATAATGAGTGACAATGACATCATCTGAAATAAAAATGCAATCATAGTCAATAGAAGGTATGGTTTTTCACGAAACAAAGTATGCTGCGCTAACTTAAACATTAATATGAATAAAAACGCACTATATAGAAGAAAACCAATTGTACCCGACTCAGACAAAATTTCTAAAAATGTATTGTGTACATATAATTTTTCATTAAATTGATACTCATAATAATTCGAGAAGTTAAACGCACCAATTCCGATATATGGATTGGATAAATAATATTTAAAAGCAGCTTCCCATAATGTAAATCTACCACTTCCATTATCATGGGAAAAATCAGAAATTCGTTTATTTAATATGTCATCTAATTGGCCCCCCATTACACTATTCGATAAACTAAAAATAACTACACTAAACAATACTAAACTCATAATTATTTTTATTTTTTTAGCGAAACTAGACATACATATATATACAAAAATGACAAGCACAAGCGCTAATATTCCCCCTCTTGAAAAGGTTAATAGACTCGTCGTAACACATAAAATTAACCCTAAGATGTTTGTGATATTTTGCAAATTCGTCATATAGTACATAAAAAATATTGTATTATAGAAAATAAAAATGTTAGGATCATCTAGCAATCCAATTAACCGTGGATATCCTCTATCAACTAATAATCCAGCAAAAATTTCTCTCTCTTCTCCACCGTATAAACTAAAGTATTGTAAACCGATTATATAGAGTAGTAGACTTACAACATTAAATACTATTCCTACATAAGCAATAGATGATTCAAGTACCACTATTTCAGTATTCCCCAATAAATTTCTCATTATAAAATAGCATCCTAAAACGAGTAGCACGCCAAAAATCATACGAATACTAGCATTTAAATACATAGAAAGAATTCCGCTTAAACAATAAATGAAATAAAACAGTAAAAATATAACTTCATGAAAATATAACTTTTGAATATGAAAGTCTTTAATTGTTAAACAAAAATATATGACTAAAAAAATCATATATATCTTCAATGAAAATCCAATATATAAATTGTATTTACTTAACATGACAAATAATATTAGAAGAATAATCCATCCCATTGATACTTTCATATTATTTTCCATAGGCTATATCCCCTGTTTCGTAATATAATCCTTTTTGCGTATTTTTCTTATAAAAGAAAGAAGAAGTTTTTTTAGCTCATAATCATATAGGAATATGGCAGCTACTACAATTAGTATATTAAGAACAAGCGCAATTAAATGATATGTATGCAATATATATTGCACTCCAATAAAGGTTACACCAAAATAAATTGTATACGGTATTACAATTTGGAATACAATTTTTTTCTTCACTACACTTACCGCTATATATCCCACTAAAGCGACTATTTCAAATAAAACCATAGCGTATGCCGCTCCTATCACTCCACCAAGACTACTAAAGCTATAAAGCATAACCCCACCTATCACCAATGCTACACACTGCACAACAGTCCTCTTATTTTGACAACCACTCGTCGTTAAACCGTCAGCAATGGCAATATTTAAACTTTGTAGCACAATAAGAAATGATAATATTTGGAGTGGTTCTACTGCATTCCTCCATTCTTCATGAAAAAATATAGAAATAAAGTATGGTGCTAAATGATATAAACCGATCGTCATACATATTCCTACAATCGCCATTGATTTAATTTGAAGTAAATTTAATTTCGTATGCTCTTCTATATTATTCTGGTTATAATGCTTAAAGAGCACCGGAAAAAATGCACCTGCAATTACCCCTGGTACTTGATATAAAGCTGCCGGCATCCGGTACGCCACTGCAAAAACACCTACCATACTTAATGGCAATGTATAGTTAAGCAAGATAGGCGCTAATTGTGGCGTACTCATTATTAAAAAACCGCTAATAATAAAGGGAGTTAATTGCCAAAATAACGCTTTATGAATTACGACTTTCATATTCATTTTCGTCTTTCTTCTCATGATATATATACTGAATAAACCACCAATCATATACCCAAAAGCATATAAGCGAGCTGTTACATACACCGGTAACTCTCCGAAAATACAAAAACATGTAATTATAATGACAACTGATGCTGATACAACTTTTATGAGCGCTATATACTTCATACGTTCCGTCAGTTGAAAATAGGCAATCCCTATGTTTTGCCAAGTTAATCCTATTAACATGAAAAACATTACGTTTATCATCATATAAATTAAATTTTTATCCGCATACATATAATGAATAGCAATATAACCGATGATAGAAATAAAAATAAGTAGAATCATCCTTATTTTTATATACGATGATAAAATCTGCTCTAAATCTGCTCCATCCTTTGCCCCTTCTCGAAGAAACGTATTACTAAGTCCTAAGTCTGTAAAAAATAACATAACAAACGTCACTGCTATGGCAACACTAAACATCCCATAATGTTGTGCGTTAAAAAAGTTTGCTAAAACAATTAAACTGACGGCCTGAAGAAGGTTAGCTAAAATCGTACTATAAAATAGATGGATAATATTGCTTAGAATAGATCTACCCATACAAGTTCTCCTTTGCAAGTAACCTACTTACATATGTTGTTTGTTTACATATATATTTATCTTGCACCATTACCGTTCAATACAATTAAAACGGTTTTACATAAAATACGGATGTCCGTCCGAAATGTTTTCATTTCAATATACTCCATGTCCAGCCTCAACTTTTCCTTTGGATCAAGATTATACCCTCCATTTATTTGTGCCCATCCTGTTAATCCTGGTTTTACTATTAAACGTTCCTTAAATTCTGGAATATACGCATCAAACTCATTATAAAAAAACTCTCTCTCTGGTCTAGGGCCTACAAAAGACATATCTCCTCTTAAAATGTTTAAGAGCTGTGGTAATTCATCAATTCTCGTTTTTCTTATAAACAATCCAACTTTTGTAATTCTTTGATCATGTTCTTTTGCCCATTGTGGTCCGTTCATTTCAGCATCCTTTACCATCGACCTTAATTTAAATACATTAAACTTCTTCCCGTTTATACCTAAACGTTCTTGAAAGTATATTGGAGCCCCTGATGTTTCTAAGGTAATCATAATACAAAAGAACAACATAATTGGTATTGTTAATAGTAACAATATGATTGAAAATATAATATCAAACAAGCGTTTTACACTTCGATTCAATATGCTAGGCTTTTCTTGAGCCGGAATCGTATACAACTTGGCTTGATTTGTTTCACGAATCATGGATCGTTACCCCCACATTCAAGAATATAAAATTATACCTATTAATTCACATTCTTTCCTATTTATATCCGCTATTACTTTTTGCACTGTACGTAGTGAATCTTTTCGCTTTTTAACTGCTAAAACCACTCCATCGCATTTCCCTGCAATAATGTGCGTAGCAGGAAGCTCAAATACTTCAGAAGAATAAACGAAAATGTAATCAAAATCTTCTTTCCACTTAGCAATCGCATTATCAAATTCATCCATAGCAACTAAAGGCGTCCCTGTATGTACTGTTTTTTTTGCAGGAATACAATATAAGTAATTAGACAAATTACTAGAAAAAGATTCATAATTGCAGGAGGAAGAGCTTATTATATCGTTTACTGTTATCATGTGATCACTTTGTAATAATACATGTAGTTTAGGATCAGAAAAATTCACATCAATAAGTAACACCTTTTTTTTCATTTCCGCAAACACTAGACCCATATTTACTATAAGCGAGGCAACAACACCTCTGTCCTTCGTTGAACTAACTGTGAACAGTTGTTTTCCGGATTTTTTCAGCTCGTGATACACCGTATAAAACTGCTCTTTCATCAGATCATCATGCAAATTGAATGGCAGCTGCTTCTTTGTCCTAAACATCGACATGTTCACCTCGATATATAGATGATTTTTTATCAACCTCTGTAGGTTTCTTTTTTCTATTTGGTTCCATATTTATGTGACCAATAACAGAGACTGTTGTTATTTTCTCTAAATCCTGTTCCGTGTATATACGTTCATCAAAATAATCTCGAAATACAGCTAAACCTATCCCAACAAAAAAACTAACAATTAAAGAAATAGGAATGATCAGTTGAAATTTCGGAAACAATTTTTCAGCCTGTTCCTGTAACTCAGGATCAGTTAATACTTTCACCCCTTGTACATTTGTGTACTGTTGAAAGCTTTTTTGTGATTGCTCTGCCAATGTCTTTACAATGTCTTTCACGATTTTCGGATTGGAACCTTTTACTGTAACAGTTACAATTTGTGAGTTGTCCGTATTCACAACCGAGATTTTTTGTGCTAATTCATAACTTGATTGCTCTAATTTCAAAGTTTTTTTGACTGTTGAAATAATTAATGGGCTTTTTAAAATATCAACATACGATGTTACTAGTTGCTTATTTTCTTGTGTTTTATTTGTTGAATTTTCCTTATTAAACTCATCTAAATTCCCAACAAGAATTTGCGTTGAATATTGATATGACGGCTTTAAAACATACATAGAGATAAGAACTAAAGAAGCGGTTAAACAACACATCGTTAAAATAATCGTTACGAATCTTCTTTTCAGTAATTGTTGAAAATCTTTTATACTCATTTCTTGCTTCAATTATTTCACCGCCCTTTTCTGAATAACATCCTGCAATTCACTCTTTACAGATAACCCTTTCTCTCTTCTATCCACTTGTTTTGTTACATACTTTCCGACTCCGAATGCAAATTTTTCTACATATACATACGAAAGCATTGCAAGTATAAACGAAAAAACAAGTGAAAAAATTAAAATAATAGGCAACGGTAATATTTCATGGAGCATGTATATAAGGGAAAACAACGATATAATATGGTATAAATAAAGACTGTAAGAAATCTTCCCCAAATATAACAAATATTTATTATGTAGCAAGGACGACAAAGTTGATATTGACAAACTTAATATGACAAATAAACATGCACTTATCGCCACTACGTAGTCTCGAAATATAAAATTATTGAGCACTTTAATTTCTCCTATAAGCCCTTCATACATAAAAAGTAAAATCGCAAATAAAAACCATGCAATTTTCGTGTTTTTAGTACAATTACTATAAAAAACTATTAAATTATTTTTATACTTCGCAACTAGTGCTCCTAGTAAAAACAGTACTGTGTAATGCAATGTTAATGCATAGCTTGTTAATGTTAAGCCCGAGCGAAACAAAAATAATATTACGACAGAACATATACTAAAACTAAACAATAATAGTAATGAACACCTTAACGTTTTTCGTAAGCAAATCATCAAAATTAACGGGAAAATTATTGATATTCGCATTTCATGGACAAGTGACCAAATCACACCGTTATATGCATCTGTATTATATTTCCCAACCAATAAAATATGTTGTGCGATTAAGCTTGAAGAACTTTCAATCGTCCATGAGCGATTAAACCATTCACTTAAATAAGAAATACCATATTCACTAATTGTAATCTGGCATACAATAGCTATAATTATTGCCACAATATAAGGAATATATATTCTGCATATACGTTTTAAAAGGTATGACCCATAGCTACTATAGTTTTTTTGAATAGATTCATACAAAACAAATCCGCTCAAAACAAAAAAGATAATAACTGATTCGTTACCACTACTAAAAATTAGACGAGCAGGCGTTTCTTTTAATAGATACACAACAAATGGTTTATTATCTTCATAACTGTAATTTTGAAATGCTGAAAAAATCATTAAATGATGACCAATCATTACTACTAATGAAGAAATCCCTCTTATAGAGTCCAATTCTTCGTATCTTTTCATCTTTTTACATCAACTCCTAATGAAATGATAATAATCATTTCAAAGCGACATCTTTATTCATATTCCTCTCCTTTCTTTTCATTCCAATTTTTCATATTAAAATGATTTTATAGTATAAATTTGAGTGTATTGTAACATTTTTTGTAATATTTTGAATAGAAAATCTCAAAAATTGGTATATACCAATTTCAACCTCGAAAAATGAGTAATATTGATAGAAAAACGCTATAAAAATATCTTGCATATTTACAAAATTAAAGAGCTGAATAGCGTTTTTTCAATATAAAATAAAAAAGATAGCCTACATAGGCTATCTTTTTTATTTTATTTAATTACTGGCACCACTATATGCTACATGTCGTTTCTCAATTCTCTCTTCAATTTCTTTCATATTTTCTTTATTATTTAATAGTGATTGTTTATTTTCAATTAATAATTGTTTAAAAGATTTTCTCACTTTTTTTCTCATTTTCATTGTCCTCCTTGGGGGATGGTTTATATAAAAGATAAAGAATTATCTGTGTGTTCTTATAATAATTGATTGTTGTGAATTCTATTTGAACTTCATATGAAAATCTCGTTTATTTTCTGACAACTTTGTGAACACGAAAAAATGATTATCTAAAACTATGTTGAAATTAATTCACTTCATGATAAAAGTTATTATTTTCATCAACTTTTATCATTATATCTTGTCGAAATATTTATATATTTAAAATTGAGTTCGACATAATTTTATTTATTATAATACTGTTTACAAAAACAAAAAGAAGGTGTCACCAAGTCAAAGTTCGACTTATGCAACATCCCTCTTCCCAAACTATTTATAGCATATTTATTAATATTTCAGGTCTTCCCCAATTCATTTCTTCACAAACAAATCTAAGTTTTTCTTCATCCATTGTGTGTAATCCTTCTTCTAGTGAACATGAAATTGGAACTTCACAGTGAATTTGGGCTAATTGTAACGAAATATTTAAGTTCTCTAAATCACTTTCAATCTTCGTACGCTGCGCTTTTGTTAATGATTCTACATTTTCTAGTACAGCGGATACTGTTCCGTGCTCTTGAATAAGCTTATACGCTGTTTTTTCACCGATACCTTTTACCCCTGGATAATTATCACTTGTATCTCCCATGAAAGCTTTTGCGTGGACGATTTGCCACGGCTCTACACCTTTTTCTTCCATGATTTTCTCCGGTGTGTAATATTCGTAATTTCCAATTCCTTTACGCAGAAGCATGACTGTAACGCTCTTATCAACAAGTTGAAGTAAATCCGTATCACCTGTTAAAATATAAACTTCAGCTTCATTGCAATATTGTTTTGCAAGCGTACCGATACAATCATCGGCTTCGTAGCCTTTCATACCGATAACTGGAATGGATAATTTTGCAGTCATTTCTTGCACTAAATCAAATTGAGGAATTAATTCTTCTGGTGGCGCTGCACGATTTGCTTTATAATTCGAGAACGATTCTGTTCTAAATGTCGTACTTCCCATATCCCAGCATGTAACGATATGTGTTGGTTCGATCGCTTGCGTAGCTGTTAATAAGTGTTTCATATAACCATGAATCCCGTTCGTAGGGGTTCCATCTTGTCGTTTCATAAATTGTCCGTAGACACTTGTTGCGTAAAAAGCACGAAATAATAGTGCCATACCATCAACTAATAATACTTTTTTCATAATTCCTCTCCTATTAAAAAAATAATAACCTTACGTTATCACGTAAGGTTATATAAATAGATTACCATTCTACGTTTTTGCTCAACTTTGTCTATTATACATTGTTTTTGTATATTTAGCATCATTAACACATTAAGACGTTCTACTACAACAAGTATGCAAGATGCCTGAATACGTATTTTTTCCAGTAGAAACAACGATAGCTTTTGCATTTCCACTAACAATATGCGAACCTTTAAAACATACATTTTCAAGCTCAAGTGGATTATAATCTTTCATCCGTTTTAATGGAATAAACCGTTTACGTTCAAGGTGATAGCAGCTCTCAAACTTCTCTATATTCGCTTCGTTTCCCGTTAACACAGACTCATTCACTAATAAATCATCTGCATAAATAATACGTACATCAGCTGGCACAGCATCTCCAGCCGAAAGAAAAATCATATCTCCAGGTACAAGTTCTTGCACAGGTATCTCCATCATTTTCAGTTCACTATTTAGCCCTGTACTACTAGAACATTCTACTCTAGATACAGTAATCGTTTCACGTTGTAATTCATCACACACACGTTGTTTTGAAAAACCTGGAATCATGCCACCTAGCTTCATCATTACTTCTGCAAGAAGTGCTCTTTTTGAAGTTAGTTCATTTCGGCCATATACTTGAATACGTTTTTGTGCCTCTTTCATTGATAGTCCGTCTCTTGTTGTTTTAAAATATGCAAATACAGATTTTACATCTCTTGTTGCAATTTCAATTAATAAATCTTTATTTTTTTGGAGCATTGTTTGTTCTTTTATTGATTTTTTACTTAGTTTATATGACGTGTTACCCACAGTTTTGTTTGCATATAACATATTATCGTCTCCTCCTTTACAACATAGGAAGAAACGCTTTGTTTCTCAATTTATCCACTTTACTGTGAAAGTGTCTCGCGCTTTATAAACGCTATATTGTGATAAATATAGAGGGAGGAACAAATCGTTTCCTGCCTACATCATATATTTTTGATTTGAAGTATATGGGTAACGGAACCGAGTCAGAATTTGACATGCTCCTCACCTCCTCGTTTAATTTTATAGTTTATAATATGAAATTACTCATAGCTTGGTAACAAAAAAGACCCCTACCCTTAAGAGAGTAGCGGCCATTACATACACAAATAAACGATTTCTAATATAATTAGAAATCTACGGACCTCTCCCTCACCGAGTTTTAGCACTGTATAGCATAGGTACATTACCAGCTACGTTAAGAAAAACCTTAATTCGATCATTCCTGTTGACCCATTGGCGTCTCTCGACATTTTTGGGCAGTAGCATTTCTCTATACAGGAGCCTCACCTAACAGAGACTTATTTTCATTACATTGAAAATGTTACTCTTATTTAAAATAGATGTCAACCGTAGCCTACAATTTTTTCAAATGGTATGGCAAACTAACGTATATAAAGTGAAACTTTAATCAGTGGGGGTTTTGTTCATCCGCCACTGATTATTAGCCCTCACCAATCGGGCTGCCCGGCAAATAGCGGGATAAAATAAAAAACTTTACGTTTAAACGTAAAGTTTTTAATAAGTTATACAACCAGCGATTACAATCCCAATTGAAAGCGATAAAAACATAAGAAAAAGACCGACTGCTTGATTATCTTCTTCGAGACTTTTGTTTATATTAAAGCGTGGTGTAAGCCACTCAGCTAAATAAAAGACGATAATTTGAGCCAAAATCCCAACTGCTCCCCACGAAATCATATCAAGAAGTGAAATTGAATTAGCTGCTGTCGAATATAAAACGATAGCTAACCCAAGTAATCGCCCTCCAAGCACATAGCTTACCGCCTTATTACCTTGAGCCATTAACTTAAATTCCTTAACTTTCGTTGTCACTTCCATCAAGAACAGACCAATACATAAAAGTCCAAGTGTTACTGCTAAATATAATAAAAAATTAATCATTTTTCCCCCTCCTTTTTATACCTACCGGTAAATAGTACGATTCATTTCCTGTAATCTTTTCTCCCGCGCGAATACCGATACTACTCGCTTTTCCAGCAATTAAAAAAGAACCAAACACATAGGACAGTTTCTCCATCCCTTTTTCTGTTTCCAAGGATACGACTGGCAGTTCTGTATACTTTTGAAATATCGGCAGTGCAGTTTTATACGTTTGATGTGCATTTTGAAGCATAATATTTTCATCCTTATCGCGAATCGTAATTGTATCTCCTTCTCTACCAAATGAAGGTTTTTGAACGAAAGAACCTTTTCCTAAAAATAAATCTGGTTCTAAATATGTAGGTAACATATATTCTTTAATCCACTGTTGTTCCTCGTTTGTATAAAAGACCTCTTCTTCTGCTAACCCCCAAATAAGACACTGAATTGATTTTGGCTGAAGTAAAAATGCTGACAAAGGATTTATTATAAAAAGCTTTCCGGCTTTTACAAGTTGCAGCAGTTCCACACCTACCAAATCTCCTGTTTCAGGATCTTGATCCTCAATTAAATCTTCTATCGGATATGTTTGGCGATATAAAACATCAATCTTCGCCCCATCTTTATCAACTAGAGCATCTTTTGTAATTCTAAGTTCTGACATTGGCACTACTTTATTTTCAACATGGCATAGCTGACTTAAATACATAGTGGTATTCCAATCCTCGATATGTTCATGATGTGCTGTAAAAACAACATTTGGATTATCTAATCCCTTTGTCGCTTCCATTACTGCTTTCGTTAGACCAGAAGATAGCAATCGTTCTTGATCCGAGTTTGGATCATCATAGCCTAGATTTTCACATACTTTCCCATTCATTTGAAAACATTCCACAATAAAAGTTGGTGTATCACTATTAAACTCAAGCATTTTGATTTTGTTATCCTCTGTTACAGCAAAATCAAATCGCGAAATTACAGATTCAGGATAAAGCCCTTTCATTCTAATGAATGATAAACTCGGGGATGGAAAGCCAAGATCTAGAAGCTGTTCGTCACTTAGATTACGCAGCAGTCTAGCAGTCTTAAAAAATATTTTGCCCATTCGTTCAGTCGCTAAGTGTAATTGGTCCAAAGTCTGATTTGTTATAGAAAAAACATGAAACAAACTATACTCACATTCATATAAATCCGACCAAAAATTCGGATATTTTAAATAAAATTCTTTTCGATCCCTTATGTATTGCGACATATTTTAGCCCCCAAATCCTCCCTTTGAACCGCTTCCAATTCCACCTTTAAATTCAGTAGACGATTGATACGATTTAAACGCCGATGAATTTTTAAAAGTGGATTTATTTTGATAGTATCGCCCACCATAGAAATAATGCCCACGATAACCTGAACTACTATCATCACACTGCCATACCCCAAGTTCATCATCCCAATCCCAATCAGAACAACTATTATCATTCGGTTTTGGGGGAAGATCTTGTGCGCAACCAAATAAAGTGCCAGTCATTAAAGACGTTACGACACCACCTACTAGCCATTTCGTTTTTGTCACCTTCGCACTCCCCTTTTTAAATTCTATTCCTATTATATAGGATGGCATGATAAAGTAGAAGAAAAAGGAAGAAGAGGTATAAAATGCGCTTAGAATATCGACTTAATGATGAAACGAAAGGGTATCCTGCTTTATGGAACTACGCCAATATTTCTAATTCTGAAATTATCGCACGCATGACTTGTGAATATTTTATTAAAGAGAAAAATACTTATGTTGTTACTGCAACTTCGGTTGACCCAGACGGAACAGCAGTTATTTATATTCAAAAAGAAGTTTTCGCCAATGACCCTTCAGACCCTACATACTCCCACATCGGTTTTGAAATTAGAGAACTAAGTGAAACAAGTTCAAGCTTAGTAGATAGTCAAGATGTATGGAACTACGAAGAAATTTTACCATCTCTTCATTCAGATATTATATATATTCAGCGAGACGGCATTTCTATGGAATTCTCCTTGGATTCAAGAGAGACTGATGAAGACAGAAAGTGCTACATTTATTACGGAAACTTCACAGGTGAATCAAGATAATATTAATATATCTATGCAACAAAAAAACCTTACGTATAAAACGTAAGGTTTTTATATAGCCCCACATATGCCGTTCTCTCTAGATGTCCATAAACCTGCTCTCACAGGTGGATGCCCTCACAAATGTTTGTAACTTCCTTCTTAAAAAGATGGCATGTTAGCTACATTTAAATATTGAACTTCCATATTAAACTTATTGGTTTAAGACATGCATAAGCTACGTACACCGTAGGAATTTTATATAAGGTTAGTTGAAATAAGACCCCCGCACGTGCCGCTCCTCGTAAATGTCCAAAAACCCGCTACTCGCAGGTGGATGCCCTCACAGTTACCGTACATCTTCCTCCACAAGGAAGGCTTGATGATGGTCGCTAAATATTGAGCTTCCGTATAACTAACATCGGTTTTAGACATAAATAAGTTACGCACACCGCAGGATGTATTATTTACTTGTCGTTATATTATCACATTGTTTCCAATGTGTAAAATACAAAGTTTTTCGAGCAATCTCTTGCTTGTGACCTTATTTTAATACAAATTATTTTTGCATGCAAGTGATTAATCTTCTTCTTTTGCAATTTGATTTTCTGGATAAGAGATCCAATCACTCCAGCTACCTGCATACAATTTAACATTTTGGAATCCAGCCAATTTTAATGCGACGATATTTGGACATGCCGTAACACCAGAACCACAATATACAATGGTTTCCTTATCTTTCGACAGATTTTGGAATCGTTCTTGTTGCCCAGCTTTATTCTTAAATTGTCCTGATTGCAACATTCCATCCTTCCAAAAATGGTTTACCGCTGTTGGAATATGTCCTGCTTTATGATCGACAAGTTCCTCTACACCAGCATAACGTTTGGGCTCTCTTGAATCAATTAATGTAACATCCGCACCTGCACGGATATTCTCTCTGACCGTTTCCATCGTTACAAGCATATGATCTTGTATATTAGC
The DNA here is from genome assembly GCF_057812155.1 of Bacillus sp. 2175. Taxonomy (NCBI): domain Bacteria; kingdom Bacillati; phylum Bacillota; class Bacilli; order Caryophanales; family Bacillaceae; genus Bacillus; species Bacillus sp. 2175. Next base: position 1,344,695 of record NZ_CM173819.1, on the reverse strand, counting down.
TTTGAATGTTTTTCGTATAGCAACAGGAATTTCCGCTGTTGTCGGTAGTCCATTCTCTTTCCAAGCCTGGAAACCACCATCTAATATATATACTTTCTCATGTCCTACATAGTTACATAACCACCATAAACGAGCAGCATTTGCACCGGCTTGACTGTCATACGCAATTACTGTCGTATGTTCATCAATACCAGCCTTCGAAAGCTTGTCTGCAAACTCCTCAATATTTGGTAAAGGATGGCGGCCACCATGTTCTGCTATAGGACTTGATAAATCTAAATTCAAATCAAAATATAACGCATGAGGAATATGTCCTTCTTCATACTTTTCTCTACCCCAATTAGGATTCGCTAAATCAAAACGACAATCGATTATACGGACATTCTCATCTTCTATATGCTCACGTAACCATTCGACTGTAACTATCATCTTTAACGACCTTCTTTCTCTTTCAAACGACTTACATATTCCATAACCATTTCTTCTGTAACATATTTACGCTGCAAGGTAACACCATTTTTTGCAAGATCATTAATCTGCTTCGTTACAACATTAATGACATCAACCGAAAATTCTTTCCCATTTGACGCAAGAGATACGGCAGCTTCAATAGCTGCTTCACGCTGTGCATCTAATTGTAAACATGCTTTTACACTTTCATTTTGTTTACGAGAATGTGCTGTAATTGCTTTATGTACTTCCATCTTCTCTTCCCCCTAAATAGTTATACGTTTTTATTCAATTCCATTGCAAGCCGGATCATATCACGACATACAATCCCATTTTCAATAATCTCTTCTTCATAATGCTTCGAAAAGTAATCAAAATCAATAGAAAAAATACGAAATCCACATTTTTGATATAAAGCAAGTTGTGAAACACTAGAATTGCCTGTACCAACTTCAAGTTTTGACATACCATATCCTTTAGCAGTTTCTACAGCATGCCTTAATAGCTTCTTCCCAATCCCTTTTCCTTGCAAATGCTCTGCAACCGCAATATTCATGATTTCCATCGTCTTTGGCCTTGTTTCCAAAAGAACATATACACCGATAACGCTCCCCCCCTGCTTAGCTACGTATGTTAATCCTCTTTGTACATACGTAGCTATTTGCCGTTCACTTGGATCAGCAAGTAACAATAAAGCCTTCGGTATAGCCTCTTTTGGAATACGTTCTATTACAACAGACATAAAAAATTCCCCCTTCTCTATTGTTCTAAACCCTCCTTGTCTACCATAAATAATAGAAAGGAGGGATTCACCATGGACAACAATGAGAAAAAATGCAACGTCATCTCTATTGATGGAAAGAAGAAGAAAAGCGACACGTATTCCTATCCAAAATTAGTAGTTGAAAACAAAACATATGAATTTTCTTCATTCGTCTTATGCGGTGAAACACCAGATGGCAGACGACTCGTTCTTACTCATATGATTTCTACCGATGAATTTGCTGGATTTGTAAAATCTTTAGATACTGTACTTCAAAAGAAAATTGAACGAATCTTTTTCTCATAACGACTATATAACATAAATTTCTTTTTCAATCTCTACTAACTGCTTTTGCAATTGTTCTTTACTTTGTTCATATAGAGATACATCGATCGTTTCAGCCAATGCAAACAATATACTTTCATAATAGTTCATCACATCTTGCTGCATCACTTTTTCGAATAAATTCCACTTCATATCCCACTCTTGCTTATAATGATGAACAAATAAATGTTTTTCATCAGCTACATAGTTTGATACGAGCGGTTCTAATACAGATTTAGCGTCTTCTTGCATAAAAGCCTTGTCATTCTTTTCAAAAAAGCTTTTCTCATTTTTAAAATGTGCCAGTGCTTTTTTGAAATCTTTTATTTCAACTGAAGGGAACGGTTCTTTATGTGTAATATCTTTGTATTCATACTCCACTGTTCCATTCATAGAAATTGATTCATTTTCTACTTTACAGTTCACTACAATTTCATCCTTTGCACGCTTCATCGCTTCGTCTATCCATTTTTCAAGGCGTAATGATGTCGCACGCATTTCTTGTAATAAATCATGCTGAATAAATGCTACTAATTCCATAACACACTGTTGCAATTGTGTTTTCACATTTCCATCCGTTCGAAGTGATGCCGGATTAATAAATTCAGTAAACACATCATTATAGCGGAGGAATAGACGCTGTTGCACGTAATAAAGCAACTCTTTCACTTCATTTTGCATCGCCTGTTCTTCAGCAAGTACACTATATGAAGAAATGATATGAAGTAGTTGATCACGCTCTGCTTCATATTTTTTCGTTTGCTTCTCTTTCTCTTCATTCCCCTGCTTTGCACCCTTTATCATGTTTACTAAAAGCTGATCTGCCCCTTGCAACGCACCATATAGAGCATGCACAGAAACAAGCATTAAATCTCTCATCATAAAGGACGTAAATGATTCCTCAAACTTAGTAATCCCAGAGTTTTGTAAAATACCATACTTCTCTTTTTCAACATTCTTTCCTTGTTTCTCTTCAAGCGCACATAAACTTGAAATTGCAAATAAACGCGGATTTCTAATACCGTATTGTAGTAGCTGATCTGCGATATAACCTTTTACCATTTCAAGTTCTTCTTCAGACTCTGCTAAATCCGCCGCATTAATTAAGAAGAACATTTTATCAAGGGCAAAAGTATCCTTTACACGACCAAGCTGAATTAAAAATTCACGGTCAGCACGAGAGAATACATGGTTATAATATGTTACAAATAAAATAGCATCTGCGTTTTTAATATACTGGAATGCAACATCCGTATGGCGAGCATTGATAGAATCCGCTCCAGGTGTGTCTACAAGCGCTACTCCCTGCCTTGTTAAAGCACAATCATAATAAAGTTCCATATACTCAACGAAGCATGATTTCTCTTCATTCGCTACATAATCAGAGAACTCTTCTAATGTAACTTGTACTTGTTCTCCTAAATAAGTAGAAACTGCATCATACCCTTTTTGTACCGCTCGTAAAAAGCTAAATGTTGTTTTTTGCTTCCCAGTTGGTGAAGGATATTTCATAACGTTATCAATTTGTGCTAACGCTTCATCTAACGTAGCAATCTCATAATGAAACAGCTTATAAACAGCTTTCATATCTTCTAATAACGCTTGCTTTGATTTAAACTGAACAATTACTGTTCCATGTGGTTTTTCCTCTGTAACCGGCAAAATTTGATTAATCGTTGCCGTCGTCGGGTTTGGTGATACAGGAAGTACTTTCTCACCGAGTAAGGCATTGGCAAATGATGATTTTCCAGCACTAAATGCCCCGAATAACGCTACTGTAAATTGTTTTGTTTCTACACGTCTTCTTTTCTCTATTACCTCTTGCTGTACATGTTTCAGCGCTGGCAATGGCTCTAATATCGTTTCAGCTTTTTTCACTTTCTCTAATATCCGCTGAATATTTAAAGCCGCCGTTCCTTTCAGCTCTTCTTCATGAATCGCTACGTTATCGTTTACGATTTCCTGCTCTTGTAGTGTAAATTTCTCACTAACAATTTGCTTTTCCCTTTGCAATATCTCATCTATTTGCAAACCTTCAGGCGTAGCAACATGATCGTGCCAAACATTTCGTAAATAGTCTTCATATGCCACCAAATTGTTATTGTATTGTAATTGTGTTTCTTTCGCCGTTTGCAACATCGTATATGTTTCAATCTCTTCTTCAATACGAGCAACTGCTTCCCTCACCTTTTGCTTTAAAACGACCGCACTTTTATCAAAAATTTGCTGTGCTTTTATAAAATAACGCTTCTTTAGTTCATTCGCTACATCCGCTGTATAAAGAAGTAAGTAATCACCTGTGAAACCTGCGCCTTGTTTAATTACCTCAGCCAACATTTCTGGTCCGAAAGCAATTTCTAACCCATATATGTCTTTCCCAATTTCCTCCGTGAACAATCCTTCTTCTTTTAAGAAGGCTACAATAAATTCCTTCACATGAAAATCAAGCTGCGTTTCAACAGTCTTTTGAAGGGCAGAATAAAACGCCTCTACACGCCTTTGTTTTTCTTGCTCCGTCTTTCCTTTCGCAAATAGCAAACCGACTTTAAACTTTGTTAATTTCGTTTCTAAGTACGCATTTGCCAATTCTCTCATTTCAAATGGCATTAAATACGCGTTATCTAATATAGCTTGTAGGCCTTTTATAAATTCATTTCTCACATGAGACTCTTTACTAGCCTCGCGACGTTTCGTTTCCATTAGCTCCGCTTTCTTTTCAACTATCTCTGAAATAGAAAGCGGTGATGCTAACTCTTTCTCATATTTCAAAAGAGCTTTTTCATTTTCAGAAAGAATAAACGAGAAATGTTCCCCCATTAAATATTCTGTTTCTCTCTCCATTCCCTCTCTTACATACCGCTCTTTTTCTTTCATGATAGATGTAATTAACGTTTCTAAGCTTCCAATTTCATTATGTGGATGGTTCATCATTCGTAATGACGTATAATATACTTCATCTACTTCAATATCCCAGTTAGAGAACGATTGCTTTACACTATCTTTATAATTCTCAAACGACAATTCATTTTCTTTATGTTTATCTATTTGATTGACAACGAGATAAACCGTTTTATTACGTTGTTTCAATTCTTTAACAAATTGCAAATTCACTTCCGATTGGACGTGATTATAATCCATCATATAAAAAATTACGTCTGCTAGATGTAGCGTTGATTCTGTCGCTAATTGATGGGCATCATCTGTTGAGTCAATCCCTGGTGTATCTACTAACATAACACCTTCAGGAATTGGCGCATCATTCCGATAAATGTGAACACCAATTACCTCATCACCATCTTTACAAATTTGTTTTAATTCTTCAGCTGAATATGCACCGTCATACTCGTACTGTTCTCCAGATTTAACCGTTACAACAACACGATCCATTCCTTTTTCAATTTTGACAACGTTAGCGCTTGTCGGAATTGGACTTGTTGGTAACAGCTGCGCTTTATATAGATGATTCATCATCGTTGATTTCCCCGCAGAGAAGTGACCACAGAACGCTATCATAAGCTGTTCTTGTTTATATTTTTGAATCACCTCAAACAACTTTAAACTATTCTCTGCATCGCCGTGTTTTTGCCACTCTTCATAAAAACAAACAAGTTTTTTCATACCGTTTGTCTGTACTATGTTTGTCATTCCCTTGTTCCCCTTTATCCAAGATGTATATACTTTTTCCCGCTAATTGCGAGCTCATAACCAGTGAGAGTTACACCTACCCATTGATTACAGTTTCACTTTACTATCATACTAAATTTTCAGCATATTCTCATTAAAAATAAAAAATCCCTTTCATTCTTTTTACAAATGAAAGGGATTTTATGTCATATCACTCATTTTGCTGTTCCTACTCCATTTAAAACATACTTCGCAATAACTGCATATACAGCGACTGTACCTGCTACTAATGTATATACCATACTTACGCACCAACCTTTTTTGATAATGATTATCAATTTTAAATATATTTTATCATTAAAGAGAATCATTATCAACACTTTTCATAAAGAAAGCTCCTTATAAGAAGGAGCTTTACTGCCTGTTTTGAAAAAGGGTAAAACTTATTGTGCACTCTTATTATATCTTATCCTACATAACTTAACAGTTTAAAAAAATGGAAATATCGCCTATCCCCTCCATCTTACATTTTGTATAATAAAAGGGAATTACTTAACAAGGAGGAAAAAAATGACGCAAAATCTCACACATGGCGAGAGGATACACTCCATCGATATTATTAGAGGAATAGCTGTACTAGGTATTTTTCTTGTGAATTGGCCTGTTATCGCCGGGGTTGACTCACGTGATCTTTCAGGAATTTACGAAGGGATAGACAGCTATATTCGCCTATTTTACGATATGTTTATTCAAACGAAATTTTATACAATTTTTTCGTTTTTATTCGGATTAGGTTTTTATATTTTTATGAGTCGTGCTGAGGCGAAAACCGACCGCCCAAAAACTTTGTTTGTTCGCCGCTTACTTATTTTATTATTATTCGGTTTCTTACATTACGTTCTTTTATGGGACGGTGACATTTTACATACTTATGCGATTGCTGGATTTTTCTTATTTTTATTTTATAAGAGAGAACCTCGTACTATTTTAATATGGGCTATCGTTTTATTGAGTATTTTTCAATTCATTATGCTAATGGCTGGTATTACGGTTGCATTGGTACCAAAGGAAGAGCTAGGTTTTTCCTTACCTATCATGCCATTAGAAGACTGGCTGTCACAAATACAAAATCGTTTCCATGCATTTTACGCTGATGGAATTGGATTAAATTTACTTATGCTTCCAGAAACAGTTGGGCTATTTTTGCTTGGTTTATACGCCGGCAAAAAGGATATTTTCCGCCGCACGAAAGAGTTAGATCCAAAACTTAAAAAATGGCAAATTATTATGTTCCTTTTAACATTACCAATGTGGTTCTTCATGGTCCGTTACTTCTTATCAAAACCATTTTATGAACCAATTTATATGCAGGTCTTTACAATGTTTAGCGGAAAAACGTTATTCATATTCTACATTTTCACGCTAATGCGTTTATTACAAAAAGAAAAATGGCAAACATTATTACGTCCATTCCAATACGTTGGACGAATGGCATTAACAAATTACATCTCGCATACAATTGTTACATTACTTGTATTTGGTCTATTCCTTAAAAATTATTATCCTGCTCCATTATGGGTTGGACCAATATTCTGCATTAGTTTCTACACGTTACAAATCTTTATTAGCCGCTGGTGGCTTTCACATTACCAATACGGGCCACTTGAGTACATTTGGCGTCTTGGTACGTACGGGAAAATAATGCCACTTAAAAAGAAAAGCAAGGTCTCATAACGAGACCTTGCTTTTTCACGCTTCTCTTACTGCACTTTGCATAGATACTGGCTCTTCTTCTACTTTCACTTTGCGCTGCGGCACCATATTAAATACGATATTTAAAAGTACTGCTGACGCACTTCCAAGTACAATTCCGTTATCTGTTAAAATACGAATGCTTTCTGGAAGTTGTGAAAATAATGTAGGAACGACTGTTACGCCAAGCCCAATTCCGACAGAACATGCAACGATTAATAAGTTTTCTTGTTTACCAAAATCAACGCTACTTAACATTTTAATACCATATGCCATAACCATACCGAACATCGCTAACATCGCACCGCCCAGTACTGATTTTGGGATAATTGTTGTAATAGCTGCGATTTTAGGAATGAAACCAAGTACGATTAACATACCACCGCAAGTATAAATAATAACGCGATTTCTTACTCCAGTTAATTGAACAAGTCCTACGTTTTGAGAGTATGTTGTATATGGGAACGCGTTGAAAATGCCACCTAACACCATCGCTAATCCTTCTGCGCGATAGCCTTTTGTTAATTCTTTTTCACCGATTTTTTTATTGCAAATATCAGATAATGCAAAATATACACCCGTTGCTTCTACAATCCCTACGCAAGCAACTAAAATCATCGTAATAATTGGCGTCAATTCAAATGTTGGTGTACCGAAGTAAAATGGCTGAATACCATGGAACCAATCTGCTTCTCCAACTGCTTGCAAGCTTACTTTCCCCATAAATGCTGCAACGATTGTACCGAACAATAAACCTAGCAAAATAGAGATTGAACGAATAAATCCGTCGAAGAAACGATACATAATGATGATAAATAGTAACACACCAAATGCTAACGCTAAGTTTTCAAGACTTCCGAAATCTTTGCTTCCTACTCCGCCAGCCATATCATTAATAGCAGCTGGAACAAGTGTAACTCCAATTACTGTAACGACAGATCCTGTTACAACAGGGGGAAACAGTTTTACAAGCTTTCCAAATAATTTCGCAAAAATAACAACGAATAACCCGGCAGCAATAATTGCTCCATAAATAGAAGACACGCCGTATTGTTTCCCGATTGCAATCATTGGTCCAACCGCTGTAAATGTACAACCAAGCACAACTGGAAGCCCAATACCGAAAAAGCGATTTGATAATGCTTGTAAAATTGTCGCAACGCCGCACATTAATAAATCAATTGAGACTAAATATGTTAACTCTTTTTGATTCAAACCAAGTCCACCGCCCACAATAAGCGGAACGATAATTGCTCCAGCATACATTGCAAGCATATGCTGCATACCAAGCGATGCAATTTTAAATGGATGCTGCTTCATCGTTTATTTCACCTCCGCAGTTTCTTGCTGTACAAATGTAACTGTGCCGTTATCAAGTGATGCAATTTCTGCTAGTGATTCAACACGAACGCCTTGTTCACGAAGCTTCTTTCCTCCATCTTGAAATGCTTTTTCAATAACAATTCCAATTCCTGCAATACTCGCTCCGGCTTGCTCTACTAAACTCATTAAACCTAAAGCAGCCTGACCATTTGCTAAAAAGTCATCGATGATTAATACACGATCATTTTCATCGATATGATTTCGAGATAATGAAATTTCATTTGTTTCTTGTTTTGTAAATGAATATACGTTTGCAACGTACATATTATCTTGTAACGTTAACGATTTACGTTTTCGTGCAAAAATTACTTTTACACCAAGCTCTAATGCAGCCATAACTGCTGGTGCAATGCCTGAAGATTCAATCGTCACGATTTTTGTAATGTTCTCTTCTTTAAAACGTTTAGCAAATTCTTTTCCGATTTCTTGCATAAGTACTGGATCAATTTGATGATTTAAAAAAGCATCTACCTTTAATACGTCACCAGATAAAACCTTTCCTTCGTTCAAAATCTTTTCTTGTAATACTTTCATGTTTGTTCCCCCTCTTATGCAATAAAAAAACTCCAAAAGCCGCCACCACTCGTTACAAGTGAGAGACGCGCTTTTGGAGTTTCGCAAAAAAAGAATGCTAAACAAGCAATTATATTCGTCCTCACTCATAGTCAAAGTATTTACGGTACTTCGGTAGAAACTTGCAGGCCATATCCCCGCGATTATATGAGTGTAGCTAACTATTTATTTTATAGAAGGATTATAACGTACTTTTTATGCTTTGAAAAGCATTTATCAAAAAAACACGTACAAATTTTTAAAAACCACTATTTTCGTTCGAGTTTTGCAAACTCTTTCATTCCCAATTACAACTTCGTTAAAATGATTGGCCCATCTTTTGTAATCGCAATTGTATGCTCATATTGAGCTGATAATTTCCCGTCCATCGTTCGTACAGTCCACCCATTTAAATCTACTTTAGAATATCGCATACCTATATTTACAATCGGTTCAATTGTAATTACCATTCCTTCTTGTAACTGAGGTCCTTGTCCTTGTTTCCCAAAATGAAAAATTGCTGGTTCTTCATGAATCTCTTTACCAATCCCATGTCCCGTAAAGTCTCTTGCGACAGAAAAACCTTCATTTGTTACATAACTTTCAATTGCATAGCCAATGTCTCCTACATGATTACCAATTACCGCCTGATCAATCCCTTTATACAAAGCATTCTCAGCTACTAACAACAACTTTTCTGCTTCATCAGAAACTTTTCCAACTCTATACGTCCAAGCAGAATCTGAAAGACCCCCATTTAAGTTTACTACCGTGTCAATTGTTACAATATTACCCTCAGTTAAAGGAACATCGGCCGGAAACGCATGACACATTTCATCGTTTACAGATGCACATATCGCATATGGATACCCGTTGTAACCTTTCTGTTCAGATGTGGCACCATGCTTTTTTAAATACATTTCAACAAACGTATCAATCTCTTGTGTCGTTATACCTGGCTTTATCATTTTCGCAATTTCTTTATGACATGAAGCAAGTAATTTTCCAGATTCATGCATCAAATCTATTTCATTTTTCGTTTTAATTGTAATCATACTACCTCTACCCTTCCTTGCTAAACCTACTATTTGCTACTAAACTTCTATCATACACACCCTCTACCAAAATTTCAAAACTCTCAATTACAAAAAGTAAAAAATATGTATCATATATTTCTAAATCAAAATAAAAAAACAGAAGATCCCTCTGTTTTTTTAATCACGTTTACATATATAGTTCATTTTCAAGAACTCAAAACAACCACCATTTGTTTTCTGTATAAACGTTCCAACCGCTTCAAATCCCGCCCTTTTATACACTTTTATCGCTCTCTCATTAAATGTCGCTACTGATAGTGTTATATATTTGCATCCGTATTTTTCTTTGCTAAAAGCTAGTCCAGCATTCACGAACTGTAAACCAAATCCATTGCCAGTTATATCAGGTCTCATTCCAAGTCCTATATCAACCGTTCCATTATTTATTTTACAAACCGTAAAGAACCCAATGAGAGTACCATTTTCTTTCACAGAAAATACATGATTCCCTCTACTCTCACCCTCTAAAAACTCAGCTAAATCTTCTTCATCTGCCTCTATATCGTAAAAGGAATATTCCCCTTTATAATGCCAGTTATATGCAATCTCTTCCGCCTCTTCTTGCGTCATTACTGTATATGTATAAACCATCTTCTATCCCCCTATAAAAAAAAGCTGCAAGTAAGCAGCTCTTTTTTATAACTCATAAATTTCTTTATACTTCACTTCTAAATAATCTGCTAAGTAATTTGCATTTAACCCTTCGCCTGTTACATCTTCTAAAATTTCAAGTGGCTTTTTCGTTTTACCATATTGGTGAATATGTTCTGTTAACCATTCACGAATTGGTGTTACGTTTCCTTCTTCTAATAATGCATCAAAGTTCGGAATGTCTTTTAACATTCTTTGCTTAAATTGCGCTGCATACATGTAACCAAGCGCATAAGATGGGAAGTATCCAAATGAGCCACCAGCCCAGTGAACATCTTGCAATACACCTTGCGCATCATTTTCCGGACGAATTCCTAAATATGCTTCCATCTTATCATTCCAAGCTGCTGGTAAGTCCTTCACTTGTAATGTACCATCAAATAATTCTTTCTCTAATTCATAACGCACCATAACATGAAGCGGGTATGTAAGCTCATCTGCTTCTATACGAATGAATGACGGCTTCGATTCGTTAATTGCATCATAAAATTCATCGACTGACATATCATCAAATTGACCATTGCTATACTCTTTTAATAAATCATAATTTTTCTTCCAGAATGATTTATTACGGCCGATAAAGTTCTCAAAGAATAACGATTGTGACTCATGAATACCCATAGATGTTCCACTACATAACGGTGTACCTTCAAATTTCTCTGAAATATTTTGTTCATATACAGCATGACCACATTCATGAATTGTTCCAAACACAGCCATGCGGAAATCCTTTTCGTCATAGCGTGTCGTAATACGAACATCCCCTCTATTTAATGTAATCTCGAATGGATGTACTGTTTCATCAAGACGGCCTGCTTCAAAGTCATAATTCAATTGCTTTAATAGTTCTAATGTAAAGTTCTTTTGTTTTTCTTTTGAAAAATTTTCCGATAAAGCACTTGTTTTTAATCCTTTTTTAGACTCAGAGATTTCTTTTACAAGCGGCACGATGCGCTCACGAAGTTGACCAAATACGTGATCTAAAACTTCTACTGTAATACCTGGCTCATACATGTCTAATAATGTATTGTATTTATATGTTTCGTAACCCCAATATGTAATAAATTTCTTTTTAAATTCAACAATTTTTTCTAAGTACGGGCGGAACATTTCGAAATCAGATTTTTCGCGAGCTTCTTCCCACACACTCTCTGCTTTCGCTTCTAATTTCACATACGCTTCGTATTCCGCTTGTGGAATTTTCTTATTTCTATCATATTCTTTCCGACACTCTTCAACCATTTTCTTCGTCGTTTCAGAAAGTTTATCTTCACGTATTAAAGCTTCAAGCTCTGTTAAATAGTTCCCCATCTCATCTGAAGTCGACATAGCAAACACTTCGGATGAAAGCATACCAATTACTTCTGAACGTTGATCAACACCTTTTTTAGGCGCCCCTGTTCTTAAGTCCCAAAACATTAAACTTAATGCTTCTCCGTAATTTTGTATCTTCTTCACATATGTTAAAAATTGTTTTTCTACTTCATATGTAGCTACTGTCATCGTATAAAAACCTCCCTTTTCTACCTCAAACTTAATTCGACACGGAAATCTAAATTCCTTTTATAATAGAAAAAAAGCTTGGCAAGCGCCAAGCTTTCTCCTTATAATTCTTTACCTTCTACCGGTAGTACGTTTTTCACCGCTTCTACCACTTTCTCATCTTCTGTATCAGATAAGAAGATTGATATAGCACCTTTATCGTCGCTCGTACGAATTAAACGGCCAATCCCTTGACGAAGACGTAAAATCATATACGGTACATCTACATCCCAGAATGGATCATTTACATGTTTACGCTTCGCCTCAAACACAGGATCGTTTGGAGGGAATGGTAATGACCAAATGATAACATGTGATAATGATGAACCAGGAATATCTAAACCTTCCCATAAATGAACGGCACAAAGTACAGTCTCTTCTTCATTTTGGAAACGAGAAACGAGCTGACTAATTTCTTGATCCCCTTCATATAAGAACGGAACTGACATTTGTTCTTTACTTACATATTCTTTAAACGCTGCAAGTTCTTGCGTTGTACGGAATAATACAAGTGTACGTCCGTTTGTTTTCTGTATATTTTCAAGTGTATATTGACACTTTCTTTCCCACTCATTTTCTTTCGTATGCGATAGTAAGTTTACTGCCATTTGCTCTTCATAATCAAATGGTGAGGCAACTGAGAATGATAAGTAATCTTTTACCCCTAGGCTATTTGCTGTAAATGCGAATGAATCGTTATTAGATAATGTAGCAGATGAGAAGATATACGGGATTTTCTTCGAGAATACTTTCTCTTGTAATACTTCTTCAACTGCACGTGGCATAATTACTAACGTGAAGGCTCCATCACCTTCTTCACCCCATGTAATTACATTTTTCTCATGCATGAATAGACGAAGTGAATGTTCTAATACATCTAAATGTTCATCAACGATATTTAAATCATACGTATTTACTGTATGCATTTCACTTTCAAATACTAACGCATCACCGACTTCACCAATTTTCGCATAAAGTCGTTTTGCTTCAGCTGTTACTTTTTCTGTCACAGTAATTTCTAAACGATCAGAACCGGCAATTTCTTTTTTGTTTTCTTGTAACACATCAAAGAATCGCTCTGTTTGCCAAATTGTTTCTTCTACTAAATGTGCAAACTCTTCACGAATATCGTTTTGTAATAATCTCGTTAAAAGTTGCTCCATCATCGTTTGCTTTAAACGATATGTTAAAGCTTTTTGAGCTGCATATTCTACAAGATGTCCTTCATCGAATACAACACAACTACTTTCTGGTAATAATGGAATTTGTCCTTCACGCTTTCGAGCATCGTACGTCCAAATATGATCCATATAAAAATCTTGAGAACAAATAATTAAATCTGCTGCTTTACGATAATGTTCACGTGAAAGAGTTTGACCGCAACGATGACGAGAATCACAAGTGAAGCAATCTTGGAAGTAATCCCAATTTACTTTTGACCATTCTTCGTCATTTAATAGTGGAAATTCTTTTCGGTCACCATAGTGAGTAAAGTTTTGCATCGTACCATGATCAAATACGAATTGTGGTAATTCATAATATACGTCTTCAATTACTTCTGGAGCTCGTCCACTCATAACATCTTCAAGCTTACGTAAACATAAATAATTATCCATTGATTTCGCAAGTCTTACATCTACAGATAAGCCTAACGCTTCAGATAATTTCGCAATGTCTCCTTCTTCTTTCACAAGCTGCTCAATTAACGTTTCATCTGCACAAGCAATTATAGCTGGTTTTCCAGTATAACGCGCATAGCAAATTGCATATAGAAGATATACAATAGTTTTCCCTGTTCCTACACCCGCTTCTGCGAACATAACTTTCTTTTCTTGGAAAGCACGCTCTAATTGAAACGCCATAAAAATTTGTTCATCACGCTCTTCAAAACCTTTTTCCGGAAGGATGTCGTAAAACACATCTCCAATCCACTCATTCAACTTATCATAAAAATTGTCTTGTTTTCCTACTTCAAATGGTAATCTCTTCTCAGTAAACATCCTTAGCCTCCAACCAAAAAGTTTTTCTATAAAAAGATATAGTAACCGCTACTTATATGTGTGCAGCTACTTTCTCCTGTTGCCATACATATAAATACACGAAAAAAAATTTTCCTTTCGAAAAAGGAAAATTTTCTTCTATATTAATGACTTTAAATACCTTTTATCAATCGCTGTTTCATGTGAAAGAGCTGACAAATATTCTTCTTGTGCTTTTTGTATTTCATCTACAATCGCATCTTGACTATCCACTTCTTTTCCGAGCTCATCATACGTACGGTGAATAGCTTTTTGAATCATTGATAATTGGAAATTATCCATATCACTTCCTCCTTTACGCATTACATAATAGCCAGTATATGCGCGCTGGAGGAGTTTTATACTATGAATTACGCGGTGGACGTTTTCCGAAGTACTGATAGTAATCTGTACGGATAAATCCGTTAAACAGTTTACGTTTCTTCGACGCATCTTTTCCGTAACACTTCTCAAATGCTTCGTAGCTTGTTAATACATACGCTGACCATGTATCTAATGGGCGGAATACTTGTCCCATTTCTTTGTACAGTTGTTCAACGAGTGCTTTTTCACTTAAACGTTCTCCGTATGGAGGATTCGTTACAACGTAGCCATAATCCTCTTTTGTTGTGAAATCTTTTACTTGCATTTGTTTAAATGTAATTAAATCGCCCAAGCCTACTTCTTCTGCGTTATCTTGAGCAACTCGAATCATACGATGATCAATATCGGATCCAATGATTTGTAATTGTTGATCATAGTTCGCTAAATCTTCAGCTTCTTGACGAGCTTCACGCCAGTTTTGTTTACCTACCCAGCCCCACTCGTCAGATGCGAAACCACGGTTAAATCCTGGTGCAATGTTTTGTCCAATTAATGCTGCTTCAATCGGAATTGTACCTGATCCACAGAATGGATCAACAAATGGACGATCTGGCTTCCAGTTTGTTAATTTAATTAAAGACGCAGCTAATGTTTCTTTTAACGGAGCTTCCCCTTGATCCATACGGTATCCACGTTTATGAAGTCCAACACCGCTCGCATCAATTGTTAATGTTGCAATATCCTTTAGCATTGCAATCTCGATACGGAATAACGGACCATCTTCTTCAAACCAAGTTGTACGTTTATATGTTGTTTTTAATTTTTCAACGACAGCTTTTTTAACGATACGTTGGCAATCCGAAACACTGAATAATTCAGATTTTAAAGATTTACCAATAACAGGGAATTCGCCATTCTCTGGAATATAATCTCCCCAGTTTAATGCTTTCGTTTTTTCAAATAGCTCATCAAATGTTGTTGCTTTAAATTCGCCAACTTTAATTTTTACACGGTCCGCAGTACGTAACCATAAATTCGTGCGACAAATCGCCTTTTCATCTGCTTCAAATGTTACTTTGCTGTTTTCTACTTGACATTCATAACCAAGATCGCGAACTTCTCGGGCAACTAACGCTTCAATACCCATTGCCGCTGTTGCAATTAAAGTAACTTTTCCCATTTGCATTCACCTCTTATGTATATTCAAACAATAATTAATAGCAATTGGTCCTATTAATCATTACATTTTACGAAAATTTTTCTCATTAACCATTTTAACTCATACTTTATAACTTCATACAAATAAAAAGCCCTCCTCTAACAAAGGAGAGCTGAGTTATTTCATAGTTGGTTCATAACGTTCTGTAAGCCATGTTCTGTTCCTTTGTACTACAAACGGCCCACGCCTCGTACTCCGGTGGCAATCATCTATCTACAGGTTATAAAACCTGTCCTTTCCCGTCGTTCATTTCCTTGGAAAAGATTCCCCTACCATTATTTGGGTTTCTCGCTCGTGGGGTTTACCTCGTTCCACTCCTATCATTTCTTCAAGGACTTCGTCACTGTGGCACTTTAAAGGTAGTCAAACCATATCCGAAAGGACTTAGGTTTTTTCCCTGCCGTTAAACCAGCCTTACAGCCAGAATACCCTAGCTTATGAATTGGCTAGGCACGAACACTACAGCCATCTCAGGCCGTGCGAGCATGGACTTTCCTCTACAACGTTGGCGTTGCAGCGATTACCCAAACGTTATGACATCCATTAGTATAGTGGAAACAAAAAGATTTTGCAACGTTTTTTTCTATGTAAAATGCTTAAACCTTTTCCCACCTTACATCATTCGTATAACTTACTTCCAAATACAGCTTTTTCTAAGTTAGATAAGCGTTTTAAAATATCCGTATTCGTGTTGTTATAAACTGGTTGTGCAACTGGTGTTTGTACAGGTTGTTGTGGAACTTGCGTTACTGCTAGTTTTTGTTCCTCTAATTCACGCTTTAAACGAGCATTTTGTTGCTTTAATTGCTCAAACTCTTTGTGGAAAGCTTCATAGTCTTTAATGATCATATCAAGAAACTTGTCTACTTCTTCTTGCTGATAACCTCTCATACCTGTTTTAAATTCTTTTTCTAAAATATCTTTCGCTGTTAATTTAATTTTATCCGAAATCATTTTCTTCACCTCAAATTTTTACCAAAACTTTCATTAACTAAATTTTTTCAGAAACAATGCTTTTTGTCAATCATATATACGAGTACTATATTACATATTTACTCTGCATTATTCCACTGTTCCTCTTCTATTATATCTTGTAAATCAGAAAAAAGAATGAAATAACTGTGATAATTTTCTATTTCTCCTTTTTTCTTTGCTGCTTCTACAATATATTTGGGACTTCCTGGTTTTTCTTCATCGTATACCGCTAAAAGCGCATCACTTTTTTCAATAAAAAATTGATTTTTTAATTTAAATTGCTCTGGACTTTCATACTTCCGTTTCGTGATACTATCAACATGGTCTGCTTGAGAAAGGATAAATTCATAATATTCACGATTATCTTCTTTCCAATTTTCTTCTTGTTCTAAAAACGGAGTGAATACCGCTAATTTTAAATCTGGATATTCTACTTGCATTTCAAAAACAACTTCAGCAGCCCATAATTCTACACCTAATTGGCCACTTATTATAACCCACTCTAAACCATCTTCTACAAAATTGGTTAATTTACGGTGTAACGCTTTCTTTATACACTCCACCCCTGGATGATCATTTTTAAATATTCCAAGTTCAAATGGCTTATATCCTGTTACTGCAATAACTTTCATATCAACACTCCAATTACAAAAAAAGAACTAGCATTTCGCTAGTTCTAACATATCATTTACTTTTTAAACATTCCACCAACGTTTGGTCCGATATTTGGACCGAATGGTGATACGTTTGGTCCAATATTCGGTCCGAATGGTGATACGTTTGGTCCAAACGGAGATACATTTGGTCCTGGACCAAATGGTGATACGTGATGTCCATGATGTCCATGATGACCATGGCCACACGGTCCACATCCGCCGCCGAATCCTGGGTCGATTGGGTCCACAACATTTACATTTGAATTTGTTTGCGGGAAGAAGTTTTGGTTTTTAATTTGTTGATGATGTACATGTGTTGTATGTGTTGGGAAAATGTGTGGCACCACCGTTGTTGAAAAAGAGTGTGTTACGCATTGTTTCGTCGGATGAATGACAGGAGCAGTCGTACAAATAGGTCCTGTAGGCTTATGCCCTCCAAAGCAAGGATGACAATGATGCATAGTTTTTTCTCTCCTCTCTCGTTAAAAAAATCTGATTACACTTTACAGTATGAGAAAAGAGAGAAAGCCGTTTGTTATATATACCCATTTATTACAAGGAAATTTGTCTAGTCCTTTATTTCATTTACATTGTTTTTATAGACAATCCTTCAACATCACTTACCAAAAAAGCCTCCAACTTGCTTTACAATACCTGTCACTTGATTCATCGCATTCATCATTTGTCCAGCTGTATTCATCATTTTATTTACATCATAGTTACCATCTGATGTTTTAAATTGAGAAACAAAACTAGAAAACTGGCTTGGCTGTTGTTGCTTTTGCTTACCCTGCGTCGGGTACGGTTGTTTTGGTGGATAAAACATCGCTTGTTGATTAGCATACGGCGATGGTGGTGGCATATAATATTGCGAATTCATATAAGGCTGCTGCTGTGGTTGATTCATGTATGGTTGCTGAGCTTGATTCACATAAGGTTGCTGCTGTTGTGGTTGTTGAGCTTGATTCATAAAGGACACTTCAAACGGTTGATAATAATTTTGATTTCCATAATAAGGCTCGAAAGGATACATATTATACCGTAAATATGTATCCGTATTATATTGGTACATATTTTGCTGTGCATATGGATTCGTTTGCTGATATACGTTAGGTTGTTGAAACATGCATTCTCTCCTCCTTCACATAAGTTTCTACATATATAATATGTACCTATAAAATAATATGTGTGATGGAATATATGTCTATTTTTGTCGGAAGTTTAAATTTTTAAAAAATTAAAAAAGAAAACCCTTCCATGCTATGATAATTAAGAAGAAGATTCTCATGGGGGAGGAATCAACATGGTATTAGGGGATTTAAAACAAGCGTTTTCTCAAAAAAAGGGGTATTGCACAGAGAATGCAAATGAATTATTAGACTTTGCGAGACATTGGTATCTCGAAGGAAAAATATGCATATCAGATTATCGAACATTAATAAAAGAATTAGAAATAAACGGCGCAACAAAACCTACAACAATGACAGAAGCATAAAAATAACAAGAGGGCTCTCCCTCTTGTTATTTACATTGCTCAACTATATTTTGCAAAGTATACGAAATGGCTTGGTGTGTTTCAAAGAATCGTTTACCTTTACCTTTATTTACAAAGCATTGCAACACATTCGTTTGTAAATTATCGTATACTTGATCAATTTGCTGTACATGTATATACTTTGGCTTTTCTTCTTTAATCCACGTATAAGCTAATTCTTTCCACTTCTTTAATTCCTCATCTACCATATCTACAAACGGTTTCATATCCTTATAAAAATCGTATTCAGTTAGTTCTCTTTTTTTTACATTCGCTTCATTACTATACTGCATGAGTTTTTCTGAAGACTGTATTAATGCTTCATTCTTCATTTCTTTCCCACCTTATTATGCACTCACTACGACGTTTTGAAATGTCTTCACCCAATTCCCTTTTTCTTCGTGATGCACTAATTTATTTTCCATATGTTCAATATGCATTTCTGTTATTTCTATCTTATTACATATTTTTTCACTCGCATCCTTTAATGCATGATTCATTCTAATCCCTATATTCATTTCCAGCAAATCGAGAGAACTTAACATTTGATCCATTTTTTTCATTACATCTTCCTTCTGAACCATCGCCATATACAAAACGCCTCCTTCTTTGCTTTTCCTTTGTCATGTAATTTCGCCGGATGATTCACCACTCCTGCCCACATGACAAAACTAGTTGTTATTCGTCAAAGAAATCATTTCGTATGTCATTTATAGAAATGGTAACAATACAAAAAGGAGGTGTATTACAATGGCAAAGAACAAAAATGAAAAAAAGAAAAACCAAAACAAACAACAAAATAAACCCGAGACTGGCAATCCAAAGCTAGATGGTCCAAACTTCCCTGCTACATAAAGCGAGACTTTATTACGAACATTTAAATTTCAAATCATCCTTAATCTCCTACTAGCATTACGTTTTGAAATTAAAGTTGTAGCACGCATAGCAGGATTTTTTCAAATTAAGAAGTCCCGTCTTCAAAATGGAAGACGGGACTTCTTTTTTATTATATCATGAACTCATCGATCCTTTTAGCAAAACGGTTTACGATAGATAGCCTATAGATTTGTTCTCTCTTTCTTCTATACCATTCTGTTATATTAACTTCCCCTTTAGGTTCTTCAAGTACAAATAGCACATTCATTTTCATATTTGCACAAAACCAATCTCTCATTTTTATTTCTTCATGTAAAATAACAGGATAAATATCTCTAAGTGTTGGCGTATAAGACTTTCGAGTTTCCTTTGCGTAAACTTCATAATCTTCTCTAGACCCAGTATGTGTAGTTTGCAGTGCAAACTTATAAAACGAACCATTATAAATTGGATGAAACAATAACCATGCTAATTTTTTTCCTAGTTCTATACGCTTTTGTAACGTTTCAAATTGATAAACCGAAAACCCATACATTCTCCCTTCAATTGTTGGGAAGATAACTGCACTAATATGAAGTCTTTCTTGTACTTTAAAAAGTGCAGTATGGAATACATGTTTTTTAAAATATGTATTCTCAATGACTGGTTTTTGAATTTTATTTTGTTCATTTATAATAAGCGCTGTCATAAGTCTATTCGTATCTCTTCTTTCCCAGAAAAGTAACCATTCTTTTTCCATAAAAATTGATACGTTGAAGTATTGCAACAAATGAAAGAGAGGTGCATGTCTCTTCTTACTTTCCTCATACAATAATAGCTGAGGAAATGCATCTAAAAAAATAATCCAATTAGCCTGTTCGTACAGAAGAAATAAATGTTTTTTTACCGTTCTAGGTAAAACAGTAGCATAATATCTCCCTTCTAAATCAGTCATATTCCAGCCCGCATTTCTCGAAACCATACTCGCTAAAAAGGCCCACCTGATTTCACTATTTCTTAAATAATATTCTTGATAAGATTGTGTCCGAGAAATATTGTCCACATTAGCTATTTCTGTTTTCTTTTTAATATTGTGAATGATTGCTTTTTCTTCCTCTGCACAAAAATTTTTTTCTCGATTTTGTTTAATTTTCATATAATCATTCCATGTAAACATAAATAAGTCATCATACCTTTCATCAAAAAGGTCACATCTTTTTTCATTTTTTGATATAATCACCTTTGTAAGTAATTCTTAGCAAGTTGGGGGTGGACACACTATGACCATTCGTTACCCAAATGGAAAAAGGTATAATCAAGCTTCACAACCTCAAAAAACACCTATAAAAACACATACTTATAGTAATAGAGGTATGTCCCTTGAAGAGGAATTGAATGAAACAAATCAATATTACTTAACCCATAATATTGCATGTGTACATAAAAAGCCTACACCTCTTCAAATTGTAAAAGTAGATTACCCCGCTCGAAGTGCTGCAGTGGTAAAAGAAGCGTATTTTAAACAACCTTCTACAACAGATTACAACGGTGTATACAAAGGGAAATACATCGATTTTGAAGCAAAGGAAACCAAAAATAAAACTAGTTTCCCACTTCAAAACTTCCACCTTCATCAAATTGAACATATGAAGCAAGTCGTTGCTCATAATGGAATTGCATTTGTTATTATTAAATTTACACTTTTTGATGAATTTTATTTACTAGATGCAAAACATATTATTGCATTTTGGAATCGTCAAAATACTGGTGGACGCAAGTCGATTACGAAAGAAGAAATAGAAGAGCATGGATCCTTATTATCATGCGGTTATCACCCTCGGATTGACTATATCCGTGTACTAGACATGGTTTATTTTTCGTGATAGAGTCATCACTAAGGCTCTTTTTTCGACTTTTGGGGGAGAGAATGAAAGGTAGGAGAAAGTATAATGTCAGATAATTATCGTTCTCGTACAGAACGAAATCATGTGAAAAATCAAGAGAAAAAAACACATAAAGAAGAAAAACCAAAGAAAAAAGGCTCCTTTTTCAAGAAATTCCTTATAGGTTGTCTACTTCTTGGTATCGTTGGTCTTGTAGCCGGCGTTTCCGCTTTCTTTGTTATGGTAAAGGACGCTCCAAAATTAGACAAATCCAAACTTGTTAATCCTTTATCAACAAAGTTTCTCGATAAAAACGGAAATTTCTTCTATGAATACGGTGCTGAAAAACGAACACATGTTACTTATGATCAAATTCCAAAAGTAGTTGAAAATGCATTTCTTGCAACTGAGGATTCGCGTTTCTATGATCATAATGGAATTGATTTTAAACGAACTACAAAAGCAGTTATGGAAAATGTCACTGGTGGTTTCGGTTCCCAAGGTGGTAGTACGATTACACAGCAAGTCGTTAAAAACTACTTTCTAACGATGGACAAAACTGCTAAAAGAAAAGTGCAAGAATGGTACTTATCTTACAAATTAGAGCAACAATACTCTAAACATGAGATTTTAGAAATGTACTTAAATAAGATTAATTTAGGTAACCGTTCATACGGTATTGCGACAGCAGCGCAAAAATATTATGGTAAAGATTTAAAAGACTTGCAATTACATGAAGCTGCTATGCTCGCTGGTTTACCCCAAGGTCCAAACATTTATGATCCAACAAAAAAGGAAAATGTTGAACGAGCAACAAATCGTCGTAATGTCGTATTATCATTAATGAATCGACATGGTTATATAACAAAAGAAGAAATGAATAACGCCGTTAAGATTCCAGTAACTGAGGGCCTTCAACCGTCTTCAGAAGTAACTGAGATGAAGTATCAAGCATTTTTAGATGCAGTTGTAAAAGAAGTTGAAAAAGAATATCCTGATGTAAATATCGGTTCAGATGGTTTAACGATTCATACAACACTTGATCAAGATGCTCAAGATTACGCCGACAAAATTATGGATGGCAATCTTATTAAGTATCCGGACGATCAATTCCAAGGGTCATTCGTATTTATGGATACACAGTCTGGAGAAGTTCGAGCAATTGGTGCTGGACGTAAAGAAAGTAAGTCTACTTTCAAAGGTCATAATATGGCAACTGATTTAAAACGCCAAGTTGGTTCAACAATGAAACCAATTTTCGACTACGGTCCGGCAATTGAAAATTTACAATGGTCTACATACCATCAATTAAACGACTCAGAGTATACGTATTCCAATGGTAAGAAAATACAAAATGCAACAAAGAGTTACAAAGGTGACGTTTCACTACGTGAAGCTTTGAAAAAATCATTAAACATTCCAGCTTTAAAGACAGCACAAACAGTTGGTCTTAATAAGTCAAAAGAATTTGCTGAAGGTTTAGGCATGACCTTTAAAGAAGGAAAAGTCTACGAATCAACAGCAATCGGTAGTAACGATAGTTCTCCATTAGAAGTAGCAGGTGCATATGCAACCTTTGGTAATAGTGGTAACTATAATAAACCACACTTCGTAAAAGAAGTAACCTTCCCGGACGGGAAAAAGAAAAGCTTTAAACCGAAAGAACATCGCGCAATGCAAGACTATACAGCTTATATGGTTACTGACGTTCTTCGTGACGTAGTAAAACCTGGTTCTGGTGGTACAGGTCCAACAGCATACGTTTCAGGTGTTGACGTAGCAGGTAAAACAGGAACACAAAACTTTGATGAATCAGTTCTTCAAAAATATGACATCCCAGCTGATGCAAACAGAGATAGCTGGTTTGCTGGATATACGCCACAATACACAATGGCTGTTTGGACCGGTTACGAAAAAGATGGTCCAAAAAATTATGTTAGCGATCGCTCCACTAGAATTGCACAGCAAATGTTCCAAGTAATGATGAGCAAATTCGCTACAGATAAATCACGCTTTGAACGTCCTTCTTCTGTACAAGAAATAAACGGAGAGTTATACGTAAAAGGTGCGAAAAAAGATGCAATTAAACAAATTAAAGTAGATGCTCCTAGTGGTCTGAATGTCACTTTTGATGGCGCTAGCACAGTTACACTAAACTGGTCTGGACCAGCAGAAGTTGATGCATATGCAGCCAGCTATAAAGCAACTGACGGTTCAAGTGGTAGCCTATCAATAAGTGGTACGACAGCTACTCTTGGTGGTATTAAACCAGGTGTTACTTACAGCTTCTCTGTAGTAGCGAAAAAAGGCACTGGAACAAGCCCAGCAGTTGGTGCATCCTTCACTGCGCCTGGCGGAACTCCAGATGCAAAAAAAGCTGAAGAAGAGGCTAAGAAAAAGGCCGATGAAGAAGCTAAGAAAAAAGCTGATGAGGAAGCCCAGAAAAAGGCTAATGAAGATAAAGTAAAACAAGACGAAGCTAAGAAAAAGGCTGAAGAAGAGGCTAAGAAACAACAAGAACAGCAACAGCAAGAACAACAACGTAAACAGCAAGAAGAAGCTCAAAAGAAAGCTGATGAGGAAGCTAGAAGGAAAGCTGAAGAAGAAGCTAAGAAAAAAGCTGAAGAAGAAGCTAAGAAGAAAGCTGAAGAAGAGGCCAAGAAAAAAGCTGAAGAAGAGGCTAAGAAACAACAAGAACAGCAACACCAAAATCCCGGAGGAGATACACCTCACGCAGACGGTGCTGTTGTTACAACAGAGTCCTAATATACAAAAAAAGAAGTCCGTTTCTCTTAACGAGAAGCGGACTTCTTTTTTGTTATCATTTTCTTTACATACAGCTTTTCTATTTCGATATACAACTGCGCTAATTGAATATAAGAATGATAATTACTCGGTTTCTTTATAATGAATGAATATCTTTCCATAAAATTAACAGGTTGCACTTTTAATTTATTCGTATTTATTTGCATTTCATTCAAACTATGAACAGGTTGTTCATTTAGCCAATAGACAACCGATAACAAGTGAGCTGCAAAAAGAATCATTGGTCCCTCAGCCTCTTGCTTATTTCTATTTCGAAACAGTATAGCAATGTCTTCATGCTTATTTTTCCATACATTCAACATCACTGGAATGCTGTTTTCAATTTCCTTCCATGGCTCATACTGTCTTTCAATATCAAATATAAAGTAAGTATTTTGTATTATCTCTTCAAAAGAATTGTCTGTATGATACTTAATTAAATTTACACTTTCTTTAAAAAATGGTAAACAGTGAAATTCTTTCGGTATTTCTATAACTCGTTCCATCCTTTATTTCACCTTCATTCGCTTCTTTCCTTCACGACATACTTCTAACAGTCTGCATTCCTCACATTGCGGTCGTTGTGCTTTACAATGATAACGTCCAAAGAAAATCATACGATGATGTGTAACTCCCCACTCATCCATTGGTACTTTCTTCATTAATGTTTTTTCTACTTCTAACACAGAGTCTTTCCATCTACACATAGCTAATCGTTTACTCACTCGCTCCACATGTGTATCAACAGCAATTGCCGGAATTCCAAACGCTACGGAAACTACAACATTCGCTGTTTTCCTTCCTACACCTGGTAATTTCGTAAGTTCATCTCGATCGTTCGGTACTTCTCCATTATAGTCATCTAATAACATTCGGCATAATTTTTGAATGTTTTTTGCTTTATTTCTATACAATCCGATAGAGCGTATATCTTGTTGTAATTCTTCTAGAGAAACACTTAAATAATCTTCTGGTGTTTTATATTTTTGAAATAAATTTCTTGTCACTTTATTTACAAGTACATCCGTACATTGTGCAGATAACGCCACCGCGATTACAAGTTCAAATGGATTATCATGAACCAATTCACAATGTGCTTCTGGATACATATCCGCCATTGTGTCTAAACAATAACGGATTTGCGTTTTGTTAAGCATATTTTTCCTCCTATATTACTGCTCCAACCAATTATAAAAAGGCACTTTTCCAGTAAATTTCGTCTCTTGTTTTGTCATTTGTTGTGCCCTTTGTTGATTCGCTCTAAATTTTTGACCTTGATTTTGAGCCTGATCTACCGTTTTAATTCCATTCTTTTTCCACTCAAATAAAATACGATCAATATATCGGAAATTTAGTTTTCCACTCATTACAGCTTCTCTAAGAGCCGCTTGAATTAAATTTGGATGATGTTGATCTTGGTCCTCCCACATCCCTAACGTTTCACATTCGAACGGCGAAAGTGGTCTTCCAAATTCTTTTTCAAATACTGTATATAAATTTACTTGTAGCTGTTTTTTTTCTTTTTGCTCTTCCTCTATTGATTCATCCATTAAGAAATGTAATATTTTTTCCCATAACGGTTGTAAAGAATAACTTTCGCACATCATCGCTTCTGATCTTTGTCCACCTTCTAGTGATAAAAAACCTTTTTGAATCAACGTCTGAATTACTTCCATACATTTCATTTCCGTTATCGTCATCCGTTCAGAAATCTCTGAAGGAGTCGGAAACGAATTACCTGATTCTAAAAATGTGTGTACATGAAGTACAACCATAAATTCCGTCTCATTTAAACCTAATTTTTTATAATGCATCATAAGCAATTTTGGAATTGCAATGCTTCCCTGCTCAAACCACTGTAACATCATTTTCTTTTTCATCACCAAACACCTCGCTCTCTAGTATAACACACCTTTAGCTATTTCTTTTTGCCACAATCCGTCAAAAAAACCTCCCCATTAATAGGGAGGTTTTTTATATTACATGAATGAAATATAAAATTAAGCTTGCACTTTACTTTTCATAAATGTATGGATGCGCTCTAATGCTTTCTCTACTTGTTCAAGAGATGTCGCATATGATAAACGAACATTATTTGGAGCACCAAATCCTGTACCTGGTACAAGAGCCACTTTTTCCTCTTCTAATAGAGCTTTTGCCCAATCATCAACTGTTGCATATCCTGATAAAGCTACAGCTTCTTTTACGTTAGGGAATAAGTAAAATGCCCCTTGCGGTTTAATACAAGTAAAGCCAGGGATTTGAATTAATTTATCATAAATGATGTTTAATCTCTCTTCAAAGGCTTGACGCATTGTTTCCACAGGTTCTTGTGAGCCTGCATATGCCGCAATTGCGCCGTATTGAGCGATTGAAGTAGGGTTTGACGTACTATGACTCGCTAAATTCGTCATTGCTTTAATAAGCTGCTTATTTCCTGCAGCATATCCAATACGCCATCCTGTCATAGAATGAGATTTAGATACACCATTAATAATAAGTGTTTGTTCTTTTAATGCATTAGAAAGCTGGGCAATTGAAGTATATTCTACGCCACCATAAATTAATTTTTCATAAATTTCATCAGAAACGATTAAAATATCATGTTCTAAACATACTTCTCCAAGCTGTTGTAATTCTTCTTTGCTATAAATCATTCCTGTTGGATTGCTCGGTGAATTAATAATAACTGCTTTCGTTTTCTCTGTAATTGCCTCACGCAGCTGCTTTGCTGTAATTTTGTACTCATTGTCTTCTAAACCTTCTACATAAACCGGCTTACCGCCAGCAAGCTTTACTTGCTCTGGATAGCTTACCCAGTAAGGAGTTGGGATGATAACTTCATCTCCCTCATCAAGTAATACTTGGAATAATGTATATAATGCATGCTTTGCACCATTACATACAATAATTTCAGATGGATCATACGCAATACCTTGATCGCGAGTAAATTTCTTCACAATTTCTTGTTTTAACGATTGTAATCCACCTGTTGGTGTATACTTCGTATGCCCTTCTAACATCGCTTTATGTGCAGCATCCATAATATGCTCTGGTGTATTAAAGTCAGGTTCCCCTGCCCCTAATCCAATTACATCATGACCCTCTGCTTTTAATGCTTGTGCCTTTGCTGTAATTTCTAAAGTTGAAGACGGTGTTAAAGCAGCTACTCGCTTTGCTAATTTCATTTGTAGTTCCCCCTACATCTATTTTTCAATGCTATATCGTCTTAAAAATTTTCCATCTTTAAATTCAAGATAGTAATAACTATAACGATTGTCATCATCAATATATGTAACTTCCCATAGTGGTACATCATTTTCAAAGCCTAATTTCACTTTCATAATCTCTTTCGGCTTACTTTTTGATTCCTTACTTTCATTGCCGACTTGCTCTATTGTTCTTTGTATAGCCTCTTTTTCAGAAATACCTTCGCTCTTTTTCCTTACTACAGTATCCCCTTTTTTCTCAGGCACCCAAACGATAAGTTGTTCTCCCTTTTCATCTGTACCTTGCACGACTATATATGCAGATTTTCCGTTGTAATAATCAACAGATTTCACCTTTGTAAGCTTTGCTTTTTCTTTAGCAATTTCTACAAATTTCGACTCTTTTGGAATTTTCTTTCCCATCGCTTTATTATAAACATACGCCCCATATATTCCGCTAGCAACGATAACAATAATGATTGCAAAAATCCACTTTTTCATTGTATCACTACGTTCTGTAAATCGTAAATACAGCTGTTTCTTTATCTTTTTCGTCTAATGCTAGTCCGAACATGAGGTCCTGCTCTTTTAACGTACGATTTAAACTATCAACAATTTTATACAAATCCGACGAATATTTAATACGCGTCGTTGATAGTACTTCGATTTTCTTATCCATGAAAAAACTCCTCCGTTACACAAAAATTTCTAATTATAGAAGAACGCAATGCGGTTACAATAAGAGTACATTCTTTACAACCCCTGCTTCATCACCCATCTATTATAGCAGGACATGTACAGCAAAAAAAGGTTTCAAGTCGAAAACCAACACATTTTGTATACAAGAAGTAAAAAAAATAAAATTCCTCCTACCCACATTTTTTACGCCTGAAGTTTATAAGTACTTCAGGCGTATTTTTCTTCCATTTTTATTCATTTGATGGTTCTTCTAATTGTACTAACAATTCTTCTAATGGTCCTTCATAAAGAGGTACGTTAGGAATCGATTGTAGAAATCGTTTTCCATAGGAAGAACTCGTCAAACGACGATCTAACACTACTACCGTTCCTGTATCTGTATTCGTTCGAATTAAGCGGCCGAATCCTTGTTTGAAACGTAATATTGCTTGTGGGAGCGCTAATTTAGCGAATACATCTTCACCTTGATTTTTTAGCCACTCACCTTTCGCTTCCATCATCGGCTGATGAGGAGGTGTAAATGGTAGACGGACTATAACAAGACAACTTAAGGCATCTCCAGGAATATCTATTCCTTCCCAGAAACTGCTCGTCCCTAATAAAATTGATTTGTCGAACTCTTGAAACTTTCGAATTAAGCGGCTTCGACTTCTATTATTCACACTTTGGGTGAGTAATAAATAACCCTCTAATTCATCATTATTTTTTAAATTCGCATACGCTTCTTTTAACATTTCATACGAAGTGAATAAAACGAGCATTCTGCCTTTTGTGGCTTTTGCTATCTTTGCAATATGTTCCGATACAGATTCAATATATCGCTCATTACTTACTTGCTTAATAAAAGGTACATCCGTTGAAACCATTAATTTCATCTGTTCATCATAACGAAATGGTGACGGAACCTTTAAAGTATTTGGAGCGAAATCATGTAAACCAAGTTCCTCTTTTATATAATCAAACGTATCGTTAACTGTTAGTGTTGCGGATGTAAAAATAACACTCTTTTTTTCTGTTAAAAATTCATCAGCAAATCTTTCACCAATATGGACAGGCTGTGCGTATAGAACTGTTGAATGAATCGTCCCTTTCGTTTCAGTCTCCATCCAAGTTACATACGAATTCTTTTCTAATACGAGTAACTGTAATGATTCTGCCATCTTTCTCAGCAACTCAATTAAATGCATAAATTCACCTGTTACAACATGCATCTCCCATTCTAACTTACTTTGCAATATATCCACTTGCTTCTCAAGAGCAGTTACTACCCTTCTTAATTCATATATAAAACGATTTGTTAATTCGACGATACTATCCCACAACTTACCTTTTTCTAGTTCTGCGTTATACCTATAGATGAGCGGCATATTATTCGTTCCTTGCTCTTGCTTTGTTTGTTTAAATATAAAAGTACGTAACATTTGGAAGAGTTCATCCGCATCAAACTTAAGTTCCTTCAAACTATAACTTATCATACGGAAAGTTGAACGAGATGCTTGCTCTGATTTTTTCATCATTTTATATACTTTGGAGAGTACATCTTCTGTTTCTAGCGTCCCAAGACGAGATATAACCAATTGAAAATACATACAAGAGAACTGTTCACCCAATGTTCTACTCGCAGCTTCTTCAATATGGTGAGCTTCATCAAAAATAATATGTTCGCATGAAGCAAACAACGGTTCTTCACTTGAAAAATCTTGAAATAATAACGCATGATTTGTAATAACGATATCTGCAAATAAAGCTTTATTCTTCGCTCGCTGATAAAAACAACGACTAAACCAATTACTTTGCATACCGCCTGGACTATACGCATCGCTACAAATACGATTCCAAAGTAACTTTCCGCCCTCAGGAATATTTAATTCGTCTCGATCACCTGTTTCAGTTTGCAATAGCCAAACTAAAATCTTCGCCTTCGTAAGTGCCATATCATAATTTTTTTCTTCCTCTTGCAAAGCATACTCAAATTTATGTAAGCATAAATAATGCTTTCTTCCTTTTAGAAGAGCTACCTCAAATGAAAATGGCATTATTTTTTGTAATAACGGAATTTCTTTTTCTAATATTTGTTGTTGGAGTTGTACCGTTTGTGTACTTATAATGACAGGTTCTTCTTTTCTCTTTGCAAAATAAAGACTAGGAAGCAAATAAGCAAGAGTCTTTCCTGTTCCTGTACCCGCTTCAATTAGTGAAAAACGAGAATCTCTTAACGCCGTATATATCTCTTTCATCATCAGTTGTTGACTTTCTCTTCTTTCAAACTTTGGCATATGTGATTCCAATTTATCCATCGTTTTATTCAAGAAAGCATCAAACTTTGATGAACACGTTTCTCCAAGGTTTAAGGAATAGTTCCGCTTTTTCAGCGCAATATTTCGATGTATTTCATACTCCGCTATATCTTCTTTACCGTGCATTACTTTCTTTAAAATATTTTCAGAAAGCACATCAGCTATATCGCTTTGGAACACATCACTTAATTCATAAAGCGATTGCAACGTGACAAGTGGTAACTTTTCAATTTCATTTAAAAATTGTAAAAATAATTCCGCTGTTGCAAGAGCATCACTATCCGCACGATGTGGTTGATCGTGCTCTAGTTCATGCTTCTTAGCTAAATCACGTAATTTATAACTATCGGCTGTCGGCAAAAGAATTTGAGCCAATTCAACCGTGTCGATTTTCGGACAATGTATTTCTGTATATCCAGCTTGCCTTAATTCTTCATTTAAAAAATTCCAATCAAAGTGAACATTATGCGCAACGAAAGCCGCACCTTGTAATAGCTCAACAATCATCGGGGCTACATCTTGAAATAACGGGGCTTGTTTTACAAGACTTTCATCAATCCCTGTTAATTCTGTAATAAATGGTGGGATCTCTCTCTTTGGGTTAACAAAAGACGAAAAAATCTCCAATATCTCTCCATCTTCTACTACAACAGCTGCAATTTGGGTAATTTTATCCTTCCCATCTTTCCAGGAGTTCCCTGTCGTCTCTAAATCAACAACGACATAACGCTTACTCATATATGTAACACCTCAATTTCTTACCTTTCAAACAACAATAATTTATATAATGTTACTATACCACGTTTTATCTCATCTTAATGAAAAGATGCACAAAAAAGCTATCTCCGCAATGGAGATAGCCTTTCTACTTATAATATCGTACCCGCTTTTTCAGCACCTAACATTTCAATAATTTGATTATTATCGTCTAATACTGCAATTTTTGGTTCTTGTTTATGAATCTCTTCTTCCGTAACTAGCCCATAACAAATAATAATTACTTTGTCCCCTGGTTGTACAAGCCTTGCCGCAGCACCGTTTAAACAAACAACACCACTACCGCGTTCCCCTTTAATAACGTATGTCTCTAAGCGAGCACCATTATTATTATTTACAATTTGGACTTTTTCGTTTTCTACAATATTTACTGCATCCATTAAGTCTTCATCAATTGTAATACTACCTACATAATTTAAATTTGCCTCCGTTACAGTTGCACGATGTAACTTTGCTCTCATCATTGTGCGAAACATAGATGCTCCCCCTTATTTAACTGTTAATGTTATATTGTCAATTAATCTTACATTTTCAAACTTAACTGCAATAGCTAAAATGATTCTTCCTTTGACTTTCTCTACCATTGTTAATGACGGATATGCATATAAATCTGCATAATCTACAGTGCCTTTCGTATGCGTCTCAATATACTCTTTCACAAGATTTGTAATGATTTCGGGATTACGTTCACCTGCCTCAATTCTTTCTTTCGCTATACATAGGCTGCGGTATAAATGAAGAGCTTCTTCACGTTCATCTTGTGATAGGTACACGTTACGAGAACTTTTCGCTAAACCATCTTCTTCCCTTACAATATCAACTGGTACGATTGTAACTGGAATATTGAAATCAGTTACAAACCCTTCAATTACTGCAACTTGTTGAGCATCTTTCATACCGAAATAAGCACGCTTTGGCAGCGTAATATTAAATAGTTTCATTAGTACAGTTGCAACACCAGCAAAATGACCAGGTCTTTGTTGACCGCATAATACGTCCGTGCGCTTCACAACTTCTACCGTTGTTGTTTGTTCTGCTGGATACATTTCTTCTACACTCGGATAAAATAAATAATCTACACCGTTTTCTTTTGCTACATTTTCATCTCTATCAATATCACGAGGATATCGATCTAAATCTTCATTTGGGCCAAATTGTAGTGGGTTTACAAATACACTTAAAACTACAGTTTCATTTTCTTCTCTTGCCTTACGTAATAAAGTAGCATGGCCTTCATGTAAATAACCCATTGTTGGAACAAAACCAATACTCTTTCCACTTGCACGAAGTTCGCTCGTAATTTGCTGCATCTCTTGCACTGTAGTTACGATTTTCATTATTGTTTTCCTCCATATAACGCTAAGCATTCTTCCTCTTTCATTGTGAACGAATGTTTTTCTTCAGGAAATTGCCTTGTCTTTACTTCAGTAACATATTGTGAAATCCCACGCACAATCTCCTCTTGAACAGACGTATATTGCTTCACAAATTTCGGAACACGATTTACGCCGTATGAGATAAGATCATGATAAACAAGCACTTGCCCATCTACTTTTTGTCCTGCGCCAATCCCAATTGTCGGTATTGTTAGTTGCTCTGAAATAAGTTCTGCTAACTGCATTGGTACACATTCTAACACAAGCGCTATTGCACCAGCTTCTTCACATTTCTTTGCATCTTCTATTAATTTTTTTGCACTCTCCGCATCTTTTCCTTGCACTTTATATCCACCCAACACTCCTACAGATTGAGGGGTTAAACCTAAATGCGCTACAACAGGAATTCCTGCGTTCGTCAAATATTGAATCGTCGATATAACTTCTCCAGCACCTTCTACCTTCAGTGCGTGTGCCCCGCTCTCTTGAACGATGCGGCGTGCATTCACCATCGTTTCTTGTAATGATACGTGATACGACATAAATGGCATATCAGTTACAATAAACGTCTCTTTCGCTCCGCGGCGTACAGCTTTCGTATGATGAATCATATCCTCTACTGTTACAGGTACTGTTGAATCGTATCCGAGTACAACCATTCCAAGAGAATCTCCAACTAGAATCATATCAACTTCAGCTTCTTCTGCTAATTTAGCAGATGGATAATCATACGCCGTTAGCATTGTAATCGGCTCACCTTGCTCTTTCATCTTCAAAAAATCTGTTTTTGTTTTCAAAAACTACTCCTCCTTTATGCAGGAGAGAGGAGATGGCCGAAATCATATAAAAAAACCCCTCTGGCCATAAAAGGGCAGAAGGGTTGTGTGTTAGTCGGCATTATTCATCCCTCTGTCCCAGTCCGTTATTGGATCAAGGCAGAATCCAAGTTATTATTTTTCGTATGACTTCGAATCATGGTGCAGTTCGCTCTGATACTGCCCACATTCGAACTAATTATAGCAAACTACAAAAAGGAATTACTACATTTTTTCGAAAAAATAATTTTTTATTCTTATTACGGTATATGAAATTTAACACGAGAGTATATATGCTATACAGTTTTTATGGATAATTCAATCCTGAAAAGATACATGTTTTTTCAACGCATGTTAAAAAAGTCCAAGTTAATTTTTTCTGTAATCAATTTAACTATATAGTATAACTCTTAAACTAATGATGCAGGTTAATTGAGGAAAGTACTTAACAAAGGAGAATTGCAGATGTCTATGAACAGGTGGTTATTTCGATTCAGCAGTTTGCTTGTAATGATTGTATGGTGGATGTCTTTAGGATCCTCCCAAGTATTTGCCTCAGTTCATGTCGTAACACAACCCACCGATTTAACGAAAGTGATTGAGGTTGAACTAAATGATGATTACTTTAATCCAAATGTCATCACGATTCCGCTTGAAGGATCAACAACATTACTATTGAAAAATAAAGGTAAAAACGAGCACACCTTTACAGTGAAAAAACTCGGTATTGACGTCGTAGTCCAGTCAGGAAAAGAAAAGAATATTACCGTGAAACCTAAAAATACTGGTACATATGAATTAATATGTCGATACCATCTTCTTAAAGGAATGACAGGCAAAGTAATCGTCAAATAACATGCCAGGTCAACTCGACGGAAGCTATTTTGAAATGAACTTTAAATATGAAAAGAATTTATTATCATGTTACAAATTCAACTCAAAACTATTGAAATAAAAAGAAGTTCCAAAAGAGGAACTTCTTTTACTTAATTTCGATATCTGCAGAATGAATATGATGTACTTTCCCCTCATGATCCTCCAGAAGTAATACACCATCCTCTGTGATTCCTTTTGCTAACCCCGTAATTGTCTCTCTCATCGTTCGAGCGGTAATTTCTTTCCCGATGCTCACAGCGTAACTTTCCCAAAGAATTTTAATGACAGAGAAACCATTTTGTAAATATTCTTCATATAATTTTTCTAGTTGTAAATAGATTTGTTGCATAAGTTCTGCACGAACAATCGGCTTACCTGATTCAATCGCTAATGAAGTAGCGATGTGCTGAATTTCTTCATCAAAATGTTCTTGCTTTTGATTCGCATTAATACCGATGCCCATAATGACAGCATTAATTTTATCAGGATCCGCTTGCATTTCTGTTAATATACCTACAGCCTTTTTACCTTGAATTAAAATATCATTTGGCCATTTTATTCCTACGTTTACACCTGTACATTTTTCAATTGCCTGTGCAACACTAACAGCCGCTAACAAAGTAAGTTGCGGTGCATGATGAACTGGGATTGACGGGCGTAAAATAATACTCATCCAAATCCCTGTTCCTTTTGGTGAATGCCATTTTCTGCTTAAACGACCTCTTCCCGCTGTTTGTTCTTCTGCTACAACGACAGTTCCTTCTTCTGCACCTTCATAAGCAAGTTTTGCTGCAATGTGCTGCGTTGATTCAACAGTTTCTTCAAAATACACTGTTCTACCAATCCGCTTCGTTTGTAGCCCTAACTGAATTTCATTAGCAGTCACTTTGTCTGGCTTACTTGCAATTCGGTAACCTAATCGGCGCACAGCTTCAAGTTCATATCCCTCACTCCGCAGATCCTCCATATGTTTCCACACAGCAGTTCTTGAACAACCAAGTTTATCACTAATTGTTTGGCCGGATACAAACTCGCCATCCGCTTCAGAAAAAACTTGCAATAACTGCTTTCTTATAGTAGATTGCATCCTTGCAGCCACTCCCTTATACGCTCTTTCTCATTAACTACGTTTCCTTGTACGATTGCTTCTTCGATTTTCTGAAGCATTTCAGCAACCCACGGACCAGGCTTTTTGTTTGCCCAGTTTAATAAATCATTACCAGTCACATTCATTTCTTGACGTTCCTGGATTGGCAATGCATGAAACATTAATTGTACTCGTTCAACAGATGTAGGGTCATAGCTTTCAATCATCGCTTCATATACTCTCTCTGCCATTTCAGCGATATGAATTCCCGTTTTATAAAGAAGGACTGTATCCCAATCCTTCTCCTTTCTAGTACGAATTGCCAATAAAACTGCAACAATATCTTTTATTTTTTTATTCGAAAACTTCCATTGACGTAAAAAGACAGATGGATGTTCTTCTCCGATACAATATAAGAAAAATGCCCACGCCTCAATATCCGTTTCGAAAGAATCCCATTTATACTGCGTAGCTTTTAACAGTCTCTCTTCTGACATTTGTAAATATGGCAAATGAGAAAATAGCTTCGTCTCTACTAATTCTTTGAGACCTTTCACACAATATGTACCAGTTAACAGTTTCTCAAACTCTACTGTAATACGCTCAATTGCTATATGTTCTAGCAAATGCCCATGCGTTTCAATCGCTTGCTTCGTTTTCATTTCTAATGAAAAACCTAACGTGCTTACAAACCGAATACCACGCATCATTCGCAGGGCATCTTCTTGAAAACGATCCGCAGCATTTCCAACTGTCACAATTTCTCTCTGTTGAATGGCTTCCTGTCCAGCAAATAAATCAACCATTTTGCCTTCTTCTGTCATAGCAATTGCATTCATCGTGAAATCACGACGTTTTAAATCCTCTTCTAATGAACGAACAAATTGAACACTACTAGGTCTTCGAAAATCTTCATATTCGCTTTCTGTTCGAAAAGTAGTTACCTCATAAGGCTCACCATTTTCTACAACAATTACAGTTCCATGCTCAAGACCAACAGGAACATTTCTTGGGAATATAGCCATCACTTCTTCTGGTAGAGCAGATGTCGCAATATCAATATCTCCAATCGGCCTATCGATAATAAGATCTCGTACGCTCCCACCAACAAAGTAAGCCTCATGTCCTTGTTGCTTTAATGTCTCAATAATAGAACTAGCTTTTTTAAATCTTTCCATTTTTGTCATCCCTTAGTACGTCATAGTAAATCGTTTCATATTGTGAAACAATTTTTTCTGAGCGAAATTGCTCATAAACACTTTCTCTTGCTCGTTCTCCCATATTACGGTGAAGTTCCTCGTCCTTTAATAGCTGAATAGCTTGATTTGCCACTCCTGTTGTATCGCCAACTTCACATAAATATCCTGTTTCCCCGTGTTGAATAACCTCTGGAATACCTCCAACCCGCGTTCCGATACAAGGTACACCACACGCCATTGCTTCTAATAAAACAAGACCAAAACTTTCCTTCTCTGATAGAAGCAACATTAAATCACTCATCGCAAGTAGTTCTGCAACATTATCTTGCTTCCCTAGGAATAAAACGCGATCTTCAATATGTAAATTCTTCACTATCTGTAAAATCGTACAGAATTCTGGTCCGTCTCCAACAAGAAGCAACTTCGCATCTACTTCTTTAACAATTTTAGCAAATGCCTGAACAACATCCTGCACACGTTTCACTTTACGGAAATTCGAAATATGAATAAGTACTTTTTCACTCTCACTTATACCATATTCTTTCTTTAATTGAGACATATTACGCTTGAAATATACACGTTCGTCTATAAAGTTATATACCGTTTGAATTTCTTTACTTGGTTTTACAAGCTCATGTGTTTCGTTAATTAATGAATGCGAGACAGCAGTGACAACATCTGATTGCTCAATACCAAAACGAATTAAATTATTTAACGAAGGGTCGGAACCTAACACAGTAATATCTGTTCCATGTAAGGTTGTAACAATTTTAATACGCTCTCCGATCATTTGTTTTGCTAAATATGCACAAATTGCATGTGGTATTGCGTAATGCACATGTAAAATGTCTAAGTTTTCTCTTTGTGCAACCTCGGCCATTTTACTTGCTAACGCTAAATCGTATGGTGGATATTGAAATACAGAGTATTGATTTACCGTCACTTCATGAAAATAAATGTTTGGATATACTTTATTTAACCGGAATGGTAAACCCGATGTAATAAAGTGAATTTCATGCCCACGTTCCGCCAATTGCTTTCCTAATTCTGTTCCAACAACTCCAGAACCACCTACAGAAGGATAACATGTAATACCTATTTTTAATTTCATTTACATCCCCCTAATAAATCAGCATGTAATAAAACCGGTTTCTTACTCATAAATCCCTCGGCATACAAGACTCCAACTTCTTTTCCAAACATCTTCTCACGAGCGATTACAGTTTCAACGTAACCTTCTGTTAACGGTGTCTTAACACCATCGCTCCCTGTTGAAAACTGACTTTCATACGCTTCTAATGCTTCCACCTTTATAGAGAGGTACTCACTTATATCTATACAAAAATTCGGTTTATGAAAACCATTAATCATATAATTATAAAAAGACTCCACACGATGTGGTGAAAGTTCCGGCATATATTTACGGATTCCTGCTGAAAAAATAGCCTCTTCCACAAGCTTTGCACAATTTGCATGATCTGGATGGCGATCTTCATAGTACGGTGCAAAAACTAGTTTTGGTTTATATGTACGGATCACCTTGACAATTTCACGTATATACTCTTCTTTCATATACAAACCACGGTCTGGCATCGCTAAATTCAGCCTCGTTTTTACTCCCATTATACGAGCTGCAACCTTCGCTTCTTCTTTTCTCAACTCTATCGTTCCATTTGAAGAAAGATCAGCTTCTGTTAAATCACAAATACCTACTTCATACCCTTGCTTTGTATATTTAGCGATGGTACCAGCCATGCCGATTTCAACATCATCGGCATGAGCACCAAACGCTAATATATGTAATCCACTCATAATTGTTCCCCTCATTTTCTTAACTTACGATAATCTAAATCTCCTCGCTCTAATGCGTGCATTAACATTTCAGCACTTGCCATATTCGTTGCAAGTGGAATCGCATATACATCACATAAACGAAGCAATGCATTCACATCCGGTTCATGCGGCTGTGCTGTTAATGGATCGCGGAAGAAAATCACCATATCTAAATCGTTCTTTGCAATCATTGCACCAATTTCTTGATCTCCACCAAGAGGGCCAGATTGATATCTTGTTACAACTAATCCAGTCGCTTCCATAATACGAAGCCCTGTCGTTCCTGTTGCAAATAATTCATGTTGTTCAAAAATTGGTTTATATGCGTATGCAAACGAAACCATATCATTTTTCTTTTTGTCATGTGCGATTAAGGCAATTTTCATCCGTTGTCTCCCCTTTAGTCGATAATATTTTCTAAACCGTACACAAGATGATCAAGGTTCATTACTGTCTCAATTGATAGTTTTACACCTGACATAAATGATGCACGATTGAATGAATCATGACGAACTGTTAACATTTGTCCATCTCCACCGAACATTACTTCTTGGTGTGCAATAAGCCCTGGCAAACGTACACTATGAATGTGAATACCGTCTACATTTGCACCACGTGCACCTGCTAGTTGCTCTACTTCTTTTGGATGACCTTGCTGCTTTGATTCACGATTTTGACGAATTAACTCTACCGTTTTTACAGCTGTACCAGATGGTGCGTCTAATTTTTGATCATGATGTAATTCAATTACCTCAACATCTTGGAAATATTTCGCTGCCATTTGTGAGAATTTCATCATAAGAACTGCACCAATTGCAAAGTTTGGAGCAATAATTGTTCCTACTGCTTTTTCTTTTGCATTCTCTGTTAAACGTGCCAATTCTTCTTCTGTAAATCCAGTTGTACCAATAACCGAACGAAGTCCACGCTCAACTGCAAGTGTAACGTGTTGTTTCCCCACTTCTGGTGTTGTTAAATCTAACAACACATCTGCTTCTACTTCATCTAAACAAGTATGTAAATCAGCGTAAATCGGTGCATGTAATGCTGGCATGCCAGGTAAATCAGAAATCTTCTCACCACCATGCTTATAATCCACTGCTGCTACTAAATTAAAATGTTCCGTTCTTTCCATAAGAAGAACTGCTTCATGTCCCATACGTCCTCTTGGTCCGGCGATAATTACTTTAATTTCTTTCATTATTCTTTCTCTCCCTCATCAATACGTGTCCAGCGATCTTTATCACGTGTATTAAATTTATTCATTACAATGTTATGTGCTGTCTCTAAATCAATATTTAAACTATTTGCCATACAAATCATAACAAATAATACATCTCCAAGCTCTTCTTCAATACTTCTTTCTTTTTCAGTTGTTTTCTTCGGTTTCTCACCATAATAATGATTTACCTCTCTTGCAAGCTCTCCCATTTCTTCCGTTAAACGAGCCATCATTGCAAGCGGACTGAAATAACCTTCTTTAAACTGACCAATATATGCATCTACTTCTTTCTGCATATCTTTCATCGTTTTTGCTTCCATACTATTCACCTCTAATCCTTCCTCTTTCATGTTAGCCAATTCATCGCGATTTGACAAATATTATTCCCCGCCAAACACCTATTTGCGACCCATTTTTGGATAGACTATAATAAAGTGAAAC
The DNA here is from genome assembly GCF_057812155.1 of Bacillus sp. 2175. NCBI lineage: Bacteria > Bacillati > Bacillota > Bacilli > Caryophanales > Bacillaceae > Bacillus > Bacillus sp. 2175. The sequence continues at coordinate 1,304,457 of NZ_CM173819.1, read as the reverse complement.
TTCTTTTGCGTTTTTTTGCAAAAGATTAGTTGAACTAATCGGGTTCCTACGGCTGGTTTGCCCCTCTTCTTTGCTTCATCTCCTATCAGCCGTTAGAGCGGGATAACGTGAAACCTTCTTTTGTGCTTTTCACAAAAGATCAGCCCACATCAATCAAGTTCTTACTATTTTCACTAGCAACTAGAAATTACTTATTATTATGTTTTACTGTTTCAGCGGAGCAATGCAATCATTACATAATTAGGGGGATTTCTATATGACATCAAAATTGAAGATGCGAAATATTATTTTTATTTTAATCGGTTCCGCTATATTTTCTTTCGGTATTGTCAATATCAATATTGAAAACCACCTTGCAGAGGGTGGGTTTACTGGTATTACACTATTATTGTATTTTTTATTTAAGTTTGATCCTTCCTACTCAAACTTAATTTTAAATATCCCTATATTTTTTATTGGTTGGAGGTTACTTGGCAGAACGACATTTTTATATACATTAATTGGCACCTTTAGCGTATCTTTATTTCTATGGATTTTCCAGCGTTACGAAGTACTCAACTTACATTTAAACTTGCAAAATGATATGACACTCGCAGCTTTATTCGCCGGGGCATTTATCGGTATCGGCCTTGGAATAATATTTAAATATGGCGGGACTACTGGCGGTGTAGATATTATCGCACGACTAGCTCACAAATATGTTGGCTGGAGTATGGGGAAAACAATGTTTATGTTTGATGCTGTCGTTATCGTAGTCTCTATTCTTACCTATTTATCATACCGCGAGGGCATGTATACGCTAGTTGCTGTTTTTATCGGTGCTAAAGTCATTGATTTTATGCAAGAAGGAGCTTATGCTGCCAAAGGAGCGACTATTATCTCAGAGAAAAACGATGAAATTGCTGCCAAAATTTTATCTGAAATGGAGCGCGGAGCAACCTTTTTAAAAGCTGTTGGATCGTATACAAAAGTGGAACGTAACGTATTGTATTGCGTTGTTGCTAAAAATGAAATCGTGAAATTAAAGAATATCATTACTTCTGTAGATCCTCATGCTTTTGTCGCTGTAAGTGATGTACATGATGTAGTTGGTGAAGGATTTACGTTAGATGAAAATAAAAACCCTTTACATAATTAAATGTAACTAGAAAAGCGCCTTAGCTTTTCTAGTTTTTTATTACAAGTCTTTTAAGCTTCTCAAAATCCTCATGAATAAGCTCCAATAAACTCCGATTATAAAAAATGGAAGCTGGATGAAAAGTCGGAAAAACATGATATTCTTTCTCTGACCATGTAAACTCTGCACTTTGCATATCCTTTAATTTTTGAATGGGCTGTTTTAATAATTGCCCGTGTACATCTGTGATTGTTTTTTTTTTTCCTGTTAAACGTTGAAGACCGATATTTCCAAGCGTGACGATAAGCTTCGGATGTATTTTCTCTAATTCATAATCTAACAAAGGCGCATGGGCAACTATTTCTCCCTGATTTGGCGTTCTATTATACTTTTTTTGTATGATTTCACCATTTCGTTCTTTTTTCTCTCGCCATTTATAAGGTCTACTTCGAACAGCGCTCGTAATATATACTTCTTCCCTTGTAACATCAATACGCTCTAAAAAATCCATTAATTGTTTTCCCGCCCTCCCGCTAAACGGAATCCCATTATGAATTTCTGTTTCACCAGGCGCCTCTCCTAACAACATAAATTTGGGATTTTCAGGACCTTGTCCACTTAAAAAACCTTCTAGTTGATAAGGAGCACTGCGCTCTTGCACTTGTTTTACTAAATGGTCTGGATATTTCATTTCCCCCCACCGCCTTTCCGCATTACTTCTATTATTTCTATTTGCAATACATTATATAATTCAATCCATACAACAAAAAAAGACTATCAAAATGAACTGAACCCAAAAAATTAGACAAATATATTAAGCAGCTACTAAGGATTGAACTCTGTATTGCACAGGGGACAATCCTTTTAGTTTTGTTTTAATTCTTTTGTGATTGTAGTAATGAATATAAGTTTCTAGTTCTTGCTTAAATTGTTCCATACTTTCAAACTCTTTAAGATAAAGTAATTCAGACTTTAATAAGCCAAAGAAATTTTCCATGACTGCATTATCTAAGCAATTTCCCTTACGGGACATACTTTGGATAACGTTATGTTTTTTAAGCGACTGATGATATTGTCGCATTTGATAATGCCAACCTTGATCCGAGTGTAAAATAGGAGTTTCCTTATCATTCAAACATTGAAACGCCTTATTTAACATTTTAGAAACAAGGGAATAGGCAGGTCTATGTTCTATATTGTAAGCTATAATTTCTCCGTTATATAAGTCTAAAATGGGTGATAGATATAGTTTTTTACCATGTAAGTGGAACTCCGTCACATCTGTTACCCATTTCTCGTTTGGTTTTGATGCGTGAAAATTACGTTTTAAAATATTAGGAGCGAATTTCCCGACAGTCCCTTTATATGAACGATATTTTTTTAATCGAACAAGACATTTTAATCCCAGGATATTCATTAAACGTCGAACGGTTTTATGATTTAATGCATGGCCTCGATTACGTAATTCCAATGTAATACGACGATAACCATACCTCCCAAAATTCTCACTAAAAATCTCTTTAATTAATTCTTTAACTTTCTTATATTTATCTGGACGTTTCGCTTGTTTCATCCAGTAATAATACGTACTACGAGCGATATTAGCGACTTTCACAAGGTCAACGACCTTATATTTATGCCTTAATTCATAAATCAATTGCGCTTTGTCTTGGTCTGTGATGTTTTCTTCTTTTGAACTAAGGCATTCAACTTTTTTAAATAGTCATTTTCCATACGCAGACGTTCATTCTCTGCTTGTAGCGCTTCTATAGAACCTTCAAGAAATACTTCGTTTTGTTTTAAATGTTGGAGCTTAGCTTTTTCTTTGGCCATGGTTAGACGCCCCTTTTTCTTTGATTTTAGGGCATCTAATCCTTCTGTTTCATAAGCTACTTTCCATTTTCGGAGTGTTTCGCAAGAAGGAATATTAAAAAAAGCAGCTGTTTCTCTCAGAGATGTCCCATTTTCATTCATATAATGAATTACATCTAGTTTATACTCGAGAGGGTAAGTTGTATAGCGTTTTTCAAACGCCTTTTCCCCTGAAAATTCAAACCGTTTAATCCATTGATAAAGTTCTCTAGGATGAACCCCTATAGAATTAGCAATGGTTTTTCCGCCTTCCGTACCTTCTAGATATCGTTTTACTGCTTGTATTTTATCTTTTGAAGAAAATTTAGCCATAAAAAATGCACCTCCAATTGTTAGTTATGTGTCTAACAATTGGGGTGCACTTCAAAATTGATAGTCTTTAGTCGTCGCTACGCTGCATACCAGTATACATTAATACGAGACGTAATAATTCAAATACCGCTACAGCTGCAGCTGCTACATATGTTAATGCTGCCGCATTTAATACTTTACGAGCTTGCCCATATTCATCTGTTGATACAATACCTAACGCTTCAATTTGTTGCATTGCGCGCTTTGACGCATCAAACTCAACTGGCAATGTAACGAGCTGGAACACAACACCTGCTGCCATTAAAATGATACCTAATAACAACAAACCAGACATTTGTGCAAATATACCGATTAGGACGAAAATCCAAGACATATTCGAACCAAAGTTTGCAACTGGCACTAACGAATGACGAACGCGCATAAATTTATAATCTTTTGCATCTTGAATTGCGTGTCCTACTTCGTGTGCTGCAACTGCTGTACCAGCAACTGAATGTCCATAATAGTTATCTGTTGATAATCGAACCGTCTTAGCGGTTGGATCATAATGGTCTGATAAATGACCTGGTGTTTCTTCTACAGCTACGTTGTATAATCCATTTTCATCTAAAATTTTTCGAGCCACTTCCGCTCCTGTCATACCTGATGTTGAATAAACTTGTGAATACTTGCTATAGGCACTACGTACTCTTGACTGTGCATACAACGGTATGATCATTATGATCGCGAAGTAAATTAAATAAAACATCATGAACCTCCATTGAAGTTTTAATTATAGTACTTCTCATTCTATTTTCTTCTGCCACTATTGTCAATGAATAAACCTTACAATCCATATCTTTATTTATTGCATTATCTATTTTTAGAATGTACATTACTTTTTCTTTTTTCTCTTTCTCCTTTATACTTTCTCCATCCAACATAAGTTAATGTGAAGAAAATAAGTCCCCCAGTAATTGTCATAAACCAAATGAGAGAGGGTGCAATTTCATCTTTTTTTACTGTGTGAAATATCTTTTGCAAATCCCCTTTAATAATCCCTAATTGCATTTGGCCGCCTTTCGTTTTTAACATAACGTTACGAAATTCATCTAAATAAGATAAATGAACATTTACACGCTGAACCTCGTTTTCTGGCAAAGCAATCATTAAGCTTGGATAAATAATATTGAATTCATTTAAAAACGTATTTAACGTTTGTTGAAACTGCCCAGCATCTTCTTTTTCCATCGCTTTTTCCATTTGAGAAAAGGCATCCATTACTTTCCTTTCTCTTTCCATCCAAAGTGGTTGATATTTCGATACTTGTGCATCAACAGCAAGTTGTAATGCCAGCACATTATCAATTTTAGCTTGCTTACCTAAACCTTCTTCAGAGAGCGATTGTTGCGCCTTATCGTAAGCTAAAGAAATAACTCTAACTTGATCTGGTGTTACTTCCTGCTTCTTTTCATTCCCCTTTATTAAAAATTGCTCCGAGAAATGTTGTAATACTTGTACCGCTTTTTCATCTTCATTACGCTTCACTAACTGTAACGAGTCGTCTAACAACCCTGTTAGCTCATTCCACTCTTCAGCATATATACGTAACGGAAACATTATAATTAGAAATGCTATCAATCCAATTAATGTTCTCTTCATCCCGGTCCCCCCTATAACTACTAGTACAAAATATGTTAATTTGGACAAGAATAGAACAGAACTAGACCGAAAAATATATTATCATTTTACAAAGAAAAAAATTCTCTTTAAGCAGAGAATTTTTTCTGTGACATCCTTTTCTTTTTTACGAAATATCGATATAAACTGTAACAAAGTATACTACCACCTAAAATGAATAATAAAATAGCACACGCAGCATGCATAAAGAACTCTTCTGGTAACATTAATATAATTGGATCTTTTTCAGGATCAAAAACCCAATAATCATTACTAAATAAAAGTTTATGGAATAATACAAAACTCTTTTCAAAATTAATAGCAATCGGTAACATAAGCGCTATCGGAAAAATGATTGTTAAAATCGATCCGTGCAGTAAAAACTTTTCATTTTTCTTTTTTAATAAATAAATTCCGCCTATCACTGCAATCATAATTGTCGCATACATCACATATTGAATCTTTACTAAAATATTTTTAACATCTACAAAATGAATACGGCCATTTGTGGACATATCTAATGTTGGCAAATGTAATGCTCCGTCATAAAACGGGGATAAATATGTAATAAGCACATCGTAATTTCTTTTAATTTCATCCTTCGTCATATCCGCTAAATCAGGAATATTTAAAAAATCAATTTCAAAATAATACAGCCATTTTCCATAGACAACTGCCGTTGTTGCGAGTGCAAAAATAGAAAATGCTATGCTATATGAAACAACTAAAGTAATCAATCGATCCAATATTTTTGTACCACTCTTATTTTTCTCCATGTTCTCCCCCTAAATGTTCTAACCATCATAAAGAAAATTGTTTCCTTTGCTCACGTAAGCAACAATAATATGTAATACATAGTACAGCAATACTTAACCAAAACGTAAAATAACCAATTTCCTCTACAAACAAATGCATAATTCCATATCGCGGCATTTGCCAAAATAAATAATCAATTGCATCGTTATGCAACGTCCACACAGCTGCTACTATAAAATGCCATTTTTTTATACGATAGAATGGAGCATATAAAAATCCTTGTACTGCCATCGCAAAGTGCGAAAGCATTAACATGTAGCCCATAAGGCCAATAGGCCCTTTTACGTAAATCATAATCCCGTTTACAACAACAGCCCAAATACCATATTTTATTAAAGTTACAATCGCTAACGCTTCTATTAATCCCCAGTTTCTCTTTGCCAAAAAAGCAATTAAAACAAAGACAAAAAAGAGACTCGCCATAGGACTATCTGGTACAAACGGCCAAAATATAGGTGACGTTTCTTTCAATTGATTTCCGTACCATATAAATCCGTAAATTGTACCTAATATGTTAACAATTAATAAAAATAATAATACCGAGCGTTGTCTTAACATTGCATACAAGTACACCAATCCGTATGTCCAACACCTTTCAAGCAAAGTAATTCATTCATTAAATCCTACTCTATTATAACAAACTTCATCCAACTAAATAGAAAAGCTGACTACAAATTTTGTAGTCAGCTTTTTATTATTTTTTATTATACTTTGCAACGAATTCCGAAAGCTTCTTCAGTTCCTCATCCGTACCTTTAAATACACCTTTAGGCATTGAACCTTTTCCCTCTTTCGCAATTTTAGCAATTTCTTCTGGCTTTAAAGTTAAGTTTTGCAGTGCCGGTGCTGCTGCCCCGCCTTGTAAATTGTCACCATGACATGTTAAACAAGTATTTTTTTGCATTAATTTATAGCCATCATCATTTTTATCAACTGGCGCTGTTTTTACAATTGCTCCTTGTTTTTTTGCAGCTTCCCAGTCGTGGTGTGCTACAGATTCCCAAGTTAAAAAGATAATCGATGCAATTGCTAAAAGCATAAATCCAGTTGCCACAGGACGCTTCAATGGACGTCTTTCTGGACCTCGATCAAGAAATGGAGCTAACAGTAATGCTCCAAACGCAATCCCTGGCATAATAAATGCTCCAATTACAGTAAATGAACCGGAAGCATACGAATACTTTAATAACTGATACAAGAATAAGAAATACCAATCTGGAAGTGGTATATATCCAGCATCTGTTGGGTCCGCCATTCTCTCAAGCGGCGACGGATGCGCCACTGTTAAACATAAATAACCGATTAAAAAAACTGCACCAACCATCCATTCTTTTAACAAGAAGTTCGGCCAAAATGCTTCTGTTTTCCCTGGGTATTCAGAATAGTCTTTTGGAATATTTGGTTTCCGAGCTACTGGTACCCGAGAATCTCCTACAAACTTCATCCCTTTGCCGCGATGCATAATCTCCCTCCTTTAGTTCTTTCCCCTTTAATTTAGCAATCTCTTATAGTGGACCGGAAATACCTTGTTTGCGAATCATGATGAAGTGGAAGGCCATTAAACCTAGAAGTGCTGCTGGTAAGAAGAAGACGTGAATAGCAAAGAAGCGAGTTAATGTTTGAGCGCCAACAATTTCGGAATGACCAGCGAGTAATGTTTTAATATAAGGACCAATGAGCGGTGTTTGCTCTGCAATTTGAATCCCTACTTTTGTAGCAAATAAAGCTTTCATATCCCACGGCAATAAATATCCGGTAAAACCAAGACCTAACATAACAAAGAAAATAAGAACACCAACAATCCAGTTTAACTCACGGGGCTTTTTATACGCACCTTGGAAGAAAACTCTGAGTGTATGTAAAAACATCATTACAATTACGAGACTAGCACCCCAGTGGTGCATACCACGAACAATTTGCCCATAAGCAACTTCATTTTGTAAATAGTAAACTGATTCCCAAGCATTTTTAATATCAGGCACATAATACATCGTCAAAAACATTCCAGATAAAATTTGAATTACAGTAACGAAAAAGGTAAGTCCTCCAAAGCAATAGACGAATGCAGAAAAGTGATGTGCCGGGTTTACATGTTCAGGTACTTCATGATCAGCGATATCACGCCATATTGGTGTAATATCCAATCTTTCATCCACCCAATCATAAATTTTATTTAACATCTACTTTGCACCCCCTCTTGGCTTCGCTTTTCCTAGATACAGCGTTCCATCTTTCACTTTAGACTCGTACACATCAAGCGGAGCAAGGGGTGGCGTACCTTTAATGTTAATCCCATCTTTTGTATAACGCCCCCCGTGACATGGGCAAAAGAATTGATTCGGATGTGCTTTGTCCGAATTCCAGTTAACTGTACATCCTAAATGTTTACATACTGGAGAGAACGCAACAATGTCTCCGCTTTCATCTTTATGAACCCAAGCCGATTTTGGTTCTTCAGACTTGTACCAACCATCAACCTGCTTCACTTTAAAATCGAAACGCTTCGGCTCTGTTGTAATATCCTTTACTTGCGCAACAGCAACCATATCTGTTCCCGCTTCTTTTCTTAACACCGGATCAAGCGCAAATCGCGTCATCGGCATTAAAATACCGGCAGCCATAAAGCCTCCTACCCCTGTGAGTGTGTAATTTAAAAATTGTCTTCTTGACACGCGATGTTCTTTGTCGCTCACGAAAATTTCCCCCCTCTATCAGAAATTGTCCCCTCGTGATAAATTATATAAAAAATAAAAACTAGGACACTATCATGATATAATACGCTCATGCACAGGTCAATATCATACTACTCATAATAATAAGAACTTTCTGTTTATTGCGAGTTTCCCCATTTCTCTTCCAACATCACCATTATATTTTTTATATGCGCATGAATAACTTCTCTTTTTGCTTGATCACTAAATTGTTCTAACGCTAATGAAGGAAACCAAAATAAATCTCCCTGTAACTCTTGCATATCCTCTTTCCATGAAAAATCACTTGTAACATAAGCAATATGCTTAAAACCTTCACTTCGTAAATGATTTGTCCATTCTTGCAAACGACCTTTTTCATTCTTTTGACTTTCTACCAAATACGTAAACGCAGGCAGTAAAAGCACTCTTCCTTTATACTCTCTTTCCAATTCCGTGCTCAACAATTCGATAAATTCACCTTGTTCTACAACCATTTTCATTTCTTTTGCTGCCGAAATTGATAACAGCGGTATTACTCCTGTATCAACATACTCTCTTGCTTGCTCAAACTGTTCTACATCTTTTACAATCCACTTCAAATCCCTTCCCTCCTTCACTTGCAAATGACAGAACTTTCACTTTATATATATTAAACCACACTAAAAGAGGTAAAAAAAGAAAAACTACCCAATATAGGTAGTTTTTCTTTATAAAAGTCTGAAATTTGTAAAAATTAATTAATCCAAATAAATTCTATAAAGTCTTTAACTCTGCCGTTAATCTATGAAACGCTTCCTTATCTTGCTTATCTAACGCTTCATCAATTTGTTTCAAAAGGCGTTCTCTCCTAAACGAAAATACACTTTCTTCCAAAAACCTTTCTGCAAGTAAACGATCTTTTTCATTTACTTCAATATGCTTTGGTAGATATGGGTTTTCTTCTAATACAGCTACATAATTCGCATTTTGAAACGATGATTTAAAGTTGAGTTGAATATAAATATCCTCATCTCGATTTAAACGAATATCATGAAACGATTTTTCAGCATCTGTTGTCATAACATTTTGTTTAAAAAAGTGAAACGGTGTGTCTTTCACACAATTCGCTGACATCACTAAGCCACGCGGACAATATTTTGCATGCTCTACGAAGTGGACTTTATGCATCAATTGGTCGTGACTCATTAAATAATTCAGAATCCATACACATTCACGCTGTTTCAGTTGGTAATTATTCAAAAACCATTTTACAAAATCCTTCTTCTCGTTTACAGAAACAGGGGTATTCATAGCAATTAAGTCCCTCCTCTGTCTTTCTCTTTTCTTTTTAGATTCAAGAAGCGGCATTCAGTTTCCTTCCAACTTATGAAAAATCCTCTAAATTATATAACAATTCTTCAATATGAATTTGTGTCGGGTCTAGTTGTAATAACTGGGTAAATACTTCTTTCGCCTCTTTTCGTTTTCCTTCTTCCAATAAGAAATAACCGTACTCTTCTAAGAAGTCTGGATGATTCTTAAAAGAAGTATATGCACTTTCATAGTGTTTTAATGCATCCGAATACATTTCTAATTGTTTTTTTGCATACGCAAGATCCCAAAGTAGTTGTGTATCTGGTTCTCCACTATCAATAGCACGCTCTACAATTGCAATTAACTCTTCGTACTTTTCTTGTCCTTTTAAGATATATGCATATTTTAATGTTGCACCTAAATGCCCTGGATCTAACTCAAGCGCTTTTTGAAGAACTTCCTCTGCTTCTACTATTTTCCCTAATTTCGCCGCAATGTTCGCTAACTCTACATAAAATGGAACTGAAAGCTCATCTACTTTAATTCCTTCATGAAGCGTTTCATAGCTTTCTTGAAGCATTCCTTCTTTTTCATAGCTTTTCGCTAAATACATGTACAGTGATGCGTACTCAGGGTCTAATTCTTTTAGTTCTTGCCAAGCACCAATTGCTCTCTGATATTCTTCACCTTGGTATAATGTAAAGGCATATCCAAATAATGAGTGAATATCTTTTTGTTCCTCTAGGCCTGCTTCATAATAAGAAATCGCTTCTTCCCAGTTTCCGATCGCGCTTAACGTTTCTGCGAGGCGAAGTGCGATCACAACACCACCCATTACTTTATGTTCCGCTAATAGCGATTCATAATAAGTAATTGCCTTTTGTTCTTCACCTTTACTACTATATAATTCTGCTAACCCAAACGTAATAACAGGTTCATCAGGCATCATTTCTTTCGCCTTTAATAGTTTTTGCTCTGCTACATCATCAAAACCTTGCATTTGGAATAAATCTGCAACAAGTAATAACGATTGAACATATAAATCGTCATTTTCTGGAATATCATGAAGCACTTCAATCGCTTCATCTTCTTTATCTAGATCAATATATAATTCTGCTAAAAATACAGTGAATTCACTTTCTTCTGGATACAGTAAACGTAAGTCTTCAGTAATTGCTAATGCCTCATCTGTAAATCCAAGCGTATGATAGTAACGAGCGATATCATACTTCTCTTCATCATTCGCAATTTTTAATTGTTCTTTTAATAATTGTAATCCTTTTTCCGCTTCACCATTTTCAATATATGAAACAGCTTGTTCAAACTTTTGCATAAACGTCTCCTTTAATTCTAAAAAATATTCTCTTCTGTTCATTTATCATAAGCAACTCACTGTTAGAACGCAACCTTTAGAATGAGCATACTTCTTCTTATACTTCTTCTTACAGAGTAGTTAATTGTTCAAAAGGTTCGGATATGACACCGATACCTTACCATCATCTTCTATTGTACCGCTTTCTTTTATGACCGTGCAAATAACTTCTCTCACTAATTATCGAGCCATACAAACCGTGGTTTACAGAATAACTTAATTAGCAGTCTTCAACCTTTATTTTGAATGCGATAAAAAAGGCTCCTATACTAGGAGCCTTCACAATCTCTTAAGAATATGTTTCTTCTTTCTGTACTTGCTCATTTACAAGCTCTTTCAGCAACTCTATAATTTCATCATTTTCTTCCTTCAAACCGACAGTAATACGAATACCATCATCGATACCAAATGCAGCACCAGAACGAACGATATATCCTTTTTTCATTAATCGTTCGAAAGCTTCATTACCCGGTATACCAAGTTTTAAGAAAATGAAATTTGTTTGGGATGGATAATAGAATACGTTATATTCTTTACAAAATGCATAATACTGATTTAAACCTTCAGCATTCTTTTGCACACAATCTTGTAAAAAGGCTTGATCTTCTAATGCAGCGAGTGCTACAGATTGGGCTACAGTTGATGTATTGAATGGTAACCTAGCTACTTCTAGCTGTCCGTTTAACTTCGCATCCCCAATCGCATATCCGATACGAAAAGCAGCTAAACCATATGCTTTTGAAAACGTGCGTAAAACCATAAGATTTTCATACTTTTCAAGAAGTGGTAATGTTTGCGGATAGTCTTCTGCTTCCGCGTATTCATAATATGCTTCGTCCATAATAACGAGAGCCGACTTAGGAACTGATTCTAAAAATGAAAGTAATTTTTGTTTCTCAACATATGTACCTGTTGGATTATTCGGATTACAAATCCAGACAATTTTCGTTTTCTCATCTACTTGCTCTAGCATTGCATCTAAATCGTGAATACCATCTTTAAGTGATACTTCACGAACTTCTGCTCCTTCAATAACAGCATGGTGATGATATTGTGAAAACGTAGGATTCGCCATTACAACGTTTGTTCCTTCATGTAGTAACGCTCGGCTAATCATTTGAATGACTTCATCTAATCCACTACCAAATAGTAGTTGTTCTGCTTTTACACCTAAATGTTCCGCTACTTTTGTCCGAAGTTCAAAGGCATATCCATCTGGATAAAGGGCATATTGGCTCGCTAAAGAAGTTAATGCTTCTGTCACACGTGCTGAACAACCGAATGGATTTTCGTTGGATGCTAATTTCACAATTTTTGATAAACCATATTCTCTTTTTACTTCTTCAATGTTTTTCCCAGGCACATACGCTCTCAAAGTTAACAATTGCTCTTTCACTCTCATTTTTCTTCCCCCAGTCATTTCATTCAATTTGATTACAATACGGTTATAGCCCCATGCCCATCAACTTAAGAATTTGCACTACCCCCAAGTGTCAAAAAACGTTATTCTTTCTAAAAAGCTAGCTAGAAAGGATGACATTTTTTATGAATCTTTCAATTCAAGATGAATTACAACTATTTTCTGAAGAGCTGTATCGTCATTTAACCCCTTCTCTTTTGGAAGAACTCGCTAAAGAATTAGGTTTTGTAAAAAGAAAACGAAAGTTTTCAGGAAATGAATTAGCTACCATATGTATCTGGGTCAGTCAACGTACAGCGAGTGATTCTCTCGTTCGACTATGCAGTCAATTACACGCCGCCACAGGCACTCTTATGAGTCCAGAAGGACTCAATAAACGCTTTGATAAAAAAGCGGTTGAATTTTTGAAATATATTTTTTCTGCATTATGGAAAAGTAAACTTTGTAAAACATCAGCCATTTCAAGTGCAGCACTCACGTATTTTCAACGAATCCGTATTTTAGATGCGACGATTTTCCAAGTACCGAAACATTTAGCACATGTATATCCTGGGTCAGGTGGTTGTGCACAAACTGCAGGTATCAAGATTCAATTAGAATATGACTTACACAGCGGACAGTTTTTAAACTTCCAGGTAGGTCCTGGAAAAAATAATGATAAAACATTTGGAACAGATTGCTTAGATACCTTACGGCCGGGTGATCTGTGTATTCGTGATTTAGGATATTTTTCATTGGAAGACTTAGATCAAATGGATCAACGTGGCGTGTGCTATATATCAAGACTTAAGTTAAACCATACCGTCTATACGAAAAATCCATTTCCAGAATACTTTCGAAATGGGACAATCAAAAAACAGTCACAGTATATCCAAGTTGATTTAGAGAACATTATGCACACGTTAAAACCAGGACAAACGTATGAAATAAAAGAGTCGTATATTGGCAAGAATCAAAGATTATTTACAAGAGTAATTATCTACCGATTAACAGAGGAACAAATACTGGAACGTAGAAAAAAACAAAGCTATACCGAAAGTAAAAAGGGGATTACATTTTCAGAAAAGAGTAAACGATTAACGGGTATCAACATATATGTTACGAATACGCCTTGGGAAGTGGTTCCGATGGAACAAATCCATGATTTTTACTCCCTCCGCTGGCAGATCGAAATCATATTTAAAACGTGGAAATCTCTATTTCAAATTCATCATTGGCAAACTATCAAACAAGAGCGATTAGAATGCCATGTGTATGGAAAACTCATTGCCATTTTTATATGTTCTTCCACGATGTTTAAGATGCGCCAACTTCTGTTGCAAAAGCACAAAAGAGAACTAAGCGAATATAAAGCAATTGGGATGATTCAAGATCATCTATCCCTGTTATATCAAGCGATACAGAGAAACACCCGTATAATAACAAAGGTTTTAATCCGCCTGTTTACCCTACTAAAGAAAAATGGCCGGAAATCCCATCGATATGAGAAGAAAACTATCTTTGATATTATGGGTGTTGTCTATGAGTATAATGGATTGAGAAAACAAAAGAAAGCTGCATAAGAAAAAAATGAAACCCGTTAGGGTTTATTTCGTATGCTCATTTTTAAGAGGATTATACTGTTTAAAAGTTTGTTCATTTCAATTAATGGAAAACCGTAGAGTTTCTATCCTTAAGTTGATGGGCATGGGTTATAGCCCCTTACTGTAATCTTTTGTCATAACCGTCACTATTACGAGAATACCTCTAAATGAGCACTTCACAGCACTTCGCTATCATTTTAAATCATATCTTTTTGAAATGCCTCTAACGCAATATGAACAGTCTCATCTGAAATAGATACGACATTCACTACCCCATATTCCTGCATAAGCACCATATGAATTGCTCCTGCATTTGCTTTCTTATCTTGTTTCATCAATTGAACGAGGCGCTCTACATTCAAATCCCTTGGCATTTTTGGATAGCCGTATTTCAAGAACCACTGCTTCATATCTTCATAAGCAAGATCAACCTTGTACACTTGCTCACTTAAAAATATGGCGAATAACATTCCAACCGCTACACCGTCACCGTGAGTAATATTTCCATACCCTAGCTCTTTTTCAAGAGCATGTCCTAACGTATGTCCAAAGTTCAAATGAGCACGTACACCCTTCTCTGTTTCATCTTGTGACACAACATTTGCCTTTACAGGAATCGCCTTCGTTAATATATGGATTAACTTCTCATCATGAAGATCCGCTAATGTTTGCACTTCTTCTTTTAACCAATGGTATAGCTCCACATCACCGATAAGAGCATGCTTTATCACCTCTGCATAACCTGAACGCCACTCTTTTTCAGGAAGAGACTGTAAAAACGGTGTATGATATACAACTGCTTCTGGCTGATGGAATGCACCAATCATATTTTTACCTAACGGATGGTTAATCGCTACTTTCCCACCCACAGCGCTATCGTGCGCTAATAAAGTTGTCGGAACCTGCACAAAGCGAATACCACGCATAAACGATGCAGCAACAAAACCAGCTAAATCTCCAATCATTCCGCCTCCAAGTGCAAGAATTAAAGAATTTCTATCTAATTTATTTTCAAGAGCTGACGTATGAGCCGCATAGAAATTTTCGAAAGACTTCTCTTTTTCGCCACTTGGTACAACAAACGAAAACACGTGCTGCTCTACTTGTAATGCATCGATAACTGTCTGTAAATGTAGTGATGCAACAGCTTCATCTGAAATGATCATTACGTTAGATACCGCTGGCTGCATATTTTGAACGATCGTTGTTAAGTTTGACAACGCTTCTTTACCAACATGTACATCATATTCTTTTGATTTCGTTTGAATATGTATGTTTCCCATTAAAATCCCCTCGCATATTCATTATGTTTCTCAATATTTTCACGAATTAGTTCCATACGATCTAATCCGAATTGTTCTATTAAAGCTGTCGCTAATTCCCAAGCCACAACCGCTTCTGCAACGACACTAGCTGCTGGCACTGCACAACTATCTGAACGTTCAATACTCGCTGTAAAAGGCTCTTTCGTATCAATATCTACACTTTGAAGAGGTTTATAAAGTGTAGGTATCGGTTTCATCACACCGCGCACAACAATTGGCATTCCAGTCGTCATACCGCCTTCTAGTCCACCTGCATTATTTGTTCTTCGTGTATATCCATGCTCCTCATCCCACAGAATTTCATCATGAACTTCACTTCCTGGTCTATGCGCTGCTTCAAAACCAATTCCAATCTCGACACCTTTAAAAGCATTAATACTCATAATTGCAGCTGCTAATTTCGCATCCAGTTTTCGATCATAATGCACGTAGCTACCTACTCCAATTGGCATCCCTTCCACAATTACTTCAACAATTCCACCAATTGAATCACCATTTGCTTTCGCATCATCAATCGCTTTCATCATTTGGTTACCAGCTTCTTCATCTAAGCAACGTACAGGATATGCTTCTGTAATACTCTTTAATTCTTCAATTGAACTATACGTAATCTCCTTAGCTTGTACACCGCCAATTTCAATTACATGGCCCGCCACTTTAATACCAAGTTCTGCTAACACCTTTTTAGCAACCGCACCAGCAGCAACACGCACCGTCGTTTCGCGCGCTGACGAACGTTCCAGTACATTCCTCATATCTCTATGACCATATTTAATCGCACCATTTAAATCAGCATGCCCAGGCCTTGGTTTTGTCACTTTCCTTTTCATCTCTTTTTCTTCTTGCTCAGTTAAAGGCTCCGCCCCCATAATTTTTGTCCAGTGTGCAAAATCACGATTTTCAACAACAAGTGCAATAGGGGAACCTAATGTTTCTCCATGTCTAACACCACTTAAAATTTGCACTTGATCCGTTTCTATTTGCATGCGTCTACCGCGCCCATATCCCTTTTGCCTTCTAGCTAACTCTTCGTTTATATCATCTGCTACTAAAGACAATCCTGCCGGAACACCTTCTATAATCGTTGTAAGTTGTGGACCATGAGATTCACCAGCTGTAATATATCGCATACGTTATTCCTCTTTTCGTATATGTATTTATCTCACTATATTAACTTTTATCATTCTAAAAATATTAAAGAAATTATATCATAAATCGACCATTTTCTTATTCTATATTTCCGATAGGCCTAATTTAAATATCAACATATCATAACAGCTCAAACTTCGTAACTAACTGAAAATAAAAAAGTGCAAGAAGAATACCCCTATTCTCCTTGCACTTTTTACTATTATCACAGTGATTAAAGCGTTTACAAATTATTTCAAAATAATTAGTAAATCCATTCATTCATTAATTTTGAGTAGTCAACTAATTCTTCTTCTTTAAAGAAAATAGCAATCTCGCGCTCTGCGCTTTCTAAAGAATCAGAACCATGGATAATGTTTTTCGCAACAGTTACACCGAAATCTCCACGAATTGTTCCAGGAGCTGCTTCATGTGGTCTTGTTTTCCCCATCATGTTACGCGCTGTATCTACTACACCTTCACCTTGCCATACCATTGCGAACACAGGTCCAGATGTAATAAAGTCTACTAACTCACCAAAGAAAGGTTTTTCCTTATGCTCAGCGTAGTGTTGTCCAGCAATTTCCGGAGTGACTTGCATTAATTTTGCACCAACTAATTGAAAGCCTTTTTTCTCAAAACGAGCTACAATTTCCCCAATGAAGGCACGTTGTACACCGTCTGGTTTTACCATTAGAAATGTTTTTTCCATAAAAAATCTCTCCACTTCTGAATTATGTATGTAATTGTATATCCCCACACACATATTATCACCCTTATCACAATTGTGCAATAGTTTTGAAATAGAGAGATTATTTTATTTTTTAGAATAAACATTAAAATTTTCGTTTTCCAATATACTTTGCAACATTTTGTAATGCGTACTTTGCTTTTCCACGTGGGAGTGGTTTTATTATTTCTAAAGCTTTATGTAAATAACGTTCACTAAATGCAAATGCTTGATCAATTGCTGTACTATTTTTTACAGCATCAATAATTTCTTGTATTTCACTTGCTGTTGAATTTTCATGTACAGATGTGATTTTCTGACGAAGTACGGGATCTTCCATCGCATATAGAGCAGGAAGTGTAATATTCCCTTGTAGTAAATCTCCGCCAGCAGGTTTTCCAAGTTTCTCTTCTGTAGAAACGAAGTCTAAAATGTCATCAATAATTTGATAAGACATTCCTACAAAATACCCATACCAAAATAGACGATTTACCGTATCACGATTAGCACCAGCAGCAATCGCTCCCAATTGACAACTCGCGGCAATTAATAATGCTGTTTTTCGCTTTATTCTTCTTAAATACGTTCTTAAATTTTGGTTATAATTGTATTTATCTTTAATTTGTTCAATTTCACCTTTACAGACTTCTAAAATAGTATGTGATAACGCTTGATGCGCCTCTGGAATTTCGATATTTGTTATACATTCAAGAGACTTAGCGAACAGATAGTCCCCTGTATACATCGCAATACGATCTCCCCATTTCGCATTCACAGTCGCACTGCCGCGTCGTAAAAATGCAGCATCAATAACATCATCGTGAACAAGAGAAGCCATATGAATAAGTTCTAACGCAACAGCAACATGCTTAATCGCATCTAACTTATAATCTCCAAATTTCCCTGCAAGCAACACAAATACAGGACGAATTCGTTTCCCACCAGCTTCAATAAGCTGTAATGCTGCCTCTTCTACTAATGGCTGTTCAGAAGCGACTGTCTTTTTTAATTCTTTTTCTATCACATTAATATCCGATCGTAAAAAAGAGTACATAAGTTGTAACTTCATATTGTTCACCTTAACCTAAAACTTCTTTTTTCTATTTTGATTCTGGTTTAATACCTAAATGCATCGCTGCTACCCCAAAAGTAAATGGTTTCACTTGCACACGTTCAAGTCCAGCTTGCTCAAACATTTGAGCCAATTCTTTCATCCCTGGGAACGTACTAGCAGATTCTTGAAGCCATGAATACTCTTTATAACTTTTCGCAAACATCTTTCCAAATAACGGCATGATATATTTAAAGTATAAAATATACCCTTGTCGAAAACCAATCATTGTTGGTTGAGATGTTTCTAAACAGATTACTTTTCCACCTGGTTTTACTACACGCGTCATTTCTTTTAATACGTGCATATAATCCGGTACGTTACGTAAACCAAACCCAATCGTCACATAATCAAACGTATTATCTTCAAACGGAAGTTCCATTGCATTCCCATGTAGAAGTTCTACTTGTTTTAATTGTAACGCCTCTACCTTTTGCTTACCGACAGATAACATATTTTCACTGAAGTCTAAGCCAACAACCTTTCCTTGTTCACCTACGGCTCCAGCTAGCGCAATTGTCCAATCTGCGGTTCCACAGCATACATCAAGCGCTTGACTGCCTGGTTGTACATCCATAATTCGCATCGTTTCTTTACGCCACGCTTTATGTCTTTGAAAACTAATTACAGAATTCATCACATCGTATTTATCAGAAATCTTTTCAAATACGTCATGTACTCTTTCTTCTTTTGATTGTTGCATGCTCGTACCTTCTTCCAATGTAAAATTGCTTATGTCTTCTATTTATTCCTTAACACAGAATTTATTTCATTTATGTCTGTGTGATTTTCTAAAAATTGTTTTTCTTTCTTTCTCAATTCCTTCATCCAACCATTAATCACTACTTCTGCTTTATCCCCTAAAGCATCTTGCATAGCTTGAAAAACAGGCGAATGTTGCTTATCAGCATACAATTGAATTTCTTTTTGAAGGCGATTTCCACCTAATACGTATGTGATAAATGGCTTCCAATGTGATAACTGAAAATGATCACATGTTTTTTGAAGGAGCGCAGACTCAATCATTACTATGCTTTTCATTATGTCATCCGTCGTTTCATGCGCTTTTTGGTATAACATAATTTTGTGTTCATTTATCTCTTTAATTCCTTCAGCAAGTGCACGAATTAAAACAATATCACGATTCATAGACAATAAATAATAATATAGTCCACTATAGTAATCGCCTGCAAGTACTGTTAATTGACGACATTTATGGAATTCAATCTCTTCCTCGCCTGCTTTATTTGATACCCTTTCATGCGTATCAAGCGCAATTTGTACAAGCATAATTGTTACTACGTAATGCTCAATTTGTTCTATATGTAAGTTTGCACTCTTTAAAGCACCATATAACAATGCTATCTTTTCTTCATCAATAAATGGTTCTTCAATATAGTTTATAAAGTAAGGATGGCGTAATTTCTCCATCAATTTTTCTTTTATACTCGCATACCCTCCGTAGATGTCACACACAAAAAATCACCCTTGTTTTCTAATTCATAAAACTTATTATAACACATACACTCTATTTTCTATAACCAAAACTTGGCTACACCTACCATTCATGTAAGCAATCTTTCTAATCTCACTCTGTCTAGTTAAAACTATATCATTTATTTACTAAAAAAAAAAAGAAAAGCAGTTTCCCGCTTTTCTTTACTTCGTTTTAATAAACGATAAAATTTCACTGCGCGCTGCAGCATCATTTTCAAGCACACCACGCACTGCTGTCGTTACTGTTTTCGCACCTGGTTTTTTTACACCACGCATCGTCATACACATATGTTCTGCTTCTACTACTACCATTACACCATGAGGCTCTAGTACTTCCATAATAGAGTTCGCTACTGTTGATGTAATACGTTCTTGCAGTTGTGGGCGACGTGCAATTGTATCTACGGTACGAGCTAATTTACTTAACCCTGTCACCTTTCCACCTTGCGGAATATATGCAACGTGAGCAACTCCATAGAATGGAACTAAATGATGCTCACACATCGAATAAAATGGTATATCTTTTACTAGTACAAGCTCTTCGTGATCTTCTCCGAATACTTTATGCAAATGCTCTTTCGGATCTTCATGCATACCTGAGAACACTTCTGCGTACATTTTTGCAACACGCTTTGGTGTATCAAGTACTCCCTCACGATTTGGGTCATCCCCAATCGCCTCTAAAATAAGGCGTACTGCATGTTCAATTTGTTCTAAATTAACTTTTGCCATCCGCTAGCCCTCCCGAAAACCTAAAAGTGATACGAACACATTCTAGCATATTTATGTTTTTAAAAGCAAAAAGAAGAGTTCCCAAAAAGGAAACTCTTCTTCCCTGTTAATATGTAAGGATTATTTAACCGCATCTTTTAACGCTTTACCAGGTTTGAATGCAGGTACTTTACTTGCAGCGATTTCAATCTCCTCACCTGTTTGTGGGTTACGACCTTTACGAGCCGCACGCTCACGAACTTCGAAGTTACCGAATCCGATCAGTTGTACTTTATCACCTTGTTTTAAAGCTTCTAAGATAGAATCAAAAACAGCGTCTACTGCTTTTGTTGCGTCCTTTTTAGAAAGGGAACTTGCTTCTGCAACAGCATTGATTAAATCTGTCTTGTTCATGCCATTCACCTCCTCCCAAAGATAAGACTGTATAATGATCATAAAATGAGTCTTACTTTCATTTGTAGGCAATTTTTGCAAATTCTATACTACAAAGATGTAGATAAATCATTATCAACGCCTATATTATACGATTCTCCTTTATAATTCAATATTTTTAAGGAAATTGTTACTCTGAAAATGTGAAAATCTGATGAAACTTGACAATTTACAACAATGTATTAGATAATGACTGTTTATTTTTCTATTTTATAATCAAAAAAACAAAAAATCCCTCTACAATGAGAGGGATTTTTTCTTATAGTATAATCGCAATTAATCCGCCAGATCCTTCATTAATAATTCTTTCTAGCGTTTCTTTTAATTTATATCTAGCATTTTCTGGCATTAAAGATAATTTCGCCTGAATTCCTTCTCGAACAATCGAGCTAAGTGAACGTCCAAATATATCAGAATTCCAAATTGATAACGGGTCATCTTCAAAATCTTGCATTAAATAACGAACTAATTCTTCACTTTGCTTTTCAGTACCAATGATCGGCTCAAACGTTGACTCTACATCTACTTTAATCATATGAATAGATGGCGCTACCGCTTTTAACTTCACACCAAACCTTGAACCGTGACGAATAATTTCTGGCTCATCTAAGCTCATATCCGCTAATGCAGGCGCTGCTACACCATATCCTGTTTGCTTAACCATACGCAGTGCATCCGCCACTTGATCGTACTCTATTTTCGCATGAGATAAATCGAGCATAAGCTTTAATAAATGATCTTTCCCCCGAATTTCTACTCCTACTACTTCTTTTAAAATTTGATCATACAATTCATCTGGCGCATATAAATCAATCTCAGCCACACCTTGCCCCATATCAATGCCAGCTAGGCTCGCTCGATCAATAAATTCATATTGACTAAACTGCCAAACAACGCGATCCACATCACGAAGACGTTTTATATCCTTCACAGTTTCTTGAACTGCTTCTTGATAACTTTGACGCAACCAATGCCCTTCATTTAGCACCATTACCCAGCTCGGAAGGTTCACATTCACTTCTAATACAGGGAATTCAAATAGTGCTTCACGAAGTACATTATATACATCTGTTTCTCTTAAACTCTCCACACTCATTGCAATAACCGGGATATCATATTCTTCTGATAAACTTTGGCGTAATTGCTCTGTATCTGGATGATACGGCTGTACCGTATTAATTATCATAATGAAAGGTTTTCCTACTTCTTTCAACTCATTTACAACGCGTTCTTCTGCCTCTATATAATCTCTTCTTGGAATTTCACCAATTGTTCCATCTGTTGTAATTACAACACCAATTGTTGAATGTTCTTGAATTACTTTACGCGTGCCGATTTCTGCAGCTTCATGGAATGGAATAGGTTCTTCATACCAAGGGGTATTAATCATGCGTGGGCCATTCTCATCTTCATAGCCCTTCGCTCCAGGAACCGTATATCCAACACAATCTACTAATCGAATATTCACTTCAAGTCCTTCATCTACTTCGATAGAAACCGCTTGGTTTGGAACAAACTTCGGTTCCGTCGTCATAATTGTACGACCAGCAGCACTTTGAGGCAATTCATCCTGCGCTCTTTGACGGTCAGACTCATTCTCAATGTTTGGAATAACTACAAGTTCCATAAATTTTTTAATGAATGTTGATTTCCCTGTTCGAACAGCTCCTACAACTCCAAAATAAATATCACCGCCTGTTCGTTCTGCAATATCTTTAAAAATATCTACCTTTTCCAAGTGATTCCCTCCCTCAAAATTTTTGGGAATAATTCCGCGTTTATAGTCAACTAATACCTTCTCTAACGTTGCCTATAATATCTGATATAATATAATGGTATTCTAGAAGTTCGGACAATATATCATATAATTTTGTCCAATTTCATATGACTATTAAAAAATATCTTTTGTTTGCATCGTAAGTTGTATAACATAAAAAACCTTTCTTCTAGAACTTATTCACTAAAAGAAAGGTTCATGACTTATCATTTTAAAAAAATTGGTTCTCCATCCTTTACTGTGTACGGTAAAGAATAAGCTGGTACAAACGGGGAACCTTTCGAAAGTATATTTCGAATATCTTCTCCCTCCGTAAACTGCCCTTCATTTTTTTTCAAAGCGTCATATAAGTCGATTCTATAATCAACAAAAACTTCTCCTTTTTCATTAATTACAAAAGGAAGTCCTTTACCAGAATATGGACTTGTCACTTGTGGCACATCTTTATATCCTAGTTTTTTGAAATCTAATTCATATACACCATCTGAAATTACTTTTTTAAAAGGTGGATATTGATGTTCATCACGATACATCCTAAGCTTTAAAGATAGTTCCTGAATTTGTTCAGCCATCCTAACATCAATTAACTTTACTGTTGGATTTGTTTCAACGTCTATTAATACGTATTGATATACTCCTCCACTTTCATACGCATTCCCTGGCGCTTCTTGTATGTAACGCGGGGCAATCTGTTGAAAATCGATCGGATACTTTTGATAAATAGGTGTACTCATATCCCTCGTCTTAATTGGCAATATCCCATCATTTTGCTCCTTAAATGTCACAACAGCTTTTTGAACAACCTGTAGCTGATCTTCATAAGGAACCGCATTTTGCTTCATATTTTCTTTCGGATACAGACACCCCGTTAAAAGGCTCATACAACAAAATATTAAAATAATATGTAATTTTTTCACTAGCATCACCTTTTCATACTAATCTAATTTGCTCTGTATGTAGTATTTTCGAGACCATTCCATTTACTGCTGTACAGGTCCACTAAATACAACAAGAAAAATAACAATTCCTGACACAATCATAAGGGTGTACGCTACTAATGCTGTAATCCCTTTCAAAAATTTATTCTTTATTTTATGTCTACTTAATAAAATAAAACTTACTGCAAAAAACATAAATCCAATTGCCCCTAAAGCTAACCACATTTTCATAAGCCCTTCTGACATATACACACCCCTTTTTATCAATCTATTTTTATACTATTTTAACAAATTAAAATCTTTAAACAAATACAAAAAGAACATTTTACTACAAATTGCGAATATATAACTTTAATCAATAGGTTTTCCAGCATTTTTCACCAATCTAGGCAAAAATAAAACCGAAGCGATTGTACCTCTCACTTCGGTTGACCAAATATGCCCAAAAACAGCTCTATTCCCATTCTTTCATGGCTATCATATGCAATCTACAAACTCTTTGTTTCTCATAATTTATTTTTTAAACATTTTGCTTAACGAGCCAAAATCTGTTGGCATATTATTATTAATAATCGCTTTTACAATTTGATCCTCTTGCTCTTTCGGCACTTCACGTCCCGCCATAAGAGCCACTTGATGAATTAATTGACGAAGTACAGTTTCATCACGTAAATTCGCATTTTGCACGGATGATGCTAATTTAAAAATATCCTCTTTATTTACTTTCGCTTCCTTCTCAATATTATTAAAAATATTATTATCCATTCTTTTCACCCTCTCCTCAAGTTACTCTTCATCCTATGCAAAAATGAAAAAATGGTGAAAAGACCCAAAAAATAAAAAAGCGACAGAAGTACAAATGTACTTCTGTCGCTTTTCTTTACAGTAAATCAGGTATAGCTTCCACTTCATGTTTTCGAACACGCCCCATCAATGAGCCTACCGCATCTTTTACGTTATTCCCATTGAACAGCACGTCATATAAAGCAGCTGTAATCGGCATTTCAACTTCCATTTTCTCTGCCAATTCATGAGCAGCTTTCGTTGTTCTTACACCTTCCACAACCATACCCATGCTTTCTAACACTTCTTCTAAAGAGTGTCCTTTTCCAAGCATATTTCCAGCGCGCCAATTTCGGCTATGAACACTTGTACACGTTACAATTAAGTCTCCCATACCAGTTAGACCAGCAAACGTTAACGGATTCCCGCCCATTTTTCTTCCTAAACGAGCAATCTCTGTTAAACCACGTGTCATCAATGCCGCCTTTGCATTATCACCTAATCCAAGACCATCAGTTATACCAGCAGCTAATGCGATAATATTTTTTAACGCACCACCAAGTTCAACTCCAACGATATCTGGATTTGTGTATACACGGAAATAACTATTCATAAATAAATCTTGTACTTCCTCAGCCGCTTCCATACGCTTTGCTGCAGACGTAACTGTTGTCGCTTGTCGTAAACCGACTTCTTCAGCATGACTCGGTCCAGACAGTACAACAACATCTTTAATTAAGTGCTCTGGAATTTCTTCCTCAATCACTTCCGAAATACGTTTTGACGTACCAGGTTCAATTCCTTTGCTCGCATGAATCCAAGTAATTGGTTCAGTAACAATTTCTTTCATCTCTTGTAATACATCTCTGTACGCTTTCGTTGGTACTACTAACAGTACTGTATTTACATCTACTAATGCTTCTTCTAAAGAAGAGTAGGCTACGATTGTGCTTGGCAATGTAATGCCTGGGAGATATCGACTATTCTCATGTTTCGTATTAATTTCATCCATAAGTTCTGGGCGATTTCCCCAAATACGTACATCATGTCCATTGTCAGCTAATACCATCGCTAACGCTGTTCCCCAGCTACCTGCTCCTACTACTGTGATTTTTGTCATAAAATCACATCCTCTCCATTAGTCTCTTGCTCTAGCGATAATGTGAATCGGCGTTCCTACGAAGCCAAATGATTCACGTAAGCGATTCTTTAAGAAACGCTCATATGAGAAGTGCAATAATTCTGGATCGTTTACAAACACAACAAATGTCGGTGGTTTTACCGCAACTTGTGTTGCATAGAAAATTTTCAGACGGCTACCATTATGAGTTGGCGTCGGATTCATCGCTACCGCATCCATAATTACATCGTTTAATACGTTCGTTTGAATACGGATACTATGACTTTCATTTACCTCATCGATAACCGGTATTAATGTTTGTGTACGTTTTCTTGTTTTTGCAGATAAGAAAACAATTGGTGCGTATTCTAAGAATTGGAAATGAGCACGGATATTTTCTTCAAATGCTTTCATTGTTTTTTCGTCTTTTTTCACTGCATCCCATTTATTTACAACGATAACAACAGCTCGCCCTGAATCATGAGCATATCCAGCGATTTTTTTATCTTGCTCAATAATTCCTTCTTCACCATCTAAAACGACTAAAACAACGTCAGAACGTTCAATCGCTCTTAGCGCACGAAGTACACTATATTTTTCTGTACTTTCATACACTTTTCCTTTTTTACGCATACCAGCTGTATCAATAATTACATAATCTTTTCCATCTTTACTATATGGTGTATCGACAGCATCACGAGTTGTTCCTGCTACATTACTAACAATTACACGCTCTTGACCAAGAAGAGCATTTACAAGTGATGATTTTCCTACGTTTGGACGTCCAATTAAAGAGAAACGAATTGTGTCTTCATCATATCCGTCTTCTTCAATCTTTGGAAAATGTTGTGCAGCTTCGTCTAGTAAGTCACCTAACCCTAATCCGTGTGTACCTGAAATTGGGAATGGTTCGCCAAATCCTAATGCATAAAAGTCATAAATGTCACTGCGCATTTCCGGATTGTCCACTTTATTTACTGCAAGTACAACCGGTTTATTTGAACGATATAAAATTTTTGCAACTTCTTCATCAGCTGCTGTTACACCGTCACGACCGTTTGTCATAAAAATGATAACATCCGCTTCATCAATTGCTACTTCAGCTTGTTGACGAATTTGTGTCAAAAACGGCTCGTCTCCAATATCAATTCCGCCCGTATCAATAATGTTAAATTCATGATTTAACCATTCTCCAGCGCTATAAATACGATCGCGCGTTACACCTGGAATATCTTCTACGATTGAAACTCTTTCTCCAACAATTCTATTGAAAATAGTAGATTTCCCTACGTTCGGGCGACCTACTATCGCTATTACTGGTTTCGGCATATACTTTCATCCTTTCAACTTGCTTCTGTTTATTATGTAAAAAACCCTTCTTTGTGCAAGAAGGGATTTGCATTCCAGAATATTTCTCAACGTATCAAAACACCTCACATTATAACACACGTTGCTAATGTTTCACAATAATATATACATTCTCTTGTAAGCGATGTGCAATACCATCTAAAATTGCCTCTAAATTATTTGCAACAAATTCTAGTTCCTCTGTCGATTCGCAAACGAATAAAGGAGCACCACCTGCAAATTTTTCTGGAGTCGTTGTTATAACTGCCAGAATAACACTTTCTAACATCATCTCTTATCTCCCCTTCCTTTCGGGGCTTCCGATGACATATGGACAGCACTTTCTAACGTTGGTACATTTCCTATGACACCTATCGCTTTCTCTGCATCTTGATCTTGCGGCAGGACAAAAATCCCAACCCTGCCATCCTCTAAATCACGCTTTGCTAACGGTACAAGCGCTGGTGTACCAGAATCTCTATAAATCCCTAACGCTACTGAAACATCGTGTAAAATAGCTTGTCGTTGCCCTAAATTTGAGATTGTAACCATCGCATCAATTGATTTCGGCTTTAAAATAAAACCCATACCATATTTCATAATTTCTTCTTGTCTTGCTGGCAATCCAATATTCATAATGTAAATATTGTCAATATAAAGCCCTGCTCCTTCAAAACGAAGCGGAACGTGCTCAATTTCAACAAGATCATGTAGCCTTTTACCAGACATTAATTTTTTCGCAATAAAAAATGCGATTATAGCCATAATTACTCCTGCAATCCATGAACGGAATCCTATATACGCAAACGTCGTTGCAAACGACGTTAACATTGCCAAATAGTTGCGACTTTCAAAAACCAATGCAATTCCTTCAATGTATGTATTTCCACGCGGTACGAGCTCATACCCATCTAATTGTTGAAGCGTATTTCTTTCCATATTACGTACATCACGAAATTGTGTCGCTGCTAATGTAAGAAATGTAATGGCAGAAAAATCTTTTTTCAAAATAGACGGGATTGCAATCGCTCCTAAAGCAGCTGCAATTAACCCCATTGCAATATGAATAATTTTCCCATGTAGCCTCGTCGGATATTGCCGTGTATCCGTCCGAAGCATTAGCACCCTTGTAACTGTCCCTGCTATTACGCCGCATAAAATGGCTGGTGTATATTCAGTCATGTATTACCCTCGCCTTTCTTTTACGTGTTTTTCTCTTAAACCGTTCCATGTATACTGATGCTTTTGCAATCCAAAACAATATTGCCATGAATAATGTAGAAATGGCGACGATATCAAAAAATGCTAAACTACCGTAATCATATGGAAAATTCAATTTCCTAAAAATAAATGTCACTAGCAGCTCTCCTTGTAACATCCCTACATATAGAGAACATAATCGTAATATGCGATCTCCATGCAATAACACCGATGCATACACAAGACCACTACTTAGCAGAAACACTCTATCCACCACAATCCAAATCGGATCATATATTTCTAACAGATGAAAACTTGTATATAACATTGCAATAATAAGTGCCGAAAGTAAGCTATATAATTTTTTCCAGACAGAATATAGCGTGATCCCTATAAAAGAAATAATACAAAGTAAAAGAGCATTTACTGATACCACGAATGAGGCGATCGTTACATGTAACGGAGAGCAAATTATAAAAATCAGTATACAAGCGCCTAACTTCCACCGAATAAGGTCCTTTTTCATAAAAAAGGTTACAATGATCCACCCTATCCAAGCTACAAAATAAAAAGTACTTCCATCCATCAACTTCACCTCCTATGTTTTCCATTATGGGAACTTTTTATGAAAGTTAATCCACTTTATTTACGCATAGTTTTTTCTTATAACAGCAACACTTTTAACAAGGAGGTGTTATTCATTATGGGTAAAGATCGCCAAGAACGAAAACTACGAGAATCACGCCGCGTTGAATCCGATCGTGATCAATCACTACAATATCCAGGTGCAACTGGACTTGATACACCAGAACAGGCTCGAAAACAAAACCAGCACTAATTAATGCAAAAAGACGGTTTCGATATTGTACGAAACCGTCTTTTACATAATCAGTTTAATGTTTTCTATTTATATTGAAATAATATTTCACACACTATATCCTCCCATTACTTCTTTTTATCTTCACCTATTCCTATTAAAAATTAAGTTCTCTCCAGTAATTCGACAACACACCATCTACATTTTTCAACCCTTTTTCAATTGCAATTTTTACGAAATGATATTTTTATATAATACTAATTCCTTTCTCCACTTTATATTACGAAAAAGAATAGAACAAAAAAAATCAACCGAACGGTTGATTTTTTATCTCCTACTATAATGCGCAGTATCAATACCACGCTGCATTAACCAATGATACGTTTCACCCTTTACAACAAGAGGTACAGATTGCAACTCTTCTATCGTTTTCGCACCAAGAGCTGTCATTATAAATTTCAAATCTGTATGTAGGAGCTCAATTTCATCCACTAACTTCTCGATACCATCTTGCATTAAAATACGTAAAAAGTAACCAGCAAACGCAGTTGTATTCGCCCCTAATGCGATCGCTTTCGCTACGTCAAGCGCTGTTTGTATGCCCCCAGATGCAATAAAAGAGAGGTTATTATTTGTAGAGGTTGCTTCAATAATCGAGGTTGCTGTTTGTATGCCCCAGTTATTAAAATAAGAAAGCATTCGCTGTCTTCTTTCATTTTCAACAGCAGCAAAATTCGTACCACCTTGCCCACCAATATCAATTGCTGTTACACCTACGTTCGCTAACTGCTGCACTGTTTCCTTACTCATCCCAAATCCAACTTCTTTTACAATGATAGGAACTTTACTATTTAAAACAATTTTCTCAATGCGCTGAAGTACTCCAGTAAAATCACGGTCTCCTTCTGGCATCGTTAACTCTTGTATGACATTTAAATGAATTTGCAATGCATTCGCTTCAATCATATCAACGGCACGCTCTGCCTGTTCGATAGTTGCCTCACTACCTAAATTAGCAAAGAAAATACCATTTGGATTTACCTTTCTGATCACCTTATAAGAAGCAGCTTCACTTTCATCTTTTAACGCCGCCATTTGCGAACCTACAGCCATAGCAAGGTTATGATGTTTCGCTACATATGCTAATTGCTCATTAATATGTAACGTTTTCTCTCCTCCACCACCAGTCATCGCATTGATAAAAATCGGCGAACTTAGTGAAAGTTCGCCGATTTTTGTTTCACATGTTATTGTGTCATAATTTGAATTTGGCAAGCTTTGATGCACAAAATCAATATCATGAAAGCCATGCGTACGAGACTGACCAGTAGAAAGAGCGTATTCAATATGATCTAATTTACGTTTTGCCCTTACCACTTGTACCCCTCATTATTTCTTTAATTTTTTCAGTTGTTCACCAATAATATCACTTAATTGGAAAGTAGCAGAATCAGCATTTGGCTCATACTGACTATAATCTTCAGTTACATTATTTTCCTCAAGCGCTTCTTTTATACTTAAAGAAATACGTTTCTCTGCTACTTGAACTTCAAGTACTTTCACTTTTACTTCTTGTCCCATTTCCAATACTTCATTCGGATTTTTCACGTGACGATTTGCAATTTGAGATACGTGTACAAGTCCTTCAACGCCCGGTAAAATCTCAACGAATGCACCAAATGTAACAAGGCGTTTTACTACTCCCTCACGAATATCTCCAGCTTTTATTTCGCCAGCAACGTTTTCCCAAGGTCCTGGTTGAGCTGCTTTAATTGATAAAGAAATACGTTGTGTATCAGCATCAACAGATAACACCTTTACCTTAACCTTTTGACCTTGCTCTAACACTTCAGAAGGTTGCTCTACACGTTCGTGTGAAATTTGTGAAATGTGAACTAAACCGTCCACTCCACCAACATTAACGAATGCGCCAAAGTCAGTTAATCGTTGTACTGTTCCTTCAACAACGTCCCCTTCTTTTAATGAAGAAATTGCTTCTTTTTTCTTAGAATCTAGTTCTAATTCTACTACCGCTTTATGCGAAAGGATTACACGATTTTTTTCACGGTCTAATTCAACAATTTTCACCGCTAATGTTTTACCTTTATAGTCAGTAAAGTCTTCTACATAATGTACTTCTACAAGTGAAGCTGGAATAAAACCGCGAACACCAAGGTCCACAACTAATCCGCCATTCACAATATCTTTTACAGTAACATCAAATACATGACCAGAAGTAAATTTCTCTTGTAGTTCTACCCATGCTTTTTCTGCATCAACAGCACGTTTAGATAAGACAAGATCATCTTCTTCTAATTTAATAATTTTCAACTCTAGTGTTTGATCTAATTCTACAACATCGCTTGCTTTTTCAATATGAACGTTAGCTAATTCACTAATTGGAATTACGCCATCTGTTTTGTATCCAACATTTACAAGCACTTGTTTCTCTTCAACCTTCGTTACAGAACCTGTAACAACGTCACCAACTTGTAATTCTTTTGAATCCATAACTTCTTCATTCATTTTCTCTACCATGGAAATACCTCCCTACAGAATTGACAAAGCATTTTTTATGTATATACGAAATGAAAACAAAGTTTTCATTTGCATGTTTAAGAATTTCTCATCACATACTCTTTTTCAATAACATTCACAAGAAAATATATTAAACCTATATAAATAGTATACAGCAAAACCAGCTTGAAAAAAGTATGTTTTGAAATATAATAGCGAATATATTCTGACAGTTTTATTCCTCTTTAACTAACTTCTTACAAATCAGCTCATTTGTCAAGGAAAGAGACTCATAATTCACGTATCCTTTACATTTCTATTTAAACAAAAAAAGAAAGAGGATTATCCCCTTTCTTTATTTCGCAAACACTCCAGAAACAATGCTCATAATTTTTTGGACAACTTCTTCAATTGATAAAGAAGTCGTATCTAATTCCAATGCATCATCAGCCTTTTTTAGTGGAGAAACTTCGCGTTCTGAATCTAATTTATCACGCTGAGCAATTTCTTCTTTTAGCTGCTCTAAATTAGAATCGAAACCTTTATTTAAATTTTCTAAATGCCTTCTTTCCGCTCTTTCTTCAACAGAAGCAAGCATAAAGATTTTCACTTCAGCATCCGGTAATACATGTGTACCAATATCACGGCCGTCCATTACAACGCCGCCTTTTTTCGCTAACTCTTGCTGACGACGTACCATTTCTTCACGAACAAGGCGATGTTTCGCTACAATAGATACTCGATTCGTCACATCAGGTGTACGAATTACTTCAGAAACATCTTGTCCATTTAAAAATACAAGCTGTGTATTTTCTCCTTGCTGAAACTCAATATTTACATTCTTTACAACTTCCATTAACTGCTCTTCATTTTCAATGTCTACTTTTTGTTCAAGGGCTGCATATGTAAGCGTACGGTACATTGCGCCTGTATCAATATAAACATAAGAAAGTTCCTTCGCAACAACTTTTGCCACTGTACTTTTCCCTGCAGCTGCTGGACCATCTATAGCAATTGAAATTCGTTTATCCATTGTAACACCTCATTTTTTCACTTATAAAACAAAACGAAAAGCAGGTGTTCACCCTGCTTCTTCTCATTTGCTTCGCGTCATTAAATCCTCAATTATTGTAGCATAATCCTTCATAGAAGAAAATGAAAACTACCGATTCACCTGCAAGATTTCCACTTTGTTTTTTACCATAACACCCTCATAATAAACGATTTTAGATAAATATTTCACTGATGACTTATGTATAAATAACAATTGTACAACAGAAAGACAAATGAATTGTATTATTAATATACGAATAAAAATTCTCTCCATCTTTTTCACCGTAATTTCTCCCTCCTATACTATATTTGCACATTTCGTTTCGTAATTTTATACATCGTACATATAGCAGTTAATTTTATTGTCATTTTCGAGGCATACTTTTATACATTTCCATTGTCGAATTTACTCAAAACATGTTATGTTCTAAATGTATTTTTTTACTTGAAAGGGGTATAAGCATTGAAAAGAATCCTAGTTTTACACAC
The DNA here is from genome assembly GCF_057812155.1 of Bacillus sp. 2175. Classification (NCBI taxonomy): domain Bacteria; kingdom Bacillati; phylum Bacillota; class Bacilli; order Caryophanales; family Bacillaceae; genus Bacillus; species Bacillus sp. 2175. The sequence goes on along the minus strand of NZ_CM173819.1, from coordinate 1,271,324 downwards.
AGGTGGAACAATTGCAATGGAGGAAGATAAAGAAACTGGGGTCGTACAACCAGGTAAAAAAAATCCTCTTTTAAAATTCATTCCTGATTTAGAAGGCGATGTTGATTTAATCGTTGAAGATGTGTTCCATCTACCATCTCCTCATATGACACCGAGCGAAATGTTACAATTACAAGTCATCATTGATGAAAGAGTAAAACAAGACAACATTCATGGCGTAGTTATTACGCATGGTACGGATACATTAGAAGAAACAGCTTATTTCTTAGATTTAACAGTACAAGCAACTATTCCGATCGTAGTGACAGGTGCAATGCGCTCTAGTAATGAGTTAGGTGCTGATGGTCTATATAACTTCTTATCAGCTGTAAAAGTTGCTAGTTGTGATGAAGCTGCAGAAAAAGGTGTTTTAGTCGTATTAAACGACGAAATTCATTGCGCTACAAATGTAACGAAAACACATACAAGTAATGTCGCAACATTCCAAAGTCCACAATACGGACCAATTGGAATGGTAACAAAACGCGGCGTTGTCTTCCATCACGCTTTAGTACATCGCGAATCATATACGATAAATAAAGTGTCTAAAAATGTAGTTGTTCTAAAAGCATATGCTGGCATGGATGATACATTATTAGCAGCAATCGAAAATCTTCCTGTAGACGGCATTGTTATCGAAGCTCTTGGACAAGGTAATCTCCCTCCAAGAACACTACCTAGCCTAGAAAGATTATTAAATAAAGGTATTCCTGTCGTATTAGTTTCTCGCTGTTTCAACGGTATCGTTCAAGACGTATATTCGTATGAAGGTGGCGGTAAACACTTAAAAGATATGGGCATTGTATTCACATACGGCTTAAATGCACAAAAAGCACGCATTAAATTACTTGTTGCATTAGAGAATACAAATTCTCATGAATCCATTCAAAATATGTTTATGCACGAATAAAAAGGAGCTGTCGAGATTTTCCCGACAGCTCCTTTTTATTTTTCTCTTGATGCAATGGTTTGCGCAATCGCATCTCCATGAAATCTACCGTTCTCGATAAATATTTCATTTGCATTATTTCCAGCAGCAATGACACCTGCAATGAAAATATTTTCAGCATTCGTTTCCATTCTATCCTCTGTATAAATTGGACGTCCTGTTTCTTCATCAATCTGAACACCCATCTTCGTTAAGAAGCTATGATCAGGATGATAACCAGTCATCGCAAATACAAAATCGTTTTTGATTGTAAAAGCTTCACCATCAACTGTAAACGTTAATGTATGCTCAGTAATCTCTTTCACATGAGCTCCAAAATGCATTTGAATTGTACCGTTTCGTACTAACGCCTCAAATTCCGGCAAAATCCAAGGCTTTATGCTTGGTGAATACTCACTTCCACGATACAGTACCGTTACACGTGCACCAGATTTAACAAGTTCTAACGCGGCATCTACACTCGAGTTTTTCCCACCTATAACTACTACATCTCGATCAAAATAAGGATGCCCCTCTTTAAAATAGTGAGCTACTTTTTTCAATTCCTCACCTGGAACATTCATATAATTTGGATTATCATAATATCCAGTTGCTACAACAATATATTTCCCTATATACATTTCCTTACTTCCATCACGCTTTGTCGTCTCAACCTGAAAAACTTCTCCATCTTTTTGAACTTTCTCCACTCGCTCAAAAGCATTTACACGTACAGATTTACGTTTTACTACTTCACGATAATACGCAAGCGCTTGATTTCGAAATGGCTTACGATTTTCTGTAATAAAAGCTACATCACCAATTTCTAATTTTTCACTAGAAGAGAAAAATGTTTGATGAGTTGGATAATTATAAATGGCATTTACAATGTTTCCTTTTTCAATTACTAACGGATTTATCCCTACCTTTTGCAACGAAATTGCAGCCGCTAATCCGCACGGACCGCCTCCGATTATAATAACTGTTTCTTTCTGCATACTCGTCCACTCCTAGTCTTCTACCAATGCACTATTTATAAAAACAAGAAAAAACCTACTTACAGCAGTAGGCACCTATCTTTATTGTATTCATTTTTCATATATTTGTCATCTAAACGAAACGTACATCCGATAGACATCTGCTAAAAACTGCTGAAATTTAATACCTTGTTTCCCTAATACATTCTCAGGATCAATCTTTCTAGCTGGATCAAGCGTTTTATGTGACACGATATCTTTTTTCGGATTTAAGCCAAAGTTTTGGCATAAATACGCATGATACCATGTAAAACGATTATACGCTTCCCAAAAGTTAACATCACCACCATAACAAAGTTCCACTCCAATGGCCGCCTTATTCGCGTCATAGCCATATAAGTCATTATCCGTCGGCACACCATATCGAACATGATACGCAACTTCATTTATAGGAATAATCTCCAATATTGTTTTATCATCTATAAATGTATGTGCCGAAGCTTTCGGTTGTAATTCATTAAAGTAATCTCGATTGCCTATCGCATTGCTTCCAGGATTCCCCGTATCATGGCTTACGATAAATCTCACTTTAGTCAGAGGAATCCCCGGTCGTGAACTTCCATATCCAATATAATTGCGCTCTATAGGAAACATCGCCATTGCTACCAACTCCCGCTCTAGAAGATTACCTTACTTCCTTATATATGTATTCGGTAGCAATGTCCTTATCGCATATTTCTTACGCGAAGAGAAAATCGAAAATATTTGAAGTGAACACCATAAACAACAAGATACTTACAGCCACTCCATAAAAACCGTAAAACCAAACACAATCTTCTTTCGTATCTAAACCGAAAAATTTATTTACCGATTGTAATAATGTGCCACGCTTGCTTTGTTTGTTTCGTAATACTTCCACTCGCTCTACAACATCTGCTGGCATCATAAATCTTTGGTCTACTGTCATTTTCATCATTTATCTCTCCTTAAAATCATTTCCGTTTTGTTTATCTAAGGAGAGTATAGCGCGTTTGTTCGCATAGAACAAGCGTTCTTTTTTATTTTTATTTTATTTTATTTTTCAGCAAGCCAAGTAAAAATTGAGATTACAACGGCAATAATCGGCCCTACTACAACCACACCAAATATCAGAAACAGTAGCCCTTCCCCGAACATCCGAACGGTACTTATTTTGCGAGCTTTCATCGTTCTTGCGAGTTCTCCCTCTAACCTATTAACCTTTTCTTCTAATTGTTCTACTCGTTCCAGCATTTCATTCTCCATATACAACACCTCATTTAATACTTCAACAAAAAAACGTGATTCCCTCGAAAGGAAATCACGTTTTCTCAAGATATAATATTTTATACCCAACCTCTGAAGCGGCTTGCTTCAGCCATTTTACGAACACCAACCATGTACGCCGCTAAGCGCATGTTCACTTTACGAACTTGTGCTGTTTCATAAATAGAATCAAATGATCTTACCATTACTTTTTCTAAACGTTGTTCTACTTCTTCTTCAGTCCAGTAGTAACCTTGGTTATTTTGTACCCACTCAAAGTAAGATACTGTTACACCACCAGCACTTGCTAACACGTCTGGAACAAGTAAAATTCCGCGATCTGTTAAAATTTTAGTCGCTTCTAATGTTGTTGGACCATTTGCTGCTTCAACAACGATTTTCGCTTTAATATCATTAGCATTTTCTTCTGTAATTTGGTTCTCAATTGCAGCTGGAACTAAAATATCGCAATCAAGTTCTAACAATTCTTTGTTTGAAATTGTATTGTTAAATAGCTTTGTTACTGTACCGAAGCTATCACGACGGTCTAATAAATAATCAATATCTAATCCATTTGGATCATGTAACGCGCCGTAAGCATCTGAGATTGCAATAACTTTCGCACCTGCATCATGCATAAATTTAGCTAAGAAGCTACCAGCATTACCGAATCCTTGAACAACAACGCGTGCACCCTTAATATCAATGCCACGTTTTTTCGCAGCTTCGCGAATACAAATTGTTACACCTTTCGCTGTTGCTGTTTCACGTCCATGTGATCCACCTAATACAAGCGGTTTACCTGTAATAAATCCTGGTGAATTAAATTCATCAATACGGCTATACTCATCCATCATCCATGCCATAATTTGAGAGTTTGTGAATACATCTGGAGCTGGAATATCTTTCGTCGGTCCTACGATTTGACTAATTGCTCGTACATAACCGCGACTTAATCTTTCTAACTCACGGAATGACATTTCACGTGGATCACAAATAATTCCACCCTTACCTCCACCATATGGTAAATCAACAATACCACATTTTAAACTCATCCAGATTGAAAGTGCTTTCACTTCATTTTCTGTTACATTCGGATGGAAGCGAATCCCACCTTTCGTTGGACCAACAGCATCATTATGTTGTGCACGATATCCTGTAAATATTTTAACAGTCCCGTCATCCATACGAACTGGTATTTTCACTGTCATCATACGAATTGGTTCTTTTAATAATTCATATACTTCGTTTGGATAACCCAATTTTTCTAACGCTTCACTAATAACAATTTGTGTTGAATTCAATAGTTCAAAATGTTGTTCCCTTTGTTGTTGTGTTTTTGTTTGAGTTCCCTTTTCGGCTACCATAGTAAGTAAACCCCCTGTAATTTCACTTGTTTAGTAAACCTTCATTGCCTAGTATACACCCTTAAATTTGGAATGCAATAGAAAACGCTAACAAATATATACAAACTATTTTCTGTTGCAAGCGTTTTCACTATTATTATAGTCCTTTTATTACTTTTAGAAAAGTAAAATACTTAAATATTTAAATATTTTTTATTTTCATCAACCACACTCCCATAAAACTGCATATTTTATTTTCAAAAAGTATGTTCGAGTATTTACAATCATCCCTTCCCTTCTCCAAATAAAAACAAAACCTCAGCTATGTTGTATTAGCTGAGGTTTTGTTTTTTCACGAAGTAATTGTGTATTTGCTCTATCGCGTTAACATCCATTAATTCTTTACCGTACTCCATGATGCGATAAATGGTTGCTGTAGACGGATTACCGTATTCCGCTAAAATAGCTATAAAATCCGCCTTTAACAATTGAATTTGTTCCTCTTCTTCCACCCAAAGATAGAAGCGCTCATCCCACGTATATAGCTTTCCGCCAGTTACACCAAGGTTATATAAGCGATTCGACAGGTTAATTACGTCATCTAGCGTAGCAAACTCATATAATATATGCTCACTTTCATCTAGAGTCACTTGCATTTCAATAAACTCGTCACGGAACTCATCATCTGTATCCATTTCTTGATTTTCTTTCGTTACAATTACAACCATCCCTTGTGCTTGTAGAGAAAACACTTCAACTGCAATCGGACCATCTGCTTCAAACCCTAATTCCTTATTTGCTTCTTGCATCATATCACGAAATAATTGCTGTACTTTCGGTGCATTTCTCCATAAATCTTCTTTCGTTAATCCTCGTTCAGATAAATCATCAAATGTTAGAAAAATTTTTATCTTATTGTAATTTAATCGTTCCAGCCTCATCTCATACCCTCCCTACGTAACCAATGCATCTAATTTTTATTATATGAAATAGAAAATAGATGGTTCTTTTCGAACAACTATTCCGACATTTTTAACCATCCATCCCATTCTTCTTTCGTATCACCAATTAAGATTGTTTCAATGTCCAACTGGTTTAGAACGCCTAGCTTTCCGATAAATCCAACTAAAAGAGATTCCCTTTTTTCTTGTAATAAATTTATAAAGTTCATCGTCTTTTTCATTTCTTGTTCGTCAGCAAAAGATACAAATACATATTTCGGCTGTATTTCCTCTACCGCTGATAACATACCATCTTCAGCTAAGCTTGTCCTAATATATATCGCCTCATATCCTTTTAAGCGTAAATAAGTTGAAAAAATAAATCCTTTCAATGCATCCTTTTCTAACACAATAACTTTGTGTAAAGAGGAAAACATTGAGGCATTGTGATACACCATCCCTAGACGCATTTGTAAAAATGATAGTGCATATTGAAATTGCACCATTGAAATCTCATTATTATTTTTTGACGTTAATAATTTGTCTGTCACTCGAAGAACAATACTGGCAACAACCTTCTCTGTTGAATATATACTAAAAGCTTCGTTTAATAATGCAGCAATTGTAATTTCATCAAATTTTAACAAAGCTTGTAGCAAATCGTCCACTAAAACAACTTCTTTATCGAAATGTATCTCTTTTTGAACTGTACTCTGCAAACGATTCTCTTCTAATAATCGAACTGCTTGTCCAATCATCATACCGGAAGAAACTTTTTCCATTAACCATTTTAAAATTTGAATATGCTCTTCTGTATATAAACGATGCCCAGCTTGATTACGCTTTGGGGCAATAATTTGATATCGTCTTTCCCATGCACGAAGCGTACTCGGCTGAACTCCAATTATATTCGAAACGGCTTTTATATTATATTTCCCACTAAGAGTTGGCATCATTTCCCTCCGCACAATGTAATGATGTGTGTTTGAGCAGGTGCTCGGAAACGAAGTGGTATCAATGTTGTTCCATACCCATTACTAACAAAGAGAATCGTATTTAAATGGTTATATACGCCACCTTTTAAATATTTTTTAGATGGGAATAATCGGATTTGCCCTCCATGCGTATGTCCACTTAACACAAGTGAAATCTGTTCATTTCCAGACATTTTTTTTATTATATCAGGGTTGTGACTAACTAGGATACGAAAACCATCTTCTTTACAATCCGCCAATGCCAAATCTAGACGATCACGGTGCAATCCAACATCATCTATACCGAGCAAACAAATTTTCTCTCCTAATTCAGACTCAAATACCACTCTTGTATTATCTAAAACTTTTACGTTATTTTCTAATAATAACGCATCTAATTCATGATATTCTATCTCATAATCATTGTTTCCCCACACAAAATATACAGGAGCTATCTCTCTTAACTTTTGAATATTCGCAGAGATTTTTGATAAAGAGACACCTTTCTCTGCTAAATCTCCTCCGATAATTACGAGATCTACTTTTCCTTTTACTTGTTCAATTAACAAATTCGAAATGACTCTTCTATGAATATCAGAAATAAAAAACACATTTACTTTTTGAAAACTTTTCGGAAATTCTTTAAATACTAAAGTATGTTCCAACACCGTATTACGCATCGCTTCTTTATACATCACAAGAAGCAATAAAATCCCCATGCCTATGAGAGTACTGAATAATATAATCCATATCATATTTTTGACTCCCCTCCTCATAAAGATAATCCTAGGCTTTTATAACAAACTGTGATCGCTTAACTCACTAGCTTTCTTGCTTTGCGGACTTATCTTTTATCGGAATTTTTAATTCTTGACCTGCACTCACTTCATCTTCTTGCAAGTTATTATACTTTTTAATTACTTCAATTCCATTTCCATCTGAAAAATATTGCTTCGCTATACTTTCTAAAGTTTCTCCCTCTTTCACAGTATGCGTTATTACTTTTTCAGAATGTTTCTGCGACTCAGATTTAGCTGAATCAAAGAAGATTACTTCAAACGCACTTTTTCCGGCATTATTACTATCACCCTTCACCTGAATATATTTATCCGTGTACCACAAAATACTAATTGGCAGCAGAATGAATAGAAATGTTAAAACCCGGACGAAAATGTGATTTATTTTAAACTTTTGTTTTTTTTCTTTATTTCTATGAATTTCACTACGCGGCGGTAAACTTTCTTTTTCTTCCACTCGCTCAACTTCTAATTCCTCTTCAAAATCAGGAATTCGTTTCCTCATGTTGTTCACCACCACCTTCCATTTATTTTCTTAATTGGAGTCCCATTATAAAATCAACAAGAAAGTGTGCAAAGATTGTTATAAACAAATTTCCTGTCCATTCAAATACATAACCAAAGACAAAACTAATGAAACAGACGAAACAAAACAAAAATGGCTTTGTTATATAACGAATATGTAACACTGCAAATACGAAGCTCGCAATTACAATTCCAAAATGAGTCTGTACTACACCTCTAAATAAAAATTCTTCTGCAAAACCAATTAAGAACGTAATAACGAGTAAATGCAGAACGGACATTCCTCGAAACATCTTATCGTTAATACCACCATCATCAAACCAAGACTCCGGAAACACTCGCATTGCAACATAATCTAATAACACAATACCAATCGCTAACAAACCACCTATAATAAGTATAGATACTGGTTCCCATTTCCATAAATTAAAGACTTCTTTTACATCTTGAAATAATATATATGCCAGTAAACAGCCAATACCGATAATAATTAACTGTGTTATATATAGATTCAGCCTTATTTCCTGCGGACTCATATCTTCAACATTATGCCTTTGAATGTTCATCATTCCTCCATCTTTTCTAGGCCGAAAAGCTTTTGTAACTCTGTTTCCCAATTATAGTCGAAATCCGATTGTTGCGCTCGTCTTTTTTTATAATCTTCTTTTGTAATACCGCAATAATCGCAGCAATTAATTAACTCTTGCTCTTTCCTATAACCGAACTGTTGCAGCACATATTCACGTCTACATCCTTTAACTTGTATCCATGACTTCATATTTTCTAGCTCACTATATTTATTACGCAACCTTATTTCTACTTCAGCTATTAATCGGTTCATAATTTCATCTGACAAACCTTCTAATAATAATCTTCGTTGTTGTATAATTCCAACCTGTTCGAGATGATAACGAACGAAACGCCAATATTGCTCATTAAATCTTGCTGCATTATAACAAATTTCTTCTACATCTTCTATTGGTAATTCTTTCGTTTGAAACATTCTTTCTTGTAGTAAAGAAAATAAAAATTGTATTTGTGACTTACTTGGCAATTCATCCTCAATGATTGAAATTGGTAAATCATGATCCAACGGACTACATAATAAAATAGCTATACTCGGTTCGCCATCTCTTCCAGCTCTTCCGATTTCTTGTAAGTAAGAAGCTATATTAGTTGGATAATGAAAATGAATAATATATCGCGTATTCGCCTTATTTACCCCCATACCAAATGCACTTGTGCATATTACAAGTTGCAGTTGATCGTTCATAAACTGCTGTTGAATTAACATACGCTCTTCATGTTCCATACCACCATGATAAAAAGCTACACCAGTAACACCTTTTCCTCTCAAGTATTCCGTTAACCTTTCTGTCCACGCTCTACTTGAGCAATATACAATCCCCGGCCCTTGTAAATACATCACCTGCTCTAAAAGCGCCTCTTTCTTTTCTTCTATCGTCTCTACAAATTGCACATCCATTGCAATATTAGGACGGTCAATAGAGTATACATGTTCTGCGGCACCCTTTAAATTTAAACTATTTGCGATATCCTGCAGTACCCCTTTTGTCGCTGTGGCTGTCAATGCTAATACTGTAGGAGAACCAATATTTTCAATAACTACATTTAGTTTTTTATAGTCCGGTCTAAAATCATAACCCCATTGAGAAATACAATGAGCCTCATCAACAACAAATAATGAAATATGAATTTTCTTCAATTCCTTAATTAATAACTCCGACTGTAACATCTCTGGTGAAACAAAAATAAATTTATATGAAGATAATTTTTTCATCGCTTCTCTTTTTTCATTTAATGTCCGAAAACTATTAAATGCTATTACTCGGTTTTTCACAACATACTTTAATTGTGTCACTTGATCTTCCATTAAAGATAATAACGGTGATACAACAAGCACTGTTCCTTCTCGCATAAGCCCCGGAAACTGATAGCACATAGATTTCCCTCTTCCAGTCGGAAGCATTGCTATCACATCTTTTCCTTCTAATAAATCTGTAATAACTCCTTTTTGACCTGGACGAAATTCAGAATATCCAAACCACTTATATAAATATTCTTCAAGTTTCATTTACACCCTCCATCCGCGCTAATACAAGACGAACTTCAAAATAAGAGATATCTTCTCCAACCGCTTGTTTCAAAACACGTAACTTCCGCGTTTGCAATGCTTCAATTACTTTTATTACTTTGTCTATCTTTTCTTTTTCCATAAACATTTCAATAGAAAAATCTTTTTCTCGCAAAGCAATTTCAACAAAATGATCTTCTATCGTTGCAACCTTTAAATTCCGAATCGTCGCTATTTCTTCTAAAGAACGTCCTTGTCTCCAAAAATTATATGTTTTTTTCGTGGATAAACTAAATAATTCAGCTCTCTCATTTGGATAAGATATAATTTCAGCTAATAGTGGAAATTCATTTTCTTTATCACGAACTTCTTGTATAAAGAAATGCATTGTACCCCAAAATAAAAAATACACCCTGAATATATCTTGTTTCGTAATTTCTGCTAATTGTTGCAATGTACAACCAATACGTTCATAACCCGTTAGTCGATATGTTACAATCGTCGCTTCTATCGTATTGCTCTTTTCTAAAAGATTATGTACTTCCGTCCATAGTTTTCTCGCCAACTCACTTCTCTTATATGGTATTCCTGTTAGAAAACGTTTCACCCACATCATTATTTCTGTATCTTGCTGAATTGGGATAAACTTCGTATTATTCTGTTGTAAATTTGATATGGTTTGAATAATTAATGATAATCTTTTCCAAAATGTTTCACCTAATTCACCATAATGTAAACCATGCAAATGCGCCGGAAAAGCATAAACTTCCCCCCATTTATGTAACTGCATTTTACCCGTAGGTGTTAACACATATGTATTTTCATGTATTTCTTGAATAAAATTCGCTTGCAACAACTTTGCAACTTCACCATCATAGTCATTTCTATTCAATGATTTATATATTCCGAACAAAAAAGAAATTCGGAACATATTTCCATCTTGTAAAGTTTGCGAAGAACGTTTGCCCTTTAGTAAATAATAAATAGAAGAAACGGTTCTTTCACCATTCAATTGTTTTAAACAATGCAACAAAGTATATTGTATTTGCATGACCGCTTCCACCTTCCAATCTTAACTTCATTCTTTTCAGTACAATTACACTATCTACTTTCGCTCATTAAACTTATCATATAAGAACTATATACTTGTATATATTCTATTGTATCAAACGAAATCATATTTACGTATTTTGAAAATCTTATGACATAATTCAAAAATAAGTTGACACTCTAATTGATAAGCATTATCATTATAATTTTATGTTGAAAAGTTTTACAAACCGTTTTACAATAAGGTTATAATTTTTATGGCGAGCTTTTCACATACATATTATCAGGAGGGAAAAAAGATGGCAAAATATACAATCGTTGATAAAGATACTTGTATTGCATGTGGTGCTTGTGGCGCTGCTGCACCAGACATTTATGACTATGATGATGAAGGTATTGCATTTGTAACATTAGATGATAACCAAGGTATCGTTGAAATTCCAGATGTATTAATTGAAGATATGATGGATGCATTCGAAGGCTGTCCAACTGACTCAATTAAAGTTGCTGACGAATCATTTGACGGAGACGCTTTAAAATTCGAATAGTCTTTTATTAACTTCAAAAAATGCCCCTCATATTGATGAGGGGCATTTTTTGTATCTAAATTTTATTTTCCTTAATAAAAAACCATTAGTAGTTTCACACTACTAATGGTTTATATATATATATATTATGCATTTTTCATTTTTGCAAACACCCATACTTTCAGGCGTGAGAATAATGCTACAAATACAATTGTTACAACAATCCCTTTAATTAAATTAAATGGTAAGATTGCCGTTACAACCGTTGTTCTTATAGCTTCGCTAGACATAGCCGGTGAATTTAAAAACCAAGTGTAAGCCGGGAATATGATGATGTAGTTTAATACACTCATAATAAGTGCCATTGTAATTGTCCCTAGCATTAATCCTGTAGTTAAACTCTTCACAGTACGATACTTTCTAAATAAGAAAGCTGCTGGTCCAATAAATAAACATCCTGCAATAAAGTTTGCAATTTCTCCAACTGGTACTCCCGTTAAACTTCCTTGAATCCCGTAATGTAAAATGTTCTTTATCGCCTCTACAATCACTCCTGCTACTGGTCCAAAGATAATTGCTGCAATTAGAGCTGGTACATCACTAAAATCAATTTTCAAAAATGGCGGAAGCCCTGGGAACGGGAAATCTAACATCATTAGTAAATATGCAATACTACTTAGCATCGCTACACTCACCATCTGCACTACACTGTTTTTTTGTTTCATCTTTCTCTCTCCTTTTCCATCGATCATCTCATGGAAAGTGGAAAGGTTCTGCTATGCCTATTTTTTCATAGAACGAAAAAACCCTTTGTGTTTTACACAAAGGGAGAATTTAAGGCACATCAAACAGACGTTCAAATCCATATCTTTTTTGAACGCTTGAACCTCCATCTTCTCCCATCCAGACTATACTGTCGGCTTTGGAATCACACCAAATCCTGCCTTAACGGCTCGCGGGCTTAGAACAAAATCATAAATAGTTCATCACCGCCGGTCGGGATTTTCACCCTGCCCCGAAGATAGACCGATATTCTATTTTCCCCTTCATTATACAACAACCTCATAACATTGTGAACTAAAAAATTGTAACTTATTTAAAATTAGTTATTTATTTTTCGTAACGACAAATAAATTGCGAGATATTTTACAATACAATCCATATTTTTTATTATTCGGCATTTCTCTTTTGAATTACCTAGTCATATATAATTAAAAGTGATAAGATATTGAATTGTTAAGATAAGAACATTTTCTGAGTTATGGAGGAAATGTCATGAAAAAAGACAAGAGACATTCTATTCGAGAAGCAATGAAAAAAAACTTAAGAAAAGAATACTTTTACTTAAAAAAAGAATTACTTTTCTACTGCCCAATTGATTTAGGCACATTCTCAAACGAGACATACTATGCTACTTTCGATGAAGATGGCATTAGTATTTATCAGTATGATAAAAAAACAGAAAGTAAATTAAAAATGTGTGAGCGTCATCCGTGGAAGAGTTGGAATAAAGTGAAGATTGATCACTATTTGACAACTTCTCAATTTATTTTTCAGGGTGAGCGAAATTGGATCTTATCTCTTTTTCAAAAAGGAAAAGAAGCTCAAAAAATTATTGAAGAGCATACATCTTTACAAACAGAAGTTGTTTCCCGCTCTTTCTTAAAAAAACTTCCTGGTTTTCGTTCTAATACACCACTGAATAAATACATCGGTAGTATTTGTTACACTGCACTTATTGCATTTTTATTAAAATGGATGATTCCATTTCAAGCACCACAAATCGCCCTGTATTCTATTTCGATTGGTTGTATGCTTCTTGGCCTACTTTGTTTGACAATCGGTTTAATTGAACCAACTATCGTACTGTTTCGAACAAAAGAGAAAACAAGAACAAAAGTTTTTTACTTATATAGCTATTTAGCTATTTCTGGATTTATATGTGTCTTTATTTTTTGGTAAAAGAAGCCGTCCCAAAATAAATTTTGGGACGGTTTTCTTTTAGATATAGATGCTCTAATTCACTCAATAGTTCTAGCAAAAGCGCCCATATAATTTCATTTACATTGAACCTTATTTAAGAAGAACATAAATTTGTTCAAAGTTTAATTTTTGAAATGTTTCCTTCACTTAACATATAATTGTTGATTAGGATAAATTAGCTCTTGCTGCAATCCATTTTTTTCTTTAATTTCCTTAAGTGTCATACTAAATTTCCGTGCAATACTAACTAAAGTATCCCCTTTTTGTACGACATATAATGATGAAGAAACAACTTCATTTCTTTGTTCATTTAAAACAAGCAATGGGTTCATCGCATTCTTTTTCGCCATCGTCCATCTTCCTTGATGAAGTTCTAGATGTAAGTGTGCACCTCGCGATTCTCCCGTGTTCCCTACTTCTCCAATTTTTTCTCCTTTGGAAATATAATCTCCTTGCCCCACATATCTCTTATTTAAATGTGCATATACAGCCTCATATTCTCCGTGTTTAATAAATACAACATTTCCATAACTACTTGAATAATAAGACTTCGTTACCCTACCATCTTGAATAGCTGCCACAGGCGTTCCAATCGGCGCAGCTACATCAATACCATAGTGTTTTCCATGCCTTGTCCCAAAATAATCACTTATCTGACCTTCAACAGGCCATGTCCATCGATTTTCTTCTGCATAAACATGTAATTGAGATACAAACAGCATACTCAATAACATGACGCCGCATTTTAAAACTTTCATATACATCCTCCGTTTTCTAATTACCACCATACCTTCTCTATTTTGGTATATTACAGAAAAAAGTATACAAAAAAAGAAAGTGAATTACTCCACTTCCTTCTCTTTCTTATCACGAAAAACTAATGCACTACGGTTATACTCCACATCTTTCACTTGTAATCGGGCATTTATTACTCGAGCTATCGCAAACAAATAATCAGATAATCTATTTACATACTTTAAGACAACTTCATTTATTTTCACTTCTTTTTGCAATGATACTATAGAGCGTTCTGCTCTCCTTACAACAGTACGTGCAATATGAATAATAGCCGCCGCCTCGCTACCACCTGGCAAAATAAAGCGTTCTAATGGCGGGGCTTCTTCTATATATAAATCAATCTTTCTTTCTAAACTTTCAACCATCTCAATTGTCACTTTATAAGGAATTTTTTGTTCCACTATTGCCAAGTCTCCTCCGCAATCAAATAGTTCATGTTGAATATTTTCGAGCTCATTGTAAATATCTCTAAAAGCCCCGCCTTGAACCTTAGTCATTGCATATCCAATATGAGAATTTGCCTCGTCTATTGTTCCATACGCTTCCACACGGATATCATCTTTATCAACCCTGCCACCTATTACACTTGTCGTTCCTTTATCTCCTGTTTTTGTATATAATTTCATTTCTTCACAGCACCCTCTCTTGTTATTCTTGATTCGACCAAGATAGAAAAAAGTTCTACCATTCTTTATTTAATTGAGTTTACAAAAAAATAAAAAACAGCAGAACTTTATTCATTATCAACTTTAAAAAAGCATATCTAAATTATACGATTCGGTAAATATACAGAGAATGTAGTTCCTTCTCCAACAACACTTGATACAGAAATTTTACCGTCATGGCCTTGAACAATATTTTTCGCAATTGCAAGCCCGAGTCCTGTGCCACCCTTTTTCCCACGTGTTCTTGCTTTATCAGCTTTATAGAAACGATCAAATAAAAATGGAATATCCTCTTCTGGAATGCCTACACCCGAATCTTGTACTTCAAAAATGAGGCCATTATTTTTCGTATCAATTACAAGCGTTACATGTCCACCCGCATTCGTATGACGAATTGCGTTATCAATCAAGTTCGTCAACACTTGTTCCATCCGATCTGCATCAAACGCATATTCTTCAATCTGATTCCGGAAATCAACTGTTAGTTCAACTTCTTTATCCTTTGCAATCCCTTGGAATTTACGACCAATTTTTTCCACAAACGGATGTATGTCCACTTCACCAATATGTAACTCTACGTGACCGCTTTCCATACGAGCTAAATCTAACAATTCATTTACAAGTTTACCTAAACGAACGGATTCATCATAAATGATTTGAACAAACTCATCTATTTCCTCTTTCGTTTGCACAATATCATCTAAAATCGCTTCACTATACCCTTGCAGCATGACCATCGGTGTACGAAGTTCATGTGATACATTCGCAATAAAGTCTTGACGCATTTTCTCAAGACGACGTTCTTCCGTCATATCTCGCAGTACCGCTACAGCCCCACGAATTTTCGTTTGATTGTAAAGTGGTGTCATAAGAACTACATAGTTCCCTTTTTGTAAATTAATTTCAACAACTTGTTGTTGCTCGCTTTCTACAACGAGATGGAATAGTTCCACAAGTTCAGAAGGTAATTTTTTACTTAACTCTATCTCTTTTTCTTCTTGCCAAACTTGTAAGAAATGTTCAGCCGGTGGATTAATAACTACGACTTCACCTTCTTGATTTAACGTAATAACTCCATCTGCCATACTACTCAAAATACTAGCTAACTGTTCTTTTTCTTGCTGCAAAGCATTCATATTAAACTTCAACTGTTTACCCATTTGATTTAAGGCCGTTGCCAGCTCACCAATTTCGTCCTGAGATACCATAGGAGCCTTCGCATCAAATTTCCCACGTGACACTTCAAAAGCAACCTCACGCATTTTACGAAGCGGTGCTGTAATCCGAGTAGATAAGAAGAACGCAAAGAAAGTTGTTAATATAATCGCAATCCCAGCGGCTAAGAAAATGAAATCAGTCGTTCTCTCCATATCTTTTATTGGCACTTGTAAAGATTCATATACGAACACTGCGCTTTGATTTTTTGATTGCACTGGTTTCCCAACGATCACAATATCATTTTCAGTGCTTTTATTCTTTCTACTATCAGAAGCTTTTCTAATGTTGTTCTTAATTTCTTTTTTGTCCGTAAAAACAGCGGCTAATTCTTTATCTTCTTTTAAATTATCCATTGTAAGGGTGACTAACCCTTCTTGTTTCGGTGAAGAAGAGATTTCCTTGCCATCTTCTACAATAATAATCCTTGAAAGTGGATCAGAGAATTTGTACGCGATGTTCTCAATCGTTTTTACATCGGCACCTTCTTCAATTAATTCCGTAACACTTGTTGCGACTTTTTGAAGTCTATTTTCACTCATATCAACATAATACGTTCTAAAAAATTGTGAAAGTAAAATCGCAACAAATCCAAGAACAAACGAAACGAGAAGTAATATGGTCATCCATAACTTCCCTACTACACTTCTCCAAAGCATCAGTCGTTCACAACCTCAAATTTGTAACCTACACCCCAAACAGTAACAATCATTTTCGCTGCATCTGGTGATTTTTTGCTTAACTTCTCACGTAAACGCTTTACATGTGTATCAACTGTACGTAAATCTCCGAAGAATTCATATTGCCATACTTCTTTTAACAGCTGCTCACGATCGAATACTTTATCAGGAGCTTTCGCTAAAAATAATAGTAACTCATATTCTTTCGGCGTTAAGTTTACTTCATTGCCATCTGCAGTAACACGGTGTGCATCGTTATCAATTGTTAAGTGAGGGAATACAGTAACATCTTTTGTCGTTGTATCTTGTGTAAAGAATGTTGTTGGTACAGCACGACGTAATACCGCTTTCACACGTAGCACGACCTCACGTGGACTAAACGGCTTTACAATATAATCATCTGTTCCAACTTCAAATCCTTGTACTCTATTTACTTCTTCACCTTTTGCTGTCAGCATAATAATTGGTGTCGCTTTCTTCTCACGAACCCCTTTACATACTTCAATGCCATCTTTACCAGGCATCATAAGATCTAATAAGATTAAATCGTAATCATTTTGCAACGCCATTTCTAAAGCTGTATCACCATTATCTGCTTCTTCAATCGTATATTGTTCTCTTTCTAAGTACATTTTCAATAAACGACGAATACGATCCTCATCATCTACAATTAAAATTCTTGATTCATTTTCCATCTCTACCCGCTGCGTACTCTCACCTCAGCGGTTCACACCTACCCTTCTTTAACTATTATGTTGCGCTATTCTCGTTTATTTAAGCAATCTTCTAAATGTTTCACTTCCCATATTATGCTTCACAAGAATAATAAATTTTGTTCAATTTTTTTCCAAAACTATGTATTTTTTTTGAACTGTATATAATGTCCTCGACATCATTTTACAAAATCAACCGCTACTTTGTCATGTTTTTCTCAAAAAAGAAGAAAAGTTGACAAAAATAAAATAGGAAAGTGACATGCACTCTCCTATTTTATTTCTCTATGCATATGAATGTAAACCGGCAATAATTAAGTTTACTACAATAAAGTTAAACATAATGATTGCAAAACCAATTACTGCAAGCCAAGCTGATTTCTCTCCATGCCACCCTTTAGATAATCGTAAATGTAGTACTGCAGCATAAAAGAGCCACGTTATAAGTGCCCAAACCTCTTTCGGATCCCAGCCCCAAAAGCGCGTCCACGCTATTTGAGCCCAAATCATCGCAAAAATTAATGCACCTAATGTGAAAACTGGGAATCCAATTGCAATAGATCGATATCCGATTTCATCTAGTAAATCACTATTCGTATTCTTTACTAACGGCTGAAGTGCCGCCGATACTCGCTTCCGTAAAACGAGTCTTAATACAATATACAGTAATGTTCCAACTAACACTGACCAAATAACAGTATTTAATTTTTTTGCATTTACAATTGCTGGAACTTCAACTGCCGGTTCTAATTTATTTTCTGTCAGTAACTTCCCTTCATGCGGTCCAACTAAAGCCGGAAGATTGTACTTCATTTCCAGTTGTTGTTCATTTTTATCAATCCATTGAAACTTCGCTTCATATTTCATACTAGAAAATACCGTTGTTACTCCAATAAATCCAACTGTACAAACAAGTGTAAATACTACCGTCTCTAGCCAAAATGTACGTTTACTTCTCGTCGATTGATCTACATTTTTCAATAAATACATAACGCCTGTAATAAAACTAATCGCTAAAATGGCTTGTCCTGCTGCTGCCGTCGTCACGTGAATATGTAACCAATTACTTTTTAAAGATGGAATAAGCGGAGATATTTCCCTCGGAAACATACTTGCATAGGCAATTAATAAAAGCGCAACTGGTAATGCAAATAGTCCGATTATGCTTACACGGTACATAAAATACATGACAATAAATGCTCCTACAAGCATCATGCCGAAAAATGTACCGAATTCAAAAAAGTTACTAACTGGCGCATGCCCTGATGCAATCCACCTTGTAACAAAATATACTGTTTGTGCTATAAACCCTAAAATTGTAATCGTTATTCCTACATTTGCCCATTTATGACCCTTTTCTTTAATGGCTCCTCCAAAAAATAGAGTCGCAATTAAATATAAAATAAATGCGGTAAAGAGAAAGTTACTACTTATTTGCACCATATCGTTTCCCCACCTTAACTAATTTTTTTATCAATTACTTTATCATTTGGCTGTGGAATTGTTGTACCTTCTATTACTCTTTCAATATCTTTCTTTAAACCGAACCAATTTTTATTTGTATGCCCTGCAATCCACCATTCATCATTAACACGTTGTATCCAAATACGGCGATGATTCCAATACATACCTTGAATGACACCAACCATAAATATAAATCCTCCAATGCCGAGAATCCAAAGCGTTAAATCTTTTCTTACAGTAAGTGCTGTTGCATTTTGCATTTCAACACCTGCAAACGACATTTTATATTTGTTGTTTCCATCTGGTTCTATATTTTGCTGAATACCAACAAAACTCACTTCGCCATCTGGTGTTTCAGGTGTAAACATTTTAAATACAAATGCAGGATTGTTTGGTAATTTCGTTTTCGTATTTGGTTTTCCATTCTCATCAAAATAAAAATCAGGAAAATAGCTTAATAGTTCTAGAGAATAACCAGTTCCTAAATCATATTTTTCCTTAGGATTCGTTAAATCTACTTTAATCGGTCCCCACTTTTGATTATTTTCTTTATTTTGTAAGTTAAAGGACATACTTTTAAATTCACTTTCTTTATAATCCACTTGATACACTGCAAATTGATCAAATTTCAGTGGTTCATTCACTCGAATTTCCGCTTCTTTTACTTTTTCTAATTTCGGTTTTTGTCC
Source organism: Bacillus sp. 2175 (assembly GCF_057812155.1). Lineage (NCBI taxonomy): Bacteria > Bacillati > Bacillota > Bacilli > Caryophanales > Bacillaceae > Bacillus > Bacillus sp. 2175. The sequence goes on along the minus strand of NZ_CM173819.1, from coordinate 1,251,634 downwards.
TGCTATATTTTCTCCTACTGCTTTATATAATACGGCATTCGTTTGGAAGTTTTTCGCAATCATTTTATCGCCTACACGATTAATCGCTTCATCAAAAACTTCCTTGTCCTTACTTTTATCATAAACTTCTTTTATAAATTTCTCGTTTTTTAAGTAGTATTGTCCATCCGTCCCTGGTATCTCTTTCGTTTCACCGTCACGTAACCAAAGTGCTTCGTCTACGTACATACTCGGTAAAAAACGAAGCATCGCACCGAATAAAAAGATAATAAGACCGATATGATTTACATATGGACCCCAACGCGAGAAGCGTCCCTTTTCTGCTAAAACGTTTCCGTCTTCCACTTTCACGTTATAGTTTCTTTTCTTTAAATTCTTTTGCACTCTTTCCAGGTCACCTTCTTGCGGTGTACCAGTCCCATATAATCTCTGTCTCTTTAAAAAGCTAGGATGTCTTTTTACGCCTTGCTTTTTTAAAGCTTTATAAAGTGGAATAACACGGTCTAAACTACATATCACAAGTGAAATACCGATAGAAGCAATCAAAATCATATACCACCATGAACCGTATAAATTATTAAACCCTAATTGATAGTATAATTGTCCTAAAAATCCGTATTCTTGTTTATAATATTCAGCTGGTGCAATCCCTGGAGTTATGTACATTTCTTGCGGAAAAATAGTTCCTATCGCTGATGCAGCTAAAGTTATTACGATTAGCCATACACCCACTTTTACAGAAGAGAAAAAGCTCCAAATTTTATCGATTATCGTTTTTGTCTGCGTGAGAGATCTCCGTGCACTCCCCTCATAGCGCATATCCAATAGTTTTGTATTTTCATTGCTTTCAAATGGTTTCCCGCAAGCTTCACAAAAAACGGTTCCTATCGGATTAACATGTCCACATTCACATTTAATTTCTTTCAACACTCTCACCGCCCCTGTATCTATATGTACTATTGTATATTCTAACCTCAAGTTACCGCAATACTCAGAATTTTTAAACCAGAGGCACTATAGACACGCACCCCTTATGTAAAGGCTTTCTTTATTACGGAGTAATTTTCTTTAAATACCCTTCTAACTGTTCTTTCGTTTGTTCACCTATAATTTGCTCCACTACTTTTCCATCTTTATCAATCAAAAAGCTTGTCGGTAATGGACCTACTCCATATGTTCCTATAATCTTTTGTCCTTTATCAATGGCAACTGGGAATTTCAAACCATACTGGTTCACAAAGTTCTTTACTGCAATATCCGTTTCATCTGCATCTAACGCTATGATTTCAACACCTTTTTCTTTATACTTTGGATATAATTCATTCATATAAGGCATTTCTTTTTCACAAGGTTTACACCACGTGCCCCAAAAGTTTAAAAATACACCTTTTCCCTTTAAATCTTTTAGTTCAATTTTCTTCCCTTCTAAATCCGTCACAACAAAGTTAGGTGCTTCTTTTCCGATTTGCATTTTCTCTTTATTAGCAAAGAATCCTTGATAAAGGGTAAATCCTACAGCACCACATAAAATGAGTAGAATAATAACGCGAAATAATAAGCGATTTTTCTTCATATTACTTCTCCTCTCCTCGATAAATGTTATGTATTATCTTCTGTAAATGTTGTATTGAATAAATCACCAGCAGAGCACTCCACTGGTGAATTTTTAACTCTATAGCTTATCTTGGCTTTGTAGAAGCAAGCGCGCGTAATTGTTTCACCTCATGTGGTGTCAATTCTCTCGCATCACCAGGTCGCAGGCTTCCTACTTCTAAGAAAGCATAACGTTCACGTTTTAATTTCACTACTTTACAGTCTAACGCTTCAAACATACGACGTACTTGACGATTACGTCCTTCATGAATTGTTAATTGTACAATAGCCATCTCTTTACGCTTGTCCCAAGAAATAATTTTCACACGTGCTGGTGCTGTTTTACCGTCTTCTAACGTAACACCGCGTTCTAACATGCGAATTTTCTCACCTGTTAATGGCCCTTTTATTTTTGCAACATATGTTTTTTCAACTTTATATCTAGGATGCATTAATACGTTTGCGAAGTCCCCATCGTTTGTCATTAATAATACGCCAGACGTATCATAATCTAAGCGTCCGATTGGGAATAAACGTTGTGTAATTTCCGGGAAAAAGTCCGTTACAACACTTCTTCCTTTATCGTCTGATACACTTGAAATTACGCCAGTTGGTTTATATAGTAAAAAATAAACAGGTTCTTCTTTTTCAAGAGGGATGTTATTTACTTCTACTTTATCTTGAGGAGTTACTTTTGTCCCTAACTCTTTCACTATTTTCCCATTAACTTTCACTTTTCCTTGCTGAATTAATTCCTCAGCCTTTCTTCTCGATGCAATACCTGCTTGCGCAATCACTTTTTGTAATCGTTCCATTTCTTTTTTTCACCTCGAATTTATCTTACCTTACATTAGAAAGACTTGGCAACCGCATACGCTTTACGGCTATTCGCTTCATCTTACTTAAACAACATAGCGATGATAATAAACATATAAAGGTCAAATCATGTTTTTACCCTTTATTATTGTCCATATTTTTCATATTTCTCACAATAAAAGTTCATCATTTTGTCAAAAATACCACATAAAAAAACCACTATTAAGCTACACCTTAATAGTGGTCGTATACGTATTATAAGCGAAATAGCGTAAAAAATGAATAGTATTACTGAAACAATAAAGAAACGAACACAATTGAGCATATAATCCCGATTAAATCTGCAAAAAGTCCTACTTTTAGTGCATCACCCATTTTTCTAATCCCGACCGCTCCAAAATATACAGTTAAAATATAGAAAGTCGTATCTGTGCTCCCCTGCATCGTAGAAGCCAATCTCCCAATAAACGAATCTGGCCCATATGTGGCAATTAAATCGGTCGTAATACTTAAACCAGCAGAGCCTGAAATAGGGCGTATAAGTGCTAGTGGAACAATTTCTGCTGGAACATGGATCAAATCTAACATTGGCTTCATTACCGATATCATTGCATCTAACGCACCTGAAGACCGGAATATAGAAATAGACACAAGCATTCCAACCATAAACGGTAAGATGGAAATTGCAATTTGAATCCCTTCTTTTCCTCCCTCAACGAACGATTCATACGTCGGTACTTTCTTTATTGTGCCATATAAAAGGATAAAACCAATTACACAAGGAATTACCCATAAGGAAATTGTATTTACAATACTCATTTTTTCCGCCCCTTTCTACTCCTTCTTCGGTAAAAATAGCGGTCAATCCAAATTGCTCCAATCATAGAAAGTACTTGTGCAATAAATGTTACCCCAACAATTTCAGTAGGATTCGCTGATTCATACGTCATTCGAATGGAAATGACTGTCGTAGGAATTAATGTAATGGCTGATGTATTTAATGCTAGAAACGTCACCATAGAACGGCTCGCCGAATCCTGTCCTCCATTTAACTCTTTCAGTTGTTCCATCGCTTTAATACCAAGAGGGGTTGCTGCATTACCTAGACCAAAAAAGTTTGCCATCATATTTGATAGAATAAATCCCATGGACGGATGATCCTTTGGTATTTCTGGAAACAACCTTTTTACTATCGGCATAAAAAGTGTAACTAATTTTTTTAACAATCCGGCTTCCTCTGCAATTTTCATTAAACCGAGCCAAAATACTAAAACACTAATAAGTCCTATACAAATCGTTACCGCATCTTTTGCTCCGTCAAATACAGCTTTATTCACTTCTTCCATCGTGCCATTTATCATGGCGTATACAATCCCAATGACAGCCATCGCTACCCATACGAGATTAACCATCGTTCCCAACACCTATCATGTAAGAAAAAATTTCTTTCACATTATTCCAGTAAAGTCCCGTTGTAGCTACTAACTTCCGTTTACTATAAAATAAATTCCGTTCTCCAACTTTTTCATTACCAACATAAATGTCTGTCTTCCCAACCTTTACTCCATCCGTAAGTTTTATACTTTTATGGAGTTCAACTTTTAATACTACGTTCTTTTTTTCTTCTTCAGTTAACGGTACCGAAAAACTATTTTTCGTATAAACATGGTTGGCATACTTCTTTTCATTTATTTCAGCAATTGCTCCTTGTCCTAAAACTTTCGTTTGTTTGAAACGTTCAAAACCTTTATCAAACAAATTCATATGATCATCCCAATCACTAGAGGCACTCAAAGTTACGACAATTAAATCTAGTCCATCTTTTGATGCCGTTGTCACAAGCGTTCGCCCAGCTTTCTTCGTAAAGCCTGTTTTTCCTCCTGTTGCAAATTCATAATAAGACGTTACCAGCTTATGTTTATTTTTCCACGGGTAATCCCAAGAATCTGATTTATATGTTTTGGTTCCAAAGATTTTCTTAAATGTCTCGTTTCCCATTGCATATTTCGTTAATAATGCCATATCGTAAGCAGACGAATAATGTGATCCATCTCCATCTAAGCCATGAGGGTTTGAGAAGTGCGTATCTTTCATTCCAATTTCTTTCGCTTTTTGATTCATTAAATATACGAATCCATCTATACTCCCACCCACACTTTCAGCAATTACTTGCGCTGCGTCATTACCAGATCTAAGCATGAGTCCGTATACTAAATCTTCTAACTTCACTTTTTGTCCAGGCTTTAAATAGATTGCCGATCCTTCCACCCTCACCGCTTCATTACTAACTGATACCATTTCTTTCATCTTCCCTGATTCAGCAGCTAATAAAGCGGTCATAATTTTTGTTATACTAGCAATTTTTTGAGGCTCATGTTCTGCTTTTCCGTATAATACACGACCAGACTGTTGCTCCATTAATACAGCATTTCGAGCACTGACATTGCTGTTCATCTTTGCATATGTAGGAATCGGCATAACGCTTGCATACATCATAAGAAGCGTAATGATTACACAAATTCGTCTCATATTTCCCCCCACGTCCTTTTGGCACTTTTTGTACAAGTGTATGCTTGGCCTTTTAAAATATGAACGAAATCTTCCTTCTACTTCCATTAAAAAAGACGCAGAGAATTTGCGTCTAATATGGTGTCCATTCAATTTGTTTCGCAGTTTCAAACCTTTTTTCTACATCAGGCCAATTTACAACATTCCACCAGTTTTTAATATATTCATCTTTTCGATTTTGGTATTGTAAATAATACGCATGTTCCCAGACATCTAGTACAAGGAGCGGTATCGTATCCCATTGTGTAAATAATTGATGAAGTGTACTTTGCAAAATTTCTAACCTTCCAGACCGGGGTACCCAAACGAGAATTGCCCAGCCTGAACCTTCTACTTTAGAGGCCGCTTCTGTAAAATGTTTTTGGAAACGTAAAAAGCTCCCAAAATCTTGTTCAATTTGTTGTGAAAAAGCTCCTCTTGGACTTCCACCACCGTCTTTTTTCATGTTATTCCAAAATATCGTGTGTAAGTAATGACCTGACCCATGAAAAGCCGCTTCCCTTTCCCAATGCTTAATTAAATCAAATTTATTTGTTTTTCTCGCTTCTTCCATCATCTTCTCTGCTTTATTTAACCCTTCCACGTAACTCCGATGATGTTTATCATGATGTAACATCATAATTTCTTTAGAAATATACGGTTCTAATGCATTATACGGATAAGGTAATGGCGGGAGTGTATGTCCTCCAATTGGGACAGCTCGTTCACTATCCCCTCTTTCATATAATTCATATTCCTCTTCTTCTTGCATAAATACTTCCTGCAAGTGATGCTGAATGTGTTCTACATCATCGCTTATTTCATACATAAACTCTGCATCTGTTTCATACTCATGCTCTTTCATACGCTCTAATAACGTCTGAATTTTATAAGCAAGCATATGGACATCATACACTTCCATTGCGCGGCTATCTAATACGTGAAGAACACTTTCACACCAATTTTCTACTTCATGAAAGTAATCTGTAAATACACCTTGCTGATTCATGTTGCACCTCCCTAATGCTATCCACTTAACTATATTCAATGAAAATCCCTTATATAACTGTACAAAAGGAAAAGAAGCTAAGTCACCTTAGCTTCTTTTCCTCAATCAATATTTGTGTAACATCTTTGTCTGATAATCCGTCTCATAATATTCTAGTTCTTCACGCATCAATTGAAATTTACCTTCTAAACTCTTCATCACTTGCTCCAAAGATGCAGGTGGTGTTTGTTGAAAAACGATAGAATTTTTCCCTGTATATGCAGACCGACTATTTTCATACCAATGATCACTCTTCGGTGAAAAAAACTCTGCAATTACTTGATGGTAAATCTTATATAAAATTTTTTCAGCTGCTGTTTTTCGAAATGGCTGGCTATTCAACAAAACAAAACATGCATCCTGTCCTTCTTCGCAAAAAACGAGAAGTCGTCTCATTGATGCTAATACCCCTTTATAATATTGCTCATTCCCTGCTGGTGTTTCCTCTAATAAAGAAGGTAACGTATGATAATTTACATAATTGGTTATCAAATTAATAGCATCTTCTAAAAATATAGAAACTTGTTCTGTTTGATTTTCAACCATCAAATTAGACATTTTTCTCTCTCCTTTGCCATTTCACGCTATTTCTACTCTTTTATTTTTATGTAATTCAGCCAATATTTCTTGTACTTTCGACACCGTTCCCTCATCAAAATATTGTTGAAATTCTTCCATATTATTTAAATACAAACGTTTTTGCGCACGAAGCTCCTTATCTTTCACTAAACAACATATCGCTACAATATCACGCAAATATATGTTTTGTTCTTCTACTTTATACACTGGATTTCCTTCAAAAGGAGTAATTTCTTGTAAAACTTCTTCAAAATATCGAACGTATAAAACCGAAAAAGTTTTCTCTTTACCATTTAATATATATGTCACTTCAGATCTGTTAAAAAAATCTTCTGATGTATTAGGTTTCGCTTTTTCTAACTCATATCCTACATAACCTTTTATAATCATATACTCCCCTCCTCCTTCTTTCATCTTATTCTAACTTAATTTTCTGATAAACAAAATATTCTTTTAAATATACCTATATAAAAAATAGCTCGCCTATACAGGAATTTACCTTTTTATTTTTCTTGAAGTTTGTCATAATAATATTATTGTCTCAGTTTTCTTATACAAGGAGAGTTGTATTTATGTCGTTTTCATGGAAACGTTTCTTACAAATCGGGAAAATTGTCTTCCCATTTGTTGTATTAACAATTGTATTCTTTCAAGCAAAAAAAGAATTAGCGGGCATTTCTTTTTTAGAAGCGATTGATACAATTAAAAACATTCCAACTGGAGGAGTCTTTTTAGCAATTACACTTGGTGCATTCGCTGTATCAACAATGTTCTTTTATGACTATGTTATGCTTCGTTACTTAAAAGCTGATATCCCTGTCCAAAAGATTTTCCGTATCTCGTGGATTGCTAATACTTTAAATGGATTTATCGGGTTTGGTGGTCTTGTTGGAGCCGGCGTACGCACAATGCTTTATCGTCCATATATAAAAGAAAATGGAAAACTTATTAAAAGTATCGCTTGGATGACAACTGCCTTTATTAATGGATTAGCCATTCTTTCATTTCTTGGTCTCATCGGAATATTAGACACGAGATTTATTTTGCATGAAAAACCATGGCTATGGCCTGTTCTTATCTTCTTCGCTCTTTTCGTCCCTATATATATCGGATTTTCTAAATTAAAAAATAGAAAAGCGACGCAAACAGAGGAACAAGAAGAAGAAGAGGAGAAAAACCCAACTGTTTTATACTCATTAGTTTCATTAGTCGAATGGGTATCTGCTGGTATTGTTATGTACGTCATATTACTATTATTTGGCATTGAAATCGAATTCCAAAAGTTTTTAGGCGTATATGTTATTGCTGCTTTAGCTGGTGTCGTTAGTCTTGTTCCTGGTGGCCTTGGATCATTTGATCTTGTCTTCTTAACTGGGCTTGGGCAATACGGCATCGATACAGGTGTTTTACTCCCTGCTATGTTATTATATCGTCTCGTCTATTACATCTTGCCCTTCTGCCTTGGTCTCATTTTTGCAGCTTTTGAAATGACAGGAGTAGCCATTAAAAAGTTTGAAGATAAACCTTTTATTGCGCCTGCATTAGAGACAACTGGTGTTATATGGACTTTGCAGCGTGACTTTCTAGGAAAGTTAGGTTCTTGGGCATCTGCTGCTTTAACAGTATTTGCTGGCTTAATGGTTATTTTATCAACCATTCTACCGACAAGTATAAATCGGGCACACGCCTTACATATTCTAGCTCCAAAACATCTTATTCAATTTTCTTTTAGCTTATCGCTAACATTCGGTATTCTCCTCCTCATTCTTTCGCGGGGGATATATTACGGAACAAAACGTTCTTATTATATGACGATTGTTTCTTTAATCGGAGCGGCTATTTTTAACACACTAAAAGGAATTGATGTTGAAGAAACTTTTATTTTATTAATCGTACTCGCTGTATTGTATATGCTTCGTAAAAGGTTTGTACGTGAGAAAATGGAAGTCTCACTTTCCGATATCGTAAAAGTTTTTATATTCCTACTTGTAACGTTATATTTATATAAAAACTTAGGTATTTTATTTGCAGGTGCAAAAGAAGCTTTCAAACCTGATTTTGTCGTTCGTAATATTACACAAGTGAAACGAAGTGCATTAGCAGCTGCCTTTTTTGTTCCTACTTTTTTACTAATTGGTTCACTCATTGCAAATCGTTATCGAAATGAATTTCCCGGGCAACCAGCTAATGATAAACGATTACAAAACTTCTTAGATGAACATGGTGGAAATGTACTTAGTCATTTAGGTTTTTTAGGAGATAAACAGTTCTTTTTCAGTAGTGATGGAAAAGCACTCATTCTCTTCTCAATAACTGGAAAACGACTTATTGTACTAGGTGATCCAATTGGGGACCCTTCCTCCTATCGTACTGTATTGCAAGAGTTTTTAGCTGAGGCTGATCGATTTGGATACATTTGTGTATTCTATCAAATTGAAAGTAAATGGATGAGTTTATACCACGATTTTGGTTATAACTTCTTTAAGCTTGGTGAAGAAGCTGTTGTTGATTTAAATACCTTTACAATAACAGGAAAGAAACGCGCTGGCATGCGAGCTACTTTCAACCGTTTTGAAAGAGAAGGCTATACATTCTCTATTCATGAGCCACCTTTCTCCGACGAATTATATGAAGAGTTAAGAAAAGTTTCAGATGCATGGCTTGGTGGAAAAAAAGAGAAAGGTTTTTCACTCGGATACTTCGATCGTGAATATATTAGTCGCGCTCCTATCGCAACATTATCTGATTCGGATGGAAAAATCATTGCATTCACAACATTCATGCCTGTATATCAAAACGGATCATTATCTGTCGATTTAATGCGATATTATCCAGATGCGCCTAGCGGCATTATGGACGCAATTTTCATCCACTTATTCCAGTGGGCAAAAGAAAATGAATACCACTCCTTTAATATCGGTATGGCACCACTTTCAAATGTTGGTTTATCCACACAGTCTTTCTGGTCTGAACGAGTGGCTGCTGCAATCTTTAATAACGTTCGTTATACGTATAGTTTCAGCGGATTACGACATTTTAAAGAAAAATATAAACCAGCATGGAGCGGTAAATATTTAGCATTTAGGAAGAATCATTCTTTACCAATTACAATGCTCTCTGTAACAAAATTAATAGGAAAAAGAAAAAACAGCTAAATTCTTAGCTGTTTTTTCTTTTTTGAACTTGTACAATAAATTCTTTTTCATACTTCTTACCATTTATATAGAAATTCCCCCACATTTTATACGTGCCCTCGGCAGGAAATGTAATTCGGTATTGTAATTGTTCATCCGTATCTACAGGCATAGCGTATAAAAAATTCTCCTTCGTTTCATCCACTATATAGAGTGACTCTACTTCTCCTCTCTCTGAATGCAATTTCAATTTTTCACCCTTTTTCGCTTGAAACTGAAATGTTAACGTAACTGGTTCATTCGGATGTAATGCGCCAAATAAAAGAGAAACTTCATACTCTCCTATTTTTTTTGTAAGTACACTGTCGATTGGAAATTTCACTTTTTTCTTATTGTTCTCCTCTTTCGTTCTACCAAAATTCTTCCTAGCGAATGACTCTACGGACTTATTTTTATCTTCGTATAAAAATATTGTATATTCTTCGTCTTTCGCTATTTTGGAAGATAACTTATATGACCCGTTCCCTGCAAATGTGGGTTTAATTTGTTGTATGTTTTTTAACTGTCCATCTACAATCACTGCCCGCATTTGATCATTTACACCACGAATTTCATTATTCTTGTTGTTTAACAACTGAAATACAATATCTACTTTCTCATTTCCCTTTCCATTTGAAACATCCCACTTTACTTCCTGAACATCTCCTACAGTCTCTTCGTTTTCTTGATATTTTTTTATGTAAAATCCTCCTGCCACAATAAGTACTAACGCAATAAGCCCGATGACAAGATTTTTCAAAACATCACCTACCATTTTTATTGTCTCTATTCATACAAAACTTCTTAAGATATATATTCTAGATTATGATTTATGAAATCCTCCTATTTTGCACATATTACAAATAATAAAAAGATTTTAATTGAAAGGATTCGTAGTGTATAATGCAAATGATATTGATTTCTATCAATACATTATAAGGAGGACTTTTTTATGAGTGTACATATCGAAGCAAAACAAGGCGAAATCGCTGAATCTATTCTATTACCTGGTGATCCATTACGTGCAAAATATATCGCTGAAACATTTCTAGAGGACGTTACTTGCTATAATAATGTGCGTGGTATGTTAGGTTTTACTGGAACTTATAAAGGAAAACGTGTATCTGTTCAAGGTACAGGTATGGGTGTTCCTTCTATTTCTATTTATGTAAACGAATTAATCCAAAGCTACGGAGTTAAAAATTTAATTCGCGTTGGAACTTGCGGTGCAATTCAAAAAGATGTAAAAGTTCGTGATGTTATTATCGCAATGACGGCTTGTACTGATTCTAATATGAACCGTTTAACATTCCCAGGATTTGATTTTGCACCAGCTGCAAACTTTGACCTTTTAAAGAAAGCTTATGATGCTGGAACTGAAAAAGGATTACACGTTCGTGTCGGTAACGTTTTAACAGCAGATGTGTTTTATCGTGAAAGCATGGACATGGTTAAAAAACTTGGAGATTACGGTGTATTAGCAGTAGAAATGGAAACAACTGCTCTTTACACATTAGCAGCGAAATACGGTGTAAATGCATTATCTGTATTAACAGTTAGCGATCACATCTTCACTGGCGAAGAAACAACATCTGAAGAGCGTCAAACTACATTTAACGAAATGATTGAAATCGCTTTAGATGCAGCAATTCAACAATAATACACTAAAGAACTTGTCATACGTCTGGCGAGTTCTTTTTATGTGACTTTTTATAAATAACTACTTTATAAAGAGACAGATTTCTCCCCTCTACTTTCTTGTAACGTTTGTTATAATAAAGTGAAACTTTAATCAGTGGAGGTTTTTTCCATCCCCCACTGATTATTAGTTGAACCAATCGGATTTTACGGGCAATTGTTTTCCCACTTAACTCCCTTGTATTCGCCGAATTTTGAAGTGGGAGTCTTATTGCCCGTTAAAGCGGGATAAAGAAATCATTTACAGTATTTCTCATAAGAGGTGACGTAGTGAAAAACAGAAGTATCGTCTTTAAACTATTTTTATTAACATCCACTTTATTTACAATCATATTCCTACTTTTTTTCCTAGGACAATCTCTATTTTTAGAGAAATTTTATATTAATAAGAAAGTAAAAACAGTCCAAACTGCTTTTGAAAAATTCGTAGATAATTATGATAAAAGTGATAAAAATTATGAGCAGGTTAGAAAACTAAAACAAGAATTTCATGATAAAACAAATGCCGATATGCAGTTTTTGGACTCTAACGGTATTATTAAAAGTGATAACAATTACTATATCGATGTATTTAATCCCAACAATAATAAACAGTATTCCATTCCACTCAATAATCTTTTAACACCAGAAGAATATAATAAATTCGAAAATTTAGGTTTAAAAAAAGATGTAATAATCAATGTTGATGGAGTCGTACAAGAGAATAATATAATCACACCACAAAAATTAGGGACGAATTATAATCAATGGCAGAACGAACATTTCTATTCGGATTTTCAGTCAATTAATGGTAACCCTTCTAAGAACAGACTTGCAAGCCGATACAAATCTACAACTCGAATCGTCTTTACAGGTGTTATAACTAAGTTACAGCTCCCATCCAAAGCTGAGGTTCGTCTTGCAAATGATATTGAAACATTACAAGCCGTTCAATATTTTGCAGATATGATTAGAGAGGGAACTTCTAACTCGAACCAATTAAGTACTTTCATATTAGATGGCGGAGAAAATATAAAAAATAGTATCTTTGTAAAACCGATTATAGAAAATGGAAGGATTACAGAATACGCTTTTGCGATAGCATCTTTGCAGCCTGTTAATGAAGCGATGCTCGTTTTAAAAGATTATTATGTCTATGCCTTAATCATCGTGTTTCTCGTAATTATTTTGTTATCCTTCTACTACTCAAAAATCATTGTTAAGCCATTAATTAAAATAAATCGTGTTACAAAAAAAATGGCTAATTTTGATTTCAGCGAGAAATTACCTGTTACAGCTGACGATGAAATTGGCGGGCTTTCTGGCAGTATCAATACATTATCTGTAAATTTAAAAGATCGAATCGATCGATTAAATGTTGCTAATACAAAGTTACAACAAGATATTGAACGTGAACGTCAATTAGAAAAAACAAGAAAAGAATTCATTTCTGGCGTATCACACGAATTAAAAACACCGCTAAGTGTAATTAGAAGTTTTGCAGAAGGAATTAAAGATGGTGTTAGTAAGGATACTTCGTATTATACTGATGTTATTTTAGAAGAAACAGAAAATATGAACAGGCTGATTGTTGAAATGTTAGAATTAGCAAAGTTGGAATCTGGTACTTACAAACTAGATATGACGACGTTCTCAATCGGTGAATTAACGCAACAAGTCTACACAAAATTATTATTTAGCATGGAAGAAAAACATTTACAAGTGAACATCGATGCAGACCCTTCTATACTTGTTAAAGCAAATCGCAGTCGCATTGAACAAGTAGTTGTGAACTTACTAAGTAATGCAATCCGTTATACGCCAGAGGGAGAAAAAATACAAGTCTCCATTATAGAAGCAGAAGATACCGTAAAAGTCGAAATCGAGAATACAGGAAACCCTATCCCTGAAGAAAGTCTTGAAAAAATTTGGGATCGCTTCTATCGTCTAGATGCATCACGTAGCCGTCACACCGGAGGTACCGGTCTCGGATTATCTATTGTAAAAAACATCTTAGACCTCCATCATGCCGAGTATGGTGTGTATAATACGACTAACAGTGTTGTATTCTATTTCAATTTACAAAAAGTAAAAGAAGTCAAATAATTTGTCTTAATTTCACTAGGAGTTCACATGAAATTCACACTCTCCCTTTATAGTAAGAAACAAGTTAATCCTTTCCTTTACACATATAAAAGAGGAGAGTGCGTGAAATGAAACAAGCAGGACAACCTATTCAAAATGAAAAACAATTAGAAACTATCAAAAATATACTTTTACAATCTTCGAAACGTGATGGCTTATTATTCGTATTAGCTGTAAATTCTGGCTTAAAAGTAAGTGAAATCTTACAATTAAAAGTTAGTGATGTAATCGATGAAAATGAAAATGTTCGCCATTCCATTTTATTTTACAATGAAAAAGTGAAGAAACATAAATGGTTTGCTGTAAATGAAGACTTACAGCACGCAATCGAAGACTACATGAAAGAACGTAAAACTTGGAAACGTAATGAACCATTGTTAAAATCTCAAAAAGGAACAAAATCTATTACGAGACAACATGCATGGTACATTTTAAACAAAGCCGCAAAAGAAGTTGGATTAGAAGGGATTAGCTCACATACACTTCGAAAAACTTGGGGTTATTGTGCATACAAATCAGGTGTTGATATTGCGTTTTTACAACACTTCTTTGATCACAGTACTCCATCAAAAACTTTAAAGTATATCGGTATTGCTTAATAACTCTTATACATAAAAAAGGTTACCATTTTAAAATTTGGTAACCTTTTTTATATTTCGTATTCTCTTTTCTTGTCTCTCCTATACTGTAGTGGTACTCTAATAATAAGGGGGAGAAATTATGAACACACTTACAATTGAATTACCAAAAGAAACGGCTGAAAAACTTGATTTATTAAAACAAGCTTATGAAAAGAAGACAGGTGCTTCTATCTCTGAGAGCACTCTCGTTCAAACACTTATCTCAAAAGAATTTATCCAAGCGATAACTCCTTTTGATTTACAACAATTCGTCAATGGAAAAGAACAGCATTAATCGCTGTTCTTTTTTTATCTCTATTTAAAATATATAAAGTTTTTTATATATTTTTAGAAAAACCATTGACAATGATAATGATAACCATTATCATTTATTGTGAAGCCAACAATTGATGAATCAACCAAACGCTCAGTAACATTGTTACCCCTCTTTTTCATATAGAAAGGCACTGTACATTCCCCCTGTTTGTACAGTGCCTTTCTTGTTTATTATCATTCAAAAAAATTTAATTGCTCCGGCTTCGGCTCACCATATGTAATATTCATCATTTTCATAAGCTGTTTCGCATTATCTGCTGCATCCCCACCTGAATTGTTGTTAAACAGTACGTATATATCCTTTGTTTTCTTTTTTAATTGCTCTAGTCGTTCAACCCATTCTTCCAGTTCTTTATTGTTGTAGCGATATAAACAGCGAACCGCTCTCCAATTTTCCCCTTTATCAAGCCAACCATGAACATTTCGACCGTGAAAACGTATTAATGCCATGTCTGAATTCGTAACCTCTAACACGAGTGGCACAGAACCTATCCCAGCCTGTGGTTCATCACAAATTGTATGAATCCATTTCTCCTGTTCTAGAAACTGTAACGTCTTATCTCTCATTTCTGGATAAAACCATGTTTGATTTCGAAATTCTATTGCACATGGTAAACCTTCCATTTTTTCTTTCGTATATCGAAGAAAATCTACATTTTTCTTTTTGCAATCAAACCATGGTGGATATTGAAATAAAATTGTTTTTAATTTATCAGCTTCTATTAAAGGAAGAATAGACTGTTTATACACATCAAACATCTCATCGAACGTAGAAAAAGGAATTTCACCTTTCATATGTCCCGTCATTCCTTGATACGCTTTTACGACAAAAGAAAAATCTTTCGGCGTTTCCATTGCCCATTTTATATAATTTCGTGCAGGTTGCATCGCGTAAAATGAACTATCCACTTCCACAATAGGAAAATACTCGCTATATGTTCGTAATTTATTTCTATTTTCATAGGGATTTATGTATAAAGAATCATGATCTCCCCATCCTGTCACTCCAATAAACAGCACATATACCCCTCCCTTTTAACTTCATCTTCAATTCACTTTCCAAACACTTTGCATCATGTAGCCTTTTCTTTAAGAGTATCCTTATAAAAATATGATATACTATATGGAAGAATTTTTAAAATGAGGGGTTATTTATTTATGCTTCCAAACGATGCTACTGTATCTCATGAAAAACGAATTGAAGAACTAGAAAATAAAGTACGTTTTTATGAAGAACTTGTGAATCAATTACCACATCATTTCACATACAAAAATCCACATATTGGTTTACGAATAAAGAAAACTAGAACGACTCATTCCATTCAAGAAATACCAAAAGAGAATAAAGAGGCTCATTTTCAACTTACTTGTGATTCATTATTTTTATTTGAACAACTTGAAAAACACTTTGTACATATTTTTGATGCCTTTTCACATCATGTAACCTTTATCGATAGTAAAGGGAATATTACTTTATGTAATCAAGTTGCTGCAGATGATTTCGGTATAATACGAAATCATATTATCGGAAAACCGATTCAACAATTACTAAACTTGCCGGAAGAAAAAATTAAAGCAATTGAAACATTAAAAACGGGAACAGAAATATATAATGAAGAAGTTTTAGACAAAAACTATGGCATTATAAATAACCGAATTATTCGCGATTATAACGGGGAGATTTTTAGAGTTATTAGTGTCTTTCATTATTTAAATACAGAACGTGATGCAGAGAAGTTTTCGTTAGCAGGGCGAATCGCAGCTGGAATTGCACACGAAGTACGAAATCCTCTTACAACAGTACGCGGATACTTACAATTTTTACAAGAAAGCATTTCTCCATCAAATAAAGAGTTATTTAAAAACTTGCTTATCCCTGAATTAGATCGTGCAAATAATATTATTACAAAATTTTTAGCCATTTCAAAAACACGGGAATTTACAAGAGAACCGTTTCCCATCAATACATTTTTACGTGACTATATTCAACAGTTACTAGCTAGTGAAGTTTCCTTGCATAATATTTCAATTGATTATAACTTCTCTAATGAATTAGATGATATTTTAGTCAATATTGATCGACATGAACTTGTTCAAGTGTTTTTAAATCTATTTCAAAATGCCGTCGATGCTCAAGGCGACAAACCTCTTTCTATTCAAATTACTAGTTATCGCCTTAATAACTTCATTCGGATTACTTTCACAGATAATGGAATTGGTATTCCTCCAGCTATTCAAGAATATATCTTTGATCCATTCTTCTCAACGAAGGATTCGGGAACAGGACTAGGCTTGTCAGTAACAAAAAAAATCATCCAAAATCATAACGGCACATTAAAAATGACTAGTAATGAAGATGGTACAACTTTCACTATTTCAATTCCAATCTTACCTAAAACAACCCTTGAAAAATTAAATCAATGTAAATAAAGGACTAATCCACGAACTACATGCCAATTGTTAAACACTCCCAACAATTAGCATGTAGTTTTTTATGTTGCACTTTTCTTCTTTACATTATATAAACCTTTCTCTATATCTTACTTATTTCTTTCGTAGGTGGGCCAATTTCTTATTTTTTTTAGAAATGGTAATTTGTCCATCACGAATTTAGTATAAATTTCATTTTAATATATAGTAATGACTGATGATTCTATGAAAGAAAAGAATGAAAAGATGAACAATAAAAATAAAGGAAAAGTATTTTATGGTAATGATTGTTGCGAAGTAAGAGCATGTAACCATATTAACATCCCTAAGTCAGAACTTACAGAATTTGTTAGACTTCTTCAAGCTCTTGGTCAAGCTATTCTAGTTCAATATGGATTTGGTTGCCTAGGCGGAGGAACTACGGGGACTACTGGTGCTCAAGGGCCTCAAGGCGCTCAAGGACCTCAAGGCGCTCAAGGACCTGCGGGCGATACAACTGCGACACTATCTGTCTTCCGAATTTACTAACCACAATTTCCGAAAATATTTTGGGAGGACTAAGCACATTTATAAGTAATAGATGTGATTTTGATTGTCTATTAAATCTCTCTTTTAATAAAAAGGAGCACTTGTTTGGGAGGATAAGTGCTCCTTCTTTACGTTTCTTTACCTCAAATTTACTCTATCTTAATCCTCATTTTGTATGATAAATAATGAAGTCAAAGATATGAAAGAGGGATGAAAAATGAGAGTTATGTCACCGATACGCATTTGGATTGCTCTTATGGTATGCATTATTTTATGTGTAGGATTTTTTTTAACTCTAAAATATTCCACTATTTCAAAAGCAGATAGAAAAACTGTTCCATACAAAATTTTGTATACGAAACAAAGCAACATCCCTTATTCCAATGCAACAAAAAATGAAAAGAAAGTTATAACGGGAATGCTTATTACGAAAGCTTCTAGTTCCGAAGCGTTACTTCAAATTGCTGAAACGATTAAAGATCAGTATACAAATAAAAAAATCGATGAAATTACACTTTCTATCCACAATGAAAATAATGGTAATTACGAAGAAGAATTACCTTACGAACCTATTAGTAAAGGAAAAATAATTGTCACATACGATTCTCAATCCTTTGGCAATACGAACATTATACTTAACGAGTAGTAACTAGTACGGAGAAGGGATAATTTCAATCGTTTAAAGTTTCATTTTGTTTTTCATACAAAAAAGAGGCGAATTTCATTATTCGCCTCTTTCTTTTACCAAAATGAAGGAATCCATTCTTTCACTTTATCAATCCACTCTTGTTGCTCTTTTTTTCTTTGTTGTTCCTCTTCTTTCCTTCTCTTCTCTTCTTCTTTTCTTCGTTTTTCCTCTTCTATTGTAGTCAATTGTTTTTTATAATCAGCCTCAGATATGAGCGATAACTGAAATGCTTTTTGAGCTGGATTTGCGTTCGCTTTTTTCATAATATCCCGGAACATTGTCGTCGTAATTTGACTACCACCCGGAACATAATGATCGCTATCTGTTTTATCATATCCTACCCAAATCGCACCTACCAAATCTGGTGTGTATCCAACAAACCATGAATCCTTTGCGCCGGTGCTTGGGCCATTTACAATTTGAGTAGTTCCTGTCTTACCGGCCGTATCAACATTATTAACTTTCGCCTTTTCACCCGTTCCCTTTTCGACAACGCCTTTTAATAAATATGTCATCTTTTGAGAAATTTTCTCGCTTGTCACTCGTGTCTCTTTCTTATACCACTTTCCAATCGTTTCACCTTCCGCATTTTGTATCTCTCTAATCGCATGAGCTTCCACTTGAACACCATCATTTGCAAATGTACTATACGCTTGAGCCATTACAAATGGGGATGTTCCTACATGCATACCGCCTAAAGCGATTGGATACGTACGATCTTCTGGCACTAATGGAATACCAAATCGCTCTAAAGATTTCAATCCTTTATCTAATCCAATCTGTTCCAATAGCCAAACAGCCGAAACATTGTACGACTTTGCCACAGCTTCATACATTGTCACATCACCGTGAAAAGTATGATCGCTATTTTGTGGTTTATATTCTTTAATATTAAATGGTTCATCCTTTAATATATCGTATACTTCATACCCTTGTTCTAAAGCGGGTACATATACAGCTAGAGGCTTTAATGTTGAACCTGGCTGTCTTTTTAATTGCGTAGCATGATTAAATTGTAAAAACTGATATGGTCCTCTACCCCCAACTAAAGCTGGAACACCGCCTGTTTTGGGATTTATAAGGACTACACCTGTTTGCATAAGTTGATCTGAGCCACTATCTTTGAAATAACTATCATTATTCACAACATCTTCTACAGCTTGTTGTTTTTTCGGATCAAGCTCAGTATAAATACGATAACCACCTGCTAAAATTTCATTTTGTGTTAATTCGTATTTGTCCATCGCTTCTCTAACAATATAGTCTACATATTGAGAATATTTTCCCTTGTATTTATCATCCACACCACGTTTTAATACAAGACCGCTCTCTTTTTCTTTATTATACTGTTCGTCAGAAATATACCCTTGCTCTTTCATTAAGCTTAATACGACATTACGTCTTTCAATTGACTTGTTAAAGTTTTTATAAGGTGAATATGCAGATGGTGCTTTAATTAAGCCTGCAATCGTTGCAGCTTCTGAAATTGATAAATCTTTTACCTCTTTATCAAAATAAGATTTAGCTGCCCTCTTTATCCCCCAAGCACCTTCCCCAAAATAAATTTGATTCATATACATTTCAATAATTTCATCTTTTGTATAAGTACGTTCTATTTTTTTTGTTAAAAAGTATTCCTTTATTTTACGAGAAAATGTACGATCTTGTGTCAGAAATACATTCTTCGCAAGCTGCTGTGTAATTGTACTTCCCCCAGCTACAACTTCTCCTGCTGTAATATTTTTAAAAACCGCACTTATAATTCCACTATAATAAATACCATGATGGTTAAAAAATTCCTTATCTTCTACTGCAACAATTGCCTGAACCATAATATCAGGAATATCTTTTCTTTTAACGCCTTCTGTTTTCGAAGAAGCTAATTTAGTTGCGACCTCATTATTTGCATCATAAATTAAAGTCGGTTGTGGAACAGCTTGTTTTAGTTCAGATATGTCTTGAATGGAAATTATTATATTTACAGCAATAAATAGAGTAACGAATACACTTCCCAATACAATTAATGAATTACGAAGTTTCTTCCTCTTATTGAACCACTCAAGCATTTTTTTAAAATGAGTGTTCTTCAATTTCATTCGTTCACTTCCTTCATTTATTTACACTCTTCTTTTTAAAAGGAAGAATATACCGCCTTTTAAATTTATTATAATAACGTAGTCATTCCTATAGTGTAAAGCTTTTCTTTTACATTCATACTTTTTGCAAGAAAAGGACATTCTACAAGTAAGATATTCACTATTGGATATTAATATTATTAATAGAACAACGAGAGTTATGTTAAGTTTTTGTAAACTTTTCGATAAAATGTTTTAAAAAACGACAGTTTTTTGTTAGAATTGATTAGCCAATATATTTTACATATATTACTTTTGTGGGGGTAACAATAATGGTCTTTAAATCAAAAAAAGATAAATTTTCTGAAATGTTAATGAATGTTTCCGAAAATTTAAAAGAAGGCGCGCAGTTTTTCGTGGAGTATAAAATTAAAAATGCTAGCGATTTAAAAGAGTTTTCTATGCGCATGAAAGAGTATGAGTCAAAAGGTGACTCATTTATTCACGAAATCATTATGGAGTTAAACAAAGCGTTTATCACTCCGATTGAACGTGAGGACATCCTACAACTTGCAATGAGTATGGATGATGTATTAGACGGATTAGATCACAGTGCTGGTCTGTTCGAAATGTATTCTATTACAGAAGCAGATGAATACATGATTAAATTCGTAGAAGCAATTAATCAATGTGCGATTGAGATTGCAAACTCTGTTGAATTAATGTCTAACAAAAAATTAGTCGACATTCGTACAAATGCGATTAAGATTAAGGATTATGAATCACAGTGTGATGATATTCGCCGTCATGCGATTAAGAACTTATTCTCTCGTGAAAAAGATCCGATTAAGATTATTCAATTTAAAGAGATTTACGAAGAGCTTGAAGAAGTAGCTGATAGCTGTCAAAGCGTTGCAAACGTATTAGAAACAATTATTATGAAGAACGCGTAAGGAGTTTGATCATGGATACACTCTTGATACTGACCGTTTTAGTAGTCATTTGCGCTTTAGCTTTTGACTTTATCAATGGATTTCACGATACAGCAAACGCTATTGCAACGGCTGTTTCAACGAAAGCTCTAAAGCCTAGACATGCCATTATTATGGCGGCTATTATGAACTTTTTGGGCGCAATGACATTTACAGGTGTAGCAAAAACGATTACAAAAGATATCGTTGATCCATTCGCCTTACAAAATGGTTCTCTTGTAATTTTAGCTGCTTTGCTTGCGGCAATAGCTTGGAACTTAATTACTTGGTACTACGGTATTCCAAGTAGTTCTTCGCATGCAATTATCGGCTCAATCGCAGGTGCAGCAATTGCGGCCGCTGGGATTAGCTCGCTAAATCTTAAAGGATTTATTAAAATTATTGAAGCTTTAATCATTTCACCGATTATCGCTTTCGTTATTGGTTATACCGTATACAGTATTTTTAAAGTAGTATTTAAAAACTTTAACTTAACAAAAACGAATAAGAACTTCCGTATATTCCAGATTTTCACTGCAGCATTACAAGCCTACACACACGGTACGAATGATGCACAAAAAGCAATGGGAATCATTACGATGGCTCTTATGGCTAATAACTATCATACTTCTAGCGATATCCCGTTCTGGGTACAATTATCTTGTGCTATCGCAATGGGGCTTGGTACTTCTGTCGGCGGATGGAAAATTATTAAAACTGTCGGTGGACAAATTATGAAAATTCGTCCTGTAAATGGTGTAGCTGCCGATTTATCATCATCACTTGTTATTTTCGGTGCAACATTCATTCACTTACCGGTTAGTACGACGCACGTTATCTCTTCTTCTATTTTAGGGGTTGGTGCTTCTCACCGTGTGAAAGGGGTAAAATGGGGAACTGCAAAACGCATGTTAATTACATGGGTTATTACACTTCCTATTTCAGCTTCTTTAGCTGCTCTGTTTTACTACCTATTACATTTTGTTTTCTAATCAAAAGTCGTCTTCCTTATTTTTCTAGGAAGACGACTTTTTTGTGAACAAGCCTATTTCTCTTTAAAAAGCGTGTATAATAATTGGTGGATAAGTTATTTAGAGGAGTTGGCAATTTTGGAATACATCATGTTACTTTTCATCGGACTAATCGCCGGAACAGTCGGCAGCCTAGTTGGGCTTGGAGGCGGAATTATTATTGTTCCGTTATTAATTGGATTACACAGTTTATCACCACAACTTGCAGTAGGGACTTCTATGGTAACAGTCGTTTTCACAGGACTATCTTCCACCCTTACTTACATGAAGCATAAGCGAGTAGATTATAAAAGTGGACTTATTTTATTTATCGGAAGCGGCCCTGGTGGTATTATCGGATCATGGGCAAATAAATTTTTAAACCAAGACACATTTTCTTTATACTTTGGGATTTTCCTTATATTCGTCTCAATTCTACTTATGCTTCGAGACAAATTAAAACCTCTTTCCCTCTCAAATACGTCTGTAATTAAGCGTTCTTTTACAGATAATGATGGAAATACTGTACACTACCAATTCCCACCGTTTCTTGCTATCTTTATCGCCTTTATAGTTGGGTTTATATCTGGATTATTTGGAATTGGTGGCGGTGCCTTACTTGTTCCAGCAATGATGCTTCTTTTTGCATTCCCAGCACATATTGCAGTAGCAACTTCAATGTTCATCGTATTTCTATCAGCAATTGTAAGTTCTGCAACTCACATCTCACTTGGAAATGTCAGCTGGATTTATGCATTAATCCTGATTCCGGGTGCATGGATTGGCGGAAAAATCGGGGCTTACATTAATACAAAACTAAGTGGTAACGCCGTAATTAATTTATTACGTATTACGTTGATTATTCTTGGAACTAGATTAATCATTATTTCCCTTTTATAACGTATTCTTTTTAGAATGCGTTTTTCTTATACACATGAATATAAAAATCCTCCGAGGAGAACAAATAAAATTAAGCAAACACATAATAACATATAATTTGAAATATGTAATTTCTTCAAGTTGACCACTCCTATAACTGCGACTGTTATCTTTATGATAGCGAAAAAATAGTTCACTTGCAGTTACAGAGTGCTAACAATGCAAAATCAATTATTACAAATTTTATCCTTATATTTCATTTCTTTGTATATTCTATCGATTTAATAAAAAAAGATGTCATATTGACATCTTTTTTAATGAAGAAGTGACCACCCCATGAAGTCTTCATGTACTTGGCACGCCCTCTTATCGTTTCGATCATATAATTCAGCATAGCTATCTGTTTCTTCATCATAAGCCATCGTATAAATAATTTGGCCGTCTACTTCAACGGATAAAACGACTCCACCTTTCATCTCTTCTACATGAATGATAGCATTCGCCGGAATTCTCATATCCGTCATTCTCATCGCATCTAACAATATACTAAACCCCCTACAGCGTATTCATTGCTAGTACTATTACACACTAAATAGTATACTACTGTAATAGCATACATTTCGTCAATGAAATTGCTGTTGAAATAGCATATTGTCTATATACATATACGCTAAAATAGAAGAAATAGAAACATATTAATGGGGGGCTAACATTGATTCTACACAAAGGAGATGTACTATTCCGTCAAGGCGAGGACGGTCCTTTATACTTTATAAAAACAGGCTTATTAAAAGTAGTTCGGCTAGAAGAAGACGGAACACCATTTTTATTCAACATTATCGTTCCAGGTGAAACGATACCTCATCATTCTTTAATTTCACCGAAAGAATATCACGGTACAGCTATCGCTTTAATAAAAACAGAAGTGGAACCGATCACTAGTAGTGAATGGTACGAGAGACTTCAAGCAAATCCCGAATCGTATGCTAACATCGCTATGCAATTGCAATCTAAATTAAGAATGATGCAACAACGAATTGATCAATTGACAACCGTCTCTCCGAAAGAACGTCTTCATCGTTTACAAGAATGGTTCACCCTATATTTAGGTGACATTCCTATATATGAAATATTAACACAAACCGAAATTGGTCAACTGATAGGTATACGTCGTGAAACAGTAAACCGTTTATTACGAGAACAAATAAAAAACGAGGTAAAATAAATACCTCGTTTTTTTGCTTATTGTAAGCTTGTTGCTGGGCCGAAAAATTCATAATGAATATGCTCTTGTTTCACACCTAAATCAGTTAGTGCAGCATTTATATGCTTCATAAATGCTACTGGACCACAGAAATAAAACTCTGCTTCAGTTGTCGGAATAATAGTTTTTAACCATTCACTTTCAATGAAACCTTCTTTATCAAAGTTCTTCATTTCTAAATCTTTTTCAGTCGGTGCAGAATAACAAGTATATGCTTTAACTTGTTCATATTCATTTTCTACTGCCTTAACGTCTTCTTTCATTGCATGTGTATTACTATTTATTGCTGCATGAACAAAATATACATTACGTTTTGAATCTTGCTCAATTAACGTATTTAACATACTCATCATCGGTGTAATCCCTACTCCACCACTAATTAGTACAACTGGTAATGTTGAATCCATATTTAACACGAAATCTCCCGCTGGTGCACTTACTGGTAAAACATCTCCTTCTTTTACATGTTCATGTAAGTAATTAGACACTTTACCGTCTGGTGTATCTACACCTTTTTCTTTTTTTACACTAATACGATAATATTCTTTCCCAGGAGCATCGGATAAACTGTATTGACGATTATGTGTATATGTCTCACCTTCAATATTGATTTGAACCGTTACATATTGACCTGGGATGAATGAAGAAACTTTCCCTCCATCTTCAGGTTTCAAATAAAATGACGTAATAACATCGCTTTCCTTCACTTTTTTAACAATCACAAAGTTGCGGAAGTCTTTCCATCCACCTTCTTTATGTGCAGCTTCTTCATACATCTCTGCTTCAATGCTAATGAATGCATCAGCAATGACACCATATGCTTCTCCCCATGCGTTTAAAACTTCATCAGGTGCACCTGCGACCTCTTTAATGGCACGCAGTAAACATGTACCTACAATCGGGTAATGCTCTGCTTTAATACCTAAACTTCTATGCTTATGACCAATTTGTTTTACAACTGGAATAATAGCTTCTAAATTATCAATGTACGTTGCAGCTGCATAAACAGCATTCGCTAACGCTTGTTGTTGTCTTCCCTTTTTCTGATTTGTATGGTTGAAAATATTCAATAACTCCGGATGTTCCGAAAATAAAATTTCGTAAAATCTCGTTGTAATTTCAACGCCTTTTTCTTGTAATAATGGTACTGTTGACTTTACGATTTCAATTGTTTTTGCACTTAACATTGTATCCCACTCCTCTATTTCCTTAACTGTTTTTAGTTTAACTGAATCTTATAATGCAGATTGTGATTTTAATCACTATTAACACGGTGTTTTTGTGAATAATATATGAACATTGTATTTACAAAAGAAAATAAGCTAACTAGAATTCTAGCTAGCTTATTATTTTGTTTGTATAGCTTGTTCAATTACTTTTATATCTTTCCCATCGCCAAACTCCGTATATCCCCAGATATTCGTTTCACCTCTATATTTATTTACGATAATATCCAAGTCATGATATACACGGTGGGCATACACTACATACTCAATATTTTGAAGTTCCACACCTTTTTTTACAATTTCATAGCTTCTATTTACATCACGTTTTATTTTTTCATTCTTTATTTCTGTATGTATATTTTTTAACGATGATTCTTGTTGTTGAAACCATTGCTTAAATTGATTCAAATCCCCGTCTGTATAATTCTCTGCTTTACCGTAATTTAAGAAATTATTATAGCTTTCATGTGTCATTCGAATAAAATTTAGCACTTTTGTCTCTTCTTGCACATCTTCTATTTGAGCTATTGTATTTACCTCAGCAGGCTTATTCGCATAATGTAACAGCACTTTCATAAGACTATAGCTTGCAATGATCATCACGATAATAATCCCGAATACACTTAACAATTTCTTCATATACAGAACTCCTTCTCTACTAAAAATATTACAATGTATGACTATACTTGTAACTTTCTCTCGTAGAAATATAATTCCTGTATAAATTCTTCCTATCATTTCGACAATATTTTTCTATACATTTCTCGTTGGCAAATGTTCTTGTAAAACAATATATCCTTCATAAGCTGTGTAACCGAGTATAGCCATTAATCCGATATAACAAGCAAATACTGTCCATTTCGTTTTCGCATCCACTTTATAATAGTTTTCTTGTTGTTCCTTTTCTGTTTTCCATTCATTTAATTTTCTTTCTGACGCTTCAAATGCTTCCCTTATGTGAATTGTATACTCATCTTTTTCATCTTCATATGGAACATAATCTAACGGTTCGAACTTCGGTAAAAGATACTCTAACACTTCCATTTTTTGAAGTTCACCTATTTGTAACTCTTTTTCCCGTTCTCTTTGTCTTAATGCATTCATCTCATGATGCATCACGTATATAGTCCGATGTACAGCACCCGTTTCTTTTAATTCCTCTTCAAGCCTAGTAACATATTCTTTCATCCCATCAATTTTATGCCCTAATTCCTTAATCGGCTCATCTCTCTTTATTACTCTATATAACTCCATACAACCGATAATAACAATAAATCCTCCCAAAATACTTTTAAAGTAAATTGAATAGCCAAGTAATAAAATAAGGCCTGCCCCCCAAATTTTAGTACTGACAACTGAAATAATTCGCCCACCATCTAGCGGCGAAACGGGAATTAAATTAAAGAAATTAATCATACTTCCAAGCAAAATAACAAGCGCCCAAAATGGCTCTTTCGTCATTATATAAAGCGGTATCGCTGGTAAAAATGACAGAAGTCCGAAAAGCGGACCCATATAGGCAATGTAAGCTTCATCTTTCGCATTTTTCGGCATCTCTTTCATTCCAATAAGGGCCCCCATAAATGGAATAAAGATTGCTGGCGATGTTGGGATCCCCTTTCTTTTCGCAGCCCATAAATGGCCCATTTCATGAACAAACAACAAATAAATGAGCGCCACTCCAAATTTCCAACCATATAGAACTGCGTATGCGCCAAGCGATAGAAACATACTAAATACCGTTGAAAACTTTGCTAATTTAAAAATTGCAAATACCCACTTTAACTTAGACAGTAAAAATAGACCTATCGCAACAATAATTCCCCATAATCCTTTTTTATTATTTTTCATATTCCTCTCCTTTATCTCTCATTAATGAATCATATTCATTCATTAAAGCTTGTTCTTTTCTCTATTATGACATATTTTTTTCTATTGTTAGAAATAATGTTTATATAATCCATTTTCAGCCAAAAATATAAATAAAAGGAGGTGTACAAAAATGAATTTACAATCTCTTATAATAGGTGCTCTATCGTTTTTAGCTTCAACTCTTATTTTTTATACCGTTAGTTACGTATTATTATTAGATTTGTTGCCCAATCACGTATTTATTGCCCTTGTCATCCTTTCCGCTCTTATGATTTCTTTTCTTATTACACGAAAATCAATGAATGAGCCATCTGCAAAAGCAAAGTAATAGAGAGGGGTGCTTTCCCCTCTCTATTATCATTTCCTAGGAAAGGTCATATAGATTTGACGAGTTTATATTCATTCCAATCCGTAAGGGCTAATTAAAGTCTCACTTTATCTTTGAAAATTCATTTTTTCACCATAATCTTTAACAATCTGAATTATATTTTGAAACACACCTATTTTTTCTTTTTTACTGTTTAATATTTTCAAATCATAACTTTCGTAATATGTTTCTAATGATTTTAATTGTGATTCTGAAGCGCTTTTTATCGGAACAGTAGCATGTAATTCATATTGCTTATACCCTTCCTTTACTTTTTCACCTAAAATCATTTCACTCTCTTTTGCTCCAATTAATTTTTGAACTTTTTCTGGAAAATTGAGTTGCAAATAATATTCTTGCTCCTTCACTAACTTATTGTATAGTGATTGTGAAATCGTATACCGTACCGTATAATTCACGTTTTGATCGCCTGTTTTAATATGAAACGCGGTAATCTGCAAATCTTTTTTTGTTACTTCCGTTAAAGGGCTTACCTGCATCTCATCTTCTTTTTGTTCTGAGACATTTGGAAATATATCCAAAAGCTTTTCCGTATCTTTTTCATTCAACATATACATAGCTTTCTTATATTGCACCCATCCTCGTCTATCTTCTCCCCTTAACCATGCATAATAAGTTTCTTTTTTCCCATCTCTACTAATTTGTATTTCATATTCAGGTTCACCGAAGCTTCCTGTTATTTCTTGTTTCTCAGCTTTATTCAAAATGTCTATTACTAACTTCGCTTCTGATTCCTGCAACTTTTTCTCTTTATGTTTTTTTTGTAAAACGGTTACCCCTATTGTTTCTTTCACTTCATTCACCGTCTCTTCTACTTTTTTTGTTTCTTTTTTCGGTTCAACTTGACCACAAGCTGCTAGTAACATAACAAACAACAACACCAATACATATTTCCCTTTCAAATTAATCCTCCTCTTACGATAAGAAATCCTTATAATCTTCATACATAAAACAAAAACGTGACATCCTATTAAATACGCTATACTAATCATTGAAAGGAGGTCTTTATCATGTCCATTAATTTTCATGATGAAAATAATAAGTACACATATGCAACAAGAAACGCTCATATTTCTTGGGCTGAAATGGTAAAAAACATTACAGAAATACAAAACAAGCAAATAATTGATATCGGCTGTGGTGGTGGGATTTATACGAAAGAATTCGCTCTTATGGGAGCCAATAATGTTGTGGGACTTGATTTTTCAAAAGAAATATTACAAGCTGCAAAAGAAAATTGTAACAACTTTTCAAACATTTCATTCATCCACGGTGATGCACATAATATCCCATACCCTAATGAAACATTCGACATAGTTATTTCGCGTGCAGTTATTCATCATTTACAAGACATTCCTACATTTTTACGTGAAGCTTCTCGTATATTAAATAAAAACGGTGTACTTATTTTACAAGATCGAACAATTGAAGATTGTACAATTCCAGGAAGTCCCGAACACATTCGCGGATATTTTTTCTCTCTATTTCCAAAACTTATTGAAATAGAGTCAAAAAGACGTCCAAAAACCAACACTATACAGACAGAATTACAAAAACATTCTCTTCATGTACTTCCCACACAAACACAATGGGAAATACGAAAAATACATGATTCTGTAGAAACATTATTGCAAGATTTATCTCCTCGAACAGGTCGATCCATTCTATATGAGTTAACAGATGATGAACTTTCTCAACTTCTACAACATATACAGACCGCATTACAAAACGTCTCTCCTATTATTGAAAGAGATCGATGGACAATTTGGAGCGCCATGAAGTTGTAAGGAAGGAAGCCTCACAAAATAATGTGAGGCTTCCTTTCTTTCATAATCTAATTTTGCAACACTCTTGATATCCTCCACTTCTGGCCTGTGCACTTCCACACTTCGGACATACTAAATATCTAGACTGATTTGTCAACAAACTACCTTTTTGAAAGAGTAAAACTTCTGCTTGTTTAAACGAACGCGAATAATATAACCACATAAAACCAATTATAGCAATAATGCCAAATAATACTCCCATCGCAAGCATTTCAGTCACCTCTTTTGGTTTGTTCTTTCCAGCAAGTGGATTGTTGTATTATTCTCTATAAATTCAAACAATCCCTTCTTCACTCCTATAAATATCAATTTTCTCTATAAAATTTACAATTCTCCGCAAATTTCCACTCCCATTTTACAATTCATCATTTCCTTTACAACAACGAATATCACTTTCGATATTTCCGTATATAAATATATCTTTCAAAAAACATATTGACTTTCTAAAAAAAACATGCAACAATACTGTCAGAATACTTGAATAAAAATTCATTGACGAGAACGAGTACGTTATAGAACTGTTCCCCAGAGAGTTGGCGATTTGCTGAAAGCCAACGTTCAGCGCGTAACCGAAAATCATCTCCGAGAAGTAGAACCGAATGTTACAGTAAGTTCTTACCGGCCGTCCCCCGTTACAAGGAACACGTATCATGTTGTACGTTGCAAAGCCGTATACATATAGATTTATTTCTACATGTGTAAATTAGGGTGGTATCGCGGGTAAATATAACTCGTCCCTTTCTTTAGGGACGAGTTTTTTGTGTTCTTACAAATGAATTTAAAAAAGGAGGAAAAACAATGAACACTGTATCAAAAAAACATATTTTTTTCACGGGTCTTATGCTATTTTCTTTATTTTTTGGGGCAGGTAATTTAATTTTCCCTCCCATGCTTGGCCAAAATGCAGGTGAAAACTTTTGGCCAGCAATGATTGGATTTTTACTAACAGGAGTTGGCTTACCACTACTAACTGTTATCGCAATTTCTCTATCTGGAAATGGAATGCAGCAACTTGCAAGTCATGTTCATCCATTATTCGGAATTTTCTTTACAGTAATTGTATACATTGCTATCGGTCCATCTATGGGCATCCCACGTGTTGCAAATGTCGCTTATGAAATGGGTGTTAGTTCTTTCTTACCAGAAACAATCCGCTCTAGCAGCCTAGTGCTATTTGTATATACAATCATCTTCTTTACTATCGTATTTTGGCTGAGTTTGAATCCATCTAAACTTGTTGATCGTATTGGAAATGTATTAACACCTATTTTATTACTCTCTATTTTCTTATTGTTTGTTAAAAGTGTATTTACACCACTTGGGCAATCAGGACCAGCAATGCAAGAGTATCAAACTTCTCCAATCTTCAAAGGCTTTATGGAAGGCTACTTAACAATGGACACTATTTCAGCACTTGCATTCGGAATTATCGTTGTAAATGCAATTCGCTCTAAAGGTGTGAATGATCGTAAGTCCATTGCCATCGCCACAGCAAAAGCAGGGCTTATTGCCTCTACAGGGCTCGTACTTGTATACGGTGCACTCGGCTGGCTTGGGGCAACTAGCGTCTCGCTCGGATATGCAAAAAATGGCGGACAGCTACTTACTGTTATCGTACAACAATTATTCGGTCCATACGGTTTGCTCCTATTATCTCTTATCGTTACACTCGCTTGTTTAACGACATGCGTTGGACTCGTATCTGCGTGCAGCCAATATTTTTCAACATTATTGACTACATTTTCATACAAAACGTTCGCGAGTATCATTTGCGCATTAGGATTACTAGTTGCCAACTTAGGTTTAACGAAAATTATCGCAATCTCTGTTCCAATTCTACTTGTTGTGTATCCAATTGCGATTGTACTCGTACTACTATCATTGCTTCATAAATACTTCGGTGGATATCGCTCTGTTTATGTAGGTGCTTTAATTGGAGCAGCTGTAGTGAGCGTATTTGATGGATTAAAACAAGGTGGTATTTCAGTTTCATTTATCACACCATATTTTGAATTTATCCCTTTATATAATGAAGGAATCGGTTGGCTAATACCAGCATTAGCAGGAGCTCTTATTGGTCTTGCAATGGCTAAGTTAAGCGGTACGAAAAAAGTTCCATTAGTAACCGAATCTCACGAAGTAAAAGCCTCCTAAAAAAACTCCCAAAAGGGAGTTTTTTTACATTTGATACGCAGTATGATTAAAACTGCTTATTTTATAAGCCTTCGTATAATATTCAATATTCGTATCAACTGTTTCTACCTTGACAACATCATAGTGCTCTTCTTGCTTTACTAAAAATAAATAGTATTCCTCTGTTGCCTCAATAATCGCAATTTTATCTGTTTCAACATTATATTGTTCACAAAGCGCTTGTAATGCGTTCACATAATCCCCTAATTTTTTAGACTTATCCATTCCGAATATAGTTTGAACTAACATATACATTCTCCCCTTTATATGTACTGTTAACACCTCAATGATAACGCTTACATTATTTATCGTCAATAAAAACATTCAATTGTTTTAACACCAAATCTATATTGTATCGAGCCAATAATCAGCGAGGAATTCCCCGCCAATTAAAGTTTCACTTTATCCCGCATTAACTGCCCGTAAAAGCCCGATTGGTGAGGGCTGATAATCAGTGGGAGAGGAACAACCTCCCACTGATTAAAGTTTCACTTTATCACTTCGTTAATTGATGCCTAAATGCATAAATAACCGCCTGAGTACGGTCACTTACATTCAATTTATTTAATATATTACTCACATGTGTCTTTACCGTTTTCAGTGCAATAAATAACTCGTCCGCAATCTCTTGATTACTTTTTCCCTCTGCAATTAATAACAAAATCTCAAACTCTCTTTCCGTTAAATCATCATGCAAAGGTTGCTCTTTCTTTTGACGCATACGGGACATCATTTTCCCGGTAACTTTCGGCTCTAATACTGTTTCTCCATCATAAGTAGCTCGTACAGCATCAGCAATATCACTTGCTCTTGATGTTTTTAATAAGTAGCTGGTCGCCCCAGCCTCAATAACAGGATACAATTTTTCGTCATCTAAAAAGCTTGTTACAACTACAATTTTTGCTTCTGGCCATTCTTGAATAATAGCGCGTGTTGCTTCGACACCGTCCATCTCATCCATAACAAGGTCCATTAAAATAATATCCGGCCTTAATTGCAATGCTAATTGTGATCCTTTTCTTCCATTCTCAGCTTCCCCTACTACTTCAATATCTGGCTGTGTAGATAAATATGCCGATACACCCATACGAACCATTTCATGATCATCGACAAGCAATACTTTTATCATACTTCTCCCCCTCTCTCAATCATAATCGGTACTTTTACTTCTATTTGTGTACCTTTGGCCGGGAAACTAAGTACCTTAAGTGTCCCACCAATTTCATGAACACGCTCTTGCATCGATCTTAGGCCATATGAACCAGCCTTATTAACCCCTACTTCAAACCCAACGCCGTCATCAATGATTTTTAAAATCGCATATTGATCAATTTTTCGAAGGCGCACTTCTGTTTTCTTTGCCTTCGCGTGTCGCAACGTGTTTGATAGCGCCTCTTGCACAATACGGAATAAATGATCTTCTACACCTTTTTTTAATTCTATTGGCTCAATAAGCCATTCAATTTTCATATGTTGTTTTCGCGATAATTCCGTTAATAATTCCTCTATACCTTCTGTCAGTTTCTTACCTTCCAATTGTACAGGACGTAAATGAAGGAGCAATGCTCTCATTTCTGATTGAGCATTTACAACCATATTTTCAACAAGTTGCAATTGTTTTTTTGTCACATCTGGAAATTCAGTTATTTGTTCATTAATCGCTGACATCATCATCGACATTGCGAAAAGCTGCTGACTTACTGAATCATGCAACTCCCTTGCTAAACGATGCCTTTCTTGAGAAATCGCTTCTTGTCTCATCTCTTCATTCCAATGAGCTCGTTCATTCGTTACTTTTTGAAAGAGTCCAGCTTGCTCCTCTAATCGACGAGCCAGAACGATTACTTTTCGTTCCACTTCATGAAATTCATCATCTGCAGTAAACGAAACATCGCTCGGAAAATTCCCTCGCTCTACTTCAAATAGAAACGTATTTAATCCTTGTATACGCTGCTCTATATAGTAACCGATTGCATATCCTACAAT
Organism: Bacillus sp. 2175; assembly: GCF_057812155.1. Lineage (NCBI taxonomy): Bacteria > Bacillati > Bacillota > Bacilli > Caryophanales > Bacillaceae > Bacillus > Bacillus sp. 2175. Next base: position 1,217,764 of record NZ_CM173819.1, on the reverse strand, counting down.
TCCCCCGATAAGTAAACTTGTAGTCATAATAAACAAGCCAATTGGAACAGAAGCGATGGATTCCTTCCATAATAAATCATACACTTGTTGCTCGCTTTTCCATACATATACAATTGTACAAATGAGTGCGATACTAACAGAGGACAACATAGAATAACGAATATACATCCACGAAATATTTTTTTGTTTCTTCATTATACTTTCCTCACTTCCGTGTCGCCTACGACAAGCGAAGAAATAATTTTAATACGTCGAGGAGCCTCTTTATACTGCTCTGTTCTAAATGTAACATTGCGGTTAAACCCTGTCTCTTCATAACCTGGCAAGAGCACACGCCCGACAATAACAGAATGATTTAAAGAAAGTTCAATATCATATGGCACATATAAACGAATATTACCAACGACACCTCGAATAACAATTACCGTTTCCCCTTCTGGAATCATAGCAGTTGTTAAATCTATTTCCACATCACAAGCACCATATTGAACATTAATATCCTCAAGTTCATAAATATGATCCATCATTCGCACATTGCCTACAAACATATTTTTTAAATATGGTTCTGTACGATATATTTGCTTCTCTTCGTCTATCATCCCTTTTTCTTTAATTTCAACCTTCATTGCTTTTTGCTGATGCCCTTGTTGAATCAATTGATAACCAATTAAAGCTAAACAAGCAAATACGACAAGAACAAATGCTGCTGATGAAAATAAGAAGAATAAAAATACGATACCACCAACAAATAAAAATACATTTCCCCGTACATAACGATTCTTTTTACGATAATGCCTTCCAAACATAAGCATAATAAATGCAAAAATGAGACCACCTGGTTCAAAATGTCCAAGTATCATATCAAGAAAAAGACCGAACCCAAATATGATGAGGAGCATCCCCATTAATTGTGTCTTTGAAAAATGTTTCTTCATTTCAGCTCCCCCCTTCTTGTCACATATACATAGAAGAAAAGGCATTGCTTTCCAACACCTTTTCTCCTATCACTATATCATAAGCCTGTTTTATAATATACTACTATTATTTTGTTAACTCTTTCGTTAACGATACATCATTCTTTTCTTTCATTTCACGCTCAAGTTTTGCAATTTTCATATCAAATGTGTCACGCTCATGCTCTTCATTCATACGAGTTTCTAAGTCACGAATATGATCTTCAATCTCTTCAAATCGTAAGAATGGATTATTTTCATCCATTTTATGCATCGCAGTATTCATACGACGATTTGCATGTGCCATATTTTCACGTGCCATTAGTTCCATACGCTTTGCGTGCATTTCTTTTAATTTATTTTTCATTTCAGAAAGACGACGCTCTAACTCATCAATTTGCTCTACAACACCTGCATACATTTCTTCTAATCGAGTTACTTGCCCTTCATAATAAGCTACCTCTTCTAACGCACGTTCGTGCAATTGTAATTCACCTGCTTCTTGAGCAATGATAGCTTGCTTTGATCTTTTATTAACGAAATAACGTGCTTGCTCAAGCTCACGAGCAAAGTTAGATTTTAATGTTTTATGACGCTCAATTAACTTCTCAATTTTTGTTATTTCACGCTCACTATCACGTAAATATTGGTTTAACATCGCAATTGGATTTTTTCTTTCCTTCTCATCTAACACGTTATGAAAATCAGCTAAAATTGCATCGCGTACACGTCCGAATAAAGATTGTTTCATTATAAATCTTCCTCTCTTCTACTTTAATTATAATTTGATTTATTGTTTTAGTTTTTCATTAATTTGTTCCACTCATCTTCAAAGTTGCTATATGATTTAGAACTTTCTGGAGCAGATTCAACAACTACATCTTTTTCTTTTTTCCACTCACGGTATCCGTAGTATAAAACCACTAAAGCAGCGATACCGATTAATGCTGGCGAATGAGAAAGTGCAATGGATAAACCGATTAAACCAACAATACCCCAAGCTAACTTTCCAAAAAATGATTTAGCTCGCACAAATGATTTATAGCTCCAATATACAACTCCTGCTCCGATTGCGAATCCTACAATACCAGCAAGACTACCAAGAGCAATTAAAGCCAAAATACCGGCTGCGATAAACGCTAGAAATTGTTTCATCTTGTGCTTGCCTCCCTTCGATTTGATACTCTTATCTTAACTATTTTTTCATCTTTCCATAACGAGCTTAAGAACCGTTTTTAACTCAGACTTAAGACCGAGTCATATTCAGCCCTTTACGCAAAAAAAAAGTGCAGAGTCTATTCTCTGCACTTTTTTTAATTACTAACATTCATATTAAATTAAGCAGTTTTATGATACTCTTTTTTCTTAGCTACTTTCGAAAACCTTGGAAACCCAATTAAAATAGAAACAATCCCACATACTCCAACTAAAATTGGATAAAACGCATACGGTAACAATTCAACTGGAGATAACGCTGCAAATCCTGCTGCCGTTAACATTTGGGCACCGTACGGAATTAATCCTTGCACACAACATGAGAAAAGATCTAATACACTCGCTGATTTACGAGGGTCTATTTCATATTGATCTGCAATATTTTTTGCAAGCGGGCCTGTAAAAATAATTGAAATCGTATTATTCGCTGTACACATATTCGTCATACTCACTAAACCAGCAATACCAAATTCCGCTCCTTTTTTCGAACGAATATTACGTGTTAATACATTCATTAAATATTGAATACCACCATTATATTGGATTAATTCAACCATACCGCCAATTAATATAGCAAGTAATACTAACTCCATCATACCGCCCATTCCAGTCGTTACACTTTTAAAGAAACTTTCTAACGTGTAACTTCCATCTATAAGACCGATAACACCAGATAGTACAGTTCCACCAGTTAATACAATAAGTACATTCCAGCCAAGTAGCGCTGTAATTAGTACTCCTGCGTACGGTAAAATCTTTATCCAATCAAAGCTATGTGCTTTAATCTGCGTGTCACTCCCTGAAGTAACTATTACTAATAGTACAATTGTAATAATAGCCGCTGGTAACACAATTAAAAAGTTCGTTTTAAACTTATCTTTCATTTCTGTTCCTTGTGAACGAACAGCTGCGATTGTTGTATCTGAAATAAATGATAAATTATCACCAAACATCGCTCCGCCAACAACAGTAGCCATTGCAAGCGCAATTGAGATATCAGTTTGACCACTAATACCTACAGCAATCGGCGCTAATGCTGCAATTGTTCCCATTGAAGTTCCCATCGCTAATGAAATAAATGCACCAATAACAAAGATTCCAGCTACGATAAATCCTGGCGGTAAAATAGTTAATGCTAAATTAACAGTTGAGTCTACTCCGCCCATTCCTTTAGCAGTTTCAGAAAATGCACCTGCAAGCACAAAAATTAATACCATAATCATAATATCCGGATTTCCTGCACCTTTAGCGAACCGCTCTACTTTCACATTAAAACTTTCTTTACGATTCATCATTAAAGCGACTCCTACAGCAATTGAGATCGCTACAAGTATCGGCAATTTATAGAAATCACCTGTAATAATTCCAGAACCAATAAATAGCGCCAAAAATATCCCAAGTGGTAATAAAGCTAAACCATTTCCTCTCGTTTCTTTCAAAGTATCATCTCTCCCTAGTTTCAACCTTTTTCTAATGAATAACAAAAGACCTCTTCCGATGAGAAGAGGTCTTATACATCTATAAGAAACACTCTTCTCATCTTTCAAGCACACGCTTGCTGGATTTGGCACAGCACTCTGAAATCGAGTCCGCTGCCGAGGCATCGTAGGGCCAGTCCCTCCGCCTCTCTTTATAAGAAGGTTTCATATTTATTTTTTAATAATAATTTCTTTCCTAACTTTACTCGCTTACAAAACAAAAGTCAATTATTTTTTGTATAGATTTTTTTGGTAATTATACAAAAATTCGAATACAACAATCATTTTAACTTTTCTATTTCTTCTTTCAACATTGAAATCCAATAAAATTCATTATTTTTTATTGCTGCTAATATCCATTTCGTAGTGTACCAAGCTAACTCATACTCTTCCTTCGTGACATCGACACTTTTATAAGCATCCTCTAGCTCCTCTTCATCTAATACATACACCTTACCGCTAGGTAATAATACTACATCTAAATATAAATCATCAAAATACGGTAAACCACGATCGTCTATTTTATATTCTTTCGCCACATCGATATAATATTGCACTAATTTTTTCTGATCATCTAACATAGCGGTAATCGCAAAGTTTTTCCCTTCTATAAAATATTGAACCCACGTATACTGATCCGCTGCAATACAAAGTTCTTCACCATCATATTCTTTACAACTAGGCTCTCTCACCTTTTTTATATCCAGTATTCCGAGCATTCCCTCTTCCACTTGCTTAACCGTATAACTCTTTTCTATTAGCCTCTTCCACGAAGAACCGTCACCATATTTACGTTTCATTATGTCTGCTCCTCTTCTATATACAGAAAAGCTCCCACATATTATGTGAGAGCTTGTTCATATTATAATTAAGCCGCTTGACCCTTTTCAGAAATCTCTTTTAAATAAGCTTGTCCTTTTTCAGCGTCATATTGACCTTCCCACTTAGACATAACTACAGCTGCTAAAGAGTTTCCTACAACGTTAACTGCTGTACGAGCCATATCTAAAATACGGTCAATACCAGCAATGAACGCTAAGCCTTCAGGTGGAATACCTACTGTACCAAGTGTCGCTAATAATACAACGAATGATACGCCCGGTACACCTGCGATACCTTTTGATGTAACCATTAATACAAGCAATAATGTAATTTGTTGTGTAATAGATAAATCAATACCGTACATTTGCGCTAAGAAAATAGCCGCAATTGCTTGATATAAAGTTGATCCATCTAAGTTAAATGAATAACCTGTCGGAATAACGAAAGATGTAATTGCTTTCGGACAACCGAATTTCTCCATTTTCTCCATGATTTTTGGTAAAACTGTTTCTGAGCTTGCTGTAGAATACGCTAAGATCAGCTCGTCTTTTAAAATCTTAAAGAATTGGAAAATGTTAATTCCAAATATTTTCGCTGTAAGGCCTAAGACAACTACGACGAAGAAGATCATTGCCCCATATACGACAATTAGTAATTTCCCTAATGGAATTAATGAAGCAAGACCAAATGTAGAAACTGTAACACCAATTAGTGCAAACACACCAAATGGTGCAAATTTCATAACTTGGTTTGTTACGTAAAACATTGCGTCAGCTACACCTTGGAAAAATTGAAGAACTGGTCTTCCTCTTTCACCAATTGCTGCTACACCTAAACCAAATAGTACAGAGAAGAAGATAATAGCAAGCATATCTCCGTCAGCTAACGACTTCATAATGTTCGTTGGAACAATATTTACAAATGTATCTGCAAATGAATGACTTTGTACTTGCTCTGTCGTATGTGTATATTTCGAAATATCTGTCTTTGTTAACTGCTCCATATTTACGCCTTTTCCTGGTTGGAAAATATTCGCTATTAATAGACCAACAATAATTGCAATTGTTGTAATAATTTCAAAGTAAAGAATTGTTTTTCCGCCTAGTCGACCTAGTTTTTTAACATCGCCAACACCAGCAACCCCAACAACAATACTTGCTACAACAATCGGTACAACAATCATTTTAATTAATCGGATGAAAATATCACCAATTGGTTGTAAGTACTTCACAACAGCTGGATTATCAAAGAAAATCGCCCCAACCGCAATACCAAGCGCAAGCCCTATTAATATTTGCCATGCAAGTCCTATTCTTTTCATATTTGTTGTAACCCCCTCTTCGATGTGTCACTCTATCTCTCATTCTATCTCTATAAAACTAAGAAATTAAGAGTATTACATATTATTCGACAATTCACTACATTTTGTCCCTGTTAAAAATCATAAATCAAAAATTTAAATCTGACAACAAAATAACTTTGCCCGAACACAAATAATTTTCTTGACAAAAAGCAGACCCATGTCAGAAAACCTAACATGAGAACGATTCCTCACTAGTGTTTTATTAGCTTTCCAAGTAATATTTCACCTCATAAAAACGATTACTTTCCTTCTTCATTTTACAGATTAATTCCAAAATATACCTTTGTTACACATATGAATAAAATGTATGTACTATGACAATTACAGTTGAAAAATGATAAATTCCGACAAAACTTAGCAATTTTATAAAGTTTTCTTTACATTATGATTACAACGATAGACACTCTTCTTCTTATGATATATAACATTCATAGAGAAAGGAGTCAGACAACTATGAAAAAGAAATTTGCAGCGTTTAGTGTTTTAGCAGCAGGAACGATTTTTGCTTCCCCGTTACTTTCACCCGTATACGCTGAAACAAATCAAGATAAATTATCTAACATTCAATCTGAATTAGAAGGCAAACAAAGTGACTTACAAAATAAATCAGTCGAGAAAGAACAAATAGAAAAAGAAATTCAAGAATTACAGAAGAAAATTGATGAATTAACTACTTCTATTAATAAAAACGAAGCTGAATTAAACGATACAAAAAAAGAAATTAGCAAAACTCAACAAGTAATTGCTGACAAAAAGAAACATATAGAACAATTACAAACAAACATAGATACACGTCAGGAAGTTATTAAACAACGATTACAATCTATGCAAGAAAAACCTCGTACAAATATCATTACAGAGGTACTAACAAATTCTTCAAATATTGCCGATCTTGTTGATAATATGTACTCCGTAAGTTTAATATTAAACAACGATACAGATATTGTAAAAAAACAAACATCTGATCAAAATGCTGTAACGTCAGAAAAAGAGGCTGTTGAGAAAAAAGAACAACAACTGAAAGAATCTGAGCAAAAACTAGAACAAAAACAGCAAGAATTACAAAATAACCAACAACAGCAACAAACTCTTATTAACGATCTACATACGAAAGTAGCAAAAGTAGATTCAGAGATTGAAGGATTAGAAGAATCCAAAGGCATTTTAGAAAATCAACGTCAAGCTGTTCAAAAAGCAATTGAAGAAGAAAAACGGGCCGAAGAAGCTCGCCAGGCAGAAGAGGCTCGCAAACAACAAGCTACTAAATCTGCTCAAGCAACTCAAGCGGCCCCAACACCACATGATACAAACATCGGTGGCTTTATCAAACCAGCAGCTGGATCAAAAACTTCCGGATTTGGTGTACGTTCTTTAGATAACCATAAAGGAATTGACATCGCTGCTTCGGGAACGGTTCCAATTATCGCCGCTGCAGATGGCGTTGTTATTCGTTCAGAATTATCATCTAGTTACGGAAACGTAGTGTATTTATCTCACCGTATAAACGGAAAAACATATACGACAGTATATGCTCATATGAATAGCCGTTCTGTATCGAATGGACAAACTGTAAAACAAGGCGATCAGCTTGGATTTATGGGAAACACGGGCCAATCATACGGACAACATTTACACTTCGAACTTCATCTTGGAGAATGGAATGTCGGCAAGACAAACGCAGTTGACCCATCTCCTTATATCGGATTATAAAAAACCTCGGTGCCTACCGAGGTTTTTTATTTACACTTCACACAATATAGGCATTCTACATAGACTATAACTAAATGCCTATAGTTTACGGGGTGATCAATATGAATACGCAATTACAACAAAAAATAGAAGAAGCTAGAGAGACGTATATTGGCCGGATATTTACATTTGGCGGCTCAGTATTATTTTTAATCGGTTCATTCCTTGCAGTCACTACAGCCTATAAAGCATATAATCGTTTATTACACTCATCAACATCCACATAAAAAAAGACGGGAGATCCCCGCCTTTTTTTATGCAAACATTTTAAATACACCTATCGCATTTAAAAATACAATTATTACAGTTACCGGAATAACATAACGAAGTAAGAAGAACCAAATGTTAAATAACGTTTTCCCCTTCGTTTCCGTCACTTCTAATTCTTTCATCAATAACTCTTTACTCATTTTATTTGGTACAAATAATGAAATAGCTAGTACTCCTAACGGCAGCAATACGTTACTTACCGAAAAGTCAACTAAATCAAAGAATGTTTTCCCGAATATTTTCACGTCACTCATAATCCCAAATGATAAAGCTGATGGAATACCGACTGCAAAAATAAGAATACCGATTAATAATGATGCTGACGGACGCTTCTTCTCATTACCTTTCGCAACAGATGCTACTACAATTTCAAGCATTGAAATTGCTGATGTTAAAGTCGCAAAGAAGAATAAAATTAAAAACATAATAAAGAAAAATTGACCAAATGGTATTTTTGCAAATACTGCTGGAAGGACGATAAACAGTAATCCTGGTCCTTCAGTTGGTTTTACTCCTAATGCGAAAATCGCTGGGAAAATTGCTAATCCTGCAAGTACTGTAACAAAAACAGTTAAACTTACAATAGATGTTGCTGATTTCGCTAAATGTTCCTCTTTCTTTAAATACGAACTATACGTGACCATTACTGAGGCACCTACTGTTAGTGAGAAGAAAGATTGTCCCATCGCGTATAAAATCGTATCTGCTGTAAGCTTTGAAAAATCTGGCTTTAAGAAGAACTCTACTCCAGCAAAAGCACCATCGAGTGTTAACGCACGAACAATAATCGCAATAAATAAAATAAATAATAGCGGCATCATGTACTTACTTGCCTTTTCTATACCTTTCTCTACACCTTTACTTACAACAAAAATCGTACAAAGCATAAAGATAAATTGTGCTCCAATCGCACTTAATGGATTTGAAATCGTTTCACCGAACAATTGTCCATAATCAGCTGCTCCATTCCAGAAACTTCCTGTCACACTATAATATAAATAAAGTAAAATCCATCCACCTACAACACTATAAAAAGATAGTACACTAAAACAAGTAACAACTCCCATACGACCAATCCAAGGATATAATTTGCTATTTGGCACTAGTACTTTATAAGCTGTAACCGCCTCTTTTTGCGTGCTACGTCCAATAACAAACTCCGCTATTAGAAGAGGCATACCTATAAATAAAGTTAATAGTAAAAATACAAGGAAGAATGCGCCTCCCCCGCCATTACCTGCAACATATGGAAATTTCCATATCGCACCAAGACCTACTGCGGCTCCGGCTGCTGCGAGTACAAAGCCTATTTTCGACGTCCATTGCTGTGTTTCTTTCATCATAAATTCTCCTTTTCTGAATATTTAAACTTTTGTTAATTATACACTTTCATTTCATACTCGCACACCTCCTTTAGAAAATAAAAAAGTCCCCTACACGCAAATATGCATGTAGAGGACGATATATGTAATGTAAATACCGTGGTACCACCTCAATTGGATTGATAAATCCCACTTGTTCAAGTACAGGAATAATTCCGATACTCTATCCTTTTAACGGCGGAACCCGGGTTGCCTACTACAATGTTCAACATACCTCTCGCAAGCCCATTCTGTACATTTTATCGTACCGGGCTCCCACCTAACCCCAGCTCTCTGAACGCATCAAATATACGTACTCTTCTTGCTCATCGATTTCATCTATTGAAGTTACTTGTGATTATAAATTATATTTTTATATTTGTAAAGCGCACTTTATCTTTTATTATTTTAAAATCTTTTCCTCTAATTCTCGTAAAAAACTTTCTCTTTTCCCCTCGTTTTGCACATATACTGATTTCAACACTTCTTGGAGCAATATATTTCGTTCCCTCTTTTCTAACTGTAAATCTTTTAACTTCAACCTTACTTCATATAAAAAATCTAAATACGATTCATATGTCTCATCATATTTATTTGCAATATCATCTCGAATTTTTTTTGCGAGCTTCGGGCTCGCTCCCCCAGTAGAAACTGCTATATTAAGTAAACCACGATGAATCGCTGCCGGAAAATGAACATTACCACTTTCTGGATTTGTAATAACATTTACTAATTGATTCTCAGCGGCATCTTCAGCAACTTGTTCATTTAATATTGAATCACTACTCGCTGCAACAACTAAAAAAGCACTTTTAATATCACTTTTTTCATATTCTCTTTGATACCAACGAATTTTCTTTTCTTCCACAAGTTTTACTAAATTCGCATCTAATTCTGGACTTATCACAACTATATCCGCACCCTGTTTGAGTAAAGGAATAATTTTAAATCCTGCAACTTTTCCCCCGCCAATAACAACAACGCGTTTCTCATTAACTCGCACTGTAAGTGGATACATACTGATCTCCTTTCAATAACTCCGTCGTTTTCTGAATTAACATATCTTGAAACGCTTCATTCTTCCCTAAATATGGACTGATTTTTATCTCTTCCAATTCATATTGGCGCACTTCTTTCTCAATATGTTTCATAAGTAAACCTGTAAATAACAAGTAAGGCAGTACAACGATGTTCTTTTCTTTTCGTTCTATAACTTCCTTTAACTTCTCCTCAAATTTTGGCTCTGCAGCCGCTAAATAACAAACTTCTACTTTTTTAACCTTCTCTTTTGTTTGAAATAAAGAAGCAATCCAGTTTACATCTCTTAATACTTCAGGATCACTGCTCCCTCTTGCAACGAGAAGTAACGTCACTTCATTTTTATCTTCCTGTTCGATGCCACTTCCGCTATACACCGATTTAACAAGTGTTTCCGATACACCAAACGGATTACCATAAGTCACTTTAACATTCGGATATTGATTCTTAAGCTTTACCAATTCACACGGAATATCTTTCTTCACATGACCTGCCGCTAATAAAAAAACAGGGATAGCAATAATCTCCGTGGCCCCACGCTCCACACATGTACGAAAACCATCTTCAATAGAAGGATTCGCTAACTCTAAAAAACAAACTTCTTGAATAGTCGCTTCTATACGGTTCATACACGATGTAATAAATTGAATCGCCTCTTCTTTCGCTGTCTTCAAACGACTTCCATGACATATATATAAGACGGCTTTCATTTTACAACACTCCACTTACTTGATAAGCATTTTCTGTCTGCTTCTCAAACCAATGAATTTTTTCTCTAAAACGGACAACTTCTCCAATTACAATCATGCTCGGATTTTGAATTTGCTCTTTTTTCGCAACATCTACAATTGTCCCTAACGTTCCAACAACTGTGCGTTGCATAGACGTCGTCCCCTGCTCAATAATAGCAGCTGGCGTACTTTTATCTTTTCCATGCTTCATAAGTTGCTCACATATGTAGGGCAAATTACTAACCCCCATATATACCGCTAAAGTCTCTACACCTTTCGCTAAACTCTCCCATTTCACTTCTTCTTCAGCACCTTCTTTCCTATGCCCAGTCACAATAGCAAAACTTGCACTTGCATCACGGTGCGTCACTGGAATGCCCGCATAAGCAGGAGCAGCTATTCCAGCTGAAATACCAGGAATGATTTCAAATGGTACACCTTGCTTTGCTAATGCTTCAGCTTCTTCTCCCCCTCTACCAAACACAAATGGATCGCCGCCCTTAAGTCTCGTTACAACTTTTCCTTTTTTCGCATACTTAATAAGAAACGTGTTAATTGTCTCTTGCTTCATCGTGTGATAATTCGGGAGTTTTCCGCAATAAATTAAATCCGCGTCAGGCTTTGCGTGTGAAAGCAGCTCTTTATTCACAAGTCGGTCATATAAAATAACATCTGCCTTCTCAATACATTTCAACCCTTTAACAGTAATTAAATCTGGATCGCCAGGACCCGCTCCAACAATATAAACCTTTCCCATCATCTCTCCTCATTTCTTCTATTAAAATGAAACTTCCATTCGTATATAAGAATGGAAGTTTTTATTTTTTCGTATTACTGATCTCTACTCATGGACAACAAATGCCCCACCTTTTCGAATCTTCTTTTTTTCAAACAAAGAAATCTCTTTTACCTCTGGCAACGGTAAAAAATGCTTTTCAAGCTCAATCTCCGCAAGCTTAAATGCCTGTTCTTCACTTTGAGCAACAACAACAATCGGAACAATACTATTTACTAACACAGCTTCAAATCGATATAAATCCATATCGTCCCTCCTAAGACGCTATTACTTCTTCTAGCACGTTATTTAACGCTATTTGTAATGTATCTACACCAATACGACCTACAAAATCATAAAATGTTTCGGCTGGTAATTTATTCTCTTTGAAATAACTTATAAATGATGCCAGTACATCAGGTAGATCCTCGCCATCTATTTTTCCTTTTAACTTTTGATTGTAGGCACCGCCATCTAACAATGTTCCACCTACGTATATTTCAAACGCTTCAACAATGCCTTTTTCCTTCGTCTTCATTTTCACCCCTTGTAACCCAATGTCAGCAATTTGACGTTGACCACATGAATTCGGGCAGCCTACCATATGAATTCGAACTGGAACATCGAGTGCAATTTGTGTATCTAAGTATTCTGCAATTTTTCGTAATCTTTCTTTCGTTTCTACTAGTGCAAGATTACAATATTCAATACCGGTACATGAAACCGCATGACCAATAAATGATTTCGGGCTAGCAGATATCACTTCAAACAGCGGTTCACTAAGTAATCCTTTTACATTTTCCGGAGGAACGTTCGGAATAATGAAGTTTTGCGAGTTACATGTACGAATTTGTCCATTTCCATATTGCTTTGCGATTCTTGCAATCTCAAACATTTCTTCTGCATGTAAACGACCTACCGGTACATTAAAACCTACATATTTTAATCCCTTTTGTTTTTGGTCTTGAACACCATAAAAATAGCCTGCATTCCATCCTTTGAATGCACTTTCCCCTTTACTTTGTAAAGACCCTGTATACTCTATTAGTTTCTCTTTAAATTTCTCTGCTCCCCAGTCCGCAACAAGAAATTTCAACCGAGCTAAATGACGTTTTTCACGATATCCAAAATCACGGAATATAGTAGCAATCGCAATCGCCACCGCCTTCACTTCTTCTGGTAAAACGAATACATCTAATTCATCAGCTAAATACGGTCGAGCTGATAATCCTCCACCTACTTTTATATGAAAACCAACTTTTTTCTCACCATCTATTTCTTTCGTTGCAGGCGTAAATGCAACACAGTTAATTTCTGCGTTTGCTGAATTATAAATATTAGAACTAATAGACATTTTAAATTTACGTGGCAAGTTAGAAAACTCTTCATTATGTTGGAAGTAATCATATACTTCTTTTACAATATTCGTTGTATCAAATAGTTCATTTGCATCAATGCCAGCAAGCGGATTACCTGTAATATTCCGCGTTATATCACCACAAGCCCCCGCTGAAGATAACCCAACTCTTGCTAACCTTTTAAAAATATCTGGAATTTGCTGAATTTCTAACCAGTGAAACTGAATCGCCTGTCTCGTCGTAATATCTATTACATCACGTCCATAATCTTCAGCGATAGAAGCAAGTACTTCTGCCTGTGCATTTGTAATAATCCCTGACGGAATATTTACCCGCATCATAAAATAACCAGCTTCTTTCGGTCTTTGTAAATACAAGCCTGCCCATTTAAAGGCATCCCACTCTTCTTTCGGAATAGATTCGAAACCATTTTCCGCATAGTAAGGAATATCATTAAAAATTTCTAAGCCATCTTTTTCTAATTTATTTTTCTCGGTCTGATTTAATTTTTCATTGTTAGCCCATACTTTTTCATAACTCATTGTTTATCCCCCTATATAAAACTACGCTCTTGTAAGTACTTCACGATTTGTTCTGCACATTCTTCAATAGAATATTTGTGCGTTTCTACAATTAATTCCGCTTGCTCTGGCTCTTCATAAGGCGAATCAATACCTGTGAAATCCTTAATATCACCTTTTCTTGCCTTTTTATAAAGTCCTTTCGGATCACGTTTCTCACACTCTTCAATCGGACACTTCACAAAAATTTCAATAAATTCATCTGCCGCTAATAAATCTCTTACTTGTTTGCGGTCTACTCGAAATGGTGAAATAAATGCTGTAAGGACAACTGCTCCTTGATCTACAAATAACTTTGCCACTTCGCCAATACGTCTTATATTTTCCATGCGATCACTTTCAGAAAATCCTAAGTCTTTATTTAAACCGTGGCGAATGTTATCCCCATCCAGCACATAATTTCCAATATTCTTTTCAAACAGTTTACGAGCGACCGCATTCGCTACTGTAGATTTACCCGAAGCTGATAAACCAGTAAACCAAATTACAAAACTATGATGTCCATTCTTCACTCTTCTCTCATCTTTTGAAACCGAAGCTGTATGCCAAGTAATATTCGTATCCATCTCGTTCTCTCCCTATTCTGTTACTACTTCTTTTTTCAAGCCTTTAATTAGCACTTCCACTACTTCTTTACGACTAAATGTACTTGGCGGAATCTCACCGTTTCTTAATAATTCTCTTACTTTCGTACCCGATAAAATAACATGATCTTCTTTTCCGTGCGGACATGTTTTCGTTGAAGCCATCGCTTCACATTTCGTGCAGTAAAAACTATGTTCAAAGAATAGTGGTGTAATTCCTAACTCTTCTATCGTAAAATTTGTGAAGATTTCTTGCGCTTCATACGTTCCGTAATAATCTCCTACTCCAGCATGATCACGCCCTACTATAAAGTGGGTACATCCAAAATTCTTTCTTACTAACGCATGAAATATCGCTTCCCTTGGTCCTGCGTAACGCATGGCAGCAGGAAATACACTTAAAAAGACACGATTTTTCGGATAATATTTTTGAAGAAGTACTTCATAGCTTTCCATTCTTACATCAGCAGGAATATCATCCGATTTCGTTTCTCCGACGAGCGGATTTAAAAAGAGACCATCTACAATTTCAAGAGCAGATTTTTGAATATACTCATGGGCACGATGTACCGGGTTTCTCGTTTGAAATCCGACCACTGTTTTCCACCCACGTTTTTTAAATGCTTCCCTCGTTTCAATTGGGTCTAAATGATAAGAAGGAAATTGATTATTTTCAAAGCGTTTTGTTAGAATAATAGTTCCTCCAACGTAAACGTTTGGTCGTTCATATAATTTTTTCACTCCTGGATGAGCCTCATCCGTTGTTTTATATACAAGTAACGCTTCTTTTTCTTTATCTGGTACAAAAATATCTTCTATTTGAATGACACCGTATATATTTCCATTGTTGACAAGCTTTACTTCCTCTCCAACCTTCAGGCTTTCTGCGACTTTTTCTGTTACCGGTAATGTAATCGGTATACTCCACACACTACCATTTGCTAAACGAAGCGTTTCTACAACTGAATCATAATCTTCCTTCCCTAAAAAACCAGTAAGGGGGCTATATCCACCTGTCGCCAATAGTTCTAAATCACTTAACGCAATATTGTCTAATTTAATTTCTTTTTCAATTTGTGATACGTCATATGTCTCATCTATACGGTTTACTAATTCGTTTACTATGCTCATTTTTCTATATCCTCTCTTAGCTTTATTTCAAGATTCATCTTATTGGTAATGAAGACCACATTCGGTTTTCACTTTCCCAGCCCATCTACCATCTCTTGAATCGCCACCATCCCCTACAGGTAACGTACATTTCTCACACCCAATACTTGGATAGCCAACATCATGCAACGGGTTATACGGCAAGCTATGTTTGTATACATATCGCCAAACTTCTTTCCACGTCCAATGAATGAGTGGACAAACTTTAATAGATTGAAAACGATGATCTTGATTTATAAACTTTGTATGCTTACGTGTTTCTGATTGTTCCCTTCTTAAGCCCGATATCCACGCTTTTTCCGCTGCTAATGATTTTTCTAACGGTAAAATTTTTCTAATCTTACAACAAAGATTCGGATTACTTTCCCATAATTTCTCGCCATGCAACTTCTCTTGTTCATCAAGCGTAAGTTCCGGTTGTTTTTCTATAATATTTAATGAAGGAAATCGCCTCCGCACTTTTTGAATTAATTCATATGTTTCTTGAAAATGAACATTTGTATCTAAAAATACAACTTTAGCAGATGGATTTACTTGGTTTATAAGGTGCAGCAATACCATACCTTCCACCCCAAAGCTACATGCGTAGACGATTTCATCTTTATATTCTTTATAAGCCCACTTTAATACTGATAGCGCGCCTTTTGTTTCATCTTCTTCCGAAAACGAAACAACATTTTCTTCCCACGTTTCATACGTCAACATGTTTTTTCCCCCTGTAAAAGCAAAAAGACGGTTTTAACCTAATGAAAATAGGTTAAAACCGCCTCTAGTTTTTCTAGTCAGCGCTTTTCACTTTAAACGTACTTTTTCACTTTTCTCTAACTGAATTACTTTTCCATCTTGCACAACAATTGTAATTGAACCATATTTCATATCAGCAAGCATCGCTTCAATCTTCTCGGATACTTCATCAAAATGTTCCCGTACACCCACGCGAACAGCCCCCCTTTTTATTCATAAAAAAAATCTTTCCCATTTCGAAAAGACTGTTCGGTAATATATTTTACCTTATCTTTCAAAATGGATTCCATTTTGCTGGATTTAGCACCTTGCTTTCTATAAGCAGGTTGCCGAGCTTCTTCGGGCCAGTTCCCTCCGCTTCTCTTGATAAGCTTTGTATTTGTATTTTATCATAATTCTGATTTTTTTCAATCCTAGTTTTCCGATATATTTTAATTATTTTATTTTTACAAAAAAGGAATTGCCCATCCGAACAACCCCTTTTTCTATTTAGACAAGCTCTTTAATACGTATGCGATCGTTCCCAATAATATTTTCATATGTTTCGCGTTCCACAACTACTTGCGATGTTCCGCCTTTTGCAAAGACAACGGCTGGTCTTCGAATCCGATTGTAATTATTCGCCATCGAGTACCCGTATGCTCCTGTACAGGAAACTGCTAGTAAATCAGAAGAAGCGACTTTTGGTAAATGAATATCCCAAATCAACATGTCTCCACTCTCACAGCATTTCCCGGCAATCGAAACGAGTTCCTCATTCTCATCATTCCCTCGATTCGCTAACATCGCTTCATAACGCGCGCTATATAAAGCAGGTCTTAAATTATCTGTCATTCCACCATCGACTGATACATATTTCCGAATACCAGGAATATCTTTCACAGATCCAACTGTATAAATTGTTGTCCCAGCATCACCTACAATGCTACGTCCTGGTTCAATCCATATTTCTGGCAATGGATATTCACATACAGTAAATTGTTCTCTCACTGCACTTGTTACAGCTCGCACATATGTCTCAAGAGTTAATGGTGTATCTGACTCTGTGTAGCGTATTCCAAATCCCCCGCCTACATTTAACACTTTTACTACATAGTTTGTTTGCTCT
The DNA here is from genome assembly GCF_057812155.1 of Bacillus sp. 2175. Taxonomy (NCBI): domain Bacteria; kingdom Bacillati; phylum Bacillota; class Bacilli; order Caryophanales; family Bacillaceae; genus Bacillus; species Bacillus sp. 2175. Next base: position 1,200,464 of record NZ_CM173819.1, on the reverse strand, counting down.
CTCACTTCTACTAAAAATTGGCGAAGAACTTCAATCGCTCGAACAAAACCAGCTGTTTCAAATATTTGCGATCCAATATGTGAATGGATCCCTAGCACATTATAATTGGATTTTTGTAAAGCAAATGTAATTGCCTGCATCGCTTGACCGTTTGAAACGCCAAATCCAAATTTCGAATCATCTTGGCCTGTCGTAATATATTCATGTGTGTGCGCCTCTACTCCAGGCGTTACACGAATTAATATGTTCACAAACTTTCCATGTTGCATCGCTAAATCGTGTAAAACTTCTAATTCAAAGAAATTATCTACGACAAAACAACCGATATTCGCCTGAAGAGCCATCACTATTTCTTCTTCTGTTTTATTATTTCCATGAAAATGAATACGTGATGCCGGAAATCCTGCTTGGAGCGCAGTATATAATTCTCCCCCAGAGACAACGTCTAATGACATATTCTCTTCACGAGCTACTCGGCACATCTCCATGCACAAGAACGCCTTGCTTGCATATGCTACTTGATAAGAGAAACCACTTTCTTTAAAAGCACGATGAAATGCTCGGCATTTTCCTCGAATAGACTCTTCATCGTATACATAAAGTGGTGTTCCGTATTGCTTTGCTAGCTGCGTCGTATCGCACCCTCCAATTTCTAAGTGTCCTTGCCCATTAATTCGGCTTGTGCCGTGTAAATACATTTAAATTCCTCCCTTATTTCCTCTAAAACTCATAACCCCAATCTTCTATTCATTGCAGCACGCTTTTAGATAGACAAAAAACGCGCGGAACAATGTTCACACGCGTTTCTTATTAGGAAAAATATATATTGAAAAAATAAACGAGTTGTTATCTCCTCAAAATAAGAAACCGCATCAACATCTCCAAATAGCTCTCCATAAAATAAATCTTATGACAGTACTACATTTATTCAATGCAGTCCCAATATATGAATAAGATGGTTATTCTTATATTTCGGCAATAGTCCCTTTCAACCTATGATCACAGATTCCATTAAATCTCCCATAGCTTACTCTTTCCTATCGCGGCCTCTACCTTTGAGAGTAGATGAGGTAAGTCTATTTAATTTTCAAACATCTAATTGTTGCTATTAACAATACCAAAGGACCATTTTATTTGTCAAACAATTTTTTATATTGTTTTTTTGCAGTTTAATTTCGTATCGTCTGGTAAGCGCTTTACTAATACCTTTGTTACTTCCCATTCGCCTTCTTCGTTATTAAATGTAATCGTTACCTTCTCAAATGGTGGAGCAATTTTCCCAGCAACACGTTCATACTTTGTCACTTCAATACTTGCTTGAAATAAATATGTACCGCTATACACTTTTTTTAAACTAATAATTTTAGGACATTGATAAGGTTTCAAACTTCCATATTGTTTTTCAATTGCTTTATTTATTTTTGGAAATAAAACAGAATAAAGTGCATCTTCCATAAGAGGTGCATCATATTGGGCTACCGACACACTCGGTGAAGTAAAAAGTATAACACTACTGCATGCTATAAAATATAATAATTTTCGCATTATAACCTCCGTATTATCACGCGATTCTTTCTGCGTACAATAATTATCATACATAGAAATTCTGTTTTATTGTCTCCCACCACTCTTTTTCTACTCGATTATTATAAAAAAGCCCACAACCTTCTTTTATTTTCGTATAATGATACTCATAGTATAATAATCATAATAACAAAGGACTGTTCGTATATATAAAATGAGTCGTTAAGCAAACTGACTCTCAAGAACTGTCATGCTTTTTAGGAGAGGAGTATATTATGCTACAACATCTGTTTCCAAAACTGCGATTTGCACTCGTTGCAGTCGTTTTACTATGGATTAAAACATATATTGTGTACAAGCTAGCATTTGATATTAAAATTGATAATTTCTTTGAAGAATTCATGCTTTTTATCAATCCACTAGCTGCGTTACTTTTATTTTTCGGCTTAGCTTTACTTGCATCTAAGCACCGAAACCGAATTATAATTGGAATCAGTTTTATACTGTCATTTATTTTATTTGGAAACGCAATGTTTTATGGGTTCTATAACGATTTCGTTACTTTCCCAGTTTTATTCCAAACAAACAATATGGCTGATTTAGGGACAAGTATAAAAGAACTCTTTACGTACAAAACATTACTTTTATTTGCAGATGCAATTATTTTAATGTTTATTTCGCGTAAATTCCCATCATTTGGCGACAAAACACCACTTTCCCGCTCAGAGAAGCGAACTTTCTTTAGCGGTGTAACAGCTTTATTAGCACTACAAATTGTTGTATCAGTTATTTATAAACCACAAATGTTCTCACGCTCATTTGACCGTCAAACTGTCGTGAAGAATTTAGGTTTATACACATATCATCTATTTGATATTACGCTTCAATCCAAGTCCTCAGCTGAGCGTGTATTTGCAAGTGGGGATGGGTTTTCTGAAATTAAAAACTATACAGACTCAAAAGACAAACAAGTTGATAAAAACTTATTTGGAGCTGCAAAAGGTAAAAATGTAATTTTAATTTCAATGGAATCTACACAAAGCTTTGTTATTAATAAAAAAATAAATGGAAAAGAAATTACACCATTTTTAAATGAATTTATTAAGGATAGTTTCTATTTCGATAACTTCTATCATCAAACTGGACAAGGTAAAACTTCTGATGCTGAATTTATCGTTGAAAACTCACTTTATCCGCTAGATCGTGGTTCTGTATTCTTTACTCATGCAACAAATGAATACACAGCGACACCAGAACAATTAAAGAAATACGGATATTCTTCTGCCGTCTTCCATTCAAATGATAAAACGTTTTGGAATCGGGATGTAATGTATCCTGCGCTTGGATATGATCGTTACTTTAATTTAAATGATTACGCAGGAACGGAGCAAATGTCTGTCGGTTGGGGATTAAAAGATAAAGAGTTCTTTGAACAATCTATTCCAAAGTTAAAATCTTTACCGCAACCGTTCTATACAAAATTTATTACATTAACAAATCATTTTCCATTTCTTCTAAATCCGGAAGATCAATATGTTGATGAATTCAACTCGGAAAGTGGTGTTGTAAACCGCTACTTCCCAACTGTTCGTTACACAGATGAAGCTCTTAAATTATTTATTAAACAATTAAAAGAAGAAGGATTGTATGATAATACCGTTATTGTCATCTATGGTGATCATTACGGTATTTCCGAAAACCATAACGCAGCTATGGCACAGTTCCTAGGAAAAGATACTATTACACCATTCGATTCTATGCAATTACAACGAGTCCCTCTTATTATTCATGTGCCTGGCCAAGAAGGAAAAGTTGTTTCTAAAGTATCCGGTCAAATTGATATTAAGCCAACGCTCCTTCATTTACTTGGTATTAAAACAAATAAATCCGTTGAATTTGGAACTGACTTATTTATTAAAGAGAAAGACCCGCTTATGGTAATGCGTGATGGTAGCTTTGTTTCTGAAGAGTATGTTTATACAAAAAATATGTGCTACAAAAGAAGTACGGGTGAAGAAGCTGACATGACGCTATGTCAGCCGTATATTGAAAAAGCAAAAACAGAATTAAAACTCTCCGATAAATTAATTTATGGAGATTTATTACGCTTCGATCCTAATAATCGATATAAAACTGGAACGATGACAACGAAATTTGAATAGTAAAGGAAGCAACTTTATACAAGTTGCTTCCTCTTTTTATTTTCACTTAATTTTCAAACCATCCTTCTATGAAATCTTTCACAAATTGGTAATTTCTTTCGTATGAGGAATAAATTTATGGTATGATAAAATAAGTAAACTTTCATACACTAATTAAGAATTTATTACAGAAAGCAAGGGATCAGATTTTGTATAGAGCAGCTATTCCAAACTTATTTACGCTCGGAAATTTATATAGCGGATTTTTATCAATCGGCTATGCATCTTTAGGATATTATAAATCAGCTGCTATTTTAGTACTTATCGGGATGATGTTAGATAGTCTTGATGGTCGTGTTGCTCGTTTATTACGTGTTGATTCACAAATGGGAAAAGAGCTCGACTCGCTTGCAGATGTCGTAACATTTGGTGCAGCACCAGCTGTTTTAATGTATTACACATCTTTCTCAAACTACGGAATCATCGGATTATACATAGCGGGATTATTCCCTCTTTTCGGAGCATATCGTTTAGCACGATTTAATGTAACACCATCTTCTACTTCAATGAAATATTTCACTGGAGTACCGATTACAGCAGCGGGAGGGCTTGTTGCTTTCTTAACATTATTTTCACATACCATTCCAAAAATCGTTCTTATTACCGTATTTGTAACGTTCGCATTTTTAATGGTGAGCCGCATTCGTATCCCAAGTTTAAAAGATGTACCAATTCCACGATATAGCATCATTATTACACTATTTTTAGTTGGAATCATTATTACAATGTATCAAACAGGATTTGGAAATTTTTCTGTTTTCTTATTTATTGCCATTCCACTATATATTTTGTACATGTTATCTCAATTCATTAGACAAAGACCGTCTAAAAAAGCGAATAAAGAAAAATAAGAAAACCTTCCGAGTCCGGAAGGTTTCTTTTTATTTTGTAACTAATACCTTTTGATTTACAGGTGTTACTGGCTCTTCGCCGTTTAATACAGCTAAAATATTTCTGACAGCCATTTCAGCCATCGCATCACGAGTTTCAAATGTTGCATTCCCTACGTGTGGAGCAAGTACTACATTCTTTAATTCTTTTAGCTCTTCTGTAATTTTCGGTTCAAATTCAAACACGTCAAGAGCTGCTCCTTCAATTTCATTCGTTTTTAATGCATGAGCAAGTGCTGCTTCATTCATAATTGGTCCACGTGAAGCATTTACAATATACGCTGTTTTCTTCATCATTTTAAACTGCTCTTCATCAATCATATGATGTAAATTTGGACTATAAGCACAGTTAATTGTAATAAAGTCTGCTGTTTGTAATAATTCTTCCAACATCACATACGTTGCCCCCAGCTCACTTTCAGCTTCAAGCTTACGATTTGGCCCTGTATATAAAACATCCATTCCAAATGCTTTCGCACGTTTTGCAACAGCCTTCCCGATTTCTCCAAGACCTATAATTCCGATTGTCTTACCATGAACTTCTCGTCCTAAGAAAAATAACGGTGCCCATCCGTTAAATCCAGTCGTACGACATAACGTATCCCCTTCAGGAATTCTACGCGCCGCTGCTAAAAGAAGTGCAAATGTTAATTCTGCAGTCGCTTCCGTTGATACTTTCGGTGTATTCGTAACTGCAATTCCTTTTTCGCCCGCATACTTGTAATCAATATTGTCGTAACCAGCACCATAGTTTGCAACAATCTTTAAATGAGGCGCTGCATCAATAACTTCTTTTGGCACCTTTGTCGAAAGTAAACTTAACAATGCATCTTTATCTTTTACACGCTCTGTTAATTCATCTATAGAAATTAACTCCTCTTTATCGTACATTTCTACATCATGATCTTTTAATAGTTCTAATCCAATTTCCGGAATTTTTCCCGCTACTAATATTTTTGCCACTACTAACACCTCTTCTATAGAAAATAAGATATCTCTTATATTTCATTGTAAGAAATCCACATATAAAAACCAAGGAATTTGATTATAGTTTTAAAAATCGACACTTTTCCATGAAAAAAGAGGAGATGCAACTCTCCCCTTTTCTTACGCTTTTTCCTGCGATTCTTTTCCAAGCTTCACATCAATCGTTCCTTCTGCAACCGTATCGCTAATTTGCTCCTCAATAACCGATTGAGATTCAGCATTCGTTTCAGAAGTATAAGCTTGTTGCTGTGCACCTTGTACATTTTGTTTATTTTGTTGTTTCGCCATTTCTTACCCTCCTTTTCATTCTTTCTTATTTTGAACAAAAAGGACGGTTTTCATCAAAAAATTGCGTTTCATTTTGAATTTGTTACTTCTTCTTCAAGCGACCTCATTACTCTTGCTCGCTTCGTAAATGTTGCAACCTGAGTAACACCGTGAGCTAGTAATGTTTGTACATTTTCTTGTACATAATTCCCTAAATCATTTGGATAATGGGCATCCGAAGAAATCGTAATTGGAACACCATACTTAGCTAATACTTGTAAATATAGTGGACTTGGGCACATTTCACGAACAGGATAACGATAGTATAATCCTGCATTTATTTCTGTTGCCGTATTCGTTTCTACTAACGCACAGGCAATTTCCTCATAATAAGAAAGCTGTTCATTCTCATCCAATCGATAATTAAATACCTTTATATTATCAAGATGAGCGATAATATCAAATAACTCGGTACGAATCGCACTCTCAACTGTTTTAAAAAACATATCATATAATGCGCGTAGGTCATGCTTCTCAAAATATTCTTTCGTATCTGGATTATCAAATCCCCAGCCATTTAGAAAATGAACGGAACCAATTATATAATCAAAGTCTCCTAGCGCTAATAATTCTTTTAACTCTCCTTCACAACCAATAAAATAATCCGCTTCAATTCCAAGTTTAAGTGTGACACCTCTTTTACTCCATCGTTCTTTCGCCTCTTCAATGACCTTTGTAAAATCATACAGTGAAACTACCCTTACTTGATCTAACCATTCCTTCTGTATACGACCGAGCTTAGAATCACTAATATCTACATATTTTTCATAATATCCTTTCGCTTCATGAAAACGATATAAATGATCAACAATCCCAACTTCTGTTATACCTTTTCGCACAGCTTCTTCTAAATAGAGGTCCATCCATTCTGTTGTAAATGGCCCTTCCTTCACACGCTTTTGCAAACGCTCTTGTGTTTTCATAAGCCAATCAATAGAATGCCTTTCTTGAAGCGGTTCATAACGTTCCAGCGCTTCATTTATTTTAGCAAGCCATCCTATTGAATACGGTCCTTCTTCTAAGTGAAGATGATAATCTACTTTCATATACATTCCCCCTTATAATGTATCTATTTCCCTTCTATCCCCAACTCTCGAAAGCTTTCCATTTCGTTCTTTCACCTCTCGCATGACATCTTCCAATGTAATATTTTTTTCAGCTAATAAAACGAAACAGTGATAAAATACATCAACCATTTCTTTCACTACTTCTTCTTTATCATTATTTTTACATGCGATAATTACTTCAGCACACTCTTCACCAATTTTCTTTAAAATTTTATCTTCTCCTTTTGAAAATAAATAATTTGTATACGATTCAGGAAGTGGGCTTTCCTTTCGTTCTTCAATTGTTTTATACAGCAACTTAAAGGCATTTTCCATATGTATCCCCCTATATAATTTGATAGTGAAAACATGTCTTCTCTCCCGTATGACAAGCAGGTCCTACTTGTTTCACATTCACAACAATTGAATCTTGATCACAATCTAAATATAAAGATTGCACATATTGAAGATTCCCTGATGTTTCCCCCTTATTCCATAACGACTGCCTCGAACGAGAATAAAACCATGTTCTTTTCGTCTCTAACGTTTTTTCATATGCTTCTTCATTCATATAAGCTAGCATTAAAACTTCTTTCGTACCTTCTTCGATGACAATTGCTGGTATTAATCCTTTTGAAAAATTAGGTTTCATAACCGCACCTCAACATTTGCATCTCTTAATTTTCGCTTTACACTCTGCACTGTCGCCTCACCATAATGAAAGATGGATGCCGCTAACGCTGCATCAACTGTTGTCTTTTGAAAAACTTCTATAATGTGATCCGTATGACCACAGCCCCCTGATGCGATGACTGGAATGGAAACACTTTTTGAAATTTCTTCTGTTAAACGAAGGTCATATCCGCTTTTCGTTCCATCTGCATCCATACTCGTTAACAAAATTTCACCTGCCCCAAGTTTAACAACACGCTTCGCCCATTCTATGGCATCCATTCCTGTGTCAACTCTTCCGCCGTTGACGTATACGTTCCATTTACCTTCTGCTACTTTTCTAGCATCAATTGCCACGACAATACATTGTGATCCAAAGTGTTCTGCCCCTTCTTCTATAAGCTTCGGGTTTCGCACTGCCGCTGAGTTTATTGAAACTTTGTCTGCTCCAGCTCTTAGTAAATTGTACATATCTTTCACACTTGAAATCCCCCCGCCAACCGTAAGAGGAATAAATACTTTAGCTGCTGTTTTTTCTACAACATCTATAATCGTTTTTCTTCCTTCATGAGTCGCTGTAATATCTAAAAATACGATTTCATCTGCCCCTGCCTCGTTATATGCTTCAGCTATTTCAACCGGATTACCGACATCTTGTAATCCTATAAAATTTACACCCTTTACGACTCGCCCTTCTTTCACATCTAGACATGGAATGATTCGTTTCGCTAACATAACTTCGTTACCTGTAACACTTCTTCTAAATCAATCGTTTTCTCGTAAAGCGCCTTTCCAATTATGACACCATATATATTCATATCATTTAACTTTTTCACATCTTGAATAGATGCCACTCCTCCAGAGGCGATGAGACGAATGCCCACACTTTTTTGAAGTATCGCTAATTGTTCAAAATTTGGACCTGCAAGCGTCCCGTCTTTCGAAATGTCTGTAAACACAATCGTTTGAACACCTAAACTTTCCATTTGTTTCGCTAAACTAACGTAAGAAATTTCAGACAGATCAAGCCAACCTCTCGTTGCTACGAAACCATTTTTCGCATCAATTCCAACAATGATTTTCTCTTTATATAGACGAACTGCTTCCTCTAAAAATGACTTATCATAAAGAGCTGCTGTTCCTAAAATCACTTTTTCTACACCTGCTGACAATAACTTCTCCACCGTTACAAGTGAACGAATTCCTCCTCCCACTTGCACAGGAATACGTACCGCCTTGCAGATTTTTTCAATGACGGGCAAATTTAACGACTCGCCAGCAATTGCACCGTCTAAATCAACAATGTGTAGTATTTCCGCTCCAAGCTTTTCAAATATGATCGCCTGCGCTACCGGATCTTCATTCATCACCGTTTCTTTACTAAACTCTCCTTGATAAAGTCTAACGCATCGCCCTTCTTTTAAATCGATAGCTGGGAAGATTTCCATGCTTCTACCACTCCTTGAAAATTTTTTAATATTTGCATGCCAATTTCGCCACTTTTTTCTGGATGAAACTGTGCACCAAATACATTTCCTTTCGCGACAAACCCTGGTATTTGCATTCCATAATCACTTACTCCGCATACAATTTCATCTGGACAATCCGCGTAATATGAGTGAACATAATACACGAAAGAACCATCCACTAATCCATTCCAAAGCGGAAATTCTCTTTCCTTCCTTAATTCATTCCATCCCATATGAGGAATTTTATACGAAACTTTTAACTTCCGAATTTCACCTGGTAGTAAACCTAACCCGCTACAATCTTTTAGTTCCTCACTTCGTTCAAATAAAAGTTGCATGCCCAAACATATACCGAGGAGTGGTTTTCCTATGTCACAAACTTCTTTTAGTACACACACTAAATCTCTTTCTTTTAATACTTCCATCGCTTTCGGAAATGCACCTACTCCCGGTAGAATCACGCCATCGCTTCTCAATATCTCTTCTTTATCACTCGTTACAATGTACTCTGCCTCAATATATTTTAATGCTTGCTCTACACTGCGAATATTCCCCATTCCATAATCTATAATGGCAATCAATTACAACATCCCTTTCGTTGAATTTACACCAGTAATGTTGGCATTTTTTTCGACCGCTTCTCTAAGCGCTCTACCAAAAGCTTTAAATAATGCTTCAATTTTGTGATGTGTATTACTTCCGTATAGAACGCGCGCATGTAATGTAATATTGGCAGCATGTGCAACTGCTCTAAAAAATTCTTCCGTCAATTCTGTATCAAAATCCCCGAGCTTCGGATTTGTTAATTCCCCTTGAAATACACAATATGAGCGTCCACTTATATCAATTGCAACAAATCCTAAAGATTCATCCATCGGTACATACGCGGAACCGTAACGATTAATTCCTTCTTTATTTTGCAATGCTTCTTTCAAGCAATTTCCGAGTACAATTCCAACATCTTCAACGGTGTGATGTGCATCGACAAATACATCACCTTCTGCCTCAACTTGCAATCCAAATCTTCCATGTCTAGCAAATAAAGTCAGCATATGATCGAAAAAACCAACCCCCGTTTGAATAGATACACTCGTACTTTCATCAAGCTGCAAACTTAATTTAATTTTTGTTTCTGTCGTCTCACGTGCTTGACTGGACTGACGCATTATTTTTCCTCCTCAAACCTTATTTGGATTGCTCTCGCATGTGCATGTAACCCTTCTTTATTTGCAAGCTCTACAATATGATGCTGTACATTTTTTAATGCTTCCTCTGTATAAGAAATAAAACTTGATTTTTTCACGAAATCATCGACTGATAACGGAGAAAAAAATCTTGCCGTTCCGCTCGTTGGTAATACATGATTCGGTCCCGCCAAATAATCCCCGAGCGGTTCAGGTGCATATGGCCCAAGGAAAATAGAGCCTGCATGTTTCACATAATCTAGAGCATTCATCGGTTCTTTTATATGTAACTCTAAATGTTCTGGAGCAATTTCATTTGATAACTTTAGTGCCTCCTCTAAAGAAGCAACGATAAAGATGGCTCCATTTCTATTTATTGATTCACGTGCAATTTCACTTCTTGGTAACGTTTCTAACTGTCTTTCTACCTCTTTTTCTACTTCTTTAGCTAGTTCCATATTCGTTGTAATACAAATCGCCGTTGCTCTCTCATCATGCTCTGCTTGCGATAATAAATCCGCTGCGATATATTTTGCATTACCTGTTTCATCCGCGACAACTACAATTTCTGATGGACCAGCAATCATATCGATATTTACTATCCCGTATACTTCTCGTTTCGCTAGAGCGACGTACAAATTTCCCGGTCCAACTATTTTATCCACTTTCGGAATCGATTCCGTCCCGTATGCTAAAGCAGCAATTGCTTGTGCGCCACCTATCGTATAAATTTCATCTACTCCCGCAAGATTTGCAGCAGCTACTATATGAGGATCAATTCCCCCTTTCCTCGGCGGTGTTACCATTACAATTTTTTTCACACCTGCAAGTTTCGCCGGCAATACATTCATTAATACTGAAGAAGGATATGAAGCTGTCCCACCTGGTACATATACACCTACATTTTCTAATGGCCGAATAAGCTGCCCTCTAATTATGCCTTTACTTTCACAATCGAAGATTGAATACTTCTTTTGTTTTTCGTGATACGAAACAATGTTTTTCTTCGCCTCTTTTAAAGCTTCTAAAAATGAATTCTCTACAAACATACTCGCTTGCTGTATTTCTTCTTCACTTACACGAAAATCTTTCATCTCTACACCATCAAACTTTTTTGTATAGAAAGATAAAGCCTCATCATTTCCTTCCCTTACATGTCTAATGATTTCTCTTACACTTCTTTGAACAGTTTCTTCTATTATATTAGCGTTTTCTCTTAGCACTTTTATTTTAGATAATGCCTCCTTAAAGTCTTCATAAATGATTTCCATTTTAAATCCTCCTATTTCCCTGATAAGATTTCTTGCTCCATCATATTTATAATGCTGAATATTTCGTCTTTTTTAGTTTTTAAGGCTGCCTTATTTACAATCATCCGAGCCGATATAAAGTACATTTCCTCAAATACAATGAGTCCATTCTCTTGTAATGTTTTTCCTGTTTCAACAATATCTACAATCGCATCTGCCAATCCAAGAAGAGGAGCGATTTCTACAGAACCTTCTATTTTAATAATTTCTACATCCTCTCCCTTATCATGAAAATAAGTAGAAGTAATATGTGGGTATTTCGTAGCGATTCTTTTCTTCCGGTAACTCTTCGGATTATACGTAGGAATAGAAGCAACACAAAACTTACAAATCCCCACTCCTAAATCCAGCATTTCATAAATATCTTTCTCGTTTTCCATTAAAATATCTTTTCCAACGATGCCAATATCAGCTACCCCATGTTCTACATAAGTAGCAACATCAACCGCTTTTACTAAAATAAATGAAATATTTGTATTTTTACTTTGAAATACAAGCTTCCGACCTTTATTTTTGAGCTCGGAACAATCAATTCCAATCTGCTCAAAAAGTGGAATGACATGTTTTTCTAATCTTCCTTTCGTTAACGCAATTTGAATGTTACGCATGAAGCCTCTCCTTCTTTCTGGACTACCCATTTCTCATTCCATACATATTCCACTAAATATTCATTCTTTGCCTCAACAACCGTTCCTATTTTATTTTTTCTTGCAAATTGAAAGGTATCGCTTAAATTAGAGAATAGAGATAACCAAGCATTCTTCCCATCCTTTCGAAGTAAATTTCGTAACCTTTCTGCTTCCGCTAATCTATTTAACTCATAATGAATCACAATATCAATTTGATTTCGTTCATATGGTTCTTGCTGCTCTTGCAGCGCCTTCACAATTTGATTTACTTGTACCGCGAGTCCAACAGCTGGCAGCATTTCTCCAAAATTGCCAATTAGCTCATCGTATCTTCCGCCACTAACGATTTCTTCTCCAATTTCATATATATATCCTTTGAAAATAACACCCGTATAGTAATCTAAGTGTTGAATCATACCCAAATCAATTGATATGTAAGAACCATATCCTAACGTTTCAATTGTTTCATACATTTCTTTTATTCTTGCAATTGCCATTTTCATTTCATTACTTGAAGCAAGCTTTTCTGCTTCCTCAATAACTTCTAAATTTCCAAATAGCCTTGGCAATTTCTCAAGTAACCTTACTGTCTCATCGCATCGATTTAATTTCTTTTCTCCGATAAAATTTGAGAGGGCTGCATAATTTTTACTTTCTATATACGTTCTAAGTACCCTTTCTTCTTCATCATGGATGGAGAGTTTTTTTACAATACATTTATATAACTGTACTTGCCCAATCTCAATTGTAAAAGATTGCACCTTCAACTTTTGAAGTGCTTGAATGACACTTATTACACATTCAATTTCAGCTCTTACATTATCAATCCCGATAACTTCAATACCACTTTGTACGATTTCATTATATTTTCCAGAATGGGATTCATTCGCTCGAAATACATTCCCGCTATACGTCACTTTAAGTGGCGTATCCCATCTCTGTGTTCCAATAACTCTCGCTAAAGGAATTGTCATATCTGGACGTAAAACGATAATCCTTCCCTTTTCATCAAAAAATTTATACATCTTCTCTTCATCTATCGGTCTATTTTGAAATGCAAAAACATCATAAAATTCAATTGTAGGTGTTCTTATTTCCTCATAACCTCTCTCTAAAAAAGTAAGCCTTAATTTCTGTTCTACTTCTTCAATTAACGTACATTCTTCGAATAAATAATCTCTCGTTCCATTCGGGTTTGCTCGTTTCCATTTTGTCATCTAAATTTTCACACCTTTCCCCTTCTAATGTATGCCTATTTCATTCCCCTAAGCCGAAAATAAAAAGAGCCTTGTAGACAAAATACCTACAAGGCTCTTCAGTAGAGTGTAGGTACAACGGGAATAACCCTTGTACCTACACGTTTTCACGCTAGGTTCAAGGGTTTCATGTATGATGATGTAGTTGTGTAAGCATTGTAATAGATTGCACGATATTCATAATACTTACTCCCTTTCTCCTCTGATTTTCACATAGTATATAACAGTTAATTTTGAATGTAAATACATTTTTAATATTCCGTCACTTTTTTAATGTAAAGCCACTTTTCTTTCATACTCTTTTATTTCTTGTTCATATTGCATTGTAATACTAATTTCATCTAAACCATTTAATAACTTCTCTTTCCACATTTTCTCGATTGTAAAATGGAATCTATGCGTATTCGTTGTCATTATTTCATTTTCTAAATCAACTGTAATTTGTTCCCTCGCATCTGTTTTAGCAAGTTGTTCACGCATATCTTTATCCATTACAATCGGTAACATGCCATTCTTCATACAATTCATATAAAAGATATCGGCAAATCCTCCAGCGATAATAACGCGGAAACCATAATCAGCAAGCGCCCATGGAGCATGTTCTCTTGACGAGCCACATCCAAAATTATCACCTGTGATTAATATACTGGCTCCTTTTCTTTCTTGTGCATTAAGCGGGAAATTAGGGTTTTCTTGGCGATTATTATCATATCGCCACTCATCAAATAAAAACTTCCCAAACCCAGTTCTTTCAATTCTCTTTAAATATTGCTTCGGAATAATTTGATCTGTATCAATGTTATCATTCATCAGTACTGCGGCAGTACCTTTATGAATACGAAATGGCTCCATCATAACTCTCCTTTCTAATATCAACAAAATGACCATATAACGCAGCCGCTGCCGCCATTGCCGGGCTAACTAAATGCGTTCGTGCTCCCTTTCCTTGTCTTCCTTCAAAATTGCGATTTGACGTAGAGGCACAATGTTCCCCTTCAGGCACTTGATCTGGATTCATACCTAGACACATTGAGCATCCGGGCTCTCTCCATTCAAATCCAGCTTCTTCAAATATGCGATGTAATCCTTTATGCATCGCTGCTTCTCTTACCCTTTGAGATCCAGGTACAACAAGTGCTCGCACACCTTCTTTTACTTTTTTACCTTTCACGACAGATGCAGCAATTTCTAAGTCAGAAAGCCTGGAATTTGTACAAGATCCAATGAAAACATGTTGAACTGGAATGTCATACGTACTTTGTCCGGGACTCAATCCCATATAAGAAAACGCTCTTTCGTCATTTGCATCATGCTTTTCTGGCAATTTCTCATCGATCCGAACGCCCATACTAGGATTTGTTCCCCACGTAACGTACGGCGCTAAATCCGTAACATCTACTAGAATATGTAAATCATAAACTGCATCTAAATCTGTATAAAGTTCTGACCATTTTTTCTTAATAGATTCATAGTCTTTCGGTGCATATTTACGCCCTTTTACGTAAGCAACCGTTTTTTCATCTGGTGCAATAATGCCAGCCTTTGCTCCCCCTTCAATTGCCATATTGCAAAGCGTCATCCTCTCTTCCATATCCATAGCATGAATGGCCTCTCCGTAAAATTCCATTACGTAACCTGTTCCAACTGCTACTCCGTACTTTGAAAGAAGGTGTAAAATAATATCTTTCGCATAAACACCTTGCGGTAACTTTCCTTTTAACTCAATGCCCATTGCTTTCGGCTTTCGTTGCCATAACGTTTGCGTCGCCAATACATGTTCCACTTCACTCGTACCAATACCAAACGCTAGTGCGCCAAAAGCACCGTGTGTTGCTGTATGACTATCACCACAAACAATCGTTTTTCCTGGCTGTGTGAGTCCAAGTTCTGGTCCTATTACATGAACGATCCCTTGCTCTTCATCTCCGATATCCGCTAATGGCACCTGAAATTGTTTACAGTTTTCCCGAAGTGTATCTAGTTGCTGCTTCGCAATGCGGTCGGTAATATTCCAAACATCTTTCGTTGGAATATTATGATCCATCGTTGCAAATGTTAAATCTGGTCTGCGGACTGTTCGATTTGTAAGCCGCAAGCCTTCAAAGGCTTGCGGTGACGTTACTTCATGAACAAGATGTAGATCGATATATAATAAATCCAATCCATTTTCATTAGTCGCAACTACATGTCTTTCCCAAAGCTTATCTAGTAACCTTTTCCCCATTATCTTCCTCTCCCTACTAACGCTTGCTCTTCCATTTCTTGAATAACTGCCTTTGTAAATGAAGTTGTCGTTTCAGTCCCCCCGATATCTGCTGTACATTTTCCTGATTTAAGGACTGCAGAAACTGCTTCTTCAATTGCATATCCTTCTCTCGTTAATCCGAACGATTGCCCAAGCATCATTGCAACAGAACGCATCATCGCAATTGGATTCGCCTTATTTTTCCCCGCAATATCCGGTGCTGATCCGTGAATAGGCTCGTATAATGAAGGCCCCTTTTCAGCGTGACTTGCTGATGGAAGCATTCCTAATGATCCAGCTAATACTGAAGCCTCATCACTTAAAATATCACCAAATAAATTTTCCGTTACAATAACGTCAAATCTTCCTGGATTCCGAATTAATTCCATAGCTGCTGCATCTACTAAAATGTGTTCTACTTCCACATTTGGGTAGCGAAGTGCTACTTCTTCTGTCACAGTTCTCCATAATTTACTAGACTCTAAAACATTCGCTTTATCAATAGATGTTACTTTTTTCTTCCGCTTATTCGCTAATTGAAAAGCATACGAAACGATACGTTCAATTTCATGGCGATGATACGTAAGTGTATCTGTCGCCACTTCTTCCGTTCGCTCTTTCGGATAAGAAAAATAAATTCCACCTGTTAATTCACGAACGACAACGAAATCAATTTCATCAGCGTTTTTTAATGGTGATAAATGTGCAGTTGCACTTTCTACCGTTACAGGGCGAACATTCGCAAATACACCGAGTCCTTTTCTTAATGCTAATAATCCTTTCTCAGGCCTTTCTTTCGCACTATCCCACCTTGGTCCACCTACTGCTCCAAGTAAAACCGCATCACTCGCTAAACAGGCGGCAAGTGTTCGCTGTGGTAATGGTTGCCCAGTTAAATCGATAGCAACACCACCAAAGTACTCATCTTGCAAATGAAAATGATGTCCATATAGCCTTTCTACCATATGCAATACTTCCTTCGCACTTTCCATTACTTCTGGACCAACACCATCACCAGCTAAACAAACGATACGTTTTTCCATTTTTAACACTCCTTTTAACTGAATTTTCAGAACTTTAATTTGATAGGTGAGGAAAGCTTCTCTCACCTATCAAATATTTATTTCCCAAGCGCTATAAGAGATTTTAATTTCCCTGCTGCATGGACATAAGCTCTCGCCGACGCTTCCAATACGTCTTGCGCAACTCCGAAACCTGATATTTGGTGACTACCTTCTTTTAATTCAACATGAACGTGAGCAAGTGCATCTTGACCTTGTGTAATAGATTGTATGCGATAATCTGCCAATTCACATTCTAATCCTAAAATTCTTTGAATCGCATTGTATATCGCTTCAATACTACCAGAACCAGTGGCTGCATCTTCATATACATTTCCTTCCTCATCCTTCAGCACAACTGTTGCGCATTGTGTACTATTTGATACGAAATGCACTTGTAATTGCGTAATGTTATATTGCTGAGCTGCAAATGCTGCTTCACCAAGCATAAGTGCGCGTAAATCTTCTTCAGTAATTTCCTTTTTACGATCAGCCAACTTTTTAAATGCTTCGAATGCCGCATCTCGCTCTTCATTTGTAAATTCATAACCAAGCTCTTTCATTTTTTCCGTAAACGCATGACGGCCAGAATGTTTCCCAAGTACAAAGAGATTTTGAGATTCTCCTATAAGCGCTGGTTCGATAATTTCATAAGTTGTTACTTCTTTTAAAACCCCGTCTTGGTGAATGCCCGATTCATGAGCAAATGCATTCGCTCCAACGATTGCTTTATTTTTCGGTACAACCATACCCGTTAACCTGCTTACTAATATACTCGTCGCCTTAATTTCTTTTAAAGTCATTGAAGGCTCTGCTTTATAAAAATCTTTTCTAATATGAAGAGCTACCGCAACTTCTTCTAACGCTGCATTCCCTGCTCTTTCTCCAATGCCATTAATCGTTCCTTCTACTTGCAATGCTCCTCCTTCAACCGCAGCTAACGAATTTGCTACTGCCATACCAAGATCATCGTGACAATGACAAGAAAAAATCGCTTTTTCATATGATGGAACGGATTCTTGTAAGTATTTAAAAAGAGAATAATACTCTTCTGGATTCGTATATCCAACTGTATCCGGAATATTAATTACATTCGCTCCTGCTCGAATTGCAATTTCTACTGCTTCAGCTAAAAATGCTCTCGATGTTCTTGTCGCATCTTCTGCAGAAAATTGTACTGTCGGAAATAATGATTTTCCAAGCGTAACCGAGCGATGAATACTATTTAACACATCTTCTTTTGACATACAAAGTTTATATTTCATATGAATATCACTCGTAGCTAAAAATACGTGTAGACGAGGAGATACAGCACCTTTCACAGCTTCATATGCTCTTCGAATGTCACTTTCTTTCGCTCTAGCTAAACTCATAACCGTAGCATTTTGAATTGTATTCGCAATACGTTTTACCGATTGAAAGTCACCTTCGGAAGCTGCCGCGAATCCAGCTTCCATTACATGAATACCAAGCCTCTCTAATTGCCTAGCAATTTGTAATTTCTCTTGTTCATTTAAATTTACTCCTGGTGATTGTTCGCCATCACGAAGCGTTGTATCCATGAACAAAACCTGCTTCATATTATTTAACCCCTACCTTTACTCGCGGCTGTACGAAAGGCATCATTTCACGTAATTTACGTCCAACTACTTCGATTTCATGTTTATTCTCTTTCTCATTTGTCGCATGGAAATTTGGTCTTCCTGCTTTATGCTCTGCAATCCAGCCTCTTGCAAATGTACCATCTTGAATTTCTGCTAATACTGCCCCCATCGCTTTCTTCGTATCTTCAGTAACAACGCGTGGTCCTGATACGAAGTCTCCCCACTGCGCTGTATCTGAAACTGAATATCTCATATTTTCAAGTCCACCTTCGTACATAAGGTCAACGATTAGCTTCAGTTCATGTAAACATTCAAAATATGCAAGTTCAGGCTGATATCCTGCATCAACTAACGTTTCAAACCCTGCTTTTACAAGTGCAGTCACTCCGCCGCAGAGTACAGCTTGCTCTCCAAATAAATCTGTTTCTGTTTCTTCTTTAAACGTCGTTTCTAGTACACCAGCTCTCGTTGCTCCAATTCCGTCAGCATAAGAAAGTGCTTTTTCAGTCGCAACTCCTGTTGCATCTTGATATACTGCAAATAATGCAGGAACAGCCCCGCCCTCGGCGAACGTACGGCGTACGAGATGCCCCGGTCCTTTTGGCGCTACTAGAAATACATCTACATTAGCTGGTGGTTTTACTTGATCAAAGTGAACATTAAATCCATGTGCGAACACGAGGGAGTTTCCAGCCTGTAAATTTGGTGCAATTTCAGCTTCATATACTTCTGGTTGTAATTCATCAGGCAGTAGAATCATTACTACATCAGCTTTTTCCGCTGCTTCTGCTACTGTATATACAGAAAATCCATCTTCATTCGCTTTATTCCAAGACTTACCTTTTCTTAAACCTACTACTACATCAAATCCGTTATCACGTAAATTTTGCGCATGTGCATGACCTTGCGAGCCATATCCGATGATTGCTACTTTCTTTTCCTTTAATACATTTACTGTTACATCTTTCTCATAATAAACTTTTGCCATTTTCATTTCCCCCTATATTTAAATGATTATTGAATTAACATAACTTGCTTATCTTGTTTTTTCATACTACGTGTAAATGCTGTTACACCTGTTCTAGCAATTTCTTTCAAACCGTATGGACGAAGTAATTCAATTAACGCTTCTACTTTGTCTTGCGTACCTGTTACTTGCACAACTATGGAATCCTTCCCAACATCTATTACAGCGGCTCGAAACGGTTCAATTAAACTATATAATTCTGCCCTCGCTACAGAAGTTGCTACTTTAATAAGAGCAAGCTCTCTAGCAATCATCGCTTCTTCTGTAATATCTGATACTTTCAGTACGTCAATTTGTTTATGCAGTTGTTTAATTAACTGCTCCACTTGCTGTTCACTTTCAACGTGTACAACAATCGTCATTCGCGATATATCTGATGATTCTGTATGACCTACTGAAATACTTTCAATATTAAAATGTCTTCGTGTCATAACCCCTGTAATTCGGTTTAAAACACCACTTTGATTTCGAACTGTCGCTGTAACAATTCTCTTCACCCTTTTTCCACTCCCTCCATTTGGTGAACACCTTTTCCTGGCGCAACCATCGGCATAACCTTCTCTGATTGAAGTACACGACAATCAATTACGACTGGCTCTTGTAATTCAATAGCATGCTGGATTTGCTTCTTTGCAAGAAGTGGATCGTCAATACGAACACCTTTTATGCCATATGCATTCGCAAGAGCGACGAAATCTGGTTGGCATGGTAATAAAGAATGTGAATATCTTTGATTGTAAAATTCATCTTGCCACTGTCTTACCATTCCTAAAGCTTCATTATTTAAAATAAATACTTTAACGGGTAAAGCGTGTTCTTTTAATACACTTAATTCTTGTAGAGTCATTTGAAACCCAGCATCACCAACAATTGCAATAACTAATTCTTCAGGCTTTGCAATTTGCGCACCGATTGCTGCTGGAAATCCAAACCCCATCGTTCCTAATCCACCAGAAGTTACCCATTTATCTGGATTTTTCAGCGGATAATATTGGGCTGCCCACATTTGGTGTTGCCCAACGTCTGTTGTTACAATCGCTTCTCCCTTCGTAATTTCATATAACATATCAATTGCGTATTGGGGCTTAATACTTTCAGAATTTCTTTTATAAGAGAATGGATATTGTTCTTTTCTCCCCTTTAATAAAGTGATCCATTCATGATGATTTTCTTTTCCCCCTTCTGGTTCAAGTAATACTTCCAATGCCCGCTTAGCACTTGCAACAATAGGAATTTCAGTTGGCACATTTTTCCCGATTTCTGCTGGATCGATATCGATATGCGCAACAGTAGCCCCTTTAGCAAAATAAGCTAAATTCCCTGTAAGCCGATCATCAAATCTCGCGCCTATATTAATGAGTAAGTCACATTCATATAACGCTATATTTGCTGTATAAGAACCATGCATTCCTCCCATCCCTAGAAATAGTTCATCATCTGGTGGAAAACCACCAAGACCAAGTAATGTATGCACAACAGGGATTTCATATTTACGAGCAAAATTTGTCAATTCTTTCGAAGCTTTCGCATGCAATATACCCGCTCCAGCTAAAATTAACGGTTTTTTTGCGGTTTCAATTACTTTGAGTAATTTGTTTATTTGAAGTAGATTCGGTTCATAATTAGGGTTATATCCCGGTAAATCCATTTGTACATTGCTACATTGCTCACCTTTCTCGACTACCATATCTTTCGGAAGGTCAATAACGACTGGTCCTGGTCTTCCAGTTTTAGCAATATGAAATGCTTCTTTAATAATTCGAGGTAAATCTGAGGCCTTTCGCACTTGATAGTTATGTTTTGTCACTGGCATCGTAAGTCCCATAATATCTGCCTCTTGAAAAGCATCGCTCCCAATTAACGTTGTTGCTACTTGGCCTGTAAATACTACAAGTGGCAATGAATCAATCATCGCATCAGCTAGACCCGTAATTACATTTGTAGCACCTGGCCCACTCGTTGCAATTACAACCCCTGGATGCCCTGTAATTCTGGCATACCCTTCAGCAGCGTGAATTGCCCCTTGCTCATGCCTTGTTAAAATATGCGGAATTTCACAATCATACAATGCATCATAGAGAGGTAAAACGGCACCACCCGGATAACCGAAAATCACTTCTACGCCTTCCTTTTCTAGCGCTTCTAACAATAGCTGTGCACCAGTTGCCAGTTTCTCTTCCGTTTTTGAAGACATTGTTCTTATAAGCCCCCTTTTTCAAACTTTTATACAATAAAAAAATCCTACGTCCACACTCCAGCTATGTGCTGAAGGGACGAAAGATTTCGCGGTACCACCCTTCTTCGCAAGAATACTCTTGCCTCAGTGATCCATAAATGGATCTAGCTAATAACGGAGCTACCGTCTAAGCCTAGACAAATGCTTTAGCTTAGCACTCAAGGGCGATGTTCGTCGACGTGAACCATCGGTTTTCAGCAACCACCGACTCTCTGTGAGGCTTCACAATCAACTACTCCTCCCTATCAACGCTTTCTTATGTTAAAAAAGTTGTTATCCAACTTTATTTTCTTCGTAAATTTTCTCTCCATCTTCTACAACTAACTTACGAAACTCTTTTAATAAACGGTTCGTATGTGGACCTGTTTGCCCTAAGCCAATCGTTCTACCATCTACTGTCGTAACAGCAATCACTTCAGCAGCTGTTCCTGTTAAAAACACTTCATCAGCTACATATACATCATGTCTTGTAAATAACTCTTCTCTTACGTCATACCCAAGTTTTTCGCCGATTTCTAAAATGGCGTTTCGTGTAATACCTTCTAACGCTCCAGCAGAACTTGGTGGTGTAATTAATTTATTTCCTTTAACAATAAACACGTTATCTCCTGATCCTTCAGCTACATATCCTTGATCATTTAACATAAGTGCTTCTTGTACTCCAGCTAATTTCGCTTCAATACGAACTAAAATATTGTTTAAGTAATTTAAAGATTTTACTTGAGGGGATAAAACATCGGGACGATTTCGGCGCGTTGCAACTGTTACAACTGGAATCCCTTTCTCATAATATTCTTGTGGGAATAAAGATAATTGTTCTGCAATTACTACTACATTCGGCTTCTTACATGAATCGGGATCCAATCCAAGATTTCCTGCTCCTCTTGATACAACAAGGCGAATGTATCCATTAGATAATTTATTTTGTCGAATCGTCTCAACAACAATATTTGTTACTTCATCTAATGAATATGGAATTTCTAAAAGGATTGATTTTGCTGATTCATACAGCCGGACAAGATGCTCTCTCAAACGGAAAACATTACCGCTATAAACTCTAATTCCTTCAAACACTCCATCGCCATATAAATAGCCATGATCATATACTGAAACTTTTGCCTCATCTTTTGGAACAAATTCTCCATTTAAGAAAATCCATTGCTCATTCACTAGAAGCGCCTCCTATGTTCTATGAATTTTTTATTGTTTCCTAGTTTACTCTCCTTTCTAAATAAATCAAGTGAATTTTTTAGAAAATTTATAATTTTTAATCATACGTACTTCTTTGCTTATACTGATTTAACAACATTGTTAACGTTTACAAAAAGTCAAAAAATTTTTTTCGCCAACTTCCACTAAAAAAATATTTGTTTAAAAGAAGGATTTTCATCAATTGATACGAATCTATTGTATTCAATAAACGGACGTCCGATTTTATAAATCCGGGGATATATAACGACTTTTGCTGAAAAAGGGGGAAAATAACAAAAATAGCGCTGTCTAAAAATAACATTCATATTTTTCATTTCGTAATCATAATCCTATTTTTAAAAAACAATTTGTCAAAATAAAGGAGGAAATAAATATGGCGTGTGTACAAATTAAAGGAACGAGACAAGAGGTAGTAGAAATGCTGCAATTATTTGATCTAATGGATACGAAAGGTTTTTGTAAATTCGATAATTACGTAGAGGTAGAACCAAATACGAAAGAACATAATCATTTTATTGCTTCAATCGACATCCATTCAAATACTTCTTCAGCACAAGATACATTAAACGATCAATTCGTTAGTCAAATGCTTACTGGCGTATATAACGACTAAACAAAGATTTACTTCCTACCGTCTTTTCATAAATATATGCAGTGAACTTGAGCATACTAGCAATTAGATGGTAGGAGGTGATAATTATGGCTAGAATTGGCGTTGAAAACTCATTAACAGACGTTCAACAAGCTCTTCAACAACAAGGTCATGAAGTTGTTACACTTAACTCAGAACAGGATGCACAAGGGTGTGATTGTTGCGTTGTAACTGGGCAAGATTCTAATGTGATGGGCATTGCAGATACATCAATTAAAGGATCAGTCATTACAGCTCACGGTTTAACAACGGATGAAATTTGTCAACAAGTTGAAAGTCGCACTTAAAAAATGCAAGAGGACCCCTTTTAAAAGGAGTCCTCTTTTTTATATTCACCTAACGGGAAAGTAACATATACTGGATGAAAGCCCTACCTCTCTCTCATCATTACGGTTCCACTGACCGCTCCTTGATTCACTAGTATACATATATAGCTTACAAATACAATTTATAGGGTTTGTTCACAAAAGTTGTTGATAAAATTACCCGATCTTTCGCAAACTTTTCGTATTGCATTCATAAGAGATATTTACTTTACACTAGCTGTAACCGAGACACGAATTAAAATCTTAACACCAATACAATAACTTGTCAACTTTTTTCCGCAAATTAAAAACAGACATTAACGGTTTGTCTGTTTTAAAATGGAGCTTTTTCTTTTATTACATATACAACAAAGCCGCTTACTAACATAAATAAGCCAACTACTAAGTTTTTGATATTAATCATAAATTCCTCTCCCTTATTCCACACATCATATATATTTACATTTCAATTATTCCGATCATCCTAAAGCGCACTTTTTCTAATATATCATAATTCCTAAAAAATGCAAGTTCACTTTTGACGACCATTCACAAATTTATCTACAGTGCTTGGTACAGTATTTAAGGCCTTTTCAATTAAATGTGTACTGCTGTTGAGATGTAATACTTGCACCCCATTAGAACCAACTACTAAAAAAGCTACTGGACTAATGGAAACCCCAGCCCCGCTTCCTCCTCCAAATGGATGCCCTTGTTTGTTCTCTTTATGCTGATTTTGCCCACCGTTATGTTTTTCAGTGATGAAATCCCCTTTAAAATCACTTCCACCAGCTCCAAAACCAAAAGCCACTTGAGATACTGTTAATACTACATTTCCGTCAGCTGTTGAAACCGGGCTCCCAACAATTGTATTTACATCTACCATCTCTTTTAAATTTGTCATTGCCGTTTTCATTAAATTTTCAATTGGATGTTCCATTATGTATTGCACCCTTTCCTCATTATTCCTTTTTATATTTTCCAAAATAGAGGAAGTCATACTAACTTTTCCTATTTTAAAAAAACATTTTCCTTCTTTTAAAAGATACTACTCCCTGTACATGCTCCGGTATAGTGAAACTTTAATCAGTGGGATGTGTACGTAGCTCGACTCCCACAAATAGCGGGATAAAAAAGAAAAAGAGATACATACTACTATTGAACCTTGTTATGAAAGGAGTCATGACTTTGACTGAGAAATTTGATGATTATAAAAAAAGAGATAGAATAGATAGTGATTATAGTGACTATAAAGAAGAGTACGCCGCTGAGGTCGCACCACAACGCATTGATTATGATTACGATGATAAAGACGATAAAGATGTTGTAAAATCGTCCGCTGCTGGATCAACTGCTGGTTTTATCGCTCTTGCGCTATCTATCTTATCGCTATTTACATTTCCAACACTATTTGGTCTTGTTTCTGTTTTACTCGGTATTTACGCTTATAATCGCGGAGCTACTGTAACTGGCGGTATCGCTGCAGTTGTCGGTGGAATTGCTGCACTTATCGCAATTTTATTCCGAGTAGCACTTATTGGTCTATTGTTCTCCCTGTTCTAAAAAAGAAAAAGGTATCTCGCTTAACGCGGGATACCTTATCCTGTAAACACATCTTCCGATGGATATTTTATTTTTTGTTTTGCTGGTCGCGCTAAAGAGAACACAAGTGTTAATGGTCCAATTAATCCGCAGAACATAACAAACATAATAATACATTTTCCGAATGCCGATAGCTGTGCAGTAATTCCCATCGTTAATCCGACTGTGCCAAACGCTGATATTGTCTCAAATAATAATTGAATAAAGCTGAAGTTTTCTGTAAGCATTAATATGAATACCGCTGCTAAAATAAGTATTTGACTGGCAACAGCAATTGCTAATGCCCTCGTTACTGTCGACATTTTAATTGTACGCTGAAATAAAACAATTTCCTCCTTTTTTCTAAAGAAAGAAAGGACAGATGTAATTAAGATAACAAACGTCGTTAATTTAATTCCTCCACCTGTCGATACACTTCCTGCACCAATAAACATTAAAATCATCGTAAATAATATAGATGATTCTTCCATACCTCCATAGTCAACCGTATTAAATCCAGCTGTCCGCGGAGTAATACCTTGAAAGAAGGAAGCCCATAGTTTTTCATTTAAAGATAAATTCCCTAACGTCTTCACATTATTATATTCCAATACAAAAATCACAATCATTGCTATAACATTTAGCACTACTGTTCCAATAATCATTATTTTTGAGTGAAGTGATAATTTTCGAAAACTGCGACTATACCATATATCAATTAATACGGTAAAACCGAGTCCTCCGATTACAATTAAAGAGCAAATCCCAATATTAATAATGGGATCCCCTACATATCTTGTTAAATTATCTGGCCATAAAGCAAATCCTGCATTATTATAAGATGCAATTACATGAAAAATACTATAGTATAAACCTTTTCCAAAACCAAACTCTGGAATAAAGCGAAACGATAAAAAGATGACCCCAATAAGTTCAATACAAATCGAAAATATAAAGACACGCTTTACTAATTTTACAAGACCACCTATATTTGTTTGATTAAATGCTTCTCCAATTAATAAACGATGGCGTAATCCGATTTTTTTACCTAGTACCCAAACAATTAAAATGGCAATTGTCATAAGACCTAGACCACCTGTTTGAATTAAAAACATAATAACAATTTCGCCAAACATCGTAAATGTACTTGCTGTATCCACTACTCCCAAACCAGTTACGGTCGCTGCTGACGTTGCTGTAAAGAAAGCATCTACCCAACTAATATGTGCTTTCGTTGCGAATGGTAATTTTAATAACAAACCGCCAACCACAATTAAGCAGAAAAAGCCTAATGCTAATATTTGTGGTGGGTTTAATCGTATAAGACGATTATACAGCCCTTGTTTTTTTGTTACGTCCATATCATTAACTCCCTTATTAAAGTGAAGCTTCCCCTCATACAATAAAAAGCTTTTTAAAAGCCCTTAAATAATTGGGACAAACCTTATATTCTCATAATATAGTTGAGCATAATCTTTTTTTTCATAGATTACAACTTTTATTTATATTCAGATTCCTTTTCGTTTTATGTTGGAAAACTCTATATCCTAATTCTATATTGCTAGCAATAACAATTTCATATGTACTATTGTTCAAATCCCCATATCTTTCACTCTATGTTCACATAGAGGTCACATCCACCTTTTATAGTATATGTATCGAAGCTGTTCCTCCCTAATTTATAAGACATTCCCCAGTGTCTTTGAATAGCTTCCATCCCTAATTAAATTGACATAAATTGTCCCCTTCCCTTGACCATCTTATAAATGATGGTCTTATTTTTTGTTTGCTTTATCTTTTATTCCGCTATTTGTGGGCAATAAACGCCCGATTGGTTAAGGCTAATAATCAACAGGGGATGAACAAAAAACACTCATTAAATTTTCATTTTATTTAAAACTCCCTCTCTCTTTCACTCTATATTCACACAGAGGTCACATCTATCTTTTATAGTATATGTATTGAAGTTGTTCCTCCCTAATTTATAAGACATTCCCCAGTGTCTTAAAGCAGCTTCCATCCCTAATTAAATTGACATAAATTGTCCCCTTCCTTGACCATCTTATAAATGATGGTCTTATTTTTTGTCTTTCTATCTTTTATTTAAAACTTCCACTCTCTTTCACTCTATGTTCACACAGAGGTCACATCTACCTTTTATAGTATATGTATCGAAGTTGTTCCTCCCTAATTTATAAGACATTCCCCAGTGTCTTTGAACAGCTTCCATCCCTAATTAAATTGACATAAATTGTCCCCTTCCTTGACCATCTTATAAATGATGGTCTTATTTTTTTGTCTTTCTATCTTTTATTTAAAACTCCCTCTCTCTTTCACCCTATGTTCACATGAGAGTCACACCTACCTTTTATAGTATATGTATTGAAGTTGTTCCTCCCTAATTTATAAGACATTCCCCAGTGTCTTAAAGCAACTTCCATCCCTAATTAAATTGACATAAATTGTCCCCTTCCCTAGACCATCCTATGTGATGGTCTATTTTATTTTCCAAACACAAAATCAGTCTATCTACACCTAAAAACCAAAAATTCAGAAAATATTGTTAAATTAGGGATTTTTTCGGTATAATTGCTTTAGAAAGAAATTTCGCAAAAACAAAAGGGGGATTTTATTGAAACAAACAAAAGCAATCTTAATCGCATTATTTCTAGGTCTAGTTGTTGGACTCACTCTAAATTTAGCTGCTCCATCTATCTTTGAGCCACTAAATCAATATGTGTTCAACCCAATTGGTCAATTATTTATTCGACTTATTAAAATGCTAGTTGTTCCTGTTGTGTTTATTTCTATCGTACTTGGTGCTGCCGGCCTTGGAGATCCGAAACAACTTGGAAGAATCGGTTTAAAATCAATTTCATTCTTTCTCGTAACAACTGCGGTTGCCATCTCTATAGCGGTTACATTTGCACTTATTATAAAACCAGGAGCTGGCGGTAATTTTAAAACAGAAGGTCTTAAGTATGAAGGTGCAAAAACTGAAACATCTTTCGTTGACACATTGCTAAATATCGTACCAGATAACCCAGCAAAAGCGATGGCTGACGGAAACATGTTACAAATCATTGCCTTTGCCGTATTGATTGGACTCGGTATAGCTATTTTAGGAAAACGAGTTCAAGGTATCCATTCATTACTTGAACAGGGCAACGAATTAATGATGTATCTTGTTAATCTCGTTATGAAATTAGCCCCAATTGGAACATTCGGTTTGCTCGCTTCATCCGTTGGTAAAATGGGGCTTGCAGGCGTCGCTGCGATGTTCAAGTATATGATTGTCGTTATGTTAGTACTCATTATTCACGGGGTCTTTGTATATGGTGGCTTATTAAAGATATTAGCAAAAGAAAGTATTGTTCGTTTCTTTAAACATTTCGGGCCAGTAATGGCAATTGGATTTAGTACATCTAGCTCTAATGCATCGCTTCCATTTGCAATGAAAACAGCACAAGATAAGCTTGGCGTTCCAAAAGCGATAAGCTCATTTGTACAACCACTAGGGGCAACTATTAATATGGATGGTACTGCCATTATGCAAGGAGTAGCCACTGTATTTATCGCTCAAGTATACGGAGTTGAACTTACATTACCGCAATTAGCTATGGTCGTATTAACTGCTGTACTCGCTAGTATCGGTACTGCTGGTGTACCTGGTGTTGGACTTGTAATGCTTACAATGGTTTTAAATCAAGTAAATCTACCAGTAGAAGGTATCGCTTTAATTATCGGTATTGACCGTATTCTAGATATGTCTAGAACAGCTGTAAACATTTCTGGCGATGCAATTTGCGCAATGATTGTCGCAAAATCAGAAGAAAAATATAATACGGATCAATCGGCAGCATCGTAAATCAAAAAAGGAGTGAATTAATTCACTCCTTTTTTGATTTACTCCCTTTTTTAGAACGATATTCTTTCCCTTTATTATCATTACCAGTTTCAAATTCAGTGCTAAATTCCTGATTAAACTGGCCGGACTTTGGTGATCCTTGATTACCGCTCCCTTTACTACCGTTACGATTCGTCATATTTCTCCCTCCCTTCCTTGTATTAGTAGTATGGCGCTCTATCTTTTTTCATACACATTTTATTTTTTAACATCTATTACACACGAAAGAAGACCTCCCATATATAAGGAAGACCTTCTATTTCATCACGTAAGCGTTTTCTTATTTATAATCACTTAAATAAGTTTTTTGGAAATTGAAATCATTACATTCATTTCATCTTCTGAAAGTGCAGAGAATCTTTCTTGTAAGTATTGTTTTTTCGCATCTTCCATTTTCGCAACTAAATCTTTCCCTTGTTCTGTAATCTCTAAATACACAACTCGGCGATCTGATGTAGAACGTGAACGAGTTACAAAACCTTTATTAATTAATTTTTCTGTAACAGCTGTAATATGACTATTCGACACATTTAATTCATTTGCTACACGCGATACCATTTCTTTATTCGTACGATTTAATATTCTCAGAACGATGAATTCATTCCACGGTATGTAACCACCGAATATTTTTCCGATATCATTACGCAATGTGCGAAACATAGCAAACACATTTGTCGATAGTTCTTCCATTAATTGCTCTCGATTTTGAGACAACATTGACAGCTCCTTTTATTTCATTTAGTTAAATAAAAACCTTATTAATAATTTTACATGAAATCTTACTTTTTGTCATCTTATTTTCCCATAATTCGTAGTTTTTTAATATGTATTTCATGATAAAATGAAGTCAACTTCCAGAAAAAGGGGGATTTTAATGCGTGAGGAGGAGAGGTTCTCAAATCTCAGCCAAAAAGATAAAATAATAATTATTAAGTGACAAGAAAGAGTAAGAATACAAGCTTTTCTATATAAAAATTGGTACAATGAAAGCAAATCTTACTAAAGAGGTGTTAATTATGAACTTACAACAATGGGCTGATAAAGGTATGTCCTTTGATACATATGTGAATGAAATGCAAGTAAACCAATACGAGCTACTACACATTTACAATAATTTTTTAATTCCAAATGAATTACTTCCTGTATTAGAAGAACGTCAAAATGATGGCTGGCGTGTTATCGTATTAACTGCTGATTGGTGTGGCGATGCTCTTTTATGCGTACCTGTTATGAAACGAATTTCTGAAGTTGCAAATATTGATATGCGTTTATTAATTCGCGATGAAAACTTAGAATTAATGGATCAATATTTAACAAATGGAACAGCACGTGCGATTCCAATCTTTATTTTCATTGATAAAGATGGAAATGAACAAGCCGTCTTTGGACCACGCGCTCCAAAAGTACAAGAATTAGTAACTTCAATGCGCGCTACATTACCTGAAAAAGAAGATCCAACATTTGAAGAAACACAAAAAGAAATGTATGCTAATTTCCGTGCTACATTAGCTGATGATACTTCTCTTTGGGAACATGTAATGGAAAACATGATAGAAAAATTAGTAAAATAAAAACCTGCCGAGCTCGGCAGGTTTTTATTTTACATAATGAAGAAATAGAATACCGCAGCTAAAATGAAACGATAATAAGCGAACGGTGTTAGTTTTACACGAGCTAATAATTTTAAGAATGAGACAATTGCAAGCATCGCAACAACGAATGCAGTTACAAATCCTGTTGCAAATAGCGTTACATCTGCCGAGCTTAATACATGCCAGCTTTTAATTAAATCTAATCCAGTTGCAGCTACCATCATCGGTACTGCTAAAATGAACGTATATTCAGCTGCCGCTGTATGCGACACGCGAGCTAATAAACCACCACTTATTGTAGAACCAGAACGAGAAAATCCTGGCCAAAGTGCTAAACATTGGAACATTCCAATTGTAAATGCTTGCTTATATGTGATTTCATCTAACGTTCTTGCTGTACTTGGTTTTGAAAACTTCTCAGCAACAATCATTAAAATACCACCAGCTACTAAACTAATGACAACTGGTCCTGGACCAAATAAAACCTTTTTAATTGCACTATGGAATAATACACCGAGTACCCCGGCAGGAATCATCCCAATAATAATATGTAATAAATTTAACGATGGCCCTTCTTTTACTTTCCCAATTCCAACTAACGACCATAATCGTTTCCAAAATACAACTACAACCGCTAAAATCGATCCCAATTGGATTACAACTTCAAAAACTTTTGCTCTCTCGTCTTCAAATCCAATTAAATGTCCTGTTAAAATCATATGTCCTGTTGATGATACTGGTAGAAACTCTGTTAACCCTTCAACAGCACCCATGATTAAACCAATTAACCAATCAGCCACAAGTAGTGCCTCCTTAATAACAAATAATATGTAATTTTTTCACACCTTATCATAATACCTTATCCCTTTTCAAAGTGCATCCTTTTTTTATTGGCTTCATATGTTGTAGGCGCGTATTTCTTTTCTAATCTTTGATTAAATTGTATGATAGTAAGAGTTTGTTTTTTTATACGGAAAGGGGATTTTATGAAAGAAACTACTTCATTCTCACAAAAGTTAAAGCAATTTGTATTACTATTTTTTCCGATTTTCGTAACGCAAATGTCATTATTTGCGATGAGCTTTTTCGATACAACAATGTCAGGACATGCAAGCCCAACTGATTTAGCAGGTGTCGCAATTGGAACAAGTATATGGATTCCAGTTAGTACTGGGTTAACAGGAATTTTAATGGCCACGACTCCCATTGTTGCACAGCTCGTTGGATCCAAGAAAAAAGAGGACGTTCCCCACGTTGTCATACAAGCAGTTTATTTAGCAATTTGTGCTAGTTTCGTTGTTATCCTCATCGGTTTCTTCGTCGTTTCACCTATTTTAAACGGCATGCGCTTAGAAGAACCTGTGGAACGTATTGCAGCTCAATTTTTAAGTATTATCGCAATAGGAATTATACCTTTATTCACTTACACGGTTTTACGTGGATTTATTGATGCATTAGGAAAAACTCGAACAACGATGATTATTACATTACTATCATTACCAATTAACGTAATATTAAATTACTTATTAATCTTTGGTAACTTCGGTTTCCCAAAACTTGGTGGTGTTGGAGCGGCAATTGCTTCCACTGCAACATATTGGTGCATTTTAATTATTACAGTCATTATTATTCAGACGAAAGAGCCTTTTGCCTCTTTCAACATTTTCAAACAATTATACCGCCCTTCTCTTTCGAGTTGGACAGCATTCTTAAAGCTTGGCGTCCCTATAGGATTTGCTATCTTTTTTGAAATGAGTATTTTCGCTGCGGTAACGCTTATGATGAGTAATTTTAGTACGACAACTATTGCAGCTCACCAAGCAGCTATGAACTTTGCTTCCTTGTTATATATGACTCCGCTAAGTTTAGCAATGGCAATGACTATTGCGGTCGGATTCGAAGTTGGTGCAAAACGTTTCGATAATGCAAAACAATACGGACTGATTGGAATTGGATTAGCCCTTACCTTTGCTTTATTATATTCGATTCTTCTCTACTTCTTTGATGATCAAATTGCTTCTATTTATACGACAGATGCAAAAGTTCATCATTTAGCAAAAGAATTTCTTATCTTTGCGATTTTATTTCAAATTTCAGATGCAATTGCAACCCCTGTACAAGGAGCTCTGCGTGGTTATAAAGATGTAAATGTCGCTCTAATTATGACTTTAATTGCTTATTGGATAATAGGTCTACCACTAGGTTATATATTAGCAACGTATACAGAATGGGCCGCAAAAGGCTATTGGATCGGTCTTATTATCGGTCTAGCATTTGGCGCTGCCTTCCTACTTATCCGTCTCTTTCAAGTACAACGAAAATATACAACACAAAACAGCCGCTAATAATAAAGCGGCTGTTTTCTTTATGCATATTTTTTCTTGTAACGTATAATATAATGAAAAAGGAAGGTGGGTACATATGGACGACAAAGAAAAAAAGCAATCATTCGATGAAGAATTTGCCCCTGAAATTTCACCTGGATATCGGCAAGATGTACATAAGCCACCTAAATATAAAAACACTTCGTTTTTAATGGGCATTACCATTTTCGCTGCTGTATTACTCATACTTATCATTTTCGTTTATTTTTGATGAAAGGTGGCCTATTATATGAAGAAACAAGATTCCAATCGTTCAAAAAGAACTGTTAAAACACAAAAAGGATATGCAGGAGATTCTGTTCATACCCTTAAACAAGTCGAGCAAGGAAATTTATATATTGCTCAAAAAGAACTTGGTCAACAAAATGAAAATCTTTAAAGGCCCTTTATTCCTTGAGGGCCTTTTTATTCCGCATTAAGTAGTACACACCCCAAAATGTTCTATTGAGCAATGAATTTCCTTTATTGTACGCGCTGCTTTTGTTCTAGCACCATAAATATATTATTAACCTTTACAATTTTCACTTCATAATTCAATTTCATTTCGCTTCTCTTACCATTTTCAGTACCCGCAACGTACGCTACAGCTTGATAAAGAAAACTCTCATCGGTCTCTTCACGTATCTCCTCGTTTGTAAATTTATACTCTAAATCTCGAAAACGATTTGGATAATAATTTCCCATTAATTGTTCATACCCTCTATTTAAAAATAGTTCTTCACCTTTTCGTTTCACATCTTCTTTATTAGTAGACCCAAACACTGATAGTTGCTCGGTCACAAAATGCTCTCCTACCTTTTTCATTTCATTATGAGTTAAATTTTCTATACTTTTGTTCTTTAACTCCTTATTTAACTCGTACTGATCAATCGGTTTAAAGGTAGCAAAAACCTCCTCTTTATATGACCATAACAATATAAAAGCGATACATAGAGAACTGATTAACAGTCTTTTTTTCGTAATACTCCCGCCCTTCTTAATAATGATAGCTATATTTTAACATATAGAAAGAAAATTCTGATATCATAAAGTGGAATAACTTAACTTAGAAACGAGGAACAATTATGGACTCTTACAAACATTATATAAAAGAAGCTTTGCCTAATCTTTCTATACATTCATATAAACAAAATGAAGAAGGATGGGATAATGTAGCAGTTATAGTAAATGATGAGCTATTGTTTCGTTTCCCGCGAAAACAGGAATATGCGATGCGAATTCCGTTAGAAAAAGAACTATGCGCAATTCTCACTCAATCACTACAAGAAATCGAAGTTCCACAATATCACCTAATTTATAAAAATGAATCTGATGAGGTTCCTCTTTGTAGTTACTATACTCTCATTCATGGTGAACCATTAAAAACAGACACAGTTGCCACGCTGGAGGATCCAGAGCTGAAAGCAATTATTACACAATTAGCTACTTTCCTTGCGGTACTACATAGCATTCCTTTACACCAAGTTACAACGCTATGTTTCCCTATTGAAAAAACATGTACCTACTGGAAAGAGCTACAAACAAAATTAAACCAATATCTCACTACTAGCCTTACTTCATTACAGAAACTAGCCTTAAATCGCTTATTTGAAAATTTCTTTGCATGTTTAGCTATATCCACTTTTCAAAACACAATCATTCACACTGATTTTACTCATCATCACATTTTATTTAACAAGCATAACAAAAGTATTTCAGGTGTTATCGATTTTGGTGATGCGCAAATTGGCGATCCTGCTTTTGATTTTGCAGGACTATATTATGATTTCGGACATGAGTTTACTACATCTGTATATGAACAGTACAGTACACTTATTTCTCATCATGATCCATTACTCATTCATCGCATTACTATCTTCTATCAATACAGTCCTTTACTACATAATATTATTTATAACTTTGAGTCAGAGAATAAACTCGAATTCATTACAGGCACAGAACAGCTAAAAACGATATTACAGGGATGAGATTACATTCTCTCCCTATATACTCTCTCCTCATACAACATTAACTTTTTATCCATTTCAACAATGACTTTATACAATTGAAATGCCTGTAAAATTTGCAGTTGAATTTCAAAAGGAGCATTTTGTTCTTTTAACCATTGAAATACTTTCGTTTCATCTTTCATTGATTATTCCTCCCTTTATCCTGCTATTCGCGGGTAGCCCGATTAATGAGGGCTGATAATCAGTGGGGGATTGACAAAACCCCCACTGATTAAAGATTCACTTTATTAAAATCTGCTATAAATATACGGTAAATGATGAAAAGCTTTTCATGTCAACAACAAAAAAGGATGCAAAGTTGCATCCTTTAATGTACGATATTTTTCTTCTGCTCCGCTTCTTTCTTTACTTCTTCCCCTTGGCATTCACTACGAAATGCACAACTTATACACTCAGAACGAAAATGACGCTCTGTATAATGCTCAGGTTGTTGCAACATTTCTTTCATTCTAGATAAATCAGCCATTCCAGTTATAATATCTTCCTGTTTTGGAATGTACTCATACTTAGTTCCTTCTATTAAATTAATAACTTCAATCTTTCCTGGAAGAACGCCGAAAGCTTTATAACTAAATACTGTCATTAGCTTCTGACAAAGAGCAAGCATTTCCTCATCCGCATCGACGACATACTTTTTAATTACAAACGACCCAGCACTCCACTCACCAACTTCAAATGTCAATGACATGTGGACACCTAACTCTTCCATATATGTTTGAAACTTCTCGTATAAAAACAATGGTGGTGTCTGACTATCATCCTTTTCAACAAACTGTAATAAGTGATCCGTTAGCTTAGCTAATACAATATAGTACTCCGTCTTCGAAGCAAACATATTAATCCTTACTTTTTTCCAATACTTTTCTATTAATATTAAAAGTACAATTTTCGTTTGTTGACCCGCAGGTAGCGTGTAATACTCGTTAATAATTTGATTGACAATCATTTGTGCTATTTGTTGCCATTCAAATGAAGAAGGTTCTCTTCTTTTTATATGACGAAAATAAAATTTATGCGGACAACGCATAAAATCATACAAATGATAATCTGTCATCGTTTTGATTGAGATTTTCTCATGCACTTGCTCTTCATCTCCCTTCTGCCATTAAGAAAGGTGTTTTACAAATTCAGCTCCAAACTGTAAACATTTTTCTACATCTTCATCTTCTGGCGTTAATTCTACTTTTAGTCCTTCTAACACAACTGCTGCCCCGCGCTCTTGTAGCTTTTCTATTAAAATGTCAACTGCCACTCCGTATTTCGGATAAGCTGAATCACACGATCCGAATACTGCCGCTTTTTTCCCAGTTAAATCAATAGAATCCATTGCATCATAAAAATCTAAGAAATCATCAGGAAGATCACCATCTCCCCAAGTATATGCACCTAAAATAATTCCATCATACTGTTCTAATATAGAAGCTTCTGGTGAATCCATAATATCAATAACTTCAATTTCATTTTCTGTTTCACGAATTACGCCGGCAATGTGGTCAGCCATTTCCTCTGTATTTCCACTCATACTTGCAAAAATCATTACTAACTTACTCAACTGAACCTCTCCCTTTACTTTGTATCTCTTTTTCTGTTTGAATGCTCTTCTTCTCATCTACATATTCAGACCGAATTACATTTCTTTGCCATTCCATATGCTGATCAACATCTTTATTTTTATTTTTATCTTTTAATCCCCTCCGCAGAAGGTGAAAATTTTTTCTCATTAACATGTCGCATCCATCCTATTGATAATAATTATCAATTTCAACTACTTTTAGATTAATTGACATTGATTATCAGTGTCAACAACTATTTTTAAAAAAATGATTAAAATGTACAAGCTTGTCCGTTAGCTATTCATATACTATGAATGAGCATAGTTCTTTCTCAGCCCTCTCTGACGGAAAGAAATAAAAGCAACTGCAATAGAGTGCAGTTGCCTTTTTTTGTTTTTCTATGATTTTAGTAATCTTATAGTCGTCTCTAAAAATAGCTCCACTCCACAAATTAATGCTGATTCATCCACGTCAAATTTCGGATGATGATGTGGATAACAAGTATATATATTTTCATTACCTGTTCCTAATTTAATGAAACAACCGGGTGCTTTTCTTAAATATGCTGAAAAATCTTCCCCACCCATAGAAGGTTCAAGCTTCACAACACGCTCATTCCCAAACAAATGTAGTGCACTTTCTTCTACTATTTTCGTAATATATTCATCATTAATAACCGGATCATATCCATATCGATACGTATATGTATACGATCCTCCATGTGCTTCTGTAATTCCTTTCACAATTTTCTCGATTTTCCCTTCTGCTTCCACCCTCAATGCTTGATTAAATGAACGAACGGTTCCCATTAAAGTTGCTGTACTAGGAATAATATTGTCAGCCGTTCCCCCATGAAATTGTGTAACTGAAATAACCCTTTGCATAAAAGCACTCGTATTTCTTGATACGATATGTTGTAAATTTGTAATAATCTGTGCTCCGATAGCAATAGGGTCTATCGTTTCTTCTGGTCGCGCCGCATGTCCTCCTTTGCCTTGAATTTCAACTGTAAATACGTCTGGTGCCGCCATCATCGGCCCATACACAATTCCTATCTTTCCGCTTTCTAATCCAGACATAACATGTAAACCTATTACATAATCAACACCGTCCATTACACCTGCCTCAACCATTTCTTGTCCCCCACCGGGATACACCTCTTCTGCGTGCTGAAAGAATAGACGAATCTCACCTGCAAAATCTTCCTTTATATTTGATAGCACCTCTGCTGTGCTTAATAAAATAGCTGTGTGAGCATCGTGCCCACATGCATGCATCATTCCTTTATTCACAGATGTATAAGATTTACTTGTCTCCTCTTGAATTGGCAAAGCATCTATATCAGCTCGAATCGCAATTACTTTCCCTTGCTTCACACCTCTTTTAATTGCTAGTACACTATACTTCGTCGGTCTCGTTACTTCAAAAGAAGAAAATGAGCATAATGTATCATATATAAATTGCGAAGTTTCTTTTTCATGAAATGATAATTCCGGATACTTATGGAAGTGCCTTCTCCATTTCACGATATTTTCTTCCGAAATTAGATTCTTCCACACTCTATTCATGATAATTTCCTCCTTTTCAAAAGAACTAGAAATTTAAAAGTTTACTCCGTCTTGAATGATTAATAAAAACAAATACTGTATTTTTACGTATTCTTATAGTCCACTTTTATGTATTCACACAATCCACTTTCTATTTACATGTCAAACCCATTACAAATTCATGCTGAATGTAATATAATTGCTAAGTTAGGGATTTTCTTTTTTAGTATTTAGTGCTAATATCAAAAAAGAGCCTTTTGACTTATTTTTACCTAAAATGTGGGATTTTGTTTTTTTCACAATAATGTAGGACATGATACCTACAAAGAGCTATTATTTCATTAAGAGAGGGAAAGACATGGAAAGATTAAAAGAGATATGGTCTCGACCACTCACACAATGGGTTGCAAAGACGGTTTATTATCTTGCAATTTTATTTGCATTACTTTGGTTGTATGGATTCCATGATACAAACACAAGTACATTTATTTACAATGAATTCTAGGGTGGGAACGTTATGAAGTTATTAGAACAAATTGAAAAGTGGGCTGCAGAAACGCCTGATCAAACCGCTTTTGTTTGGCGAGATGCGAAAATTACGTACAAACAATTAAAGGAAGATTCTGATGCGTTAGCACATTGGATTTCTTCTGAGTATCCAGACGATCGTTCACCAATTATGGTGTATGGCCATATGCAACCTGAAATGATTGTTAACTTTTTAGGATGTGTAAAAGCTGGACATGCTTACATTCCTGTAGATTTATCTATCCCAGCTGATCGTGTACAACGTAT
Source organism: Bacillus sp. 2175 (assembly GCF_057812155.1). Classification (NCBI taxonomy): domain Bacteria; kingdom Bacillati; phylum Bacillota; class Bacilli; order Caryophanales; family Bacillaceae; genus Bacillus; species Bacillus sp. 2175. The sequence goes on along the minus strand of NZ_CM173819.1, from coordinate 1,161,259 downwards.
TGCTGAAAATTCTGGTGCGAAATTACTTTTATCGGCAACAGCAGTAACTGTAACTGATTTACCAGTTCGCATCGTAAGTGAAGACAACTTAAAAGATATTTTCTTTACTCATAAAGGGAACACTCCAAATCCTGAACATGCGGTAAAAGGTGATGAGAACTTCTACATTATTTACACATCAGGAAGCACAGGTAATCCGAAAGGGGTTCAGATTACTTATAACTGCCTTGTTAGCTTTACAAAATGGGCTGTAGAAGATTTCAACTTACAAACAGGGCAAGTATTCTTAAATCAAGCACCTTTCTCATTCGATTTATCTGTAATGGATATTTACCCATCATTAGTAACAGGTGGTACACTTTGGGCAATCGATAAAGATATGATTGCGCGTCCAAAAGACTTGTTTGCTTCTTTAGAGCAATCGGATATTCAAGTATGGACTTCGACACCTTCTTTCGCTGAAATGTGTTTAATGGAAGCATCCTTCTCTGAAAGTATGCTACCGAACATGAAAACATTCTTATTCTGCGGTGAAGTGTTACCAAATGAAGTGGCTAGAAAATTAATTGAGCGTTTCCCAAAAGCAACAATTATGAATACTTACGGTCCAACAGAAGCTACTGTCGCTGTAACAGGTATTCACGTTACAGAAGAAGTGCTTAATCAATACAAATCACTTCCAGTTGGCTATTGTAAATCAGACTGTCGCCTTCTTATTATGAAAGAAGATGGCACGATTGCACCTGATGGTGAAAAAGGTGAAATCGTAATTGTCGGTCCAAGCGTAAGCGTTGGATATTTAGGAAGCCCTGAATTAACAGAAAAAGCATTTACTATGATTGACGGTGAGCGCGCCTATAAAACAGGCGATGCTGGCTATGTTGAAAATGGTCTTCTATTCTATAATGGTCGTCTTGATTTCCAAATTAAGTTGCATGGTTATCGAATGGAATTAGAAGAAATTGAGCATCACCTTCGTGCGTGTTCTTACGTAGAAGGAGCAGTTATCGTTCCAATTAAAAAAGGTGAGAAATACGATTATTTATTAGCGGTTGTTGTTCCTGGGGAGCATTCGTTTGAAAAAGAATTCAAATTAACATCTGCAATCAAAAAAGAACTCAATGAGCGATTACCAAACTACATGATTCCACGTAAATTCATGTATCAATCTTCTATTCCAATGACACCAAATGGAAAGGTAGATCGCAAAAAATTATTGAGTGAGGTTACAGCATGACCGCATATGGATCATTTTATTTTTTCGCTATAGTGGGCATTTTATTAATACCTACTATCATAGCTGGATTAAAAGGTAAAATGTTGCGTAAATATAATGCCGTTTTAACATTAATCATGCTTGCTATTATCTTCTCAGATAAACCAAAGCAAGCAATGATGTTAGCCGCATTTATTATTTGGCAATATGCCCTAATTAAAGGCTATTTAATTTTAAGAAAAAAAAATAATAGTACATTCACATTTTGCATAGCTGTTATTTTATCGATTTTGCCTCTTATTTTGGCAAAAATCGCACCATTTGCATCGTTACTACCTGAGTTAAAACTTGTTGTTTTTCTAGGTATATCTTACGTAACATTCAGAGCAGTTCAAATGGTATTTGAAGTTCGTGATGGTTTAATTAAAGAGCTTTCTTTCTTTAACTTCTGGGAATTCGTTTTATTTTTCCCTGCGATTTCAACAGGACCTATCGATCGTTACCGTAGATTCCAAAAAGATATTCAAAAGCCACCTAGCGCTGAAGAATATCAAAATTTACTATATACAGGACTAAATCGTATTTTCCAAGGTTTCTTGTATAAATTTATTATTGCTTACTTAATAAAGCAATATTGTATGGATCCAGCATTCGCTCAACACGATACAATCTTTTCAAATATGATTTACATGTATAGCTATAGCTTATATCTATTCTTTGATTTTGCTGGTTATAGCTCTTTTGTAATTGGTGTAAGTTATATGATGGGAATTAAAACGCCAGAAAACTTTAATAAGCCATTCCTTAGTCGTAATATTAAAGACTTCTGGAACCGCTGGCACATGAGTTTATCATTCTGGTTCCGTGACTTCATCTACATGCGTTTCGTATTTTTTGCAACGAAGAAAAAGTTAATTAAGAACCGTTACACAATTTCGTATATCGGTGCATTTTTAAACTTCTTCATTATGGGAATTTGGCATATCCAAGGAAGCGCTGTTGCGCAGTATATTATTTATGGTCTATATCATGCCGCACTGTTTATTTTATTCGATATTTTCGAACGAAAAAACAAGAAGCATAAATTTTGGCCAAACAATAAATTCACACGCATCCTTGCGATTGTAATTACGTTCCACATTGTATGTTTCGGTTTCCTAATCTTCTCTGGACACCTTAACAGATACTTTTAATGCACCCTTCTTATTCCATTAAGAAGTTGCACATATAATATATTTCGGATATAAAGGAGATTTTAAAAATGGCAGAATTCAAAGAGCAAGTATTAGATATTTTAGAAGAAGTATGTGAAAACGATATTGTGAAAGAAAACTTAGATGTTCAATTATTTGAAGAAGGTATTCTTGATTCTTTTGCTGTAGTATCTTTATTAGTTGAATTCCAAGAGCGTTTAGATATTGAAGTTTCTATTTCTGATTTTGACCGTGACGAGTGGGCTACACCAAACATGGTTATTAAAAAGTTGGAAGAAATCCGATGAACAAAGCAAAATTTGGTCCGATGCTTTTAGCATTGGCCCTTTTTGCTGTATTCTTACTTATTCCAACGCGCTTCCTACTTCCACTTTTAAGTGATGAAAAAGTAGAACAAGCTGCTACTTCTTTAAAAGAAGAAAAAATTCAAAGTATGATTTTACAGCAAAAGATGTTAGCAGATCCAAAATATCTTCCGATGTACGGTTCATCGGAATTCGCACGTATGGATGCTTTCCATCCATCTAATTATTTTAAAGTAAAGCCTGAAGGATTTACGCCATTCCTTCTTGGACGCGGCGGAACACAAGACCTTGTACATGTGTTAAACTTCGCATCTACAATGGATCAATTGAAAGATAAGAAAATGGTATTCGTTCTTTCTCCGCAATGGTTTGTACCACAAGGTATTGATGAAACGCACTTTGCACCTAACTTTTCAAAACAACAAGGTTACCACTTCATTTTCAACAATGATTTAAAACCTGAAATGAAAAAACAAATTGCAAAGCGTTTATTAAACTTTGAGATTGTAAAAAAAGAAACTTTATTAAAAATCTCGCTTGAAGGCATCGCTTATGATGATACGAAGTATAAAGTAAAAGCACTTGCTGCTAAACCTTTCGCTTATATTTACCGTAACATTTTAGATCGTAAAGATTTATTTACAGCTATGTTTAATATTAAACCGCATAAAGAAAAGCTTGACCCTTCATTAAAACAAATGAACTGGGATGAAGCTCGTAAACATGCAGATCAAACAGGTGCAGCAGAATCTGGATCTAATGAATATGGTATCGAAGATGGTTACTTCAATAGCAAAATCAAGAAGAAATTAAAGCAACGTGAAGGCTACTTAAAAAATGATGCTTATGATCAATCGCCAGAATATGAAGATTTACAAATTGTACTTGATTTATTAAAACAATCTGGTGCAAAACCACTCTTCATTTCTGTTCCTGTCAAAGGTCCTTGGTACGACTACGCTGGCTTCCCGAAAGAACGCCGCGAAGCATACTATAAGAAAGTTCATGAGCAAATTGAAAAAGCTGGTTATCCAATTGCCGACTTCTCAAATCATGAATACGATAAATACTTCTTAAAAGATCATATGCACTTAGGTTGGAAAGGCTGGGTTTACATCGACGAAGCCATCCAACAATTTTATAAAGCAAACTAATGAAAAGACCGCTTGAATTACTCAAGTGGTCTTTTTGTATATATTTTGTAATTGTTCGATTGCATTCTCTGCTTCTTTCATAACTCGCTCCACTACATGCTGAGCTGATTCGATTCTAGCTAATGATGCTGCCTGTCCTGCCCAAAGTGACATATATTCTTCCTTATTTTGCTTCGCTGCCTCTTGGCGTATTTTAGAAGTTAATACGTTTTGCACTGGATACATCGGCAGCCCTTCTTCTTTTCCTTCATGTCTCTCTATAAATTCATTCCGAATACCCCGCGCATATTTCCCAGAAAACGCACGAGTTACAGTTGTGCTCGTATCTGTACTATGTAAAACCGCTTCTTTATACACATCGTGCGTAATACTCTCTTCACTTGTTAAAAAGGCCGATCCCATTTGAACACCTTCTGCTCCTAGTGCCAATGCCGCAACAAGCCCTTGTCCGTTCATTACACCACCTGCTGCGACAATTGGGATATGCGGAATAGCCCCTACTAACTGAGGTATTAACGCAAAAGTACCGATCATAGCATCTCGTTCTTTCCCAATAAACGTTCCTCTATGCCCTCCGGCTTCGCTTCCTTGCCCGACAATAATATCTACTCCTAACTCGGCAAGTACTTTCGCTTCCTTCACATGGGTAGCTGTTCCGATAACTTTTATTCCACTTCTTTTTAAATCATTTATTTCTTCTTTTTCTAACGTTTGAAATGCAAAACTAACGACCGGTACTTTTTCATCTAATAACACTTGTAATTGTTCCTTATAGCTTTTTGGAAGTTTTAACGTCCCTTCTACTTCTATACCTAATTCTCTATTTACTCCACTTAGTAATACTTTCGCCTCATTTACCTTCTCTTCTTCTATTTGTATCTCTTTCGTTACAAGTAAATTAACACTGAAAGGCTTATCTGTTAGTTCTCTTATTCTATAAATCGCTTCACGAATTTGTTCTGGGCTCATATAGCCCGCTCCAAGCGTCCCTAATCCTCCGCTATTACTTACTGCTGCAACAAGTTCTGGCGTCGTAATCGCGCCTGCCATACCGGCTTGAACAACGGGATACTCAATTTTTAATATGTCTGTTACTCGACTTGTAAACATCATTTCCCCTCCTATTTCCTTTATATCTTCTTTATTTGATAAGCTTTCCCCTGCTTTTGCAAGGGTTGAACTTCATATGAAGCGAATATATTGAAAGAGAAGGAGGCTGAGCTTAATGATTTATCCAAATGCATTAAAACAAGGTGATACAGTAATGATCATTGCACCATCTGGTCCACCTACAATCGAAAATGTATTACAAGGTGTGAATGTATTACAAGAGATGGGGTTATCCGTAATAATCGGGAAGAGCGTTTACGAGAAATATGGATTTTTAGCCGGAAGTGATCAAGTTCGGCTTGACGATATACATGAAGCATTTACAAATAATGAAGTGAAGGCCGTTTTCTGTGCACGAGGTGGTTACGGAAGTGCTCGTCTCCTCCCTCACATTCAATATGAAATCATTCGGCAAAACCCTAAAATCTTTTGGGGATATAGCGATATTACAGCTTTACATACTGCTGTTTCACGTTATGCAAAGCTTATAACATTTCATGGTCCGATGATTGAAGAACTAGGAAAAGGTATTGATTCCCTATCTTTATCCTCTTTCAATCAGCTATTCCATCCGTATTCAACCATTTTATCTGCATCAGAATGTATCGTATCTAGCTCTCACAGTACAGTTACAGGTACGTTAGTTGGAGGAAATTTAGCTGTGTTAACAAGTATAATTGGCTCGCCCTACGAGATAAATACGGACAATACACTTTTATTACTTGAAGACATTGGTGAAGAACCGTACCGCATTGACCGTATGTTAAATCAGCTACTTTTATCTGGAAAGTTTAATGAATGTAGGGGCGTTATTTTCACAAGTTGTCACGACTGCACTCCTTCAAAGCCATCTCAATCATTGCAAGCAATATTATATGAATATTTCGCACCATATCATATACCGGTCCTATTCGGTTTACCAATTGGACATATAAGTCCAAACATCGGTATTCCACTTGGAGCTACAGCGACAATAAACACGAATAATAAAACAGTCTCTATTTCTTCCGGTATAGCCACTCCATATTCAAATTAAAAAGGAAAAGCGATTACGCTTTTCCTTTTACTTATAATAATTAAAAATTCGTCCAGATGAGATATCTGCAATTTCTTCTGGAATAAATGTTTTACTTATATCAGTACCAACATTTAATACAGCTGTAGCATCTTTCTCAATGCTACCAAATAACTCTTTCCCACGTATCGTAATAAGGGGCGTTCCTTCTGGCAACACATCTTTTACAAATTCCATTTGTGTAAAGAACGGAACGATCCATCTACCTTCTCCTTGGAAATGACGCAAACGAAGTATTCCCTCTGTTGCCCCGTCCTCTGCTTCTAGTGAACCAGCAACATAAAACTCAGTAAATAAGAGCAATTCATAAAATTCCTTTTGCTTCTGTTTATCATCCCCTGCTACAACAAGTACCTCTTCTAATTTCTTTACTGAAATTTGCTCCATATGATGCCACCCCTATTTTCAAAATGATTGTACTTAGATTATACGAAATATTCTTATTTTTTTCTACATAATTTGCAATTATTTTCTTAAAATAATTTTAATACTTCTTTTGTCGTCACAATCGTAGCAAACTCTTCATGTAAATTTACAAGTGTCATATTGTGAATATCTTCTGCACTATACTCCTTACCATCTAAACCTTTACGGTTAAAAGTAGCCGTTGCATCACTCACTAAATATGTTGTAAATCCTAAATTCCCTGCCATTCGTGTTGTAGTTTCCACGCAATGATTTGTCGTTAATCCTACAACCACTACTGCATTACATTTGTTCTTTCTTAATTGCTCTTCTAAATTTGTCCCAATGAACGCGCTGTTAACGAATTTCTGAATAACCACTTCACCAAGTAGTGGTTGCACTTCTTCTTTAAAGTTTACCGTTTCCGCTCTCTCATAAAACATTGACTGAGCATTTTCTTTATTTACATGCTGAATATGAAAAACTGGTCGTTTCCTTTTTCTCCATTCTTCTAACAAAATTCTCATGTTTTCTTCAGCAAAAATATTATTTCTCTCGCCCCAATCTGGTAATTGAAATGCCTTTTGTACATCGATTATGATAAGTGCTATTTGATTTGTCATCATTTCCCCCTTAATTTGGCTGTAATTGAAATAGAAAACCAAGTTGTTGTGACGCAGTAATAAAGCAAACATAGGCGCAAAGCTCTACAATTTCTTTTTCTGTCCAATATTGTTTTAATACGTGAAACATAGTATCATCTATTGCTTTTCGGTCATGAACAAATGTATGCGCAAAAGTAACGGCTACACCAATCTCCTCTGCCTTTTGCATATCATCAGGTCTTCCTTTTGCCATACAGTACGGACATTCATTCCCATACGCTAATGTTCTTCTCACTTGCTCCTTCAACTCTGCTGAAAGAGTTCCTTTATTGTACAGTGTATCTTCTAACGTACTCCACGAATGTAATATATCCGAATTATGCCCTAATAACTTTTGAAACTTTGTATCTCCTACATTTGATAATGAAATTCTCTCCATCATTTCCCCTCCTATTTCCTTCTGTTTTATTGTAAAATAAATAACGTTCACTTTACATTTCATATGAATCTTAATTTATATTTTCCCTTTACAAAAATCATTATTTTACTGGAGGTATATTTACAAATGCAATTAGACCGTGTTGATCGAAAAATTTTAAATGAATTATATAATGATAGTCGCCTTTCGATGCGTGAATTGGCGAAACGAGTAAACTTATCTGCTCCATCTACTTCAGAACGTGTTCGTAAGCTCGAAAGCGAAGGTGTTATTCAAAAATACACAATCGATATTGATTATAAAAAAGCAGGACTCGTTTTAGATTGTATTTTAGAAATCACTTTAAAAAATGGTGATACAACACGTATGCAACAGTTTATTCAATCTTATCCATCTGCAAGTTTTTGTTACCGAGTAACAGGAAGCTTATGCTACATTGTAAAAATTTCTGTTCCTTCACTCGTTGAACTGGAAGAATTTATCAATGATGTTTCTTCATATGCAACGACCGTTTCTCATATCGTATTATCAGAAGTATCTCTTACTCCTGATATTGAACATATCTTCCCAGAAGATTAATTTATTTTTATTCATAAAATATAAAAAAACCCCTTACAATAAGAATAAAAATAATATATTATGTATTAAAATACATAAAGTTCGAGAAAGGGGCTTTACATTGAAAATCTGGTTTTATGAAAAAACGGCACAATTAGATGACTTGCTTGGTATTTGGGACAATGTTCCGACCATCCCACGAATTGGTGAAAAAGTGGAGATTTTAAAGACGGTCCGCACTGTTACAGATATTAAATATGTAAAGAACGGTAATAATTTTCGTGTAGAAATTATTACAAATTAAAAAGTAGCTCCTAAGGAGCTACTTTTTAATTATCTATTATGTGCTTTCTTTATAACGATTTTATCTTCTTCTACAGATACTGTTACATAATCATTTTCTTCTAACCGAAGCTTATTTACAGCCTCATCTGGTAACTCTATGGCCATCAATCTATCGGTTACGATCACTTGACTATACACTTCATTTTCTTGTGATGAACTCACTACTTTTTGCTCATTTATAAAACGTACTCGTGGCACGCCAACTTCTTTTACTGTACGCCATTGTTTCCAAACATAAGGAATTAACCAAAGTAATCCAACAACTGTAAGACCAATACCAATCCATAAATTACTTTGCGCTTGTAATTCAGTAATTGAGATTGTACCACTTTCTTCTCCACCGAAAAATTGCATACTTGTTGCAATCTAAGTGAATTTTATGTAATAAAAATCCCCGTTTTTACAAGCGGGGATTTCTTTTATTATAATACGTCACGTTTTTGGAATAATGCACTTGATGCTACAAGTAACACAACAAAGTATGCAACTACAAGTAATAATGAAGTTGTAAACGTAAATTCTGTAAATGTTGGTTCCATTCCACCATTGATTAATTTATTACTATCGTAAGCTCTTAAATCCAAATGGTTGAATACTACAAACTTCGCTACACCTTTTGCAAACATTATTAATACCATATTAATTGCACCTTGTAAGAAGAATAGGAACATCGTAATAATTAATGGTAATACAGATTTTCTAAAGACATTTGCTAGGAAAAATGCAAGTGTTGCAAAAAAGAACGGTGAAAGTAGTTGATATAAAGTTGACTTCATTACGATTCCTAACGTTAATTCTGTTTTACTACCATCCATTACAATACCGCCAATAATCATTGCAATTAGCATACCAGCTAATACGATAAATAACATTGCTAATAACACTGTAATATATTTAGAAAATAAAACTGCAAGTCTTTTTCTTGGACGGATTAACAATTGTTTAATTGTACCTTTTTGGAACTCATCAGTAAGAGTACGGGCAGCAAGTGTAATCCCAAAAATCGTTGTAAATAAAACAATTAAGCCAATCTCTGAGTTTGCATAATCTAAATATGCCCCCTTAAACTCATCACCTTTTCCCCACTTCAACATTGCTAAAGTACCTAAAATTTCGAGTGCCGCAATGACACCAATTAAAATATACATACCTTTTTTCGCATGCAACTTTAAAAATTCATTTTGAATTAATTTAAACATTACGCTTTCACTCCCCCAGTAATCGCTAAGAACTCATCCTCTAAAGTTTTATTTTGAACAGTAACGCCATATACAAGCACATCAGCATGAACAAGTTTTTTTACAAGTTGCGGAATGTTGTCTTTTGTTACAGATGCTACAATTACATTCCCTTTTGCTTTGCCTTTAATGATTTCATTTGCTTTCTGAACTTCATCTACTTCAAACGCTACAACGACTGCCTCATCATGTTTCACTTTTTCATGTAAGTTGTACTCTTGTACAAACTCACCTTGTTTAATAATAACAACGCGATCACACATTAATTCAATTTCACTCAATAAGTGACTTGATACGATTACAGCAATATTCTCTTCTTTCGCTAAACGTTGTAAATAATCACGAATTTGGCGAATACCAGCTGGATCTAATCCATTTGTCGGCTCATCTAAAATTAAGATTTTCGGCTGATGAAGTAATGCCTGTGCAATTCCTAAACGTTGTTTCATACCAAGTGAATATGTTTTCACCTTTTTATGAATCGCATGCTCTAATTCAACAAGCTTTACAATCTCAGCAATGCGCTCTTTACTAATTGGTGTAATGGCCATATTCGCAAAATGCTTTAAGTTTTGCATTCCTGTCATATAATCATATAGTTCAGGATTTTCTACAATCGCTCCAATTTGCTCTAGTGCCTTTTCACGCTCCGAGCGAATACTATGTCCACAAATTGTAATATCGCCCTCTGTCATTGAAATAAGACCTGTCATCATACGGATCGTCGTCGTCTTACCGCTACCGTTCGGCCCAAGGAATCCGTATACTTCTCCTTCACGAACCTCAAATGATAAACCACGAATAATTTCCGTTCCACCAATCCTTTTTCGAACATTCTCTAACTTTACTACTACGTTTCCCAATGCTGATTCCTCCTTTAGACTTCTAGTTTTTTATCGATAATATAAGCAATTACATATATTATTAGAGCACTAACCATTACCATGAAACTTATATTAAAAATGTTAAATCCATTTTCTTGAAACATATTAATAAACAGACTCTTGCTTTCACTATGATATTCTACTCTTCGCAATACTTGGAAAGCTGGAGCTAATTTTCCTAGCAAGGTTGTCGCTAAAGTAATCGCTATATTTATTACTAGAAAAATAATAACGATCAGTATATTTTGCGCCTTTTTCTTTTTGGTAAGTAACTTAACTAGAGTAATTACTAATATGATTTGTAACACACTAAACAAAAACTCAAATAAATCGCTTATCGTATATATTAAATTATTAATTATGCCTACTTGCATAATCTCTTTTGCCTCTACATATACAGAAGTCGTAGGAAAAGCTAATACATAACTTACGTAGAAAAGAATTCCACATATCCCATACCATATAGCCATTGCGATAAATGAGAAAATAAGCATAGAAATTACATATTGTTTCCCAGATATTGCTGTAAGTCGTAACATTGGATTAGTTAGTAAGCGTGAATATGATTTCATTGTTTGTATAAACATATAAACAATATAAAAGAAAAATATAATCATAATGATTCCAAATATACCCTCTTGTCTACTGATAGCCGCATCACTTTTTCTTACAATCATTTGTGAAAATAACACAGCTTCAATTAGCACAAAGAATAAAAAAGTAACAATATATCTTTTCTTATTTACATTCCATAAATAGGAAAGTACTGACTTCACTTACTAAACACCTCCTTAAACAATTCATGAACTGCTTTTCCTCTCTGAAAACGAATTTCTTCTACATTTTCATATAGAACCATTTCTCCATCTTTTAAAAAGATCACTTCATCAAAAATATTTTCAATTTCATTTATTAAGTGAGTGGAAATTAATATCGTACAATCTTCCCTATAGAACTGTAGAATTAAATCCAATACATGTTCTCTAGAAAGAGGATCTATCCCGCCCAACGGCTCATCCAGTACGTATAGCTTCGCTTTTCGAGAAAATGTTAAAATGATTTGCAGCTTCTCTATCATACCTTTTGACAATGCTGTAATTTTTTCTTCTAACGGTATTTTAAATTCTGCAATCGTATCTACCGCTTTTTGAATATCGAAGTCTTTATAAAAATCTCGGTAAAAAAATAAAGCATCTTTTACAGTCATCCAATCATCAAAGACTGGCTTATCGGACATAAATGAAACGATTTCTTTCGTCTGTAATCCTACCTTTTTACCGTCTATTGTAATACTACCTTCAGAAGGGTGTTGCAAGCCTGCAATCATTTTCAATAACGTCGTTTTCCCGCTCCCGTTATCTCCAACAAGCCCAACGATTTTCCCTTCCGTAATCTCTATGTTTAATTCACGGATCACTGCTTTTAATCCGTATCTCTTCCATAAGTTTTCTATTTTCAATAGCTCTGTCATTGGCTCTCCTCCCTCTTATCATGTAATGAAGAACGAAGAATTGTAAGAATTTCTTCTTCTGAAAAACCTAAATTGTCCATTCCATCTATAAAAGAATGAAGTAATTCTTTCGCCATCTCTTTTCGCAGCTCCATAATTTTCTCCCCTTCATTCGTTACATACCGTCCCATTCCTCTACGTGTGACAACAACTCCATCCCGTTCTAGCTCTTGAAATGTACGCTGAATCGTATTTGGATTCACTTGTAATTCACTCGCTAATTCACGGACAGAGGGAATTTTATCACCAGGCAATAAATGTCCTGTTACGATCTCTTTTTTTATGCATTCCATTACCTGAATGTAAATTGGTGTATTTGGAGAAAACTCTATTTTCATTTCTTCCCTCCTTTTGTATCGGTGTACTAGTTAAATAATACACTGATACAAAAGGTTTGTAAATACCCATTTAATTACAAAAAAGTTCTATCCGTTAACCGAATAGAACTTCCCAAATATAAATCGCTATACAAAAATAATAGTGTTATGTAAACAAAATTATAAAGAAAAGCTGTCTTATCAATCAATAAGACAGCTTTTCCTTATAATCCTATATTAAAAGTTAAACACGAAGTCATCGTCAGCTAACTTTTCAACGTTCGTTGCTTTTACGTAACCATTTCCTTTTACAGAGAAGAAATCATGGTTTTTCGTATCTGTACGTAAACCATTTAAAACGATTGGGTTAATTTCTTCTTCTTCAAACTTCGGCTCAAGTCCTAAGTTCATAAGCCCTTTATTTGCATTGTAACGAACGAAACGATTTACATCTTCTACAAGACCGATAGAAGTGTAAATTTCTTCTGTATAGGCCATTTCAATTTCATATAGTTCCATTAATAACTCTTGTGTTTCTTTTTGCACTTCTTGTTGCTCTTCTACAGAAAGTTCTGCGAAGATTTGTTGTGCTAAAATACCGACGAATACGCCGTGAATTGACTCATCCTTTACCTTCACATAAGTTCGCTACTCCTATGCCGTTTATACAGCTTACAGTTTCCTGTAAGAAGAGACTATATCATCTACCTTCTCAGGTAGCCCTCCATTTCGATTTAAGGGATTCTCACCCACCGCTTGGCCCTACTCCTCTTGCGGAATTTCACCGCCATTGGGATAGTCGTTGAACGTTCCTTTATCTACGTATCGCACCCACCACTGTTTATACAGTTTTCGATGTCTGATACTTCCGTACATGTTATCGCTAGATAAAGGCTTCGCTGCTGATTGCCCTATCAGCTATTCTCCTTTCCATCTATTGATAGTTAGAGAATAACCTGAATGCATATATTCATCAATAATAATACAGATAAATTTACACTAGGGGGTCCCAGCAATTAAAAGGGTTTTTCAATTGGTATCTCTACCAAAAGCCGCCATAAGTTAACGGATAATAAGGTTAATAATTTCACCACTTGCCGTCAGTTTACCTTGACCAGCTAAGTAAAGTGGATAGAAAAATCCACTATAGAATAAGTAACTTTCTAAGAACACACTTGCTACCATTGCCATGTATAACTCTTTTTTCGTTACTTCAGGCTTTAATAAACGACGATAGTAACTAGTAATAATACCAGCTTTTTTCTCAAGTAACGGATGATTGTCTACCCAGTCAAAAATATCATCAATTTCTTCTTCTGTAGCTAATGTTGTGAAAATGTGACTATAACTTTTCGCATGTACTTCTTCCATAGCTCCCATGAAAGCTAATACACTTTTCGCTTGTAAATTTTCAAGATGAACAAGTACAAGTGGCATTCCTTCGCCACCTTGTTTCGTATCTAAAAGTGTTAAACCACCTAATACACGCTTATAAGCAATTTGCTCTTCTTTCGATAATTGCACCCAAGTATTTTTGTCAGACGAAACCGCGATTTCTTCTTCTGTCCAAAACTGAGCGATGTTTTGCTTCCAAAACATTAAACTGAAATCATCTTCCTTTTTATTCCAGTTAACAGCGCGCATTGAATCACCCCTATATCTATTATTGTTCTACTGAACGGTTAAATTTCCATCTAACAATGAAAAGCTAACCGTTTAGTAGAACAAACCAAGTATGAGCAGGGTTCATAACCCTGCTCATACTATTGGGTTATTCATTTAGTATGGCAATATGCCATTAAACGGTACAAGCCACACACTCTTCCACGCTTAATTTACGTGTTCTCGTATAATACAGACTCTTTAAGCCTTTTTTATGTGCATAGATGTAGTAACGTGCTAATTCACGTGTTGAAATATCACTATTAACGTAAAGAATTGTACTAATTCCTTGGTCAATATGTTCTTGAATTTCTGCGATTAAATCAATTAATTTAAACTGATTCATATCGTAAGAAGATTTATAGTACCAGAACGTATCTTTTGATAAATACGGCATTGGATAATATGTTGTCGCATTCGCATATGTTCTTGATTCGATTTGACTTACGATCGGCATTACGCTTGAAGTTGCATTTTGAACGTAACTGATTGATTGTGTTGGAGCAATGGCAAGACGATATGAGTTGTATAAACCATTCTTCTGCACTTGCTCTTTTAAACTTGTCCAATCTTCTTTTGTCGGAATATGAATTCCTTCAAATAGTTGCTGAACTTTTTCAGTTACAGGACTGTAATCTGTCGTTTCATACTTTTCGAAGTATGTGCCATTCGCATAATCAGATTTATCGAAGTCTTTAAATGTCTCGCCTTTTTCTGTAGCGATTTCCATACTTTTCTCAATAGAATAGTAATTTAACATCATAAAGAATGTACGAGCGAATTCTTTCGCTTCTGCACTTTCATAAGCGATTTTATTTTTTGCTAAATATCCGTGTAAGTTCATTGCTCCAAGTCCAACTGAATGAAGCTCGTCATTTGCTTTTTTCACAGTTGGTGCATTCGGAATAATCGTCATATCAGAAACAGCTGTTAAAGCTTCCATTCCCGCATGAACTGCTTCACGAATTTCTTTATTTTCCATTACGTTTACAATATTTAACGATCCTAAGTTACAGTTAATATCACGACGGATAATGTCATCTGTACCGTAATCATTTATTTCTGAAGTTTCTTGAAGCTGGAAGATTTCTGTACATAAGTTCGACATCTTCACAGTTCCAATATCCTTCAATGGATGTTGATTATTTGCATTTGATTTAAACATTAAGTATGGGTAACCAGACTCAAGCTGAATCATAGCGATTTTAATAAGCATATCACGTGCACTAATATCTAGTGGCTTCTTCTTCACTTTCGGATTGCTCATTAATTCATCGTACATTTCATCAATGTCAATATCATCTAAATGCTTGCCATATTCTTTATAAACCGTATAAGGCGCGAAAACATGGAAAGGTTCGTTTTTCTCAGCAAGCTCAAAGAACTTACTTGGAACGATAATTCCGATTGATAGAGACTGAATACGGCTCTTCTCATCGGCATTTATTTTTTTGGTATCAAGGAATTCAATAATATCCCAATGGAAAATGTTTAAATATACTGCACCGGCACCTTTTCGTTGGCCAAGCTGATTCGCATATGAAAACGAATCTTCAAGCAATTTCATAACAGGTACTACGCCACTTGCAGCGTTGTCGATACCTTTAATTTGCTCACCACGTGCGCGTAGCTTAGATAAGTTTAAAGCTACTCCCCCGCCGATTTTTGATAATTGCATCGCAGTATTAATGTTAAAGCCAATTGAATTTAAGCTATCATCCATCTCTAACAAGAAACAAGACACCATTTCTCCTCTTCTGCTTCTTCCCGCATTTAAAAAGGTTGGTGTCGCTGGTTGGTAGTTTTGTTTTACAATCATGCTTGCGAATTGTCTTGCTTTCGAAACATCACCGCGTCCTAAGTATAATGAAACAATTGCTACACGATCTTCATAGCTTTCTAAGTATTGTTTTTGATCATTCGTTTTTAACGCATAATCTTTGTAGAACTTAGATGCTGCCATATAAGATTGGAACTCGAAGTTTTCACCATAAGCGATGTTATATACTTCCTCTACTTCCTCCAAGCTATACTCGTCCAGAACGTTGTAATAGTAATCATGTTCTTTCATATACTCCATTCGCTCTGCCACGCTATTAAAAGGAACGGTATTCTCTCTAGCTTCTTCCATAAAGACTTCTAATGCCTCTTTATCTTTATGAAGCTGATAAAAACCGTCCTGCATTTGCGTGATTTCATTATTCAGTTCAATGTGTCGCAATCTCCCGCACCCTTTCCTTAAAATATTCTACATCGTTATTTGTTCCAGATAACTCAAATTTTGATACAATAGGCACTTCATATTTAGTAGAAATCTTGTCAGCACTTGCACCGAACATGTCTCCCCAGTTACGATTGCCGCTTGCAGATACGCCTTTTAATTTTTCATTATTGCGCTCTAAAAAGTCTAAAACACGTTCTGGTACATTTCCAAAACCTGTTGTATACGTAATAAGAATAAAGTCTTCATCTATTACTAGATCTTCATCAATTTGAACGGCCGGCATATTTAATTTGTGAATGAAACGCTTCACGTTTCCTGTCATAGAATCATATGCAACTAACATTTCCGACCCTCCCTCTCAAATCTATATTCTCTATATGTTGTTCTTGATTTCTCTATATATTGTATTACGTTTCAAAATAAGACACAAGATATATGTATAAATTCTTTCTTTTTTTAACTTTTACTTTTCGACATGATAGCCGTTTTTTTTCAATACAATGACTATGAAACAACATTCTAAAACTCATGTCAATAAAGTGCTTTTCAAAAAAGTTGTCAACGAATTTAACCTTATTTTTAAAAAAGTTAACAATATATTTTGTCATAAAACGGTAGATGCTGAAGAAATATATTTCTCCAGCATCACGCAAAAAAGAACAGATATGAAACTATAATCTGCTCTAAAAAACGATTACATTTATCAAATTTACCTTATTAAATATATTATACATATACTTTCGTTTTTCGTTACATACTAAAAGATAACTATTATAGAAAAAGATTATTATTATGGAACTTCAATTTATTTATGAAAAGTTTATTCAGAGTACTCAATGCGCAAAATATCTTTTACAAATATATGATGTGGATTTTCATCTTTATCAAGCATTGTACATACAGGAGCCTCTTCATCAAAGTATACAATCAGTCCTTCTACGTACTGATATGTATGTTGAACTTGTACAGTTACTTTAATTTCTATTGCTTCTTCATATGCTCTTTTTATTTTCTGAAGCATTTTTGCTGAACATTTTCGTTTCTCTGGATACATAACCATTCCCATAAATCGATTGCCGGCTCTATCTTTCCACATATAATCCCAATGTGGTAAAATGCCTTGTTTAAAATCGCCCATAATTCCCCTCTCCTTTATCTTTTATTTATCCCGCATGAAACGTCCGTTTGGTGAAGGCTACTAATCAGTGAGAGATGCCCTGCTGATCAAAATTCTCCTTTATGAACGTGGCGTTTCTGAATATGTATAAATCACTTGCCCGCCTCGCTGTGCGTTACCAATGAAATGCTTAAAGTCTTCTCTATTTACAACAACTTCTCTGAACGTATAAAATACATCTTTCGTAACAACATACTCCTTTATTTCACCATTTTTTAGCTGATCTAAAATTGTATTTGCTAATTCTTTATCCATGTATTTCACCTCTCTGCAATATTTTATTTTATCTTATATTCTATAGGTCAACAACTGTAAATTTATCCCGCTATTTGCAGGTAGTCCGATTGGTGTTGACTACTAATCAGTCGTAGAATGAACAAAAAATCTTACTGATTAACGTTTCACTTTATCTCGTTGTTATGCCATGATTTTATTTTCGTTATTTCGCAAACAATATTGTTTTACTATATGTCCACTAAATATCATATACTAACATAGCTACTTCTCTATATCAAACATTTCGGCATTCAATTATGCAAAGTTCCATACCACTATGCTACAATATACAAATAGAACTAGGAGGGATACTATGATTCGGAAAGCAAAAAAGACAGATGCAATGGCAATAGCTCCTTTATTGTATAATGCTCTGCATGAAATTGCTGAAAAAATCACAGGTAGCACAGTTGAAGCAGAAGTATTACTAGGACTTGAGACATGGTTCTCAAAAGAAAATAACCGTCTGAGCTACGAAAACTGTTTTGTCTATGAACAAGACGAGAGTGCAGTTGGAATTATTGTCGCTTATCACGGTAGTGAAGCAACACAGCTTGACGCACCAATTGTACATCACTTAAGAGCATTACATAAAGATGAATCAATTACGTTAGAAAAAGAAGCTGAGCTTGATGAGTATTACATTGATACATTATCAGTTTCAAGTGCACACGGCGGAAAAGGTATAGGTTCTAAATTAATTGAAGCTGCCGAAATCTATGCAACTGAAAAAGGGCATAAAAAAATCGCTTTACTTGTTAATTTAGAAAACAAACGCGCCTATTCACTATACGAAAAGTTAGGTTATAAAAAAGATGAAATTGTTATGCTAGTAGGAGAACCTTATGCTCATCTCGTAAAACCATTAAACGTCAAAATTTCTATATCTTAAAAAGAAAGCACACGATTTATATAAATCGTGTGCTTTTATGTTAAATTTGTATTTAATATATTTCCATCCATCGCCTCGTGAAACGTATATGTTGTACATCCCCATGGCTCTCTGTGCAAAATAGGAGAACCAGACCATCCCATCGCTCTCAGTTCGGCACCAATCATTACATTCACATAATTATGACCTACAAGAGCTATACTTCCATGTACGAGAGCATAACGATGTAACAGGTAAGCCGCTTGCCTTACCCTCTCTCTTACTTCCTTATAAGACTCAACATCTTTATGGTAGCCAAGTATCCATAATGTTCGTCCAATGAACATCCATACCTTAATTGTGCATTTCAACCACTTCGGAGCAAAAAAGCATGAAGGAACTTCAGCTTCTCTAAAAAGAGAATTTTGCATAAAAGATAAAGAATCCGTCAATTCAGCTGCTGATTGTACAGCACGCCTTTGATCACTTGTTAAGACAAATTTCGCTGCTTCAATTGCCTCTATTGTTTCTATCGGCATTTTAGCTTTTTGTATCATTGACTCGGAATCATACTGTTTCATCCATTCGTGAAATGAATTAATTGTCATCGGTTCTCTTATACGACTTAAACAACCATGACGAATAAAAGAAATCTTCATTCTTTTCACTCTCCATTCATCACTTATGAACTCTATTATGCACTAGTTCTAAACATCATACCACGCAAGAAAATAAAGTTATATACCTTTACATCTCCCCACCACTATCATGTGTTATCGAAGCATGGATACCATCCATCCCATCAAAATATGTACTCGTATCATATTGACGAATCTTTTTTAAATGCATATAAGAAAATAAAAATAAAATTAAAGCTATAACACTCCCCACAAATTCAAACATCATTTTACCGCCTCTAATTTCTCCCACTTCAGCAGGTTATTCTACTTTTTCATTATACCTCGATATAAAGATTCTTGCATTTTTGCTATTTTTTCTAAAAAACATGGATTTTCTACATATTTTCTTACAAAAAGTGAATATTTTTCGAATTTTTACTTTGGAAACATTTACAAAGTAGGAAATATGGTTCAAAATAGGAGGAAATAAAAAAACCCAAATTTATTCTTTTTTTGGGAAAACTGTAACAAGGAGAGTTGCTTATGCAGATCGCAGAAACTGGAGATATCATCGAATTTAAAGGTGGAATGCAAGGCCGTGTTCAAAAAGTAAATCAAAACTCTGTTATTGTTGATATAACAATTATGAAGAATTTTAGAGAACTAGATATGGAACCTCTTACAGTTGTAAGTCATAAAAACTATACTGTCATTAATCAAAATGCATAATATAATAGAAAGAAAGGGCCTGTATAGTATACAGGCCCTTTCTTTCTATTAACGATTATCAATTGTTTCCGGATATAGATCGTGGTTCATCATGCGGTAGTCAGCCATTTGTTCATACTTCGTACCTGGGCGCCCGTAGTTGCAGTATGGATCAATTGAAATGCCACCACGTGGTGTGAATTTCCCCCATACCTCAATATAACGCGGATCCATTAATTTAATTAAATCGTTCATAATAACGTTCATGCAATCTTCGTGGAAATCACCATGATTGCGGAAACTAAATAAATACAACTTTAAAGATTTACTCTCTACCATTTTTTGCTCTGGAATATAGCTAATATAAATTGTTGCAAAATCTGGTTGTCCTGTTTTCGGGCATAAACTTGTAAATTCAGGACAATTGAATTTTACAAAATAATCACGGTTTGGATGATTATTATCAAATACCTCTAATATTTCTGGGCTATATTCAAATAAATATTTTGTATTTTGATTCCCTAGTAATGTTACATCTTTTAAATCTTCATCTAATCTTCCTGTCATTTTAAACATCCCTTCTCGTTATACGCCGCGCTTATTTCCCCATACTAACGCATGAAGCTGAGGCAATACTTTGGCATCATTCATCTCTTTACAATTTACAGCTTTATCAATCAGCCATTCATACTTATCTAATAAATTTTTTATAAGCATCGCATCATCCACTGTTTTTGTATCATCGTTTCCTACTTGTAAGAAAAATGGTACCTTTGGATAACGTTCGTGCATCTTAACTGCATATTCAAAATCATGATCATCGAATACTACTACTTTTAAACTAATATCTTTTCCTGCTAGTTTCTCAATAATAGCATCTAACTTATGAAAATCTGTTTTCATCGTTGAACTTGGTGGTTTTGGAGAAATTGTTACCTCATCAATTTGAAGTAACCAATCTTGCCATTTACTCCCTTGCGTTTCAATTGCCGTTCGCATTCCATTTTCTTTTAATATAGAAAGAAGAAACTCAATATTTTTCAGCAATGCCGGATTTCCACCTGAAATCGTAACATGAGAAAAATTTTCTCCTCCAATTGCAACAAGCTCATCCCAAATATCTTCTGGTGTCATCTGTCTAATTTGATCTTTAGCTGATCCATCCCACGTAAAAGCAGAATCACACCAAGCACAGCTATAATCACAACCAGCTGTACGAATAAACATTGTTTTTTGCCCTACAACCATTCCTTCACCTTGAATAGTCGGACCGAATATTTCTAAGACAGGGATTTTACTCATCAAGCATCCACTCCCGTCTTACTTCCGCATAACTAGTCGGCGTCTCAAATAGACGAACAAATTCAACGCGAGCTCCTTTATATTCGTTCACTCGATTCTCTTTTGTTAGTGCTTCTGCCATCTTTTCATAAATCCAAACGACCATATTTTCAGCAGTCGTATTCATTGCAGGTAACGTTTCGTTTAAATAACGATGATCTAGATAAATTTCGATTTCATTTTTCCAAATTTCTTTTATATCTCCAAAGTCAATTGCAAGACCTATTTCATTTACATATCCACTAATTCCAAATACAACTTTATATGTGTGACCGTGTAAGTTTTTACATTTCCCTTCATAACAGTGTAAATGGTGTGCTGCATCAAATGTAAATTCCTTGCTGACCATTACTCTTTTATTATGGTATTTGAGTTGTTTACGCTGAATATCCTTGTCCATTTTTTGCAAATTCTCTACGATGCGAAATCCAAAAAAGTTATCCATTAGTTATTCGCTCCTTCGCGTTCTTGTAGGTACGTATCTAATCCTGCTTTACGAAGTTGACATGCTGGACATTCACCGCAACCATCACCAATGATTCCGTTATAACATGTTAATGTTTTTTCTCGAACAAACTCAAATGCTCCAAGTTCATCTGATAATTTCCATGTTTCAGCCTTATCAATCCACATAAGTGGCGTGTGAATGACAAACGGGTAATCCATAGATAAATTTAAAGTAACATTTAACGATTTCACAAACACGTCACGGCAGTCTGGATAACCACTGAAATCAGTTTCACATACACCCGTTACAATATGACGTGCTCCAACTTGTTTTGCTAATACAGCAGCAAATGATAAGAAGAGTAAATTTCGTCCATCTACAAATGTCGATGGCAATTCACCTTCTTCATGTGTAATCTCCATATCCGTTCTGGTTAACGCATTTGGAGCAAGTTGATTTAATAGACTCATATCTAGTACCGTATGCTTTATTCCTAGTTCTTTTGCAATTTCCGCTGCACAATCAATTTCTAGCTTATGACGTTGATTGTAATTAAACGTTACAGCTTCTACCTCTGCAAACTGCTCTATTGCCCAAAATAAACATGTCGTACTATCTTGTCCTCCACTAAAAACAACAACTGCTTTTTCTTTTTTCATTTCACTCATTCTCCTTCTCTACTATAAATAAGAAGAAAGAACGTTCTTGAACTGTCACAATAAAAAAACAAAACAATACCTAAGGATATTGTTGTTTCCATAGTTTTTTATAGAGGGAGTTCGCGAACCTCTCCCGCGCGATGCACGGAATTTCTTCTTTCATTGACACAGCTTATTGTAACATATTGTATACTAGCGTAAAAATTTCTGATTTTTCCGCTATTTATTATTTCATTTCTTTCATTTTATAGTATGATTAATTTAATCTAAGAAGAGAGGAGGCATCCCACTGAAATCCTTTATTATTTATCTCTTTTTAAATATATTATTCATCCTGATTACAATGCTCGTATATCATTTATTTTGGAATCAAAAAGGGAAACGCTCTCCTAAATTAAATTCAGCTATATTCATTGTACTCTGTTGCCTTGCTACCGTACTCTGTATTACATTTGCAGCAAAAACAAATAATGGTTTTCAATTTGATATGCGCCATATTGTATTAATTGTCGGTACATTAACGGGAGGGCCTATTGCTGGTGGTTCTATCTTAGTTGTATTAAACATATATCGCTTATTATTAGGTGGGGTAGGTGTTTTCCCATCTCTTATCGGTTCTGTTCTTCTATTTATTGTTCTACTATTAACATATAAATTTTTTAATCAAACTTCTAATCGTATAAAAATAACACTTGCTATTATCTACAGTCTCACATACGGATTTAGTTGGATACCCTTCTTCCTTTCAAAGGTTACAAATAAGACTGATTATATACTGCATATTATTGTGTATGAGTTATGTTCAATGCTTGGTACGATTCTAATTTTATATTTACTGCACATATTACAAACTCAAGTTCGTCTCCAAAACGAACTTATAAATGCTGAAAAGTTTCATTTAATTGGTGAAATGGCAGCGTCTATCTCTCATGAAATTCGCAATCCATTAACTTCAACGAAAGGTTTTTTACAACTGTTACAATCAGATACCTGTACTGAGCAGGAACGAAAATTGTATATCGACATTGCCATTAACGGCATCGAACAAGCAAATCATGTTCTTACAGATTATTTAACCTTTGCTAAACCAAGCATTGAAAAAGAACAAACATTACAGTTAGAAGAAGAATTACTACATGCATTGTCGTTAATTACACCGCTTACTAATTTAACAAATGTACGTACTCATTATATAAAGCAAAGCACTTCTTTTTTTATCGCTGGTGAAAAGCAAAAACTAAATCAATGTTTATTAAATATTTTAAAAAATTGCATTGAGGCTATGCCAAAAGGCGGTGATCTTTATTTCACATTAGTTCCTGATCATAAGCATATTCAGTTATATATAAAAGATACAGGAGTCGGTATGGATTCAGAACAAGTAAAACGTCTTGGCTCTCCTTTTTATTCAACGAAAGAAAAAGGTACTGGACTTGGAATGATGGTCGTATTCAGTGTTGTTCAAGCTATGAATGGAAAAATTGATATTATAAGTGAAAAAGGAATCGGTACAACCTTTTTATTAACTTTTCCACTCATACAAAAAACGTGATGAAATACTCATCACGTTTTTTCTGTTCCTTCAACTAATTCAGCAAAAGCTTTCACTTTTCCGTGCGGTTGTTGATTTTCTTTACGTGCTTTCCAGGCGCGCTCTTCTTCTCGCTTCTTCTTAGACATGTTTTTTCAACTCCTTCTTTTCTTTCTCCATGTAGTATTCCAAAATAAGAAAGAAAACTATGCACGTATCAAAAAAGAAGTGGTTTCCCACTTCTTCCACTTTAGCGTTGCAAAATTGCATGTTTCGCCTCTTTTAACTGCGTAAGATGTCTTTGTTCATGCAAATCAAGAAATTGAACCCATTGATACAAATTCAGATCATTAAAAACAGGATGCTTTAATCCATTTTCAAATAAATCTTTTTCATCTATAACACTATGAAGCGCGTGTAATAGTTCTTGGCGTGAATGTTCTAGCAATTGAATTCCTTGCTGTTTTTTCATTAAAGTTTCTGTTGGTTGCATTTGCTGAGGAGCTTCTCGTTTATGTGTGCGATCAAGCGTAAGTTGGAGGTCTTTAAATGGAGTCATGTTTCTTTCCTTTTTTTGTAAAGCATATACAAGGGCAGACGTGACAGATTGTTCAACTAAATGCAAGTGGTGTAAAATTTGAATAATGCTCCATTTATCACGGCGTGGCTTTACATTCACTTCTGTGTCATTTAACATTTCAATTTCTGATAATAGCGTGCTTCGAGTAGACTGTAATGAGTTTACTAAACTTTCTAAACTTACATCCATATTAGATTGAAGCATACTTGTTCCCCCCTTTTGTTTGTGAAAAGAGGTGCTCCTTATTAGAAACACCTCTTTAGTATTCTGAATTTTCTTTTATTATCTCATCATTTTCCCATTATGTCGATGTTAAACATGTGAAAAAAAGCGCATGTTTTTTACAATTTTGTGTCGTCAATCGCATGTAACCATGCTTCAATTTCTGTAATAACACTTTTCACACAGCCTTCAGCAAATGGTGATGTTAAATTTGCAACTTCTACTAATTCTAAGAACGATTTACTTCCACCTTGTTGGCACAGATTCACATAATCTTCCCAAGCCTCTTGTCTATTATCTCTTGCACGTTTCCAAAATTGTAGCGCACAAATTTGAGCAAGCGTGTAATCAATATAATAGAACGGTGAGCTATAAATATGCCCTTGACGTTGCCAAAAACCACCGCGCTCTAAATAATCATTATCCTCATAATCACGATGTGGTAAATATTTCTTCTCTATGTTACGCCATGCTGTCTTACGCTCTTCAGGTGATGCTTCAGGATTTTCATATACATAATGTTGATATTCATCAACAGATACACCATAAGGTAAAAACAGAAGTGCTGAACTTAAGTGAGAGAAGTAATATTTATCTGCATCTTCTTCAAAGAATAGCTTCATCCATGGCCATGTAAAGAATTCCATACTCATAGAGTGGATTTCACATGCCTCATATGTTGGCCAATTATATTCTGGAATTTCAAATTTACGACTTTCATATACTTGGAAAGCATGACCTGCTTCATGTGTTAATACATCAATGTCACCAGATGTTCCATTGAAGTTTGAGAAAATAAATGGCGCTTTATAATTCTCAATATATGTACAATATCCGCCACCAGCTTTTCCTTTTTTCGCAACTAAATCTAATAAATCATTATCTAGCATGAAATTGAAAAATTCATCTGTTTCAATCGATAACTCTTTATACATTGTCTTTCCATGATCAACAATCCAATCCGCATCTCCTTTTGGAGTTGGGTTACCTGTAGCAAACTCAAAGTTTTCGTCGTAATAAGCTAACTTCTCTACACCGATACGTGCTTGTTGTCGCTTTCTTAATTCCGTTGTAACGGGAACGATATAATCTAGCACTTGCTGACGGTAATTAGCCACCATCTCCGCATTATAATCTGTACGGTACATTCTTGCATATCCAAGTTCAACAAAGTTTTTGAAACCTAAAGATTTTGCGATTTTCGTTCTCACTTTAACAAGCTCATCATAAATACGATCTAGTTCTTCCTCAATTCCAGCTAAAAATCCGTAGTATGCTTCACTTGCTGCTTTACGTTCGCTTCTTTCTTTTCCTTGCATAAACGGAATCAGTTGCGATAACGTTCTTTCTTCTCCAGCAAAGTCAATTTTTGCAGATGCTAATAACTGTGTATATTGCGATGATAATTTATTTTCTAATTGTAAATCTTTCACGACTTCATCTGAATATGTTTTTAAATCACATTCTGCTAGAGCAAATAATTGTTTTCCATAATACGCCTCTAATTCTTCACGAAATGGAGAATTAATGAGTGCCTTATAATATTTTGTACCATATCCTTGTACAACTGGAGAGAATTCATCAAAGAAATCCTGCTCCTCCTTATAAAAAGTATCCGTCGTATCAACAGAATGGCGAATGTAACAAAGGTTTCCCATTGTACCAAAATCGTTGCGAATCTCATTAATTGAATGAATGACTTGTTTTTGTTCTTCTACAGTTTTTGCGTTATCAAACTTCTCTAAAGCAACAGTAAATTTCTCTTTTAACTCTTCAATATTTGGGCGTTTATATTCATAGTCTTTAAATGACATGAACGAGCCTCCTCTCCATTACATACCTTTATTATAATTCAATACGTATTCTCGAATCCCCTCTTAATTTCCAACAAATTTCGGCAGTGACTGCCATGAGTTCATTACAAATAAAAAAGCCTTGGATTTATTTATCCAAAGCTCCTTTGGAACATATTATTTTTCATACTTCCCAATTTTTTTTAATAAATCAAGTAATTCATCTTTTTCATCTTTCGTTAACATTTCAAAAGACTGATGTATAACTTTCTCATGCCCCGGAAAAATAGAAGCAATAAAGTTCTCGCCAGACTCAGTTAATTGCGCGTAAATAACACGTCTGTCATTCGGACATGGGATTCTCTTTACTAATCCCTTTTTCTCCAACTTATCTACAACATATGTAATGCTGCCACTAGCTATTAAAATGCGCTCACCAATTTGCTGGAGTGGTTGACCGCCTTTATGATATAGCAGTTCTAATACAGCAAATTCAGTTGGATTTAACCCGTTACTTTGTATAGATTTATTTGTAGTATCCATAACAGAACGATGTACACGAGATAATGCAATAAATACTTTTAAAGATTGAGAAATATCTTCTCGTTCATTATTTGATGTCATACAACTTTCAACCCTTCACTTAAATTCTCAGCAATAAAAAGAAAATACCACTTCATACTTCATGTGAATTCCGAATGAGCATTCACTCATCCATTTCCTCTCCCCTAATATATTAAAAATCATTCTTGAATAAAAACATGACAATTTTAACATAGTTTATATATAATGATAATAAAAAAAGAAGGAGTACCACATTTGAAAGTCAAATTCCAAAGCATAATTATATATATATTGCTTGTTATCCTACCGACAATAGGGATTGGTGCTACATTTTATTCGTATCATACATATAAAATGAAACAGGAAAACAAATTATCTGCTCATACAGTTCTCTTTTTATATAGAGATTATTTGGATCATCATCTTGGTGAAGCAATTTCTGCTTTAGACATGCTTGCAAAAGTTGTAGGCACCGAGACTGGTAATATAAATGGCATTAAACAAATTGTACATGATACAGATGGAAACGATGCACGCTTTTCTGGTCTATATTACGCTACACCAGAAGGAGTCATTACAATCGCATCTGAAGATGAATCAAAGCCTATAGATGTTTCAGACCGTAAATATATTCAAGACGCGCTCCAAACTAAAAAAACCACTGTATCATCAGTCATTACTGATCGCGTTCTTGGACATAAAGCTATTATGATTGCTGCCCCCATATTTAATAAACAGAAGGAGCTCTCAGGATTATTATTAGCTAGTTTACGCTTTGATTACATTTCCTCTTCTTTAAATGCCATTAAACCACAATACCATTTTGAGGTAACTGATAAACATGATGTAGTTTTTCTAACCGATGATAATAACGACACAAGTGATACGCATTCTAATATGCTTACTACCCCACTCCAAAGATTAAATTGGAAGGTCTCTGTTTCTCCATTACCCATTCATCAAAAAACCTTATACCAGTGGGTTGCAATAGAGTGTATAGCTACTTTATTTTTAATGTCTATTTTATTTTTGCTTGCTCAATATATGTTGTTAAAACGTCAAACAAAACTTGAAAGACAACAAAATGAACTACAGAAAATTGAATTAGTTGGAACTTTTGCAGCGAGTACAGCACACGAAATCCGTAATCCTCTTACTGGAATTAAAGGACTCGTCGCTCTATTAAAAGAGAAATATAAAGATGAACAAGATCAGTTCTACTTTTCCGTAATTGAACAAGAAATAGAGCGAATCAATGAAATTGTAAGTGAATTTCTTATTCTAGGAAAGCCAACCGCCATCATCGAACAAACATATGATGTAAGAACAATTCTAAATGAGGTAGCATTAATTATTCAATCTGAGGCGAATTTACATAACATTGTATTCCATTTACATTTGCCAGACCATCCTGTTCATATCCGTTGTTCGAAAGACCATATGAAACAAGTGGTTTTAAACATTACCAAAAATGCAATTGAGGCCATGACTTCTAATGATACACTAACCATTGTAGTAAAAAACAATGAAACACACGCACAACTGCATATTACAGATACTGGAAAAGGGATTCCGCAACATATTCAAAAACACCTCTTTCATCCGTTCTTTACTAATAAAGATACTGGAACAGGTCTTGGACTTGTCATATGTAAACGAATTGTAGAGATGTATAATGGGCATATTTTTATCGACAGTACAGAAAATGAAGGAACGACAGTTCATATCGAAATTCCGTTACACATAGTATAATTATCCTTATCCTATAAGGGTAATTATACTTATTTCATAAAACCAGCCACAAGCATTCGCCAAAAATTATTTGATTTTCCTTCATACCCGATTTGGAAAATAGGTATTTTTATAATTGAAAACCATTTCGGTGTTTGTTTTTCTTTATAACATTGATATTGTAAAATAAGCTTGTCCAATTCTTGACTAACTTGAATTGTCTCCCTACTATTTAGCCCACTTGTTAATCCTAGTTGAATCATTTCTTCACGTTTCATATGAATATCACGTGAAAGCTTTTCTAATGTGTACTTCCTTTTTACAGTAAACATCCATATCCCCCTTATTATACTTCCATGCTCTTAACTTCACTTCTCCATTGACTTTTTTTAACTACTTAATCATATGCAAATTTGAAGAATCAGAAAATTTAACATTTTCTCCCTGTAATTTACAAATCTTTACCCTCACTTTGAGAATTATTACAAATTATTCTATCTTTGTAAATACATTCGCAATAATAGACATTTTTTTCATCTTCTTTTTTTATAAATTCTACGTAAACCGGGGATTCTTAATTTTCCACCTACTTTTCTTCGACATTTTTTGTTTAATTTATATAAAAAAGCAAAACATAATGATGATTGATAAAGTGAAACTTTAATCAGTGTTTTTTTGTTCAGCCCCCACTGATAATTAGCATTCACCAATCGGGTAGGCAGTTAATCTCCCACCTATCCAGCCCAATGTTGAGGTGGGAGTCTTACTACCCACAAATAGCAGGATAACAATAGAAAGGAAATATTTATATGCGAAAATATACGATTGCATTATTCATCATTGTTTTGTTTTTACCGTCTTTCTTATTTCCTATTCAAGCAAATGCTCATACGAATAAAGTTGCTATTGTCATTGATGATTTCGGTAATAATATGAAGGGGACTAATCAAATGTTATCACTTCCCATTCCACTCACTGTTGCTGTTATGCCTTTTCTTCCTTCCACAAAAGAAGACGCAATAGCTGCCCATAAGAAAGGCCATGAAGTTATTATACATATGCCAATGGAACCTATAAAAGGTAAAAAAGAATGGCTTGGGCCGAAAGCAATTACAACTGA
This sequence comes from Bacillus sp. 2175, assembly GCF_057812155.1. Classification (NCBI taxonomy): domain Bacteria; kingdom Bacillati; phylum Bacillota; class Bacilli; order Caryophanales; family Bacillaceae; genus Bacillus; species Bacillus sp. 2175. The sequence continues at coordinate 1,131,357 of NZ_CM173819.1, read as the reverse complement.
TTTAAGCGATGAAGAAATAAACAACCGACTTGAACAAGCCATTCAAGAAGTACCGCATGCAATTGGAATGAACAATCATATGGGGTCAAAAGTAACAGCGGATGAAAGAATTGTTCGCCTTATACTTGCTGCTTGTAAAAAACACGGTTTATTTTACTTAGATAGTAAAACGAATCCTAATAGTGTCGTCCCAAAAATCGGAAAAGAATTAGGAGTTCCTATTATTGAAAACCAACTATTTTTTGATGATGTGTATACAGCAGGACATATTTCAAAACAAGCCCAATTACTCATCAAAAAAATTCAAGAAAAACCTATTATGGTAGCTATCGGGCATGTGGGCCCCCCAGGTGAAATTACATCACGCGTTATTGAAACTTCTATCCCTAAAATTCGTGAGCATGCAGACTTTATTTTCTTATCTGATCTAGCATTATCCCCGCCTCCTGTTTCAAAATAAAGTTCATTACTCACATATAATCAGCCTCACCAATTGGGCTTTTACAGGTAACACCCGCCCACCTAACTTCTTTGCTTTCACCAAATTTTGAGGCGTGGATTTTACTACCCACAAATAGTGGGACAAAAAAGTACCTATCTATATATAACAGATAGGTACTTTTCTTTTTAACTTAAATATAATCTACGTGACTCACTCTGAATCCTTTTTTCTCTATTTTTCCGATTAATTGCTTTAATTTTGTTTCATCTAACTCATCTGATATATTTACAATAACGCGGCGGATATATTGATCACCGTTATCTAGCGTAAATAGGCCACCGATATTATATGCTTTTAACAATGTCCCAAGCTCTTTAATCGTTCCCTTACAATCTTGTGTTGCAATTGTTAATATATAACCACCTGTTCGCATACCAAATGAATCTTCAATAACATCAAATATATTCGAATGCGTTAACATACCGACAAATTCATTATAATCATTTAGCACGGCTAAAAACGGAAGCCGACGAATTACATAAAAGGCTCTGAAGAAGGAATCCTTTTCAAAAATAAATGCATTGGAATCGTAGAGCATATCCCCTGCACTTACATGCTCTAATCCGCTATTGCATTTTTTTCTAATAAATCTACTTTATAAATAATCCCCGTGAATTTCTTCTCATCTTCTGCTAATACCGGGATGGCTCGAAATCCCGTTTCGTTCATCATTTGCAGTGCCTCTTCACCAGAATCATTTATTTTGCAAAATGTTACTTGCTGCTTTGGCAGAAAATGATATTTAACTCGCAAAATATGTTCCTCCTTACATGTCAACATGTAATCTATATATAATAAGGAGACCTATATTTTATGAGTGAAATTATTTTTAAAACGCTTTCATTTATTTATTAACTTGTAGCTATATCACATCCATTTTTATATAACAGAGCTCCTTGCCCCCTTAATCATTAATAACTTTACATGATAGTTCATTAAATATTCTATACCCTCTAGCCATTTTTTCGCCTCTTCTGGCGTTTTTCCCCACACAATCATGCCGTAATTATGAACAAGAACTACTCCTCCACCTTCAATGAAATTCGGAACATTCCTTTCTAATAAATCAGCGAATTTTTTTTCATCTTCTACAATTGGAATTGTCATTTCTGTTATACCTTCTTTTCCGAAAACACGCTCCACACTGCGTTTATCGAACGTTACTTCTCCTTCTTCCCCATATAACTCTGATATTAAATGACTATCTACAGTCTGCACTTGTAAAATACATCCTGCACTACTTTTTTTATAAATATCCGCATGCATAAATGACTCTGCAGCTGGTTTTTCTTCATTTTCAAATACTGACTCGCACATGCAATTTACGACAATAAAATCTTCTTCCGAAAATAGCCCTTTATCTCTTCCTTCAACATTTACTAAGAATGTTAACGGCTCTTTTGACGTACATAGCGATAAGCTAATTTTGGTACCATAAAACCAATCACGAAGTGCCAATTCAGATTTCACATCTTTTAATTCATTCCATTTCTTCAGAAAAAATAACATTTCGTCACCCCCGGCATAATATTCATATAAGGTTCGAATCCTTTCTATGTAAAAGGAATATTTTTTGATTATTCTAAAAATTAATTGAATTATCACATGAGAACGCTTTTTTGTCAATATAGTTTCGTGGTTCTTCTTTAAAATAGGCTATTCATATGTCTATACTCCTATCTATTTCCTATTTCATTTTGTACATAAAAATACGCTACTCTTTAATTAAAGAATAGCGTATTTTCCTCATTTTTTATTCCGCATTAACGGGCAGCCCGATTAGTGAGGGCTAATAATCAGTGGGGAATGAACAAAACCCCCACTGATTAAAGTTTCACTTTATTTCTTTATTGCATTATATAAAAACTGTGCATATTGTTCACGTGTTACGAAATTATCTCCTAAAAAATTCCCTTCCCCATCGCCTTTTGATATTTTATTATCCACTAAAGCTTTCACATATCCTTTCGCCCAATGGTCATTTGGTATATCTTTAAAATTCTCTGCACTATTTTCATTTTCTTTTAACTGAAATACTCTTTGTAATACTACTGACATTTCATATCGAGTTAATACTCCATCTGGACGGAACATACCATTTCCATAGCCTGTCATAATTCCAGCTTGAACCACTGCATCAATAGCCGTTTCATACATATTTCCTTTCGTATCTGTAAATGCCGTTTTTGGTACTAGATTATTTTCTAATTTTAAATACCTTTGTATTAGAAGAGCTACTTGTCCACGAGTAATGTTATCACCAAATCCAAATTCACCATTTCCATAGCCTATAAATAATTTTTCTTTCGCTAAGTAATTAATTGCTTCTTCTGACCAATGTCCCTTTGGTACATCTTTAAATTCTACCACTTCTGTTTTCTCATCTTCTTTAGACGTATTACCGTCTTTACTTTCTACTACATTTTGAATAACAGACCCTGTAAAGAAAATTCCTGTATCCGCGAATGGATCTTTCACACCAAATTCATATATTTTCTCACCTGGTGTACTCCATTTCACTACACCATTACTATACGTACCGTTATCGCTCTTCAGACGGATTTTCGTAGAAACCTCACCATCTTTTTCATATATAGGTACTTTTACTTCTTTATTTACTTCTGTTTCCTCTAAAAATACTTTTTGATTTTGGACATTAATATAAGCCGTCTTACTTAGTTCTATAACTGGTCGGACATCACGGATTTCATTTGCAACAAAACTTAGAAATACTAATTTTTTCAAATTACTAACTGGTGATAAGTCTGAAATATAATTCGCTTCTAAATCAAGCTTTTGTAAGTTTACTAAACTTGATAATGGCGTAATATCCTTTAACTCATTGTTAGGTAAGTGTAATTGTTTTAACTGTGTCATCTTACTTAGAGGAGTAACATCTTTTATTTCATTTTTCCCGATCCACAATTCTTCTAATTGCTTCATTTGCTCAATGCCGGATAAATCTTTAACTTTATTACGTGTTAATACTAAGTCTGTTAAAGGTAATGAATATAACGCTTTAATATCTTCAATTTGATTACCTGCTAAAGTTAAGTATGTTACATTTTTCAAAGCGCTTAATGGAGCAACGTTCGTAATTTTATTATTTGCTAAATTCAAGTAATCTAGTTGTTCCATTTTCGCTAATGCTGTTACATCTTCTATTTGGTTGCCTGATAGAAATAAACTTTTTACATTTTTCATTTCAGTTAGTGGTGCAACGTTTGTAATTTTATTATTACTTAAATCAAGAGATTCTAAATTATCCATCTTAACAAGTGGCGTTACATCTGAAAATTCATTACCACGCAAAGCTAAATGACTTAATTGCTTTAAGTTCGCAAAGAACGACGGATCTTTTATCTTCGCATTCGCAACTGTTAAAGATTTTAAATTTGGCATATATTTTAATGCACTATAATCAAGTATCTCATTCGTATTTAAAAACAAATCCTTTACTTGTAATAAATCTTCTTTCGTAATTGGTGTATTTAAATCTTTTCTATTAAATACTTTTTTATTAACAAGCTCTCTTAATTTCTTATCTGTTATCATATTTTGATTATCAACTGGATTATCCGTTTCCGTATTGCCTGAATTAGAGTTATCATCTGGTTTCTCTGTTTCTTTGTTACCTAAAGTTGGATCTTTAATTTCAAATTGAACTTGATATTTGTGATCATATCCAATAGCTGGAATAAGTATATGCATTTGCATATTGTGCTTCTTCTCAAACTCACCAATTTCAAATTGAACTACTTTCGTTCCATTCTTCCTCTTATCTTCTGACAAAACCTTCACATCATGAAATACACCAGGCTGGTTTCTATCTTCTATTCTAAGATATTGAAAATAATCACTATCTTGCATTGTTACAGTGACAATTTTTTTGCCAGCTGCAATCGTTACTTTAGGATCTTTTATATATTGAGAAACCATAGATGGCTCATCTTTTTGGTCCTTATATATTTTAATCTCAGTATCATACGTGCGATTACTCGCTGCTGCTACCGATTGATTTGCTTCAACTTTTAATGCCGCTAATGCTGGAGTAGAGTACGTAGCAAATGGAATTGCTAATGTTGTCGCTACTACTAGCGCCTTCATGTAATTTTTTTCAAAATAATATCCCCTATCATATATAATCTTTACAATTGATAAGTATTATCAATTTTCCACAAATAAATGATAATGAATATCATTATCATTGTCAATGAGAATATTACATTAAATTTATATTTTTAAAGATATAAAAATAAAAAAGCCCTTTATTCAAAGGGCTTTTTTACCTATCGTATGAAGAATTTCACTTTTTTCCTTCTCATTGATGACACCGATTTTTTGCAAAATATTCGCGTACAATACAAGTTTATTATATATTCGTTCTGACATGTTCTCCCTTCTTTCCTTCGACCAACTTTTTTTGTATTGGTAAATTATATGAAAGAGGTGAGAAAATGTGTCCACTTTTTGCATAACTGCAAATCTTTTATTTTACGATTTACAGATAATAAAACTCCCTCCTAAAAATTAGGCGGGAGTTTATGTGCTTTCACTGTATTTAACAAACTGTCCACTGAATATTATGCTTCTTAAGTTCTTCTTCAAAGCTATATGGCATTTTTTTATCACAAATTACGTGTTGAATACGCGAAATTGCTGCTATACGATAATTCCCTTTCACGCCTACCTTCGTATGATCACATAAAATATATGTTTTCTCAGCTAATTTCATCATCGCCTCTGACAATTTCGCTTTCTCTAATTCAAAGCTGGAAACTCCAAAACTAGGTAATAACCCATCAATCGAAACGAACGCTTTATGAAAATGAAATTGCTGTATGACTTGCTGAGAAATAGACCCTGATACACGCGAATGCTTTGGAGATACTTTTCCACCTATAAACAAAACTTCACCGTGAAACATCTTTTTATTAATAGAAGAAATTAATTGTGTTGCGACTGGAAATGAACTTGTTACAATCGTTAAGTTTTTACGATGAACAAGGTATGGAACCATTTGAAGCGGTGTACTTCCATCATCAATTGCAATGACATCACCGTCTTCTACAAATGTCGCTGCTTTATAACCAATTCTTTTCTTCTCTTCTATATGTAGCATTTCTCTTTCTAACATTGGTGCCTCTACTCCAGCGCCTGGAAGTTGAACAGCTCCACCATACACTTTTTTCAGCTTCTTTTCACGATCTAATTCTTCTAAATATCGACGAATCGTTTCTGTTGATACAGCAAATTCTCTCGCTAATTCTGAAACCTTTACTTTCCCTTTAAATTCTACCTTTTCAAGAATGGTTCGCTTTCTTTCTTCTCCTACTACAGACATAGCTTCACCTCATTTATATCTCCCTTATAAACGTCCTTACTTATACAAAGCTATAATTTTCTTTATAAGTAGAAACTTCTTCATGAATATGAATACCGCGCTTTGCTAGCTCATCAAAAATCAATTGTGGATTTTCAAAGGCTTCTTCAGGCGTAACAACACCCACCCTATTTACATTTCCATTTGCAATTAACTCTGCAGCAATCCCAAATGGAATACCGACGTTTCTCGTATACGCTCTTAATTTTTCCCATCCTACAACAGAACCATCAGATAACGGATGTGTATGATATAACACATGTCTTTGCTTCTCATTATTTTTCATACCTATTACTTCTACATGAAGTGCATAACCATAAAGCTCTGTTTCTTGCCCTTCTTTCGATTGCAATAAATACTGTGAAATACAATCCATAATGCCTATTTCTTTCCCGTTTATTTCAATCTGATCATTACGCAATATGCCGTAATCATATAAAGCACGTACAAGTTGCATATTTTGCTGTGGCCAAGTTCCTCTCGTCTCTATCAGTTTGACACCTTTATTTTCTAATGCCTTTGCTAGCGTAATCGTTTCAGAATGCGGAATGATATACTGCGTTGCCTTACCATAAGGCTCTGGCAATTCTATTTCTCTCGGACGCGCAAACGGAGGTACTTGCTTAAATTCACCATCTTCATACACTGTACGCGATGGTAAATATGGATCATATTCATATGTCGTTGTCTCTGTAATTGATGCAGAAAAAGCAATCGGACGATACGAACCGTGACTTACACGGACAGACTCTACAGTATCCAATTGATTTGCTGCATGCATTGCCATCATTTGCGTTACACCCGGCGTCATGCCAAATCCAGGTAAACATATCTTTTCATTTTCAACAAATATAGCATGCGATTCATTTTCTTCACCAAATCCATTTAAGTTCACACCGTGACATCCTGCTTCTGCAATACAGCGGGTCGACAATCTGTTTAACTTTATCGTCGTACCGTCCATTACAATGTCATAACCAATCATTTTTGCAACCGTATCCTCGTGATCCGTTACATCTACTTTTACAAAATCAACACGAGGGTCGTTGAGCCATTCTACTACTTTACGGCCCTCTACCTCGTTAAAATCAGCTACTGTAATTGTCTCAAAAGATGAAAATTGAACTAAATCCAAAATAGCTTCGCGACAAATTTTACCTGCTCCACCTAAGCAAAATACTTTCACCCAATAACAGCTCCTTTAGCAATACTATCAACTAAGCGATTAATATCTTGTTCATGTACATCACCGATATTTCCAATGCGGAACGTATCTACTTTCGAAATTTTCCCAGGGTAAATAACAAATCCATAACGCTTTAATTCGTTATATAACTGTTGAAACTCGAATCCCTCTTTTGGATAAATGAAAGATGTAATAATAGGAGATTGGTATTCCTCATCTACTAGTGGCTTAAATCCGATTTCTCCCATTCTATTTACTAGTAGTTTTTGATTGTTGTAATATCGATTGTAACGCGCTCTTACTCCTCCCTCTTTTTCTAGTTCAAGTAGTGCTTGATAAAAAGCATGTACAACATGTGTAGGTGAAGTAAAACGCCATTTCCCATTTTGTTTTTCCATCGTTTCCCATTGATCATATAAATCAAGAGATAAAGAGCGTCCTTGCCCTTTACACTTCAATAATTCATCACGTTTTGCGATTACAAATCCGAATCCAGGAACCCCTTGAATACACTTATTCGCACTACTAATTAAAAAATCAATTTGTAAATCAGCAATGTCTATTTCAATCCCGCCGAAACTACTCATCGCATCAACAATTGTAACCTTTCCATACTGTTTTCCTAATTTACATACATCTACAATTGGATTTATAATGCCTGTCGTCGTTTCGCAATGAACAACTGCAATATGCGTAATCTCTTTATCTTCTTGCAATAACTTCTCTACTTCTACAATATTAGTAGGTTCCCACTCTTCTGTTTGACTGACCACTACATCAATCTGTAACATCTCTGCCATTTGCACAATGCGCTTACCGTACGCACCATTTGTACAAACGAGAATCTTCCCATTTGCCGGAATAACAGAACCAATTACTGCTTCAACTGAAAACGTACCGCTTCCTTGCATTAACACTGTTGTATATTTCTCTTCTTCCTTCGTCGCTAACGATACAAGTTTAGCTCTTACTTCTTGCACCATCGTATTATATTCATCATCCCACGTACACCAATCGTATAGCATAACTTCTTTTACTGATTTTGTTGTCGTTAATGGTCCTGGTGTTAATAATAAGTAGTGATTTTCAGTCATGATCCTATTCCCCTTTTATGAAATAATAAGTTCTTGTTTCTCGATATGTTCCATTACGCTTTCGAGTTCCTGCATCGTTTCTATCGTAAAGTGCGCCCCATTTTCAACGAAACGATTGCGAACTACTTCTATTTTTTCACGAAGTTCTACCGAATCCATATTCTCCACTTCCTCTTCCGTTAAACCGAGCTCGCTACTGCCAAGAATTACACCAACTGTCCACATTCCAGCATTTCTACCTTCTTTCATATCTGATACTGTGTCCCCAACTTTTATCATATGGTTCATCGGATACACACCAAGTTCCATTGCATTTTTATAGCACATCCATGGATATGGACGGCCTGCTGGAACATCATCTGGCGTAACAAGAAAATCAGGTTTATATCCTTGTAACGCTGCTTCCTTTGCTACAATATCCATCATTTCTCTCGTATAACCAGTCGTTGAACCAATTTTAATTCCTCTTTCACGTAAAGAAGCAATCACTTCTTTTACTCCATTAATCGGCGAAGCATAGCGCGGTAAAATAGCGAAGAGAATCTCTTCAAATTCTTCATACATCTCCTGAATGTCTGCTTCTGTTGGTAATTGTCGGAAAACACGATTCCACTCACTCGCAATACGAGGCATCTCAGTAAGTGCCCTTACATGATCTATTTTTAATAACCCCATTGGCTTACGAGCTTCTTCTGCTGTAATTGCTACACCCCGTTTATGAAAAATCTCCATGAATACTTCTAGTGGTGCAAAACATCCGTAATCAACTGTTGTCCCTGCCCAATCAAAAATAACTGCTTCAATTTTCATTCTGTCCATCACCTTTCTTACTTATCTTTTTTGCCATTGTGAAGTTCGGTTACGAAGTGCTTTCGTTCCCCATTCATATACAACTCTTACTACAATATTTGTAACAACAATAAGCACACTCATTGCAGCTGCTGGCGCCACATTTCCTGCATCATCCATATTTACGATTGATACGGCAGCTAGTTTAAAATCAGCTGCATATAGGAATACAACTGCCGATACAGTTACCATTGAATTTACGAAGTAGTACATTACCATTTCTAAAATTGCTGGTAAACACATTGGTACCGTTACTCTAAAGAATGTTTTATAAAACGGAATACCCATCGACTGCGAAACAAGCTCAAACTCTCGATCTAATTTCTTTAAAGCAGTCGTTGCCGTGACAAATGTTACAGAATAAAAATGAATGATATTTACTAGTACTAACACAGCGATTGTTCCGTATAAAGAATGAAACGGGTTCGTTACTGATAGTCCCAAAATTTGAATCGTTGGTTGACTAAAGAAAAAGACATATCCTAATCCGAGTACTAAACCTGGTATGGCTAAAGGAACGATAGAGAAAAAGTAACCTGTTTTTCGGAAGAATTGTAGCTGGTCTATTTTCTCAATTGCATATGCAAATACAAATGTTAAAATCGCCCCAATAACTGCTGTAACTGCTGAAACAATTACGCTATTTTTAAATGCTTCAAGTCCATCTCCTGTTAAACTCGAAAAATTAAAATGCTCAAATGTAAAACTCATATTATATGGCCATACTTTCACACTTGCAGCAATACCAACTGCCACAAATAACAGAATGATCATAAATGTAATCACACTACAGTATATGAATGAGATGACATCTCTTTTCTTATTAGCTATTATTCTGTATGGTACTGCTTTTGAAGATAAGAAATTCGCCTGCTTTCTTTGCGTAATACGATCAACTGCAAATGCGAATATAGCTGGGATTAATAAAATCATTCCAACTGTTGCACCCATCGACATATTTTGCTGTCCAATTACTTGTTTGTATACGTCAGTAGCAAGCACATTATATTGTCCACCAACAATTTTTGGTGCCCCAAAATCAGTGAAACTAAGTGTAAACACAACAAACATTGCACTAATTAATCCGTACTTTACACTAGGTAAAGTAACCGTGAAAAATTGTTTTGTTTTACTCGCCCCTAGCATATTAGAAGCTTCATATAAACGATAATCGGATCCTTGAAAGGCAATTAGTAATATGAGAAAGGCTTGCGGAAATGTATACATAACTTCAGCTATTACAATTCCTACTGGTCCATATAAAGGGATTTGTATACCTTCAAATAACCCAAACATTCCTTTCGTTACTAGCCCTTGATTACCAAATAAATATGTAAGTGCTATACCGTGCATCATCGTTGGTGCAAACAATGGTAATAACGCTACATACTGAAATACACGCTTTCCAAAAACATTCGTACGGGCAATTGCATATGCGTAAACGAATGCAATTGAAACTGAAATAATTGTTGTTGCGCCCGAAATCCATACCGTATTTTGTAAAGACTGAACTAAAGTTGGTGTTGTAAAATATTTACTGAAATTCGCTAAACCAATGAAAACTCCATCTTTATTATAAAAAGCTTGTGTAAATAGTTGTAATAGTGGTAATACAAGTATGACAAGGAAGGAAAGAATCATACCGATAATTACAAGCCTTTGGATCCATTCCTCTTTCCCTATACTTCTCTTAATCTTTTTTTTCGCACTTTCTACCTTGTAGTTTTCTAACATCTCCATCTATACAATGACCTTCTTTCCATATGACAACATATGATTTTCTGAGAAAGAGATTTGAATCGGCTTTCCTTTTCTAATATCAGCTACTTCTACTTCTGATGCTAATATATCCACTACAATTTTCTCATTATAAAGGTGTGTGTTTTCTTCTACGACTCGCACTTCCGTTCGATATACAGATCCACGAAATTCCATACTTTCCACAACTGTTTTAATACCGTCCTTTTGTACAATTGTTACATGTTCAGGACGAATTGCATGCTCTTCGTTATTTTTCGAAAAGAAATTAATAGAACCAATAAAATCTGCCACAAACGGATTGGCTGGTCTTTGATAAATCTCCTCTGGTGTTCCAATCTGCATAATTTCCGCATGATTCATTACAACAATTTTATCAGCCATCGTTAATGCCTCTTCTTGATCATGCGTGACCATAATAGTTGTTACTCCTACTTTCTCTTGCAAATCACGCATTTCTCTACGTAACTTTTCACGTACTTTCGCATCTAAAGCAGATAACGGCTCATCAAGTAACAAAATATCTGGAGACAGAGCGAGCGCACGTGCAAGTGCCACTCGCTGCTGTTGTCCACCAGACATTTGAGCAGGATATTTATCTTTTACATTCAGTAAATCTACAAGTTTTAACGCCTCTAGCGCTTTCTCTTTTACTTCTGCTTTTCCATATTTTTTTGTCTTTAAGCCGTATTCAATATTTTCAAGTGCTGTTAAATTCGGAAATAATGCATACGATTGAAACACCATTCCGAAGTTTCTCTTTCCAGGAGGTAATGCTGTAATATCTTTTCCATTCACAGCTATACTACCTGTTGTTGCCTCTTCTAGACCTGCTAAAATTCGAAGCAATGTCGTTTTCCCACAACCACTTGGGCCTAATAAACATACAAACTCATTTTTGTTCACAGTAAAAGAAATATCTTTTAACGCTGTAAATGCATCAAACTGTTTTTGAATGTGTTGAATTGATAAATATTCGCTCATTTTTTCTCTCTCCCACTCACTTACTTTTTCGGTTCTGCTTTTTGGCCAAACTCTTTTTCCCATTTTTCTAAAATTTTGTCACGATTTTCTGCTGCCCACTTAAAGTCATTTTTTTTGTATAACTTTTCTGTTACATCTTTAGGGAATCCATCTGGAAGTTTATAATCATTTTTAATTGTCGCAAATCCATTTTTCTCGAAGTATAACTTCATTACATCATCAGTAATCGCCCAATCTAAAAATGCTTGCGCTAATTTTTCATTTTTTGCATTATCTTTTTTAATAAGTGCGTTCGCTTCTACTTCCCAACCTAATCCTTCTTTCGGCAATACAACTTCAACTGGTGCACCTTTTTGTTTCTCTTTCAAAGCACTATAAACCATTGATACGCCAACTGGATATTCACCCGCTCCTGCTAATTTCGCTGGTTTTGATCCTGAATGCGTATAACTTGCCATATTATCATGAAGTTTCTTCATGTAATCCCAGCCTTTATCTTCACCCATGATTTGTAGCCATGCAGAAACTGTTAAAAATCCTGTTCCAGATGATGCTGGATGTGGCATAACAAGTGTTCCTTTATACTCTGGTTTCGTTAAATCTTCATATGATTCTGGCATCGGTAAATTTTTCTTCTTTAACTCTTCTTTATTTACAGCAATCCCCGTCATAAATGCAGTATTTCCTACCCATTTTTCAGGTTGCTTATCATCTTTAAATTGTGGAAGAACACGATCTGCTCCTTTTGGAGAGTATCCTTTTAACATATCTTTTTTATCTAAAGCTAATAGACTTGATGCCGCAGTTCCCCATACAACATCGGCTTGTGTATTTTTCCCTTCAGCTAGTAATTTCGCAGTAATAACTCCTGTTGAATCACGTACAATGTTCAATTTCACATCAGGATATTTCTTTTTAAAGGAATCAAGATAAATTGGTACAAGCTCTTCTTCAATTGCTGTGTAAACAGTTAATGATCCAGATAATTTGTCATCTTTCACTTTCGCTCCAGCACTTTCTTCCTTCTTTGCACCACACCCCATTAATAACGAAAATACCATTCCAGTCGCTACAGCTTTAAAGATTGTTTTTTTCACTGTTTCTCTCTCCTTTTACAAATCTTATGTACAACTCAAATATAAACAACTAGTGTAAAAGCAGTATTAAACCAACATTAATCTTTTGTTTGTTGTTTGTTTTTGTGTAATACGTTGCTACTTCTATGTTTTTTCGCATTTTTCTGCTAATAGAAAACACTAAATTTACAAATAATTAAAAAAACCTTTATAATCCCACAAAAAAATGAGGCGTTTGTAAAAAACGCCTCATTTTTGTTTCCCTTTTTTTGAATTACGATTCGCATACTTTGCGCTATTTTCTCCTTCATACTCTAATGCAAATTCTGCATCTGGTAAGCTTTCTTTCGGAGTTTTATTATTATTGATTGCCGCATTTTGTTTCACTTTTCTTTTTACCAATACATTCACCTGCTCTCAAGAAATCACTTTCTACTCTAGTTTGAAACAACTTAAAATAATTATTACTGGCAAGTGTTAACAAGTACATAAGAGGCGTTAGATGGAAATACTACATATGAAGAAATCATTATAAAAAGGAGCGATAATTTTGAAGAAAAAAGAAAAGATTCAATCACCCATTTTAGACGAAACGCTCCCGCATCAAATGAATTTTCCATCTTTTAAAGGAACAGGAAAAACGATGCAACAACCTTTTGTGAATCAATATAATGTTGTAATTGGAGACAGTAAATATAATTCCGAGAACAGTCCGCTTAACAATTGGAGTGATGAAGTAGATCCTGCCATTATGGCTGGCGATGAGTGGATCCATCCGACAAATGATATTGGGTGGATTTCAGAAGAAAATCAAGAGTTACTAAAAAACGAAGTGGATAATAAAAATGAAGCTTTTATGCATCCACAATTTGGCATTAACGACTAAAAAACCATTCTACCTAACGTAGGTAGAATGGTTTCATACTATCCAATAATAATCCGCTCTTTCGGGTATTTATAGCGAGGTGGTTGTTCCCTTCCACCACTAGCTAAAATAAATGTTAAAATACCAACGCGTCCGATAAACATAAGCACAATAAGTACAAGTTTCCCAACAGTTGTTAAATCAGGCGTAACACCTGTTGATAGTCCCGTCGTTCCGAAAGCAGAACAAACTTCAACAATTAAGCTCATAAGCGGTACATTTTCCGTAATAGATAAAATGAATAGCGCAGTAGCACATAACAAAATCCCCATCGTCATAACGACAGATGCTTTCAGTACATCCTCTTCATGTAGCTGACGTTTGAAGACTCTAACTGTTCTACCGCCCCTTGCAAAGGTGTATAGTGACAATATACTAACAGCAAATGTAGTTGTACGTATTCCGCCCCCAACCGAACTTGGAGATGCCCCTATAAACATTAATATACTCATAAATAAAAGCGTCGGTTGTGATAATTCACGTATATCCATTGTTGCAAGTCCACCACTTCGCGTCGTCACAGATTGGAATAATGTATAAAATACAGTTTCATGCCATGACTTTCCTACTAAAAAATGATTTCTCTCCAGTAAAAAAATCATAATTGTACCAACAACAACGAGTGCAAAAAATGTTGTTGTCGTCAATTTTGTAAATAATGAAAAACGGAATAATTGTTGTCTCCTTTTACTAAGGAATTGTTTCACTTCCATTAGCACAGGGAAACCAATCGCTCCTAAAATAATTAGTAACATATGAATCATTTGAACAATATAATCTTTTTTATACGGAATTAATGATTGTCCTGTTAAATCAAATCCGCCGTTCGTAGTGGCACTAACAGCTGCAAAGAAACCGTGAAAATAAGCTTCTTGCCAAGTCGGAAAGTAAAGTAAAAATCTTGTCCCCAATAAGATTGCTCCAATAAGTTCTATTGAAATAATTACAATTAAAATAGAACGCATCAATTCTACGAGACCCGATAAATTTCCTTGATTATGGTCTGCCATAATTAATCTTCTTCTTTGCAAACCAATCTTTTTCCCCGTAATGATCCAAACAAATGTCCCAAGCGCCATAATTCCTAAGCCGCCTAATTGTAAAATAAGGGCTAAAACAATAATTCCTGCTGTAGTAAACGTATCTGAAATCGTAATAACAGACAGTCCCGTAACACTTACCGCACTAACCGATGTAAAAAGCGCATCTATAAATGTCCATTTCACACCAGGCTTCGTAACAAACGGTAAACTAAGCAATATCACCGATACAACTACCGCTAATAAATAAAACAAAACGATGAGTTGTACAGGACGTAATTTTTGTAAAAACTTTTTTATATCTCTCATTCCATCACTTCGCTACCTTTTTTCTATCGATTAAATAAAGAAAAATCTTTACTTTCTTTATTTGTAAATAACTGCTCAAATAATTTGGCAAAGACCATTCCATATACAGTTCCATTACCTCCATACGGCAATGCATAAAACAAATTATGTATCTTTTCGTCTTCTTTTAAAATGGGGAGACCATCATGAGTACCACCAAATGCGGCTGCCCAATAGTAGTCTGCCTGTATATTTTTATACTGCGGGAACATCTCTTTTACAATATTAATAAGGATATCACGCTTATGCAATAATTTCGTATCACCAATTGTTTGAATTTGTAGCGCTTCATCTAATCCGCCTACAATAATGCGGTTTCGATACGTTCGAAAATATAAGTAAGGCCGTGCCGTTTCCCAAATTAACGATCGCTCATGCCAGCCTTCAAATTGATCTATTTCATTTGTTACAATTGCATAAGAGGTGTCTACTGTTGTATTTTTTTCTTTCTTTCCAAAAAGCGCCTCATAACCTGTCGCCATAATAATATTCTTTGCTACAATTTGATTTCCTGTTTTCGTGTAACAAATTAAATCATTTTTGCGTTTTTTTATATGTATTGCCTCTGTATGTTCATATATATTAGCTCCCATTTGGTTTGCTTTATGCAAAAAACTATACGCTAGTAAATACGGATTCACCTCAGCATCACCTTGCGTATATAACGCTGCTTGTTTTGCAAAAGAATAACGTTTCTTAATATCAGCTTCTGTAAAATATTCAACTGGAAATCCATAATTCTGTAACGTATTATATTCCTCTTGTAAAAATGAGACATCCTCACTTTTACTTGCATAATATAAACTATTTCGCGGAATAAAATGGGGATTAATATCAAGAGTCGGTATAACCTCTTCCATTGTTCTTAGCGCTTCATAACAAAGCTTATATGCTCGTACCCCTTTTTCTTTACCAAATGTATGGATAAGAGAGGTTAACGATTTATCATGAAGAAATTGTAGTAAACCTGTATTAGCAGCTGTGCTACCACACGCAATTGCTCTTTTTTCAATAAGTGTAACACTCATGCCAATTTTCGCTAACGAATGCGCTATATGAGCACCGGCTTCGCCGCTTCCAACTACGAGCACATCACATATCATATCATTTTCTAACAGTGGATAACAAGGTACAGAAACTCCTGTATTCCAAAACAACTTACCCATCATAAGTTTCATAATTATACTCCTAAAATATAAATTTCTCCTTTCTATGTTTTGTTATTTTTCATAAAAAAATCCAACTAACATAGGCTAGTTGGATTTTTTTATTTTTAATTAGAACGCTCTTCAAGCCAATTTCCAATCGTCGGATATGTTTGTTTTACAGCTGTTCCACCGTAAACGATAGACATATGCCCTGTTGGTAAACATACATATTGTTTATCTGTGCTAGAAATATGGTCTAGTAATGCTTCTACTTGACATGGCAAAGCGATATGATCACGTTTCCCGGAAATATTTAAGACATTCGCCTTAATATTTGCAAGGTCTACCTTTTGTCCGCGAATAACGAGTTCACCCTTAACCAACTTATTATTTTGATAAAAATCACGAATCCACTGTCTGTATGATTCACCTGGGAACGGAATACCATCACCAACCCACTTTTGAACCAATCTCCAGCTTTCGACGAAGCGCTCATTCTCTGAACGATCTACTAAAGCAACATATGGACCAACAAAGTTCGTAATTGGCTTTAACATTTTGTTTCCGAAATCAATCATTTCTGGCGGAATATTTCCAAATGTATCAACCGCTTTATCTAAATTGAAGTATTTCTCATCTAATAAAGGGCCATACAATCCTGTTTCAGAGAAATCAAAAGGACTTGTCATGAAAATTAAATTACGAATTGGCATGTGCGGATGAAGTGCTGCATAAATAGAAGTTAGCGTTCCACCCATGCAATAACCAAGTAAAGAAATCTCGTCCGATTTTGCAGTTCGCATTACTTTTTTTACTGCTTTTGCAATATAATCAAACACGAAATCATCAAATTTCAAATGACTATCTTCTAAACCAAATGTGCCCCAATCAAGCATATACACATCAAAACCACGATCCACTAGATATTCCACTAAACTATTTCCAGGAGTTAAATCCATAATATATGGTTTATTAATAAGAGCATATATTAATAGAATTGGAACTCTTTGTGTTTTTTCTTGTTTTGGAATGTAGCGATAAAGCTTCGTCTTATTCTTCGTCCAAATAACCTCTTTCGGCGTTAATCCGACTTGGGGCTCTGGTTCACGTAATAAAATTTCACTCGCCCTTTTCACTCGGCGGTATGCTTTTCGGTACTCTTCTGGGTATAGCTCTAATTGCTTTTCCCATTCTGTTGCGAATGTAGTCATTTTTCTATCTCCTTTTTGGTCGATTTCCTTCTAAAAAAAGAAGTGCATTCCTGCTATGGATATGCACTTTTTTCTTACTTCATTACATATATAATCCGCCGTTAATGTTTAATTGTTGACCTGTGATATACGCACCGTCACGGCATAGGTATACTACACCTTTTGCAATTTCATCAGCTTGACCAAAACGTTTTTTCGGGATTTTTGCAACGATTTTTTGACGTACTTCTTCTGGTACTTCTGCTACCATTTCAGTATCAATAAATCCTGGGCAAATAGCGTTTACAGTGACATTTGTTTTTGCAAGTTCTAACGCTAATGATTTTGTAAATCCTAACATACCCGCTTTTGCTGCTGAGTAGTTTGTTTGGCCAAATCCACCTGCTTGACCAATAATAGAAGAAATGCTAATAATTCTTCCTTCTTCTGCTTCCGTTATGTATGGAAGAACCGCGCTTGTCGTATTAAATACGCTACTTAAATTCACGTCAATTACGCGCTCCCAATCTTCACGATTTAACTTTTTGAATGTACGATCTCTTGTAATACCAGCATTATTAACAAGAATATCAACTTTACCAAAATGATTCACAGCTTCTTCTACAAGTCGGTTTGCATCTTCTACTTTAGAAACATCCGCTTGCACTGCATAAACGTCATGTCCGTCTTTTCCTAATTCATTTACTAAATTTTCAGCTGCTTCTTTACTGCTATTATAGTTAATAACTACTTTCGCTCCCTCTTGTGCTAATGCTACTGTAATTGCTTTTCCAATTCCTTTTGCTCCACCTGTTACGATTGCTACTTTTCCATTTAATTGAACCATTTCTTTTCCCCCTTAAATGAATTTGTGAACGATTGTTATGAATCATTTTGGTACTCATACTATAGAGTCCATATATAATTATGTTTCGCTGTTTATACACGAAAAGAGATTCTCCCTCTCTCTTTTACATGTTATAAACAAGCGCTTTTATCATTTTTTATTTTCTGGTTTATTCGCAGGCTTTACCTCTTCTTTTACAGGTACTTGTAGTTTAGCTAGTTCTGCATTTTGCTTTTCTAGCAATTCTAAAATTTGATCTACTTTTGTTTCAAGCGTACGAATATCTTGTTTTACTTTCGTCACATCACGCTTTAATGTAGGAGCTTGTCCTAAAGAATCTACTTTCTCCTCTAGAAACTCCTCAATGTTATCTACTTTATTTTCTAAGTTAATAACAAGCGTAGCCACTCTTGCGATATCCTCTTTCGTCGGCACATTTACTTGTTCTAAATAGCTTTTTGTCGTATCATTTAATGCTTTTTGATAAAACAAATTCAAATCTAGAACGCTGCCCATCCAAGCAGAATATTCTTCTGTTTTAATTGTTTCATTGAGCGCTTTTCCCCAAAATGTTTCGGTTTGTTCATAAGCATTTTTCCATGCTTGTAGTGGATCGAATTTTTGATCAATCACTTTACCTACACTCCTTTTTTCGTTTTTGAAACAATTCAACCTATTCACTATTTTCTAATATTCTGAATAAAACTTCAAGTCTATATTTTATTTTTTTCTATTTTCTAACAAATGTGTTGACTTTAAAAACAGATAGGTGTAAATTGCACTTATAAGCAAAAAATTCCATCTAACTGATTCATGAGGTGATGCACAATCATGCTACAAAATGAACCAGAACAACGCGAAAGTTTGGAGAGCAACCAAGCGAAACAACCAAACTCCATGCCAAAAAACTTCTTAGTTCCCTTCTTACTTCTCTGTCTAAAAGACTGGAGTCTTCATGGTTACAAACTTATTCAAATGCTAATGGATATCGGCTTTTCTTCTGTTGACCAAGGTAATGTTTATAGAACACTACGCAAGTTAGAAAAAGAAAACCTTATTTCTTCTACTTGGGATACAAGCGATGGAGGGCCAGCAAAAAGAATTTATTCTTTAACTGAATATGGAGAGCAATATTTAACAACATGTGCGACTTCTTTTGAACATTATCAAAATATGTTGCGAACGTTTTTCACGTTATACACCAATGCATTCTTTCCATTTTCTACTTCTCCAGAAAAGGATGAAAAGGATTCTTCATCTTCACCTGGTGGTACAGCAGAGTAATCTGCGTTCACAATATGCAAAAAAACATTTGGGGGTCAAACAATGGAAACTAAACCATACGAATTAGTCGATGCATTTTGGAAAAACTGGTCTCAATCACTTTCCCTTTTCTCTTCAGCTGGGAAACAGTTAGAGCAACTTACTTTAGAAACATTAAAACAACAACAAGACGCTTTGCATAAGTTAACATCAGGAGTAGATGAACTAGAAAAAGAACTACAACAACTCACTGCTCAGTTCAATAACCAATATACAGATTACGTGAAACAATTAACTGGAAACTCCTTAAATGATCAAATTAACGAGTGGCAAGACAAATGGAAAGAACTTTCTGCTCATATGCATCAGCTTACCGTTTCTCCTACAAAAACTTCTTTGTCAATTCTTACACAAACAAGCGGTCAATTTGAAGAAACAACAAAACAATTTATTGAACAACAACAATTACAACGTGAAGAGGCTCAAAAACAGTTAGAGGGTTTTTTGGAAGAGTTCAAGTCAAAACAGTTGGAACTCGCAAAAAAGTTCGAGGAAAACTCAAAAAATCTATTTACTTCCATCAAGTAAGAAAAATGTGGGAGCTAACCGCAGCACAAACAAAACTCTTTCTTCCTCCTACTACATCAAGATGGCTAACATTTTTCGATATGGAAAAGAAGGAGGACAAAATGAATCCATTTCAAGAAGCACAAACTGTTCCGGAGCTTCGCTATGATGAGATTCAAGTCGGTGATCAAGCATCCCTTACAAAAACAATTACAGATGAAGATGTTATCAATTTTGCAAAATTGACTGGAGATGTGAATCCTATTCACATTTTAGATTCTTTTGCGAAAACGACAATGTTTAAAGAACGTATTGCCCATGGTATGCTCGTTTCGAGTTTTATTTCTACCATCCTTGGAACGAAACTCCCAGGCAAAAATACGATTTATTTATCCCAAAATGTTTCATTCCGTGCCCCTGTCAAAATCGGTGATACACTTCGCGTTGTGGCAGAGGTTATTAAGAAGCGTGACGATAAAAAAATCATTACGTTGCAAACAAATATATATAATCAATCGGATGATATTGTCGTGGAAGGTACAGCGACAATACTAAAAAAAGAGTAGCAAATTTGCTACTCTTTTTTCTATCCAATAACTTCTAATCACACCGATTACTTCCGCGTATGAGCACGCCGGTTCCACATAAAATAACAGTACCAATTCAGATAAGTACTTATCTGGACTGGATTACTCATAAGGATGTGTATCATCATGGCAAAAACAAACAAATTACTAGTTCCAGGTGCTGAACAAGCACTTGATCAATTTAAATATGAAATTGCACAAGAATTCGGCGTAAGCTTAGGGTCTAATACAGCATCTCGTTCTAACGGATCAGTTGGCGGTGAAGTAACAAAACGTCTTGTTTCTTTAGCTCAACAACAATTACGTGGATAATAATATAACATATGGCTTAGAGGCAGATATTCTCTGCCTCTTTCTATTTTTCACATACATAATCGGACTTTTTCACATACTAGTAAGAGCAAACAGAAAGGAACGATATATAACATGAAACGGATTAACATTCGTATGAGTCCTCCCCGCGTTCTTACTTTGTCTTTTATCATGTTATCAATTATAGGTACATGCTTATTAAAGCTTCCAATTGCTACAACAACGTCTATTTCATGGCTCGATGCTTTATTTACAACAGTTTCTGCTTGTACGGTTACAGGACTTGGTGTTGTGGACACTGGAAAAGTATTTACTTTGTTTGGACAATGTATCATTTTAACGCTTATACAAGTTGGCGGGCTTGGTATTATGAGCTTTGCTGTCTTAATTGCGATTATGCTCGGAAGAAAAATCGGTCTTCAAAATCGGATTTTACTGCAACAAGCATTAAATCAAACGAATATAGGCGGCGTCATCCGTCTTGCCAAAGCATTATTTTTATTCTCTTTTACAGTCGAATGTATCGCTACTTTAATTCTTTCTTTTGATTGGGTACCAAAATACGGGGTTACCAAAGGGATCTATTATAGTTTTTTCCATTCAATCTCAGCCTTTAACAATGCTGGTTTTTCTGTGTGGAGCGATAATTTAATGTCCCATTCTCATAGCATTATTGTCAATTTCGTCATTTCCTCTCTCATCATTTTAGGTGGAATTGGTTTTACAGTGATCGTAGACATAAAAAGAAAGAAAAACTTTAAAAACCTTACACTACATTCAAAACTTATGCTCTCTTCTACTCTAATCATCAACATTATTGCTACCCTTTTTATTTTTATATTCGAGTTCCATAACTCCCTTTCTATGAGAGGGTTTACCCCATTTGAAGAAGGAATGGCCTCTTATTTCCAAGCAATTTCAACGCGAACTGCCGGTTTTAATACAGTTGATATTTCTACATTGTCAAAACCTTCCCTGCTATTAATGATGCTACTTATGTTTATTGGTGCTGGTAGTGCTTCAACGGGTGGGGGGATTAAGTTAACAACATTTTTAATCATATTTTTTGGCGTATTTAAATTTTTACAACAACAAGAAGATATTGTCGTATTTAAAAAATCCATTAAAGATACTCTCATTGTCAAATCATTAACCATTACTATTATTTCTATTTCATTTATCTTTTTTGCTATTTTAATTTTGAGTATTACTGAACGAGTTTCTCTATTGATGAGTGCTTTCGAAGTATTTTCAGCATTTGGGACTGTTGGCCTCAGTATGAACTTAACACCCCACTTAACTATAATTGGAAAAGCGATTATTATTTTTATGATGTTTTTTGGGAAAATGGGTCCTTTAACATTGGCATTTTCATTTGCTCGTAAAAAGAACCGAAAAATAAAATATCCGAATGAAGATATTTTAACAGGTTGACAACCGTATAAATTATCCATATAATGAGAATACAATAACATATCTCCAAAGGGGAGTAGCGTCCAAGAATATATCTTGGAAACAAAGTCGTCATTACGTAGAACTTAGTTCTTCCGGCTTTGTTGGCATTTTTATTACATATGTCTAGCAAGACCTTTGCCTATTAACGGCAGAGGTCTTTTTTGCATTCATTTCCAGATTCTCCCAAAGTTAATAGGCAGGAGTATGGGGAAACTAAATAGTGGGGAAATTCTTCACTTATTTAGAAGTTATAGAGATGAGAGGAGAATGTACATGGATGTATCATTATTATTGGAGTATGGTTGGGTATTACTCATCCTAATTGCACTTGAAGGGATTTTGGCGGCTGATAACGCTCTTGTTCTTGCAATTATGGTAAAACATTTACCAGAAGAAAAACGAAAGAAAGCACTATTTTACGGATTAGCGGGGGCATTCGTTTTCCGATTTGGATCGTTATTTATGATTTCGTTCTTAGTCGATGTATGGCAAGTGCAAGCAATCGGTGCCATCTACCTTATGTTTATCGCTGGTAATCACTTATTTAAAACATATGTTAAAAAGAATACAGATGAAGAAACTGAAGAAAAAGAAGCAAAGAAAAAACAAGAGAACTTTTGGTGGACTGTATTTAAAGTTGAGGTTGCTGATATCGCCTTCGCAGTTGATTCAATTTTAGCTGCTGTTGCACTAGCAATGACTTTACCAAAAACAGGACTAGGTACAATTGGTAGTCTTGATACTGGGCAATTCGTTGTTATCTTTGTAGGTGGACTTATCGGATTAATCATTATGCGATTTGCAGCAACTGCTTTCGTACAAATCTTAAAACGTAAACCAGGGCTTGAAACTGCAGCATTCTTAATTGTAGGTTGGGTTGGTGTGAAGCTAGCAGTTTATACATTAGCACATCCTGCATTAAATGTAATTCCACATTCATTCCCAGAATCCACTCCGTGGAAGCTTACATTCTGGATTGTATTAGTCGGAATCGCAGTTGGTGGTTGGTTCTTCTCAAAAGAAGTAGAAGTAAAAGTGGAAAAGAATTTAGACGAAAAAGCGCTGTAATTACAGCGCTTTTTCTTTTTCCTTTCTTCCTCGCAATGTCCAGAAAAAATTCCATTATACTACCTTTTGTAAACGTTTTCTTAATGTATGTATGTCCTTTTTGTGAAACATTGCACAAACTTATTGAAAGTAAGAACAATTCCATGTACTTTATTCATATAAGGAGTATTTATAGAAGATTTACTAAAGGAGCGTATTACTCATGCTAGAACAAGGACTAGATTATGTTGTCAAACTGGCTAAAAGCAAAAAGAAAATACTAGATACAAACCCAATGCAATATTTCATTCGTGCTGCACTTGCTGGTATTTATATCGGTTTTATTATTGTACTATGTTTTAAATTAGGTAACTTTTTTCACATTGCAGATTCACCAGCAACTTATTTAGCCGCTTCTATGTTTTTCGGGATTGCTCTCGTACTTATTATATATGGCGGTGCTGAATTGTTTACTGGGAACACAATGTACT
Source organism: Bacillus sp. 2175 (assembly GCF_057812155.1). Classification (NCBI taxonomy): domain Bacteria; kingdom Bacillati; phylum Bacillota; class Bacilli; order Caryophanales; family Bacillaceae; genus Bacillus; species Bacillus sp. 2175. The sequence continues at coordinate 1,107,305 of NZ_CM173819.1, read as the reverse complement.
TTACTGTCGCAACTTTAAGAAAAGAAACAACGATTTCTGATACACTTCGTAACTGGGTTGCTTGTTATGCAGGTAACTTAGCCGGCGCATTATTCTTTGCCTTACTATTTTACGCAACTGGAATTTTTGAAGCAATTGATCACGGTCACTTAATGAGTAAAGTCGTTGAAGGAAAGATGAATACACCTACGATGCAGTTATTCTTTAAAGCCATTTTATGTAACTGGCTCGTATGTCTTGCTTGCTTCTTACCTTCTCAGGTTAAAGGTGACACAGCAAAAATAATGGTCATGATGCTACTTGTTTTCACATTCTTCTTATCTGGTTACGAACATAGTATTGCAAACTTATCACTCTTTGCTTTATCTTTAGTTTCACCGCATCCTGAGACAATTTCTTTTTCAGGTGCTATTCATAACTTAATTCCTGTTACAATTGGTAACATTATTGGCGGATCAGTATTTGTCGGTATGGTATACCACTACTTAACAAAGAAAACCCCTGAAGTTCAACAGGAAGAAACTGAAATCGCAACAGCTCAACAAGAAGAGATTATTCCTTTACAAGCCCATATGAAACATTAAAAACTCCAAAGTTTTACTTTGGAGTTTTTAGCTTCCCACGTATTTAATAACAAGGTGAGGAGTAATTTCTCCTTCTTCCTTTCCCTTATCCATTCTCTGTTTCATCTTGTACATACCGATGACATCATTCGTATGAAAGTGAATTTCATTTACATATAACCCCTCTGTACAAAAAGCTTCTACAAAATCCAGTCCATTTTTCGCTCCCCATCCCATATTAAAATCAAGAGAAAGAATATTCACATCATAATCCTGAACCATTTGCAAAGCACATTCTACTGTAGTTGCGGGCACATACCCGAACGGGCAACTTCTTTGATCATCCATATATACGTTCATTTTCGATTCCCTCTCTAATTTGAATATGCGGCCAATACATAACATATTGCCCCGAGACTAATAAAAGGACCAAATGGAATTGGCTTTCGTACTTCTATACGTTTTAATCCGATACCAATCCCGAAAAAACAAAGACTAAAACAAGATGCTAAAAATAAAACGATAAAAACTCCTTTCACTCCTACTATAAATCCAAGTAACGAAAGTAGTTTTATATCTCCTCCGCCAAGCCCTTCTGGATATATCTTTTGCATGCAATATAACAAAATAAATATAACACCACTACCAGCTATACTATCTGTCCAAGTAACTAATTGTACAAAAACACTTTCGAGAATGAGTAAAAAGGCAAACGAAATTAAAATACAATCAGGAATTAACATATATAAGTAATCTGTAACTGAAATAATAAGAAGCAGCGAAAAAAGGGATAAAATAATAATAAGCTCTCGTTCTATTCCAATCATATACACTGTAAGAAGAAATATACCTCCTGTTATACATTCAAATGCTACATACATAATTGGAATTTTCCTCTTACAATTCGTACAACAGCCTCTTTGTATATAAAATGAAATGATGGGGATTAGTTCTTTTGTCCTTAGCACATATTTGCAATAATCACAATGTGAACGCGGGGTAATAATAGAAGCACCTAATGGAACCCTCATCGCAACTAGCATAAAAAAAGAACCAAACACCATCCCTGCTAACAGTGCATATAAATAAGTGAACATCCCTTCCTCTCCTTTCCCAAAAAACATAGCAAAAAAAGGAGAGAACTTCTACTTCATATTATCCTTTATTCTACTAAAAAGCAGGCCATTTCCTGGCCTGCTTTCCCCTCTTTTATACGATGAAATAAACTGCTTTTAATGGTCCATGTACTCCGACAACAAGATTCATCTCGATGTCAGCCGAGTTACTTGGCCCTGTAATAAAGTTAATACAAGATGCCGCTGTCTCCCCATTTTCTACGCGTGAGTTCATATCCTGAACTGCTTGTGTAATACGAGGCACAAGTGTTTCACGTGGAATAATAGCAAAATATACAGTCGGTAAAAAGTGTAAAGAACGCCCTTGACCTTTATGACTTTGTACAACAATTGTACCAGATTCAGCTAATGTATAATCACTAAATGCAATACCAATATTCGCTTTTTCAGCTAAACGCATATTTTCGTCTTTTCTCTCTGGATCCCATACATTTACTTCAACATCTCGTTTTGGAAGTTCTTCTTTAAATAAAGATGTTAAACCATATGCATCAAAACGCGCATCTGCTGATAATAAAATAGGTCCCCCGCCGTTTTCCATGATTACTTTTTGAAGGTCTTCACCTAAACGGTCGTTTGTCGTTTCTACTACAGTTGTATGAATGTTTGTACATTGCTCTTTAAACACTTCTAGTAATTCTTCTTGTGAATAATCTTTTAACGTTTCTATATTCACATTACTTTTCCATACTGGACGCTCTACACCTTCTGTTTTACGCGCGCGCCCAAGTTCTTTTGCAATGTTATCTAGAAAGGCATCACGGTTTTGAATTAATCCTGTCATTATTTATCCCCGCCTTTCTTATGATCTTTATACCAATCACGGAATCGTTCTTTACTTGGAGCTGGGAATTCACGAATATCCGTCCAGTTTTTAAGTGGTCCAACACCTTTTGATACACGATTACCAGATGTAAATGGACTCATTGCCGCTGGTGCCATTTTTGAACCCATTTTATATAAAGCAGCTGAAGAAGCACCCATACTAAACATTTTCATAGCCAGTTTTTCTGCAAGTGGTGCACGACCTTCTTGCTCAACGATGACTTGACGATGTTTTAATAATAAATCATGCAATGGAATTTTTACTGGACAAGCTTCTGTACATGCTCCGCATAAACTAGATGCATAAGGAAGCTCTTTGTAATCATCATATCCACCTAGAAGCGGTGTTAATACCGCACCGATTGGTCCTGAGTAAATCGATCCATATGAATGTCCACCAACGTGACGATATACAGGACATACATTAACACAAGCAGCGCAACGAATACATTGTAATACTGAACGGAATTCAGATCCAAGAATTTGAGAGCGACCATTATCAACAACAACTAAATGAAATTCTTCAGGTCCATCAACTTCCTCTTCTTGAATTGGCCCCGCTACTGTTACATAACTTGTTAATTTTTGACCTACTGCACTACGACATAGTAAACCAACTAAAACATCTAATTCTTCCATTGTCGGAACCATACGTTCCATACCCATTACCGCTATTTGTGTTTTAGGAATTGACATAACAAGATCTGCATTACCTTCATTCGTTACTAAACAAAGAGAGCCAGTATTTGCAACAGCAAAGTTACAACCAGTTACACCAATTTCTGCATCCATAAATTTCTCACGAAGTTGTTTACGAACAAACTTTGTCATTTCATACGGGTCATCAGAATTTTCATAACCTAGCTTTTCTTTAAATACATCGCGAATTTGCGTTCTATTTTTATGAAGTGCAGGTGCAATAATATGTGAAGGTGGATCGTTATCTACTTGCAAGATATACTCTCCTAAGTCACTCTCTAACACTTCACAGCCAATCTCTTCAAGCGCATGGTTCATACTGATTTCTTCTGTTACCATCGACTTTGATTTTACTATCTTTTTTGCCTGCTTCTTTTTTGCAACGTCTTGAATATACTTTGCTGCTTCCTCTTTCGTTTTCGCAAAGTACACGTGTCCGCCTCTTTTTGATACATTTTCACTTAACTGCATTAAGTAATAATCAAGATTTTCTAACGTATGTTGACGAATTTGTTCACCTAGTTCACGCCACTCTTCCCAGTTTCCTAGTTCATCTGCGGCTTTTAAGCGATTCGTATATAAACGCGTTTGTGCAGAAGATACTGCTCCGCGCATAAACGAATCTTGAATTCCATCACCAACGCGATCATTAAATTTTTTCTCACTGATTTTCATAGACATAGCTTATGTTCCCCCTTCATGAGCGACTATTCAGTACCTCAGCAATATGCATTACTTTTACTTCTTTTCCTAAACGCTCAATACGTCCGCCAATGTTTAACAAACACCCACAATCTGCACCGATTAAATAATCTGCACCTGTTTCCATTACACTATCTACTTTTTCGTCTACCATTTGCTCAGAAATTGGAGTCATCTTAACTGAAAACGTTCCCCCAAACCCGCAACAATTTTGCACGTTTGGCAAATCTCTCACAGTTAATCCTTTTACATTTGATAATAAAATTCCTGGTGCTTCTTTTATTCCAAGCATACGTGTCATATGACATGATTTATGAATAGTAGCGACCCCTGGTAAACTTGCACCAACATCAGTAACCTTTAAAACATCCACAATAAACTGTGTAAATTCATAAGTTTTATCAGCAACTTTTTGTGCACGTTTAGCCCACTTTGGATCATCTTTGAAAACATGTGGATACTCATGAAACATTGTCGCACAAGAACCAGATGGCGTAACAATATATTCTGCATCTTCGAAAGTTTCAATCATATGTTTCATTGCTTCTTTTGCTGCTTCTACATGGCCGCTATTATAAGCAGGCTGACCACAACAAACTTGCGCTTCTGGAAATTCAATTTCACAACCTAAACGCTCCAACACTTCAACCGTTGCTTTACCGACATTTGTTTCAAACATATCGACTAAACAAGTAACAAATAAAGTAACTTTCATAACTATTACTCCCCCTTTTTACAACTTCACCAACAAACATATGGTCATCAGATGACTTAGCAGAGAAGAAATAGGCTCAACCATGGCCTATCCTCTCCCTCTTCTAAAGAAAACGCTTACTTAACCTTTCTCTATTTTATCAGAAAATTAAATTTTTAAAAGATTAAATTACGAATTTATATCGTTTTTACCTGTGACAATATGTTCTACATTTGTTAAGTGATCTAGCATTGCTTGCTGCGCTAATTCTACATCTTGTTTTAACACCGCATCATATATAACTTGATGCTCTTCTATAAGTCGTTCTGATGTCGTTTGTTCACCATATAAAATAATGCGTCTTGATTCACCAATCGTTTCAGCAATCATCTCTGAAACATGATTCATGAGTTCAAGCAAAATGCTATTATGCGAAGACTCTGCAATTCCCATATGAAATTGAAAATCGGCTTTTTCGCCAGCCTTTTCATCTCCAATGCTCTTTGCCATTTCATCTAACCAATGTTTCATATTTTGTAAATTATCTTCCGTACGTTTTGCCGCCGCTACTCGAACTGCCCCCACTTCAAGCACCTTTCGTACTTCTAATAAATTCAAAATATCTTCTTTCTTCATTAATAATCTATTGTTTAATGATTTCGTTAATGAAGAAGAATCGAAGTTCTTCACATATGTACCTTCTCCTTGTTTCATCTCAATTAAGCCCATCGCTCTTAGCGCACTTAGCGCTTCACGAACAGCAGATCTGCCAACTTGAAACTGCTCAGCTAATTGATGCACAGGGAGTAGTTTGTCACCAGGTTTTAACGTACCATTTTTAATCATTGTTAAAATAGCTTCAGATACTTCTTCGTAAATTTTTTTCGGTTTAATAGATTTGTACTCCAGTTAAATCACCTCAGTATCTTCCAAACAACAATTGAAACGATTTATAAGAACTTTGCATCATAACTATTTTAGACCGAATTGATAAGAAGTACAAATGTTTTGTTCATAAAATAGTCAAATTTTCGATATTTATTACATATTAATTTATATTTTTACGTATAAAGTGAAACTTTAATCAGTGAGGGTTTTGTTCATCCCCCACTGATTATTAGCCCTCACCAATCGGGCTTTTACGGGCAGCAGTGCCTCCACCTAACTTCTTTGCTTCCGCTGAATTTTGAGGTGAGGGTCTTACTGACCGGAGAATAGCGGGATAAATATTTTCTTCAATATAAAGAACATGCCCTAAAAATTAGAACATGCCCCCTCATCCTGTACATTCAGTTTAATAATAACCGTTGTTCCCTTATCTTTTTCACTTTCAATTTTCCACTGTCCACCATGTATATGAACAATTTGTTTCACAATAGCAAGGCCTAAACCTGTTCCACCATGTTGACGACTTCTCGCTTTATCAACTCGGTAAAAGCGTTCCCCAAGATTCTCCAAATGCTCTATATCAATGCCAATTCCTGTATCTTTTATTTTTAATTCACAGTAATCATCGATTTGCTCTAAAGTTATAACGATATTTCCTTTTTGATTTGTATACCGTATCGCATTATCTAACACATTATGAAGCACTTGTTGCATACGATCCTCATCAATCATGACAATGACCTCTGGATTTAAATTGGTTGAAATATGAATTTCCTTTTCTATAAACTTAATCTCATACGTATCTAATACGTCTTCAATCAGCTGTGAAAAAACGATAGGTTGCTTCTTTAACGGAAAGTGCTCACCTTCTAATTGTGCTAAGTCTAACAAGTCATGAACGAGACGCTGCATACGACCTGCTTCTTTATGAATTAGCTGAGTTACTTTTTCCTGCTGAGCTCCCTTTGCAACACCATCTAAAATAGCCTCGCTATACCCTTTTATATAACTAAGTGGTGTTCTAAGTTCATGCGAAACATTTGCTAAAAATTCCTTACGCTTTACATCTTCTGTTTCTAATGAATTTGCCATTTTATTAAATGCTTTTCCTAATCGTCCAATTTCATCCTCTGAAGAAACTGTAATCCGCTCCGAAAAATCTCCCGTAGCCAAATGATTTGCAACCCGCTCCATTTGCGAAAGTGGCTTCGTAATTGCAATTATAATTTTTCTTCCAACCCATATCGTAATTAAAATCATAGCAATTGCTAGCGGTGCTAAAATAAGACCCATATCATAGATTAAATCTTTTATACTTTTTAAAGGAATATACGAATAGACAATTCCGACTAATTTTTTATTTTCCAATACAGGAATGACAACCCCCATAATATTACGTTCAAAATGTTCTTCATATCCTATTTTTGTCACAGTTTTCCCATCTAATAGCGTTTGCCTATCTCCTTCACTTATAAGAGAATGATGATGCACATCAAAAGGCAAACATGCGCTTAAATCACGCGGATTAGATACGAAAATAACGTCTGAACTAGATATTTGATCAAACGATCTTACTTTCTCTTCAAAAGTTGATATTCCTTCACGCTTATCATATTGAGCAGCAAGACTTTTCCCTTCCATTACTAACGAAGTTTTTAAATTATCAACGTATAACTTTTCATACGAGTATAAAGATACGAAATAAAGAAAGGACACTGTTACACATACTGCACATACTACTGTAAGCCAAAGTTTTTGTACCATCGTAAACATATGTTACACCTCAAATTTATAGCCTACACCCCAAACAGTTTGAATGTAGTTTCCACTTTCTCCAAGCTTCAAGCGCATCGTTTTCACGTGCGTATCTACTGTTCTTGTACTTCCGGCATAATCATATCCCCATACCTTTTCAAGTAATTGCTCCCGGCTAAATACTTGTCCTGTATGCTGACAAAGAAAATATAGTAAATCAAACTCTTTTACAGTAAGAGAAATCGACTCACCATTCGCCTCAATTCGTCTGCTTTTTTCATTGATAAGAATTGGTCCAAATTGAATCTCTTCTTGCTGTTCTTGCTTTGTATATCTTCTTAGTACAGCTTCCATACGGGCAACCAATTCACCAGGACTAAACGGTTTTACAATATAATCATCTGCTCCCATACGTAAGCCATTCACCCTATTCCACTCTTCACCTTTTGCGGTTAAAAATATAATCGGCACATCTGACGTTTTTCTAATTTCTTTACAAACTGAAAGTCCATCCATTTCTGGCATCATTATATCTAATACAACGAAATCATAATGATCCGTTTCTAGTTTTTTAAGAGCCTCTTTTCCGTTTTCAGCTTCTCCCCACTCATATCCAAAGTTATCCAAATACATTCCAACAAGCTGCCTCATATCACTTTCATCATCTACAACTAGCACTCTATATTTATTCATTGTCCTTCCCTTCCCTCTCTATGAGTTGAAACGGTCCTTTTCCGACTTTAATTGTTTGTTTTATTTTCATACTCTTCATATCCATGACGCACACTTCATCACTATCATAACTTGCTACATATCCTTCTGCTCCGCTTTTCAAAAATGCAAATGGATTTGAGCCTATTTCAACGGAAGCTACCTCTTTATACGTACTAATATCAAATTTTCTAAGCATATTCGAACCGTGGCTTAATGCATATACGTACTTATTATCTTTCGTTATGTTCACAGGCATAAATGGAGCGTGTAAAGAACGTACCATTTCACCGCTCTGTAAAGAATACACTAATACTTTCTCATTCACTTGATTTCCATCACCATGCCCGCCAATCCATATTTCTTTCCCATCAGGACTAATCGTCGCTCCTGTTGATGCTGGCGGAATCATAAAGGATTGAACAACTTCTTTTTTCTTCGTATCAATTGTCGTTAGTTTCGTATCATAAAAGTTTAGTACAGATAACCGATTCTGATACTCTACCATCGTTATAGGCCCTTTTCCTGTTGAAACATTTCCTGTCTCTTTCCCATTTATCGTAAAGAACCTTACCTTTTGAACATTTTGATCAGCAGCAAATAATTGTTTTTTATCTGCTGATACGACCACATTTACAATGCCCTTTCCAGTTTTATATTTTTCCACTTGCCTTCCTTCCGCTAGTGAATATACATACATATATTCTAATTGCTTACCGTATACAAGTATTTCATCGCCATTTGGAAGCAGTGTGATTCCAGCCATTGGCTCATTTAGTTCCCATGTCGTAATTAACTTTTTATCTTTTTTATCAATAAAACTAATACTGCCTTCTTTTATATTCGTAGTTATAATAACATTTTTATCTTTAGCAATTGGTGTATATGAACTTCCTTGACACCCTACTAATAGAAATAAAAAACAGAGAAGAAAAACATACTTTCTCAAAAGATTCCCTCCACCTTCAGATGATTTCGTTATAATTGTAAAATAACAAATAAATGTGTGGAAAGTGTGAAATTCCCCTTTCTTACTCAATTTACATATATAATGTACAACAAATAGAATTTGAGGTGTGTCAATTATGCTATTTCCTGATTTAGCGAATAAAATTGTACGAGAAGTACGCAGACTAATTACAGAAAATATAATTATCATTAATATAGAAGGCGTTATTATCGCAAGTACAGATACAGAAAGAATTGGCCAATTTCATGAAGGTGCACTCCGCTGCGCTAAACAAAAGAAAACCGTCATCATTACAAAAGAAGATGAAAGGCGATTGCAAGGTGTAAAGGCTGGGATGAATCTTCCTCTATTATTTCATGATGAAGTAATCGGTGTCATTGGGATTACCGGAGAACCTGAAAACATTTCACGCTACGGAGAAATATTGCGTAAGATGACCGAATTATTAATTCATGAAAACTACTTTTTAGAGCAATTAGAACTTGAGCACCGTTCTTATGAAGCTTTTGTCTTTGATTGGCTTCAAAATACAGAGTGGTCCCCGAGTTTTCTTGATCGTGCCAAAACACTTGGCATTGATTTATATAAGAAAAAACAACTTGTTTTGTTTTCTATTGGCAAAAATGACACAATGCTCCAGCGTAAAATATGGCAACATGTACGAAATATTTTAACAAAAGAGCATCTATTTGTTCGCTGGGGAAATGATCGTTTTATTTTATTTACAGCGATGAGCTCCAAAGAACAAACTTATCAGTTTTTAAAACGGTTAAAACAAGACTGCGAAGCTTTATTTTCTATTCCTTTATATATCGGGATTGGGCAAACAGTTACCCCAAACAATATGAACATATGTTACGAACAAGCATTACGTGCTCTTTCTGTATCATTGGAAACGAAAAAAATTGTATTTAATGAAGATTTACGTTTAGAAATGTGTTTACAAGATATTTCTGCCGAAACGCGTGAACAATTTCTAGAGCGTACCATCGAAAGCTTACTATCATCTCCTGAGCTTATGCACACTTTACGCTTATTTATCGATTATAACCAATCTTATAAACAGACAGCTAAACAATTACATATACACATTAACACCTTACATTATAGGCTAAAAAAGATTGAAGAACATACAGGACTTGATCCAAAACAATTCAAAGACTTAAACGTTTTATACTTCGCACTCCTCCTATTAGATAATCATACAAAAAAGAACGATAAAACAGATTAATCTTTAGATGATTATACATAGAAAGAATCCCTCGACTTTTTTATCATTATAATGAAAGCACTGTTACCACGTTGTTTATTATAACTAAACACGTTAACAGTTTGAGGGGGATTTCCAATGTTAGAAAAACAAATTATTCATTCATTCGTATCTATTGTTGGCGAAGATAATGTAGATACATCCAATATGGGGCGTTTAACTTATAGTTATGATGCCACTCCAAACTTCCAAGCAATGCCTGATGCAGTCATTGCTCCTCGTAATACAAATGAAGTAGCTGAAGTGTTAAAAGTATGTAACACTTACAAAATCCCTGTGTATGTGCGCGGGTCTGGAACAAATCTTTGCGCAGGAACATGTCCACTTGAAGGCGGTATCGTCCTTATTTTCCGCCATATGAACAATATTTTAGAAATTGATGAAGAAAACTTAACAATTACTGTACAAGCTGGTGTCATTACACTTGATATTATTAAAGCGGTAGAAGAAAAAGGTTTATTTTATCCACCAGATCCAAGCTCGATGAAAATTTCTACAATCGGCGGTAATATTAATGAAAACTCAGGTGGATTACGCGGTTTGAAATATGGCGTAACACGTGATTATGTAATGGGGCTTGAACTTGTCTTACCAAATGGTGATATTATTCGCACTGGTGGTAAATTAGCAAAAGATGTAGCTGGTTACGATTTAACTCGTTTATTTATCGGTTCTGAAGGAACACTCGGCGTCGTAACAGAAGCCATATTAAAACTTGTTCCTATGCCTGAAACAAAGAAAACAATGCTTGCATTATATGAAGATATTAATGAAGCTGCACGTGCTGTTTCTTCTATTATTGCAAATAAAATCATTCCAGCAACACTGGAGTTTTTAGACCAACCGACAATTGAAGTAGTAGAAGAGTTTGCACAAATCGGTTTACCTACAGATGTAAAAGCAATTTTATTAATCGAACAAGACGGTCCGCCCGAAGTAGTCAATCGAGATATTGAAAAAATGGCTAACGTTTGTCACTCTATGAATGCGGTTGATGTTCGTGTTGCAAAAGATGAAACAGAAGCAGATGCGCTTCGTACCGCTCGTCGTAGTGCCCTATCAGCGCTTGCAAGATTAAAACCTACTACAATATTAGAAGATGCAACTGTACCACGTTCACAAATAGCTCCAATGGTTGAAGCTATTAATACCATTGCAAAAAAATATAATATTCCTATTTGTACGTTTGGGCACGCTGGTGATGGTAACTTACATCCAACTTGTATGACAGACGTTCGTAATGCAGAAGAAATGCACCGAGCTGAACAAGCTTTTGCTGAAATATTTGCGAAAGCAATTGAACTTGGTGGCACAATTACTGGTGAACATGGTGTTGGTGCGATGAAAGCTCCATATTTAGAAATGAAATTAGGTAAGGAAGGTATTGCAGCTATGCAAGGAATAAAGCAAGCTTTCGATCCAAATAACATTATGAATCCTGGAAAAATGTTCGCGAAAGACACTCGAAAAAGAGTGGTGGTTGAGCGATGACGACATTGAATAAAGAAAATATTCAAAAAGAATTTAAAGAACGATTAAGTGAAGATGAATTACTAAACTGTATGCGATGCGGTTTTTGTTTACCTACTTGTCCTACCTACATTCAATCCGGATATAAAGAGTCACATTCACCGCGCGGACGTATCGCATTAATGAAAGCTGTCGTTGATGGTTTAATCGAACCAGATGAAGATGTTGAAGATACATTAAACGTTTGTCTTGGTTGCCGTGCTTGTGAACCTGTTTGTCCATCTGGTGTAAATTATGGCCATTTATTAGAAGAAGCTCGTGATATTATTAATCAAAATAAAAAATTCTCGGTGCCAGTGAAAGCTGTTCGAAAAGTCGTTTTTGAAGGATTATTCCCCCATCAAAATCGAATGAGAACATTAACTGGACTAATCGGATTTTATCAACGTTCTGGTTTACAAACGCTAACACATAAAACAGGGATTATGAAGTTATTCCCTGAAACACTTGCAACGATGGATCTCGTTTTACCAAAAGTCCCTAAAATGAAAGCGATGAAAGATCGTCCTTCATTTTTACCTGCAGAAAGTACAAAGAAAAAACAAGTTGCATTCTTCACAGGCTGCTTAATGGATACGATGTTTTTAGAAACAAATAACGCAACGATGAAACTTCTTCAACTAGCTGGTTGTGATATCGTTATTCCAAAAACACAAAGTTGCTGCGGTGCATTACATGGACATGCTGGTGAAAAGAGTGGAGCAAAAGAATTAGCAAAGCGAAATATAAAAGCATTCGAAGATTTAAACATCGACTATATTATTACCAATGCAGGTGGTTGCGGGGCTTATCTTGTAGACTATGATTATCTTTTAAAGGATGATCCGGATTGGGCTGAACGTGCTAAGCAGTTTGTTTCTAAGATTAAAGATATTACTGCTATACTAGTAGAACTAGACTTCCATAAGCGAACTGACTTACGACTCACGCCGCAAGTTATTACGTATCAAGACTCTTGTCATTTACGCAATGTTATGCGCACATCTTCTGAACCTCGTATGTTACTAGAGGCTATCCAAGGTGCAACATATCGAGAAATGAAAGATGCCGATCGTTGCTGTGGCTCTGCTGGTATTTACAATATTGTTCATTCAGAGTTATCAATGGAATTTCTAGATTACAAAATGGACCGTGTGCATGAAACAGAAGCAGCAACCATTGTTACTGCAAATCCAGGTTGTTTATTACAAATGAAATTGGGCATTGAGCGAGAAGGGCTTTCTCATAAAATGAGAGGAATTCACATTGTGGATTTATTATTAGAAGCAATTGAAACTAACTCGTAATAACTCGTAACATACGTAATAATAGGAAAACGGCTATCTCCTTCGTCTATGTAAAGAGATAGCCGCTTTTTTGTCTGCTACAACATTAAAAATATGTTACTTTATTATAAAAAAGAACAACAGAAACATTACAGTTTTGTAAAAATCAATCCATTATATTCCTCAAAAAATCGTTCAAACCATTGATACAATAGGATTCTTCATTTTCTATTTAGGTAACTTTATCCAAAAACCCCCTCTTAAAACCAAGTATAAAAACACTATAAATTCCTTTTATACTCTATATTTCTCTTATTTTTGCTCCCTTCTTCTCTTAGGATAAATTAGGTAATTTTAAAGTCTATGAATTTTTTTCCATCTTTTTTCTCGCAAATTGTATGCTACGATGAATTTGTCAGTCAGACAGGCTGTCAAAAACAAATCGTGTGAAAACAAATTAAAACTTTATATAGGGGGACACACATCATGAAAAAGCGTGTTTTATTATCTGTAGCTGCTGCAACAGCTCTTACTTTAGGAGTATCTTCTCTAGATGCACAAGCTGCAACAGTACAACCATCTAACGTAAAGGTTCAAAATATTCAGCATTCAAAAGTGATGATGAAACAAATGAACCAACAAGAATTACAAGCATTCTTACAATCTATGGGAGTTGAATCATTAGCACAATGGCAACAAGGAAACTTCCAACCAAACTGCTTCATTCCTGGTCAACAACCTACTGAAAATGTTGTAACTGAGCAACCAACAGCTAAGCCAGAAACTCAAAAGCCAGTTGAACAAAAACCAGCCGAGCAAAAGCCTGCTGAAGAAGTTCAAAAACCAGAAGCTCAAAAACCTGCTGAAAACAACAATACTCAAAAACCTGCTGAACAAAAACCAGCTGAGCAAAAGCCTGCTGAAGAAGCAAAATCTTTAAGTGAGTTCGAACAACGTGTTGTTGAATTAACAAACGCTGAGCGTGCAAAACAAGGCTTACCAGCACTAAAAATCGATACTGAATTAAGCAAAGTAGCACGTATTAAGTCTGAAGATATGCAAAAAAACAACTACTTTGATCATAACAGCCCTACATACGGATCTCCGTTTGATATGATGAAGAAATTTGGTATTTCTTATACATCTGCAGGTGAAAACATCGCTCAAGGCCAACGTACACCTGAAGAAGTAGTACAAGCTTGGATGAACAGCGCTGGACACCGTGCAAACATTTTAAATAACGGCTTCACTCACATCGGTGTTGGTTATGTAGAAAGCGGCAACTACTGGACACAACAATTTATTACGAAGTAAATAGATTAAAAGAGTCTTCTCATAATGAGAAGACTCTTTTTTAAGTTTCATAGCTTTCTATTATGTATGAATAGAAAATATATAACATAAACAACATAGATCCACAGCTTATTATACTAAGCAATACATAAAATCCCCACTCTAAGTTCAAAAACAATGAAAACAATATGCCCCATGCCATCACTTGAAAAATTCGTCTACTCACTAAACGAATTTTTTGTAATTTAATTGGGTCTTTTTCTTTTTCTTTTTCTTTGCCTTTTATGTTCTTAAATTCTTTACTCAGCATAAAAAGAAACATACTAATCCCAATCGTTAATCCTGTTTGAAAGGATATCACCTTCCTAAAATTAATAAAGAGGATAAGCATATGAATAAACAACATAAATAACGTAATTTTCTTTATAAAGCCGCCTATAATACCATGCCCTCTTTCATTAAACTTAAATATATTATGTGAAATAATATACAAAAATCCATATGAAAAAATAATAAAACAGGGAATAAATGCTACAACAACTTGTTTACTCATAAACTCGTTTGGCTCACCATTTACATTCCAATGTACTGCCATACGATTTGGTAAATAGGGATAGAGAAATAGAGTAAGTAAAAGACAAGCGAAAAATATTCCAAGTACATACTTATATTTGATCAAGTGATTCTCACCTCTCTTTTCTCTTAACGGCTTCGCTTCTTTTAGAGAAATCCCTGCAAAAATCTACTTTTTTCAAGTTAAAACTTATACTTTACGCATTTTCTTTTTGAAATTCTTTTATTTTTTTATTTAACTTTGTAGGAAACGGCACATCAACTTCAATTGCTTCTTTCGTAATTGGATGCAAGAAATTTATCTTCATCGCATGCAATGCTTGACTGGACATATATTTTGTTTGTCCACCATATAATACATCCCCAACTAGTGGATTACCATTATGACTCATATGAACACGAATTTGATGTGTTCTACCCGTTTCTAATTGTAACGTTACGAAAGTCGTGTTTTGCTTCTTAAAATACTTTTCTACTTTATAATATGTGATAGCTTGGTCACCTTTTGGAGAAATACGACGCCTTGTAGCATGATGGCGATCCCTTCCGATAGCAGCATCAATCTTTCCTTGTTTCTTCTTTACTTTCCCTTCAACGAGCGCTGCGTACGTTCTTTTAATTTTTCTTTCCATTAATAGACGATCCATAATTGCACCAGCAATTCTATGCTTAGCAAACACGACACCACCTGTCGTATCTTTATCTAAACGATGAATATGACGCACCTTCGTCTCTAAACCTTGCATTTGAAAATGAAAAGCAACAAGATTTGCAAGCGTCCCGGTTCCACCTCTTTCAGCAGGGTGTGTGTCCATTTGCTCTGGTTTATTTACGATAAGTACGTGATCATCTTCGTATACTACATGTAATTCACCATATTCTGGATCTACACCGTACTCTTCCTCCGCAAACATATGGACTTGTAACTTATCGTTCTCTTTTAAAAGCTCATTCCATCTTCTTTGTTCCCCGTTAACCGTAACACCTTTTTCCATACGAAGCTGATGTAATAGCTTTTTCGGTATTTCCCATTCTACTTTTAATACCGATTCAATACTTATACCATTCCATTTAGCTGGAACGATAATTTCACACCATTCGCCCTTTTTCTTTGTTTCCATACTGTTTATCACCTTATTTCTATTGATTCTCTCATTGTAACGGAAAACACACTTTGATGCACTGTCAAAAATAGAGGACAGTCTTATAATAGACTGCCCCTCAAGCTCTAAGTCTTTTCATTTCTAATAATACTTCTTCAGCTTTTTGTTCATACGATAAATCTTTAAAGAAATCCGCCAACCTTTTATAATCATTGTAAGCATCTAATAAATCGTCCATCTTTTCTATTTTCATCACTTGTTGTTTTTGTTTCATTTTTACTGGATAGCGATAACCTGATACTTCTTGTATTTTGTAATACTCATCCTCTACTTGAACGACCTTTACAAGTTCTTCCTCTTCTGCATCCATCGTATACCCGTCAAATTCTCTAAGTAGTTCATAAATGATATGAGTCCATTCATCTTTTGGATAAAATCCTTTTTCTAACCGATAACCGACAATGCGATACATATGCCCATCGTTCTCGGCAAACTGTACTGTATCATTTAACTTAAACTTAAAATAACGAAACATTGCCTTCACCTACTTATTATGTAATGTTCTTATCACATACTATTTGCAAAATGTAGGCTTTGCTATTCATAAAAAATGTTCATCATATTGATGAGCATTTTTTACGATGCTTTTTCTCGTTTTTTTCGAAATGGTAACCACCAGTTCCAGTCTCCAAATAACTTCATTAAGCTTGGTACGAGCATAAGACGAATAATTGTTGCATCAAGAAATATTGCTAATGCAACGCCAAGACCCATCTGCTTTACTGGTAAAATATCAGTAAATGCGAATGCACCAGTTACAACAATCATTATTAAAGCAGCTGATGTAATAATTCTACTTGTTGAAACGAGCCCTTCTAACGTTGCTTGATCGTTATCTCCTGTTTCTTCATAGAGCTCATGAATACGTGAAATAAGAAATACTTCATAATCCATACTAAGCCCAAATACGAGGCCAAAAATGAAGATTGGTAAGACAAACAGAACCGGACTCGCTTCTAAACCGAAATGACCACCTTCAAATAACCAAACAACAATTCCAATGGTTGCACTTAAACTAAGTATATTCATAACAATTGCCTTAATTGGAATGAGCATAGATCGGAATGCAAATAATAATATAACAAAGGTCGATCCAAATATAACAGACATACCAATTACAACTTTATCTTTAATTTCATCTTCTAATTCTTGTTGAAACGTCGTCATTCCGCCTAGATAATACGTAACATCCGTTTCTTTATAGTTCTTTTTAAAGTCACGTACCCACTGTTTTGCAGTCTCTGTACGTGGTTTTGTTTTCAAAAAGATTTCTATCGTCGTCTTATTCCCTTGCGTGTATGCTTCAAATACAGGAGTTAGTTTCGCTGATTCTGGCGACTGCAATATTCCAACAACTTGATCTGCTTTCATTCCAGTTAACCCGTCGTATAAACTTCTTACTTCATGTACTTTCTTATCATCTTTTAACTTTTGAACGACTTCTTCTATCTTTTGTAGACTTTCTTTTTCTTTCATATCTTTTTTCGTCTCTACAACTAACGTAACATCAGCGTGTGTTTTGACAGTTTCATTAAATGCTTCTTCATACTTTTCATATGCAATCCTTGTATCACTCTTTTCAGGTAAAGCTTCAATACCAGGGAACTGCAAATTAGCTGTACGTAACGGTAATAAGCAAATAACAATAAATGTTGTAACAACAATAATCATTGCAATTGGATGTTTCATCACAAATTGTGCAAATTTACGCCATGCTTTTGCCGGCGTATGTGCTACTTGATTCTTTTTTAATATTCTTTTACCGATTAACGATAATAGTGCTGGAAGAAGTGTGAGTGAGAATAAAATGCTCATAATGACAACAATCATTCCGCTAATCGCGACAGATTGAATATAATCTATCTTAAAGAAAAACAAACCAGATAATCCAACAAATACGCATAATCCTGAAAATACAATCGCACGTCCTGCCGTTTGATATGTAATTGTTATCGCTTCTTTTACCGTTCGTTTAGCAACTTCCTCTCGAAAACGGTTCACAAATAATAGCGCAAAATCAATAGATAATGCAAGTCCAATCATCGGTGCAACATTTAACACGAAAATAGATAGTTCTTTATCAACACCGATGAAATACAATATCCCCATCGTACTAATAACACTAAGCGCCCCATTCAAAATCGGTAAAATTGATGCCAAAAGACTACCAAACGAAAATAGTAATACAAGAAACGCAATTGGTAATCCAATCATTTCTGCTACTTTTAAATCATTTTGCGTTCTTTCATTAATCTCTTTATTAATTTTCGGAAATCCTGTAGGTGTTACTTTTAATGCTACATTACTTTCTTTCTCAATCTCATCAGCAAATTGTAATGTCTTTTCCATTCTTTCTTTATTTGTTTTCCCGGAAAATAAAATTGTCGCATAACCGATGTCATCTTGTAGCATTTCTTTATTTTGGATTGGGTGATGGAAAGATTCATAGTTCTCTTTCTCTTGAACATTCTTTACAATTTCATTTATTCGCTTTTTAAATTCCTCATGCGAAGCATCTTTATTTTTCTCAAAAATGAGCAGCAGCGTATCTTGAGACTTCTTAAAATCTTTATCTAAAATTTCTTTCGTTTTTTGATAGTCGCCTTCCGTTTGGAAACCGTCACCACCTAATACTCCCGGTAGCTTTGGAGCAAAAATCCCAAGTGCGATTGCGAGCAACAGTAACGTTACAATTACGGTATAACGAAACTGATACAAAAAGGCTCCTAACTTCCCCCACTTATCAACTTTATGTACATTTGTCTTCACACATTTTCACCTACTTTAAATAATTCAATTGTCACTTATACTGTATCACATCTTGATATAAACAAAAAACGTCTGGAAAAACTATAATAATAGTTTTTCCAGACGTTTTTCTATCTCTCTTTATTAAGCCCTAATCTCTCAGTAAGTAAACGATGGTAGTAAATCGCGATAATTAACAAAATACCACCTACGCAGTAACCAGCTAAAATATCAGTTGGATAATGTACATTTAAAATGACTCTACTTAATCCAATCGATAAAATTACTATACCCATCAAAATTGTTGTGACACATTTCCCAGCTACACTTTTCAAATTAGCAGCAATGATATAAGTAAGAAATCCAAATGTCATAATCGATAGCATTGCATGTCCACTAGGAAAACTATATCCAAGTGCATCTAGCGCTTCATTTAATGACGGACGTTCTCTCTTTACACTCTCTTTTATCCCTTTATTCACAAGATGTGTTATTAAAATTCCCATTGGATATACAATCATCGCAGCATAATAACGCTTCTTCCAAAAAACAAGCAAACTTATAACGAGCGTAGCGACTATCCCAATTGCTGATCCCAATTTTGTAAAGTACGAGAAAAATGTAAGAGAACTTTCCGTTTGTAGCCCTCTTACTAATCCACGGACATATGTATCCATCACTGTAACGCCACCTGCATGTACGCGCCAAGCAACAATACCAAATACAGCAAATAACAAACCGATACACATTACCTCATACTGATGTAACTTCTTCTTCAAACGATTTCCTCCTACTATGAAAAAATGCGATTTCTACTTTAGAAACCGCATTTCCTTACTTATTTACCTTTTGTTTTTAGCTCTGTCCAGTAACGATCATAGTCTTTTAACTTATCGTCTACATCAACAAGCCATTCTGTACGATCTAACTCTTCTTTCGTTAAGAAAATCATGTGATTATCACGGTATTCTTTACTATGAAGAGGATGAGCTTTTTCATTTGGATTACTGTAACCAATTGACTCGTAGTTTTTCACACTTACTTTTTCATCTAGTAAGTAGTTCATAAATTTCTCAGCAAGCTCTTTATGTTTTGCACCTTTTGGAATTGCTAACGTATCAGCCCAAATTGTGCCGCCTTCTTTCGGTACAACATATTCTACATCTTTATTATCTTTTGCGATAAATGCTGCATCTCCAGACCAAACTGTTCCGATCCAAGCATCTTCTGTAATGAATTTTTGTTTAATGTTATCTGTATCAAATGCTAATAAGTTTGGAAGCAGCTTCTTTAAATCATCTGCTGCTGTCTTTAATTGTGCATCGTCTTTCGTACTGTTTGAGAACCCGTGCTTCTTAAGACCCACTCCTAATACTTCACGAGAATCGTTCAATAACGTTACATGTCCTTTATATTTCTCATTCCATAAGTCCGCCCAGCTTGTAGGTGCTTCTTTCACATACTTTTTATTGTATGCAATCCCTGTTACACCCCAAGTGTACACTAAAGAATATTTATTCTCTGGATCAAACGCAGGTGTTTTGAAATTAGAAACCATATTTTCGATATTCGGGATATTCTTTTTATCTAACGGCGCTAATAAGTCCATTTTCGCCATTGTTTTAACCATGTAATCCGACGGCTGGATTAAGTCATACTTTGCGCCACCAGCTTGTAATTTCGCAAGCATTTCTTCATTACTTGCGTACTTGTCATAGTTAATTTTCACATTATATTTCTTTTCAAAATCTTTTAGCACTTGCTCATCAAAATTGTCAGCCCAGCTATAAATATTTAATTCTTCTTTCTTTTCACCACAACCAGCAAGCACACCAGCAACAAGGCTAAAACTAATTGCTGCGCCAGCTATTCTTTTCATTAATTTCATCGGTTTATTACCCCCTTGTACTTTCTATATCGTTCGTATTATAAAGGAAGGTGTCCTCCAGAGTTTTCTTCACCATCTGCACCTTTATTCCGGAAGATTTCAGATAGAACCATTAATCCTACGATAGCAACAATTAAAATTGTAGAAAGAGCATTGATTTCTGGTGATACTCCGCGCTTAACCATACTGTAAATGTATAGTGGCAATGTTGTTGATCCTGGTCCTGATACGAAGAAACTAATTACAAAATCATCAATTGATAATGTGAATGTTAATAATGCTGCCGAAATAACTCCCGGTGCAATTGCTGGGAACGTTACATAACGAAACGTTTGCCAAGGCGTTGCTCCTAAATCATTTGCAGCTTCTTCTAAGTCACGTCCCATACTTGAAAGACGCGCAGCTAAAATAACAACAACAAACGAAATACTAAATGTAATATGTGCAATAATAATCGTTGTTTGTCCAAGTTCCATTCCTAACTGGCTGAAAAGAATTAGTAAAGATAATCCCATTAAAATATCAGGAATTAAAATTGGTAAATATACAAGGCCATTAATAGCCCCTTCAAAACGATATTTATAACGATGTAAAGCGATTGCAAAGAATACACCAAGTACCGTTGTCACAATCGTTGTTATAACTGCAATCGTAATACTATTTACAAATGCATCAATAACATCTTGTTTTTGAAATAAATCTGTATACCAATGGAATGTAAAACCTTCCCACTCCGCATTAATGCGAGAGTCGTTGAAAGAATAGACCATTAAAACCATCATTGGAAAATACAAGAATAACAAAATTAACCAAGAATAAGAAACTAAAAACTTCTTCATCTTTGCCTATTCCCCTCCGTTCTCATTATATTTATATACTTTCGTTGCACGATAATATAAGTAAATTAACAGAACAGAGAATAGAACAACGATAATCGATAACGCAGATCCAAACGGCCAGTCACGTGCACCTAAGAATTGATTTTGAATAACGTTTCCGATTAATGCTACTTTCGATCCGCCCATCACGTCTGATACAACAAACATTCCGATAGAAGAAACGAATACTAAAATAGAACCAGTCGCAATTCCTGACATCGTCATCGGCACTGTTATATTCCAAAATGCCTTTATTGGTGTTGCTCCTAAATCATAAGCAGCTTCTAGCTTACGCTTATCCAGCTGCTCAATTGCTGCATACACTGGTAAAATCATAAATGGTAATAAAGAATAGACCATTCCGAGTATTACAGAAGGAGTATTATATAATAAATTTAACGGTTCACTAATAATGCCAAGCTTTAATAACAACGTATTCACAAGACCTTGTGAACGTAAAATAACAATCCATGCGTATGAACGAACAAGAAAGTTAATCCAAAACGGGATCGTTGCCAATAATAAAAGAATAGAGCGGTATTTGCGGTCAACAATTGTAATTGTATACGCAAACGGATAACCAATTAATAAACATATTACTGTTGTAATAACTGCAATTTTAACAGTTTCCCATAACGTTCCTAAGTATAATGGATCAAACACACGGGATATATTCTCCAGCGTAAATTGCATTTCTACTGTCCCGTAAGCTCCGCGCTGCATGAAGGCGAATCCTAATACGAATACGAGCGGGATTAGGAAGAAAATTAACAGCCACGCGACTGTAGGTAGTGCGAGTAATTTCCCTTTTTTCAATTTAAGGTCACCTCGTCCTCTTGCTCCCAGCCTACATATACATTATCTCCAATGCTCCACTGTGCTGCCTCTTCAGCAGTTTGATATGCCATTAGTAATTCTGATGTTTTCTCATCACGTACATAAAGCTTCTCCATATTTCCGACAAACTCGATATCTTCAATATGTCCAAGATGGTATTCTTTTAAAATTGACTCTTCAACCGAACGTACTTTTACATTTTCAGGGCGAATTGCTACATAGCCTTCCCCGTTTTTCACAATATTATTTTCACCGATGAATGTCGCAACGAACAATGTTTTCGGCTTATTGTAAATTTCTTTCGGTGTTCCGATTTGTTCGATATGTCCTTTATTCATAACTACAATACGATCGCTCATGCTCATTGCTTCTTCTTGATCGTGCGTTACGTATATGAACGTAATTCCTAAATTACGTTGTAAGTTTTTCAATTCACGTTGCAAGTCTTTTCGTAACTTAAAGTCAAGCGCTCCAAGTGGCTCATCTAATAGTAATACACGCGGATTATTTACAATCGCTCTTGCAATTGCAACACGCTGCTGTTGTCCACCAGAAAGCTTCGCAGGTTTACGATTACGGAACTCAAGTAACTGCGTTAAACGCATTGCCTCTTCAGCACGCTCTTTCTGCTCTGCTGCTGATACTTTCTGCATTTTCATACCAAAACAAATATTCTTCTCTACTGTCATATGTGGGAATAGTGCGTAATGTTGGAACACTAGGTTCATATGACGCTTATATGGCGGCAAATCGTTAATTCTTTCATCATCTAATAAAAGATTCCCTTTAGTTGGAGTTTCAAATCCTGCGATCATACGAAGTAACGTCGTTTTCCCGCAGCCACTCGGCCCTAAAATTGTTAAAAACTCTCCCTCTTTAATATCTAAAGAAAGAGGTGGGATAATCACTTGATTTCCAAAATGTTTTTCAACTGCTTCAACTTTAATAATCTTTTTCATTTTCCCGTCCTATCTACCTTAAATTTTAAATTTTTATATTCATGAATAAATATTTATGTTCTATAGACTATTTTTTGTTTCGATCCAAACAAAAATGGTTATTTAGCAAGCGTTCGTTTCTATTCTTTATGTAGTATGTTTGATTCATTTTCGCCTGATACATAACGTCGAACAGAAAAACCCCTTCCATTGCGAAGGGGCTATTATCATACGGCTACGCCTACTGATAAACACCATCATCATTTTAACAACTTTCGTATGAATTTTAAAGCACTTTTTGTAGAAGAGTAACGAATTTTCATGTCGAATGCTGTAGATTGGGCTAAAATGCTTTTATAATGTGAAAAAGTCCGAAAACTTTCTTTCCCATGATAACCCCCTAATCCACTACTTCCAACACCCCCAAAAGGTAAATATGGCGTAGCAAGGTGATAGACAACATCATTAATACAGCCTCCACCATATGAAATATTACTCGTCACTTTCTTTTGTACTTCTTTATCTTCAGAAAATACATATAACGCTAACGGCTTCGGATGTTGCTGGATTGTGCCAATTACATTTTCTATATTGTCGTACTCTATGATTGGTAAAATCGGACCAAAAATTTCATCTTCCATAACAGCATCTTGCCATGTAATATCCGCTAGTACTGTCGGTTCAATATGTAAAGTATCTTTCTCATAGTTTCCACCAATTACGACTTGACCATCTTGTAAGAATCCACATAATCGTTCAAAATGACGCTCACTTACAATACGCACGTAATTTTCATTTTGTAAAGGTTCTTTACTATACTGCTCTGTAATTTCATGTCGCAGTGCCTCAATTAGCTTTTCTTTCACGGAAGAATGCACGTACATATAATCAGGCGCTACACACGTCTGCCCTGCATTTAAAAACTTTCCCCAAACAATTCTTCTTGCTGTCATCTCTATCTTTGCATCTTTATGTACAATACAAGGACTTTTCCCGCCAAGTTCTAAAGTGAGCGGCGTCAACTGTTTCGCTGCTGCTTCCATTACAACTTTTCCAACGCCAACACTACCAGTAAAGAAAATATAATCAAACGGTTCCTTCAGCAAAGATGTACTCTCTTCAACGCCACCTTCTACTACCGCTACAAGCTCTTCCGGGAATAATTCATCTAACATTCTCTTAAGCACTTTTGAAACGCTTGGCGTTAACTCTGACGGCTTTAAAACGATTGTATTTCCAGCTGCCAGTGCTCCTACAAGTGGTGCAATTGCTAATTGAAAAGGATAGTTCCACGGTGCAATAATAAGCGTCACACCATACGGTTCTGGCACTACTTTTCCTTTTGATCCAAAATGAGTAAGTGCTGTTCGAACTCGTTTCGGTTTACTCCACGATGACATATGTTTCAATTGAAAGGAAATCTCTTTTAATACATATCCAACTTCCGTTGTAAACGACTCGTGAACTGACTTATTTAAATCTAATTTCAATGCCTGAAATATTTCTTCTTCAAAACGCTGAATGCCTTCATAAAGCTTCTTCAAATTATTCTTTCTCATTTCGATGCTTCTCGTATGCCCTTTTAAAAAATATTCCTTTTGCCTACTTACAATAGAGGAAATACTCATTCACTCACCTTCTCCCACTATTTTTATCCAATTCTTTCATTATTTATATAAACTTCATATATAACAAATTTCTATTCTTAAGGTTACATTATATATGACTTTTTCAGCTATATAAAATTCATTGCTCACAAAAAAACTACCGAAAGAAAATCTCTCGGTAGTTTTACAGTATTAACGATATAAACGAACAGCACCTGCAGAATTATCATCAGCTTGTCCTACTACTTCAAATTTCAAACCAAGCTTCGGTAAAATACGTCCTGCATCTGGAATCTGTTGATTAATATACGTTTTAGAATCATCAAACTTCGGTACGCCTGCTAAGCCATCATACGTAAATGTTCCACGCGTTGGAGATACGACTTTCCAAGCTGGCGTTTTGTCAAATGAAAACGCTGCATCAGCGATTTGGAATCGTGTACTACTCTTAACTGTTGGTTTACCATTTAAAGTACCAACAATTGCTTCTGGATGAGAATCAACTACACCAAGGAAACCGTGTCCTGGATGTACACCAACCCAGTTATCTGTATAAGCTGAATCTGCATACCATACAACCATACCAGTGTTAAATACTGGACCGCGAGCAAATTTCAACGCGTTATCTGCCCCAGCATAGTTTCTCCACTCAACATAGTAGTTATGTTTTTTCTTCTCTGTTCCGTTAGATACAACGAAACCATCTAATTTTAATTGTGGTGTACCTTCTGCGTCATCAGAGAATACTACTTTACCATCTACTGTTAATGAAGCATTATCAAGAGCGAATCCATTTAATGCTAAACCACCATCAGTAATGTAATCAAATGTTAATTTTACTTTCTTGCCTTTGAATTGACTTAAATCATATGATTTGTCAATCCATTTTCCATTTGTCGAATCTGCATTTCCACTATTTGCTTTCTCACCAAGTCTTTCAATTAACGTTTGTTTACCATCTTCTGTTACAGCGTGTACTTCAAGGAAATCATAACCTGCTTCAATCTCATATAATGACTTGAAATCAAATTTTGCACTCGTTGCATTCGTTAAATCGAACAACGGTGTTTCCATCTTCGTATGAAGATCGTCACCTTTTGTGCTGTAATAATATTGTTTACCAAATGCTGGCTCAATTGTTTTAACATCTTTATCCGGTAAGTTAACACGGATCATGCCTGGTCTTGCTGATTTCGTAACACTTTGATCCAAATATGTCGCTAGACCGATACCTTTATTTAATTTCTCGTAATCTACTTCTACGATATTTGCCCAGTTACCACCGATTGTTTTTTGGAAAAACTCTTTATTTTGTGGTGAGAAACTCGTTGGCGTCGTTCCAGCGATTTTACCAGCCCAGCTTCCGCCACTCATAATAGACCAAGCTTCAATCGGCTCACCTTGACCACTATATTGTGTATCGTACTCATCTGGAAGACCTAAATCGTGACCATATTCATGTGCGAATACACCAACTGCTCCATCTTCTGGTTCAATTGTGTAGTCGAATGCTGCCATCTTTCCACCCCAATATGGTACTTTCGCTTGTGTACCTTCAATTGGGAATGGCTTTGGTCCAACTGTCCAACGGTGCGACCAAATTGCATCATCGCCTAATTTACCACCGCCTGCTTCTTGTCCAACACCCGCATGAATAATCATTAAGTGATCGATTAAACCGTCTGGTTGATTTTTATTCCCATCACCATTTACATCGTATTGATCAAATTGGTCGAACTCTGATAAATCAATACCACTATCTACAGCTGCTTTTAATGCATCTTTTACTAAATCACGTGGCCCTTTTGGTCCTTTATTATCATGGCCTCCGCCCGGAGCATCTGCACCGTAATCAGCAGCTTTACCAGGAACTGTTAACCATTTTGTAACTGTTCCGTCTACAGTATAACTACCACCAGATTGCTCTTCGTAATATTGTTTAAACGTTTCAATTTTACTTCCATCATCTAATGTGAATGGCTCGTTGCCGAATAACATTTTTTCATAATGTTCTTTATTAAAATCGTTAGAATACATATATCCAGGCTCTTTGTCGATATTATTATGTTTAAAGTCAGCGTACTCTACAAGTAAAACGAGTACTTTGTCTTTACGAACTTCACCGTTATAGTCTTTTTGTTTCGCTGGAGAAGTTGGTACTTTACCATTTAGACCGCCTTTAACTGGGCCTGTCGCTGCAGGTGTGCCTGTTGCTGGTTGATTTAATTTTTCTTTCGTGTCTGCTTTCGCATCTTTCACTTTCTTTAAAAAGTCGGATGCATCTTTCGTAAGTTGGTCCCCATTCGCTGCTTCTTTCCCAGGATTTTCACCCTTTTTGTTCTCTACATACTTTTCGACTGCTTTCTTTGTTTCTGTCTCTGAAGCCTTCGAATCAATTACCCCACGTTTTTTTAATGCATCTGCTAAACGTTCTTCCGGAATTAAATGATCATCCACTGGGCTCGTAGCTGTTTTATTCACAGGCGTTTCAGCATATGCAGATTGAGTGCCAGCTCCGAATGAAAGGCCTAATACAGCTGTCAATGCGATTGATGACAAAACTTTGAACGGTTTCTTGTTCATCCCTTATTTCCTCCCCTAATAAATAATATGTATTACAAATTAAATTTTATTAAAAATTCAATATTTTTTCAATATTTAGTCATATTATGTAATGTTTTTAATATATTTGTAAAAATTTCATAGTTAGCATACGAATATATCACAATTCAACAATGTTTTCTGAAAATATTGAAAGTTTTTATCGAACAATTTATAATTTCCATAGAGGGAGTTTAATGGGGATTTTATCTTTGTTTCATCTACACAATATTTGATAATTCACTATATAAAACACAAAATCGGATTTCATTATCATGTATTCTGTAGCAGCAATTATGACCGATAATTAGGGAGGAATTACATTTGTACAAAGATAAGACAGACGCACTGGATCAAGAATGGATTGATTTAATACTTGAAGCTCTAGATGCCGGTATCGCCATGCAAGACATCGAGCAATTTTTCCAACGTATGAAGCCATCCAGTCAGGCTCAATAGGTTTGTTCTTTTTAACGAAGTTTATGTTATAATAATAACATCATAAGACAACTACATATTGATAGAAAGGTGCGCAAATATGATTGGAGAACGTATAAAACGCCTTCGTTTACAAAAAGGGATTTCATTAACTGAACTTGCCGAAAAAGCTGGCGTTGCTAAATCTTACATTAGTTCTATAGAACGAAATTTACAAAAAAACCCTTCCATTCAGTTTCTTGAAAAGATCGCAGCAGTTCTACAAATTCCAGTTGATACTTTACTTCATGATGAAACAACAAAGGAAACTAACCTAGACTCCGAATGGACACAACTCGTTAAAGATGCAATGAACTCTGGTGTCTCCAAAGAACAATTTCGTGAATTTCTTGAATTTACAAAGTGGAAGCAAAATCAAAAATAATAATAGAAAGAAGTGCTTACAACCAGCACTTCTTTTTCTTTATAAAAAAAAGCGGGAATACCCGCTTTTTTTATTATTTTTCTTCCCCAGCTTCTTGGTTAGCATTGAATGTCCATTCTAAATTCAATGTATCACCTTGGAAGATATTTTGGTCTTTTCCATCATCTACAAATTCAAATTGTACCCATAGATAATCCTCTGTACCAGCTGCTAATCCACCCTTTTCTCCCCACTCAGGAGCAAAGATATCTTTAGCTAAAAGATCTGGATCAACTTTTTGTAAGTCTGCTAAAGTTGTTTCGTATACAGGCTCACTTTGTTTATCCCAGTTCCAAAGGAATTTTACTTTAACGTGCTTACCAAAGTCTTCACCAGCATTATCACCTTTTGCATCTTTAACAGTATACTTTGTTGCTAATTTAACGTCTTTAATAGTTAACGAACCGCTGTTTTGTAATAAGAACTCTTTCTTAACAGAATCCCCTGGTTTTAAATCTTTAATATCTACAAGCGTCTTAGGGTTTAATGTAAGGTCTAACGTCCCAGCTGCAAATGTATTGTTTGATACTTCTTTATCGCTAAAGAATGCAAATGTTCCTCCACCAATTAAAGCTAACCCCAATGCTGCTGATGCAACTCCCATACCTAATTTCTTTTTCAGACTCACAATCAATTCCCCCTAGCTTTTTTTTATATTTTTATCACTTATTTTTCAATAAGAGATGTAAAGAAAACTATATTAGCTTAGCTAATATGTGTTCTTTTTTAAAAACCTTATGTTCATTATAACGAACAACCCTATATAAACACAACACATATTTATTAATATTTTCAGTTATTTTTATTTCTCAATATCATTTAGACTTTTCAGAAAAAAACAATGATAATTTATAACTTTTTTCACACTCAAATCATTTAATACTATAAGAAAAAAGAAAAACAAAGAGGTGAGGGCTAACGTTCCCTCACACTCGTATAAATATTACTAGTCTTGCTTATTCGTTCACTCTCTCTTACACCACATTCTTGTTTTCCGGCTGTTTCACTAAAGCAGTTACTCCGCTTTCTTTTGCTCTTCTAGCTTTTTCTGTTCTTCTGCTTTCTTCTGTTCTTCTGCTTTCTTCTGTTCTTCTACTTTCTTCTGTTCTTCTGCTTTCTTCTGTTCTTCTACTTTCTTCTGTTCCTCTGCTTTCTTCTGTTCTTCTACTTTCTTCTGTTCTTCGGCTTTCTTCTGTTCTTCTACTTTCTTCTGTTCTTCTGCTTTCTTCTGTTCTTCTACTTTCTTCTGTTCTTCGGCTTTCTTCTGTTCTTCTACTTTCTTCTGTTCTTCGGCTTTCTTTTGTCCTTCCGCTTCAATTGCAACGTTTAATTGTTGCTGAAGAGCCTGAATTTGCTCATCAATAGCTTTCAAGCTAATTTCTTTCTCAATATAGTCACGCTTCTCTTTGATACTGCGGAAGCCTTCATTTACATATATGGACACTTGCTGCATCGACTCATCTTTATTTACCTTTAATTCTTCTTGTATTTGATTGTAAGGAGCTTCTATTTCAGTATATACATTTTGCAGGGCTTCCTTCTCAGCAACAATTTTCTCACGCCCTTGTTGCCATACAGAAATCGCCTGTTTTATTTCTTCAATAGAAGTTGCTTTCGATTTTCCCTTCATCGTTCCATACTCACGCTCAATAAACTGTTTATGTTTCTCAGATTGCTCTTTTAACGTATTAACTGTTTTCGGAAATATAATTGCTGTAGAAAGCGTCGCTTCTACTTTCGTTTCATGAATGAACGCCGCTTCTGTATGCGTCATAATTTGAGATCCTAAATAAAACGTAATAGAACACATACACGGCAATATAAGCATCTTTTTAAAATTACGCGGTCTTTTCAGCATCTTAATCTCTCCCATCGAACATTACGTTCTTTATACAGAACATTATCTATATTATAGTAAAGAACTATTAAAATTGATAGACAAATACTAGAAAAATAGAAAAAGGGCTATCCATGTGATAGCCCTTTTTCTTATTATCTTTCTTCACCTGCTGTTTGTTGTGCATCAAACGTCCAATTTAATTGTAACTTGTCGCCTTGGAATTGATTTTGATCTTTTCCATTATCAACAAACTCAAATTTCACTTTGAATTTATCAGATTTACCTGCTGAAATACCTTTTTCATCCCAGAACCAAGCCGATAAATCATTATCTACAGCTGTAAGTGTGTCACCTTTTAATTTATCTAAAGTAGTTTGTTTCACAATTGTCTCATGCTTATCTACATTTTTTAAGAATGTTACTTTAATATGTTTACCAAAATCATCTTTATTGTCTTTCTTTACATCTTCTACATTATAATCTGTTTTCAGTAGAACCTTTTTAATATTTAAAGAGCCTTTATTTTCTAGTTTAAATTCTTTTTCAATTGTATCCCCAGGTTTTAAATTCGATACGTTAACAACTGTTGATGGATTTAATGCTAAATCCAGTGTTCCAGCCGCAAATGTATTATTTGACACTTCTTTATCACTGAAAAATGCAAATGTTCCTCCACCAACTAAAGCTGCTCCTAATACTGCTGATGTAATACCCATTCCTAATTTTTTCTTTAAAGTCATGTCCATATCCCCTTAATATATATTTGTTAACTTCCTAAACGGAAAGTATAACCAAACGAACTAGACGGATTGTTCTACTTTTTTATCTTTCTTTTCTCCGTCAATGCTACGAATAGCACCAAAAATAGAAATCGCGGAATACCCAAGTAAAAAGACTCCTGGAATAATAAGAAGTAATGCTGCTCCCGCTTTTGAATTCGCATAATTCAGTAAATAACCAACATACGGAACTGTAATATCTGCATACTTTCCAACTACATTTTCTGCAAGTACTGGCTCTAAATCTGGTCCGTTGTTGTTATCCCCTTTTGTTTCATACATTACTTTTCCATTTGTATCTTTCACACCGATAATACGGTGAGTGATAATTTTTTGATCTTTCTCTTTAAAGGTAATAACATCACCTTTTTGATATTTAGAACCATCTTTGTTTGGTTCTATTGCAATGATTGATCCTGTTAAAAACGTCGGCTCCATTGATCCTGAAAGAACGCTCTTAAATTGATATCCCATCACTGTCGGATCACCACCGCTTGCTTTTGAAGAAATAACTACAAAAGCTAAAAAAACCATCAATGCAAATAAAACAAATGAGATCGCGTTGCTAATTATCTTCCATATTAATTTCATCGTCTCTCTCCCTCTCCGTTGTTTTATATTATTTGAAGTATGCAATATCCGCTTACGTTCTTTAACAAGAACACAAGTAAATGATATAACGAACTTTAAGTTATTGCAATAAGAAAATTTACAATTATTAGTTATTTAAAATATAGAAAAAAGACTGTGCCAAAATTTTACACAGTCTTTTTATTAGTAATTTATTTACCTTCTGATTTCATTCCTTTTGTATTTCGGCGCAACACTACATATAAAATTGCTCCAAATAATATAATCGCACCTATCCCAACACTTATTACTTTCACATTTGAGTCTTTTACTTCAGGCATAGTTGTATCTTTTTTAGGCATCGTAAAAGTGACATCTTCTGTTGAAAGAACATTTACCGTCGCAATTGTTTGATTATTTTTCGTAATATCAACTGCACCAACTACCTCACCACGATGTATTCCTTTATGATATAAAGATTCTTTATCTAATGAAGCCGCCCGGAAAATAGTTTTCACATTTTTCCCTTCATCTTTCTTAAGCATAAGCTCCGCACTTTGTTCCAACTCAGAATTAACATCTTTATTTAAATATGTTGTTTTTTGATGCCAATTATGTTTATCAAGCACCATTTGCTTCGTAAATTGACCGAAAGAATATTCCGCCATCTGCTTCAAATCTTCATAAATTTCAGGTCTTTGAGAAGCCATTACTACGCTTATAATACGATTTCCATCTTTCTCATTTAATAAAACAAGTGTATTACGTGCTTCATTCGTAAACCCTGTCTTACCGCCAATGCTATATGGATTTTCAAAAAAATTAGATTTATTAAAAATAGACACCGTCTGCCTAGACGTCGTAACTGTCGTTCTTTTCGTATTCATCGCTTGTAAAATTTCAGGATACTTTTGCACACCCTTCGTAATCATAGCCATATCATACGGCGTCGTATAATGGTTCGGATCATGCAATCCATTCGGTGTTACAAAGTGGCTATCTTTCGCTCCTAATTGCTTCGCTTTCTCATTCATCATATTAGCGAAATTCTCAACACTCCCGCCAATCCGCTCCGCAATCGCATACGACACATCATTCGCACTCAGCACCATTAAAATCATAAGCGCAGTATTTCTATTAATTGTCTCTCCAGGTTGAAACTCAATTTGATAATTACTCTTCTCTTGATCTAATGCTAATTGTGAAAATGTAAATTGGTCCTCTGGCTTTGTATGCTCCATGAGTAAAATCGCTGTTAACACCTTCGTCGTACTAGCAGGATATGCTCGGTGATATGCGTTTTTATCATACAAAACATCTCCTGTTTTCGCATCAATTGTCGTTGCAAACTGACTAAAAACATTCGGTCCTTCCGCAGGTGGTGGTGCAACTTGTTCTGGATTTACTCCAATATTCGTCTCAGCACGCAATGTTATGGGCGTCAAAAAAAACGAACAAATAACTGTAATAAAAACCAAAATTTTCTTAAAATTTACCATATGACTCTCCCTTTTCCATTTACTCCTTAACAAAATAATAAATCTACCAATCATATGTGATTTGTATTATATTGGAAGAAATTTCACTATTTTTTACTATATCATACTTTTACGATAAAGAACATAAATATACAATAAAAATAAGAAGGAATTACTCTTTCTTATCCTTCTCATCAATCAACGAATCTATTAACTTTTGACTAGCTTCCTCGGGCGTAATCTCATCTGTTATTCCCATAAACGACCAACCTTTAGAATCAACCCACTCAACAAACTCTTGTAAAAATTCATCATGTGTAACATCCACATCAAGAATCGATCCATTAATCGAAATCGTTCTATTTTTAGACACGCGCATCTTGAACGTTTTTCTTACCATTACAACTTTTCTCCCTCTACTTCTGAATATTTATAAAGTGAAACTTTCATCAACCCTCACGAATCGGACTTTTACGGGCATTCCGACCCGAACCTAACTTCTTTACTTTTGCTGAATTTCGAGGTAAGGGATCTTACTGCCCGCAAATAGCGAGATAAAATAATCATGTATCTCTGTTATACATGATTTTCAGTAAATTGTAAAAAGGATATATTGGCCAATTTAAATAGCAAAAATGAAAATCTCTTACCTATGTAAACGTAATACGACATACAATTGCTCATACATTATTAAATAAATTCATAAAAACATACAGTCTAAAACATAATTGACGTTGTTTAAACAACGTCAGTTATGTGGGTTTAGTTGAGTAAGCCATTATAAACTTTTGGAAGATATTATCTAAAATAGTATACTAAACGGATAAAGGATATTTGAATAAAGAAACTGAGGCCTTCTATTTAGCTGGACTCTTAAGTGGTAGACTTAAAGACTAATGCCGGAATTCATATTTAATTTCTATTTCTGTACATAATATCGGAAGAAAGAAGGTAGTGCTGTGAAAACAACAGAAAATTTTACTGACAGGGCCGATATGTATGCAAAATATCGCCCTAGTTATCCTAATGAATATATTGATTACTTGCTTCCAGCTAACCAAGTGAAAGGGAATCGGATTGTGGCTGATATTGGTTCAGGTACGGGGATATTTAGCCGCCAGCTGCTTGAAAGTGGTTTACATGTTATTGGAGTTGAGCCAAATGATGATATGAGGAAGATGGCTGAGCAATCGTTAAAACTATATTCTCGTTTTCAATCCATAAAAGC
Organism: Bacillus sp. 2175; assembly: GCF_057812155.1. Classification (NCBI taxonomy): domain Bacteria; kingdom Bacillati; phylum Bacillota; class Bacilli; order Caryophanales; family Bacillaceae; genus Bacillus; species Bacillus sp. 2175. Next base: position 1,072,975 of record NZ_CM173819.1, on the reverse strand, counting down.
AACTGCTGAAAATACCACTTTAAAAGAAAATAGTGTAGATTTAGTAACTGTTGCCCAAGCATTTCATTGGTTTGATAAAGAAGCTTTCAAAATCGAATGCCAACGAATTTTAAAACAAAAAGCAAATGTTGCACTTGTTTGGAATAGCAGAGATTTAACTAGTCCACTTATTAAAGAGAATGCAGAAATTTGCCAGAAAACCTGCCCAAACTTTAAAGGCTTTAGCGGTGGAATAGATGAAACTCCAGAAGTATTTAACAGCTTTTTTAAAGATGGAAAGTATGAGTTTAAAGAATATCAAAATGATTTACTTTTTGATTATGAAGGGTTTTTGGGAAGAAATCTATCAGCGTCTTATGCTCCGAAAGAAAATGACGAACAGTATAAAAACTTTATTTTTCTCCTATCAGAGCTATTCGAAAAATACAGTAAAGATGGAAAAATTATTCTCCCGAATTTAACGCGAAGCTATCTAGGCAATGTATAAACGGCCTGATACAAAGAGGCTTTGAACGGAATTAAAACAAGCCTAACCCCTCCCTAAGTGTAGAACGAGGTTAGGCTTGTTTTGCATTTTACCACATCAAATTCAAATGACTTTCGTACAATAAAGTAGAATATATTAGAAAACACCTTAAACTGAGGAGGAACTCAATGGCGCGTTGTACGTATTGTAAAAAGAAGTGGAAAGTAAAAGACATATGGTCGATACTCGTGACATTTGAAAAAGATTGTCCGTATTGTTTTGGGAGGCAATATATGTCTAATGATACTTTTCATCAAGCTAACGCCGCTTTACCACTGTTATTTTTATGCCCTTTAATTGTTGATTTAAGCGATGAAAATCCTTTAGATAAATACCGGAAATAATATAACAGCTACATTCAAAAACTATTTTCTACTGAATTTTCTTCTCATCATTATCCCTTCATACATTACGAGCATAATCGCTTATACTTTCCCTTTTGAAGATCCTGTATCTCAGCATGAAGGGCGCCCCCTGGACAATGTTTATCAATTATGACTTTAATAAACATTGATAGATTTATACTGTTAAACATAAAAAATTAGCATTAGATTCCACTCAAATATTAATCGAAACCCAACACTGCTTGTATTATGCATTTTTGCATACAGTATTGTTTTCTCTTGTAAATAGATAATAATGGTATATAATTAAATCAACGTTTTACCAATAAAAGGTAATAAAAGTAGTGGGATAAGCAAATAACCAAAACGTATTAACAGATTTGTTCTATGTAAATCATGATACATATATGGAATCAAAACTATGAAATTTTATGTAGTGATTAGATTACTACAAGATGAAAGATTCATAGCGAATACACTTAAGGAAAAAACGTTCCATTAGATTAATGTGATATCTATCGAACGAATTGAGAATATACTTAGGGGGAATTTCAAGTGAAAACATTTTGTAAAGTATTATTAACTGGCGCATTAGCTTTAGGCGGTTTAACGGTTATGAACATTGATACACCAAAAGCACATGCTGACGAATGGGATGGTTGTCATTACATTTGTGGTCCTGGTGAAACGGTGAACGGTGTTACAGTTCAGGTACACTCTACACAAGTTACTTTTGGTAACAGCGTAATTGCAAGAATTACAAATGACCGAGCTGAAGAAATTCATTACAATGTCAGCCTTGAAAAGAAATATGGCGATAGATGGGGAGAATTTGAAACCAACTTCCGTTGGCAAAATCAATGGGTCCCAGCTGGAAGCAATGATGAAATTGCAACTTTCACAGGATATGGCGATGATATTTATGAAGATGGAACATATCGTTATAAAGTCGAAATAAAAGGCGCTGACGGTTCTATTGATACAATTTACACAGCAGGAATGACAGTTACAGGACGATAGCTTATGAACAAGCTCCATTATTTATGATTGTATTTTTGAAAATATCATTGATAATTGCGTTGATATTATTATTAAAATAAGCTCTTCGGGGCTTATTTTTTTATACAAAAATTAGAATATGAATATTCGGAAAATTAAACCTTTACACCATTAAAGTTTGTTGCTATTATAGGAATACATCAAATGTTACAATACTCAACAAATTGTACAAATTCTCCGATTACACGAATGAAATGAAAATACATTGCTGATGGTAACATTTATAGTTGGGATCCCGTAGCTCAGCAGGGAGAGCGCCACCTTGACAGGGTGGAGGTCGTGAGTTCGAGCCTCTCCGGGGTCATATGAAAAACCCCTTGATAGTCAAGGGGTTTTCTTTATGTAGCAAATAAATGATTATTATTAAAACTAAATTTTTCCCTACTTCTTTTCTCCATTTTGGAGAAAGACATAAATTATATTAATTATCGCTCTACGTTGTTCGCTAGAACTCGATTCTTTACTCTCTTTTGGGAGCTTTTTAAAATTCTCTTTGAAAAATAGCCTAATACAGCAATTTTTATATTTATTTATATAAATTTCTCAACAAAAAAGATCTACACAGTTTAACTATGCAGATCTTTGTAAATTTAAGTTTAGAAATGAATAGACGAATCCTATTTTCGCCCTAATTTGATTGCCTTTTTGATATTACTAAATGCACCTTTACCATATATTAATACGCCACCGCGGTAAACACGACTCGTTAAACCAATCATCATACATATTGTTGCAATTAGAATTGCTAATGCAAGCGCAATCTCCCATACTGGGATATTGAGGAATCCAATTCGTACAAGCATAACAATAGGAGTGAAGAAAGGTACATAACTAGTAATGGTAACAACCATGCTGCTTGGGTTTGACATTCCATAAATTGCTATATACAAAGCAGCAAGTAACATAAACATCAGCGGCATAACAGCTTGAGAAGATTCCTCTATACGCGTAATGATAGAGCCAAATAGACAAGATAATGAGCCATATAATAAGAATCCTAATGTGAAGAATAGAATCCCATAAAACACTAGAGTTGGAGCAACAGAATTTAAATCAATACTATTTAAAATATCATTTTTCGAATCATTAATTGCTGTTTTATATCCAACAGTTGCGACCAAGCCCCAAATTATGATTTGCGTAATACCAGCCAATAATGTTGAGAATAGCTTTGCATATAAATGTTTGGTAGGCGAAATACTTGAAACAACTAACTCCATAACACGAGAAGATTTCTCTGTTGCAACATCTGTTGCTAATTGTGCAGCATACATTAATATCATTAGATAATTTAGCATGATAAAGACATTAATTAAAATCCCTACACCCTCAGTATGTTCTCCATCTTTAACCTTATCTGAAACCGTTTTGGTATGAATTTCTACTGGCGTTGTTAACACCTTTAATTCATCTTGAGATAGATTCAATTGCTGGGCGAAATTAGAAGATTGTATTTGAGATAAAATCGTTTGAACCTTGCTAACATCTTGCTGATTTACATCCGTCTCAGTTATATACGTAGCCTTTAATTGTTTATTATTCAATTCCTCTACAACGATTGCATATGTATAATCACCATTTTTAACACCTGATTCTGCTTTTTGTTTATCCGTGCTACGTTTAACTTGTATCTTACTATCGACATTTTTAAACACTTGATGAATGGTTGAATATAATTCTTCTTTTTCTGTAACAACAACAACTTGATCGTCCTCGTTACCTGCAAACAAGTTATAAATCTTGTCAAAATTCATCAATCCTATAATTAACATAGAAACTATTATTGTAATAGCAAAATATGATTTTGATTTCACTTTAGATTTATAGTTTTGTAAAAAAATTGTCCAGAAACTATTCATTTTGTGCACCTACTTTCGCAATAAAGATATCATTTAATGTAGGCTCTTCTACTGCAAACTTTTTAACATACCCTAATTTTGTTATCTCTTTAAATAAAACATGTGACACTTCTTCATATGAAATTTTAAGAGTAACTGCATTTTTACGTTTCTTCATACTTTCTACACCTTTTATTTCTTTCAAATGGTCAAAGTCATGATCGCCAACGATTACAACGTTCTTTTTACCAAAATCACTTTTAATTTTGGCAATGTCACCCTGAACAACAGGTACACCTTTGTGCATAATACAAATGTGTTGGCATAACTCTTCCACATGTTCCATACGATGTGAACTAAAAAGAATTGACGACCCTTGTTTTTGCATATCAAGAACAGCGTCTTTTAACATTTCAACATTTACTGGGTCTAAACCACTAAATGGTTCATCTAAAATTAAGAGTTCAGGCTTATGTATAATCGCTGTTATCAGCTGGATTTTTTGCTGATTCCCTTTAGAAAGTTCTCCTACCTTTTTGTTCAGATGCTCAGTAATATTAAAACGCTCCAGCCAATAGTGAAGTTCTTTTTCTGCATCTTTACTTTTCATGTTCTTTAGTTTTGCAAAAAAGTTAACTTGTTCTTTGACAGTCATTTTCGCATAAAGACCACGTTCTTCCGGTAAATACCCAATTTTATCTGTAACACCATAATTTATAGGTTTACCATTCCATGAAATGGTCCCACTTGATTTCGATAAAAGTCCAAGTATCATTCGAAATGTAGTCGTTTTACCTGCTCCATTCCCGCCCAAGAATCCAAATATTTCACCTTTTGGTATCTCGATATTCAAATTATCCACTGCAACATGCTCGTCAAATTTCTTTGTTAAATCTTTAATTAGTAAACTCATTATCCACACCCTTAATTCCCAAGATGATTTATTTATACAATTGTATATCCATAGTCAACCACAATATTTTGCCCTCTAATGGCATCGCTTTTATCAGACATTAAAAATAAAATGACATTTGTTACATCTGAAATTTCAACAAATTTTCTATATGGAATTTTTTTCAATAACTTATTTCCTTCAAAGGACTTCAAATAGCTTTCGTTATTATCGTTTATACTATAGGACAGTGGTATACAATTCACTGTAATTATTCATTTTTTATCTTTCAAAAATGAATAATTACCAACAAATGTTATATTTCGCATTATAAGGTTAGCATAAGATTTAAAATATTTAATATGCAATTTTGCATATTTTAACATTCCTAATTATTTACATAGTGTTTGACCATCTTTATTTAAAGCAGCCCCCACATTCACAAAATTCACTTAAAACAAGAATTTGTTTATCCATACTTTTTCTATAATTTTTCATGAAAGAACTGAAATTAATTAGTACCCCCTGTTAAACACCTAAATCTGATACTTAAACTAACTAATCTTCCTCTAATAAATTGTTTTCTTATTTGACTTCACAATTAATAATACCCAGCAGGTATAGTCACAACATCTTCGTACACCTCCTCATTAAAGCTGAAGGAACACTAATTAAAATCTGGTCCAGAAATTTTACCTTTCTACGTTATAGGATCCGCATAAGAAAACATAGAATACAGTACCTCCTCTGTTACAACTAGCTGTATGTCATAAACCAAAAAATCATAATATAAAATTTATAGAATTAATTTCTTGAGTTCAAACCTCTCCAGGTTCATAAAAAAGAGACACCATATCAACCTTCTGGTATTATCCCCTATAGGTAGACAGTAAAAAAAGAGTCCATCTGATATGATGGACTCAATACTGTTTTATCTGGAGGGGATTTTTTTATGGCAAGAAAAGGACAATCATTTCAAAAATATACAGAAGAACTAAAGCGAGAAGCAGTTCGTCTTCGATTAGAAGAGAGAAAATCATTGCGAGAAATTCGTGAACAACTCGGTGTGAAGAGCGATGCCCAGATTATTGAGTGGGTAAAACGTGCGCAACAAGGGGAGTCCTTTGATGATCAACGTGGTGTCTGGAATCGAAAGAATTTTAATAGTCTAGAAGAAGAAAATGCTTATTTGAAGGCACAGGTTGAGTATTTAAAAAAGCGCAATCCAAATCTACACGGGAAGGAATGGTCCTAAAGAAAGAACGATTTTCTCTTATCGATTCATTACGCCAAGCCTATCCACTCCGATGGTTGCTTCAAATCGCGGAAGTTTCTAAGGCTGGCTACTATAAATGGCGGAAATATCATAACGTGCAGCGTTTACGTCAGAAAAGGGATATGTGGCATAAAGAACATATTTTATCTATTCATCGTCAGCACCCTTACTATGGGTATAAACGTATGACTCGTGCTTTGGCTCGAGAAGGAATGGTAATGAATCATAAACGTGTTCGTCGTCTTATGAGAGAGCTGGGTATTCAATCTATCATTCGAAAAAAACGTCCGTTTTATGGAAGAAAAACATCTGTGGTATTTAAAAATCATTTGAATCGAGAGTTTCAAGCTGAAAAGCAAAATCAAAAATTCGTAACAGATATTACTTATGTACGAATCGGAGAACAATTTGCCTATTTGTCGGCTGTGTTAGATTTATACAACAATGAAATTGTTGCCTGGAAGCTATCTTCAAGAAATGATTTAGATTTGGTTTTAACTACATTACGTCAATTAGAAGGGAAGTCATTAACTACTAAGCCCCTTTTCCATTCAGATCAAGGGTTTCAATATACATCTAAATCCTACGCAAAACAGTTAGAGAAATTAGGATTTGTCGGTAGTCATTCTAGACGTGGAAACTGTTTTGATAATGCGTGTATCGAATCATTCTTCTCACATTTAAAAACAGAGAAGTTGTATTTAGTGTGCCCAAAAACATATGAAATGGCCTACCGAGCAATTCAAGAATATATTCAATTTTATAATACAGAAAGATTCCAAGAAAAACTTCACGGCCTTTCCCCGATAGAATATCGGGAAAAGGCCGTGGCATAATACTCTTTTTATTTCTGTCTACTTGACAGGGAGATGACCATTCTACGTGATATGGTGTCTCTTTTTATCTAATTCAATTACTTCCCACCAAACATCTTCTCCAAAGACTTCGCATTGGCAAACAATACTTCTTTCAAGTTATCGTCAGCAACGATTTTATAGTCGCCATCTTTGTCTTTCTTTAAGTTCAATGTAACTTCGCGAGTTGCCATTGCTGCATCTTTATCTGCTAAGTTTTTGACGATAGTTGATGTCATTGTTTTTTCGATTGCTTTTTCAGATTGTTCTTTGTCTTCACTAAAGGCACTAGCGAACGCCATTGGCATAACTTCTCCCACTGCTTTTGTTACAGCAACGGATAGATCAGCAGATGTAATTTTCACTTTCACTTCTGCTTTGTCATCCTTTTTCGATACTTCTTCTAGCTTTTCAAATTTAAAGGTTTTTGTAATTGCACTTAGCATTGCTTTTGCCTCAGCATCATCTGTTTTTTCATTTAGTTTATTAAATTCCTTGTCACTCTCAACAAATGTACGAGCCTTTTCTACATCACCTTTTTGTATCGCTGTTAAAAATTCTTCTGTAGTATCTTTCGGATTTGCACACCCTGCTAAAACAACTGCTGTTAATCCTACTACCATCATTAATAGCAATAATCTCTTTATCTTTTGCACGCTCATTCTCCTCTTATCTTTTCTAGTAAGTCAGCATTATATAATAGTATGAAACTGACATTACAAACATTTTTTAGTATATCATTTATATGATTCGTTTTCTATTAATTCCCAAAAGATAAAGGGCCTTGCAGCATTCCTACAAGGCCCGGCTTCTATCAATCTGTATCCGTAGCACAAATGAACCACATTTTCTGTTCCCTACTATCTAACACCATCCAAGTAACATCCCACGCAACATCGTAAAACCAATCTGTCCAAGGGCGATAGCTTTCGAACACTTTAATATCTTCGTATCGATCTTGGAACATATATTGACATACATTGACTGCTAATTGTTTTGCGATAACTGGTCGTTCCTTAAACCCTTCATATGCTCCGCCCCACAAAATTTGCGCAGCAATGCTACCATCAAGCATGACTGCGAGCTGCTCTTTAAAACAAAACTTATATTTGTCTGATGTATGTATTTTTAACTCTTCTAAGTTATTGATTATGTCTAAAGAGTTGAAGATTCTTCTAAAGAAGTGCTCATGTCCATCTTTCGAATGTGGTATTTCTTTAAAAAAATTTTCGTTATGCACTTTAAAACAGCTTATTATTGCTCCACCAATTAAGTTTTGTTCCTTAAACGTGTTTATAAGTTGCTCAACAGGTGAGTCATTCGTGTCTATTTTTTCAAACGTTCCCTCTTTCCATCTCATAACGCCCACTACTCTCTATTAAAAATTTGTTTCTTTATTATAAATAGCAAAATAAAAACCAGCAACTTTGAGGTTGCTGGCTTATCTCTTATTCATATTCGAAACAACAACAACTGCTCCAAACACATAATGCCCTGCTACCATCCACATACTCCGATCAAAAATCATAAGCGATAACCAGAGTGATATATTCATAGTAGCAAATAATAAATATAAAATGTAATCTCTCTTTTGTATTGCTCCTCTATTCATCAAAATGTAAGCGGCACCGATAGGAGGAAAAAGACAAATATTTTTCTTAACGACTACGGATGCGGAGTTAGTGTCTGCATATGAACCTCCTTTTCATCATAATACTTGCTTCAACATCGGCCTCACTACCCTATATTCATCACTATAAGCTTCCTTTATGATTAAAGGCGGGTAATCACTTTTTTCTTCCTCAATCATTATGAATACTTCTGTTTTCTCTTGTAATGTATTAGATTCTCTATTTTTAGTAGGTTTTTTACTTGTTTTAATTTTCTTTGTTACTTCGCCAAGTTTTTGCCCAACTTCTTCTACTTTGACAGGTTCATTCGTAACATAGTATTCTTGTTCGTCCCATACTAATATAGGTGGCACTTGTTCTCTTTTGTTACATATTATATAAGTAGTACTAGCTACCAGTAGTATACAAGTTAATAAATAGAAGATAGTTCTTTTATTCAAATACTACACTCCTTATCTATCATTTCATTGGATTATATAACACAAATTATTTACGGTAAATGGATTTGGTGGTAATTTTTAGGTTTAATAATAAAAAAAACCTTACCGAAGTAAGGTTCCGTTTTTACATTCTATAGTGACTGATTAATTAATACGATCATTACAATAATTGCTATAAGCATAACAACTAAACAGCCGATTAATTTATAAAATCCTCGCTTCGTTAACGTCCCACCTTGAACGTCTTTACGAATAAATAAGAATACGGCTAAAAATAATACAAGCCCAATGCCAAAAGCATACATCATTTGCATATGTTAATCTTCCTTTCTCTCCTCCATCTTAATATCTTTTTGCTAAAACAACAAATGAGATAAAGACGGTACTCATTGTAAGTGCCATAAGTATATTCAATAATTCAGTAGCTGATAGTGTAAGTATTTTTAAGTTTAAGCCGATAGAGAAAAGAAGATAATATGCCGTTAATGCAAAAAAGGTTACAAACATTCCTTTATAACGAATCAGTTTCATTCGCTCGTCTTTTTCTTTAAATTGCGGATGCAAGTAGCTTAGACAGAAACACATAATCATCATCCCCAGCAATGGATACGTTATGGCTGGCGGTGCAGAATGCGTCATTATACCTGTTAATATCATAAATCCACTCATAAATAGAAAAATAATCCCCATAATTACAAAGTACTTTTGTGAATAATTCATCCCTATTCCCCCTCTTCTTTTCCTTCATAAATAAATACATGTTCTATTGTTGTCTGAAATGTTTTCGCTATTTCAAATGCTAGCGGAAGTGATGGATCGTATTTCCCTTTTTCAATTGAGATAATGGTTTGTCTGGAAACTCCAAGTTTCTCAGCCAACTTTTCTTGAGATAGTCCAAATTTTTTTCGGTATTCGACCATTTTATTTTCCAAGGAAATTTCTCCCTCCTTCCATATACCGAGTATATATGTAAAGTAAACTTTACGTCAAGTTCCCTTTACATATATTTTGATTATTATTCACGCTATTTATATAGAAGAAACTTTTTTAAATTTCAGCACGTCTATTTTGAAGCGAAACACGGAACACTGTAAATAACTGTTACTATATCTCCTCACTTCTTTTTTTAAAATTTAATATCTCCATATTTGTTTTATCCTTTTAAAATATTTCATTTATTTCTTTATTTCACGAAATGCGTTATTTGTTTTACGGTGTTTTTCGTCATATTTATAGAAACTAACTGTTTATGGAGCATTTTTTATGTTTAGCAACTTTTTTTGTAGAAATCCTTCACTTTCCTTTCAATATTTAACACTATCTAAATAAAGTTTACGATAAATTCATAATTTTTTATTTTTTATACTATATTCCGTTATATTGTTGTATAATATCTATGAAAGCGCTTATTATTTCAATATACATAATTCAAACTGTTTTTATCGAAACATTCTAACTATTATACCTATATTTAAATGCAACAATTATAGCTATTAGTATAGGCATACCAAATATATCCACCCCATTTTTCTGTAAAATTACTTTATAACATGAAAGATTAACTTGGGTGATAAGTTATTGTGAATGTTTTTTTACAAAACAGATAAGTAATAGTGTTTGGTATTATGTAAATTATTGTAATAACATAAGAGTAAAGAAAAACATTTACATTGATTATTGATTCATTACTTATTGAAAAAGAGCAAAATGCACCTTTGTATGGAAAAGGATTATATGCATTGGGAGGTTTAAACAAATGACGAGGAAGAATACAACGACAAACCCTTGGGCCAAGTTCCACGGTCCGAACCTTGGTTATGTTATTGAGCAGTATGATCTTTACGTAACTGGAGCAGGTTCTGTTGATCCGGAATTACAAGAGCTTTTTGAAATTTTTGGAGCTCCTTCGTTTCAAGATGATGTCGTAACAGGGGACAACACAGCAACACATTTTTCTCCTCAAAACACAGGTAACATTGAAAAAATTCTTAAAGTCGTTCAACTTGTTGAGCAGATTCGTTCTTTCGGGCACACGTTGGCTCACATCAACCCGATGGAAGATGCTGCAAATGGACAATCTCTTCTTGAGAAAGCAATGAACGAACTGAGCGATGCTGACTTGAAAGCGATTCCAGCGAAAACGGTATGGCAAGATGCACCAGAAGGTATTCACACTGCACTTGATGTAATTCATAGATTAAAAGACGTTTATACAAAATCTTTAGCTTATGAATTTTCTCATATACAAGATAGTGAAGAACGCGCGTGGTTGCATCAAATGGTGGAATCAAATTCATTGCGTCAACCACTATCAAATAAAAAACGAACTGCTCTTTTAAAACGTTTAACAGCTGTTGAAGGTTTCGAGCAATTCTTGCATAAAACATTCGTTGGGCAAAAACGTTTCTCTATCGAGGGCGTTGATATGCTTGTACCTGTTTTAGATGAAATTGTTCTAGAAGGTGCTAAGAACGGCGTAGAGGATGTCATGATTGGTATGGCTCACCGCGGTCGCCTAAGCGTACTTGCTCACGTATTAGAAAAACCATATAGCCACATGTTTGCTGAGTTCAAACATGCAAAAATAGAAGGCGCAGTGGCTAATTCTGGCTGGACTGGCGACGTGAAATACCATTTAGGTAGAGAACAAGTCGTTAGTAACGAAGAAGTTAGTACTCGCGTTACATTAGCAAATAACCCGAGTCATCTTGAGTTCGTGAATCCTGTAGTAGAAGGTTTCGCACGTGCGGCTCAAGAGAATCGTAAAAAATCTGGTCTTCCAGATCAAGATACTTCAAAATCATTCGTAATTTTAGTTCATGGTGATGCTGCATTCCCTGGTCAAGGTATTGTATCTGAGACACTCAACTTAAGCAGATTGAACGCGTATCAAACAGGCGGAACGATTCATGTTATCGCAAACAATGCAGTTGGTTTTACGACTGATAGCTATGATTCTCGTTCTACGAAATATTCAAGTGACCTTGCAAAAGGTTTCGATATTCCGATTGTTCACGTGAATGCTGATGATCCGGAAGCTTGTCTTGCAGCTGCTAACCTTGCGATTCAATATCGCATGTTGTTCAAAAAAGACTTCTTAATCGATTTAATTGGTTACCGCCGCTACGGTCATAACGAAATGGATGACCCGGCAGTTACGCAACCACAAGTGTACAAAAAAATTAAAAACCATCCAACTGTAAGAGCAATTTATGCAGATCAATTACAAGCTGCTGGTGTTCTAAATGCAGATGAGGTTGAAACAATTACACAGTTTATACAAGAGCAATTAAAATCCGACTATGCACTCGTACCACCAGCTGATACGAGTGATGCAACAATTCACGTTAAAGTACCAGATGTTGTTGCAAAAGGTATTCAGTCAATTGATACTGGCGTTGAGATTGACTCACTTCGTGCAATTAATGAAGGTCTACTATCTTGGCCAGAAGGCTTTAACGTATATCCGAAAGTGAAGAAAATTCTTGAGCGCCGTAAAGATGCTCTTGAAGAGAACGGCAAAATTGAATGGGCACTTGCTGAATCATTAGCATTCGCTTCTATTTTACAAGAAGGTACGCCAATTCGTTTAACTGGTCAAGATTCACAGCGTGGTACATTCGCACACCGTCATATCGTATTACACGATACTGATACAAATGAAACATATTCACCATTACATCGCTTACCAAACATTAATGCTTCATTCTCTGTTCATAACAGTCCGTTATCAGAGGCTGCTGTTGTTGGTTACGAATATGGTTATAACGTATTCGCTCCAGAAACTCTTGTTATGTGGGAAGCGCAATATGGTGACTTCTCAAATACTGCGCAAGCATTATTTGATCAATATGTTTCAGCTGGAAGAGCAAAATGGGGTCAAAAATCTGGCTTAGTTCTTCTATTACCACACGGTTATGAAGGTCAAGGACCAGAGCACTCTAGTGCACGTCCAGAGCGTTTCTTACAGTTAGCTGCTGAGAATAACTGGACAGTTGCAAACTTAACGAGCGCGGCTCAATACTTCCATATCCTGCGTCGTCAAGCATCTATCTTAGGAACAGAAGCTGTTCGACCATTAGTATTGATGACGCCGAAGAGTTTATTACGTCACCCACTTACGCTTTCAACTGCTAGTCAGTTAAGCGAAGGACGTTTCCAACCTGCTTTAGAACAAGAAAACCTTGGCATGAAACCAAATAAAGTAAAACGTCTTGTTTTAAGCACAGGTAAAATGGCGATTGACTTAGCAGCAGAAATCGAGTCTGGTAAACATGAGTACAACTTAGACGAAGTTCATGTCGTTCGTATTGAGCAATTGTACCCATTCCCTGCTGAGAAAGTTCAATCTATTATTAAACGCTTTAAAAACTTAGAAGAAATCATTTGGGTTCAAGAAGAACCTCGTAATATGGGCGCATGGCATTACATGGCTCCAATTCTGTTCGAACTTGCTGGAGATAAAGTGAAAACAGGCTACATTGGACGTCCTGATCGCTCTAGTCCATCTGGCGGCGATCCATTCGCTCACAAAGCTGAGCAAGAACTAATTGTTGCACATGCTTTAGATGTGAAGTATAACTTCCGTCAAGATAAACAAGAAATTGAAGTTTACAGCAACTAAAAAGTAACAATGAAGCTTTCTAGCTTGTTCCTTGGGCAGATATTCTGCCCAAGGCCAGGCTAACAAATGGAGATTACCGAAGACAAAAGAAGAAAAAACACACCGTTAGGCAAATAAGGGGAGGACATTTAAAATGATCGAAATTAAAGTACCTGAGCTTGCAGAATCTATTACTGAAGGAACTATTTCACAATGGCTTATCAACGTAGGCGACAAAGTTGAGAAAGGTGGCAGCGTTGTTGAGCTTGAAACTGATAAAGTCAATGTAGAAATCATTGCAGAAGATTCAGGTATTGTATCGAAGTTACTAGGCGAACCTGGGGATACAGTTGAAGTTGGTGCAACTATCGCAATTTTAGATGCTAATGGAGCACCAGTTGCAGTAAGTACACCTGCACCAGTGGCTGAGCAACCAAAACAAGAAACGACTGAAGCACCGAAAGCTGCGGCACCAAATGCTGAGCAAACTGCAACACTACAAGGGTTACCAAATACAAACCGTCCTATCGCATCACCAGCTGCTAGAAAAATGGCTCGTGAATTAGGAATCGACTTAAACGACGTACGTAGCACAGACCCACTTGGACGCGTGAGACCACATGATGTACAAGCTCATGCTGCAGCACCAAAAGAAGCACCAGCTGCTCCAAAGAGTCCAGCTCCTGCTCCAGTTGCAAAAACGGAATTCGAAAAACCAGTTGAGCGCGTGAAAATGTCCCGCCGCCGTCAAACAATTGCAAAACGTCTTGTAGAAGTTCAACAAACATCTGCAATGTTAACAACCTTTAACGAAGTTGATATGAGTGCGATCATGGAATTACGTAAAGAACGCAAAGATGCTTTCGAGAAAAAACATGATGTACGTCTTGGCTTCATGTCATTCTTCACAAAAGCAGTTGTTGCAGCATTAAAACAATTCCCATTATTAAATGCTGAAATTCAAGGTGACGAGCTTATCATTAAAAAATTCTATGATATCGGTATTGCAGTAGCAGCTCCAGATGGATTAGTTGTTCCAGTTGTACGCGATGCCAACCAATTAAATTTCGCTGAAATTGAAAGTGAAATTCGTGAATTAGGTAAAAAAGCACGTGACAACAAACTTTCATTAAAAGAACTACAAGGTGGTACATTTACAATTACAAACGGTGGTGTGTTCGGTTCTCTAATGTCAACACCGATCCTAAATAGCCCACAAGTTGGTATTTTAGGAATGCATAAAATCCAAGTACGCCCAGTTGCAATTGATAACGAGCGTATGGAAAACCGCCCAATGATGTACATTGCTTTATCTTACGATCACCGTATTGTTGATGGTAAAGAAGCAGTTAGCTTCCTTGTTGCTGTTAAAGATATGCTTGAAGATCCAAAGTCATTATTATTAGAAGGTTGATAGATTAAAAATCTATTAAAGGCTGTAGAATGAATCATTCTACAGCCTTTTTTTATTGTGTTCATACGGGACAAATTTCATGACATAAGGTAATAATGTATGCCTAAACGTAAGGAGGATTAAAATGAATAACCTTCCAATTCATGCAAAACTTAAAGTAAATAAGGATACTTTCTTCCTCCCCGATTCAAACGGGGGTGTCTATTTTCGAAATAACGCCAGTTCATTTCGTATGGACGGTGATGGAATTTATGATTGGATTGAAAAATTAATGCCAATGTTTAACGGGAATTATTCTTTAGCCGAAATAACCGATGGCCTCCCTCTCCCCTATCAAAACCGTGTATTTGAAATTGGAGAGATTTTATATGAAAATGGTTTCGTTCGCGATGCAAATCAAGATGCACCTCATGAATTAAACAGTACATTACTCGACAGATATGCTTCACAAATTGAATTTTTAGAAGCTGATTCTCATTCAGGTGCTTTAAAGTTTGAAACATACCGCGGAGCAAATGTCCTTGTACTTGGTTCTGGGGATATGCTCACTTCCTTAGTTTCTTCTTTATTAGAATCTGGTTTACCTACATTTCATTACCTCGTTACAGATCGGGATGAAACAAACTATGACAGAATACATGAGCTAATAGAACGTGCATATGAAGTTGATAACAGTGTACTCCTTCAAGAAATCGATACTACAATTGACCGTCCCTTGCGTGAAGTATTCGAACCTTTTGATTGGATTTTATATGTTTCTCAAAACGGAGACATTGACGGTTTAAAAACAGTTCACACTATTTGTAGAGAAACGAAAAAGAATTTCATACCAGCTATTTGTTTATCAACACTCGGTATAGCTGGACCTGTCGTAACAGAAAATCGTGATGAATGCTGGGAATCCGCATGGCATCGGCTACATGAAACGACTTTACAAAATGAAAATTCATCGGATTCCTTCTCACCAATTACATCTGCCATGTTAGCAAATGTAATCGTTTTTGAATTGTTTAAACATGTCGCGGATGATTCATATCGTGAAAAAGAATCACAATTCTTTTTATTAAACTATGAAACACTTGAAGGAACGTGGCATCCTTTTATAAAACACCCTCTTGCAACTGATGAAAGTTTTACAATTGATACGATAGAAAATATTTCTGAAAAACTTGAGCATCGGTATGGCCAACATACTTCAACTGATGTATTCCGCTTTTTCGATTCATTAACTTCTAAAGAAGCCGGTATATTCCATGTATGGGATGAACAAGATTCATATCAATTACCATTATCACAATGCTATATTCAAGTAGCTACTCCACTATCAGATGGCCCAGCTCCCCTTCTGCCTCTTATGACTCGTAGTGGATTGACTCATAATGAAGCACGCCGAGAAGCTGGTTTAACAGGAATTGAAACATATGTAGCAGAAATCATTCACCGCCTTATTCCTGAACATAACAATATCGGTATCGGTGCTGGAGAAACGATGACAGAAGGATTTTACCGGGCACTACAACAACATTTAAACAATAAACTGTATGAGCGGCAGTCACATATTCTAGAGGAACTTACAACTGTTGATTTAATTGATATTCAAGATAAACATTGTAAATTTTATTACGATGCTCTCTCTACAATCCATGAAACACCTAAAATCGCAATGAGTGAAGAGATTCTCAGTTTTCCAGTCGTTTGGGTTGGTATAAATGATAGATGGTACGGTGCATCTAATATTAATATGACGTTAGCGTTACGAAACGCACTACAACTATCACTCTTTCACGTTCAAAATGAAGAAATTCCTTACAGAGCTAATATCTTGCCTGAATCCTCTATTATTTTATATGACACGGATTCTTTTAGAGTGGAAATACAAGCGGAAGAAGAAATTCCAAGTGTGCAATCTTTACAGCTTGCCTTACAGCATTTAGAAGAACATAATTTTTATCCCTTCGTGTTCGATTTAGCAATCGAACCATTTTTAAAAGAAAACCTAGACGGTGTGTATGGGGTATTAATTGCAAAGGAGGACGGTTTATGATTCAAAATATATTGCTTATAGGAGATGGCCTTCTTGCAGACTATGTACATGATCAATTATGCAAACAATATTCCATCATTCGTCAGCAGACCCTTACAGAAGAACTTCCTGAAAATATTCATCTCGCTCTCGTATTACATGACGGATCTCCTTCTACTATTCATCATGATGCCGAACTTATTTTTCGCTCAAATCATATTCCATGGCTTCGTGGTTTTACTTCATTTGGCGAAGGTATTATCGGTCCTTACATTCATCCTCTTACGCCTGGATGTTCCCATTGTTCTGATGGACGCCGTTTTATCGCTGGCTTTGATCAAAAAGAAATGTGGGAACTACAGCGGAAATATGCCTTTAAAGCAGATAATGTAACGAGACGTGACGTACGTGCCACCCAAAATGGAATGTTGCAAATGTGCCATCTTATTTGCGCAGAAACAGGAAAAATATTAACTCATAACCATTCTTCTTTAGAAAATGAACTTATTTTACTAAACTTACAAACATTACAATGTACGCGGCATTCTTTTCTTCCAGATCCTCTCTGTCCTGTATGTAGTAATTTACCTGATGATACTGCGGATGCGGCGGAAGTTTCTTTACAACCGAGTTTAAAAGTAAGCACCGAAACGTATCGCTGCCGTTCCATTCATGAGCTAAACACATTTTTAACGAGAGACTATTTAGATTATCGGGTCGGTATGTTGAACGGAAAAATGCAGCATTCTGTATTACCATTCGCTGACGTCATTATAAACATGCCATTAATGTTCGGAAATGAAGGTGTTGCGGGACGAACTCATTCATTTGCAGTGAGTGAAGCAACTGCTATTTTAGAAGGTTTAGAACGATATTGCGGTATGTCGCCTCGAGGGAAAAAGACAAATGTGCATGGTAGTTTTCATGATTTAGAGGAACATGCACTAAATCCCCTCACACTCGGTGTCCATACAAATGAACATTACAATCGTGATAACTTTCCATTCAAGCCGTTTGATCCTGATTATGAGCAAAACTGGGTATGGGGATATTCTTTATCACAAAACAGACCGCTTTTAGTTCCTGAATCAATTGCTTATTATAGCCTCGGTCATCGAGATGCTTTCGTGTATGAAACATCAAATGGATGTGCAATTGGCGGTAGTTTAGAAGAAGCGATTTTTCACGGCATTTTAGAAATTGTAGAGCGTGATGCCTTCTTACTCACTTGGTATGCCGAATTACCTCTTCCCCGCCTGGATCTTAATTCAGCAAATGATACAGAATTACAATTAATGATTCAGCGGTTACGTACGATTACCGGATATGAATTACACGCTTTTAACGCGACGATGGAACACGGCATTCCTAGCTTATGGGTAATTGCAAAAAATACGCGTGAAAATGGAATGAACGTTGTTTGTGCAGGAGGCGCTCATTTAGATCCTATTCGAGCCTTAAAAAGCGCCATTCAAGAAATAGCAGGCATGTTACTTATAACAGACGATGAGCTCGAGCACAAAAGAGAATACTACGAAAAATGCTTACAAGATCCTTATTTCGTTAATAAAATGGAAGACCATAGTATGCTGTATGGATTGAAAGAAACAGAAGAACGTCTTCACTTCCTTTTACGGGAAGATGCACCGGTGCAAACGTTCCAAGAAATGAATGTATCACAATCATTTGATATGGATTTAACATCCGATCTCCACCAACTTTTAAATCGTTTGCATCAATCTAATCTTGAAATAATCGTTGTAGATCAAACCGTTCCCCTCATAGAAAAGAATGGATTACATTGTGTAAAAGTTATTATTCCAGGCATGCTACCGATGACGTTTGGTCACCATCTTACTCGAGTTACAGGACTGGACCGGGTATATACCGTACCGATGACACTTGGATATACAGACGAACCTTTAACGAATGAAAGATTAAATCCACATCCACATCCGTTTCCATAGTAAAGGAGGGATTTCATGCAGCTAGATACTTTTTTACATCATCTCCATTTCTCTATCGATGAAATTATGCCGAATCATGAGGTGGACTGGAAAGACGCACCGCTTCCTTATAAATTATATCGAAATTTACCTACCATCCCGCTCTCCTTAGAAATCCCATTATCTTTACCGAACTCTTCTACTACACCTACTTTAGATGAGATTGGTCACTACCTTTGGTATTCATTTGGTGTAACACAATTATGTCAGCTAAATAGCGAGAGAAATGTATTACGAAGATCTATTCCTTCGGGTGGTGCTTTATATCCGAATGAATTGTATATCTATTTAAAGATTGACGATTACCCAGACGGCATTTACCATTATGACGCCGCACATCACCGACTTATTTTACTTCGCGAAGGAAATTTCGATTCTTATTTGGCAGACACACTCGGTAATCGCTGTAATATAGATGATTGTTTCGGTGCTGCATTCGTATCCACTATGTTTTGGAAAAATTTCTTTAAATACAATAATTTTTCATATCGTCTTCAAGGATTAGATAGCGGGGTCCTCATTGGACAATTGCTAGAATGTGCAAAGCAATTCGGTTATACAAACGGCGTATACTTTCAATTTCTAGACCGTGCACTGAACCATTTACTCGGATTGTCAGAAGGTGAAGAAAGTGTGTATGCCGTTATTCCTTTAAGTACAGAGCCAGAAACTAATTGGTTTCACAATGATTACCGTGAAAATAAAACAGTTACTTCTCATGAGTTGTTGCAACAAATTCCGCCGCTCGCACATGAACATTTCATTCGCTCAAAACATGTAGGTGAATATCCGATGATAACAAAAATAAATGAAGCTTCTATGATCGAATCAACAGCACACTTCCAAACACTACATCATGAAGAGCACTATCAACATAATCCGTACGCTGTACAGCTACCAAAAGTAGAACGGTTATCGTATGATTTCCTACAACTTTGTAAAAAACGATATTCTCCTGATGCGGATTTTATTTTAACGAAATGGGATGAAGCTGAGCTCGCTACTTTACTACAAGAAGCGAGCCTTTCCTTCCCCTATTACAACGACCTTGACGGTAAGTATACAAATGAAAATACACGCGTCTCCTTATACGGATGTTTTTATAGCGTGAAAAATATTGAAAACGGAGCTTACGCTTATAACAGTAAAACACATTCCATACAACCAATTCGATATGGAGACCTTCGCTACCCACTTCAGTCTAGTATGACGATGGATAACGTAAACCTTTTTCAAGTACCACTTTGCTTACATGTAGTCGGACAGAAAGATTACTATACACGTGCATTAGGCTATAGAGGATACCGCATTCACCAAATGGAAGCTGGTATCCTCGTTCATAAACTCGTTTTTGCTGCAACTGCTATGGGGATGGGCGGGCATCCGTTACTAAGTTTTGATACAAATTCATGTGATCAATTGTACGGTATTGATGCTGGGAATGAAACATCTCTTATTCAAGTTCCAGTCGGGGCATATCGGGCGCGGAATTGGTTAAAAGGGGCTTTGCATTGTTAGAAGTACGCCGTCTATCGGCGTGCTTTTTTTAAAGGATTTAATTTATAAAAAGCGAAATGAGTATATATTCTTACATAAAAGGAGAATTTAACTTGAGTATTTTACAACGATTAATCCAGCAAGCAAAAAAGCCTCGCGGGACAATTGGTTCTTCCATGCTTTGTATTATGAACAGTGCACATACGAGACTAACCAATTGGGCATTACAAAAAGTACATATAAAGAAAGATGCAATCATATTGGATATCGGTTGTGGCGGCGGTAAAACGATACACACTCTTTCAAAACGAACTCCACTTGGGAAAATATATGGGATTGATTACTCCGATCAAGCTGTAAAAAATTCTATACAGACGAATATAAAGGATGTTCAAAAACAAAAAGTCCTTGTTCAACAAGCAAGCGTTTCTTCTATTCCCTATCATACAAACTTCTTCGATCTCATAACCGCTTTTCAAACACACTACTTTTGGCCTGATGTGGAACAAGATATAAAAGAACTATTTCGCGTCCTACAACCAAACGGATCCTTTTTATTGGTCGCTGAAACTTTTAAAATTCAATATCATATGGAGAAATGGAAAACGAATGAAGAATTAATAAACCTATTTTATAAGACAGGATTTACAAATGTGAAATGTTATGAAGAAAGAGGATGCCTTTGTGTAATAGGAAACAAATAAAAAAGCAGACCCTTTGTAATCTGTACCCTTTGTAAAGGACATTTTGAAAAAAGTTAGGCAACATCAAGAAGATGGTTTCTGTATCCAACAGGAGTCATCTTTTTTAAATTCCATTGATATCTATAATGATTATAATACGTCATATATTTCTTAATCTCTTGTTTCAATTCATTAAAGGACACGCAAGGTTTTATATGAGCTTCATCTTTCAGATGACCAAAAAATGATTCTTGTGGGGCGTTATCCCAACAGTTTCCTCTTCTTGACATGGATTGTCCTAGGTTTAGCTTTTTAACTAGCTTTTGATAGGTAGGGCTTGTGTAGTGGGATCCTTGATCTGAATGAATATAAGCACCTTCAGTCAATCGAATCCGCGGATTCCTTTTTAGTTTATGGAGAGTTGTCGTTACGAGCTCTAATGTCATCTGTTCTGAAACATGGTAAGCTAAAATTTCATTAGTTGAGCCGTCTAAAATTGTAGATAAATAGGCCCTTTGATTCTTACCGTAAACTAAATAGGTGATATCTGTAAGAAGTGTTTTCCCTGGGGTATTTTGTTTAAATTCCCGATTTAATTGATTTGGTACTATTCGATGTTCTTTTGTAGCTTTAAGCATTCTTTTATAAGGATTCGCTTTGCGAACCGGACAGATAATCTCGTATTTCTTCATAATTCTACGGATACGCTTTAAATTGTAGACAACTTGAAACTGACCCGCCAATGTCATCTTTATCTGACGAGCCCCTTTGTTTCTATTTCTAAATCGAAGTGCTTTTAATATGGTTTCCTTCAAGATTTCATCTCGATCACTCTTTTGTTTCCGTTGTTCTTGAGATGAAACTGAAAAGTAATTATAGTATCCCGAACGGGATACACCAGCTACTTTACACAAATGACTGACCATATTCCTTAAGTTGTATTTCATGATGACAGAACGAATCAAGATGAATTTCTGACTAGGTGGTAGTGTTATTTCCTTCTCATCCTCCCTTCCATAAGTTTGATTTTTTTTAGCAATTCGTTTTCCGCCTTTAGTAAGTTTCGTTCGGCTTCTAAACGGGCATACTTTTCTTCTAACGTAAGCTCTCTCTCAAGAGTTCTTCCAGCGTTTTCGATACGTGTATCCCTTAAACCCAATACACCATTTTTTCTATAAGCAGCACGCCATCTACTTCCCGATGACATAACTCGTTTCATTCCAATCATATCTATATCAAAACCACATTCTTCAAAAATATTTCGAGGTAGCTTTCCTTTTTCATTTTCCTCAATAAAAATATGCTTAAATTCCTCTGTATAAGTGATACCTTTCTGACTTACAGATTTTACGTATAGGTTATTTGATAGAATTTGAATTTCTCTTTCTGTAAATAGTTTTTTTGTCATTTTCAACATTCTCCGATCCCAATTTTCCTTTTATTATACAAGAAATACCCTATAGAATAGACTTTTTTCAAGTGTCTATTCTATAGGGTACATTTTATTGAGGTCTGCTCTTTTTACTAGATTAACTTAAAAATACTCTTAATTTGTCTAGCAAATAACCAATTTTTCGTACCGTAGTTATCATTTAAACTATCTAAATTGATAGATTGTCCGTTAGCAAACTTTAATTCTAACGTAGTATTTTTGTCATTTGTTTTTAAGTTACTATTTGTAATGTCATCATACTTTAATTTTTCAATCTCAACATATTCGTCTTTTTCTTGTCCAATCACGACATGGTCTTGGAAGAAGAAAAAGACTTCTACTTTTTTACCGAAACAAAATACATTTTTCGTATAAATTAATGTCGCGTTATCAAGTCCGACACATACTTCTTTCATTTCTTCCACAACGTGTCCAAAGTCTTCTTCATGTCTTGCATTTGATTCAGCAATCCATTCTTCGATTGTTTTCATGTTAATTGCCATACTGCGCCCCCTGGTTCGTTCATTGCTTCGTTTAAAAAATAAATACTATATGAAAATATAAGCGATACGTAATATGTTTTCAAGGGGAAACGGTATATTCAAAATAAAGTGAAACTTTAATCAGTGGGGTCTTACTGCCCGCAAATAGCAGGATAAAGTTAAATTTCAAAGTAATATAAAAGGAACACCAATTTCATTAAATTTTAAACGTTTGAACAAGACATTCTTCATCATCAATTAGCTGCGCTCTCTCATCAAATTCAATGTTTAATTCTTTATATACTTTCTTCCAAAACGACACTGCTGGTACATTTTTTAGAAGTTCGATAACGAAATATTGTCCTCTTTTCTCTTCTAGTAAATTCTCAACTACTTGTTTACCGATTCCTTTTCCTTTATATTGATTCAATATGAAAATATCATTAATACCAAAATCATTTTCCTTCTTCAAAAACGGACGTTCCAGTAGTAATAAGAATCCTACAATACTATGATCAACTTTTATAAAATACGGCGTGATTCCGTCATTTTTCCAAAACATATGCAAATCTTCGTATTCAAAAAATCCGTTCGCTCCGATAGTTATATTCATAGTGAACTTAGAAAGGTCATGAAGATATAAAGCGTACAAATTACGTAATATTTCTTTTTCTGATTCTTGAACCTTTTGAAGTGCTACAATCATAAAAAAACTCCCCTTCCTCATATGTAACTATTTCCCGATCCTCTTCATTCGACAAAAATGATAATTCCCCTTTAACAAAAAAATAGCACTTTAAAAAGTGCTATTCTGCTCTCCTTGCCGCTTGCTGAATTGGATCCCACACGCTGTTATATGGTGGTGCATAACTTAAGTCGACATCTTCTAAATCGTGAATACTCATTTTATTGAAAAGCGCCATTGCGATCACATCAATCCGTTTATCTACCCCTTCTTCTCCAATTACTTGCCCGCCCAATAATTGTTTCGTATCGGAGCGATATAGTAATTTTAAGTAAAGTGGTTTTGCATTTGGATAATAGCCCGCCATATTTGTAGAATCTACTTTGACTGTTTTATACGGGATGTGTAGCCCTTTCGCTTCTTTTTCATTTAATCCTGTTCTTGCGAGTGTCAAATCCATAAATTTAATAATGCCTGTACCTAACGTACCTTTAAATGCTCTTCGTTTATCCAGCATATTCAGTCCAGCAAGTCGCCCTTGTTTATTGGCAGTCGTTCCGAGCGGGATATGATCATGAATTTCCTTTATAACGTGGTAATGTGTTGCGCAATCACCGGCTGCATATACGTCTTGCACATTCGTTTGCATGTATGCATTTACTTCGATTGCTCCTTTATGATTCTTACGTATATTTGTCCCTTCAAGAAAATCAGTATTTGGCTTCACTCCAACCGACATTAAAACAAGATCTGCTTTATACGTACCTTTATCCGTTTCAATTGCTTCTACTCGTTCATTCCCTTTGAATGCTTTTACATTTTCATTCGTTAAAATTTCAATATGATGCTTATCTGCTTCTTTATGTATATATTCCGCCATATCTGCATCATAAATTGTACCGATATGATCATTTCTCTCAATCATTCTTACTTTCTTACCAAGTTCGACGAAAGTTTCTGCCATCTCAAGTCCAATTGCACCGCCGCCAATAATGGTTACATCTTCAACTTTATTCGTTTCTAGCGTTTTTAATATGCGCTCAGCATCCGGAATTGTTTTTAAAAGATGAACACCTTGTAATTCCCGTCCTTCCCATTCTGGCATAACAGGACGCACGCCAGTCGCAATTAATAAACGATCGTATGGAAATTCAAAGACATCTTTCGTCTTCGTATGCTCTGCGTACACAATTTTCTTCTCCGTATCTACTTTCGTTACTTCATGTCGTACTTTCGCATCAATTCCGTATTTATCACGAAACGTCTTTACATTACGCGCGATTAACTTTTCCGTTGAAGCGATAGCACCACTAATGACATACGGTAACCCACACTGCGCGTACGAATAAATTTCACCTTTTTCTAAAGTTACAACATTTGCATCTTCATCGTTTCTAACAATTTGCATCGCTGCACTCATACCAGCTGCATCTCCGCCAATAATGACATAGTTCACTTTACCACTCCTTCTTTTTTACATACTCTTTACGTTTTCCATATTTTATAGAAATAACACCTACTTCCATTGTAAAGAAAGAGAATTTCATCTTCAAATTTTGTGCACAAACTTATGCCTGAATAGGTAACTGTCGTGTCTTATAAACAACATGTTTAATATCCTATAACAGTAACCAGTTGAAAGTAGGTGAAACATACATGTGCGCCGGCCTTCTCGTCCAGCTTCCAGAGGAACCGATAGAACCGAAACCCGCCCTCCCGCTTGAACAGGAGTTTACGGTTAGTGTAACTTTATACAGTGCTCGTGCTTGGTTATCTGACAATGACACTTTCTCACAAACTATCTGGAAAGCTACCCGCTTCGCTTCTTCATCACATGCTCGCAAGGCCATCTTTCCAGTCGGTACTGTTAAAATTTTAAATTTTTCTGACGATACAATAACAGTTACTGCATCCTCAGAATCAGATGATGCTCTTAAAATAATCGTCCCTCCTCATTCTGAAGCTGCTTTAACGTCTAGTTCTTTATCTGATGTGCAAGCCAGTACATCAGGAGGGGCAAGTAAAGTCACATTTCTCTTTCATATCTTTTTCTCTAGGGAACCTCGTCCAGCCAAATAACGATAGAAAAGGTACAGTAATATACACTGTACCTTTTTCCCGCGCTCTATTCTCTTGATTTAATTAGTTCAATATTATAAGTTTCGATATCTGTTAACTTTCCTGTAAAATAAGGATTTTCTCTATACCAAGACTGTTTTGCAAAATACGCTTGCATATCTTTCGTTTGAAAAATATGTCCATGCCTTGCATATATTTCATTTCTAGCAATTTTCAACTGTTCTTTCGATAAATATGTTAAATCTGTGCTCGTTAATTTTCGAATATCACTATCAGGAAAGATGAAACCATTATATACATACCCAGTTGCGGGCGTTGGAGTAACATTATAAACAACTGTTTTTTCTGCACTTTTCGTTTGGAATGGAAGATTATAAGACGAAAGTGCCGTTACCGTCTCTACTTTTGTCGTTTCCCGTCCATTTTCTCCATTTCGTTCTAAATAAATTTTCGCGCTTCCATCAGTCGCTACAGGCCCCCATGTAATTTCTTCTCCTGCGAGCGCTGTAACTGGTTTTTGATTTACGTACAATGTTGCACCAGGCGCGTTCGTTTGAACTGTAATATATTGACCTTGCAACGTTAAATCTATCGTTACGTTATTTTGGCTTTGTTTCATAAGTACAACCTTTTCCTCACGTGATAGTTTTACGTAGTCATTTTTATATTCTGATTGAAACACTTGATTTCCCGGAAGAAATGGCCCATATTGCTTCTCAAACTTTTTGTCATCTGTCTTATCAATTTCTTTTCCGTTCATTTTTAACGATACGTCTTTTTCATTTGAAAGCAAAGTTGCATAGTACGTCTTCGCTTTCAATTTATATCGATCAAATATAAAGAAATACTTTCCGTCTTTCGTTAATGAAAAATCAGCTCTTTCTATTCCGTCCCGTTGTTTTTCACCTTGTCTCAAATATTCTTTTAATTCATTCACGTAAGATGGATTTTCTTTTATATATGAAAATAGAGGCGTTACGCTCTCTCTCGTTATCATAACCGATGGATCATCTGCCGTAACGATCTCAGCTAATTTCTCTCCGTCCCTCTCTTGTAAAATCGTAATCATCCGGTCTACTTGTGCCACCTGCGTATAATACGACAATCCGTACAAATACAATCCAATAATCGCTATAACAAATAGCGCTAACAGTGTAATGCCAACTTTTACACCACCGCTCATGTTCTTCTTTACTACAGAACGTCCCCTCTTCGTCCCGCAGTTTTGACAAAACTGCACACCATCTTCAAACTGAACTCCGCACTTTGTACATACATTCATCCAGTCAACCACCTTTTCATTAGAAGCCAGTTATTCCCTGTGTTAAGGCTTGAATTATCGTGCTAATGTAAGACCAAAGTACAATGAATGTTGCAATTCCAATTAAAACATTTGCAATAATAAGTGTGTAAACGAGATCTAATCCGCCATTGTCTAGCTTTAATACGGCTACAGTTATACTAATCCCTATATAAGTTGCAGCTACGGATAATAATATCGGTAAGAAAAAGATTAATAAGAAACTAAAAAGAAAAGAAAGGACTAATATGACAATAGCCGGCGTCGCTATCGTTCCCCATATACCGAATACTTCAAGAAACGAAAAAGATGATTTCATCATCTTACCACTTACAAAAATAATAAATCCGACAAATAAAGTTAAAATTAATAAAAAGAAAAAGACCGTTATAGATTCTACAAAAAACGTGGGAGTAGATATATCTGGTGCAAATGTTCTCGTAACTGCTGATGCTGCACTCATCATTCTATAAAAAATACATGCTCCTAAAAAACAAATAAGAACAAGACTTACAATTCCATTTCGTACTTCAATAGCGCCGCTTTGCATAATCGCTGTCGGTGCTTGTAATGCATGTTTAAAAAATTGAAAATAGCCGCTCGCAAACCGCTTCGCTTGCTCTACCGTTTCATTTTGCCGAGCTTCCTTTGCTTGTGCCGCACGTGCTTGTTCCGGCCCTTCTTCTTGGCCACTACTTGCCACTACTTCTTCCGTTAACGAATGTCCACAATTCCCGCAAAATTTTGCCTCCGCTGCATTTTCTGTATGACATGACGGACATTTCATTCTCTTATCCCTCCTTAAGGATATACCGTATAGGGTGTTACAAATTCAATATATGAATTTGTACATAAAACATGACTACAAGAAAAAGATTCTGAAATCCTTCTTCCGAAAGAAAATATATGTGCTAGTAATCTTGAAAAAAAATGCTATTATGAAACAGAATAAATAATATTTTTAACAGATTGGATGACTGGCAATGGAATTGGTAAACTCAATTTTTCAAATACTCCTTACAAGCGTAATCCAATTATTATCTTTAATTGGCGTTATCATTGTAATTGGATTTCTATTAGGCTATTTAGAATCTCTCACACGGATGTATTGGTCGAGAGCTTTTGGACGAAAAGGATTCCTATTAACGGCTTGGATTGGTGTTCCTATTCACGAACTTGGACATGCCATTATGTGCGTGCTGTTCCGTCATAAGATTGTAGCAACGCAGTTCTTCCCGACAGATACAAGTCAAGGGGCTTTAGGTTACGTACAACATCAATACAATCAAAAAAGTGTGTATCAACGGATTGGGAATTTCTTCATCGGCATTGGGCCTATTATTTCTGGTATTACTGCGTTAATCCTTTTAATGCGCTATTTCGTACCAGAATCATATTTTTTATTTAATACAACTCTCGAAAAAACGATTGCTTCTACTTCTATTAATGTAGAAATGATCCAAAACATGCTCTTGTCGACGTTTGTATTATTGAAAAGCTTATTTACAATCGGCAATTTATTGAATCCTTCCTTTTGGTTATTTTTATTTATCGCCATTTGCATTTCCGCGCATATCGCTTTAAGTAAACCAGACATTAAAGGATCAATAGACGGTGTTGTCGTCATGTTTATCGTGTTATTTTTATTCAACATAATAGCAGGACTGTTTCAATACGACAGTAATCAGCTAATTGGACAGGTTATGAAATATAATATGTATCTCATTGCGTTTTCTAGTGTGGCACTGCTGTTCTCTTGTCTTTCTACACTCGTTAGTTTTTCGTTTTATAAAATAAGAAGAGGGCGTTCTTTTTGAACGCCCTCTTCTTATTAATTATTCCCCTTATAATCACAATGCTCAACAGGCACACGAGCATGCCCCTCTTCATCGGTACACCATGACTGTGATTGGAAGGCAAGAAAGATACCGATCCATTCTTCTTCCTTTTCAAAGTGAATGAGTATTCCTCCATCTTGCCATATGCCATCATCACCTTGCCATTTTTCTACATTCCCTTGATTCATATGAATATCATGTATACCGTTTCCTGGTTTGAAATGAAAATAGGAATCTGGTGTATTTTCTTCTGGTCCCCATCTTTCACCAAACGCGTAAATAATTGCTTTTTCTTCTATTGCTCGTTTTATATAACGTTCTATTTTTTCATTTAAATCATTATCTGCTCCTGCTTTTTCGGGAGGCAAAGGAATCATTTGATTTGAGTCAAATAGATTTCCTCTTACATAATCTAAAGCTACTTTCGGTTCATTGTTTTTTATTTCTGTAAAATCGAATGGTAATGTCGGTAAAATATGAATCGCCTCTGACTTAATATTGTTACTCGCAAAATATAAAACTTCTGACGGATAGCTTTGCGATTTTACGTTAATTGCAATACGATAATTTACTCCTGTCTCGCCCTGTAAATGAACTTGATAATGAGGTGTTTTCCCTTTTCCAATCTTTGATTGTATAACTGTACCTTTTAACACACCGTAGTTTTTTAGGGGCATACATTTCATCTCCTATTCATTTAGTAGAAGCTATTCATATTTAAATCATTATCCACTCATAAAAAAAATCCTCCTATGTTAGGAGGATTTTTAATTTCTCAACATATACCAAACAATAACTTCTACCACTACAAGCAAAATCGCACCAAAGATCATTAACGTCGTCTTCTTTAATAGTTCATTTTCACGGTAAGGGATATTACATAAGTAAGCACCTAGTGTAATCCGTGATGGACAAGCAATTGTCGCTACTGATGATGCGGTGTTTTGAAGTGTTGTGACATATTGCCACGGGAGTGCTACGTTTTGTGCGGTTTGCATTTGTAGTTTTATAAACATTGCATTTGATCCTGCGTTACTACCTGTTAAAAATCCACCAATAGCGCCAATAAACGGAGCAACGAAAACGAAAAAGGTTCCAAATGTTTCACCAGCTGTCTTTGCGAGTAATGAATGCATGCCAGATGCACCCATTAGTTCTGAAATGGCGATAAACATTGTCGTCGTAATAGCAAATGGAATCCATTGTTTAATCGTTTGTGAGAGTGATTGTTTAATAATATTAGACGGGATGCGGAAGAAAATAATAGTAAATAAGCAAGTCATACCGAGCCAAAATCCTGGTGAATATAGTAACTCTAGTTTGTAAGAGTATGATTTCAAATCAAGAACCGCATATGATCTGAACAAATCATGTAATGCTGGAACGAGGCGAGAAAGTAAAATACAAACTGTTAGAAATATATAAGGGCTAATAATTTTTATAATGGATACTTCTCTCTCCGTTGCAGCCGCATGTTCTGTTATAAGATTTTGCCCACTTTTTCCTTTTAATTTAATGATAAAAAAGCCAAAGGTAATCGTAACGATAGAACTTAATATCCCGGCTAGTTCAACACTTACGTACGCATTAGAAAGATAGATTCCGAGAGAAAATAATAGAAAGAACCCTACTCCTTCTTTCCACTTTTCTATAACCGCTTGCCAGCCGCCAACAACGTGTAAAGAAAGAATAACGAAGTAAGCAAACATCGGAATACTTAATAGCGCTGTATTTGTGCCAAATGTTGTAAGAGGCATATTTATTAGCTGCGAACCGATAATCGTACCAGTTGCCATTGCGCCCCATGAACTAGCTAGTAAGCCGATGAATGAGAGTAGTACAGCTTGAAATGGTTTATATCCTAGTGAAAGAAAAATAGGTGCTGCAACCATGAAGCCAATACCGAATCCACTTACTGATTCAATAAGCGGGCAAATGCCAAAACACATAAGCAGCATTTGTAATAAGCGATCCTGAGTAACTGCTTCTAGAAAACGTGCTACTTGATCGATGTACCCCATTTTGTTCATGAGGTGAAATAAAAAAATACCGAAAAATAAAACGTACCCGACAATAAAACAAATTAACCATCCTTTAATCGTTGCGTGCACAGTTTCACTTATCCCTAATTGAAACATTGGCGAGAGTAAAACGATTCCAACAGACACAGCATAAGAAATTAACGAGGACCTTAATGACGTTTGTTTAAATAAAAATAAACAAATGAAAATCATCATAATTGGGATAAGTGCCAACAATATGGCCATGTTATCATCTCATTTCGTTTAAAATACAATTTTTAACTATTATATAACAGATACTATAATTTTCAATTGTTTTTACAACAGATTCAAAAAAGGAACCAAACGGCTCCTTTTCATTCACTCCCATTTTCTATTATCCTGAAAAACGGTCTGCTTTCCGACTATTTCTTTCAACACAACAAACACAATGTAAGTACATATTGCTTGCAATATAATATTCCAAAATTTCATTAATGTAAATGAATGAATCCGTAGAAATAATTCGTTTAATAATACAATCGAAACGATACTAAATAATTCTATACTAATCGAAAATAGACATATTTCTAAAATAGACTGTTCTTGAATGCGATTTAAGTTGGAAAAGATGAATACATACCCTAAAAATAGAGCCATTAACTCTATTTTCGTCATGCTAATGAGCCAAGCGTATAGCGGTACAGTTAAAAATAGATATAGTAGTTTACGTCTTAGCATGCCTTCTCACCCTCTAAATTATATGTATTTTCTGTATATTTTAACATTTATTACGCAAAACAAAAAGAAGAGACTACGCCTCTTCTTTTTGTTTTGTTGCATATATTAATTCACATATTTCTTCTTGCTTTTCATTTTCTAAAAGCTCAATGATCTTACTTCCAACGACAACTCCGTCGCATATTGTAACCATTTCTTCTACATGTTCTTTTGTTGAGATGCCAAATCCAGCGACTACTGGTAAGTTGACGTGTGATTTTACTTTTTCTAAGTAACTATGAATCTCCTCTTTAAAGTTTTGACGTACTCCCGTTACGCCCGCTACTGTAACAGCATAAACGAACCCTTCTGATTCACTCGTAATTTTTTCAATTCTTTCAATAGGACTCGTTACGGTAACGAGTGGAATGAGCGCAATGTTTGCCTCTCGAAGTAACGACGCAATAATATTTTGTTCTTCATACGGTAAGTCTGGAACGATGATGCCGTCTACACCTGCTTCTATACAGTTTTCGATGAATCGTTCTTTTCCGAATGCAAGTACTGGATTTAAATATGTCATGAGTACAAACGGAATTTGCACTTCTTTCCTTACCTCTATTAATGCTTGAAAAATACCTTTTACTGTTACACCGCTATCTAGCGCTCGTTTCCCTGCTCTTTGAATCGTTGGACCGTCTGCGACTGGATCCGAAAAAGGAATGCCGATTTCAACGATGCTCGCTCCTGCTTCATCTAAAAAACGAATTCTTTCTTTTAATTTTTCAAAGCCACCATCTCCGCCCATTACGTACGGAATAAATGCTTTCTTACCATTTTCAAACGCTGCTTTAATTTTTTCTACTCCCATTTTTTACACCTCTTCCATATAACGTTTTATACTCTCTACATCTTTATCCCCGCGGCCTGATAAACAAATAACAAGTCCTTCGTCTTTCTTCATTTGCGGCGCTAATTTTAAAGCGTATGCGACAGCATGTGAGCTTTCTAAAGCCGGAATAATCCCTTCTTTTTTCGTTAATAATTGAAATGCTTCTAACGCTTCATCATCTGTAATCGAATGATAAGAAACACGGCCAATATCTTTTAGTAAGCTATGTTCTGGCCCAACACCCGGGTAATCGAGCCCTGCTGAAATAGAATGAGCTTCTTGAATTTGTCCTTCTTCATTTTGCAGAAGGTACATCATCGATCCGTGTAAAACCCCAACGCTTCCTTTCGTTAAAGTAGCTGCGTGCTGTTCTGTATGAACGCCTTTCCCTGCTGCTTCTACGCCGTAAAGAGCAACTTCTTCATCGTGTACGAATGGATAAAACATACCCATCGCATTACTACCACCGCCAATACAAGCAACGACTGCTTCTGGTAACTTTCCTTCTAACTCCTCATATTGTTTTTTCGTTTCATTTCCAATTACACTTTGGAAATCACGGACAATTTGCGGGAATGGATGTGGTCCGAGAACAGATCCCATAATGTAGTGCGTATCGTGCACGTGTGCAACCCAGTAACGAAGCGCCTCATTTACCGCATCTTTTAATGTGCCGCTACCTGCCGCTACACTTTCTACTTTCGCTCCGAGTAATTCCATTCGGAACACATTTAATTTTTGACGTCTCACATCTTCTTCTCCCATAAAGATGACACATTCTAATCCGAGTAGGGCACATACAGTAGCGGTTGCCACTCCGTGTTGTCCAGCCCCTGTTTCAGCGACAACTTTTTTCTTGCCCATTCGTACTGCAAGTAGTGCCTGACCGATTGTATTGTTAATTTTATGAGCTCCTGTATGGTTCAAATCTTCACGTTTTAAATAAATCTTTGCACCACCGCAATACTTCGTCATATTTTCAGCGAAATAAAGCGGTGTTTCTCTTCCAACGTACGTTTTTAAATAATGATTTAATTCCTTTTGAAACGCTTCATCTTGCATCGCTTCTTTATATGCTTCTTCTAGTTCTAATACAGATTGCATTAACGTTTCTGGAACGTATCGTCCTCCATATATACCGTAGTGACCTTTTTCATCTGGATATGCGTAATTCATTTGGAACACTCCTTCGCTTGTTTAATAAATTGTTTTATTTTCTTTAGATCTTTCTTTCCTTCTGTCTCTACTCCGCTACTTACATCGACCATGTATGGCTGAATAGTTCGAATCGCTTCTTCTATATTAAGAGCGTTTAATCCACCAGCTAATATCGTTTTCTCTCGCAACTCTTCTGGCATATGCACAAGTAGTTCCCATGAAAATGTCTTCCCATTTCCTCCGTGAAACTTTTCTTTCGGGCTATCAAACAATATATAATCCGTTTCATATGTTTGAGCATTTTTCATATCACTTTCTGAAGTTACTCCTAGTGATTTTATAGACGGAATATTCAATCTTCTAATTTGATAATTATCTTCATCTCCATGTAGTTGTACATGTGTTAACCCGCACTCATCTGCAATTTTCTGGATCACTTCTACTGATTCATTTACGAAAACACCGATTTTTAACACGTTGGCTGGAAGCTCCTGAATGATTTCTTCCGCTCTCTTTGGAGTGATTTTCCGCTTACTTTCTGCAAAAACAAATCCGAGTGCATCTGCGCCGTATTCGCAAGCACGTTTTGCTGTTTCCATATCAGTGATGCCGCAAATTTTCACTTTCATATATTCACCTTACAGTCTTCAAAAAAGTTACTAATAGAAGATGATGTCATAAGTGCCTCTCCAATTAATACACCTTTTGCTCCTGCTTTTTTAACACGAATAATATCCTCTTTTGAATGAATCCCGCTTTCACTAATCCAAAGTAATTTCTCCTCATTCAATCTTTTTCCAAGCTTTTCAGTTTGGCTTAAATCTACTTCGAACGTTTTTAAATTACGGTTATTAATACCAATAACGTGCGGATTTAATACAATCGCAGTTTCTAATTCCTGTTCATTATGAACTTCAACAATCGCTTCCAATCCTTTTTCTAACACGTAGCTATACAACTCTTTTAACTTCTCTTTCGTTAACGCTGCTACGATTAGTAAAATAATATCTGCTCCCGCTTCATACGCTCTATCGATTTGAATCTTATCGATTATGAAATCTTTACATAAAAGCGGAATGTTACTTTCTTCTCTTGCTGTTTGTAAATCGTGAAACGATCCTTTAAAAAATTGACCATCTGTTAAAACAGATACTGCTCCTGCACCACATTTCTCATATGTTCCCACTTGTTTTCGTACGTCAACGTGTAAATTGATATCTCCTTTTGATGGTGATGCTCGCTTTACTTCTGCAATGACAGTAAACTGCTGTAACGCTTCTACAAGTGAATGTGTCTTTCTTTTTGTTTTTACTGGTGTATATATTTCATATAACTCCGCAACTTCCTTTTTCTTCTGTTCTACAATTTTATCTAAAATCGTCCCCACTTTAGTTCACCCTTTCTAATTTTTCGTTGCTTGCTACAATTAATAAGTTTAATTTGGCTAATGCTTTTCCAGAGTCAATGCTATGTGCCGCGAGTTTAATTCCTTCTTCAATCGTTTCCGTTTTTCCATTTGCGAAAAGAGCTAGACCTGCATTTAATAAAACTGTATCACGATAAACACTCTTTTCTCCGCTCAATACTTCAAGCGTAATCTTTGCATTTTCTTTTGAATTCCCCCCTCTAATTTCTTCATTTTTCACTCTTGAAAAACCATACTTTTCTGGATTAATACTCTTTTCTACTATTTCATTATCTTTTAAAAGGACTACGTGATTTTCCCCTTGTAATGACGCTTCATCTAAAAAACCACTTCCATTTACGACAAGCGCTTGTTTCCGGCCTAACTTTTGTAATACTTGTGCAACTGGTAATAACATATCTCGTTTATAAATACCGACAAATTGTGTTTCTAAATTCACTGGATTTGTTAAAGGGCCAATTAAGTTAAAGATCGTCGGCACGTTTAACTCTTTTCTTATTTTCATAATGCGCCTTAGTGCTGGATGCATCGCTGGTGCAAATAAAAATGCAATACCTACATGCTCTAGTAAATAATCAATTTCGTTTGGCGTACTACTAATATTTACACCTAGTTCTTCTAATAAGTCTGCACTTCCTGTTTTACTAGAAACAGCACGATTACCATGTTTTGCAACCTTTACACCTGCTCCTGCCAGTACGAATGCTGATGTTGTGCTAATATTAAACGTTTGAGCATCACCACCACCCGTCCCGCAATTGTCCATTGCTCCTTGTATATGGTTCGAAAACGGCAATGCCTTTTCGCGAAGAGCTCGAACGAGACCGTATATTTCTTCTGCAGTTTCACCTTTCGCTTTCAGTAAGACTAAGAAAGCTGCAATTTCACTTTCTAATATGTTTTCACTTAATAAAAGTAGTCCTGCTTTATACATTTCCTCTTCTGTTAAATGTTGACCCTCCACTAATTTACGAAGATAGTTGTTCATACTCTTTCCTCCTCTTTTACTTCTGTTAAAAAGGCACGGATTAACTTTCCGCCTTCTTCTGTTGCGATTGATTCCGGATGAAACTGTAATCCGAAGAGCGGATAATAATTGTGACGGACTGCCATTATTTCTCCGTCGTCCATCGCTGTCGCTAATATGTCAAAGCACTTTGGCAAGCTCGTTTGCTCTGCAACAAGGGAATGATAGCGCATCGCCGTTAGGGGCTGTGTAACATATGAAAAGATTGACGTTCCGTTATGTTTCACACGCGATGTTTTTCCGTGTTTAATACGCTCTGCTCTAACAATGTCTCCTCCAAATGCAGATATGATCGCTTGGTGGCCAAGACAAATCCCTAATATGGGAACGTTCTTATAAAAATGACGGATGACGTCGATACAAATGCCAGCATCCTCTGGTTTTCCTGGTCCTGGTGAAAGTACAATTCCTCTTGGATTCATCTCTTCTAACTGTTCTATCGTTATTTCATCATTTCTTACAACTACAATTTCTTCTTCATGTTCGCCTAACAGTTGATACAAGTTATATGTGAACGAATCGTAATTATCAATAAGTACAATCATTTCATTACCTCCAAAAGCGCTCTCGCTTTATTTAATGTTTCTTCATATTCAGCTACTGGATCTGAATCGTAAACGACTCCTGCTCCTGCCTGAACGTATGCTTTTTCATCCTTTACGACCATCGTTCGAATGGCGAGCGCCATATCAAGATTTCCTGAAAAACTAACGTATCCAACTGCACCAGCGTATACATTTCTTTTTTCATTCTCTAGTTCATTTATAATTTCCATCGCTCTAATTTTCGGAGCTCCAGAAACCGTCCCTGCTGGTAAGCAATACGCTAACGCATCAAATCCGCCCATTTGTTTTCGCAATGTTCCGTAAACTTCAGATACAATGTGCATAACGTGAGAGTATTTTTCTACTTTCATATATTTATCTATCGTAACCGAGCCGATTTCGCTCACTCTACCAATATCGTTTCGCCCAAGATCTACAAGCATCATATGCTCTGCTCGCTCTTTCTCATTGCCTAACAGTTCTTTTGCGATTTCCTCATCTTCCCTCTTCGTTTTCCCCCTCGGCCTTGTACCAGCAATTGGATTCGTCATCACTTTATCCTCCCTTACTGATAGTAAACTTTCCGGCGAAGAACCGAGTACAACATAATCTTGAAAATCGATATAGAACATATATGGTGATGGATTTGCAATTCGAAGTTTTCGGTATAACCCGAATGGATCCCCAATACATTCACTTTGTAAACGCTGTGATAATACGACTTGGAATATGTCTCCTGCTCTTATATATTCTTTCGCAATTTCTACCATCTCACAAAACTCTTTTTCCGTTATAGAAGAAGTAAATGATAATGTGGATTGTATTGCATTTACTTCAGCTTCTTCTCCTTGTAGCACTTCCTCTTTGTATACTCGCAGCCTTTCGTATACTTCTTCATAATCTGCTGAATCATCTTGCTTGCATACATATACAAACGACAACTTTTGGCGTAAATGATCGTAAACGATAAACTCACGATATAGTAAAAGGTGTACTTCTGGAATATTTAATGGGTCGTGTAAATCCGCTCCAATGTTTTCATACTGCCGAATGACATCATACCCAATATAACCAACTGCTCCTCCGCAAAATGGAAATGGACTGTCTACTTGTGATGGTGCAATTACTTCTTCTAACACTTGTAGTACGTTACCTTGTAACTTTTCTGCGCGGCCGTAAATCGTTCGTTCCACTCCCGTACCAACGCTTTTCACTTCTCCATAAGGATTACATCCCAAGTAAGAATAACGCCCTTTATCTTGATGAAGCTGTGAACTTTCTAATAAGAATTTCTTCTTCCCTTTCATACGTCTATATAAAGAAATTGGCGTAATGCTATCTCCTTCTTCTTCAGTGATTACTAAAAATGTCTTTCTCTCTCTTTTTTGTTTTATAAATTCTTCTTTCGTCATCATGTCCTTCACCTCGCTCTGAAAAATAAAAAAGTCCTCTACATATCGAAAATATGTAGAGGACGATAAATATACCGCGGTACCACCTCGTGTTGGATGCAAAAGCATCCCGCTTTGTTCAGGTACAAAATTTATACCTTATCCTTGTAACGGCGGAACCCGGGTTGCCTACTGAAAATAATTGTTCAGCATACCTCTCGTAAGCCCATTCCGTATACGGCACCGTACCGGGCTCCCACCTATTCCCGGCTCTCTGTAACGTCTCCAATATACGTACTCTTCTTACTTAAACGATTTCATTTATTTAATTTTTTATACACAAAAAGGGAGTACTCATCCTATAGAAAGGACGGGTACTCCCGTGGTGCCACCTTAATTCGTTACAAATGTAACGCACTTTACCGTATCAAAAACAATACGTGTCTCTTGTATCGATGAGATCATGTCGCCAAAGCCTACTTCTTTCGTTTCGGTTTGGAAGCTCCGAAGCCCATTCCACATCAATTCCATACTGATTCGCACCAACCATCAGCTCTCTGACATGTTCATCATGTGTACTCTTCTTCATCAACGCTTGCATTTTTTTAAGTTGCACTCATTATAGACCTGACTTTTTTCACAAGTCAATACTTTTTCAAAAATTTTATTTTTCTTTCCTTTCAATATTATATTGACAAAACAACCTCTTTTTATGTAAATATAATAAATACTCTATTAAAAATAAGGTTTTTTGTATGAATATTATATATTAAAAAAGTAAAATGACATCAAAAAACGCTTACATTTCTGAAAATTCGTATTTCTATATGGATTTTTCAGAATAATCATGATAGATTATAAAGTGAAACTTTAATCAGTAGGGGTTTGTTCATCCCACTGATTATTAGTTAAATCAATCGGGCATTTACGGGCAGTTGCTCTCCCACCTAACTTCCTTGCCCAGCCAATTTTAAGGTGGGAATTTTACTGCCCGTTTATGCGGGATAAATATGCATAACGCATCAAAAGACATGACAAAAGGAAGGGGAACTTCATGAGTACGCAGATGTTAACTTTAACTTCAATCTCTATTTA
This sequence comes from Bacillus sp. 2175, assembly GCF_057812155.1. Taxonomy (NCBI): domain Bacteria; kingdom Bacillati; phylum Bacillota; class Bacilli; order Caryophanales; family Bacillaceae; genus Bacillus; species Bacillus sp. 2175. The sequence continues at coordinate 1,033,819 of NZ_CM173819.1, read as the reverse complement.
CATGCTCGGGATGTTAGTAATCGGCTATTTCGCCTATAAACGAACGTCCAACTTAACAGATTATATGCTTGGCGGGCGTACACTAGGCCCCGCAGTAACGGCATTAAGTGCTGGAGCATCCGATATGAGTGGTTGGCTTTTAATGGGATTACCAGGTGCAATGTTTAGCGTTGGATTAAGTAGTAGTTGGATTGCGATCGGCCTAACACTAGGCGCATACGCAAACTGGCTTTATGTTGCTCCTCGCTTACGTACCTACTCAGAAATTGCAAATAACTCTATTACTATTCCAGAATTTTTGGAACACCGTTTCCACGACAAATCTCATATGCTACGTTTAGTATCTGGACTTGTTATTATGATTTTCTTTACTTTCTATGTAGCTTCAGGATTAGTTTCAGGCGCTGTATTATTTGAAAATTCATTTGGTATGAACTACCACGTTGGATTATTCATTGTTGCAGGCGTTGTTGTAGCTTACACATTATTTGGTGGGTTCTTAGCAGTAAGTTGGACAGACTTCGTGCAAGGAATCATTATGGTAGTCGCTCTTATTCTTGTTCCTATCGTAACAATTATGAATTCGAACGGACTTGGACCTGCATTTGATACAATTCGATCTGTAGATCCAACACGTCTAGATATTTTTAAAGGTGCCTCTACTTTAGGAATGATTTCTCTATTCGCATGGGGCCTTGGTTATGTCGGACAACCTCATATTATCGTACGCTTTATGGCAATTTCTTCTGTAAAAGAACTTAAAAGTGCACGAAGAATTGGTATGAGCTGGATGATTTTCTCTGTTGTTGGAGCTATGTTTACTGGTCTTATTGGTATTGCTTACTATTCACAACAAGAGTTGACATTATCTAATCCAGAGACAATTTTCCTTGAACTTGGGAAAATTTTATTCCATCCACTTATTACTGGATTTTTATTAGCAGCCATTCTAGCAGCGATTATGAGTACAATTTCATCACAGCTACTCGTTACTTCTAGTGCTGTAACTGAAGATTTATATCGTACATTCTTCAAACGTTCTGCATCTGATAAAGAACTTGTATTTGTCGGTCGTATGGCTGTACTTGTTATTGCATTAGTTGGGTGCGCATTAGCGTTTAAACAAAATGATACGATTTTAGCTCTTGTTGGATACGCTTGGGCTGGATTTGGTTCTTCATTCGGACCTGCTATTTTATTAAGCTTATATTGGAAACGTATGACGAAGTGGGGCGCACTTGCCGGTATGATTTCTGGTGCCGTTACTGTTATTATATGGACTCAATTCAAATTCTTAAAAGATTTCTTATATGAAATGATTCCAGGTTTCGCTATTAGTTTACTAGCCATCGTAATTGTTAGTTTACTAACACAACCTTCAAAAGAAGTTAAAGAGCAATTTGAGGATTTCGAAAAACAACATCGTCATAATTTATAAAAAAATCTCTGCTGTTATCATAACAGCAGAGATTTTTTACAGTTCGACAATCTTTTTATCAAATTTAACAAATTCTTTATGTTTCGTTAAATTTAACATAACACTACTCCTTTATAGTATGAGTATCAGCACTTATACAGAAAGGGGACTCCAACATGTTAGCAGCTTTCCAGCAACAACAAACACGAAAATTTTCACCTATCACAAATACTTCTGCGTCTTGTTTAAACATGCAACCTAACCCGCCTAAAATTTCAATTGCTCCTTCTGTTATTTCAGTCATCGGTGTTCATATGGAAAAACATAAATTAAAAATAAAAACGGGACAAAACATTGTGTTATCAGCTTCCATTTTACCAATACAAGCAACGAATAAAGAGCTTATTTGGTCAAATATGAATTCTGATATCATCACCATATATCCAAAAGGTGACACCGTGACGATTACTGGAAAAAGTGCAGGTAAAGCAGTCGTAATTGTCACAACTGCTGAAGGCAAATTTCGTGACCTATGTGTCATTCATGTACAACCTTATATGACAAATCCAAAGTAAAAGAGTGGCTTCGTAGCCACTCTTTTACTTGATTTCAATATTTGAGTTTTTACTTTTTACAAGGTTAATAAAAAATTGGATATAACCATACATTTTTTTTGATGGAAACTCTACTAAACTTTCCCCGTCTTGATTTAAGTCAATGAATCTCCTCCTCTTCCCTATTACAATGAAAACAATATTAGAAAAGGAGGACATATTATGACTGAACGAAAGTACGCCTTATTTGCTAGCACATCTCTTCTTGTTATGGCATTCATTGCATTTTTCTCTTACGGTTTTGTTCATGGAAACCTCGTTATACAAGGAGATGCGAGTACAACATTCCATAATATCCAAACTTCAAATTCACTTTTCAAAGCGGAAGTTTTTGGGTGGATTATCATTTTTATCACTGATATTGTCGCTGCGTGGGCTCTTTATTTCTTTCTAAAACCAATTCATACTAGCCTCTCATTACTAGCCGCTTTGCTTCGTCTTATGTATACAGCTATACTTGGGATTGCTATATTCAATCTAATATTGGCATTATTGCTTTCAAAAAATACAATTGCAAATCCAGAAACATATACAATGTTGTTTCTCAGTGCATTCGAATACATTTGGTCTGTAGGATTGATCATTTTTGGATTGCATCTTTTCGTTTTAGGCTATGTAGCTTTTCTCTCTAAACAGATACCAAAGTTTATTAGTATACTGCTGTTCATTGCTGCTACCGGTTATATGCTAATTCACGTCATGAATACAATGTTTACACAATACGATACAATGATTTCACTCATACAATCACTATTCCAATTACCTATGATTGCAGGTGAATTAGGACTTGCGATATGGCTACTATTGAAAGGTGGTAAACACTCTAATTAAGCCGTTTCTTAATTCTACTTAATGATTCTGGTGTCATGCCAAGATAGCTTGCTAGCTGATATTGTGGAACACGATGAATTAAATACGGGCGTTTTCGTAACAATGTTTTATATCGCTCTTCTGGTGTCGATGAGATAAATACAGCAAGTTCATCTTGTACTTCACCGAAATTGTACTCGATCATTTTACGCGTCATTTCTTCTAATTGTGAATACTTATTATACATGTCCTTTTCACTATGTAGATCACCAACAACTACAGTACAATCTTCTAAACACGTTAACGTATATGATGAAGATTTATCTTGTTTATGATGGTTGAAATTCGAAATTGCCTGCTCTTCTGTATAAAAATTTGATGTAACTTCTTTCCCTGCTTCATCTATACTATGTTGCCTAACGCATCCTTTTAATACAAAATAACATTTTAACGGAACATTTCCTTGTCTTAGGAGCACTGTTCCTTTTTTATATTCTTCAATTTGTAATTCACTGAGAATCATTTGCTGCTCTTCTTCACTTAGTGTTGTAAATCTATTCATATACTTCTTTAATATCTCTTCCATTTTCTTCCCCCTTCTACGCCCGTATTTCTATAAAACAAAAAGAGAAGTATCACAACTTCTCTTTTCTCCCCTAACACTATAATTCCTGTGTATACACTGGCTCATTTACGACATTTTTTGCTGTTCGCTTTTGTTGCTGCAGTAAGAAAACAGATACACCAAACAATACGAGCATGCTACCGATCATTTGCATTGCATTTAATTTTTCTCCAAGTAAGAAGAACGCAAGTATAGATGCTCCAACAGGTTCTCCTAAAATACTCATTGAAATTGTCGTTGCATTTACATAATTTAATAGCCAGTTATTAATTACATGTGACACTGTCGGCACAACCGCAAGTAAAAGAAAAACAGTCCAATCCCACTTCGTATAACCTGTAAAGGGTACTTGTAATATAACATTATAAATCCCCATAAAAAGACCTGCGAACGCAAAGACTGTAAAGCTATAAATCCAGTGCGATACTTTCTTCACTGTCGTTTGCCCGATAAATAAATAACCGACAACCGCTATTACACTTAGAAAGGATAATATGTCACCATAAATTGCTTGCTTACTTAAACCTAAATCTCCCCAACCAATGCACATTACTCCTAAAATAGCGATTCCCATCGTTGCAATGGCTGAATATGTTGTTCTTTCTTTAAATAGAAAAAAACCTCCAACTAAAGATACGATTGGTTGAAGTGCCAAAATAATTGTTGAACTAGCAACTGTTGTATGCTTTAAAGATTCAAACCATAAAAGAAAATGAAGTGCTAAAAAGAAACCAGATCCAATTAAAAAGCCCCAATCTTTCATTTGAATCCTATTAAATTCCTCTCTTTTTTTCCATACGATAGGCAGCATAATAAGTACGATAATCCATAAGCGGTACATACTTAATATTGAAGATGGTGCTGAGGACATCTTTACAAAAACTGCTGCAAAGGAAATGGCAATTATAGAAATTGCTAATGGTAGTGCGATTGATTTTTCTTGTTTCAAATCCTGTCTCCCCTCTCACCTGTCAAAAATCCCACTTCATTATATCCGTTTTCTTTCGCAACTTAAATACTAATTTTTTAGATTCTTCGTATCATTATGGTAAAATAGAAATTAAGGCACCAATTAGTGAATATTTCTTTCCTTTTCACTACAAGCGTCGCTCTTACAATCGTTACAGTAAATTTTTATTTAGGGGGATCTACATGAGTCAAACAATAGGGAGAATTGAAGAAATTTCATTTTATAGCGCATCACTTCAAGAAGATGTTACACTTCTCGTTTATTTACCAGTAAATTACACACCACTGCACAAACATACAGTTGTAATTGCACAAGATGGTAGAGATTATTTTCAGCTTGGTAAAGCGCACCGTGTAATTGAGCGCCTTCGTGAAACCGAAGAAATTGACCGTACAATTATTGTCGGTATTCCATATAAAAATGTACATGATCGTAAAGAAAAATATTTCCCAAATGAAGTAAAAAATGCTGCATATATTCGTTTCCTTGCTCATGAACTTGCACCATATATTGATGAAAATTATCCAACGTACCAAATGGGAAAAGGTCGTGTTTTAATTGGTGATTCTCTTGGCGGAACAGTTTCCTTTATGACTGCACTTATGTATCCGCATACATTCGGTAAAGTCGTTATGCAATCACCATTTGTGGATGAGACAGTGATGAACTTAGCAAAAGAATTCAAAGATCCACAGGCGTTAGAACTGTATCACGTCATCGGTACAGAAGAAACGGCTGTAAAGCGTACTGATGGACAAGTATCTGATTTCGTAGGGCCGAACCGTGAGTTAAATACACTTCTTACAGATAGAAACTTCATCACGCATTATGAGGAATTTGAAGGCAATCATACTTGGAAATATTGGCAGACTGATTTACCGAAAGCCTTCTCTCATATTCTATCAATGAAATAATAGAGAGCAGTATTCAGAATAATTTGATATAATAGATAAAGAGATTTATTTATCTCAAAATCTAACTAGACTTACAAAGGGAGGAATTGGAACATGAAATTAGGCATTGTAATTTTTCCATCTAAAATGATTCAAGATAAAGCGAACGGATTGCGTAAACGTTATGACCCGCACTACGCATTAGTTCCGCCACATATTACATTGAAAACACCCTTTGAGGCGCAAGATGAACAATTAGAGTCGATTGTAAACGAGTTACATACAATCGCAAGTAAAACGAACCCTTTCACCCTTCATGTTGGGAAAGTTGGTTCATTCGCACCTGTTAATAACGTCCTTTACTTTAAAGTAGAAAAAACACCTGAACTTACTTTCTTAAATGAAGAAATGCATAGCGGGTTATTCACGCAAGAACGCGAATATGCTTTCGTACCTCATTTAACAATCGGACAAGGCTTATCAGATGCAGAGCATGCTGATGTGTTGGGCCGATTACGTATGAAAGATTTCTATTACGAACAACCAATTGATCGTTTCCATCTTCTATATCAATTAGAAAATGGAACATGGACTGTACACGAAACATTCCGTCTTGGAAAGGGGAACAACTAATTTGCACGCACAGATTGTACAAACGGACGAACAACTAAGAGATGCATTCTCTGTACGTAAACAAGTGTTTGTAAATGAACAACGTGTCTCTGCTGAAGAAGAGTACGATGAGTTTGAAGAAATTTCAACACACGTTGTTATATATGACAATGATGTTCCAGTTGGTGCTGGACGTTTTCGCATCCTTGATGGTATAGGAAAAATGGAACGCATTTGCGTGCTAAATTCCCATCGCAAAAAAGGGATTGGAAAAATTGTTATGGATTCTCTTGAAGCGTATGCAAAAGAAAATTCGCTACCGAAATTGAAACTTCACGCTCAAACACATGCCGAAGATTTCTATAAAAAACTTGGATATGTAACAAGTTCTGATGTATTTATGGAAGCGAATATCCCGCACGTCGTAATGATAAAAGAATTGTAATTTGAAAGCAGGAGGTGATCCCTCCTGTTTTTTTACATTGCTATTTTCTTTTTCTTCCGCTAAAGTTAAATGTTGATGCTATAGTTTTGAAGGTGAACATATGACACAAGAAAAATTTTCACAAAAATCGTTAACACACGCTGATATTCCGCGTGCGACATATCATATTCCGAAAACATCTACCCATTTAATTATGGAAGAAGATGTAGATGCGGCTTATTTCCGCGCTCTTGAACAACAAAATGTTTTTTTAAACGAAAAACAATTAGAAGCCGTGCGCACAACAGAAGGTCCTGTTCTTACACTAGCTGGTGCCGGAAGCGGGAAAACATCTGTTTTAACAACTCGCGTTGGTTATTTAGTAAATGTAAAACAAGTTCATCCACGAAATATTTTATTACTTACATTTACACAAAAAGCAGCTGAAGAAATACGAAGTCGTGTTGCGAAGTTACCAGGTATGAATCATGCAGCAAGTAGCTACGTAGTTGCTGGTACATTCCACTCTGTTTTCTTAAAATTACTTCGTAGTCAAGGTTATAATCAGCAAATTTTAGCAAATGAAAAACATAAACAAATTATGATAAAGAAAATCTTAAAAGAATTGCGTTTAAAAGACGATTATGATGCTGAAACGATGCTCGCGATGATTTCACTTGAGAAAAACAAATTAAATCGTCCGAAAGATGTAAAAGCGAAAACACCAGTCGAACAAGAATTTAAAGAAGTATACGAACGTTTTGAAGAGGTAAAACAAAGATACAATTATATTGATTTCGATGACATCTTATTGGAAACATATTATATGTTAGAAAATAATGCTCCTTTACTAACTCAATTACAACAACGTTTTCACTATATTGAAGTAGATGAGTTTCAAGATACATCGTATGCACAATATGAAATCGTAAAATTGTTAGCCACGCCAAGAAATAATTTATTTATCGCAGGTGATGACGACCAGGCGATATACGGCTGGCGAGGAGCAAGTCACCAAATTATTTTATCTTTTCCAAAAGAATTTGATAACACAACAATCATTGCACTAAATACGAATTATCGATCCAATCCCTTTATCGTCGGGCTTGGAAATGAAGTTATAAAATTAAATCAAGAACGTTTTGATAAAGAGCTATACTCTGTTCGTGAGGAAGGTGTACAACCTTTTTATGCAAGACCTGCTACGACTCTTGATGAAGCAAATCAAATTTTGCAGCTTATTCAAGAAAAAGTAGAGAGTGGTGAACGTAACTTTAAAGATTTTTGTTTACTGTATCGCACACATTCTGTAAGTCGTTCGTTACTTGATCAGCTTACCATTCATAAAATCCCGTTTATTAAACACGGAGCGAGCCAATCATTTTATGAACATTCTTTAATTAAGCCTGTATTAGATCATTTAAGACTCGTGATTGAGCCGTTTCGACTAGAATCACTTTCAAACATATTGCCGACGATGTATATCGGACGTGATGATTGTATTTCATTTATTGAACGTGAACAATGGAAATATGGTGAGGGGCGCTTCCCTTCTCTTCTTCATTTCTTACTATTAAATCCAAGCTTAAAACCTTTTCAAGTGAAAAAGGTAAATGAGCGCATCGATTTTATTAAGTTTATTAAAGAATTAGAACCGAAAAAAGCATTAAAAGAAATCATTCATGGTAAAGGAAAATATTTAGAGTACTTACAAAATAACGATCGTTCTTCCTTTACAATGCATAAAGACATACAAGAAGAAATGTTGGAAGAATTAATGGAGTCTGCAACTCGTTTCACCGATATTCCAGCTTATTTACAATTTATCGACGAGGCGATTCAAGGTCAAAAAGAAATGGAAGCATTAAAAACAATGCCGCAAAAAGATGCCGTTTCACTTATGTCAATTCATAACGCAAAAGGCCTTGAATTTCCATGTGTCTTTTTACTTGGAGCGAGTGATGGAATCCTGCCTCATACTTCTTCTTTAAAAGATGCAAATGATCGTGTTACGGAAACTTCTGAAGCGTTAGAAGAAGAACGCCGATTACTTTATGTTGCCATTACACGTGCGAAAGAAGAACTTTACATTTCTTCTCCGCAATTTTTCAGAGGAAAGAAATTAGATATATCTCGTTTTTTATATACTGTGCGAAAAGATTTACCTGAAAAGACATCCACTAAATAAGGATGTCTTTTTTTATATCACGTTATGTACATCCCTCCTATATAAATTCCTTGTTTTTATCGTGAGAATTAACGTAATATCAGCCATATCCCACTCATATTGTAATAGTGTATGTCAGAACTCACGAGAAGGAGTGAACATAATGAGCTGCAATTGTAATGAAGATCATCAACATGAGTGTGATTTCAACTGTGTATCGAATGTTGTTCGTTTTATACATGAACTACAAGAATGTGCAACGACAACATGTGGATCTGGTTGCGAAGTTCCATTTTTAGGTGCACATAACAATGCATCAGTAGCGAATACACGTCCTTTTATTTTATACACAAAAACTGGAGAACCTTTTGAAGCATTTGCACCATCTTCAAGCCTTACTAGCTGCCGATCTCCTATTTTCCGCGTAGAAAGTATAGATGATGATGACTGTGCTGTATTGCGTGTATTAACTGTAGTTTTAGGTGATGGTACCGCTGTACCACCTGGTGACGACCCAATCTGTACGTTTTTAGCTGTACCAAATGCAAGACTAATATCAACCTCCACTTGCATTACTGTTGATTTAAGTTGCTTCTGCGCTATTCAATGCTTACGTGATGTTTCTATTTAAAACTAAATAATGAGTTAAGCATGGATTGGGTGGCAGAGTATTCTGCCACCCAATCCATGCTTAAAGAGTATTCTTATGTAAATTTCTTAAAATTGGGAACTTGTCTAGAACATAGAACCTGTCCTTTTCATTAACTGAAAGTAGAAACAGATAAAGGAGTGAAAAACATGTTCTCTTCTGATTGCGAATTTACTAAAATCGATTGTGAGGCGAAGCCAGCTAGTACACTACCTGCCTTTGGTTTTGCTTTCAACGCGTCTGCACCTCAGTTTGCTTCACTATTTACACCACTATTATTACCTAGCGTAAGTCCAAACCCAAATATTACTGTTCCTGTAATAAATGATACAGTAAGTGTCGGAGATGGCATTCGAATTCTACGAGCTGGTATTTATCAAATTAGTTATACATTAACAATTAGTCTTGATAACGTACCTACTGCACCAGAAGCTGGTCGTTTCTTCTTATCATTAAATACACCAGCTAACATTATTCCTGGATCAGGTACAGCAGTTCGTTCTAACGTTATTGGTACTGGTGAAGTAGACGTATCCAGCGGTGTTATTCTTATTAACTTAAATCCTGGTGACTTAATTCAAATTGTGCCAGTTCAGTTAATTGGAACTGTAGACATTCGTGCTGCAGCATTAACAGTTGCACAAATTAGCTAGTAAAAAGCGGTATTTCTTATACAGAAATACCGCTTTTTATATATAATAAAAAACACTCACAGTAGCATGAGTGTTTCATTCTTCATATTGTTTTATTGTGTTCTTCTTTTTCCCACAATTGCATCCCTTTTTCTTCACAAATCCTTGTTGTTGTAATTGTTCTTGATATGCCTGTTGTTGTGCTTGGTGTTGTTGCTGTATATGATACCACTGCTGCAGGTCATATGAATTCTGCCTTAGATTATTGCTCACAGCAAACATCTCCTCTACTGTCAATTCTGTCTATTTACTATATGAACAACTCTTTATTTCCGTTCCCTCATTCTTTTAAACTCCGCTTTTTCTCGTATTATGAAAATATATTATTCTCCCATAAAATATCCTGTAATTGTTTCAATGATTGCTGCCGCTCCTGCAATAGCTAATAATGCAAGTAACGGTTCCGCAACGATAGGGATCCAATTATATAAGACTAATAAAAAAGCACTAACCCATACACCTGTACACCAATAACAGCTTAATAATTCGCCAATCCACTTTCTTAATCCATTACCTTTCACTTTTGTAAACGTTGATACACTTCCATCCGGCTCCGTAATCTCTAATTCATCAATAAATGGTCTTCGCAAAAAGGCTGTAATTTTATCATAAACAATTAAACGAGTGAGCCTAAAAGCAGCTAACGCAAAAATAAAAAATAAAAGCCAGCTTGTAAACAGCATAATTCCACCTACCCTTATCCTCTTTCGCCTATTTAAAAAAAAAGGTCTTGAGATTGTGACCAAATCTCCTCGACTCCAATATCTTATTAATGTAAATACAAACAAGAAGATAAGGAGTGACATTAATGAGTTGTAACGAAAATAAACACCATGGCTCTTCTCATTGTGTAGTTGACGTTGTAAAATTCATCAATGAATTACAAGATTGTTCTACAACAACATGTGGATCTGGTTGTGAAATCCCATTTTTAGGTGCACACAATACTGCATCAGTAGCAAATACACGCCCTTTTATTTTATACACAAAAACTGGAGAACCTTTTGAAGCATTTGCACCATCTTCAAGCCTTACTAGCTGCCGATCTCCAATTTTCCGTGTGGAAAGTGTAGATGATGATAGCTGTGCTGTGCTACGTGTATTAACTGTAGTATTAGGTGACGGTACTCCGGTACCACCTGGTGACGATCCAATTTGTACGTTTTTAGCTGTACCAAATGCAAGATTAATATCTACAACTACTTGCATTACTGTTGATTTAAGCTGTTTCTGTGCGATTCAATGCTTACGCGACGTTTCTATCGTAAAGTAAACTAAAAAACTATTGGGGTGGTAGAAGCTTTCTACCACCTTTACATATTTAAAAACCGGCCATACTAATCGATTGGATATCATCTATAGACAACCTAATATCTCTCATACTATTTTGCGGCATAATAGATACAATGCCATGACGATACGATATGATCGATCCAACATATGAGACTGTAGCTGTTTTTATTCTGCATCTTACTTTCGGAATGTAATGAGGGCGGTTTAGTAAAAAATGAATTTTTTCATCATTATTCATATCCTTAAATGATTTATTATACGGGACAGTTCTTACTGGTTCTGGTTCTTGCTCTTCTTGTTCTATGTGTTCTTCTTTTTCTTCTTCTATTTTTTCTTCCACTTGCTGCTCTTCTTGTTGTTCTTGTTCTATTACCTCTTCCACAGCACTTCTTACAATATTTTCTTGTCTATTACTTTTCTCTTTTTGATCTTCATTTTCAAAGTTTGTCAGGATAATCCTTTTTATTTTCGGTGCAGCAAGTTCTAAACTTACTTGCGTGATATATAACAACGGTTTTCCAACTGTTGAACTTTTATTTTTATTCTTCACACTCGTCCCTCCCACTTCCATACGTAGCTAAATAAATCGTGTACTATTATAGTTATATTCATCACGTGGTAAGAACTTTCGTTAAAAATCGTTCTTTCTAAGAACAAATAAAAAGGACAATCTCAGCATTTAGAGATTGTCCTTTAAAAATTAATATTATATTTATCCTAGGATATGATACCCTGAATCAACATGAATGTTTTCTCCTGTTACACCGCGTGCTAAATCACTGAATAGGAATACTGCTGTATCGCCAACTTCTTCTTGCGTTGTTGTACGACGAAGTGGTGCGCGCTCCTCAATTTCTCTTAAGATTGAGTTGAAATCGCCTACACCTTTTGCAGATAACGTACGAATTGGTCCTGCAGAAATAGCGTTAACACGAATACCGTGTTGACCTAAATCGTTCGCTAAATATTTCACGCTCGCTTCTAATGAAGCTTTCGCAACACCCATAACGTTATAATTTTTCACAACGCGCTCGCCGCCAAGGTATGTTAATGTTAAAATATTTCCGCCTTCTGTCATTACTTTCTTCGCTTCTCTTGCTACAGCTGTTAAAGAGAATGCGCTAATATTTTGTGCAAGTAAAAATCCATCGCGAGAAGTATCTACAAATTCACCTTTTAAGTCATCGCGATTTGCAAAAGCAATACAATGTGCTACACCGTGAATAGTACCTACTTCTTGTTTAATTGTTTCAAAGCAAGCTGTAAGTTCCTCATCATTCGTTACATCACAAGGTAATACAAGTGATTCTTGTCCTTCTAATGTGTCCGCTAATTCACGAACGTTTCTTTCTAAACGTTCTCCTGCATATGTGAATATTAATTTTGCACCTGCATTATGCAAAGAGCGAGCTATTCCCCATGCAATACTTCTTTGGTTCGCAACGCCCATAACAACAAATGTTTTCCCTTGTAATAGTTCCATGATATATCCTCCCAGAAATACTTATACTTGTTATTAGTACCTGATACTATAATTATAGTACCATAAAACCGCTTAAAGGCAAACAAAAAAGTCATTAACAGAAATTTGTTAATGACTTTTGGTTTCTATAAAAAACCGCTCTAATCCTTCTTCCCAAGACGGCATTTGTGAAAAACCATTTAATCGTAGCATGTTATGTTGAAAAATAGAATATTTGGGCCTCGCAGCCGCAGCCCCGAATTCTTCCGTTGAAACAGGTAATACATTCACTTTCATATTGGCGTACGAAAATATCTTTTGTGCAAATTCAAACCAAGAGCATGAGCCTCTGTTTGATACGTGGTATGTACCGTATAAAGAAGTATGAATGAGCTTATTAATAACCATATTTAAATCCGCCACATACGTAGGAGAGCCAACTTGATCCGCTACAACAGATATTTCATTTCTTTCTTTTCCTAATCGCATCATCGTTTTGACAAAATTATTTCCATATTTACCATATAGCCACGATGTGCGAACGATAAAATATTTATTATGTAACTCTTTGACAAACTGCTCCCCCGCATACTTAGAGGCCCCATATATATTTATCGGCGCTGGACTATGAAATTCGTCGTATCCATCTGGTCTGGCGCCTTGAAATACATAATCAGTACTAATATAAACTAGCTTCGCTCCTACTAATTGTGAAGCAACCGCTACATTTCGAGCTCCGATTGCATTTATTCTATATGCAAGGTCCTGTTCTTTCTCCGCATGATCTACTTTCGTATAAGCAGCACAATGAATAATTATATGTGGTTTTATTTCTTGTACCACTTGTTGTATTCGGGATATATTTGTCACATCTAATAACTTTTTATCAAATGGATATATATCATATTCTTCAGAGTCTAACTCTTCAAATAGTTGCTTTCCTAATTGACCGTTTGCTCCTGTTATGATAACCCTCTCTTTCATTTAACATGCCCCTTACTGGTCTTTTAGTGGTTTCCACCATTCCTTATTCTTTTCATACCATTTCACCGTCTCTTGTAATCCTTGTTCAAACGTATATTTCGGTTCCCAATCAAATTCATTCTTCATTTTCTCTGCATCAATCGCATAACGACGATCGTGCCCTAAACGATCTGTAACATATTCAATGTCTTTTTTTGTTTTTCCTAAAAGATTAATAATTTGTTCCACAACTTCTACATTTGTTTTTTCATTATTTCCACCTATATTATATACTTCTCCTACACGCCCCTTATGCAGAACAACGTCAATCGCACTGCAATGATCCGTTACATGTAACCAATCTCTTACATTTAATCCATCGCCATATAACGGTAATTTTTTTCCTTCCAGTGCATTCGTAACCATTAACGGAATTAATTTTTCAGGATATTGATACGGCCCGTAGTTATTGGAACAACGCGTTACTATAACTGGTAATTGATATGTTTTATAGTAAGATAGAGCTATCATGTCCGCACTCGCCTTACTTGAAGAATATGGACTATTTGGAGCTAACGGTGTTTTCTCTGTAAACTTCCCTGTTTTTCCTAAAGAGCCATACACTTCATCCGTTGACACTTGCACAAGTTTTATATGCGAATATTTTTTAACTAGTTCTAATAAAGTGACCGTTCCAATTACATTTGTATCATAAAAAGGAATCGGATTTTCAATACTACGGTCCACATGTGATTCAGCTGCAAAATTTACAATCACTTGTACATCCCGCTCTTTTATAACGTGTTCTAATAGCTCTCCATTTTGAATTTCTCCCTTTACAAAAGAGTAATTCGGGTGATCCAGAAGAGATTTTACGTTATTTAAATTCCCGCTATATGTTAAGGCATCGTAATTAATAATTTTATATGTTTCATAACTTTGTAGCATGTAATGAACGAAATTACTTCCAATAAATCCAGCCCCACCTGTTACTAATATATTCATAAACAACGCTCCTACTTAAAAACTATCTTCATATTCCTCTAATAATGGTAATATCTGATCCTTATCGGACAATATAGGATCGGTTACTGGCCAAGGAATTGCTAAATCTTTATCTTCCCAAAGTAATCCTGAGTCATGCTCTGCGCTATAATATTCATCTACTTTATACATAACGATAGTATGCGGAACAAGCGTGCAAAATCCATGCGCAAACCCTTTTGGCACTAGTAATTGCCGATGGTTATCTGCACTTAAAATATATCCTTTCCATTGTTTAAATGTTGGTGATTTTTTTCGTAAATCAACGATAACATCATAAATTGCCCCTTGCATAACTTGAATGAGTTTCGTTTGTGCTTTCGGTTTTTTTTGAAAGTGTAGTCCCCGAATCGTTCCTGCCTTAGCCGAATAAGATACGTTATCCTGTACAAATGAATACGTTATCCCTAATGTTTCTAGCACCTGCTTATTATAACTCTCTGAAAAAAAGCCACGCTCGTCTCCAAACAACCTCGGTTCTAACAATTTTGCATCGGTAAAATTTGTTTCTACAACTTTCATATTCTCACCTATTCTCCGTTAAACTGTTTCCCAAAATTAATATCACGCGCTAACGTATTCGCCTTTTGAAGCGAAGCATGAGTTCCCGCATCAGTCCACCAGCCGCTCATTTCATTATAAGTAAGTACCCCTCGTTTTAAATACCAATTATTTATATCTGTAATTTCAAGTTCTCCCCGTGCAGAAGGTTTTAATTCTTTAATATAAGAAAAGACTTTCGAATCATACAAATAAATTCCCGTAACCGCATAAGAACTTTTCGGCTCTTTCGGCTTTTCTTCAATTTCAACTATTTTTCGGTTTTGAATATGTGCTACGCCAAATCTTTCGGGATCTTCTACAGATTGCAATAGCACTTTCGCACCTTCTTTTTGATTTGCAAACTCTTCAACATACGGAAGAATATCATCTGAAAAAATATTATCCCCTAATATAACTACCATACGATCATTCCCGACGAAATCTTCACAAAGCCCTAACGCCTGTGCGATCCCGCCCGCTTTATCTTGCACACGATACGTAAAGGACACTCCAAATTCATGACCACTCCCTAAAAAGCTAACAACATCCCCCATATGCTCTTTACCCGTAATAATCATAATATCTGTAATATCGCATTGTTTTAGCTTATATACCGCATGATAAATCATCGGATACCGACCAACAGGAAGTAAATGTTTATTCGTTACTTTCGTTATTGGATATAATCTCGATCCAGTACCACCTGCTAAAATAATTCCTTTCACTTTTCATCTCTCCTTTATGATGGAGATAATATATCTTTGTAATGTTCTACAAACACTTTCCGGTACTTCTCATATGTATCCGCATCAAACTCATCCCCGTTGTAATGAATACACCATAAATTTGCTTGATTTGGGATACCAATTAAATAACCAGCCCTTTGAAACTCTAAAGACTGTGACACATCATAAAAGTGAAACCCTTGAAACAAATCTTCTCGCCACGGAATATCATACTGCGTTGCCATGAATAAACCATCAATTGCCTGAACTGACAAAAATGGTTGATTACCATAAAAAACCTGATCTAAATTTAATAATTGATAATTCCGTCTTCTATACTCAATCACTTTCCCTACTAAATTTTTTCCTTCCCACCATATCCCGTTATTCGGTAAAAACTGAGCCCCAGCGACTCCTATTAAACCAAGCTTTTCATTTTCTTTAAAAAGAGATATAAGTGTAGAAAACACGTCTCGATTAATAAGATATGTATCTTGATGTATATACACTTTGTATTTCGCTGGATATGAAAGGGCTCGGTTGTATGCACTTGCCATACTTTGCGCATCTCGTATCGGAAAAATTTGCACGACATAACCAGAGGGAACAAAAATGTTTCTTATTTGGCTCTCACATTGTTTGAAAAGCTCCTCATTATTTACACAAACAACGACTAATATTGTATGATCTTTCATTTTTGTCCCCCCTTTTATTCTTCCTTATTTACATCTGACATATAGTGTTCCACAAATATTTTCCGATACTTTTCATAGTTCGTCATATTCACATCAAAATGATAATGGATACACCAAGCATCGCGCTGTACAGGTACACCGACTGTATATCCTGCTTTTTTAAATTCAAATGATTGAGATACATCATAAAAATCAAATCCGTCAAATAAGTCTTCTCGCCACGGAACATCATATTGTGTCGCCATTAATAAACCATCAATACATTCTACAGGAATAAATGTTTTTGATTCATGATACGGTTGTTCTAAACTTGCCATATAAAACAAATCATTCATATAACCAATGACTTTTCCTACAATTCCACGCCCTTCGTTCCATACGCCAGTCGGAGGAACATATTGCGCTCCAACCATCCCAATCATCCCAAGGTTTTCATGTTCCTCAAATAATTGAAGTAATCCGTATAAAAAAGCCCTATTTATAATAAAAACATCTTGATGTAAATACACTTTATACTTCGCTGGATGCGAAATGGCTTGATTGTATCCACTCGTCATACTTTTCGCATTTCGAATCGGCATAAATTGGACAATATACCCTGGCGGTACTAACAATTGCAATATATGTCGCACGCAGTTTGCATACAATTTCCGATCATTTATGCATGTAACAAATAATATTGTTTTGTCTGCAGCACTCATAATTGTGATTTTTCAGCTTCAATAATATACTGAAATACAACTGTCTCAGCCATGAAGCCACTTCCAAGACGATATTTTTTACAAATTCCATATAACTCCTCAATAAGCGGCTCATACATTTTATGATCAACATATACACGATCTACTTTACTAATTGAATATCCTGCTTTTAAAAACATTCTTAGCATTTCATTGAATGTAAAGAAACGAATATGTGTTTTATCTAATAAACCATATTCTGTATACGTCCAATTTCCAGCAAGTAAGGGAGCTAATACTGAAATATGAGCAACGTTTGGTATACTTGCTAAAATCACACCATTTTGCTTTATATATGGCTTAACCTTTTCAATCACAGCCCACGGATCAAATAAATGCTCTAATACATCCCCAAATAGGACGCAATCAAATTGCCCCTCCTCATAAGGAAGATCTATTTTTTCTATATCCCCTAAAATAACATGATCTAGTCTTTCCTTCGCTTTTTCTGCCGCCTCTGGAAATGCCTCTATTCCTGATACACGTGTACCGTTTTCTTTAATAGCTGCTCCCAATGCACCGCTCGAGCAACCAATATCAAGAACTTCTTTCCATTCCTTTTTTATATGCTTTAATAAATTCGGATTCGCTGCATTATAATAATGCTCGGATTTTTCTTCATATAAAGAACTTTTTTCGCGATTCATTTCACACACTCCTTATGCAAATTGAATTAGAAATATAAATCTCATATGAATTCTATAAAGTGCAGATTTTGTTCATCCCCCAATGATTATTAGCCCGCAAATAGCAGTATAAAATCTTTTATTTATATTGGTTACGTTACTGATACTCTAATATATAACCAATCTATTAGAGTTAGAATAGCGATAAATCATTTCTAAAAAACGAAACCTATTACACTTTATATGGTTTATCAAAAACTCCCCGAAAATATTTACGGTTATATTCAATTGCAGCATTATTCGGAACATAAGAAGCTGCTAATTCATTGTAATAATACGCTTTATCCTGCTCCCCTAACCTGCTATAACAAATACACATTTGTAAATAGGGTAGCCATGTGTAGCTAGCTGGACTATGGAAAGGACTTTCCGTTGCCATTGGTACTTCCGTGGCAAGTTTAAACCAAAATATCGCTTCATTATATTTTTCTTGTTCCATATATATATATCCTATTCTTGTACAATTCTCTCCTCTAGGGACGTCATACCGAAACGACTTCACACAAGATTCGATTGCCTTCTCCCACATTCCTAGCTTTGCATAGCAATCTCCTAACTTACCACATGCATAAATTTTCTCTTCATACCATCCTTCGTCTTGATTAAGAAATGTTTCATATAGAAGAACTGCATCATCATATTTTTGGTTATCCGTAGATTCATTTGCGTAATAAAATAAATCTCTCGGACTTAATTCTTCACCTGCCGCTACAGTATTTTGAAAAATTTTCAAATTACGATTTGTTACTTTTTTTTCTTTTTTATGTGTAATAGCAACATTACTACTAAAAACCTCACCAGAAATAGCTAAATACTCATGAACCTTTCCAAACCATTGAAATTGTTTTTCACGCTTTACAAGTCGATTTCTTTTTGTACAATATAAAGGTTTCCCGTTAGAATCCATTGCAAGATGATAAGGCATCGAAACAGCATCAATTTTAGGATCTAATTCTCTTTTTAAAAGTTTCAATGCTTCTTGAGCATCTTCTAATAAGACATCATCTGCATCTAGCCACAATATATACTCTTGCGTCGCTTTTGAAAAAGAAAAATTTCTTGCTGCTGCAAAATCATCAATCCACTGGAAATCATATATGTTAGAAGTGTATTTCTCTACGATTTCTTTCGTTCGATCGACGGAACCTGTATCAACTACTATAATTTCATCCACAATTTTTTCAACTGTTTCTAAACAACGGGCTATTGTCTCCTCCTCATCTCGAACAATCATACATAAACTAATTGTAATTCCTTGCTTGTTCAACATAATCACCCTCTTCCAAATCAATCATATGTTATACATATACTAAACTTTCCATTTTTTTAAATTGTTCAAGTAGTTTAAGATTTCTTTTCAATAATTCAAATGTCCGTGTCATTTTCTTTCGGTTTTGCATCTACTATATAATGAACGCTTTATGGAGGTGAATTTATGTCAAATAATAATTATTCAAATGGATTAAATCCCGATGAATCTTTATCAGCTAGTGCATTTGACCCTAATCTTGTAGGACCTACATTACCACCGATACCACCGTTTACCCTTCCGACTGGGCCGACCGGGCCGACTGGACCGACTGGACCTACGGGGCCGACTGTACCTACCGGGCCAACTGGACCGACTGGGCCAACTGGACCTACGGGACCTACAGGACCTACAGGACCGACTGGTGGCACTGGGACTACTGGACCTACGGGGCCTACTGGTGGCACTGGGACTACTGGACCTACGGGGCCTACTGGTGGCACTGGGACTACTGGACCTACGGGGCCGACTGGTGACACTGGGGCTACTGGACCTACAGGGCCGACTGGTGACACTGGGGCTACTGGACCTACGGGGCCGACTGGGGCTACTGGGGCTACTGGACCGACTGGACCGACTGGACCATCTGGACTAGGGCTTCCAGCAGGATTGTATGCATTTAACTCCGCTGGGATTTCTTTGGATATTGGACTTAATGCTCCAGTACCATTTAATACTGTTGGATCTCAGTTTGGTACAGCAATTTCTCAATTAGATCCTGATACTTTCGTAATTAGTCAAACTGGATTCTATAAAATTACCGTTATCGTATACACTGCAGCAGTAAGTCTATTAGGAGGACTTACAATCCAAGTAAATGGGGTATCTGTTCCAGGTACTGGGGCCACTTTAATCTCAGTTGGAGCACCTATCGTTGTTCAAGCAATTACGCAAATTACGACAACTCCATCATTAATTGAAGTAATCGTTACAGGGCTTGGGCTATCATTAGCTGTTGGTACAAATGCATCTATTATTATTGAAAAAATCGCTTAAATTTTTACTTAGCAGTAAAACTGATATCAGTTTTACTGCTTTTTCAATTTCAAATTCAATCATGAAACATTCGCTATCTACATAATCATATTGTTGTATGACATTTTGCAGGAGGCACAAATATGGAAAGTAAATCTGCTGTTCAGCTTTATCTCGAATTGCTAAAGAAGACCATTTTATTTGAAATATGGTTAGAATATGAGGCATACTTACCCGCATCTCTACATATTTCAAAAGAACTAGAATTCGAGCCAGTTACAGTCCCCCTCCCTTTATTCATTAAGCAATATGCTGAAAACCATAACTTAAAAATTGTAAAACCAAATGTTTCAAAAAGTGAACGCCATGATGGAATGGATTGGCCAAGAGCAGCACATAGCATGATCGGTCGAGAACGTATGAACCAATTACAAGAGGCAATGGAAACCGTTGTTCGTGAAAATATAGAGGGAGATTTTATTGAAACAGGTGTATGGCGCGGAGGATCGTGCATTTTTATGAATGGTTTTTTACAAGCAAACAACATTACGAATCGTAATGTGTGGGTCGCTGATTCATTTGAAGGTTTGCCAGCACCGAATCTAGAACAATATCCAAAAGATTACGGTGATTATTTGCACACATTCGATTATTTACGCGTCTCTTTAGAACAAGTACAAGAGAATTTCAAAAAATATGATTTACTAAATGATCAAGTGAAATTTTTAAAAGGCTGGTTTAAAGATACTTTACCAACAGCACCAATTGAAAAAATAGCAATTGCACGGCTTGATGGTGATATGTACGAATCCACAATGGATGGTCTCGTGAACTTATATGATAAAGTTTCTAAAGGTGGCTATATAATTATCGATGACTACGGGCTACCGCCATGCGCTGAGGCTGTGACAGACTTTAGAAACCAACGAAATTTAAAAGCCCCTATTACTAAAATTGATGTATTTGGCGTTTATTGGAGAAAAGAATAAAAAAGATTTAATCTATAGGAGATTTCATTTTCACTCATCCTTCTCTCACTTCTAATCCAATTAAGTATTCTTTTTCGGAATCTCCTTACATATAACAATTGTTTTCCTGTGTTCTCTCAATACAAATTGAAAATTTTATTAATAGATTTACTGCATCTTCTCATACAAGAAAGGGGTATACTCATGAGTGAACTTAACAAAGAAATGACTTTACTCCCCCCTCCTGAACTCGTCCAATATGTAGGTGGCGACTTCAAAAAAGTTGGAAAAGAGTTCCTAAAGCATTTTATTCAAATTGGCGCTTTAAAACCAAATGAAAAAGTATTAGATGTAGGCTGCGGCGTCGGTCGAATGGCTGTACCATTATTGAATTACTTAAATGATGATGGAGCGTATTATGGATTTGATTTGTTTAAAGATGGAATTACTTGGTGCCAAAATAACATTTCAACTATGCGTAATAATTTTCACTTTGAACATGTTGACATATACAATCAATTCTATAATCCAGAAGGAAAAGAAGATGCCTCTCAATATCGTTTCCCCTATGAAGACGGGACATTCGATTTTATCTTTTTAACTTCTGTATTTACGCATCTTCTCCCAAAAGAATTAGAACATTACGTATCTGAAATTGTACGTGTATTAAAAAAAGACGGGAGATGTTTCATTACATTCTTTCTTATAAATCCTGAATCGTCCTATTATTTAAATGCAGGACAAAGTACATTAGGTTTTTATCATCGAATCGAAAATTGCTACGTTGTAAATAAAGATATTCCGAATTTCGCAGTTGCTTATCCTGAGACAGATATTTGCAATCTATTGAATAAGTACGGCCTAGAAATAATCAATAAGCCGCATTACGGTTTATGGTGCGGCAGACATGAATATACAAGTTACCAAGATATTGTTCTTACAAAAAAAAGCTTCTGAAAGGAAGTTATGTATGATGAATGAAAAAAATCCACCTCTCGTTTCCATCCTTATTCCCACTTATAATCGGCCTCATTATTTCAAAATTGCTCTAGAAAGTGCATTGGCACAAACTTATTCTAATATTGAAATCATCATCGGAGATGATAGTACAAATGATGAAACAGCAACTTTAATACGCGAACAATACTTACCAAATTATAAAAATATAACATACATTCGAAATATTCCTACTCTAGGACAATTTCACAATGACCTTATGCTCATAGAAAAATCAAATGGTGAGTATATAAATTTTTTAATGGACGATGACGTGTTTTATAAGCATAAAATACAAAAAATGATGACCTATTTTGAGCAAGATCCCAATAAAAATCTTGCTCTTGTTACTTCTTATCGAGTACGCATTGATGATCATGGAAATCTAATAGGTGATTCCCATCCAACACAAAGGTTATATAGTGAAGACACCCCATTAAACGGGATATTTTTAGGTAATTGGATGTTAAAAGGTGGACACAACATTATCGGTGAGCCTACAACTACCTTGTTCCGAAAGGAATTGCTCACTGAACCTTTTGGCACTCTTAAAGAGCGACAATATTCTTGTAGTGTTGATATGGCCTCATGGATTTCTTTACTTTCTAAAGGAAATGCAATATACATTTCTGAGCCTTTAAGTCAATTTCGCTACCATGCTGGACAACAAATACACAATAAGCTCCTTCAAGGTTGTGAAGATTTCACACACCTCGTTATAACAGCAAAAGAATATGGCTTTTTACAAAATACTACAGACTATAGAGCAGCTCTACTTAGTGCTTACCAATGGTGTAAAAGTTCCTTAAAATACTATCTTCATCAACTAGATATTTTTCCTGACGCACATGTACGTCTTTCCCATTGTTTGGATATAATTATTAAAGAGTTAAACAATTAAACTACTCTGCAAAATTAAAAGTGTATGGACTATATGTGAATCATTCGTATAGTTCATACATTCTTTCTCATACTATAAAGTGAAACTTTAATCAGCTCTCACCAATCGGGCTTTTACGGGCAGTTGATCCCCCACCTAACTTCTTCGCTTTCGCTGAATTTTGAGGTAGGGGTCTTACTGCCCATTAATGCGGGATAAAATCCATTACTATAAAGAGCAGTAGAAAGGAATACCTACATTGAAAGATCCAAATTCTCAATATCAAATAGACTACGTATTACTATTTATTTTATTTGCCATTGGGATTGTTAGTTGTTGTGCTATTGCAAGTGCGCAAGCCTCTTTACCGCCATTTTTACAAAACGTCAATTTTGTACTAAAGCAAATCCAATGGTATTTCATTGGATTTATAGCCATTGGTGTTATTATGATTATCGACTTCGATCGTTATCAAAAAATTGCTTGGTATTTGTACAGCTTTGCAATGGTACTACTTATTGGACTAGAACTTCAAGTACCAGGTGCCGTTACAATTAAAGGCGCTACCGCTTGGTACAGGCTCCCAGGCATCGGAAATTTTCAGCCTTCTGAAATTATGAAATTATTTTTAATTATCGTCATTGGACGAATTATAGCAAACCATAATGAGAAATATTTTTCCCAAACAATACATGACGATTTTTTACTACTTGGAAAAATATTTGCAACAAGTTTGCCACCACTACTACTCATCGCAAAGGAACCAGATTTAGGAAATACAATGGTCATTTCAGCGATGCTTGCAGCAATGATACTAGTTTCTGGCATACGATGGCGTTTTATTTTCGGATTAGTTTCAGCTACTTTCGTTGCTGGAACTACATTAATATATATTTTTTTTACTCACACAGATTTCTTTAAAGCACACATTTTAAAAGAATATCAATTAAATCGCTTCTACGGATGGTTAGCACCTTACAAATATGATGCACAAGGCTATCAATTAAGACAAGCATTCTTAGCGACTGGATCCGGAGAAATGCAAGGAAAAGGGTGGGAAAATGGACAAGTATATTTTCCAGAACCACATACAGATTTTATTTTCACTAATGTCGCTGAACAATTTGGATTTCTAGGCGCAAGTGTCATTATTTCTCTTTTTTTCTTACTCATTTTTCGAATGATTCATATTGCTTTAGAAAGTAATGATCCTTTCGGTAGTTACATTTGCGCTGGTACAATCGGAATGTTTACTTTCCAAGTATTCCAAAATATCGGGATGACAATCGGATTACTTCCCATTACAGGGATAACATTACCTCTTATGAGCTACGGAGGAAGTTCACTGCTTACATACATGATTGCGATTGGATTCATTTTAAATGTTCGCTCAAGAACGAAAATCTTTATGTTTAAATGAACAACACAAAAACGCTATATTTTTATCTCTATCCTTTTTTAGATATACTAATGAAAAATACGATGGAGGTTTAAATATGAAATATGACATTATAGGAGATATTCATGGATGCTTCCAAGAGTTTCAAAATTTAACAGAGAAGCTAGGATATAACTGGAGTAGCGGTCTACCGGTTCACCCTGACCAACGTAAACTTGCATTCGTTGGCGATATTACAGACCGTGGTCCTCATTCATTACGTATGATTGAAATTGTATGGGAACTTGTCATACATAAAAAAGAAGCTTATTACGCTCCTGGAAATCACTGTAATAAACTATATCGATTTTTCCTTGGGCGTAATGTAACAGTCGCTCACGGACTTGAAACAACTGTTGCTGAATATGAGGCACTTCCTCCTAATAAGCAAAACATTATAAAAGAAAAGTTTATCACTCTTTATGAACAATCACCGCTCTACCACATACTAGATGAAAAAAGAGTAATCGTATGTCACGCTGGGATTCGGCAAGATTACATAGGAAGACGAGATAAAAAAGTACAAACCTTTGTATTATATGGCGATATTACAGGAGAAAAGCATGCCGATGGCTCACCTGTCCGTCGCGATTGGGCGCAAGAATACAAGGGGCAAGCTTGGATTGTATATGGACATACACCAGTAACAGAACCTCGATTCGTCAATCAGACAGTCAATATTGATACTGGTGCTGTATTTGGTGGCAAATTAACCGGATTACGTTATCCTGAAATGGAGACTATCTCTGTCCCTTCTTCTTTACCTTTTGTCGCTGAGAAATTCCGTCCAATTTCATAACTACCTTACTTAGCATTATTTAGGCAGATCTCATATAAAACTAGGTAAAGTAATTAAAAAAAGATGCAATAAAGTGCATCTTTTTTTAATTACACTACATATAATGTCGCAGGAGGTGACAGAATGAAGAAAAAATCTTCTAAACAAAAAAGAAAATTTCCCCCTTTATATCTGCCCATGTACGGAATTAACAACTGGTGTAGTATTCGGGCTGCAGCGATAGAAGAACTGGAAGAACAAGAGTCATCAAAAAAAAGCAAAGTAAAACCAACATATGTCTCTTTAGAAAATGCTGTGATGAGCCGCATAATCGATCGCAGAAAAATAAAGATGCAACAAAAAAATAAACAGCTCTCAAATCAAGATGAACAGGTAATACATTCTAATCAAGCAGAAGAAAAGACGGAAGAAAATATTTCTGTAGCAATAAATAAAAAAGTGGAACCAGAAATTCCAGCTGCTATTATAAACAAAGTAAAAAAAATAAAAGAGGCATTGGCTTCATCGAATGATATACAAACTGAAAAACCCCTCATAATTGAGACACCTACACCTGAAAATACAAAAGTTAAAAGGGGCGGCCGATATGCATATGCAGAGGGGCTTCACTCTCATGCGGAGGGCATGGCAGCACATGCGGAAGGCTTATTAACACACGCAAAAGGTTCTTTCTCTCATGCAGAAGGATCAAACTCAAAAGCAACTGGACATAGTTCGCATAGTGAGGGAAGTGAAACGACAGCAGGCGGGGCTTATTCTCATGCGGAGGGTAAACAGACAATTGCTTTAGGCGAAGCAGCACACGCAGAAGGAAACGCAACTATCGCTAACGGATCCTCTTCTCATGCGGAAGGTCATCATACATCAACAGCTCATTTTGCAGGTAGCCATATTATGGGGCGCTTCGGCATTGCAGAAGAAGCTTATTCTTGGTTTATTGCAAATGGTGTAAGCGACACCGACCATAATATCGGGGCTAAATGGCTTGCTCATAATGGAGAAATGTACATTGAGGGCGCGTCTTACAATGCAAGCGGAACGGATTTTGCACAAATGTTTGAAACCGAAGGTTATAAACCTATTGATGTCGGTTATTTCGTTACATTTAGTAACGAAGAAAAAATTCGGATAGCTACTTCACGCGATTCGTTCATTTTAGGAATATCTAGTGCAACCCCTGCCCTTATAGGAAATAGCGGGGCTTTAAGTTGGCAAAAACGTTATAAAACAGATAACTTTGGAAAACGCCAATATGTATGGACGGAAGCCGAAGAAATACAACCTCTTTTAAATACAGAATGGGATCCAACTTGCAAATATGTAGCAAGAAAAGATCGCGCCGAGTGGCTTCCTGTCGGATTAATTGGACAAATGTTAGTACGTGATGACGGCACTTGCGAAGCACATGGATATTGTCGTCCAAATGACAATGGCATTGCTACAAAAGCCGAAAGTGGATTTTTCGTTATAAAGCGTACGGGTGAAAACCAAATTTTAATATTATTCCGCTAAGAAAAAAGGGAACAAAATTCTTTATAATATAAGAATTTTGTCCCCTTTTTAAGTATGCCGCAACACTTCTTGCATATCGCTTGGAAGCTTTATAGTGAAAGACATCTCTTTCTCTAAAATAGGATGATAAAACGTCAAAGATTTACTATGAAGTGCTTGCCGTTTCATTTCATCCCTTCTCCCTCCATATAAGCTATCACCAAGTAACGGATGTCCTATATGAGCCATATGCACACGAATTTGATGCGTTCTTCCTGTCTCAAGCTCAAGCGCTACATGTGTCTTATGATATGTACTATCAATTACCTTAAAATGAGTAACTGCCCTTTGTCCATCCTCACAAACCGTTCGCTCAATAATGCTATCAGATTTTCGACCAATTGGTGCATCAATCATTCCTTCTCGTTCTACAATCTTTCCGTGAACAATTGCTTCATACGTTCGTTTCACAGCTTTTTGTTGATGCTGCTTCGATAAAAGATGATGCACGAAACGATTTTTTGCAATAAGCATAAGCCCCGAAGTATCACGATCTAAACGTGTTACGATGTGCACTGTACTTGCAAGGTGCTGCTTATCATAATGAGATAAAAGCGCATTGGCAACACTCCTTGTCGGATGTTCTCTAGACGGAATCGTTGACATGTTCGCCTCTTTATTAATGATAAGAACCGCGTCATCTTCATATACAATGCTTAAAGGGATATCTTCTGCCATCATCCCTTCACTTCTTTCCTCAACTGGAAAAAAGACACGTAATTCTTCACCAGCACGCAACTGATGACGAACACTCGCATGTTGACCATTTACTTCAATTGCCCCGCCGTGAAACTTTATATCCGTTAAAGCGGCTTTAGAAATACATTTCGTTTTCAAAAATTCCCTAACTAAAGTTCCCTCTTCAGCCGGACCTATATCCCATTTCAATGTAAATCTGTTCAAATATATAACCCTTTCTATTTATCCGCAACAAACGAGTCACGAACTCGTTTCCAGAACGGGAATGGACGGAAACGAACAAATCGTACTTTCTCGTTTGCGACCCGATACTGGATTGATTTCACATCTTGATGAACCATCGTTAAATGATCCACTGTAATTTGTAAGTTCATTCCTGCAGCTGGCTTTAACACACATGTATGATGCTTCGGCAATACGAGCGGCGATCCTACAGTACGAAATACACGATTGTTAATGGACGCCATTTCTGCAATTTGTATCGCTTCAATAGATGGGTGAATAATCGCTCCGCCAAGCGCTTTATTATACGCGGTACTTCCTGAAGGAGTAGAGATACATAGGCCGTCTCCGCGGAATGTTTCAAAATATTCTCCGCGTATTTCTACTTCTGTTACTAATGTACCTTCTGCACTTTTTACAGTCGCCTCATTCATCGCTAAATACTGTGACTCTTTACTTCCATTCACATAGCGAATAATAACTTCTAAAAGCGGATATTCCACCACTTGGAATGGTGTTTTCGCAATTGCAATTACTAATTTCTCTACTTCTGTCGGTAACCAATCTGCATAGAAACCTAGATGTCCTGTATGTACACCAACAAATGCTGTTTCATCCAATCGATTATAATAACGATGAAACGCATATAAAAGCGTTCCATCTCCCCCAACAGAAATTACAATATCGGGTTCCTTTTCATCCATTATAAATCCAAAATCTAGCAAGTACTCTTTCATCGTGCTTGCCAGTGTATCTGATGATTGATCTCCCTTTGACATAATTGTAAATTTCATCGCCCAACACCCTTTAGTTTATGATTCAGAATCTTTCGTTTCTTGCTTTCTTGAAAAAGCCTTTTGCGCTTCTTGAATTTCAAGACGAATAGAAGACATTTCTTCATCTAATAAAAACGCCGCTTCAGCTGCACGTTGCAACCTTATTTTAATATCTTCAGGAAAACGTCCACTATATTTATAATTTAAAGAATGCTCAATTGTTGCCCAAAAGTTCATTGCTAGCGTGCGTATTTGGATTTCTACCAATACTTTTTGTTCACCCTGAATCGTTTGAACAGGATAACTAATGACAACATGATAAGAACGATAACCACTATCTTTCTTTTGCGTAACATAATCACGTTCTTCCACGATTTCAAAGTCATTTCGTTTTCGAAGATATTCTACAACAGGCTTAATCTCATCAACAAATTGACACATCATTCTAAGCCCAGCAATATCCTGCATATCTTCTCTCAATCGGTCTAGCGGTACATTTCTCTTCTCCGCTTTATCAATAATACTTGCAACCGACTTTACCCTTCCTGTTACAAACTCAATTGGAGAATGCTCTGTTAACATTGCAAATTGAGTACGCATTCCTTTTAGTTTCACTTTCAGCTCTGCCACCGCTTGGTGGTAAGGTGCTAAAAATTCTTCCCAATTTCGATTCATTTCAACCACCACCAAAATCAATCCATTTGCTTATAGAAATACTTTTTCTACAGCAGTTACTAGTTCTTCTCCGTAATTTGCATTACCTTCAATATTTTCAACTAAATATTCTACTTCTTCTTTTAATCCTTCTAATTCCATTTCAATGTCATTCACGCGAACGAACATAACCACATCGCTATTCATCGCTTCATGCATTGCTTCCCAGCATGTGTGCGGAATACTTACATAAATGAAAGATGATTCATTTTCTAAGATATATAAAAATGATAAATTGTCTGAGTCTACAAGTACGTGATTACGCGCACTTAACTCCTTTACCTCTATTTCACTATTTTCCGCACAAAAAATAAGAGCATTCTCTCTCTTTTCTACGCTCTTAACTTGGATTTTATTTTGCATGCTCTAACTCCTCCATCTCAACTTCCTGTCTTACTTAACAGTATTATTGTATCATAACATGGACGCAAACAAATAAAACATTGAACCAAATTTATGAAAAAGCGATAATGTGTAAAGAATTATTTTTCAAAAGGAGATTATACAATGACACAAGAAATTGAAATTGAATTCAAAAATATCGTTACAAAAGAAGAATTCGATACATTATGTAAATCGTTTTCTATTGAAGCATTTACAAAACAAGTGAATCACTACTTTGAAACACCTGACTTCTCGTTAAAAGAAGCTGGCTCTGCACTTCGTATTCGTCATAAAGGAAAAACTTATACGTTAACGTTGAAACAACCTGCAGAAATTGGTTTATTAGAAACGCATCAAGTCGTAACAGAAGACGAAGCAAAAATGATGATGGAAACAAACACAATCATTCAAGGAGCAGTAGTAGATCAATTACACAAATTACAAATTCCTGTTTCTGCTTTAACATATATGGGTAGTTTAACAACAGAAAGAGCAGAAACATTATTTAAAGGCGGAACGCTTGTCTTTGATCATAGTTTCTATTACAATCACGATGATTATGAAATTGAATTTGAAGTGCAAGATGAAGAAACAGGAAAAGCTGCATTTATTGATTTATTAACGCAACATAACATACCCGTTCGCCATACAAATAACAAAGTAAAACGCTTTTTCCTTGCCAAACAAAACAAAGCACGCTAAAGTGAAAATTCCACTAGTGAATATGTTTCACTAGTGGATACATCTCACTAAAAAAGGTTACACCCGTAGAATAAGCAAAGAATCTTTGAGAAGGCTGTTTATTTGCCCTCTCGAACATTCCATTGCTACAATAGATATACATTTCATGGAAAAAGGAGTTTATAAAGGATGAGCAAGCAACCGATGACACCATTTGAAGCAATTGGCGGTGAACAATGCATTGCAATATTAGTAGATACATTTTATTCCTATGTCAGTAAACACCCTGACTTATCTCCCATCTTCCCGGAAGATTTAACAGAAACCGCTAGGAAGCAGAAGCAATTTTTAACCCAATATTTAGGTGGTCCTAATTTGTACACTGAAGAACATGGTCATCCTATGTTAAGAGCACGCCATCTCCCGTTTGAGATTACCCCAAAACGAGCAGAGGCTTGGCTATCATGTATGGAGCAAGCAATGGATGATACTGGAGTGCATGGTCATATAAGAGAGTTTGTTTTTGAACGTTTAGCATTAACCGCTCAGCATATGGTTAATACTCCAAACGAAACAGGTGAAGTGTAATGGATAAGCAGGAAGCAAAGCATATAAATATGCCATCTCCTTCCGCATGCGAGCATAAGTCTGTAGAAGCATATTTATTTATTGATCCACTTTGTAAAGATTGCTGGGAAATTGAGCCTTTTATTATTAAACTATGGCTTGAATACGGGAAATACTTCTCTATTCGTCATATCGTAACAGGGAAAGTGGATGGAACGAACGCTTCCTCACACAAATGGAATAAACCTGCTAATATTCGATTTGTGTGGGAAAAGACAACCAGTTTACAAGGTTTTTCATGTGATGGAAAGGTACATATGCAAGAAGCATCGTCAACACCATATTTAGTTTCGATGGCAATTAAGGCAGCGGAGTTGCAAGGCCGAAAAGCAGGTTCGAAGTTTTTGCGAAAACTCCAAGAATACATTTTCCTTGAAAATGTATCAAACCCTGATTGCGAACTATTACTTGCATGTGCGAGAGATAGCAATATTGATGTAGAAGAATTTAAAAAAGATCTACATTCTGCTAGTGCAAAAAAAGCTTTCCAATGTGACTTGAAATTCACGAATGAAATGCATATTACAGAAATACCTTCCCTCGTCTTTTTTCATGCGAACTCAGATGAAGAAGGTATTAAAATCGCTGGAAATTATTCCTACGATGTATACGTACAATTATTGAAAGAACTTGTAAAATGTGAAATTGAGCCAGAACCATTACCACCTTTAGAAGTGCTACTAGAAGCAACACAATTTATATCTTCAAAAGAAGTAGCATTTATTTATGACTGTCCGCAGCAAGAAATTGAGCGCGAACTAAAAAAATTACAACTGAAACGAAAAGTACAAATGATTGAAGTAAAATGCGAACGTTATTGGAAATGGATAGCAAAAGAAAAAGACCTGGTGTAAACACCAGGTCTTTTTCTTTACGGCTTATAAAAATATTAAAGGGGATGGGAGAAATTTTCACGTTCAAACAAAGGGGTATATGTTTGTATGTGAATTCGTTCACGCTTATTATATTACAAGATTCGACGTCAGATGACAACCCCTTTTGTCGAATTTCACACTTTTGTCACATTCTAAACGTTTTCATTTTTGAATAAGCTATAAAAAAGGTCATTTAGGGGGTTTATTTATGAAAAAATCTTATATTGCTCTTCTCTTTCTAGCTGTCATCGTTTCTTTTTTCTTGTACATCCTCTCTCTACTACAAGCTTTTCCTAAAATTATTGCCTTACCTCTTTTATTCGGAATCATCGTTATCACACTCTCTTATTTCAATTATAAAAAACGATTCAAAGGGTTTTAAGTTCAAAAATCAGCCGTAAAGCTATCCTTTCAGTTAGAAAAAATAAAGAAATTCATCTTTTTTTCAACAAATATCGACATTAAATCTATTCAACAAAAAAGACGAGGATACAATCCCTCGTCTTTTTTCATTACTTTTCTTCAAATAATAATGCTTCTAATTCATTTAATTTCTCTTCAAATACTTGTAGTGCCTCTTTTACTGGTTCAGGAGATGCCATATCTACTCCTGCTTTTTTCAGCACTTCAATTGGATAATCAGAGCTTCCTGCTTTTAAGAACTCGTTAATATAACGTTCTACTGCTGGTTGTCCTTCTTCTAAAATCTGTTTAGATAGAGCTGTCGCTGCACTAAATCCTGTTGCGTATTGATATACGTAATAGTTGTAGTAGAAGTGTGGAATACGAGACCATTCTAAACCAATCTCTTCATCGATTACTAAAGCGTCACCGAAATATTTCTTATTTAAATCGTAGTAAATTTCCGTTAGCATGTCTGGCGTAACAGCATGTCCTTCTTGTACTTTCTTATGAATAATATGTTCAAACTCTGCAAACATCGTTTGACGGAATACAGTACCACGGAACCCTTCTAAATAATGATTTAATAAATATAGACGCTCTTTCTTATCTTCTGTCGTTTTTAATAAATAATCATTTAGAAGCGCTTCATTACAAGTAGATGCCACTTCTGCTACGAAGATGGAATAATCACCATATACGTGCGGTTGTGTTTTTCTTGTATAGTAACTATGCACCGAATGACCAAACTCATGAGCAAGTGTAAATAAATTATTTACATTATCATGCCAGTTCATTAAAATATACGGATTTGTTCCATATGCACCAGATGAATATGCCCCGCTTCGTTTTCCTTTATTCTCATACACATCTACCCAGCGATTTTCATATGCCTCTTTCAAAATATCAACATATTCATCACCAAGTACGTTTAAAGATTTTAATAAAAGGTCTTGCGCTTCTTCGTATTTCACATTCATTTTCACTTCTGGTACAAGTGGTGTATATAAATCATACATATGAAGCTCATCAAGTCCTAGTGCACGCTTACGAATATCGATGTAACGGTGTAATAAATGTAAGTTGTCATTTACTGTTTCAACGAGTTGATCGTATACTGCTTCCGGAATATTATTATTGCTCAATGCAGCTTGGCGAGCAGAATCATATTTACGAACACGCGCATTGAAATTATTACGTTTTACTGCTCCACTTAACGTACTTGCGAATGTGTTTTTAAATTTTCCGTACGTTTCATATACAGCTTTAAATGCATCTTTGCGAACACGAGGATCATCACTTTCTAAAAACTGAATGTAACGGCCATGTGTAATTTCTATTTCTTCTCCGTCTTCCCCTTTAATAGATGGGAATTTTAAATCCGCGTTATTCAACATACCGAATGTATTGCTTGATGAACTCATTACTTCAGATGCTTCCGCTAATAAAGCTTCCTCAGCTTCTGATAATACGTGCGGGCGTTGACGTGTAATTTCTTCTAATGCATGTTCATATACACTTAAATCTCTATTTTCCTTCAAGAATGTTTGCAGTGTATCTTCTGAAATCGATAAAATTTCAGGAACAATATACGCTGTGCTACTAGATACTTGTGAATATAAATTTGTTGCGCGATCATTTAATGCTTGATATACAGAGTTTGTTGTATCTTGATCGTAACGCATATGAGCATATGTATATAACTTACCTAATCGCATTGAAATTTCATCTTCATATTGCAATGCCTCAAGTAAATTGTCCGCAGAGTCACCAAGTTTCCCTTTAAATTCAGTTAACTTCGGCAATAGCTCTTTAATAGCTTGAAATTCTTTTTCCCATTCTGCATCCGTTTGGAAAATATCTTCTAATCGCCACGTACTTGCTTCTTCAATCTCGTTGCGATCTGGTAATGCTTTCGCTTTGTTTTGTTCAGACATTCTTTAAGCCCTCCTTTAAATATCTCTACTTAAGTACAATTCGTTTTTTTCTTATGTAATTCCTTCACAATCATTCTTTATTATATCCCCTTTTCCTCCTCTCATGTTAAAATTTGCCTCAAATAAAGATAGCGCATGTATTAAGCAAATCTCATCATGTTTTATAATCTCCTCCTCTGTTTTTAACATCATGACATCCCTTATTTTCCGGTACGTATAAGTTCCCACTTTACGCAAAACACCTATATAGCATAAAAATGTCATATATTCAGTAACTGCCACTTTCCATATATGCTTTGAAAAGTACGGAAGTATCCGCCTTTTCGTATACCTTTTTACATAACTACACACGTATTGAAGAGAAATACACTCTCCCACTGCAAGCTTCCCTATACACTTCATATATAGAAAAGCTTGCCATATAAATGGGTTTGTTTGTAAAGCAAATGCAGAAGGGAGTGGAACACCAATTTCAGAAGGAAAGCTTGCTGGGGTACATTTAAATTGATATAAGAGGCGTAATAATGACTTATAATTATAATTCCAAATCGGCAGGGCATTTTTGCGGAAGTAGTTCTTTCTCTTCTTCCACTCTTCACCCAATCTTTCTTTCCCGAAAGGAACGGGAGAAAAAAGCATTTCAAAAGTAGTCGTATCAGTTGGTAAATATATAGTATGTGAGAAAAAGACATTTGTAGAAAAGGGAGTGACAAATGCACATTTCATAAATGATTTTTGTTTCGGACAGAAGAAAATAAGAAGTGGCTGAGGATAAGATTGTAAGGAGAAAGCCATAAGTGAGGAAAATTTCATCCAATATGCAGATTGCTTTTTCAATTGATTTCCACCAACGATCCAAATGACCTGTATACCAGCTTGCCAATACGAATATGTTCTTTTGTACAGCTGCTCTATAGCGAGGTTTGCACATTGGTATTCAATTGCAATTTTTCTGCCCGCCCTCTCTACAAAAACATCTGGTCGTTGCTTAATTTCTGGAAGGTAGTACTCTATATCCACCTGAAAGTTTTGACGCTTGAACCATCTATATAACAATTCTTTACCGTGCATATGATACGTTGATTCCGCTTCATAAAAGGCAAGACATGAATCCACTTTTTTATGAGCAAAATGCCAACTTTTTTGTTTCCCTAATTTCATTTGCACTTCCTTTCCACAAGCTACACAAAAGAATCGTTCTTGTTGACGCATACGGCGCAAAAGCTTTTCATTACAATTATAGAGTAAATGAATTTTCTCTCCGTTTTCTCTTTTAGCGATAAATATCGTAATCACACCCTTTCAGCTCCTTATATTCTACAATTTGTTACAAATTCCTTTTAAAAAAGAGATATCCCAATTTCGGACATCTCTTTTTATAATAAAGGTGATAATAAGCGGTATGTTGATTCAACAATTCGTCTATGAAGACGTCTTTTATGAAAATGATCAACATGAATTTCACTTGATTCTTCTAAATCATCTTTAAAGTCTTGAACAAGTTTTCGAATGCTATCTGTATCATATAAAAAGGCATTTACTTCAAAATTCAAATGAAAACTTCTCATATCCATATTAGCTGTCCCAATTGAAGCTAAATCAGAATCGACGATGACAACTTTACTATGAAGAAAACCTTTTTCATATTCATATATCTTTACACCTGCATCTAAAAGCTCTGGGAAGTAAGATCTCGATGCGTAAAAGACAGTACGCTTATCCGGTTTACTCGGCATTAATAAACGAACATCAATACCAGCAAGTGCAGCAACCTTTAATGCGGATAAAATATCATCATCCGGAATAAAATACGGCGTTGCAATCCAAATGGATTTCCGAGCAGAAGCAATCATGGCAAAATATAAATGCTTAATCGTTTCCCATTTATTATCAGGCCCACCTGCAACAAGCTGCACGCCTCCCCAATGCTCCCCCTCAACTGCTTTCGCTTGTAAATATTCAGGGGCTAGCACAGCCTCACCAGTCATATAAAACCAATCTTGAAGGAAAATAAGCTGCAAACTTTGTACAGCTTCACCACGCAAATATAAATGTGTGTCTCGCCAAAAGCCGAAGTACTTATCCTTCCCTAAATATTCATCACCAATATTTAATCCACCTACAAAGCCTTCTTTTCCATCAATAATAACGATTTTTCGATGATTTCGATAATTAATTTTATCGTTTAAAATCGGAAAGCGTACAGGGAAGAACGGAATCATTTCGACTCCTGCATCGTTTAATTCTTCAATATACGATTTTGATAATTTAAAACTTCCAACCGCATCATACAAAAAACGAACGACTACGCCCTCTTTTGATTTTTGTATTAAAATATCTTTAATTTCCGTTCCAAGCTTATCATCACGCACAATGTAATATTCCATATGAATGTGATGTTTCGCTCGTTTTAATCCATCTAAAATGGCCTGAAACGTTTCATCTCCATTTGTTAATGTTCTCGTTTCAGTTTGAAATGAAATATTTAAAGCGCCTAAGCGATCCGCTAAACGAAATAACAGCTCTTGATGCTTATGATTGCGTAAAATCCGTTCTTCGTAATCTTCATGCCCCTTATATTGTAAAAACGCTTGTTCATCGAGCAACGCCTTCTTTTGGAACATTCTCTTCCTCCGAAAGTTCTGTCCGAATAATAAATAAGCGAAGAATCCAAATACCGGAAAAATACCTAACACAATGAGCCATGTAAGTGTTTTTGACGGATGACGGTTCTCTAAGAAAATAACGCAACCAATTAAAAACGCAGATACTGTAAATAAAATACTAATAATACCTAAAACCGAAACATCTTTTATCCCAATCACATCTGAATAAAATGCTACATCAATAAACATACGTAACGAAACAAATAATGCGAACAATAGCAGTATAAAGAAAATCAGCTTTAACGTATTTTTCATCTCTTACCTCCTAACTAAGAAAGCTTTCCTATTCTTCATATAAAAAGCCGATTTCATACTACAGAAATCGGCCTACGTTTTAGCAGGAAAATTATTGCGAATCGTTTCAAGCGCATGCTCTTTCACAATTTGTTTTCCATACTCACTTACACGATGAATTGTTAAAGTTGATTCTTCTCCATATTCTAAAATAATACTTAAAATACGATCGATTTCTTCTTCATCATGTAGCACTTCATCGAATTCCACATATACATAATAGCGGTTCTCAAATGAATACAGCTCATCTTTTATATCTTCAAAGATAAGACGATGACTTAATGAAATGACATCTTCAAAATCATTAAACTTAATTAAAAAGCCAAACGTACCATCTTCATTAAAGTTTGTTCCTGTTTGTTCTTCTACCTCTTCGACTAATTCTTGCTGGAATAATGATTCGATGCCTTCATCTAGAGGAATATCTATAATTTTGTCTACCCCTATCGGTAGTTCCAGCTTTTGCCCGTCCTTTGAAAGCTCTGCTTTCGTGACAAGTACTTCAATCCCTTTATCGACTGCTTGCACTTGAATCCATAACGGCCCATCAATAAAGAAATCGTCATGATCACGAGCTTCGTCCATCATCTCCCAAAAGAGCTCTTCACTTCGTTCGCGATCATACCAAATCTCTTCACGATTAAATCCTCTATCCTCTATATCAATGTACGTAATAAAAAATTTCATCGTATGATCATTAATTCTTTCAATATCCAAAATACAACTCTCCCTTCCTGCTTAGAATTGTTATGAAGGGATTCCCCACTCATATGACAAATCAATAGATTCTTGTACTCTCATTTTATGATAAGATTCTCCAGAATGGAAATAAAATCGATTTATTTTACAAAAATAGTTATATGCCTATCTTTACTCGATCAACTACGTAAATATATTATTATAGCGATTTCTTACTTACAAAAAATTTGGACATACATTTCCACATTCCCCCGTACACTGTAATAAAGTGAAACTTCTATTAGAAGAGATTATTTAACAACAACTTTCTTCATCACATACATATAGTTCGCTTATTAAAACATCATAAATGGAGGCAGACGAATGGACTTAGAGTTTTTAACATCCGTACTAATGATTGTCGGTATCGATGTTGTATTAGGTGGTGACAATGCAATCGTCATCGCACTAGCTAGCCGAAATTTACCTGAATCGAAACGAAATAAGGCTATTTTGATCGGTACTCTTTTAGCGATTGTACTAAGAATTGTCCTTACTATACTAGCTGTCTATTTACTCGACATTCCATTTCTACAATTGATTGGCGGGGTTTTACTTACATTAATTGCAGTCAATTTATTAACCGATAATAGCAACGATCTTTCTTCTATTCAAGGAAAAACAACTTTATTTCAAGCTGTGCGGACAATTGTTTTCGCGGATCTCGTTATGGGGTTTGATAATGTTATTGCCATTGCAGGTGCAGCTCACGGGAGATTTTTACTCGTCATAATCGGCTTACTCATTTCTATCCCGATTATTATTTGGGGCAGCAAACTTATTTTAATACTTATGGAGCGATTTCCATTCCTCATTTATTGCGGTGCAGCAATTCTTGCCTATACTGCAGGAAAAATGGTTACACATGAAGACAGACTTGCAACCTTTTTTCATAACAATCCAAGTTTCACTGCAAGCATTCCTTATTTGTTCATTTTCACTATTTTATGCATCGGCTTTATTGTACAACAAGTTCGATTACGCAATGTGAAACATTAAAAAAAACCTTCTACTATATAATAGGTAGAAGGTTTTCATATTATTATAATTAATTTACAAGACGTTGTGCTTCACGTAATTGGAACGTTCTTACTGTACGTGGTAAGAAACGACGAATTTCGTCTTCGTTGTAACCAACTTGAAGGCGTTTCTCGTCAATCATAATTGGACGACGTAAAATCCCTGGATAGTCACGAATCATCTTATATAAATCTTGAAGTGGTAAAGACTCTAAGTTTACATTCAATTCTTGGAAAACTTTCGAACGAGTAGAAATAATCTCATCCGTTCCGCTTTCTGTCATACGTAAAATCTCTTTAATTTCCTCAATCGTTAATGGATCTGAGAAAATATTACGTTCTGTATAGGGAATATGATTTTCCTCTAGCCATAATTTCGCCTTTCTACAAGACGTACAGCTTGGAGAACTATATAATGTTACCATACAAAGCTCACTCTCCTTAAAGAGTACAAATTCTGTACTAAATACAGTTTTAATTTCTAACTTCAGCAATTTTTCGTGATAACTTGTCTTATTGAAAAGTACAAAAATCACATTTCATGTAAGCAACAACTTATAATAAACAACAATTACTTTTAATAAGTAACTTCTATAATCATTATACAATAGATTTTGCAAGAAATATACAGTAAATTTCCTGCTAGTTGAGAAAACTCTCCCGTGTATTTCACTGCTATGTAACATGATTACGCTCATTTCAGCTGTACTTTAACAATAACTTTCAACCCTTTTACTACTCACTTCCCATAGATTTTTCATATAATATATAGTTATTTATCTATAATCTTCCCTATGAAAAAGAGAACGTTTTCTTACTTTTTCTTGATAAATCAATTAAGAAATGTAAGACTATACAAATGAGAATAAAAAGGAACATTTGTTCTTATTTTAACAAATATCCTCCCTCCTGTCTACATGATTTCTAAAGTAAATTAAATATTTTTCTGACATTTCTTTCTTTTTCATTTTTTATCTCATACAATAAACATACAGACAGGCAAAGGGGGAGTTTTCAAATGATTGCTTTTTTTATTGATTTTATTACGGTTGCTGCCCTCATCATCGGAATAACAGCATTGATTGGTGTCATTACAAATAGCATCGGCGAAAAGCTCTTTGGTGGAAAAGAAAAAATGAAGTTTGTTAACAAAAGTTTGGATGTACAATCTGGCTGGAACCAAGTTGGCGGAAAAGGCATTTATAAGAAACGAACGTATTAAAAAAAGCAGGTGATCACCTGCTTTTTTTTCTTATTTCTCTACTGACGCCCATTTAAAGCTTAAATCGCCGCCATATTTATGGTTATACATATTTTTAATTGAATCTCTTTGTAAATATGCTCTACCACGTTGATATACTGGAACGATCGCAGCATCATCAAGTAACATTTTTTCTGCTTCTAATAAGTTCTTCCAACGAGCATTTACATCGCTTCCATCTTTTTTCGCCTTCATAATGATTTCATCGTATTTTGGATTAGAGTACTTCATCTTATTTTGTGACCCATCTGTTACAAACATATCAAGATATGTAATTGGATCTGGGAAGTCCGCACTCCATCCAGAGAATGACATGACATAATCGCCCGCATCTTCTAATTTTAGTTTTTGTGCGAATGGTTGTTGTTTAATTTTTACTGTTAAACCTGGTAAATTCTTTTCTAATTCACCTTTTAAATATTCACCAGTTTTCTTTGATAACTCTACATCTTCATTTAATAATTCTAATTCGATTTCATTTTTACCAAGTTCTTTTTTACCAGCTTCCCAATATTTCTTCGCTTCTTTCACGTTTGGTTTTACAATATCCCCGTTTACAGCACGGAAATCTTTTTTATCTGGTCCTTTAATGAAGTTATCAGGAATTAATCCTGTCGCTGGCTTAGAACCGTTATTTAATAATGTATCCACGAATGGCTTACGGTCAAAAGCAAGTGAAATTGCTTTACGAATATTTTTATTTGCTAAAGCTGGATCTTTTTGATTTAAACGAAGGAAGAATACAGATGTATCTTCTACTGTTTGGAAATCTGGTTTTCCTTTATATTTATCAATAAACTCCGCTAATAACGACGCTCGATCAATTGCATTTGTTTCATATAAGTTAATTGGCGTAGATGTATCTTTTACAATATTAAAGTTTACTTCTTCAATCTTCACTTCTTTATTGTCCCAATATGACGCGCTCTTTGTCATTTTAAAGCTACGTTCATGTTGCCAATCACTTAATGTAAATGGCCCGTTATAAAGAGTTGTATTCGCTTCCAAACCAAACTTCGTACCTTGCTCTTTCACAAACTTTTCATTCACAGGATAGAAGATTGGATATACCATTAAATCTACAAGGTATGGAATTGAATTATCTAATTCCACTTCTAATATATAATCATCAATCGCCTTTACCCCTAATTGATCCGGACTCATCTCTTTTTTATTAATTTTCTCTGCATTTTTTATATCATACATAATGTACGCTGATTTCGCAGCTGTATCTGGGTTAATCGCTCTTTGCCATGCATATACGAAATCTTTTGCCGTCACAGGCTCACCATTTGACCATTTTGCGTCTTCACGTAATTTAAATGTATATTTTTTACCATCTTCTGATTTTTTGAATTCCTTCGCTACACCAGGAACTAGCTTATCATCTTTTCCTAAACTGTATAAGCCTTCCATCGTATTAGTCATTACTCTTGAAGAAACTGCATCAGCTGATAACGCTGGATCCATCGTTGGAATTTCTTGTGTTTCAATTAAGTTAATAACTTGCTTCGCACCGCTTTTTCCGCTATCCCCTTTAGCGTTTGCTTGCGATTCATCTTTTTGATAGCTACATGCCCCTAACATCATGCTCATCGCTACTGTTGATGCTACAAAAACTGGTATCTTTTTTTTCATACTTCCACCCTCCAAAAAAATGTTAACCCTTTCATTTTCAAACAAAAAGAAATATATATATGTTCTAATAATTCATATTATACACACAAATATATTTTTTGTATATTTATATTTCTATTTCATTAAAATTTTCCGTTAAAAAATATACCTTTGTAAACGTTTCATATTGCTGATTATTCATACTAAAGTGTTAAAAATAATATTTTTTACACTTTTCTAAATTATCAGAGAAAAACGAATTTTATATCTCATAATATTTTATGTATAATTATCCTTTTGTTTTTATCATAAAATAGCACTCTCTTCATAATAAAAATATGTAGGCTAAAATGAGTGCAAAGGTTAAGAAAGTATGTTACGATACATTTTGCTAAAAATAGATATCGGTAAAGAGGGGACGGACATGGCAGCAATTCAGGCAAAAAACGGGCCTACTGAGAAATTAAGTTTATTCTTATTAACATGGCCTATTTTTCTAGAAGTTTTTCTTTTTATGTTAATGGGGATCGCTGATACTTTCATGTTAAGTGCATTATCAGACGATGCTGTATCTGGGGTTGGTGCAGCGAATCAATATCTTCATATTGCGATTTTGGTATTAGAAGTCATCGGGAACGGCGCTGCTATCGTTGTATCTCAATACCTCGGTTCCAAACGCTTTATGGAAGCATCTAAAATATCAGCATTAGCCGTCACATTAAATTTAATAGTTGGGCTCGTTATAAGCGCTGGTTTTCTTTTATTTTCGAAACATATGATGCTCGCAATGAACTTACAAGGCGATGTACTAACGTATGCGCAAAACTACTTATCTATCGTCGGAGGAGCCATCTTCCTACAAGCTATTATTAACTCATTAGCCGCAATTATCCGTGTACACGGTTTTACAAAGCAAGCGATGTTTATTTCACTCGGAATGAATATGATTCATATCGTTGGAAACTACGTACTCATTTTCGGGAAATTTGGTTTCCCTGAGCTCGGTGTACAAGGGGCTGCAATTTCTTCCGCTATCAGTCGATTGATCGCACTTATTGTTTTCTTCTGGTTACTATACCGCGTTATGGAATATCGTGTGAAATTACAATATTACTTCACTTTATCCAAAGAATACATTGGGAAAATTTTAAAAATTGGCATTCCATCTGCATTTGAACAAGTGATGTATCAAGCTTGTCAAATCGTCTTCCTTTATTACGCAACGTACTTAGGAACGGAATCATTAGCTGCTAGACAATACGCTACTAACATTTCCATGTTCACTTATTTATTTGCAATTGCAATTGGTATGGGAACAGCCATTATTATTGGCCGCCTCGTTGGTGGTGGCGAAAAAGATGAAGCATACGAACGCTTGTGGAAAAGTGTAAAATGGGCAATTGGTGTAACTTTATGTATGGTCGCTCTCGTTATTACATTCCGTACACAATTAATGGGACTGTTTACAGATAATCCGCACATTATCGGGTTAGGCGCAAGTGTTCTTTTACTAAGTGTACTACTTGAAACGGGACGTACGATGAACATCGTCATCATTAATTCGCTTCGTGCAGCTGGTGATGCAAAATATCCTGTTTTAATCGGTGCATTCTCTATGGTGTTAATGAGTTTACCACTAGGTTACTTTTTCGCCTTTCATTTAGATATGGGGCTCGTTGGTATTTGGCTAGCAATCGCCATCGACGAATGGACACGTGCCATTATTATGTTCTTCCGCTGGAAAAGTAGAGCATGGGAGCGTTATGCACTTGTTAAACCTGAAGAACAAGAGGAGAATGTTTCTGTTCAAGTTCAGTAATTTTGCATATGGATATCACTAATGATACATGAGATTTATATCGGCGATTCTTTAAATATATCGACTGACCGACAAATGTATACAATTCTTTTATATAGTAGAAAAGAGCCATCCTTCCATAACAGAAGAATGGCTCTTTTTCTTATTGATAAATCTCTTTATATTTCTTGTACTCCGCTTCCGAACATAGTACGAAATGTCCTGGGCGAATTTCACGCATTGTTGGTGCTTCACTACCATAATTATGCTGTGATGGATCATATACGATACGTTTACGATTGCGCTCATAATCTGGATCTGGAAGTGGAATCGCTGATAATAGTGATTTCGTATATGGATGAATTGGATTCGCATATAATTCATCACTTGTTGTTAACTCAACGATTTGGCCACGGTACATTACACCAATACGGTCACTAATGTATTTTACCATTGATAAATCATGGGCGATGAATAAGTATGTTAAACCTTTTTCTTTTTGTAGCTTTTTCAGTAAGTTTACAACTTG
Source organism: Bacillus sp. 2175 (assembly GCF_057812155.1). Lineage (NCBI taxonomy): Bacteria > Bacillati > Bacillota > Bacilli > Caryophanales > Bacillaceae > Bacillus > Bacillus sp. 2175. The sequence goes on along the minus strand of NZ_CM173819.1, from coordinate 989,640 downwards.
CGCCTGAATCGATACGTCAAGTGCTGAGATCGGCTCATCGGCAATGATAAATTCTGGGTCTACAGCAAGCGCTCGAGCGATACCGATACGCTGACGTTGTCCACCTGAGAATTCGTGTGGGAAACGGTTTGCGTGCTCTTTATTTAAACCAACTGTGTTTAATAGTTCATGAACACGGTCCATGCGCTCTTTTTTACTTTTCGCTAGTCCGTGAATATCGATACCTTCTGCAATAATATCCCCTACTGTCATACGAGGGTTTAATGATGCATATGGATCTTGGAAAATCATTTGCATTTTACGGTTGAATTTCTTCAGCTCTGCGCGTGATTTTTTACCATGTACATTTTCACCATCGAATAACACTTCACCAGCAGTTGCATCATATAAACGAATAATCGTTCTTCCAGTTGTCGATTTACCACAACCTGATTCTCCTACAAGACCAAATGTTTCTCCGCGGTAAATATCAAATGAAATATCATTAACCGCTTTGACAACACCACCACTCACGTCGAAGTGCTGCTTTACATTTTTTACTTCAATTAATTTCTCACGTTGTTTAGTCATGTTGTTCACCTGCTTTCATTTGAAGAATGCGTTTTTCAACGACTGCCGGCGGTTTTACTTCTGGAGCTTGCTCGTGAAGTAACCAAGTTGCCGCATAGTGCGTATCACTTACTTTAAATAAAGGTGGGTCCATTTCAAAATCAATTTTCAGTGCCTGTGGGTTACGTGGTGCAAAAGCATCTCCCTTTGGCGGCTTCAATAAATCCGGAGGTGTTCCAGGGATTGCATATAACTCTTCTTCTGAACCATCTAAACTTGGCATAGATGCGATTAAACCCCAAGTATATGGATGTTTCGGATTGTAGAAAATTTCATCTACAGTTCCAATTTCAACAACTTTACCAGCGTACATAACTGCCACTCGGTCCGCAACGTTTGCTACTACACCTAAGTCATGCGTAATGAAAATGATTGCTGCTTCTGTTTTTTGCTGAATGTCTTTCATAAGTTCTAAAATTTGCGCCTGAATCGTAACGTCTAGCGCTGTTGTCGGCTCATCGGCAATTAATAATTTCGGGTTACAAGCTAACGCCATCGCAATAACTACACGCTGTCTCATACCACCTGAGAATTGGTGAGGATATTGTTTTAAACGAGCTTCTGGATTTGGAATACCTACAAGGTCAATTAACTCTAAAGCAACTTTACGTGCATCTGCTTTACTCATCCCTTGGTGTTTAATTAGACCTTCCATAATTTGATTTCCAATTGTCATCGTTGGGTTTAATGATGTCATTGGATCTTGGAAAATCATCGCAATATCTTTACCGCGTACTTGCTGCATTTCTTTTTCTGTTAATTTTGTTAAGTCACGACCTTCAAATACGATTTCACCATTTTTAATGCGTCCAGGAGGATTCGGAATTAATCCCATTAACGCTTTAGAAGTAACTGATTTCCCTGAACCAGATTCTCCTACAATCGCCAATGTTTCTCCTTTTTTCAAATCAAAAGTAACGCCGCGTACAGCTTGTACTTCACCTGCATGTGTATCAAAGGAGACTTGTAAATCTTTTACCTCTAACAATGTTTTCATCTTTGCCTCTCCCCTCTTTTACTTACGCATTTTTGGATCTAACGCGTCGCGTAATCCGTCTGCCATTAAGTTAAACGCTAAAATTAATATACTGATGACAACCGCAGGGATGAACATCATATGCGGATACGTTTGAATAGATTTATAACCATCATTTACAAGAGAACCTAGTGACGCAAATGGTGGCTGAATTCCTAAACCGATGAAACTTAAGAACGCTTCACCAAACACCGCTGATGGAATTGTAAACATCGTCATTACGATAATAGGTCCCATTACGTTTGGAATTAAATGTTTCACAATTAATTGTGTATTTGTTGCACCTAATGTACGAGATGCTAATACATATTCTTGGTTTTTTAACTTTAAGATTTGTCCACGAACAATACGCGACATCCCTATCCAACCTGTAATCGCCATCGCAAGTGTAATTGACCAAATACCAGATCCCATAATGATTACCATTAAAATAACGATGATTAAGTATGGAATACCGTTAATAATCTCCATAATACGTTGCATAATGTTATCTACTCTACCGCCGTAGAATGCTGAAATACCTCCGTATGCAACCCCAATTACTAAGTCAATTGCTGCCGCTAAAAGAGCGATATATAATGATACGCGTGTACCTTCCCATGTTCTTGTCCATAAGTCACGGCCAAGGTCATCTGTACCAAACCAGAAGTACTCTTTAATATCACGTTTTTCATATTGGTCAACACCATATTGATCTGTACCGTCAAATGGTAACCAATGAACATTTTCAATAACTGGAATTTTTGGTGGTAATTTCGCACGACCTAAATCTTGCTCTTTATACGAGTGTTTACTTACCATCGGTCCAAAAATCGCTAATAGCGCAATGATAACTAACAATACAAGGCCAAGCATCGCACCTTTATGTTGGAATAAACGTCTTCTTACATCTTGCCAAAACGTTAAGCTTGGACGGGCAATGACTTCATTATCAACATTATTTTGATTGGCTTGTTGAAATAAATCTGGAGATAATTTTTGTACATCTTTCATCATTTTTTCCCTCCCGCTAAACGAATACGAGGATCAATAATTCCGTATAAAATATCGACAATGAAAATAACTAAAATGAAGATCGCACTATAGAAAATCGTAGTTCCCATAATAACTGTATAGTCATTTAAAGTAATCGATTTAACGAATTGTTCCCCAAGTCCTGGTACAGCATAAATTTGCTCGATAACAAGTGTTCCTGTAATTAATGCCGCAACCATTGGTCCTAAAATTGTTACAACTGGAATTAACGCGTTACGAAGTGCATGTTTGACAATGATAACGCCTTGGCTAATTCCTTTCGCTTTCGCTGTTAAAATGTAATCGGCTTGCATAACTTCAATTAATTCTGCACGAGAGAAACGTGCGATTGTCGCGATAACTCCCATCGATAATGCAATTGTAGGCATTACAGTAAACTCTGGTCCTTTCCAGAATGCTACTGGGAACCAGCCTAGTTTTACCCCTACGAAATATTGCAGTAATGCGGCGAATACGAATGATGGTACCGACATTCCGAGTACCGAAATAACTGTTGCACTATAATCTACCCACGTATTATTACGAAGTGCGGCAACAATACCTAAAATTAAACCGATAAATGTTCCTAATATAATCGCTTGTAAACCTAATTGGGCTGATGGTCCAATACGATCCACAATCATGTCTGTTACCGGGCGGTTATCATATTGGAATGATACCCCTAAATCACCTTTTGCTAAGTTACCTAAGTAACGTGCATATTGAACTGGTACCGGATCATTCAATCCGTATTTTTCAAGAATGATTTCTTTTTGTGCCGGTGATAGCTTCTCCTGGTTTTTAAGCGGAGAACCCGGAAGTAATTTCATCAAAAAGAAAGTCATTGTAGTAATTAAAAATAATGTCAAAGCCATGTACACGAAACGTTTTAATACATAACGTCCCATAGTCAAGCACCTCCCCGTTTTTCTCAAAAGCAATAAGATAGTTTAAAATATTCTTACTTTTATTTTTTTAAAATAAGAGCATATGCCCATCATAGGCATATACCCTTGTAAACGATGGAAAAAAAAGATTATTTTTGTTCAACAGATGCCCATTTGTAAGTTAATTTACCACCATAGTTAATTGGGATAATATCTTTTACGGCACCTTTTACTACATACGCTGAACCTTTTTGGAAGATTGGAGTGATAACTGCATCCTCTTTAATTAACATCTTCTCTACTTCTAGAAGGTTGTCCCAGCGAGCTTGTAAATCTTTTGTATCTGTTTTAGCTTTTAGGATTAACTCATCATATTTCTGATTAGAATACCCTGTTTTATTTTGAGAACCATTCGTAACAAACATATCTAAATATGAGATTGGATCTGGGAAATCTGGTCCCCAAATACCAAACGCAATATCATATTGCTGAGAATCTTCTAATTTATTTTTTTGTGCGAATGGTTGCTGTTTAATTTTAATTGATAAACCTGGTAAGTTCTTTTCCATCTCACCTTTTAAGAATTCCCCAACTTTTTTAGCATCTTCATTATCAAAGTTTAAGAATTCTAGTTCGATTTTATCAGTTCCAAGCTCTTTCTTCGCTGTTTCCCAAAGCTTTTTTGCTTCTTTTGGATTTGTTTCAACTAGCTTTCCATTTTCAGCTCGGAAATCTTTTTTATTTGGACCTTCAGCGAAATCTTTTCCAACAAATCCGTAAGCTCCAATTGCGCCGTTATTTAAAATAACTTTTGCAATGTTATCACGGTCAAAGGACATTGAAATTGCTTTTCTTAAGTTTTTATTACTTAAGTACTGATTACTTTGATTAAATCTTAAGTAAGCAACCCCTGCCTCTTTTCTTGTTTGGAACTCTGGGCTTTTTCTAAACTTATCAACAAATTCAGACGTTAAAGCCGCCCGATCAATCGCGTTTGTCTCATATAAATTTACATCAGTTGCTGTATTTTTTACAATATTAAAGTTGATTTCTTCGATTTTAACCGTTTTATTATCCCAATATGAAGGATTCTTCTTGAATTGGAAACTTTGTTCATGTTTCCAATCACTCATAACGAATGGACCGTTATATAATGTTGTATTTGCCTCTAAACCAAATTTATCACCTTGTGCTTTTACAAAGTTTTCATTTAGTGGGTAAAATACTGGATAAACTGTTAAATCGATAAAGTAAGGAACGGGATTGTCTAATTCTACTTCTAATGTATAATCATCAATCGCTTTTACACCTAATTGGTCAGCAGGTAATTCTTTTTTATGAATTTTCTCTGCATTTTTAATATCGAACATAATGTATGAATACGTTGCTTTTGTATCTGGATTTACTGCTCTTTTCCATGAATACACAAAGTCTTTAGCTGTTACAGGTTCCCCATTCGACCATTTCGCATCTCTTCTTAATTTAAATATGTATTTCTTCCCATCATCTAGCTTTTCGACATCTTCTGCAACTCCAGGCATTCTCTTTTGGTCTTTGCCAATACGATATAAACCTTCCATCGTATTATTTAATGCTGTAGAAGATGAAGAATCAGATGCTAATGATGCATCCATTGACGGAATTTCAGATAACTCTGTTAAATTAAGAATCTGTTTTCCGTTACTACTACTCGTAGCGTTCTCTTTCCCTTTTGCTTTTGCGTCATCTTTTTGGTAGCTACACGCGCTAAGCAACATACTTGCAGTTAAAGTTGATGCAAGTAATAACGGTATCTTTTTCTTCATGTTGTGTTGCCTCCCCTAATTGCACTTCCTGTACCCTCACTTGTTAAAAAGTAGAATTGAAAGAATAATCTCCAAGTTTCTACAATTTTCATTATACATATAATATAACAATTGTGAATATAGTTTTTTGTTTTTTTGTTAAAATTTTTAATAAAATATTTATATTTTAAATTTTTCGTAAAGGGATACATTAACATTGCTACCATCATCTTAAAATCAGACCTTTAATTGCGTATAATTTTCAAAAAATTAATCCTAGTACTTATTATAGCTTTTATAGTATAATAATTCTAGTAATATTTTGACGGAGGGGAATATTTTGAATAAAGTTTTTTTTCATACTTGTATACTAATTTTTATAGCGATGATTGCTTCTAGTATTGGCGCATTCCTCATTTCATCTCAATTTTTGTTGAACTTTGTCAACATTTTGTTTTATATTGCACTGTTTTTTATTCTTATCGGCGGTTTTTTATACATATTTCAAAATGGTTTTTTCAATGTAACCATTTACGCATTCCAAAGAGTATTTGGTACGAACAAAAAGATTGACTCTTTAATTGAAGAAGTCGAGGAACCTACAGATAAGAAAGAACGTATTTATAAAACATATTCATTCAAATGGACATATCCAATTTGTATTACAGGTATCTTCCTTGGGTTGTTCTCGACCCTTATTAGCTTTACTATTTTGATGTAGTTTGCAAACACTATCCCATATGATATAATAATCAGCAAAACATTTTGTTATAAAACTTTAGTTCTTTCATATTAAAAGAGCTCAAGTAACAATAAATAAATTTATATGTATGCGATGATAAAGAAGAGTACATATTGAGGCAATTTCAGAGAGCTTGTGGTTGGTGTGAACAAGTAATTGTACAGTATGGAATGGGCTTTTGAGCACCAAACCGAACCGAAAGTAGTAGGCTTTGGCGTTATATCCTAACGTTATTATGGATTAGAGAGATTTCACAGTAGTGAAATAATTAGGGTGGTACCGCGGTCCATTCGTCCCTATAGTTTTTGGGATGAATGGGCTTTTTTGTTTGCCTTCTCTCCCCCCCCATCACGCATTCAATTTTAGGAGGAATTACTTATGTCAGTTATCTTTTCTGGTATTCAGCCAAGTGGAACGATTACACTTGGAAACTATTTAGGCGCAATGAAGCAGTTTACAGAGCTTCAAAATGAACACGACTGTTATTTCTGTATTGTAAACCAACATGCGATTACAGTACCTCAAGATCCCGTCGGACTTCGTAAAAACATCCGCAGTCTTGCTGCACTTTATGTAGCATGCGGCATCGATCCTGAAAAAGCTACTTTATTTGTACAATCAGAAGTACCAGCACACGCTCAATTAGGATGGATCATGCAATCTGTTGCTTACGTTGGAGAATTAGAACGTATGACGCAATATAAAGATAAAGCTTCGGGTAGAGATTCAGTTCCAGCTGGATTACTTACGTATCCACCATTAATGGCTGCTGATATTTTACTTTACAACACTGAAATCGTACCAGTTGGTGATGACCAAAAGCAACATATGGAATTAACACGCGACCTAGCAGAGCGTTTCAACAAACGCTTCCGTGAAGTGTTCACAATTCCTGAAATTCGTATTCCAAAAGTAGGCGCTCGCGTTATGTCATTAACAGAACCTACGAAGAAAATGAGTAAATCTGATCCGAATCCAAAATCAATGATCAGTATGCTTGATGAACCAAAAACAATTGAAAAGAAAATTAAGAGTGCTGTTACTGACTCTGAAGGTATTGTGAAATTTGATAAAGAAAACAAACCTGGTATCTCTAACTTATTAACAATCTACTCTTCATTCTCTGGAAAAACAGTTGAAGAAATTGAAGCAATGTACGAAGGAAAAGGATACGGCGACTTCAAAGGCGACCTAGCGCAAGTAGTCGTAGAAGCAATTCGTCCAATCCAAGACAAATATAACGAACTAATCAACTCACCAGAACTAGACGAAATTCTAGACAAAGGTGCAGAAAAAGCAAACCGCGTTGCATTCAAACAACTACGCAAAGTAGAAAACGCAATGGGACTAAGCAGAAAACGTAGGTAACATATAAAGTGGAAGCGGCTCGTTCAGCTCTGACTGGCTAAGGTTCTTTCGCATAAAAGGAGCTTTTTTCCTTCTTATGCGGAAGGTTCTTAGACACGAAGAGCTTGCCGCTGGAGCTGGATTACATATAAGGTGGAGGCGGCTCGTTTAGAATGTGAGGGGGATGGAGCTCCTGACGTAGAGGCGCTTTTTGCCTCGCAGGAAGGCGCGAAGCCACCGAACATTCTTGCCGCTGGAGCTGGATTACTACAAAATTAAAAAACCGCCAATTGGCGGTTTTTTAATTTACCTTTTGCTCATTTTCCATTTCCCATAACTTTTCAAAAAATGGCTGTCCTTTTACGAGACGCTCGCATAATTGTTCATGCTTATCAGACCAGCCTGTTTTCGCTTCATCATACAGCTTAACCCAAATATCTTCAAATTCCATATGTTGAACCATTCCATATGCTGATGGATCCCACTCTGTGAACCAATAGCGAATTTCTGCTGTATTTTTCGTTGTATGTAATTGATCTAACGCCATAAATAATAATTGTTTTAGCTGTCTTTCTTTACGAGTCAAGCCATTCATAATGAAAGGCGATGGTGATAAAATGTGATGTTCTTTTTCTGTTTCTTCTACTTGGAACTCATACTTTTCTGCTTGTACGTTTTCTACCATCTCATATACCATCTGCTCTTGGCGTGGTATAAGTCTGCTTTTGCGAATTGGTACATTGTAACCAATTGTGTCAATCGCAATAATTCCTTTTCCATCTGTAACAACAAAGCAATACTCTTGCTGCAAACGTTCATGATTTTTACGAATATAAGCCTTATGATGTACGTCTTCCAGCATTTTTTGCGGAAGCTCTAACAATTCGTTCTCGATGTAATGATATAATGTGGCATCTACTTTTAATAATGGCACTTGATCTAATAGCTCAATCGTATCATCTTTCCGCCATTCGTAAAAATGACAAACGTTATACCCATTTTCTTCACCTTCAAACCAATTTACCCATACATCATGTAGATATAACATTCACTACCCCTCACTTCACTACTGTTTGTACCAATCATTATGTTCATTTTTGCTTAACTTTATTCCACTTGAGGAAATATATTCTAATTATTATTTTTTCTTCTATTAATACTAAAAAAACAGGAAATAGAACTCCTGTTTTTTTATATATGAAATGTACTTGCTTTATTCAATATTTCTTTTGCATCTATAGATAATAAAGAAAGTGTATCTTCTCCTTCCAAAGTTACACAATCTTTGACAATATGAAATCCAAGCGCATAGCCAAGCATCTTCGGATAAGAGTGAAAGCCATTTAATAAGATGTCATGTTCCCTTGTTCCTCGTTTTATACTTATTCTTTCATGTACAATATTTTTCCAATAATAAATAGCCTCTTCCTTTGAAAGATACGCCGTCCACGGTGCATTGTTTTTTTCTGTATACCTTTCTGTTACTGCTTGTTCAGCTAGCCCTTCCATAATCATCGTATCAAGTAATGTATATTCTGTTTCTTTCGTCTCAATTTGATGTAACCTGCATATGTGATGATATTCATGCGCTAATAACACTTTTAATTCTTCTACCGAATTCCGTCCACATACGAATAAGAAAATAACATGACGCATAGATAATCCAGCCCTACCGTTATACTCTTCTTGTACAGTTCGATTATAGGAATCTGATAATAAAATAAAGACAGGGACATCTGGACCTTTTAACCAGTTTTTCAGTTTATCATACTCCAGGCTCAATTCTTTCCAAATTTCCTTTTCCTCTAATTCTTTAATTTCCTTTTCTCCGCGCATAATCGGGCGATACATCCCTTTTGAAATTAAAAAGCGATACAACCTTTCTTTTGGCAACGGAATATACTTCGTAAATTTCTCACAAAGTTTTTCTGGCCGCCCATAATATAAATGTAGCCATTCAGCTGTTTCAACAATCCCCATCTTTATCCCTCCTTTTTCTTATGTATATGCTACAGGAGAAAAAGGCGTAAAAATAAATAAGGAGTTTTTTCGCAATATATTGCGAAAAAACTCCTTATTTCATCTATTATTTATACGATTTAAATACTAACACTGCGTTATGACCACCAAATCCTAATGAGTTACTTAATACTGCATTTACTTCTTGGTGTCTCGCTTGATTCGGTACGTAATCTAAGTCACATTCTGGATCTGGTGTCTCATAGTTAATTGTTGGCGGAATTACTCCGTCTGTAATTGATTTAATAGAGAAAATCGCTTCAACAGCACCAGCTGCTCCTAATAAGTGACCTGTCATTGATTTCGTTGAGCTAATCGCTACTTTATACGCGTGCTCACCGAAAGTTTCTTTAATTGCCATCGTTTCATATTTTTCATTCGCATCCGTACTTGTACCATGCGCATTAATGTAATCAATATCTTCTGGCTGTAGGCCTGCATCAGCTAAAGCTTGACGCATTGCACGCACTCCGCCTTCACCACCAGGAGCAGGCATTGTAATATGGAACGCATCTCCAGTTGCACCATAACCAGCAATTTCCGCGTAAATGTGAGCACCACGCGCTAATGCGTGCTCTAATTCTTCAAGAATTAGAATACCTGAGCCTTCACCCATTACAAAACCGCTACGGTTTTTATCAAATGGACGGCAAGCCGTTGCTGGGTCTTCATTAAATGTTAATGCTTTCGCTGAGCTAAATCCTGCGAATGCCATACTTGTTAGCGGTGCTTCTGCTCCGCCTGTAATCATTGCATCAGCATCACCACGCTGAATTGCTTTAAATGCATCACCAATTGAGTTTGCACCAGATGCACAAGCCGTTACAGAACAAGTGTTAATTCCTTTTGCTCCTGTTGCGATTGATACTTGACCTGCTGCCATATCCGGAATCATCATCGGTACGAAGAATGGGCTCACGCGGCGTGGGCCTTTCTCAGTAAAAATCTTAAATTGTTCTTCGTATGTTTCCATACCGCCAATACCTGATCCAATCCATACACCAATTCGAGGTCCGTTTTCTTCTGTAATTTCAAGCTTTGCATCTGCAACTGCCATTTTCGCTGCTGCTACTGCATATTGTGTAAAGCGGTCCATACGGCGCGCTTCTTTTTTATCAATATATTTCTCGACTTCAAAGTCGTTAATTTCTGCTGCTACTTTTGCTGGAAATAGTTCCGGATCAATTCTTGTAAGTCGTCCGATTCCAGATACACCCTTTTTAATGTTTTCCCATGCTGTTTCAACATCTGTTCCGACCGGTGTAACAGCTCCTAGTCCTGTAATTACGACCCTCTTTTTTTCCATACAAAATACACTCCTTTTTTTCTCTCAGTCCTTATTTACCCCAACGAAGAGCGACTGCTCCCCATGTTAATCCGCCACCAAAACCAACAAGTATAATTAAATCACCATCTTGAATACGTCCATTTTGCAATTCCTCTACCATTGCAATTGGAATTGAAGAAGCTGATGTATTACCAAACTTTTCAATTGTCATACTCATTTTTTCTTGTGGTAAATTTAATCTCTCTCTTGCAGATTCCATAATACGAATATTCGCTTGATGCGGTACTAAGAAATCCACATCCTCTTTTGTAAGACCAGCCTTATCCAGCACGCGAAGACAAGATTCACCAAGTTGACGAACGGCAAATTTAAAGACTTCTCTGCCATTCATCATAACATACTCGTCTTGATATAGATGCTTACCGCCGCTTCCGTCTGCTCCTAATTCGAAAGATAGAACGCCTCTTCCTTCTGAAACTGCTCCCATTACGATAGCACCGGCTCCGTCTCCAAATAATACCGCTGTATTTCGATCATTCCAGTCTACAATTTTAGATAGCTTATCACTACCAACTACTAATACGTTTTTATAAGTCCCCGTTTGAATAAATTGCTGCGCTGTAATCATTCCGTACATAAAACCAGCGCATGCTGCACCTACATCCATTGCAGCTGCATGTTTCGCTCCAATCGCTTCTTGAATGACACAAGCTACTGCTGGAAACGCACGATCTGGTGTTACTGTCGCCACTAAAATAAGATCGATATCTTCTCCGCTAACCCCTGCATCTTCAAGTGCTTTTTTTGCAGCCTCTACGGCCATATATGAAGTATCTATTGTATCATCGGCAATGCGTCTTTCTGCAATTCCCGTTCTCGTACGAATCCATTCATCGGATGTATCCATTATTTTTTCTAAATCGTGATTTGTGACTACTTTTTCTGGCACATATCTTCCGATCCCTAAAATGCCCACGTTCACATCGCAGCCCTCCGTTTTATATCAATTATTATGACTTGGTACTAATTTTAAAACATAAATGTATTTTTGTCTAGAATATATTTCGCATAAAACAGAAAGCTAACGCATTATCCACTTTATTTTTCATTAAAAGAAACAGAAACATACCTCTCAAATATAAAAAGACTCAAACCCTTCTGTTCACGGTTCGAGCCTCTCTTCCATCTAAAAAGATGTTTTTTATTCTTTATCTGCTTTTCTTCTAAACTAGAGAGTTCTCCTCACTACCTTTCCTTTATCCTCTTCATATCTCTGGTTTTCCCCCAGGCGAGAATAAAAAAGGCCCTGACCGCTTCTATCCACGGTTCGAGCCTCTCTTCCACCTTAAAAAGATGCTTTTTATTCTTTATCTGCTTTCCTTCTAAACTAGACAGTTCTCCTCACTACTTTTCCTTTATCCTCTTCATATCTCTGGTTTTCCCCCAGGCGAGAATAAAAAAGGCCCTGACCGCTTCTATCCACGGTTCGGGCCTCTCTTCCATCTTAAAAAGATGCTTTTTATTCTTTATCTGCTTTCCCAAGCTCGTAAGCTTCGTTCATAACTTTCATTAACAACTCTAACACCGGCTGTGCCTTCTCCATATCAAGTGCAATTCCATTATCATCTAAAATTGCCTTTGCTTCCGGTAAATGCTTCATTGCGATTTGTAAAAACTGCATGCTTTTTTCGTTCATATTATACTCTTCCTCTCCATTAAAACTTTCACATACAATAGTGTAACACGCGTACTACCCTTCGTATAACTCTTTATATTTTTTCATGTGTGCCAGTTGCTTATTTAAACCGTATTCTAACGGAGTATTTCTTTTTATCGAAATTACTTCGATAGCCTCATCTCTTACTTCGCTGTTATTTTTATTTACTTTATCATCCGCGCGTAAAAGATTCATACCTTTTTCCCATAATGACTGTTTACCACTAAGTAAATTGTATATACCAAGATGCGCCCCGTTCGTTCCATGTTCCCATAAGTATTCACATACATCTTCAACGTAAAGTAAATCATTCCCCTTTTCCTCAATCGTACAACGGCACTCTTTTTCAACTAATTCTGATAAAATAAGCTGATGAAACATCATAAAGGACGGTTGCCACGGTCCATATAATGTTGGAACTCGAAATACACTATATTGTAAATTCCCTTTTTTCAATCCTTCTTCTACTTTCAAAAATAGGCGCTTATTTTCGGATTCATCTGTACTGCCTACTTCAATAGAAGAAATTAAATTTAACTTCACTTTTTGTTCTTCACACATTCTTATAATTCGCTTTAAATATTGTAATATGACTCTTTCATTCCGAAATCCACTTTGCTGATTTGGCTCATATAAGCAAAAATAAACAGTATCGAATCTCTCTTCCTCAACCGATCTCCATCCATCTTCATCTCTTATCGAATAATACGTAAATAACGCATTTCGCCCAATTAATAATAACTTCTCTTCATTAATTTTGGTCATACTATCGAATTCATCAAAATCAAGACCATAGACTTCCACTTCTTCTGCAATCATTTTATTTACAAGGTGATAACCTACAAACGTAAGTGCACCTATTATCAGCACGCGTTCCATACCACCAATCCTTTCCCTCTGAAACAAATAGCTCCTCATTTATGTATATGGGAGCTTCATAATTCTTCTTCATATTTTTTAAAGAAATCAGTCGTTTGCCTAACCATTTTATATTTCACATCTTGCAGATGGAACAAGACAGAAGTATCACATTGATTTAGTTGCCTCATTTTCTCATATCTACGCAACTGCTGTTTTCTTCCTCTTTTTTCTTGTGTTGATACGAAAATTTTAACAGGTACACAAGATGGAAGAAGCGTAAATGATTTCTTATTTATTTTTGATTCTAATTCTTCTTCTTTGGCATCATACGCCAAACTTAATTCCTTCACGAGTCTCTTGTAAAAAAATTTATGCTCTTTCTCAAAACTTACATATTCTGGTAAATCTAAACACGGATTTAGCATAACAACAGAACGAATACATTCAGGATATTTGTTCATCATTTCAAGTGCTACAAGCGCTCCCATACCATCTGCCATAATGTGCATTTTCGCATTTAACGTCTCTTTTCTCAAAACAACATCATATAAACGTTTTGCCAGACGAACAGATTGATCGTTTCCCCAATGTCTTCCGTATAAATTAGAGGAAAAGACCGTGTAGCCTTGTTCAATAAGACCATGTAAAAAATAAGATTTACCCGCATGTTGTGTCCATAAACTTGTACCATTCTCAATAAAGTAGTTATAATCACCGAGGAGCATAACAGAAAATCCATTTGGCTTCTCCGGTAAATAAATGACACATGGTTCTTTTTCTAAGTAAAAAAAACGTTCCGTAATACTCATTTTTCCCCCGCCTTATTTTCTAAACATATAAAAGTACTCTTTTATAATGTATGAACGGAATGCAAATTTGCGTTGAAAAATCTACAAATATTTTTCTATATTCTTTTTTCAATTGTGTTACAATAAGGACAGATTGAACGAATAGAGGTGTAAAATATGCGTTTCATTTGGGCATTAATTTGGTCGTTCTTACTTGTACATATGATGAGCTATGTAATCGGCTCTATGACTGGCGGTACATACGACTTTAACCAAGCGTCTATTTTCTCAGTTGTTCTTGCTGTGTTAGTACTAGCAATTTCAGCTGCAATTCCAAACGAGCCAGTAGAACAACACTAAAAAAAGAGTCCGGATTTTATCCGAACTCTTTTTTATTTTTATTTCACATGAACGACTAATTCGTTATTTTCTACATCAACAACTACGTGACTATTGTCAGTAATTGTTCCTGCAATTAATTCTCGTGCTAATTTCGTTTCCACTTGACGCTGTACGTATCGTTTTAATGGACGAGCTCCGTACATTGGGTCGAAACCAGCTTCTACAACAAATTCTTTTGCTGCATCTGTTAATTCTACTGTAATGTGACGGTCAGCTAGACGACCTTGTAGTTCTTTTACAATTTTATCAACAATGCCTTTAATTTCATTCGTTGTAAGAGGTTTGAATAAAATAATTTCATCAACACGGTTTAAAAATTCAGGGCGGAAATGTCCTCTTAATTGTCCCATTACAAGATCTCTTGATTCCTCTTTAATCGAACCATCTTCTTCTAATCCATCTAGTAAATGAGCAGATCCAATATTTGAAGTCATAATAATAACTGTATTTTTAAAGTCCACTGTACGACCTTGCGAATCTGTAATGCGCCCATCATCTAACATTTGTAATAAAATGTTGAATACTTCTGGATGTGCTTTTTCAATTTCATCTAATAAAACAACGGAATATGGTTTACGTCTTACCGCTTCTGTTAATTGACCACCTTCCTCATATCCTACATATCCAGGAGGTGCACCAATTAAGCGTGACACTGCGTGTTTCTCCATATACTCAGACATGTCAATGCGAATCATTTGCTCTTCACTATCGAATAAAGACTGCGCTAACGTTTTTGCAAGTTCTGTTTTACCAACACCTGTTGGTCCTAAGAAGATGAAAGAACCAATCGGGCGGTTCGGATCTTTAATACCAGCGCGAGCACGAAGAACTGCGTCTGACACTAAGCTTACTGCTTCCTCTTGTCCGATGACACGCTCTGATAAGATTTGCTCTAAGCGTAATAATTTCTCGCGTTCACCTTCCACGAGTTTCGCAACAGGAATACCCGTCCAGCGTGAAACAATATCTGCAATTTCTTCTTCACTTACTTCCTCACGTAATAAACGATTTTCTTGTTTATTATGCGCGCCCATTTCTTCCGCTTCTTTTAACTCTTTTTCAATTGCTGGAATTTTCCCGTGACGAAGTTCGGCTGCTTTATTTAAATCGTAATTACCTTCTGCTTCTTCTAATTCACGACGCAGACGTTCTAAATGTTCACGTAAGTCACGAACTTTGTGAATGTCTTCTTTTTCTTTCTCCCACTTTGCTCTCATACCACTTGCAACTTCTTTTAAATCCGATAATTCACGTTGCAATGTTTTTAGACGCTCTTGGCTACCACGATCCGTTTCTTTTCCAAGAGCCGCTTCTTCAATTTCCAGCTGCATAATGCGGCGCGTTACTTCATCTAATTCTGTTGGCATAGAATCGATTTCTGTACGAATTGTTGCACACGCTTCATCAACAAGGTCAATTGCTTTATCAGGTAAGAATCGATCTGAAATATATCGATCTGATAAAACTGACGCTGCTACAATCGCACGGTCATGAATATTTACACCGTGATAAATTTCAAAGCGTTCTTTTAATCCACGTAAAATTGAAATTGTATCTTCAACAGT
Organism: Bacillus sp. 2175; assembly: GCF_057812155.1. Lineage (NCBI taxonomy): Bacteria > Bacillati > Bacillota > Bacilli > Caryophanales > Bacillaceae > Bacillus > Bacillus sp. 2175. Next base: position 973,581 of record NZ_CM173819.1, on the reverse strand, counting down.
TGGTTCTTCTGCTAATACTTGTTGGAAACGTCTTTCTAGCGCTGGATCTTTCTCAATATATTTGCGATATTCATCGAGCGTCGTCGCCCCGATACAATGCAGTTCACCACGCGCAAGCATCGGTTTTAACATATTTCCTGCATCCATGGCTCCTTCTGTTTTACCAGCTCCAACTATTGTATGAAGTTCATCAATGAATAATAAAATGCGTCCTTCACTCTTTTTAATTTCATTTAATACAGCTTGCAGACGCTCTTCGAACTCACCACGGAATTTCGCACCAGCTACGAGTGCACTCATATCTAACGCAAAAATCGTTCTATCTTTCAATCCTTCAGGTACATCCTTTTTCACAATACGCTGGGCTAGCCCTTCAACGATTGCTGTTTTACCAACACCTGGCTCCCCAATTAAAACCGGATTGTTTTTCGTTTTACGTGAAAGAATACGGATTACACGTCGTATTTCACTATCACGGCCGATTACAGGATCGATTTTCCCTGCTCTCACTTCCGCCACTAAATCACGACCATATTTTTCTAACGCTTCATAAGTTGCTTCTGGATTTTGACTCGTCACTCTTTGATTCCCCCGAACTGTCATTAAAGACTGTAATAAGTTATCTTTCGTAATATGCAATCTTGTAAATAATTGATTTATATCGCCTTTTTCTTCAGAAAAAGCAAGCAACACATGTTCTACTGAAATGTAATCATCCTGCAGTTTTTCTGCTTCTTTCCCTGCTCTTACAAGCAGTTGTTGCAGAGCGCTCGTTACATACAATTTTCCAACTTCTGCACCGCTCCCCGTTACAGAAGGTTTCTTTTTAATTAAACTTTCAGCACCTTGCTTTAATGCTTCTATATCAACATTCATTTTTTGAAATATACGTACTGCTAATCCATCTTGCTCTTCTAATAATGCAAGTAATAGATGAACAGTATCCACCTCTTGGTGATGATGAGATACCGCTAAAGATTGGGCACTCATAATCGCCTCTTGTGTTTTTGTTGTCATTTGATTTAAGTCCATCTTTACAGCCCTCCAAAAGTTTGACTTTCTTTGACCTTTGATTTGATTATACGCCAACTGACTTTTTTATACAATAATTTTGCCTATGTATTTTCAAACTTATTATTTGAAAAAGAAAAAGAGAGCATTCATTATACTGCTAAAAAATACGGTAAATGAAATTACAATGTGTAACGACAAAAAAGCCGCAATAATGATTGCGGCTTCTGTTACGGTTTTCTTTTATATGTCCACTGGCGGTTATGATTCGTGTTATCCGGAAACTTTTCACCGGCAGTTAATTTCACCATTTGCGGATCTTTCACCATACTTCCCGTTTCACCAATTTCTACGTAAATGCCATCATTCGGCGCTTTTTGTCCAGAACGAAACCTGCGATTTTGTCCCATCTTCATTCTCCTTCCATGACGTCTTGCCTCATTAGTATATCCATTTTAAAAGAAAGCTTTTCTGTCATGTTTAGGAAACAGTACTACATCTCATTCTTGTACATATATATGAATGACACAAGCGTAAGCAGGGATTTCTTTCCTACTTGTAGAAAAAAAAAGAAACCAACCTACTCTAGGCTAGTTTCAAAGGAGAGTCAAACATATACGAGAAGATTACATGTTCATTATATGCCTCACCACACGAGCAATGTAACCCTTTTCACAATTTGTACATAATGAAAGAAACATTGTTTGAACTTTCTAAAAAGATGTTGACTTTTCTTAATTTCCAACGATAAATAGTAGACACCACAGCACTTTGAGACGTAAGATGGATATATAGTGAAATTTCCATCTATGGTGATTTCACCGAGCCTAACCTCTTATTTCTGCATATTAAAAACGGAAATACAGATAGATACAAAAAAATTATTATAAGAGGTGAAATTATGAACAAACAACATTTAATCGCATTAGACTTAGACGGCACTTTATTAACAGACAACAAAATAATTTCCACTCGAACGAAACATACAATTGCAAAAGCAAAGGAACAGGGACATATTGTTGTTATTTCAACAGGACGTCCATTCCGTGCTAGTTACGATTACTATAAAGAACTTGATCTTAACACACCTATCGTAAACTTTAACGGCGCTTACGTACATCATCCTCTTGATTCAAACTGGGGAACACATCACTCTCCTCTTGAGCTAGCAACAGCGCAAGAAATTGTCCGAGCTTGCTTTGATTTTGGCGTAAAAAATATATACGCGGAAGTAATGGACGATGTGTATGTTCGTGAAATTGATGAAGATAAAAAACATATTTTCGAATTCGGCTCTCCTAAGATTTTTACCGGAGACTTATTAAATATTTTAAACGATCATCCAACTTGCTTATTAATTGACGCACATGACGAGCATTCTACTGCAATTCGTCAACATTTAACGGATATGCATGCGGAAGTAATCGACCATAGAAAATGGGGCGCACCTTGGCCGATTATTGAAATTGTGAAAAGCGGATTAAATAAAGCAGTTGGATTACAAAAAATTTCTAGTCATTACAACATTCCACAAGAGCGCATTATCGCTTTCGGTGATGAAGATAATGATTTTGAAATGATTGAATTTGCTGGTCATGGCATCGCAATGGGAAATGCCATCCCTGAATTAAAATCACTCGCAAACCATACGACGTTAACGAACGAAGAAGATGGTATTGCTTTATATTTAGAAGAGGTTCTTGGGTTGTAATCTAAAAATTCCCTACTTATAGTTTCCTGCCAAATGTCCATACTATAAGTAGACGCATGAGACATTGCGTCGATTGTTTTCAGCTAAATAAAGGGGGTTTTTCGAATGGGTAAAAAGAACAAATCAAAACGTTTTATCCAACAAGGAGCCGATGCTGTTATGAAGCATGATGCAAGATTCCCGTACAGAGGTACATTAGCTGAGGCAGAAAAAGCAAGAAGTAACTCTTCTTTTGGAGGGGTTTAAATGGGGAACTTACTATTCCAACAAGCTAGAGATGCTGTTGAAAATGCCGTATCTTGTTCAAGCGGTACTGAGCAACAAGATCTCGTGTATAGAGCAAAAAATGCTTTGCAATCCGCTTACGCAAACTCTTCAACTGCTGAAAAAGTTCAGCTCCGTGAAATGCAAGAGCAATTGCAAAACATTACGAATTTACATTAAAAAAGAGGACCAACTTTGGTCCTCTTTAATCTTTCCGAAACAATCCGAACACCCCAACTGTTTGCAGTATATTTGTAAATGCACCTGGGTCCACTTGTCTAATAATCCTCTCTAATTCGTATAACTCGTAACGGGTAATAACCATCATTAACATTTCTTTATTTTCATTCGTATAAGCACCTGTTGCTGGTATCGTTGTAATCCCTCTTACTAATCGCGAGTGAATCGCCTTTCTTACGTCTGCCCCATTCTTCGTAACAATTAATGCTGTAATCTTTACATGACGAGTATGAATTGCATCAATAATTCTCGTTGATACATATAAAGTCACTAGCGTATACAACGCTTTTTCCCATCCATATACATAGCCAGCAGCGATAATGATAATTGCATTAAAAAAGAAAAAGTATGTACCGACAGGCTTATCTTTTATTTTTGATAAAATCATGGCGATAATATCTAATCCACCTGTAGAAGCACCCCACTTTAAAGCAATCCCTACTCCAATTGCCGAAATAATCCCGCCAAAAATCGCATTTAATATGATATCATTCGAAACCGCTCTAACAGGGATGATTTCTAGAAACAGAGTCATAAATATAACACAAAGAAAACTAAAAAAGGTGAAGGCCTTTCCAACCTTTTTCCACGCTAAAATAACGACAGGAATATTAAATAAGCTAAACAATACTCCCGTAGATATGTGAATCGATAAAAAATCACCTAATATTTGTGATAATAATTGAGACAATCCAGCAAAGCCGCTCGCATACACTTTTGCTGGCGTTAAAAATAAATTCATCCCAATCGCGTTTAATAAACCTGCGATGATTACAACGATTAACTTCTTTATAAGTTCAGTATAATTCAACTTCAAATCCATTTCGAATCCACCTTTACCCTTCATAAATGCACCGCTATACATAGTCTTTACGAAAAAGGAAATGATAAACGTACAACGTTTAGAAATGGAGTTGATACATATGCCACATACGAGTGATAACGACAAAAAAGCACGCGATAATAACGCAAAACGCACACAAAAAAATGAGCAAGAGCAAAAAAATGAGCAAGAGCAAAAAAATATTCAGCAAGGTAAACGTGCATACTCTAAAAAGACCGATCACCTTTGATTCCATCGTACATCAACAATTATGTTGATGTACTTTTTTACATTTTAAAGGAAAAAAACATTAAAAATTCACTTCATGTTCACTTCTATATTCTACAATAGCGATAACATATTCGGATGAGGTGTTGGCATGAGAGGGAAACATATTTTCATTATTACTGCACTAATAAGTATATTGATGTTATCTGCTTGCGGACAAAAAAACGGCTCAGCTACAGTCGCTACAGCAACAGACTCGACCATTACAAAGGATAACTTCGAAAAACAATTGAAAGATCGTTACGGAAAAGACATGCTATACGAAATGATGGCACAAGACGTCATCACAAAAAAATATAAAGTATCTGATGAAGAGGTAAATAAAGAAGTAGAAAAAGTAAAAAAACAATATGGAGATCAATTCAAAAAAGTATTAGAAAATAATGGTTTAAAAGATGAAGAGGATTTCAAAAATCAAATTAAGTTCAAACTTGCTATGAATGAAGCGATTAAGAAAAGCATTACAGAGAAAGACGTAAAAGACCACTATAAGCCAGAAATTAAAGCGAGTCACATTTTAGTAAGTGACGAAAATGAAGCGAAAGAAATAAAGAGTAAACTAGATGCTGGTGCTTCATTTGAAGAATTAGCAAAACAAGAATCACAAGATCTACTATCAAAAGATAAAGGCGGAGACCTTGGATACTTCAATTCAGGTACAATGGCTCCTGAATTCGAAAGGGCTGCCTACAAACTAAATGTTGGACAAATTAGCAATCCCGTAAAATCATCAAACGGTTATCACGTTATTAAATTAACTGATAAAAAAGATTTAAAACCTTACGATGAGGTAAAAAACTCTATTCGCAAAAACTTAGAGGAAGAACGTACTGCTGATCCTGTATTCAGCAAAAAATTGTTACAAGAGGAATTAAAAAAGGCAAATATTAAAATAAATGATAGTGATTTGAAAGATACATTTACTCTTGTTTCTCCGCAAGGAAATTAAAAAAGCACAACCTTATTTTTTTAAATAAGGTTGTGCTTTTTAATCTTTCATCAATATTTCCAACTTTTTCTTCAAGCTTTTGTAATGCCAATTGATGTGATCTAATTCTATCTCCACTTCAATTAGCGCATCTATTAATTCTTCTTTAGACTGTTGTGAGTTCATAATATTTTCAAGTAATTGTTCGAATCTTTCAGTGCTCTCATATATATCATGTAAATCAACTGCTGCTATTTCGTGTTCTTTTTCAAGGGATAATACCGAGAGACTCTTTATCAATTGTTCCAGTACATTATCTTGCATTTTCGTACCTCTCTTTCAATATCTCATCATCATAAGAAATTATAAGATATACTGCGTTATAAAATTTCATATACACACCTTTTCGTCAAAGCGTATTACCCACACTTATTTTTGTTTAATAACTCAGATATCTAATCCCGGATAGCCCCTAAATATTAGGGCATTCATTCAAGCCCATTGCTAATTATCATACTTCCAATTATCCATAAAGTTTCTATTTCACGGATGCTCTCTAGTTTCTTTATACTCATCAATAATATATCCTGAATAAGCAGTAGCCTGCCTCTCATATCCAATTCTCGTTAGTCTTATATCATTAATCCATTGAAAATAATGTGTTAGTTCATGCGCAATAGTAAACAAATATCCTCCCAAAGCGTCATCTTTCCCTCTTTTCTCTAGCTCATCGTAATAATCTCCTGTCGAAATACGAATATACGGCTCATCATTTCGATCAAATGGTTCAAAGAAAGTACCATAGACCAACTCACCATCCATCGCCTTTATTTTATATGAAGATTTTACATAAATAGGTACTCTAATTGGAAAAAAATATTCTCGGCGTATCCATTTACAAAACTCTTTAATAGCTCTTCTCACTTCAGGATCAACATCTTTATCGAATTTTACTCGTAGTCCCATGCGATGACTCTTCTCTTCTAGATTATAATATTTCCGCCAATTTGTTAGTATCCAAATATGCATATAATCATCCTAATTATTTTATATTTTTAATACTGTCAGCGTTGTAAAAATTCAAAACACAGTGTAAAAGCTATCACAATTTTATACATAAAATGAAACTTTAATCAGTGATGATCTTACTGCCCGGCAAATAGCAGGATAGGCAGTACAAACACTGCGATAAATCTCTTATATTCTTTTAGCCTTTTTAATGAATCACATAAGAAATACTACAATCAAAATCTCACTTAAAAAACTACATAATAATTAACCATATATTTTTAAAACTTTATAACATACCTCTTCTATAACTTTAGTTTCCATCCTGCCTACTTCTTTCACAATATCTACCTTATAGAGCGAATACATTATTAAAAATAAAAAGAACTATCCCTTCTCTTAAAAATTCAGAGAAAGAATAGTTCTTTTTTCATCCACCTTATTTCTTAAAGTACGTCCAACCTTCTTCTTGGTAAACCTTTTCTTCTTTCATCAACTTACCAAGTGCGCGCTTAAATGCAGCTTTACTCATGTTAAAGCGTTCTTTAATATCTTCTGGATGGCTCTTATCCCAAAACGGCATTGCTCCGCCTCGTTCTTCCATATATGCATAAATTACTGCAGCATCATCTTCCATTCCTTCTTCTTTACGAGGAAGAAGTGAAATGTTAATTGTACCGTCATCTTTTACGTCAATAATACGGCCCGTTACACGCTGACCGATGCGGACTTGTTCTTTTCTTTCTGTATGGTGTAGGAAAGCACGGAAATGCTCATCCGTTAGTATGAATGAACCAACTTGAAGTGAACGATATACACGTCCGTTTACGTTTTTATTACGCATAGATGGCGTTGCATCTACGATAATTTCTTGCATATCACTGTCTCTTGCCGGAAGAGCAATTAAACGATCACGATTCGTTAATTTTAACGTACAATATAATTCGTCGCCTACTTCTGGCCATACCGGCATATAAATCGGGAACTCATCAGCTGGAATTAGTATATCTTTTGACACACCAATATCAACAAACACACCTAAACTAGGAATAACTTCTACAACCTTTACCCAGTTCCAATCATAAGTTGTAATAATTGGTTCCTTCATTGTTGCTGAAATACGATTTTGGTGATCAAGGTATAAGAATACATCAATCGTATCGCCTTCTTCAATTTCTCCAGCCACTTCGTTTTTATGTAGGAAAATTTCTTCTTCTTCATTCCCAACCATATATCCGATTTCCGTTTCGCGTAAAACAGTTACCTGTTCAATCGATCCTATTTGCAAATACATATTTTTTAATTCCCTTCTATATATATAAAATTATCTTTTTTATCATTCCAAACAAAAGTTAATTATAACATGATTTTTCCTATATTTGTCCAACTGCCCAAAATTCACTATAATAAAATGAGGTTACATGAATATAAGTACGAAAACACTTAAGTCTAGACTCGTTTTCAGCTATACTTTAGTATGTACAGTACATAAAAAGATTAGAAATTTATTTGGAGGTGCTAACTATGGCAAAAGATAGTTCTTTTGACATCGTTTCGAAAGTAGAATTACCTGAAGTAACAAACGCAATTAATATCGCATTAAAAGAAATCCAGAACCGATATGACTTTAAAGGAAGTAAAAGTGATATTAAATTAGAAAAAGAAGTACTTGTTTTAACTTCTGATGACGAGTTTAAATTAGAGCAAGTAAAAGACGTTCTTATCTCTAAACTTGTAAAACGTAACGTTCCAATTAAGAACTTAGATTACGGAAAAGTTGAAGCTGCAACTGGCAACACTGTTCGCCAACGCGCAACACTTCAACAAGGTATCGATAAAGATAACGCGAAAAAAATTAACAACATCATTAAAGAAATGAAATTAAAAGTAAAAACACAAGTACAAGATGATCAAGTACGCGTTACAGCAAAAAGCCGTGATGACTTACAAGCAGTAATCGCAGCTGTTCGTAGCGCTGATTTACCAATCGACGTACAGTTCATTAACTACCGCTAAAAAGAAAACTCCTCTTAATTAGAGGAGTTTTCTTTTTTGTCTTGTAGAGACAATATTACGAGAACAAACTATAGAAAAAGGTATATGCGGTGAAAATCGCTAAGTGAACAGGGTCTAACCATACGCACACTTTACAAGTGACCGTATGATTAAACTAGGCCTTATTGTAGAATTTGTTTTATACATGTATTTAGCAGACCTTATTGAAAATAAGAAAAAGACACCTCAAGACGTTTCCCCCTTCGATTTGAATTACTTTTCTTAGTAACTACACCCTAGACCAAAGTCATCTTAAAAATCGCTGTAACTCATAATTCCTCCCCCCGCCAAAACGTAACAATTTATGAGTATAAGAATATTTCCCAACCTTTAATGTATTGTAAAATTAATAAGGAACTTAAAAAATGTTAATTAAAAAAGAGTTAGAAGTGGTTATATGAAGAAATTAATACTATGGTTTTTATTGGCCACATTCTCCCTAAATACTGTAGGATGTTCTAATAATGCGAATTCACTAACGGATAAGTCTAACTGTATCAACAAAGCTTGGTACAAAAAAACTATGTCATGTAATCATTTAAAAAACATTAAATAGTTAATGATAAAAGTCATAAAAAAAGACACCTCAAAGCGCCTTCCTCCGACTTGAACCATCTTAATTTTAATTATATTTGGATGGAGTTAAAAAGAAGCATAAATGGTTAATAAAGATGCAGACTTCAAAATAAAAAGTACACTAAGTAAACTCTTATTCAAAAATTTATATTAAACACTAATATTTTAGAAGAAAGTTTATAAGTTTAGAACCTACAGGGATTTTCCCTGTAGGTTCTATTATATTTCAAGTAATCCCCAAATGAATTATGAGTGGCTTTTTTCATTTTGGTTTTCAAAATATTTTTCTTTAACCATTTTTATCAGATTTTCTTTTTCTGTTAGTTCAAATATAAATAATGCTTTTTTCATGTTATTTGCAATATCTTCTTCATTCTGTTGTTTAAATCTCAATAAATTCCATCCCTTTAAATAGTAAAGTTCACCTAATAAGTATAAAGTATTTAGATTAATAGCTAATTTGACTTTGTGAACATATTCCATGACATAATTCGGATTGTGATATATTTTTTTAATTCTAAGCTCTTTAATGGTAATACCCAAATCGTAAAATTCCATTTTCCACCTACTATTTAGCACTGTATTAGTATAAGAGTATTCTCTAACTTTTAATGTAATGTAAAATCAATATAGTTACAATTATTGATTGCTTCAAAGATTCTTCCCTATCGGTGCTAACACAAAAAACAGGTTAGGAAGAACATCCCCTTCCTAACCTGGCCCTCCTCTCACTAGGGACGTTTTCATTCTCACATCGTTTCTCTTAAGAAATTTCATATCAACAGAATAAATACTATCGCGCCACCGAACAAACTTACATATACAATAAGAAGACATGAACATAGAGCCAGCAACTTCTCATCTACGTTTCCTTTTAACTGCAATTAAAAACGCAATAAATAATACATTCACACCAACGATTAAGGAGATAAATAACCAATTCACACCTGTTTCTCCGTTAACTTTATACACGTTTGATTCTTCACGCTTTAAAACGAGATAAAATTTTCCGTTTCCCTCTCTTATAATTTCATCCTGCAACAATCCTCTTAACTCTTGTTTTTCACCAATTGCACTTGCAGGTAAGGAGACTTTTTGTGTTTCTTTCGTATTATTAATTGCTACTAAAGTTACTTCATCTTTATATTTTCGTTTTAGTATGCTCATCCCGCTCTTATCATACAGAAGCTCAAACGTACCGCGTCGTAAAGACGGTCTCGCCTGCCTAAGTTCACCTAGTTTTGTTATGTGCTGCATAAATTTTTCGTCTGACTTAAAATCCATTAATCGTCTATTATCGGGTACACTTCCTCCATCTAATGCAATTTCAGTTCCGTAATAAAAATTCGGAATTCCAGGTGATGTTAACAAATAAGTAAGCGCCAGTTTTAAACGTGATGGCGGATAATACATATTTTCTTTTGCAATACGCGCATATCTTTTTGTTTCTTGATCATCTAAAAACGTAACAAATTCTCCTTCTTTTTTACTCACATCGTATAACGATTTCACCGATACATCTGCTTTAGAAAACGATTCTACTATTTTTTCGTTGTATTCACCATCCTCCTTTGTCATAATACGAAAATCTTTCTTTATCACTTGCATATCTTTTTGCGCGTTATCCCAAAAGGAACGCGGCTTTTTTTCACTATGTATAACATAGCTTCCGTCTAAATCAACTTCTTTTATCCACCATTTCATTGCGTCAATTACCTGTCGTTCGTTTTCTCCAAGTGGAAATTGAAATACAACTTTCATTCCTTTTGCATGAGCTTCTTTTACAAGTTCTTTCACATCATTGTCTGTCCCGAAATGTTCATTTACCTTTTTAAAATTTTGCACGTCTAATCCATCGTACTTTCCACTTTCAAAAAGCGGCGAAAGCATAACGGTAGTAAAACCCATTTCTTTTATGTAATCCAACCTTTTTATAATTCCTCTTATATCCCCGCCTTGATACCCTTCTAAATTACCAACTTCTAACTGCTTGTCATTTTTCGGTTCTCCATTATTGAAGCGATCAATCATAATGGAGTATATAACTTCATCTCGCCACTCTCTTTTTTCGTCTGCAAAAGTATGTATTGGTACAAACAAAACAACAGCTAAGCAAAAACAAATGAATAGTTTCCTAGTCCGTATTTTTCCCACACGCATCCCCCAAGTTCTTTAATTGTAAGAATATTATACCAATTTTCTGAATGAAGCGCATATGTCGATTTTAATCCTCACAAAATAATTCATGTTAGGTTTTATTACATCATATATATAATCTTCTGAATTTTTAGTTGATTTTCGGTTTAATTTCGAATATGATATGAAACATAACAAATATATGTTATTTTTTCTAACATTATAGGAGGAGAGATCATGGATATGGGAGATACAGTTTTTATGTTTATGGCGACAGTAATGGTCATGTTGATGACACCAGGATTGGCACTTTTTTATGGAGGTATGGTTCGCAGCAAAAATGTACTCAGTACAACGATGCATAGTTATAGTGCAATGGCTATCGTTTCGATTCAATGGATTGTTATCGGCTATTCTTTATCATTCGGACCAGATTGGCACGGGCTTATCGGTACACTTGATTGGTTCGGTCTAAACGGAGTTACCTACGCACCAAATCCAGACTACTCATCTACTATTCCTCACAATTTATTCATGATGTTTCAACTCATGTTCGCCATTTTAACTCCAGCTTTAATTTCAGGTGCATTTGCTGAAAGAATGCGATTTTCTGCCTTTCTTATTTTTATCCTTCTATGGACAACAATCGTTTACAATCCTGTCGCTCATTGGGTATGGGGCGTCGGTGGGTGGCTAAGGGAACTTGGCGCCCTAGACTTCGCTGGCGGAAACGTCGTTCACATCACTTCCGGAGTTGCTGGTCTTGTATTAGCTATTTTCCTTGGAAAACGAAAAAACATAAATGGTTCTTCTCCTCACCATTTGCCATTTACAATGTTAGGCGCAGGTTTATTATGGTTTGGCTGGTTCGGCTTTAACGTCGGCAGCGCATTATCCTTAAACGACGTAGCGTTAACTGCATTTATTAATACAAATATAGCCGCCGCTGCCTCGGCTCTAACTTGGATGCTTTCTGAATGGTTCTTCCAATCAAAACCGACCGCAATGGGAGCTGCTTGCGGAGTTGTTTCTGGTCTAGTCGCTATTACACCAGCTTGCGGGTTCGTTACACCTTTCTCCGCCCTTCTTATCGGAGCAATTGGTGGTATATTATGCTTTGGCGCCGTTTTCTTCTTAAAAACAAAATTCGGGTATGACGATACACTTGATGCCTTTGGATGCCACGGCATCGGAGGAACTTGGGGCGGTATTGCAACAGGACTATTTGCAACTACTGCCGTAAACGGGGATGGTGCGAACGGATTGTTTTACGGAAACGCCGCGTTACTGTTTAAACAACTTGTAGCAATCGGGGCAACCTATGCCTTTACAATCATAATGACGTACACCATTATTAAAGTTATTAGCTTTTTCCTCCCCGTTCGAGTAGATGAGCACGAGGAACACATGGGACTTGATATTTCGATGCATGGTGAGAAAGCTTATGAGTATGTAGAAGAATCGGCAAATTAAAACGAAAAAGGTGTACTCCGTTCTAACACGGGGTACACCTTTTTCGTATATTCATAACGATACAATTATCTCAAACTATTGGTATGTAAATATCCTTATCTATCTATTCATATAAACATCTTACCTTTTCATTAGTGCATTTAAAACGAGTTGTACTGCAACCGCATCATCTAAATAGCCGATTGGAAATATATAATCCGGAATTACATCGACCGATAATATAAAGTAGATCAGCGCACTTCCCATTAAAGCAAGTTCTGCAGTCGTTCCCTTCTTCTTCGTAAATCTTTCATACAATTCTTTTAAATCATTAATAAACGGGCCAATACTGCTTACCTTTTGAATCTTTTCAAGAAACCCCTTTTCAATCGTTTCTTTGCCTTCTTCTGTTTGCGAATATTGTTCATAATTCGTTAATTGCTGCTCTACATTCGATATACTAAACTTTTGATCATAGAGCTGTGCGGATTCAAGTAAATGTTCAATGTTATTAATGGAAACATGAATATCCGATTGCTCCTCCTGTTTCGTTTCAATAGAATAGCCTGCTGCCACAAACAAATCACCAACTGGAACACCAAGACTCTCCGCGAACTTTTGCAAATGCTTCGGATTTGCCTTTCGCTTACCATTTACAATCATTGAAATAGTAGCCGTATCAATTTCAGTAAGCAAACTAAGCTTTCGCATCGATAAAGACTTTTCCTTAAGTAACTTTTTCAACAACAATCCAAGATTACTTTTTTCATTATCTTGAGACATATCTCATTCCCCTTTATTCACGAGAATAACCATAGTTATTATAAGAAAAACAACTATAATCTCTATACAATTCATATTAACAAATTTTTTCGACTATTTACAAGATAGAAGTCCTTTATATGTTTACATTTTGTAAACAAAAAAGCTATCTTAAAAAATTAAGATAGCTTTTCAACTCATTTTAACCATTTCCGTAATAATAAAAATACACTACCACAAATTATGTAAGAACTCACGAATGTGACAATTGCTATAAAAAATGAATGATGCATAGAAAAGGTCAGTACCATTAATAAGAAAGATACGAAGATTAAATCCAATAAAATAAAATACCCCGAACTTAAAACACTTTCTACTAATTGTAACTCCGATTCTAATTCAGAATATTTCAGTCTTTTATACAGTAATCTCACTTTCACTCACCTTCTATGAATTAATCAAAAAATGCAGCAAAGGCAATAACTAATAATAATGTTCCACTAATCAATGTACCAAACTGACCTAAAGTGAATTTACCGATGCGAACGTGAGCTATCTTTCTTCCCAACACAACTCCGCCCCATACTGTAATAAAACTACCAACTGCAGCTGCAATACAAATAGCAATTGGATTCAAACCGAACAAACCCGCTCCTAATCCATTTGTGAGCGCATTAGCAGATAAACCAATCCCAAGAAAAATAGACTCCACAAAACCGATTTCCCCAGATTTACCGATATTTTTCGTTAAGCCATTTATTTCAGTGTCCCCCACTTCTCCTTCAATCTCTTGCACCGAAACCTTCCGAGGAATTGCTAGTAAGATGATTCGGAGACCGATTATAACTAATAAGAACGAACCGATTACAACCGGCATTATCCCAGGTAAAATTTTTGATAGCCATAAGCCAAAATATATTCCTACTACACTAAATAAAAAGCAAATTACCGAAATAATAAAATTTGATAGATGACTAATTTTTATATTTCGAATGCCATAAGAAATCCCTACCCCTAAGTTGTCAATACTTGATGAAAACGTTAGCGCTAATACCATCATCCATGCTGCCATTTCGTTCACCCCTTCGTATTGTTGAACATCCCGGAAACTAACGTGACATACATAGCATGGAATATGAATATAGGGAGAAAATAACTCCCTATATTCCTTCCACTTAACAGCTCTGTTTAAAAACGGGGTAGAGTGAACCACTTCATTATATTCATGCGATTCACTTTTCCTTTTTCACGAACGGATTGAAAGATATCTCCCGTAAAAGATCCCATTTTAGTAGCAATCTCTTTTTGCATCGCCTTATTTTCAGATGCCGCTTTTACACTCAAGTCTAGCGCCTGTTCAAAATGTACTAACGCTTTTTCTAAATGGTAATCCACATCTTGTTCAACAGCTTTATGCGTCATTTCTTACTTCCTCCTTTTCCTCAACCTTTGCAGCTGCTTCAATTATCTCTTGTTCATTAGAATGTTCTTCTTCAACATAAGAAAGTTCTTTCTCGAATTGTTTTTGCATTCTATCCATTTTCGCTTCTACAATAATATCTTCCACTTCTTCTTTAATCGTTTCAAAAGTAGACTTCACACCTTTTGCACCTGATTCAACAAGTGGACGGAGTGTATTTCTTACAACAGGTAATAAAGCGGCACTTGCTAACGCTAAAGTAGATCCAATAACAATTTTTCGTATCATTTTCATTACTCCTTTACACTGTTTTTAATAATGCTAGTTCATTAACTACCAACTTTTTCGAGTCATCATTCTTATATGAGATTAATTTAATAATAGGTTTTGAAATTTGAGATACTGTACCAGCTACAAAAAGAACAGGTACCCATTGCATAAATGTTAATGGAGCGGTATGGAATATACGAGCAAATGGCGGAACATATATAGCTGATAATAATACAAGCCAAGACGTTCCTAACGCCGTCACAAAGAAACGATCTTTTGACCAATCACGCATCGTTTCGTCCGATCCTTCTTGTCTCCAAGAGAATGTTTGAATAAGTTGACCTGCAACTAATGCTGCAAATGCTGATGTTTGCGCTACCGCAAGAGGCACGCCAGCCGCTAAGCTCATACCGAATAAAGCAAGTGACCCTGCTCCAAGCAGTATTCCTCGCGTTACAACTTTTTTGTACAACTCTTTATCAACAATGTCTTGACGTTTCGTTTGCTTCGTTTTGTTTCCAGGATTTACAGCTAAAATCATCGCTGGTAAAGCATCTGTAATAAGATTCATTAATAAAATTTGAATTGGTACTAACGGAATCGGCATTCCCGCAATAACTGCCGCACTTGTCACTAATACTTCAGCTAAATTTCCCGTCAATAAACATCCAACCGCTTTACGAATATTACCAATAATCGTTCTACCTTCTTTTACCCCTTCCACAATGGAACCGAAATGATCTTTTTTCAATATAAGATCGGCAGCTTCTTTCGTTACTTCTGTTCCTGTTTGCCCCATCGCAATACCAATGTTCGCTTTCTTTATAGCAGGTGTATCATTTACACCATCCCCAGTCATCGCTACAATTTGACAGTCCGCTTGGTATGCAGCTACTATACGTAACTTATGTGCCGGTGTTACGCGAGCAAAAACAGAAGTATTTTTTACAATTTCTTTTAATTGTTCATCTGTTACATTGTCGATTTCTACCCCTGTCAAAACACGATCATCACGATTCCAAATACCGGTCTGCTTCGCAATAGAAATTGCCGTAGTCGGATGATCCCCAGTAATCATGACAGGTTTTACACCAAGTTCAATCGCTTCACGAATACTCTCTTCCACTTCAGGTTTTGGCGGATCAATCATACCAACTAACCCAACAAAAATAAGGTCATTATTCTCAACATTACTATACGCAAAACCTAATACACGTAATGCCTGTTCTGCAAAACCTTCATTTTGTTGTAAAATGACCTCTTTTTCTTTATCACATAACGGATAGATTTCACCGTTATGTTGATACCATTTACATCTAGTAAGGATCGCCTCTACAGATCCTTTCGAAAACTTATACAATGATTCATTTTCCTTACAAACGACACTCATAATTTTCGTCTCAGAATCGAACGGTTCTTCATGATGTCGTTCAAATGATGCCATATCCTTATATGAAACACCCGCTTTAGAAGCAAAACTTAATAAAGCCCCTTCAGTTGGGTCACCTTTCACAATCCACTGATCGTCTTCATGTTCTAACTTACTATTATTACAAAGAACACTAATTTGCAGAACGCGAACAAAATCTGGATGTTCTAACGGCGTTTTTTCACTTTCATGATAAGTCGCTTCTTCTACTTCCATCTCTACAGCAGCTGCGACTTTAGACGACGTTACATCCGATATTGTACCAACTGGTTCATATCCATCACCCGATACACTCCACATACGATTTGGTGTGGCAATGACTTTAACTGTCATTTCATTCTTCGTAAGAGTACCTGTTTTATCAGAACAAATAACAGTTGTTCTACCTAACGTTTCTAAACTAGAAAGCTTCCGAACAAGTGCATTTTGCTTTTGCATACGAAAGATTCCTGCACTTAAAGCGATTGTAATCATAATCGGTAAACCTTCTGGCACAGCAGATGCTGTAAGAGCAACTGATGTTGTAATCATTTGCGTAATCGGTAAACCGCGTAGCAATCCTGCTACAAGCACAATACCGCCAGCCACAAATGCTCCTTTAATAAAGGTTTTACTAATAGACGTCACCTTTTGCTGTAGTGGTGTAGGCTCTGTTTCTTCCCCCTTCATTAAGGAAATCATATAGCCCATCTCTGTACTCATCCCGGTTTCCACTACTATAGCTCTCGCCTTGCCGCGCGTTACGGATGTGCCCATAAAGAGCATATTATTCTGCTCCGCTAACGAACATTCTTCCCCTACCGCATCCACTTTCTTTTCAACTGGTAGAGACTCACCCGTTAGCATCGCTTCATTAACTTCTAAATTCCAAGAGTCTATAATACGAAGATCCGCAGGTACGCGGTCTCCAGCTTGAAGGCAGACAACATCACCTGGGACGAGCTCACTACTTGCTACCTCTATCTCTTCCCCTTCACGGGTTACTATACAATTTGGCGCACGGAATTGATTTAAAGCTTCTACTACTTTTTCTGCTTTTCGCTCTTGAAGGGTTCCAATTACCGCATTGACGACGAGAATTGTCCCCATCGCTAATCCATCAAACACCCCACCTGATAATACAGATAATCCAGCTGCTCCAAGTAAAATAAGCGATGTAAACTCTTTAAATTGCCCCATAAATGAAACAATCCAAGGAACAGACTGCTTCGGTTCAATTCTATTCATTCCATACTTTTCTTGTCGCATTTGCACTTCTCGAGCGCTTAGCCCTTGCTGTTTCTCCACTTGTAAATCTTTTATTACATCTTCTTGCGAGAGTGCATACCATTTTGTAGAAGTTTCTCTAGCTACCGAGTGGTTCATATTCAGTAACTTTTTATTAGAAAAAATCTTCTCACTTACTCGCTTCGCTCTAGATAAAAACGTTAAAGATAGAGCATTTGCCATTAAAGCGATAATAGGTGCCGTGAATATAGACCAAACAGCCAGCATCTCCCCGGCAATATTCCATATTTTCGCTACTCGAAAATGTTCTTTCACTAATAAATCGATTTGTTTCGCATAGGCGATTGACTGAAATATATTTTTCATTTCATAATAAGATACAGACGGAAATTCAATATTATCCTCACAAACAAATAATACTTCTTCCCCATCCGAACGAATACGCTCCACACGCTCTACAACATCACTATGTTGCCAACTTGCATCAATACCGTGCTGCGAAAGAACACTATGATTTACATGTAAACTATTTTGCAAAACTGCAAACTTCCACTGATTTTCACCTAATTCTTTCATTATTTCTG
This sequence comes from Bacillus sp. 2175, assembly GCF_057812155.1. Lineage (NCBI taxonomy): Bacteria > Bacillati > Bacillota > Bacilli > Caryophanales > Bacillaceae > Bacillus > Bacillus sp. 2175. The sequence continues at coordinate 955,397 of NZ_CM173819.1, read as the reverse complement.
TGAATTCAGGTGTAATCGTCATTTTCGATCCAACTAACAATCCTACACATTTTTTACCTTTAGCAACGAACTGAACGTTAAATCCTTCTTTGCCAAGTCCTTTCGCTTCTAACTCATAAGCACTTATATCTACACCATTTCGCTGCACAAATACTTTACTCCCGATAAAGGATGGAATGCCTTGTATGTCACCTTTTATCCCTTCGTCATCAACTTCGATTTCAAAAGCTTTCCTTAACGTTCTTCCTGTTTGCTTCGCTCGTTGCACAACTTCCTCTTTCCAATCATGCCCACTTTTCTCCAGCAGTGAGGCTGCCGTGCACCAAACTTGCCCTTCATCTTCTGAAATGCAGCTAATCTCCGCTTCTTCATGACAGAATATACGCGATACATCGTCAAATACGATTGTTCTCGTTCGGGACAGTTGAGATAATGATCCTTCATTTGGAATAAGATATCCTCTTTCCCTCGCAACGAGATCTCCTTGTCGCCATGCATACTCAGCAGACGAAACTGCAGGTTTCGGATTCGCAGCTAATAAAACCGCCATTCCGCGTAGTGGATTTCTCGTAAAGGCCCATGTTGCTCCCCCAAAAAGCATGCCCCATTTCGATTGCTTTTCACTGTATGCTTTAATCTCCGGGGATAAAATTCTTTCTTTATACGAATCTTTCTCTTCATTTATGTTCGCTTGACTACGCTTCCAATTTAAATAATTTAATAGACTAAGTCCCGCTAGTACGACGATATTTTCCCGCGCTAGTGCGAGTGCAAGCGTTCCTATGCCAAGCACTAGATCAGAATTCACTTTTTTGCTAGCAACCATTTTTTTGAATCCTCGTTTTAAAAACGGGTATCCCGTCAAAACAGATAAAGCCCCCGACAAGTAAAAAAGCCCTGGACTTCTAGCTAAAGCTGATCTTCCCATAAATAGTTGCTTTATACCGAACGCACCTAATCCAGCGACAGAAAGCGCTAGTGGCAATGGAACACCTTCACCTTTTTTCTCGTAAGAAATTACACTAGATGAAGAATCTTCTGCTTTCTTCGTTTCTTCAATATTGTTAAAGTTAGTATTCTTTGTAGTTTGTTCTTCTAGGAGTTTAATTATTTCACAAACGGTATGTAGAGAGGTCTTGTTGATATCGTAAGTAATCAGGGCTCTTCCTGTAGAGATAGAGGGACTCACTTGATAAATACCTTCCACGTCACGAAAACGTTCTACTATCAAGTTCGCCATGTCCAAGTTGTATTTTAGTTTATATATTTCAATTCGAATTCTTCCAGGTAACGATCGTATAAATCTCGTTTTTAATAATTTACTCTGCATCATCATCCTCCTTATCCTTGTAAAGGAAGTAAAATCACTTACTATCTAAGGAGTAACAGGTATGCTTTCGTAATCTACACTCTGCTCAGAATGATATGCATTTACACGAGACGCCCATTTTTCCTGGAATTTAGAAATAGTTGTCGGTACAGCTTCTACTGCTCCAATAATTGGCGATACTGTTTTTACTGCCACTTTACGTGCCGCTTCTTTTACTTTCGGTAAAGCTTCTTCCATTTCTGAACTAGCATTTTGAATTTGTTCTTTTGCACCGAGAAAAGCAGATACTGTTTTTACCGCTAGCTTTCTTAGCCCCTTTCTCGCTTTTGGTGACGCTAATATAACCGCTGCTACTCCAACCGCTATACCGATTGGTGATTTCATAAATTGAAACATGTACATTTCTCCTCACTTAATTTTTTCGAATTTGTAAAATGAATCAATCTTATCCTACCAAGTAAACATGTAATTCATTTCATCACATCCTTTTTTTGTAAAAAGTATATATAGAGTATATATTTACGTTTGTATTATTTCAACAATTTATTAGTTTTTTGTAAATTTTATGTTAATTCAGAAAATATTTTTGTAAACACTCCTATTCCTATGCAATTAAACAGGTAATATATTCCATGTTTTATTACTCAATTGTTGAAATTATATTGAGAATTTATTTTGTTTTTTCGCAAATCACAAACTAAGACACGCACTTTTACGAAACAAATTTTATATACTATAAAAAATGCTACAAGGAGTGATTTTCATGAGCTTATCTTATTGGAAATACGCGATTCTTACTCATATCACTGCAAATTTCCGTACCTTTTTATTCAATATCATTGTCGCTATTTTAGGAGAAATCGCCCTCTTTCTTGTCCTCAGTTTTATTCCAAAAAGATTTCATAAATTTTTTGCATAAAAAAGCCTGAGTTCCTATCTATCGTAGAACTCAGGCCACTTAGCCTTATTAAATAATGGGAACTTGTTACATAGATTTCTCAATACCCAATCTGGTATTAGGGAGAATATATCAGCGATTTTTTGAATATATCAACGATTTTTCAAATATATCGATTGTTTCTTTCAATATATCAACGGTTCGACACAACATATCGATTTACCAACAAATTGCGACATGTTTTACATGCAAAATACCGACATAACTTTATACAAAAAAGACGACCGAAACCCGGTCGTCTTTTCCTATTTATTTCGGAGCATTTCCTACATATTGCGTAATATCAACATTTAATGCCTGCGCTAAACGCATACCGTATTCTTGATCTGCACGGAAGAAGTTACAAACAGCTAATAATTTTGTGCGTTCATTTACGTCTTTTAGATCATTTGTTAAGTTTGCAATTAAGTTATCTTGCTCTTCTTTAGAGAATGAACGGTAACGCTCACCTGCTTGTTTGAAGTCATTTGGTTTCTCAATTTTTTCACGAGATACATAGCCTTCTACTTTCATAGTTGAATCGCGGTAAGCTTTGTCTTCAACTGGATTCTCTGCATGACGACTCGGTTCGTAGTTGATTGTAGATGGGTTTTGATTCACTTGCATCGCACCATCACGTTGTTGATTATGAACAGCTGCGTATGGGCAGTTTACAGGAATTTGTAAGTAATTTGCACCAAGACGATAACGCTGTGTATCTGGGTAAGAGAATAAACGACCTTGTAATAATTTATCTTCCGATGGCTCAATACCATTTACAGTTGCACTTGGAGAGAACGCTACTTGCTCTACTTCTGCAAAGAAGTTTTTCGGATTACGATTTAACGTCATTGTCCCTACTTCCATTAATGGGAAGCGATCTTCTGGCCATACTTTCGTTGGATCTAGTGGATCAAAGTCTAAAGAGTCCATTTCATCTAATTGCATAACTTGTACGTGTAAATCCCATTTTGGGTAATTTCCTTTTTCGATTGCATCGAACAAGTCACGAGTTGCATGATTGAAGTCTTTCCCTTGTACTTCTTGCACTTCTTTCGCATTTAAGTTACGTACACCTTGCTGTGGTTTCCAGTGGTATTTAATATAAACAATTTTACCTTCTTCATTAATCCATTTAAATGAATGGACGCCGAAACCCTCCATTTCACGATAGCTTGCTGGTGTACCGTAATCAGAAAATACCCATGTCATCATATGTGTAGATTCTGGACTTAACGTCATGAAATCCCAATAACGATCTGGCGTTTGAATATTCGTATCAGGTGCTGGTTTTAAGGAATGTACCATATCAGGGAATTTAATTGCATCACGAATGAAGAAAACTGGTAAATGATTACCTACGATATCGTAGTTTCCTTCTTCTGTATAAAATTTAACAGCAAACCCACGTGGGTCACGTGCTGTTTCAGGAGAACCTTGACCATGAATAACCGTTGAAAAACGAACAAATACAGGCGTTTCAGTTCCTTCATTTTGTAAAAATGCTGCTTTCGTATATTGCTTCATACTATTTTTCGTTACGAATACACCGTGAGCACCTGCACCACGTGCATGCACAACACGCTCCGGAATACGTTCACGATCAAAGTGCGCAAGTTTTTCTACTAAATGATAGTCTTCTAATAATACTGGTCCACGACGACCAGCTGTACGAGAATTTTGGTTGTCTCCAACTGGAGCACCTTGGTTTGTTGTTAAGCGATTATTTGGATTCATCTAGGGGGATCCTCCTCTTTCTTTCGTAGTAATCATTATTTATTTAAAATTATTATAAATTAATTATTATTTAAAACTAAATCTTTGTCAACTATTTCCTTCACTTTTTTGGAAACAATTTCAGCCAAACAGTCGATAAATGCAGATTGTGCATTCGGCATATTTGGTCTGAAATATTTGGCATTTAATTCATCCGTTACAACTTTACATTCATAATCGTTGTCATATAAAACTTCTAAATGCTCCGCTACAAAACCAACTGGGCAATATACGAAAGATTCGTACCCATGCTCTTCATATAAATCTTTCGTTAAATCTTGCACATCTGGACCAATCCACGGATCTGGAGTATTCCCAGCACTTTGCCAACCCGTTGTATAGTTTTGAATATTTGCAGCTTCTGCAATTAAATCTGCCGTATGCTTTAGTTGTTCTACATATGGGTCTCCTGTTGCAATAATTTTTTCTGGCAAACTATGCGCTGAAAAAATTACGACTGCTTTCTCTTTATTATCAATTTCTGTAAACGTCTCTTTTATTTGGTCTGCCCAATACGAAATAAATTTCGGTTCATCATACCATTGTTCAATTGGTTCAATAACAGGACCACCAATTTCTTGCGAAAGACGAATAGCACGGTCATTATACGCTTTAATGCTAAATGTAGAGTAATGTGGCGCTAATACGATACTAATCGCTTGCTCAATCCCATCACGCTTCATTTCTTCTACCGCATCTTCTATAAATGGTGCAATATGTTTTAAACCTAAGTAACAAGTAAATTCATACTCTGTAAATATGTTATTCATTGAATCTGTTAATTTATGCGCCTGTTCTTTCGTAATTTTTGCAAGCGGTGAAATTCCACCAATCGCTTTATAGCGCCCAATTAAATCTTCAAGCGCTTCTTCTGATGGCGTACGCCCGTGACGGATATGTGTATAATATGCCTCTACATCGTCTAATGATTCTGGTGTTCCATACGCCATTACGAGTAAACCTATTCTTTTCTTTGTCATCTATATAACACCTCAATTTTATAAATGAGAATCTTTTTCAGAACGTTTGTTTCCAATTATAACAAGTAATAATAAGTACGTCAAAATAATAATTCTAATTAAGTATTATTTATAAGGTGATTTTGAATTTTATATGATAATTTCTTTAATAAAAAGCGGCTTACATAATTGTAAGCCGCTTTTCCCTTATTCCTTAATATTTACCCCATATTCTTTAAACCAAACATGAATTTGTGCTAAATGAGCTAAAAGCTGTGGCCCAGTCATCAATTGACCAAACACTATATAACTACAATAAAAGAGCACAGCGTGTATATAAAGTGCGACCAACACTCTATATACCATCCGCCTAATCCATCTAGGCAAACACTTGCTGTACTCTTACGAACTATTTTACAGTACGTAAGGGCTCCTTAGCAACAGTTTGCTTACACTTGGCATTCTGTTGCTCTTTTGTATATGCAAAGGGGCCTACATTATGAAAAAGAAACGTATTGATGTTATCGCAACTAAAGAAGCCTTCCGCAACTTATCATTATTCAAAGATGTGGACGAACTAAATAGAGCTATACGTGCATACAGAGACACTATCCGTATGTCTATTAAGCGTACAGATGTAAAATCTAAACTCATTACATTACTTGAAATTTTAAAGCGCCACAGCTGCAAATATGTAGGTGTTAGTTTCCTGTGCAAAAACAGAATCGCTGAAAAAATGGAAGTTTCATATAAAACTGTACAACGTTTAATGAAGAAGCTTGTGGATCTAGAGATGATTAAACAGGTGGCAATGAAACGTAAAAAAGATATGCTTCAAACTTCTAACGCTATTATTATTCAACCTATTGTGGAAGAAGTGTCCAACAAGACACAAGGTGAACGTCCTACAAAGTGTCCTACCATTAAAACAAAACCTGTTTCCTTAAAACAAAATATAAAAGATATAAACAAACGTAATAGTAATGAGAATAGCAATAATCCAAAAGAGAATATGGAACAAGCTGACTTTGTTGCTCATTGGGTACCAGAGCGTTTTATTTCTTTAGTTGGCTCTTTTTACAGTGAATCTAAAACAATTCAAGAACTGTGGAAGGTCGTAAGACAGTGTAATAAAATCGTTAACCATACAACAGGTGATACAGCATTTACTAAAGAACAAGAGTTAGCTATTGGCTTAAAAGCTATTAAAGAATTTGTTATGAAAATTAAATCCGGAGTAAAAATGAAAAAGGGTAAATTCGCTTATTTCAACGGGATTGTAAACAACTTAATGGACAAGTGCTACTTCGATAAAGAATTTATGGCCATATAAAAAAACACCTAGCTAAATTAACTAGGCGTTTCGATTTTCAAAATATCCATGAATTGAATTTTATGTATTGCATTTGGTCCATCACTCACTACAATTCTATTCAGTTGTTGTTCCAGTTTAATTATTTTACCTTGGATAACATCTGGTTCTTTATATTTTCGATACACAGTAAATACTAATTCTGTATCATCTTGCACTGCCAATTGAATTAATTCAGCAGCCTCTTGTTGTTCGAATTCATCCATGTATGGTCTAGGTTCTTTTTTAGTAGCCTTTTTCTTTGGTGGTTTTGGAATTGCTGTTGACATATGATCTCACCTCATTATTTATTTTTAAGCATATTGATAGTTATTTCTAACTTTATCAACAGAAAGTATATTAGCTAATTTCAGCATTCTAACTTGTTTTTTTTGCATGTAATACACTAATACACGATCTTCATATATCTTTCTAACAATCACAGTTCTTTGAGAGAAATCTCCTGAACCGTTTAAATAAATTAATTCAATTGGTAGTTTTTGATTGAACGAGCATTTAAGTAAATGATTCATAAGATGACCTCCAAAAGAACATTCGTTTGCATAAATTATAGAACGAACGTTCTTTTTCGTCAATAAATTACAAACTAACATTTACAGTTGTTGTATGAAATTGGTATGATTTAGGTATAAATCTATGGAGGGAAACTATATGAAAAAACCGTTTTATAAAAAATGGTGGGTTTGGATTATTGCTGCACTAATAATAATTTTTGTTGCTGCTGGTGTTAGTGGTAATAAAAAGGATGGCACTAAACCTGCGGTTGCAGAAAATAAAGAGGCTAAATTAACAGTAGATGACTACACAAAAAGAGTAGAAAAAGCATTAAAAGAGATGGGAGAAAAAACAAAGCTAAAAATTAACTCAACTGAAATTTTAAAAGACGGGAGAACGTCTATTGGTTTATCAGACAATATTATTATTGTTTTAGAAACTGATAATAATAAAAATATAAAAAAAGCTTCATTAGCAATGACTCCAAATGCTTATTTTACTGAGATGGAAGACTTTAAATTCGCTTTCTTATTATTAATAGGAACGATGGATGATTCACTGAGTTTTGGAGAACGTAATTTAGTTAAACAAGAACTTGGTCTTAGTGACGAAACAGTATTTAGTAAAGATCATACAAAGGTTTATCAAAAAAATAAAATAAGGTATACATATAAAGGTAGTATAAAAGAAAACTTTATTCTACAAGCAGAATTGCGAAAGTAGGTGTTTAAAATAAAAAGAGATTCTAATTTTATGAAAGTTGTTAGCTCTATTTTTAAGGGGTTTCGTTTAATAAGTAGAATTATAAATCCGATCTTAAAAGCATTATCTAAAAGTAAATTTTAATTACGTAGAAATAAAAAAGCCGTCATTATGACGGCTCTTACTTTAGTCTTCAAACTTCACATATTCACCTGAAACCCATTGGTCTCCACCCACATTATACCAACCATCTCTATATCCCCACGACTGATACTGTTCTCCTTGGTACACATTTTTTACAATGCCATAATTAGTTCCTGGACCTCTACGAACACGCAATACATCCGCTGTAATAGTAACTATTCCTACACCATTATTGACTGATTGCGAACTTGTCGGTGTGCTTTCTCCAGTATAATGAATGTATGATGAATCATTATAAATCCACTGATCGCCACCAAGGTTTAGCCATCCATTGGATTGTCCCCATACTTCGTAGGACTCACCTTTACCTAATTGACGAATAACCCCGTATCCAGTACCTGGACCTTTACGAAGGTTTATGCCATTCCCCTCAATATACGCAATACCTGTCCCGTTAGTTGACGGTGGAATAAGCGTAGGAGTTACTTTACCATCTCCATTGTATGCATTTTGGACTCTCTCGATAAAGCTATCCCAACGTCCTTCTGCCAACATACGATGAGGACAGTACTTCCCACTCCATGATTGGTGTGTACGAACTTTATGAATTGGAATATCGTACTGTTTCATTAGTTGAGCTACAACGATGGCTGCATTGTCTTCCGCTTTATAATATCTATCTCCACCACTTAAAGAGTAGCAAATTTCAACCCCAATAGATTTACGATTACCATTCCCGTTACCGTCGCCAGTATGCCAGGCGTTACGCTCTAAAGGGATTCCTTGTACTGCTTCTTTATCATCTACCGCAATATGAAACGACACTTGGTTGCCATTACGAATCATATACGATACTTCATTTTCTGCTGTAGCATCGTTGTAAGTATTGTGGACTGTAATGAATTCCGGATTCATTGTGTAAGGACACTTTATACCATATTTACTTGGGTCAACTAGTTTTTTTCTAATTTCCATTATTGAACATCTCCCTTTTTCTCTTCTTGTTTTTGTTTACCACCTAAAATTTCGACTGCATTTGTTAAAGCTGAAGGCAAAGGTATTCCCATACGCCCTGCATTTTCTAAAAGTGAAAGCAACTCATTTCCAATAAAGAAAAAGATCGTCGCTTCACGAATAGCGCTATTGCTTCCTAGTGCCGAATCTAATTGAGCTGCCGCTCCTACCAAAAGAAAAAGCACCACCTTTTTGGCGATGCCTTTGAAACCCACTTTACTTTTTAATTCTCCGTTATATCCTGCTGCAATCATGCCAGTTAAATAATCAATAACTGCCATCGTCACTAAGATTTTCAATGTTGTATCCCATCCTCCCAAGAAATACCCGCAAAAGCCACCGAAAGTGGCAATAAAGGTTTTTAATAATACATCAATACGATCCATCTTTTCATCTCCTTTTTTAGCAATAAAAAAAGACCAGCTATTGCTGCTCCTGCTCTGTTTGTGTGTTATTTTCATTAGTTGGTGTTGGCGGTTCTTGAGATGGGTAATTCCCTGTAAGTGATGCATAACACTCTAAACAAATGTTCTTTTTCGCAAATCCCATATCTAGTGAGTACAAACGCGCTCCGCGTTTACATATTTCACACAGCGTAGCAATCCGAAACTTTACTGTCCCATCCATTTCTCTCCATACTTCAACCCTGCTAACACCGTTTAGAAGACCTGCATTATTTAACATATCGGCAGGTATTTGAACAAAAATCCCTGTATCTGTGCGCTCTGCATCCACCAACCTCCCCATAAAAGGAAAGCTTTCACCTGCTTGAAGTGGCATCATTTGATTCTCATTCATTCTTATCGCTCCTTTCTATCCAAGTGCATTAAATTTCCAACCGCTTGGAGTACTCGCATAAAAACCCGCTCCCATATTACCGTCTGTAAAACGAATATGACCCCATTGTTGGAATCCACCGCCACCTAAGTTAATTCCCTGCATTGCTCGTATATTCCTAAAGATTTTAACTTCTTTTTCAGTACTTATATCAAACGTCTGTCCGTCTGGTGCTGGAGATATATTGTTATTTACACCGCCTACAGCGAGTCCGTTAAACGGCTGAATGCCATCTGCTCTTTCTGCTGCAGCACGATCCCAATTATACATAGATGCATATTTCCCACTGTACAGTGTTACACCACTTACACAAATCGCTGTCCCTTGTCTCATGTCAGCATTTCCAGAACAAACTTTAATAATCAATGCGTGTTGTTGCGGAATATAGTTTGTTGGCACTTTGAAAGTAAAAGAATACCTTCTGATTTCTCCATAATAGGTAGATGGCTCAGGGAAGTCCATCTTTTGTTCACTCAATATGTCGTAACTTACGTTATCTCCGAATTTAACGCAGCATACGTGTATTCTCGGTTTTCCTGTCTTACGCACGCCATTTATCATGGCAGTTCTAAAATGAGCGGATGCTGTATATTCGTTACCAGGATGTATACCGTTATTCACGATCGCTTCCGGATAGTTATACATATCTACCCTTGCAGCATTCACCATCTGCTCGTAATCGAATATATGTGTATTCTTTTCTATTACGACATTTCCCCAGGACTTCCAAGTAAGGCCATATCCACCTTCAAATCCATAATAATCGTTATGTCCAATGTTTTTCTTTGTAACACTAGAAAAGTCTGGATCTGCTATTAGATTTCGTCTTGATACCGCAGTTGTTTTTGTACCCCATTCGTCTTGAAATAGGAAGTCTAGCATTTTAACAGTTACACCATCTTTATCAATAGTGATCTTATCACCATCAATTCTAATAAGATTCGTATCAATGCCTTTTGCAGTTAACCATTTCACCATTGTATCGGCATTAATATTCAGTTTCTCCGCATCGATTGTAATCTTACCAGGTGACATATTAATAGAAGTAATGATACCGTCTTTTAAAATCTGCGCTAAAATCCCCTCATCTAACACTTCTAACTTAGATTCTGTTTTCTTTACATAGGCATTATAAGTCTCATTTATAAACGTTTCTTGTTTTCCAGAGATAATTGAAACGCCTTTTTCAGTAGCACTAATACTTCTTTCTAACTCTGTAACTTTCTGATTGTATTTCTCAGTAGCTACTTTATTAGCAATATCATCTATCATTTTATCAATATCCGTTTGATCTTTGGGATGTAGCCAAAATTCTGTAGCTATTTTACCACGCTGCAACATAGGTAACGCAATCCATAACGTTCCATTCCTTCTCAACCAAGGTTTATAACGCGCTTTAACAGCCCCAACTGGAACTGTTCCGGCAATAACAGATCTAATCCAATTAGAATTCGCAGTTACATTGATACCGATTGATGATTGTGAAACTCGGCTACCTTGGGCATTTAGATACTCAATTTCTAACACGAAACCTTGTCCTATGTTATTGGACATAAAGTAACCCGAAGCTACAATGTCTTCACCAGCAGTTACGTCTATCGTTTGATGAAGGCTATACCATTTATCTTCAGTCAATCCAGTCGCATGTAATTTAGCCGTTGTATAGCCTCTGTATGTTACAGAAGAGTCAATAACAGCACTATTACCATTTTGTGTCCAGTATTTGAAGCCCTGAGCGAATGCAGCGTTCCGTAGATCATTTATAGAACCCAATCCACCAACATAATCCTCAACATCTTTCTTTTTCATTGTTAACTTTAATGCGTCAGAATGTTGACCTATTGTTGTAGTAGCCTCACTAATCGTCTTTCCTTGCGCAGTTTGTGTTTCCTGTAATTTCTTAACACTTGCAGTTGTTCCTTCTGCATTCTTTTCTACAGTGTTAACACGTTCATCAAAAAAGGTTTGTGTTTTTTCTACCGTTTTAATACTTTCTTTAATACCATCCACACTTTTTTCAATCTCTGTTGTTTTCTTAGTGAATTCATCATTCGTTACTTGATTTTCTGGAGCTGGTGTCCAATCCTGTGGCTTATTCCCTTTATATAAAGCCACCCATTCTACAGTTGCCTTTGTAGCATTATTTGGATAATTATATAAGTTTAATCTCCGTTCATTCCCACTTGTAGTTGCAACAGCTTTGAAAGTTACATAAGTTATTCCGTTAGCATAGACACTTGTTGCATATCCAACATTATTTGAACCACCATTCTGCCAAATTCCAAATTGTTGACCCTGCGGGACACTTCCTTTAATTACAAAAGTATATTCCTCACCTGCAACAAAATTTTCAGTTAGAGAATATGGATTGATTAGATAATCTGTTTTTTCGTATTTAGCATTTGAATCTAATAACAGATTACGTCCTCCAGATTTATCATTATTAACCTTTGTTTCTACTCTTGTTAACTTTTCACTAATCTTCCCTGCTGCTTCTTTGATCTCTGTTGTTACCTTGGTTAAAACATTCCCATCTGCAAGATCTTCAGGAGCTGGCCGCCAAGAATATCCTTTGCTACCTATAGTCAATTGTGGTGAACTTTGCTGATACCAACAACCAGCAGGAGGATTCACGTCAGGTTCTACACGAAAATGACTCTCGTTATCCGTTCCTGTTGATGCCATCATGCCCGCTGTCACTACGAACGAAACACTTACACTTTGCCATTGATTAGTAGATTTATTTGGACGGATGCCGGTAGCCCCTGCTGCAAAATAGAAAGTGTGTTGTAAGTCTTGGCCGTTCGGTAAACCTTTTACACGAGTAAAAATTGAATAGGTTACTTTATCTCCTACTTTTACAACTTTTCGATCTACTAAATCTTTGAAGTTATAAGCTAAAGCGGTCCATGATGATTGAGTTTCTACGACTGTATTCCCTTGAAAAACATCCTTCGAAATTTTGACTTTATCTGCTGACTTAAGCCACCAACGATTGTCCGCTTGCGCAGAGGTCAAAGCACCATCAAAAGATTTGGAACCGATTAACAAGTTTCTTACATCGTCATTAATGTTTGCTACACTTTCTTTAACTTCAGAAATAACTCTCTTATTTCCGTCCACATCATTTACTAAGGTGTTGATTTTACTTGTAGTATCAGTACTATTTTTCGTTAATGTTTCAATAGAAGTTTTAAATCCCTCAGAATCCTGTTCAAACTTGGTTACTTTTTTATCAATTTCACCTTGATCTCTTTGTACATCAGAAATAGTTCTCGTAACTTTTTGAAGGCTTTCTGTTACTTGATTAAATTGCCCAGTGGCTTCTTCTTGCGCTTCTTCCACTTTCTTATTTAATTCTTCTTTTGTAAGTTTAATATCCTTATTAACCTGCTCCAGTGTATCTTTTTTAATTGATTCCACATCAGGAATAAGAAGCTCCCACCCTTTACCATTCCACACTTTTAACATACCAGGTTTACCGTTACTAATATCTCGCCATAATGTTTTACCTACTATAAGATTATCAATTGGTGGGTTTTTAGCTTCAATAATATTTACCGTATTATTTTTTAGATTTTCTTGAACTTTTTCTGCTAACTCTTTAGCTGCTTGAGATTCTTTTCGTATGGTTTCAATTGTTTTTTCATTCTCTTTCACCAGTTTGTCTAGCTGATCTAGCATTTCTTGTTTACTACCTAACGAACTAAGAATTTGATTGTAAATCTTTCGTAATTCTTCGTTAGGATCTACAATTTCTCGATAATCTCCAAATACATATTGATCTTGTGTAGGATCAGTAAAAGATTCGTCTCCAGCTATTGCTCTTGCTTCTAAATAAAGTTTTGGTGTAAATCCTGTATCTTTAATTCGGATTGTGTCACCCTCATTAATCAATTCATGTGCTAATCCAAATACACGTCCTATGGATGCCGCTTTTACCTCATAAGAAACAGACGCATTTACACGTTTCTTCATTTCTATTTCCATTAAAGTTTTCAAACGGTCAGGAGACATGTTTTCATTGTCAGTTTCTGGACTATAAAAACCAAATTTATGTTTACCTTTTTCATTCCATCGTTGAAAAGCATCAATATTAGTAATATAAGGAAGACCATTATTAATTTTTTCTATCGTAATAATGTTATCGCCTTCACCTTTCACAAAACCAATTAAAGCTGTACAGATATTTTGCGAGTTCTCAATTCGCTTAATTCCAATTAAATCTTTCCCTAATTCAATTGTTTTCCCTGTATCCTGCCCGCGTTTTTTCATCATATCAACATACCGTTCGATATGATTCCCTACAACTTCAGTTCGATATTGAATTTCTAGTTCAAATAGAGAAGCAATCTTTTTCAAAAAACTTAATGGATCAATAAATTCATCAACGGTCATAGAACGGAAACTTTCATAAGAAATATTTCCTTTTTTCCATTTCGTTCCCTTAAGAGCTATATCTACATACTCCCCTACTGTTTTTGCTTCAAATTTTTGTGGATCAATATAATTTGCTTTACCAAGTAAAATCCATTCACCAGACGCGTAAGTTGTAAGGGATCTATTATTAGAATCTTTTTCTGTTTCAGTAATTGTGTATGGAACAATTCGTCCACCCCTTACCTCTTTTAAAACCAAATTTTGTTGCGTAAGCGCTGCGGCTTCTTTTGTACCATCAAAAACCGTAAAATCTAGCTTATCAACATTATTTTTAATCTCCCAATGCCTATTGTCATTCCAATAATCCTTTGATTGAATCGCTCCGATAATTTGATCTGTTTGTGAATCAACAACATGTAATATTCCACTTGGTGTTCTCATCTAAATCGCTCCCTATATGTAACCTTTGCTGTTCCTATATCGGAAGGTATGATTTCAAGTTTATTCGTCCCTTTATTGATAACAGGAAAATTACTAAAAATATCTTTTATGTTAATAGCGTTTTTCCCTTCAATACTGACATGACTGCTTTCTGTATCAATCACAACTTTGTCACCAACATCGACTATATAAGGTGGTGTATTTTGATTATTTAAATTCACTTTCCAAAATTTCAAATCAGAAACTGTCATCGCTTCTACTGGCGGAACATCTTGCCACTGCATGATACTAATTTGTATTTGAGCTGCTTTTTCCATATGTTTATTGTCTTTATCAGTCCATCTTGCAAAACGCTCTGCATCATCTTTTTCTGTTCCAGGAAGAAACTTTGAAATATACGCCTCCCAATCATTACCCGTTCTAGCGATCCACAACCTACCATAATACTGATTCCACGTATTGGGATAATCACCACTCTCATAAATTAAACCTGTTTTTCCAGGCTTATTATCATATCCAATTACCATCGTTCCAAAATTTTGTTCAGCTTGCCAATAGAGGTCATTCATGGCAATCTTTGAAAGAACTTTGCTATTTTCATCGAGTATCGCTATCTCAACTCGTCCCATTTCATTAATGTTTTTACTCTTACATGTAACATGGGCTTGCATAATAAAATCTTCTACTGGTCCACCAGGGATGCTCTTTTTAACAGCTGCCCCATGCCATCCATTACCTGAGCCATAGTCCGAACAATAGAATTGGTAACTATCTGTTTTCATTTCACCAACCGGATTACCATCTTCCATAGAACTAACCTTACTCCACCCTACAGTTGTGGACATATCATCCCATATAAGACGTTGATTTCTTTCTACAGGCAATTGCTCCATTTTTAATGGCAGTCCAATACGAAAATAATCTGGTTCCTTTGCATATTTATCTTCAAACCATACATCTAAAAAAGTATGTGGCTTTTTAATATCAATTTCAATAATCGGATTGGAATGCACAGAGCCTTTGTTTTGGACATTGGCAATTAACCCCTGGCCGTCATTTTCAAAATCAACCGTTTTCTCATTTCCTAACTTATAAGGCATTGGGCAAACAAAGTTCAAAATACCTTTACCTAACGTAACAAAATCCTCTGAATCAAAATCTTCATCAATAACCGCTAAGTATGTCCTATCAGGTGTTACATCAAAGACTAATTCAACAGGTTTTTCCGTAATTAACCACTCTGCTATTTCTTCTTTTACTGTTTCTAAGTCTGATCCATCAGGAACGATAATTCCGACTGGAACAGGTAAAACTCGCATTTCAGTTTCTGTCGTTAATAATCTTGCACCTGGATAACCTGGAACACTTAAAAAGTTCCGTTTTAATGGCGCCCACGCTGGTTTTTTCCAACCTTTTTCGATTTGAATAAAATCCTTGCGTATATTGTTAAATGTAAAAGAGCTCACGTTGCCACCTCATTTCTTTTCAAATTAAAAGAGACTCAAACTTAAAAGTCTGAATCCCTCTGTGTTTCTCTTTCTTGATATTCGGTTGTATAGCGATACGTACCACGCGCTACATCTCGTCCCTCTAAAACAACAGGAACCTCCACAACTAAATCGCCACCAAGCGTTGGAATGACTCCACCGCCAGATGATCCTGAAGAATAATTAATCACTTGATTCGCAACACCAGCTGCCATAGCTTGTCTACTATTTGACATATTTCCATACACACCACTCATAACACTCTTTAACCCTGATAATTGACTCATTGAACTAGCCATCATCCGGCTCATATCACTCATTAGTTGATTCATAGTTCCAGTGATACCGAGTGATCTTTCTTTTGAAGATAACGGCGTAACTGTGATAGAATTCCCTCTTTTAGTAAACAGTTCGGGTCCTTTTTCTCCAGTAATAAATGAGCCATCTCCTACAGGCTTCCCGCCTTTAGCGAGCATTGGTACATGTGGAATAGTCGGCGCGCTAACTCCTGGTATATTGTTTAATAATTCTGCTGGTGTATTAAAACCATCTATAAATTTATTTATGATACGAATAATTCCATTGATAGCTGTACGAATACCACTTTTAATACCATCCCATACACCTAATACTGCTGATTTCATGCCTTCAAATGCTCCACTAACGGCATCTGTTACCCAACGAACAGGCGTCATAATGGCTTCTTTTAATCCATTCCAGACAGAAGATGCGGTTGACTTGATACCTTCCCAGATGTTTGAAAGTGTAGATTTAATACCATTCCAAATGCTACTACTTGTGCTACTAATCATGTTCCAAACCGTTGAAATCGCTTCTTTGATGCTATTGAATACAGAACTCGCTGTGGAAACAATTGCGTTCCATAAGCTAGATAGATAGCTTTTAATCGTATTCCATACTGCACTTGTTGTGGAGCTAATCGTATTCCATGTATTCACAATCCAATCTTTTATTGAGGTGAATATTGGTGTTACAAAAGCTACTAACCCGTTCCAGCACGATTGTAAGAAATTCTTAACAGCATTCCATACAGACGTTGTTGCTGAACTGATTGTATCCCACACAGCAATGATCCAGGACTTGATTTGTTCAAAAATCGGCATAACAAACGCTACAAGCCCATTCCAACAGGAAACTAAGAAATTCTTAATTGTTTCCCATACAAGACTTGTAGTAGAACTAATGGTATTCCAACATTCAGAAATGAAATTCTTGATACTTTCAAATATTGGCGTAGCAAAGTATAAAATAGCCGTCCAAATCGCTTGTAAGTATTGTGTAATAAAATTCCATACAGTTTGAATCACTGTGGAAATACCGTTCCAAATCATAGAGAAGAAATCAGCAATTCCTTGTAAAATAGGAGTTAGAAAGGCAACTAGTCCATTCCAAGTATTAACGAAAAACTCACTAATCGCTGTCCACACTTCGGAAGTGGTTTCGCTAATACTATTCCAAACTTCCGATAATGTTTCAACTACTCCATCCCATATTCCAGTCAAATACTCCACAATGGAATTCCATATTTCTGTAGTAGTTTCAACAATAGAATTCCATATTTCAGATAAAGACTCAACTATCCCATTCCATAACTCTATTAAGTATTCTTTAATCGAATTCCAAACTTCCGATGTAGATTCACTAATACTATTCCAGGTTTCACTTGCCCATTGTACAATTCCATCCCATACGCCTACTAAGAATTCCCCAATTGCATTCCATGCATCAATGGTCCATTGTTTGATGTCGTCCCAATTTTTATAAATGGCAACACCTAAAGCGACAACAAGTGCTACTATTATCGGAATAATAGCAACCAACCCTGTCATCGCCCATCCTATACTTGTTATAACAGCAACTATTGGCGCTAAAGCCATGAATGCTCCTGCAATTACACCAATAGCAACTGCGATAGCTGCCAAAGTAGCTGCTAATTCAGGATTATTGGAAATCCATTCAGAGAATTTAGAGACAAGATCTGCTATAACTTCAAGAACAGGCTGAAGAGCAACTTGTAAATCTTGCATGGCTTGTTGAAATTTAACCGCTGGAGATGCATCTATTTTAGAAGTAGCACCCTGTAAGTCCTCTACTCCTTTTTTTAAATCGACTTGTTTACCTTCCGCTTTCAAAATGGTGTCGATAATTTTCTTCCCTTGGTCTTCCCAAAGAGTACCGAACATCTTCGTGCCAAGTGCATTTCTGTCTGTTGCATTTTCAACACCGGCTAAAGCTTTGGTGGCTTCAAGCATCGCTTTTTGTCCACCTTCGCCACCTTGAGCGATAGCTTGACCCCATTTTTCAAACTGATCCGCCGAAATTTTTGTTTTATCTAAAACCGCTTGCATAGATTTATCTACACCTGCACCAAACTCAGCCATTTTGATACGTCCTTCTTTAACACCGTCTAATAGGTTATCGATATTCCAACTCTTAGTATCTACTCCTGCTGACATAATTCCTTGGACTTCTTTAGCCGAAAATCCAGCTTGAATCATTTGATCCCCATATTCAGCGATAATATCTAATTGTTCTGGTGGAAATCCTGTTTTTAATAATGTATTAACTAGCCCCAATGCTTCCTCGTTCGTAATACCTAACGTTGCACCAATCTCATTGGTTTCTTGTATAAGTTCATTAAAATCAATTCCAGCGTAGGAGGCTGCAATAGTCGCTGCTCCTTTAACTATAGCGGCATTTGTTTCGTCAGAAGCATCTTTATTTAATGCCCACTGTCGGCGAACTCCTTCTAATGCCTCTTCAGCATCAATACCATACGTACTAACGCCCCTAATCGCTTCTTCCACTGATTTTTTCGAAGACTCTGGAACATCGAAAGTGATATCAATCTTAGTTTTCAATTTTGACATATCCATTGCTTTTTCAACTGCACTAGCAATACCGCCACCAGCTGCCATTCCACCAATGACGTTTTCAAGTCCTACTTGGAGCCCTTCAAACTTCTTCTCTGTTCTCTCAGCTTCTTGTTGTAAATCTCTCAACTCATTTCGTACTTGCTGAATTGAATTCCCAGCATCCACAGATCGTAGCGCACGTTGTAACTTTTCAATATCAGCTTCTGTTCCTAATGCTTCGCGTCCAATAATCCCAATTGCTTGTTCTAATTGCTTACTTGTTGCTGCACCGTTTCGAATTGCATTTACAAGACGATTACCTAATGCGCCTGCAAAATCATCAACGCTTTTTCCTGTAGCACTAAACAACGTTTCTAATTGTCTTGTTGAACTCGCTACATTCTCTTGTTCAGATTTCATATTACCAAGCTTATTTTTCAGCCCATCAAGTGATCCTTGTGTAAATTCAATTTCACGCCTAAACGCGCGGTACTGTTCTTCAGAAATTTTTCCATTTTGAAATTGTGCTTGCACTTGTTGTTCGGCTGCCTTCAATTTATCTAGCTTTTCCGTTGTATTTTCAATTTGTTGCGTCAATAACTTTTGCTTTTGAGCTAAAGCTTCCACATTACCAGGATCAAATTTCAAAAGACGTTCTACATCTTTTAATTCATTTGTTAAATCATTGCTGCGTTTATTCACATCTTTTAATGCATTTTGAAGACCTGTGGTTTCCCCACCAATTTCAATGGTGATCCCTTTAATCCTTCCGGCCATAATTTAACCCCTTTCTTAGAATGAATCAAAGTCTTTTTGGTTTGCTTTTCTGACTTTTTCTTTGTCTGGATTCTCCATTTCAGCGAATTCAGCAATGTAATCAAAGCAATCACCAATCGTCATGACGTCCAGATCCCAATGCGTTAATTTCGCTTTATAACAAAGAGCAAGGAACGTATCAGTGGTTAATTCTTCATCACTGAACGTCCCTTGCTCTCCATTACTTTTGTTTATTTTTTTTTTGCTCCCATTGTACTTTGAATCATATCCATAATTTCCGGGATAATATCCGAAATAGGGAATTCATCAAAACCGTCTAACCATGTAATTGGTTCGGCAATTTCTGGATTTGCTGTTTTCGCATATAACCAAACTAAATCATATACAACTTCAAAATCTAGCTTACTTAAATCCGCATTAGCTAAATCAATAGTGGCTAGTGAACCCTCTTGAGGATTTGAAGGAGACAAAATCCCTAACTTAAACATATCAGCAAATAAATCACGTCTGAATTGTGCTTTATATCGTTTAACAGTAGCTGCTGTACTTTTTAATCGGACTTGTTTTCCATCTATTGTAATTGTCTTTTCCATTTACTATTACGCTCCTTTTGGTGCTGCTGGTTTTTTAACGTACACTTCCTTGTACCAATTTTTATAAATTTCTTGCGTTGTTTTAGATGTTGTTTTTGTTTTAACCATAGGTCTTCCCCCTGGTGCTAAAATAATTGGACTAGAAACAAACTTCAGTTCATTTGTATTTGGCTCAGCTGAACTTGTTTTTGTTTTAGATGCAAGTGTTGGACGACTTGCTGAACAGTTATACATAACATGTCGAGTTGCATTGACATCACCATCAAACTCAAATAATAATGCGAATGGTTTTCCTTTTGCATCAGCCAATTCATTCAATACACCATCTGTTTCGTCTAATTCCTCACCAAGTGCATCAATAGCAAACTTTTCTGGGATAGTAGCAATACTTAATGTTCCATCGTAACCCTGATTATTACTTGCTGCGTAATAAAGCATGTCATCCGCATAGAATTCAATTAAATCACCGCGTGGCTCAAATGTTAGTTCCACTCCACCAGGTAATGGAATTGGTGTACCAAATGTAACTAAGAAATCCTTAATATCTAATGGCACGTAATGTACATTTTTCAAACCGAATGTTACCTTGTTTTCATTCATTTACAACAACCTCGTTTCATATATTTTTTGAAATAGTTTTTCAGATTCAATAAAAGTCCCATATGACTCATATGGAATCTCATAATCATCCAGGACTTGTTCTAGCTTGGCTTCTGCAACTAAATCCTTCTTAGTTGTATAAAGCTCTATATTTACATCATTTATTTTGTGATAGGTCTTATTGTCGGCTGCCATGTTAGGTGATCCATCTACAAAGTAGCAAACATAAGGCGGTGAAGGTACGGGAACACCTGGTGTTTCAGTGAAATGCGAATAAGCCACAGGATAACCTGTAGCCTCAAGAATTTTCTTTAGTTCACCTAATGTCATTGCCCAATCGCCCTTTCAACACGTTCAACAAAATCATGAATCGCATGTTCTTCAGCTGGTGCAATATGAACCTTTGCTGGTACTCGTCCACCATTTGCCTTCGCATGACCTTTCTCCAGTAAATGAGTAAGCTGCGGTTTTAAAGCATTATGAACAATAATTGCGTTCCCATCCTTCTTTTTTCGCCAACCTTTACTATACCTACCTGTATTTTTAGGGCTTTTTTGCTTTAATTCACCCACTAAATTATCCGCTACCTCTTCCTTCGCCACTTCCATGTCTTCCTCAATTACATTGGCATATCTTTGTAGTTCCCTAGCAATTTCATTGGATAAATCATCGATATTAGCCACCTGTCTTCACCTCACAATAGAGTTCAATTCTTTCATCGTCTCTTTCGTATGTGCGATAAATGTTGTATTTCTTGTTGTGATACTGTACTTTCTGTTCTTCTTGATAATCCAATGTGTAAACAATCAATACACATTTGGGCTTAAAACCATTTTGACCAGCTTGAAAGAATTCATTTTGAGAAACACTTTTTTTCTCACAAAATACTTGTCTTGTAAACTCTTCTGCTACTTCTATTTGTCCTAAATCGTCTGTAGTAGTCGTTACAACTGGAAAGAATACAATGTCATTCATTTGTAATCACCTGCTAAAGTGAGATGATTTTTCAACATGTTATACGATGCCTGGAATCTTTCAGCCTCTTTGACCTCAGCAACAAATTCTGCTTTGCAATATACTTTTATCGCTCTTTTGATTAACGGATCATCGTCATGATTCGCTTTAATAGAAGAAACACCCGACAACATTAAGTCGTGTCGAGCTTCCTCTATTGCATCGTTTATTTCATCGTCAAGGGCATCATGAGAAATGCGCAATGCCTTTTTTATATCTTTTAAAATCATGATTCGTTACCCCTCAATGATTGTTCAGCTGACATCGCTTCCTCTTTCCCTTGCACTTTTTCACCATTCGATAATTCATACCATCCACCGCCAGTATGCTTAGGGAATGTAGAAATCTCTTTATTTCCTTTTAAGAATCCTTTTTCAATTAAAAAGGCAACACGTTCCGAATCATTTGACTCGTACATATCGCCTTTTGAATATCCAACTTTTGTTTCTTTATCAATGAAAGCATTCAAGACTAAATGATTCATTGTATCACTCCTTTATTAAGCTGCTGGAGCTTTTTTTAAAACAACTAAAGAGTTTTTGTCTACTACTTTACCATCCACAATCATAATTGCCTTTGTAACTTGATCGTCAGTTTCATTGTCTTCATATTTCTTAACACCCATTTGGTAGTTTGTATTCAGAATATAATCCTTGTAATTAAATAAGAATGCAAATGTTGTTCCTTCAGTAGCCGTTGCGAAACTATCAACATAATTACATAGAACAACTGGACGACCTAATAAAATGCGTTCTGGTTTACCGGAAATCCCGTAATTTGTACGTGCAATCGGCTGGCCGTCTGCATCTGTCATTGCCGAAAATTCCATAAATGTCTTTTTCGTCATCGTCCAAATCGCGCTTGCTTCATACTCAAGTGGTAAAGCCGCTTCTGCATCTGTTAACGTTTTGTAGTTAATTTTCGCAACATCTAATGCTTGTCCGTCAACAGGTGTTTCCGCTAGAATCCCTTTTGGCTTACCAGACCCATCACCACTAACAATCGCTTGTTCAATCGCTTTTGTCATAGCTTCCACAATATTATTAATTAATGTTGTTTCAAATACCGCAAGAGACATTGTTTCTACTTCAAGAGAAACCGCTACGGCACAACGTAATTTGTGATAGTTGAAAGTAATGCTTCCTGTAGTTTTCTTTTGTTTATCACTTCCAGAACTTTCAGCAACCCATGTTGCGACTGGTTTAACTGTTGAAGTTGGTACTGTTACGCCGCCTTTAATAGCTGTACGAGTAATTAAAGGTAGAATCATTCCTACCGCTTCAATCTTTTCGATAATTTTATCTAATACTGTTTGTGGGATAACAGAACCGATGTCACTTGTTTTCGTAACAGCATTTGCACGTAATTCAGCTGGAATTGTTTCACCGCGTAATACGTAATTCATAAAAGCATTACGATATTCAACTGTATTTGTACCAAGTTCACGTTTTTCATTTGATGGATCCGTATTAAATGTTTCAATCTTATTAGTACCAGCTGCATTTCCTTCATTAATTGAACGTGCTTCATTTAAAAGTTGTTCACGCTTCTCAATCGCTGCCAACTGATTATTAATATCTCGTAACTCTGTTTCAATTGCATCAAGGTTATCAATAGAGCGAGTTTCATCACTTAATAATTCACTGATTTCAGATTTACGTTTTAATAATTGTTCTTTATTCATGTTCAAAGTCCACCTTTTATAATAATGTTTGTAAATATAGTCTTCTGCGCTTTTCCGAGCGCTTTTTTTCTTCTGTAAAATGTTTATAAGGATCATATCCCCTAGCACTTACTTCTGAATCTGGGTAAGCTGGGAAAGCTACTGCGCTAACTTCTAATAGTTTTGCTTTTGTAACAGTTCGTAGCATCAAATCATCATCTGGTTCTTGGATTTCTTCGCTTATCATGCTAAACCCAAACGAAACACCATCTACATCTCCACGCTTAATAGATTTGTAAGTGTCATTACCTAGAGTTGTATCTGGTAAATCCAATTCAAAGCGTAAGCCCACGGCATCCTCGCTCAAACGTAACGTATTATTCTTTGTTCTTCCCAGCACTTTAGATGTATCATGAGACCATAAAAAACGTTGGTCATCATTTTGTAATGTTTCTGTGAATGCTCCATTTTTAAATTGCTCACGAAACTTACGATAATATCCCATAACTACGGATTTCTTTTCCCACTTTACTGCATAGCCTATAAGTGTCCGATTTCCGTTATCATCTTCTCTAATTTCAATCTTCTGTGTTACTATTTCCCTTGTTTCCGTCTTGTCCATTATCCCCACCTCCTCGTATGATAAAGTTAGGTTTTTTAGGAAAGGGATTTACCTATAAACCCGTGAGTATCTAGTTATATGAGATACTTATATTTGTAGATAGAGTGTTGCCGACCACCTCCTTGAATCTTTGTATTCGGTTGAAAGAATGGTACCTCTGTCTAATAAGTAGTTTACGAATGAGTTGGATGTTGATGACCATTGGTCATTCTTCGTATCTCTTACGAGGTAGTAGCGCTTATTAGTTCAGAGGAGGACAACACTATCTAACACTGATTAAAATAGGGGTGTAAGCTATGTTCTATTTAGGTATTGATATCGCTAAACATAAACATTATGCGTCCATTATCGACCAAACTGGAAAACCTATTACTAAGCCATTTCCCTTTCAGAATCATAAAGAAGGCGGACAAGCACTGTTAAATTGGATGTACCAATATATTGAGTCTCCTACAGAAATACTGATTGGAATGGAGGCAACAGGACATTATTGGTTAGCCGTTTATTCTTTTCTACTTGATCATGGCTTCTCAGTCGTTGTATTAAATCCAATTCAAACCAATGCTTGGCGAAAAGGAACAGAAATTAGAAAGCGAAAAACAGACGCCATTGATGCCACTATGATTGCCGATATCATTCGATTCGGCCGTTTTGTTGAAACCCCACTTGTGGACGAGAAAATGTTCGCTCTAAAACAAATGAGCCGCTTTCGTAATGCGCTTGTAAGTAATATGAGTGATTTAAAACGAAAAGCTCTTGTCGTATTAGATCAGACTTTCCCAGAGTACCAAAGCATCTTTTCGGATGTTTTTGGTAAAACTTCTTCGCAAATCTTACTTGAATATGCCTCTCCTAGTGACTATGAACAGATATCTATTGATGATTTAACACAAATAATTGAGCAAACCAGTCGTAATCGACTGGGGAAGAAAACAGCCAACAAGCTAATGGAATTAGCCTCTAATTCGTTTGGTGTTACCTTCTGTAAAGACGCTTTTTCCTTCCAACTAAAAATGTTGATGGAACAAATTCGTTTTATCGAAGATCAAATCAAAGAATGTGAAGAAGAAATGTCACAACTTTTAATTGATTTAGATACTCCTATCATGACAATACCTGGTGTTGGGCCCATTTTAGGAGCCACTATACTAAGTGAAATTGGGGATATTCACCGCTTTGACAAACCATCTAAACTTGTCGCTTACGCAGGCATTGATGCCTCTGTGTCCCAATCTGGACAATTTGAAGCCTCAGGTACGTCTATATCCAAACGTGGTTCTTCTCATTTGCGTAGAGCCTTATTCCAAGCGGCTATTACAGCGCATAAACATGACCCTGTATTAAAAGCTTTTTATGAAAAGAAACGAAAGCAAGGAAAGCACTACTATGTTTGTATAGGGGCGGTAGCTAGAAAGCTGTGTTACATTATCTATGCCATTCTTAAAAGCAATAAGCCTTATGAAGTACCACCTCACACAACAGAAACATGACCTTTTCATTTTTTTTGAAAATCCTTAGGTTTATTTGGCACGCCCTTTTTTAGAAAAACACCCCCTATTTATATAAAAAACTCCCCTTGACTTCTCATAGTTGGTCTTTAACAGTTGTATTTCCGTCTTTAACTAACGCTGTATCTAGTCTTCGAATCGGCTTGTCGCCACCTTCAATTGGACCTACAGAGAGAATAGAACGCCATTCATTCGGTGTCATTGCTCCTCTATCAACCATTTGAACTAAATTCATTTTAGTCTGCATAGAAGCATATTGAAGGCTTGCTGCTTCGAAAATAATTTTGTTCCCAAAGCCACGTTCCCTACGTGAAAAAAACTTCCTGGTAAATTCCCCAGAAAGTTGCATTGCTAACGGTTCAATTTCAGATTCATAGTAAGCATTCCATTCATCCTCATTGTATTTACTTTGAATGATTTTTTCGTTTGTATTAAAGAAGTTATAAATTCTCTGTGTTGTTTCTTGCATTTGTTTTGAATCTGGAACAAATGCTTCTGGTTTAACTTGTTCTAAATCATAGCGCGGATCAGATGAAGCTGCTCCACCGTTTTCATTATCAATACTCAAATAATTTTTCTTGAAATTTTGAACTTGTGCATCAATGTCCTCTTGTTTTAAAACCGATTTGAATTTTAATATCCATTTCACCACTGCACTATTTTTAATTGCTTTCACAATTCCTTGATCGGTAGTTGTAACAATATCCATTAAGGAAGATAAAGCTTTACCTGGATGTTCACCAAAGAAATCATCTTCGTTAAAATCTTTTCTAAGGTGGATAACATCGACATATGGAACGGTCATTCTCTTCCCATTTTTAAAATAAAAAGTAAGAAAAATATCACCTTGAGCTCCCTCTACAACTTCTACTGTTACACATGGCAAAGGATAAATTTCAATTGGAACTCCTAATTCGTCCCGTTTGATATATGCAAAGGCGTTATGGTTCAGCTCTAGCTGTACAGTCATTTTTTCTTGGAATATTTGACCTGTCATTAATGGATTCGGTTCTTCTAAAATGAATCTAATATACGGCTCTGGATTTACTTTAAATTCATTTGCATTATCTCGTATATGCTTTGCTATTAATTTACCAACAGCCTTGGCTTTAGGACGTATACAGGCTCTGATAATATCACTTTGATAGATATTCCCATTCCACGAGAAAAAGCCCCCTCCATTATCGTTTATCATTTCAAAACGGGTCGTAGTAGGCGGTTGTTTTCTACCGAATATTTTGTTGAATAACCCCAATTCCTCACCTCCCTCAAATCATATTTAAGTAATCATTACGTTTTTCTTGAAGCACAACATATGCATTTAAAAGCGCTGCGGTTCCGTCAATTCTTCTACGCTGATTATTTGTTTTGTTCGGCTGTATGTTCAGGTTTTTATCCACATCAATGGCTGTATTCGATAAGCACCATTTATCAATGCTATTATTGTTGTAATTTACTAAATTAGACTCTAAATCTGCTCCTAATAATTTCATAGGGCTAGAAAGAGTTTGTTTCCCTTGGGCAACTGGAATCATTGCTTCTTTACCAAAGTAGCCTTCCATTTCCTCCACCCAATATTTTGCGGACCATCTATCATAACCGATCCACGGAATATAAATACCTAATTCATCCCTGACTTCTAAGAACCATTGTGTTACAAATTTATAATGAACTGAATTACCTGGTGTTGTTCTCAATATTCCTTGTTCTGCCCATAAATTATATGGAATCTTATCTTCTTTACTTCTTTGCTCAAGCAAATCTTCAGGAAGCCAATACATTTGTAATACATAGACATGCGGATCGTTTGGAAGCATAAAAATAACCTTCGCTGCGGTTAAATCAGTTGTTGAAGATAAATCACAACCGCCAATCCCATAAGAAGGCTTTAATTTTGCTACATCAAAGGTAGCCTTGTTATTTAATTGTTCAAATGTTAACCAGGCTTCTGTACTTGTTTCGCGGATATTAAAATCTTTTGTTAGTAAGTTCTTAACTAGCAAAGAATTTGCTTTCGCTTTGTTTACCTTTGTTTCAAGTTGGTCTATCTTTTTTATCGTACCTAAACCAGGATTAGCTTTTTTCCATTTAGTATTATCAGTCCATTCCTCTCTTTTATCCAACTCATATATGATTGGTAAAAAGCGATCGTCTTTATAGCCGTCTGGATCGTCCAAACCATTTAAAAGCATTTCGGCTTCTTCATATTTCATATCGTAAACTGATTCACGAATGGTTCCAGCTGTTGTAATCATAAATATCATTGGTTGTTCCCTTGAAGAAGTACCATCCACTATAACGTCATATAGATTCTTATCCTTCCAAGCATGTATTTCATCCATCATCGCTCCATGAACATTAAGACCATCAAGTGTTTCTGAATCACTTCCCAAAGGTTTAAACGTACTATCATTAAAATCTGCATTTAATTCACGAACAAGCGGTTTAATTCGTTTTAATAATACGGGGGATTTCTTAACCATCCTTTTAGCATCTAGCCAAACTAATTTCGCTTGGTCTAATTTAGTAGCAACTGCATATATTTCTGCACCTGGTTCACCATCGGCAACTTGCAAATACAACCCTATTCCAGAAGCGATTGTTGACTTTCCATTTTTACGAGCCACAATTAAGAGTACTTCTCTATACTTTCTCGTCCCATCAATTTTATGAACAAATCCAAAAGAAGCTGCTAAAAATGCTTTTTGCCAAATCTCCAATTCAATTGGCTTACCGCCCCATTTACCTTTTGAGTGTTTGCAAAAATTCTCAATGAATTCTATTACATGATTGGCTTTATTCGCATCGTACTCAAATACAGAAGAGGTATCGTATATATCATTAACGAGTTTCTTATATATCCGCCTAACTTTACTAGATACAGTTACTTCCCCTGCTTCAATGAGATTGTAATACTCAATAATTGGATTATAAGTTAATGGATACTGTTTTCTTATTCGTTTACTCATTTTTTATTCACAAAGTCTTCAAACCCATCATCCTCTTCTTTAGGCTGTTCTTTCGGAAGCAAGTCAGTTAGTTGTTTCATTACCTGTACATGGTTTTTTATCATTGTATTGTATACTTCAACAGCTGAAGATTTTTTAACTCCAAATTGATTTGCTCCGTTTTGGTATTGTTCCGTAACACCATTCTGATTAATTTCTTCTTGCAGATCTTCTAAAGTGACAGCCATAAAAGCAGCGTTTTTTATGAGTGAAGAAACAGCTCTCTTTTTCTTCGGCTCTAAATTCTTTAATAAACTGTTTAATCGTGTCATCTCTCTCTTAATTCGTTTTTCTTTTTCTATATCTAAATTATCGCTCATAAAATTTCACTCCTCCCATGACCACACCCCCTATAGCAATGACCTGTGTGTTACGTGAAGCTCCCCTCTCGGTCCCCCTAAGGGGCTTTGCTTTATTTTTGAAAGGGGGGGCTTGGTTCTTTTTGTTCCTGATTCTTTTCTGCTAATAAACTATCAATTAGTTTATTAATTATATTTAGATGCGCTTCTTTTTCTTCTTCTAACTCTTTATCTGCATCTATCTCTTCTTTTAACGCTTCAATTATTTTAAGTACATCCGATAATTTTTCTTTACTTACATGTCCATCTAGTTCCTTGGTATCAATAGCATTAAAGACTATGCTAAGAGCAATAGCTTTCTCTAGCTTTGTTAGTTTCATATATTGTTTGTTTAGTACCCGCTCTACATCACATGTACAAATATCCATTCCCTTATTAGAATAGTTATTAATCATGAACTGTAACTTGTCTACTTGTTCTTTATTTAACACCTTACCATTACACTGCATCTCTAATCCCTCCTAATTAATTCACCGTTCTCATTAAACATTACATCTTCCCTCATCGGACTGTACTTACTAAATGTCTTAGTGTTATGACATTGTAAGCATAAGTATTGTAAGTTCTCATGGTTCAATGTGATGTCTGGATTGTTTATATTTACTGGTGTAATCTCCACTATATGGTCAACGATATATCCAGGTACTTCTTTGCAATGCTCACACATTCCATCTAATGTTGCAGCAATATATGCCCCCCTACATTTCTTCCATGCTGTTGATTTATAAAAGCGTTTTGCATATTCCTTAGCCATTCGCTTTGCTCACTCCTTACCATTCTCCTAATAACTCTCGTAACTTCGGGTGTCTGTATTCGTACCATTTATAGAAAGATAACCAAAATGCTTTTATTGTATCTTCATCACTTAATTGGAATTCTTCTTTTAAAAATTGGAATGATTCATTGTAGTGAAATCTTTCTACACTTTCACGCCAATTAACTAATGTACCTATTAAATAATGTCGTGTCATTTACTAAGCACCACCTATGTAATTTTCACATAATAAAAAGCACCCAATTTGGGTGCTCGATATACTGATATATTCATAAAAAAACATATAAAAAAACAGAGAAATTTACCCTCACCTATTGATACGCATAGCAATGCGTGTTATAATAAGTATAGAAAGTTGAAAGGAGGTAATAACGATTTCTAGTAGGGAAGTAATTAAGAGGTTAAAAAAAGAAGGATGGTTTATAGTGAACATTGAAGGCAGCCACCATCAGTTCAAACATCCTTCTAAGATTGGTAAAGTGACTGTGAAACATCCTTGCAAGGATATTCCAAAAGGTACACTTCGCTCAATCTATAAGCAAGCGGGTTGGTTATAAACCACCCCTTGCTTTCCCTAATTATACAAGAAATCGTTATAAAAACAAATTATGAAAAAAGACTATTACGTTTATCCCGCTATCCTTGAAAAGTCTTCAGATGGTTACGGTATTTACTTTCCAGACCTTCCTGGTTGCGTTTCTCATGCAGATACACAAGAAGACGCTTTAAAGGAAGGTAGAGAAGCATTAGGACTTCACTTATATGGTATGGAAAAGGATAATGAATCAATTCCCGAACCGACACCAATTGATAAATTAGAATTAGATACAGACGAAAATTCTTTTTTAATTGATGTTTGGATGCCACCACTTAGAAATAAAGACAAAACAACTTATAAAAGAAAAAATGTAACTCTTCCTTCTTGGTTAGAAGAATACGCAACTCATAAAGGCGTTAATTTTTCCGAGATCCTTGTAGAAGGTTTGGAAATGCATTTGGGCATTAAAGATAAAAAGAATACACCATAAAGGACGCCATGAGCGTCCTCTTTTTTATATAAGCTATTTGTTTACTCATATTCATTTTTTTATTCTTCTTTGAACCGACACTATAGATAGGCACGTATCAGCTCAAAGAAGAGCAAAAGCTCTCCTTATGGACCGTTTAATTATTTTGTATTCCTGCATAATCACAATTAGATTCTAAAGTTCTCTTTGTAATTATTTACTTGCCCTATAAACGCCAGTTCATTCAAACAGACATCCATAAAGCTTTATTCGGTAACCAACCCATTCAAATTTTACAGTTACTATTAAAAATAGAAAAGAGCAACCATGCACCAGTCGCTCTTACGTAAAATTCTATGCTATTACTATAATTCATTTTTTCAATAGATACCATATGTAAAACTTACTGTAAGAAAAGTGTAAGTTCCTCAGCAAGCTTTATCCTTCTAGAAATTTCAGCATGCTTCTGATATACATAACTACTACTATAGCCTAATTCCCTAGCTATAGATTCTAATGTTTTTCGTTGCACATACTTACCAAATAGAATTTTATTTTCTAGTCCTTCAAACTTACCAATTAATATTTTGAGGTCGTACTGATCGTTCATCTTATTCGCTAGTTCATATTCTATAGCCGCTATGTGTTCCTCTATTTTCGCACCATCTGAATCAGCAGTTAACTTATACTTTGATAAATCACCAACACTCCAACGCATTAATTCTCTTTTACTTCTATGCAATTTATTTTCTAAATAAATGATTTCATCTTCCAACTTTTTATAATCTTTAAACCATTCAAACAAGGGTTGGCTCACCTGCTTCCTCTTTCACCATGTAAACTCATTTCTTCATGTTACGTTTATTTAACTGTTTTCTTAAATGCCCGTAACTCACATTAAACTTTTTAGCAATTTCAATATATTTCATCCCATGTTCTTTAAGTTTCATGGTTTCTTCACAAATTGTATTCCATTCGTCTTCTGTTCTTTGTATGGATGTTTTAACAAAAACTTTACCACCCAAAACAACCCCTATTTCATTCAATCTCTTCCCTACTTCACACTTTGTCCAACAATACACAAAATCACGAGAACATTTATTGTCACACTGACGGCAATGATTATCTGTTAATCCTAGTATTTCCACCCTCGCTTCTTTTGGACTCATATAGTAACCATTCCTAACTTATCTACATGATATAAATAATCAACAGGTGCTCTATTAGTTTGTGGTACTATATACGCTCTTTTCTCAAATTCCTCTCTTGGAATAGACTTTCTTCCTCCGTCATACAGCATGGCTTCATAGTATTCTGCTACTACAGAAACAGGAACAAAATAAATAACCTGATCCGTTCTGAATTCTATTAAAAAGAAACAAAGTGCTCCCTGTTCTTGTGTATCCTTTAAATAGTCAATCTGGTGCCTACTTATATTATCTAACGGGAAGCTTGTGGTTTTTTCAGTAGATTTCGCTTCAAAATAAACAGCTCTTCCTTTGTACACACCGTCATAATCTACTGTAGATTTACTTTCCCATGCACTTTTAGTTATATTGCCTTTCTTATCTGTCTTTATCACTTTTATTGGTGTAGGGCGCTTATTAAATACTCCTACATTCGCCGCTTTATACATACGGCATGTATTGTTTAATAAAAGCTCAAATAACATTCCTCTATTTGCGTAACCCATGATACACCGTCTCTTTCCACTAAAATAATTATTTTTTACAAATTATAATCTTGTACTACCTGGCTTAAGAACTCTCTTACCGCGTTCTTCTTTCTTGCTTCGGGTTTAATTACAAGCTCAGTTACCTTAAATCCCAGCAATTCAGCACCTTCTATATTTCCCCTAAGCAAGTTATGTAAATTATGACTATAATACTCATCCGTTACCTCAATCACCAATTCAAGCTTATGACCAGCAGGAAATGTAAGCATTTTTGTTGCTTCTCTATATAATTCATCTTCTTCCATTCTCTTGTTGTGTCTTTGTAATTTTTCTTCAAAATCTTCAGATTTACTTATCTTTATCATTCTGTCTCACCTTTATCTAAAATAAGAATTTTGTAAAAAAATTAATAAATTCTCCAGCATTGTGCACTCTATACCTAAAAGGACTAATTATGAAAATTCTAAAATTCATCATCTTTACATTTGCCTGGATTATATATGCTGCATTTTTGTATGCCATATTCTTTTTATGATTATTTTTTATATACATAAGCTTAAGAATTATAAACTCTTTAATTTTCATCTTCCCAAAATAACTATTTTGTCCAGTTTTCTAATAGCTCTACATTCTCATAGATATTACCTTTTACATGATTTAGATTTAATTCACTCCACAGCAATTCAGCATGATCCACTCCGTTACAAATCCACCAAGCGCCTTCCATCTGCTTAACTGCTCCTGTGAATCCATCTGTTTCTTCCATACGATCATGAAATTCTTGATAGACAATGTCCCCTTCGTAAATTTCACTGCCTTTTACATCCTCAATTCCCGTGTATCGAAGTAACTCAACATCTTTCAAAGGAGAGATATACACCGCATAACAAATGCCATCAACGATATGTGCCAATTGCACTCTTTCTTTAGCAAAGTCTATAAATCCGACTTCATACATTTTCTCCATAACCTTGTCCCACGCCCGAAACTTAATATCTTCCATCTCTCATTCTCCTTTACGAATAATTTTTTTTACATTACACATACTATCTACGAGTCAGCTACATTCTTTCAAAACGGAGCTTTACCCCTCCGGACTGTTTAGGCATTTGGCAGGTGATTTGGTCAATTACCTGCCATTCCGATTAAAATAACGCTTTTGTTAAAAACTTTTTGTCCATGTAATCATTAGCAATGACTTTTCTGTTGACGGGCCACATTGATTCTTTATTTCTGGATCTAACCATCTATCCCCGAGATGATGTTCAGCTACTTCCTGTGCTATCTCAATAAATTCCCAATCAGATATACCCTTCAAATATTCAAGAGCTTTTTCTTTATCCATATCAACACTCCCCGTTTCTTAACAAAATTCAAATTTGATAACATTCCAGGACTCCCTCATTTAAGAAAGTCCTGGAAATATAGTTTATTTAACTTGAACCAATGGATTAGCTTCTCCACTTACTTGTGGTAACTTGCCATCCCATTTTTCAATTTTTTTAATTTCTACAATTTCTGGAGTTAAAGACTTCTTAATAATCTCATTTGCTTCAGCTTTTCCTCTCGCTTCCTCAATGGCTTTCTCTGCATTGATTGTAGCTTGCTTTTTCTCAATCTCTGCTTTTTCAAGGTTTTGTTGAGCATCTACTACTCCTTGAATCGCTTTTGCTGTATTTGCATCTGGTTTAGGAGCTTCTAACGTAACAGAATCTACTAAGAAGCCAGTAGTATCTACCATTTTTCTAAACTCCTTTTCTATTGCCCCATTAATTTCCCCTTGATGTTGGAATACTTCAAGAACTGAATAGTTAGAGAAAACGTTTAATGTAGCTTTCTTAAGTCGAGTTTGTAACCACCCGTTCTCAATCACATCTGGGGCCTGTCCTTTGAACTTGTTATAAATCTTAGGAAGTTTCTCTGCATCATTCATGTAATCATAAGATAGACTCACTGTTAACGGCTTTCCATCTTTGGTTTGTACGCTAAATTTATCTACTTTAACCGTTTCTGTTGAAATAGGATAAGCTGTTACACGTTTAAATGGTGAAACTAAGTGCCATCCTTGTCCTAAGGTCTCCTTTTCAATTCCTGTACTTCTGTTATAAACAACACCTGCATGTCCCTGGTCAATCACCTTTACACTCATTGCAGTTAAAATTCCACCTGTTAAAAGACTGAATCCTACTACTGCTGCACCTACGATTTTCTTTGTATTCATTTTATTTTTCCTCCTTGAACATGTTTTTAATTTTTAATACTACGTTTCCAATACACTCAAAAACTCCTAATTTACCAGCTATAATCCATAAAAATGACAACACCATGATACACACTATAATTCCTACAAATAACGAGAACATTGCATCACTCCTTTCTTTTTAGCTTCACAGCAATCCAGCGTGGTATTTTTGTATATTTTAAGAGTGCAAACATGGTAGTTTCCGTATCCCCATTCGCAAATGACCAACAAACTCTTCCCATCATTCTGTCCCACTTAAACGTTGGATCAATTTTTTCTTTGTATGGCCATAACGTTTTGTTCTCTTTAATAGTTATATTTCCCATACCTTTCCTAGCTTTTTTAAACCATTTGTAATCTTTATTGTTACCCTTACATGCATATAAACCATATTGAGTGCCTCTTGCATATCGCATTTTAAATGTATCCCCTTATCCTTTATTTGAGATTGAGCAAACTATTTATGCAATTGCTTTATCCAGCCATATCCTCATCAAAGAAAAGGATTTCTAAATTAGCTGTTGCAACTTCATACATTTGATTTGAATTCATGAGTTCTACAGTTGCTCTATCTTCTATTACATGTAACACACGATATGCATACACATCATCAGTTACAATATCACCAGAACGATACTCGTTCGGCTTACGTCCTTTTTGAGCAAATACACGTCTTACACTTTCTGCGTTGATTTCCTCAACTGTGGCATATCTACATTTATTCGCATGATTGTAGCCCCAATCACCATGTATTGTTCCTTCGCATCCCCACGATCCCCATAATTCCACTTTATTGTTAAATGTATCTTTAATCACTCGTTTCACTTGTGTAATAACTTTGTTATCCTTCAATTCGCATACAACCCATTGACCAGCAGCTACATTCTTTTCATCAATTTGGAAATTCATTCCCTATCTCTCCTTAATTAAAGATTTATGAATTCAAACTAATTTGCTATATAAGTTAGCTTTCTACGCTTCATTATTTCTTCTCTTGATGGTATAACCAACTTTGACCAAGGTGAAGCTTCTTTTGCCTTCTTTCCACATTCTGATCGTGTTAACACTGGAGTTGTTATGGCTTCTTCTACAGTCCACTTCAAACGTTTAACTCTGTCACGTGCCGTATTATAACTAATACCATTTAATTCAGCTTGTTCCGCTTGTCCATCAGTTAACACTTTATTTTTACATTTTGAATTGACTTGTTCCGCCAATTTTAATGCTTGATACTTATCTATAGGTGGCTTACTGATTGCATCAATCAATCTCCAACCTTTTTTTATTCTTGCTGTATAAGTTGAATGAGAGATACCATTTTTCAAAGCTATTTCTTTAATGTTTTTCCATCTATTTGCGTTATATCTTGATGGTTTTGTCATTGCAATTTCTTTGTCCCATCCCAAATTTCTAATCCTACGTGTCAGTAATTCATTACTAATTCCATTCTTTGCAGCCGCCTCATATTCTTCTGGAGTTATATAATAATCATATGGATTCCGCATGAGTATCTTCTCCTATTCAATTGTTAGTTAAGTTCTTGAATTTCTTTTAACGATCTATTCGAAACTTCAATACTACGAATCTTAAAACTATAATTCTTACGATATTTTTCACGAATTTTTAACGCCGCTTCTTCTTTCGTTTCAGCTTCACAAAATTCTAATTTAAATCCTGATTCTGTAACAATATCCACCATGTATGTATCTATAAGTGGCTCATAAATAAAATCATGATCTATTGTGATTTGTTCAGTCATTTAGCTCACCTTCTATCGGTGAAAGTGTAATAATCATTTGTTGCTCTAAAACGTTCCCTATCACAGCATTCATCCATAAATTAGGATTCATTTTTCTCATTAAAAATTCGATGACTACAATTAACTCTTCGGTAGATAAGGAAACAAATTCTCCTAAAGGTTCTTGATTGAACCTGCCACCACATTTTTCAATTGTTAGACCTACTTCGTTGTCAATCACGTACCTTTTTGCAGTTACTAAATCAAATTGACGGACTTTCTCACGGCCGAATCCTATTATTAATTCCTTTAGTACGTCATGAATGACACGAAAATCTAACACTTTTACTTTCTGTTCAAGCTGCTCTCTACACTGCTTGCATAAAGTCCTTTCCAAACCAGAAATATATATTTTACTCATATCAGACTCAGGAAAAGGATTTTCGCATTTATAACACTCTTCTCCAATTACATCTTCAAATGGATTTAACATGTAAATCGCTCCTATGATTTATATTTGTTTAGCATTTCTTGCAATCTCTCACGCTCTTCATCAATAGATTGCGAGTTTTGCTTTTCAATTTCTTTTTTAGTTGGCTCAACATCTTCACGTAACCAATCTGGAACAATTTCTTTTCTATTTGAACGACCTGGTCCCGAACCATTCAATCGCTTATTCTTACTCATTTCAAAGCGTCTATCTAATGCAGCAACATCATCTAATGTTTTTACTTTTTGCTTTTCCCAGCTTTTCAAAATAGCCTTAATATAATTCCATTTTGGTTTATTTTCATCAATGGCTTTGTGAGCAGCATGTTTAATTAATTCGCTACCAAACGAATCACAAAACTCTCCTAATTCCGTAATGGCAATTTCACTTAATGGAATTCCTTCACCTTTTAAAAAGTTATAACTGACTTTAAATTCTTCATCGACTAATACATGTGATTTCGATTCTTTATTATCATCATGATAATAATTAGTATTTTGTATATTATTAGTACTTAGTAAAGAATTAGTATTTAGTAGTCGGCATTTTTCCATAGGGTGGTTCGTCCACTCGGTGGTTTCACCATCATGTGGTTCATCCATAGGATGGCTTTTCCACTCAGTGGTTTCACCACTAGGTGGTTTATCCACCCTATGGTTTTTGGTATCTATGGTTGGTAACTCATAAACAATGGTTTCCCAATGTGAAATTTTCCCTGTTTCTGAATTTTGGATTGGATATCTCTTCAAATACCCTGCCTTTTTCAACTCTTTTAGGGTACTTGTTGTTGTTTTCTCGCTATCCTTGGCATGTTGACTTAATTCAGTAGCATGAAATGTCCAATCATCCGGTAAAGAAAGCATGTAGGCTAATAATCCCTTCGCCCTCCAACTTAAGTTCTCATCACGCAAAGGCGTATTGTGTATCACCGAATAATTCGTATCCTTTTTCACTCGAAAAATACCCATATTTCCTACCTCTCCTATTTTCAAAACATTTATTAATTGTTATAATACGTATTATTATTTTTTCTTTAGGACCCGTTGCAGCGGGTTCTTCTCTTATGCATTCTTGCGAATTCTTTCAACTACTTCTTTTCTGCCACCAACCTTTTCAAGATGATCTGCTACACGAAAAACCTCTGTTTTTTCTGCTTCACGATCACTTTTCTGTTTCTTAAAATACATAGCTGATAACTGTTTTGAAATCTCTAAATCTCTTATACCTTGCTTCTGATAAGCGTTATGTAATTCAAGATACAAAGTTTTATTCCTTTCCTTATTTGCCTGGTTCATTTGTTTATATAACAGATGCAGATTTTGTATACACTCTCTACGCTCCTCTTCTAATTCCAAAGCCTTTTCTAGATGTTCCGGAAAAACTCGGCTTTCTATTCCCATCTTTTAAAGCCTCCCTTTCTAAGCGATCACTTTCATCAAACTTTCGTTCAATGAAAGTACCACCTTTATAAACTCCATACGCAAGTATCACAATCCCTAATCCAAAGATACAGACATTCGTTGTACTTTCTACCGTTGTAATATCCATTAGGCTAAAACAAACACCTTTTCAGACTCAATTTCTTGCGCTAAAGCTTCTTTTAAATACTCTTTAATGTTATTCATCGCTTCTAACTTCCAAGCCCCACCATCGGCTTCAAACAAACCACAACGTGCCCCTTCACGCATTCTGAATACAAACTTACTTTCGGGTTGTTCTACTTCAACAAATGTTCGATATGGGCTTAATTGCACTGGATTAGGTACTTTTGCATTCCCTCTACTCGCAACTCCTGTTTTCACCGTTACAGCTTGTGATACACCATCATCTCCAATTTCCTTCACATCATTTTCTACAACGGTACCAACTACCTGTAAAACGATGTCTCGATGAT
Source organism: Bacillus sp. 2175 (assembly GCF_057812155.1). Classification (NCBI taxonomy): domain Bacteria; kingdom Bacillati; phylum Bacillota; class Bacilli; order Caryophanales; family Bacillaceae; genus Bacillus; species Bacillus sp. 2175. The sequence continues at coordinate 916,682 of NZ_CM173819.1, read as the reverse complement.
TGTTTTGTACAAAACCTGATTGCAATGCAATATTAAATTCTTCTCTGTCATAAAAACTTCCAAAATTAAAACGTGGAATGGACGCTTGTGCTTCGATATAGGTACTTCTAGCCTTATCTCCATTAACCGCAGTAAAGCATCTTACCGTTGTTGGGTTTACAATATGAATCATTACAGGTTCAGTTGTGTCAAATTCTGATTTCACGTAACCTACTAAACCAGATAAACTACGAACAGTAATCTCTGCTGGTGTCGGTTCTTGCACAAGATGTAATCTTTGTGTTGAATAAGTTTGTTCCCCGATTTTATGTGTTTCAATCGTTCCAATCTCTAGTACCTTTTCAATTGCTTCTCTTGTCATAGTCATTTTTTATTTCCCCTTTTCTTAATTAGATTTACTTTTCATATAATCGATTACTACCGTTTGCTTTTCAGCAACCTGATTTTGTTCCTTCTCTTCTACTTCTTCTACAGGTTGTCCAACATCTGTTTTCACATCACCCTGTAGATCCATATAAAACTGTCCCTGGATCCCGGAAGCTAACTCTTGACCAACTAAATTTCCGTTTTGATCCATATCTAATAGAATCTTAGATTCTACCGCTTCTGTTGGCGCTAGTTTCGAAGTGGCTTGAACTTGACAATTCCATACATCACGCTTTTTATCACCAGCAAACGAAAGTGTTAAAACAATCTTTCTTGCTTTTTTAGGATCAGTATTTAAATCCGCCATATTTTCCATTACACGCTCAAACTCTTGATGAAATCTTTCAGCAAGTGCTCCATCAGCAAATGTATTTAAATCAATCATGACTTCCATTATTTCTCTCACCTAATCCTTCCTTCTTAAAATTCAACATCTACTTGAATATCAATGTTCATAGGTATTTCTTGCGTTACACGAATTGATTTTGGACTTACACCTTTTTGAATCAACTTTTTAACTTCTTCTTTTGCAGCTTCTTTTGTGTGAAACTCACTGATACCTGGAAAACCTGCGAAATTACTAGTAATCACTAAAATCTTTTGTTGCATGTTTGCTCCTCCTACTGAACTTCCGCCATATTTATTTGTGCATTTGTAGCTGTAATTTCTTCTTCTAAAATGATTGGAAGTGAATATTCTTCATTAATGATTTGAATCGCTCTATCTAAATGATGACGTTTAATAGCTTTATAACTACTAATCCCAAACTCTCTATGTAATTGACTATAAATATCGCTATACACTTTTTTTCTAAGGCTAACATCCCGATAAGCATTAGATTCTTTACCACCTAATAGAAGAACACCTAACTTTCTTACAACCTTTGATACTTCATCACATTCGATAGCATATAAAGGGGCGTTTTCTCTTAAATCCTTCACATCGGATTTAATCTCCTGAATTTCCTGGGTATGTCCTTCTAAAGCTTGAAACGTTAACTTTAAAACTCCCATTGGATCTGTAGGTATTTTTTGTTGATTTTGTATATGTTGCTTCATTCGTTTAAACTCTTCAATAAACTTGATTTTCATTTGAACAGCTTCTTTTGTGTTATAACTCATTACAACTAATGTAAAAGCTTCTTCTGTCAGATCGATTTTAGGATAACGACGCCCTCTATTTTCATAAGTTCGCTCCTTAAAATTCAGGAGTGAAAATTCATAACCTGCATACTCCATTTGAGTTCTGATATCAGCCATAACATTGTCATGACGTTTATTGAATACTTCCGCAATCTTCAAGCTATCTGTAACAACTTTTCCGTTGTTTTCAAATACTAGTGCTTGTTCGTTTGCTACTGTTAATTGATCCATATTACTTTCCTCCTCTACAAACTCGGAATAACTTTAGTTTTATCCGTATTACGATGTACCAAATGCAATTCATTACTTACTTTTTTAAAAATCAACCAATTATCAGGATTCAAATTGTATGATTTAATATGAACCTTTTCTTTTTTTGTTGGCTTTTTACCATTTTTCAATTAACTCACTTCCCTTTTGCTCATGTCCTTTAATTTGCAGAACCAATATTTATCGTCAAATTTCGCGAATATGTTAAAAAAATTATTTACTTTCATTTTTTATATTTCGTTGTTCCACTTTTCTTTGAATGATTAACTCTCGTGCAGCTGGTATTAGCGGTGTTAAAAATTCCTTCCACTGTTCCCTTGTAAGGATTACTTTCACCACATACCCATTTTCATCACGAATAATTTGTCCCCCACTCATCCTCAATCACCTCAATGCATCTATATGTTTGTGGGACACTAGGACTATCCATTTAAATCAAAATTTCATGAAACAATATTCTTCAAATTATTCGCTCTCTCTTGAACGCGTTTTTTCATAAGTACGAATTTTTCGTACTTAGGTCCAAAAAATATATCCTCATAAGGAACATCAAATAAGTACATGTACTTTTTGATTAATTCATCTGGAATGTTTGTTGAATCTTGTTCATATAACCATAGGGTTTTTGGGGATACTTCTAATATATCCGCAAGTTCTGCTTGATTGAACCCTGCACTTTCTCTAAGTTCATTCAATGTTCTTTTCAAGTAATCCATTTTGTTACCCCCTTCCTTCAATATTTATTGTATTACTAAATTTATGTAATTTCAATACAAAAGTACGAAAAAATCATACAAAACGAACACTTTACGAATAATTCGTAATGTGTTATATTAAAAATGTAGTTACAATAGGAGGTGACGGTATGACTGATTTACAAAAACAAACTATAGTAAAAAACATAAAGAAATTTTTAAAAGAAAATGATATGACTCAATCGGATCTAGCTAGTCAAATAGGAATCGCAAGAAGTACCTTAAGCGATTATATGAATTACAGAGCCAAACCAAGTTCAGGGGTTTTAGAAAAAATGGCTACTGTGTTTGGAGTGACAAAATCTGATATTGATACAACTTATAAGAATTCAAAAGTTGAAATTGTAGATGGAGAACTCCAATTAGTTCAAGAAAAACCTACTGACAATGAATCAAAAAAGGAAATCCCTATTATTGGTAAAATCGCAGCTGGCGTTCCATTGGAAGCTGTACAAGATATAGTTGATAGAATTGCACCTCCATACAAAACTCACAATATCGATGAATTATTCGGACTTGTTGTTAACGGTGAATCCATGAATAAAATTGTCCCTAACGGCCATTACGCCGTACTAAAAAAACAACCTGATGTCCAAAATGGAGAAATAGCAGCTGTAATTGTTAATGGACATTACGCAACTTTAAAAAAGGTGTATAAATTTACAGATTTAATGATTTTAGAACCTTGTTCACATGATGAAAGTTTTAAGGACCAACAATACTCACAAGATAACTGCGAGGATATAAAGATTATAGGAAAGTTTTTATACAGCGTAAGTCCAATCATTCAATAATTAGGCGGTGAAAAGGTGTATGTAGTCGGCAAGTGTCGACTGAATGAAATATTGAAAGAAAAGAAATTAACTCAAGTAGATTTAGCACTGAAACTTGGCATGGCTAAACAACAAATACATTCTTACGCAAACAATGACAGGGTTATGTCTTATCAGACCGCTAAAAACGTTGCTTCTCAACTCAATATTAATATGGAAGATTTATACGAATTCATTCAGTCGGAAAAACAGTGAGTTTTTCTCACTGCACCTGAAAGTCAACTACTTGATTGACCTCAATTCATAATGCACCTTATTGAAACTTATATTTTCACATAGTATTCGTCTAATAAATTAAAAATATACATAAAATATTGATTAAGAAAGGGGTTTAGTTAATGAAATGTGTCATTTATAGACGTGTATCAACTGACATGCAAGTTGAAGAGGGGATTTCATTAGATATGCAAAAACTTCGTCTTGAACAATACGCCAAATCGCAAGATTGGATAGTGGTAAATGATTACTGCGATGAAGGATATAGCGCCAAAAATACAGAACGACCTGCTTTTCAACAAATGATAAGAGATATGAAGAAAAAACAATTTGATATTATTCTTGTTTACAGATTAGATCGCTTTACTCGTTCCGTTTCAGACTTACATTCAATTCTAAAAATAATGGATGAATATAATGTTAAATTCAAAAGTAGTACAGAAATATTTGATACAACAACCGCTACTGGAAGAATGTTTATTACCTTAGTTGCAACACTTGCACAATGGGAACGAGAAACAACAGCCGAACGTGTACGAGACTCCATGCATAAAAAGGCTGAATTAGGGCTGAGAAATGGAGCTAAAGCACCTATGGGATATAACCTAAAGAAAGGCAACCTATATATCAATCATACTGAAGCAGAAATTGTAAAATACATATTCGAAATGTATAAAACAAAAGGTGTAGTAAGTATTGTGAAATCTTTAAACAGTCGTGGTGTTAAAACTAAACAAGGGAAAATATTTAATTATGATGCAGTACGTTATATCATAAATAATCCAATTTATATTGGGAAAATTCGATGGGGAGAGGATATTCTAACAGATATTGCCCAAGAGGATTTTGAAACTTTTATCAATAAAGACACTTGGTATACCGTCCAACAAATACAAGATAGTAGAAAGGTAGGAAAAGTTAGATTGCAAAATTTTTTCGTATTCTCTAATGTTCTAAAATGTGCAAGATGCGGAAAACACTTTTTAGGAAATAGACAGGTAAGGTCTCATAACAGAATTGCTGTGGGTTATCGGTGCAGCTCAAGACATCATCAAGGAATATGTGATATGCCTCAAGTTCCAGAAAATATACTTGAAAAAGAATTTCTAAACCTTTTAGAAGATGCAGTCGTTGAGCTGGACGCTTCTGATGAAAAACCAGTAGAGTTGAGTAATTTACAAGAACAATATAATAGAATTCAGGATAAAAAAGCACGTCTAAAATTTCTATTCATAGAAGGTGATATCCCTAAAAAGGAATATAAAAAAGATATGCTAACACTAAATCAAGAAGAAAACATAATTCAAAAGCAACTCGCTAATATAACTGACACTGTATCTTCAATTGAAATAAAAGAACTTTTAAATCAATTGAAAGATGAATGGAACAATTTAAACAACGAATCTAAGAAAGCAGCAGTAAATGCAATTATATCTTCTATTACAGTTGATATAATAAAACCTGCTCGTGCGGGTAAGAATCCAATTCCACCTGTAATCAAAGTTATGGATTTCAAATTAAAATAAACACAACCTAACTGCATTTATTTAATGTAGTTAGGTTGTGTTTAATTGACCAAACCATGGTGTTTGAAATGCACTGCCGCCAGACTGAATCAATCCGCTCAACTGCTCTTTATCAAACAGTTCGTGTAAAATCGAACCTTTATCCGTTAATAGATTTTGAAGCCATACTGTTACTGCGTTTGTATAGTGTGGATTGTGCGTTTTCGGATACGGACTCTTCTTTCTATATAAGATGTCATGCGGAAGTACATCTTCTAACGCTTTACGTAATAGACCTTTTTCGCGGTTTTTATACATTTTCATTTCCCAAGGAATATTCCACGCATATTCGACAAGACGATGATCTGCAAATGGAACACGTACTTCTAAACTTGCCCCCATACTCATGCGGTCTTTTCTGTCTAATAATGTGGTCATAAACCATACCATATTTAAATAAAATAATTGGCGTCTTTTTGCTTCTAGCGGACTTTCCCCCTCTAAAATAGGAACTTCTTGAATCGACTCTTCATAACGCCTTTGTACATATTGTTGTAAATTTAATTTATTTCTCCATTCTTTTTTTAGAAGTTGTTCACGTGCCTCTGTAGAACGCATCCATGGAAATGCACTCGATTGTAAATCATCTTCTCTATAAAACCACGGATATCCACCAAATATTTCATCTGCACATTCTCCAGATAAGCCAACGACAAAATCTTGTTTAATTTCTCGGCAAAACCATAATAATGACGAATCGATATCTGCCATACCAGGCAAATCACGAACAAGTACTGCTTCAGTTAAATACTCTGCTAATTTTTCATTCGAAATGACGCAGCGATGATGGGTTGTTTGAAATGTCTCAGTCATTAAATTAATAAACGGAGCATCTGAATTTGGCTGGAATGCATTTGCTTTAAAGTATTTGTCATTATCTTCGTAATCAATAGAATACGTGTGTAATTGCCCTTTTCCCGATCTCTCATATTCTTTCGCTGCAATAGCTGTAATAGCGCTCGAATCTACACCACCTGATAAAAAAGTACATAGTGGTACATCAGAAACAAGCTGTCTTGTAATAGCATCTTGTAATAAAAAGCGCGTTTTCTCTACTGTTTCTTCAAAAGAGTCTTCATGTTTTTTACTTTCCACATTCCAATATCTCCATATACATAAACCGTTCTTTGAAAATGTCATCGCATGACCTGGACGTAATTCTTTTATACCAGCATAAATACCGTGGCCAGGCGTTCTTGACGGTCCGAGTCCGAATATTTCTGATAACCCTTCTAATGTTACTTCCGCCTTCACATCTGGATGCGACAATATCGCTTTTAACTCCGAACCAAATAATAAGCGTCCGCTATCATATTTATAAAAAAGTGGCTTTACACCTAATCGATCTCTCGCAATAAATACTTGTTCTTTCTGTTCGTCCCATACTGCAAACGCATATATACCGTTTAAATGATCGACACATTCTTCTTTCCATTCAATATAAGAAGCTAATAATACTTCTGTATCAGAATGACCTTTGAACGTATACCCTCTTCTTAATAATTCCTTTCGAATGTCTTCTGTGTTATAAAGTTCACCGTTATAGCAAATGGCATAATTCGTTTCATCTTTTAAACAAGTCATCGGTTGTTTCCCCCCCTCAGGATCAACAACAATTAACCGTTTATGCCCAAATGCGACATTTCCTTTAATCCAAATTTTATTATCATCCGGCCCCCGCTTCGCTAACGTCTCAGCCATCTTCGTAACGACATCTCTTTCTCCTTCTAATGAGCGTTTATAATCCACCCATCCTGTAATCCCGCACATATAAATCATCCTTCCATCTTATTTCTTTTCTTGAACGTGCAGTAATCCCCACCCTAAGAGTGCGGATCAAAAAATAAAAAACTTGACGATAACCTACTATCCACATATGGAATAGCATTCTCACTCAGTAAAACGTGTTTTATTGTATGCCCACCTATGTCTAGATGTGTCTAGTTATAAAGAACGCACGAACTGTCTATAACAGGAATAACTACTTTTCATAAAGGAGAAATCGTATATGATACAACGTAAACATATTTTATATAACCAGCCCCGTGCTCATACAGTCGGTAATGTAGAATATATAAACAATGAATGGGTATTCTTTGATGATGAAAATGATGAAGCGTTTCTATTAGAAGATATTGCCGAAGATGGGTTTGAAATTTTGTATAATAACAATTGGTTACCAGCCCGTTTCTATGAACAAGATGTATTACAAATCGCCAACGAGCAACACCATTTGCAAAATGGTGAAATGGTACGTATTCGAAAAAAGTTACTTCTTAGCTATAATGAATGGCTCGAGGAATTACCTGACTCTGTCTTCACATTATTAACCGAATCATTGCAATCACTTCACTACTCTTTATATGATTGCATGTATTGTCATAATTATTTATCTTTCTTACCGAAAGAGGAGTCACGCGAAGGAGTAAATATTCTTTTGTTTGATAACGACGAAATGATCTGTACACTGCAGCACCATTTCGTCCGTCACACTACGTCAAATAAAAATATGTTCCGTTTTACGAAAGTAAATGGAGAAGAGTTGCATATCGATGCGACATAAAATAAAAAACCACCTTATCTCCCAAGTCTTTGAGATTATAAGGTGGTTTTATTTTTATTTGAATACGTACCAGCCAAGTGGCAATTTCAGTCCTAAGTATAATACTGCTACTAGCGCAACAATAAATAAGCCCCAAACCGCCCCTGTTGGTTTGTTTTTGCTCATTTTTACAAGAACCATTTCCATTCCGCCGATAACTAAAATACCAGCTAACATTTTCAAGCCATACCACATGTGCATGCTACCTGTTGCTGTCTTCACAATACTCATGTACAACATGAAGCCTGTCACAATAATGATGATATACATTAGGCGAAGCCCCATATGTACACCCTTACCTTTTCTTCCTGCTGAATAAAGTGAATACGCAACGAAGAATAAAATTAAACCTAACGCCCATGCTGTAATATGCATATGTACCATCGTATCCCTTACCTCCTCTTTTCACACTTTTTCACTCTATATGATAACATGTTCATTTATTTTCAGGAAATGTTTCGCTTTTTTACATTTAAATGCTATAATATTTAGAGTATTTACAAACTTCTTGTAATAACAAAAGGGGGAACAATCATGATTCAAACTAAGGATATTATCGAACTTACAGACACATACGGAGCAAATAACTATCACCCACTTCCAATCGTTATTTCTAAAGCAGAAGGTGTTTGGGTAGAAGATCCTGAAGGAAACCGCTATATGGACTTATTAAGTGCATATTCTGCAGTAAACCAAGGTCATCGTCACCCGAAAATTATTAACGCTTTAATTGACCAAGCTAATCGTGTTACGTTAACTTCTCGTGCTTTCCATAGCGATCAATTAGGTCCTTGGTACGAAAAAGTTGCGAAACTAACTAATAAAGAAATGGTACTTCCAATGAATACAGGTGCTGAAGCTGTTGAAACTGCAATTAAAACAGTTCGTCGCTGGGCTTACGATGTGAAGAAAGTAGAAGCAAACCGCGCTGAAATCATCGTTTGTGAAGATAACTTCCACGGACGTACAATGGGTTCTGTTTCTATGTCTTCAAACGAAGAGTACAAGCGTGGATTCGGTCCAATGCTTCCTGGCATCGTTGTAATTCCTTACGGTGATTTAGAAGCATTAAAAGCCGCAATTACACCAAACACAGCAGCATTCATTTTAGAGCCAATTCAAGGTGAAGCAGGAATTAACATCCCACCAGCTGGTTACTTAAAAGAAGCTTTTGAAGTATGTAAAAAAGAAAACGTTTTATTTGTAGCAGATGAAATCCAAACTGGCTTAGGCCGTACTGGTAAAGTATTTGCTTGTGACTGGGACAATGTAACTCCTGACATGTACATACTTGGTAAAGCACTTGGCGGCGGCGTATTCCCAATCTCTTGCGTAGCAGCAAACCGCGACATTTTAGGCGTATTCGAGCCAGGTTCTCACGGTTCTACATTCGGTGGTAACCCACTTGCATGTGCTGTTTCTATCGCAGCTCTTGAAGTGTTAGAAGAAGAAAAATTAACAGAGCGTTCTCTTCAATTAGGTGAAAAATTAGTTGGGCAATTAAAAGAGATTGATAACCCAATGATCACTGAAGTTCGCGGTAAAGGTTTATTCATCGGTATCGAATTAAACGAACCAGCTCGTCCTTACTGTGAACAACTAAAAGCAGCTGGTCTACTATGTAAAGAAACACATGAAAACGTAATTCGTATCGCACCACCTCTAGTAATCTCTGAAGAAGATTTAGAGTGGGCATTCCAAAAAATTAAAGCTGTATTATCGTAATGATAGAGAGGTTGTCCGACATGTTGGGACAACCTCTTTCTTTTTATATTCATTTACATTAAGATAATTTTGTAATTTTCTGTATTTTAAAATCGTAAAGGAGGTGCGATATGCTATTAAGATATGGTAAACATATTAACTATTTAGCTACATCTTTTATTTTAGTTACATTCTTTGGCTTCCTACTTTCCACAACATGGCTTACTCACTACTCAACTCCTACTACATTCACACTACTGAAAGCATCATTTTGGACTGCTGTTATTCTTACTATCATTGGTTTTGGACGAGAAAAAAGCGCACTTACGGTTATACTATTTGGCATTTGTACACTTGCATTCATTGGTCTTTACACTTTTTCCGTTATTGATTACCTCTATAACCCAAGGCCATAAAAAAGAGCTATCTTTTAACAAGATAGCTCTTTTCTTCACTTCACTACATTTCGCAAAGTACCAATTCCTTCTACTGTAATAACCACTTCATCACCAGCATGTAAAAACTTCGGTGGTGTGAAACCTTTTCCGACACCAGCCGGGGTTCCTGTTGCGATAATATCGCCTGGTTCTAAAGTCATTCCTTTACTTATCGTTGAAATAATTTCTTCTATTGAAAAAATCATTTTATTTGTGTTGGAAGTTTGCCTTACTTCTCCATTTACTACCGTTTCAATGTGTAATGCATTCGGCGCATTAACCACCGATTTATGAATTAAATACGGTCCCATCGGACAAAATGTATCGAAGCTTTTCCCAAGGAAAAACTGTTTATGTTTTCTTTGAATGTCTCGAGCTGTTACATCATTTATAATCGTATAACCAAAAACATGCTCAAGCGCTTTTTCTTTTTTTATTTGCTTCCCTCGCTTACCAATAATGATAGCTAATTCTCCTTCGTAATCTAGTTCGTCCGTTGCATGAGGGTGACCATTAATTTGCTCATTTATGCCAATAACTGTTGTTGGTGCTTTCGTAAAAATCATTATATTTTCTGGAATAGACTCTATTCCGCCCATTTCTATGGCATGCTCACGATAGTTTTTTCCAACGCACAAAATATTCTTTCTTGGCCTTGGAATCGGTGCTAATATTTTCACCTCTGTTAACGGATAATACGCCGCTTCCCCGTTCTCTTTTGCCCAATTTACAATTTCACATACTTTCTCAAAGCATTCAGTTCCTCTTTCAATACACTCTAACATTGTAATAGGGATTGTAACCTTTTCCCCTTTTTGTCTTTGCGCTTCTCTTAAGTGTAATACCTTTTTTTCTTCTTCATCCACAATACCTACAAATACCTTTTCTTCTTTCTTCGCCGTTACAAAACGCAATATTTCCACTCTCCATCCTAAAACTCATGCCCTTTAATTGTATTCGCATCCGTAAGAAAAAAACCTTCTCATACACGCTAATTTTTACAATATTCTTCTCATACCCTATTCGTTACGCCTTTATATTTGGCATAAAATGTAGAAATTTTACTTTTTTTAGCGAAGGTATTTCTTTTTTATGGAGTTTTTGTATAATATGTACTACATATATACTAAAAATTTCATTTAGAGATGGAGCCGATTTCAATGTTTGAGCAAGCGATTGAAAAAAAACGTGAAAAAATGATTTATTTTGCTGAACGCTATGGAATGACTTCTCAAAAAACAGTGGATTGTAGCCAAGAACTGGACAGGCTCTTAAATGTAATTTGGCATGTACATACGGATTTTCACCCAAATCAAACACTCGACACACACACGCAATAGCGTGTGTGTGTCTTTTATTTCAAAAAAACACACATTTTATTGAAAACGCCCATACAATAGTAGAAAAGAAAATTTTAAAAACGAAGGGTGTTTTATATGCCAGCTATGGTCGGACATATTCGTATCGTCAATATTGGATCAAGTGGTATTTTTCATATTGGAGATGTATTTGCGATTAGGCCTATTAGTTACTCACGTGCTTTCGCCGGGGCCGGCTCTTTCAACGTTGGAGACAATGTTTCTGTCTACAATTATCAAAGTGCAACGACTGTCAACGATTCAGATGTAATCGATCAAGCGATAATTGGCTCAACTTAAAGGAGGCAATTGCATTGAATTTTTATGTAAACCAAAGTATCATCATCAACAGTATTAAAATTGATAGCATTACAACCTCTTCTGTGTTCCAAATTGGTACTGCCGGAAGTATTAAAGCCCTATCTAAATTTTCAAATACGGGCGGATTTACGGAGCCGCTTCGCCCATTACAGGCGAAAGGACAAATTATTTCTATCAAACCATCAACTAGTTCTTCTTAAGACATCCTTGTCATAAATATATAGCAGGAATATTTTTACCCTCCCTATTGAAAAGGAGGTTTCACAAATGAATCAAGATATATATACTTACTTACACCAACTTCAACAAGCTCTTCAAACACAACAAGCAGCCATCCTGAATTTAGAAGATCAAGTGCGCCAACTCCAAGAAGAGCTTAACGAATTAAAAAATCGCCCCTCCTCTTCTGTAGGAAAAGTGGAATACAAATTCGATCAATTAAAAGTCGAAAATTTAAATGGTACTTTAAATATTGGTTTAAACCCATTTTCAGCAAAAGGACAACAAATTGAAGATTTTCAAGTGGATACAGAAACATTGAAGGTAAACCCTGAAACTGAAACAAACCCAGACTTTTATCAAGGTATCCTCCAAGAAATGCATCGATACTTAGATGAAGAAGCATATAATCGTATTCTCCATTTTGAACAAGAAGAGCGAACACCGCTTGATGAAATGTATCGACAAATGATGGTGGATGACATAAAAAAACAGATGGAGCATCGACTCCCTTATTATTTATCACAAGTGCAATCATATGAAGGTATTTCAACAGATCCAGATTATTTACGAGATATCATTATTCAGGCAATGAAACAAGATATTGACAAAGCCTTTCTCTCCTTTATTCAGCACATACCGGGAAATTTCCGAAAGGAGTAAGTATGTATGAACCTTAACGTTGTAAACCGTGAGTTAAAAGTCGGACAGATTAAAATGAACGGTGTATCGTCGTCCGCACTCTTTTTAATTGGAGATGCAAATCTCCTCATTCTATCTTCTATTCTCGATACACCATTTGAAACAGTTACAGAGGGTCCATTTGTACCATTAGTAACAGATGTCCCTCCTACTCCAGGTTAAGGAGACTGAGAAATTATGTTGCATCATGTGTCTATTGTCCAAAATGTTTCTATTATTTCTTTAGGGATTGCTGCTGTATTTCAAGTTGGAGATGCAAACCAAATGGAATTAAAAAGTAGAGCTATTGCCGTCCACCGTGAAATTCCTTTTTATATACGGGGAGAAGGTCGCTTTGATGCTTTTGAAATCTTTACAGATGAACACATTACAATTCCAAAACGAACGACAGATGTAAAATTAAACATTGTAAATGAATGCCCTTTTATTGAAGTTAATAACGTTGAATTACGCACACTTTTAAATTCTGGTTGCTTTCAAATTGGAAATGTTGATTATGGTTTTAATAACTCTCGTATTATACAAATCCGCCAATATATTACGGATGAACCTTCCGCACAATAATTCATATAGTAATTAAAAAGCTTAGTAAAGTAGGTGGATGGTATGCCTTCGGTTGTAGGAAATCTCGTCGTGCAAAACAGTAACGGCTCTTTCAACTTAGGAGATTTTTATAACGTATCTCCGAAAGAAAACACGAAAGCCTATAACGGATCTGGAGCTTCCAATGTTGGGTTTGTCGTGAATACGTTTAACGGTGTTAGTGCAACGAATACATTTGATTCTGATGTGGCAGATCAAGATCAGATTGGAACAGCGTAAAAAAAGTAGGAGATATTCTCCTACTTTTTTCTTTTATCTAATTCAAAATTATTAAAATAAAATTTTAATAAGCAAGAGCTTTACTGTCCACAAATAGTGGTATAAACAAGTAAGTAGTGAAGAGGCACTATTTCATTTTATTTAAATGATAACCCGCTCTCCTCCAAAGCCCTCCTAAGCTTCGGCAAAGACGCAGGTCCCATACCATGCAGTTTTAATATTTCTTTTTCACTATATTTTGAGAGTTCTTCTACAGTTTGAATTCCATGGTGTTCTAATGCCCTTCTTGCTGGCGCTGAAAGAAGAGAGAGAAAACCTTCTTTTGGTTTTCTCTCTTTCTCACAGACTGGGCAAGTTGGACAATCGCTACTTTTATAGTACTCGTGTCCCTGTTCACAAGTTCTTAACGTTTTTTCCGTTACCATTTTCAAGCCCCTCTATTCTTCAATATTTACAACGTGATTCCCATCAAAGAAGTATAAACATTTCTCTTTTACAGGATGTTGTAAGCTTTTCTCCAGTGCTTTTGCATATAACGAAAGCTGCACTTTATATCGATCTTCTAAAATTGGTTTCGCTTGTTCAAATCCGCCTGGAAATTTCCCTTCAATCGTATCTGTTTTGAAGTCGATTAACGTAATGCCATCTTCCTCTTCAATCATGCAGTCGATAACCCCTTGGACAAGAATCGATTCCCCGCTATTCCCTTGCCAATCTTGATATGCTTCTTCTGCTGCAAGCATCATCGTAAATGGAACTTCACGCTCAACACTTTTCGCCGCTAATACCCTTTTACCTAAGTCACTGTCAAAGAATGAAATTACTTTTTCAATCGCTATTTCTTCCGCCTGCTCGAATGTTAATAATTCCTTATTTACCATTCCAGCAATTTGCTCTTGAAGAACTTCAACCGTAATCGGCTTCTTCAAATCAACATGCTGCATAACGGCATGGACTGCTGTTCCGCGCTCTGCGTACGTTAACCCTTTTTTCTCCATAAAGCGCGGACGTGTTTTAATTGGTGCACGTAGTTTTTTAATAAAGGCGTTATCACTACCATCTTCTGATTGATAATTTCTCTTTATTTCTGTAACAGATTGCTTCGCACGGTGAGATGTTGCTTCCTCATATCCGTACTTCCACATTAATCTGTCGTACACTTCATCTTTTCGTTCACTTTCTAACGGCACAGCCTTTTTCTCACGAAGCGCTTCTAACAATTCTTGTTTCTCTTCTTGAACTGGCTCTGGTGCAAGTAGCGTATTACCGTCCACAACTTCTACTTTCCAGCTAGTGTCATACCCGTAAATTTCATCTGGAATACTTCCTTGTCCTAATTCAAGAAGCATTTCACTATCACGGTGTCTATATAATGAAGGGGCAATCCAGTCTAAATAACAAGACGCCCCGGCACGTATGTGATCTGGTAATAACCATTCACTATGTTCCCTCGCATCAAGCCATTTTTCCATTTCCTTATTTGCATCCTTAACTGTTCCGATTAAAATTAACTTCTCTTTCGCGCGCGTCAACGCTACGTATAGTACGCGCATTTCTTCCGCAATTAATTCCATTTTCATTTTACGCTTAATCGCAAGCTGTGATAATGTTGTATATTTAATTCGTTTACGCGGATCGATAAATTGCGAACCGAAACCGAAATCTTTATGCAATAAGAAACGTTTCATTAAGTCTTGTGTATTAAAACGACGACCGAGCCCAGCTACAAATACAACCGGGAACTCTAACCCTTTACTTTTATGAATCGTCATAATGCGAACAACGTCTTCTTGTTCACCGAGGGCCCTCGCCGTACCCATGTCATCACCGCGTTCTAAAATACGTTCAATAAAACGTAAGAAGCGGAATAATCCTCTAAATGATGTTGCTTCGTATTGTCTTGCGCGGTCATATAGTACGCGTAAGTTTGCCTGCCTTTGCTTTCCAGCTGGTAAACCGCCAACGAAGTCGTAATAACCTGTCTCACCGTACACTTTCCAAATTAAATCAGAAAGTGATTGTTGACGTGCAAATTCACGCCATCCTTGCAGTAAGTTATAAAACCACTCTAATTTATCATGAAGTTCTTGCTCCTCTTCAAGTGGTGCCCCTTTTAAGAATGAGCTCATTACTTCATAAAACGAGCCTTTCTTTCCATGAGCACGAAGCGTTGCAAGTTCTTCATCGCTCAATCCAACGATTGGAGAACGAAGTACAGCTGCAAGCGGAATATCTTGCATCGGATTATCAATAACGCGGAATACGTTCATCATAATATTTACTTCCGTCGCTTCAAAGTAACCAGTCGCAAGGTCAGCGTACACTGGAATTCCTTGTAATTTTAACTCTTCCATAATTTGCGGGGCCCACGGCATGGAGCGAAGTAAAATAACGAAGTCGCGGTATTGTACTGGGCGCATACTATCATTTTTACGGTCATACACTTCATAACCTGAATCAACCATCGCTTTAATGCGCTGCGCCATAAGACGAGCTTCAAGCTGTGCTTTTTCGACTTCTGCACCTTCTTCTCCGTCTATTACTTCTTCTTCCGTTTGCTGAATGCACAGTAGTTCTGCCGCTACATCTTCACCTTCTGGATAGGTAGCACCTAACTTTAATTCAGCGTCTGCATCGTAGTCGATTTCTCCGACTTCTTCACCCATAATTTGTTTGAAGATAAAGTTCGTACCTGCTAACACTTCATGACGACTACGGAAGTTTTTCGCTAAGTCGATCTTCATTCCACCGCCCAATCCTTCTTGTGTGAAGCGTTTATATTTTCCTAGGAATAGTCCTGGTTCGGCTAGTCGGAAACGATAAATCGACTGCTTTACGTCACCAACCATGAACAAGTTTCCTTCACTCTCAGAATCTTTCGTTACGAATTTAATAATAGATTCCTGTACAAAGTTCGTATCTTGATATTCATCGACTAATACTTCAGCAAATTTATTACGATATTGGAGCGCCACTGCTGACGGATTCATTTCACCATTTTCACTTTGTTCACTTAAAATTTGTAAACAGAAATGCTCTAAATCTGTGAAATCGACCATTCCTTTATCTCGCTTCATCGCTTGGAAACGCTCTGTAAATACTTTTACAAGTTGAACAAGCTTTTCTAATACTGGGTGCATATCTTGAAAATCTCGTAAGAAACTTTCAGGTTTTCGGCTAAATAACTCTTCTTGTAATTTCTTCACTTCATCTTTCGCTTTATTACGAAGAGAGTCTACTTGTTTTACAACATCTTCATTGTAATCACTTTTCTTAATACGCTTTAACGTTTGCCACGATACGTTTTGCATCGCTTCATACAAACTTGTCCACGACTCCTGAGCAGCTGATGATAGCGTTCCAAGTAAAGCTACATCTGCTTGCAGGGTTTCAATGCGAGGCGCTGGACCGTCAGGAAGCATTGCGAGTTCAGTTGCCTTACGAATATGCTGTTCCGCTGTTTCAAGCTGGAATTTCACATCTTCTAATAAATAAGAAGCATATACTAAATCTTCAATTGTCTTTCCTTCTACGTCATATGCTTCTACTAATTTATCAAGCCATTTTTCCGGATTTGGATGCGCTCTTGACTCTGTATGAAGCGCTAAAATCATACGTTGTAAGTCATCATCACTACGGTCACTCGTATAACGATCAACAAGTTCAAAGAAGATTGTATTATCTTCGATTCCGTACTCTTCTTCTAATATGTCATCTAGCACTTCTTCTTTTAACAATTCATTTTCTGTTTGATTCGCAATACGGAAACGAGGATCAACATCAAGCATGTAGTAATATCCTCTAATTACTTGTAAACAGAATGAGTGAATTGTTGAAATGGAAGCTTTATTTAATAGGCTCAGCTGCTTTCTTACGTGTTGAGAGCCTGGTTCATCAATTAATACCTTTTCTAACGCTTCCCCGATTCGGTTTTTCATCTCTTGCGCCGCTGCATTCGTAAATGTTACAACGAGCAGGCGGTCGACATCGACTGGATTCTCTTCATTAATAATCTTTTTAATAATACGTTCAACTAATACTGCTGTTTTCCCTGACCCAGCTGCAGCCGCAACTAAAATATCACGTCCATTCGCTACAACAGCTTTCCACTGGTCATCTGTCCATTGACTACCTTCTGGTTTTTCAGGCCAATTTTCTATCATTCTCCGCCAACCTCCTCTCTTATTTTCTCCATCGCTTCGCTATCTTTCATATCTTTTAACGATCGGAACTGATTATCTTCAAGTGACTCATCAAATTGACAAACAGATTTGAAGTTACAGAACGTACATGCTGCTTTATTTCCCATTTTATAAGGAGCAATATCGATAACACCTTCTGTAATATCTTTTCCGATATTTTCAAACGTATGGTGTACATATTTTTGCAGTACGTTAAACTCTTGCTCACTTGCAATACTTGAACGCGCACTAAAGCTACCGTCTTTTTTCAGGCCAGCAGAAATAATATCTGAACTTCCTGTTGAAAGTTTGTTATCCATTAAACGAACAACGTCAGCATCTCCTAATACGAGTCCTTTCATTTTAAATTTCTTTAAAATTTCTTTTTCAATTTCAGCTTCAGATGCGTCACCTTTCATCTCAACGATTGGGTTATGAATATGGAAATACAATACACCAGCTGGTGATGCTGCGTGACCTTTTTTCATCCACGTCTGCGCATTCGAAGTAACAACATCTAAATACGTTAACATTTGAAGTGCTAATCCGTAATACACTTCCGTTAAATCTAACGCTTTTGAACTTGATTTATAATCAATAATACGTAAGAACGTCCCGTTTTCATCTTCTGCCTTATCAACACGGTCAATACGGCCGACAACTTCCATCTTCACACCATTTGGTAATGAGAATTCCATCGGCGGAAGTGATCCTGTACCACCCATACCGAACGGCACTTCTAAATCAACTGGTACGAATCCGCTTGACTTCGCATGTTCACGAAGAATGATTGACGTACGGAAAATGATTTGTTGTAGTTTTTGTTTTAAATAGAAATGACGGTTTGAACTTAATAAAATTTGTCGTTGTAATAACGGTGCGATTTCTTCTATTACTAAAACAGAAAGATGCTCACACTCTTTTATGGATAAATCCGCCCAAGTACGGTTTTCACGCAATAGCTTGTCCGCAATTTTCTTTAATGCCGCATGGAATAATTCGCCGATGTCCGGCGCATCAAGCTTGAAAATATCACGCTCTCTAAGCGATAAACCGTGCTGCGCAAAATGAGCGTATGCACAACGGTTAAATAGTTCCATACGAGAGACGCTTCCTTTAATTATATCTCCGTATAAATCTCTACTTACTGCTGTACTTAGTTTCTTCGCACGATTTCGATAGAATAAACTTGATAAGACGCGGCTACTTTTTTGTTTCCATTCATCTGAAGTTACGTAGAAATTATATACGTCCCACCAAAAGTCTAAATTCCCTTCAAATCCGTATCGCTTCCACGTTTGTAGTTGCTGCATAACGTAAGATAACGTTACTTCTGGCGTTGCTACGTATGAAATTTGTTCTGAACGTGATAAATCGTTTACGTCATTGGTAATAAATGAATCTTTCACATTAGGGAACATTCTTTTTATTTTCTTAATAAAGCTAGACGCAAGTAACGTCTTTCCTTCTTCATCTGCAAGCGGGCATGAAATATATAACTTCTCAGATGCTCTCGTTACCATTTGATACATAACGAACTGTTCTTCTAACAAAGTTTGTCTCGTCGTTGGCGCTAATTCAATCCCTGCTGCACCAAGAACTTCTCTTTCTTCATCAGAAAGCATACCTTCGTCCATAGGTGCTGCTGGAATAACACCCTCATTTACACCTATAATAAACGTTGCTTTCACGTCAGATAACCTGGAGTGATCAATATTAGCAATTAACACTTGGTCTAATGACGGCGGAATGTTAGCAAATTGAAGTGCCTCAAGACCTGTCGACATAACGTCCGTAAACATAGAAAGAGACATTTTCTCTTCACCAAGCATCTCTACAAACGTATCAAGAAGGCTCATTACTTCTTCCCATACTTGTTCATGATCTGTCGCAAATAAGAAATCTCCACTTTCTTCTGCACGTATACGTAATTCTTCTAGTTTTTTCGGAACATCCAGCTCTTCTAGAAATAAGTAAACTGCTTCACACATTTGCATAACTGTTCCTGCACGCTTTAACCTTTTTTGCATGCGAATAACAGGTGTTCTTACAACGTCACGCAATCGATTTATTTTCTCTTCCATTTCACGTTCACTATCTGTGATCATCCCGTTCGTATCATCAAGAGAACGATAACGGCGATACATCCATGGATCCTCTGAAGTCCACCTCTTTCCTTGTACACCGTACGCTAAACAGTAATTTTCAAATTCATCCATTTCTTCACGCATCGTTTCTTTTCTTACGTCTAATGGATATAAAAGCTCTGTTTTCACGCAGCGGAACACCGCATCATAACGCCAATTCCCACTAATAATCTCGAGTGCAGAACGAATACATTCTACTAATGGGTGGTGTGACATCGGGCGCTTTTCATCGATGAAGTGTGGGATATTATAATCTGTAAATAACGTTCGCATCACATCGTAATAACTTTCCCCATTACGAAGAAGAACCGCAATATCTCGGTAACGATAGTTTTCCTCCGCCACAAGTTTACGAATTTCACGCGCAACACCTTCTACCTCTGCTCGTAAATTCGCAGCTGTACTAATCGTTACACTCGCTTCACCGTTAAATTTTTCATTCGGACGCGCTTCATAATGAGCTTCTAAATGCGCTAATGCCGGAGAATGAAAACGCGGCTGTTCCATAAGTGGAATTGTTTTTTCAATTTCTATTTTCTCTTCACGCGCTACTTGTTTGATTTTTTCATACGTTAACGTCGTTTCATAAAATAAATCGAGTTCATTTACTGGCTGTGCTAACGTTTTTTCATCTATCGTTAACGTGATCGTAACTCTCGCTCCGCAAATCATAAGCTGTCTTACAATCTCTAACTCTTGCGGGGAAAATGAATGAAATCCATCTATATAAATTTCCGCACCATTTACATATTCAGACTGCGGAAGCTTTTCCACTAGCAATTGTAGGTAGTCTTCTGAATCTAAATATTTTCCAATTAAAGCACGTTCAAAATCATCGTATAATAGCTGTAAATCATACACTTTATTCGCTAGTAACTTTTGTTCGGCACTGCTACTATGCGCATCCAATTGTTGCCACATTTCATATACGTTAGATGGCGTTACATTGTAACGTTTAAACTCTGCAATCATACTGCCAAGATGTTCAAAGAAACCGTTTTGCTCCGCTGCTTTTTGGAACACCGATAATCCATCTTTACGAGACTCTACAATTT
This sequence comes from Bacillus sp. 2175, assembly GCF_057812155.1. Classification (NCBI taxonomy): domain Bacteria; kingdom Bacillati; phylum Bacillota; class Bacilli; order Caryophanales; family Bacillaceae; genus Bacillus; species Bacillus sp. 2175. Next base: position 895,927 of record NZ_CM173819.1, on the reverse strand, counting down.
TACGGAGTAACATATGTACACCCGCTTCATCAATATGAAGACGACTCGCTCCGCCAACTTCTTGTAGTACCTTCCACGCTAATCGTGAAAAACTAAAAACTTGTGCCCGAATAGAACCTCTTACATCCTCACTTCCAATTAACGCCTGCTGCGTCTGGAATGTCATCTGTTCTGGCACAAGATATAATATTGTTTTCCCTCTCGGGCGTTGTTTTAACTCTTCTTGCACTTCGCGTAAACAAAGTGTACTTTTTCCACTTCCCGCTCTACCAATCACAAATCGAAGTGACATGTAACCCCACCTTTCACTTACATAACGAACGTTAGTTTGCTACTATAATTGTATTATAGTACACGAAAAAAGACAAACTGAGTTGTTTGTCTTTTCTATACTTCTACTTCATTATATCAACCTTTTGAAAAATTCGTTTGCACCTCTTGAATTGGCCAATATCGCAAATCAACTTTACCGACAACTGTATCAGCTTTTACAAAGCCAAAGTGTCTACTATCCCAGCTCCCGAGCCGGTTATCACCTACTACAAAAATAAACCCGGGTGGCACCAGCTTTTCTTTCGTTAACTCTTCTAATGTAAAGTCGCCTGTTAGTTGCCTTCCATTTATCTCTTTCTTATACTTCTCTAAATACGGCTCATCAATAAATTGACCGTTTATATATAACTTATCCTGCTTATATTCAATATGATCTCCAGGTAAACCGATAACCCGCTTTACATAGTCCTCTTTTTTATTCGCATGAAATACCACAACGTCAAATCTGTTCAAGTCCCCAACTTGATAACTCACCTTATTTACAACTAGCATATTGCCATCTTGCAATGTCGGCATCATTGACTTCCCCTCTACAACATACGTTGAAAAGAAAAACGTTCGAAAAAATACAGCTAATAATACACCAATTAAAATTGTTCGTATCCACTCTATGCCTTCTTTTTTCAAAGTTTTCTTCATCTGCTTCTCCCCTTATCCTTTAATACTGAAGCTTTCCTTTACAAAGAAGACTATTCTTAATGTAGTTCTAACTTTACTTCGATTTTCTTACCGACATACCATAAAATAAAAATACCAATCGCTACAATAACTGATTTCACTGGATTATGAATAAATGACATTAAATCATGACCGATATACGTTAAAATAAAAATCATCACAAGTTTTCCGAATGCTAACGCTAGACCAAACTGTTTTACACTAATTCGGGATAAACCAGCGACAACATTTATGAGCGCTGACGGTGTAAACGGAAAACAAAATATAACAAAAATCGGTGCGAATCCTTTCCTTTCAACCCACCCCATTGCTTTTCGTACTCTCTCATGCTTATTTACAAACGAAAAGAAACGACTGCGACCAAAATGGCGGATGATGAAAAAGACAAGTAATGCACCCATTACTGATCCAAGCCATGAATAAAGAAAACCGAGCCAAAAGCCAAATGCAACAGCATTCGCCAGTACAAATACAATAAGCGGTAATGCTGGAATCAACGCCTCTATCATCGGTAAACCAATACCAAGAAGTGGTCCGAACGCTTTATAACTCTCAACAATATGATCCATATTTTCTGGTGAAAAATACTCTTTGATTGTCTGAAAATCCATTCTACACTTTACCCCTTTACTCTAAATACTATCCCTACTGTATCATTGCTTATATGAAAGAGGAAATGGTAGATACGACATACGGAGATGTATTTATTAAAGTTTCCATATCTTTCATAAGAATTCCTTCATTATTTAGCTATGATAATCTATCAATATTCGACAGGACGTGTCGTTCATTTTGTTATTTAGATTGTTTTTCGGTTTTTATCGGTAAATGAAATTATACTGGTGATTTTCTAAATATATCAATTACAACTCGTTTTTTCTAATATATCGCCTTATCTACAAAGACTGACTGACAAACAAAAAAGAATGGGGATTCCCCCATCCTTTCACACTTCGCCTTCCTTCACAAAATACACCTTCTCATAAGCGGGTCTTAATGTTGATTCCTCTTTTTTATCGACCTCTTTAAAACAAGGATTCCCTTGTTTTTTCCTACGATCTTCATATTCAGTACGTAATTTCGCTGTACGATTTTGTTGATTTTCAAAACTAGTTTTTGATATTTCTAATTTCACAGCAAAGCCATTTATAAATCTAATAATAAGATTTCCATCTTCTAATTCTTTATTACTTTCAATATAAAAATGAGACAACCAAGCGCACTCTTTTCTAGAGTAAGAATAGGTAGGGAAAAAATAAAGTTGATCTGCTGGACTAATCGCAATCGGTGCTTTATGTGTAATATGAGTTAACTCTTTCGTTCCTTCTTTTCTGCCTAAGAAACTAGAGCCATGCTTGCGGCAACTTCTTTCTATAATATCTAGAGGTTTTTGAAATACGAAAAAAGAATCATTCATTTCAACGACTCGCGTAACAATTTTCTTTTCACTTAGAATAACAGGAAGTAAGGCCATCGTATTTTTCGTTACAACATAATTTTCGACATAGCGTTCCACTTTACTTTCCATACTCCATTATCTCCTTTTTTCCATTTATATTAGCAGCTGCATATATAATTTTAGCATCTATGAAAAGGAAATAGCTTACAAGTTCCGCTTTTTTACAATTTTTTATCATTTATCAAACATTTGTTAAACAATAAAATCACAATATAGAAATTAATTAATTTTAAAGTTATAAAAACAGCATTTATACTACCTATAAATATTTATTATCCATTCCTCATTTCACATCATTACAACAACTAACTTTGCTATAATTAAAATGTAAATCCAATATATGGAGGGCCACTATGGAAGAAAAAGAGATTCAACCATCGATTCAAATGAAAAATAGTAGCGTCATTATCGTGAAAAACTCAGCTAGTATTATATTCGGTTTATTTTTCATTCTGCTATTCTTTGCCAAACCGTTTCGTAAATCAAAATGTCCAGAATGTAAAAAACGTGAGAAGAAAAAATCAGGGCAAGAACAATAAAAGGCCTTCCTTTATGGAATGCCTTTTTACATTTGTAGTATCATTTTATTTATTCTTCTTCCCCCTAAAAAACGACTATATTTTCTTCCAAGGTTCTCTACATCTTTTTTGATTTGTAATATAATCCTTATATAAAACATGAGAAAGAGTATTTGTACTTGTTACCCGCTTTTAATTTTTATTAAAAAATTAAAATTTGTACATCTTTATCCATCACTAACAATTCGTTAATTAGTTAACTTTGCAATATAAGTTTTGTATATAATGTCATTCAAAAACAAAATATATATAAGTAGCTATTTATAATTACATTGCTTTTTATCGAATTCTAAAAAGGAGTTGTATACTATGGATAAAGAAAATCCATTAAATCAGCAGGTTAATAGCATTCCCTCAGATGCTCTGAATACCCCTAGTAAGGAACAAGAACAACTGTTAGAAACATCATCTCAAAACGTACAAAATTCCAACAACAACGCTAACAAAAAAGATGTTACTCAAGGTCTATCTGGAAAAGATTTCTCCATTTCAACAGAGAATACAAATTTATAGTTATTTACTATCATACGCAGCAAATGCTCTTGCTGAACTAATTCTTCTACAGAAACTAATACGCATTCCAGATAATTTTTTACCAGTTGTAACATCGAAAAAGAGATTTAGATATAAAAACAGGCTCTAAAAAAACTTTCTCCACAACAAAAAAAGGATGGCATTAGCCATCCTTTTTTCCATCATCAACTATAAAATTATAGTTTGATTACGTTTTTAGCTTGAGGTCCACGGTTACCGTCTTCGATTTCGAAGCTAACTTTTTGACCTTCTTCTAAAGATTTGAAACCGTCAGTTTCGATTGCTGAGAAGTGTACGAATACGTCGTTTTCGCCTGGAACTTCGATGAAACCGAAACCTTTTTCGTTGTTAAACCATTTTACTTGTCCTGTTACTGCCATAATTATTTCCTCCTAAGAAAATACAAATTTTAAATTTTTTAGTCTTCCTGTCTAAAAAAAGAATCCACACATTATCAAATACGAAACATAAACTAGTTCTCACATACTTTTTCTCGTTCGTTTTCAGCACTTGATAACATATGGATTGCTTAATTTAACTATTCAACTGACATCATCATAGCACATTAAAATAAAATGTACAATCTTTTTCGAAAATAGAATTTCTAATTTTTAGTATTTCTTATAAAATATAATTATCTCTATTCTAAATAAGGAGGAGTTTATGACCAATAAAATTCCTAGAAAAACATTAAAAAGAATTGAAGAGGATATTGAAAATAATAATCTTGGAAAAGCAAGAGATAGATTGCATGGCCTCATCTTTACATACCCAAATGAATTACATCTTCGAAAACAACTCGGAGATATTTATTATAAATTACAATATCCAGAAATGGCTGGACGTTACTGGTATCTAGAAGAGCATAAAACAGGTATTATGCATGAATCATGTTTATTATTTGAAAAATCAATGGGAAATAGTCCTCATCATATTGCACGTGCTTTAAAGTTTAAAGGCGATTCTAACCATATAAAAGGGTTGTATAAAGATCAACCTTTATCTTCAGTGCAGAAGAAAGTAGCAGAGGAGTTAATTTATGAGTATAAAGAAACATGGAAAGATAAGCTAGTTCCTTTTGGCTGTCTAGCATTGCTTGCTTCCCTCCTCTTTTCTGCCGTTGTTGGTCTATTCACTATTTGGAATTGGATTTTTTAATCACAGGGGGAATTTTCACATGTCAAACTACGCTAAAGAAGAAAGGCTAACAGGGGGAAACGTCTCAAGCGTATATCGTTCTGAAAATACTGTTCGGCGAGAGTTAAAGCCAGGCAGTGAAAAGATTCATAAGCTATTGCAATATTTAGAAAACAAAGGATTTCATTATGCTCCAAAGTTTTTAGGTGTAGATGAAAAGGATAGAGAGATTTTATCCTTTATTGAAGGAGAAGCTGGCAATTATCCTTTAAAAGAATATATGCGATCTAATGATGTATTAAAAGAAATAGCAAAGATGCTCCGCCTTTACCATGATGCTGTAAGTGATTTTCCGTTATTAGCTGATTGGAAACCGATGGATCATACTCCAAATAACATTGAGGTTTTATGTCACAATGATTTTACCATATATAACATTATTTTTAATAATAAGAAGCCAGTAGGGATTATTGATTTCGATGTTGCTGCTCCTGGTCCAAGACTATGGGATATCGCTTATACACTCTATACTTGTGTGCCTTTAAGTAGAGTGTATTATACTGAATCCGGTGAAGCCGTTCATTATGACTCATCGCAACATGCAGATCGTATTAAAGAGAGAGTGAATTTGTTCGTTCAGTCCTATGATAAAAATATGGATGAAGATTACTTAGGAATGGTGTTGCTTCGATTAGAAGGGTTATGTACATATATGAAACGAAAAGCTCAAGAAGGCGACTTGAATTTCCAAAGAATGATCGATGAAGGACATCTAGAGCATTATGAGAAAGATATGAAGTTTATTCGTGATCATAGGGCTGAGTGGAGTTGATTTAGTAATAAAGAAAAGTTAGTATCGTTTTTTGCCGACAACTCAATCTCTCTTTTCGAATCGTTTAGAAAATAACAAGGGGCACCTTTCAAAAAGGTGCCCCTTCCTTTTATTTCGTAAACTGTGCTTCTTCCGTAGATCCTTTTAACGCTGTCGTTGATGAAGTTCCGCCTGTAATCACTTGTGCCACTTCATCAAAGTAACCTGTTCCTACTTCGCGTTGATGACGTGTTGCAGAGTAGCCATGTTTTTCAGCTGCGAATTCTGCTTGTTGTAGTTCAGAGTATGCTGCCATGCCGCGCTCTTTATAGCCACGTGCTAGTTCAAACATACCGTAATTTAATGAATGGAATCCAGCAAGTGTTACGAATTGGAACTTGTAACCGTAAGATGCGATTTCCTTTTGGAAGCTTGCAATTGTTTTTTCATCTAGTTTTTGTTTCCAGTTAAATGAAGGTGAGCAGTTATATGCAAGTAGCTTCCCTGGATGCTCCTTATGAATTGCGTCCGCAAATCGTTTTGCATCTTCTAAATTCGGTTCTGACGTTTCACACCAAACGAGGTCTGCGTACGGTGCATACGCTAAACCGCGCGCAATTGCTTGATCAAGACCTGCATTTGTACGGTAAAATCCTTCTGGTGTTCTTTCTCCTGTAATAAATGCTTTATCAACAGGATCAATATCGCTCGTAATTAAATCAGCTGCATCCGCATCTGTTCTTGCAACGATAATTGTCGGCACTCCCATTACATCTGCTGCAAGGCGTGCAGAAATTAAATTGCGTACTGCTGTTTGCGTTGGTAGTAATACTTTTCCGCCTAAATGGCCACATTTTTTCTCTGAAGATAATTGATCTTCAAAATGCACACCTGATGCACCTGCTTCAATCATACCTTTCATCAGTTCGAATACATTTAATTGCCCACCAAATCCAGCTTCTGCATCTGCTACAATCGGTACGAAATAGTCTGTATCATCGCTTCCTTCCATATGCTGAATTTGATCCGCACGTTGAAGCGTTTGATTAATTCGTTTTACTACAGCAGGTACGCTGTTCGCTGGATATAAACTTTGGTCTGGATACATATGCCCAGAAAGGTTTGCATCAGCTGCTACTTGCCAACCACTTAAGTAAATCGCTTTTAACCCAGCTTTTACTTGTTGCATCGCTTGGTTTCCTGTTAATGCGCCAAGTGCGTTAATATAGTCTTCTGTATGAAGCGATGTCCAAAGCTTCTCAGCACCACGACGCGCTAACGTATGTTCAATATCAATTGACCCGCGCAGGCGAATTACATCTTCTGCCGAATATGGACGTGTGATCCCTTTCCAACGCTCATCTAATTCCCAGCTTTCTTGTAACTTCTCGATTCTTTCGTTTTTCATTTGTTCCATCCCCTTTTCATTTTTTATAAAATTTCATAACCCGGTAATGTTAAAAATGGTACGAATTCATCATTTCGAACGAGATTTGTAAACAACGTTGTCGCCTCTTGGAATCTCCCTTTCTTAAAGGCTTCCTTACCAATCTCTCTTTCTATTTTTGCTAATTCTTCTTCTTTTAATTCTTCCATTAATTCAAGCGTAATATTACGACCATCATTTAGTTTTCCACCTTCATGACGAATCCATTGCCATACTTGTGCTCTTGAAATTTCAGCTGTTGCCGCATCTTCCATTAAGTTATAAATGGGTGCTGCTCCCCGTCCGCTTAACCAAGATGCAATATATTGAATACCTACGCTAATATTCATGCGAAGGCCCTCTTCTGTAATCGTTCCCACCGGTACCTCTAGTAAATCGTTTTCTGTTACACATATTTCTTCACGTCTTCTAAAAATTTGATTTGGTGTTTTCATAATGTGATTAAACACTTCCATTGCAACCGGTACAAGTCCAGGGTGGGCAACCCAAGTCCCGTCATGACCGTCTAAAGCTTCGCGTTCCTTATCAGCACGCACTTTTTCAAAAGCTGCTTCATTTGCTTCTGGATTATTTTTAATCGGAATTTGTGCCGCCATTCCTCCAATTGCTGGTGCATTACGGCGGTGACATGTTTGAATTACTTTCAAAGAATACGAACGCATAAATGGCGCCGTCATCGTGACTTGTGCTCTATCTGGTAGTAAGAATTTATTATGATTACGGAAACTCTTTAAAAAGCTAAAAATATAATCCCATCTTCCGCAGTTTAAGCCAGCAGAATGATCTTTTAGCTCATACAAAATTTCATCCATTTCAAACGAAGCGTGAATCGTTTCCAGTAACACAGTTGCTTTAATCGTTCCATTTGGAATGCCGATATATTTTTGAGCAAATACGAATACATCATTCCATAATCTCGCTTCTAAATAACTTTCCATTTTCGGTAAGTAAAAGTATGGGCCGCTCCCTTTTGCTAAAAGAGCTTTCGCATTATGGAAAAAGTACAAGCCGAAGTCTACTAAGCTACCCGACATATTTTTCCCATCAACTTGCATATGCTTTTCCTCTAAATGCCATCCTCTTGGACGTACAATGAGTACAGCTGTTTTCTCATTTAATCTATATTCTTTCCCTTTATCATTTTCATGTGAAATCGTTCCCTTTACTGCATCTCGTAAATTGATTTGGCCTTCCACTGCATTTTCCCAAGTTGGTGAATTCGAATCTTCAAAATCCGCCATAAAAAGATGCGCTCCTGAATTTAAAGCGTTAATGACCATCTTTCTATCTACCGGTCCAGTAATCTCTACACGGCGATCCTCTAAGTCTTTTGGCAGCTTGGCAATTGTCCAATCCGCTTCACGTATGTGTTTTGTTTCTTCTAGAAACTTCGGAAACTCCCCTGCATCAATTCTCTTTTGTTTTTCTACACGTTTTTGTAAAAGTTCTATGCGGCGCTCATTAAAATTCTCATGTAGTTCCTTCAAAAAACTAAGCACCTCAGGTGTCAATATTTCGCTGTACGCTGGTAACATTTCTCCAACGAGTGTAACCCGTGAAGTTTGCGTCGACATATTAGCATCCCCTTCTTAAACTGTTTTATAACAGATTTGATTTCATGTTTTATATTATATAACAAATCTTCAGAAAAGGAAGTTTTTTTTGAAAATTCATTTCGTTTTTTTCAAAACGCCATTCTTTCGCGCTTTATTTCATACAAAAAAGGCCGCTGTTATACAACAACGACCTTTTTGTATTATTTTTGAATTTCACTTTGACTAGTTAAACTTTATTACTGCCCTTGTTCCATATCATGCAATATTGCTCTATGTAAAAACTGTGCGTATTGTTCTCTCGTTACCTTCATAGACGGACCGAATTTACCTTCTCCGATTCCCATTGTAATACCATTTGTTTGTACTGCACTAATTGCATTCGTTGCCCATGAATTTGCTGAAACATCATTAAAGTTATGAGATCGCTTTGCCTGTAGGTCAAAAGCATTCGTAAGAACTTGTGCCATTTCCGCACGCGTTAACGTCGCCTTCGGTCTAAAGTTTCCATTCTCGTCTCCCTGGAAAATTCCGATTTCCGTTAGAGCCAATATCTCCTCGATAAAGCTTGTTGAATTTTCATCGATATCTCCATATGGGTTTTCATATTCATCTTGTTCTTCCATATCAAACACACGGTAAATTAAAGCTGCAACTTGCTCACGTGTTACATTATCCCCAAAACCGAATATTCCATCGCCATATCCCAAAATTATTTCTTGTTCCGCTAATTCATGAATTGCCTCATATGCCCAATGTCCTTTTGGTACATCTTTAAATACAATTGTATTTGCTTTTTGCAACGGTGCACTTTCCGCTTTTACACTATTACTCTCTGCTGAGAATAACACCCCACCCATAATTGTTAATGCTGTAGCTGTTTTTAATAATTTTTTGCTCATCAAATTATCTCCCCAATATGTATATGTTTTTTTAAAAATATACAGAATAAATGGTATAGTGACAATATATTTTCCGACACATTTCGTGACGGTTTTGTGAATCATATTACACATCATGTCTTTTTCATCGGGTTGATTATAAAGCTTGTTTATAATCATAAAAATACATAAATACGAATAATAATTCTTTTTTAAACAAACAAAAAAGCACAAATTTTTCTATTTGTGCTTTCATATTTCACTCTACTTCCAATCCTCTTTCAAATGATAATTAATAATCGCATTATTAATAAACTGAGCATATTGTTCTCTAGGTACAGGGCGATTTAATTCATACATGCCATTCCCAGTTCCTCTCACAACATTATTAGATTGTAACGCACTAATTGCATCTTCTGCCCAGTGACCTTTTGGAATATCTTTAAATGTATGTTTTTGTTTCGTTTCAAAATTAAATGCTCGTTTTAAAATGACAGCCATTTCCGCTCTAGAGATTGGTGCTTTCGGCCTAAAATCCCCTTGGCCATCCCCTGTAAAAACACCACGTTTTGTTAACGCTAAAATTTCCTTTTTAAAAGTGGTTGTACTATCAGAAACATCTTTATATGGATTCGCTACTGGCCCTTCTTCTTTTATCTCAAGTGTTCTGTAAATAGTCCCAGCTACTTGCTCACGTGTTATAAGATCGCCAACACCATACTTCCCGTTTCCATACCCTAATATAATTTTATGATACGCTAAATCCATAATAGCATCATATGCCCAAAATCCGTATGGAACATCTTCAAACACAATCATTTGTGGATACTCTTCCGCTTTTACAGGTGTCACATTCGCCCCTGCAAATATACCTCCTGCCATTGTCGCAATCATCATTACACCCAATATTTTTTTCTTCATTATCCTCTCTCCCTATTTCATTCAAATAAAATGAACTTCATTGTTTCAGGAGTACTATTTTTTTTGTGAATGTAAGATAAAATGCAAATCTTCTAGAAGAAATATTCCCACTACCTTTCTGCTTTATACCCCCTTCTTTCTTTTTCAAAAAGGAAGTTGTCACATCTAAGGTGTTATATACTAAAACATTCTACAATCTCTTTATAAACTCCTTTTCACTTTATAACTTCCCTTTATTGGCACCTAAAGGAGATGCCTAATGGAGATTACTATATTCATGGTTTATATTTCAGAGGTAGCATCCCCCTTCACTGATAACTCGCTTTCGCTGAATTTTGAGGTGGGGGTCTTACTGCCCAGCAAATAACGGGATAAAAAAATCATCCTTTTTTCTTAAAAGAGGATGATTTTTTTATATTTATTAACACTCAAATATGCTACTACTTTTGAAGAGTAAATTGGGCAACTATTTGTTTTAATTTTCCTGCTGCGTTATGCATATGTTCAATTGAAACCGAAATCTCTTGAACAGATTTTTCTTGCTGTTGAATAGACTCTTTTACCCTATCAGTTCGGTCAGATGATCTTTGGGAAATTTGAGCCATGTCTTCTGCAGAAGCCGAGATTTCCTCACTACTCGCTGCAATTTCATCTGTAGACATAGATACCGTTTGAATTTGCTCAGATACTTGCTGTACTTTTTCTGTAATTGTTCCAAATACTTTTTCTGTATGCATTACTACTTGTGTACCTGCCTGTACCTCATTATCTACTTTCCCCATCATATGTACCGTATGGTTCGTTGTTCCCATAACTTGAGTAATAAGATTCTCAATTTGTTTTGCAGAATCACTAGATTGTTCTGCTAATTTCCGCACTTCATCTGCCACAATTGCAAATCCTCTACCACTTTCACCAGCACGTGCAGCCTCAATTGCGGCGTTTAATGCTAATAAGTTAATCTGGGAGGTAATACCTTGCATAACATCAATGATTTTAACAATTTCTTCTGATTGTTCTTTCATAGTCTCTACTTGTTTCACACCGCTATGTACCGAATTTTGGATTGTATCCATCTGTTGAATCATTTGTTTCATTAATTTGTTACCACTCTCTGCATCTAATGCTGATTGAGCAGATAATTCATTTACAGAGGATGATGTATTGACTATACTCTGCATTCCTTGCGTCAACTCTTCCATCGCACCCGCAGTTTGTTCCATTGCTTGCATTTGACTCTCTGCACCATTTGCAACTTCTTCAATATCCATAGTGATTTTCTTCGCTGCACTACTAGATACTTCTGATGCAGATACTACTCCGTCTGCATGTTGGAATAAAAGCTGAATATTATTCTCTACTTCTTGCATATTTGTTCTTAGCCCTGCAATCATCTCGTTAAAATTACTTACTAATATACCTAATTCATCCTTAGCAGTATACTCACCATGTACGGTTAAATCTCCTTCTTTCGCTCTTTCCATCATACGACTAACCGTTTGTAAAGGAGCAACTATGAGCTTGCTAATAATATAACTTACTATACATATAACGATTGTAGTAACTACTACAAGAATGATAAAGGTAATAACGGAACGATCAATCATTTTTTGAGAATCTTTAAATACTTGGTCAGCTAAATTTGAAACATACGATTCTAGATCCACTGCATAACCAGCTAACTCTATTCCCTTCGGTTTTAATTCCTTCTGAAATTCATTTACCATTTGTGGCTCATTTGTTGCCTTCGCCTTTTCAAATAATTTTTTATATGTATCTTTATAACTTGGCAAAGATTTCTTCATCTTCTGAAATAGTTCATCCTCTTGCTTACTTAAATTAAAACCATCATCATATTCTTTTAATAAAGAATCATATTTTTTAAGATCCTTTTCAATATTATCAATTATCCCCTCTTTATTTGCCACTTCATTTTGTGATGCCGTAATTAATTCTAGTAAGTTATATTCTAATGAATTTTGTGTACGAAGCATTCCTTCTAATAAAATTGCAGAATATTGATAATCATCTACTACAACCTCTGTATCGTGCTTAATCTTATTAATAGAATTAATTGCTACACTGCTCATAATTACCATACCTAAAACTGCTAATGAAATAAGCGCTAATAATTTATATTTCACTTTTAAATTTTGTAAAAAATACATTTTTCCACCTTTATTCCTTTATATATAGATTTTTAGAATTTTATAGCTTATTATTTACAAAATCGTAATAAAAAGCAATGATAAATATTCCCAATATGAAACTTATATCTCTATAAAAAAAGAAGTAGCTATCATGCTACTCCTTTTTGCTTTGTTTCTCATATTGTTCAAACGTATGAATTCTTTCAAAAATTGGTGGGTGCGTGTATAAGAAAAATTTTACTAACGCAGGCGGATTTACTTGGCTTAAACTTGTTTTTGATAAATATTGAAAAGTTTTCACACCAGATTTCCCATCCTTCGTCATATTTAAAGCATATTGATCTGCCGCTCTTTCTTCTATACGTGAAACGTAGTTTGTTGCTGGTTGTGCTGCAAAAGAGAGGACAGAAGAAATTAAGAAAAATAAAGGTAAAATGGAGAAACATGCTACTTTTGAAATTTGCAATGTATCTCCCCATTTGCGAATACACATATTTATAATACGACTAATTAAAAACATACCTATAAACGATAGCAATACATAACTTGCAACGCCAAAATATATATGTTTCATAACATAATGCCCCATTTCATGGGCCATTATAAATAAAATCTCTTTATCTTTTAACTGCTTAAGTGTTGTATCCCACATTACAATACGGGCGTTAGGGCCAATTCCTGTTACGTAAGCATTTAATGCATTCGTTTTTTCTGACATATTTACTTCATATACGTGTTTAGCAGGAATGTCCGCTTTGTCTGCTATCGCTAAAATTTTCGTTTCTAATTCTTTATTTTTCAGCGTCGAGAAGTCGTTATACAGTGGATCAATAACGACAGGCTGTATGAATGTTAAAAAGATTGTAAATGGAACAGAGAGCGCCCATCCTGCGAGCCACCATCTCTTCGGAAATTTACGGATAAGCCATAATAGAACGGTAACTACGATTAACATAGTCGCATAACTTTCCCAAAAACCGATAACATGATCTTTTATCCAGCTTTGTGTACTTTGTGTTGAAATGCCGTAATCAACGGACACTTTCCGGCCAATCCATTGCATCGGTAAGGCAAGCACTGTTGTCAATAATGATAAATAAAAGAAATAAATCGCAACTTGCAAAACACTTATTTTAGTCGTTTCCTTCGACCATTTCTCAAACTTTCTTGAAATACCTAGCACAAGTACAAATAATAAAATAATCCATTCAAGAGGCGTCGCTAAAAAGTATAGTAAATTTTTCACGCGCGAATAATCTTGGCTTAGCGTAAGCTCTCTCGTACTCATAAACGTTTCTGGATCTGCACTCGTTCCCTTATACATGTCCGGAATAAGTTCATGATTCCATCCAAATAAATACCAATATATAAGTAACGCAAATCCAACGTACAAAAAAAGCGACCAACCGATAACCTTCTTCACGCTATTCCCTCCTCTATGCTGCCTGTCTATTATTATTGTAAGTTCGTACACGCTAAATTAGAACAAGCTTATTATGTGAATTGCTCTGGATCTTTTTATTTACATAAAAAAACTCTTCTACATAAGAAGAGTTTTACCTATCTTTAAACACTTTCTTCGGTTCACAATCCGTACACTTACAAACCAACACGTACCCTACTTGCTTTTTAGATAAAATAAAAAGCCTCTTTAAGGAAGTACATCTATTAATAAACTAAAATCTTGTAAAGAGAAAGAACTATATTTCATAATACCCTGTACAGCTAAAAGTAAAACCAGACCGATCACACACATATAGTTAACGCTTTCTTCATTCTTTTTTTCAGTAACCACTCCACCACTTATACATAAAATCCCTAGCAAATGGAGCGCTAAATACATGAAAAAATAAGCTTCCTCCCAGCGCAAAATAACATTCACTGTCGTTATTAACACTAGACTAAGTAAAATCAAATAAAAAAACTTATTTGATGATATCGTTTCATTCATATAATTTTATACATCCCTTTCAAATTTCGAATTAATGATGTTTCAAAGCTATAAAGTAAATGATTGTTTTTATACCATAAAACAAAAGGAAAGCCACCATTACTTTCTCGAATACTTTATGAATCCACATATACTTCTCTTCATTCTTTTTGAAGATGCGCTTCATCATTTCTTCTACAATTAGACCAAATGTTAGTAAAACCCCGAACACAATAAGAAGAGAAATAATATTTTCTTTTAAATGAGTACTAGAAAATACGTAATACTCTGGAAACACAATCGTATCTACTACAGGTTGAAGCCAATGACAAACACTTCTATCACACATATCTGTAATAGACGTAGAATCTATAATGTCTTTTAATATTTTTTCAACCGTCTTCTTCATCTTATTTACTCCCGACTACATCTGAAAAGCTCTTTTCCTGCTCTGCATATATAACCGGCACTTCTTTACTCCAATATTTGCGATTAACAAATAAAAAGATAAGTACTAAGTTTAATCCTGTTATAAAAATAATAAGTCCAGGAAAGAATGTCGTATAATTTGAGAAATCGGCAAAACTAATAATTTTTTCTCTACTTATTAGAAAAGACGCACCTATTACAAATGCATTGTTTAACATATGTATTGCAATTGGCATGAGTAAACTTTTCGTACGAATATATACGATTGACAATACGATGCTGAATATGGCTGCACCGAGGAAATCAACATGTAACAACGCAAACAATATTGCTACAACGATGGTCGCTATGCTCGTTCCCCATTTTGTTGCAAAACGTTGAAGTAAAAATCCGCGAAAAACAATTTCCCCGATAATTGGTGCGATGAATACGACCCTAATGACTTGAGATACATATCCCCCAGTACTATCTACAATTGGTTCATGCAGGGCGTTCATAATAAAGTCCGGTGTAATCCATGCAAAACTATACATATACAAAATAAGATACCCGTAACTAAACATGCATAACATAACCGTAATGTATAAAACTTGTACCAAGTTAAATGTTTCATTTTTATTAACAAATAATGAAAATGAAATGTGGTGCTTTCTATACTCATAAGAAATCCATACCATCGGAAGGATATAGAATATAAGGATATTTATAAAAGAAGAATTTTGTATATGAAATATACTTGTTAGCAAATCGCCACTACTTCTCGCTATTAAAATTAATAGTGCAAATACAATTAAAAAATATCTAGCTCGCATCACTTGAAACGGGTTCACACTCATCTCCTCCCCTATGTTACTTTTATCATATCATTTGATTCTTAATTTTTTGCGAAAGAAAACCTTAAAATTTCCTTAAAAATTCCATAAGTTACAAAATGATGATATGATATTCGAGAAAATTAGGAGGGATATTTATGTACCAAGCAAATATTTTACTCGTTGATGATGAAACAGCAATTTTACAATTACTAACTACCATTCTTGAAAAAGAAGGCTTTTCTCATATTACAACTGCAACATCAGCTGAAATAGCTTTATCTCTAACTAAGCAAAACAATTACGATTTAATTATTTTAGATGTAATGCTTCCTGGACAATCTGGTTTTGATATTTGTCCAATCATTCGCCAACAAACAGATTGTCCAATTTTCTTCCTATCAGCAAAAGCATCTGATTTAGATAAAATATCCGGATTTTCATACGGTGCAGATGATTATATTACGAAACCATTTAATCCATTAGAAGTAGTAGCACGTATGAAAGCACAGCTTCGGAGACATATGAAACAAACCGTACCACACGAACAAAAACCACACTCAATTTCATTTGGAAGATTTGAAATTGATCAGCACTCTGCAGAACTAACAGTAGATGGGCACATTGTCGAATGTTCTGCTCAACTCTTTCAACTACTACTCTTCTTTTGCGAGAATCCGAACTACGTATTTTCGAAAGAGGAAATATATGAAAAAGTTTGGGGAGCACCTGCCTATAATGGCGATGACAACACTGTTATGGTCCACATTCGAAAACTACGTGAAAAAATTGAACACGATCCAAGTAAACCAGAATATATAAAAACCGTTCGCGGGCTTGGTTATAAGTTCGTTACAAAGTAGGGTGACGATATGAATTTTAATAAACGACTTATTATTCAATTTATCATGCAACACGTTTTTGTTTTAGTTACATTACTTATCGCTGTAGTTGCTGCTTTTACTTATTTAATTTTTCTTCTTACTAGTACTTTATACGAACCTAACATTCCGGATTCTGATAGTTTTACAATTTCAAGATACATCTCTTCAGAAGATGGGCATATTTCGTTACAATCTGAAGTGCAAGATTTAATAAAGGAGAAAAATGATTGGCTCCAAGTTGTAGATGAAAACGGAAAAATCCTCTACCACTTTAATACACCAAATGATGTTCCGGATGCTTATACGAAGACATCTTTAGTCGCATATATACAGCATCATATCGAAAGCAATTATAAATTTACATATTGGGAAATTGAATTAGAAGAAAAGAAAGCACTTGTTATTTATGGTGGTATGTTAAAAAGCAATGCGTTACTGACAGCAATTCAAAAGGATCACTCCTCTTTAACGATGGATTCGTTCACATTAACAGATCAAGAAAAACAGTTACTGTCTAAAGAAAAAGCAGCACTTCAAATATTTAATCAAAATGGCGAAGAGGTTTTTTCCTATCCAACTGGAAAGAAAAAAACATTTTCAGCAATACAAATCGCCCTTAATGAAAAAGAGCCGTGGAATCATAAAGAAAATACGTCTAGCTTTTACGATGCAAATAGTGGCAACCTTCTCGTTGTGACTGCGAAAAATGATCACTACTATCCAGATGACGAAATTGAAGATGTATTTACTAAGAAGTTTCTCATCGGATGCGGATTAATCCTTCTTATCGTATTTGTTTATTTAGTCATTCTTTCTATTTGGTACGGTAATAAATTCGGGAAACCGTTATTACATGCGATGCGCTGGCTTAAAAATATCGCTGGCGGAAAGTATGAAGAACCTATTAGTAAAAAAGGAAAACCTGTCAGGTTCCGGCGATCTGGTAAAGAAAAATGGTCATTCCGTTTGTTTAGAGATGTAACAAGTTCACTAGAACACCTTTCTATTACACTCAAAAAAAATGATGCGATGAGGCAAGTCCTCCAGCAAACACGAGAAGAATGGATTACCGGTCTAACACACGACTTAAAAACACCACTTAGCTCTATTATATGGCTACGCATTATTACTCGAATCGGATCAATATAACTGGACTGATCGTGATATTCAGCAATTTGGTAGTGTTATGAAAGAGAAATCTCAATATATGACGACATTAATTGATGATTTAAGCTTAACGTATCAATTAAAAAATAACAGCCTTCCTGCCCAACACGTAAACATTGAAATCAATCAGTTCGTTCAAAAAGTATTATTGCAGTTTATTAACAATCCAACACTACAAAATCAAAATATTGAATTCGTACCGAGCTCAAATAAAATTCAATATTTCATTGAAGAAAAATGGTTTCAGCGTATTATCGAAAACTTACTCGTAAACGCGGTAAAACATAATAATGAAACGACTAATGTCATCGTAAAACTATCACAAAACGCTAATTCCTTTACACTCTCCATTTCAGATGACGGAAAAGGAATGGATGAAAAAACGAAAGAACTTCTATTTGAACGATATTACCGCGGAACAAACACAGAAGAAAGCAACATCGGAACTGGACTTGGCCTAGCCATTACAAAACAGCTCGTTCATGCTCATAACGGAACAATTTCCGTTGATAGTGCACTCGGAAAAGGAACGACGATTATCCTTGTATTTCCGTTTCGTTCGTAAGAAAGATGCTATGTGGCGTCTTTTTTTCTTTTCTGGGAGAGTTTTGCGGTAATTGAAATTATGCAGATCGTTTTTTTTGAGGTGTTTTAGCGGTATATGAAATTATATCGGCGATTTTTTGAATATATCGGCGCAACTCGAATTATATCAGCGATTTTTTGAATATATCAGCGCAACTCGAATTATATCGGCGATTTTCTAGATATATCGACTTACCGACAAAAACCGACAATACTAACCTACTTCCCTACTATACAAAGTAAAAATAACCCTTCATAACTCACTATGAAAGGTCACTCCATATTTCAGCTATTTCCCTACTAACACAAACACATTCTCATCAGGTGCTTCCATTACTGCAACATGTCCTGATTCTGTTGGAAATGGTTCGCGAATCCACTTTACATCTTTATTATCTTTTAAACTCTCATACGTTTGTTGTACATCTTCTACTAATACTTCGACTTCCGTAAAATTAATATCCGGATGATTGCTTATTACTAACTCCGAACTTTTCTCATCTGGAAATTTCAATCCTATTAACGTCCAAATAGCTCCTTCTTCTAGTTCTCTTTCTATCATCCAGTTTTGCTTCATTCCCATTTCTTTATAGAAAGAAACTGATCTTTCTATATCTTTCGTATGTATAGATACACATTCTAGTTTTTTGAACATTTTCCCATTTCTCCTTTTATGAAAAAGCGAACCATCTCCCAATGATTCGCTCTTACCTTATTATTTTTTCTTCACCGGTATCCAAAGCTCTACTTGTGCAAACTCACTCTTATCTTCGTGGCAACGCTCATCGTACAGTTCAAACTCTGTAACTCCGCAATGTTCATACCCTGAATGCGGAAACCATTCTGAGAATACTGCATTCCAAGTTTGGTGAATAGACGATACCATTTCTTTATGAGGAACTTTCGGCGTTGTAAATACTGCATATGTTGCTGCAGGGAAAGTACGCTTTGCAATTTCATTTGGTACATTTTCAAAGTCTGTAACTTCCATTCCAATAATATAAGTGAAGTCCCCTGTTTCTAAATTAAAATCAGTACATAATCCAAGCTCTACCCATTGGCTCGTATCTTTACGATTCGGAATCGTTGTTCCAAGATCTTTTTGTAAATATTCTTGCCAAAATGCTGGGATGTCTTGATGGTTCTTCCCCTCTTTACTTGTCGTCTTCAGTTCATAACCTGCCATTAAAAATTCTGGTTTATTTACAATACGATATTCCATTTGTATGCCTCCTAAATACGGATTTAATTTTCTTTGCTTTACATTCACTCTGTAATACATCGGTGTTTCGATTTCTTGTTTTCGATATTCACTCGGTGTCATTTGAAATAATTTTTTAAAGGCTCTCGTGAACGTTTCGTGAGATTGAAAGCCATGCTCAAATGCGATATCAATAACTTTTTCATCCGTATGAGAAAGTTGATAAGCTGCCCGGGCTAACCTCCTCTTTCGAACATACTCCATTACTGTATCACCTACTAACGCCTGAAATACACGATGAAAATGCGACTCAGAAAAACCTGCAACCCGCGCTAAATTACGCAGCGTTTGTTTTTCCATTACATCTTCCTCAATATAATCAATTGACCTTTGAATTTGTGTTTCATAGCTTTCCATCTCTGTTCACCCGCCTTATATGTATTATGATAAAAGAGAATCCTATCCAATTCTTGACGTTTTTTACTATAATTCCATAAAAAATTGTAACTTTTTTATATGTATTTCGTTGTTATGTATGAAGGGAGGGAAATGTAGTGAAACGCAAACAATCATTAGAAGACATTTACTCCGAGCATATGCAAGATTTATTTCGCTATCTTCTCTCCCTAACCGGAGATTCCCACTATGCAGAAGATCTCATGCAAGAAACCTTTTACCGAATGCTCGTCCATATTGACTATTATAAAGGAGAAGAAATTAGGCCGTGGTTATTTACAATTGCCTACAATGCCTTTATCGATTGGTATCGTAAAGAAAAGAAATATAAAACAACAGAAGTTGCAGAATTCCATTTACCAAACGTTCCAAGTACAGAACATGAATATTTCGTAAAACATGAGATTGCTAGTTGGTTAGACAGTTTATCTTCTCTTCCGCTCGAAAGACGAAATGCCCTGCTACTACGAGATTACTATGGATTCTCCTATAAGGAAATAGCAGAAATGACTGGTCTCTCATTAGCGAAAGTGAAAATTGAATTACACAGGGGACGAAAAGAAATAAAAACCATAAAGGAGTGATACAGATGGGCTGTGCAGAATTTAAAAAACTATGGAAGAAGTATGAAAATGGAACGCTCACGCATGATGAACAAGAACTGTTAGAAAGTCATATTGAGTCATGTGAAGCTTGTGAAGCTTACTTAGATGAGCTGTTAACAAAAACAGAACCAATTAAGAAAAAGTTACCTCCAAAAGATCTTAAAATTCCTTTTTGGAGAATTAAGTGGAAACATCGTTTACAAACGTTTGGTTTTATATTATCAATTTGCATCGTTATCTATATAATCGGCGGGGTATTATCAGCCTTTTATTTTCAAGCTAATAATGATAAAAGGCTAAAAGAAATTAGAGAGGTTCCTTCTCTGGCACTTGAAGCAACTATTCCAAATAGCCGCGTTATGGGAGGCGGAACAAGTGTAGAAGCTTTTTTCCGTACGAATAGCCAATTTGATTTAGTAAGAACCATCGGTAAAAAAGAAATGCCCCTCGGTACAATAGAAACAAAAAGCTTCTTATCATCTGTAGATATCACGAAGCAAACTTGGATGAATCCGTTCTATCAACCAAAACTCTTCTTTGTTCATCCCAAAACAGAGCAGGGTGATTATTTAAAGGATTCATCAAAAAAAGTATGGGATACACTTGCAAAAGTACATGATGGAACCGTTGCAGAAGTAGCAATTTCTTTTGATAAAGCTTACACTTTAAAAGAATTAGAACCGCTTTTATATAGCATATTCGAGGCACAAAAACTCCCTCCAACTCCTGTATGGTACGCTTTAGATACAGGACAAGAAAGAAAAAATGTAGATGACTATATCCTACATGGCGGAGAAGCTATAGGATTTCCAGAATATGTAAGATTCCTCGATAATGAAACTGACGGGCAGAAAACGCAAGAAGACAAAGTAACCGAAATGATGCGCGTCCTTTCTATCCATAAAAAAACAGTAAGCAAAATAGCAGCGCTTTCTGAGAAAGAACTAAACTTAGATAAACGTTATCAATATGTAAAGGATAACGGTGTAAAAGTATACGGAATTGTTATTACTGGCCCATCGAAAGAGTTATTAAAATTACAAAACTCCCCGCACGTACGTTATGCGACTCTTGGAGATATTGAGATTTGGAATTGGTTTGATTATTAATAAAAAAGAAGTAGCGCTCTAAAAACGATGCACTACTTCTTTTTTAATTCGAAATCACTTTCACATACATCCCTCTCACCGCTTTTTCATAAGCAATATCACTCATCTGTCTTATGTTTTCTGACACAACAGACGACTGAACGATTTTCCCTTCACGAAGTAACGGCGGATCAATAAGACGCACTTTATTTTTCTGATGTAAATCATAATCGTTTCTATCTTCTTTTACCTTTACATTTCGATGAACTTTGCTTAATAAAGCTTCTACTTCGGGGTCATTACATTGCTGCAATTTCGAAATAAGCTCCTCATCTTCAAGAAGAAAATCATCTGCATGAATAATCCTTTTATGAAGAGCTACCTTTAACGTTTTCGCTAACATATCATTTCCGTAAATATTCATTGGTTCCATAAAGAAATCGATTACTTCCTTGTAATACGTTTCTGTAAACCATTCTGCCATTTCGACACTTTGAACAACCATTTTCCCATCTACAGCGATGACATCTTCTAAAAAACTGTGAACTTCTTCTAAAGAAACATACCCATATGTATACATATCTCGTAATGTATAATCCACTCTGTCTGCGCATAATTCTGGTGCTGACCTTTCGAGTAACGTCCATTTCGAATCATCTAACAAAATATCTTCATAGTTATAACCATACTTCGCAAGAATCGCTGGAATTTCTGAGTTTTTCACAACAGAACTAAATATCTCTTCATGATAACTTTCATCTTCATTATGAAAAACGTAATCAATCACGTGGGAAAAAGCAGTATGCGATACGTCATGCAGTAAACTAGCGATCTGTTCTTCTACTGAACCACCTAGTTTTTTCACTAACAACATAACACCAACTGAATGATCAAAGCGCGTTACATTCCATTTCTCGTTCATTAAGTAACTTGCGCCTGCTTGATGAATTCCCTTTAGTCTTTGCATAGATTTACTTGAAATTAATTCTTCTACTACTTGATCCACTTCAAATTCTCCGTATAGTACATCTAATATGATCACTTACAATCCCCCTTTATTTTGATCGAGTCTTATAATCTTATCTCTTTTATGAAATTAGCACCAACATAAATATTTATTGTTATTTGTTTTTATTAAAAAAAATAGAGAGCCATCAGCTCTCTATTTCATAACCCCTATTCAAATGTAACTTCTACCTGCACAATCTCCGACCTACTACCAAGTCTAAGCGGTGGTCCCCAAAACCCAAATCCAGAAGAAACAATTGCGTGGAACGCGCCTTTTTGTGCGTATCCCCAGTCTAGCTCGTACATTCTTCTCGTTACAATATGATTGGGCGCCATTTGTCCGCGGTGCGTATGACCGGATAATAATAAATCTACACCTGCCGCTGCTGCTTGTTTCAACTCAAATGGCTGGTGATCCATTGCGATAACAGGCATCGATTTATCTACCGTACTCATTAATTGTTCAAAGCTTTGACGATCTCGCTCTGTTTTATCTCTTCTTCCAACGAGATAAAAGTCATCTTCAATTGTAATTACTTCATCTAAAAGAATACGAATATCAATCTTATCCATCTCTTGTAAAAACTCTGGAACCGCTCTACCGTAGTATTCATGGTTC
This sequence comes from Bacillus sp. 2175, assembly GCF_057812155.1. Lineage (NCBI taxonomy): Bacteria > Bacillati > Bacillota > Bacilli > Caryophanales > Bacillaceae > Bacillus > Bacillus sp. 2175. The sequence continues at coordinate 872,661 of NZ_CM173819.1, read as the reverse complement.
CCTAAAACACCATATACGCCTAATGGTGCTTTCATTTGTTTCATGATTGGTCCCATATTCTTTTGAATGAACACACCTGGATGATCATCGATAATATCACCTGGCAGTAAAATAATATCAGGTTCCATCTCATTTACATGACGAACAAGTCTTTTTAAATGCGAAACGCCAGACAGTTTACCGAAATGCATATCAGAAGCCATCGCAATGCGTAAACTTTTACGCCCCTCTACCTTTTTCGGTATGTGCACCTCGTACTTTCTTACTACCGGACTATACGCATTAAATACTCCATACGCAAAGATAAAGATAAATGCAGCTATCACAGCCGCCCCTGTCCAAATAATTGCCGCTTCTTTCTCTACTGAAAACTGTAAAAGAAAGACCATAATATTAGCTAATGGCAACAACATAAGCGCATATTGTATAACTGCAAACCAAATCGAACCTATCGTTCGCAGAAATGGCAAAAACTTAAACACTTGCACGAGAATGTACGCATATGAAATAAATGCAACTATGAAAGCATAATATCCCCAAGATTCCCAGCCAAATACCGCATGAAGCCAAACCCATCCGTTCCAGCCAATGTAAAACATAAGTAGTGTGTATATAATTAACATGGTAAATATATTGAGATAACGAAGATTCTTCACAGCCAGCCTCCTTATTGATTTCTTTTATTATAACTTGTTATGCACTTATAACGTAAATATTAAGCACTTCGCTCATCATAGTAAAAACCTATAGTTGTTAGACTTGTATCTAACAACTATAGGCACCATTTATATCAACATTGTTTTTACAAATGCTCTTTATAAAAACTTGTTAATTTTTCAACTGCAATTTTTACTGGTTCTGGTTGGTCGTATAAATCGTAATGACTCGCACCTTCCACAACAAGTAAATCTTTTTTCTCTGAAGCTGCTTTCTCATAAAGCTCATGACCATCTTTATAAGAACCAAATGCACCTTGCTTACTGCCGACAATAATTTGCAGCGGCTGCGTTAATAACGTATCTGCTAAATGGAACGCATCAAAACCAATTACCGATCCCATGCTCGTAAAGTTTAGCTTATTTGGAGAGTTAACACTTTGCCCTCGTGGCGTTGTGTAATACTCAACTGCTTCTACAATATCTATATCGGTCATACCCGCTGCTACTAACTCTTCCTGATTTTTAGGAATCCAATTTGTAATCAGTTCCTCTGCTCCGCGTGCTTCAGCAGTACGTTGTTTACCAATCGCCTCTAACACCCCAATTGGATCAGCTTCACGATTTAATCGGCCAATATTTGCACCAACAACTGTGCCAACTGCTTTAATGCGGCGCTCTGTCATTGCGGCATTTACCGCATAACCACCGCCCGCACAAACGCCTAACACACCGATACGTTCTTCATCTATATAAGAAAGAGTAGTCAAATAATCTACCGCTGAGCGAATATCTTCAACGCGCGCAGCTGGTTCTTCCATATATCTCGGTGCACCTTCACTTTCACCTTGATACGATGCATCAAACGCAAGCGTTACATAGCCTTGTTCTGCTAACTTCTCTGCATATAATCCTGCCGTTTGATCTTTACAGCTACTACCTGGATGCACACAAACAATCGCTGCATTTTGTTTCTTTCCCTCAGCACCTACAGGAATATTTAAAATACCTGCAACTTGTAATCCTCTTGCATAAAAACGGACATTTCTTTTCGTAACTGCCATATATAAAACCACCCTTACTTCATTTTTAATTTACACTTGTGAGAGTTAATACTCACGTGTATATTTATAATAAAGCGAGCAACCACTTGTTTCAATGACCACATTTACGCATTTGGGTGATAATACACACGTAACGAAATATGTGTATCAATAACGGAGGAACACGATATGGAGAAAATCGATAGAAGAATTATAAAATCACAAAACGCCATTCAATCGGCATTTATAGAAATGTTAATTACAGATGGATTTGATGAAATTACAGTTAAAAACATTACCGAAAAAGCAAACATCGGAAGAAAAACGTTTTACTTACACTATCTAGATAAGTACAATTTATTAGATAAAATTGTGGACGATCATTTAGACCAATTAAAAGAAATATGCTACGAGAAGCAAAACAAAGAATTTATAGAAGGAACAATCATATGGTTTGAATACTTCAAAGAACACAAACCATTTTTTGCGGCACTATTTAGAAGTAACAGCACCTTATCATTTCAAAAAAAATTACTAACTTTCATCATGGGTGAAATAGAGAAAAAATTAAATACAGACACATCAGTAAATAAAAACATCGATAAACATATCGTCTTAAAATTTTTAGGAACAGCTGTAATGGGCATTTTAGAGTCTTACGTGTTGGATGAAATTGATAGTGATGTTGCGTTTGTTGCGACGCAAGTTGGAGAATTGATTAGGAGGAATATATAAAATGAAACTTTAATCAGTGGGGATTTATTCATCCCCTACCTAACTTCTTTGCTTTCGCTGCATTTTGAGGTGGGGGTCTTACTGCCCAGCAAATAGCGGGATAAAATAAAACCGCATCAATTTCCTTAATAAGGATTGATAAAATGCTATTATCGTTATCCTTCAAAACTCATCTATGCAATTATGCATAACCATCCATTCCGTTTTATTTTCATGTTACGATATAAATGTAATACGACATATATCGACAAAGATAAAAGGAAGTGATTGTATGAAACGTTCTAAAACATACTTAAAATATTTAGCATTATCCGCTGTTTTTGCTAGTAGTGCTATAACTCTTTCAACACCTGCTGCTTACGCTCAAACAACATCACAAGTTGTAACAGATATCGGGCAAAATGCAAAAACACATACGAGCTATAATACATTTAATAATGATCAAGCTGATAATATGACAATGTCTTTAAAGGTAACTTTTATCGATGACCCTAGCGCTGATAAACAGATTGCCGTTATTAATACAACTGGTAGTTTTCTAAAAGCAAATCCTACTATAAGTGATGCACCTATTGATAACTACCCAATCCCTGGCGCTAGTGCAACATTACGTTATCCTTCACAATATGATGTTGCATTTAACCTTCAAGATAACAGCGCTCGTTTCTTTAACGTAGCGCCTACAAATGCTGTAGAAGAAACGACTGTAACATCTAGCGTATCTTATCAACTTGGTGGCTCTGTTAAAGCTTCTGTAACGCCTAATGGCCCTAGCGGTGAAGCTGGTGCAACTGGTCAAGTCACTTGGTCTGACTCTGTAAGCTATAAACAAACTAGTTATAAAACAAATTTAATTGACCAAACAAACAAAAACGTAAAGTGGAACGTATTCTTTAACGGATATAACAATCAAAACTGGGGTATTTATACACGTGACTCCTATCATTCTTTATATGGAAACCAACTTTTCATGTACTCTCGCACATACCTATATGAATCTGATGCAAAAGGTAATTTAATACCGATGGATCAACTTCCAGCGCTAACAAATAGTGGTTTCTCTCCTGGTATGATTGCTGTTGTTATCTCTGAAAAAAATACAGATCAATCTAACTTACAGGTCGCTTATACAAAACACGCCGACGACTACCAACTTCGTCCAGGCTACACATTCGGAACTGCAAACTGGGTTGGAAACAACGTAAAAGACGTTGATCAAAAAACATTTAATAAATTGTTCACACTAGATTGGAAGAATAAGAAATTAGTAGAGAAAAAATAAAGTGAAAAAACGAAGGGACTATTTAGACTCTTCGTTTTTTACTTACTCATAATAAGATCCTGCGAGTAATACCGTCGCTATGAAATTCCATGATATATTTTTAGGCATCTCTTCACCTTTATTTTGAAAAGCACCATCACAATCATTTAGCCATGCTTCCATTGATTCTAAATAATCTTCTAATGTTATATTCTCCCACTCATCTTTATTTTCTTTGAAATCTTTTTGAAAATAAAACAGGAATTCTACTAATTTTTCTTTTGAATCTACACCATTAGCCAACTCATAAATATCCATATTATTACTCCTTTCAAATACAAGTAAAATCCTCGATCTCTTCAACACAAAAACATTCTTTTTTATAAAATGCTATATTTCTCTTCCAACCAATCTTCTATAACATATTGTCCTGCTATCCCTGAAGGATTTTTAATTTTCTTCCCTTCTTCTTCACTAACCATTTCAAAATCGATTAAAGGACCATCTGCTCTCCCTCGGCTTACAAAATAAGTCCCCTGATCCTTATTCTCAAACACAAAATCTGGAAGATTATACTCCCCCGGATCAAACAATTCCATTGGTAATCCACCAATAATTTTCCAATCACCATCTAACCAACCAGACCAGGCAGTATACGCCGTAAATAATACTTCTTTTTGATTCTTGTAATAGTTTTTAAACTCGCTTATCCGTATTTTTTCATCTGTAAATAAAGAAAAATATTCTATATATGTTTCCCCATCATATGGCCGCGTAACATTTTGGCCTTTCACTAACATGCCGTACCCATACTTATTAATATTTTTAAGATTTATCGCAAAAACTATCCCTGGCTTAAATGATTTTTTGCGACGCTTTTTTAATTTAAACTTACAATCTACTACTTCTTGTTCCTCTAAAGAAAAACTATCACTCTGCATTTCTAATGCATTTTTTAACATTATCTCTAACTCATTTATATTTGGTAATCTGTGAGGCCCTTCATTATATATCTTTTCAATCTCTTGAAAAGCATCCATTAAAATATCAATGCTTTCATCACTTATAATCAATTTATCCCCTTTTATTTCCTCTTTATAAAAAGACATATTTTCTCTCCTTTACTCTCTTATACATATCCCTTGAAGACTCTCTTTTTCTTTCTATCACACTAAAACACGCACCACTTCTTCTAATAATAAACCCAACCATTCATCCAATTTGTTTCAAAACACTCTAATACATTCAGCCTTCTTTCCATAGTACTATTTCAAGATCATACTCATTCTTTAGAAAAGTAAAGCCACTTCTCATAGATGCATCTACTACAATAAGGCTAGAATAAATTAATGATCTTTGAGCATCATCATATCCAATGAAATGTAATACTTCTTTTATATATAACATGAAATCTTCCAACTCTATTTGCACACCAAAGTCCCAATTTTCATGTGCATACCATAGAATAATCTTCTTAGACAATAAACTAGTTAATTCACGTTCAAATTCTTTTATTTCATTGATAACTTGTTCAGCATTTAATTTACTCATAACTTTAATAGGATTCGGTGTTTCATCAATTAAAAAGTTTACTAATGAAGCAATTTTCTTCCCGCTAATAATCTCAAATTCTTTTATAGACGGACATAACATTAAAAACTTTTCTCTAGTAGCCTTTTCCTCGACCTTTTCTCTTAACATTGCTATTTTCTTTAAACGTTCATTCACATTTATCACCTCATACATTCAGTAAATTAACATAATAAAGCGTATCATCCGTTTGAAAATACATAACCGATCCACAGCTATAATAATTAACAAATTGAATCGGCTCTCCAAAATGTTCATAGTACTTTTTCTGAATGTCACTTAATTTATTTTTTCGAAAAAAATTCATTTATGCTCTACAACCCTCTTTCTACTATACAACCTTGTTATTAAAGATAGATTTCTTCTTTCCAACTACTGGATTTAGATTGAACTACTATTAGATTTTCACTTTCCCATTTTAAGGTACCCAAAAATCTTGCATACACCATTTCATTTCCTACTTCTTCCACCAATAGTTGATCTCGAATCTTTAATCCCTTTTCATCATACACTTCACATCGTAGTTGGAAACCTTTAACACGATGAATTCCTTTTAATATCGCTATCCTCTTACGGCTTGGGCTTTTCTTAGGTGTCTTCCCAACTAAAAATATTCCTTCATAGTTTTGCTTCACAATTTCATCTAAAGATTCCTCTATATACCCTTTAACAACAGATGATGAAAGAGTAGAGTTTTCTTCAAGTCCAGGGACAACATATTGGCGTACTAATTTGCAAAACTCTTTGTATTTCTCTTCAACTGAATTTAATGCTAAAAAGTCCATAAAATCATATGGAACATATATACGAATTTCACCCAAAGCTCTATTCACTTCATATGAAATATCAGTGTTTTCGTTAGCTAAACAAAAGACAGTTACTTTTTCAATCTCTCTTAATCCCATCTCAAACTCGCTAACTTTCTTTGAGAAAATTAGCTCAAAAATTCTAATTTCATGTACAAGCAAATAATGTTTTTTAGGACGTTTTTTTTTCCAATCGTAAAACTTTACTTCAAGCAATATAATTCACTCCTTTAAATTTATCACCATGCATCGGGGACCTATGATACCTTTTATTAATTTATTAAACTGTACTCCTTTTTCATTCTATCTTATCTATATTTTTAATATGCTCTACTCACAACGCACACGGTGACATAACAGCCATAAATACATCACTTCTCTCACCTGGTGCTATATACACTCCTTCTGCATCTAAATATTCAATGGAAAAGGCTGCTAGCTCATACGCCATTTCTTGATCGCATTCAAAAAGTGGATTTATAAAAACCTCACTTCCTGTAATCTTTTGTAAATCTTTCAAACAGTTAGACTTACTTCTTGCATAATCAGCCACATTCTCATTAGCCCAAGACCACATCCAACTGTTACTCTTTTCAGACCAAGAACCTATAAAAACAACACTAAATTCAAGTAATACTTGACCATTTTTTTTAAACTGTAATATACATTGATCTTGATCATACCAATACTCATCAAAGTTATAGATATTATAATCTGAAATGAATTTTTGCTGTTTACTTTCTAATTTGTCATAACACATAACAAGATAATTTTCGAATTGTTCATCCGTCATTGCCAATTATCACACGCTCCCTTCCTTCAAGATCTCCGCTACAAACAATATATCTTACTCTCTCAAAACCTATATAAAGTGAAACTTTAATTAGCCCTTACCAATTGGGCTTTTACCAGTAGCCCCCGCCCACATATCATATACGTTTCTATTACTAAGATATCTTAATATATACAAAGAAAGAAGAACTTATATAAGCCCTTCTTTCCGTAAATAGTTTCTTTACTTCGTCTAATTTATTTTATCACGATAAATAAATTCAACATTACACAAATGCACCCCAACCATCTGTATATCCACCAAACTCTTCACCCAGTTTATTCAATTCCTTTTGCATCTCTACAATATCCTCATAAATTAAGAACATTTCTTTAGAACAAGTACACGTCCAATCTTCAAATTCTTCATTATAATCTAATTCACAATTTAAGCCCAGCTCTTGTAGTCTGCCAATTATTTTTTCTCCATTACCTTGATCAGGAATTGCAATAAAGAAATCTACTATATGTTTTTTATTAAAATCTATACCTTGCTTGTATAACATATTTAATACTTGTCCATCTTCATCTTTTGGGAATTTCATTATTTCTCCCCTTTTCTATAGCATATAATAAACCTTCATTTGGAACAAAAAATATTCCATTACTTAAAGTCCTCTTTACCCGTTATTTTTAAGTTTTTTCCATTCTGTATACCTAATATCAATCACTTCTTTTAATTTAAAGTAATTTTCCCAAGTATCTTGCACTTGATATAATGTATCACACTCTAAAAATACATCATCATAATCATCTAAATATAAACCTTTTTCAAAATCAAAATAATCTATTGCAAATTGATTCCCTTCATCATTTAACATGTCATCGCTTAAAACCCCATCCCAGAACATATAAACTTGAGTTCCAGTCATTTTTCTAAGCTTAAATTTATTAATTTCCTCTTCAGTCTCTTCTAAAAATTCATCACTAAATAAATTATTATCAATAATCCAACCTAAGAACATTCCAGTATGTACAAATGCTTGCTCCATCGGTAATTCTTGTGGGAAATCTCCTTCATAATGATATTTAGCTTTATCGTAAATTATTGTTTGGAACAAGATTCTCACTCCTATTTCACATAATATAATTGAGCTCAAATAAATAATTCTTTGATACACTTTTTAAAAAGGTAAGTTGACTAGACTCTGTGGGGTTTTTGCTTCCAAAGGCTAAGTCTATCGCTACTGCTCAAGGTTACAGTGCACCATCATCACTCGCAGGCACTATCTCAAACCGGCTAAAATTCGATATGGGCTTTCCAGTATTATAAAACCTGTAAATAAAAACCCCTATAAGTTACATTCGAAGTTTGTATCTAATCATAAAAACGTCAAATGTTTCCTTCTAGGGGTTACCAATATTTATGATTAATAGAAAATCTAGAGTTTAATGTTTTTCCAACCAGAAAAACCAGATATAAACAATTAACCCCACTATAATCACGAAAATGAATAACTAACCTTGTTTATCCTAGATTCATATTAGAAAGAAAGTTTTCAAATAACTCCAATTCAAATTTATCCCTCGTCTTTAAATACTCTCTCTTTTTCTCAATGATTTGTTCTAATATCTCTTCTTTATTTAATAACAAGGCTAATCCAATAGCATTTTGTGCTCGCGTCCCATCAAATATTGTCCCTATTAATCCAGCCTCATCATCATCTCTTACACATAAATCAAATACATTTTCCATATCTACATACTTATCAATATATGGAATGAAGTATTCCTTAACTTCTTTTAAAATATCCATAGTAACAGGTAAAATATCTTCTTCCTTTTCAACACGCCACCTTTTTTGCTCTCTATAGACTAAATTCCCTAAATCAACTCCAATTGTATAGGTCTCCTTTTTCTCTCTAATTGTTAAACCGTCAGCCCATTGATTTTTCATATTTTCTAATTCATCAAAACGAATTCCCACATCCACCGTCACATCAAAATCTTCTAGGTGATTGATAAAGGCTAAATGTATACCGATTTTTCCTTTATCAAATTTTTTCACCAGGTCTTGTTGTGTAGTTATAGTCTTATAACCGTCTTCTTTTAACTCTTCACCTAGACCTTGCAGTAGCTTTAATTTTAATTCTTTTTTGTTCATATAATTCCTTCCGCTCTCTATTTTGATTTGTCCCACGAGGATTAGATACATGTCCTATCCTATATATAAAGAAAAAAGAGCCTATATTCGCTCTTCCTTCATATACACATTTAACAAATGCATCTTTCTAACCACTAACTTTTCTGGTGATATATTAATAGCCTCTAAAAGCAAACTGAATATACAAGTATGTACCAACACCATAAATAACAAAAGCAACTATAGTAATTAGCCAATTTTCACGAGTTTTTTGTACATACTTCGAACATGCCCAAAAAAGAAGTAAAATAATTAATTGAATTGCAGTCACTTTTGAGACAGCAATTATAGTAGTTTCCGTAACAAATACTACCCATGTCCCGAACAACATCCGAATACAAAAAATAATCGCCCCAATACGTGTTTCAGTATATTGTTTATTTATATTTATAAAAAATATATCTTGCAACATAACAGTTAATGTTAATACAACTACTAAAGCCAAGATAGAAATGAATTCTAAAAATTCTATAAGCACTTTTAGTCTCCCTTTTGACATCATTTTATTATAATTTTCATTAAAGATTCTTACTATCATGTAACTAGGTCTACAAATACCCTCTCATTATCTATACAGTTTTCGCATACATAATATGAAAATAACAGCTAAGAGCATAAATAATAAGTGCAATCATTGTAATATACCACTTTCCTCTGTACTTCTTTACACACTGCATAAGCCCCCAAAGGAAAAGTAATATAATTGATTGAATCACTAAAATATTTAGCGTCCCTAACAGAGTAGCTGTCATAGGGTAAATGATCCATATACTCACCAATGAACGTATAGCCATGACCGTAGCAAAGATTCTCCTATAATGAGACAGTCTTATACTACCTATGCAGTACTCTTGTAAAAATACGATAGATGCTACTAGCATATTTAAAACCAAAATTAATAAATATCCAAAAAACTCTATCAACTCTAAATTCTCCTTCATAAATTTATTTACGATTTCCTATCGCATCAAAAGTTAACAATTCACTCCGAAGTTTTACAAGTTACTTTTTCAAAAATACTAGCTAATATTCCAATAATCATCAAAGAGATTACTATTCATACATTCATTTTATTACTCAAGGACGACCTATTTAAAAATCCAATTTTTTAGCGGACTTGAAATAGTCTTGAAATTTATCATCGATGTCCTCATCTTTACTAAAAAAAAGCGTTACATACGAATCCCAACAAACAATTTCAAGTTTTGCTTGAGGGTGCTGAATATTTGGACTTGGTACCCAGAGCCCTTCATTTCCATTTGCATAGGGTTCTACAAGCAAATTATTAATATCAATGTTTATAGACTTATCAAACGCAGATAGTACACCCCAAATAAATTGAGGATTATATTTCTTTACGAGATTTGAAAGATCTTCACCTGCTATCCAAACTATTGGATGCGACATTTTAGGATAATCTCGGATAAGTTTCTCTTCCTGATGTGCGACATTCTCCATGTCTGTTATAAGCCAATTAAACTCTTTTTCCCTACCTTGAAATGAGTCAAAAACGGAAGCTAAAACTGTATATTTAGATCCATGTAAAATGAAGTTCATCCAATCCCTCCAATTAGTAACAATCGATAAGTTAGCCTTCTTGAACTTATTATGTGTAGATAATTAAACAAATACCAATGAATACTGTTACTATACACAATATAATAGTTGTTGCAGTATCTAGCAAAATGCTTACGACTAGGAAAATTATTGATTTAAGAGCAAAAGAAGGCCCTTTTTCTTTCCATTGACGATAGATTTGCATCATTGCATAAATTAATGGAATCATACCACCTATAATCAGAATAATCCCTATTATTTTCCCCATGTTTCCCCTCCTTTTAAAGATTCGAATCAATAAATATACTATATAATCATACACCCTCAAAATATATCCTTATATTTTTGAAGTTATTTTACACATACAAAACCCTCTAATCATAGCTACACTCGTATTAAGCGCATTGTTAAAAGTTATATAATCTTTCATTCTGTAATTAATGGAACTTTCCATCTGCTAAAAACGTTGCCATACAGCTTAACATTTTCTAAGGTATTAAATTTCCTAAGATATCAATTAGCTCTTCTAATGCTCTTCCCAAATCGTTTATATTGTCTCGTTCATCAAAACCTTTCTCCATTAATTCATCTTCTATAATATCTCTCAATTTATTTATTTTTTCAGTTTCTATCATACGTAAGTCTTCATAAGCATTTAACCATAGTAAATGTTTATTTTGTGATTCTAATGTCTGTTTCAATAAAATCTGCATCTCTTTATTTAATTTAAACAAACTTATTTTTTCCTTTCCTTATGTATTTTGAACCTTTAGCAAAAGTTGTAATTACTTTACCTTTTTTATTTAAAACTACTACAGCCTGTTTACTAGTATATTTAGTTCTACCGCCACTTTGTATAACTTTTTTACCAGTTTTAACAACATTTAAAATGGCCTTAGATGATACTCCTACACCATCACGACTAATTGCCTATACCATTTCTTTCCTTTCATAAACTCACCTCGCTGAAATATTTTTCAACACAATAATGTTACATATTCAAATCTAAATGAAATAAAGAGTAAAGTAAATGCAGTTTAAAAATAAATACATCTATCATAAAAAAAGAAAAGACGATTTCTTTTCTCATTAATGCTTGTAGTATCCCACCCCATTTAATGATTGATAAAATAAGAAAAGGGCTTTTTTGGAATCATCGGTTAAACTTGCAATTTAGTTGCAGAAGGAACAAACTGATGATGCGGAAAAACGTAGTATATAGAAGACTATGTAAGGAGTTTGTCATATGATTGATAACAGAATTTCGAAAGATTATGACCATGAAATAGATGATTCTTTAAAAGAAATTACAGATACAACCATCTTACTTAATTTTCAAAAAGCGATTGTAAGTTTATATCCTCATCTAATACCAATTCATGCTTTTGCCTATGACGCATGGGATGATATTGTAATGCCATTGTTTTATGAGATGGTATATAAAACCTTTGCTTTTAAATACGGGATAGATATTAACTTTAAAGAAACTCATACCTATATGTTTTCGCTTAATAGTTATAAAGGGATACATCACATCGAGTGTGTTCCAAAGTGCACGACATTTAAGATTTATATTAACGAAGAATGGATTGAAATGGATAATAAAAGTTTGAAAGAAAATGTATTTGTATTTAAGTCATTTGGGGATGGATTGCATTTTCTAACTGGTGGAATTGAAATTGCAGATGCTTATCGTGTAGGATTTGACCTTGTTGAGGTTGATATTGTTTCTACCATAACAGGTCTTCCATCTAAAACAAGTATTTTTATTGATAAAGAGCATGTAGACTTTGTGTTTGTTGCAGAAACATATGATACAAATATCCAAAATTAAAAATTTTATGTAAGAAAGTAGGAAGAATATCTTCATTACTACTCATATCAAATAGTTGTTTGAACACGCTCCGCTATTATATATACAAACTTCCTACTACATTTCATATGAGAAAAAGTTATTACGATAAACAAAGAAAAGGTCTCCTAAAATATCTTTTAGGAGACCTTTTCTTATTAATAGATTTTGTAATTTAAGAGTAAACACTCTTAAATTACAAAATCCTCCGGAATAAACACTTTCACTTCTTTCGGCTGTACGTATACGAAATCACCCGCTTGAATGTTCAGCTGTTTGAACTGTTCTTTCGTAATTTCTGCTTCTAAATATTCATCTGTTTCGTCTCGTTTTAATTCTACATATACGATATTTCCGACTGCGTGAGAATAAGATACTTTTGCTGGGATTGCATCTACACTTTGTTTCGTACGAGAGATTGATAAGTCATGCGGCCTTACATAGGCTATTCCGTCTACGTTTGAAACGTGCTTATGCTCTGGTGCTTCTAGTTCGACCGATCCTACATTTAGCTTTCCTTTATGAACGCGGCCGTGAAATAAATTTACATTTCCTAAAAAGTCATATACAAACGGACTTGCTGGATTTTCATATACTTCTTCCGGTGTTCCCATTTGTTCAATGCAGCCTTCATTCATTACAACGATGCGGTCTGCAACGTCTAACGCTTCTTCTTGATCATGCGTTACGAATACGCTCGTAATTTGAAATTCGTCATGTAATTTTCGGAGCCATCTTCGTAATTCTTTTCTCACCTTTGCATCGAGTGCACCGAACGGTTCATCAAGTAATAAAATTTTCGGTTCGACTGCAAGTGCCCGGGCTAGTGCAATACGTTGACGTTGTCCACCAGATAATTGCGCTGGATAACGTTTAGCAAAGCCATCCATTTTTACGAGCTTTAATAATTCTGTTACCTTTTCTTCTATCGCTTCTGCTGACGGTCTTAAGCTTTTCTTTCTTACTTTTAAACCGAAAGCGACATTCTCAAATACATTCATATGTTTAAAGAGCGCATAGTGCTGAAAGACGAAACCGACTTGCCTGTTTTTCACGTGAATGTCTGTTAGATCTTCCCCATCAAATGAAACAGAGCCTCCATCCGCTTCTTCTAATCCTGCAATAATGCGTAATAACGTCGTTTTCCCAGAACCTGACGGGCCTAATAAGGCAACAAGTTCACCTTTTGGAATATCCAAATGAATGTCTGTTAGTGCTTGAAATGTACCATATTGCTTTGATACACCTTGAATTTGAATACTCACCGTAATCCCCCTCTTATTGGCGTTTTTCCATTCGCCATTCAATCCAGTTTTTTATAATGAGTGTACACACTGCAATTAATGACATTAACGTCGCTACTGCAAATGCTGCTGAAAATTGATATTCATTGTACAAAATTTCAATATGGAGCGGCATCGTGTTCGTAATGCCACGCACGTGACCTGATACGACAGAAACGGCTCCAAACTCACCGATAGTACGGGCATTACATAGAATCATGCCGTATAAAAGACCCCATTTGATATTTGGAAGCGTAACGCGCCAAAACATTTTCCAGCCACTTGCGCCAAGTGATAAAGCTGCCTCTTCTTCACTTTTCCCTTGCGCCTGCATAATCGGAATTAATTCACGTGCAACGAACGGGAAGGTTACAAAGATTGTTGCAATAATAATGCCTGGTACAGAGAAAATGAGTTTCACTCCATGTTCAAGTAACCATTCGCCAAGAGCACCCCTCGGTGTGAAAAGTAAGACGAATACTAATCCTGCGATAACTGGTGACACAGCAAACGGCAGTTCAATAAGAGAGAGTAATACTTGTTTTCCTTTAAACTGAAACTTTGTAATAAGCCACGCGGCCGCTACCCCAAATATCGTATTAAGCGGCACAACGATTAACGCAACGAGAAGCGTTAATCTAATTGCTGAAAATGCTTCTTGATCTGTAATAGCGGCAATGTATACATCCATCCCTCTTTCAAAGGCTTTTAGAAAAATAGTTATGAGTGGCAGTAATAGAAAGAGAGATAAAAATAAAACTGTAATCGTAATTAATACGCCTGGTACAAGCTTAGATTCTTTTTTAGCTGATACGCTTTTTACTATTTTCTTTTCTAATAATGTTGGTTCCATTTTCTCTCCTCCTATTCACTTTTTAGTTCATGCCTTCTACTCCAGCTTTGAATCATATTAATAAGAAGAAGGAAAAGGAGGGAAATAATAAGCATCACGGTCGCTACAGCTGTTGCCCCCGCGTAATCATATTGTTCTAGTTTCGTCATAATCATCAGTGGTGCAATTTCTGTTTTCATCGGCATATTACCTGCGATGAAAACGACAGATCCGTATTCTCCTAATGCTCTTGCAAATGCGAGTGAAAAACCGGCAAGAAGAGCGGGAAAGATTTCTGGTAAAATGATTTTCACAAATATTTGTAAGCGGGATGCACCTAAACTCGAAGCTGCCTCTTCTACTTCTTTATCAATATTTTGCAGCACTGGTTGCACCATTCGAACGACAAATGGTAAACCGATAAAAGTAAGCGCAACGATAATTCCGAGTGGTGTAAAAGCTACTTTTATATGAAACAGACTAAATATTTTCCCAATCCATCCATTTTCCGCATAAAGCGTTGTAAGTGTAATACCAGCTACAGCTGTCGGAAGTGCAAACGGTAAATCAATGAGTCCATCTAATAGTCTTTTTCCTGGAAATTTGTAGCGTACGAGCACCCATGCTATTAATAAACCGAAAATGGCATTTACAATAGCAGCTGCAAATGAAGTTGTAAAACTAACTTGATAGGAATGCAACACACGCTCGTTCGTTATAACCCCAGCGAACTTCTTCCAACCTAACTGTGAAGTTTGAATAAATACGATAGAAAGTGGTATAAGTACGAATAAACTCATGTACAACATTGTAAATCCAAGCGATAATCCAAACCCTGGTAAAACACGTTTCTTCCTCATCCTCTTTCACCTCATCCCCCTTTAGCAGTACGCATTATTTTTGATAAATTTTATCGAATACGCCGCCGTCATTAAAGTGTTTCTCCTGCGCTTTTTTCCAGCCACCAAATAGTTCATCTACTGTAAATAATTGAACTTTCGGAAATTGAGATGTATATTTTTCTGCTACTTTTTCATTACGTGGACGATAAAAGTTTTTTGCCGCAATTTCCTGTCCTTTTTCTGAGTACAAATATTCAAGATACCCTTCTGCTACTTTTTTCGTTCCTTTTTTATCAACGACTTTATCTACAACCGCTACTGGTGGTTCTGCAAGTACACTAATAGAAGGGGTTACAATTTCAAATTTATCTTTTCCAAGCTCTTTTTGGGATAATAACGCTTCATTTTCCCATGCGATTAATACGTCACCAATTCCTTTTTCAACAAATGTTGTCGTTGCTCCGCGCGCTCCTGAATCTAATACTTCTACGTTTTTATAAATTTGGCTAACAAACTCTTTCGCCTTATCTTCACTATTATTATATTTTTTCAGTGCGTATCCCCACGCCGCTAAATAGTTCCAACGTGCCCCGCCTGATGTTTTTGGGTTTGGTGTAATGACAGACACACCTTTTTTCGTTAAATCATCCCAGTCTTTAATACCTTTCGGGTTTCCTTTTCGAACAAGAAATACAATTGTTGACGTGTATGGAGTGGAATTATTCGCAAGTCGCTTCTGCCAATCTTCTGCTAATTGTTTTTTCTTACTAATCGCATCAATATCATAAGCAAGTGCTAGTGTAACAACGTCTGCTTCTAAGCCATCAATAACAGAGCGCGCTTGACTTCCAGATCCCCCGTGTGATTGTTTTACATTTACTGTTTGCCCGTGCTTCTCTTTCCAATACTTCGCAAAATCTTTATTGAAATCTTGATATAACTCCCTCGTTGGATCATAAGAAACATTTAAAAGCTCAACTGTTTTTTTATCTCCACTTCCTTCAGAATTACTAGTGGATGTTGCCGAACCACACCCTGATAAAAGTACAACTGCTGATAATAAAACACCTGTACTTTTCATAAACGCTGTCTTACCCCACTTTTTCATCGTTAAGCCCCCTTAGTTTATACAATAGAAAAAGGCACACAATATATTCACAAATGTGAACATTGTGCGCCTTCAGTTTATCTGATTAGCTTCTAATGTATTCTATTCGATTTCTTTTCATTTTAATTCTGTAATTCGCATGTGTCAACTTGGAATTTGAATTTTCTTATTAAACTAAAATATTGGCATACGTTGAGCCCAATGATTTTTCAAATCAGCAAATTCTTTTGGTAACTTACTATTTTCATTCCATTCTAATTTATATGCATTTACTAACACCGTAGCCATTGATTCACAGTCCACTACTCCATTTTGATTAAAATTACCGTTCTTATCACTTTCAGAGTTCATCCATAATTTAACAAATAAGATATTGCACCCGACGTAAGCGTTAATTTCTTCTGTTCTACGTATGTCCCCTCCTTGTTGGTCATATACAGGTTTAAATATATGGCACCACAGCTTAATCAATACAAAAAAAATGAGGCAACCACCTCCAAAGATGGTTGCCTCATTTTTACACTTGCATCGCTTTCTCTCTCAATGCTCTTCTTAACAACTTACCCGTCGTATTCTTCGGCAATTCTATTAAAAACTCAATGCTTTTCGGCACTTTATATTTCGCTAAATGTAACGTACAGTAATGCATTAGTTCTTCTTCTGTTACGTTTGCTTGCTTCAAAACGACGTACGCTCGCACAGCTTCTCCTAAGTTTTCATCAGGAACACCGATTACGACAACTTCCGCTACTGATTCGTGCGTATATAATACTTCTTCTACTTCACGAGGGTATACGTTATAACCGCCAACTAAGACGATATCTTTTTTACGATCCACGATATAGAAGTAACCTTCTTCATCCATTTTCGCCAAGTCACCTGTATATAGCCAGCCGTCTTTCAATGTCGCAGCTGTATCTTCTGGTGCATTATAGTATCCTTTCATAACGTTAGGTCCGCGAACAATTAATTCACCGACTGCGCCGACAGGTACTTCTTCCCCAAGTTCATTTACAATTTTATTTTCTACATGCCAAATATTTGTGCCAATTGATCCTGGTTTCCGAGGACGATCTAGCGGATTGAAACAAGTAACTGGTGATGCTTCTGATAAACCGTATCCTTCTGAAACAATAACGTTAAAACGTTTTTCAAAGTTTTGCAGAAGAGCAACAGGCATCGATGCACCACCGGAAATACAAAGGCGAAGCGTCTTCACATCTTCTGCGCTTGCTTCTTCAAATAAATATAAATAATTGTACATCGTCGGTACGCCAGCAAAGATCGTTGGTTCGTACGTGCGACAAATACGGAATACTTCTTTCGGACTAAATTTCGGTAACATTAAAATCGTTGCCCCGTTCACAATCGGTGCATTTACCGCAACTGTTAAACAGAATACATGGAACATAGGCAGTGCCGCAACAACGCGGTCATCAGCCGTATATTGTAAATACGACGCCACATCGTTCGCATTACTATATAAATTTTTATGTGTTAACATAGCGCCTTTCGGTTTTCCAGTTGTGCCCGATGTGTATAGAATAACCGCTACATCTTCTTCATCTAGTTCAGGACCTTCGTAAGTTGTATCTCCAGTCCCCACAAAACTAGTAAACGTTTTCATTTTTTCGGTTTCTGTATGGTTAAAATCTGATGAGGTTTCGCATATGATGATGTTTTCTAATGAAGGAAGTCTTGTTGTAAGAGATTGTATAACAGGTAGAAGGACGTCGAGTACGATGATTGTTTTTACATCTCCATTTTGTAAAATATAATGCATTTCGTCTGCTGTATAAATTGGATTAACTGGAATAACAGTTGCTCCGGCTTTCATTGTTCCGTATAAACCGACCAAAAAATGTGGTGAGTTCCCAACAACTAATGCGACATTGTCCCCTTTTCCAATGCCCATTTCTGCTAAATTGCTAGAAAACCTTGTGACCATTTTGTTTAATTGGTCATATGAGACCGACTGATCCATAAATATATAAGCCGGTTTTTCCCCCTTCTTTTTTGCCGTTTCAGCCAAAGATTGAACGAGATTCACAAAAACCCCACCTTTATAAAATTTAGAATATTTAAAAATTCTAAATTAATTATATTAAAAGAAAATTAAAGTGGCAAGTGATATTCTATTAACTGCATATAGACAGATCACCTTCTCTTAGTTTACTTTGGAAAAATAAGGGGATTTTATTTACAAGTAATTTATAACACTAGACCAAAAATCATTTTAGGATAATATGCACTCATCTTTTCTCTAAGTTTATCAAGTTCCTCTTTATGTAACGTCGTATGCTTTCCAAACAAGTTAAGAGCGTCCGCTCCATCTTCATGAAAATAAACTGTAACATATAATGCCGGTAACCCTATATTGTCTTCATCTATTGATAAGATGACATCTGGTGTTTTATTAACAGTGCTGAATGTTTCATTTCTTTTCCACTTCTTATTTTGAAACATGTCTTGTATATCATGTATCTTTCGTTTGTTATCTGTATGCGTAAAATATATAACATTATCCTCAGCCGGTTTTCCGATAGACAAAATTGTACGACTTGAGGGCGATCCACTGTTACACGCTGTCATTCCGACGGCGAAGCTGAGTAATAATACAACGTACATTACCCTTTTCATTTCGATTCGCCTCCTTTTGAATATATATATTCCTTTACGAGGGGCAAATGTCCTGTGATTTTATGTTTTGTGGTAAATGAAATTATATGAGCGATTTTTCAGTTATATCAGCGCCGCTCGATTTATATCGGCGATTTTTCAAATATATCAGCGCAACTCGGTTTATATCGGCGATTTTCCAAATATATCAGCGCAACTCAATTTATATCAGCGATTTTTCAGTTATATCGACTTACCGACAAAACCTGACAATCTACGCAAAAAAGAAAGAGGCTGCCCGTTATGGAAGCCTCCCTCATTTTTAGAAGAATAAATGTAAGAAATCTTCTGTTGTAATGTTACCGAAGTAGCGTGCGATATCTACGCCTTCTAAAGCTGCAGTGAATGCATCTTTATCGAACTGAACGCCTGTTAGACGCTCTTCGATATCATGAACATCTAGTGAACCGAAGAAGTCGCCGTAAATTTTACATTCTGTTACTGTTCCCTTTTTCACTTCAAGACGAACGTCAACTTGTCCAACTGGGAAGCGGTGTGAATGTTGTAAGTTGAACTTCGGTGATTTTCCGTAGTTCCAATCCCAATTTTGGTAACGTTCTTCAGAAAGTTTATGGATTGCTTTCCAATCCTCTTCTGTTAATTCATACGTTGGGATTTCTGTTTCTCCTTCGAAAATTGTTTCTAGAAGAAGTTGTCTAAACTCTTCTGTCGTCATTTCTTCGTTTAAGAACTCTGTAATGTTCGCAACGCGGCTACGGATTGACTTAATTCCTTTTGATTGAATCTTATCCATTTTTACTTTTAACGCTGATACGACGTGATCGATTTCAGAGTCAAATAGTAACGTACCGTGGCTGAACATACGACCTTTCGTTGCGAACTGTGCGTTACCTGAAATTTTTCTACCTTCAGCTAAAATGTCGTTACGACCACTTAGTTCTGCATTTACGCCTAATTTACTAAGCGCTTTCGTTACAGGTTCTGTAAATTTTTTGAAGTTGCTGAAACTGTCTCCATCATCTTTCGTAATAAAACTGAAGTTTAAGTTTCCTAAATCATGATATACTGCGCCTCCGCCTGATAGACGACGAACGACATGAATACCTTTTTCTTTTACGTAATCTGCATTAATTTCTTCTACTGTGTTTTGGTTTTTACCAATGATAATCGAAGGTTCGTTAATGTAGAACAGTAAATATGTTTCGTTAATATCTAAATTTTTCACACAATATTCTTCAATCGCTAAGTTTATTCTAGGATCTGTAATTCCTTTATTATCAATAAATAACATCGTATCACCTCATGAGTTCCATACGTAGCCACTATGCGCTAGCGTAATGTGGCCACTGAAAATTTGTTTTGCTTCTGTTACTAAATCAGATGGGTTGCCTGTATGCGGTAAGTGCGTTAATAAAAGTTCTTTTACATTCGCATCTTTTGCAATACTTGCTACTTCTGTACTATTCATATGCCCTGCTTTTGCAGCCTCTTGATGTGCATACATATTACACTCACAAATGAAAAGATCAGCATCTTTCGTGAATGGAATGAATTCAGGAATATAACTTGAATCAGCGCTGTATACTACAGCATCATCTCCAGCTGTAATACGCATCGCAAAGCATGTAACAGGATGAACAGTTTTTAAGAACGAAATCGAGAATGGTCCAACTTGAAGTGTTTCTTCTGGATTGTACGCGATTCCTTTCGTATGTGGTTCATGCGTTAAAGAATGGAATCCATTCTCGTCAAAGGTATGGCCGTATATTGGTAATTCCGGTAGTTGCCCCTTCGCCCCGCTCATAATTAATCTCGCATATTGCAATACCCCGATATCCGCAACATGATCATGATGATAGTGTGACAGTACAACTGCATCTATATGAGATGGTGTTATATATTTTTGAAGCTGTGCTAGTACACCACTACCACAGTCTACAAGTAAACGAAAACCATCGTGTTCAAACAAATACCCCGACGTTGCTTCTCCCGCTTCTGGAAAGCCGCCCCAAAAGCCGACAACAGTCATTTTCATATGTATCCATCCTTTCTAAAACCGAGTAGAAATGCATGTTTTACTTACATCCTACATTGTTAACTATAATCCATTTCCTAAACTTTTTCATTAATTTTCAATTTTGTTATAAAACAGTTGTTGACTTTTATTTTTTGTACTAATACAATGATAGTAAGAAATGGAAATGGAGGGATTGACATGATCGATCAACCAATGGAGTTTTTCAGAAATTTACCGACGAAAACTTGTGCGCACTGCGGGAAAGAAATTGATGAGCAACACGAAGCATACCATAACAAATGTGACGATTGCGTTCACGAAGAATAGTAGTTTGTGAACATAAAAAAACCTAGCAGACATAGTCTACTAGGCTAATAACATCTTATCCTTCATCGTTGAACCTTTCACCAAGAGCTCCAGTTCAAACTCATACAATTCTTTTTTTCGATAATTTTTCGTATGGATTTTATCCATCATCAGGTCGACAACTTTTCGGGCCATTTCATCAATTGGCTGTTCAATTGTCGTAATACCTGGTTCTGTAATCTGCGATAATATTTGATTATCAAAACCGATAACAGCGAGATCATCTGGAATGCTCCAGTTATGGCGTTTCGCCTCTGAGATAATTCCAGCTGCTACCTCATCGCCTCCTGCCAAAATCGCGGTAGGATTTTTTTTGTCCTTTAATACTTCATGGAATATTCGTTTTCCATCTTCCCAAGAGAAAGCGTTTTCAAGAAAGTCAATCGCTTCTACTTGGCGGCTCTTCTCAGTTATTGCACGTAAAAAGCCCATTTTTCGCTGCTGGCTAACGACTTTGGTTTCGTTACCACGGCAAAAAATAAGATTACGATATCCTTGATCTAACACATGCTTCGCAGCTATGTATGCTCCTTGCGCATGATCAAACTTCACTGTTGGAATATTTGCTTCCTCAATATATTCATTACACAACACGATTGGACCGTGCTGTAAGTATGGCTCTACATCTTCCCACGGATTTTCTAGTGAACATAGAATAATCCCATCTACTTGTTTCGTAGATAATAATTGTAAATACTCCATCTCTTTTTCCGGTAAATATCTTGTTTGACAAATAATCAGTTTATATTTATGTTCAGAAGCAGCAATCTCGATTGCTTCAATAAATCTACTGAAGAAAGGATTTGTAATCCTTGGAACTAGCACCGCAATTGTTTCCGTTTTTTGTTTACGAAGCCTTCTCGCCGCAGAATTAGGAACGAAGCCTAAATGCTTCATTGCTAATTGAACCCTTTTTTTCTTCTCATCTGAAACATATGGATGATTATTAATCACCCTAGAAACCGTTGTCCTTGATAACCCCGCTAATTTCGCCACGTCCTCTATAGTCGACACGAAATTCTCCCCCTTTGCATGAAAACGTTTTCTTAAATTGATTATATAGTATATTATTGGAAACTGCAATATCGGTTGTTATGATTTTACTATATTAATATTATACATAGGTAAAAGTCTGTTAATGCATGGGCAATATACTGCTTTTAGAAATTTACGTTATGTACATTCCTTTTCTTAATACCATATATCCTTTATTCAATATAAAACCCCATCAATACGTCATCTCCATATGATCCATCTTCATACTTTATTTGCTTTCGTTGTCTGCCTTCTTCTACAAAGCCCATACGTTTGTACACTTTAATTGCCCGATCATTAACAGAAACTACACCTAAACAAATTTTCTCTAAACCTTTCTGCCCTTTCGCCCAACTAATAAGAAATTCAATTAATTTCGTGCCGATGCCTTGATTACAATACGCCTCTTTAATCCCCATTCCCATTGTGCCTGCGTGTTGTAACCGTTCTAGTTCATATCGGTTGAAAATTAAAAAGCCAACTACCTTCCCATCTACTTCATACACGATATAAAGATTACCTTTCTCATTACTTTTCCGTATCTTTTCTCTTTCTGCATTCATATCATTCGGTAACTTCTTTGGGGATACTATGAAAAATTTTGTAGTAGTTTCCGATAATATAATTTCTTTTCTAATATTCATAATTGCTTCTGCATCAGTCTCTTTTACTAACCGTATCATTAAATCACCTCGTACTTTTTCTTTTGAAAAATAATATTACAACTATAAAACGCCCAATATGCAATATTACATATTGAGAATCTTTTTACTCTTGATACAATATTCATACATCAAAATAAAAGGAATGTATGCAATGAATCCAATCTTAACAGCTGCAAAACAACTATTACATAAAGAAGAAAAGGTTTTATCTACTTTAAAATGTTCACTTACTGGCTATATGATTACGCATAAAGTCCCGTATCCTGGCATGTTACTTGCTACTAATCAAAGACTTCTCTTTTTTAGCCAATATAAAAACACATTCATTGCCGAATTTGATTATGAAAAAATTCTATCCATAGAAACGAAGAGAAGAATCTTTGACAAAAAAATAATATTTTACTATGAAGATGAATATATAACGCTTGGATACATTACAAGTTCGAATGTTGAAGCGTTCATAGACTTACTACAAAGAAACAGCAAGACTAGCACAGGCTTATAATCAGCGGGGATCCCCTCGCTGATTCATTATTTTAACTCCTCCCACTTCGTCCAAACTTCCCTCCCGTTTATACAGTACATATTATCCTCTCTATTCATAAACCCCTGTACAATAAATTCACGTCTAATTGTACAAAAATCATCATGATATTGTTTTATAAATGTATTCATTTCTTTTTCTGTATATTGATTTTCAGCATTTAACTTGCTAATTAAATGCTCTAACAATACTAGTTTTTTCTTCTTTTGACCTGGAATCGATTTTAAACGATCCTCTTTATCGAAAAAGTTACGAATGGTCGTATCCCGGAATTTCATTTCACTTTCAGTCATTTTATTGTCCTCCATTAATTTTTATACAACAAAACTTTATTGTTTGTCCTTACTATTCTTCTTCATTCTTTCACTTACAACATCCATAAAGTAATACCCACTAATAAGCACATAGTAAACTACAAGTATTCCTAGTGCATCTTTCATATTTATATATTTTTCTTTATGAAATAAGATAGGTGAAAGGGCGTAAACAAGAAAGATGATTAGCGGATTTAAGATAAAATAATAAGTAAGATTTCCTTTCATCATATCAACTCCTCTATTCTAGTTTTCTCTGTAAATTGTTGTAAATCCTTTTCTTTCGTTTAAACTGCACATGCGATATGGTGAAATTAAGGAGAAGGATGATTATAAATGATATTTCACTCTAAAATTGATAAATTTTTCTTATTCATTATCTTTTTTGCTATTTTTCACCATAGGTGCTTCAACACTGCTTCCTCTCTTATTCGATAATGAAGCTACTACGACAGACGTATATATTCTACTACCTATTTTCTTTGTATCTTCTGGTTTCCTATTATGGAATTCCTTTTCATTTTTACTCCTCTCACCCACACTTTCTTCAAACTGACTTACCACTTTTACATTTGCAACCTATTATTCAAATTAACAAATTAAAAATGGTAAATTATGTTACAATTAACTTATACATACTTTGGAGGGTACATAGTGAAAAAAGCTATTATAGTATTAAGCATTCTATATCTTATTTTAACCGTACATACAGGAGCTGTTCTTTTAGGAAAAGAAGATTATAGAAGTGCTATCAATACATTAAAAGAAACGAAAGAAGTCTCTTCATTTCAATCTGCAAAAGACGGTGTGATTTTATTAAAAGGAGCATTAACTACTGCGCAACCTATTACAGAGGAAAAACTTCAAAATAAAGAATTCGCACTCCTTGAAATTAATACGTATAAACGACGAAAAGCAAATTGGATAAACATTGATACAGAGCAACATATTGCAAAGCAGCTCTTACTAAATAATGAGGTTCTTCCTGCATTAAAAGAAATTCGTTTTTCGATGGAACCAATTACACTGTCAGGAAAAGATATTTCCATCGAAGATTACTCACTAAAAAAGGATGATACTCAATTAACAATTAAAAGTAAAGGATACCGATATACGGGAATAGAAAACAAATCAGACACTCTTATTTTTGGCATAAAAAAGGGGGATACCCTTGAAGGGTATAGTGGTTCTGAAATTCTAATAGGAAAAACAAAAGAGGAAATTGCTAGTAATATGAAACTATATACTTTTGCTGAAAAATATGGTCCATTTATTTGGATTGTAGCTACAATTATTCTTATAAGTATCGTTATATACTTGTTCCGTAAAAACAGAAAAACAAATGAACTTTCTCAACCAATGAAGTGAAACTTTAATCAGTGGGGGTTTCTTCATCCCCCACTGATTATTAGCCCTCACCAATCGGGCTTTAATGGGCAGTTGATCCCCACCTAACTTCTTTGCTTTCGCTGAATTTTGAGGTGGGGTCTTACTGCCCATCATTAAAGCGGGATAAAACAAAACTAATAAAAAAAGCACCAAAAAGGTGCTTTTATCTACGCTTCAACCGATTGATTTTCAAGCACATTTTTAAATTTTCGTTTGTGCATCAAAGTTAAAGAAACGATTGTTCCAAATGATAATACAACGATAAAAATCATGAGTATTCCTATGTTTTTCCACATGAAGTCAAAGTCTCCACTCGATACGACTGCTTTCAATCCTGATACAGAGTATGTCATCGGTAACCAAGCATTGAATGGTTGTAAAAACTTCGGAATCAATTCTAGCGGGAATGTTCCGGCACTCGTTGTAAGCTGCATAATTAATGTGATGATGGCGATAAAACGGCCTGCATCACCGAATGCTGTTACTAAACATTGAATTAATGCGATAAATGCTAAACTTGTAATGATACTAAAGAGTATGAAGTATGGAATGCTTTGTACTTCTACACCCAATCCGAACAGTAATATAACATCTGCTACTATCGCTTGAATAATACCAACTGATAGTAAAACACCGAACTTACTAATAAACCAACTAAATCCTGATTTTGGAACGCCTACTGTATCACGTAATGGGTATACGATAGATAATAATAATGCCCCAACAAATAAACCGAGTGATAAGAAATACGGCGTAAATCCAGTTCCGTAGTTAGGAACTTCCGCCATTTTCTCTGTCTTCACTTTTACAGGACTTGCAAACATATCATACGTTTTATCCGTTCCTTTTACTTCCCCAGTTTTCTCTGCCCCTTCGCCAAGTTTCTCTGCAAGTTCACCTGAACCGTCGTTTACTTTTACGAGACCATCTGTTACTTTTCCTGAGCCATCTGCTAGTTTATTTACGCCGTCGATTAGCTGGGTTGAGCCATTTGACATTTGATTTAGGCCACCATTTAGAGTACCTAAGCCCGTTGTTACTTGACCAGATCCGTCTGCTAATTGATTTACTCCACCTGCCATTTGATTTGCTCCTACAGATAATGTCCCTAAACCGCCTGTTACTTTACTCGAGCCATCTGCTAATTGATTTACTCCACCTGCCATTTGGTTTGCTCCTGCAGATAATTGACCTAGGCCGCCTGTTACTTGACTTGAGCCATCTGCTAATTGATTTACTCCAACTGCCATTTGATTTGCTCCTGCAGATAATGCACCTAAACCGCCTGTTACTTTACCCGAGCCATCTGCTAATTGATTTACTCCTGCAGATAATGTTCCTAAACCACCTGTTACTTGGCTTGAGCCATCTGCTAATTTCGTTACACCTACAGATAATGTCCCTAAACCGCCTGTTACTTGACCAGACCCATCTGCTAATTTGGATACTCCTACAGATAATGTTCCTAAACCGCCTGTTACTTGACCAGACCCATCTGCTAATTGATTTACTCCTGCAGATAATTGACCTAATCCTGCTGTCACTTTTCCAGAGCCACTTTGCAATTGCGTTACTCCATCAATTAATTGAACTGATCCATCTTTTAATTTATCGGCACCTATTTTTGCATTATCTAATCCCTCACCAAATCCATGAAACTTACTAACAAATTCATTTTGTGCGCTCGTTAGTTTCTCAATAGCACCTGCTAGAGTTTTTATCCCTGCTGGATTTGGTAAGTTTTTTTGCAACCCATTTGTTGTTTGATGTATTTCACCTTTTAATTGTTTCACTTCTTCATTTAATTTATTTGTTCCACCTGCTACTCCGGCAGCTTTTTGCTGAACTGTCGCTGTACTTTTTACAGCACTTGTTACGAATGGCTGTAACTGCTCTTGATATTCTTTTGGTAAACTTTCAATTTGCTTTTGTAAATTCGCTACCTCTTGTGCTGCATTTTTTGCATCTCCTGCTGTTGATTGTGTAAGTTCATTTAACTGATTTACATTCGCCCCAGCTCCATCTATTTTTTCATTTACTGTATTCAATATAGAAGGAACTTTCGACTGCATTTCCTCTAAGCCTGCAGCAGACTTTTGTACGTTACTATTTAACTCTTGCAATCCCTTTTGGATCGCTTGAGAACCTTCCTCTAATTGGCTTTGCCCTTCAACAAGTTTTCCCATACCATTTGATAGATCCGTTGTTCCTGTTTTTAATTCACCGGATTTACTTACTAATTTGTTCAAGCCACCGGTCACTTTCTCAGATCCATCACGCAACTCACCCGTTTTACTATTTAACGTATTTAAACCGTCTGTTACTTTGCCCGATCCGTCTACTAACTTCCCAATACCTGCATTGCTATTTAATGCATGTAAACCATCTGTTACTTTGCCTGATCCATCTACTAGTTTCCCAATACCTGCATTGCTATTTAATGCATGTAAACCATCTGTTACTTTGCCTGATCCATCTACTAATTTTCCGATACCTGCATTGCTATTTAATACGTGTAAACCATCTGTTACTTTGCCTGACCCATCTACTAATTTCCCTATACCTATCTGCATTTCACCTGTTTTGCTATTTAGTGTATTTAAACCATTTGTTACTTTGCCTGACCCATCTACTAATTTCCCTATACCTATCTGCATTTCACCTGTTTTGCTATTTAGCGTATTTAAACCATTTGTTACTTTGCCTGACCCATCTACTAATTTTCCGATACCTACCTGCATTTCACCTGTTTTACTATTTAGCACATTTAAACCGTTTGTTACTTTGCCTGATCCATCTACTAATTTATTAGATCCATCTGCTAATTTCTGAACTCCATCCTTCATCTCCCCAGAATTCCCTTGAAGTGTATGAAGGCCATCCGTCACTTTACTTGAACCATCATGCAGCTCACTTGATCCGTCGTGTAGTTTATTTGCTCCTTCCGCCCCATCTGCTAATCCTTTTGAGACGTCTTGAATGGAATCAAACATTTTCTCTGCATATGTTTTCGTTAACGTGCTTGATACTTCAGTTTTAATCTTTTCAATGGCTGTTCCTCCAATTTGTGAAGATAAGAAGTTTAAGCTTTCGTTTGGAATGTACTCTAAGTTTAATGGCTTTGGATTGTCTTTTAGTAACGTTGTAGCGTTACTTGAGAAGTCATCTGGAATGCGCACTAACATGTAATACTTTCTAGCTTCCATTCCTTTCTTCGCTTCTTTTTCACTTACGAACTCCCATTTAAAACTTTTATTATCTTTTAAATTATCAACGAGCCCTTTTCCGACCTCAATTGATTTCCCATCAAATACTGCGCCTTTATCTAAATTGACTACTGCAACTGGTAAGTCATCTAACTGTTTATACGGATCCCAAAAAGCCCACAAAAACATCCCTGCATATAAAATTGGTACGAATAAGACCGCAATAATTGGAATTAATATTTTTTTACTTTTTATAATTTCCGTGAACTCTTTCCGAAGTAACTGCTTCCCTTTCATAATTTCTCCCCCTTTTATAAAATGACCAAAATGTTCATATAGTCATTTTTACCCAAACAAAAAGGCTATACTTGTTCATACATATGCCTTATCCCTGAATTTATTACTATGCAATTTTTTCTTATTATGATTATAATTTTTCTATATCCCCCCTTAACTTAAATATATGACCGAATTGTTCATTTGGTCATTTTTTTATAAAATTAAAAGGATTATCTTAGTTTGACAATCCTTTTAGTAAATAAAGTTCAAATAACTCTGCAATTTTTTCTTTTTCTAGCGGTTCGTGATTTTTTTCCCAATCAAAAATAAGCGATACATATAGACGAAGCATAATAAATGCTGTAATTTCTGGATCACATTTGCTAATTTCACCTTTTTCAATCGCAATCTTTAAATACGATTGAATAACAGAAACGATTTCCACATCAACTTGTTGCATCACTTCTTGTACTTCTTTCGTTCCCATATCGCGCTCTTCTTGAATTAATTTAATCATGAGCTGATGTTCTTTTCTAAATTCCAAGATGCTATATAATGCTCTATGTACATTTTCAAAAAATGAAACATCTGAACGAATTGCACTTTCTGCAACTTGCTTCATTTCTGTAATTAAATTAGAAATAATTTCACCAAATAACTCTTCTTTATTTTTGAAAAAAGTATAAATCGTTCCTTTCCCTACATTCGCTAACTTCGCTACTTGATCCATCGTTGTTGCTTTATAGCCGAACGCTGAAAAAGACTTTGTTGCAGCTTCAATAATAGAACGTTTTCGATCTATCGCCACATTGTCACCTCCAAAAATGACCAATTGGATAATATAGTCAATCAGTACATCTTTGATATTACCACACGCTTACATTCTATACAAGTTCTCTTTTTATTATTTCCAGTATAAAAAAATTTCAGTCAGTGTATATCATACTTTCCATAGTTTATCAGAAGAAAAGAGAAAAGGAAAAGATGTTCTAGAGATATACATCTTAAGAACACCTTTTTGCTATTTCAACATAGAAAGCATAATTTTCTCTAATTCTTCTTTATTTACATTCTTATCGAATACTGCTTCTCCTGGGTTCTCTAAACTATGATTAATAATAACGATTTGGTATGCACGATTTTTCCCTTTTGCTGGAACAATCATCTTCATACCTTGTAAATTCCTATCCGAGTTATGAGTCGCATAGAATATTTGATTACCTTCTAATTCGTACTGTTCAATATTTTCTTCTACAACAAATAAACCATGGAACGGATCTTTACTTTCTCCAAATACTTGTGATTGATAAGTTGTATAGTTTCCTTTTCCGTTTGTATACTCTAATTCTATAATTAACTCGGGTCTTCTCTTAATAAAACAACTTACCTTTTCATCCTTTAGATCGTAGCCTTCAATTGTGTAAGTTGGCTTCTTAATTTGAAAATCTACATGTTCCTGCGCTTCCTTTACCGTGTAATTTAAAGATTCTTCCACTTTGTCATTAAACGGTTTTGATTGATCATAAAGTGCATATAATTTTTCACGATCAGTTTCTGTTAAACGTTCTTCCCTAAAAAATATTGACTCGTAGTCAGAATCTCTCGGAGCACCTTTTTTCTGTATATTAATAATTTCTTTATACAATTTTATGTACTGTTGGAACTCATCTGTTGTTAAAGCCTTTTCAGCTAAATATAAATAATCTGTCTTATTTTCATACACTCTTGCTGAATACCTATATTCTTTTTTTGCATTTTCTTCTGTACCAAACAGCATATCTACAGCATGTTGGAAAGCATCCTTTGACTGCTCTACTTTATCCTTTTGTTTTTCTTTCCCTTCCGTTGCACGTGCGTTGAATAAAGAAAGGGATGCTATAGCAACTATGACAATAACTCCAAGTAAAGAAAGACGATACGATTTCTTTTGGAATTTTTTAATCATAATGATTCTCCTTTTTAGTGTTCGTTTATTTCTACTTAAATTTGCCAGGCTTGGTAATTGATAGGAATAGTGTTCTAAAAGGGTAATAATTGTATGACCGTATGCAATTTGTTCCTCTTTATCTATAAAAGTAAGTGCATATGCATCACAGGCTAATTCTTGATCTTCTCGCATACAAAAATAGGCGTACCAAAGAATTGGATTGAACCAATTTAATAGGATTAAACTGTACATAATCCAATTTACAGCTACATCGTTTCTCTTAATATGAGCTAACTCATGGTAAAAGACATATTGTAATTGTTGTTCATTTAATACTTTCATATGTTTTTTTGATAGTAATACTTTCGGGCGAAAGAAACTAAAAACCGTTGGACTTGCAATCTTTCCTGCAAGACGTAATGAAACTGCCTTCTTCATTTTCATAGACTGCTTACAGCGATTAAACACTGTAGTGACCTGTTCGTCCGTAATATCCGGTTGTTTCTTTATGTAAGAATATAAACGTCTATTTGTAAGAAACGTGATGGCTGCTAATATGATTACCCCAGCTAGCCACACATACAAAGCAAGTTTGTATAAAGAAAATGTAGTCTGTTTTTCCGAACTGACTTTTACTTCCGGTTCGCTAGTTTTTGTCACCATTTTAGAATTTGATTCCAATTCCACTTTTCGGTCGCTTTCTATGTTCACTATATTCTCAGTAGCCGGCATATTTTTTGGAATAACTTCCGATACGCTAGAACTATAAGAAAGTAATGAGTAAATGCTATAAGAGCTATCTGGCGACCACGGTAAAAGGAGTCTTATCATTAATACGATCCACAGCATATATTGCCACCGGGGGGTTAATTTATTTCTGAATAGAACTTTTATACACAAAATAAATCCGACTAATATGCTAGCCATAAGTGACGTTTCTATAAGCCAATCAAAAAAATGAGGAAGGTATACATTTATAAGCGTGTTTATCATTTTTATCGATCCTTCCTCTTATTCTCCTCTGTCTTCTCATCTAAAATGCGTTTTAATTCATTAATATCTTCTGAAGATAATTTCTCCTCTTTTAAGAAATTAACAAGTAATGGCTTAAACGCTGCACCGCAAAAACGCTTTAGTAAAGATTTCGTTTCCACTTGCAAATAATTATCTTGTGATACTAACGGGTAATAAGCGTACATACGCCCTTTATCTTGATGGTAAGAAACGGCTTCCTTTTGCACTAATCGATTAATTAATGTGCGGATTGTTTTCGGTTTCCAGTCCATTGCATCTTCCAGTTCTTCTATAATTTCATTCGCTGTTTGCGGAGAATTCGACCAAAGCACTTTCATAATTTCTAATTCTGCTTCAGATATTTTAGGTAATTGATTTGTCATAGTATATTTCACTCCTAAGTATTACATTTGTAATCTATAATTAAGATTACAAATGTAATACTTAATTGTCAACCATATTTTAGAAAAATTAATTTCAGCTAAACCTTACTTACCAACAACAAAATTCCTCTTTTTCAAATAATCAAATAAAAAAACAAGAAAATCTTTACAATTAATAGTAATATAGAAAATAGACAAGTTTATCAAAACAGTGGAGGCTTTTTCAGTCATGATGCGTGCACTTCGTTTAAATATAAAGCAAGCTTTTTGTAATCGTGTTTCTTTAATTATTATGTTTAGTGGACTAGCTCTTATTTTTATTTACCATTATTATTATGTAATTCGTTACATTGGGGATGGAACGGATGCGTTTGTAACAACAGCTTTTAAATGGATTGGATTTCGCGACAATGAAATGGATGTTTATTTATTATTAATGCCCGTTATTGCCAGTTTCCCCTTTAGTACAAGTTACAATTCGGATAAATCAGATGGTTTTAAACCGTTTGTAAGTAAAGGGATTTCTTTGTTCCCTTATTCAGTAACGAAATATATTGTTACATTCTTTTGTGGCGGACTTCTTTATACATTCCCGTTCATCTTATCGTTATTATTTTGCAAATTAACCATTCCAGACGGAGAACCGACGGCTGGTTCAGGCATTATAAATGATAATGGGATGTTTGCAAACTTATATTACGAATCTCCCCTCACTTACATTACTGTATATATCGGAATTAATTTTTTATTTGCAGGTTTAATGGCCCTTTTAGGACTTGCTGCATCTGCGTGGTCACAAAAGGACTATATGGCGATTCTTTTCCCATTTGCAGTTGCCTCCATTCCATACGTCCTGCTAAATACGATATTCCCTACAATAGGCGGAGCTCCTTTTCATTTATATGACCCAAAACAACCTTTGCATGGCATGTCGCCGTATATTTTGACAATACAATGTGCATTCTTCCTCCTCGTTAGCTTAATCATGTATATACAAGGAGTAAAACGTGATAAAAAAAAATATAGAAGAAGGTTGCAAAAAAGAGAGCGGTGTAGAAAAGCGTTTCAAGTATAATAAAACCCTAATTTCCTTACTATATTGGAAATTAGGGTTTTATTTACTATTCACTTACGGTGTACCAGCCAATCCCCATAAAATAACAACCGCTACAAAATAAATCGCTTTAATACCTACAACTAAACATAATGAAACAATTGCATATTTACTTAATTCTCTTCTTGCACCTATTAAAGTGAAAATAACCGCCAAACTAAATGTTATATAAGAAGCTGCTGTATGTATTAAGTTATACGTAATATCTAGATTGCTTGTAAGTCCTGTTATATCAGCTACAAACTGAAGCATGATGATCGTACTAAAAAAAATTGCAAACTGATTCATTACCTTTCCATTTATTTGTAACTGCATTGTTGTCCCCCTTATTAAAAACTAAATATTCAATCAATTTTATCGTTAGATTACAAAAAAAGGAATCATCTCTTTATACTATTCTATAACGATGCAAAAAAAGAACGCTTAGTCACCTAAGCGTTCCCCACTTTAAGAAGCCTTCTTCAAATCAATTTGAGCAAGTACTGGGTCGTGGTCACTTACACGTCCGTGTTCTTTCATAATGTTTGAGTTTAAGTGTACTGGGTCTACAATTGTGTGTGGTGCGATGTTGTTTGTTACTAAAATATGATCTAACACTTGTGCATTTCCTTCGTGAATGTACGTGTAACGATTCTCTTTCGGCACTGTGTTTAACATATCTTTTAAGATTGTTCCCTCTAGTGTTTTTAGTGGTTTAGAGAATTCGAAATCGTTCATATCACCTAACACAACAACTGGTGCATTTGTATTCTTTTTCTGAATTCCTTGCACGAAATAATTTACTTCTTGTGCTAACTGAATTCGTTTGTCTTCACTCTTTAATACGAGCGGCTGCACTTTTCCAAATGGCGTTGCATCTCCTAGTTTTGAGTTTAAGTGATTTGCAACGACAACAATGTTTTGTCCTTGGAACGTAAATTCTACCGCTAGCGGTTTACGTGTACTTTCAAACAATGGATTTTCGTCTCCAATACGAACAACATTCTTATCAAGTAACTTCGGTACCGTCGCTAATTTCACGCGTGATGGATTATAGAAGAAGCCGACGCGAATATTCGCTCCTGGTGCTCCTCCATCTTGATTATTGTTTGGAGCGATTTCTACATACTCATACTTCGGTCCACGAATTTCTAGAACTGCATCAATGATACGTTTTGCGCTTAATGACGCATCTGTTGTACCGTCATTAATTGATCCGTTATTATCTTGCATTTCCTCTACACCGATAATATCTGGCATTTTTAAATTGTATTTAATAGAATACGCTAACGCTTTTACTTTTTCATCTGTTGTTTCTTTTTTATTCGCCGAGAAGTTTTCAATGTTATATGTAGCAACCGTTAACTTATCAAGACGTGGCTGAATATTTGCCCCTACTTGCTTAAATCCACCATCCACTACAGCTGGCAGTTCTGTTATTGGCGAAATACGGAAAGAACCGTAATCATATCCTACTACCCCTGTTATATCTCCAGTAAAAGTATCTCCTACTTTTGCTACATAATCGCGAGGTACTTTTACAGAAAGGCGCTCTGGGTTTAATTGATTTTCATCTAATAGAGGTGTGCCATATTGTGTTACTATTTTATCTCCACCATTTTTTACTGTTACATATAAATTTCCGTTTTTCTGAGGTGTAATAATTTTTGGTGTTGGCATCGTAACACGCATACCTTCTATACTTTCATAGAAGTCGATTGCATCTTCATTTGGATCAAATAAACCAAATGCATCATTATCAATAATCTGGTCCGGGATTTTCACACCGTTTTCCCCAAGTACAATCGGTGCTGGCAAAGATTGATCTTTTGCGATTACAGCAACGCGGCTCGCTTTAATTTCAGTCGTCGTTAAGTCTGTTTCAAATCGCTCTGCATATCCTGGTCCAACATATTCTTCTACTACTCCATCAACTTGAATAAGATCTCCTACTGCTACATTCACATCTTTTTTATATACGTACATACCTTCTGAAGTAGCTGGGTCATTATCTGGCTGATTATCTTCTATATAAAAGCCGTTTTTATCAAGCGCTGTGACAACGCCTTCCACATTGTTTACTTTCTTCCCGTTGTAAGGAGACATATGTGATTTCCCTTGAATGTCATGAATACGAACCTGTTCATTATTTACGATAATAAATGAAAATGTCGAAATTGCTGAAGGAGTAAGTCCTTCTTTTTCTGCGATTGCTTTCACTACACTATTTTCATTGACTATAATTTGTCCATTATAACGAACGCTTTTATTAGTAGGATTAGAGCCATCTAACGTATAGTAGATTGTTGCGCCTTCTGTATTCGTCGTTAATGTTACCGCTGTTCCTTTAGCAACTTCTCCACCGTTCGGTGAAGCTACTACATCGCTAACACGGTTTTGTCCTTCACCTTGAAACTTATAAGCTGTTACTGATTTTAGACCTGGGTTACTAAAATATAATTCAAGGGTCCCAGTCAAACTAACTTTCTTCCCGATATTTTCAGGGTGATCTTTTACATTCACTGCCGTTCTCACATCACCTTTCGGTAACTGAACGGGCATGATTTTGTCTGGATTCGTTTCGTTTGGCGAATCTGCAATTGCTACGTTTGTATCATCAAACTTAGCTGGATCCTTCGTATATTTAGAAGAACTTTGCGTATATCCAACAATATATCCTTCTACTATCCCCTTCGTTTTCCCTTGCTGCTTAAATACTTGAATTGCTTTTTCTACTGACATAGAAGCAGTTTCTTCTGCTTGCGCTAAAGTTCCAGTAAATGAAAGCAATAGCAAGAATGATAAAAAGACACTTAACAATTTCTTCACAGCCATTTTCCTCTCTCTATTTCATATTTTCTCAGCATTTCTATCATAACAAATGATTCGTTATATAGAACTAT
Organism: Bacillus sp. 2175; assembly: GCF_057812155.1. Taxonomy (NCBI): domain Bacteria; kingdom Bacillati; phylum Bacillota; class Bacilli; order Caryophanales; family Bacillaceae; genus Bacillus; species Bacillus sp. 2175. Next base: position 836,347 of record NZ_CM173819.1, on the reverse strand, counting down.
ATTTCGACAAATTTTACAAAAGATTTATTTAATTTACAAGCTTTCAAACTATAATACAAAATAATAATTTTACACCTTCTACAAATACACTCTATAATGTTAGAGAGAAAACAGAAAATATCGAAAGTTTATTGGCATGTAAAATGGATTCATTTGAATAGGAGTGATTGGATGGAAGTGCAAACAGAAACATACCGCGCAGCTATGAATGGAACATTAGAACGTCATTTTTCAGATATGATTGCCGTTATACCAACTAGAATTACAATTGAGCAGTTAAAACAGCGACTAGAAACGATCGCTACTAAAGTTGATGATTTAAAAATTGTTTATAGTGATGAGACAAGCCTTATTGTTGAATTACATATGGGTGAAACAGTCATACCGTATGAACTGCATATTGATGAACCGAACGATCCAGAAGGATATAAAATGTACAATAGACAAGATGCTACAATCGTAGATCGTAATTTTGAAGATGCAGCTTTCGGCACTGAAATTTTCACTCGTACGCTATTTGTAGGCGATGTACTGGACTGCTTTTTCCAGCAGTTACAGTTCTTATGGAATCTCGCCCCAGATTTGTTATTTGTAATCGATTCAAGTGCAGCAATGAAAGTGATATCTAGAAGCTATATTGAATATCACGTTGAAAATGAATTATTACCTGACATTCCTGACTTATACGTTATTCATTCCATTTATGAAGACGATAAAGACGGTGAGCCTACGCAATATTGGTTTCATACACACGGTCTTTTAAGAGCAGGCGTAACTGAAATAGAGTTAATTATTCCAAATCGCATTTCTTCCTACTACGGCATTAGCGATCTCTTTCAAACATTTGCTAATAATGCCGTTGAGAATGGACAAGTCCCTATAAATGAGCCTATCGTTATCGCACATAGTCAGCAAGGTTCTATACATACAGTCGCTGTTCCGTGGGAAAAAGGATTATCTTATATAGGGCATAAAACGAGTATGGACCAATTATCTTCAATCGAGGATGAAGAAGTGAAACTACAACCAATAGATGCACAAAATACATTCTTAGGCGGTATGGATGACCGAGATGAATACCATCAATCTCCATCTGTTCTCTTATTCAAATTTAATACTTCAGAAGAATATATTGAAAGCTTTTTCCAAGAACACGAGGAAGCTACAGGGCTCATGTTCTATAAAACAAATAGTGAAACTGATCGTATGGCTTACAATGCGAAGAATACTTTCGGGTATTTCAGCAACATTTTTCACATTGAACAATCAAATGAAGATTTTCGTTTCCTTGCTAAATTTGGTGTATCCTACGAAGAGGGAAAAAGTGAACATATGTGGTTTGAAATGCAAAACATTACGGAAGATTTCATTCAAGGAATACTCATTAATGAACCATATTTTATAGAAGATATGAGTGAAGGAAATAGTTATCATTTAGATTTTGATAACTTAACAGAGTGGGTTATTTATGCAGGAGATGCTGTTATAAAGCCAAATAACTTATATATGTTTATTGGCGAATAAGTATTTTATATAATAAACGAAACGCCTTCAATATGATTGAAGGCGTTTCTTATAATTTATTGTGCGATTAATTCAGCATCTATTACTTTCTCCAAATGAGATAATACACGCTTTGCAGCTTCCTCACCTTGATTAATACAGTCTGGAAGTCCAGCGCCAGCATAGGAGCTACCTGCCAAGTATATACCTGGCAACTCTTTCTCCATAAATGTTGTGAGCTGTTTCATTCGCTCGTTATGGCCTACTGTATATTGAGGCATCGCTTCTTTCCAGCGACTTACAATTGTAAACTCTGGATCCTCTGTAATGTCCATCGTCTTCTTTAAATCTTCTAGTACGAGCTGAACGAGTTCTTCTTCAGTTTGTTCTACAACCGCTTCATCACCAGCACGCCCGACGTAGCAACGAAGGAGTGTTTTTCCTTCTGGCGTTGTATGCGGCCATTTTTTATGCGTCCACGTACATGCTGTAATGGTGTAATCGCTATTTCGTGATACGACAAATCCTGTACCATTAATATCACGCTGGATTGCAGACTTTTGGAAAGCAAGTGCCACATTTGCAACGGATGTGGATGGAATATTACGGAAGAAACGAAACTGCTTGTACTGAGCAAACATGGACGGCAATACTTTATGCGAAGTTGCCACTACGATGGCGTCCGCTTCTATTTCTTTTCCGTTACTAAGAGTAATTGTATAACCATCACCCTGTTTTGCAACTTTTTCAATGCGAGTTCCCTTTATTATCGTACCTTCATGCATCTTTACTTCGAGAGATTTTACGATAGATTCTAAACCTGTTTTCACTGTTTGGAACATTCCCTTTTTCGGTTCAGCTTTCTCTTCTTTCGGAGCGAGCGTACGCATACCGAGTGAAATACTGCGATGTTTCTGCTCAATCTGATACATTTGCGGGAATGTTGACATTAAGCTCATTTGATCAATATCCCCTGCATAAATACCCGATAGTAACGGTTCTATTAAGTTTTCAACCACTTCGTTTCCAAGACGATGTCTGAAAAATTGTCCGAGTGATTGGTCAGATACTGGCTTTGACCTCGGCATTAATAGATCAAAACCAGCTCTTAGTTTACCAATTGGGGAGAACAGCCCGGAAAATAGAAACGGCGTAATTTGCGTTGGAATTCCCATCATTGATCCAGTCGGCATTTTATGTAACCGATTGTTTACGAGGATAAATGATTGACCAGCTTGATTATTTACAAGTTCATCGCCGAGACCCAATTCTTTCACTAATCTAGCTGCACTTTCTTTTCGTGCTAAGAAAGAATCCGGTCCGCGCTCAATTGTAAACCCATCTTTTCGAACGGTTTGAATTTTTCCGCCAAGTTTACCCGATGCTTCTATAAGTAATGTATCAATCGGCAAGTTTTTTTCATGAATATTTTTTTGTAAGTTATACATTGCTGTTAATCCAGTAATACCTCCGCCGACGATCACAACTTTTTTCCTCAAGCAGGCTCCCCCTTTCTTCTTACAGTACAGATTCTTTTTTCTTTAATACAACATCTGTTAAACAATCAATAAATGCGTCCGATGCATTTGGCATTTCTGGACGATAATATTTCGCACCAATTTCATCCGTTACAACTTTACACTCAAAGTCGTTGTCATATAAAACTTCTAAATGTTCCGCAACAAATCCAACTGGTGCATATACGAATGAAGTATAACCGTGCTTTTCATTTAGTTCTCTCGTTAAATCTTGTACATCTGGACCAATCCAAGGATCTGGTGTGTTTCCTGCACTTTGCCAGCCTACTGCATAGTTTGCTACTTCAGCTCCGCGCGCGATATAATCCGCTGTTTCATTTAATTGATCTGGATATGGATCGCCCATTGCAATAATTTTCTCTGGTAAGCTATGTGCAGATACGATTAATACTGCTTTTTCACGCTCTGCATCTGACATACCGTTATATATACCTTTCACTGCATCAACCCAGTACTGGATGAATTTCGGCTCTTTATACCAGCTATCAATGCCGTGAATTGTTAAGTTTCCAAGTTTCTCAGCTTCTTCTTGTGCTCGTCCAACGTATGATTTCACGCTAAACGTAGAATAGTGAGGTGCAAGAACAAGTGCGATTGCATCTTGTATTCCGTCGTTATGCATATCTTTCACCGCATCTTCAATAAACGGTTCAATATGTTTTAAACCAAGATACATATGGTACTCTACTTCATCTTGTACTTCATTTAAACGCTGTTCTAACTTCTTAGCTTGCTCTAATGTAATAGTAGCTAAAGGAGAAATACCACCAATTGCACGGTAACGCTCTGTTAAATCTTCCAGCATTTCAGGACTTGGCTTTCTTCCTCTACGAATATGTGTATAGTAACGTTCAATATCTTCTTCTTTATATGGCGTTCCGTATGCCATTACAAGCAAACCAATTTTCTTTTTCATACAGCAATTCTCCTTTACTTCGCTAACTGCCCTTTAGAGTATTCATGAATAAATGTAGTTAAACGTTTTAATGTATCCGGATTTACTTCTGGGAATACACCGTGACCTAAGTTAAAGATATAACCCGGCTGTTTCATCCCTTGATCTAAAATACCTTTTACATGTTCTTCAATAACAGACCATGGTGCAAGTAAGAATGAAGGGTCCATATTACCTTGTACCGCCTTATGAACGCCACGTGCACGTGCTTCTTCAATCGGTAAGCGCCAGTCTAAGCCGACTACATCAAGCGGTAAGTCGTGCCACTCATTCACTAAGTGTGCAGCTCCTACGCCGTGCATAATCATCGGTACACCCATCTTACGAACTTCTGCAAAAATACGCTCCATTGCTGGTTTAATAAATACGCGATAATCTGCTACATTTACTGTTCCAACCCAAGAATCGAAAATTTGAACTGCTTTTGCTCCTGCGTTTATTTGCGCTTTTAAATATGTAATAACCATATCTGCTAGTTTATCCATTAAAGCAAACCAAGCTTTTGGCTCTGCATACATGAACGCTTTCGTATTATGGTAGTTACGAGATGGACCGCCTTCAATCATATAGCTCGCTAATGTAAATGGAGCTCCTGAAAAACCGATTAACGGTACGTCTAACATTTCTGTCGTTAATAAACGAATTGTATCTAGTATGTACGGTACGTCATCTTCTGGATTGATTTCCCCTAGTTTTTCTACGTCTTGTAAAGAACGGATTGGATTATCAATAACTGGGCCAATACCTGATTTAATTTCTACATCCACACCAATTGCAGGTAGTGGTGACATAATATCTTTATAAAGAATTGCTGCGTCTACGTTATATTGATCAACCGGCAATTTTGTAACGTAAGCACATAACTCTGGATTATGTGTAATTTCAAATAAAGAATACTTTTCTTTAATCTTTCTATATTCCGGCTGTGAACGACCTGCTTGACGCATATACCATGCTGGTACATAATCGGTACGTTCCCCCCTACATGCTTTTAAAAATGTCTCATTTATAGTTCTTACCAAGACCCTTGCTCCCTTCCTTACCAATGCTTCGAATACGTTCGATATTTATCTTTTTTTACTATACAGCTTGTAAAAACAAAATGCATAATATTATGTACGTTGTTCATTAAATTGACACAAACATTCTTAAAAACGCTTACTATTTTCACAACATTCTTATTATAACACAGAGAAAAACTATGGTTTAGCTACTTTTGACTTTTCTCCTTCACGATTCGTTTGTGTATTATATGGTACAACGTAAAAGCTCGGTTTTGAAAATATGTTAACGAACTTTTCCTCATATTCCCCAGCACCATTTACAGTGCTAACATGTGTATGAATTCCGTTCTCCACTCTATAGATTCGGTACATAATTCTGTTATCTGGAAGTGGTTTCCAACTTAATTTTGCTTTAAATAAACCGAAAGGGCTAAATGATAGTTTCATTTTTACATCTTCAATTTTGCGCAGTCGAATCGGAGCGCCGATTGTTTCCACACCTTCAGGCTTCATAAACTTCTCTTTATGTTCTACATTAGCCTTCGTTAAAATTTTCTTAAACAATTTTGTCGCAGATGCACTTTCTCCTTGCAACTGATGCTCCTTATCCGTACGGTCATAACCAATCCAAACAGCGCCTACTAAGTTAGGTGTATAGCCGACGAACCACATATCTCTTGCTCCCTTATCGTCATTTGGCAATGAAGTTGTACCTGTTTTTCCAGCTAGCGCACCGTTATATACACCAACTCTCGCTGTCCCTTCCTTCACAACTCCTTCTAGCATTTTCGTCATATACCATGCTGTCTGCTTCGAGAAGATTTTCGTCTCTACTTTTGGAGATTCCCCAATGACTGCACCGTGTCTATTTAATACTTTATCAATAACGTGCGGCTCAATTATATTTCCATTTGCTAAAAATGAACGATACATTTTTACAAGATCAAATGTTGAAACGCCATTTTTTAGTCCCCCAAGAGCTGTACTTAAACCAGCATCTGCAATATGGACATTTCCTTTTTCTAAATATTGCTTTCCTTCTTCTACCCCTAACTCATTTAATAGAGAAACTGCCGGTACGTTTGCCGACTCTAAAATCGCATCATACATCGTCATTTCTTTTGAATACTCATGATTATAATTTCGAGGTTCATACCCTTCAAAAGAATTTCTTTCATTTGTTAATAAAGAATACGGATTATACTTTTTCGTTTCTAGTGCTGGTGCATAAACGATAAGTGGTTTTAAAACAGATCCGGGCTGCCTTTTGGCAAAAACACGATTAAATCCTCTCGGGACGTACTTTCTTCCCCCAATCGCCGCTTTAATCCCTCCCGTACGATTATCCATTAATAAGAAAGCACCTTGCGCCCCTTCTTCTTTCCCAGGAAAATTCCTTGCATCTTGAAACTGGTTATATGCTACCTTTTGAATCTTTTCATCCATAGGTACGACAAACGTATATCCTCCGCGAAGTACTTCTTGATGAGACAACCCGTATAAACGAGCGGCTTCATCTATGACCATATCAATATACGGCATATATGCAAGCTCATTCTCATCTAAATTTTTATATAGAGCAATTGTCTTCCCTTGATAACGAACGCTTTCTTCTGCAGTCAAATAGCCTTGTTTATGCATAAGTGACAATACTAGATCGCGGCGTTCCTTACTCTTCTCTGCAGAATAGTACGGTGAATATCCGTTTGGTGACTTCGGAAGGCCTGCAAGCATTGCCCCTTCCTCTACTGTTAAATCCTCAACATTTTTATTAAAATACAACTTTGCTGCCGCTTGAATACCGTAAGCCCCATGACCAAAATAAATATGATTCATATACATTTCAAGAATTTGTTGCTTCGTATATTTTTGCTCTAATTGAAGAGAAATTGCGACTTCCTTCAATTTGCGCGTAAATGTTTTTTCACGAGTTAAAAAGACGTTTTTAGCGAGTTGCTGCGTAATGGTACTACCGCCCTCTACCTTCTCTCTAGCTAACGTATCTTTATAAAGAGCACGGAATATCGACGGATAATCAATCCCTTGATGCTCATAAAAACGAGAATCTTCCACCGCAACAAACGCCTGCTGCACATACTTCGGAATTTGCTCGATCGGTACAAGGTCTCTATTTTCTACGTATAATTTCGTAATTTCTTTCCCTTTCTGGTCAACGATACGTGATGAAGAGTGGAAAACGAGCTGCTTTTCATCCATCATATAGCCACCAGCTAACACGATAAGTTTATAGAGTACAATCGCTACTACGAACGTTGCGACGCCGCCTAATAAAGTCCACTTTACTTTCTTCATACATCGTCCTTCTTTCCAAATGATGGTACATTTATTATTTGAAAAAGAAGTATCTTTATGTATATAATCTTCGAAGTTTTTTAAGAGAGTTGATATAATAGAAACAAACTAGTAAGGGGGCATTAAAATGAAGGCTATTATTTCATACGAAACACCTCTAGAACAAGCACATTTCACTGCAAAAAATGATGAGGAAAATATGTTTTATAAAGAAAATACAGAAGAATCTGTAGAAGGTTCACTTCAGTATGACGTACTAGATGCTGTCGGTGAATTCAAAGGACAACCTGGCTATATCGTTTGTAACAACATTTCTGTAACAGACGAAGGTCGCCCTGTATTTGAAAACCGCTTTAAAAACCGCGCAGGCCTTATCGAAAACGAACCAGGATTCCAAGCGATCCGTGTTCTACGCCCATTAAGTAACGATACATATGTCATCTTAACGATGTGGGAAACAGAGCAAAACTTTAAAGACTGGACAGAATCACGTTCATTCGAAAACGCTCATAAAAAACGTCCCACGCAAGTAGAAGGAAAACCTCAGGCTCAAGCGCATCCACATGCAGAACAGCAAAAGAGTATTTTCTCTCGCCCTTCTTTTGTGACTACTTTTGATGTGTTAGTTTAATTTTTTTGAGTTTGGAGTTCGGAAACCACGGTATGTGAAATTATATCGGCGATTTTTCGAATATATCGGCGCAACTCGAATTATATCAGCGTTTTTCTGAATATATCAGCGCAACTCGAATTATATCAGCGTTTCTTCGAATATATCGACTTATCGACAAATCATGACACAAAAAGGAAACACCATTACACACCGGTGTTTCCTTTTTCTTTGTACCAATTATATATACGAAGTGAATCTTTTTTTCTCATATGCTTTACTTCATAACCCCGCCCAGCTACCGCTACAAGAGTTGTACATAATTCATCCTTTCTTTGAAAATACGATTGATTATAACCTACTGCTTGAACATGTCTTCTTCGCATTATTCCTGTATATTTCGAAAAATTACGATATACAACCGTTAGTTGATTTTCTCTTAATTCATAACCACCACTTTTATATCTAGCATACGCAAGTAACGAAAACACGATAAATAACGGTAAAATAAAAAATAAAGCAATATATTGTTTCAAATATATACTCACGCTAGCAATTAGAACTGTGAGTATGATACTTATTAACCAGCTCATAATGAAATAACGACGCAACGCTGTTTTTGGTAAGTGAGCGATCTCCGCCTCAATTTCATAAGGTAACTCTAAATATGTGAGCAGGTGCTGTACATCTTTTTTCTTCATAAAAGGATGCAACATCACTTCATTACTTGCTGCTCCAATACTGTGAATTGCTTCCACTTCAACAGCGCAATAACCAAATGGCTGGCGAAGCATACATTCTTTTACAGTAATCGCTTGAATTCGGTGCAATTTTAAGACAAATTCTTTCTTTTCAAATAACCCTTGAACGATACGAATTTCTTCCCCTTTTCGCTCAATTTTAAAGTTTGCATATTTCAACACATATCCAGCCGTGGAAATAATCCATGAAATTGCCATTAAAATTAATGCTATTACAATTAGTTTATAAACACCGTTTCCCATCACATACGCTTCTACTTTACTTGTGAATCCTTCAGGAAGAACAAAATCAAACTTTGTGTAAAGAAGTACCAGTCCAGAAAACACTAGTCCGAACCGACCAGATGTAATCGCTGCTGCTAAAACCTCTTTCGCTGTTAACTGATAAACCGTCTTGCTTTCTTCCTCTTCTATTTCTTCTTTTACAGTAGTTTCTTTCTTATGTAATAAAGAGATTAAATGTTTTGCCTCGTCTTCTTTAATACCAGCCAACATCACTTCTGGTTCACTACCACCACCCGCTACTTCTATATTTAACTTCATAAGCCCAAGCATCTGATAAATGACGTTAGAAGACGTACTAACATTTTGCACACGTTCTTTATTTAAATAACTTTCCTTCTTTACAAAAACACCGTGCTTTATATGTAAAATATTATTCTCAATCCAGTACACTTTAAAATACCATTTAATTGCTGAAAAAATAGCCATGATGAATAAAACAACCAGAAGGAAAAGATAAAATAAATACCAAGGTTCCACTTGTTCATCAGGTTTAAATAAAACAAGAATAATAAGTGGCAACAAACTCGCAACTCTAATACCTAACAATATCGTAATCGGATGTTGCCTCTTATACATCCTTATCACTCACTTTCGCAAGTTCTCCAATTTGTCTTTTTAGCTGTTCTGCTTCTTCTTTCGTTAAACCTGGAATACTATGAGAAGTTGCGGCTGTTGAAATGTGTAATTCTGCTAAATTATACTTTCTCATGATCGGCCCTTGCTCAATCGTTACGTGCTGCACACGGATCATCGGAATAAGTACGCGTTTTACAACGAACATTCCCTTTTGAATCTCAATCTCTTCTTCATTTAATCTGTAACTATAATAGCGCTGACGTAAATTTGGAAACACAAAATAATCAAGTGGAATAAATGTAATAGCTCCTGTTACTAATAGTCCAAACAACCAGCCCCACCAGTTAAAGTTAATCATAAAAAAGAAATACGCAATTACGACTGTTAGTATAACTGCCGTCCCAATTAAAGCGTGAATTCGCCACACTTTCAGCATATTAGAATGAATCTCCCTTTCTAACGGCTGCATCTCATCACTCCAATTCTATGAATTTATTACTTATATATTATCAAAAAATAAGATTTCATATACATTTTTGTAAATTTATAGTCAAATAAAAATATATGAATCAAAAGCAGATTAAAGAAAAACATACCTCAGTTTTGAAAATTATATATTATAAATATGAATTATATTGAACTAAAATAAACCTTACATGATTCATGTAAGGTTTATCGTTTTATACACAATATATTTCATTATTGTTGAGATATACTAGCATCGCTTTCAATTCGCTTTTCTTTTTGGCTCAGTTTTTTATCTTTAGATTTTTTTAATGTTAAAGTCATACCAATAAAAATAAAAAGAATTCCTGTTATTTGCATTAAAGTTGGACGGAATCCAGTAAGTACAGTATCTAATAATATTGCCACTGCCGGATCCAAAAAAACTAATATTGAGATTGTTTTTGTAGATAAATAGCGTAAACTATCAAAAAACAGATAATATACTATCCCTGTGTGAATAAAACCAGTAGCTATAATATATGTCCAATTACTTTGAGTGAGGCCACTAAAAGCATCTAAATCTATAAATGGTATTAAAAGAAATATCCCCAAGAATGTTTGTAAAAATGTCATTGCATACGCACTCATTTTGTTAATCCCTTTACCAAATAAAGTTGTAAATGCATAAAAGAGAGCTGCAAGAAATCCCCATATCATACCTGAAGACATTAATGAACCGACAGAGAAACTTCCATCGATACCAGCAATTAATAAAGCTCCTGCAAAACACACAACTATTGAAATGATAGATATTAATGTTAATTTTTCTTTAAAGACGATACTTCCAATTAACAGTACAATTACTGGTGCAAGATGATAAACCGAGATAGCAATTGTAACTGACATATTTTCAAAGGCTTTAAATAAGAAAACCCAATTAAATACTAAGAAAAAGCCACATATTAAAACTTGAATAACTTCTTTTCGTTCCCATTTATCTTGTTTATATTGCCCTGTAAGCAACCAGCATACACTTAAAAATATTGTCGCAAAAATACACCTTACAAACACTAATTCAAACGAAGGTAAGTTTGTTTGAACTGAAAAAAATCCAACTGATCCAAAGATAACCATTGATGCTATCATCTTTAAAGCCGGTACCGTTTTCTCTTGCTTAAAACTTTTTTGAAGCAAATTAATCCCCCTCCAATAAAAACTCGGTTTATAGTGAGAAAAACACCAGCCTAAAAAAGGACAGGTGCTTTTCCTCAAAAACACTCAATTATAAATTTTTCCCAGCAGTCCAACCACCATCAATTACAAAATTAGAACCAGTAATAAAGCGGGCCTGATCAGAAATCAAGTACTCAATACATGAAACAATATCCTGCGGCAACCCCCAAGTATCTAAAGATTGATTACTTTTTATCATAGACATCAAGGCTGTATTACTAAAGTATTCTTCTGTAAGTTCAGTTCTAATAACACCGGGAGAAATGCTATTCACCCTTATATTTTGCTTTCCAAATTCCATAGCCATCTGTTTAGTCAATCCGATTAAAGCATGCTTTGATGCAACATAAGCAGCTCGCTCTGGTTCAGCCATTAATCCAGAAACCGATGCTATATTCACAATACAACCTTTTATTTTCGATTCACACCATCGCTTAGCTACTTCCCTAGAAAGGATAAATGGGGCTACTAAATTTACATCAATTACTTTTTTAAACATATCATCGGATAAATGTAAAACAGGTGTTATCTCTCGAATACCAGCTGCATTTATTAATATATCAGGAGAAAGCTTTTCTAAATCTAATTGAGTAAACAGATTATGAATCGCTTCGCTATTACTTAAATCAATTTGCACTACTTTCAAAGGCATATCTGTTTTCATATAATCTATTAAGTTATTATTATTAATATCAAGCGCTATTACATGAAATGATTTTTCTAAAAAGTATTTTATACAAGCATGACCTATACCGCTATTGGCTCCAGAAATCATAATTATTTTATTCTCTCTCATTTTGTCTCCTTATAAGAAAATGTTACTAATAAAATATCACGAAAAGCCTCCGTACTACATTCTGTTCCAAGTGGCGTTACGGCATGGAAGACCTTTTGTCCAAATACTAAAGTTTCTAAAGGCTCCTTCAAACTTATAAACTGATTAATTTCCCGAGGAGAATTAGCTATTAAATTATCTCCACCAATAGCTGTATTACTTAAATTCATAAGGTGTAAAAACACTACTGGTTCATCATCTTTATGTAACCAAATAGGTGAACTAAAAGATGGTCTTTCTTTAGTAGCTTTATATCTTACTTGATGTAAACCTATAATTAAGTCTTTACTTGTATCTATTATATTTGTTTTAAATGCAAATTCAGTATCGAAGCGCACGATATTTTGAATTAAAGGATTACATAAAAAGCTATCATTTATGCTATTGAACTGTCTAACTTTCCCGCCATCGTCATAGTTATATTCTTTAGATTGGAAGTAATCATTACTATTATCTAAAATATAATCTGGTGAATCAACATACTTTATATACCTTGAATAAGATCTAGCACGACATTCACCGTATGCATCATCTTCCAAATTATAATAATCTAACTGTGCTTGTGTTAATAGACGATGATTCTCTTCCTCTTGTAAAAAGATTTCATTTGAAATTTCAAGGAATCCTTTAGATTCAAATTCATGTACCTTTTCTTCTATGCTAAAGCCACTCATTTTACTAAGAACAAACGTCATTATAAAAACCTCCACACTATTGTATTTTTCTATCTCACCCTATGTTAGAAATGCAATAAGTAACCGAGATTCTTGCTTAATAAAATTAAAAATTATGATATTCAATTAATACACCAAATGAAATATACGTAATTCATTAAAATTATTTATTAAGCAATATTATATATCCTTTCGGGTATTTTTTCTAATTATCTGAAGATTTATCAACATTAGTCTTAATATTCAAAAATAAAGAAATAGATTTTTCAGAAAGATAAAACTGCGCGTATTGCAATTATTTATGTATATAACTTTTTTTAAAATTATATTTTAAATATAGCTAGTTTTTTATAAATTTTTTGATATAATTACATACGGGAAAAGGGAAGAACTTTGTCTTCCCTTGTGTTTTTATTTGCATCTAGTACTTTTGCTAGATGCTTTTTTTATGCTAAAAAAGGTATCCTCAAATACTTTGAGGATACCTTTTCACCTTTATTATCTCTGCTGTTTTCTACCTAATATGAGTAATCCAAAACTCATCATTACAAGAAGTGCTCCCATATATGGTTCCACAGGCATTTTCTGCCCTGTCTTCGGTAATTCTTTTTCAGGTTTCTCTGGATTCGGTGTCCCAGGCTTTTCTGGATCTGGTGTCCCAGGTTTTTCTGGATTCGGTGTTCCAGGCTTTTCTGGATTCGGTGTTCCAGGTTTCTCCGGATTCGGTGTTCCAGGTTTCTCCGGATTCGGTGTTCCAGGTTTCTCCGGATTCGGTGTTCCAGGTTTCTCCGGATTCGGTGTTCCAGGTTTCTCCGGATTCGGTGTTCCAGGTTTCTCCGGATTCGGTGTTCCAGGTTTTTCTGGATCTGGTGTTCCAGGTTTTTCTGGATCTGGTGTTCCAGGTTTTTCTGGATCTGGTGTTTCTGGGCCTGGTGGCGCTAAATGATTCAATTTGTTTAATACTTCTAATTGAACTGCATTTATCATTCCATTTGTAATTTCAAATGGAATTGGATTAGTTAATTTTTCATATCCTTTTGGTGCTTCTACTTCTACTAGTGTGTAGTTACCTACAGATAGATCTGTGATTTTTGCCTTTCCATCTTTATCTGTTGTTACTTTCACTACTACTTTTCCCTTTTCATCATGAACCTCAAACACAGCTCCTGATAAGACTTCCTTGCTTTCAGCGGCCATTTTTATAATCTCCACTGAACCTTTGTCTAACTGTTCATTCTCTACTTTCAATGATAAGACTTTTGTCATACCTTTTGTAATTTCGAATGATACTGGTTCCGTTAACTTTTTGTAACCTGGTAAGCTCTTCGTCTCTACTAATTTGTATTTTCCTACTGATAGATCTGAAACGTTTGCTTTTCCTTCTTTATCCGTCGTTACTTTCGCAACTACTTTTCCTTTTGAGTCACGTACTTCAAATACAACATTTTCTAATGGTGCTTTACTGTCTTTATCTATTTTTGTGATTTCTACATTCCCCGTATCTACCATTTCATTTTCTACAGTGAACGCTAAAGATTTTGTCATACCTTTTGTAATTTCAAATGGTACAGGCTTTTCTAATTTTTTGTAGCCTGGTAAACTCTCTACTTCTACTAGCTTGTACTTTCCTACTGATAAATCTGAAACTGTTGCTTTTCCAGCTTTATCTGTCGTTACTTTCGTTACTACCTTGCCTTTGTCGTCTTGTACTTCAAAGACTACACCTGCTAACGGTGCCTTATTATCTTTATCTATTTTTGTAATTTCTACATTTCCCGTATCTACCATTTCATTTTCTATGTTTAATGATAGAACTTCTGTCATACCTTTTGTAATTTCAAACGATACTGGTTCTGTTAATTGTTTGTAACCTGGTAAACTTTCTTTCTCTACTAATTTGTACTTTCCTACAGATAAGTCTGAGATTTTTACTTTACCATTTTTATCTGTTTTTACTTCTGTTACTACTTTGCCTTTGTCGTCTTGTACTTCGAAGACTACGCCTTCTAATACTTTTTGACTATCTTTATCTACTTTTGTGATTTCTACTGAACCTTTGTCTAACTGTTCATTCTCTACTTTTAATGATAAGACTTCTGTCATACCCTTTTTAATTTCGAATGATACTGGCTCTGTTAGTTTTTTGTAGCCTGGTAAGCTCTCTTTCTCTACTAATTTGTACTTTCCTACAGATAAGTCTGAGATTTTTGCTTTACCATTTTTATCTGTTTTTACTTCCGTTACTACTTTTCCTTGTTCGTCTTGCACTTCGAAGACTACGTCTTCTAATACTTTTTGACTATCTTTATCCACTTTTGTGATTTCTACTGAGCCTTTGTCTACTAGTTCATTCTCTACTTTTAGTGATAAGACTTCTGTCATACCTTTTTTGATTTCAAATGATACTGGTTTCGCTAGTTTTTTATATCCTGGTAAGCTCTCTACCTCTACTAGCTTATATTTTCCTACTGATAAATCAGCAATCTTTGCTTTTCCTTCTTTATCTGTCGTTACTTTTGTTACTACTTTGCCTTTTTCATCTTGTACTTCGAAGACTACGCCTTCTAATACTTTTTGACTATCTTTATCTACTTTTGTGATTTCTACTAAACCTTTGTCTAACTGTTCATTCTCTACTTTTAATGATAAGACTTCTGTCATACCCTTTTTAATTTCGAATGATACTGGCTCTGTTAGTTTTTTGTAACCTGGTAAGCTTTTTTTCTCTACTAATTTGTACTTTCCTACAGATAAGTCTGAGATTTTTGCTTTCCCTTCTTTATCTGTCGTTACTTCTGTTACTACTTTGCCTTGTTCGTCTTGTACTTCGAAGACTACACTTGCTAATGCTTTTTGACTATCTTTATCTACTTTTGTTACTTCCACATTTCCCTTGTCTAACATTTCGTTTTCTACTGTTAAAGCAAGAGATTTTGTCATGCCTTTTTCAATTTGGAAAGTAATCGGATCTACTAATTGTTTATATCCTTTTGGTGCTTTTACTTCTACTAACTTGTATGTGCCGACTGATAAATTAGTAACTTGTGCTTGTCCTTTTTTATCTGTCGTTATTTTAGCGACTACTTGTCCTGCTTCATCTTGAATTTCAAAGACTGCATCAGCTAAAGCATCTTTATTTTCTTTATCTACTTTTGTAATTTCTACATTTCCTGTATCCACTAATTCATTTTCTACAGTCAATTGTAATGCTGTTACTCTACCCTTTTCAATTTCGAATGAAATTGGCTTTTCTAGTGGTTTGTATCCTGCCGGTGTTTCTACTTCTACTAACTCATACTTTCCAATAGATAAATCTGAAACGTTTGCTTTTCCTTCTTTATCCGTCGTTACTTTTGCAACTACTTTTCCTTTTAAATCACGTACTTCAAATACAACATTTTCTAATGGAGCTTTACTATCTTTATCTATTTTTGTTATCTCTACATTCCCTGTATCCACCATTTCATTTTCTACTTTCAATGATAGAACCTCGGTCATGCCTTTTTTGATTTCAAATGATATTGGTTTTTCTAATTTTTTATAACCAGGTAAACTTTCTACCTCTACTAATTCATACTTTCCTACAAGTAAATCTGAAACATTTGCTTTTCCATCTTTATCTGTCGTTACTTTTGTAACTTCATTACCCTTTTCATCTTGGACGATGAATGTTACTCCCGCTAACGGTGCTTTATTATCTTTATCTATCTTTGTTATCTCTATATTTCCCGTATCTACCATTTCATTTTCTATTTTTAATGATAGAACTTCGGTCATGCCTTTTTTGATTTCAAATGATACTGGATCTGTTAGTTTCTTATAGCCTGGTAAACTTTCTTTCTCTACTAATTTGTACTTTCCTACTAATAGATCTGAGATTTTTGCTTTACCATCTTTATCTGTTTTTACTTCCTTTACTACTGTTCCAGCTTCATCTTGCACTTCAAAAACTACGCCTTTTAATGCTTTTTTGCTGTCTTTATCTATTTTTGTAATTTCTACTGAACCTTTATCTAACTGTTCATTTTCTACTTTCAACGATAGGACTGTTGTCATACCTTTTTTAATTTCGAATGATACTGAATCTGTTAGCTTTTTGTAGCCTGGTAAACTTTTCGTCTCTACTAATTTGTACTTCCCTACTGATAAATCAGAGATTTTTGCTTTACCATCTTTATCTGTTTTTACTTCTGTTACTACTTTTTCTTGCTCATCTTGCACTTCGAAGACTACGCCTTCTAATACTTTTTGACTATCTTTATCTATTTTTGTAATTTCTACTGAGCCTTTGTCTAACTGCTCGTTTTCTACTTTTATTGCTAAAGCTTTTGTCATACCTTTTTTTATTTCAAATGGTACTGGTTCTGTTAGCTTTTTATAACCTGGTAAGCTTTTCGTCTCTACTAATTTGTACTTTCCTACTGATAGATCTGAAACATTTGCTTTTCCATCTTTATCTGTTACTACTTTTCTTACTACTTCATCTTTCTCATCTTGGACTTCAAATTCGACACCCGCTAATACTGCTCCGTTTTCTTTGTCCACTTTTGTAATTTCTATATTACCTTTGTCTACCATTGCATTTTCCACTTGTATTGGGAATATGCCGTCCCCTGTTACACTTACTTCGAACTCTGTTTCTTTTAATTGGTAGCCTTCAGGCGCTTTCGTTTCTTTTAAAATATATTTTCCTAGTGCTAACGGTTTAGAGATTGCCTTACCATCTTTATCTGTAACAATATGTTCGACTACTACACCGTCTTTTACTATATCAAACTCTGCATTTGCTAATGGTTTTTCACCATTTTCCGAATCAATTTTCTTTATTTCAATTTGACCCTTTTGCACAGTATTTTTAATTTCAATTGTTTTTGTTTCTCCAGCTTGAAGTGTAACCTCTACTGGGCTTGTTAATTTTTGATATCCTTCTGGTGCTACTGTTTCATAAACTTTATACGTCCCAGGAGCTAAAGTTTGAGGTACTGAAAAACCTTTTTCGTCCGTTGTCAGTTTTGCAACAACTTCATTTGCACTATTTCGAACTTCAAATTCGGCACCTTTCAACCCTTTGTTCGGATTCTCAGAATCTATTTTATGAAGCGATACTGTACCATCTTTTGGAGCTTCAGGCGGTGTAATAGTTACTTCTTTTGATGTTAATGTTTTATCATCAAAATGTAATTCCGCTTTATTAGGAATCTTCTTATCTACGTAAGAAGATAAGTCTGCATTATTTTTAATTTTCGCCTTGATACTAAGATTAATTATCTGGTCTTCATATGACTTATAATCAAAATTCTCACCAAACGTAAATGTTACTTCACTTCTTTGTTTATCTATATTTAACGTCCCTTTAGAAGTAATATCTTGGCCATTTTTATCATACACTTTTGCCTCTAATACTTCTAAAACATCTTCTAAATCATCACTAATTACCATAGATGTGTATTTAGGAGGATCGTTCGGTATATGTGTACCAACTTGGTATTGAATAACTTGATCCATTTGTGTTAGCTGCTCATTCTCTACAAGCTTGTCATTCTCATCAACTATATTTTTTTCAATGCTAGGTGGATTATTGTCACCTGAACCGGATCCTCCCCCACCACTCACAAATACTTGTCCTACTTTTTCTTCAGTTTTAATATTTTTACCTTCTAATTTCACAGTATTTTTATGAGGTTTTGCAGCAGGATTTGTAACCTTTGTTTTATATCTTAAAATATAGCCTTTTGAACTGTCTGGAAATTCAATTGTAAATCCAGTCTTTGTTGCATTTATTTTAATGTTAGATAAATTTGCTGGCTTAATATTTGTTGGTGCATAACCATCTTCAAATACAGCCTCTTCTAATACTACGCTGTCTGTAATTAACTCATGCCCAGGTCCTAATGTATCTGTTAATTTAAGATCTTGCATTTCTGTTCCAGTTGCATTTACATATACAAGCCAATCAGCAATAGACGGATCTTCTTGATTATAAGAACCCCATTTCAATAGATTTTCCGTATTGGGTTGTGGCTTCGGTCTCTCTGTCGTATTACTTACATTTACTTCTTTATTTACGATTTGACCATCAACGTTAAATTCTAATGGAATTTCTTTAACACCATCATATGCTTCTAGACCAAAGTAGAATTCTACGAATAAAGAACCTTTAATGTTGTTCTTTCCTTCTACGTAATCACCCATAGTACACGTTAATAGACCCTTTTTCATCTCACATGTACCAACTGTTTTTCCTTCAGCATCTTTTAAAGGAAAACTCATATTCATAAGGTCTTTTCGAAACTCTTTTGGCATATCAATTGTGAATTGATCTCCACTTTTTATTTTTTCTTTAGCTGACCACTTCACTTCTACTTTCATACCATCTGAGGCTTGATATGGTTCAGATGTCGTGCCATCAGTACGGGAAATATTAATTTCGTCCACTGGACTTTTCATCACAGCAGCTTGAATAACTGGAGCCCACACATTCAGCACTGAAAATAATACTAGAAAAACTAATGAAACCATTGAAATATGTCTTTTAGTACTTTTCATTTGCATAGTTCCCTCCTAAATTTTTATATTTATATAACAAAAAAAGATCGTCCGGTTGCATCAAAAATGTGCAACCAGACGATCTTAGTAACCAATATGTATTACCGTAGACTCTAAGCTTTGCGGCCTATCCTTTCGAATAGTGTGCTAAAAATATCTTTTATTCTTTTTTTGTTTCATTTTCCTCTTAAACCAAATATTACTATACCGTCTGGACGGTTATAATTCAATACTCTATAAAATTGTTCTATTTTTCTAATAAAAAAAATAATTCACCACTACATTAAAGAAGCAATGGTGAATTATTTTCTCATTATATAGTTCGCATATTCTATTTATATGAATTACTAATAAGAGCTTGAATCACTTTTTCTCTTAACTCGGGGCTTAGCCTTCCAACCCCTAAATATTCCGAATACCATAATCCATCTGCTGCTAATCTAATAATTGTTGCACAAACTGAATCTATCTCATCATTTTCTATATTTTTTTGCAGTTGCTGAAATGATTGTTGTAATGGCTCAAGTAATTCAGGTTTTAACATGAGTGCTGCCATCATACTGCTAGACAACTCTTCTGTTCTTCTCTCATTACTTAATCTTTCCTCTACAAAAGAGCGAACCCATCTCCCTTTCCTCTCTGAGTCTTCCGCTACTTTATTGTAAATGGCCCCTTCATAATCCTCTACCCCTCGGACTATCATACCTTCTATTAAAGCTTCTTTATTTGAAAAGTGATACAATAATCCACCTTTGCTTAAACCCGCCTCTTTTGCCACTGCTTCTAAAGTTAATTTAGCAACCCCTTTACATTGTACAATTTGAGAAGCGGCCGCCAAAATCTTTTGCCGCGTTATGCTTATACTCATTCCTTTTTAAAACCCCATTTCTACTAAATTTATATAAATACGAATCTTATTTTTAATATTGTTGATTACTACTAAGTATTTTCTTTATACAACAAAAGCTTCATTACCTTTGAATTTTTAGTTACTTATTCTATTAAAAATTTCCATATCATTCAATATGATAACATTAAATACACAAAGCTGACTATACATCTATACTTTTGTATTTATTGAAAATATATCCATTAATAAAATTTACCGATTTAGTCCTTCTTATTACTTTAAGACAGCAGTAATTCTTTCAGTACTAAATAAAAAATGTTATTACTCCCATTAAATTGAGTAATAACATTCTACTTAACAAATTCGCTGCCAACTAGCATCCTTCACATCTTCACTAGTCGGTTTTCTAACTGATCCAATAAAGTGAAACTTTATATCCGCAACATGGACAGGTGTATTTCATTTTGTCACTCCATTATTAACTTGTTTTCCCATATATTCCGACTCACAAAGAATGTAACAGCACAAATCATAGTTATCCCCATGAAAAATGTATTAGAATCTTCATATGTAGTTGGAATGCCTACCGTTACGAAAACAATACTAAAAGCTAAAAATAGATATAATAATAAAGATATAATATAGCTTAGTTTAAATCGTAAAATGATACCTCTAAACAATAGCTCACCAAGTAGACAGCCACCTAAAATAATAGGTACTCCGAAATACAATGTAAGGACTCCCATTTGCGCAGTAGATTGAATTATCTTTCCAATTATGTTCGGCGAAACCAGCTCACTATCGTTTCCCATCCTATCATATAAATCAAGTGCTGTTGCTGAAATAAAGAAACTTAATATAGAAAATGAATACGGTATTAAAAATTTGCTCACTCTCATTCACCTCGCTTTTTTCTTTACATATATTATTCATTATTTCCTATCATTTTTACATAAAAAAATAACCCTCTATGATAAAACATAGAGGGTAGCATTTCTATATAAAAATCTATACCTTATCCTGAAGTGAATCCCGAAAATAGGACAAATATCAAAACACCTAAACCATCTGCTATCTGCTCCCTACATTCTTTAGGGTAGATAGTTTATATGTTTTATTAGAAAGTAGTGCCTTCTTTTTTATAATATTCTTTTGAAATCTCTTCATAAAATGCGGCTGATGTCGCGTAGAAATAAGGTGCTAACCATAAGAAACCGATTCCTACAGTAAGAATACTTAAAATGAACCAACCTAAGAAACTTAAGCATAGTAAAAAGTAATCCATTTTATGTCCATTCATCATATGACGACTCTCAGTAATCGCTTGATTCGCTGTATATTCTGGATGATCATTCAAAATAAAATATGTCATAGAATAAGAAAATGATTTAATAATACCTGGAATAATAAGAAGTAATGTCCATAGAGTCAAGTATACATACATTAGTAAATATGTTAAAAACGACTTCATCAACTTACTTCCATCGCTAAACCATCTAAATATATGACCAATGCGAGCATCAGTCCCACGAATTGCATTTAAAACAAGATAATAGGCACCTATTGTTAATGGACCAATAACAAGCATTACTATAATACTTACTGTAAGTGAATCACTTGCTTCTTCCCAACCCCAAAATATCGAGAAAATACCTGTTGTTAGCATTTCAACAGCTCCAATAAGGATTCCAATTAATAAGGTTGCCCCTACCGCTAGTCCCCATCTTCCTTTTAATGCATCAAGTGCTTCTCTTTTCAACTGACTTATCATATATAACCTCCTAATACTATTTCCATTTTATTATACCATTTATATCAAAAATCCCACATATTTTCCTAAAACAGAAGCATATTACCTTTTTTCATACGTATTGATACATGTGTGCTGTAGTTGTACTAATATATGGATTAAACGACTCTTTTCCCTATAACAAAAAAGCCTGCCTTTCATAATAGGCAAGCTTTCTCAAGTTACATCTCATTTATTTTCTTCTTATACCAATCCTGCATTCTCTCCGCATCTTCTACTCTCGTATGCTCTATTTTATAACTAGATGATGCACTCGAAAACTTATACGTACATAAATCCGCACGGCGCTGGAAATATGATTGTGTCTTCTCCATTGATTGGACGTGTCTTCTTCTAATAAGTCCTGTATATTTTCCGACGCTACGATAGACAAGTGTAATTTGTTCTCCGTTAACACTGTAGCCATTTGTTTTAAATGTTGCGTATCCAAGTGTAAAGATAAGGATTGCGAGCGGTAGTAATGCCCACATGATGTAATACTTTTCAAAGTATATGCTTATTCCAGTAAGCGGGATTGCGAGCATAGCGAAAAAGATAAAACTATCAATGAGATAGCGGCGCAATGCTGCTTTTGGTAACGAAGTAATACTTGCATTCAGTTCGTATGGTAATTGTAAATGCGCGAGTAATTGTTGCACTCGATCTTTTCGAATGATAGGATGCAGTGTAACTTTTTCTTCTTTCCCTTCACTTTGAATGACTTCTACTTGCACAGCACAATAACCGAACGGTTGGCGTAAAATGCCTTCTTTTATCGTAATCCCTTGAATGCGGTGCAATTTTAGTACGAGTTCTTTTCTCTCCAGTAACCCTTGCGAAATACGGACTTCATCATTTTTTCGATTCACTGTGAAGTTACCGTGTTTTAACGCGTAGCCAATTGTAGATATCATCCAAGAAACGACAAGTAAAATAGCTACCATGTAAATCCAGCCATATATATCGTGGTCCATTACATATGACGTCACACTATTTTTTATCCATTTCGGAATATACTCATCTACTTGGTGATAAACGAAAAAGATTAAAGAGAACAATACTCCAAATTGACCAGATGTAACAGACGCTATTAAAATCTCTTTCCACGTTAACTTGTACTCTGTCGTTTGTTTTTCCTCTGTAACAATTGCTTTTTCTACTGTATTTTCTGCTGCTTCGTCTAACGTTTTTTCTGCTTTCACTTCTGGAGTTGGCTCATTTAGCAAAGTAATAAGCTCCGTCGCCTCTTCTACCGTAATTCCAGCTAAGCTAACTTCTGCTTCATCGCCCCCGCCAGCTGTTTCAATCTGAATTTTTTTCAAACCGAGCATTTGGTATAGTACGTTAGAACTTGTATTAATTGTTTGAACACGTTCTTTATTTAAGTAGCTCTCCTTTTTCACAAAGAGACCTTGTTTCACATGTAATACGTTATTTTCGACCCAGTATACTTTGTAATACCAGCCTACGATAGCTGAAATAATTGTGATCAACGCAAAACCAATAGGAACTAAATACCAAAATGGAAACTTTCCCCTTAAGCTAAAAAGAAAAATAATGAGTGGTATAAAATCTGTTATTTTTAATTCTAATAACATCGTGATTGGATGCTGCCTCTTATACATCCTCATCACTCACTTTCGCTAATTCTGCGATTTTCGTTTTCAACATTTCAGCTTCATACATCGTTAAACCTGGGATGCTATGAGAAGTTGCTGCTGTTGAAATGTGTAATTCTGCTAATCCGTATTTTCTCATAATTGGCCCTTGTTCAATCGTAACGTGCTGCACACGAATCATCGGTACTAATACGCGCTTTACGACGAAAAGACCATGCTGAATTTCAAGTTCTTCTTCATTTAGTTGGTAGCTGTAATAACGTTGACGTAGTTTCGGAAACGTAAAGTAATCAAACGGTGTATATACAATTGTTAATCCGATGAGCACATAGAAAATCCAAGCCCACCAATTAAACTTAATCATAAAGAAAAGATATGCCAAAATGACTATAATACTGATTCCTAGCTCAATTAAAGAACGCGCTTTCCACACCTTGACCATGTCAGGGTGAATTTCATTTTTCAATGGATCCATGTAACCACTCCAAATCTAGTAATCTAATATATGAATACTCTCAATCTATATTTTACGTAACTTTACAGAAAATTGAAATTCAATCTTCTTTCTTCTCAGGAATAAAATATCCGAACCAAAGTAGCCAAATGAAACCGATTAACTTCATCCAATTTCCATCCGCTTGAAAAGCTTCAATCATACCTGGTATTTTATAAACCCCAATAAATCCAAGAAAACCGAGCCACCAGTTTTTTTGCATTTTCATCTTTACTCCTCCTTCATTACGTTTTTCACATTTCGAATCCAAATTTCTTTATACTTTAACTGGAATCCCATGAGCATATAGTTGCTCATATTATCAATCACGAGTGCTAGCGTATGAGCATTTTCTTCCGTTTCATGTTGTGACACTACGTCAAGTTCTACGCCTTTCTTCAATAAATCGTGGAAACCATTTAAGAAATCTTCTTGTATTTCAAATAAGCGTTTCTGATACTTTTCATTTCGCGATGCAGTTACGAGAAATTCATTGATAACGCGTAATATCCCTTCTTGCCCTTCATATTCAGAGAGCATATGTAAACCATCAGCAATTAACTTTTCTGCAAAGTTTTCTTTCGTATATTGCTCTTTATCGAAATAACTCACGAAATGATATCCAGAGAAAATTTCTTCAAATAAAAAATCGATTAACGCTTCTTTAGAAGAAAAATGATAATAAATAGCCGGTTTTGAAATACCTACCTCTTTCGCAATCATGGAAAGACTCATCTTCTCAATGCCGTGTTCTGCCATAAGTTTAAATGAAGCCTCTACAATGTTTTGCGATGTTTGTAAATTCTTCGTCATACTGTACCTCACTTATTTTTACTTACCGGTCGGTAAGTAAATTATAAAACAAAACGAAATGATTTTCAATTTAGTTAGCACTACAGAAGGTGTTTATCAGAAAATACAGAAAGTTATAAAGTAAAAGCAACATATAACAATAAGGAGGATATCATATGGGGCTTGGTGGTAATGGCGGTAGTGGTGGTAATGGCGGCGGTGAAGCAGGACAAACTGGTAAGAGCGGATTTTCATTAATCATTGTACTTTTTATCGTATTGATTATAGTTGGAGTTAGCTATATCGGACTTGGCTTCTAAGAAAAGGCGTCCTACGTTACACATGTAGGACGCCTTCTTTTTAATCCCTATTCAGCAATCGCATACGATAACAATTCATCGTCACTTCTCCGAGTCTTTGCAGTAGTTGATAGTTCGCATATGCGCCTACCGGGGCACCGATTATTGGTACGAGCTGCAGCATTTTGGCTAAATCGATATAGTCTCGGTACTCTGTTTGGAACTTTTCCCAGTCCATATGATTTTCTTCTTCTGTATCCCACGTTTCGATTGCTTTCCATATTTCTTTTCGGTGATCGTCACTTGAAAAGGCAAGCTGAAAAACATGAAGGATAAAAAGGCGCTCTTCTTTGTTGCTCGTATCAAATCCGTACAATGTCGCTGCATCGAATAAAAATTTAATTTTAATGCCGAGTAAAAGCGGAAAGTCAGCAAGACCGAGGAGAATACCGCCAGCCCCCGTCCCTGCCCCTTCTGCCGCTGCTATTTTTTTATACTCATCCATTTTTTTACGAACTTCATCGTCACGTCTTTGCAGTGACCATGTCGTCTCTTTTAGCTTCGGCTTTATAAAGTTTGACCCGGCGCTGATTGTTTGCACCATCATACGAATCGTCTCTGTTAATACCTTTTGTACTTTCGCCGGAATGAGCTGTTGCACCTTCGTCTGCACTTTCTTTGAGAACCGTGTCATCATAGAAGAATCTTTCATAAATGTAGCTTTCCACTGCTCCAGTTCTTTTATAACCTTTTCTTCATATGTAATCATAGGTTCATTCCCTTCAATTTAAACGCTCAATGCGCTTCGCCCCGTATTGGTAAACGAAACCGATACTAAATAATATGCTTACGATAAGTAAAATTCCTGTCATCATGAAATCTTTCGTTGCTAGTGCAAATATAACTGTAAAGATTACGCTCCCGATGATTAGAATCGCGTTTAATAAAGTAAGAAAATCTTTCTTCTTCTCTTCTCCCCCTACCGGATACAAATCAAGCCAAATCTTCATGCGGTGATGTTTCCATAAAGTTAAGAGCTGATAACCGATTAAGTATAGGAAAATAAGGCTTACGATAAATCGTCCATATAAAAACGGAATGAAGTACAAAATAACTCCTCCAAGAGCGAGCAAACGCACATATAATCCAAAATAGTTACCTGATCTTAAAAACGTTCTCGTATATAAGTATAAATATGTACGCTTTTCACCAATCATCGAAAGAATGAAATCGAGCCATTTTCTGCGTGCTACTCTTTCTTTTAATGCTGGTACATCAACGAACATGTTCGCGATGCGGTACAGCAGCATCATCTTCTTACCTTCTTCAGAAATTAAATACTCCCAGTTTAGCGGCTTTCCCTTCACCATTTGATGCAGTACTACGAGGTATAACACCATGAGAAGGACGATTCCACCAATAAACATAACGGAAGTACGCTCTAAAAGGAAATAAACAAATAAGCCGTTTAAAATAAAACGAATGAACCAATCAGCTCTTTGTATATTTTGATCTGTTAAAAATGACTTTTCCCATGCTACGAATAAGTTCCACGCTTTTACGATGACAAACGCGAGTACAATCCATATGTAAGCCGCTCCTGTTTGTTTCATTTGCTGGAAGTATAACGGAGCAAGCGCTGCCGCTACAATTGCGATTATGTACAACTGAATCATAAACGTAAAAAGAAACGCCTTTGTAAAGTATGGTTTTAATTTTTGTTCAACTGGCAGCAAGTAAACGAGATCCGCTTCTTTTAATAACGTTTGAATGGATCCAGCCGTTAACACGAGTCCAATTAATACTGCCATTACGAGCGCCGCCGGAAACGAAGGTGTTAACGTTTGTAACCATTGCTGGTAATAATACGCTCCCGCACCAATGATGAACACGAAAATAAATTTCAAATGATCATTAAATACGTATTTACTATATGTACGAACTTCTTTTAGAAAGTGACGAAATCGTTCTTTCCATAACGCTGTGCTATTCATAATCTTCTTCCTTTGTTAGCGCGATGTAAATATCATCTAACGTTGCACCTGGCATATTAAACTGTGATTGCAGTTCAGATAGCGTTCCCTTCGCTCTTACTTCACCTTGATGCAAAATAATGAACGAATCACAATAACGCTCTGCCGTCGCTAAAATATGTGTGCTCATTAAAATACCGGCACCACTCTTTTTCATTTGGTCCATCATTTGAAGAAGGGATTGAATCGCTAACGGATCTAATCCAACGAAAGGTTCATCTACTATGTAAAGAGATGGCTCCACTAAAAATGCGCTCATAATCATTACTTTTTGTTTCATTCCTTTTGAGAAATGAGATGGAAACCATTTTAAACGATTTTTCATACGAAACTCTTGTAGTAGTTGTCCTACACGTTCTTCATATTGTTTTTCATCAATGCCATACGCCATAGCTGTTAATTTCAAATGCTCTTCTAACGTTAATTCATCATATAATACTGGCGTTTCCGGAATGAATGAAAAGCTAGAACGGTACGCTGTCATATCATCACGAATTGTTTTCCCATTAATTGTGACAGTTCCTTTTTTCGGTTCCATTAAACCGATAATATGTTTAATCGTCGTACTTTTACCAGCTCCATTTAAACCGATTAAGCCGACAAGTTCGCCTTTATTAACAGAGAACGAAACGTCTTTTAATACAGGTCGTTTCGTATATCCTCCTGTAACATTTTCTACACGCAATAACTCGCTCATACGACACCACTTTCTTCATTAGTATTCATTCTATATTCATCTTACCAAAAATTATGCTGTACTACATAGTATCCATGTACTCAAAAAAATTTTTTAAATTTATTAGCATATATTTTTCCGAAAGCGGACATCATAATTATTGAAGAAGGAACACATTGAAAAAGCAACCACCAATTGATGAGTACAACAACATAGTGAAGTCATCATGAAATGGGGTGTCCAAGTTGGACAATGAAATTTACACATAACCAGATCATTTGTTTCATTTTCGAAACGGGGTGTCTCTGAAAGAGCATATACTGTTTTAAAAAATAAACAATTTCATTTTAAAAAAGATTGCAATTCATTTCACTTGAAAATGGGGTGTCTACGGCAGAAACTTTAGCCGATTTACCGTGCATTTCTTAAATAAATGAGGTGTCTGCGAAACGTAAATTACGATAATGCTTTTTCAATCCCTCTTCAGAAAACAGGAAGCTGAGTCAGCTTCCTGTTTTTCGTGTTTGTTCTCTTATATAATTATGGTAAAATACGGCTAAGGATATTTGAAAGGATGAGATCAATGAATCATACAGCAGACAATTGTATTTTTTGTAAAATCATTGACGGGCAAATCCCTTGCTCAAAAGTATACGAAGATGAACATGTGCTTGCATTTTTAGATATTAGTCAAGTAACAAAAGGACATACTCTTGTTATTCCAAAAGTTCACAAACAAGACATTTTTGCGTTAACGCCAGAAATCGCATCACACATTTTTTCTGTCGTTCCAAAAATCGCAAATGCGATTAAAGCAGAGTTTAATCCAATTGGCTTTAACCTACTTAACAATAACGGTGAAAAAGCTGGACAAACTGTGTTCCACTTCCACCTTCATTTAATTCCACGCTACGGTGAAAAAGATGGTTTCGGTGCTGTTTGGAAATCACACCAAAATGAATACACTATGGAAAATTTACAAAACATCGCAAGTACAATTGCAAATAGTGTGAAATAATGACACTATAAGAAGGCGTAATACATAACAAGCCAGTTCCCTGAAGTCATCAAATTCCGCATGGCTTGTTTCTTTACTTAAAATGCTCAGGGATGATTGTTTGTGCATAGCACATATAAGAAAGATATGCATATTTTTCCCATCATGAATACGAACAAAAAATAAGGAGGTCTCCTTTTATGTCAAAAGCTAAATCCTTTATTACAGGTGTTATTTGCGGCGGAGCAGTTGCTGGACTAGCTGTTCTTTTCTCAACTCCTTCTTCTGGTAAAGACATGCGCGGCAAGTTAAAAGAAAAAGGAAATGATATTAAAAAGACTTTAGCTGATATTACAGCTGATACGAAATTATTAAAGCGTCAAATTATTGAAACTGCTTCAGAAGGTAAAGAAGTGTTTCAAGAATTAAAAGATGACATGCAAGACACGCTTTCTAACTGGAAGCAAGATATTTCTCAAAACAAGCGCCATATTGAGAAAGAAATTTTGGACATCCAAAAGTCAATTGAGAAACTACAAGAAGCTGTTCCAGAAAAAGCGTAAACAAATTCCTGCTTAGTTTTTTGCATATAACAAATATTTTTTATATAAATTGACCTTGACACGGCATATCATATAGATATGCCGTGTTTTTATGCATTTACAATATATGTTATCACTTAACATGTAAGGACAACGTATGTATTCACGACTCATAAAACGCTTCCATAGTTATGCATGATTTGTATAGAATGTCATTTTTCCGAAAAATTTTCACAATTCTCACAAAAAGACTTTATTAATTTTTATTTTACTGGCATAATAGATAGTAATGAAAAAAGAATGTTAAAGTGGGTGAGTAAATGAAAAGTGGAGAAAAAGATTACTCGGTAAAAGAAGCGATGATTTTCAGCCAACGCATTGCTCAATTATCGAAAGCGTTATGGAAATGTGTAGAGAAAGATTGGCAGCAGTGGATTAAACCTTACGATTTAAATATTAATGAACATCATATTTTAACAATCGCTTATCATTTAAAAGGGGCTTCTATTTCTGAGATTGCTAAGTTTGGAGTTATGCACGTATCAACAGCGTTTAACTTCTCGAAAAAGCTGGAAGAACGCGGCTATCTTGTATTCTCGAAAAAGGAAGATGATAAACGAAATACGTACATTGAAATTACAGACAAAGGGGAAGAATTACTACTTCGCTTAATGGAAGAGTATGATCCTGAAAATAATTCAGTGTTTAATGGGGCTCTTGCACTTCGTAATTTTTATGGGAAGTTCCCAGAAAATATCGAACTGATTGCAATCCTGCGTAACATTTACGGACAAGACTTTATCGATATTTTTGAGAAATCATTAGAAGATATTGAAGAGAACTTTACAGAATCCGATCAAAAGTTAGTTAAGAAATAATCTATTTATTTTTTCGCAATCATGCTTAAGAATTCATTCATAAGCGGCTTAAATAAACCTTGTTTTGCTAGCGCTTCCGCAGTTTCGTGTACTTCGAGCTGATGTGGAAGCGCTTTTTCAAATTGATCTAACAGCGCATCGAACAAAAGAAGCCCTTCTGCTTTCTCCACTACATATTGATCGTTCAGTTTTTCACAAAGATTTAGTATACGTTCAATATCTTTTTTACGAGCTTTTTTCTTTATGATCAAAGAATAAAATGGACACTTCTCTTCATCAATCATTTTAAATAATAAGTCTACATAGTATTCAGCTTGTTCTAATCTTCTAACAACGTCCATTTTCTCCCTCACTTTCTAACACAAAGTCTTCTATTTCTGAATTTTGTAACACGAACAAAATATCGTGTGATACAATATATGTATATGTATTTTAGCCAAAAGGAGGTCTCGCCTCATGACACTTATAACAGTTGTTTTTGTCGCATTCGCACTTCTTGTTATATTTTACACGAATTTCATGACACATACACTGTGTGAACGAAAACAAATAGCTGCGAGCCGCCAGCCCGGTGTCTTTCGGGTTATTAATGTATGTATAACAATTTTATTAATTTCTAGTTATATAGAAATTATATTTCATGGAAAGTGAGGAAGGAAAGCCCCTTCCTCACTTTTTTCCTCTATAAGCAAATTATACCTACAATAACCAATAAAATAAACAGTACAAGTAATAAAATAAGTTGAGAATTCATCCCCATCCCCTCCTCTATTCTGTATATGCGGCATACGCCCAATATGGCACACTTTCAAAATCTGACACGTACTGGTTAATTTTTCTTTATCAATATGAAAATGCGTCGAAATATGATATATTAAATTTTGTACATATTGCTTATACTATAGAACAAAACATTCATCAAAACTTTATCCTCAGCCACGGTAAGCCCTGTTAAGCGCGCTTTACCAATATAAAAAAGCAAAAGTATCAGTGAGACTTAATCGGGCTCTTATGAATGAAAATTCATCGGTGTAGGATAAATTAAAAATACATAATAGTAGGAGTGTTTATCGAATGAAGAAAGCTATGCTTGCCTTAGCCGCAACAAGTGTAATCGCATTATCAGCATGTGGAACATCATCATCAGACAAAATTGTTACATCTAAAGCTGGTGACATTACAAAAGAAGAATTCTACGAACAAATGAAAAATTCACAAACTGGTAAACAAACACTAAATAACATGGTTATGGAAAAAGTACTTATTAAAAACTACAAAGTTGAAGACAAAGATGTAGACAAAAAGTTCGATGAAATGAAAAAACAATACGGTGATCAATTCGATACACTAATGAAACAACAAGGTATTAAAGAAGAAACTATTAAAAATAGTGTGCGCGCTCAATTAGCTCAAGAAAAAGCGGTTGAACAATCGATTACTGATAAAGATTTAAAAGCAAAATTCGAGGATTATAAAAAAGAAATTAAAGCAAGTCATATCCTTGTAAAAGATGAAGAAACTGCTAAAAAGGTGAAAGATGAACTTGCTCAAGGTAAATCTTTCGAAGAATTAGCAAAACAATACTCTGAAGATACAGGCTCAAAAGAAAAAGGTGGCGACTTAGGATTCTTCGGACCAGGAAAAATGGTAAAAGAATTTGAAGAAGCAGCTCAAAAGTTGAAAAAAGGTGAAGTAAGCGAACCTGTAAAAACACAATTTGGTTACCATATTATTAAAGTAACTGATAATCACGCAGATGCAACTTTCGATAAAGCAAAAGCTGATATTAAAAAAGCACTAGTTCAAGAAAAAACACAAGATGCTCAATTTATGAACGATCTTATGATGAAAGAAATCAAAAAAGCTGACGTAAAAGTTGACGATAAAGATTTAAAAGATCTTTTCAAAGAGCAAAAAGCTGACGATAAAAAAGACGAAAAGAAATAATGAAGTAAAAAGCTTGGGCTTAGGCCCGAGCTTTTTTTATCTCCTCTTCTCTCAGTAGTTAATCTAGATTCGGTAAATGAAATTATATCGGCGATTTTTCAAATATATCGACCGCAACTCCAATTATATCGGCGATTTTCAAAATATATCAGCGCAACTCCAATTATATCAGCGATTTTCGAAATATATCGACTTACCGACAAAAAACGACAACAAGCGTGACTCCCTCTTCAAACACAAAAAAACCTTGATCCACGCCACGTAGAACCAAGGTTTATCTTATTATCATTGATTAAATGAAAAAACTATGTTAAATTAGAACAGAAACACGTTTTACAAAACAAAAGGAACGTATTTATCCGTATCTTAATTGTACACCAAAACACATCTTCAGTCAACCTCTATTTTTCACTTTTAAAGGAGTGCTTACCGTATGAACAAAAAACTTGATCTAGAGCAAAAAAGATTGGATACCGTAATTGAAACAATTACGGAGCAAATTGATAAACTGGAAAACGAAACTGGCAGACGCCGAGCAGAAGTAATCAATATTCGTAAACACTTTTGGGATGATGTGAAAGTGAATACTGATACTTTCGATGATTATCTTGAAACAGTTATCAACTTAAGACAACAAGCTCAGTCACTAGCTGTCACACAAATTACCCATAAGCACACCTTTAATCGACTTGCCGCATTAAGACGCATGCATAAAGCACCTTATTTCGGACGAATTGATTTCAAAGAAGAAGGAGAATCTGCCGCGGATCAAATTTATATCGGCGTCGCTACACTTACTGATGCAAGCGGAGAAAACTTCCTTATATATGACTGGCGCGCACCTATTTCGAGTGTGTACTACGATTATCCACCAGGACCGGCTGAATACAGTACACCAGGCGGCGTAATCCACGGTAATGTGGAGAAAAAATTACAATACATTATTCAAAATGGCGAGATTGATTCTATGTTCGATACGAGCCTTACAATTGGTGATGAAATCTTGCAGCAAGCGCTCGGAAAAGGGACGAATAAACATATGCAGAGCATCGTTGCTACAATTCAGCGCGAGCAAAATGAAATTATTCGTCACGATGAAGGCCGACTCCTTATCGTGCAAGGAGCTGCTGGTAGTGGTAAAACGTCAGCTGCCCTGCAACGAATCGCCTACTTACTATATAAATATCGCGAATGGTTAAAAGCAGATCAAATTATTCTCTTCTCCCCTAACTCTATGTTCAACAGCTATGTTTCTAACGTACTACCTGAACTCGGCGAAGAAAATATGCAGCAAGTGACTTTCCAAGAATATTTAAACCATAGACTAAGTAAGTCATTTGACGTTGAAGATCCTTATGAACAATTAGAATATATGTTAACTGAAACGAATAATCCTACCTATAAAACGAGAAATGCGAGCATTCGATTTAAGGCATCTACTCAATTTTTCGAGATGATTAGAGCGTACAGACAATCTCTTGAATCTTCAGGCATGCTATTTAGAGGAATGAAATTTAGAGGGAAACTGATTGTTTCTGCGAAAGAAATTACAGAACAATTTTACAATACCGACTCCTCCCTCCGCTTCCATAGTCGAATTGAGAAGTTAACGGATTGGCTAAACAAGCAAATAGATGCACTTGAAAAAGCAGAACTGAAAAAGCCTTGGGTAGAAGAAGAAATTGAATTACTTAGTAAAGATGAATACCAAAAAGCTTATAAATATTTACAGAAAAAAGGCGAGTTTGACGACAACTCCTTTAATGATTTTGAAAAAGAAACGAGAGTACTTGGACGTATGATTGTCCGTAAAAAATTGAAGCCACTGCGTAAAGGCGTTCAAACATTACGCTTTATCAATTTCACAGGCATATATAAACAACTTTTCACAGATGCATCATGGGTTACTGAGAAAAAACCGAAAGAGTGGGATGACATTTGCTCCTTAACAGTAAACATGCTTGATGAAGGAAAACTATATTACGAGGATGCGACTCCATTCTTACTTTTAAAAGAATTAATTGAAGGCTTCCAAACGAACAGATCGATTAAACACGTACTCGTAGACGAAGCGCAAGATTATTCGCCGTTTCAGTTCGAGTTTTTAAAACGTCTCTTCCCTGCTGCAAGAATGACTGTACTCGGAGACTTTAACCAAGCGATATTTGCTCATGCGAGTGAAACGGTTAATTTCGATACACTTACAAATTTATACGGTCCAGACGAAACAAACGGCATTAACTTAACTCGTAGCTACCGCTCAACAAAACCGATTATTGAATTTACACGTGCTCTCGTACCGGAAGGCAAGAACATTCACGCCTTTGAACGTGACGGCGAGAAACCTACAGTGACGAAAGTATCGAATGTCAACGAACTGCACGAACGTATTACTGCCAAAGTTGCTGAACTACAAAAAGAGCAGCACAATACGATCGCAATTATATGTAAATCTGCAGCTGAAAGCGCAGCTGCATACGAAGCACTTAATCATATCGATAATATTAAACTCGTGAAGAGTAACTCAGCCGAGTATGAGCAAGGGATTGTCGTAATCCCTGCTTACTTAGCGAAAGGTATTGAATTTGATGCTGTTATTATTTACAATGCTTCTAAAGATGTGTACAGCGATGAGAGCGTTCGTAGATTGTTCTACACTGCTTGCACACGCGCAATGCATGAATTGCAACTTTATAGCGTTGGCGAGGTTAGTCCTTTTATACTTGGAGCTGATTCGGAGAGTTTTGAGCTTATAATGAAAACACCTTGATAATCATCAAGGTGTTTTTCTCATTCTAAAAGGAATATCTTTACGTCGATATACACTCAGCACAATCCCCATTATAAATGCATGAAACAGAGTTGGTATCAAGCCGTAACTAATAAAGGGTAATGATATAGAAACACGTGGTAATATCCCAAGAATCATGCCAACGTTATAAACGAAATGGAATACAAAAAGAGTTACTCCACCAACGAGGAGTAATTTACCATAACCATCATTTATTTTATAAGCTATATTCATTATTCTTACTGCAAAAAGAGACAAAATCAAGACAAGAACTAGCGCAAGCACATATCCATAATAGTAAGTCAAACTTGCAAATACAAAATCAGTATGAGTAGCAGGGATAGACTTTATATTTCCATATGTACCAAACCAACCTGCCGATGCCATTGCCTCTTTTAAACGTAAATACCATTGATCATGCTCTGGGTTTAAAAACCCTAAAATTCTAGCTATCCGGTATTCTTTTACAGCAGACCAGGAAAATAGATCTCTAATAATAAGAAGAAAAATTGGTAACATTGTAATGAGCCATGCTGTTTTCTTTCCTATCTTACTCCACCAAAGCATAACGAATACCATCGTCATATAGATGAAAATTGGCACCATAATCGATGTCGTTAAAAATAGATATAAAGAAAATAAATACAACATGAAAAGATGTATAAACTTTAATCTACTGTTATTAAAAAAAGAAGCCCAGGCTAGAAAAAAGAATGGTATCGTCATTAAACAGTCAATTTTGATGGGACCAATTTTCATTAACGCTTCCCCATTTATAGAAATAGTCGGAAAACATTTTATAGCTAACAAGATAAGTATTCCAATTGTATAAAACAGCCATCCAAACCTCTCTAGCTTCCGGTAATCAAGCAACATCATCCCAATGGCTGTTGCAATCCCAAGAATTACAAAAATTACTTTGTTCATTAGTAAATCATCCGTATGCCCAAAAGCGATTATTGGTAAAAAACCTAATCCCATAGCAGCTACTAATAAAATAAGTAAAAACCAATCCACCTTTGGCTTATGAAGTTTATTAAGTTCTTGCCCTAGTTTAATCGGACTTCCCATTTGTTCCACCGCTTTATTTTCAGCGACTTCCTCGCTCAAACCTTTTTCTATCCATGTGTTCTTCGCCTGTTTTAGGTGAAAATCTAGTTCCGTTGCTACAAAATCTTTCGCTTCTTTTGATTTAATATAATTCGTAACTTCGCTTACAAAACGCTCCCCTTTTTTATTCAATTTCTCCTCACTCCTGTACTAAGCCTTTTAATATAAATTGTACCTTCGTAGCATTTTTTTCTGCCTTTCGCAGCATCTTTCTCCCTTTATCGTTTAATTGATAATATTTCGCTCCTGCATGATCCCAGCTAGATTGGATCAAACGGTTCTGTTCCAGACGATGTAATACGGTATATAAAAACCCTTCATTTCCTTCGAATTTCCGAATCCCTCTCCCTCGTAGTAGCTGTGACAATTCGTACCCTGTTTTTTCATTACTGAGGAGTTGTAAAATCGCTAAAGAGATGTCCTCTTCCTTCTCGTTTGAAGCATTGATTTTTTCGCGCACCTGCTTTCGATGTTGATCAGAAAAACTCAAATGTTTAAACGTTGTATTCTCCATTGATTTTCGCAGACCTTTTAATTGATCTTCCATTTGATTATTCCTCCAATCCTTTCTTCAAAAGCTCCTTCGCTTTTTTCAGTCTCGTTTTTATCGTATTTTCCTTTACGTCTATTACTATAGCAATCTCTTTAATTGATAACTCTTCATAATAAAATAGATAAATGACTTCTCGATATTTTATCGGTAAATTCATTACTGCAGAAGCCAGTTCACGGTCCTCCGCATTTTGAATGACAGTTTGTTCGACACTACCATTTTGAACCCCCATATAAGCAGCTTCATCCTCTGTCACGATCACCTTGTTGTTATACCAACTTTTTATATAGTCCTTACATTGATTAATCGCAATTCTCCATAACCACGTTTTCACATTCGACTTCCCTTTATATGTATGCAGAAATTTATAGCATTTCACAAATATATCTTGCGTTACATCCTCAGCAATCTCTTTATTGTTTACATATGAATACACAAGCTGCAGGACTTCTTGTCCATACTTGTTCATAATTTCATCGATAAGGAGTTCCTTATCTTCTATTTCAAACGCTTCTACCGTTAATTCATCCACATCATTTCCTCCTTCCCATATATTAGACGACGCACTGTATGAAAAAGTTTTATAAATACATAAAAAAATACGGATGGTAATGTCCATACCGTTTTTTTATGAATATTTATTTACTTCTTTTCCCCTGACACTAATGCTCTGCTTAAAAACAGGAATTTTCATCCATATATCTTGTTCCCTATTTTAAAACATAATACAATTAAAATGTAACTTAATAAGCTATAACTAGTAGGTGTGGCAATCATCTCTTCCATTTTGAAAAAGGGGGGAGGTGATAATATAATCGCGATGTTTATAATTAAATTAGTGTATGGTATCCTAACCGGAGCTGGCGTTGTCATCGGTAGAAGATACGTCGGTCCGTGGCTAATTTCTGTATACAAAAAAGCGAGAACCACCCTGCTTCGTGGAAAAGGTAAGGGCGGTTCTCGGCTAAAACGTTAATGTAATTGTCTTATAACCGCACCTACTACCACCACAATAGCAAGTTAGGTTACACAAGGCAGAAGTTTCTCAGGCTTCTGTCTTTTTTATTTTATGCAAAATTCACACTACATACTCTATCATCATTGTAACACATTTTATTTATTTTTAGTCAAGAGAAAAACCACCTAAAGGGCTCCCCTTCAGGTGGTTCTCTATTTTACGCTAACGCAGCTAGACTTTTTCAAGTTCAGCTGTGCCGCTCTCATCATTTATAGCACCAATAAAGACGGATTATGTACCCGCTTCATAACAGTATGAGTAAACAAGGAACAACACCTATTACGAATATAAAAAATCCTCTCACTATATAGCACCTATGTTTTCAGCAATACTCTATTACCATCAAACTAAATTTGTATAATTTAAACTACAGAATAGCAAGCTAATTTTCAAATATCTTCTTGCGCATTATCCTAAATTTATTATCTATTTGTATCATGCTTATAAATAAAAGATATCCTACCGACGCACCGAGCATATTTATAGCAATCCGCCACACATCAAAAACATCAGACAAAGTTAGTAAATGTAATATCTCCCAAACAAGAAAGGTCATAACATACCACTTACGAGCTTTCTTATAGTTAGAAGAATATTCCATAAAAAAAGAACCACCTCAAGGCTCCCCTTCAGGTAGTTCTCTATTTTACGCTAACGCAGCTGCTTGCTCTTGTTGATCTACAGGAATTACAGCATCTGTTAATGCTTTTTCTAATTCTGCTGTGTATTTCATTTGCTCTTCTTTGCTCCAGCCTAGTTTCGCAGCCATGTAGTTGATTACTGCTTCTTTCCACTCGTATACCCAGTGGATATTGAAGAATACAGTGCCTCTGCGGCGTACGAAGAAGTCAACTGGTTTTGCTGTCATTTCGTAATCCATTGCGTATACAAGAGGGATTAGAACGTCAAGCGGCATGTTGTATTCTTTCGCTTCGTCTTTATGTTTTTTCGCTAAGTCAAATAGTACGTCAACGTTAGAGCCGTAGAATTTCGCGAATTCTTCTGCTTGTGCTGTTGTTAAACCATATTTCGTACCTTCGCCAGCTTTTTTCGCAACAAATGCTGGGAATCCGTGTGAACCATCTACATGTCCACCAGAGATTGGCATATGTTTCGTGTCGCTCTTCGGATATGCGCTATGACCTTCTTTTTGTAGTAAGTTCGTTACGTAGTCTACTACCATTTCAGCCATTTTGCGGTATCCTGTTAATTTACCACCTGCGATTGTAATTAAACCAGATTCAGAAGTCCAAATTTCGTCTTTACGAGAAATTTCAGATGCACTCTTACCTTCTTCGTAAATTAACGGACGTACACCAGCCCAGCTTGACTCGATGTCTTTTTCCGTAATTTTTACGCTTGGGAACATGTAGTTAATCGCATTAATGATGTATGTGCGATCTTCTGTTGTCATTTGTGGTACAGCTGCGTCTTTATCGTAGAACGTATCTGTTGTACCTACATAAGTTTTTCCGCCGCGAGGAATCGCGAATACCATACGTTTATCTGGTGTATCGAAGTAAATCGCTTGGCCTAATGGGAAACGTTTTTGATCAATTACTAAGTGAACACCTTTTGATAACTGAAGTACTTTTCCTTTTTTCGAGTTATCTTTTTCACGAAGTGTATCTACCCAAGGACCTGCTGCGTTTACAATTTTCTTACCGTAAACTTCATATACTTCACCGTCTAGTAAATCGATTACACGTACACCACATACTTTTCCATCTTTATATAAGAAACCATCTACTTTTGCGTAGTTAACAGCTTTTGCACCGCGTTCAATTGCTTCTTTCATTACTTCAATTGTAAGACGCGCATCGTCTGTACGATATTCTACGTAGTAACCGCCGCCTTTTAATCCTTCTTTTTTTACAAGAGGCTCTTTCTTCAGCGTTTCTTCACGGTTAAACATTTTTCTGCGCTCGCTTCGTTTTACACCTGCTAAGAAGTCGTATACACGAAGACCAATTGATGTACTAAATGATCCAAACGTACCGCCTGTATGGAATGGAAGTAACATCCACTCTGGTGTTGTTACATGGGGACCGTTCTCATATACGATCGCACGCTCTTTACCTACTTCTGCTACCATTTTCACTTCAAGTTGTTTTAAATAACGTAGACCACCGTGTACAAGTTTCGTTGAACGACTTGATGTACCTGCTGCAAAGTCCTGCATTTCAAACACAATTGTTGATAACCCGCGTGTTGCTCCATCTAATGCAATACCAGAACCAGTAATACCTCCACCAATTACGATCACATCTAACTCTTGTTTATTTACTCCGTTTAATACGTCTTTACGTTGTTTACTTGAAAATTTCATGGTAATTCCTCCCTTTGATAACGAAAAAAGAGACCACAAACTCCGCTATAGATTTCGCCTCTATAGCGCGTTGTGGTCTCTCCAAATCTCCTACCGAATTATTAACTTGTCACCATTATAACACTGTTTATGATTATTTGAAAGCTTTTGTTGCTTCAATTGCTTTTTTCCATCCAGCATATAGCTCTTCGCTTGTTTTCGCTTCCATCGTTGGTTCAAAGCGTTTGTCCATATGCCACTGTTCTTTAATTTCATCTTGGTTTTTCCAATATCCAACCGCAAGACCAGCTAAGTATGCTGCACCTAGAGCCGTTGTTTCGTTGATCACTGGACGCTCTACAGGAACATCTAAAATATCACTTTGGAACTTCATTAAGAAGTTATTTTTAACTGCTCCGCCATCAACGCGTAATGTTTTCAGTTCAATACCTGAATCTGCTTCCATTGCGCATAATACATCTTTCGTTTGGTAAGCTAAAGATTCTAGCGTTGCGCGAATGAAGTGCTCTTTCGTCGTACCGCGTGTTACACCAAACATAGCGCCGCGTACTTCACTATCCCAATAAGGTGTTCCTAGTCCAACGAATGCTGGTACAACGTATACACCATCAGTTGATTCAACGCGACTCGCATACACTTCACTCTCACTTGCATCTTTAAACATGCGCATTCCGTCACGTAACCACTGAATTGCAGAACCCGCTACGAAAATACTTCCTTCTAATGCGTAGTTTACTTTACCATCTATTCCCCATGCAATTGTTGTTAATAGACCGTGCTCAGAAGCTACTGCTTTTTCACCTGTGTTCATTAACATGAAGCAACCAGTTCCGTAAGTATTTTTCGCCATACCTTCACCGAAACAAGCTTGTCCAAATAATGCTGCTTGTTGGTCACCAGCTACACCTGCAATCGGTACATTTTGACCGAAGAAGTGGTAATCAATTGTTTCTCCGTAAATTTCAGATGATGGACGTACTTCTGGAAGCATGCTCTTTGGTACTGTTAACATTTCTAGAAGCTCATCATCCCACTGTAAGTCGTGAATATTAAACATTAACGTACGTGATGCGTTTGAATAATCTGTTACGTGTGCTTTACCACCAGATAGTTTCCATACAAGCCACGAATCAATTGTTCCGAATAATAGATCGCCGTTTTCTGCTTTCTCTCTTGCACCTTCAACGTTATCTAAAATCCATTTTACTTTCGTACCAGAGAAGTATGCATCAATTAAAAGACCTGTTTTTTCGCGAACCATTTCGCTATAACCTTTTTCTTTTAACTCATCACAAATTTCAGCTGTTTGGCGAGATTGCCATACAATTGCGTTGTAAATTGGTTTACTAGTTGTTTTATCCCAGACA
Organism: Bacillus sp. 2175; assembly: GCF_057812155.1. Classification (NCBI taxonomy): domain Bacteria; kingdom Bacillati; phylum Bacillota; class Bacilli; order Caryophanales; family Bacillaceae; genus Bacillus; species Bacillus sp. 2175. The sequence continues at coordinate 794,984 of NZ_CM173819.1, read as the reverse complement.
ACCGTTGTTTCACGTTGGTTCGTAATACCGATACCAGCGATTTGTTCTGGTTTTACATCTGCTTCGCTTAAGCAAGTTGCGATAACTGCTAAAATAGATCCCCAAATTTCTTGCGCATTATGCTCTACCCAGCCCGGCTTTGGAAAATGTTGTGTAAACTCTTTTTGAGCTGAATGAACAATTTCACCTTTTTTATTGAATAAAATTGCGCGTGAGCTTGTTGTTCCTTGGTCTAATGAAAGAATATATTTTTTCATATCGGTTTCCCCCTTATGCTACTTTTCTACTATTTGTATTGCTTCCGCTTTTTTTACTTGTCATATAAGAGATTGCTAGTACAATCACAGTTGCGATAATCACATAAATAAGTGCTGAATTTTGTTTTCCTTCAAATACAACTTGATGGAATAAACCTGCAAGTGATCCACCTAAAATTGGACCAACTACTGGAATCCATGCATACTTCCAGTTTGAACCGCCTTTTCCTGCAATCGGAAGGAAGAAGTGTGCGATACGCGGACCCAAATCACGCGCTGGGTTAATTGCGTATCCTGTTGTCCCGCCTAATGATAAACCAATACTTACAATTAAGAAACCTACGATAAATGGATTTAATCCATCTGCAAATTTATTTGCACCAATTGCTAATATACCAAATACTAAAACGAATGTTCCAATCATTTCACTTAAAAGGTTTGCAAATGTGTTCGGAATTGCTGGACCTGTTGCAAATACACCTAACTTTGTTCCTGGATCTTCTGTTTCTTTCCAGTGTGGTAAGTAATGTAAATATACGATAACTGCCCCGATAATTGCCCCAATCATTTGTGCTGCGATATAACCAGGTACGTCACTCCATGGGAACGCTCCCTTAAATGCTAATCCTATTGTTAAAGCTGGATTCAAATGTGCCCCACTAATTGATCCAACCGCATATGCTGCAACCGCTACCGCTAAGCCCCAGCCCATTGTAATTACAATCCAACCAGAATCTTTCGCAAACGACTTCTTTAAACTTACACCAGCACAAACGCCGCCACCAAGTACGATTAACAACGCAGTCCCTATTAACTCTCCTAAAAATGCTGACATAGTATCCCTCCACAATCAATTTAAACGCTTCCAAATGTGATAGAGGTAAAATGAATGGCCATTCGTTTTTGTCAAAAGAAAAAGACCCACAGCTTGCACGCTTCTATATAAATTTATATAGAAACAATGAAATGTGGATCTCTACTTTTCTCCGTCACGTTTATTAACTTGTCTATAATGTTAACCGTAAATGAAAGCGGTGTCAACGAAAAAATTCACATTTTCGTCACTTTTTTTGGTAATGTTTCCATAGTTCGCGTTTTGATGTCGTAATTGCTGTCGCACCAGCGTTTAAAGCTCTTTCCACATCTTCTACAGTACGAATAAAACCACCTGCTAAAATCGGTACACCAGTACGCTCTTTCACTTCAGCGATAACGTCCGTTAATGCTCCAGGAAGTACCTCAATATAATCCGGTTTCGTCTTATCTAAAAGATTGCAGCTCTTCTCCATCGCACTCGAATCGATTAAAAAGATGCGTTGTATTGCCACAACACCTTTTTGCTTCGCCTTCATAATAACGCTCGCCTTTGTTGAAAGTAACCCGTACGGTCTAAACTCCTGACATAAATATTCCGTCGCATGCCCATCACTCTGCAAACCATGAATTAAATCCACATGTAAAAACACCTTTTTACAATATTGCTTCGCAAGCGATATAACACTCTTCAATTGGCCGACATGAATATCTAAAATAACAATATATTCATACGAACTATGTAATAGCTTTTCCAAATCTTTAATTTGCCTCACTGCCGGCAAAATCTTCTGTTCATGAAATTCCATTCTCTATATCCCCTTCTTTATGTCATCCTATCCTTTATAGTACACAATTTAAGTGAAAAGAACAGCCAGTGTAGGGGATTTCTTTCAAATCTTTCCTCTATCTATATATTTTCTTCAACTTATCCGATCCCATACCACCTATAATCATGAATGCAAGGGGTAAAAGATTCATTACATATGGTGCATCTGCTACAATTGTAATACTTGCTCCAGCAAACTTATTTAGCATCCATACAACGATTTTTGCAATAAACAAAAATACTCCTATCATAAATAGACTATCAAAAAACACCTTCCATTTTGGATACGCCAATTGCTTACTATCTTCAATTACTTTCTGCGTCAATTCTTCATCACCCCTTAGCAGTTCATCAATTGTAATACCGAACAGATCACTTAAATGAATAATAATTTCAATGCTCAGATAGTTCTTTCCCGTCTCCCATTTCGAAACAGATTGCCTGCTCACATGAATTTTTTCAGCCAAATCATTTTGCGACCAATTTCTTTTTTCCCTTTCTTCTTTTAAACGCTCACTAAAAATCATACTGTGTTTATCACCTCTCTATGCCCATTATGTTCAAATAAATGATGAAGAGTAAAGCTAGTTATCGTTGCATTTCCTGCGCAACTTATGCGTTACAGCTTATAATGGCGCTCTTTTATATGTATCTTCCCTATACTATGCTCCAATAATAATTTCCCGAACAATAATACAAGGAACGGATACTAATAAAGTGAAACTTTAATCAACCCTCACCAATCGGGCTTTTACGGACAGCCCGCCCCCCCACCTAACTTCTTTGCTTCCGCTGAATTTTGAGGTGGGGTCTTACTGCCCGGCAAATAGCGGGATAAAGACTAGATTAGGCATAAAAAATACGCCATCCCTTCTTATCAGTCTCCAGAAAGAATAACGCAAATTTTCATTTTTACTCATCATTTTTCGGACTATATGAAAACCCCGGATATTTCACAACAGGCCTCTTCTCCTTACGCAGGGAATCCATTACTTGCGGGCCAACATGTATATTACTCTCCACTATTTCTTTAGGAGTCAGTGCCATCCATTGATTTAACGATACATCTTCAAAACGATTACTTCTGAACATCTCTAAAAACCATAATGTTTCGGTACCTGTATTTTGAATATAATGCCCCGTCGCAAACGGTACATATCCGACATCGCCAGCTCTATAATCAAATGTACGAGCGGTACCATTTCCAAGAAACACAGTCATTCTCGCTTCCCCTGTCAAATAATATTGCCATTCATCATTATTCGGGTGCCAATGAAGTTCTCTCATTCCGCCAGGCTCAACCTCAACGAGCGCTGCTGCGATTGTTTTGGAAATAGGGAAATTTGTAGAATCTACAATTCGAACGCTACCACCAGGCGTCTTAATCGGATTTTGTTTTAACAATTCATGTTTAAATGTTAAAGGAACTTCTCCTTTCGGTGATTGAATTTCCTGACTTTCAAGCGAACCTGGCACCTCTCCTTGATAAATATAAACTTGATCTGAAGGGATAGAACGAAAAGCACTCTCAGGTACTCCGAAATTAGCCGACAACACTTCTTTTGGCGTATGCGCAAACCAATCAGAAATAGCTAAAGTAGATAAATCAGAAAAATGCCCATCATCGAAAACGAGTAGAAATTCACAATGTTCCAATCCTTGAATGGAATGTGGAATACCAGGCGGAAAATACCAAAGATCACCTGGTCCAACATCAGCAATAAAATTCCGTCCATTTTGATCAACAGCCGTTATGCGTGCCCGTCCTAAAAGCATATACGCCCATTCCGCTTCTTTATGCCAATGTAGTTCTCGTACTCCACCGGCCGTTAAACTCATATTTACTCCCGCAATCGTCGTCGAAACCGGTAGTTCTCGAACAGTAATCTCCCGAGACCACCCGCCTTGTTTCAAAATCATAGAAGTGTCCGAGAATGAAAACTTCAAGTTAGGAACTAATCCTGCATCCGTTATAGGCGGAACAAGCATATTCGGATTTTGAATATCCCGCATAACATTACGAGGTCCAGAATCAATCGTACCTGCTCCGTCGCTGCGGATTGGTTGTGGCACATTCCCTCCCGCTTCATTAACAGTACGTTTCTTCATGATTACACTCCTTTTTCATCCAATTAGTAAGTAAAAAGCCTCCATCATAGTGTATGAATTGGGCTTTGGATGGTTACAGTTACTATGGAGTTACATCATCTGCCTATCATTATCGTTTTGTTCATTTCTCAACTTATACTAGTATGCTTAGCGCTTAGGAAGACAAAAAAATAAACTAGAACTAACAAAAAACCCTGTAAAATTTATTACAGAGTTTTTCACCAATTATTTATTGTTTTACATATCGAATACGAACATTATCGTCCATTTGATAAATTTGTAATGTGTTTCCATAACTAATTCCTAACTCTTCACTTACACCAACTGCACTTACAAATACCCCTTTAAATACTTTATTTTTAGTTGGTTTTACTACCGATACTCTTCGCTGCCTCTTCAAACAGTTTCGAACCTTCTTGTGCTTTACTTACTGATTGATGCATTTTACTTTCGTCTTCCTGATCTAATGCATCAAAGAGAAGTTGAAAACAATCCGCATATAGTTCCATCGACTGCTTTATCTTCGCCTGTTCTCCCTGTAACTCTGGAGGCGCTTGTAGATTCTTCAGCTTTGTAGCAGTTGCCTTTGCTCCACCTAAACTCAGTTGTACTTCACTTTTCTTTTGTTTGTATGATTTTACGTCTGAATCTGCTATTCCTTCAATTAATTTCATTGTATTTTCAATTTGAGTAGCACTATTTATGATATCTGCCTTGTACCTTTCAACATCTGAACCAGTTACCTTACCAGTTGAAGAACTAGAAGAAGTTGAATTATTTGAAGAAGAACTTGGTTGACTACTTGATGAACTACTGTTTGTACCTTCACCTTTCGCTACAGATAAGCTATCCTCTTTCTTGCCATCAGTTGACTTACTCTCTTTTTCAGAAGTCTTATTCTCTTTCTCTACCTTTTGCGTTTCTTCTTTCTTTGGTTCAGCTTTCTTACCATCAGTTTCAATTGTAATACAACCACTCAATAACATAACTGGTAACGCTAAACTTACTAATTTCTTTGCTTTCATGATTACTAATACCCCTTTATTTGTAAAATGTAGTGCAAACAAGTTAATATACTTAACTAATAAATTCCCCCCGAATAATTTATTAAAATCTACTATCCATAGATTTCCTGTATATTCATAATCTTTCCATATATAAGATTTTACAAAGAATTACATATTTGGTCAAAGGGATTTATGTAGTTTTTAAAAGGAAATTTACTAAACGAAAAGAAAATTTTAATCACAAAGAAAAGAAGCTAACAATAAATTGTTAACTTCTCAGCTTAAGGAAAAAATAGTATCTTTCCTTATCTTCTACTATCTAGATTGTGGATGAACCATATACCGCTCCCTCAAAAGAAAAAAGCTACCACCTAGGCAATAATTTCTACTAAGTGGTAACCTTTCAAAATTTCTATTAAAGCAATACCGAATCTTTATCACTATCCTGATTACGTTTCTCACGCTCTTCTTCTAAACGCTTCATATATACTTCGCCTTCTTTTTCGATAAACTCATTATCCATATCTTGCTCTTTTTTCGAAGTATATAAAACCATGTAGCCACTTAATACAATCCCAACAATTACAAGATAAACCCACCATGGTAAAGTTTCCACTCTACTTCATTCCTTTCCTTAGACAAGCCTTATTAGTTTCACTCTATGAGGAAAGAAGTGGATTTATGCTTAAAATTTTTATTGTGGATGCTTCGCGAAAAATGCTTGTACATATTCCATAAACTCAATTGGTTCCTGACGAAACGGTGCGTGGTATCCTTTTTCAATAATATGAAACGTACTATTTGCAAATAGCCCATGATACAGTTCACCATTTTTCCACGAAACACTCTTATCATGTCGTCCCCATATAATTAAAGTCGGTGCCTTAATTTTATCAGCTTACGAAAATGCGGCGCTCTCGCATTTTCGTAAGCTGATCATAATGCTCTTTATCATCACGACTATTTTTTACTTCATTTTTATTATACTTCGTAATCTCAGTTACAGTTTGTAAGTCCGTCGATAGCGGTGGTACTTCATAACTTTCTTTTTGCTGGAAAGACTCTATCCCTTTAGCATCCGCCAAGATGAGATGCGTCACTGCATCCGGATATAAATACGCTAAATTGAGAGACATCTCTCCGCCCATCGAATGACCAAGTACTGCGAATTGATCATACCCGAGCTTCTTCATTAACTTATAATATAAATTAACTTGCGCAGGAAACGAATACTGAAAATCAACTGGCTTAGAAGAACGTCCAAACCCTAAAATATCAACCGCTATAATCGTGTGATCTCGTACAAGTTCCGGATAAATATCACTAAACCCATCAGAAGAACCACCAAACCCATGCAACATGAGTAACGGAGGTTTCCCCTCACCAATTTGCTTAAAATAAATCGTCTGCCCATCAATTTGCGCCATACTCTCTTTCGTATTCAGCTTCATCATAACAGTATCTTTCACTTCTTCAACCTTCGCAATCGGCTTATCAACGAAGTTACATACGATAAGCAAAACAAGCACAATACCGCTAATCAAATAAAACTTAAACCGTTTCAAAGTTCCCGTCTCCTTTCTTGAGTTGCTATTTAAAGTTTTTACATTTTTTGGTTATTTTATGTTCTCTTTTTAATTGTAACTAAAACAGTTACAATTATACTAAAAAAATATAACTCACTTCTATTACTAATGGTTATTCTGTAACTATTATAGTTACATATTTAAAGTAAGTCAATTCTTTTCTCTACATGGCCTGAAAATAGAAAAAGGGACTTCATGTTGAAGTCCCTTTCTTTGTTATTATAGTTGGCTTACTCCGCCGTCGCCTTTATTATCTGCTGGTGCTCCGCCTGTGTCACCAATGTTAACGTAGTCTGGTCTTGCTGGTGCTCCGCCACCATCTCCTTTATTAAGTGCAACTGAATTAAAATCATGAAATCCTAGAGATAAAGTAAATGCGAACCCTATTACCGTTAATACAATTTTTCTCATTATTTTAACGCTCCTTTTATCATTTGTTTTTTTCTTGCTTCTTTACTCATATGATAATATTCGCTAGATTTTTCATGATTGTTTTCATAATAAAATTTATCTGCTAAGCGTTCCGTATACTCTTGAATACAATCAAATAATTCTTCTTTTTCAAAATAAGAAATCGCATCTAAAATAACATTTTCAAATTCACCAGTAGTCGCATTCATTTTATTTAAAATCATGAATCGGTATTGATACTCTTGATTTTTTAACTGATTACAAATACGTAACCCTTTATTTATTAACGACTCTGCTTTTTCTAATTCATTTAGTTTTAGGTATTCGTCTGATTCCAAGTATAGTGCTCGAAAATGATTAGGAGATTTCTTTGTTACTTCTGATAAGTGACGGATAGCTAACTCAGATAAATTTTGATTCGCGTACAATAAACCTAAATTATTTCTAACCATTAATATATATTTTTCATGATTAACTTGTTGGAAAACATTCAATGCTGTATTAAATGTTTCTTCAGCGAACTCGAATTGTTGTAAATCAATATAACACAACCCTAACATATTCTCGCACAACGCAAGATTAATCTCATAACCTGGTTGTTTTAAAAAAAACTCTTTTGCTGTTTTTATTTGATCAATCGCTAACATTTGTTGATATGATTGGTTATAAAGATATCCATAACGATAATGAAACTCCGCATGTTCTATCGGATCGGCAATATATTTCAATAACTTCTCAGCTTGCTCATACTGTTCTTTCGCTTCATTATAATTTGAAATTAATGTGCAATGAAACCCTTTAAAAAAGTGATAGTAATAAGCTAGAACACCTTCTGCCGGGATTTCAAAAGATTCTACTTTATCAAAACTATCTTCTCTAACCCCAATCCAATCAACTAATGCACCATATCTAAAATTCAACAACGCATGATAAAGCAATACATCCTGATCCACGTCCAACCCACTAATCTTACTTTCAATCTCCTCTTTCATTTCCGTGGCCTTCTCTATATTTTGCTGCAACATTACACGATACCAATCATCTAAAGAATGTTTCATTTGCTCCCGCGTTACTACATCTGCTCCCATACACTCGCATCCCCTTTTCTCCAAAATTACAAAATTAGGATTTTTATACAATTATTAAAATTGTATATTACCACTCCTTTTCTATGCATTGAAAAATAATTATCAGAAAATTTAATATTTTAATTAATTACACCAAAGTTTTCCTTTTTAATAACTTGAGAAATAATTGTCAGAAAACTTACTAGGATAAATAAAAAAGCAAGTAGTTCCAGCACTCCGCTAAAACTACTTGCTCTCCTACTTACTATCTCTATTTTTACTCTTTAATAAATTCCTTCGTACTTCTCACTGTATCAATTGGACGAACTAATTTTTCAATTTCTTCACGTTTTGGCTCTAGGAATGGAGGTAAAGATAATTTTTCGCCAAGTGTTTCGTATGGCTCATCTCCCATAAATCCTGGGCCGTCTGTTGCAAATTCAAATAAGATTTGTGGTGCAACTCTTGTGTATAATGATTCGAAGAAGTGACGGTTTACATAGCCAGATGAAGGAAGTCCAACGCTACTGATTCTCTCAATCCATTCTTCTAATACAGCGCGATCTTCTACGCGGAATGCCGCATGGTGCACTGTACCAAAACCTTGTTGTGCTTCAGGAAGAACTGTATTATGTTCTACAATGACAGAAGCACCGTTTCCACCTTTATTCACTTCAAATAAATAGAATTCTCCTTCTTGCGCAACCTCTTTAAATAATAAAACTTTTTCTAGCACTTCTTTGAAGAAACTAAAGTTTGCAATACGGATGAATACAGGGCCTAAACCAGTAATTGCATATTCTAATGGAACTGGTCCGTTTTGCCATGGTGTACCTGATTCTATACCGTTATCAAGCTCATCTGAAATTAATTGATATTGTTGGTCATCAAAGTCAACGAAAGAAAGAGTTTTCTTACCAAATTGCTCTTTAATTCCTGTATGTTCTACTTCCAAACGGTCAAAGCGTTTCACCCAATACGCTAGTGCTGCATCAGTCGGAACACGGAATGAAGTTTTTGAAATTTCATTCGTACCGTGTACACCTTTCGGAACACCTGGGAAATCAAAGAATGTCATATCTGTTCCTGCACTACCTTTATCATCTGCAAAGAATAAATGATACGTTTGAATATCATCTTGGTTTACTGTTTTCTTAACTAAACGCATTCCTAAAACGTGAGTGAAAAACTCATAGTTCTTTTCTGCACTACTTGTAATCGCTGTAACGTGGTGAATTCCTTTTAATTGGTTCATTTTATATTCCTCCAATGTTTTTTAATTTATATTTTCTCTCCTATTACTTCTCTTCAATAGGTGCTAAATTCGCTTCAATCTCTGCACGCTGATCTTCTAAGAACGGTGGTAAATCAAGTTTTTCTCCTAAATGTTCCACATCTCCATCAACTGTAAATCCTGGTCCATCTGTCGCAATTTCAAAAAGGATTCCGTTTGATTCACGGAAATATAAGCTTTTAAAGTAGAAACGGTCGATGATTCCTGAAGAATGGAAGCCTCTTTGTTTCACCTGTTCTTCCCAATAAGCAAGCTCTGCATCGTTTTTCACGCGAATTGCTAAATGGTGAATGCTACCGCGGCCCGGTTTTTCAGTAGGACCATCTAAATATTTCACAACGATTTCTCCAAAAGCCTCTCCTTTAATGGACTGGAAAATTGCTTCTTGATCATTTCGGCTAACCTCTGTATAACCGAACATCTCTGTAAGTGTACTCGCCATTTTATCAAGTCTACGAACTGTCATTTCTACAGAACCCATTCCTTGAATTTGATGCTTTGTAGGAACTTCTGATTTCTCCCAAGTTTCCCAGTGCTCTACTTTTTCTCCGTTTGAAACGAGTAATACTAAGCGAAGACCTTCAGCATCCTCAAATTGCAAAGCAGGACGATTTGCATATGTTGTTATTTCACTATGTTTCACATCAAATTTCTCAAATCGTTCTTTCCAGTAATGTAAGCTATCCTCTGAAGGAACGAGCAATCCAATTCGAGTAATTGCATTTGTACCGCGATATGTTCTTCCTACTAAAGGAATTTCAAAAAATGATAATTCCGTACCTGGACTTCCTGTTTTATCTCCATAAAATAAGTGGTACATTGACGGATCATCTTGATTTACTGTCATTTTCACACGACGTAAGCCAAGCACATTTTTATAAAAGTGATTATTTTCATTTGCATTTTTCGTAACCATTGAAATGTGATGATGCCCTTTAATTTTATACATTTGTAATTCCTCCACTTCGTTTTACTAGTCAAGTGATGATAAAAAAATAATATGTTTTTTAGCTGTTCAATTTATTCTCATTATGTTTTTGTAAATTCATCTTGGTTTTTACTGCATAAGTTACTTTCGTTTTTAACTCGAAAACAACTGAGTGTATGTTTTTCATATGACTCAATCGCTTTCGTTACTATCACTTTACAACTCAAGTGATTAAAAAGCAAGTAATTTATCTCAAATTCGAGATATTTTTTTATTAAATAACATTTTGGACTAAAAACACGAGAAATTCTTGGTTTGAGGACATTATAAAATTCATAAGTTGATGGATGTGAGATATCGCCAGCATTTTTGAAAAAAACACGCTAAGAGTATGCGAGATTTTATACAGTTTTTTCGTTAATCCAATAACAGACAAGAACCCTAAAACCGCACCAGAATAGGAATGTATAAAAAATTGCATAGATTGATAGAACAAAAAAAGGAGGTTCCCTTGTGAGAGTAGGGTTCCTCCTTTTTCCTTGCTACCGATAATAGGACGTTATGTTAACTGATCATGTATAGGATATTCATATAGGAATTGTTTCTATCAATGCTGAATTATACAAAGAAGGAGGCATGATAATGAAAAAAGAACAATTAATATTAATTGCTAGTCTTACTCTTTTATTTCCTGTCCTTGAATTTTTCTTCCAGAAATATGATTACTTCAATTTTTACGCACATATAGGTATTATAGCCATTGCTGTATCAACTGTCGTATTCACACTCCATTATATAAAACAAATTTATTGGAAATTATCGATCGTATGAGGAAATTATGAAAGAATAGAATTTAATTGAATATGTTTTCTATTACCCGTTTCAAGCTTTTCCCCATACCTTTTACTGCCCATACTAGTTTAAGGAACACTTTAAAGATAGCATCCCATACGTGTTCATTAATAAAAAATTCGTATACTTTCTTTAACCACTCTTTCGGGGATTTACTCTTACGTTTAAACCTTTGCCAATGCGTTTCTTCACTAGTTTTCATAACTACCCCTTCTTTCTTAATCGAATATGCTTTCTATTAGAAGTTTTAACACCTCGCTATAATGATGAAAAGAACGAGGTTTATCATATCTGGCAATTTAATCACTCCTAATTTTAAATTAAATTCATTATATAACGATTTCTAAATTTTTAGTTAATTACTAGTGAGAATTAAGCAAAATTTAAACAAAAACACCTATGTTAGGCTTTAGTTAGAGGTTTTCCCCCTATAAAATCAACTATTTGCGCCACCAACTATGGGGTACGCGAATTACTTTGATATTATCTTTGAACGAACAAAATAACTCCTTTCGAAAAACAAATGAACTGATATTAATCAACTTCCAATATCGAGAATTATGTAAATAAGCTGCCCATATGGACAGCTTATTGTATTTTTTGCTTAACATATTTTTTCTGAAATGCTGGCGGTACTCAATTTAAAAGTTGATATGCCCCCATTCTAGTGGCAAGATATGTTTTATTAGTTCTTCGTTACACCCATGCGTACTTCTTAACTATTTTATTTCATTTTTAATAAAGTGAAACTTTAATCAGTGGGGGTTTTCTTCACCCCCCACTGATTATCAGCCCTCACCAATCGGACTTTAATGACTTAACATTATGCTTATCTTAGGAGCAAGGTATTTTATCGGTGAGTGTATACAAACCATGTAATGCTTGCTGTTAATAATGCTGACGAAATCAAAGCTGTAAGAACACTATATGTTTGCCACATAAGTATTGTTGACCAATCGAAAGCGCAGCACAGTATACCCAGAGCAATCGTAGCGATCAGGAAAATAACTGTTACGGTTATTCTCTTTTTTGTCATTGGCTGTCGCTCATTCGTTCTCCTTCTGCGTAATCCTAAGAGAAATAGCAAAACGGCCAATAGGCAAAAAATAATTGTGATAGACGACAAAATGATATCCAAAAGCTGTGTGCCGCTTATTTCATATGACTGAGTTAGATTGCCTTCTAATATATCTTTAACTTTTAGTACCATGTTTGTATTGGTATTTGTGCCGTTGCTCAGCAAGGAGACGGCTGTTCGTTCATTTGGCAGTATGACTACTTCGGTTCTGAAATTTGGATTGCCCCCAGTGTGTTCTATAATCGTTTGTTCGGCATTTACGGACCAACCTGCCGCATAATACATACCGTTGACAGCCGAAACAGACATATCACCCTATGTGATTTTTCGATAACCGTGTGAAATATTTCGGGTATGTCCTGCACGATACCCATCTGTATGCCCATCCAACGAGCCATATCTTTTGTATTAGAAATGATGTAGCCTGCGGGTTTATTCCCAGCATAATCCGGAGCTTTAAATGGAGTTGTCATAAAAAAGGAAGAACGGTAGCCCTGTGCCAACTGTCCAGTAGCTTGAGCATCTTCTTTATAAACATACGTCTGGTGAAGACCTAGCGGCTGAAATACCTGTTCCTTCATAAAGTCTTCATAGCTTTGTCGCGACACAATCTCAATAACCAAACCCAATACGTCATAATTAACGGTTCCATAGTTATACTGTTCACCGGGAGGGAACGCCAATTCAGCATCAACGAGCATTTCCACAGTCTTTTGCAACATATCCGGTGTATTGCCTTGTGGAATATTTTGAAGATGCCTAATATTTGTTAGACCACTGGTATGGTGAAGAAAGTTATTTAGTGTAAGACTTTGCATATCAACAGGTTTCCCTTGATACTTTAATGTAAACCAAGGTAAATATTTTTGGACAGGGTCAGTCATTGAGAGCAGCCCTTGCTCTTCCAATAGCATAATACCCATACCGGTAAAAGCTTTACTGACCGAGGCTAACTCATAGAGTGTATTTTCACTTGCAGACACCCCCTTTTCACGGTCTGCATACCCTGAAGAAAAGTAGAACACTTCATCATCAGCAAGTATTGAGATTGACATTCCCGGCACACCTGATATACGACAGGCATCATCTAGCAACGCTTGTATTGCCGCAGATTGCGAATCTGACAACGCATAACTTTGTGTTGCGAATCCTGAGAATAATATAAATATCGTTAATACAAAAACAATAATCTTTTTCATAAACTCTCCCTTTTGGAAAATTATAAGAGAATAATATAAATAACCTCCTTTTACAACTACGAAACTAATTTTTAATGTATCTTTCTATTCACCTATATAATATCAAATAATTGCGAATAGTTACACTTGAACGAACAGATGGATGTAATTTGAAACAACTTTAAAGAGCCTTGCTACGTAGAATGTAGTAAGGCTCTTAGCTTTTTAATAATCAAAATTCAATAACTTTATTATCATTATACAACAGCCCCACTAAGCGTATTAACACTTAATGAGGCCACTTTATTCACACTATTAATTATGGAACGTCGGTTTATAGAACGAACGATTATCAAGTGCAAAGACACGCTCTGTGTATTCGCCTGGTTTTGTGCGTCCTAATGCGCGGTCCATCATGTTCATTTTTGCATCTAAGTTATCGATGTAATGCAGAATTTCTGCTTCTTTTACTAATGGTGGTTTTGGGCTACCCCATTCCGCTTTTCCGTGGTGAGAAAGGACGATGTGTTGAAGAATTAATACTTCTTCTGCATCGATTTGCAATTCGTCTGCTGCTTTACCAATTTCGTTCACCATAATAGAAATGTGGCCTAGTAAATTTCCTTCTAACGTATACGTTGTAGAAATTGGGCCAGATAGTTCGATTACTTTACCAAGGTCATGTAAAATAACGCCTGCATATAGTAAGTCTTTATCTAACGATGGGTATAGATTTGAGATAGCTTTCGCTAAATCAAGCATTGATACGACGTGATAAGCTAGTCCAGATACGAACTCGTGATGGTTCTTTGTCGCTGCTGGATAGTCTAAAAATTCGTTTTGATGCTTATTTAATAAATGTCTTGTTAGACGCTGAATGTTCGGGTTTCTCATTTCAAATATGTATTGCGTAATTTTCTCAACCATATCTTCTTTTTTCACTGGTGCTTTTTCTACGAAGTCTGAGATATCTGTTACTTCATTTTCATTCGCAACACGAATTTGTTTCACACGTAATTGAATACGTCCTTTGTAGTTTAAAATATCACCAGCTACTTTCACGATTGTTTCCGCTACATATTGTTTCTCAACTTCTGGTGATACGTCCCATAGCTTCGCTTCAATGTCTCCACTTGGATCTTGTAAGATTACTGTTAAAAATGGCTTTCCATTGCTTGCGATACCTTTTGTCGCTGTTTTAATTAACAAGAAAATATCGACTTGTTCACCAACTTCATACTCTGCAATTTTCTTTTTCATTCGAATTCCTCCACCAAATCAGTTACTTTTAGTATAGCACACTACAACTCATTTTCTTTACGCATATGTGTTAATTTTATAATCTGTTTTTCTGGAAAATACGCAAGTAAATGCGCATGACATGTAAAGAATATGACTTGTCTATCCTTTGCAATTTCCTTTATAAGTTCAATCGTTCGATTCGTCCTTACCGCATCAAAATGCACGAAACTATCATCAATAATAAATGGATAATCATGTTCGAATGTTTTCGCGAGCGCAAATCTCAGCGATAAATATAACTGCTCCGCTGTCGCTTGGCTTAGTTCATGACTGTAAAAACGCATACCATCGTTACGTTCAACGATAAACGGTTCTGCCTCTGACGGTGAAAAGATTTTACTATAGCGTCCGCCTGTTAAATAGACGAAATACTCTTCTGATTTTTGTAAAATACGAGGAAGATGAACTTCATGATAATAGTGCTTCGTTTTCGTTAACACTGTCTTTGCGGCCGCATAAGCAGCCCACTTCTTCACTTGTTCACGCACTTGCGCTTTTTTCATTTCCCATTCATGCATTAAATCGCCGTACGTACTACCTTCTTCTAAATTCGCAATTTCCATACGATGTTTCGCAATACGCTCTGTCAGTTCTTTCTCTTTCGTAAGACAGTTTTGGACAGTTGTAATTTCTTGCTTTAATTTTCCTTCATAACCGTCAGCTTCATAATGTTCAGCTAATGATAAACTCGTTAAACGTTGTTCTAACAGATCAATTTGCGGCAATAAACGCCCCACTTGCTTCTCTGCATCCTCACGTTTTTCCGCTAATTTACCTGCTTCTAAAAACACCTCTTCATCTATAGACTCTGCAATATGCCATAAACCATCTCGTTCTATTAGTAATTGCTTTAATTGTTCTTGCATAAACTCATATTCTTCTTGCCATTCCGCCAGTTTTTCTTTTAACTGCTTACAAGTTTGGCGCTTCTCTTTCTCATTTTGCATACGGCTTTGTGCCTCGTGTAGCTTACTATACTCCGCACTACCGATAACAGTTTCTAGTTTATGTTCAAATTGCGAAATCATTTCATATAATGAAGATTTTCGCGTACCTTGCTTCTCTAACTCCCGATATAATTGCTGCATTTTTTCAATACGCTCAAACGCCGGCAAGATGTGTGCATACGTATAAAATTCAGGAAACATATAGCGCGTTTTATATGCATCGACTTGTTCTCCCGCCTGGAACGTTTCTCTCTCCCATTCCTCATACGATGAAACGACTTTATCATACGCTCGTTCCAATTGCTGTAACTTATAAGACTCGCGCTCAAATAACTTCCGAATCTCTTCATCTTTTTCTAACTGATAGCGAACAGACATCGCTTCTTCACTTTGTCTCCCGCCAGCACTTTGCTGAAGTGTAAGGAGCTCTTCTTGTAATCCACTTGATGGATCTTTATATAAAACAAGGGCGAGAACAATCCCTACAAAAACAATGACACTAATAAATAAGAGCGCTCGGTTATCTATAAATAAGCTTGTGAATAAAACGCCTGTGTTAATAAGAAGTAAAAGAAGACAAACTCTTTGCCACTGCTTTTTCTTTTGCTTAGCTGCTCCTGCTTTCTCTTCATACTTGCGCTTCATTCTCTCTGCGCCCATACCGATAAACGCCGCATCTTGGAACGATTTCTCTTTCTCAACTAACACATTTCTCTCTTCATCCGCTAACATTTGTTTCTTAATCTGCCTTATATTTTCTTCTTGTTCTTCTAATTGCTCTTGCGCTACTTTAAAACGATCATCGAGCTGTGCTTTTTGCGTTTCTAATTCGCGCGCCTTTTGCACTGTTTGCGTAATTAACTCTTTCGTTGCCAAACTCATATCAAATGAAAGAACTGTTTCCTTTTCAAAAGTAGCACCAATTTGTTGTTCTAGTTCTGCGATTTCTTCTTTTATATTCGTAATACTTCCTGTCATATCACGCATTTCTTGGCGTGCATTTTCGTAAGACATATGCTGCATACGAAGTTCTTCTACATAACTTTCTTTTTGTAAAAACTCTTCATCTATTTGAATCGAGGCAATTTCCGATTGCACTGTCTCAATTTTCTTGTGGAGCGAATCAACTTGTAATTGAAGCGGCTCCATCTTCGCCTTAATTGCTTCATAACGCGCCATTCCGTTTACAGGAAACTGCCCGCTCTCGTTCTCTAACACTTTCTCGTGCGCACGCTTTTCAATAACGAGAGGCTCAAGCGCTGCTAATATTTCATAATCTTGCTTCCGCTTTTCTGCATTCTCTTTTTCCACGCGAACAGAAGCAAGTTTCTCTTCACTTTCTTTTAACTGCTCCACTTGCTTTTCATACGTGCCAATTTTCCCTTGCCACTCTTTCATCTTCTCTTCAAGTTTCTTCATCTCTTGCAATGACACGTTAATTTCTGGTTTACGACCACTCGGCTTGAAGCGCTGGTCCATTTCTTTTTCTAGCTTTTTATCTAACTGCAATAGCGCATCACTTCCGACTGCACTTGCCGAAAATAAATAATTGCCAATATCTGCTTCGCCAAGCTGATGAATGTTTTGAAGGCCATGCATATCAAATGAAAAGACAGATTCAAATAAATTTTCATTCATCCCGCTTAATATATCGTTTAAAATTTCTTCTCCGCCCGTTTTCCCGTCTTCAAAATAAACGGTCACCTCGCCAGCTGCCGTCTTTGGCAATCGCTCAATTTTCAAACGACCGTACTGCTCTGTTTGCACAGTGATCGCACCGCCATACTTCCCGCCTTCTTTCGGCTCATAACGGCGCTGTCCTCTCGTCGGAAAACCGAATAAAATACTTTTCATAAATGAGCGAATTGTCGATTTCCCCGCTTCATTTTCACCGTATAACACTGTCAGCAAGGAAAGATCCATTTCCACATTTTCTAATTTTCCGTACCCATAAATATGGAGTTTTTCAATTCTCATTTTTTATCCCTCTCTTGCTGGAATAATTGTTCTAAAATAATATTTTCTGCTTCCTTTTGAATCTCTTTCTTCTCTTCTTCTGTAAAAGATTCAATACTATTACGCGCTACAGGAGATGTCCAAATAGTGCGCAATACTCCGTCCATATTAGTGAAAGCTTCTAACTCCTTTAGCACACTACCGACGAAATGATTTTCCGCTTTCAAACGTTCGATTTCCGCAAAAGAAACCGTCTCATTTTTCCACTTCATTGCATATACGAAATCTTTTCGCTCTTCTCCAGATGCTAAAATGTGAAAAATCTCTTCCACACGCTTTTCGTCGCGCAAATAAGGTGAAAGTGGGCCTTGTCCTGTAAATACGACAGTTAATAGCGTACCTTCCTCTTCTCTTCGGCATTCATTCATCGCAGTAGATATGCTTGTCATAAGTTCATCAACAGTGTCAAGTCCATCAATACCAACCTCGATTTCGTCCCATACAACATCTGCCGTATGGAAAAATGAACACTGCGATCCTTTTTTCGTAAGTTCAATAAGGTATGCACCCTTCTCGCCTGTTTCCTTACGATGACGACCTTGTATGTTCCCTGGATAAATAATGTATGGTTCTTCTGATAAAATTTCACGTTTATGTATATGGCCAAGAGCCCAATAATCAAACTGTTTTTCTTTCAACTCACGAATTTGAAACGGTGCATAGCGATTATGCTCTGCATCTCCTTCCACACTACCGTGAAGCATACCAATATGAAAAGGCGCATCACTCATTTTCGTATACTGCGCTGTCATATTATCCGTTACCGCTTGCTGCAAATAACTAAACCCGTAAATAGAAGCTAACAATTCACCATTTTTATAAAATGATTTCTCTTCTACATAAGGCTCCGTAAATACATGAACATTTTCTGGAAACTCAATTGCTGCCCAGCTTCCCCCTAAATGATCATGGTTACCGTGAATAATAAAAACAGGGATATCGTATTGCGAAAGTCTCTTCATTTGCTCACGCACAAACACTTGCGCCCTCAAACTTCTCGTCTCCGCATCATACAAATCCCCAGCTAGTAATACGAAATCAACGCGCTCTTGAATCGCTTTATCAACAATACGCTCAAATGATTCAAACGTACTTTGCTTCATTCTCTCCCAAACAGACTGGGCAACATTCATCTCCATCCCTTTAAACGGACTATCCAAATGCAAATCAGCCGCATGTATAAACTTTACTTGTTTCACAAATAACGATCCTTTCTATCTTTCAAAAGTTTCATCTTATCAAAATTAAAATCGCTGAAAACTAATAATCACCGAGAATAAAAATATTCTCGATGATTAAAGTTTCATTCTATTTTACCACGCAATGTCATATATTTCTTTGCATATTGTAGCGTTTTATGTCAAAATAATTATAAGATTCTGATTTTAAATATTGGAGGGAATTTTCATGGGAGTATACGTTCTAACAGTCTTTGAAAAAGATGGTTCAAAAGCATTAGACGAATCATTCGAGGCGGCAACTGAAAAAGAAGCGAAAGCAAAAGGTGAATCTATCTTACAAGAAAAAGGATTGTATGAAAAAACACATCGCTGTACATCTACTGCAGGTAAGCTCGTTTTATTCCAGCGCTAAAAAAAGAAGCGTCATCCGCTTCTTTTTCACTCTACTATATCTTCGTCACACCACGTAAACACCACATCTAGAATGCGATTACCGATACGTACGCGTTTATCCCATTTACCTGTTTGGATCTGATGTTGCAATTCTGCTTTCATCTTTTCCGTCCAGTCGTGAATCGTTTCACTACCGTCGTACGGATATACGCCTGGAAACTCTTCCTGCAGTAAATGCAAGCTCTCTGCATCAAAATGAAAATGGAAGAAGTAGTTTGCTGTAAGCGATGGTTCTTGCAATCGTAAAAAATGATCATCAATTTGCTTTCTATTTCGATAGAAAGTAAAGATATTCACTTTACCGCTCGTAATTTGGTCAATTTGAATTTCGTGCTTCTCTATAATCACGTCTTGTCCACCTCGTTGTATACTATCTTTAGTATATATGTCTTTTGCAACAAAGTTAACCATTTTCGCGCGAAATTCATTTCCTTCATTATAATTCCTGTACCTCCATATTCAATCAGGATAAATAAAAACAAAGTTGAAGGGGAGCGATCACATGTATTTCGGAAGCAAAGGTTGGTATGTAAAAGAACTTAAAAAATTAGGTATCCGTACTTATGAAGGTAAAAAACTAGAATCTTATCGTACGCATGTGTTGTCTAGTTTACTTGAGAGAATGAAGAAGGCTTCGGCTTAATAGAATAGCAAGAAGTAAACCTGAATATTGGTAAATGATAAAAAACACCTCCTAAATTCGCATACTAAGTATGCAAATTAAATGGAGGTGTTTTTATTAGTTTCACTTTTTCAGGGGCGCTTCAGTTTTCATAAAATATTTTTTGTTTCCGCTGAAACGGATAAGTTTTAATCTCAGCTGTATCTAAATTTTCATGGAATAAATGAATAGCTATAATTTGTCTACAATCGTAAGTATGGTAATAATATGTTCCAGATTCCATACACATTGCACTCGTATAGATGGTATTATCTAATGTTCCGTCTTCTGTTATTACTGACCCTTTAGGAACCTCACAATTTGATAAGATATGAAAAATAGCAGATATCCCCTCTTCTTCGTTCTCTATACCTTGAATGTTTTGTTTTCCATATGCTGCCCGCACAAATCTTGATGGCGGGGTAAAATCTCCAGGAAGTCCCATCGTTCCTGAACCTTGGCCAAAAGCACTTAATGGTACATCTCCCCACTCCGTTGGCGCAAATGGCTGCGATTTAAGTCCAATATATTGTCTTAAATTTTGTAAATGCCAATTAAACTCCGGACTATTAGTCATCACTCCTAATGGATTGTCATACATTTTTAGTCCATCAGTTGTCGGCTCAAGTACAATACACTCTCCCCATTTATCTGCTAAAATCCAATGTAGCGGCGGAGTAATTCCTAAAACTGGTAATGGTATATCTATAAGGGAAATGTTATCAACAGATTTTTTTAACTCTTCAACAGAATTAAATTGCGTGAGGCTCCAAGCTACAAAATCAAATGGCGCTAAATTCGTTTTATGGTTATCTATACTGTTACTATAAGTAGCGAATCCCGGGAAATAGAGAGTGGCACACGTCATACCAGCTTCATTTACTCCGTCCGCCATAATGACCCTTCCTTCATGATTAATTCCCATTCCGACAACAGCCTTTTTCGCTCGGATAGTTTCACCAGTTATATTGTTCCACTGATAACGCCGAGGAATGATTATTACTTCCTGATTCATATCTAATGTGAAATCCATTGTTCTCGCAAAAAGATGTTGGAAATTTTTAGTTTGTAACGTCAAACTAGTACACATGAAGAAATCCCCCCATTTTATAGTTATATACACATTTTATAAAATTCTGATAAATACGTAAATTAAAAACCCTATTTATCACTAACAAAGTAACCATCCAAACTAAAAATGCTATAATAAACCCAATCAAACTAAGGGGGCAAATTACTTTGCTTGGAACATGCATTCAATTTCATAAGTTTGGCAATCCAAAAGACGTATTACAAGTTGAATATAAAAATATAGAACCACTGAAAGATAATGAAGTTTTCGTCCGTATGCTAGTTAGACCGATTAATCCATCTGACTTAATTCCCATCACAGGAGCGTACGCTCATAGAATTCCTTTACCTAACATACCTGGCTATGAAGGTGTTGGTATTGTAGAAAATGTTGGCGCTTTTGTTTCTCGAGAGCTTATCGGTAAACGAGTGTTACCTTTACGCGGGGAAGGTACTTGGCAAGAATATGTGAAGACATCAGCTGATTTTGTAGTCCCTATTCCTGATTCCATTGATGATTTCACAGCGGCACAAATGTATATTAATCCCCTTACGGCGTGGGTTACTTGTACAGAAACGTTAAACTTACAGCGTAATGACGTTTTATTAGTGAATGCTTGTGGGTCCGCTATTGGACATCTATTTGCGCAGTTATCCCAAATTTTAAATTTCCGATTAATTGCCGTTACAAGAAATAATAAGCATACAGAAGAATTACTGCGCCTTGGTGCTGCATATGTAATTGATACTTCCACTGCCCCGCTTTATGAAACTGTTATGGAATTAACAAACGGGATTGGTGCGGATGCTGCGATTGATTCTATCGGAGGACCGGATGGAAATGAATTAGCTTTTTCCTTACGTCCAAACGGGCATTTTTTAACGATCGGTCTTCTATCAGGAATACAAGTGAACTGGGCCGAGATTGTCACAAAAGCAAAAGTGCACGCAAACATATTTCATTTACGACATTGGAATGATGAAGTGTCACCATATAAATGGCAAGAAACGTTTCGTCACTTAATTCGTTTAGTAGAAAATGAGCAATTACGTTTTATGAAAGTCCATTCTACGTATGAATTAGCGGATGTGAAAGCGGCAGTTGATGTTGTACAGTCTGCTGAGAAAACGAAAGGGAAAGTGTTTTTGACGAGTTATTGAATGCCATAAAAGAATCTCTTTTAGTATCTCGGCTTCAACTACCTAAAAAATAACATTGTCAACACAACTTAAATTGGTTATCATAAAAACGAATATAACAGGAGATGAGCAGATGAATATGAACGAAAAGAAATCCTTTTCAAAAGTTTCTCGGCGAAAATTAGTCGATGAAGTATTGGAACGTCTACAAGAGAAAATCTTTTCTGGCGAGTATGAAGTTGGTGATCGCCTCCCTACAGAGCCGCAATTAATGGAAGAGCTAGGGGTAGGACGTTCAACGCTGCGAGAGAGTATAAAGATATTAGTACATGCTGGCGTATTAGAAGTTCGACAAGGACAAGGCACTCGTATTGTCTCATTAAATACAACGCAAGATTCATTTGAAAAAAGACTGCAAGCAGCTAATATAAATCATGTGTATGAAGCACGAAATATGTTAGATAAAGAAGTAGCAATGTTAGCGGCACAACGCCGAAGCGAAGAGGATCTTTTATATTTAAAAGGACATTTGAATAAAAGAAAAAATGCCCTTCAAGAAGGAAATTATGTAGCATACATAGATGCAGACATTCAGTTTCATCTAGCCATTGCAAAGGCGAGCAAAAACGAAGTTCTATTTGATTTGTATCAATCTTTCGTACCTGCCCTTCGCCATATTTTAAGTCAATTAATATTACATACAGCGAACTATGAAGACAACTCTGGCATTCATGAAAAGTTATTCCAAGCTATTTTAAAGCAAAATACCGAAGAGGCGCGAACATACGCTGTTCAAAATTTGGAGCTGAAATAAGCTCCTTATCTATTACACAAAAACGTCAGATGATATACTCAATAACATCTGATGTTTAAGAAAGGAGAAAATGAAATTGAAACAGCAAGAACGAACTTATTTGTATATACTAGCACTATTTTTTGTTTCCATTAATTTACGTATCGGAATTACATCTGTTTCACCTTTATTAGAAACAATCCGACAAGACTTAAATATAAGCAATTTTTCCGTTAGTTTTTTAACAGCTATTCCTGTTTTTTGTATGGGGACATTCGCCTTACTGACTGGGAAGGTAATTAAAAAATACGGGGCAGAAAAATCAATTATGACTTGTCTTATTTTAATCGGCTTGGCAACATGTATGAGAGCTTTTACCTTTTCCATTTCCACATTATTCGCGAGTTCTTTATTTATCGGTATTGGAATTGCACTTGCAGGTCCTTTACTATCAGGTTTTATTAAAGAAAAATTCCCTACAAAAATTGGCTTAATGATTGGCATATATTCAGTAGGTATGGGAACTGGCGCTTCTTTAAGTGCAGGTTTAACAATCCCTTTACAACATGTATTAAAAAGATCTTGGAATATGGCACTCGCTTTTTGGGGTGCACTAACTATTATCGCTATTATGTTTTGGTATCCTGTTATGAAACGAAAAAAGAAGACGAACACACAAAATAAAAGAATAATAAATTGCCTTTAAGAAATAAAAAAGCATGGTTATTTACAATCCTTTTCGGGCTACAATCAGGAATCTTTTATTCCATTACGACTTGGCTTGCGCCGGCAAATCAAAGTATGGGTGTGAGTAGTAAGCAAGCAGGTACTCTTATAACTGTTTTTACCGTGATCCAAATGATATGTAGCTTTTTAATTCCGACATTAGCGGATATTTATAAAAACAGAGCACTTTGGTTATTAGGGAGTATATGCTTTGTAATCGTAGGTTTATCGCTTATGATTTACCCACTAACTACACCATGGATCCCTTCTATTTTACTAGGTATCGGGCTCGGCGGCGTATTTCCACTCGCTCTTATGCTGCCGCTATATGAAACAAAAACTTCAGAAGATGCAAGTGCATGGACTGCTATGATGCAATCAGGAGGATATATTATGGGCGGATTCATTCCTGTCCTAGCTGGGATAGCTCGTGACTATTTTGATAGTTATACGCAAGTTTTTATTATAATGGCACTTTTAAGCTTAATTTTACTCCTATTAACTTTAGTCATGAATAAAAGGAGAAGAAATGCAGAAGACCTTTTCTCCGCTTAAATTTAAAATGTTAATATATGGTATAATTTAATTAAAAAACGAATGGAGCTTCTAACATGTGGTTCATTTCGGCAATTTGGCCTATTATACTAGTCGGGGGAATTGTAGTATTTGTAATAAAAAGATTGGAACATAAATATAAGCACGGCAAATTAGGTAAGAAAAAATCAAAAAACACTCAAATTTTATTAGACAGTTTAATACCAATGGCAATGCTTTTAGGGTGTTTGATCGGTATTATTGTCGGCATATTTTCTCCTGATTCTTTACTACTTTCAATTAGTTTAGGATCCGGAATAGGCTATTTATTTGGTTTTTTTGCCTATGAATTTTATAGCAAGACAGGAAACAATTTTTCCTAATCCAAAAGGAATAAGCGGGACAGTACATAGTAATCATATGAAATATGTAACTGTCCTTTATTTTTGCATCAATGTTATCACCTTACCTTTCGCCTACTATACACCTCTTTTATTGATTTTTCTCTCCTCCCCTTTTTGCATATCCGCTTTTTTATTTTCATTGGATCTATATCCAAAGTAAAGTAGCGCACATGTAATAACAGAACCTACAATGTATCCTAAAAAACATCCTAACCAAAACATAAAAATTGCCCCCAATCCATTATAAATTTTATGTAGTAGACATCTGTAAAACGTTCTCGGTACCTCCGTTTTTTATTACAGATTGGAAAATCCCCTTAACCATTCCATCCATGAACATTCTGTCTTCTCTATTGTGATTATTATCTATAAAGTTATTTATACCACTAATTCTTCCATTATCTCAAATAACAACTTTATTATTTATTATAAAGTTTGCACTCACACTACATATATGTAGCATCACTGTCTCTTTTTCATTTTACCCTTGCAACTGGAGTTTACTTCTACAACTTAAAAACAAAAAAAACCCTCAAAGCATAAACTTCAAGGGGTGAGCCTGTTTTTTATTTACTTATATACGTACAGCTGTACCACTTACAGCAACCATTAACATTCCATCACGAACAACTTCATAATCTACGTCAATACCAACGATAGCGTTCGCACCTTTTTGTCGTGCAAGTTCTTTCATTTCATCCATTGCAATATCACGTGCGTCTTTTAATTTACTTTCGTAAGCACCAGCACGACCACCGACAACATCACGAACGGAAGCGAATAAATCTCGGACAATGTTTGCACCCATAATCGCTTCACCATTTACAATATCAATATACTCAATAATTTCTTTACCTTGAATTCCAGAAGTTGTTGTTACAATCATGACTGACACTCTCCTAATAAGTTGTAGTTTTAATTAGCTTTCTTATGTCTTTATTATGACATGGAAAAAGTAACTAATCTATTGAATTACCTTACAGGAGTGTGACAATTTTGTAATAATAAAATGCGCTTTATGTTTCATTTTAATAAAGCGCTTTAATATTTGGATACATAAACGAGTCTCTATTTTCTTTCCAATCCTTTTCTACTTCTTTAAAAGTTGGTCGCCCTAATTCTTTATTATTTTCATGTTTACTAAACCATTTTTTCACATACTGATCTCCATTTTTATTTTGAACTGTGCAAAGGAAACTATTACTACTATCCTTTAATATTTTTACAATCACGAATAGACACCTCTTCCCTTCTCAATATCATAATAGGACTTGATCTTTTACTATAAGCCCTTCCTCTCTTATAGTCATACGACTCCTCGGCCGCGCCAAAGTTGTAAGATCAAAAACGATATTCACTTTGTTTACATTTTATTTAAAGAAATCAGAGTTATAGGCATTATGCTTATCAAATATTTTATAGATTTCTAACTTATCATCTAATTTTGCATCTACTAAAATTAATATATTTCCATCGTAAATATATTCTTCATACTTTTTAGCATGGTCTTCAGGGATTCCTAAGCCGATAAATGCTCCTATTAAACTTCCAGCTCCTCCGCCAATACCGGCTCCTCCAATAGCTGCTGCGATTGGTCCTGCTGCTACAATTGGACCCATTCCAGATACGGCAAGTATACCAAGACCTGTTAATAAACCACCGAGCCCGCCTGCTACTCCTCCAGCTACAAGCCCTGTCGCTGAAAAGATATCTGCTTTATGTGCAGTTTCGCTATTCACTTTTTCACCCGATTTTTCTTCTAGATGTTCAATTTCCTTTTGATCTTTCGCAATAGCTGAAATGTTATCTGCTGAATATCCTTTATCATTTAATTCATTAATAACGAGTGCTGCATCATCAATTGTTCTAAAAACACCTACTATTTTTCTATCTACATTCATAACTATTAACCTCCTAAAGTTTTATATAATGTATTTTTATTTTTCTTCATTTCTGTATACACTAATTTTCTTATTAACATAACCATTTATGAAAAAAGCGAATAGTAAAAGCACTACAAGTGAACTACTTAACAAGTAAATTAAATCAAATGTAATATTAATCATCATTTCATTCATGTATACCAGGCTCCTTTTTATTTAAAGTAAAAGTATATTTTGATAGACTAATCTACTAAACATAGACATCTTACAATTCATCTTCAGTCAATCTCTTTGTAGTATATGTATACCCTTCCTAACCTTTTCTAAACGTAAAAACTATAATTATATTTTTTCTTATTTATGTGTTTAACATTTTTTAAAACGGGTATGTTTATATTGTTATGCTTACTATATGGAAAGGAATATTACGATGAACGCCATTCACTCTACTACTATTTCTTATAATGAAATACCTACAATAACGCAGATTCATCATTTTTATGCTTTAATGACAACATTTCAAACGAATGTATTTATAGGTAAACACGGAGCACTTACTTCTATTAAAAACTTAAGCACTCTAGTATCCTTTTTCCTTACTGTAAAAAAGAGAGATCTTGTATTATTTATTTTTGAAGGAATAGATGCAAAAAGAGCTTTAAGAACACTCTTCCCTTCTTAGAATATTTGTTATCCTCTATTCCCTCGTTTACTACCTTTCATATATGTTTTTATATTTCAAAATGATTTCCCCTATTAAAAAAGAACCCCCTAATACAATAGGGGGATTTCTAGTTTAGCCTTATGAAAACTGATATAATATATATTACGTTTTTCATTCTTTAAAATAGAAAAGTTTTAATAACCTTGAAGGTAGGAATTTTTAATGAACTCGAAAGCAAAATTTAGTATTCGCTACAAAATTATGGCTGGTTATTTAGTTATCATTTTGTTCTTACTTGTTTCTTTCATTATGTTGAACAATGAGATTTCTAATTTACAAAAATCTCGTAATTTTATTATTGATCACGATTTTAAAGTTCTCAATTTAACAAATCAAGTGGAGAAAGATTTACTAACAATTGAAAATAAAGCGAAAGGGTTTATCATTTCTAATAATCCAAATTACGTACAATCTCTTAATTCTGCGGAAAAGGATTACGAAAAGCATTATCAAGATCTTTTCTCATTATTAGAGGATAACCCATCTCAGCAAGAAAAATTAAAACAGATTAACGAAAATATTATTAGTTGGATAAATAAAGAGATTCACCCGTTAATTGCAAATCATAATAGTAATAATGTACAAACAATCGACACGACTCAAATTCAGTCATTACAGTCACAGGTAACTAACTTCCGTAGCACTGAGGAGCAATTAACGAAAAAAAGAGCAGCACAATTAGATACTGAAAATAATAAATTAGAAATTTGGTTATACAGTTTATTGTTCTTACTTTCTTGTATTTCTATTATCATTTCACTCTATATTTCGAATTCCATTACAAAAACGATTAAAAATGTAATTCAAGCTATTAAATCCATTTCTTCTAAAGAAAAAATCACGGAAAGAATTCATGTAAACACACGTGATGAAATAAAAGATCTTGCTCATACAACGAATCACTTACTAGACGAAATATCGAAAAGAGAATGGTTACAAACTGAGCTTGCAGAATTAATTTTAATGTATCAAGGTGTATCTTCTATTGAGATGTTAGGTAAAAAAATTCTTAGTGGAATTATACAAAAAACGCAAACTTCTTGCGGAGCATTTTATGTACGTGAAGAAATTGAAGACACTGTCTACTATGTGAAGAAAGCTTCTTTCGCCGATCAAGGTGCTGATATTGGGAAACAATCCATTCAAATGGGTGAAGGTTTTATTGGACAGTCTGCCTTAGAAAAGAAAAGTTTTATTCTCAGGGATATACCCGAAGAGTTTCGTTATGTCACTAGCGGAGTATTAGAAATACGTCCTAAAAATCTATTAATCATCCCTATCTTATTTGAGGATAAAGTGATCGCAGTAATGGAGTTAGTAAGTGTAACTGAGATTTCAGATTTACATCAAGATTTAATTCAACAAACCGTTGATAATCTAGGTTTAACAATCCATAGCATTATGGGACGTATGCGAATTCAAACTCTTTTACATGAATCACAAGCAATGACAGAAGAGTTACAAGTTCAATCAGAAGAATTGCAAACGCAAGCGGAAGAACTACAAATGCAAGCAGAAGAATTACGAACAACGAATGAACAATTAGAGTCTAGAACTGAAGAGGCTGAGCAGAAAACAGCTGACTTACAAATTACTAAATCAGAATTAGAAGAAAAAGCAAGCGAGTTGTTACGCAGCTCAAAATACAAATCTGAGTTCCTAGCAAATATGTCACATGAATTACGCACACCGTTAAATAGTATTTTACTATTATCTGAAATGTTAAGAGAAAATCATAATAACAATTTATCCGACGATGAGATTGAATTAGCAACTGTCATTCATTCATCAGGGAAAGACTTACTTACTTTAATTAATGACATACTCGATTTATCTAAAGTAGAAGCAGGCAAACTAGACATCATTTTTGAAGCAACGAACATAAGTGACATGGCAGCCAATATGCATCAAAACTTTTTACATATAGCTGCACAAAAAAATGTCGAATTTACTATTGAAGACAGTGATACGATTCCTGATCTGTTTTATACAGATGCAAAACGGATTGAGCAAATTATTAAAAACTTATTATCCAATGCATTTAAATTTACAGAAAAAGGATCCGTTTCTTTACATTTCGATTCGATAGAAACAAGTAATTTAAGTCATGATATGCAGTCTATAAGTAAAGATTGGATTACAATTTCAGTAAAAGATACTGGTATTGGTATCGCTAAAGAACAGCATCAACTTATTTTCGAAGCCTTTCAACAGGCAGATGGCGCAACGATTCGGAAGTATGGTGGTACAGGATTAGGTTTATCTATTTGTAAAGAGTTTGCTAGATTGTTAGGTGGTTGGATTACGTTAGAGAGTAATGTAGGAGAAGGTAGTACTTTCACGGTATATATTCCTAACCTTCCAAATGGATTACCAGATATACAGTTATCCAATTTAGAAGTCGCAGCAACGATAGAAGATGTTATTCCTGCTGAAGTTGTTGAAGAAACTATCGTTACTCCCGAAACAAATAACGTCTTCCAAGAGAAAACCATTTTAATTGTCGATGATGATCATCGAAATATATTTGCGTTACAAAACGCATTAAAAAAACAAAATGCCAACATTATTACTGCCCAAAACGGCTTAGAGTGTTTAGAAATACTAAAAAGTAATACAAATATTGACCTTATTTTAATGGATATTATGATGCCTAATATGGACGGTTATGAAACGATGGAAAATATCCGAATGAACTTAGGGTTAAATGAAATACCTATTATCGCATTAACTGCTAAAGCAATGCCAAATGATAAGGAAAAATGTTTATCTGCTGGCGCTTCAGATTATATAAGTAAACCATTAAATCTACATCAACTCTATTCGGTAATGAGTGTATGGTTAATAAAATAAGTGAGGTTTAGTTGGAGTGGAAAATAAGTATTATAATTTTGATCCATCAGTAGATACGGATGAGCGCACGAACTTAGAAATTGAATTACTATTGGAAGCGGTATTTAAACTATCAGGATTTGATTTTCGCCAATATGCTCGCACATCTATTTATAGAAGAATTTGTAATAGAATGCAGCTCTCTAATATCCCTACCATTTCAAAATTAATTGAAAAAGTAATTCACGAGGAAGGGGTTTTAGAACAGTTATTAAATGATTTCTCGATTAATGTAACTGAGATGTTCCGTAACCCTGCCTTTTTTAAAGCGCTTAGAGAGCATGTTATTCCTGAATTAAAAAAGCAACCTGAAATTAGAATTTGGCATGCTGGATGCGCAACTGGTGAAGAAGTATTATCAATGTCCATCTTACTTCACGAAGAAGGATTAAGTGAAAAGTCGGTTATTTACGCAACAGATATGAATACAAATGTGTTAGAAAAAGCAAAACAAGCTATCCTCCCGTTAAATAAAATGCAAACTTATACGAAAAATTATTTACAAGCTGGCGGTACACAAGCATTTTCTAACTATTATTCAACAGATAATCGTTTTGCTTATTTTAATCCATCACTTTTACAAAACATTATTTTTGCACAGCATAATTTAGTAACCGATCAATCTTTTAACGAGTTTCATATTATACTTTGTCGTAACGTTTTAATTTACTTTACAAGTAAACTTCAAAATCAAGTGCAGCAACTATTTTATGAAAGCTTAGGTCACAATGGTTTTCTATGTTTAGGAAATAAAGAAACTCTTCGTTTTTCAAATATAATGCCGCATTATACCCAATTTAATCCTAGCGAACAAATTTATCAAAAAATACAATAAAAAGCGTATGAAATCCTCTGTTTGGATTTCATACGCTTTTTATTTCGCATTCGTTTGTATCATAATTAGACACATATCATCTGATTGCGCTTTCTTTTGTTCTTCCTTGTAAAACCCTTCTATCTCGCCTTCTAAATCTCCCCATTTTCTTTCTGTAAAAGTACGTAATTTCTCTTCAGCCTCAAATTCATCATTTGCAATTGCTTCAAGAACACCATCTGTAAACAATACGATTTGAGCGTTCTTCTCAAAAGGTATAACTGTCTTTTTAACTTTTATTTCATCAAAAAATCCTACCGCACAACTCCCGTGATTTAGTTCAAACATATTTGTTTCATCGACTAAAACGTATCCAGAAGGATGCCCTGCATTTACATATTCAATCGTTCTCTTTTCTGTATCTACTACTAAATATATCGCTGTAAAATAATATGGAATATCGTCATTCTCATTATGTAAAAGAGTCATATATTTATTTAAATCTTTAATGACAAGTTCTGGATCGATTAAAGATTTAATCGTTTCACGTAATACAGACGAAATAAACATACAAACTAATGAAGCAGATATACCATGTCCCATCACGTCTAATAATATAATACCGTAGCGGTTTTCATCGATTTTATACCAATAATACATATCTCCAGCTAATTTAAATGAAGGTAAGTAACTTGCTTCAATTTTTATATAATCTTCTCTTAATGGGCTACTTAATAAGTTTCTTTGTACTTGCGTAGCTAAATCTAGTTCATTCCGAAGATTTTCTTCTTGTTCTTTATGCCAATTTAATTCCGATTTCAAGCGTAACGCTACACGCATACGTGCTAATAGTTCAACTTTATTTATAGGTTTCGTAATATAATCCATTGCCCCCATATCAAGAGCTTCGGCCAACTTATTGGCATCCTCTAAAGCTGTAACAAAAATAATAGGAATATCTTTAAACTTCTCCTCTTTTTGTAATCGCCTACAAACTTCAAGTCCATCAATTTCAGGCATCATAATATCTAACAGTATTAAATCAATTTCATTATACCTGGAAGAATCTTCTCCAAATTGAATGTATTCGAAAAGCTCTTGTGCAGAATTCAGCGATACAAGATCCTGATATCCGGCTTGCTTTAAAATTTTTTCAATTACAAAGATGTTAACCGGATTATCATCGACAATTAAAATGGACACAAGTTATTTCCCCTTTTCTTATTTAAAATGTAAATCTATTATCATTTTCTAGTATTGCATACTCAGTTACAAAATGAAAATTTCCTACTCTAACATAATTTTTATACAGCAAAAGAACAAACCCCCAGAAATGAGAGTTTGTTCTTTCATTCTATAAATTTCCACTATTAATTTAATACCATTGCTTTGTCATTTAAAAGACGATCTAATTCTTCCATATGATTTGTTTCATCTGCAATCATATCTTCTAACTTTACAACTAACTCTGTCATATTTAATTTCGCTGCCTGTTCTTTTCTCGTTTCATAACGCTTAATTGTCTCATATTCTGATTGTCTAGCGTATTCTAACATTTCTCTAACATCTTCTGCTTGTTTCACTCGTAAAGGGATTGTAGTAGGTGTACCACCTAACGTCTTAATTTTCTCCGCTAAATATAGGGCATGTCCTTGTTCATCACTAATTTCAGATTCAAAGAAAGGTTTTAACACTTGTCTATATATACCAGAAACTGTAGCTGCATTATGGTTATACATAATAATTGCTGAGTATTCTCCTGCTAAATCTTCATTCAATCCTTCGATTAGTTCTTTCACATCGTGTGACATTTTTATATCTCCTCCTATATTTAATAAGTACCCCTTTTCTCATGTTTTAAACATAATGATTTTAAATTTTTATGTATCTAAAAATGCTGCTTGCTTCAATTTACTTATCGCTTGTCTTTTAATACGAGAAACGTGCATTTGTGAAATACCTAACCGTTCCCCTGTATCTTTTTGATTTAAATTTTCTCCAAATATATAATGAATAACACTCTTTTCTGTGTCATTTAATACGTTGAAAATATCCTTTAAAACGAGACGCCTTTCTGCCTCTTCATATCCTTGCTCTACTTCACCTACAGATTCAATCCTCGCTACCGAACTGCCATCAGATGAATTTTCAACTACATCATCTAAGGAAGATACGCGATAATTATTTTTCGCATCCATAATTTCTAGCACTTCCTCTTCGGATAGTCCTAAATGATCTGCAATCTCTTTAATCTTCGGTGAACGCTGGAAACGATCTGTTAGCTCCTCTATAGCAAGTTTAATCTTCCCGCCTAAATCTTTAATTCGCCTTGGAACGTGAATACCCCAAGTTTTATCACGTAAATATTTCTTTATTTCGCCTACTATTGTAGGTATTGCAAACGGCTCAAAAGCATTCCCTATCGAATAATCATACCTTCTTATTGCGCCTAAGAGCCCTAACATCCCTACTTGTATAATATCCTCATGCATAGGCCCGCCTTTTGAATAGCGATATGCAATGGAGTATACAAGATTTTTATAGTGATTAACCAATCTTTCCTGTGCTTCATCACATTGGTTTTGTTGGAAGTCTGCAATTAGTTTAATAACGTCTTCTTTAGTAAGATTTGTAGGTTGAGATTGGATTTCCATCATTCTCCACCTGCTCTCTTTGTATATATTTTGTCATTAAAACTGTCATGCCCTCATCATGCATAATTTGTATATCATCCATTAACGTATTGATTAAATATAAACCTAAACCATTTTCCGGCAAATGTTCTACTGGTTTACTAATATCATACGGACCAACTTTCCTTTTTAAGCTATTAAAATCAAAGCTAACCCCATTATCCGCAGCCATAATTTCTAATCGATCTTCATATAGCCCGAAGACAATTGTAATTTCTCCAACGTCTTCTTTGTATGCATGTTGTACAATGTTTGTACAAGCTTCACTAATAGCAATTTTCATATCTTCTATATCGTCATAAGCAAAGCCCATTCGATTCGCAACACCAGCCATTGTTAAACGAATAATAGCCACATATTCTGCTTTTGCAGGAATTTTCATTTCTATCTTTTCAAATCTCTCCATCATCCCTAGTCACCTTCTTTCTACTTTTTCAAAATCGGAATTCAAATTTAATATTTCTGTTAGCCCTGTAATATCAAATAATCTTTTTAGCCTTTTAGACACACCAGTAAACTCTAGCTTCCCATCATTTTTCTTAACTGCTTTTAATAAAGCTATAAAAACTCCTAAGCCTGTACTATCCATATAATCTACGTTATGAAAATCTACTACAATATGAACCTCTTTTTCGCTTGTAATAGGCATTACCTTATTTTTTAAATCTGATGCCGTATACGCATCAATCTCACCATTAAGTTGTACCGTATAACCTACATCATTTTGCAAAATATTTATTGCCAAATTCATCATTTCCGCCCCCTTATCTCGAACTTTTACTATTTAATTACCCATAAAAATTAGTTTTAAACATATTTTTTTATTTTCATTATAAATAAATTTTCTACACCTTTCTCGGCTTAACACTTAAATCGTACTAATAAATGTTTAAAACTTATAATTTTGTGTATGTATAATGTATAAACATTATTTTTAGGGGGATCTATCTATGGAAGAGCACAACTTTAAAAAGGGAGATTTCGTTCAATTTTCTTATCGACACGATCATGCTACAAAATTAGTTGGTTCCATTATTAACATACTAACGAATACAATTGTAGTTGATATAAGTAATAGCGAGGACTTATCTCATATAGAACCAAGGCAAGTCGTAAGAATAAATAATTGTAAAAAGGTAACGATGGCTTAATACATAATAGAAAGTGTAATGTTAATGAGTGGGGGGTTCTTCATCCTCCACTCATTCCTATGTAAAATACATAAAAAAGCATCCAAATTAGTTTAATTGGATGCTTTTTTATGTATTTTTATCAGTTCATTAACTTTATAACTATATATAATAAACTTAAGATTACTATTTATTATCATACTTACGCTTTCCGCAGCATTCTAGAGAAGAATGTAACGATTAAAATAAAGACGATTGCACCTAATAACGCTGGAAGAACAAAAATGCCTCCCCATTCAGGACCCCAATGACCAAATAACGCACTACCTACCCAAGATCCGATTAATCCGGCAATCACGTTACCAACTATACCTAACGGAAAGTCTTTTCCTGTAATCATTCCAGCTAACGCACCAATAAGTCCACCTACAATACACGTAATAATAAGTCCCACAATTAAACCTCCTATATTCGTTTTATATTGAATTCATCAAGCTTTAGTATGTAACTAAAGCTTGATGAACATATATTATTCTTTATTATCCAATTCATCACTTATCTTTTGTTTCACTTTTCCGACTTTTTCTTTTATCGTTCCCTTCGTTTTTTCCCACTTACCTTCATTTTTCAACTCTCTATCTTCTGTAACTTCACCAATTCCTTCTTTTACTTGTCCTTTTTTCTTTTCAACTTTACCTTTAACTTGTTCTTTTAGTCCGTTCTCACTCATATTTACAATCTCCTTTTCGTAATAGATTTATAGATTTAAAGGATACAAATTTAAATAGAATACATGCATCTTCTTTCTTGTAACCATTCACCGACTCTTTCTAAATCCTTAACGAATAACAAGATTTTCCCTTCATCCAGTTTTTCTTCATAAAAGTTCGCTTCTTCCTCATTAAGCCCTAACTCTTGCATTTTATTTCTTAACTGATCTCCTGTTTTTTGAAAGACGTTAATAATGCTTGTCCCAAGTCCCTCCTCTTTTATCCCAATTGTATTCACGTCTGCATTGTCCGCAATTCTATCTGTCCTATCTTTCTCATGCGTTAATACGTAAATATCTTTTTGGTCTATTCCTTTTTTCACGAGATCATTCGCCGCATTCATGACCTCTTTCTCCGTAATAAATTCATATACAAAAGGTTTACTATACTTCGTTTCCATCTTTAACTTCCTCCTTTAAAATGAATTATTTGTTATATTATATGTAGTACACCCATTTTCGAAATGTTAAACATAAAATATGAAAAAAGTTATGTGAATTTTAATTTTAATAGAGAATGAACATCATCATTTACCACTTTAAAACATCTTCTCCTTACAATAACCACCTAAATTAACAGAAAATTGTTATAATTAAGCTTGAGGAGGGATACTATGAAA
This sequence comes from Bacillus sp. 2175, assembly GCF_057812155.1. Classification (NCBI taxonomy): domain Bacteria; kingdom Bacillati; phylum Bacillota; class Bacilli; order Caryophanales; family Bacillaceae; genus Bacillus; species Bacillus sp. 2175. The sequence continues at coordinate 758,822 of NZ_CM173819.1, read as the reverse complement.
AAAATCATATCTATATGCGCTCTAACCGCTTTATCTTTCACTTTAATAGGTTGTACAAGTACCTCGGCTACAGATAAAGCTTCACAAGTTAAGCAAGAACATAAACAAAATACCTTTCAATTAAATTCTGCTAATATTACAGACATTGAAATACTGAAAACAACAAATCATACTACTTCCAAATCTCAAACAGACAACGAAAAAATGATACAATCTATCGTTTCAGCAGTCCAAAAAGGCACTCCTAAACAAATCACACTAGATCAAAAAAAGAGAGAATCTGCACATTCTACTATTACTGTTACATATAAAGATGACTCAAAAGAAGAATTTCTTGTGTGGGCTGATAATAAGGAGCAAATTACGATTGCTAAAGATGAGAAGAAAGATAAGGTAGAAGGTGTGATAGTGAATATTAAAGATGCTAAAATAATGAAGGATTTCTTTTAAAATTCTAATTAACGTTAAAAAAAGTAGGATTACATCCTACTCTTTTTTTAATCATGCTCAATAAATAGACCTTTATAAAATCTATTTAAGGTCTAATTTTTCTAAATCATGTTGTAAAACATTGTTTCCTTCTTGTGGGTTAAATACGATTGCACTAAGACCAAAAACATTCGTAACAACATCTCTATCTTTCGGACGAATGATTCTTACTTCATAAGCAAAAAGTGCTGGAGGAAGAGCTGCTGAACGAAAAGTAACATATCGATTAGGTGGCAATGTTTGTGTTGAAGGGTCTATTAATGGTAACAATACCGGAGAACCAGATGACCAATCAAACATTTCAACTGTTACTCTACGAGTATCATCTGGATCAACATTCATAGCTTCAACAGTAAGAAATAACGTAGCGGAATGTCTACGTAATACACCCGTTGACAAAGTTTCATTGTGATGTTTATGACATCTTCCAGGAGGATGACCATAGCCATAGCTCATATCAATTCCCCCCTTTCATTTACAATTAAGGACAAGTATTCCTTATAATATATAATGCTAGTATTATTTTAATGAAAGGTATAAAAGCGGATTTCTATCTATTCGCTCTTAAAGAATAATATGGATTCTCCTGTTTTTCCTTTGAACTCCTGCTAAGAATAAATCTATTTTGAAAAGGACCTGCTCCATTTATTCGTAAAAAGCATAAAGTAAATGGAATCCGTTAAAACACATGAGTGAACCTTTGTTTTTCTCCTCCTATTTAAAGGAGGAACTGTTATGGGCTTTGGTGGTAGTTGTGGCGGCTGTGGCTTCGCTGGAGGATTTGCTTTATTAGTTGTATTGTTTATTTTATTAATCATCGTTGGAGCTGCTTGCTTCTGCTAAAAACTATCGAAAGGACACTCACGTGAGTGTCCTTTCTTCATGAAAAAAGCTCTACGCAATGTGCAGAGGTTCAAGTGTAACGAATACTTTAAAAATGTAGTATTACATTCCCCCTCCAAAATGAACTTCGATGCTATAAATTTCGTTTAAGTGCAATCTTAATATTTTAGTTTAATAGCAATATGGTGAAACTTTATTCCAAACAATATTGCTATTGCACCAAAGTAAAACAAACTGGACAACCTAGATTTCAAAAGGAAGACACCTTAAAGGTTGTCTTTTCTTTATAAGTAAAAAAAGCCCGCCTATTTCCGTAGGCGGGCTTTATCTTTATTACACAATATGAAAGTATACTCTCTTTTTCTTTGAAATTTTATGTAATTATACATATTCATGAAAATAGAAGAAGTGAAATTGTACGTTTAGATACAGTTTGGCAACAAACTAACTGTTTTCTTGTGCATTAATAGACAACTACTGCAAGAGTTATAGTTTTTATGTTTTCATTTCCTTTTTGCATTTCTCTTTTAATTAGACGAATGCTTTTTTTAGTACATAATAAAAAATATCCAGAAAAACTGTCACAAAATCCGTTTTTCTGGTTTCTCTATAATACAGGTATCAAATTGAAAGTGAGGTTTAAACGAACATGTTAACCATAGAAAATGAAGAAAGTCATGCTTCTGATATGACCTTTGAAGATTTATTTAAGCAGTACTATGCTTACGCTGTGAAACAAATCATCTGGATTGTTAAAGATCAATCTATCGCTGAAGAGTTAGCACAAGAAGTATTTTTACAATTATATCGTAGTGATTGGAAAGAGATTGAAAACATACCTGGATGGTTGATTAAATCTTCTACTTATGTAGCCTATAACCATTTTCGATCTGAAAAAAGGCAGCAAGCGAAGATTGATAAAGAAATACAATACCATGAAGTACAAAATGTTTCATCATTAGACGATGATTGGATAAGAAAAGAAGAAATTACAAAGGTCCAAACGATACTAAATAAAATGAATGATCGAGAACGAACCCTTTTACTAATGAAATTCTCTGGTTTTCAATATAAAGAAATTGCAGAAGTACTTCAAATTGAAATATCTTCTATTGGAACATTATTGGTCCGAGCCAAAATGAAATTTCGCAAGATTTATAAACAAATGGAGGAGGCATAACAGATGAAATGTTATGATATCGGGTTTATTCAAACATATATTGATGGAGAACTTTCTCATGATATAAGAAAGGAATTCACAAAACACCTAGATACATGTGAAGCATGCCAAGATTTATTAATAGAAATTAGTAAATTAAATCAATGGGAAAACGTAATGCTAGATGAAGAATCTGCAAATTCACCACAAGAAATCAAAATTGATATAGAACAAGCATGGAAAACATTTGAAAGTCGTTCCAAGTTAGACAATGTTTCTAATATAAATCACAAAAAACAACAAAAGAAGGGACTCTTTACAAACATGAGTAAAAAATCAAAACGTTTTATTTATACAGCAGTAGCTGCAGCAGCACTTTTCACAACAGCAATGATTCCACAAGTACAAGTGGCGGCTACAAATGTTGCTTCCTATTTTTCTAATGCAATTACAAATGATAAAGTTGTAAATGAAGGAATAAAAGATGAAAATGGTATCACACAAGATATGATGAAGAATGGTAAATATATTCCTATTGATGAAAAAATTACAGATCAAGGTATTACTGTACATCTCAAAGAAGTATTTATCGCAGATTCACGTATATCAGTTCATTATAGAATGGAAAAAGCGGACGGAAGTTTAGTACCATTTGAATTTGATACATCAGGATTAAATCTTGAGAGTGATGGTAAAATTGATGGGCAACAAGAGGAAAACCCTGAGATTAAAAATGACGGGAGACTATCATTTATCCATGATTCAGATGATTATCTTCCTTTTGAACTTATGGCAGCAGGTAAAAAGTTAGATAAAATAGGCATTCGTGATAATGATAGACCTGAAGGTGTTGCTACATTTGTTATAACTACTGAAGAAAAAGACGTTTTTAAACAGCCTCTTACTTTAGACGTAAATATAACTAGAATTGGAAAAGTAATTGGTTCTTGGAAAGCTCAAATTCCAATTGATACTTCACATTTGAAAAATAATACGAATTAACATGAAAAAAAGAATAGAACAATATGTATCTAATTCTCAGTTTATATGTTTCCTTGTTTTCGTTACATTTATTTCGTATATAGTTTTTACTCTATATTTTATTTATGATTTAAGTTTATAACCTTAAATCAATCATTTAAGACCATTATAAGAAAAAGCCCTCTAAAAAAGTGGGGGAATAAATAACCGGTTTCTTAACGTATAAGGAATCGGTTATTTTGTATTTAAAATGCGTCTAAACGTACAATTTTCTTTTTTTGATATGGTGACCTCCAATACATCATTGTCCTTCTCTAAGCTCATATCTATTTTAAGAAGAGTCATTTACAAATTCAAAAAAACCCTCAAAGCATCTACTTTAAGGGGATTTCTCCTATCATCTTCTCTCTTCATACAATCGATTTGCTTTATACGAGCAAACGAAAAACATACATGTCGCAACGGGGATAAATGTCAAAAAAAGTCCTCTCATTAATGCAAATGGCGTTTCAAATAAGAATGACCATAGAAATGATACACCTTGCTTATCCCATAATCCTGGCGTCAAGTATAGTTCTTTCGGATTTACAAAGGCTCCTAAATTCATTGTATTACTATACATAAATAAAAATAATATCGGCAAATAACAGATCGCTAATTCTAAAAATGTTTTAGATAGACGCTTATACTTCCCTGCTCGTGACATTGGATCTGAAAAAATGTCATCTTCACTTTCTTCATCTACCTTTTTAAAATATTGCGTACCTGACCACCGATTACCAGCTATATGCTCCCAACCACTATCTTCAAATAATGTGCAGTAATTAATAAAATCACTTTTTCTACTAAATACTCTATGGTCTATTTTAATCGTCGCATCTTCCGGTTCTGTATATCTAAATGTATAACCAAATGTATTGCTTTCTAGTTGATAGCCTTTCCAAGCCATCTCTTCTAACCATTTTTCCTCTTTCTCAAAGTCTAAAAAGAATTTTAATCTCCACATCATCGTTTCCTCCTAACTATACGTGTAATAAACTTTTTGTAACCGCAATAATGTGCTGCATTCTCATAAAATCTAAATGCAATACTTCTTTCCCGCGTTCCGTAATGACATACACTTTTCTTCTTTTATCTTCACTTTTTACCGATTCTATTAACCCTTGTTTTAATAAATTTTCCACCGCACCATACAATGTACCCGCTGCGATTTTCACTTGATGATTACTCAGTTCCTCCACCTTTTGCATAATTAAATATCCATGAGCTGGCTCTAATAAAGCTAAAAGAACGTAATACGTTGTTTCCGTTAATGGTAAATTTTTATCTCTATTCATAAAGACCTCCAATGTAACGATAACTATATAGCTAAACTATATAGTTAAACTGTATAGTTTAATTTTATACAGTCAGACTGTATATGTCAAATGTAGGAATAACTTTATAACCCAAAACAAAAACGCTACCTTTTTAAAAGATAGCGTTTTTGTTTTACCCTTGCTTATTCTTCGCCTTCATTTGCTCTTCAAGAGATTTTTTTTCAGTTTCTAACACACTCATATCACTTTTCAACTTTTGCGTTTCTTCAAAATGTTCATCTACTAATTTATTATATTCTTTCTCAGAGTACATTTTTTCACTGGTTGATGTCGTTTTTTCTTTCGTAACAACTACATTAATAATTACAAATAAGGCTACAATTCCTATTAACGCAACGAAAATCTTCTTTTTATTCATGATTAATCCTCCAAAATGTAAAATTTCAAAAATTATCATAACAGACCAATTCGCTTTCACCTGTCACATTTTGTCGAATCAATATAATAAAAAAAAGCATCTGAAACAGATGCTTTTTCTCATTCTTAATACGTAAACGTAATCGTCACTAAAGAATACCCTTCTTTCGCATTGTAAGGCTCCGCTTTATAAGAAACACGGTTGAACCCTTGCGGATAACCGATTTCCCCAATTGCATTTTTCACATCTTGCAGCGCACCGTTCATTGATTGCTTATAAAGTACTTCTATCTTTTCTGGCTTTGCACTATAACGCTGCTGCATTTTATTTTTTAATTCAGTATAGTTATTTGCAATATATTCATTTCCTAAATAGTTTAACTTTGTATCTTTTAATATTTGCTGATATGCAGACGTTTTCGTACTACCTGCCGCAATTTTATTTGTCAGTGTACTATAATAATTTGTTGTAGCTTGCGGATAGTCTCCACGGTTCCACTCATGATTTCTTGCGATTTGTTCATCTGATAAATTGAAATACGAATACGTTACGCGGCCCTGCTCATCTGGCACCGGATCATCGAATGTTGTATCAAGGTGATACCAATTGTTTTCGATTTTCACTAAATTCCAAGCATGAGGTTGTCCGTCCCCAGTTCCTGTCACGAAATGATTTTCAATTCCTGCTTCTTTTAATAATTGATAAGTTAATAGTGCGTAACCTTGGCAAACCGCAGAACGATTTACAAGTGCTTCATATGCTGTGTAAGCTTTATAAGACGTATCATAAGAAACATGCTTTACTACGTAATCATGAATCGCCTTCACTTTTTCGTGATCATCCATTCCAACTTGAGTGATAGAAGAAACGATTGCTTTCGCTTGTTTCATGACATATTCCGTCTGTTCTTTCGTTTCACGATATGTAATCTTAAGCGTAAACGTATAATTTCCAGGTGATCCAGAAAGTCCATATGAAACATTCGATCTATTATTATTTGTATACTCATTCTTACTTGCCACTTCTTTATATGCGTTAAAAAGTGTATTCATCACTTCGTCTGTATTATTATTTTTCGTTTTATATGGCAGTGTAATATTTGTCTCGTATGTATTAATACGCTTTTGTACTTCCTCTTTAAACGCTGTTAATAATGCCGCATCTCCTGTATCTTTCACATCAGCATTTTTATACTTCAAAGTTTTATATAAAAACTGCGCATACTGTTCACGTGTTACTGTGCCATACGGTTCAAAATTCCCGTTCCCTGTGCCATCTGCGATTCCATTTGACTGCACCGCACTAATTGCATTTTCTGCCCAAAATGGATTTGGAACATCCTTAAAGGTATGTTTTTGTTTTGCCGCAAGATGGAAAGCATTCGTAAGAATTTGTGCCATTTCTGCACGATTCACAGAAGCTTTCGGTCTAAATTGGCCATTTTCATCACCTTTAAAAACTCCTAAATTTGTTAAAGTTAATACCTCTTCTGGGAACATTGTAGAACTTTGATTAATATCACCGTAAGGATTTTTAAACGTAGACCCATCCTTTAATACGTAACGAGTTCCATCATTACTAAACGAGCCGCCTTGTTTATTTGGTACTAACACTCGATAAATTAAAGCCGCAACTTGCTCCCTTGTCGCAACATCTCCAAAACCAAATATCCCATTTCCATAACCGGAAATAATATTTTTACTCGCTAAATCTTTAATCGCAGGATATGACCAATGTGATGTCGGCACATCAGAAAAAACACCCACTTCAGCAGCTTTTACATCGCTGCCATTTGTATATAACAACGCACCACCAATAAGTGATAATGATGTAATTGATTTTAATAGTTTTGTATACATAATGTCTTCTCCCAATACGCTCTCTATTTTTGTTGGTTTATGTCGAAAAATCTAAAAATATGACAAAATATATTATACAATTAAAACTTTTTAAGGGATATATTAAATTTTAAAATATGCAAAAATTCATATTGTTATAAGGATTCATAGTGATATTATGTTATTTTACTTGCGAATATATAAATAAAAAAACGCTCATCTGAGCGTTTCATCTATATACCTAATAATTACTTTTTTCTACACTTCGAACTCTTCTTCGGTAATAATCCTTTGATCTAACAACTCTTTATACTCCAATATTTCTTTAGCCCCACGACTCTCCATGCGTATATTGTATAACACTTTTTGTATTGACCTTTGATTGGTCCGTTGAAAGATTTACTCCATTTAGAAATAATTCTATTGAATTTTTCACCACTAGCCACAAAAACATCTTATAATCTTTATATAATAAACTACAGTATTAGGAGTAGATAAAATGCCAGTTACACTCGAACTTATTCTTTTCATTCTTATAGCAATTAGTGCTGTTGGCTATTTAATAAAAGAATTTCAAAAAACTAGGAAACGAACACTTGGAATTTCACTAGAATTTTTAGTTCTTTTCTGGTCAATATGGAGAATATCAACTCTCATAATCTAATTTATAAAACATGAATTCCTTCGAATGAAGTGAAACTCTAATCAGTGGGGGTTTTACGGGATAAATTTACCAGTATTTTCACCACAACATTCATGTTAAAATCCCTTGTGAGTACGACATAACTCGACCTTATGAAGCTCCGCAGCTTTTATCGCGGAGCTTTTTTTATTTAAATTAACGCTTTTGTTCACTTTTTTGATACATTTACGAAACATTCATATGTTACGTTATATAAGTCCTTTTTTAAATCATATTCATTCTAGTAAAAAGTCCTAGTCCCCCTAGGACTTTTTGCATTCAAATAATGAGTTGTCTTTTTTCTCAATAACCGAAACTATTTAACATGGTAAAATAATAATTGGACTGGCATCCAATACCATATTACAATGGAGCAAATCGCAAGAAGGCACCTTAGAGTGTCTTTTTTGTACATAAAAAAATCTTACCATCTTATAGAAACGATAAGCCCTTTAAAACAATAATTGCAACTATATTAACTTTACATTACATTAAGGTTAGAGAATGTTCTTATATTAATAAAGTGCTAAATAGTAGGTGAAAAAATGGAATTTAACGATTTGGGTATTACCATTAAAGAACTTAGAATTAAAAAAAATATATCACAATCCGACTTATGTCACGGAATATGTTCACAAAGTCAAATTAGTAAGATCGAAAAAGGTATGATTTATCCATCTAGCATATTGTTATATCAATTATCAGAAAGACTCGGTGTTGATCCAAATAGTATATTTGCACTAACTCAAAACAAGAAATTAAAATATACAGAAAACGTAAAATACGTAATGAGGGATTGCATAAGGCAACATCAATATAAAGAGCTTTATGAAATAGTAACAAGAGAAAAATACACAAATAATTTTCAAACAAAAGAAGATAAACAATTTCTAATATGGCATGAAGCAATTGCTATATATTGTGTGAATAACTCAACAAAAGTGGCTTTAACTCTTTTAAATAATGCACTAAAACTAACTGTAACCAATATTGATTTTTTATCAGAGAGAGAAATAGATATTCTACATACAATGGCTATACTTCATGCAGAAAATAAAGAATACAAAAAAAGTATTACTATCCTTAAAAGATGTTTAAATAATTTTAACAAATTAGATTTTCCTAGAGATAAAGAAATTAAATTGAAAATCATTTATAATTTAGCAAAAAATTTAAGTTACACATATCAATACGAAGAAGCAATAAAATACATTGATAAGGGTATCCAATTAGCTATTAATCTAAATACTTTTTACTTATTGGGTGAACTATACTATGGAAAAGGTTCAAATTTATTAAAGCTTAAACAATATAATGAAGAAGATGTTGCTAATAACATGAGAAAATCATTATTTATATTTGAATTAACAAAAAACGAAAAAAAATTACAAATAATTAAAGAAGAATATTTCGAAAACAAAAATAACCACTCATAATTTCTTAAAAACTACTTATAAAACTCACAGGAAAAATCCCAATAGTTTTTAAACTTAGAACCATATTATTGTTTTAATTCAGAGGAAGGCACCTTAGGGTGTCTTTTTTTATTTTCAAAAGGACCTGCTCAATTAATTCTTAAAAACATACTAAGAAACATTGTTTTATTTATCCCATTTTCATTCATGCTATATAAAATTCGTTAATAAATCCACCTCAAACATATTTATATGCATTGGAGTATGTTTGAGGTGGAACTCCTTCAAATACTAGTTCCTTTTATAAGCCGTTTTTTTGATGTAGATGACATTATTCTCAATACAATAGAATGAATTATGGGAACATACTTAGCAATATATATCAAAAAACAATATTAAGAAAACCCCTCCACCTTAAGGTAGAAGGGATCTTCTAATTTCTATTTCAAACTACCTAAAATTTCCGTAAAGATAACCCAAAGCGTATGTGCACCTGCATCTGGATATCCTAAACTTTTTTCACCAACTACCGCTCCTCTGCCGAATGATCTTTCACCGATAGATTGTATGCCGTGAAGTGCTACTTGTAACATTTCAATTCAGATATACGACAGGAAAGAATACATCATCACAGTGTCAGCAAGCAAAAGTGTATTCTGCATTTCTGAAAACAGTAGATGGCAGATTGTGACCTACTGAATCTGCTAAGAAAGAATATACAAGAACATCCTTAACATCCTCTTTATTTCCACTAATGATGACATCAAGGAAATCTTCTACTTGAAATTCTGGAGTAAACAACACAATCTTAGTTGTTCTGTTTGGTTCTAAAGAAACAAAAGTACGAGAGATTTCAACTAATTCATTTTGAGTTGGGAAAAAGGTGTTTCGACTTCTCTTAACAGTTACCGTTACATTACTAGTATGGCAGCGTGAATCATTGTTTAACATAATGTTGAGAGCAGTTGGAATAATCCCATTTTCAGAAACTGGAACTCGAAACACTCCAGTAGATTTATGAGCCATATAATCAGATCCTTCCAAAATAAAATATATTTACAATATATTAGATGCAAAAAACGTTCATTTTGATATGGACAAATTATATGATTAATATATCTATAATAACCCTCGGTATTACTAAGCCAATGTTTTAAAAGATTAACAAATAATTACCTCTGCAAATTTAGAAAATATCTACACTTTTTACAAACATTATTACAATTAGATAAACTAAAGCAATATCTCATTAACAAAGGGACTCCATAATTGGAGTCCCTTTGTTAATGAGATATTAAAAATGATCAGCATGTGAATATTGTATAATTTCTTCCTTTTTTAGAGCATGTTGTGTATCACCTGTATTGTTACTAAATGATAATACTATCACTAATCCTAACGTCGCTAATATAAGCTTCTTCATTATTTTAACGCCCCTTTGCTTAGTAGTTTTTGTTTCGCTTCGTAACATACATCGAAATAATCACTAACTTTTTCATGCTTATTCAATTTGCTGCGACAACATCATTTGATAAAAATCATTAAGTTGTTGCATAACTGCTTCATACATTAAAATATTTGTGCTCATATCACTACGTCCTCCTCAACTACTTCTATTTACCTAAAAATTATCATAATTCTGTAAATTATATAATAGTTCAACCTCTAATTGTAAATCGATAAAAAACAACAGAATATTCCGAATCAAGAGAAGGGATTGGCTAACAAATGGTTACTGTATAAAAATAAAAAACTTGTGATATTGCTTTTATCATATTTGCTCTTATATATGGTTCTGTTACAAAGTTTGCTAAGTTAATATAAACTCTAGAAAAAATGAATAAAGATCACCACAGCTGAGCTATCTTTAATCCGTATAATAATATAAACATTCTATTAATTCATATTATTAATAAGGAAATACTTAAATATTCGATTTTTTTCTAAAAGTGTATTATACTGTAAATTGCTGAGGGATACATTTTAGTATTTTCTGGTAAATATTCAGTTTGTTAGGTTGTTATTAGTATTATGGTAACGAAAAACTTATATTTTCCCTTGAAGATAAAGCATTAGCAGCAATTACATCCAGATATCATAATAATAATTATTTTCTTAACAATATCACGGAATTTTAATTCAGAAAATTCGAACCCTTAAGTAATATAAAGTGCTAAATAAAATATTTAGACAATTGAAGTCCAACAACGATTAGAAGATATATATATTAGAAAAGGAATTTTGGGAGAGCTTATCCTATATAACTAATACATATAGCGTTGTATCTTTAAATCAATAAATTTTTCGATAAGCTAGTTAATAGATTATTGAATTTAATCTTTTAATAGAGTTAAAAAAATCAACTTTACATTCTAATTTAGAAATTATTAGGTGGTGTCGGTAGTGTTTGAGTATCTTTTAGTTAAAGCTTTATTTACTATTTTCTTAATTAGCCTAATCGTGTTAATCAGTTTAATATGGACTAAAATAGAAAAAATTCTGGACGAGACTGTATTTAAAAACGTTTCTGAAAAATCCAGATATGTAGTAACTATGGTAATTGTTATGGTAGGAGAATTTGTTCTCATAGTCATTACTTCATTAAATTGGAGAGCTTCAATTATTGACACACTCTTTTTTGGTAGTATTATTTTATTCTGCTGTATATGGCTAATACCTTATTTTGTTAATCAACAACAAAACGTCGCTAAAGTTATGGATAAGCATTTTAGTGGAGGGGTAGATTTAGGTGAAATTCAAGTTCATCGTGCGAAACTTTCTGCATTTAATTTAGGAAGTATTGTATTTTCTATAGTGGGAATTATTATACCTATTTGTTATTATTTTAAATACTTTTTATAACGGTTTATTGGTTCTGTTGGAAATTTTTTAAAGATATAGTAATAGGTGAGATTACAGATATTTATGTAGAAACAACTTAGATGTATAAGACAATCCATGTGAGCGAAAACAGTAAAATACCCTATAAGGTCTCTTTTACTTGTATTAATTAAAAAATGATACTAATTATAAATGCTAACTTAAATATGTACATTAACGCTTGAATAAATATGTACATTTTCAATTGGATTCTCCATACTGACTCTGAGGTGGTTAGTATGTATATTAAGCTAGATATTCAAACAGAATTTGAGGTTAAAAGTCTTTCAGACTTACCAAATTTTAAAAAACTAATGGGGAACTTAAAAATGAAGATAAATAAAAGTCAATTAGCCAGAGAATTGAATGTGGATCGGCGTACCATAGATAAGTATTTGAATGGTTTTACACCAAAAGGGACAAAAAATAAAACATCGAAAATCGATACATATTATGAAGTGATTGCAGCTCTTTTATCTAGTGATTCTAAACAAATCTTCTACTACAAACGAGTGTTATGGCAGTATCTAACAGACAATCACGGTTTAAAATGTTCACAGTCTGCATTTCGTGCTTATATTAATAGAAAGCCTGAATTTAGAACATATTTTGATGAGGGGAAGCGTATTTTATCAGGTCATTCAGTGGGTGTCCGTTATGAGACACCTCCAGGAGAACAAGCTCAATTAGATTGGAAAGAAAGCATACGATTTGAAACCAAAAGTGGCGAAATCGTATATGTGAATGTAGCTGTACTTTTATTGTCCTACTCGAGATTTAAAGTTTTTCATTTGAATATTTCAAAATCACAAAGTGTTTTAATGTCATTTATGACAGAGGCATTTGAAATGTTTGGTGGTGTACCGAAGGTAATTGTCACGGATAATATGAAGACGGTAATGGATGAAGCTCGAACAGAACACTTTACAGGAACGATTAACAATAAGTTTGCCCAATTCGCTCAAGATTTTGGATTTAAGGTACAACCTTGTATCGCAGGGCGACCAAATACCAAAGGGAAAGTAGAAGCGCCAATGAAACTTCTAGACGAAATTCATGCTTATCAAGGAAGATTCACTTTTGAAGAATTACATGAATTTGTGCAAAAATTATGTGCAAGAATTAATCAAACATTTCATCAAGGGACTGGTAAGATTCCAGTGTTTGCCCTAAAACAGGAAAAGAATCTCCTACAACCACTCCCGAAGAGCGCGATAAGAGATTCCTATATGATTAAGCATAAACTTGTAAAAGTTAATACATCAGGCATGATATCTTACAAATCGAATCAATACTCAGTTCCAGCTGAATATCAAGGTAAAACCGTCGGTTTACAAGTATATGATAATCAAATATATGTTTATCATAACATGAAGTTAATTGTACAACATAAAATCAGCCAATCTAAGCTCAATTATAAAGAAGAACATTATAAAAAAGCATTGGCTAAGTCACTACCTAAATATCCGAACATTGACAATTTGGCGAAACAAAATTTATCAGTAATTGGTGAGGTATATAGAAATGAAGAATAGCTATCAACAATTAACAACAAACCTAGAGTATTTAAAATTAAAACAAATGGCACAACATTTAGGTGACGTAGTCGATTTTAGCATTAATAATGAATTATCCTTCGTAGAGACACTTGTTAAACTGACAAACTATGAGATTGATGTACGAGAACAAAATATGATTCATTCTATGGTGAAAATGGGCGCATTTCCTCATAGAAAGGAGGTTGATGAGTTTGATTTCGAATTCCAGCCGAGTATTAATAAACAACAAATCTTAGATTTTATTTCTCTACGTTTCTTAGAGCAACAAGAAAACATAGTATTTTTAGGACCTAGTGGTGTTGGTAAGACCCATTTGGCCACGTCTATTGGTATAGCAGCAGCTAAAAAGCGAACAAGTACTTATTTTATTAAATGTCATGATTTACTTCAAAATTTAAAACGTGCCAAGATTGAGAATCGCCTAGAATCTCGTTTAAAGCACTATACAAAATACAAATTACTTATTATTGATGAAATTGGGTACTTGCCTATTGATCCGGAGGATGCAAAATTATTCTTTCAATTAATCGATATGCGTTATGAAAAGCGTAGTACCATCCTAACGACCAATATCAACTTCAAGTCTTGGGACGAAGTATTCCAGGACCCTAAACTCGCCAATGCCATACTAGATCGTGTCTTACATCATGCCACGGTGGTCAGTATTGTAGGACAATCCTATCGAATTAAAGATCATTTTAGCAAAGAAAATGATTGATTTTGTACATGCTTAAACAAGCGAAAATGTACATGTTTATCTTGACATTTACACTAATTTCCAAAACTTCCACCAGGACTTCTTTTTAGCTGCCCTCCCACCACTATGAGAGGTAAATGAAGGAAACCGATACAGCTTGTGCGTATGCAGTGCATTTTGGTCTGGGTCACAGTCTTTTAACGTGGTCGAACTACAGGGGGAGTAAGCATATTCCCGATGGATCCATTTCTATACCTCCATTATCTAGGGAAATCCCCCAGTATCCAAGACTAAATTTTACCCATACATCATTTTTTGATGTAGCTCTTGAAGATAAAAACTATTTAATTTTCAAGGAACAGTTATTAACTTAAAACTTATTATATGAGGAGGGTGTATCATGAAAAAAATATGCTTTGTATTAATTGTCGACGCTGGTATAAATTATGGTTCAATATTTTCTCTACCATTTTTAAGGAATCAGGATGATTTGAAGGAATATTTCTCTAAGTATTATGATGTCTCAATTAATTATATTAGGGATAAAAACTCAGTTGACTATTTGGTAGTTCCCAAACCGTGTCCAGCTTTTGATAATGAAAATAATCTTCCAATAATTGAAGTACCAGCAATCTTATTTATGGAAAAGAATTTTGAAAAAATAAAGACTTATATAGATAATTATTTTTCCAATAACTCATAAAGAAAATAAAAGTACAATAAAAAGAAGTCCGATAAAAAACGAATATTTCTATTAATCATTCGTTTTTTATTATATTTACATATATTTTTTAAAAGAGGATTATAGACGTTCTGAAAAAAATTAATTATAACAAGAACAGTGTTCGTGCTACTATCTACGGTTATTTTTTGTACTAAGTACCCCTTTAACTAACAAGACAACAAAAAATAATTAATATATTAAAGTGAATAATGTTACTATTTTTCAAACCTAATCTAGAAGACACCGGAATTCTTTCGGCTTCATATTCCTTCATCAGCTCAAAATCAGCCTGATTATTAACATCTAACTTTCGTAAATCTTACTTTTTATCTATTTGACGTATCATATTTGAAACCTTCAAGCTGAAGCTACTTTCTTGCACCTTTTCAAAACCAAATTTAGGATAAAATTCTAACACCGTATCATTCGCGAATAAGTATATAAAATTATAATTCTTCTCGTATTTTTTAATGATATGATTCATTAATTTAGTCGCTAATTAATTGATATTCATTCATGATAAATCCTCCATTTTTTATTATATTTTCCTAAAAAGAGTGTATATTTCTTACAACAATCTACTACTAAGTTTTCGTTAATCACCGCCTTATAATAGGTGTAACGGCATAAAAACATGCTTCCGGAATCAAAAAACGACAAAAAAAAGACCACAAGAAGAAACATCTTCTCATGGTCAAATTTCTGTCTATTATAAATACACCTATCCCGAAAGAATAGATATCGTGAAATAACATGAAATTTTTTGATAAGATATAATGTCTTCTAACCGCTACTAGTAAAAGGGTATAACAAATAAAATCAAGGAATTGTCCTTAATTTGACCTTTTACAGTATAAAATTCGTTTGAATTTTAATTAGCGATTAATAAGCTTCATCATATACAATCAAAACCTCTTTTCAATATAATTTCTTACTAAGAATATCTCCTTTGAAAACCGTTGTAAATGAAGACATAACAAAAAACAAGATTTATGTCCTTCTGTATCACCAAAATCGGTCGTTTTTGGTGATACAAAAAGACACATACTATTATTCTCGAAAACTACAGAAAAATCCCTCCGTCTTAAGACAGAGGGACTTTCTCATTCCTATTTCAAACTACCTGCAATCTCCGTAAAGATAACTCCAAGCGCATGTGCACCTGCATCAGGGTATCCTAAACTTCTTTCGCCAACTGTACCAGCGCGGCCCATGCGAGCTACGATTTCTTTCGTGTACTCTGCTCCTTTAACCGCTGCTTCTGCACCTTTTTCAAAGGCAGTTTTTACGTCTACTTCGTTTGAGGCGCTATCTAACCAAGAGTCTACACATGGAGCAAGTGCGTCAACAAGCGTTTTGTCACCAACTACTGCTCCTCTGCCGAATGATCTCTCACCGATCGATTGGATGCCTTGCAGTGCTGCTTGCAGTATTTCAGCGAATTCTTTCACTGTTAACTCACGCTTCTCGCCTGCTGCTTTACTAGCTGCGCGGAATGCACCGCCCCAAATTGGACCAGAAGCGCCGCCGCAATGTTCCATAATAATCATGGAGCAACCATCAAGGAATGATCCGATTGTTACGTTCTCTTGATCTACAATAGAATGCCACTCACGTTTTAATTGCTTAAATCCTTTTGCTACACTCATTCCGAAATCGCCGTCACCAGCGTGCGTGTCTAACTCACAGAATGGTACTTCATTTTTAATGATAATATCGCTCATTTTATCAACGAAATAAATCATGTTGTTTAATGTAATGACATTATCTTTAATAACAGCGTGTTCTTCTGCTGTTTCTAGTTCAAATGAAACTTCCTTCTCTTCTGTTTCTTCAAGTACATTTACATACTCTAAACTTTCAACTGGTCCATCTACTTTAAACGCTGGTGTATTACATTCTTTTGATAGTAATGTTTTTAACTCATCATCTAATTTCATTACAGTTAAAGACATACCAGCCATATCGATACTCGTCATATAGTTGCCGACGAATACTCTATTAATTTTAATGTTTCTAGCAGCTAATTCTCGCGTCACTGCATTGTTAAATAAGTAAAGTTCCTGCAGTGGTGTTCCGCCAAAACCGTTAACTAGAAGTGCGATTTCCTCGCCATCTTTTACTCCTAAATCTTTTATAAGGTCATTTGTCATACGGTTCGCTAGTTCATCTGCTGACAACATTTTTTCACGCTTAATTCCTGGCTCGCCGTGAATACCTACGCCGTATTCCATTTCATCTTCCGCAAGTGTGAAAGTAGGTGATCCGCTCGCTGGAACTGTACAAGACGTTAACGCTAAACCAATTGTGCGCACGTTAACCGCTGCTTTTTCTGCGACAGTTTTCACCGCTCCTAAATCCATACCTGCTTCCGCTGCTGCACCGGCAATTTTATGAACTAAAATAACTCCTGCAACGCCGCGGCGTCCTACTGTATACAGACTATCTTCTACCGCAATATCATCGTCCACTTTGACGTAGTCGACTTCAATTCCATCTTCCGTCGCTAAATGCGCACCGTTTTTGAAATTCATAATATCGCCGCTATAATTTTTAATAATTAATAACGTACCTTTTTTACTAGCTGTTTCTTTAATTGCTTGATATACCTGAATTTGTGAAGGAGAAGCAAAAACATCTCCGCACACCGCCGCATCTAACATTCCTTTTCCGACTAATCCTGCATGTGCCGGCTCATGGCCACTACCGCCGCCACTAATTAACGTTACTTTGTTTTCGTTCATTTCTTTCTTCTTAATCACTTTATATTTTTTCAAAAGTTCAAGCTCTGGGTGAGCCATAACCATTCCGTTACACATTTCCATTACTAATGTTTCTGGTTTGTTTATAATCTTTTTCATTGTGATTATCCCTCAATTCCTTTAATATATTGTGATATATTTGAAATCTTCTTCTTACTACTCATGTTAAAATGAAAGCGTTTTATAGTAAACGGACAAAATGGACAATCTGTCTAAAGACACCGCTCTCATTTATAGATAGGATTTTTATATTACTAACATTCTAGGGATGATTCAGATGACCTCTTCTATAATTTCTAAAAAGATAATCGCGAACTCATTGAAATATTTAATGGAAACAGAGTCGTTTCATAAAATATCAGTGAGCGATATTATGTTACACTGTCAAATGCGTAGACAAACTTTTTATTATCATTTTAAAGATAAATTTGAACTATTAAGCTGGATTTATAGAGAAGAAACGAAAGAAAATATTATAGACTTTCTCGATTATGAAAAATGGGAAAACATTTTTGATTTATTATTTGATTACTTTTATGAAAATCAAAAATTTTACCGAAATGCTTTTAAAGTTATTGAGCAAAACTCGTTTAATCACTATTTATTTGAGCATACGAAAAACTTATATATGAAGATTATTGATGAACTATCTGTAAGCTGTGGATTCAGCCTTTCTGATGAGACAAAAAATACGATTGCCTCCTTTTATAGTCACGGCTTCGTTGGAACAATAAAAGATTGGATTGAAAGCAAGTGCGAAGTAGATCCTTCCATTATGTCTTCTCTTATGAAAAATATGATAAACAATCAATTACTACTATTACTTGAGCAATCAGCAAAGTAATTAAAGGGTGGCAAAAGCAATGAAAAAGATTATGAATGATGTACAACATATCGTTCAAGATATGCTGCATGGCTTTTATTTTGAACATAACGACAAAGTAAATTACGACGAAACAAATAACATCATTTATGTAAAGGATATCGAAAAACTAAAGCAAAACGTCGCGATTATAAGCGGCGGTGGTAGCGGACATGAACCCGCTGATATTGGCTATGTAGGAAAAGGTATGCTTACAGCGGCAGTAAACGGCAGCATTTTCACTCCGCCTACAGTGGAACAAATTGTAGCGGCTACTCGCCTCATGCCAAAAGATAAAAGTATTTTATTCATCATTAAAAACTTTAAAGATGACGTTGAGAACTTTCTAGCGGCTGAGCAGATCGCTAAAGAAGAAGGAAGAAAAATTGACCATATCATCGTAAATGACGACGTTTCAATTGAAGATGATGCTTCTTTTAATAAAAGAAGACGCGGCGTTGCTGGTACTGTTTTCATTCAAAAAATACTTGGTGCGTCTGCTCTTGAAGGTCATTCTTTAGAAGAGCTAACAACAATTGGCCGTTCTGTTACAGAAAACTTACACACATTAGGAGTTGCTCTTTCACCTGCAAACGATCCAGTGCAAGGAAAAGCTTCATTCACATTAAATGACGATGAAGTGTTTTACGGCGTCGGCATTCACGGAGAAAAAGGATATCGTAAAGAAGCACTATCCTCTTCTGAAATATTAGCAATCGAACTAATGAACAAACTTAAAAGCATTTATCGCTGGAGAAAAGGAGACAACTTTGCCATCCTTATTAACGGACTCGGCGCAACGCCATTAATGGAGCAATACATTTTCGCAAATGACATTCGCCGTTTATGTGAGCTGGAAGGATTACAGATTACATTCGTAAAAGTTGGTACATTGCTAACTTCTTTAGATATGAAAGGTGTTTCGCTCAGTTTGCTTAAGGTAGAAGATTTGGATTGGGTGAAGTGGTTGAAGGAAAGTACGGAAACTGCTAGTTGGTAATACAAATAAAGTGAAACTTTAATCAGCCCTCACCAATCGGGCTTTTACGGGCAGACCGATCCTCACCTTGAAATAAACTTTTAGATAACTCAAAATAACAAGCAAAAAGTCCCTTCAAAGTTAAAGGGACTTTTTAGTATGTAGAAATTAGCCTAAACCTAAGATTACATCTCTTGAAAGGGGGCATTTTTATGTTATTCAGGTTTATTGAGGAGCTTTTGTTTGAAGCAACTTTAACCCCATACCAATAAAAATCAGTCCTGTTATCTTATTTAGAATCATTCCTACCTTTTGGTTTCCTCTTAATTTTTTTGTAACATATGAAGAGAAATAAGCAACAAATAAACACCATAATAGTCCAGTTACTGTAAAAGTAAGTCCTAAAATGATAAAAGGCATAGGACCTGAAGCCTTTGTATCTATAAATTGCGGAAGAAACGCAATAAAGAATAAAGAGACTTTTGGATTCGTAAGACTTGTTAAAAGCCCTTGTATATATATTTTTCTAATGTTCAATTTATTGGACGAGACCTGGAAAGCTACATTCGTCTTATCAAGTATCATTTTAATCCCTAAATATACAAGATAGATAACACCTATAACCTTAATAGTGTTAAATAGCACAATGGATTTTGTAAGTATAATAGATAAACCAAAAGCAACCAACAACGTATGAACTAAAGAACCAGTAATAATACCAAACACAGAATACATACCTGCTTTTCTACCTTGTGAAATACTTCTCCCCACAATGTACATGGTGTCTGCACCAGGAATTAAATTCAATAAAATTCCTGTTAGTAAAAACACTTCATAATTAATAATACCGTACATTTTAGCACCTCTATCTATTTTTTTGGTGCCCTTATTGATATTAAATTAAATAAACGAAAAAAGAAAGTATTTTCTATTTATTCAATAAAATTAGCGGATTTTTGAATCTACAAACGAAATCCAGCTATTTAAAAATTCAATTACTGAAGAATTCTGCCCTCAATATTACAGCAAATTTACATTAAAAATGTAAATCCTCATTTCCTTTGTATTTTCCTTTATTAAGTCTTTTTCTTATGAATAATTCTGCAACAATTAAATTGGGTACCCACGCTAACCAAGCAATAATAGCGTAACTAAGTTCAAAACGCTCTATTCCAAATAGAACGATAAACAACGGTAGCCAAATTCTTAATGTAACTGCTCCAAAGGTTAAAGAATAATTTCTAATCATCCAATTCCGATGCTCTTTAATTTTTTTATTCTTAACTCCATGTAACGCTTGATATGCTGATGTTAGCCAAAATACAGATAACAAACCGAAACCTAGCTTCGCTACCAATCCTCCCGTAGCATAAAAAGATAGGTATAGTCCAGAAACGCCTCCTAATAATATACCAACCATATAGATTCTCCCAATTATTCGATGACGGTTGATATTCCTTTCTCTAAATCTAGTGGATAATGTAAAAGGACCAATTACTAATGCTACTATACTAGTTGTAATATGTATAAATAGCATCATATACCAGAACGCACTTAATTTAGATCCAAACATAAGCTTCACTTTTACAAGCCCTGTTTGAAATCCATCCATAATAAAATATTGGACAACAATATAACTAGCTACTAAAAATGCAAAACAAGTAACTACAAACCAAATTTTCCTGTTCAAATTTTACTGCCTCCTTATTACATTCACGAAAATTAGATTATATATTTCTTTTCATTCTCGGGAAAAATAGAAAAGCCTTCTTTACTCTCTTTAGCACATTGTTTTTATAAACCGAATGACTTACATGCAACGACGAATAAAATATATGATACAAGGCCCTTCTTCATACATAAAAACCCTCAAGTATGTCGTTCTATACTTGAGGGTTTTTTCATTTATTCTCTCTCGTCTCTCATTTTCTTAAATCAATAATTAGCTCATCTGTAATCTGCTCAAGATGGAAAAATCTTTTTATATAATGGATATCAGACCATTTTTCTTCTCCACCAATAATAAATAATTCTTGCGCATCATACATAAATGAAAAGCTTGGATAGAAACTGTCCGCTTTTATTTCAATCCCACCAGTACGATTACTGATAATCTTACAGTCTGCTGAATAGCTTAATAGCGTATAGAGAGAATCTTGTGCTGATTGGAAGAAATACTTCATAAGTGTGGTTATATCATCACTATTGGTAATGCACACTTTAAAAAAGTTCGTATCCTTTTTCTTATTAGTAAAAACTAGCTCAAAATGAAGTTTATTCTCTTCTAAAAACCCTTCAATAAAGTCTCTACATAAATAAGTTTCAAATAACATATACATAGGAAATTTGTTATGTGCGCCTATAAATCCTTTAATAATTTCTTCAAATCCTGTATGCTGATTCAAATTCGTTCCCACTCCTATCATAATAGGGTGATTTAAATAAATAGGATACGGTGATTGCCCTTCATCTTTTAACATATACACTCGTTTTTCATCTGTATGAAGAGCTGGTTTAGACTCTTTTAGTAAGTATTGAGATAATTGAACATTTAACACATTTACACCTGCCTATCATGTCATACATAAACTGTATCTATTAAGTTAGAAAAAAGGATGAACAATTCATATTTTACCGTGTATAAGCGAGAAGAACTAGAATAGATCGCCGGCTTACATGTCTCCAGGATAATAAATGAACATCGCACCTACAAATGAAAAAACTAAACAAAAAACAGCCTCGTATTTTATAACTAAAGAAGAGTTCGTATCAAGCCTTTTTTCCTCTCTTTTACATATCATTTTAAACATTTTAAATAAAACTCTATATATTACATACCCCACAATTGCCCCAAGGGTATTCGTAAATACATCATCAATATCTGTAATTCTATTATTTAATAATTGGTTTAACTCAATTGCCAATGAAAAAAAGAATCCCGCACATACGGTGTTTTTCATTTTTCTAAACTGCGACCAAATAGTCGGTAATAAAAAACCTAATGGCATAAACAGTACAATGTTCAAAAGATACGTCGTACTACCTGCCGTATCAAATAGAGTCAAGTTGATTTGACTTACACGAATCCACGTTTCATATCTACTTATATCCCATACAGTCGCGATCTGCGTCACCCTATACACTAGCGAAAGGTAGAATAGAAAAACATATACCCACAAAAAATGCAGAATAGATATAGTTCTTTTCGCTTTAAAATAAAATCCAATTTGAAACACAATACAAAACATAATAGTAAAAAAATAAGTATACAAATAACTCATCAAAACTCCTGTATCCATGTAGAATCCCCTAACTTTACAATTTCATCTATGACTTTGTTGTTTATAGGATAGGAGAAACTTTTAAAATAAAAAGTGGGGTAAACATAAAATTTTTCTTAAATCTTCAGTTGGGTTTTATTATTACTCTTCTTAGGAATCCACCATTGATAGCTAGGCAACAGTATGCTTACACTTAACAATATTATCATTTTTGCACGTAATCCTCGTAATACTTTAACCGATGAAGCATATATAAAATCATGTGAATCGTTTGTTCAGTTAAAACATGAAATTAAGAAATATATGACGTACTATAATCACTCTTGCTATCAATAGAATGTACAGAAGATGACTCCTGTTTGCATACAGAAATCATCTTTTTTAGGTTACCGATTTTTTTTATAATGTCCTTTACAAAG
Source organism: Bacillus sp. 2175 (assembly GCF_057812155.1). Classification (NCBI taxonomy): domain Bacteria; kingdom Bacillati; phylum Bacillota; class Bacilli; order Caryophanales; family Bacillaceae; genus Bacillus; species Bacillus sp. 2175. The sequence continues at coordinate 735,515 of NZ_CM173819.1, read as the reverse complement.
GGTACAAATCAAGAGCATCTTATTCCTATTCAAGGGGATCAACTATACCTTCCTCCCTTAAAATCACTAAAACCCATTTACGAATCTATAAAAGTAGATATAATATCCTTATGGAACCTTTATTAATTTATAAAGCATTGTCAAATGAAACAAGATGTCAAATTTTATCATGGTTAAAAAATCCAGAAAACCATTTCGACGAAAAACCTTACCTAGAACAAGACCTTAACTTTCAAGTTGGAGTATGTGTAGGAGATATCCAGCTTAAAACTGGCTTAGCTCAATCGGTTATTTCTAGTTATTTATTAACTATGAAAAAAGCAGGCTTACTAGAGTCTGACCGAATTGGAAAATGGACCTACTATCGTCGAAATGAAAAAACAATACGAGAGTTTTCTGAATACGTCCAAAACGAATTATAAAATGAAAGCTAATAATCAATCAGCATACTAATTGATTATTAGCTTTCACACATTCTGCTTTTTTACAGGTATCCAATGACTTCTTATAAATTGCACTGCCTGTAAAAGCAAGAAACATCGAAAGGAGAATTTTTTTTAATATATCATATCTAGTTATTTAGATATCTGTTATTGTATTTCAGATTACATACTCCTGATAATATTGGCATCCAATCATGCTTATAATAATGCTTCTTTGTTAATGAATTTACTTTCAAAATACTGATACGAATGGAGAGTTTTATAAATGAAAAAAGTAAATCCTTTACTTATTCTGACACTCGCAATAGGTGTGTTCGGAATTATTACTACCGAGATGGGTATTGTCGGCGTATTACCACAAATCACTGAAAAGTTCGGAATTTCAACTACACAAGCTGGATTTTTAGTAAGTATATTTGCACTAGTTGTTGCTATTTCTGGTCCGTTTTTAATTCTGCTCGTCTCTAGTATTAATCGCAAAATAATTTTATTAACAGCAATTTTCACATTTGTTATTTCAAATTTAATCTACGCTTATACAACACAATTTGAAGTCATGCTTGTTTTTCGTATTTTACCGGCAGCGCTTCATCCACTCTTCTTTTCAATCGCTCTTGTAACAGCTGCTAAACTTGTCCCTCCAGAAAAGAGCGGTCAAGCAGTTACAAAAGTTTTCATGGGAATTACTGTTGGTTTCGCTTTAGGTATACCACTAACCTCTTACCTTGCAGACCAATTTTCACTCGAAATGGCTTTCTTATTCGGAGCATTCGTTAACACTCTTGCATTCATTGGAATACTACTCCTACTTCCTTCTATGCCTGTTAAAGAAAAAATGTCTTTCGGCAAACAAATTCGTATACTCGGCAAACCAGGATTATGGTTAAATATTTTAACCGTCACATTCCTTTTTGCAGCCATGTTTTCCGTATACAGCTACTTCGCCGAGTACCTTGCAAAAGTAACTTCCATGAATGGATCTCTCATCAGTATCATGCTATTCATATTTGGTATAGTTATGATTTTAGGTAATCATTTATTTGGTGGTCTCCTGCAAAAAAGCATAATAAACACTGTAATATCATTCCCTATTCTATATTCTATTGTTTACATATTGGTTTATTATTTAGGTTCCTACCCTGTTCCAATGATTTTTATAGTATTCATTTGGGGAATCGTACATGCTGGTGGATTAATTGTTGGTCAAACATGGTTAATAAGTGAAGCTAAAGAAGCACCTGAATTTGGTAACAGTCTATTCGTTTCGTTCTCAAATCTCGGAATTACTTTAGGAACCACTATTGGAGGCTGGTTCATTTCAAACTTAGGTATTCACCAGCTTATTTGGAGCGGCTTTATATTCACACTACTCTCATTTCTATTAATTATAATAAAACTAAAATTTTTCAATTCTAATAGCCAGGCTTCATTATCAAGCTAGTACATTTTCAGTTCCAAATTCGATAAAGTGAAACTTTAATCAGCCCTCACCAATCGGACTTTTATTAATTTCAACGTTTAGACAGATACATAACTCCAAAACTAAAACGTTTATTGCAATTATCGATATGGAACATTTTACAAAACAACTTAACATGGTAAAATAATATTCGGACAGGAGTCCAATATTATTAAAATTAAGATGGTTCAAGTCGGAGGAAGGCACCTTAGGGTGTCTTTTCTTTATTTGCAAATGGACCTGCTCAATTATTGTGTAAAAAACATAAAGTAAGTTGAATCCATTAAAATACATGAGTGACCCCTTGTTTTCCCCTCTTATTAAAGGAGGAACTATTATGGGATTTGGTGGTAGTTGTAGTAGTGGTTGTGGCGGCGGCTTTGCTTTACTAGTTGTATTGTTTATTTTATTAATCATTGTTGGAGCTTCTTGCTTCTGCTAAAAAACTATTGGAAAAGACACTCTTATATGAACTGAACCCAAAAAATTAGACAAATATATTAAGCAGCTACTAAGGATTGAACTCTGTATTGCACAGGGGACAATCCTTTTAGTTTTGTTTTAATTCTTTTGTGATTGTAGTAATGAATATAAGTTTCTAGTTCTTGCTTAAATTGTTCCATACTTTCAAACTCTTTAAGATAAAGTAATTCAGACTTTAATAAGCCAAAGAAATTTTCCATGACTGCATTATCTAAGCAATTTCCCTTACGGGACATACTTTGGATAACGTTATGTTTTTTAAGCGACTGATGATATTGTCGCATTTGATAATGCCAACCTTGATCCGAGTGTAAAATAGGAGTTTCCTTATCATTCAAACATTGAAACGCCTTATTTAACATTTTAGAAACAAGGGAATAGGCAGGTCTATGTTCTATATTGTAAGCTATAATTTCTCCGTTATATAAGTCTAAAATGGGTGATAGATATAGTTTTTTACCATGTAAGTGGAACTCCGTCACATCTGTTACCCATTTCTCGTTTGGTTTTGATGCGTGAAAATTACGTTTTAAAATATTAGGAGCGAATTTCCCGACAGTCCCTTTATATGAACGATATTTTTTTAATCGAACAAGACATTTTAATCCCAGGATATTCATTAAACGTCGAACGGTTTTATGATTTAATGCATGGCCTCGATTACGTAATTCCAATGTAATACGACGATAACCATACCTCCCAAAATTCTCACTAAAAATCTCTTTAATTAATTCTTTAACTTTCTTATATTTATCTGGACGTTTCGCTTGTTTCATCCAGTAATAATACGTACTACGAGCGATATTAGCGACTTTCACAAGGTCAACGACCTTATATTTATGCCTTAATTCATAAATCAATTGCGCTTTGTCTTGGTCTGTGATGTTTTCTTCTTTTGAACTAAGGCATTCAACTTTTTTAAATAGTCATTTTCCATACGCAGACGTTCATTCTCTGCTTGTAGCGCTTCTATAGAACCTTCAAGAAATACTTCGTTTTGTTTTAAATGTTGGAGCTTAGCTTTTTCTTTGGCCATGGTTAGACGCCCCTTTTTCTTTGATTTTAGGGCATCTAATCCTTCTGTTTCATAAGCTACTTTCCATTTTCGGAGTGTTTCGCAAGAAGGAATATTAAAAAAAGCAGCTGTTTCTCTCAGAGATGTCCCATTTTCATTCATATAATGAATTACATCTAGTTTATACTCGAGAGGGTAAGTTGTATAGCGTTTTTCAAACGCCTTTTCCCCTGAAAATTCAAACCGTTTAATCCATTGATAAAGTTCTCTAGGATGAACCCCTATAGAATTAGCAATGGTTTTTCCGCCTTCCGTACCTTCTAGATATCGTTTTACTGCTTGTATTTTATCTTTTGAAGAAAATTTAGCCATAAAAAATGCACCTCCAATTGTTAGTTATGTGTCTAACAATTGGGGTGCACTTCATATATGGGTGTCTTTTCTTTGTAATAAAAAGCTCTCTAGAAAAGAAAGTTTTGAGGCTTTTACATTCAAATCATCCAAATTAGTTATTTACACAGCACTTTATTTCTTCTCATCCCTCATACTGTAATAGCCCAAATTAATAATAATCAGGAAATACCCACCCATAATTCCAGCTGCAAATGTCCACATGTACTCACGGTGTTCAATTTCATACATAATAATCGCACCGAGTATGGCGGCTGCAAACCGATTCATCATGCCGAGCATTGGTGCTTTTTCTTTTTTTACGATGCTATTTCCGAACTTTTCGATACGCCTTCCTAAAATCCAGGCGCAGTACATACTCACTAAAAGGCCGATGCTTATCCCTACAAACTGGGCTGGAAAAGGTGTCAGCAACCATCCCAATAACATCACGCCTAATAAACAATATATTTGTATGTTGAATGATCTTAATGCCATACGAATCATATTATGCTCCTTATCTTTCCTATTAATCCCATCTTTCGGACTTCAAGCTTTCCGATATATCTTTTTTAAAATGAGGGAATTTGATTTTACTCACCATTAAATAAGCGAGTACGCATGTGCCAAATGCCACGGAAACTGGGTTATTTAGGAGGCATAAAATGAGGAGACACATTGCCGCAAATGGAATGGGCATTCCGATGAATGTTGGGAGTTTGCTTTGTTGCGTGTTAAATCTAGCAAGCCGCAGCATTCCGCAAATACTATAAGCGAGCGCACATATCATCCCGATAAACTGCAAATCTTTTAAAGCGACACTATAGGCAAGAATAGATGGTGCCACACCGAAGGTCACTAAATCCGCAAATGAGTCTAACTCTCCGCCTATTTCCGAAGCAGCATCTAGTTTCCGAGCGACCATACCATCAAACAGATCAAATACCATACCTGTAATAATGAACATAACTGCACCATGCATATCGTGAACGAAAACAGCGTGAATAGCCAAAAGCCCACACACAAAATTTGCTATCGTAATCATATTTGGTATGTAACTCATCACACGCTTCTCCTCCTTTCTACTAATTGCTTCATCTTCATTCTTACTCATTAGACTCAAGATCCTTCTGCTTTTCTTCCAATATCACTTTATTTATTTTCGTTAACGTATCAGTCATTTGCTGCAACGCTCCAATATCAATTTTCGAGAAATATTTCTCGATCAATACATCATCTAACTCAGACAATCTTTCGATATATTTACTACCGTTTGGACCGATCGTAAGGAAATACTCCCTTTTATTGTTAGGATTCACTTGTTTCGAAATCATCTGTTGCTTTTCCAATTTCGATAAAACTTGGCTCACAGCACTTTTCGTTATATTAAACGTACTCGCAATGTTATTTGCTGTCGTGTTTTCATTTAAATGAATATGAAATAACATGCTCTCTTGCTGCCCAGTAAGACCGAACTCATCCTTTAAATCTTGAAATAGTAAAATATAGAGTTCCGTATAGGCTCGATTCATTTCATTAATTACTTCTTTATACGTTCTAGTCATAGCATCCTCCATGCTTTTATTTCGTTTTGCTTAATAGTTAAGTTTACTTAACTTAACTATATTATACCGTTATGTTTGTGTAAAGGGAAATATAACTCTACACTTTACTCACAATGATACAAAAAAGAAGACACTCTTCTAAAACATGTTTAGTCGCTTCTGTCTCACTGCTTTCCTCATCCAAATACTTGGCAAGTCATTCTGAATAATCAAAAAGAAAATCAACAAAATTCCATATAGACCCATTACTGGTTAAAATGTTATAATGGAATTACCCTACATAGTTACTCATAGCCAGACTGAGGAACTAGCGTCTTATTAAGTAATGCGCATAACTAAAATAAAAAAGACACTTTACGGTGTCTTTTTTATTTATATTCCTAGGAATTATCTCTTTTATAAACAGACTCTATCAAACAGTAAAGGAGACTAACAGATGGAACATCCTGTTGCAAGAGAATTACGTTTTATACGGGTATGTCTTATCATTTTGATTATTGTCATTGCGTTTTGGGACCGGGAGAAAACTGTAGAAATTACTGATCACGGTAGCGATCCTATCTTAAACACCAGCAATATGACCCAAGTTGGTGAGAATACATTTGCATACAAAGACGAATCAAATCAAATTAAAATATTTAAGTTTAATCCAGATACAAATGAAATATCACTTATTAAAGAGTTTCGTGCTGAGGAATATTACTCAGATACAGCTAAATAAAGTAATATTGACCACAAAAGTATAATGACCAAAGCCTTTAGCCATCATTACGACTAAAGGCTTTTTGTATGTAAGTAAATGAAAAAGGAGCTAATTTTATGGAACATAATAAAAATGGAATACTTGCTTTAATTGTTTTATTTTTAGGATTAGTGTTTTTTGTTAGTGGAATGGTTTATCATTTATGGGGCTCATTTTAATTTCAACTTTTAGACGGATAAATAACTCGAATCAGAGAAATGCACAATATTTCCCCTTTTCCTTCCAAAATTAATATAATAAGATATAAAATGTAATACATATAAAGACAAATATATAGCACTCATTAAAGTGCTTCTATTTTGGAAGGAAGAAACGATGAACAAAAAGTTATTAGCCTCATTATTATGTAGCACATTCTTGTTTGGAGTATCAGCTTGCGGTTCACATGATGCGCCTGCGAAAAATGAGCAGGCGACTTCTAAAAAAACAGAGAATGACAAACTTAGCAGCAAGGATTCGCAAAAAGAACTTCCTACCAATGTAGATTCCTCTGATGTATACATGTCAATGGGATCTGCCGAGTCATTAGATGTTATAGGGACTGGAGAAGTTAAAGCACAAGGTGTCTTTAAAGTATTAGACATCGCAGTTTATAATCGTAAAGAAGAACCCATTACACTAGATATTAACAACTTTAAATTAATTGATGGATTTGGAAGAGAATATCACATTTCTAATGAATATCAATCCGTACTTAAAGCTGCAAATACGTCTACATTTAAATTTGGTATTGTTAACCCTGATGAACATTCGGACGGAAACATTGTATTCGATGTACCGAAAAACACGCGAGGATTAACTTTAAAATTTAATAATGATAAGTTAGATAAAGAGCTCCAATTAAAAGTGGAATTGGAATAGGCAAAATAAATACGTCTCCCTTAACATTCTCTACTAACATAAAAAAGTACAGTCTTTTCTACAGCAGACTGTACTTTTTCATTTATCATTTCACATAACATTCCCTAATTTTTTTGACTAGATGCTCTCCAATCACGAAAGGATGTTGGGCGTCCAGAAAAAGCTCTTTGCTTTGTAACAGATGGTTTTTCTTCAGGAGTCATTGTTTTTTCTTTAAGCGTCGCTGGTTTTTCTTTAAGCGTCACTGATTTTTCTTCAAGAATAGTCACAGCTGTTTGCATTTTCTCTAACTGTTCTTTCAACAATTGTTGTTCAATCTTTAAATCCGTAAGTAAACGTAAAATCATCTCAGAATTAGCCATAAGATCCTCCTTCCCCCAATACACAGAATAAAATACAATATGTAGAAGGGGGGATACCGGTGACAAAAATAAGGTCGTCAACTCTTTTTAACTTCTAAAATCCTTTTATTTTTTTAAGGACCTGCTCCATTCATCCTTAAAAACATAAATTAAATTAAATCCATTAATAAATGGTCTTTATGGAAGGAGGAGTTAATATGGGCTATGGCGGTAGTTGTGGTGGAGGCTGTGGTTTCGGCGGCGGATTTGCCTTACTTGTTGTGCTCTTCATCTTATTAATCATCGTTGGCGCTAGCTGTTGGGGCGGCGGATTCGGCTGCTAAGGAGAGGCACTCTTGAGAGTGTCTTTTTTTTGGTATGTGGCTCGTATACATATTTAAAAAAATTTCCGTTCTAGAAGTACTATAATATTAGCTTAACATGTCAGTTCCCCCTAATTAATAGGTGGTTCTAGCCTATAGAATTCTTTTAAATATAAAATGAAACTATATTTCTCAATGAATAAAACAATTTAACATGGTAAAATAATATTTGGATGGGAGTCCAATATATTATTAAAATTAAGATGGTTCAAGTCGAAGGAAGGCACCTTAGGGTGTCTTTTCTTTTTTATAAATAATTATAAAGTAAAATTGCAAAGGATGCTTACTACTTACAAGGAACATTTTCTTCCCTACAACTATTTATTTGAAACTAATTACTATTATAAATATAAAGAAGTTATGGATAAAGTAGTGAGGTAAATAAAACAAAATATAGATTTAATTCATGTTTCTCAACGAGGTACCACCAGCATTTTCAAAAAAATACGCTAAGCAAAAAAAATAATCAGCTGTCCATATGGACAGCTGATTTACATCATTACATTTCTATTATTTATCTTACCACTTGTACAGATACTGGTTTCCACCCCTGATTTTCTACCCAATCAATATTAACCTTATATTTTTTATTATTTTGCTTATCTCGTACATTACCGTAGGCTTTATTATTACCATTATTCCCAATAAAATCGAAAATCAATTGGCTCTCTGGAACATCAACAGCATAAGAAATTGCTTTTTTCATCTCACTCCAATCTACTGTTCCTTCTTTAAATTTCATTTCAGGTTTTGCTCCTTGCTCGGTACCAATTGGCTTCCAAGAAGGATTAGTTTGAGAACCCTTTTCTTGAGATGCCGTTTTTTCTTCCTCATTATTTTCAGTTCCGTTCGTTTTTACCGATTTTTCTGTTTTTGATTTCTCTTCTAGCTGTGCTGCCTCTTTATCTTCAGTTTTCTTCTCTTCTATCTTTGCTGTTTCTTTATCTTCAGTTTTCTTCTCTTCTATCTTTGCTGTTTCTTTATCTTCAGTTTTCTTCTCTTCTATCTTTGCTGTTTCTTTATCTTCAGTTTTCTTCTCTTCTATCTTTGCTGTTTCTTTATCTTCAGTTTTCTTCTCTTCTATCTTTGTTACTTTCTTTTCTTGAGCAATTGCTTTCGTTGATGTATTAGAAGGGGTAAACAATTGGTATGTCACTATACCAACTGTCACTAATACCAAAGTAAATGCAATATTAAAAATTGCCTTTTGACGACGATTCTGTTGTTTTTCTTGAAATCTGCTTACTTGTCCCATTCTTCAAACCTCCGTGTTTACTTTCTCCTCTACTCTTTATGTATTATCCCTAAAATTCTTAATATTTTTATTAAACAATAGAAATAAACTACACTTTCCATACAGGATTTCATATCATAATAAAATTTGTGTTTTTTCAAGTATCTGACATATGTTATTCAAAATAGTTTAATACATTAAAAATAGATAAGCTTCTGCACTTAAGAAACTTTCAATTTTATTCAAAGGTGATTCCAATTATGTCCATATTAGATCTCCTGTAGAAAGCTTTTTAACAATTAAACCTCTTCTTCCCTTATTTATAATTTTTAAATTAAATTTCCCTCTATAGTATAATAAAGATGTTTCGTTTTCTAATGGGGTATGTCGTAAAATCAAAAGGGATTTTATCTCTTTTACCTTCTTTTCAGAGTAAATTTCACCACTAGGAAATTCTATTATTCCTAATGTAATCTTTAATTCGCTCTCATCGAAAGGCCACTCCTTATTAAGTTCCCTTATCTTTTGTATAAAGCTTCTTTTGGTTTGTCCTATATATAGCAATGTTACACTCTTAGCACATACTCTAGAGATTGCAAATATCCCCTTCTTAGAAGCTTCTTCCCTATTATAAAAATCATTTATACTATACATTCCATACCATTTAATATGTACTGTTTCTATGAATCTCACCTCATTTTTAGACAATATTATAATTTCTGAATGTTCAAATTATAATGGGCGCATAGTCCTGATTACTTGAATTATAAATTGTGCTTTTCAATAATACATTTTATTATTACTAATTTCAATAATACAAAAAAAATACAATATTATAGTTTAATTACAAAACTTTATAAAAAAACAAAGTGATGTCGTACCAAATATTATATTTTTTCAATATCAGACTATCGTGAACAAAAGTTAGAGAGTTATGGAATAAAATATAATTTGTATGTACATACATTTCTTTAAAAAGAAGTTTTGTAGTTTACAACTGAATTAAAAAAACATAGATTTTTATGACTCTTTCGGAGATATACCAAGATGGAATCTTTTATATGCACGTTACTATACCGAACTTTCGGTATAGTATTTTTTTGCAGCTCCTTGATTTTTCACCAAATACGTATAAAAATCAATAGTAGGAAAATAAACTGCTGGCTAAAAGTTTACTTTCGATAAAATAAAAAAGGACCTGCAAATCTGCAGATTCTCCTGATAATGATTATATAAGTATAGTATCATCCATTTATTTGACTATTATTCGGAAAGTATAAAACTGTTCACTAGATAGCAGAGTATTTTTACATATTGTATTAATTCCTTCTTCAAAAATCCCCCTAAAATAAAAAATACGCTATTCTTTCTGTAGAATCATAGGAAAGGGTGGTATTTTTGTATGTCTATTTCTGTATTTGATGAATTATAACTATTTGCTCAAGAAATTCAAAGCTTTTTATGGACTTTCTTTTATTATATCGGTTTCACATATTTCCTCTAAAATCTCTAATACTTGATTTTTCAATTCAGCCATTTACTTATTTTCTATGACTTCTTATTCTTTTTCTTTTATAGGAATCATTGCAAGAACTGTTAAATCTGCATTCGTTAAATCTTTTATCACTTGATGAGAAGCAAATACCGGTAGCGAAACAATAAAACCATCATCTACTTTTGTAATATCATTATGTGTAACATACTCCAGAAATACTTTATTTGCAGCCGCTACAAATTCTTCATCGCCTGTTCCATCAGGGTATGATACACCAATTTCCCCTAACATAATATAATATTGCTTTTTAATACCAGTCATATCCATTGGATCAATGGATTGAATTTTGTAATTTACCATTCCAGATTTCACTTTTCTTTCAGGAATATCTAAGTCAAAAAACTCTCCAGCTTCTTCCAAAATAATATTGATATCTTTGATTGTTGTTATAGCATTAGTTGCTTCCTTAAAAAACATGAGTTGCTCTCTTGATAAAACAATATTTTCTTCCTCTTTCTTAAACTGTAGATTTTCTAAAATATCTTCTATTTCTTCTACATTTTCCAGAAAAAATATATCATTCTCCATATGAGGAATTAATTCTTTTAAGTTTATCAAATACATCTGTGAATATTTTATATTCATCTCTTTCATTTCACGTAATTTGTCTAGAAATTTTAATACCTTAGCTTTACGATATGTTTCTGCCATCATTTTCACCTCTCGTTACATTTTGTATACAATCTGTATACAGATTGTATTGGATTTGCAAGTATTAATTTTAAAATACAAAATTAATTGGTATTGTTTAAAAATTTTTATTATAGCTATCATGAATTTACTAATACAACTCCACCTATAAAGGTTACGATTCTAAAAAATATTAGATTTTCAAACATTCTTCTTCGCCTGCTGAAACTCTTACAGCGAAACGGACGAAAATCCCCATCGATACAGGGAGAAAACAGTCTTTAATATATTAGGTGTCGTTTACAATTGGACCATGTCTGATAATTAAGCCGCTTAATTTTAAAAATGAAACCCGTTAGGATTTATTTGATATGCAGAATCCCCAATGATTTGCACTGGTTTTTAGAATAAGAAAAAATCCCTTCTGAAACTGCCCTTTCTTAGCCTTAGCTTGATAGCAATGTGGCGGTACACCATCGCTATCAAGCTAAGACTTTAAAGAAGCCCCTAAACGATAATTTTGTGTTTTTTACAGCACCGAAGTTCATTTTTATAGTTTTTGGGTAACCTTTTTTGTTAGGGTGATAGATATGGGGGCTAAGTCATAAATGTTTAAAAAAGAGCTCGTCCTATCTTTTCTGTACGAGAAACAAGATAGATTGACCTAGTACTGTGGAAATCTTTAATGGGTACAGAACAAAGAGATAAATGACCTATGTGTTCTGAAATTGTTCGAAACACGCTCTTACTTTATTTAATTGATTCATTCTTTTATAAAAAAGTCTGTTCATTTCTATGATCCTTCAACTAACGCCATCCACCCATTGAACAAAAAGGAAAAAGTAAAGTTAACTCTTTTTCCCATAAGGAATAATGACTTTGTTCAGTAATCATTATCATTTTGCTAATGTAATGAACTTACTTTATTAATTTTCAACGGATACCCTCTTCATTAATCGCTTTAATTTATTTTCTGTATCCGTTTCCCCTACTGGCGTATAGATACTACACCGTAAATCCATATCACCTTGAACTTGAAAAGAAGTTAAATTAAACAACATTTTGCCTGCTTTAGCATGTCTGAATTCAATTATCATGTCTGGAGCCTTACTCACTTGACTTTCTTGCCATAAATTCTGGAATTCTGGATGGGAACGACTCATTTCTTCAATAAACTGGCTGTACCATTCATCGTCTAAATAGCGTCCATAATAGGTACGGAAAATAGCAAGAAAACCTTTCACGAAATGTTCCCAATTGACGGCCAATGCTTTTAACTCTTTTCTAGTGAATACTAAACGAATCAAATTTCTTTGATTATTTGGTATTTGTTCAAAATCTAAAAAAACATGAGCAGCTGCAGGATTCCAGCCCATAATATGGCAATGTCGATCCGTAATGATAGTTGGACAATATGTTAATTCATCTAGTATTCGTATTAAAGAAGGGCTAAGCTTTGATTGATCCTTTTTTGGACTTGTACTTTCTGAATTTGTTTCGAATGCCAGGTCATATAAGTAGTCTGTTTCATCATTATTTAATTGCAAAGCTTTAGAAATACAATCAAGTACGATTGTAGAAACCTTTATATCTCTTCCTTGCTCTAGCCATGTATACCAAGTGGTGCTTACACCTGCTAACTGCGCAACCTCTTCTCTTCGTAACCCAGGTGTTCTTCTCCGGTTTCCGGCAGACAAACCAATAGACTCTGGACTAATTTGGGCGCGCTTAGCTTTTAAGAATGCCGACAGAGCTTTAAGCCTTGTTTTATTATTCATTTTTAAAACTCCTTATCTTATCAATTTATCCTAGTAGTAGTTATACTAGGATAAATCCCCCCTTGTAATAGGATAAATTGACTGTAAAATACAAGTATATTATTGATTGGAGGGATTGCAAAGTGGAAAGAGTTGTGATTACTGGTATGGGCGTAGTTTCTCCTATAGGAAACGACATCAAAACATTTTGGAACAATCTAATTAAAGGGGAATCTGGTATAGTCAATATCGATACTTTTGATGTTACCAATCATAAAACAAAAATTGCAGGTATCGTCCAAGATTTTGATGCAGATGAAGTTTTAGGAAAGAAAGAAGCAAGACGTTTAGATCGTTTTTCTCAATTTGCTTTGGCTGCAGCTGAACAAGCTTGGTCAGATTCTAAGTTAGACCTCGATCGTATAGATGTAGAAAGGTTAGGCGTATACGTAGGTTCAGGTATCGGAGGGATTGAAACCTTGATTGAAAATGTTGATGCACTTAGGCAGAAGGGACCAAGAAGAGTCAGCCCAACTCTAGTACCTGCCATAATGTCTAATGCTGCTGCAGCACAAATTAGTATCAAGTGGAATGCGATGGGACCTTCTATGTCACCTGTTTCTGCCTGTGCAATTGGAAATACATCTATCGGGGAAGCCTTTAGACTAATTCGTTCTGGGGAAGCTGACGTTATATTTGCGGGTGGAACAGAGTCAGCTATAACAGACTTATCAATAGCCAGTTTTGGTAACGCTACAGCATTATCAACAAGAAACGATAATCCCACTAAAGCTAGTCGTCCATTTGATGAAAATCGAGATGGATTTGTCATGTCAGAAGGAGCTGGAATTCTAATCTTAGAATCTTTATCTCATGCTTTACATAGAGAGGCAAAGATTTATGCAGAAGTCATTGGATATGGTGCAAGTTCAGACGCATACCATATCGTAGCTACACATCCGGAAGGTAAAGGTGCTTATCTTGCAATGAGATCAGCTTTAAAAAATGCCAATATATCGCCTGAAGAAGTTGATGTTATTAGTGCCCATGCAACAAGTACAAAAGTGGGGGACATCTCTGAAACGATGGCTATTAAGCAACTGTTTGGAAAACAAGCTTATCAGATTCCGGTAACAGCTAATAAATCTATGCTTGGTCATATGTTAGGGGCAGCTGGTGGAGTTGAAGCAATTGCTCTAGCAATGAGCTTAAAGGAAGGGACAGTTCCTCCAACAATTAACTTAGAAAATCTTGATCCATTATGTGATCTGGATTATGTACCATCTGTTGCTCGCCAAGTGAAAATAAATATAGGTCTATCTAACTCATTTGGTTTCGGAGGTCATAATGCAGCCATTGTTTTAAAGAGATACGAGTGAATAAATTTCTCTCGTAAATTTAACCGTTTACTCTAGAAACGGTTAGATTTATTTAATTAAAAAAAGGAAGAGAGAGTGAGAAAATGAATATTAGAGTAGCAACTGCATTAGACTACCCTAATTTAAGAAGGATATATTTAGAATCACGGCGTGAAAGTTTTCATTGGCTAGATAGAAATGAAATGACTGTAGAAGATTTTGATAAACATACTGAAGGAGAACATATACTACTAGCAGAGGAAGATAATCATATCCTCGGATTTGCTTCTTTATATTTACCTGAAAACTTTATACACAATTTATTTGTACATCCTGAGTTCTTTGGTAAGGGGGTTGGAAGACAGTTACTTCATGCTTCCATAGAAAAGATGAATATACCATTAAGATTAAAGTGTGTTTCTAAAAATCAAAAAGCATTAAAGTTTTATGAGAATATGGGCTGGAAAAAAGTTATTGAAGAAGGTGAGCTAGAAGAAAAATATTGGGTAATGATATATGAGAGGTAGCACCACATCCATCAACTTAAGAAATTAGGTATTCCAAAAACAAAAAATAAGCTAAGTGTTTTTATATTTTGTTTTATATTTATATAAAGGTGAGATGAAAAAAGACTTAATCCTTATGAGGAATTTAAGTCTTTTTATAGTGTTGTTATTAGGTGTCCTGCCAGCATTTCGGAAAAAAAACACGCTAAGAGTATGCAAGAACTTATGCAAAAAATAGGGAGACATCGGGAACTATAAGGAAGCCAAAAGGCGCCCCAGAATAAGAATGTATATAAAGATGCATAGAGTCATAGAAAAAGAAAAATCCCTTGTGAGAGTAAGGGAACGTCTTTCTCTTTGCTACTGATAATGAGACGTTATGTTAACTTCATATGCATATGGTATACATCCAATTTTTAATCATACATAAAGGTATTCAAATAAAAAGTCTATCGAATTTATCAGAATATTATTACAATTAAAAGGAAGGGGTGAAAACAATGAAAAAAAACGAAAAAGATTCTACAGTTATGTTCTCTTAGCATATTATTCTTAATTCCTATGGGATGTTCTAATCTTTCTTCATCAAAACCTACTGATACAAAAGAAAGTGCAACTATCCAATTAAAAGAGAAAGATATACAGGAAATCAGATTAGATTCCGCTGGAAAAGATAGCCACTCTAAATCAACAACAGACAATGAAGAAATAACAAAAGCTATCAAAACAGCTATCGAAACAGGAACACCTAAAGAAATCTCACTAGATAAACAAACAAAAGATTCAATCCACACTAACATGACAGTTACATTAAAAGATGATTCCAAAGAACAATATTTCGTTTTGATCAATGATAAAAACGAAATTACAATTGCTAAAGATACAGACAAAAAACATACACAAGGTATTTTACTAAACAACAAAGATTCTAAACTGATAGATAAATTTTTCACAAACAAAAACAGTCTTGATTAATCAAGACTGTTTTTGTTGTTTAATAGAACTTTTAAAATAACTTCCGCTAACGAAAATTATGTAAATGAGCCGTCCGTATGGACGGCTCATCGTATTTTTTGCTTAGCATGGGGTTTTTCCAAAATGCAGACGGTACCCCATGCCCATCAACTTAAGAATACAAACCAGCCCCAAAACGAAAAAATGAGCTTTTTTATTACAAATTAGCATAAAATCTTGTTTTGGGATATTATAAAACAACATTTCCCTAAAATGAAAAAAATGCTATTCTTTATATATATTTCTCCAGCAAGAATAGCGTTTTTTTATATCGATGGTTCTTCTATTTAATTACGATAGATAATTTGTAATTAGCATGTTCGTTTAGTTGAGTTAAGAATTGATCAAGGGCTTCATTAGATGGAAACTTACACTCTAGAAGATAACAACCTTCACCGCTAATTTTGAAGTTCTTTATGATATATTCGTGTTGTGTTTTTACAAATGATAAATAGGAACTGTGTTGAATGCTCCTTGTATAAATATTTATAAATGCGTGAACATAGTAACCTAGTTTTCTTTCATTCAGTTTAATCGTATAACCTTCTATGATGCCTTTCTCTTCCAGCCTTATTACTCTAGATGAGGTTGCTTGCCCTGTCAGATGGACTTTTTCTCCTAATTCCTTCATTGACGTACGGCCATTTTTCAATAACGCTTCTAGTATTTTTTTATCTGTATCATCTAACACCGTGACACATCCTTTCACATTTCAAGTCAAACCTTATAAATTTTTGATTTTATCTATGTAACATGATTTCTCTCATATTTTATACTATTGTTGAATCATATAAAAGGGAGGAATACCGCATGGATATTAGACTTATACGTAATGCAACACTTGTTGTACATTATGCAGACAAGAAGTTTTTGATCGATCCTTTTTTAGCTGACAAAGGATCCATTCCACCGTTTCCAAATACACCAAATCAAGATATGAGAAATCCGTTAGTTAGTTTACCAATTTCTATAGAAGAAATTATTCAGGTTGATGCGGTTATCATCACGCATTTACATCCTGATCACTTTGACGAAGTTGCTAAAAAAGTTTTACCTAAGGATATAAAAATCTATGCACAAAATGAACATGATATTGAGGCTATTAATAAAGAAGGCTTTCACAATATAGAATCTTTACAGCATGTTACCAACATAGAAGAAATTAAGCTATTTAAAACAAATGGACAACATGGAACTGGCGAAATCACAAAGTTTACCGGTGAAGTATCAGGTATCGTATTTAATCATCCAGACGAGCCGAGATTGTATGTGGCAGGTGATACAATATGGTGTAACGATGTTCAACAAGCAATTGACACGCACGACCCTGAAGTTATTGTGATCAATGGAGGTGCTGCTCAGTTTCTAGAAGGTGGCCCTATTACAATGACAAAAGAGGATATTTATGACACAAAACAGGCAGCACCACAGGCCAAAATTATCGTTTCTCATATGGAATCACTTAACCATTGCCTATTAACCAGAAAGGAATTGAATGACTTTATTGATAAGAAAGGATTATCTAACACTATTTTAGTGCCATCTGATGGGGAGTCCTATTCGTTTTAAAGTGGTGCAGTTAACCTAAACCAGAATATCAAAAGCCCGCTTTTGATTGATATTATCCCCTTTAGGTAGACAGTATGAAAAAGACCATGTATACACATGGATGTTACACTAATTGCTATTAAGCTAAGATAAATCTGTATCCATAAAACAAAAAAGCGCTATTCTTTTTGTAGAAATATACAGAAAGGATGGCGTTTTTGATGAACCCAATCATCTCAAATGAACTGAATCTTTTCGCACAAGAACTACAATACTTTTTATTAATTTTGAATATTAAAACCATAATTAACAAGTATATCAATATTGAGAAATTTATTACAAAATTAACTATAAATGATTCAAAACTCCAATGTAAACTTTTATCCAAAAGTTTACTTCCAAATTAGAAAAGATTAGGTCCTTAATTTGCTTTACCCCAGCCATAAACCTTACAATCAAAAACAAAGGATAATTCAACTATCAAACTCATATAAAATGTTAATCTTGTCTAAGCATTCATTAGGATATACAATTGATCATCTATTTTTCTTTACATAATCTCCAGATACAGTCCATATCAACTATAGATTCTTGCCTTATGCTAAATGTAATCAAAAAGCAAGTAGATAAAGATAATGACTAAAACATTAACTCTAGATACTTTTTTGATGAATATTACAAATAAACAGGAGGTAATGAAAAATGATTAAAACATTATTAGCAGGAGCATTTTTAAGTACAGGATTATTAGCGGGTGGTGCAATTGGTGCAGATGATGCGAAAACGGACAATTTAAAGTCAAATGAAAATTCAAATCAAGTAATTACACAGAGTGCAGATGGAACAACGTCTTCCTCACAAAACTTTGATTTACCTAAAGATGCAGTGCCAGCATCTAAAGGAGATGTAAAAACTGTTGAAAAATCAGAAGGTACAGGTACAGATTCTCAACAAGGAAAAATGGTAGAAACAAAAGAAGGTACAGAATCACAACCTGGAAAACATGCAAAAACTGTTGAAAGAACAGAAGGTACAGGTACAGATTCTCAACAAGGAAAAATGGTAGAAACAAATGGAGGTACAGAATCACAACCTGGAAAACATGCAAAAACTGTTGAAAAATCAGAAGGTACAGGTACGGATTCTCAACAAGGAAAAATGGTACCAACAAATGAAGAAAATTAAATAATATATAGTTATAACGAAGAGCATCCCAAAAGGGGTGCTCTTTTTATATTATAGAGATTAACTAGTTTTACTCAACATAGAGGTGTAGGAGGAATTGAGGGTTAGAACATGGGGTACTGTTTCTTCAAATTATGGTGTTTAGAGCAATAGTTTTGGTGGTAACGTTACAATACAAACAGTTTGTTAGAAATTTTTTTAATTTACATAGATTCTAGATAGACTACATATAAACTTCAGATACTTGTTTTATGATACAAGTAATCAAACAAAAGGAGGGGGTTACAACAGTATTAACAGGGCACGCCATTAGTAGATGGAGAAAATGTTGAAGATGTACAGACAGATAAAAACATATTCCATATAAATAAAATGAATTGCAAAAAGCTAAAAGTACGGTTCTAAGAAGTTTGAGTTATAAAAAGAAAATAGATAAGTATAGTGAAAATAGATAAATTGACAAGAGAAAAGCACTTTGTGTACATCACAGGTCCTTTTTATTTTTATTTTGATCTAGGACTTGAATTAAACTTTTATACTAAAATATATATAGGAGAAGGTGGAAGTTCATTGTACAAAATTATTTATGGAATATTAATTTTAATTTATACTTTGTATTCATTTTTTCTAAGTGATGGAAGTGAAGTAAGGTTTATTATGGTGTTAACTATAGTACTTATCTTTTCTGTGGTTTTAGAAAAAGGAAATGTAAAAAAAAGGATTGATTAAAGGTCGTTTTTTTTTACAACTCGTTGCATCGCATCCTAAAAAAGTATCAATTTCACAAGTCAATCATGTTAAGTTCCACGACAAATACAATATAGAAGCAATAGAACAGATAATTGAGGTGGATGCACTATCGGACAGCTTACGAGAGTTATTACTGAAACGATTAAATAAATAATTACACCACCAAACATCTATTCCCGTATTATGTATGGGCGTGTTTGCATTATTTACAGTTAAGGTGAATAAGAAGTATGGAGCAAAAAAGGCAATTCTAGCTTGTCTTATTTTAATTGGAGTTGCAACATGTATGAGAGTTTTTGCTTATTCAGTTTCCACATTACTGATTAGCTATCTATTTATTGGTAGGGGTCTCGCCACATCGCTACCAACCTAAGAAAACAGTTCACCCCCAAAACGATAAATAAGCTTTTTCGTTACAAGAAATCCTAAAAATTTCGTTCTGGGGGTGTATTAAAACTTTAGGTTGATGGGCATGTGTCTGTACCCCTAATTTAAGATGATGTCGTACTTCCTCTTCAATCAGATTCGGCTATACTTATTCTAACTTTCTACCTGTTAATAAACTTTACAACAGACCCCTAATTTGCAAGCTGGCGGAACAAATCGAAATATCATGCTTTCCCATCAAATAACAAACAGCAACAGTACTTTAAATTTAATTCTTAGGATATCGCTCTTTTACAAGTTCTTCGATGTTAATAGCTTTTTTAATTTCTTCTGATGATAACCAAGGTGTATATCTTGTTCCATTCTTATTGTCTAAATATATCTTAAATTTTTTATTATATAGTTCTTCTTTAAGGATTGTGGTTACCTTGATTAAATCTTTAATTACAAGGGGATTATTTTCAAATTCATTACTACTGGTATTAATAACTAAATACACCTTATATCCTCGAACATCCCCATCTTTCAAATTTGAATAAGTAATACCTTCCAATTCAAAATGATTGTTTTGAATTGCAATTAATCTCTCTTCTATTTTTGTATGATTTTTAATCCAATTTTCCAAATAAATGTCTATGGCATTGCCCATCGTTTTTTTCATTGTTAGTAACAGCTCTTCTTTTGTTATCATTTTTTGCACATTTTTAAAAGGTCCACCTAAAGATTTGCCATTATAATCCTTAATTTCAAGTTCTGTTATCTTTTTATTATTTTTCTGGATGAGTTGAAATAGAGTATATAAACGATCTAATTCTACTGATTCAAATTGGCTAAAGTCAATCTCGTTACTCATTTGCAAAGTTAATAATAATTCATTAGTTGGTTTTCCTTCATCTGATCTTCTATCCTCTGACAAATATTGAAGAGTGTTATCAGTTTTAGTTTCCACGTACCCTAATTTTTTTATTTCTTCTAGAGTTGGTTGGAATTTCTGATATGCCTCAAATGTTTTTTTTCCATATTTGTATTCATCACTTTTTATGGATGAATAGAAGAGACCATCTACCTCTACTCGAAATTGAATATTTTTATTATTCTTTGCTTGCACAGTATGGTATGCATGTCCCATATTATTTTCATTTAAAGGGCTCATATGTGTTACAACAACATCGATTCCGTGTTTTTCTTTTATATATTTTTGTACCTCATCTTCATTAACTTGATTACAACCACTTAAAAATATGAAACATACTACTAGCAATATTACATTTTTCATGCTTTTCATATAAGCACTCCCTACGTAAGATTAATTCTTGAATATGCAGCACACTGCAAAGCACTCTTTCCTTAGTCGTATACTTCAACTTTTATATAGTGTGAATCTTAAATCATTTAAGTTCTTGATGTTCCCATCTATACTGCTTGTAATATTACTGCATTAAAATATATAACTTATTTGTTTCAAGGTCTTTCTCAGTT
The DNA here is from genome assembly GCF_057812155.1 of Bacillus sp. 2175. Lineage (NCBI taxonomy): Bacteria > Bacillati > Bacillota > Bacilli > Caryophanales > Bacillaceae > Bacillus > Bacillus sp. 2175. Next base: position 714,409 of record NZ_CM173819.1, on the reverse strand, counting down.
CTAAAAGCATATGGTTCATTGGGCAAATATCTAAATTGTACATTCATACCATGAGACCTATTTTACTATAAAATAACGAAAAAATACGCTATTCTTTCTGTAGAATCATAGGAAAGGATGGCGTTTTTTATGTCTGTTTCTGTGTCTAACGAATTACAACTATTTGCTCAAGAGATTCAAAGTGCCCTATCTCCAAATGCCTTACGAAATCTTGCTAGAGATGTTGGCTTTGTACAACGAACCAGTAAGTACCAAGCAAAAGATTTAGTCGCTTTATGTGTATGGGTGAGCCAAAATGTAGCTATGACTTCTTTAACTCAGTTATCTAGCTGTTTAGAAGCATCAACAGAAGTACTCATCAGCCCTGAGGGCTTGAATCAACGATTTAATAAAGCGGCTGTTCAATTTTTACAACACATATTAGCTGAACTACTAAACCAAAAACTGACCTCATCTATGCCAATTTCTTATCCATATACTTCTGTTTTCAAGCGTATTCGTATTTTAGATTCAACTGCATTTCAACTTCCGGATATATTTTCATCAATTTATCCTGGTGCGGGAGGATGCAGCCATACAGCGGGAGTAAAGATACAGCTTGAGTATGGTTTATTAAGTGGACAATTCCTTCATATTCATACAGGTCCAGGTAAACAACATGATCGAACCTACGGTTCCCTGTGTGCCCCAACTGTAACAGCGAATGATTTATGTATCCGAGACTTAGGTTATTTTCATTTGAAAGATCTTCAACATATACAAGATAAAAAGGCTTATTATATCTCACGTATCAAATCAAATACACGTATTTATCAAAAAAATCTAAACCCTGATTATTTTCAAGATGGCAGAATTAAGAAGGGTACAGAGTATATCCAAATAGATATGGAGGTTTTAATGAACTCTCTTCAGCCAGGACAAACATATGAAATATCCGACGCTTATGTGGGAATGACTGATAAAGTGCCAGCTCGTGTGATTGTTCATCGACTTACAGATGAACAACAACAAAAACGATTACGTGATCAAGCTATACGAGAAAAAAAGAAAGGAATGAAGTATTCTCCTCGTAGCAAACGACTTAGTGGTATCAATGTATATATGACAAACGCCTCTACAAATATTGTCCCGATGGGACAAGTACATGATCGGTATTCTTTACGTTGGCAAATCGAGATTTTATTTAAAACATGGAAGTCATTCTTTCATATTCACCATTGTAAAAAGATAAAACGTGAAAGATTAGAATGCCATTTGTATGGGCAACTGATCGCCATTCTACTCTGTTCGTCTACTATGTTTCAAATGCGTCAATTACTTCTTATGAAAAAGAAACGAGAACTGAGTGAATATAAGGCCATATATATGATTAAAGATTACTTTTTTCTTCTTTTCCAATCGATACAAAAAGACACCCAAGAGCTATCAAAGGTATTACTTCGCCCGTTCAACCTCCTACAGCAAAACGGGAGGAAATCTCATCGATATGAGAAGAAAACAATCTTTGATATATTAGGTGTCATTTACAATTGTACCATGTTTGATAATCAAGGGGCTTAAATCAAAAAATTGAAACCCATTAGGGTTTATTTCGTATGCAAATCTTTAAATTCCCTACACATAGCTTTAAAAAAAAGAAACAACCTCTACTATAATTAACGTTGTATGGACTTAACTTGATAGCGATGTGGTGCTACCCCATCGCTATCAAGTTAAGCTTATGCAAAGTCAATTTTAGGCGAGATTGTTTCTTTTTTCTAAGGAGCAAGTATAGGTGATTGAAAGATTTGCATACGAAATAAACCCTACCGGGTTTCACTTTTTTGAATTAAGCGGCTTGATTATCAGACATAGAATTGTAAACGACACCTAATATATCAAAGACCGTTTTTTTCTCATATCGATGAGATTTCCGCCCGTTTTGCTGTAGAAGATTGAACAGACGAAGTAACACCTTTGATAGCTCTTGGGTGTTTTTCTGTATAGTTTGGAATAGAAGAAGAAAATAGTCTTTAATCATATATATGGCTTTATACTCACTAAGCTCTCGTTTTTTCTTCATGAGGAGCAATTGGCGCATTTGAAACATGATAGAAGAACAGAGTAGAATGGCAATCAATTGACCATATAAATGGCACTCTAATCGTTCTGCTTTTATCTTTTTACAATGATGAATTTGAAAGAATGACTTCCACGTTTTAAATAAAATTTGTCGGGTAAAAGACTGGCGCGGTATCAGTTGTGATCCGTTTCCAGCCTCTCCCCATAAGAACTGCTCGTGAGGTTTTCCCTCAAGCAGCTCACCCCATAAACTTCATCAAAAGGGTTATGAGACCTATCAAATGGCAGACACTTTCATCGGAAACTCTCTGCACTTTTCAGGGGAAGGACTTTCCAGTCCCAGTAAAGCCCCAGTACACCATAGAGATATTCGTTACTCCATCTCTGCCATCCGATGCTACGCTTTCGTCGTCGTTTCCTTCTCGTTAACAGTGTGCGAATTTTCATCTCCGTATAATCACGTACTTCACTGAAAGCTTGACTAGAGTTCCCAACCCGGAAGTAGTTCACCCATCCAGTCAGTACGGCATTGATTTGTTTTATTAAGTCTTGTGCTGGCTTCGCTCCTGCGTTTTGAATGAGTTCGCGAATTTTTGCTTTCACTGTCGTGCGAGCTTTCTTCTTCGGGATCATGAAAACGAAGAATCCATTCTTATTTCGGTTCGGTATTCGTCTCAGGTCAAATCCTAAAAATCCGAAGGATTCTCCTTTTAGGACATTGACCATCTGAGTCTTCTCCAGATTCAGTTCAACTCCCAAAGGCTTTAACTGTTCCCACAGTCGTCGTAATGCCAGTTCAGCCCATCCACTTTTACTGGAGTGTCCGCTTACAGCGATAACTATATCGTCGGCAAAACGGTGATAGTTTACAGCTTCGTAATTGCCATCAGCTGTTTTACGTCGAATGGTATCAAATGTCCAATCCACTTCATTGAGGTAAATGTTCGCGGCTAGTGGAGAAAATGGTCCCCCTTGCGGGACACCGATCTTTCCTGTTGCCTTAATTACCTGTTTTACAAGATGCATAACCTGTGGGTCTTGGACACGTTTCGCGATTTTCTCCAATAATATGTTGTGTCGGATTGTATCAAAGTAGCGTGACAAATCAACATCAATTATTATGGTCATACGGCGCAATATACTGCGTCGTACTTCTGCCAATGCCTGATGTGGAGAGCGTTTCGGCCGAAACCCATACGAGTTTGGACAGAAATCAGCTTCAAAAATTGCTTCTAATATGAGTTTTAGCGCTCCTTGTACTACACGATCTCGTATACACGGAATTTGCAGAGTTCGCATTTTGCCGTTTGTCTTTGGGATTTCTACTTTTCGATTGGCTTGTGGTTGGTATATTCCAGCTTGTAATTCTTCTTGAATACCCGTTAAGAATGGGATAACTCCTTCTAGTTCTATATCAGCAAAACTTTTTCCATCAATGCCTGGGGCACCATTGTTTTTCCTCGCCTGTTGATATGCTTCGTGAAGGGTTGTAATTTTGGTAATGTGGGTAAATATCCCCCAAAACCGGTGCGTAGGTTCAGACTTCGCCTTTCGATAGATTCGTTGCCTTAGTTCCTGCAAAGTGATGGGTGTTTTTGTCATAGCACCCTTGCCTCCTTTAGTCATACGAAATGTTTACAGGTTCGGATCCTTTCCTCCCCGCGTGTTTTGCTGCACGCAGATCTCTGGTACTACGATCCGTTCCGCCACCCTGACACCTACCGTTCTCACTTCCCGATCGCGGTTATAGAGACGGTCTCCTCGATGAGATTTCTTCATCGGGTGTCGAGGGCTTCTCCAGTTTCCACATTATCTTTCTCTCCATGTCGCCGCTGATACCCCGCCGGTGAGAACTGCCGTTCCAGACTCGTTTCGGTCAGTTCTTGTTGCTTTCGCACGTTATCGACCGTCTCAGCCACCGGAATTGCGTGTAACGAGGCTACATCTACGTTCACTGTACGTTACAACCTGGAGATTTGCCCACATGCCTTTTGCATGTGATGTCAGAGGGCTTCGCCATGTCGCTTTCACTTCATGGCGCCTCTCAGGCTACGGGAGTGGAGTCTATTCTCCCGATTGGACTTTCACCAACTAGATAATGTGTCCTTATCTGGACACGCCGATCTGCCAGCGGAGGGAGTAAAAATCATGGATTTGTTCCATCGGAACCACTTCCCAAGGCGTATTCGTAACATATATGTTGATACCCGTTAATCGTTTACTCTTTTCTGAAAATGTAATCCCCTTTTTACTTTCGGTATAGCTTTGTTTTTTTCTACGTTCCAGTATTTGTTCCTCTGTTAATCGGTAGATAATTACTCTTGTAAATAATCTTTGATTCTTGCCAATATACGACTCTTTTATTTCATACGTTTGTCCTGGTTTTAACGTGTGCATAATGTTCTCTAAATCAACTTGGATATACTGTGACTGTTTTTTGATTGTCCCATTTCGAAAGTATTCTGGAAATGGATTTTTCGTATAGACGGTATGGTTTAACTTAAGTCTTGATATATAGCACACGCCACGTTGATCCATTTGATCTAAGTCTTCCAATGAAAAATATCCTAAATCACGAATACACAGATCACCCGGCCGTAAGGTATCTAAGCAATCTGTTCCAAATGTTTTATCATTATTTTTTCCAGGACCTACCTGGAAGTTTAAAAACTGTCCGCTGTGTAAGTCATATTCTAATTGAATCTTGATACCTGCAGTTTGTGCACAACCACCTGACCCAGGATATACATGTGCTAAATGTTTCGGTACTTGGAAAATCGTCGCATCTAAAATACGGATTCGTTGAAAATACGTGAGTGCTGCACTTGAAATGGCTGATGTTTTACAAAGTTTACTTTTCCATAATGCAGAAAAAATATATTTCAAAAATTCAACCGCTTTTTTATCAAAGCGTTTATTGAGTCCTTCTGGACTCATAAGAGTGCCTGTGGCGGCGTGTAATTGACTGCATAGTCGAACGAGAGAATCACTCGCTGTACGTTGACTGACCCAGATACATATGGTAGCTAATTCATTTCCTGAAAACTTTCGTTTTCTTTTTACAAAACCTAATTCTTTAGCGAGTTCTTCCAAAAGAGAAGGGGTTAAATGACGATACAGCTCTTCAGAAAATAGTTGTAATTCATCTTGAATTGAAAGATTCATAAAAAATGTCATCCTTTCTAGCTAGCTTTTTAGAAAGAATAACGTTTTTTGACACTTGGGGGTAGTGCAAATTCTTAAGTTGATGGGCATGGGGGCTTACCATGAAATTCATTACTTTTTTCGTCGGATTAATTATTGTTTTCTTGCTCGCTTATATTGCTAGCAATAATAAGAAGCATATTAAATTTAAACCAATTTTTATCATGCTTATTATACAGTTAATTTTAACCTATTTACTATTAAATACAGAAATCGGCCTCATACTTATTAGAATCATTTCCAGTTTGTTTACAAAGCTACTCGAGTATGCTGCTGATGGAGTAAATTTTGTATTTGGTGGTCTTGCAAATAAAGGTGAAATGCCATTTTTCCTTACTGTATTATTACCAATCGTCTTTATTTCTGTTTTAATTGGTATATTACAACATTTCAAAATACTACCATTTTTTATTCATTGGATCGGGTACTTTCTTAGTAAAATAAATGGTCTTGGGAAATTAGAATCTTACAACGCTATCGCCTCTGCCATTGTCGGCCAATCAGAAGTTTTTATTACAGTGAAAAAACAATTAGCTCAAATTCCAAAACACCGTCTTTATACACTTTGTGCCTCCGCTATGTCAACCGTATCTATGTCTATCGTAGGTGCCTATATGACAATGATTGAACCTAAATATGTAGTAACTGCACTCGTTCTCAATTTATTTAGCGGTTTTATTATCGTACTCATCATTAACCCTTACGACGTTAAAGATGACGAAGATATTTTAGAAATCAAAGGTGAAAAACAAAGCTTTTTTGAAATGCTTGGAGAATATATTCTTGATGGTTTTCGTGTAGCCATTGTTGTCGGCGCTATGCTCATCGGATTTGTCGCATTAATTAGTTGTATTAATGACTTGTTCCTCATTATATTCGGTATTACGTTCCAACAATTAATTGGCTACGTATTTGCACCTATCGCATTCCTTATCGGTGTACCAAGCTCTGAAATTGTAGCAGCTGGTAGCATTATGGCAACGAAGCTTGTAACGAATGAATTTGTCGCAATGATGGACCTTAGTAAAATTTCTAATAGCCTTTCTCCCCGTACAGTTGGTATTATTTCTGTTTTCCTTGTATCTTTTGCCAATTTCTCTTCCATTGGTATTATTTCAGGTGCGGTAAAAGGACTAAACGAAGAACAAGGAAACGTTGTTGCGAGGTTTGGCCTTAAATTACTATATGGAGCTACTCTCGTTAGTATTTTATCTGCAATTATCGTAAGCATTATGTTGTAATTAGGTAAAATTTTATCATTTTCTTATCCCTATCTTTTGTATACAATAACGAATAGGTGTCTTATAAAGTGAAACTTTAATCAGAGTGGGGCTATCCCCACTCTGATTATTAGCCTTCATCAATCGGGTATTTACGGGCAGTTATCTCCCACCTAACTTCATTGTATTCACTGGACTTTGAGGTGGGCGTTTTACTGCTCGTTAATACCGGATAAATAATCAAGACATCTATTTTTTATACATGTACAATCGCTTTTATTTAGCGTAAAATATTTTTTATGTGTTTGAATACACTTCTAAATGTATACACTTTGATAGTTTTAAAGGAGAAAAAATGATGAAATCCGACACGAACAACGATACGCGAGCCAAAAAAGGACGCTCAAAGAAAAAACGCCTACTTTGGTTCCTTCTTATTCCATTACTAATTGTAGCACTTGGAGCAGGAGGCTACTCCTTCCATATATACAGTAAAGCAAAGTCCGTCTTAAATAATGCTTATGCTGAACTAGGTCGAGGAGAAAAGTCCAGTAAACGTGAAAAAGCTGTTAAACCTATGACCGACAACATTTCCGTACTAATTATGGGTGTTGATGAAAGTGATATTAGGGAAAAAGATTATGGAAAAGCAACTCGAACAGATGCGTTATTACTTGCAACAATTAATAAAAACGATAAATCCGTTAAACTTGTAAGCATTCCACGTGACTCACGCGTCTACATTAAATCACGTGATAAATACGATAAAATCACACATGCGCACGTATTCGGTGGTGTAGACAGCACAATTGATACGGTAGAGAACTTTTTAGATGTTCCAGTTGATTATTATGTAAAATTCAATTTTAAATCCTTTATTAAAATTGTTGATTCTCTTGGTGGCATTACTGTGGACGTTCCAGTTGAATTCACAGAGCAAAATAGTAAAGATGAAGCAGATGCAATTCATCTAAAAAAAGGACGTCAACATTTAAATGGAGAAGAGGCACTGGCACTAGCTAGAACTCGTCACATCGATAGTGATTATATGCGTGGCCAACGACAACAGCTTGTATTAGAGGCCATTGCTGAAAAGGCACTATCTCTTAATTCCATTAATAAAATCGGTGGCCTACTAGACGCTGTCGATAAAGACTTAAAAACCAATTTAACTTTTGATGATATGATGACAATTACAAAAAATTCAATGGATTCAAATTTAAAGATGGAAAAAATGCAAGTAGAAGGTACAGATAAATATATAGGTGGTATTTATTATTACGTGCCAAATGAAAAAAGCGTCGATACTATTTCAACTACCCTTCAAAAACATCTCGGTGTTACGAATAAAAATGAACATAAAAAATTATAATAAAAAGGCTGCTAGATCATTCTAGACAGCCTTTTTATTATATTTTTCAACATATTTTTCATACACATTGTGACAAGAAGTGACAATTATTACAGCGATGTAACATTTTTTATGAAAAAATTACACACACAGTGAAAATAATAGTATACTAGTACGTACATAATGTTATTTTCATCATTTTTATACAAAAAATGTAATACATATATTTATACATAAATTTCTGGGGGGAAATAAATGAAGCTAAGTAAAATACTGATTGGTTCTGCAATTGCTGGGGGCATATTACTTTGTGTAGGCGGTGTTGGGGGATATCAATATGTATCCAAATTAAATAATCAATTAGATACTACTGCATTACCAAATACTACATTTGAAGGTATTTCTCTCGATGGAAAAAATAAGAAAGATATTCAAGCAATTATTAATCAAAGGGTAACTGAATTAGATCAAAAATCCCTTACCTACATATTCCAAAACGATAAACAAACTTACACATGGAAAGATTTAGGGGTAAATTATAAAGAGAAAGATATTATTGACAAAATCTTCAAAGAACAAGAAGGAAACGTAATGAATCGTTACAAAATGCGCAAGCAAGCTGAAAACGGTGAATTAAAACGTGACTATAAATTAACACCACAATTAAATGCAACAGCTTATGAAACCTTTATAAAAGATAAATATAATGAAACATTAAAAAATCCTGTTAATGCAGAATTAAGCATTGAAGGCTCAACAGTAAATGTTAGTCAAAGCCAAAACGGAGAAAAAATTGATAAAGGAAAACTAAACAGTTTAACAAACGAAGCTATTACTACTGGTAAATCAGATGTTACATTACCAGTTACATTCATAAAACCAGAACGTTCTACAGAAGATATACAGAAAATGGGTATTAAAGAAGTCATTGCTGAATATTCTACTCCAATGGCTGGCCGTAACGGAAATCAATCATTTAACGTAAATAAGTCAGCTAATACTTTAAGTGGGGTTATTGTGGCACCTGATGAAACATTTAGTTTTAACGGCCGCGTTGGCGTAACTGATGCTGCACATGGTTACAAATCTGCAGCAGTATATTCACAAGGTAAAGTAATACAAAGTGCAGGCGGAGGAGTTTGCCAAGTCAGTAGTACTTTATACAGCGCCGCTTTAAGGGCTGATTTAGGAATTGTTTCTCGAAGCAATCATTCTATGCCAGTAAATTATTTACCACTTGGGCAAGATGCAGCAGTAGCAGATTATGGTCCAGATTTAAAATTTAAAAATAATACAGGCAATTATATTTATATTCAAGCATTTTCAAATGGAGGTAGTATTACTACACGCATTTTCGGTACAAATACTGGTAAAAATGTTGAAGTTTCTTCTCAAGTAATTAGTAGGACTAGTGATAAAATCACAGCGGTTACGTATAAAAAAGTAACACAAAACGGGGAAGTAATATCAAATGGACAAATTTCAAAAAGTGTATATAAAAGCGCCCCAAAGGAATAGATACTATCAACCGAATAGTATAAAGAAAAAGGCGTGATTAAATCACGCCTTTTTCTTTTGCAGTAATAGTAAAAAAGTTTCAAGATGGTCTTTCGTTTCTTCTAAAGACCACATACGATTTCCTTGCTTCGCAGCTAATACACACGCCTCTTCCCACGCGTTCTTTTTCTTCATATTTATTAATTCATCACGTAATTTCAAAACAATTTCTTCGTCTTCTTGTTCAATAAACTCTTCCATCACGCTTACTATTTCATCCTCATGAATACTTAACGTACAGTACGATTTAAGAAAGTATTGTAATGTCGTATACATAATGTACTCCCCCTTCTTATTTATCAGATGGATAAGAAGTAATAATCTTAAACCCTAATTCCCCTGACTTATCTCTTGCTAAAACAGTAACAGTTTTTACTAACTTGTCTTTTACACTCATATTTTTCTTTATTACCGTTTTTCCAACAGGGAATGAATGAGTTGTATTTAATACGAGACGAGCCTCTTTAGAATTTTTTAACCAATCTTGAATTTCCTTGTCATGTTGCTTCAAGCTATCTTTTACAGCTTTCGTCGCTGTTTCTTTATCATAGTATGTACTTGCGGCTGACACTTTATCTGTCTTCAAGCGATTCTTCAAATCCTCTTCTGACTTGCCTACATGTCTTTCAATCGTATGACCATTTTTAGGTGGTCCTTCCATTTCATCTAAAATATTATCACTAATTTTTTCTACCGATGCAGCTTGATTCCCTGTCTGTTTCTCTGATTTTTGTTCTTTTCCTGCACATCCACTTAAGATCAGCATTAATGCCAATAAACTACTGAAGAAAAGACTACTTATTCGTTTCATCATATCACCTCTTCCATGATTATTATCGCAACTTCACTAAAAGTCAATTTCACAACGAAAAAATCTATCATTTTTCATTTTTTTCATCTGTTTTTCCATATTTACCGCGCAATTTCATCAACCCTCTATTTTTCGCCTTTTATAATATATACCCCCTATATTTTATAATTATTTCCCAGATAAAATCGCCAATAACATAACTATAAAACTCTTTTATACAAAGGTTTTTATAGTGTTTTTAAAAATAATTTAAAATACCCCTGTTTTTATATACATAATACCTGTATAAGGTATAAACACCATTCTTATCAACGTTTTTCTACATTATGTAAATTTACCCTTGCCTATACAAACGAAATGTGGTGTAATGCAAAAAAAGATAAAGGATTTTAAACAATGGCTGAAACGATTCAAAATTTCTTAACAGAATACTATTCAATCGCAATTCCACTTAGTATCTTAATTAACATCATCATTAGTCTTTTAGGTGTTATTCCTAGCATCTTTTTAACCGCCATTAACATACAGCTCTTCGGTGTAACCAATGGCACAATCATTTCGATCGCAGGTGAGGCCTTAGGGGCTATTATCTCGTTTTATATTTATCGCATGGGCCTTCAAAAGTTCACTCACGATAAAGTCAATAAGTACCCAAAGGTAGAGCGTCTTCTTTATGTAGAAGGTAGAGAGGCCTTTCTACTCGTTCTATCGTTTCGATTGATACCTTTCATCCCATCAAGTATCGTTACTTTATTTGCAGCTCTAGGGAAAATGTCATTACTCTCCTTCAGTATTGCCAGTACAATAGGTAAAATACCGGCCTTATTGATTGAAGTATATTCGGCATACCAAGTCATGAACGGAACAAATGAAGCGAAGTGGGTTGTAACAATCGCAGGCGTTATTGGATTGTTTTATTTGTGGAAAAAATGGAGAAAAAAATAAAGAAGGAGCATAGGCTCCTTCTTTATTTTTGAGGTATTTTATTAATAGCTATCCGTTAAGTCCTTAGTTAATACCAACAGCACTAAATGATTGCTTAACTGCTGCTACTTCAGCAGAATTTGCACCATATAAGTCTGCTGCAGCTTGTACTGCACCAGCACGAGCTTGACTAAATGTAGTAGATTGCGTGAAATACTGTGTATTTGCACGGTAGTAAATCGCACCTAATTTATCTTTGCCGATACCATTTACAGTTACACCGTAATGCGTACCGCCATTTGCTAATAAATAAGCTTGTTTATTAATAATGCCGCTGTTTGTATGAACGCCACCGTTATCACTTGAACCAGTGTAACGCTTAGAATAATGGTCTGGATCACCATACTTCGTAGGATCACTCATAGAGCGAAGCGCGTCTCCTGCTTTACCAGGTGTGTAAATATCTTCACCAATCTCCCAATCCGGGTTACGGTTATCATAGAATTCTACTAAAGTACCAAAGATATCAGAAATCGCTTCATTTAAAGCCCCTGATTCATTTTGATAAATTAGATTTGAACTATTTTCCGTAACAGCATGCGTTAACTCGTGACCAATTACATCAATTCCACCAGATAATGAAGTAAATGTTACACCATCACCATCTCCGTATACCATCTGTGATCCGTTCCAGAATGCATTGTTATAATTACTTCCGTAATGAACTGTTGATTTTAACGGCGCTCCTGCATCATTAATTGAATTACGATTAAATGTATTCTTATAGTAATCATACGTGATACCCGCATAGTAATGAGCATCTACCGCTGCTGCATCATACGCTGCATTGAAAACATTATCTGCATCTGCCCATAATGTTCCTGGTAATGTTGAACGGTTTTTCGCATCATATGTGAAAATCGTTGCCCCGCGTGTATTATCTTGTAAGTAGTAAGATGATCCAGATAACGTTGTATTAAGAGACTTCGTATCTCCTAGTACGCCTTTACCAGTTCCTACTTTATTCGTTCCTGTTACAGGCTTTACAACAGCTTTCGCATCCTGTTTAGGAGCCTCTTGCTTAACTGGTGACTTATCATCATTCGTCACATGATCAATTGTATTAAACTTATTTAATACTTTACCGCTGTCTGCCTCAATGAAATAGTAGTAGTTTCCTGGGCTTGGATCTAAGAAGTTTAGATTTACAACATATGCATATGTTGTTTCCTCACCGTTTTGATATACATATAAGTCCGCTTTTGGTTCTACTTCATATTTCGGTGTTACCCCTAAATCTTGCTGCGCGATTTCAATTGCTTTTGCGCCTTCAATCTTATTTTTATTTTTCAACTTTTCCTTTTTGTCTAAATCAGGTGCAACTGTTCCAGACAATACTTTTAAAGAACCGTCCTTACTTACGTGAGCTACTTGAGTAGAACCCCATACAGGCACTCCTTCGTAAACTTGTTGCATACGTACTACTGTTGAATCAGTTACAGCATCTTTCTTCACTTGTTTCACTTTGAAAGAATCTTGTGCACTCTTTTCCCCTAGCTTGTAATCACCTTTTGCTGCGTTTAAGTAATCAAACACAACAGATTCTGCTTTCTTGCCAGTTGCTTCAGTTAGATCACCAGAAATAAACTCAGGTGACTGCACCGTCTCATTGTACTTCTTAGTAGAGAGCACATTTTTAGAATCCGCAAACGCAGAGCCTGTCCCTCCAAACGTTGTAACTGCCATTCCTGTCGCTAACACTAATGCTAAACTCTTCTTTTTCATATAACCTTCCCCCTAATAAAAAATTTTTTGAAAAAGAGTAGTTTCATATTAGCATTATGTTTCCACTATTAATATACTAAAAATTCAATTAATTTATTTCTCAAGTTTTGTAGAATTTTGAGGAACAAATATTGAAAAAACCCCTTTCCGATTGGAAAGGGGTTTTTTCAATATTTTCTTAACCATAAATATCTGGATTAGAGTAATTTATAACCTTTTCTTCTGAAAATTTAAAACCGTAAATATCTGGGTTAGAATATTTTATACTACTTTCTTTTAAAGCGTTTAATCCATAAATATCTGGATTAGAGTAATTTACTGAGCCTTCTTTTAAAGACTTTACCCCATATATGTCTGGATTTGAATAATTAACGCCTAAAGAAAGAATCGCTACTATTCCAAGCCCTACTGCACCATAAATGCGCTTTTTCAATTCAATTCCTCCTTTTCTTCTAAAACTTTAATAACTTCTTTATAATATTTATTACTTTCCTCATACTTAAATTCATTCTCTAAATACATAGCTAATTCTAAATAAGCATTTTTTAATTCCTTCATACTACCTACACTCTTAAAAAACGGAATAGCCTCATTCTCTAAAAATCTCTTAAATTCTTGAGATTCTCCAAAATATTTATACTTAAATATACAGAATGAATAAATCATTTTATTGTATTTCTCATCACTCCGTGAGCAATCAATTCCTTTTTCTATCCATTCCTGCGCTTCTTCATAACGTTTAAGATGAATGTATTGCTTAGCCAGTCCATAAATTGTTTCAATATAATTCATATTGACAGTCTTCTGCAATTCGAAACTTTGAAGAAAATAGTCTTTAGATTTATCATGCTCATTTTTATAATGGTATAATTCCCCCATATTATTTAAAGTCATAGCTTTAATCATATCTTTTTCCGCAAAAGAATCTACTTCTCTTAATATACTCTCATAAATCTTTAGAGCTTCTTCATATTGTGCTTTTTCAACATAACTTAAAGCAATAATCGTTTGACAATTTATTACATAACGGAATTTATATTCGTTACGGAACCCCTCCATGGCAATATGAGCAAAATGCATGGCTAAATGTGGTATATTTAGATGACTATACGCAAGACTTAGGTTATAATATATCCCCGTTTCATAATATCCTTGCTCTTTAGCCATTTCTTCTGTTTCAATTAAATATTTTAAACTTTCCTTATGCTTATATTGCAAACTAAGTAATAATGCCTTACTGTACGTATACAATAACTTTTGAAAGGGTGAGTATTTCTTGTACACTTTCTTCAATCTGTCCAATTCTTCTTCAAGAGCAGGTAGATCTCGCTTCATCATTAAATAACGTGTATACAGCAGTTTATAATAATTTATAATTTCAAAATCCAACACATGCTTCATTTCACCTTGCAACTCTTCATATATACGTTCTACTTGTTGCTTGTCCAAATGAACTAGTGCATTCAACCATTCATCCAGCTTCCCCTTCACATCTTCTTCTACATCTCTCAAATCCGTCACAGCAATTTCTAATCTTGCGCAGAGCAATTGTAGAATTTCTTCTGATGCTTCGATCTTTCCATTTTCGATCTTACTTAAGTATGAGACAGAACAAATGCCCTGACATAATTCTTCTTGTGTCATTTTTTGCTGAAGCCGTTTGTAAAAGACTTGTTTGCCTATTTTTTCTAATGTTTGTTGCATTGTCCTCCTCCATTCTCATTACCCCATTACTCTAATAATACATAAAATTTGGAGAAATATAAATTGATAAATATAAATTTTCTAAAAAATATGCATAATTTCATTTTTTTCTCTCTTGACTTCACATCAATATCTCTTCTTTGCTACCAATGGTGAAAAATTGGTATACTATAACCAAATTATGGAGGTGTTCTCGCGATGACTCATTATAAAGACGATAGTTATGCCTTACATACAGACCTATATCAAATCAACATGGCTTATACATATTGGAAAGATGGTATTCATAATCGCCGTTCTGTTTTTGATTTATATTTTCGAAAGCTTCCATTTGAGAACGGTTACGCTGTTTTTGCTGGCCTTGAGAAAATTGTAGAGTACATTGAAAATTTCAGTTTTACTGAAAGCGATATCGCTTATTTAGCAGAATTACAATTTGAAGAAGAATTCCTTCATTATTTACAAAATATGAAATTCACTGGGACGATTCGTAGTATGCAAGAAGGTGAAGTTGTATTTAATAACGAGCCTTTATTACGTGTTGATGCACCACTTGGTGAAGCACAAATTATTGAGACTGCCCTCTTAAATATTGTGAATTACCAAACATTAATTGCAACAAAAGCAGCACGTATGAAACATGCTGCAAGTAATGATGAGCTTTTAGAGTTCGGCACAAGACGTGCCCATGAGTTCGATGCTGCCCTTTGGGGGACGCGTGCTGCCTTTATTGGTGGTTTCTCCTCTACAAGCAACGTTCGTGCTGGGAAACGCTTTGGGATCCCTGTAGCTGGCACACACGCTCACTCTTTCGTTCAAGCATATCGCGATGAATACGTCGCGTTTAAAAAATACGCTGAAACTCATAAAAAGTGCGTCTTTCTCGTTGATACATATGACACATTGAAATCTGGTGTTCCAAATGCAATTCGTGTTGCAAAAGAATTTGGGGATCGTATTGATTTCTATGGCATACGTCTTGATAGTGGTGATATGGCTTATTTATCGAAAAAGGCACGAAAACTATTAGATGAAGCAGGGTTTACAAATACAAAAATTATCGCTTCTAGCGATTTAGATGAATACACAATTATGCACCTTAAATCTCAAGGAGCAAAAATTGACGTATGGGGCGTTGGGACAAAATTAATTACGTCCTTTGAGCAACCTGCATTGGGGGCTGTTTACAAACTAGTTGCGATTGAAGATACTGACGGAAAATTAAATGATACGATTAAAATTTCATCTAACCCTGAAAAAATTACCACTCCAGGACTGAAACGAATTTATCGTATTATCAATCGGGTAAATGATCATGCAGAAGGCGATTATATTGCATTAGATTCTGAAGAACCTGGAAAAGAAGAGCGCTTAAAAATGTTCCATCCAGTTCACACATATATAAGTAAATTCGTAACAAACTTTGAAGCCCGTGAACTGCATAAAGATATTTTCGTTAACGGTGAAAGAACATATGAACTACCAAGTATATTAGATATTCAAAAATATAATGAACAGAGTCTCTCTCTATTTTGGGAAGAATATATGCGAACTTTAAATCCTGAAGAATACCCTGTCGATTTAAGCCAAGAGTGCTGGGATCATAAAATGAATTACATTCAAACAGTTCGAGAACAAGTCGAAAAAAACATACAAAAGTAAACAGAGAAGTTTCCCCTTCTCTGTTTTTTCAATACTATATGGATATTTGTAAAAAATATATTAAAAGAATAAGACGAATGTATTTTATTTGTAAATTTTAATATAACGCTATTTAAAAGTAAAATAATATTTGGTATTATTTTATTGAGTCAATTTCAACAAAATCACCAATAAAAAAGAGGACGCGGGTCGCGTCCTCTTTTTTATAAATCTTTCACTCTTAATACACGCATTGCATTTAACACTGCAAGTAGTGTCACACCAACATCTGAGAAAACAGCTTCCCACATTGTTGCAATACCAAAAGCACCAAGTAATAAAACGATCCCTTTTACACCTAGAGCAAAGATGATATTTTGCCACACTATACTTCTTGTACGTTTTGCAATTTTTACAGCTGTCGCAATTTTTGAAGGCTCATCAGTCATAATAACGATGTCTGCCGCTTCAATTGCTGCATCTGATCCTAAACCACCCATCGCAATACCAACGTCTGCACGGGCTAATACTGGTGTATCGTTAATACCGTCACCAACGAAGGCAATTTTTTCTTTTCCGTGCTTCGCTGCATCAATTTTTTCAATCTCTTCTACTTTTTGTTGCGGTAGTAATTCCGCATGAACTTCATCTAAGCCTAATTCTTTACCGACAGCTTCACCAACTGGTTTTGCATCACCAGTTAACATTACTGTCTTTTTAATACCTAGTTCTTTTAACTTTTGAATCGCTTGTTTCGAATCCTCTTTTACCTCATCAGAGATAACAATATAACCTGCATATCTTCCATCTACAGCAACGTGAACTAATGTACCTACTGTTTCTGGTTGCTTAAATTCAATATTTTCTTTTCTCATTAATTTTGCATTACCTGCAAAAATTTCTTTTCCTTGTACTTTTACGACTGTACCGTGACCAGAAATTTCGTTATAATCATCGATTATTTTTTCATCAATTGATTTTCCATATGCCTTTCGAATAGATTGGGCAATTGGATGGTTAGAATATACTTCAGCAAATGCCGCATACTCTAATAACTCTTCACTTGTAGTACCTTCGCTCGGTTCCATTTTTGTAACTTTGAAAACACCTTTTGTTAATGTTCCTGTTTTGTCAAAAACAATATATTTTACATCATTTAAAGCTTCTAAATAGTTACTACCTTTTACTAACACACCACTTTTAGATGCACCACCAATACCTCCAAAGAATCCAAGAGGAATGGATACAACTAACGCACATGGACAAGAGATTACTAAGAACACTAAAGCTCTATAAATCCACTCAGAGAATGTAGCTCCTTCTAAAATAAGTGGTGGAATAAACGCCATGATCGCCGCTGTAATAACTACAACTGGAGTGTAGTAACGTGCAAACTTCGTAATAAAGTTTTCCGTTGGTGCTTTTTTACTGCTTGCATTTTGAACTAAATCTAAAATTTTCGATACAGTGGATTCACCGAATTCTTTTGTAACTTCAATTGTCAACACACCGTTTTGGTTCACAAAGCCACTTAATACATCATTTCCAACTTCAACTTCACGTGGTACAGATTCACCTGTTAATGCTGAAGTATCTACCATTGATGTTCCTTCAATTACTTTTCCGTCTAACGGCACCTTCTCACCTGGCTTAACGATAATATAATCGCCAATTTGTACATCTTCTGGTGATACTTGTTTCGTTTCATTTCCAACCTTTACATTCGCATAATCAGGACGAATATCCATTAATGAAGTAATTGATTTTCGGGAGCGGTTTACCGCAATACTTTGGAATAGTTCTCCTACTTGATAAAATAGCATTACTGCTACAGCTTCAGAATATTGTTGAATTGCAAAAGCTCCTACAGTTGCAATTGCCATTAAGAAGTTTTCATCAAATACTTGGCCACGAGTTATGTTTCTTATCGCTCTCCAAACGATATCTCCACCTATTAATAAATAAGCAAGGACAAATAACGGAATTGTTACCATTTGTGGTAAGCCCGCTAATGCAGCAATTGCTGTCAAAATTCCGCCGACCACTAATCTCCCTACCATCTTTTTCACATTTGCTTCACCATGATCGTGACTATGTCCGTGGTCATGACCGTTCTTCTCTTCACGAACAACTTTCACATCTGGTTCTAACTTTTGAACGACATTTGTTATATTTGCTACAGTCGCTTCTAGTTCTCTTTTATTCGCAACTTCTACTCGTAATTTCTTCGATACGAAATCAACAGTTGCTTCTGAGACAGCTGGCATTTCCTTCACTTTATTTTCAATTTTCATTGCACAGTTCGCGCGATCTAAACCTTCTAATATAAATACTTCTTTAGCAATTTTATTTTTTTGTTCTTCTTGAACTTTAATATGCGGTTCTAATTTTGTAACGAGTTGTTTTGCTTCCGTAACAACTTCGTTTTCTTTATTTTGTGCTGTTTCTAAGATCATTGTCTTTGTTGCGAAGTTTACAGAGCAAGAATTTACTCCTTCTATATTCCCAACACCTTTTTCAATTTTCATTGCACAGTTCGCACAATCTAAACCTTCTAACATCAGTTTCTTTTTCACCAATGCTTCAGCCATCGTTCTCCCTCCTCGCGTTCTTTTATTCTTCTTCGTTTACGTGTTCAAACGCTTGCTCGAAGATATGAATTACGTGCTGGTCAGCTAACGAATAATAAACAACCTTTCCTTCTTTACGATTCTTCACAAGTTTCGCTTGCTTTAACACACGAAGCTGATGCGAAATAGATGATTGTGTCATTCCTAATAAATAAGCTAAATCACAAACGCACATTTCAGCTTCAAATAGCGCATGTAATATTCTCGTACGTGTACGGTCACCTAATACTTTAAATAGTTCTGCTACTTTACTTAAACTTTCATCAGTTGGAATTGTTTGTTTTACTTGCTCTACAACTTCTTCATGAATTATCGTTTGAGAACATGTCTCTTGTGGTGTTTCTACTTTATTTCCAGCCATTATAGCTCACCTCTTTAATTGAACATATGAACAATCATTCATATATCTTATACTCTTATTATATGAGCGCCCACTCATATGTGTCAATGAAATCTGAATTTTTTTTATGAACATTCCGTTCACATTTTAATAAGTCGTATACATATTTTTCGCACTCTCTATATTCTCATACAAAAAAGGATGCACAATTCGCACCCCCCTTTTTACTTACTTTTCATTTTTCACCGCATCCACAATTAAAGAAACAAATCCTAAATGATTATCCCGATTTCTATGGTCAAAACGTTTCGAACGATAAATAAATCCATCTTTCTCATTCCAATCATTATAGTGAAACTTACCATTCTCATCACAGTATTCTAAGAGCCTTACTTGAAAACCTGCTGATTCAAACATGGACGTGATTGTTTTATAGCTATGAACAATTTTATGACTTGCTGCAGGATGATCTAATGGACCAGGTCCACCTACTTGTACCCCTTGCTGATATTCTTCATCTGGAAAAAATGCATCTGGTACTGCACAACGAATATATCCATTCTCCATTAAAAACTCATAACAAATTTTTGCAGCTTCAATTCCTTCTTCATATGATAAATGCTCCCATACATGTTCTGCCAAAATTACTGATAAAGAATTAGGTTGAAATTTATCAAGCCAAGCTTCTCTCCGTAATAAATTTAATTCTTCTTCATTCGTATGTAACCAACCAGGGTTATTATTATAACCCTCTGCTCCAACAACAACTTTTGCTTCTTCCATTTCGCTCCCACCCTTTTTTCATATTCCGACAGAAAAATTCGACAAAATAATATACATTCCCTTTATTTCAACAAAAGAAAAAGCCTTGCGCGCTCCCTAGACGCACAAGGCTTACTGTGTTTATATCCCTTTAATTAGCTTGTTCTAAATTATCCTGCGAACTTCCATCGTCTTTTAAATGACTATGTTTTTTCGAATAAACAAAGTATACAACTACTCCGATTGCTAACCAAGCACCGAAGTACATCCATGTTTTTAATGGTAGGTTTACCATTAAGAATAGACAACATGCAATTGAAATAATCGGCAAGATCGGTACAAGTGGTACCATAAATCCACGTTGTAATTTTGGATGTGTTTTACGAAGAATAATAACTGACACACCAACCATCGCAAATGTTAACAACGCTCCAATATTCGCTAAATTCGACAATTCTTTCAAATCGATAAATCCAGCAATTAAAGCACTACCAATTCCTGTTAACCAAACTGTAAATGTTGGTGCTTCTGTCTTTTTATTAATTTTCGCGAAAGATTCTGGCAATAAACCGTCACGGCTCATAGCGAAGAATACACGTGTCGTTGCATAAATGTAAGCAAAAATTACTGCCATAATACCAATTACAGCTCCAATTGCGATTATACCAGCTACTTTATCTTGTCCTACAACTTCTAACACATACGCCATCGCTTCCGGTACATCTAGCTCTTTATATGAAACCATACCCGTCATAACGAGACAAACTACAACATAAATGATTGTACAAATGACTAACGAAGCGATAATACCAATCGGTAGATCACGTTGCGGATTTTTTACTTCTTCAGCAGAAGTTGCTAATGCATCAAATCCTAAGAAAGCAAAGAATACTGCTGCTCCCCCCGCGAAAACTCCACTTAAACCATACGGTGCAAATGGTATCCAGTTTTCTGGTTTCACGTAGAATACACCAACTGCAATGAATAAAACAACGATACCAATTTTAATTAATACCATTATGTTATTCACTCGTTTACTTTCTTTCGTACCTCTTGATAATAACCAAGTTATAACTAATGTAACGATAACTGCTGGTAAATTCACTATACCACCTTGAGACGGAATCGTTAGCAGTGCTTTTGGAATTTCAAGCCCTAATCCACTCACTAAGTTATGGAAGTAACCAGTCCATCCGCCAGCTACTGCGGCAGTCGTTACAACATATACGGATAGTAATGTCCATCCCATTAAATGAGCTACAAACTCACCAATTGTTGCATATGAGTATGTGTACACACTACCTGAAACAGGAAGTGTAGAAGCAACCTCTGCGTAACATAATGCTGCAAATCCACAAACGATGGCTGCAATCATGAATGAAAAAATAACTGCTGGACCAGCATCTCTTGCTGCTACTAATCCAGTTAATACTAGAACTCCTGTACCAATTATCGCACCAATCCCTAGCATTGTTAGGTCAAATGCCCCTAGCGTTTTCGTCAAAGTTTTACTTTTACTTTCCCCTAACAATTGCGTAACGGATTTCTTTTTAAATAGGTTGGCCACGATGTATGCCCCCTTTTGCCAAGAAGAGCTAAGAGATCTTCACTCTTAGCCCTTATCATGTTGTTTTATATATTGTTCGATTTTGTTTTGTATAATGCTTCTATTAGCAAGATACTGTTTCTGCTTCTAATAATTCTTTAGCACCTTTGTACTCTACACCGTGAGCTTCTGCAACTGCTTCGAATGTTACATAGCCATCTAATGTGTTAATACCTTTTAGTAATGCAGTGTTACCTAGGCAAGCTTCTTTGTAGCCTTTGTTAGCAATTTGTACTGCATATGGTACTGTTACGTTTGTTAATGCAAGAGTTGATGTACGTGGAACCGCACCTGGCATGTTTGCAACTGCATAATGAACAACGCCGTGTTTTTCATAAGTTGGGTTATCATGAGTTGTAATACGATCAGTTGTTTCGAAAATACCACCTTGGTCAATCGCGATATCTACAACAACAGAACCTGGTTCCATTGATTTAATCATTTCTTCTGTTACAAGTTTTGGAGCTTTTGCACCTGGGATTAATACTGCACCGATTACAAGATCAGACTCTTTAACAGCTTCTGCAATATTGTAAGGATTAGACATTAAAGTTTTTACTTGGTTTCCGAAAATGTCATCTAATTGACGAAGACGTTCTGCACTTAAGTCGATGATTGTTACATCCGCACCTAGTCCAACTGCAATTTTAGCAGCATTTGTACCAGCTTGTCCACCACCGATGATTGTTACTTTACCACGTTTAACCCCTGGAACACCTGCAAGTAAGATACCTTTACCGCCTTTATTTTTCTCAAGGAATTGTGCACCAATTTGCGCAGCCATACGACCAGCTACTTCACTCATAGGTGCAAGTAATGGTAATGAACGGTTTTCTAATTGTACTGTTTCATATGCGATAGAAACAACTTTTTTCTCGATTAAAGCTTTTGTTAATTCTGGCTCTGGAGCTAAGTGTAAGTATGTGAATAAGATTAAGCCTTCACTGAAGTGTTTGTATTCGCTTTCAATTGGTTCCTTAACTTTCATAACCATTTCCATGTTCCAAGCTTCTTCAGCTGTATCAACAATTTTTGCTCCCGCTTCCACATACTGAGCGTCTGTGAAACCAGACCCTAAACCTGCACCCTTTTGAATGAATACTTCGTGATTGTTACGAATTAAATGTACAACACCTGCTGGTGTCATTGCCACACGGTTTTCGTTGTTTTTAATTTCTGCTGGTACCCCAATACGCATAATGAAATGCCCCCTTATAATTAACAGAAAAAAGAGATTCTTTTTTCTTTTTGTAATAATTAATAACTTATGTCCTTATTCTAGCATAACTTAAAAGTTATGAAAACGCTAACATACCATTTTACTAAAGTTTTTATATTTAGAATAGTGTAAATATATAAAACATTGATTCTATTAGGTGTTTCGTGTCATTTCATTATCTTTCACTCTATTTTTATTATACTGCTTCAAAATAAACAGCAATCATTTATTATTTGACAATAATGTAACAATGTAAGAAACCTAAGCGATAACGTATACATATACAGTTATTACTTTACTCAATACTTTAGAGATATATTCTTTTCACAAAAAAACAGCTACTAGCATTTAGCCAGCAGCTGGGTAACTTATAAATAACTTAGAAAATAAATCATCTGTCGTTTCAGTAATTTTATCAAACAGATCACTTTCTTCCGCTTCTTGCTCTTTTAACATCTTAATTGTTTCACGTGCATCTTCAGGGTAATCGGTTATGATACCATCTACGTTCAACTTATAATATGCCTTTAAATTTTCCATATCATTTACTGTCCATACGTAAATTGGTTTGTTTAACTTCCTTGCTTCTTTTACTAATTTCTTATTTAACATATATTCTTCTGCTACGTAAAAGTCAGCCTTCACATTCTTTAAGTTAGCTCTACTTGCATACAATATATACCCTACTTTTATATCTGGATTTGCACGCTTAAACTCTTTAATAAGTGGATAGTGTAACGTTTGAATTACACATTGCTTCTCAAATTCATTATCTTTAATCGTTTTTAAGACTTTGTTTACAAAATCTTTTTCGCCCCCATGAAGCTTCACTTCTATATTAAGTTTGATTTTGCCATTTGCTAGCTTAATGATTTCATCAAGTGTACTTATTTGTCCTGAAAGTCCATCTTGACTAAGGGTAAGTTGCCTTAACTCCGCCATCGTTAAATCTGACACATGCACATTGGCATTTGCGAGACGTTTCAGCTTCAAATCATGTATAACCGCTAGTTCACCGTCTTTCGTTTGTAATACATCTATTTCAGCGTAGTCTGCTTTTGCATCAATCGCACCTTGCACAGCTTCTTTCGTATTTTCTACGCCTTTTGATATATACCCGCGGTGCGCCATAATAATCGGTTCTTTATACGAATTTGAAATAAACGTTACAATGAAGGCAACGACCATTCCGGCAGTAATAATTCCTACAATGTATACGCCAATGAATTTCCAACGATGTTTTTGGAAAAAACATTTATCTGCTTTCGTTTTCGAATAATCTAATCCTTCTTCTAATAAAACATCCTCAACCGGTACCTTTTGTAAGTATAATCGCGTAATCGCCATAATATAAAATGGCGTCACGATAAAGCTGAATAAATACAATGTGCTCGTTAAAAATACAGAAATCGTTGATTCAGCTAATAATGCAAATGTTCCTTTCGGGTTTGTAAATTCATAAACACCCCATAGGCACAATAAATATATTCCCAAAAACACGACATATACAATTCCAATTGAAATAAAAAACCCTACTAAAAAGAATAGTACTTTAAAAAAGCTTTCCTTTACTAAAGTTGCACTTTTACGTGCTGCCACGCGAAATGGTTTTTGCTCTAAAACAACAATAGGTAGAACGAAAATCCATCGAAGATTCAAATACGCGACTACAGCAAAGAACGTGTAATAACCAACTTGTCCCATCGTTGTCTTAAACAGTTCTCCTGTAATAAAGTTAGGAATTTGAATTTGCGGGATTAATGCCGTTTCATATCCCATATTTAAAAGAGGCAACAATACGACAGCATATAAAATAAATCCTGGTAAGCAATATGTAAAAAGAGTAGGTAAATACGTTACCGTTTTATATAAAATCGGACGTAATTTCACCTTCTGTCTTTTATGAGCGAAATACGAAATAATAATAAGCACCGCAAATTCTGTAAAGATAAGAAACAGTGCTAACAATGATAAAATTACGATTGCTAAGATCCCATAAGGCGTCTTTAAAAACGCTAATAATTCATCATTTGTCGCATTTGCATAACCACCAAAATACAATAACTTATTAAAAATGATTCCAAATAGTGGAACAAACACAATCGCTGCTAATAATTTATAAGCAAGTTGAAAAGTTAATACATTCCAAAAAGCAAATTTAACTGTTTGAAAGGAATGTCCTATTACTCCTGGTATAGATAGTTTTTTACGGTGTTGCATATATTCCTCCACATTCTAAAACGATATTTGAGATGGATTCCATATTTCCAGTTCTAATCCATCTTTTTAATAATAATATATTCCGCTTAACATGAACACTCTTATACATATAATGAAAAAAGTGATGGCTACTTCCCATCACTTTTTCATTTATTCTATTTTTTCTCTAGCCCTTGTCCAAATGCTTTCAAGAAGCTAAAACCGAATGTAATAGCTCTATTGATATCTGGATCTTTTAATACTTTAAAGAAATCCATCACTTTTGTTTTTTTACCACTATTTAATTCATCTGTTGCAAATTGCAATCCTGTAACTAAACTGGACGTAATTTGCTTCGTTATTTCTGGGTCAACTGAAGATAACGCTTCTCCTGCCCCCATCATATTGTTGAGTGCATTTTTAACTGGTTCACGATTTAATTGCTCCACAGCGATTTTTGAAACATCTTCCTTCGCAGCAAGTAAACTAATCGCTGCATCTAATATGCCAGCCTTCTGCAACTGTGCTAAAAGCTGCATCGTTTCTTCTACTGCTTCACGATTATTAGATAGCTCATTTAGAAGTTCATCTGCTAATTGCTGTTTCTGTTCTTCCTCTGTTACAACTTTCTTTTTAATTATAGTAATTTCTTTCGCCACTATCTCCGCCCCCTAGTCCACAAGTGATACGTATTGTTTTCTTTGCCATTTTTGCTGGATTTCAACACCATTTTGCGGATTACGCTTTTTATCTCTCGGGTTTGAAGATGGTAACGGACGATTCCCTTTTTCACGTAGTACACGCATCTTTACCATCGTTTGTTTGTACGCTGGTGTACACGTATAAAGATCTGTCGCCGTTCCAGTTAAAATATTGATTGCCTCTTCATTTACCGTTGCATGCATCGGTAAATATAGCTCTTTCCCCGTTACACGATCTGTAACAAGTGCCTGTACTTTAATTTTCCCAAATGGTGATGCTAATTCTACAAGGCCACCATCTTTCACATTGCGCTCTAGGGCAAGTTCAGGCGAGATTTCAACGAACACTTCAGATACTTTAGATAAAATACCAGCCGATTTATTCGTCATATTCCCTTCATGGAAATGTTCTAACATACGACCATTATTTAAAAGTAAATCATACTCATCTGGTGCTACAACTGGTGGTACCCATTCATCTAATGATAGACGAGCTAGTTTATCTGGGAAGTTAAATCCGTCCACATATAATAGCGGTGTATCGCTACCATCATGGCTACCCCAACATAAACTATTCCATCCTTCTAAACGATCGTATGTTGCCTGAGAATATAAAGGTGCAAGCGATGCAATTTCATCCATGATTTCACTTGGATTTTCATAATTCCAGTCCCCGCCAAGTGCACGAGCTACTTTTTGTAAAATCCACCAGTCTGGCTTTGAATCACCAAGCGGCTTCAATACTTCATATAATCTTTGAATACGGCGCTCTGTATTCGTAAATGTTCCCTCTTTTTCTAAGCTTGGTGCTGCCGGTAAAATAACATCAGCAAAACGAGCTGTTTTCGATAAGAACATATCTTGAACAACAAGGAAATCTAAATTCGCTAAAATATGTTGTACATGGTTGGCATTCGAATCTACTAAAGCCATTTCTTCACCCATAACATACATACCACGCAGTTTTCCTTCATCTGCCGCAAGTAACATTGCAATATTATTTAAACCTGGTGCTTTCGGAATTGTAGTACCGTATGCTTTTTCAAATTTCGCACGGAGCGCATCATCTGAAACCGCTTGGTAACCTGGAAGCCAGTTTGGTAATGTTGCCATATCACAAGCGCCTTGTACGTTATTATGTCCGCGTAATGGATATGCTCCTGCACCAGGACGACGATAGTTACCCGTAACAAGCAATAGATTTGAAATTGCTGCTGAAGTTGTACTTCCTCCAGTATTTTGAGTTACACCCATTCCCCAAAGTACACAAGTACCATCTGCTTCATATACCATACGAGCCATTTCTTTCAGATTTTCTTTCGAAATCCCCGTAATTTCTTCTGTATAATCAAGCGTATACTTTTCTACCATTTTGCTATATTCATCAAAATTCTTCACATTTTCAGCTATGAACTTTTTATCGTGCCAATCTTGATCAATAATATATTTCGTAATACCAGCGAGCCATACGTAATCAGTTCCTTGGCGCGGATGAATGAATAAATCCGCACGCTCTGCCATTTCATGTTTACGAAGGTCTGCCACAATTAATTTTTGGTCATGTAATTTATGAGCACGTTTTACACGCGTTGCAAGTACAGGATGTCCTTCTGTTGGATTTGCTCCAACGATAATGACAAGGCCTGCTTCCGCAATATCTTTCACTGTTCCAGCGTCCCCGCCCATACCGACAGTTTTAAATAAACCGTCTGTTGCTGGAGATTGACAATAACGGGAACAATTGTCTACATTATTCGTTCCATATATTTGACGGGCTAGTTTTTGCATAAGATAATTTTCTTCATTCGTTACTTTCGAAGAAGAAATAAATCCAAATGCATCACTTCCATATTCTGATTTAATATGCTGCATATTGGATGCAACAACTTCCAGAGCCTCTTCCCATGAAGCTTCAACAAACGTATCTCCTTGGCGAATTAATGGCTTTGTAATACGATCTTCACTGTTTACAAAATCCCATCCAAATTTGCCTTTTACACATGTGGAAATACCGTTAACCGGCGCATCTGAAACAGGCTGCACTTTCAAAATGTGGCGGTCTTTCGTCCATACTTCAAATGAACAACCTACACCACAAAATGTACAAACTGTTTTTGTTTTATTCACTTTCGTCTTACGCATCGCAGCCTCTACTTCTGAAACTGCTAAAATACTACTATATCCCGGCTCTACATCCTTTACAAAATCAATCATCGGATCTAACACATCCGGTTTCAATCCTGTCATGAATCCAGCTTCACCCAGCATTGTTTTTTCCATTAACGCATTACATGGACATACTGTTACACACTGCCCACAACTTACACAAGATGAGTCATTTATACTTACACCATTGTCCCATATAACACGTGGACGGTCTAAGCTCCAATCAATCGATATAGTTTCATTCACTTGTAAGTTTTGACATACTTCTACACACTGCCCACAAGCAATACATTGATTTGGATCATATCGATAAAATGGATGTGACATATCCACTTCACACGCACTTACTTTTGGCTCATACGGATATTTCTGTTCCTCAATTCCCATCATATGTACTGTATTATGGACTTTACAGTTACCATTATTGTTATCACAAACGGTACAATACAATAGATGATTTTCTAATATTCGATCCATTGCCTCAGTCTGTGCCTCTTTTGCACGCTGGGACTGTCTTTCGATATGCATACCGTTCTCTAATTTCGTTGAACAAGCACGCAATAACTTTCCATTTACTTCTACAATACACGTATCACAAGTTTGAATTGGATCTACTTCTGGTACATGACAAATTTGAGGATGTTCCAAATTACTCTCGTTAAATAATTGTAGTATCGTCTTTTCACCTGATGCAGAAAATTCTTTACCATCGACGGTTACACGGACTGTCTGTTCTGCCATAGTTTCCCCTCTCCTTACAACCAACTGTACAACACAATTATGAATCCGTTTTCAAAATCGCATTACTGTACATATTTTTGAAACGCTCTACCCAAATACTTTCTTATGAAGTCGATTCTAGATGTTATAAGGTATAACTACGAAAGCTTGAAAATATCACTATTCTACAGTTCTATTATATCGTACATATACAATAATAACCAAAATAATCTGTGATCTTCTTTTTAATAGGTGTTTTTATTTTTTCCATTGTTTTATGATAAATGTGGGAGAGAAATACATATAAAAGGGGAATTAAATATGGGGCCTACGCAAGAGACTTATACAATTGTACGTTATCAATCTGGTACATTTTCAAAACAACTTGATGAGATTGTTACAGAATCTCCTATTACTATTAAATTGAATGGTGAAGAATATGTAACAGTCGTATGCACACCAAATTATATTGAAGATATGGTAATTGGTTTTTTAATTTCTGAGGGGATTATTTCTTCCTATAAAGATGTTGAAGAACTATGGGTTCAAAAAGATAACGGAATTGTCCATGTAAAATCATCAAAAGTGAATCCGCTCTATCAAACTTTATATAATAAACGATACATCACTTCTTGCTGCGGAAAAGGTAGACAAGGTTTTATTTTCGTAAACGACGCAGCAAAAGCAAAAGACTTACATGATATACATGTAAAAATTACTCCTGAAGAATGCTTTCATTTAATGAATACCTTGCAACAATCTTCTACTACATTTCGCCAAACTGGCGGTGTTCACAATACCGCGCTATGTGATCGAAACAATATCCTCCTATCAAGAATGGATATTGGAAGACATAATGCATTAGATAAAATATATGGTCATTGTTTGCGTAACGATATATCCATTAAAGGAAAAATCATCGCATTTAGCGGACGTATTTCATCCGAAATTTTACTCAAAGTTTCAAAAATCGGATGTGAAATTGTTCTATCTAAATCCGCTCCAACAAAACTGGCATTGCAACTTGCCCATGATTTAGGCATTACAGTCGTAGGGTTTATTAGAAATGAATCTTGTAATATTTACACACATCCAAAACGAATTGATGGCTATCAATCCAATGTTTAAAAAATAACTCCTCAATCGAGGAGTTATTTTAGTTATAAAAATGTAACATATTAAACACTTGAATAGTTAACAAAGTTAATATATAATTTCATTACATAATTAAAACAAAACATTGTAGCATATATCTTTTCATTCTTTTACAAATTAAAAGAGAATACTAACAAAACATATACTCAATCTTATAAAAGTAATGGATTTATTTGAAATCCACCAGGGAGGTTACAACTATGGAAATTCGCTTATTAACAACAGAGGACGCAGAAATATATTTAAAAGTTTGTATGGAAGGTTTAACGAAGAATCCGGAAGCTTTTAGCTCTTCTTATGAAGATGTTCTTAAACATGAAAATCCTGTGGCTGCTATGGCTAAACGATTAAGCAATCCGGATAAGTATACTCTAGGTGTCTTCAAAGATAATGATTTAATTGGTATCGCTACTTTAGAAACAAAACCATTTATTAAACAAGAACATAAAGCAAAAATCGGTTCCGTTTTTGTTTCTCCAAAAGCGCGTGGCCTTGGAGCAGGACGAGCTCTAATTAAAGCAATTATTGAAAATGCCGATAAATTACATGTAGAACAACTTATGCTCGATGTTGTAGTTGGTAACGATGCAGCAAAAAAATTATATGAGTCATTAGGTTTCCAAACTTACGGCGTACAAGAGCGTTCATTAAAACATAACGGTCAATATTGGGACGAGGAACATATGGTTCTGTTCTTAAATGATTAATACTTCAATATAAAGTGAAACTTTACTCAGTGGGTGATTTTTCCATCCTCCACTGAGTATTAGCTGAATCAATCGGGCTTTTACGGGCAGTTATCGCCCACCTAACTCCCTCGCATTCGCTGAATTTTAAGATGGGAGTTACTGCCCACAAATAGCGGGGTAGTTTTCCAAAAACATCTTTCTTAATAAG
Source organism: Bacillus sp. 2175 (assembly GCF_057812155.1). Taxonomy (NCBI): domain Bacteria; kingdom Bacillati; phylum Bacillota; class Bacilli; order Caryophanales; family Bacillaceae; genus Bacillus; species Bacillus sp. 2175. The sequence continues at coordinate 683,756 of NZ_CM173819.1, read as the reverse complement.
AAAGATGTTTTTTTGCATTACAACAATGTAATCTTCATGTCACCTTTATCGATCGTACCAATCCTTACCATTTATTATACTAAAAATATAAAGTGAAACTTTACTCAGTGGGGAACTACATCCCACGCTGATCGCATGTACTTGATATATAGAGGAGAATGTGACATGAAACAAAACAAACGAGCTATGCTTTTAATATTTACTACAGCAATTGTAACTTCTGGGTTAGCAATTTTACCTTGGTTTATCATATAGGAATACTCCCCTAACAATGAAAAAAGCTGATTGCTTCTTAAGAAGCAATCAGCTTTTTTATTTTATAAAATCCCTAAAATTTTATTTACACAACTTATAATAATAACCATAGATACGGCAACACACATGACAACCGTATTACGATCTTGCTTTTCTTTTTTTGAAATTTCTTCTTTTGGATTCATGTGTATGATCTCCTTTTAAAAAAAGTGTGAGATAGGAAATTTTTCTTATCCGATGCGAGGTGAATACGAAAACCCTCTCTATCTCACATACACAATAGAATGGAATTGTCATTTTATAAATAAAATGACATGACGTTATGTCGCAACATAGGGTATTTTGTGTCGCTACGTTTTTTATTATAAAAAATAGTTGTGCAAAACTAGTGCATTTTTTATGTCAATTACTCCGAGCGAAAAAATCATCCCTCCATTCAATCACATAAAAAGAGTTTTTTATTATTTTCATGTAAACTATACAAGTAGAATGAACAGTTTGGGGTGCACAAGATTATGGTAAAAATTTTATTAGTAGACGATGAAGAACGTATGTTACGATTATTAGATCTATTCTTAAGCCCTCGCGGCTATTTTTGTATGAAAGCTACCTCTGGCCTTGAAGCACTAAAATTAATCGAACAAAAAGAATTCGATATTATTTTATTAGATGTTATGATGCCGAATATGGATGGATGGGATACTTGCTATCAAATTCGTCAAATTTCTAACGTTCCTATCATTATGTTAACAGCTCGCAACCAAAACTACGATATGGTGAAAGGCCTCACGATGGGCGCAGATGATTATATTACAAAACCATTTGATGAGCATGTATTAGTCGCACGAATCGAGGCTATATTACGCCGTACAAAAAAAGATGGCTTTGTTAGTTTCAATGGTATTGAGTGGGATAAAACGAAACATACCGTCACAGTGTACGATGAAAAAATCTCGCTAACTCCTATCGAATTTTCGTTACTCGGACTATTTTTGCAAAATACAAACCGTGCTTATAGCCGAGATGATTTAATCGAAAAAATTTGGGGCTATGAAACAGATATCGAATATAGAACAATTGATTCACACATTCGTAATATCCGTGATAAACTACGCAAAAAAGGATTTCCGATTGAAGATTACCTAGAAACGGTCTATAAAGTCGGATATAAATGGAAAAGTGAATAATTACTTCGGTCAGTGGGAAATCGTATACCACTGACTCTTTATTATGAATAAGGTATGGTGAGAAAATGAGTAAACTTTCCCTTAAAATTGGGACATACTTTTTAATATTAGCTTTATGTATTGAAACAATTGCTTTCGTATCTTTTTATAAAAGCCTTTCAACAATGCGTGTGAAAGAAGAAACCGATGCTCTATTAGAGAAAGGTAATCGGTATCGTGATAAGATTGTAAACCGTGCAAGATGGAATGATCATTCTAAACAACAGCAATACACAGAACGTCCTAAACACCCTCGGTATCAGGATTTCACTATCGAGCATGCGGCTGAAGATTTAATCGGTTCCGAATTAATTGCTAATACTGATATCACAATCATTATAACTGACAATAACGGCAAAATTATTTCTAACTCAGAACCCATAACGAAAGAAATGCAAAAACAACTTATTTGTAAAACAAAATCTATTCCAAAAAGCGGGTTAATTGTAGAAAGAAACTGGAAAAAATCAAAATTCATCTCAACAGTAAGTCCACTTGAAATTCAAGGATTTCAAGGTAATTTACATATGTTATTAAAAACATCTTTCTTAGAAAAGATGTTACTTAAACTCCTGCATCAATTTCTTATCATTAGTATTTTGACGATTATTTTAACAACTATTTCTGTCTTTGTTTTTTCTAAATTTATTACAGATCCTCTTATAAAAATGAAGAGAGCGACAGAAAAAATGTCAAAATTAAACAAGCCAATTCAATTAGGTATTAAACGAAATGATGAACTCGGAAGTTTAGCAAAAACAATTGAAGATTTATCGAGTGAGCTTACGTATATGAAAAAAGAGCGCAATGAATTTCTCGCTAGTGTCGCTCATGAACTATTAACTCCATTGACCTATATGAAAGGTTATGCAAAGGTAGCAAAGAGAGACTCTTTAACAAAAGAGGAGCGAGAAGAATACTTACAAATCATTGAGGATGAAACGGATAGTGTAACCGATCTCGTCCAAGATTTATTTATGCTTGTACAATTAGAACAACACCAATTTGTTATAAAAAAACAAAAAGTGCTTCTTCAGCCATTTTTAGAACGAATGGTTGAAAAAACAAAAACAACATTAACGAATAAGCAAATGCAACTTCATGTATATTGCAAAGATGATTTAGAAGTTTGTATAGACGAAAGACGTATGGAACAAGTTATGTTAAATTTATTACACAACGCTTATCAACATTCGCCAGAAAACACATCCATTACGATACGTGTACTCATGGAAACATATTCTTTTACAATAAGTGTACAAGATGAAGGTGAAGGTATTCCTGAAGAAGATATCCCGCATATTTTTGACCGTTTTTATCGTGTTGATAAATCCAGAACACGAGCTACAGGCGGAAAAGGCATCGGGCTAGCTGTTGCAAAGGAAATTGTAGAATTGCATAACGGTTCTATTCTAGTAACAAGCCAATTAGAAGCGGGAACAAACTTTATAATCGAGCTACCTTTTGAATAATATGCGTGTGAAAACACCAGTAGTAGTAAACACTACTGGTGTTATTTTGTTCATAAAAACAGCTCATATAAGCTAAGCTTTTGAAATTATTCTTATTTCAATATAAAATAAAGGTACATTTGCAAAGATTTGGAGGGTGATATAATTGGATATCCATGTATTAACAAAAGACGAAGCAGAAATTTACTTAGAACTTCGCGTAGAAGGATTAAAGCAAAACCCTGAAGCATTCAGCTCTTCTTATGAAGATATTATTAATAAAGAGTGTGCGATTGAATATAAAGCACAAAAATTAGCACAAGATGAAAACTATACGCTAGGTGCATTTAAAGATGGAAAATTAATCGGGGTTGCAACGCTGGAAACGAAACCATATGTAAAACAAGAACATAAAGCTAAAATCGGTTCTGTATATGTATCTCCAAAAGCACGCGGACTTGGAGCAGGAAAAGCACTTATTAAAGAATGTCTTGAACTTGCTAAATCTTTAGAAGTAGAACAAGTTATGCTTGATGTTGTTGTTGGCAACGATGGAGCGAAAAAACTTTATGAATCATTAGGTTTTAAAACATTCGGTGTACAAGAACGTTCATTAAAATATAACGGACAATATTGGGACGAAGAGCATATGGTCTTATTCTTAGATGAAAATAAATAATAAAAAACATCCTCATGTTTGGAGGATGTTTTTTACTTTCTTGTAAACCATGCCGTGTGTAATAATTGAATCGCTTTCGCAATCTCTTCCTCTGATAATATCGCAAACCCAAGTAAAACTACACTCTCAGGCGCCGTACCGTCTTTATAGTACGTAGACACAGGATATATTTTGATACTATATTTCGCAGCTTCTTGAATTAATTCTTCTTCCCGCATTCCATTATGCACTTTTAATAAAATGTGTAATCCCGAATCTTCTCCTATCACTTTAACACGATTAGAGAAATACTTCTCTATTTCAAAAACAAGTCGATCTCTCTTCTTTCGGTAGACGACACGCATTTTATGAATATGTTTTTCCCAATAGCCTTCATTTAAAAATCTTCTAATCACTTCTTGGTCCATTCTTGAAACACTTTGTGTGTAAAATAAATATTGCTGTTGATACTTTTTAATTAATTTCTTCGGCAACACCATATAACTCATCCGTAGCGATGGCAATAATGCTTTAGATAGCGTCCCCATATAAATAACTTTCCCCTCTGTATCTAACCCTTGCAGCGCCGGTATAGGCTTTCCAGAATAGCGAAATTCACTATCATAATCATCTTCAATAATATACCTGCTCTCTTCTTTCTTTGCCCATTGTAAAAGCTGCATCCTTCTCGTAATAGGCATAATCATTCCATATGGAAACTGATGGGAAGGTGTAACAAATACAACATTCGCATTGCTATTTTCTAAATCTGCAATACAAATTCCATCTCTATCTAAAGATAACATTTGGACTCTTGCTTCTCCCTGTTCAAAAACAACCATCTTTCTATGATACCCTGGGTTTTCAACTGCATAATTGCTTCCCTTTAACAATTGAAACAATAGTTTCACTAATATTTGTGTTCCCGCTCCTAATACAATTTGACTAGCTGAACAACGCACACCTCTAGATTCATACAAATAATTCGTAATCTCTTCTCTTAAGCTTGCTTCCCCTTGAGGGTGTCCTAGAAAGAGAAGTTCGTTATTATGCGGCTGCCATACTTCATTTACAATTTTCCGATACATATTAAATGGAAAAGCATTTGTATCAATTCCTGTTTGTGTAAAGTCAAATTTATAACGCTTCTCCTGAAACGGGACTTCTTCTATCCTCTCTTCGCTATCCTCTACATGAACCATTTGCTCAATCTTGCATACAAAATAACCTTTTCTCGATATCGACTCAATATAACCTTCTGCAAGTAATTGTTCGTACGCTGCCTCTACTGTATTTTTACTTACTTGTAAATGTATCGCTAACTTTCGCTTAGCCGGTAATTTCGTAAAAGGGACAATTGATCCATCTTTAATCTCTTTTTTTATATACTCATACAATTGCACATATAATGCCTTTTTACTATTCATATTTAAATTAGGCGTTAATTCTAACATAGTATCTGACCCCTTAATAAAACTAAAATCTGATACTTTTTACAGTACCAGATTATATATATAATTCCTTTTATCATGTCACACATCAAAAATCAAATACTGGAGAGGAGAAACATGATAATGAACAACGGTAGACGTATCGGACTTATTATGATTATTACAGGGGCTACATTATGGGGATTATCTGGTCCAATGATTCAGTGGCTATTTCAGCATACTAATGTATCCTCAATTGATTTTTTAACAATTCGATTGTTGCTTGCAGGAATATTTATTTTGTCTTTCTTACTTATAAAGAAACAAAACATATTTCAAATTTGGAAACACCTTAGATATTCTATACAACTTATTATTTTTTCTATTCTCGGCATGCTCGGTGCACAATACGCCTTTATCGAAACGGTTCATATTAGTAACGCGGTCACTGCAACGCTATTTCAATTTCTAGGTCCTGTTCTTATTACCGTGTATGTTGCATTTGAACAAAGAAAATTCCCTGCTTCCATGCAACTATTCGCAATTATAGCCGCGCTAATAGGAACATACTTTATTATTACAAATGGCTCAATTGAAAATATTGTTTTATCTAAAGAAGCTATTATTTTTGGACTATTAACAGCAATCGGATTTGCATTTTATACCCTTCATCCGGCTTCTCTCATTAAAGAATGCGGGACAACTGTAGTAATTGGTTGGGGAATGTTAATCGGAGGAATTGCACTACTTATTTATAATCGTTCATTCGGGTGGAATCAATTTTCACAAACCCTTACACTGAAAACTTTTTCTATGCTTATTCTTATCATTGTTAGTGGTACCCTTTCTTTCCTTCTATATATCGGTAGTCTTAAATATTTAGCAGCAACAGAAACAAGCATTTTATCTAGCATTGAACCCCTTGTAGCTGCCATCGTTTCAATCACTTGGCTAAATGAAGCTTTTGGAGCATACCAATTATTAGGCGGCGTATGTATCGTTCTGTCCGTTATTTTTTTGACGATGCCTCAAAAAGAAACCGAACCAACCTATACAACGGAACAAATATAAAATGAAACTTTAATTAGTGGGGCTATCTCCCACTGATTATTAACCTACACCAATCGGGCTTTACGGGATAAAAAATGTCAAAAGAGGTCGTACAAAACTTACGACCTCTTTTTATACTTTAAAGGAATTGTCCCGCCTTCTAGCAAATACAATTACACTAACAATAAAAACTAGGAGTGTGGCACCATGAAAAAAATCGGAACTATGCTACTTCTCTCCCTCCTCATCACTGGATGCACACAAACTCAACCGGATTCAAAAGAACAAAAAAAAGACGTAATAGCAACTTCATCCACTCAAGTGAACGCACCTTCCTTCTTTCACCTTAGTGTTTTAAAAGATGTAAATTGGGAAGAAGCCCCCTCATTCATAGACGGAAAAATACCTTTAAAAGGCATCGAAGGAAAAATCGCAATGGCTGATAGTCCTATTATCGCAAATGAACAAAATGAAATAATGTGGTACTTTCTAGATTCTGAAATACCTACTGGAAAATTGTCTATTATTGCGCTAAAACAAGGATCTGTAACTCCAACACCAGTACTCTTTCAAAAAGAAATTTCCAAACAAACTTGGACTACTTCAAATACAATCAATTCTACTACAAGCGAACTCCCTCTCGCTATGTCACTACCTTCATCTGGATTATGGTTATTAAATATCTATGTGAATGAAAAATATTATGATCAGTTTGTAATCACCGCTAAGTAAAGTGACAAAAATAAACCACTTTCTTACAACAATGTAATTTCTACGTCATGTACTTCGATAGTTGAATTATCTCTCTTCTCTTATACTTAAAGTAAGAAATGAAGCGAGGAGAGATGAGAGATGAAAAAAATGATAGAAGTAATCGTAGCAGTAACTGAGGTTTTAGTGAATGGTAAACAAGTTGCAATGGAATTAAATAAATAGTGAAGAAACATAAATAATTCTACACTTCTTCATTATTTTGATTTCTTATCTCAAAAAAGCAGTGCCTTTTAGGCACTGCTTTTAGCTATTAATAACGTGGTATTTTCGTAATTTGTGCCACGCCTGAATCAATAGCTGCTTTCGCTACTGCTTCCGCAACACTTGGAACAACTCTTTTATCTAATGGATTCGGGATTACATAATTCGCATTACGTTCTTCATCAGTAATGATGTTAGCGATCCCATATGCTGCCGCTAATTTCATCTCTTCTGTAATATCAGTTGCGCGCACATCTAACGCACCGCGGAATATTCCGGGAAACGCCAATACATTATTTACTTGATTCGCATAATCCGAGCGCCCAGTTCCTACTACAGCTGCCCCAGCCTCTAATGCATCCTCAGGGAAGATTTCTGGAATTGGATTCGCCATTGCAAACACAATTGCTTTCTCATTCATCGTCTGTACAAGTTCTTTCGTTAATACGTTAGGAGCAGATACGCCAATAAAAATATCAGCTTGGTTAATCGCTTCTTTTAACGTTCCACGCACATGTTCACGATTTGTCTTTTTTGAAACTTCAATTTGCGCTTCGTTCATCCATGTTTCACCTTCACAAACAATACCTTCTAGGCTAACTAGCGTAATGTGCTTTGCACCAGCCTTTAATAATAATTTTCCAATTGCAATTCCTGCCGAACCCGCACCGTTAATAACGATTTTCACATTATCCATTTGTTTGCTAACAACTTTTAATGCATTAATAACAGCTGCTAAAACGACAATAGCTGTTCCATGTTGATCATCATGGAATACAGGAATATTCGTTTCTTCTTTTAATCGTTTTTCAATTTCAAAACAACGCGGTGCTGCAATATCTTCTAAATTAATCCCTGCAAATGTAGGCTCTAAATTTTTCACAAGGGTAACGATTTCATCTACATCCGTTGTGCCTAAACATAATGGGAAAGCATCTACATTCGCAAACTTCTTAAACAAAATACTTTTCCCTTCCATAACAGGCATAGCCGCTTTCGGTCCAATGTTTCCTAAACCGAGTACCGCTGTTCCATCTGAGACAACTGCCACCATATTACCACGTGCTGTATAGTCATACACCGTTTCTTCATCTGCCGCAATTGCTTTACAAGACTCCGCTACACCTGGTGTATACGTCAGGCTTAAATCATCCGCTGAATTTACTTCTACTTTACTTGTAATTTCAATTTTTCCTACTAATTCTTTATGCAATAACAATGATCTTTCATTAATTTGATTTGCTAACATACTTATAATCTCCCCTTAATTTGACAAGCTAGCTATATGAATATAGCTAGCTTGTTTGATCATGAAAACATCTTTAATAATATTGTCGCTGTTACAACCATTGCCGCTCCGCCTAAACGAGTCGAAATTTGCGCGAACGGCATTAATTCCATACGATTTGAAGCTGATAAAATAGCAACATCTCCAGTTCCACCTAAACCGCTATGACATCCAGTTACAATCGCTGATTCAACTGGATACATTTTCATCACTTTCCCTACAAGAAAACCTGATGCTACCATTGTAAGAACAACCGATGCGCACACAACAACATATCCTACTGAAAGAACTGCTGCTACGTCTTTTAACGGAATATATAGCAATCCTAATCCAACCATTAAAGGCCAAGTTAAATTCTTCGAAATAAATTTATATAAATGGAATGCTCCTTGCTCCATTTTTGCTGGCATTAATTTAAAGTATTTCACAAGCGCTGCTGAGAAAATCATAATGATTGCCCCAGGAATACCGATGAACTTAGAAGCAAATCCTCCGAAGATGAAGAACGTACACGCAATTAATAAACCTGCTCCCATTAATGAGAAGTCAATTGGCTTCTCTGTATTTTGTTCTTTTAATAATTCTGCTTGATTGTCTGTTTTCACTAATACACCGTTACCACTAAGCTCCGGTTTCTTCTCACCTAAACGCTTCATATACCCTGCACTTACAATTGCGAACATATTTCCAATAATAGCTGCTGGAATAAGCTGTGATACAAACGTTGCTGATGATTCATTTAAAATATCACTATAAGCTAGCGACAATGGTAAAATCCCTTCCCCGATACCACCACTCACAATTGGTATGATGATAAAGAAGAATGTGTGCTTCATTTCAAATCCAAATAATGAACCGACCAATAATCCTACTGCTACAGAAGCTAACGTCCCTACTACTAAAGGAATAAACATACGAACGAAACCTTGTACTAACACTTTACGGTTCATTCCTAAAATACTTCCGACTACTAAACAAGAAATATATAAATATAAAAAGTTCGATTTTTTCATTAACATAGTCGCAGCTTCCATTGAAGCTGGATTCATCCAGTTAAAAAATACAAGTAATGATGGAATAAATAACGAAAGTATTGCTGGACCACCGATATTTTTTAAAATTGGAATTCTCATCCCAATATCGCCTAAGAAAATCCCCATGATCATAATAACTGCAAATCCACCAATCATATCTGCTGGCAATTTATTATATACAGATGCCCCATAAATAATAGCAGCCAATACTACATATAACGGTAAAGGTATAACACCGATTTTTACATTCATAATTTTAGAAGCGAAAGATTCTCTTTGTACTTCATTTCCTTCAGAAAATGATACCGCTTCCACATTCTTTTGAATTCCCATATGGCACCCCCTCGTTTTCTTAATAACAATATTAAAACGCTTTCAATAGTAAAAATAGTTTTTGTAAGTTTTGTAATTGATTTTGTAATTAAAAAAAGTATAAGCGACTTATGTTAAGTCGCTTATACGTAAAACTCTATTTTCTTTTGATCAACACATCTTAATTTACTTACAGGTCTTCCCACATGTTGGTACATCATTTCGTTTTCTAACACCCCAATGTCAGTCAGAAACATTACATATTTTCGAATAGAAACTCTTGAAATTCCAACTAATTGTGCCATTTCATCTGTTGTAAATACTCTTCCATTCAGAGACTCGATCTTCTGCCAAATTAATTGCAACGTTTGCTTCGTTAACCCTTTTGGAAGCTCTTTCGTCACAGTAGGCTCTCTTTTTTCTTTTTGTAAAATTAATGAATCTAATTCCGATTGACTAATTTTTTGTTGTTCTTTCATGAAAGTAAGTTTTTCTCGATATATAGTTAATGCCTTTTTAAATCGTTCAAATGTAAATGGTTTAATTAAATAATCTACTACGCCATATTGTAATGCTTTTTTTATACTTCCCATATCATGTACAGCTGAAATCATTATAATATCGCTTTCTTTTTCTTGGTTCCGGATATACATTAAAAGCTCAAAACCAGTCTCTTCAGGCATAAAAATATCAAGTAATACTAAATCTACTCGTGATTTCTCTAATATTTCTATCGCTGACTTTACTGAGTTAACTGCTTGAACAAGTTCAAATCCTCCTACTTGCTCTAAATAATGCGTATTTAACATTGCTACCATCGGGTCATCTTCTACAATTAAAACTTTAATCATATTTGCCTCTCATCCCTACCTTTAGGTATTTCAATCGTTATCGTTGTTCCCTTTCCTACTAATGAATGCATATGAATTTCCCCATTTATTCGCTGTATACTTTCTTTTACAAGATACAAACCATAACCGCGGTTATCTCCCTTTGTGGAATAACCTTTCGTAAATAATTCCTCTATTTCTTTTTCTTGTATACCTTTTCCTGTATCTTGCACTGTAATAGTTAGTATATCCCCATGTTGTATCTTAACTTCAACTCGCTTCTTTTCACAATTCGTAACTGCCTCTAATGCATTATCAATTAAATTTCCGACAATCGTAATAAGTTCATGAGTAATACTTTCAACATCTATTTCCGGCATGTAAGAATCTTCACTTATAATTAATTTTATATTTTTCTCTCTAGCATAGCTGAGCTTACCTAGTAAAAAACCAGCAAATACTGGACTTTTTATTCTTTTCATAACTCCACCAATTTCATATTGATGCTCTGATACCATGCCGCTTATATACTTCTGTAATTCTTCATACTGTTTCATATGTGTAAGCCCTAATACGACATGCATCTTATTCATAAACTCATGAGATTGTGCCCGTAATGCTTCTGCATATAGTCTAATACCAGTTAGTTCCTCTGCTAGTTTTCTAATCTCTGTTTTATCACGAAATGTTGCAATTGCACCAACTATTTCTCCTTTTACATATAAAGGAACTCGATTTGTCACAATCGTAATTCCATAAATATTTTGTTCTTCGTTTAATTGTACTTCTCCCGTTTGCAATACTTCTTTTATACGTGAATTTGGCATATACAACTCAACATCTTTACCGATAAAATCTTCTTCAAGTCCGCTTTTTTTAAATAGACGTTTCGCTTCATTATTAATTAACGTTACTCTAGCCTCTTTATCTACAGCAATAATACCTTCCTTTACAGATTGTAGCATCGTATTTCTTTCTTCAAGAATTTTTGCTATCCTGTGCGGCTCAAGACCGAATAAACTTTTCTTTATATGTCTAGCTAGCAATATTGCTCCTATAATTCCGACTAATACACCCACTCCGACACCAATATAAATAATATGTCTACTTTCCTTAACTCTCTCTTTTACATTATCTGCTGAAATACCAACAGCCACTGCTCCAAGTTGTTCACCTGTTTCAGAAAATATTGGTACAAACACTCGCATGGAAATACCTAAAGTTCCTTCTGCTAACGATACATGTTCTTTTCCTTTCAATGCAGGCCCTTCATCTCCCCCAATAAAATGATGCCCTATTTTTTGAGGATTTGGATGTGACTTTCTTATTCCATTCATGTCCATAACTACAATAAATTGAACACCTGTGTTTTGTAATATTCTATTTGTATACGTTTGGATTGCAGAGGTATCTGCTTTCCCAACCAAACCATCGATTACAATCGAATCATTCGCCACAATGTGTGCAATTGTTTTTGCTTTCTCTGCTTGGCTATCCTCCGTCGTCCGTTCTACATTATGACTAATTAATATATCTGTCACAAGTAAAGAAAAAATTACAACTGTACAAACTAACAATGTAATCGTTTTCCATAAATTCCATAGTCTTTTTCTTTTTTTCATCCTGTTAATGACTCCCCTAATTGCTGAATAGAAAAATAAGTAAGGTGATATTATTTTCACCTTACTTATCTGCTGTTATTATACTTTAAATTTACTAGTCATCGCTTGTAGTTCTTCTGCCATCTCAGCTAAGTTTTGCGAAGCTGAACTAATTTCCTCCATGGAATTAACCTGTTCTTCTGTTGAAGCTGCAACACTTTGCATACTAGCTGTATTTTCTTCTGCAGCAGCTGCAATTTCATCAATAGCATTTGTCACTTCATTTGCATCTCCAGCAATTCTCTTCGTTGTTTCTACCATTTGATTAACTTGAGAAACAATATGTGTAGTAGAACTTAAAATTTCCGTAAAACTTACTTTCGTTTTTGTTACAACATCAAGGCCTTGTTGAACTTCTCCATTCACATTATCCATCGCCTTAACAGTATGTTCAATATCCGCCTTAATTTCTGCAATTAAATTTGCAATCTCTCCAGATGACTCTCCTGATTGCTCTGCTAATTTTCTAACCTCATCTGCTACAATAGCAAATCCTCGTCCCTGTTCACCTGCTCTTGCTGCTTCAATAGCCGCATTTAAAGCTAATAAGTTTGTTTGAGTTGCAATGTTTTGAATTGCTTCAGAAATAGCTCCTACTTGCTTTGATTTCTCATCAAGAAGTTTAATAATAGCATCTGACTCGGATACCGACCTAGAAATAGACTGCATTTGTTTTGCGGTTTGTTCAACTAAATCTTCTCCCTCTTCAGCTCTTTCACGGGCATGTAATGAGGAAATAGAAATTGACTCTGCGCTTCCAGTTACATCTTGAATTGCTGTATTTACTTGTTGTAATGTAGCCGCACCTTCTTCAACACCTTGACTTTGTGACTCAGCCCCACCTGATACTTGTTCCATCGCAATTGTAATTTGATCTGTCGCATCATTTGCTTGCTGTACGCTCGCTGTTAACTCTTCAGCCGATGCTGCAACATGTTCTGCTGAAAAGCTAATTTGGGTAATAACATCTTGTAAAGACATAGACATTTCATTAAATGAATTCCCTAATTTCCCTATGTCATCCTTGGAATGGATTGTAATTTTCTCTGTTAAATCTCCCTTACTAATTTTATATGCCGATTCAGCTATTTTTCGTAATGGCCCTGTAATAGACTTTGTAATGAAATAAATTAATATACTACCAAATGCAATAGCAATAGCAATGACAATCAAAGTCTTATAAAACACTGGATTGGCAGCTTGGTTAATTTCTTCATCGAACATAACACCAACTACTTTCCAGCCTGTTTTCTCATTTGTTGCAAAGATTAAATTCTTTTTATCATCTTGTTCTGTATAAGACACATTTCCTTGTTTTTCTTCATAAATTGGTTTAATCCAAGGATCAGTAACTTTTGCACCTGGTTTTCTAGATGGATGACTAACAATTTGCTTATTTTGATCTAAAATAACTGCATAACCTTTTTCACCAATATTAATCATTTTGGAAATTTTTAAGATGTTATCTAAATTTAAGTTAATTCCTATAACACCTTTACCATCTTTTACTTCTTTAGCAATTGTCACTACCATATTTTTGGTAGATGCTGATTGATATGGTGAAGTAACAATTACTTTCCCTTTATTTTCATGTGCTTCTTTATACCAAGATCTATCTCTTGGATTGTATCCATCAGCCATTTGGATAAATGGTTCTCTTATAAACTTTCCCGTCTCTGTTCCAATATAAATACCTTCTACTTCTGGATGAAGTTTTATATATTGCGCTAGCTTCGTTCTTACTATTTCTTCCTGTCCATTTAGATATGTATCTTCTGTTAAGATGTCTGCAAAGTACGTCGCATCAACAAATTTCTCTTCTATATTTTGAGAAATAACAGTATTTAAAATCGAAATATTCTCCTTTGCTTTAGCTGTCATTTGATGTTCAAAATTTGTTTTGGCAGTTTGATATGAAACACCACCAATAATAATTCCTGGTATAGTTAAAATAATAAAGAATGAAATGATTAATTTTTTATTGATACTCATACATTTAACCCAGTTAAATATTTTTTGCATAATAAGCCTCCTTTATGTAATGTGGATACTTGTGTCATTTTATACAATTAACATGCATAAAACAATATATAATGATAACATGTGAATTTTTCGTCAATTATGCATTTTTGCATATCCACTCCTTATACGTATTTTAATCATAAAAATAAGAGAACTTTAGCATTATATATGCTAAAGTTCTCTTATTTCTTAACAGCTTCTACTCTATAAAACTTCTCTTATAATCCTTAAATCTTTACCCTTCGCCTTATAGTCATATTACTAAAACTCTTCGTCCTAATTTATTTGACGCTCTTTACATAACTAATTGCCTGACTTCCCATTTGTACCCATGCCTGTTCAAAGGTTTCTCTCGGTACTTTTACATCTAAGCTATCCTCAAGTGGATCTCGAATATATACAAATTCCTGATCATATCCAATAAGTACAACACAATGTTCATTATACGTAATAGAAACATCTCCACTATTTGTTTCCCATGTAGTAAATTCAGCTGCATCTAATGGTGCAAATGTTGCATTTGTGATCATGACTACAGGTTGCCCTGCTTTTATCCTCTTATAAATTTCTTCTATATTCTTCCCTGTTAAGTCTACAGCTTTATTAGGTAAATATTTTTCCGCTAACTGAAAAAGTGGCCCATGATATACACCATATCCCGATTCAGAAAATGTATAAATATTACCTACAAATCCTTCATTTGGATTCCCGCGCACACCATCGTCTATAAAATCAACTTTTTTTATTTCATTTGCTAATGTCATCTTATCCACTGAAACACCAGCGTATTGTAACATCATCGCTAAGCTTGTCACTTCACAGCCTCTATCTAGCTCTGGTAGTTGCTGAATTAATGGTACACTTGATAAAATGACCTTTTCATCATTATTACTAAATTCCGGTTCTTTCCCGTTTTGTATATTGAAGAATGTCCACTTCTCCCCATACTTTGTAATTCCATTTGTATATACACTCCATACCGCTATAGCTAGTAATGCTATACATATATACCACTTAAACCTCCGTATCACTCTCACGCCCTTTTTAGTTCGTTAAATAAGAATAAAATGCGTCAGCATCCGTTCGAATCACTGGTACAAAATTTAGTTCTTTTTCTCTCTCAGGTTGATCTTTTTTTATTTTTTCTGTTAGCTCTTGAATATTCATGTTCGCTTTATCCATATTAAGCTCATCTGCCAATTGTAGCACCTTTTGTTCATTAATTTCTCTTAATACTTGATATATATCTTTCCCATATAAATCAATATGATATTTTTTTGCTTCTTCCTGCACTTTTTGTTCGTACACCTCTTGTGCTAACACTTCTATCTCTTTTCCTTTTGGTGAAATACCTAACTTCCCTGCTTCCTCTCTTACCTTCGTTCCATAGATTTCTTCTGCAATGTCCTCTATTTCTTTTCCATTTGTCGAAATACCTAATTTATCCGCTTCATCATTAATTTTAATCGTATTAATTTGATTAATTAAATTTACAATTGATGTATTTTCTATAGATATGCCTAGTTTTAACGCTTCTTGCTTTACTTTTGTTTCATAGATTTCTTCTGACAGCGTCCCAACATCTTTTCCTTCAATCGAAATTCCTAGCTGCTTCGCTTCTCTTCCTACTTCTGTCTCATGAATTTCTTTTTCTAACGTAATTTGTTCTTTCCCTTCCGTTTCAATACCTAGATTCTCTGCCTTTTCTTCTGTATGCACAGCATGTATCTTTCCATTATTTAATTGTTCTTTACTACGTTGTGTGTAATCTGTCTTTCCTTTTGATGTTTCAGAAGGAGAGGCACCCCCTAATATACTTAAGCTCATTACTCCAATAGTGAATACCGTCATCATTTTCTTTTTCAAAATTAATTCCTCCCTCTTATACTTTCTTTCCCATCATTCCCCTAGTTTTTTTAATACTATACATACATCTCATCGCTGCTTGAGATAACATTATGATTGATAAACCCCACTCACATACACCTAGTCTCTTCTTCATGTAACGAACTTTCTTCATGCCATATATAATATAAATAGTTTCTTAACTTTGTCTTAAAAAAAGACGACCTTGTAAAAACAAGATCGTCTTCTTACTTATATTTTTTGGTTTTTAGGGAAAATCACTTCAAAACAAGTGCCATCTCCCCATTTGCTCTCTACTGATATTTTTCCGTAATGCTTTTCTACAATCCAATTTGCGATTGAAAGACCTAATCCAGCTCCTTCTGACGTACTTCTTGCTCTATCCCCTTGATAAAAACGATCAAATAATTTCGGAATATCTTCTTCTTTCACTCCTATCCCGTCATCTTTCACCTGTATGCGAATCGAACTACTCGTCTGCGTGCAATCAATTTGAATATGCCCGCCTTCGTTTGTATACTTCATCGCATTATCTAACAGTATGACCATCATTTGATGAATCCGCTCTCTATCAGCCATAAAAGATACGTCACGTTCTACTTTTAGTATCATTTCTTTTTCTTGATAAGAAGCAATCTCTTTATATGGAGCTACTATTTCTTCTAACAATTTATCAAGTTCAAATGTTTTTTTATCCATCTCAATTTGATTAGAATCAGAACGTGCTAGTAATAATAAATTACTAACGAGTTTTGATAACCGCCTACATTCTTTTGAAATTGTAGAAATATCCATCGCTTTTTCTTCTATCGTAGCGGATGGTGACTGAAATAACACATCCGTTTTTGATTGAATAACTGCAAGCGGTGTCCTTAGTTCATGTGATGCATCAGAAACGAATTGCTGCTGTTTCTCCCATGAATTTTGAATAGGTACGAGTGCTCTGCCAGCTAGGAAAAAGCCGATACCTATCGCACATAAACTTCCTATGCTACAACCTATAACGAGGATTAAAAATAAAGTATTTAACATTCCTTCTTCCGCTGTTATATCTCGCACGATTTGAACTATTTCTCCATCTTTTTGAAGCGAAAATGCTCTAAAATATCGTCCTTGTACTTTGATATCTTGTAACTCCCCTATTTTTTCCGGAGAAAACTTTTCCAAATTCTCTTCAAAAATTGAACGGAATTTACGATTATCGCCCTCTATTTTCACTATTTTCCCATTCCAAGTTATTCTAGTTACTCGCGGATCTCCAATTTGGATATTCTCCATACGTTTTCTTGGTGGTATTTTAACATCTAATTTTTCTCTATACTGAGCCATCATTTTTATAGATTGATCCACTTCATTATAAATACGCTTATATGTGTATGAATAAATAATACTACCTAATATACCTATTAATAGGATAAATACTAATGAATTCACTATAGTCAAACGAATGCGTGTCTTTTGAAACATACTTCCCTTTTTCATTGTTCTTTTAATATATATCCAATACCTCGAACAGTTTGAATATCTTTCTGATAACCGAATGGTTCTAATTTTTTACGCAAATGATGCACATACACTTCCACAATGGCTACTGTCGTATCTGAATCAAATCCCCAAACACGATCAAAAATTTGTTCACGCATTAAAATCTTCCCGCTATTTTGAATGAGATACTCTAGTAGCTCATATTGTTTCAATGTCAACTTAATACTTTGTCCATCTACTTGAACGTCTTTATCTTTTCCGAACAATTCAATCCCTTTATAACGAATCGTTTGCTGCGTTGTTAAACTACCACTTCTGCGTAGTAAAGCGCGAATTCTCGCTTTTAATTCAGGGGCCTGAAATGGCTTAACGATATAGTCATCTCCACCAAAATCCAATCCCTTCACCCGATCTTCTAAAGAATCTCTCGCTGTCAAAAACAGGACTGGTGTTTCAATCTTTTCATCACGTATTTTTTGAATTACTTCAAATCCATCCATCCCTGGCATCATCACATCCAGCAAAATTGCATCATATATATTTTGAAGCGCTAAAAACAATCCATCTTCTCCATTTATTGCCGTATCTACTTCAAATTCATCACGCAAAATTTGTACGATAGACTCTAATAACGAGGCATTATCTTCTACTACAAGTAAGCGCATGCTCTCACCTTCCATCAAATAGTTCAATTCTATTTATTATTACATTTCTTCTCTTCATAACAAAAGAATGTAGTTACATTACGTATTTTCATTTTTAACTATTTCCTTCTAAAATTTTGAAGTTTTATTATAAAAACTTTGTCTTAAATTTAGCTTAATAAAAAATTGAAAGAAATAAGATTCCTCTTATCTCTTTCAATTTTTTATTACATATACCTTTTTACTCGGCAATTCCAAACAATTTAGCTGACCACCGTACACAGCCCCGCCATCAATTCCAATAATACGATTACTACCAAAATACACTCCGCACTCCTCACTACCATGAAGCGTTTTTGTTTCCGTATGCCCAAATACAACAACCTTTTCACCGCTATATCCATTATGAAATTCATTACGGATCCACATTAACGTATATGGTTCAGATTCAGAAACTCGTTTCATCGGTTCAACCCCAGCATGTACAAATATATACTCTTCTGTTTCAATGTAATGATCTAATTCTTGAATAAACTTTATATGTTCCTCTAATACACGGGAGTGTAAAATCGGTTTTTGGAAGTCTTTCTCATTAACCGCAATATCTTCTTCTACAAATCCATAGCTATATAATGTCTTATCTCCACCATTTCTTTTTACCCAATGGTTCCATGAATGTTCCTCATTTGTCGTTAACGCCTTAATCATCATATCTTCATGATTTCCCTTTAAAATGAGTGCTCCCTCTTCTTTCAATTCTCTTACCTTTTCAATTACAGCACGCGCATTTGGACCACGATCTACATAATCTCCCAGTAAGATTAATTGATCCTGTTTCGCATCATATTGAGCTTCTTCCAATAACTGTTCAAACTTTTTTATCTCTCCATGAATATCACTAATAACAAGAATTCTTTTCATATTATCCCCCCTCTTTCTAATTATAGTTCAAAACGGCAGAAATTTCTGAACTCAAATCTAAAATCACATTTATTACAAATAAAATGATTATCCTTACAACGATGTAAGTCTCTTGTCATCCAATTCGATAGTTGTAATTACTGTATTTCCTTATACTGAAAGTAAGAAATGAAACAAAAAACAAGGAGAGATGAGAGATGAAAAAAGTAATGGAAGTTGTAGTAGCGGTAGTAGAGGTTTTCGTAAATGGTAAACAAGTCACAATGGAGTTAAATAAATAATGAAAAGGACAACATTTACTCTAGACCCTTTACTCATATAAAAGAGATAAGACTTCATCATTTCTTTGATCCCTTATCTCCCTATAAAGAAAGCCGTATCCCTTTTAAGGATACGGCTTTCTCTTATTTTTGACTCGTACGAGCTGAAATGCTAATTGCTCTATCTGTTGCTTTGGCAGCTTCATCTAACGCTTCTTTACTATTCTTCCCGTCATACATCGCTTCTAATGCTTTTACAACTGCATCTCTTGATTCTGGGAATACACTAATTAAAGCACCTTGTGTTGCTGGAGATTGCTTCGTTGCTTGCAGTTGATCTACTGTTACTTTCAACTGTGGGTATTTTTCATATTGCTCTTTTACTAATGGCTCATTATATGCATCTGGATTAATTGAGAAATAGCCTGTTGCAGTATGCCATTTTGCTTGTACGTCTGGCTTCGTTAAATATTTCATAAAGTCCCAAGCACCTTGTTGCGTTTCTTCTGAAACCATATTCGTCATCCATAATGATGCTCCACCAATAACAACACCATTTTGTTTCGAATCCTCTGGATACGGAATATATGAAACACCTACATTAAACTTAGATGCATCAATTAAATCACGAACACCTGCTGAAGAATCTAAATACATAGCAACTTGTCCAGACTGGAACGCGGCACGAATATCATCCCAACTTGCTCCATACTTTCCAAGTGCGCCAGCTTTATTTAAATCATCTAACATTCCAAATACTTTCTGTCCTTCTTTACCGTTAAATACCGCCTTTTTTGCAGCATCCTTACGGCCGTTTTCGTTATCTACATATAAAGCACCTTGTGTCGCTAACAATTCTTCAAAGAACCAACCGTAGTTAAGCATGGAGAATCCATATTGTTTTACATTTCCGCCTTCTTTAATCGTTAACTTTTTCGCTGCTTCTTGTAATTCCGCATATGTTTTCGGAGCTTTCTCTGGATCTAAGCCCGCCTTTGCGAAAGCATCTTTATTATAAATTAATACTGGTGTAGATGAATTAAATGGCATAGAATACATTTTTCCATCAACTGAATAATAATTTGTAATTGCTTTTTCTAATTTTGACGTATCGTACTTATCTTTTTTTATCCAGCTATCAATTGGTGTGATTTTTTTACTATCAATCATATATTTCGTTGTAATTTCACTCGATTGAACTAGAGCTGGCGCTTCTTTCGTTGCAGACATCGTTCTAAATTTCGTTAAAGACTCTTCATATGTTCCTTGGAACTCTGCCTTTATCTCATATTTATTTTGTGACTTATTATAGTCTGCAACAAGACCATCTAGTACTCCTTGTGTTTTTCCACCCATCGCATGCCAGAAGCGAATTACAGTTTTATCACCATTTTTTTCAACTGGTGCTACTTTTGCCTGTGCTTCAGGTTTTCCTTCTGTTTTACTATTTGAACAAGCGGCACTAGATAATGCCATTGTTGCTGCCATTAATAGAGCAGCACCTTTTTTAACTAGACTCATTTAAATCTCACCTTCTCTTAGTTATTTAATTGCACCTTTTGTTAATCCTTGTTGTAATTGCTTTTGCCCTAAAAATAGTAAAATCAATGTTGGAATAACGATAACCGTAACACCGGCCATTACGCTTCCCCAATCAGTTGCAACTTCTTGAGACTGAAGCTGCTTCACACCGATTTGCACTGTTCTTACTTTTTCATCAGTGGTCACTAAAAGTGGCCATAAATACATATTCCATGTTGTTAAAAAGCTATATACTCCAAGCGTAATAAAACTCGTTTTACAATACGGAATTACAACGCTGAATAGAAATCTTATATTTCCAATCCCTTCAATAAACGCAGCTTCTTTTAGTTCATTCGGAAGTGTCATAAAATGTTGACGTAACAAGAAAATACCGAAAGCTGTTGCAAAAAACGGCACTGTCATCCCGGCGAAACTATTGATCCAGCCAAAGTTTTGAATCGTTAAAAAGTTAGGCACCATCGTTGCTTCCCACGGAATCAGCATCGTTGAAATAAACAGGAAGAAAATTAAGTTTCTCCCTTTAAACTGAAGAAAAACAAAAGCATAAGCTGCTAAACTTGATACGATAAGTTGTCCAATCATAACGACTGTCGATACAATTAAACTGTTATATAAGTATGTAAAAAGTGGTACTTTTTGAAAAATATTAATGAAATTATCAAAAGTAAACTGGGTCGGAAATAACCTTCTCATTTGAATATCGTCTGGTGTCATAAAACTTATTAAAAATGCATACAGTACAGGAAAAAATACCATTACTGCACTAATAATGAGCAGCATGTATAATAGGAAATTTTGTTTCCACTGTTTAACAATCATTTATAATGCACCTTTCTCTCAGCAAACTTAAATTGAAGTAATGTAGCAAGAAAAATGAAAACAAATAATACCATTGCTTGTGCACTTGCTGTTCCAAATTGATGATTCACAAACGCCTCTTTGTAAATCGAGTACACAATCAAATTCGTTGCATCATTTGGTCCACCGTGCGTTAAAATATCAATTTGTCCAAAGCTTTGGAACGCACTAATTAATGTTACTGTTACAATAAAGAATAAAGTTGGTGATAGCATCGGTAATGTAACACGGCGAAGTTTATATAAATAACTAGCACCATCTATAGATGCACTCTCATATAACGACGTATCAATATTTTGTAAACCACCTAATATAACTAAAAATGCAAAACCTGTATTCACCCAAACTGTTGTAACTGATACAGAGAATAGTGCCCAGTCCGGACTCGTTAACCATGCGATTGCAGGAAGGTTCATAGAGGCTAATATATTATTAAATAATCCTACACTTGGATGAAATAAAAATAGCCAAATCACTGCACTAGCAGCTACTGATATTCCCATCGTCGAAGAAAACAGAACTCGGAATAACCCAATACCTCTTACTTTTCCATTTGCAATCAATGCAAGAAACAAAGCAAATATAATACTCGTAGGCACTGTATATAAAACAAATAATAAAGTTGATTTTATACTTTTGTAGAAGGCTGGATCAGAGAATAAGTATTGATAATTTTCTAAGCCAACGAAAAGATTAGCTTCCCCATGTATATCGGTTAAATAAAAGCTATAGTAAATTGTCCTAAACAATGGATAGAACAAAAAAATCGAAAATAACAAAATAGATGGCGCCAAAAACAATAATCCTATTCTTAAATCTTTCGTTCTCCCCCATAATTTTTTCTTTTTTGACACCTTTGTTTGAACTGGTAACTTACTTACTTCGATCATTATTTCGCCACCACTTTCAACTCTTCTTCAGCTACCACTTTTAAGCGTTCATTCGTGTTTTCATTAAAGAAGCATAACTTTTCTTGCGAGAATAATAATTTTACTTTGTCACCTTTGTTCAAGAGTAACTGTCCGATGACTTTCGCACTCCAAGTTGTTCCATTTACCGCAAAGTTCAATATAGATTCATTCCCTAATACTTCTACAGATTGCAACGTCACTTCTTGTCCCTCCTCAGACAGTGCAATATGCTCAGGACGCATGCCTATGCGAATTGTTCCTTCTGGTAATTGCTTTAACTGTCTAATAGATAATGGAATTTGCAATTGCCCTATATGTAATACACCTTTTTCTTTATTTACTTCCCCATCATTTATATTCATAGAAGGAGAACCTATAAAGCTTGCAACAAATTCGTTTGCTGGTTCGTTATATATGTCAAGTGGTGTTCCAACTTGCTGTATACTTCCTTTATTTAAAACCATGATACGATCTCCCATAGTCATCGCTTCTATTTGATCGTGGGTAACGTAAATCATCGTAATTCCTAATCGCTGCTGAATTTCTCTAATTTCAATTCTCATTTGCGCACGTAATTTCGCATCCAAATTCGAAAGTGGTTCATCCATTAAACAGATTGGTGCTTGACTCACAATTGCCCTGGCAAGTGCAACACGCTGTCTTTGTCCGCCTGATAATTGGCCTGGTTTCATTTTCACATACTCTTTCAGTCCTACCATTTCAATGGCTTCCATTAATCGCTTTTGTCGCTCTTCTTTTTGTACTTTTCTTACCTTAAGTCCAAATAAAATATTTTCTTCTACAGATAAGTGTGGATATAATGCATAATTTTGAAATACCATTGATAGATTACGGTCTTTCGGCTCTAGATCATTTGCAACACGTTCATTAATAATTAAATCTCCTGAAGAAATCTCTTCTAAGCCAGCGATCATTCGTAATAATGTGCTTTTCCCGCATCCCGAAGGTCCAACTAAAACAAAAAATTCACCCTTCTTAATATGAACCGATACGCCTTTAACCGCTGTCTCTTCTGCATTTTTATATACCTTTGAAACATTTTTCAATTCAATCACAAGGTTGCACTCCTTTTTTCTTCTTGTATCCATACTTCATAATGACTTGTTGAAATCGCACTTGCTCCTGCATGAATTGCAATTTCCGCATCTTCTCGCGTTTGAATCAGCCCACCTGCAATAATAGGAAACTCTATTTCCTCTACTAGCTGTTTAATTATAGAAGGCATAATCCCCGGCATAATCTCTACTGCATTTGGTTTAGTCGTTTTACAATTTTCAATTGATTTAGTAAGGGATAAAGTATCTACAATAAAAATACGTTGAATTGTTTTCAATCCAATTTTATTAGCATTTCGAATTGTTGAACCCTTTGTTGAAATAATACCTTGTGCCCCGATAACATCTTGAATATACAAAAGCGCTTCCTCTGTATTCGTATTTAAGCCTTGTATAAAATCACAATGAAGAAATACATCATGTCCATGTTTCTGCAATTCATATACACGCTCTGGTAATTCCAGCATTGAACCAGTCATAAGAAAAACTTTTTTCGGCAATTTTTTGTATGCTTTGTATCCTTTCCAATCCTTTATCATCGCAATATAAGGTTCTTTAAACATTTTTCCACCTAACTGTTCTATTTTTATCCAAACTAAAAACACCTACTTACATAGAACGCCTTTCTCCTTATTTGAACTCTAGGGAATAGAGCACACCTAAGAAAGTGGCACATTATATGTAAGTGGGTGTTCTCAAATGTTCTCTACCCTATTTATTTTGTTACCTTTACTATATTACGCATTTATTAAGTCAGTTTTGATAGATTGTTAATTAGGTGTTAATCAAATGTTAATATTCACCATATTTTCTTAATATTAATCTAGATATACAAATAAATCCCAACGGCAAACAACTATCTTTAAAATTTAAGTGATATGTAAATTCATTCCATAGTTAATAAGTTTTAGTTTTCTCGCAACGGCTTGTGAAGCATAATTATTCCAAGAAGTACTATAAAGTGGAATGCTTTTTTCTTCTTTTATTGATATCGCCCAGGCTGTAACACCATCAGTACCATATCCGTTCCCTTGAAACTCCGCTAAAGTTTCCACACTTGCCTCAGCAGCTACGGGCGTACTTCTGGCACTGCAACAAACAGAAACTACCTTTTCATTTTTTACAATTGCCAAATAAGGTTGCCTCCTTATTTACTCCATTTACCATCCATTCATAATCTATTTTTCATATTCAAAATAAAAATCCCATTCAAATACACATTACTGAATCCATCATACTAACTGATTTCTTCATTCTGTCTATCTAAATGGGATTATTTTTCGTTTTTTACTCTACTGGCTGTTGTGGCTGTACTACTTCATTCGCTCCAGCTACCCTCAACATATTTACAATATCTTTAAAACCTCTTTTTTCAGCGTATTGCAGTGGCGTCAGATGTTCCTTGTTAGCCATGTTTACATCTGCACCGTGATCAATAAGCAATTGAATTACTTTCTTATGGTTTTCACTACCATTTCCTAATACAATTGCTTCTAATAACGCTGTTCCACCACGTTCATTTGTATAATTCACATCAATATCTGTATGCTCTAATAATTCTTTAACAACCTCTACATGGCCACGCTCAGATGCAGAAATAAGTGCTGTCCCACCTGACCTAGTCGTTTCTTTCGTATTAACTCCTGCATTAATTAATACTTTTACAATATCCGTATATCCTTCTCTACTTGCATAAAGAAGTGGATTACTTTTTTTCTCATCTTTAATTTCAATATTAGCACCTGCACCAATTAATGCTTTAACTGTCTCTACATGATTTTGGTACGTCGCTGCAAGGACAGGCGTTTCTCCGTTGTCACCTTCTACGTTTATATTCGCTCCATCCTGAATCAACTTCATAGCTGTCTCTGTATCTCCAAGGGTAGCTGAAAGTAACAACTGTTTGTCCATTAAATTTATACTTTTCTCTTCTTTAGATTCTTCCTGTTCTTTATGCTTCTCTTTTTTCTTTTCATTTTTCACATGAACCGGTTTCGATTCTGGTTCTTCTTGCTTATCGCAAGCCACTACCGTCATTAAAAGTCCTAATAAAATACATAATAAAATTTTTTGTTTTCTCACAACTACAGCTCCTATGAAAGATAATGTTTTCTTAACCATTCCTCCATCACATACAATAACTCTTCTTGAGTACATTTATCCATAAGCCCTTTATATTCCTTCTTTAATCGGATTATCTTAAGCTTATACTATGTTTCTCAACCTATTGAAATGATACGCCTGATGGCCCCATCATTAACATTATGAAGCAATTAGTTTAGCACGTTTTTACCGCATTTGTATACATTTCTAAAAAGTACATAAAGTGAAACTTTAATTAGTGGGGGTTTTGTTCATCCACCACTAATTATTAGCCCACACCAATCGGGCTTTTACGGGCAGCCCGACTCCACCTAACTTCTTTGCTTTCACTAAATTTTGAGGTGGGGATCTTATTGCCCGTTAATGCGGGATAAATGATTGCTTTAGGTTACTATATTCCATTGTAACCGTTCTTCTAAAAATTTTACACCTTTTCTATATTTGCACCTGATTAATAATAGAAAAAGACAACTATATAGTTGTCTTTTTCTATTATTAATGATGTCCACCATGATTTCCTGCTTTCGGTTTCCCCATCATCTCTTTATTCATTTCCCATTTATGCTCTGCTAGCTCTTTATATGAAAGAACTTTCCCCTTATAGTTAGATACAAAGCTCTCTGCATCTTTTTTATTTTTAAATGAAATGACATTATAAGCCATCGGTGTCGTTATTGTTTTATCATATACGTAAGTAGCGTCTTCTAACGAAATCCAATCTTTCGAATCATAATCTCGAACAAATTTCTCTTTCGTCTTTTCACCTGAGTTGATCTCCATCCATTTATACATACAACCGATATCATCAAACTTTAACGCTTTTCCATTTTCTAAAATAATTTCTGTTGCAAATTGATTATCTGTTACCCCAATTTGACAAATATCACATTTATCATGTTTCTCATCAATGGCAACAGCTGCTGTTTCCTTTTTCCCACACCCGACTACCGTAAATACGAAACATAAACATATAGCAAGTACGACATATTTTACTTTCATCAATATTCCTCCCTAGAAACCGTATACTCCACGAAAAGAATACCAAAAGGTTGTGTGAGATTTGTGAAAAAACAATGTGCTTTTTGTAATATAGGAAACAAAAAAAGATGTGTAGTTATTTCTACACATCTCTCATCACTCACAACCTGTAATTAATAAATCATCTTCTAATTTAACTAATAATGTATCCTCACTAATTTCCTGTCCAACTTCTACATTTACCAATCTTATATTTCCACTAATCCCGACTGCAATTTTTTTAAGCTCACCGTCATTTTTTCGGATCATCAGTAATTTCTCCCATTCATATACGTAAGAAGATTCATTAATAAAAATCTCCTCTACTTTTCCTTCATAAGAGCTATAAATCTCTTCAATTCTCGTTTTCATATAACATCTACTCCCTATTTCACACTTCACTATTTTCATCTTATTCTACCATTCTTACGAGGAGCAGCTTACTTTTTAAAAATTCAAATTAACTACCATGAACAAAATGAACAAAATAAAAATTATGCTTCTAATGATGTTATTTTTCAAATTATTTACCATTTGAATAGATGCTTTTATTATAAATAAAAAACCTTTTTCTGAATTTTTATTCCATTTTGAAAGCGCAATCATTCTTTTGAGGGGGAAATTACATGTTAGCACTACTTGGATTTGCGATGGTATTTGTCTTTATGTTTTTAATTATGACGAAACGTATGTCAGCGCTAGTAGCATTAATATTAATTCCGAGTGTTTTTGCATTAATTGGCGGATTCTATGCCAATATGGGGCCTATGATGTTAGAGGGAATTCAAAAATTAGCACCTACTGGTATTATGCTTATGTTCGCTATTTTATATTTTGGGATTATGATTGATAGCGGTTTATTCGATCCTGTCATTAGTAAGATTTTAAAATTTGTAAAAGGAGATCCTTTAAAAATCGTTGTCGGAACAGCTATATTGACTATTATCGTTTCTCTAGATGGTGACGGTACAACAACATACATGATTACAGTTTCCGCAATGTATCCACTATATAAGCGCCTTGGAATGAACCCCCTCATATTAGCTGGAGTTGTTATGTTAGGGGCGGGGGTAACAAATCTTACACCTTGGGGTGGACCCACAGCTCGTGTTATGAGCGCACTTGGACTTGAGGCTTCTGAATTATTTACACCTCTTATTCCAGGAATGATTGCTGGTGCAATTTGGGTTGTTTTCGTTGCTTACTATCTTGGAAAAAAAGAAAGAAAACGTTTAGGAATTATGGATGTACAGTATTTAAAACAAATGCAAACAATGGATGAGCAAGCTGCAACTGTCGAAGCCGCAGTGCATAAACGTCCTAAACTTCTATGGATTAACTTTTTATTAACCGCTACATTACTTGTCTGTCTCATACTAGAAGTTATGCCGTTACCTGTTTTATTTACAGTCGCTTTTGCTATTGCTGTTATGATTAACTATCCAAACTTAGAACAACAGAAAGAACGTATTGCTTCTCATGCAGGGAATGTATTAGCAGTTGTTTCTCTCGTATTTGCTGCCGGTATTTTCACTGGTATTTTATCTGGAACAAAAATGGTAGATGCAATGGCTAACAGTGTAGTAACTCTTATACCAGATGCACTTGGACCACAATTGCCAATTATTACAGCTCTTCTCAGTATGCCATTCACATTTTTCATGTCCAATGATGCATTTTACTTTGGGGTATTACCTATTTTAACTAAGGCTGCTGCTACTTACGGAATTAGTGCAGCTGAAATGGGACGTGCTTCCTTACTTGGGCAACCCGTTCACTTATTAAGTCCTCTTGTCGCTTCCACTTATTTATTAGTTGGGATGGCAAAAGTTGATTTTGGTGAACATCAACGTTTTACTTTATTGTGGGCAGTTGGAACGACAATGGTGATGTTGATTACTGGCATTGTAATTGGGATTATTCCAATATAAGACGCAAAAAACAGTAGAAGAAATAAATCCTCTACTGTTTTTTATTATGAAGAAACAAGAAAATACCGTCTCTCCGGTCTCCCCACACTCCCATATATTAGCTCTGCGTGGACTTTCTTCCCAGATATTAAATACTCTAAATAGCGCCTTGCAGTTGATCGGCTTACGCCTACCATTGAACTTAGTACCTCTGCTGTAATCCCTTCTTCATTAACTGTTAACATATGCTTTTTTATTTTCGCTAAAGTTAAAGGATCTATCCCTTTCGGGGCATATTCCATTTCATTTCCCTTCACGCCTCTTTGAGACCATAAATATTCAATTTGTTCCGTAGATAATTGATTGTTTTTCTTTAACTGTATAATCTTTTTTTGATAGCCTTCCAGACTTGCTTTAAATCGGTCAAACATTAGTGGCTTTACGATATAATCTGTTACTCCGCCCCGCAGGGCGTGCCTCACTACATCTGCTTCCGATGCTGCTGTAATCATAATAATATCTGTATCGTGCAAATGATTCCTAATATATGTGACAAGTTCCGTTCCTTGCATATCAGGTAAGTACACATCTAATAAAACAAGCTGTGGCTTCACAAGCTCTAGCCATTCTTTCGCTTGTTCTCCAGTCGTTGCCGTTCCAATTACTTTAAATCCCTCAATTTTTTCAGTAAAACGACGATGAATGTCCGCAATCCGAA
The DNA here is from genome assembly GCF_057812155.1 of Bacillus sp. 2175. Taxonomy (NCBI): domain Bacteria; kingdom Bacillati; phylum Bacillota; class Bacilli; order Caryophanales; family Bacillaceae; genus Bacillus; species Bacillus sp. 2175. The sequence continues at coordinate 654,250 of NZ_CM173819.1, read as the reverse complement.
TATCATCTTCTACAATTAATACTTCAATCTCCTCACCCATTACTATTCGCCTCTCTCTTTCGGTAGTGCAATAATAAATAACGCACCACCTAAATCCCCTTTTTCGATTGCAATACTTCCATTTAAATCTTCTACTAACTCTTTCACTTTTGCTAATCCATATCCTCGCTCTCCTCCTTCTTTCGTCGAAAAGCCTTTATAGAATATGCTAGTAATTATTTCATCATGAATCCCTTGCCCTGAATCTTCCACTTCAATTAATATTTCTTCTCCAATATCAGTTACAAACATCCTTACTTTCTTATCATTCTCTTCATTTTTTTCAATTGCTTCAAATGCATTCGTAATTAAATTTCCTAAAATAGAAACGACATAATTACTCTCAATATGTGGACTTAATTTGTCTAAACCACTTTCTCTATCTAGCATAAAATCAATCTTCAACTCTCGTGCTCTATTATAAAATCCAATTAAAATTCCACCTAGCCATGGATTTTGAATCCGCTTCATAATAAATTGAACAAAATCTTGATATACCGCTGTTTCCTTATGAATAAGCTCTAAAGCATCTTCGTATGATTCTAATTGGATAAGACCTGAAAGCGTATACAATAAATTGTTATATTCGTGCGCTTGCGCTCGTAATGCCTCTGTATATTGCTTCGTCTGAGATAATTCTGCTGTTAACTGATCCATTTCAGATTTCAAACGTAAGCTCGATACAACGCCAGTTACTTTATTCTTTACTTTAATAGGTAGACGGTTCGCAATAACAGCCTGTCCTTTTATATTTAATTGGCGATCAAACTGTTCTTCACCAGTTTGAAGTACATCTAGTATCGTTGAATTAGGAATTACATTTAAAATAAATTCCCCAATAATATTTTGTTGTTTATCTAGCGAAAGAATATCATAGGCTGCTTGATTGACTAAACTAATCATGCCATTTTTATCGATTACAATAATCCCTTCACGTACAGATTGAATCACTGTACTATGCTCTTCATATAAAGATGAAATTTCTTCTGGTTCCATACCGAACATCATTCTTTTTATACTTGCCGCTAAATATATAGAGCCGATTACTCCAATTAATAGCCCTATTATTGTAATCCAAAATACACGCTTTCCATACACTTCTACCGCTCCATGAATATCATCCATTGAAAATCCAACAGACACAACACCAATGATTTCATTTTCCTGATTACGGATTGGAACTTTTCCGCGTAATGAAGGGCCTAATGATCCAGTTGCTTTCGAAACATATGATTTTCCTTCTAATAAAACGCCTTTGTTATCTCCACCAATCATCGCTTCTCCTATTTTATCTCGCTCAGGATGTGCATATCGAATCCCCTCTTTATTTCCAACTACAATGAAGTCAGCCTCTGTATCCATTCGAATTCTTTCTGCAATCGGCTGAATAATAGAAGCTGGGTTTTCTTTTTGAAAAGCTTCCTTTATTTCAGGTATAGCAGCAACTGTTTTCGCAACATGTAAAGCCCTTTTGCCAATTTGCTCTTCTACCGTTTCAGATAATATGTAATAAAATAAATAACTCGTTAGCATAAGTACAACTAAAATAAGTATACTAATAGTTAATGTAATTCTCGGTTGGAGTTTTAATTTTTTTAACTTCAAAACCATTCCCCTAACATGATTAAAGATAGAATTTAAAGAATATACAGTCTCTTTAATTATACTTAATCATAACACGGTTACTCTATATTTCTTTTTCTCTTCATAAAAAAAGAAACGAAGTAAAATTACTACCTCGTTTCTTAACATTCGTTATTACACTTTAAACTTACTAATCATCTCTTGTAATTCTTCTGCCATTTGTGATAAATGGACTGCTGCTGCATTTATTTCATCTACTGAAGCTAATTGTTCCTCAGAGGAACCAGCAATATTTTGAACGCTTGCTGCATTTTCTTCAATTGTAGCTGCAATTTCATTAATAGATGCACTTACTTGTTTTGCATCTACCGTCATTTGTTTTGCTACATCTACCATGTTATCAATTTGTACAACTGTATCATCCGTAGATTTCAATATTTCAGCAAAGCTTTGCTTCGTTTCATTTGCAACTACAAGTCCTGATTGTACTTCTGCTCCAACTTGATTCATAGAGCTTACTGTTTCTTTTATATCAAATTGAATCTCTTTCACTAGTTTCCCAATTTCCGTAGAAGACTGTCCTGATTGTTCTGCTAGCTTTCGCACTTCATCTGCTACAATTGCAAATCCTCTTCCTTGCTCTCCAGCTCTCGCAGCCTCAATTGCCGCATTTAACGCTAATAAATTTGTCTGTTCTGCAATATGTTGAATCACTTCAAGGATTGCTCCAATTTGTTTCGACTTATCGTCTAACAAACCAATGATTTTGTCTGACTGTGAAACAGACTCATGAATTAATTGCATTTGATTCACAGTTTGTTCAACTAACTTCCCACCATTTTCAGCTTTTTTCTTCGTATACATAGAGGCTGTAGATACTAATGAAGAACTATCTGCAACACGCTGAATTCCTTCTGTAACTTCTTCTAACAATGTTGCTCCTTCTTCAACTTCTTTCGTTTGTATTTCTGCACCACTTGATACTTGCTCTATCGCCTGTGTAATTTGTTCCGTTGCTTCGCTTGTCTGCTTCATACTAGCTGTTAATTCTTCTGAAGATGCCGCTACATGACTTGCTGAAGTGTTTATATTGGAAATGACACTTTGTAACGATGCAGCCATCTCGTTAAAACTTTCTCCTAGCTGCCCAATTTCATCTTTAGAATGAACTGTAATTGACTCTGTTAAATCGCCTTCACTAATCTTTTTCGATGAGATAACAAGTTGTTTTAACGGACTAATAATAGAAGCAATTATGAAGTAAATTAAAATCCCACCAATTACTAATGAAATACCAATAACAGTTATTGTTTTATAGAAAATAGGGTTAGCTGCTTCGATAATTTCTTTTGAAGGCATAATTCCTGCTATTTTCCATCCAGTCTGCTTATTTGTTATAAAGGTAATATTGCGATCATCACCATCAAGTTTGAATTTAAAATCACCTGTTTCTTGTTTATACAATTCCTTCTCCACTTTTTCTTCTACCTTGTCACCTGGCTTCATCGTCGGATGCGCTATTACATTTTTAGATTGGTCAAAGATTGCTACATATCCTTTTTTGCCGATATTGACCATTTTTGAAGTATTTACAATATCATTAATAATTAAATCAATACCGAGAACACCACTTTTATCCTCATTTTGTTTTGCTATTGTAATAACAATATTCCCTGTTGTACTTGACTTATATGGGGCTGTGATAACCACTTCTCCGCTTTTTTTCGCTGCTTCTTTATACCAATCTCTTTCGGTAGGATTATACCCATCTGGCATTTGAATAGACGGTGATTGAATAAATTGTCCTGTACTAGATCCCGTATAAACTGCTTCTATTTCTGGATGTAATTTATTATATTCTTCTAATTTATTTTGCACATTTTGGAGCTGATCAGTTCCGTAACTTACTCCATTAAATAACTTTGTAAAATATACTGCGTCTACCTTTTTACTGTCTATCTCCTTGTTAATAACATTATTTAAAATCTTTACGTTATCTTCCGCTGATTGTAAAATTGTTTCATTAAAATTTGTCTTTGCTTGTTGATAAGACGTCCAACCAATTACAATACTTGGAAGAATTAAAATGATAACAAATGACACAAGTAACTTTGTTTTTAAACTACTACTCCTTAATTTCCCTTGAAACATATTTCTACCCCTCCATACCGTTTTAAATGTAATTATCTCACATTTAATTTATTTATATAAATTACACGATTAATTGTATTAACTCTTTGTCTCTTTTTCTATTAAAGAGTTAATACATACCTTTTTCATTCTATATAAATTAAATAATTAAAACAATATATAAAAATGTATATTATTCGAAATATTATAATTCACAGAAGAACCTCCAGTATTTCACTTACTAGAGGTTCTTTCCACCTTACTATTCTTTATCTTTTTCTACTTCTTTTTTCTCATCTTCTACTACAGATACAACAGGTTTATCACTTGATAATTGTTGTACCGCTCCTTTTCCAGCAAATCCTTCTAATAGCTCTTTTAAGTCAATTCCAGAAGAAGCTTTTAACGTTTCTTGCATCGTTGCCATTAAATCAGTTGCATAACCCGCAACTTTTCCGGCGCCGCTATTTTTACCACCGCCGCCTGTATCAACAACTGTAATTTTATCAATGTTACTAAGCGGACTTGCAACTTCCTTCGCATAACTTGGAAGCATTTTAAGAACCATATCCATAATTGCCGCTTGGCCATATAACTCAAATGCCTCTGCAATTTTTTGCTTCGCTTCTGCTTCTGCTAAACCTTTTAATCTAATAACATCTGCTTCCGCCGTACCTTGTGCTTTTTGTACTTCCGCTTTCGCTTGACCTTGCGCTTTTTCGATTTCCGCCTTCGCTAAACCTTCTACACGTACTTCTTCCGCACGAGCTCTCGCTTCAGCTTCAATCTTATATTGATCCGCATCTGCCTTTTTAATTTGTTTTACTTTTTCTGCTTCCGCTGATTGCTCAACAGCATAGCGATCTGCATCTGCTTTTTTCTTAACTTCTGCATCATATTGCTTTTCACGACGCGCAATCTCTTTTTCTTCTAACTCGATTTGCTTTTCACGCTCAATGATTTTAACGCGCATTTGCTCTTCTGTAACACCTTGTTGTGCTTTCGCTTGTTGTAATTCGTAAGAAAGATCCGCATCTGCACGGGCTTGCTCTTGTTCCCTCTTATAGGACTGTACTTTTAATTCTTTATGTTTTTCAGCTTCAGCGATTTGTGCATCACGTTGATATTCTGCTTCTTTTGCCTCTTTTTCAGCACGTGCTTTTTCAATACGTGCTTCTTTTTCACGCTCTGCGTTCGCAATTGTTGCATCACGCTTAACGGTCGCAATTTGCGGCTGACCAAGCGCATCTAAGTATCCGTTTTTATCCATTATTTCTTTAATTGTGAAAGAAACAATGCGAAGTCCCATCTTCTTTAAATCTGTAGAAGCTACTTCATGTACCTTTTGAGCAAATTGCTCTCTATTACTATACGCATCCTCTACTGTCATAGAAGATAAGATTGCACGTAAGTGACCTTCTAAAACCTCTTTTGCTTCTACTTTTAACTCTTCCGTTTCTTTTCCTAAATATTGCTCAGCTGCAGTAGATACTTCTTCAATTGTAGAACCTACTTTAATAATAGAAACACCATTTACTGTAACTGGAACACCTTGCTTCGTATACGTATCACGTGTACCAACTTCTAATTTGTAGTTTAATAGGCTTAAAGGTTCTGCTCTTTGCATAATTGGAACTACGAAAGTACCGCCCCCGCGGATAATCTTAATCTTCTTTCCATCATCAGTGGTAACAACATTCTTTCCTCCACCAAGCCAGTTCCCTGTAACAATTAACGCTTCATCTGGACCAACCGTACGATACTTCGTAATGAATACTAAAATGAGTAGAATTAAAATTGCCAGTAAAACTCCACCGATAATTAATGGAATCGTCATGTAAATTCCCCCTTATAATTTTGGTTTTTTTAAAGAATAAGCGATGTTTTGTACAAGTAAAACACCATCTTGGACTCCCTCGATAATAACCTCTGTTCCTTGCGAAATATCTTTTTTTCCAACTGTTTTAGCTGGGATTGCATTACTTCCAAATTGGGATGAAATTAATACTTCACCAAATCCTTCTGTAGGAATTGTCGTAATGACTTCTCCTTTGCAACCGATAAATTCATCCATACGTTGTACGGTATTTTGCTCTGCTTCTGCAATCGGTTTTAAAATTAGTATTTTCATGATGAAAACACCGATAAAAGATATAGCAAATGCAGCCCCAAAAATAGTAATACTATTAAAGGAAAACAAATATTCTCCTATATAACTAAGCCCACATAACATGGCGAAGAAACTAAGTAATAAAGTAACAACGGATACAGCTCCGCCCCCAAAACTAAATATCGATTCAAATATATCTCCAAAGAAGATATAAATAACAGTGAGTATAGTAGCAATAATAAATCCATATAAATAAATTGTTTCAAGTGGATAACCAAACAAGACCATTTCTTATCCCCCTTTCTTAAACAATCCCTTTTTTGTTATATGTATGCCCCACCTCTTTCAAAGATTATAGTTCTTAATTTTCAGTTATTTACCTTTTAAAGAAAAGCCTGTAAGACAGGCCTCTAAAAAAGAACAGGAGAAACCTATTGTGACAGGCTCCTCCTAGAAAATAACCGATATATTATATATCTATATAATATACTATTTTCCACAAAAAGTAAAGTTAAACATACATTGGAAAGACACTTATTTTACTGATAATTTGTACGTTCCATCACCATTATCATATTTATATACATACAAGTAATACTTGCCTGGTTTTGCATTAAATTTCGCTTCTATATGATTCCCATTGGCTTGACCGTAAGCTGCATAATTTTGCATATCTGATTCATGGTGAAGTACCCATGTCATCCCAATTCCATACTCATTTAAAACAGAAATGTCGATATCTTTCGCTGATGCTACATTAAATGTATAAACATCAGTGTGGTCCCCGCCAATAAGACTGCCTTTTATCGTACTATTTAGCCCGATACGATTTGCTTCTTCTAGACGATTATTTGGTTCTGATTCTGTTAAACTTCCATCTTTAATCGTAACAGTTGTTTCGCTTCTGCTCTCTTTGCCTTTATCATCTTTTACTCTTAATGATACTTTATAAGAACCTTCTCTTTCATATACATGTACTGGATTCACTTCTGCACTTGTGCTTCCATCTCCAAATTCCCATAAATAAGAAACAATTTTTCCATCTTCATCGTTTGAGCCATCACTTTTAAATTGAATTCCCTCTTTTACAAGACCGCTATAAGGGCCATTTATATTAACCGTTGGAGCTTTATTTTCTCCATCATCTTTTGCGATTCCATGGAAGACTACATCATATTCAAATTCATTTGAACTATTCACACGATAATTGACGAAGTATGCTGTAACAGTTTTGTAGCCACTCCATTCTTTTTGCGCCAATTGTTCTAAAGATTCATTTACTCTTTTACTCATTGCTTTCCAATCTTCTGATTCACCTTTTGTGACACTACCTGTATACGTACCTTCTAATGTAAATGTATTAAAGAATTGAGAATTATGTTTTGTCATTTTTGTATCTTTCATAGGCAACGTATCACTAATTTCTTTTTTCACTTCAGTTAACGATTTCGGTGCATGTTCAGCTAAATAATCATCTGCTACTTCCGGTACATTATATTTATCTTGATTATCAATTAACTGCTGCATATACTCTTGATACTCTTTATTTAACTTAGGATCTTTACTTAGATTTTCATGATATGCATCATAATTTTTCACGTCATTCGCACGAATCAAATCTTGAATTTTATCAAATGTTTCAAACTGATGCGTATATAAGTAAGACTGCAATGCGAACGAGTAATTATAGAAATCCCAAGAACCGTATTTAGCAAATAGTGTACGCTCTGCTGTATAACGGCTTGCAGGATCAGATGATAATCCGCTAATTATACTCTTTCTTGGTACAACGTTATTCGTACGAGTAGATCCTGCGAAAAACTCTGCATTTCCTTCTTGGAACCAAGTTAGCCTTTCATTTTGATACATATCTCCTCTTCCAAATAAACCAGGAACTTCATATCTCCCTTGCAGATAATGAGTAAATTCATGACGGAATAACTCTTCTAAACTATAAATACTTTGCTCTGGTGTACGCTCATATGTAAAGAATGTACCTGTCTCTTCAATATAAATTCCACCGTTGTTTGTTTCATATCCATACAATTGTCTATTTAACTGATATTCATCTGGACTATTATAAATTACGATCGTTAATACATCATCCGCATTTCCTGGCTCTAACGCTTTGTCATTTCCAATTACACGGTGATACTGTGCCTTTACTTCCTTCGCAGCCCAATATAGTCTCTTAATTTTTTCTTCTGATACTTTATCTCCTGTTTTGAACACAATTGATCCATCGTCGAATGTATACGTTTTTGGTAAGTATTGCTCTTTTCCTTCTTTACGTATTTTCTCTAAATCTACTGTATTCCCGCTATAATCTTTACCATTATAATTTGTTGTAATTTGTTCTACCGCAACAAAATACGGTTCACTTAAGCGCGGGTACATATGCATTGCTTGTGTAACAACCTCTAATCCTTTATTTGGATTACTATGAAACTTCCCTAAACGGCTAGCAAAATAAATGCCATTATTAACAAGCCATTTATTTTCTGGCGTTACTTCATTTAGAAGAGCAATACGATTTATTTCATTAATAAACCCATCTACTTTTCCATACCACATCGTTTCATTCGCTTCTTTACGAGCTTCAGTTAAGTACGACTGTATATCATAGTCAATACCTTGCATGATATCGTATATTGCTTGTCCCTTCATTCGATCATTTACATAAGTAGTATAATTATCATTGTATTGCTTTAAAATATTCGATGCGTATTGAACCGTTTCAACATCGCTTGAAGCATTACTAATTAATTTACCGTATGCAGATACGACTGTATCTTGTTCAACTGTACCAAGCTTAAAGTTTGGATTGTTTGCGATTGCTTTTAAAGCAGGTAAACATTTATCCTGGAAGCTTCTTTCATTTAAGTCGCTTAATTCACTATTATAAAATGCAAGATAAAAAGCTGAACGCAGCACTTCAGTAAACGTTTGAATTCCTTTTGAATCATCTTTCGTAAATGTACTACCTCTATGAGCTAATTCATCTATAATGACTTGCATTTTTCCTTTATCTTTATAAAAAGCCTTTGCATCTTCATTAAACTGGAATAAGTCTGTAATTTGGTGCCACTTAATACTGCCTAACGTTTCAACTAATTCTCGATCATTCATTTTGTTTAAATCAGCCATTGAATAGCTTTCTTTAACTTGCTTTACTGCAGTTTTCTTCGTAATAGATGCTGGTCGCTGTGAAAAATCTCCTACTTTTAAACGTTCTTGAAATGATAAAGTTTCATCAACTTTTGAAATATGTCCAACTTCATCTACCGACTTTTCAATTCCAACCGGTTTCGTTTTCAACACGTTATACGGTACTTTTTCTTCCGCTGCTGCATGAGTTTGAAGTGCGCCTAACGATAAAGCCATTGTACTAATGCTAAGCATCACTTTATTGATCTTTGATTTCTTGTTCATATCCTTGCCCCCTATTTTAATATTCCATTCAAGAATTTAACATAAAATCTGGATGTAACAATATAAAATGCAATATTTCATATTATTTCTTCCTATAATTTGTACATATCGTGAACACATTGCTCTTTACCTCCCTAAAACAAATTGCATCCTTTCACATTATAAAAAGGTAATTTTTTGACAATTAAAAACTTAATTGTTATGATTATTATAATTGTTAACTTTATTAAATAAGGGTGGGATTCTATGATAAAAAAAGAAAACAGTGTATTTTATATCTCCTTCTTGCTAACAACATTATTCATTATATGGGGAATTACCCCAGCAAGTTGGATACAAGGCTACGATTTACAAAGTGTTACATCTTCTTTAAACTCATTTATCCTCAATAAATTTGGGTGGTTTTACTCTCTACTTATGACTACAATGATTATTTTGGCTGTTTATTTAGCATTTTCTAAGTACGGTTCTATTCGTCTTGGTAAAGATGGAGAAAAGCCAAAATATAATTATCCATCTTGGCTATCCATGTTGTTTGGGGCAGGAATGGGAATTGGACTCCTCTTTTATGGAATCGCTGAACCGATTTCACATTTTACAGATCCATTAACAGGAAAAGCGGGGACAGAGGAAAGTGCCAAACTCGCTATGCAATATTCATTTTTCCACTGGGGACTCTTTCCGTGGTCACTATACGCAATGGTCGCTTTAACAATTGCATATTTCACATTCCGCAAACAAAAAGGTAGCACTATCGGGGCTACAGTTACTCCATTATTTAATCGATCGAAAAATTCTCGTATCGGAAAAACAGTTGATATTCTAGCTGTTTTAGCCACAGTATTTGGCATTGTGCCATCTGTTGGGATTGGTGCTCAACAAATTGCTGGAGGATTAAGCTATTTATTCCCTTCCATTCATAACACTTTACTTACTCAGCTCGTACTTATAGCTATCTTCGCCGTTTTATATTTAACGAGTGCACAAACTGGCTTAGATCGTGGGATTAAATATTTGAGTAACTTGAATTTCTCTCTTGCAGGTATTTTACTCATCTCTTTCTTACTTTTAGGACCAACTGTATTTATTATGAAATATTTCACATCTACACTCGGTTCTTATATCGGCGCTTTACCTAGTATGGGATTAAATTTAGGAGCATTTAATGAAAAATCTTCTTCTTGGATTGAAAACTGGACTATTTTCTATTGGGGATGGTGGATTTCTTGGTCTCCATTCGTCGGTACATTCATCGCTCGTATTTCTAAAGGGCGCACAATAAAAGAATTTATTTTTGGAGTTGTATTAGTCCCGACTCTTATCTGTACATTTTGGTTTGCAGTATTTGGTGGTACCGCAATCCATATGGAAATGTTCCAATCGCTTGGAATAGCTGATGAAATTGCAAAAAATGGTACAGAGATTGGATTATTTGCTGTTATTTCACATCTACCATTCTCTACATTTTTAACGATTATCGGGTTAATTTTAGTAGCCACATTTTTCGTTACTTCTGCCGATTCAGCAACATTTGTTGTTTCAATGCAAACGAGTAACGGAAGTTTATCACCGAAAAATAGTTTAAAACTTATATGGGGATTAACAATCGCGATAATTGCCGCTATTTTATTACAAGCTGGAGGATTAAATGCACTACAAATCGCAGCTATAATTGCTGCGCTACCATTTTCTATTGTAGTCGTTCTTATGGTTACTTCACTCTTTAAAGAGCTACGAAAAGAAGATGTTAATTTGCAAACGAAAGAAGTGCCGAAAAAAATAAAAAAGGTTATGTAACGATTGGCGCCTCAAATCACTTCTAAATCCGTAATAAAACCCATTCATATGAAATATCATTTTCATATGAATGGGTTTTTCACTCTATTATATAGTGTTGTAAACATGCTTTTTCCTCAAAGCCTACTTTCTTGTACAATTTCATCGCACGATCATTATTCGTATTCAAACATAGTACTATCTCTCTCATCCCTTGGAAGGAGAAAATATACTGAATTGCAACTTGTAATAACTGCTCTCCGACACCTTTTCCATTTATATCCCCCTTAAAAAAGACATTATCATAAGCCTATTTCAAAATGAAACTGCCATGATAATGTCTTCTCAAAAACTTATACAATTATTTTACAATATAATAAGATAACACGTTATTTATTTCTTAAATAATCTCTTTCTAAATACAAACATACTCAGTGCTGAAAGAACTAATACTACGCCTGAAAGTAACTTTGATGTATTCGCTTGTCCACCTGTTGCTCCTAATGATTTCTTACTTTCTTCCTGTTTATTAGCAACTGGTTTATTTTCTTTCACAACTTGATGATTCATGTTTTGTTCTTGGACTACTTCGGATGGATTTACTGCTTCTTTTGAACCTTCAATTTCTTTTCCTGTTTCTTTCCCCTCCGCTTTCGACTCTTCAACTCCTGTTGTTAGCTCGTCCACTTCTTCTTTTGGCTCTTCAACTTCTTTTGCAGGTTCTTTCACTTCTTCTTTCGATCCTTCAACTTCTTTTACCGGTTCCTTCACTTCTTCTTTCGATCCTTCAACTTCTTTTATCGGTTCTTTCACTTCTTCTTTTGTTTCTTCAACTTCTTTTACCGGTTCCTTCACTTCTTCTTTCGATCCTTCAACTTCTTTTATCGGTTCTTTCACTTCTTCTTTTGCTTCTTCAACTTCTTTTACCGGTTCTTTCACTTCTTCTTTTGTTTCTTCAACTTCTTTTGTTGGTTCTTTCACTTCTTCTTTTGCTTCTTCAACTTCTTTTACCGGTTCTTTTACTTCTTCTTTTTCCACTATATTCTGTATAACTGTTCCGTTAAACCTTATGCTAATTTCATCAGAATCTAAATCAAATTTATACACCTTTTCACCTGGCGTATTCCATTTTATTACTCCGTTATTAAACGTCCCTCCCTCACTTGTCAATTGAATATTTTCAATACTTTCTCCTTCTAAATCATATACAGGAACTTGAATTTCTTCGTTTATTTTTGCATCATTTAAAATGATATTTTGTCTTCCAACATCAATTGTAAACCACTGCCCTAATTGTATTAACGACCTGACATCACGAATCTCATTCCCAGCTAGATTTAAGCTAAATAAGTTTAGCATGGAACCAATAACCGTTACATCTTTAATATGATTGTCCGCAAGATTTAACCACTGTAAATTTTCCAATGAAGATAGTGGTGTTATATCTTCAATTTGATTATGAGATACATTCACATTATTCAATTGTTTCAAGTTTGAGATGAACTCAATATTTTTCAGGCCTACTCCTTCTAAAGTGAGTTTTTCTAAGTTCGTCATGTACTCTAAACCTGTTATATTTTTTATCTCATTTCCATTTTCTTTAAATATCTCTAATTTTTTAATCTGTAATAAATCTTCTTTTGTAATAGGAGCGTTTAAATTCTCTCTACCTAAATTCTCTTTATTAATATGTTGTTGTAAAGTTTTATCGAGAATTATATTTTCCTTTTGTTCATTATCCTCTTTTATTGTTTCCTTGATTTCGTCTAATCTTTCAACAACATTTTGAATTACTGTTCCATTAAACTTAATACGATTCTCTTCTGGCTTTATATCCAACGTAAATTCATATATTTTTTCACCAGTAGTCCCCCATTTAACAGAACCATTATTAACTATCCCATCTTCACTCTTCAATTGAATAGTATCAAGTGGCTCTCCTTGTAAATTATAGATAGGTATTTTAACTTCCTTATCTTTTTCTACATTATCTAAAAAGATTTTTTGTCTTTGAATATCGATATATATCCTTTTTCCTAGCTCTTGAACAGGTCTAACATCACGAATTTCATTTGAACCTAGCTTTAAATCATATAAGTCTGTTAAGTGACTAAGTGGCGTTATATCTGAAATATAGTTTTCTTCTAAATTAAGTGATTGTACAGTAGATAATCTTGATAAAGGTTCGATGTTTTCTAATTCATTTTTAGCAAGATCTAACTCTACTAATTTTTTCATTGATGTAATATGTTCAATATTCGTAAGTCCATTGTTACTTAAAGATAAGTTTTTTACATTTTTCAATTGCTCAATTCCAGCAAGGTTATCATTACTAATTTGATTATTTGCCACAGTCAAAGTCCTTAAAGATTTCACTGTAAATAATGGTTTAATATCTTTTATATAATTACTATTTAAATCTAGCATTTTAATCTTCTTCATTTGGCTTAATGGGCTTAAATCTGAGATTTTATTGTTTCTCAAAGTTAAAAACTCAATATGCTCTAACTCAGCCAAAGGTCCAATATCTTCAAGTTCACCATAGGTTATACTTAATGATTTTAATTGTCTCAATCCCGAGATAAATTTTATATTTTTTAACTTAACTTCTTCCAAAGTTAAGTTTTCTAAGTTCGTCATATATTCTAGACCGCTTACGTCTTGTATTCCTTTATTTTTAGCTTCAACGACTATTAAAGCTTTAACTTTTAATAAATCTTCCTTAGTTATTGGGGTATCTAGATTTTCTCTATTCAAATTATATTTATTAATATGCCTTTGTAGTTGCTTATCTACTATTACATTTCCAATTCCATCTTGTTGATCCACTTTATCCTCTTTATTTTCCTTTTGTTTTTCTGGAACATTGTTCTCTAAATTCAATGTATTTACTTCAAACTGTACTTGGTACTTATTATCATAGGCCATTGTTGGAATATAAATATGCATTCGCATATTATACCTTTTTCCTAATTCCCCTACTTCAAACCGAATCACTTTCGTTCCATTTTTCTTTTTATCTTCTGATATTACTTTCACATCATGAAACACACCTGGAGTATGAATATCCTCTGTTTTCAAGTATTGAAAGAAATCACTATCACTTAATGTTGCTGTTACAATTTTCTTTCCATTCTCAATTGTTAATTTCGGATCCTTTATATAAACAGCTGCCATAGACTCTTCATTCGTTTTATCTTTATACGCTTTAATAACAGCATCATATGTACCATCTTCTAAACCTTGTCCAGTTTTATTCGCCTCAATTGCTACTGCCGCTAAAGCAGGTGTTGAATAAACAGCAAACGGAAGTGATAACGCTGCCGCTATAATCATTGCATTTATACGTTTTCTTTTATTTTGTTTCAACTTTACATCTCCTCCGAAATATATAATTCGAAATGTAATCATTTCTCGAATAAACGATAATGATTTTCATTATCATTGTCAACTAGGAAAATAAAAAGTTTACAAAAAAAGAACCTCTTTAAAAGAGGTTATGCCATTTTCTCACCTGATTCTTCTCTAAAAAAGCTTTTCATCGCATGAAATACGTCTGCTTTTTGCTTTAAAATATAGTATCTAAAGTTTTCATCTTTAATATTTTTATAGGCTGACATGAGTGTACTATGGCGGTTGTACTGATTCACTTCCCCATACCCAAACATATTACACTTCTTCATTAGCTCTTCAACAAGTTTTACACATCTAGCATTATCTGATGTTAAATTATCACCATCTGAAAAATGGAATGGATAAATATTATAGCGGTCTGGTGAATATTTATTATCGATAAGTTCGAGTGCTTTTTTGTATACAGAAGAACAAATCGTTCCGCCACTTTCTCCTTTTGAGAAAAACTCTTCCTCTGGAACTACTTTTGCCTCCGTATGATGGGCAATAAATTCAATATCTACTGTTTCATACTTTGTGCGTAAAAATCTTGTCATCCAGAAAAAGAAGCTACGTGCCATATATTTCTCCCATATTCCCATCGATCCACTCGTATCCATCATCGCTAATACAACAGCTTTTGAATCTGGCTTTAATACTTCATTCCAAGTGCGGAACTTTAAGTCTTCTTGGTGAATTGGATGAAAAGATGCTTTACCACTCATTGCATTTCGTTTATATGCGGATATCATTGTTCTTTTCTTATCGATATTTCCCCATAATCCTGTTTTTCTAATGTCATTAAATTCAACATGTTCAATCCGGTTTTCATCCATTTCTTTTCTCTTTAAATTAGGCAGTTCTAACTCTCTGAAAAACGCTTGCTCTAATTCTAAAATAGAGACTTCAGCTTCATAGTAATCTTCCCCAGCTGCATCTCCTGCTCCTTGCCCTTTTCCTGGCCCTTTTTGTTTTTGACCACCTGATCCATCTCTCGCAACGACATCACCAACTTTGCTGTCACCGTTTCCTTGCCCAACATGTTTATTTTTATCATAATTGTATCTAATCTTATATTCATCTAGAGAACGAATTGGTATTTTTACAACATCCTTGCCATTAGACATAACTATACTTTCTTCTGTTACAAGATCGGGTAAATTATTCTTAATTGCCTCTTGTACTTTTTCTTGATGGCGCTGTTGGTCGTCATATCCTTTGCGATGGAGGGACCAGTTTTCCTGTGAAATCGTATAATTTGGTTGATTTTCTTCGCCCATTCCTTTCCCTCCTTACTGTAATTGTCTTCCTGTATGAACAGCAATCTATAAATTTTGTTCTGTAATGTGCAAGCTAGAATGTTTGAAAGGTAACTGCCCACAGAAAATCATCCCATAAACATTTATAACGTTTTTCATACAATACCCCGAGCATCCTAAACAAAATTTTGCCACTCACATAATAGAAAGAAATATTCAGCCACTGATAAGAAAGAAACACAATGCATTGTTGCACATATTTTTACTTTGCAACATATTGTATTGTGTTGGCTTTTTTCGTATGAATGGTTGGTTACTCTATCATATGCATATTGTAAAAATAATTGACAATAAATTCATAAAATTGCATCTTAATTTATTACATTTGGACAAGGTATGACACTTTATACACATATGAACGGATAATAAAACGCTGTCCCGCAAAATACAAGAGACAGCGTTTTGTTATCAAACTATCTGTTTAACAAGCTACCTACATAGCGTAGTAATTCATTTGCTGAAGAAGAATTATAGCCATGCTCATCAATTAAACGCGCAACAACATCATTGATTTTCTTAAGCTGATTTTCGTCCGGCGTTTTCGTTGACGTTGTAATTTTCACTATATCTTTTAAATCAGCAAATAGTTTTTTCTGAATCGCTTCACGAAGACGTTCATGTGAATTATAATCAAAGCGTTTTCCTTTACGGGCATAAGCAGAAATGCGAATTAAAATCTCTTCACGGAACGCTTTCTTAGCATTTTCTGAAATTCCAATTTGCTCTTCAATTGAGCGCATTAATTTTTCATCTGGACTCATTTCTTCTCCTGTTAACGGATCACGTAATTTCGATTTATTGCAGTACGCCTCAACGTTATCTAAGTAATTATCCATAAGCGTCTTAGCTGATTCTTCATATGAATAAACAAACGCTTTTTGTACTTCTTTCTTCGCGATTTCATCGTATTCTTTTCTCGCTAATGAGATGAAGTTCATGTAACGTTCACGGTCTTCATTACTAATGGATGGATGCTGATCTAGCCCATCTTTTAAAGATCTAAGTACATCTAACGCGTTAATAGATGGTACCTCTTTTCGAATGATTGTAGACGAAATTCGGTTAATGACATAACGAGGATCAATACCCTTCATACCTTCATCTTGATATTCGCGTTGTAATTCTTCTACATCAATCGCATTATAACCTTCTACCGTTTCCCCATCATACAAACGCATCTTTTTAATTAAATCAATATCCGGACGCTTCGGATCTTTTAAACGAGTTAAAATGGTGAACATTGCTGCAACGCGAAGTGTGTGTGGTGCAATGTGAACATTCGATACATCACTTTCACGAATCATTTTTTCATAAATATGTTCTTCTTCACTTACTCGTAAATTATAAGGAACTGGCATTACAATAATTCTTGAGTGCAATGCTTCATTTTTCTTATTTGCTATAAATGAGCGATACTCTGTTTCATTCGTATGCGCTACAATTAATTCATCTGCTGAAATAAGCGCAAATCTTCCCGCTTTGAAATTCCCTTCTTGCGTAAGTGATAATAAGTGCCATAAAAACTTCTCATCGCATTTTAACATCTCTTGGAACTCCATCATTCCTCGGTTTGCCTTATTTAATTCTCCATCAAATCGATACGCACGCGGATCTGATTCTGAACCATATTCTGCAATCGTAGAAAAGTCCAGACTACCTGTTAAATCTGCAATATCCTGTGATTTTGGATCAGACGGGCTAAATGTACCAATCCCTGTACGACGATCTTCAGAGAAGAAGATACGCTCTACAACTACATCCTCAATTCTTGATCCGTATTCTTGCTCTAAACGCATGACATTTAGTGGTGATAAATTCCCTTCAATTCTAACCCCATACTCATCAAAGAAATCATCTCGTAAATGATGTGGAATTAAATGCAGTGGATCCTCGTGCATTGGGCATCCTTTAATCGCAAAAATTGCTCCGCGATCTGTTCTTGAATATGTTTCTAATCCTCGTTTCAACATTGTAACTAACGTTGATTTCCCTCCACTAACAGGACCCATTAATAATAAAATTCTTTTTCTAACATCTAATCGTTTTGCAGATGGATGAAAATATTCCTCTACAAGACGTTCTAGAGCATCCTCTAATCCAAAGAGCTGATTACTAAAGAAGTTATACTTTCTTCTACCATCAACTTCTTCAATTCCAGCATCTTTTATCATATTGTAAATGCGAGAGTGTGCTGTTTGAGCCACCCATGGTCTTTCTTTCACAAGCTCCAAATACTCTGCAAACGTACCTTCCCATTGTAAACGTTCTTCTGCTGCTCGATGCTGTTCAATCTTTTTTAGAATATCCATTATAGCTCCTCCCCCATCTCCTTGTTCAATCGGATTATTATAAAAGGTATGCTAGGATGTCCTTAAACATTCTTTAAATCAAAACGAAATATATAATAGCACACTAAAATTCTCTCCAAAATTCAAAGAAAATTCTGTATAATATAGGTATTAACGTTTTTACACTGCTATTCATTATAAATAAATTCTTTTCTTCTAAGAACCTTACATACATTTTGGGTAATAAATAAAACTCATGAACCGAAAAAAGTAAGGAGGATATTAGTATGAAATTATTATTAATTTTAGGTGTATCACTCACATTTCTTACAGCTATTTTTACATCCGGTTACAATGACAAACCAGGTACACATAAAAAATGATGTGCTTTTAGCACATCATTTTTTTTATTTATAATACATATTTTCCATATCATATTTGGATAGTGGTCGGCTATAATAATAACCTTGTACAAGCTTCACATTCTTTTCTTTCAAAAACTGTATTTGCTCCTTTTTTTCTACTCCTTCTGCAATTACATTTAATTCTAAAGTATGAGCTAAATGAATAATTGCAGCTGTAATATTCGTATCACGTTCATCTATATGTATACCTTCCATAAAAGAACGATCAATTTTTAAAGTATCAATTGGATATGTTTTTAAATAACTTAAAGATGAATAGCCTGTTCCAAAATCATCTAAATGAATCTTTAAATTTTGCTCTTTTAATTGTAGTAACACTCTCTTCGATATATCTTTATGTATAAGAGCTCCTTCTGTAACCTCTATCGCTAATAAATGAGTTGGTACATTGTACTTATTTAAAGCCCGTGTAATCATCTCTATTAATGTAATAGAACGAAAGTGTCTAGCTGAAATATTAACTGCAATTGGGACCACATCATACCCTTTATTTAACCATTCGCGCAATTGCTGACACACTTGATTTACTACCCATTCATCCAGCTTAATAATAAATCCTGTTCTTTCTGCCAACGGAATAAATTGGTTTGGAGAAACAAATCCTAATTCCTTATTCTCCCACCTTATTAAAGCTTCCATACTAGCTATTTTTTTCGTTTCAATATTAATTTGTGGCTGATAATATAAGAAAAATTCATTTTTTTCTATAGCACGATGTAACTGGTTTTCTATTATAAACCTTTGTTCACGCTCACAGTCTAATCCACTACAATAAAAATGATAATGTCCTTTTCCTTTTTCTTTTGCTTTTTCTAAAGCAGCATCGACTCTCTGAAATAGTATTTTTTCATCTTCTCCATCTGTTGGAGCCATTACAATTCCAATTGACGCGCTTAAATATACATCTTCTTCTTCGATTACAAAATATTCACTAATGTTTTTTAATATGCTTTTTGCAACTTCCTCTACATATTCTTTCGTTATATTTTCTATCAACATAACAAATTGATCATCGTGTTCTCTAAATAAGTGCATATCTTCTATTTTTAGATTACTTAAACATTCTGTAACTTTTTGTAATACTTTATCTCCCTCTTTATGACCAAATGTATCATTAATACGATGAAACTCATCTAAATCTATAAATACAAGTGCAAAATTTACACTCTCATTTAAAAAAGTATTTAACTTATTTGTACATGAAATTCTATTCATTAATCCCGTTAACTGGTCATAGTAAGCTAAATATTCTGTTCGCATTTCGTTTAATACTTGCCTTGTAACATCTCTCGTAACAATATAAATCCCAACAATTTCACCGTTCACAATAATCGGGATAGTTCTCAAAGAAATATATAGCTCGTACCCTTCTTTATGAACATATTTCTTTGAAACAATTTGTTTTGCTTTTCCTTGCATCGATCCCTTAAATATAATTTGAAAATCTTTTTCATATTCTTTATTAATGAATTCAAAAATAAATTTATTATTTAATTCCTCATACCGGTATCCAAATATTTCATACGTTGCCGGATTTGCATATGTAACTCTCCCTATAGAATCTATAGATATAATTGAGTCATTATTATATTCCAGTAACGACTTAAATAACATTTGTTTTTCCTCTATCTCTGTCTTCTCCTCAATTTGAGCTGTAATATCTCTTGTAATACAAATAACAAATTGACATATTCCTTCTTCGTCGCAGACAGGATTAAGTGAAGATTCATAGTGTATCTCACCTTTTGGTAAATTGACTACATCACAAAAGGTGTGTGCTTTCGCTTCTCTCACTACTTTTGCATATTGCCTTTGCAATATCCCCGCTATATCTTTTGGTAATACTTCTGCAAAGGTTTTTCCATAGCACTCTTCGCTTAACCTAGCATAATCCATTCCTATTTTATTCACATACATATATTGAAACGTTTCATTATCAATAACTTTCAATATGAATACTAAATCTTGAATAGCATGTAATAATCCTTGTCTAATTAAATCCATATCTATCATACTTAAAAAGGTATTTTGATTACTATATTCTTCCTTCATATTTATCTCAACCCGTCTTATCTATTTTTAATCATATATCCCATTCTATATGATTATGTCCTCTCTTTTAAATGTATGATTATATATTATTTTTATTTTATAAAAAAAAGTCGCCATATGGCGACTTTTAATAAACGATTTCTAAATCTAATCCAGGGTAATTTTGTTGACGGAACGCTTCATAAATTAAAATTGCTGCTGTATTAGATAAATTTAATGAACGTACTTTATCTGTCATTGGAATACGTAAACAATGATCAAAGTTTTCTTCGATTACATTAGCTGGTAAGCCGTTTGTTTCTCTTCCAAATACAAAATAGTAATCCTTCTCGCGCTTGCTATAGTCAAACGCTGTATGAGCTTTCTCGCCATACTTTGTTAAATAGAAGAATTCACCGTCTTTATTTTTTTCATAAAATTCTTCAATTGAATCATAATACGTAATTTTCACGTGCTGCCAATAATCTAATCCTGCACGCTTTAACATTTTATCATCCGTTGAAAATCCAAGCGGTCTAATCAAATGTAATTCTGTTCCAGTTGCTGCACAAGTACGAGCAATATTCCCTGTATTTGCTGGAATTTCTGGCTGATATAAAACAACATGTACTCCCACGCGATATTCACCTCTGTTTTTTGTCTACTACGTATTATACCACTTGAGCGAAAAATCTCTACCCATTAATAATATGAAAGAATTTATATTTCATTTGTGGTGTATATTTACTAGAGTCTTCATAGTTCCAATAACGTCGACGGCTATTCGCTGAATGTGCATTTACAAGCGGCATACCATCTGCATCTTTTGCTACTACAATCGTCGTATGATTCCATCTTCCGTCATCCTCGAAATCATAAGCAATGACATCTCCAAGAATAAGTTCTTCTGGCCTCTCTACCGCCTCTGCTCGAAGTCCTGTTGTAGCACCTGACAAATACCAATAAAAAGAATGTGCAACAGCCCAGCTCCAGCTCCACTGATTCTCCCTTTGCCACCATCCTTTACGAATATTAGGATATCCGCTCATAGGTACTTCTCCAGTATGAAGACATTGAGAAATGAAATTCGTACAATTATCAGG
Source organism: Bacillus sp. 2175 (assembly GCF_057812155.1). Lineage (NCBI taxonomy): Bacteria > Bacillati > Bacillota > Bacilli > Caryophanales > Bacillaceae > Bacillus > Bacillus sp. 2175. The sequence goes on along the minus strand of NZ_CM173819.1, from coordinate 632,620 downwards.
GAAATTACGATACATAGGATTTCGGTCATCCCACCAACGCTCTGCATATTTCACTGCCTCTAAACGATTATACTGATAAGAACCGTACTTCTCTTTCGTAATTTCCCTTTCTAATGTCTCACCCATTCTAATTTCTTCTGACACTTCAATAGCATAATCGCCTATAATTCGACTATTATTTAAACAAACTCTTCGTTTTAATTGTTCCTCTTCAATATAAAATAATTCTTTATGCTTAATTAAATATTTAAAATGTATTTGATAATCAATTTCTTGATGGTCATTACTATTTAATTGTCTAATGAAAGAAACATCCGCAGTTGCTTTCACTATATGTGCACTACGTCTTTGAAACAATTGTTTCTTTCTCAGTGCCATTTGTAGTAAATCCTCAGCAATACCATCCACATTCGTTCTTTTCTCCGTTATATATGCTAAAAATTGTTGTACTTGGTTTTCAATCTTCGTTTTTACAACCATTCTGTCTCCCTCCCATATTACAATATGAAAAAGGGAAATATTATCTACTCTTTTTTCTGTGCTAACAATTCAAGCCCGCGATTCATTTCATGAAGCACTTCTTCATCTTTCTCACGTTCCATCGCTTTCTCAATCGCTTCGCCTACTCCATCTCCGCCAATTTTCCCAAGTGCCCATGCTGCCGTTCCGCGTAGTACTGGTCTTGGGTCATCTTTCATAACACCAATTAAATCAGGAATTGCCGATGTTTCTTTAAAATGTGCTAATGCTAAAATCGCATTTCTTTGCAGTGGCTTTTTCCCTCTCCATGATCCTGACATAATCCCATATTTCTCTTTAAAATCACGATTACTAATTGTTAAAAGTGGTGTTAATAATGGTTTAACTAGCTCAGGATCCGGCTCCATCTCAGGATGATTATGAAAATCCATTCCTTTGTTTTTCGGGCAAACAGTCTGACACGTATCACATCCATATATACGATTTCCTATTTTATCGCGATATTCTTCAGGTAGGAATCCTTTCGTCTGTGTTAAAAACGCAATGCACTTCTTCGAATCTAACTGTCCCCCCTGTATTAAAGCACCGGTAGGACAAATATCGATACATTTCGTACAGCCCCCGCATTGATCTTCTATCGGCTTATCTGGCGGGAATGGAACATTTGTAATCATTTCCCCTAAGTATACGTACGAACCAAATTCAGGTGTAATAATAGAGCAGTTTTTACCGCTCCATCCAATGCCTGCACGCTCTGATACAGCTCGATCACTTAATTCACCTGTATCAACCATGGACTTCACTTCTATATCCGGAAGTTTTTCAATTAAATATGCTTCTAATTTTTGCAAACGATCTCGTAAAACAAGATGATAATCTTGTCCCCAAGAAGCACGACAAAAAATCCCACGGCGTTCTCCACGCTTACTTAATGGTGCATTTTTTAATTTTGAAGGATATGCTAAAGCAATCGCAATAATTGATTTAGCACCCGGTAATAACAGTTGCGGATTCGTTCTCTTCTCTATATCAGGCTCTTCAAATCCAGATTGATAATTTAATTGTTGTTGCTGGATTAAGCGCTGCTTTAATTCCTCAAAAGGAGAAGCACTCGCAAAGCCTATTTTATCTATGCCAATTGTTTTACTATACGCAATTACATCTTGCTTTAATTGTTCAAAATCCATTCCTAATCGCCTCCTCAGATGAATCCATCCCTTATGTAACGACCCTATTGGTTAGTAATTCACTTTTGGAATACTATTATTTACTTCTATTTTCGCATGTAATTAGGTTTTTCAAACATTAAAAAACGCAATGCCTCGTTTATCTCGGAAACGAAACACTGCGTTGATCACAATTTATAGAAAAACATTTAATAAAATTTGGAGCGGGTGAAGAGAATCGAACTCTCGACCAGAGCTTGGAAGGCTCTTGTTTTACCACTAAACTACACCCGCAAATATGAATTACATATAAGATATTAGAATAACTTATGTAAAGTAGTATAGCATGTAAAAAAAGTAGAGGCAAGAATTTTATCGAAAAAAGTCGAAAAAGTGATGAGAGACCTCATCACTTTTTCAATTCTTTATCAATTGCCTTCTTCATACTATCGAAATCAGGGTTTGCAAGATTTCCGTTTACATATACAGAAGGAGCACCTTGAACTTTTAATTTTTGAGCACGATCTGAATCTTTACGTACTTTTTCTTTAATGTCTTTACTGTGTAAATCTTTCTTAAATTGCTCTACATCAACTTTTGGAAGTTTCTCTTTCACAATGCTAAGAAGCAAATCTTCTGTAATCCATTCTTCCGTATCTTTCTTTTGATTTTGATAAATCTCATCATAGAAAATCCAGAATGAATCTTTATCTTGTTTATAAATTGCTTCACCAGCTGCTGCACCTAAATCCGAGTCTTTTCCGATAAATGGGAAGTTAATAAAATATAACTGCACTTTGCCTTTATCAATATACTCTTCTTTTAATCGAGGTAATACCGTTACATCCCAAGTACGACAAGCAGGACATTTAAAGTCTCCAAATTCAACTACCTTAACTGGAGCATCATCTTTCCCTAAAGATTGTTGCGTAGAATAAGCAAACATCTCATTCCCTTTATCTTTTTTGTCATTTATGATGCTATACGCAATTGTTCCAATTACAATCAATACTGCGATAGAAAAAACTATACCAAGAGCCATGAGTTTATTTGATTTCATATACATTCCTCTTTAAATTCATATTCTGTATACAGCATTGTACACAATACACATAATATCAACACTTATATACGTCACGCAATGAACACGCTCACATAAATTACAAAAACACAATAATTGTGACGATATTGTGTCACAATTTGTCACAATTTATTCAAAAAAAAGAAGCTCCTCTGTAGGAACTTCTCTTAACTTACTGCTTTTTTACGCGCGCTATTTAACATCGACTGCTCTATTTTTATATCATGACGAATTACTAATTTCTCACTAACTGCTTGAACATACTCATCATGGCTTATATAGCCTTCTTTCTCCATTAGTCTCAAAACGACATTTCGTCTCTCTACTGCTTTATCATAGTTTTGGGCAGGTGAGTAATAAGCAGGTGCTTTTACTACAGCAGCCATCATTGCACTTTCAGCCAACGTTAATTGGTTCACCTTTTTACCGAAGTAAAGGTTTGCTGCTTTTTCAATTCCCCATGCTCCTTCTCCATAATAAATATTACTTACATATAATTTTAAAATTTCATCCTTCGTAAATGTGCGTTCAATTTTTTTCGTATAAAAAATCTCTTTCCACTTACGAGAAAATGTACGTTCATTTGTTAAAAAGGCATTTTTAGATAGCTGTTGTGTAATCGTACTTCCTCCTTGCACGACACCACCAGCCTTTATATTCTCAACTGAGGCCCTAATAATTGCTATATAATCTAAACCGTTATGATGATAAAATCTTTTATCTTCTGTCGCAATAAATGCATGTGTTAATGATTCTGGCACCTCTAACTTAGCCGGTACATGTAATTTACTAATATCACTTTTCTCAATCATTACATTTCCAACGAATAATAACGTACAACTTAACAATAATAATAATATAATGGCTTTATAAAAAAGTTTAGTCATTGGATTTAATGCAACTTTTTGATGATAGTTCACCCTAGATAATACTCGTTCTTTCATCTTGAACACCTCTTTTCCACACAGCATATAACTCTTACTTTAAGAATACATTGTTGTAAAAAAATATCCCATCGATTTCTCTTACACGTACCTTACATCATTGTAAGGTATAAAGTGAAACTTTAATGAGCCCTCATCAATCAAGCTTACTGCCCAGCAAATAGTGGGATAAAAAAGTATTGTATCACAGTATTTTTTTATCTACTATTCATCTGAAATATTGAATATAGGTTATGTTAAAGCACGAATAACCAATAAAAGAGAAACCCTTAAGACTATTATATTTTCACTTTACACTTTAATTATATCATCTACAAATATATATACTTTTGACTATCTAGTAATCTAAATGTATATAACATATAGATTTATTATACAGAACAAATGTTCTGCAAATCAATACTAGTGCTATTATTATTTTGACCTTTTTCTTAAACAGTATACAAAAAAGAGTAGTGATTCGAATGTATCTCAAATCGGCTACTCTTTTCTTTACAATCTTCCTATTAAATTATACGGCTGTACTTCCCACGTTTCATACGGAATAAAATGTGTTGCTCTCATTGCATCAAGCGTTCTGGATTTCATATGAGGACGCGTTATATACTCATCTATGTTCTCTTCATTTAAATCAACAAATTTACCCACTTGTATCTCTTCGGGTTGAGTTTTTATTTCACCACTTATATATGCTACTTTAAAAACAACAGCTAGAATATGCATAGAGGTATTATAATAAACCCCTGTAATTCCGATAGGCTTCACCGTTAACCCTGTTTCCTCTTTTATTTCCCTACAGACAGCTTGATCGAGCGCTTCGCCTTCTTCTACCTGTCCTCCTGGCAACTCCCACGTATCAGCTCGCCAGTGCACTTTTGTTAATAACACTTCATTTTTTTCATTTGTTAAATAACCTGCTACAGCAACTATATGCTTTGGTGTCTTATGTTCCATATTAAGCCTCCTAGAGATAATGAATATTTTGTATATCCCTATAATCATATTCACTACCTACAACAAAATACCTTTAATACTTCATCACCTTAATTAACTTCATAAAAAAGACCCTATCCGCTAAGCGAAAAGGGTCATCTATCGTATTACTCTCCTAAGTCTACGTTGTGATAAACTTGTTGAACATCTTCCAAATCTTCTAATGCATCAACCATTTTCTCAAATTGTGCTTGAGCATCTTCAGGAAGTGTTACATCACTTTGTGCAAGCATTGTTAATTCTGCAACTGTAAACTCCTCAACGCCAGCACCTTTAAGTGCAGATTGTACTGCATGGAATTGATCTGGTTCAGCATACACGATAACAGAATCTTCTTCTTCTAGAATGTCACGTGCATCTACATCTGCTTCCATTAAAATTTCAAGAACTTCATCTGATGTTTTACCTTCAAGGCCGATAACAGCTGTCGCATCAAACATGTAAGCTACAGAACCGTTCACACCCATATTACCACTGTTTTTGCTAAATGCAGCTCGTACATCTGCTGCAGTACGGTTTACGTTATTTGTAAGTGTATCTACAATAACCATAGCTCCATTTGGTCCGAATCCTTCATAACGAAGCTCGTCATAATTTTCTTCTGAACCGCCTTTTGCTTTTTCAACTGCACGATCAATAATTGTTCTTGGAACATTGTATGTTTTCGCACGCTCTAATACAACTCTTAGCGCTTGGTTTGATTCTGGATCTGGCTCGCCTTGTTTTGCTGCCACATAAATTTCACGCCCAAATTTCGCGTATATACGGCTTGTATTTGCATCTTTTGATGCTTTTTTGTCTTTAATATTGTTCCATTTACGGCCCATACTTTCCACTCTCTTTCCCGTTTTAAATCTACATAAAAATATTAATATGAAATATAATGTGTGTTCAACACATTTTTAAAAGAAATATAAAAAGTTCATTTTTGATTCATATTATAGACATAATATAAATCACTATCATTTTGTTCTTTCGACAAGTTATATTATACATGAATTCCTACGTTTATTACGAATTTTAGAAGCACATAGTATAATTTAACAAAAAGACTCTAACATTTCTGTTAGAGTCTTTTTATATTGCTGACACCTATTCCCATAATTACTTTCTATTGTTGTATAATAAAAATAGGGAAAAATTTGAAGAAAAGAGAGAAGGAGAATTATGACACATTCAAATGAGAAAAAAGCACATAGTCTTAAAGGGATAGAAGAAAAGTTAAACCCAACTATCTATCAAGTGAGATTCATGAAATTAGATGAACCAATTCAATTTGAGTCGTTCCCTGAATTAAAAGATTTAGGGGACTGGTTAAGTACTTCAACGCATATGTGGGCGTGCCACTCAACTATGTATAAGTACAACAGAGAAGGGTTTGAAAAGAAGTTTTTAGAGATTACAAACTTAACCGTTGATAGTGTACTAATATCTACTGGTGGTATCGGATTTAACTTCATGTCACCGGGGTGGAGAAATTCTCTCTAGAGTACTCGAAAGAAATATTGTATATACAATACTTTTTCTGCTTATTTTGTCATGTAATGAAAAGAAAACAAAAAAGCTCTATACTAATTGTATAGAGCTTTTTTACGCCGTTCATGATACCGATGGTCGGGGTCGAACCGACACTCCCGAAGGAACACGATTTTGAGTCGTGCGCGTCTGCCAATTCCGCCACATCGGCACAAAAGAAAAGGCGGCAACCGGATTTGAACCGGTGATAAAGGTTTTGCAGACCTCTGCCTTACCACTTGGCTATGCCGCCATATTAAATTTTATTGGAGCGGAAGACGGGATTCGAACCCGCGACCCCAACCTTGGCAAGGTTGTATTCTACCACTGAACTACTTCCGCAAAAATGGCTGGGCTAGCTGGATTCGAACCAGCGCATGACGGAGTCAAAGTCCGTTGCCTTACCGCTTGGCTATAGCCCATCGAATTCTTACTTAATTATATGTAAGTATCCATTAGATTATTTGTAATTTTTAAAATAAAAATGGGGCGACTGATGGGAATCGAACCCACGAATGCCGGAGCCACAATCCGGTGCGTTAACCACTTCGCCACAACCGCCATGTTGTGTAAATATATTTGGCAGGGGCAGTAGGAATCGAACCCACACTGGAGGTTTTGGAGACCTCAGTTCTACCTTTAAACTATGCCCCTATGTAAATGGTGGAGGGGGGCAGATTCGAACTGCCGAACCCGAAGGAGCGGATTTACAGTCCGCCGCGTTTAGCCACTTCGCTACCCCTCCGAAACTTACATGGTGCCGGCTAGAGGACTTGAACCCCCAACCTACTGATTACAAGTCAGTTGCTCTACCAATTGAGCTAAGCCGGCGTATTTTATTAAAATAAATGGTGGCTCGGGACGGAATCGAACCGCCGACACGAGGATTTTCAGTCCTCTGCTCTACCGACTGAGCTACCGAGCCTTATTAAAATGGCGGTCCCGACCGGGGTCGAACCGGCGATCTCCTGCGTGACAGGCAGGCATGTTAACCACTACACCACGGGACCATTTGGTTGCGGGGACAGGATTTGAACCTGCGACCTTCGGGTTATGAGCCCGACGAGCTACCGTGCTGCTCCACCCCGCGATAATACTATTCATATAAAATTTATATGGTGGAGGATGACGGGATCGAACCGCCGACCCCCTGCTTGTAAGGCAGGTGCTCTCCCAGCTGAGCTAATCCTCCAAAGTGGTGACCCGTACGGGATTCGAACCCGTGTTACCGCCGTGAAAGGGCGGTGTCTTAACCACTTGACCAACGGGCCAAATACTATAAATCCTATGGCGGAGAGCAAGGGATTCGAACCCTTGATACGCTTGTGACGTATACACGATTTCCAATCGTGCTCCTTCGGCCAACTCGGACAGCTCTCCAATGGCTCCGCAGGTAGGAATCGAACCTACGACCGATCGGTTAACAGCCGATAGCTCTACCGCTGAGCTACTGCGGAATAATATTGCCTGGCAACGTCCTACTCTCACAGGGACAAGGTCCCAACTACCATCGGCGCTAGAGAGCTTAACTTCCGTGTTCGGTATGGGAACGGGTGTGACCTCTCTGCCATCATTACCAGACATTATTCTTTTGAGACAATCATTATTATAACTTATTTACTTTAAAAGTCAACAAGTTTTTTATGTTCTCTCAAAACTAGATAACATTGCTACATATTATATGGTTAAGTCCTCGATCTATTAGTATTCGTCAGCTCCACATGTCACCATGCTTCCACCTCGAACCTATCAACCTGATCATCTTTCAGGGATCTTACTAGCTTACGCTATGGGAAATCTCATCTTGAGGGGGGCTTCATGCTTAGATGCTTTCAGCACTTATCCCTTCCGCACATAGCTACCCAGCTATGCCCTTGGCAGAACAACTGGTACACCAGCGGTGCGTCCATCCCGGTCCTCTCGTACTAAGGACAGCTCCTCTCAAATTTCCTACGCCCACGACGGATAGGGACCGAACTGTCTCACGACGTTCTGAACCCAGCTCGCGTACCGCTTTAATGGGCGAACAGCCCAACCCTTGGGACCGACTACAGCCCCAGGATGCGATGAGCCGACATCGAGGTGCCAAACCTCCCCGTCGATGTGGACTCTTGGGGGAGATAAGCCTGTTATCCCCGGGGTAGCTTTTATCCGTTGAGCGATGGCCCTTCCATGCGGAACCACCGGATCACTAAGCCCGACTTTCGTCCCTGCTCGACTTGTAGGTCTCGCAGTCAAGCTCCCTTATGCCTTTGCACTCTACGAATGATTTCCAACCATTCTGAGGGAACCTTTGGGCGCCTCCGTTACACTTTAGGAGGCGACCGCCCCAGTCAAACTGCCCACCTGACACTGTCTCCCGGGTCGATAAGACCCGTAGGTTAGAATTTCAATACAGTCAGGGCGGTATCCCACCAGCGCCTCCACCGAAGCTAGCGCTCCGGTTTCAATGGCTCCCGCCTATCCTGTACAAACTGTACCAAAATTCAATATCAGGCTACAGTAAAGCTCCACGGGGTCTTTCCGTCCTGTCGCGGGTAACCTGCATCTTCACAGGTACTATAATTTCACCGAGTCTCTGGTTGAGACAGTGCCCAAATCGTTACACCTTTCGTGCGGGTCGGAACTTACCCGACAAGGAATTTCGCTACCTTAGGACCGTTATAGTTACGGCCGCCGTTTACTGGGGCTTCAGTTCAGAGCTTCGCTTACGCTAACCCCTCTCCTTAACCTTCCAGCACCGGGCAGGTGTCACCCCCTATACTTCGCCTTACGGCTTCGCAGAGAGCTGTGTTTTTGCTAAACAGTCGCTTGGGCCTATTCACTGCGGCTTTCCGTTAAGAAAGCACCCCTTCTCCCGAAGTTACGGGGTCATTTTGCCGAGTTCCTTAACCAGAGTTCTCTCGCACACCTTAGGATTCTCTCCTCGCCTACCTGTGTCGGTTTGCGGTACAGGCACCTTTTACCTCGCTAGAAGCTTTTCTTGGCAGCGGGGAATCAAAGACTTCGCTCCATAAGGAGCTTCCCCATCACAGCTCAGCATACGCGATAAGCGGATTTGCCTACTTATCAGCCTAACTGCTTGGACGTGCACAACCAATCGCACGCTTCTTCTATCCTTCTGCGTCCCTCCATTGCTCAAACGATAAAGAGGTGGTACAGGAATATCAACCTGTTGTCCATCGCCTACGCCTGTCGGCCTCGGCTTAGGTCCTGACTAACCCTGAGCGGACGAGCCTTCCTCAGGAAACCTTAGGCATTCGGTGGACGGGATTCTCACCCGTCTTTCGCTACTCATACCGGCATTCTCACTTCTAAGCACTCCACCAGTCCTTACGGTCTGACTTCACTGTCCTTAGAACGCTCCCCTACCACTGATACCATTCGGTATCAATCCGCAGCTTCGGTGGTGTATTTAGCCCCGGTACATTTTCGGCGCAGAGTCACTCGACTAGTGAGCTATTACGCACTCTTTAAATGGTGGCTGCTTCTAAGCCAACATCCTAGTTGTCTAAGCAACTCCACATCCTTTTCCACTTAATACACACTTTGGGACCTTAGCTGGCGGTCTGGGCTGTTTCCCTTTTGACTACGGATCTTATCACTCGCAGTCTGACTCCTAAGGATAAGTCATTGGCATTCGGAGTTTGACTGAATTCGGTAATCCGATGAGGACCCCTAGTCCAATCAGTGCTCTACCTCCAAGACTCTTACACTTAAGGCTAGCCCTAAAGCTATTTCGGGGAGAACCAGCTATCTCCAGGTTCGATTGGAATTTCTCCGCTACCCACACCTCATCCCCGCACTTTTCAACGTGCGTGGGTTCGGGCCTCCATTCAGTGTTACCTGAACTTCACCCTGGACATGGGTAGATCACCTGGTTTCGGGTCTACGACCACGTACTAAACGCCCTATTCAGACTCGCTTTCGCTGCGGCTCCG